>NZ_JAVJNX010000010.1:0-456702 GCF_040217065.1 Nisaea sp.
GACACCGTGTCCGGCGGCGACGGCAACGATGCCATTTACGGCGGTTCCGAAGGCATCATCGACGGCGGTGCCGGCGACGACACGCTGTATGTCGACACCCGCTCCGACCTCGACGGTCTGACCCTCAGCAACATCGAAGACATCGTCATCGCCGACGAGCAGGCGACCGAGGGCGACGACGCCATCAGCGGCTTCGCCGATGCGGACACCCTGTCCGGCCTCGGCGGTAACGATACGCTCGACGGCCTTGCCGGTGACGACGTCCTCGACGGCGGCGCGGGCAACGACGAGATTACCGGCGGTGCCGGGAACGATGCGCTGACAGGCGGTCTTGGTTCTGACACGCTTTATGGCGGTGCGGACAGCGATACCCTGTCGGGCGGCGCAGACGCCGATGTTCTTGACGGCGGTGCCGGCAACGACGTTCTCGACGGCGGTGCCGGCGACGATACGATCGACGCCACCGAAGGCACGGACACCGTGTCCGGCGGCGACGGCAACGACGCCATTTACGCTGGTTCGGACGGCGTCGTGGACGGCGGTGCCGGCGACGACACGCTCTATGTCGACACCCGCTCGGACCTGGACGGGCTGACGCTCTCCAACATCGAAGACATCGTCATCGCAGACGAGCAGGCGACCGAGGGCGACGACGCCATCAGCGGCTTCGGCGACAGCGACACGCTCAGCGGCCTGGCCGGCAACGACACGCTCGACGGTCTGGCAGGCGACGACGTCCTCGATGGCGGCGCGGGCAATGACGCCATCACCGGCGGTGCCGGGAACGATGCCATCGACGGTGGTGCGGGCAACGACACGATCGACGCTACCGAGGGCACGGACACGGTGTCCGGCGGCGACGGCGACGATGCGATCTATGCCGGCGACTCTGGCGTCATTGACGGCGGTGCCGGTGACGACACGCTCTATGTCGACACCCGCTCCGACCTCGACGGTCTGAGCCTCTCCAACGTCGAAGACATCGTCATCGCCGACGAGCAGGCCACCGAGGGCGACGACG
The DNA here is from genome assembly GCF_040217065.1 of Nisaea sp. Lineage (GTDB taxonomy): Bacteria > Pseudomonadota > Alphaproteobacteria > Thalassobaculales > Thalassobaculaceae > Nisaea. Next base: position 1,022 of record NZ_JAVJNX010000010.1, read on the forward strand.
CCATCAGCGGCTTTGCCGACAGCGACACGCTCAGCGGTCTCGCGGGTAACGACACACTCGACGGTCTTGCAGGCGACGACGTCCTGGACGGCGGCGCGGGCAATGACCAGATCACCGGCGGTGTCGGGAACGACGCCATCGACGGCGGCGCAGGCGACGACACGCTTTACGGCGGCGATGGAAACGACGTTGTCCAAGGCGGCGCGGGCGACGATAGCATCATCGGCGATGATGGCGACGACACGCTCATCGGAGGAGAAGGCAACGACCTTTTTGAAGGGTTCGAAGGCGACGACATGGTCGAGGGCGGGCTCGGCGACGACACTGCGGGCGGAGGAACCGGAAACGATACTGTCTACGGCGGCGAAGGCGACGACTTCCTGATAGGAAATGCCGGCGATGACATGATCGACGGCGGTGCCGGGAACGATGTTCTCGACGGCGGTGCAGGCAACGACACGCTCTCTGGCGGAGATGGCGATGATCGCGTATTCGATTCCGCGGGAAATAACAGCCTAGTTGGAGGGGCCGGGGCAGATACCGTCGTATCTTCAGATGGCGACGATACGCTGGACGGTGGCGACGGGGACGACAGTGTCAGAGCCAATGGCGGCAATGACATCCTCGATGGCGGCGCCGGTAACGACACGCTCAACGGGGGCTCGGGGAATGACCTCCTCGATGGCGGCGACGGCGCCGACGAGATCAGTGGTGACGCGGGTAATGACGAGATTACCGGCGGTGCAGGTGCCGACACGCTCGAAGGTGGCGAAGGCGCGGACAGCTTTGTCGGCGACCTTGCGGACCTGAACGGCGACAGCATCGCCGATTTCGATCCGGATGCCGGCGATCTGGTGATTGCCAATGCCGCGTTCGGCGACGATGCGGTGACACTGACCTATTCCGACGGCACGACCACGGTCGCGATCGACGCGGACGGCAACGGGTCCGCCGATGCCACCTTCAGCATGACCGGTGAGTTCCACTCAGTCACCACATCAACGGCGGACGGCAAGACCTCCATCAGCTTCTCCCCCGACGTCACAGCATCGGCAGGCGACGACAGCCTGATCGGCACGGACGGCGATGATGTGATCGACGGTCTTGACGGCGACGATACGATCGACGGCGGCGCAGGCAATGACCTGCTCAATGGCGGCGCCGGAAATGACGCGATTGATGGCGGTGCGGGCAACGACACTCTGACAGGTGCCGGCGGCGACGACACACTGGCCGGCGGTGATGGCGACGACGTCCTGGAAGGCGGCGCGGATGCGGACACGCTGAGCGGCGGTCTCGGCAATGACAGCCTGGACGGCGGCACCGGAGACGATTCTCTCGACGGTGCGAATGGTGCGGACACCCTGTCCGGCGCTGCCGGAAACGACCTGCTCGACGGTGGCGACGGTAATGACACGCTTGATGGCGGCGCCGACTCCGACACTCTGAGCGGCGGCGCGGGGGCGGATATCCTCAACGGCGGTGACGGCGACGACAGCCTCGACGGCGGCGCGGATGCGGATACGCTGAACGGCGGTCTCGGCAATGACAGCCTGGATGGCGGCGCGGGCAATGACAGCATCGACGCGGGATCCGGCGCAAACACGGTCGATGGCGGGGCCGGTGACGATACGGTTTCGGCCGGTGACGACATCGACCTGATCTCGGGCGGCGACGGCAACGATCTGCTGGACGGCGGGGCCGGCGATGACACGCTCGACGGTGGCGCAGGCGACGACGCTCTGACCGGAGGGGCCGGCAACGACCTGATCTCGGCAGGCTCCGGTAATGACACTGTTTCCGGCGGCGACGGCAACGACACCATCGTCAATGCGGGCGGCGCGGATATTCTAGACGGCGGTGCCGGCGATGACGCCCTCACAGGCAGCGATGCAGGCGAAACCCTCTCCGGCAACGCCGACAACGACACCCTCTCCGGCGGCGGCGGCAACGATGTGCTCGACGGCGGTGACGGGAACGATGTCATCACAGCGGGCAGCGGCGTCGACACGGTGCTCGGCGGCAGCGGCGACGACACCATCGTCAATGAAGGCGGCGCGGACAATGTCAGCGGCGGCGACGGCAACGATGTCATCACCGGCAGCGATACGGCGGAAACCATCGATGGCGGCGCAGGCGACGACACCCTCTCCGGTGGCGGCGGAACCGACAGCATTGCCGGTGGCGACGGGAACGACCAGATCACCGGTGGCGACAATGCCGAGACCATCGACGGCGGCGCGGGCGACGACCTGATTTCCGGCGGCAGCGGCGACGATTCCATCGCTGCCGGCTCCGGCAGTGACACGATCGACGGTGGGGCCGGCGCGGACAGCATCGTCGGCACCCTCGGCGATCTGGACGGCGACAGCATCACCGGTTTCGATCCGGAGACCGGCGACCTTGTGATCGCCAATGCCACCTTCGACACGGATGCAATCACCCTGTCCCAGGCCGACGGCCAGACCATTGTCACGATCGACGCGGACGGCAATGGCAGCGCGGACGCGACCTTCACCATCGCTGGCACCTTCCTCAGCGTCAGCACAAGCAGCGCGGACGGCCGCACCAGCCTCACCTTCAGCACCGAGGCGACGGCGACAGAGGCCGCGGATACGCTGACCGGCGGATCCGGTGCGGATACCATCAGCGGCCTCGCCGGCAACGACCTTCTCAATGGTGGCGGCGGCAACGATCTGCTCGACGGCGGCGACGGCGAGGACACCCTGTCCGGCGGTCTCGGCAGCGACACGCTGGTCGGCGGCAGTGGCGCGGATCTGATCCTCGGTGGCGCGGGTGCCGATGCGCTGACCGGCGGTGCCGGCAACGACACTTTCCAGGGCACCGCGTCCGACGTCGCCGGAGACACCATCAGCGACCTCGCGGACGGCGATGCCGTGCTGATCAAGGGCGCGGAATTCACCGGCGACAATGTCACGCTGACGGTCGCCGATGGCGTCACCACCGTGTCCATCGACTCGAACGGCGACGGCACGGCCGATGCCAGCTTCACGCTGGACGGTGAATTCCGTTCCGTTACCGCGACGGCAGCATCGGGCGACACCACGCTGGCCTTCTCGACAGAGGCGCCGGTCAACCCGGACCAGGAACGGTTCGCGGTCCAGGCTACCGGCGATTTCGACGGCGACGGTAACCAGGATCTGCTGCTGGTGTCGAACAAGAGCAATGTGTCCGTCTGGACCCTCGACGGCGCGACAGCCGACGAGAAGGGTCTGACCGGCGCGCTTAATCGCGGCGGCGATTTCTCCATCGAGACCGTTGGCGATTTCGACGGCGATGGCGACGACGACATCCTGCTGCTGGGCAGCGACGGCGCCATCTCGGTCTGGGAAATGGACGGAACGTCCGCCGACGCGAAGGTCTATTCCGGCCGGATGCAGGCCGGCTGGGAAATCACCGGCACAGCCGATTTCGATGGCGACGGCGGGCTGGATATCCTGATGCGAAGCCAGAGCGGTGCGGTCTCGGTCTGGGACATGGATGGCGGCACCGTCACCAACCGCTCCTATGCCGGGCAGATGAGCTCGGACTGGGCCGTTGAATCCCTCGCCGATTTCAACGGGGACGGAAAGACCGACATTCTCGCCCGCAATTCAGACGGCGCCGTTTCGATCTGGGAAATGGACGGCGGCACCGCGAGCAGCAAGAGCTATGCCGGTAAATTGGACAGCAGCTGGGATATCGGCGCGGTCGCGGACTTCAACGGCGACGGCAAGCAGGACATCATGGCCGTCAAGGATGACGGATCGGTCTCGATCTGGCAGATGGATGGCGGTACCGCGAGCAGCAAGTCCTATGCCGGCAAGCTCGGTGCCGGCTGGGAAATCGAGGCGGTCGAAGACTTCACAGGCGACGGCAAGGCCGACATCCTGAGCCGCGGCGCGGATGGCTCGGTCTCGGTCTGGGAGATGGATGGCGGCACACCGACGGCGCGCACCTATGTCGGCAAGCTCGGCACCGGCTGGGACATCGAGGCAATCGCCGACTTCAATGGCGACGGCTCCATGGACCTGCTCACCGCGAACGGGGACGGCGTCGTGTCGCTCTGGGAAATGGATGCCGGCGGTACGTCCGAGAAATCCTATGTCGGCAAGCTGCAGGAAGGCTGGGAGATCGGCAAGATCGCCGATTTCAACGGCGACGGTAAAGCAGACCTGCAGCTCCAGAACACCGACACCGGTCAGGTCTCGATCTGGGAGATGGACGGTGCGGATGTCGTGGTCGCGGGTCTGACCGGCAACCTCTGGAACGATCTGATCTAGCGGGATATCCCGTTTATGGCGCGACGAAACGGCTGATGGCGGCGACACTGCCGCTGAGCAGCAGCACCATCACAACCAGTCTGGCCGCGTCCCTGATCGAGAGGACGCGGCTGCGCCTGAGCAATACAGCCTGCCCCCCGAGCATGACGTAGGACGCCACGATCACGCCGATGCCGACGCCCTCGAGGCCGGTGGTCCTGAAGCCGATCACGGTGCCCGCCCAGAGCGTCGCGATGGCCAGCAGGTAGACAATGAAGATCTCCCGGCTGGGGCGGGTGCGGGCGGACATCGCGATTGGCATGAGCCAGGACGCCATGATCATCGGGATACCCGCGACCAGGAAGATCTTCAGCGCCGGGACCGCGGGCGCATAGGCTGCGTAGACGAACGGCACGACCAGCTTGACCAGCATCACGCCAATGGTCGACAGCACGGATATGACCGCAGCCAGTTTCAGGGCATCGGCAACCACGCGACGCGACAGGGCGAAGGGTTCGGCGGCATAGGCTTCCGCCGACAGCTTCGGGTAGTAGGCCTGCGCGATGGTCCCGAAAGTGCCCGCATAAAGCCCCAGGACCGCCGCCGCGAAAGAGAACTGACCGTATGTTTCAGGGTCGGCCAAATCCGCAACGAACCAGCGGTTCGCCATCATGAAGACACTCCAGAGCGATACCGACACGAAAAGCGGGAAAGCCACAGTAACGGTCCGGCGCACCCGGAGCGCATTCGGGCGATAGCGGATACCCGGCGGATCGCGCCGCAGCATTTTCGCCGCGACGGCGCCGAACCAGACCATCAGGACAATGAAGCAGCCGGACAGCCCGCCGAAGAAAAGACCCAGCACCCGGGGCGCGGTCAGACCGACCTGGGCGAGGGCATTGTTTGACGTGAACAGGCTGTAATTCGACAGCCCGCGGTAGAGCGAGAGATGCCCCATCAGGATGAATTGCGCTCCCCCGGCAAGAATCGCCAGCAGGGTTGCCGGCATGGGCAGCGGCACCTTGAAAGAATTCCTGAAGGCGAAGGCGAGGATGAGCGCCGTGACGGTGGCGATGACGGCGAGATAGAACCGCGTCCAGAGAATGCCCTGAATGCGGATACCGGCCGGATTGCTCAGCCCGGCCTGCTTCATCCGCGCTGCCGTCCGGGTGATCAGCTGCGAGGTGCCCAGGTCAAGCAGCCAGAGATACTGGACGAAGGTCGAGATCAGGATGAACTGACCGAACGAGACCGGCTGCATGAACCACGGGATAAACAGCCCGGTCGCCGCGACACAGGCATTGACGGTCGGGACCACGAGCGCGTAGCTGCGCGGGCTCGCCAGAAATCGCTCAAGCGAGCTTGGCGTCTCTTCTTCGCCCGGCGGCGGCGGCGCGGCGCTTGGCGGTGCGCTTTCGCTCGTCATATGCTGGTCCCCACCGCGGCATCGGCCGAACTGGATTGTGTGTGACGGAATTCATGGAGTGCAACTGGGAAGACGGAATTCCGGCCACGATCCTGTGCGGCGGCATACGCGGAACCGAATTCGGAATTGAAACTGCCGACCGTCACTCGTTCTTCACCCTTGCGCCTGAATGTCACGGTGCCCGCGTCACGGATGACCGGACGCTGATGAACGGCCCTGCAGACGGCGAACGGCACCTGACCGTCGAAATGGCCGAGGGCCGCTGGGATGCCGTCATCGCGACGCGCCTCCGCAAGCAGGGGCTCACCCTCTCCGCCTCGCTTACCACGCTTTCGGCCTCACTCTTCCAGGATTTTGTCGTCAGGGCGGTTTTTTCGGCGGAGTCCTTCGCCGAGGCGGCAATCGGAGAGGCGCGGTTCAGACATACAGGCAGCAATATCTACCACCAGTACCCGGTCCGTCATGCCGCGCTTTCCGGGCTCGCCGGGCGGGCGGAAATCCGGGTCACCGGCGCCGTTACGGGATCCGCATTCGAACAGGTTCTCTATGTTCGGGACGCTCCGGAAGGCTGGGTCGTGCATGCCCGGCTGATTCCGGCACCACCCTATGCCCACCTCTGGGTCCGCTGGTTCAACCGCTACTTCCGGCTTTCCCTGCCCGATCCGGCGAGCCGCGCGCTGCTTTCGATCCCGGTCCTGAAATCCCGGCTCTGGTATGCAGCGGAGCGCGGCGGCCGCGACGCCCTGCAGCTGCAGGCCAGCGGGTTGGCCCGATTGCAAGCGAGCGAACGGATCGCACTCTCAATGGAGATGAATTTTGAACGTTCCTGACGGCACGGTCGGCGCCCGGTTCGACAGGCTTGCAGAGAGGATCGCCGGCGCCCTTGCCGCGCAGTGCGATCCCGAGGCCGGTTTCCCGGACACCGAATTCTACGGGTCCGCCTTCGCCGCCATGCTCTGGCAGCGCTGGCCCGAGCGCTTCGGCAGCGATGTCGCCGCCGCATGCGAGCGTCTGAAACGGCAGGACAAACAGGCAAGGATCGGCCTCTGGCGGAACCGGTTTCACTGGGAGTTCGTGCGATTCGCGCTGGCAGATCTTTTCAGGTCCGGCCCGGTCGCCGGCTACCGGACGCCGGAAGACGTGCTCGGCAAGACCCGCTTCGTCGGCAATCGTGTCGCCAACTGGGCCCTGCTGCGCAGTACCGTCCGGCTCGCCGGCGAATCCCGGCTGCAACAGGGGGTCGGCCGGGTCGAGCGCTGGATCGCCCTTGCCGTCTACCAGAAGCCGGACGGCTTCATCGAGGACCAGCGCGGCGCCCCGACACAGCAATATCATGCCTTCGCCACCGCCCTGCTCGGCTATCAGATCGCGGTGCTGGGCGAATCCTCAGCCGGCCTGCAGGAACGCTTCCGGTCGGCGCTCCACGCCCTTGTCCGGACCGCGTTGCATGACGGCGAAGTGAACGCCGTCGGGCGCGGCCGGTTTCAGAGTTTCGGATATGCCGCGGCGGCGCTGGCCATCGCGTTCGGTCTCCGGCTTGCCTGCGCGCCGGAAGGCTCGATCAAGTTGTTGCGTGCCATCGCCGACCGGCTGGAGGCCGCACTCGGTCCCGACGAGGCCCTGCCATTGATGATTACCCAGATCGACGAGACGGAGGCGGTCACGCCGGCGCCGGAGCACGCTCACCAGCAGCGGATCGGCTGGCATTCCTACAATAACGGGCCGGATTATCTTGCCTTTTCCGGCGCGATCCTGAAGCTCGCCTCGGAGCAGCTCGCCGCCACTCCGGAGCCCGGAACACCCTTGCCGCTTCCGCTGGAAGACACGCTTGCGGACGGTATCCGGGTGGTCCGCAATGCCGCCTATTCCGCGATCACGACCCTGCCCCGCCGCACCATCACCGCGGCGCAGCCCCTGCCCTACATCGTCATGGCCGACGGCGCACGGCCGCTGGCATCCTATGGCGACGAGGTTCTGCCGGGCAGCATCTACACTGCCCTGTCCCTGCCGCTGCCGGTTTTCGAGCAAAGGGATGGCGGATTCCGCGACCTGCTGTCCGGCACCGATTTCCGCTGGTCCGGGCCGGACAAGATCGTCGGCGAGACCGCCACGTTCAGGTTCGAACGACGATTCCGCTTCGAGGCCGGCTCAATCGGCATCGAGGATGCCCTGACCCTGACCGAGGCGCCGGGCCATGCAATGCTGCATCTCCCCTGGCTGACCCTGCCGGCTGAAGCGGAGCCGGCAGCGGGGACTGGGGCGGGAACGGCGTTTGCCCTCGACGGAGCGCGGCTGAAAAGCGATCTGCCCCTCACGGAAGTCACTGCGGCCGCGCCGCAATACGGTGTCAGCGGCCTGCTCCGGATCTGGTCCCATGCGGCCCCACCGCCCCCGCCGGGCGAGATTGCGGAAGCGCGCTACCGGATCCTGTTTACGGCTTGATCCCGTCGACCAGCAGGGAAAGGTGCGAGGAGGCGAAGCTCTTGTCCGGTGTGCCATGGCGTCTGCAGCGATGGATATGTCCGCGCGCCTCGTCCCACCCGGTCTCGTGGAACTTCCCGCCGGGGTCAAACCACTCGCCGGGTTCAACCCGGAACCCCGCAGCGGCAAGCGCGGCAGTCAGGCTCTCGAGGGTGAACAGCTGCTTGTGGTCGTCGGCGCCGGGACCGATACCGCCGGGCTCGACATGACGGATATAGTCCGGGTCCGGATTATGCCCGTCCGGGACCGCGATCCGGATGGTTCCGCCCGGCTTCAGGTAGCGGAACGCGTTTTCCAGCACGGCCGGGACCAGATCCGGCGGAATATGCTCGAACACATGCTCCGCGAGCAGCCGGTCAACCGCTCCCGCCTCGCCAAGAAGCGCCGCCCAGGAGTCCGGGCGCGTCGCATCGAAAAAACCGATATCCGAGCCGTACCAGTCCGGTGCCGGCGCCGTCCCGCCAAGCACGATCTTCAACGGCCTGCCCGAGGTCACTGCCCGTTTCAGCCGGCGCTCCTGATACCAGTCCCTCAGGGGCCGCCTGAAATGCTCGAAGAATTTCTTGCGAAGACTCATGGCACAACCGATTGCGAAAGAACGAAAAGTCGTAACCTGGCACGATATACGACGGGGCAGTGATCTGATAGGTTATTTACCCATGCCAGCGCTATAACCAGAGGATACATTCAGGTGGCCCAGTCGCCTCTCGTCTCCGTTGTCATCACCGCCTTCAACGCCCAGGACCATGTGGCGCGGGCACTCCGCACGGCGGCGCAGCTCGACGCGGACAGGCCGGTGGAGATCATCCTGTTCGATGACGGGTCGACGGACGACACGCTGGCAGCGGCGCGCGCCGAGGCAGGGGACGAGCCCCGCATCCATGTCATCGAGGGCGGCCGTCAGGGCCGGGCAAAAGCCCTCAACAAAGCGGTTACCGAATCCACCGGGCATTTCATCGCCATCCTCGATGCGGATGACATCGCCCTGCCCCACCGGTTACGGGTCACGGTGCCGGTCCTTCAGGCCGACCCGGAACTGGCGATGGTCTGTTCGGAGGCGATTGTCTTCGAAGGCACCCCGCCGCAGCTGCCCGCCGGAACGCACACCGCTCCGCAGACACACCGGATCACGCCCGCGATGCTGTACGCCTCGAACCGGATCATTCATTCCACCGTGCTGTTCCGGCGTTCCGCCTGGGAGCAGGCCGGCGGTTACGACGAGCGGTTCGACATCTGCATCGACTATGCGTTCTATTTCCGGCTGCTACGGACCGGCGGCATTGCCGGCACGGACGCCGTGACCTGTTTCCGAGAGCGGCGGGACGACAGCTATTTCGCCGCCAAAGACCGGCGTGACTATCACGGTGCCCTGTCCCGGATCCGGGCCGAGGCGCGCGACAGCCTGTCGATCCCGCTCTGGGCACGGCTCGCGGCCGCCGCCCGCTCGATCCGGAGCGACGCGAAGCAGCTGGGCGCGCTTCTGCACGCACCGACCGGAGCAACCTGAGCCGTGGTGGGACGCTATCGCATGCCAAGGACGCCGGACAGCGACAGTCGCGCCAGGGCGCAGAGCACCCTTTACCGCAGCGCTCTCTCGATCCGCCGGCTTGGTCAGGCCGCCCCGCTCAGCGTGTCGCTGCTGTTGGTCATCATCCTCACCCAGGCCCTGGTCACGATCCCGGCCCAGTTCCGTATCATCCCGCAGATCTCCCTCGGCGGTTTCCTGTCCCTGTTCTTCGTCGTTCTGCTGATCATGCATTTCGTGATGCGGCCCCAGGTCGTGCGCGAGACCCGATGGCCGGTTTTCATGTTCCTGCTGTTCACCGCCTGGATCGCCTATGGCTTCATCTTCTACAGGGTGACGGTGCAGGGTATTCAGAATACCGTCGTCATCATCTCCAGCATTCTCGCCTTCATCATCGCCGCGCAGGTGGCAAAAAGCCTGCGGGCGCCGACCCGCGCCATCGTCCGCGCGGTGCTGATCTCGATCTGGATTCCGGCGGTCATGTATGTGCTGGCGATCCCGGTGCTCGGCTTCGGCCATTCCGAGCTGTTCGCACCACGCTCGCTTGCCGGCTTCCTGCTGATCGGCATCGCCATCCATTGCGGCTATTGGCGGCACGGCTCGCGTGGCGATCTCTGGCTGGCGCTGTTCCTCTATGCCGTGGTGGTGCTGTCCCTGTCGCGCGCCGCGATGGGCATGGGATTGGGGGTGTTCATCCTGGCGCAGATCAGGCTGAACAGTTTCGCCGGCTGGTTCCGGATGATCGCCATCATCGCCGTCGCCGGCGGGATCGCCGCCTTCATGCTGATGAATTTCGAGCCGCTGAGACAGCGCTTCTTTACCGGAGATCTGTCCGCCGCGGTCGGCGGCGTCAAGATCAACACGATGGGCCGCATCGCCGCCTGGACCGCAGTGATCAATTCCGCACTCGAGGCACCGATCGTCGGCAAGGGACCGGCCTCGAGTTCCGAGGCCCTGGCGGTGCTGCATGCCGGGATCGAGCAGCCGCACAACGACTATCTGCGGATCTGGCACGATTACGGAATCATCGGCGTGATGCTCTGGTTCGGCGCCTTCGGGACCATGATGATGGCCTGCCGCCGGCAATATGCCCGGTTCCGGCAATGGGGCGCGCGCGAGACCTCGGTCGGCGCCTCGACATTGCTGGCCCAGGTCACCTTGCTGGCCCTAATGCTGACCGACAATGTGCTGATCTATTTCTACAACATGGTCCCGATTTTCATCCTTTCCGGCCTGGTCCTGGGATCGCTTCCGCATGCCCCGCTGCTCCGTCGTTCTGCTGCTTAACTTCGTGCCCCCCTACCGCACCGCCCTGCTGCGGGCGCTGGAGGGAGAGGTGCGCCGGCTCACCGTGCTGGTTTCCACCGACATGGAAGCGGACCGGTCGTGGAAGCCGGACTGGCGCGGACTCGATATCCGGGTTGCGCGTTCCATTGCCCTGCCCTACCGGCGGCAGCATCCGGATGGATTCAGCGAGGCCCTGACCCTGCATCTGACCGTCGACCTGCTGCCGCGTCTCGGTTTCCTCGCTCCGGACATGGTGATCAGCGGTGAATTCGGCATCCGCACCCTGCAGGCCTGCCTTTATCGCCGGCTGGCGCCACTTTTCGGCCGGCGCACAAGACTGCTGGTCTGGGCCACCGTGTCCGAGCACAGCGAGCACGGACGCGGGCGCCTGCGCACAATCCTCCGCCGGCTGATCGCGAAACTCTCGGACGGGGTCATGACCAACGGCGAATCCGGGGCCCGCTATCTGGAAGGTATCGGGTTCGCGCCCGGGCGGATCTTCCGCATTCACCAGTCGACCGATCTCGACCGGTTCACGGATATCACTGCCCCGGCGCGGACCGCGACCGGCACGGAACAGGCCGTCCGTCTGGTCACCGTGGGCAGTCTGATCCCGCGCAAGGGTCTGCGTTCTTTCCTGCAGCATCTCAGTGCCTGGTGCGGACTGCATCCGGACCGGACACTGCACTGGCGTCTGATCGGCGAGGGACCGGAACGCGCCGCGCTGGAAGCCCTGGTCCTGCCGGACAATCTCCGGCTCGAATTGCTGGGCAACCAGCCCTATGAGAGCGTCCCCGGCCTGATGGCCGACGCGGATCTGCTCGCCTTTCCCACCCTTGCAGACGAATGGGGACTGGTCGTCAACGAAGCCATGGCCGCCGGTCTGCCGGTGCTGGCCAGCAGCCGGGCGCAGGCATCCGAAGAGATGGTCACGGACGGGGAGAATGGCTGGCTGTTCGATCCCGCCGACCCGGACTCGACCGAAAAGGCCCTTTTCCGCGCGCTCGACACGCCCCCCGAACAACGCACCGCAATGGGTGGTGCCGCGCGCCGGACCAGCGCCGGTTTTTCCCATGAACATGTTGTGCAGCGGATGACGCGCGCCATCGACGCGGTCTGGTCGTCATGAAAATCCTCTTCGCCCATTGCCGCTACCAGCAGACCGGAGGAGAAGACAGGGCCGTCGATGCCGAGATGGCGGCGCTGCGTCACGCAGGGCACGAAGTCTCGATCCTGGAACGGGACAACGAGACCATCGCGACATTCCATGACAAAATGACGGTCGCCTGGTCGCTGCCGGGCACCGAAGCGCTGCGGGCGGCCCTGCGGGAAGAGATCGCAGCACAGGCGCCGGACATCATCCATGCCCACAATCTGTTTCCGCTGATCACCCCAGCCCTGTACGAGGCGGCGCGGGATCTCGGCGTGCCCGTGGTCCAGACCCTGCACAATTACCGGAATATCTGCGCGTCCGCGCTGCTCATGCGCGACGGCCGGATTTGCGAGGATTGCATCGGCGGCAGCCCCTATCAGGCGGTCTGGCACCGCTGCTACCGGGACTCCGTGGCCGGCTCCTTCGCGCTTGCCAGGATGATCGACAGCCACCGCAAGCGGGGCACCTGGAGCCGGTCTGTCGACCGCTTCATCGCGCTTTCAGACTTCTCGAAAAGCCGGTTCGTCGCCGCCGGGTTTCCGGCCGACAGGATCCTCGTGAAGCCGAACAGCCCCGGGGCGCTCTTCGCCGCCGAGCCGAAACCGGCAGAGCGTTCGGGCGCCCTCTATGTCGGCCGTCTCTCCCCGGAAAAGGGCATCGCCGCGCTGCTGCGCCTTTGGCAACCGGACTGGCCGCCGCTCCGGGTGATCGGCGAGGGACCAGACGCGCCGGCCCTGGAGGCGGCCGTTCGCGACGGCCGCGCCATCGCGCTCGGCTCTCTTGCGCCCGCGGATATCGCCGCAGAGATGCAGCGGGCCGCCGTCTGCATCATCCCGTCGCGCTGCTACGAGAACTTTCCCATGGTCCTGGCCGAGGCCTTCGCCTCCGGCCTGCCGGTGCTGGCGTCCGACATCGGTGCCCTCGGCGAGCTGGTGGAGGAAGACCGGACAGGAGCGCGGTTCGATCCCTTCGATCCGGAAAGCATGACGGGCACCATCACTGCCGCCTTCTCCGACCCGGATCGGCTGAGCCGCTGGGGCGCAGCGGCACGGAACCATTACGAACAGCATCTGACCAGCACACAAACGATGGCGCAGCAGATTGCGCTCTATGATGGCCTGACCCGCGGGAGAGTCTCAGCATGAGTCCCGACCGGAGCGCCGTCGAAACCGTCAGTGTCCTCGGGCGCAAGATTGCCGCCGGGCGGTTCAGCGCGATCGGCGCGGCGATCCTCGGCCACGCCCGTTCGGCGAAGCCGGCCTATATCTGCGTGTCCGGCGCGCATCCCCTCTCCCTGGCCAGGGCCGATCCCGGTTTCGCGGCGGCGCTCGACGGCGCCGCCCTGATCACGCCGGACGGCATGCCGGTGCGCTGGATGCTCGCGCTCAAGGGATACCGGCACAGCGAGCGGGTCGCCGGGCCGGATCTTGCCCCCTGGCTGATCACAGAAGCAGAGGGCGAAGGCCTTCCGGTCTATTTCTACGGCGGTTTCCCGGACCAGCTCGACGCGCTGCGCCGTGCCCTCGCCCTGTCGCACCCGACGCTGAAAGTCGTCGGCTGGGACTCTCCGCCGGCCCTGCCGGTGCGCCCGGATTTCGACGCGGAAACGGTTGCCCGCATGAATGCCAGCGGTGCCAGGCTGATCTTCATCGGCCTCGGCTGCCCGCGCCAGGAGTTCTGGATGGCCACGCACAGCGCCGCCGTGAACGGCACCATGGTGGGCATCGGTGCCGCCTTCAGTTTCATGTCCGGCCGGCTGACTCGGGCGCCGCGCATCCTGCAGGCGCTCGGTCTGGAATGGCTCTATCGGCTGGCCCAGGAACCGCGCCGGCTGCTCGGCCGCTATCTTTTCCACAATGCCCGCTTCGCCTGGTTTGCGCTGCTCGATCTGGCCTCTCACCGGCGCAAACGGGGGACCCGCTGATGACCCGTTATCTCGTCACGGGCGGATGCGGCTTCATTGGCCGGCATCTCACCGCCACCCTGCTGGAGGGTGGACACGGCGTTACCGTGCTGGATGACCTGTCCTCCGGCAATCCGGCATCCCTGCCGCCCGCCGCCCGCCTTGAAGAAGGGTGCGTCACCGATGCCCGCACGCTCGCCCGGCTGGCCGAGGCGACGGACGGTGTGTTCCATCTGGCTGCGATCGCCTCCATCGCCGCCGTCGAGGCAGATCTGGGCCGGGCCCATGCCGTCAATGCCGGCGGTGCGGCAAATGCGGTCGCCGCCGCAACCCGGAGCCGCGTCCCGCTCGTGCTGATCTCGTCTGCTGCCGTTTACGGCGATGCCGGATCCGGCGCCGTCTCCGAGACGCATCCTTGCGCGCCGCTCTCGGCCTATGGCGCGGACAAGCTGCAGGGCGAGCAGCATGCGCTGGATGCCGCCGCGAACGGTCTTTCCGCCGCCATCGTCCGGCCTTTCAATGTATATGGCCCGGGTCAGGGTGCCGACTCGCCCTATGCCGGTGTCATTCCCAGCTTTATTGCCGCCGCGCTGTCAGGAACCCCGCTGCGGATAGACGGCGACGGGAGCCAGAGCCGCGATTTCATATTCATCGATGATCTCATCCGCCTGCTGTCCGCCGCCATGGAACAACGGCAACCCGGCGCCCTGATCGTGAACGGATGCACCGGGACCGCCACCAGCGTGACCGCGCTTGCGCAGGAGATCGGCCGCATCTGCGGCGGCGATATCCGGATCGACCCCGGCCCCGGCCGGGCCGGCGGCGTGCAGTGTTCTTTGGGAAACCCGGGCCGGGCAGAGGAGCTGTTCGGCTTCCGCGCCAGGATCCCGTTGCAGGATGGTTTGCAGCACACCGTCACCTGGCAACGCGGCACGGCTTCCTAGTAGGCGGAACGGCCGATCCCGACCTCGATCACGGTCAGGGCAAGGATCTTCAGGTCGAAGCCGAGAGACCAGTTCTCGATATAGTGCAGATCAAGTTCGACCCGGTGACGCATCTTGTCGAGCGTGTCGGTCTCGCCGCGCAACCCGTTCACCTGGGCCCAGCCGGTGATCCCGGGCTTGACGCGGTGCCTCCCGAGATAGCCGTCGATCAGTCCGGCATAATGCTCGTTGTGGGAAACCGCATGCGGACGCGGGCCGACCAGCGACATGCTGCCACCCAGGACGTTCAGAAGCTGCGGCAACTCATCCAGGCTGGTCCGGCGCAGAAACCGGCCAAGGGCGGTGATCCTGGGATCGTCCCGCGTTGCCTGCCGGAGCACAGGCTCCCGATCGATTTCCGCACCGGCGCACCCGTCATCCCCGCGCACCATGCTGCGGAATTTCAGCACCATGAATTCATCGTTGTTGAAGCCGTAACGCCGCTGCCGGAACAGCACCGGGCGACCCATCGTGATCAGGATGGCAAGCGCGATGACCAGCATCACCGGCGCCAGCGCGAGAAGCAGGAAGGATCCCAGAACCAGATCGACACAACGCTTCTGCACGCTCTCCCAGCCGCCGATCGGCAGATCCGCCAGGATCAGTCCGGCCTGCCCGGCGATCCGGTCGATACCGAGGGCCGGCACACCATGCAGGTAGGACGGCAACTGTAACCGGATATTGACCGGCTGATCCTTCAACCCCGCCAGCGCCGCGCGGAATGCAGCCTCTTCGTCCGGCTCGTAGCACAGCAGGACATCGTCAACCCGCCCCGCCGCGATGATCCGGCGCAGGCTGGCTTCGCTGCCCAGCAGCGGCACACCCTGCAGCGTCTCGTTGCCGAGCCCGTCACTGACAAATCCGCCGACCAGGCGGGCGCCGCCGCGATAGGCAAGCAGGGTTTGCACCGCTTCATTCACAAGGCGCGGAGAGCCCAGCACAGCGACGCGGTTGGCAAACCGTCCGCTCCGCCGCGCCTTGGCGGCCCAGGCCAGAACGGAAGTCCGCACCGCGATCAGGGCGACGGCACCGCCAAACACCATTTCCAGGAGCCAGAAACGCGAAAATTGATCGGAAATCTTGAAGGCATAAAGGGCGACCACGAAAATGATCATCGTGCCGGTCCAGCAGCGCAGCGCCTGCATGACGTGGATCCGTTCCGCATCGCTGCGGTGGAAGGCATAGCTGCCCTGGCTGACGCCGCAAATCAGATAGAGGACACAGATGAAGAGACCGCCGAACAGGTATCCCTCGGGCAGCTCGAAACTCCGGTTCCGGATCGCGTAGGCAACGATGTTGATCGTGAACAGGGCCAGCGCTTCAAGGGATGCCAGCCACACCGCCAGCCAGATCAGCGTTTTGTTGCGCATGGATTAAAGCATTCCGCTGCGGCACACCGTCATCGTGCACGCGCCCAGGCCGGCTCGTCGCCGTCGTCCGGGGGTGCTGTGTCGACGCCGTAATACTGACCGTCATAGGCTTCTGCCCCGCCGTCGATCGACTGGATCCGGAGATTGTTTTTCGACATCACGATCCCGGCCAGATTTTCGCCGACCTCATAGACTTCCCGAATGGTCTGCTCGGCCGTTTCCCGCCGGGTGCGCTCCCATTCGACCACAAAGACCGTCGCATCCACCTGGGGTACCAGTACCAGCGTGTCCGAAACCACCGATGCGGGACCGCTGTCCAGCACCGTGAAATCAAAGTTCTGCGCGCCGTAGCGCAGCAATTCGGCCATCCGCCGTGAGCCGAACAGATCATCCGAATTCGGCAGGACACCGCCGGTCGCGACATAGTGGATACCCGATTCCGTATCGAACTCGATTGCGTCCTCGACCTCTCCATCACCGTTCAGATACTGCTTCAGGCCCCGGCTGGTGACGCGGCCGATCTGCTTTGTCACGGTACCGTTCACCGTGTCGCAGTCGATGATCAGGGTCCGGAGCCCGGCCGAGACGGCGTTCACCACCAGAGCCAGCGCGATGGAGGACTTGCCTTCACCGGCGATCGACGAGGTGATCAGCACGGTCCGAATGGGTTTGCCTTCGCCGAGCAGATTGAGCGCGGTGCGCAACTTCCGGATGCCCTGGCCGACAGCCGAACCCGGCCGGCGGCGCACGATCTCGAATAGCGGCGTTTGCGATTCCCGGGCCTGCGGCGACAGCGGGATGCTCGAGATCACCGGCAGGCCGGTCGCCTGCTCGACCTGTTTGGCGTTCTTGAAGCCGCGGATCAGGAAGTCCATCAGCAGCGCAAGCAGGGCGGCGATGATCATTGCGGCGATCAGCGAGGCGAGCACCGCCAGCTTCTTCTTCGGCGCAATCGGCACCCGCGGCATCACGGCGCGGGAAATCACCTCGGCACCGACCCGCTCCGGCTCGCGACCTTCCACATCCACAGCAGCCAGCCGGTTCAGCATAACCTCATAAAGATTCTGGTTTGCGGCCACCTCGGCCTGGATGGCGCGCAGTTCGATCTCCGCATCCGCCTGGGATTCCATGACCGCTTTCAGCTCACCGACGGCATTGGCGACATTGGCCTCGCGGACCCGGGCAATCTCGGTCTCGTTGCGCATCGACTGGACGATCTTGCGCACTTCGCCAGAGATTGTCGCCCGCACATCCTCAAGCTCACGCCGGGTCTTGATGACATCCGGATGACCATCGCGGAGAGTCGTCAGCTGCTCGGCGAGACGCTGCTGGATCTGGGATTCCTGGAGCCGGAGGTTGTTGATCAGCTGGGAAGCCAGAACAGGGGCCAGGCTGTCCGTCCCGTCCGGCTGATCGATCAGCAGCTGCACCTGGCGCAACCGCGCCTCGCGCTCGGCCCGTTCGGTGCCAACCTGGATCAGCTGGTCATTCAGCTTGATGAGCTGCTGTTGCATCATGTCCGTGCCGCGGATATCGAGCAGCCCTTCCTCGCGCCGGAAGCGCTCGAATTTCTGCTCTGAATCGAGCACGCGTTCCTGTAGTGCCGCGACCTGGTCGGTCAGCCACTGGCTGGATTGCCGGATCGCCCGGTTCCGCTGGTTCCGCTTCTGCTCCAGAAAAAGCTCCGCGATAGTGTTCGGAACCCGTGCGGCGAGGGCCGGATCATTGCTCTGGAACTCGATGGTGATGACCCGGGAGAGCTGTTCGCCGTCGACAGTCAGCTTCTCGAGGAAATTGGTTGTCACATCGGCGCGCAGCGCTTCCTGGGTGAGCGGCTCCGGCGCATCTCGGGGCATCAGATATGCCCCTGCATCGAAGCCGAAATTCTCCTGCAGCCAGCGATCCGCGGTCTCGACCCACCCGAACACCAGGTCGCGGAGATGCAACAACTGCAAAAACTCTTCCGCTGTGTGGCGCCAGCCAATTTCGCTCTCGGTCAGCAGGGCGGGGTTGAATTCCGGAACCTCGTCAAGACCGAGCCGATCGATCACCAAGGAGGCGAAGGCCCGGGATTTCAGATAGGCGGACTCTGTCGGCAGACTGGTGCCGCCAGGTGAAAGTGCCTGCGGCAGGTTGAAGCCCTGGAAGCTGACAGCCCCCTTGGACTCCAACATCAGCAGCTTGGTATGGCCGGAATAGACCGGCTTCATAGAGTAGACGACCAGCCCGGTCAGCAGCGGCACCAGGATCATGACGAACAGAATCAGGAAGAAACGCCGGCGCATGACCGACACCAGGCGCCAGAGATCGAAGGTTTCGCCGGTTTCCATCGGGTCGGCGAACAGGGCCGACGGCGCCTCGCTGGAGCGCCTTGACCTCGGGAATGTCGTAACGTTGGCCATCCCCGCTCCCTAGAACCAGCGCCGTTTGATTTCGATCACGTCACCGGGATAGACCGACGTATCGAGGCTGACGTCACGGACGGTCTGGCCGTGCTCGGTCCGGCGTGTCAGCAGCACCTGCGACTTCGCCGCGCGCCGGGTGAAACCGCCGGCTTCCGCCACCGCCTTGCGCATGTTCAGCCCAAGGGCGAAATCATAGCTGCCCGGCGTATTCACCTCGCCCAGCACGTAGAAGGGCTGGTAGCGGGCAATGACGATATCGATGTTGGGGTCAATCACATAGTCGCGGTCGACGATCTCCGTCACCAGCGCGCGCAGCTCGAGAGACGTCCTGCCGCGCGCATTGATCTTGCCGACCAGGGGCAGTTCCATGTTCCCGTCATCCGAGAGATCGACCACCGCCGACAGTTCCGGATGACCGAAGACCGTGACCGCGACGCGATCGCCGGCGACCAGCCTGTATTCCGCAATGGTCGGAGTCGATGGCGGCGGCAGCTCGTCGATGTCCGTTGTACTGCACGCGGCGAGCCCGAGGCACAGAAGCAGTCCGAAAGCGAACCCGCCACGGAGGAGACGGGTCGATGCGCAGATCAGGGCGAATCGCATCAAAGCCTCCTAAAGCCGACCGAGATTGAAAGGATTGACGAAACCGTCATCGGCACGGCAACAGAACTTTGCACCAATCCGGAACATCACCGTGGTGGCGTCGAAGGTCCGTGTCGGGTCGGTAGAATCCGATACCTCATGCTCGAAGCGCAGACCGGCGAACAGATGTTCGTTGATCAGGTAGGTCGCGTTTGCTCCGAAGGTCAGGTCGTCGTCTTCCCGGTCGATCTGCTTGAAATCCTCGTTTGCCACGGACAGGTAACCACCGATTATCAACTGCTCGAACGGATCATAGTCGAGCCCCAGATTAAAGGATCGGGAAAGTTTAGTCCCGGCACGCGGATCGTCCGATTGCTGATTTTCTATATCCGCGCCTGCTGTCAGGCTGATGACCGGCGTCAGGTTCCACAGCAAACCGCCGGACAGAACGAAATCAGTCTGCGATGAACGGTCGCTTTCATCGAAGATACGATGCGAGACGCCGACCCGCCCGTTAAAGGCGCTGACACCGGTCACATCCCGTGAAGAACCGACAGACAGCGTGAATCGCGTCGAATTCTGGTCTTCCGAAACCTTCTCGGCAAAGACCTGCCGCAACAGGCTGGGAGAGACAAAGACGTCATATTCCCCGCCCGGAGAATAGCCGACCAGGCCGCGCAGATTGAGCGCCGCGCGGTCCAGGGAATCGCGGCTGACGCCGTCCGTCGCGTTATAGTCCCGATACAGTGCCTCGGCGACAATCCGGGTGTAGACCTGATCGTCCCGCCTGTCGTCATAGACGGCGCCGGCGAGATACTGGTTGAAGGTCAGCGGCTCGAAGGCATCGCCGGGGTCGGCATCGTTGCCGCGCCGGATATGGTCGCGCTTCGCTTCGGCAAAACCGCGGGCAAACAAACCGTCATCGACATCGATCCGCGCCGCTGCCGCCAGCCGGGCATCCGTGGTATTCTCACGGCTCGATTCCGCGACCCGCCGGTCCGTCACATCGACAATCAGCAGGGCTTCGTGATTGGTCCAGTTGGAACGCAGGGCCACTTCTGCCTTCACGTCCGTCACCGAGGAGGAAATCTCGTTATTCTTCACCCGCGTGACATTGCTGTCCTGCCCGGCATCGACGGTGACCCGCGGGAACAGGTCGAAGCTGCCGACCAGCCGCCCGGAATCCGAGCGGTCGTCCGGCTGGCTGAGCAAGTCCAGCGACAAGCCGTAGCTCTCGAAATCGAGGCGGGGCCGACCGCGCACGGACTCCTCGGAGGCGTCCTGCGCCAGGGCGATCTCAGCAGATAACCCTATTAAAATAGAGATTAAAACAGTACCGAGAGTCCCGGACACCGAGAGGATCCTGCATTTACGACACAAAATACAAAGGTCCATGTGACAGGCCAGCCGATTCCAATCCGGGGTTGAACTGCGAATCGTTTACGCAGCGCTTTAAAATAGTCCAATTATCCATTGAAACAAAACATTTTTATGAGCATAGTTTATGTAGACACAACCAGATTCTGTATCCCGAGCAAGAATTTGGTGGCCTTTTATGCAAATTTCCGCATTTTCGGGCTTGGTTACCGATCGGTCATTCAGCACTCTATCTTGGAGTTGCTCTTCCACGCAGACGGTTGCACCCGAACAAAAATCGGATGCCTGCGCGGTGGGACACATGATAAGAAAGAGGGTAGAAAACGGCCCTGAGGAGTTTAGACGGAGGACCACATGGCGCTGAGCCAAGTCCAGAGCCGAAATAGGGGCCCGAGCCAGGAATACCTGCTGCTCGACTATCTCCAGCGCCTCGGGCGCAACGTGGAAGGCCGGATGGCCGTCCATATCCATCTCTCCCGGCTGCGCCCGCAGAACCGTCAGGATCACCATATCCGGATCGCGGCAGCCACCTTCGAAGGCATGGTCCAGAACTACGAAGGCCAGATCTTTATCCTGAGCAACATGGATCTGTTCTTCGTCTGCAAGGACGCGACCGTCGAGGATATCGATGCGGCCATCATGAAGGTCCGCTATCTGTTCTCCGAGGATCCGCTGTCCCAGGGCGACGAGGAAGAGGACCTGGCCCGGTTCTGCTCCTGGTACAATGTCGCCACCCAGTTCGAGGATCTGCTGGAGCTGGTCAAGCAGATGCACCGGGAGCGCGAGCGCAAATCCCGCCTCTCCGTCAATTCCGACCAGAAGGTCGATCCGCGCAACAAGAGCGTGCGCAAGCCGCTCGATCCGGAACAGCTCGGCAAGCTGGAATCCTTCCTGCAGCGGGCCGATCTGTCGAACCTGATGCGCCGTCAGCCGGTCTGTGCGCTGACACCCAACAATCCGACGCCGCAACCGGTGTTCCGCGAGCTGTTCATCTCGATCCATGATCTGCAGCAGACCGTGCTGCCGGAATTCGACCTGGCGTCCAATCTCTGGCTGTTCCAGCATCTGACGCAGACGCTGGACGCGCGGATGCTGTCCCTCCTGATCCGCAACGACGACAGCTCCATCGCCAGTTCCTTCAGCGTCAATCTGAACGTGCAGACGATCCTGTCGCCGCCGTTCCTGAACTTCGACGCGAGCCTGAAGGCCGTCGCCCGCGGCACGGTCGTGATCGAGCTCCAGAAGATCGACATTTTCGGTGATATGGGCGCCTACATGTTCGCCCGTGACTTCATGCGCGAGCGCGGCTACCGGATCTGCCTCGACGGTCTGAATCACCTGACCCTGCAGTTCATCGACCGCGAACGGCTCGGCCTCGATTTGCTGAAGCTGATCTGGACACCGGACATGGCGGACGACATGTCCGGCAACCGGACCGCCGAGCTGAAGGAACATGTGGACCGCTGCGGTCGGGCCCGGATCATCCTGACCCGCTGCGACAGCGACGAGGCCGTCCGCTTCGGACAGTCCCTCGGCATCACCATGTTCCAGGGCCGCTATATCGACAAGCTGCTGAATTCCGAAGCCCGGATCGTCTGAGACCCGTTCGACAGTCCGCGGAAACGCTATCTGAGAGACTGGTGGAGATCAGCCGCGCGGCGCGTGCTTGTTGAGAATCCGTTGCAGGGTCCGGCGATGCATGCGCAGACGGCGCGCCGTCTCCGAGACGTTCCGGCCGCATTGCTCGAACACCCGCTGGATATGCTCCCAGCGCACCCGGTCGGCGGACATCGGATTGTCCGGCGGCGGCGGCAGGGCCTCTTCGTGATCCAGCAATGCAGCGGCAACCGCATCCGCATCGGCGGGCTTCGGCAGATAGTCCACCGCCCCCGCTTTTACCGCCGCGACCGCAGTCGCGATATTGCCATACCCGGTCAGCATGATGATCCGCGCGTCCGGATTTGCCTCACGCAGCGCGGCCACCACATCGAGCCCGCTGCCATCCGTCAGCCGCATGTCCAGCACGGCATAGGACGGCGGATCCTCTTTCACGGCCTGCAGACCCTCGGCCACCGAACTTGCGCTGGTCACGGCAAAACCGCGCTTTTCCATCGCCCTGACGAGCCGGTTGCGGAAAGGCTCGTCATCGTCGAGCACCAGCAGCTTGCGGGTCTCATCGCCTGAAACTTGATCGTCTGTCACCAGGTACCTCCACCTTTCGGGGCCGGTCTGTCGCCAGCTGGCTTATGCTGGGAAATCTGCGTTCGGTCAAGATACGCTCATGCCGCTTCCAGGTCGCTGCGCCGCCAGCGCACCGTCACCCGGGCACCGCCTTCGGACCGGTTGGAAAAGGAAAGTGACGCCCCGCCGCGTTCCAGCAGGGTCTTGGCAATGAAGATACCGAGGCCCATATGGCCGCCCTTGCCGGCCCGGCTGGAAACATAGGGCTCGCCGAGCCGGTCGAGCACCAGGGATGAGAAACCCGGTCCGTCATCCTCGATAATGACCGAAGCCGTCATCTCGTCCCAGTAGACCGTGACTTCCACCGTCTCCGCGGCAAACTGCACCGCGTTCTGGATCAGCGTGCCGATCCCCTGATTCAGTTCCGGCGTCAGCAGCACGCGCGGCTGGGCAGCGACCACCGCGGCCTGGTCACCCGCCAGACCGAGTGCGCCCTCCGGCCCGTGCTGTTCGATAATGACGACAATCTCGTCACGCTGATGCGGTGCTGCCGCCGCCTCGACCATGGCACTGAAGGGCATCAGCTTGAACGGTCCGGCAGCTTCCTGATCCGGCTGACGCGAGAGTTGGGTCAAGATGTCGCGGCAGCGCGCCGTCTCGCTGAGCAGCAGATCGACATCCTCACCCCATTCGCTGTCCTCCGGCAGATCCTTCCGCAACTCGCGTGCGACAACGGCGATGGTGCTGAGCGGCGTGCCGAGCTCATGGGCCGCCGCGGCCGCCAAGCCGCCGAGCGCCGAGAGCTGCTGCTCCCGGGACAGCGCCAGCCGCGTCGCGCCGAGCGCATTCGACATGCGTCTGGCGTCCCGGCTTACCCTGTAGGTGTAGCCGGCGATGAACAGCGTCGCGATGACGATTGCCATCCACAGGCCGAACACATAGATGTTCGGCAGCTCCAGACCGGCGGGGCCCCAGGGCAGCGGCTGGTGAACGACCGCGAGCACCGAGGCGGATGCCAGGGCGAGGAAGCTCAGCCAGATGGTCGCCGCGCCGGACAGGATGGTGGCGGAGACAGTCACCGGCGCGATCAGCATCAGCGCGAACGGATTTTCCAGCCCGCCGGTCCAGTACAGCAGATAGCCGAGCTGGGCGATGTCGAAGGCCAGCCCGAAGGCCGCCGCCCGGGTGGTCATCGCCCGACCAGACCGCCGCACCGCCTGGATAACCACATTGTACAGCGCACCGGCGGCCACGATGCCGAGGGCGGTTTCCAGAGGCAGAGGGAATCCGAGCCCGTAATGCACCACGAGCAGGCTGATCAGCTGACCCATCAGGGCCACCCAGCGGATCGTCGTCAGCGTTCGCGCGCCGGCCGGACCCAGCCCGTCGCCAAGGGCGAACCGGTCCTCGAACCCTCCGGCGCTGTTCTGCCTGTCAGCCACGCGGCGTGATCTCCATTGATTGCATCATTGTCCAGTAGCACAGCCCGGGCTAAGGTCGCGACGCCGATTTAGGCGCCCCGGACGAACTCCCAAGAGCACGGTTTCATGAGCAAGACGGTCATCGAGGTTCGAGACCTGGAAAAACGCTACGGCACGGTACATGCCGTGCGCGGTGTCAGCTTTTCCGTCCCCGCGGGCGTGACGATGGGGCTGCTCGGCGGCAACGGCGCGGGCAAGACGACGACCATCGCCATGATGCTGGGTCTGCTGGAGCCGACCGGCGGCAGCGTCTCGATCCTCGGCTGCGACATGGCGAGCGACCGCTACCGGGCGCTGCCCTACATGAATTTCTCCTCGCCCTATGTCGACCTGCCGCACCGGCTGACCGTGCGCGAGAATTTACGGATCTATGCCGGGCTCTACTCTGTCCCGGACCCGAAGGCGCGCATCGCCGAACTGGCGGAACTGCTCCACATGACGGATTTCATGTCCCGGCCCTCCGGCAAGCTGTCGGCCGGGCAGAAGACCCGTGTCGCCCTTGCCAAGGCGCTGATCAACAAGCCGCGCGTGCTGCTGCTGGACGAGCCCACCGCGTCGCTCGATCCCGATACGGCGGACTGGATCCGAACCTATCTGGAAACCTATCAGCGCGAGACCCAGGCAACAGTCCTGCTTGCCTCGCACAACATGCAGGAGGTCGAGCGGTTGTGCGCCGGCGTTCTGATGATGCGGCAGGGGACCATCGTCGACCGGGGCAGCCCGGCCGACCTGCTGGCCAAATACGGCCGCCGGACCATGGATGAAGTCTTCCTCGATGTTGCCCGGCAGACCGGCGCGGCGGCGAACGGCGGCGCAGACGCAGATAAGGAGCCGGCATGAGCGCGGATCTCGACTTCACCCCGCCGCCCGCATCCCTGTTCAATGCCGGCCGGATCCAGGCCATGGCGCTGCGCTATTTCTACCTGATGCGCGGCTCCTGGCCCCGGCTGCTGGAAATGGCCTACTGGCCGACCATGCAGATGATCCAGTGGGGCTTCGTCACCAAATTCTTCCTCGACCAGTCGAGCTGGGTCGCCAGCGCCGCCGGCGTGCTGCTGGCGGGTGTGCTGCTCTGGGACATCCTGTTCCGGGGCCAGATGGGATTCTCGCTCTGCTTCCTGGAAGAAATGTGGTCGCGCAATCTCGGCCATCTGTTCGTCAGCCCGCTCCGGCCGCATGAATTCGTCATCACGCTGATGATGATGAGCCTGCTGCGCACGATGATCGGCGCCCTGCCACCGGCCCTGCTGGCCATCCTGTTCTATGATTTCTCGATATTCTCGATCGGCCCGCCGCTGTTCGCCTTCATGGCCTGCCTGTTCTTCATGGCCTGGGGCATTGCGCTTGCGGTGATCGGTGTGATCCTGCGCTTCGGGCTTGGTGCCGAAAGCCTCGCCTGGGTGCTGGTTTTCGCCTTCGCGCCGATCTCCGCCGTCTATTACCCGGTCTCGGTAATGCCGGAATGGCTGCAGATGGTCGCTTGGGCGACACCGTCCGCCTATGTCTTCGAAGGCATGCGCGCCGTGCTGTTCGAAGGCACCTTCCGGCTCGACTTGATCGCCGGGGCAATGATGCTCAATGTCGTCTATTTCATCATCGGCGCCGGGATCTTCTGGCTGGCCTACCGCAGCGCCCGCAAGGAGGGCCGCCTGCTCCAGGTTGGCGAGTAGGTCAGGTCGGCGCGTAGAGCGGCGCCAGCTTGGCGCGCAGATCCGCCACCAGCGGATCGCCCGAGGTCAGGATATAGAGCCCGGATTCGTGCAGATTGACCAGATGCATCGCCGTCATGGTCAGCTCGCGGGCCAGAAGCCGGCGATAGAGATCCTCGATCGGCACCGGCACGGTCTCGATATCCTCGGCATCGTCGAAGTCGGTCGCGCCGGTGACGCGGGCGCCGACCGCAAGGAAACTGAAGCAGGTATTCGTCATCACAGCCGCGTTCGGATACATCCGTCCCGTCTGCACCCAGTGCGGGGCCTCCGCGCCGGTCTCTTCGCGCAGCTCCCGCTTGGCCGTGCCCATCGGGTCGGTCTCCCCCGGATCGACGGTCCCGCTCGGCAACCCGAACACCACCTCGCCGATACCGTGCCGGTACTCCCGCACCATCAGCACCTGATGGTCCTCGGTCACGGCCACCATGTTCACCCAGTCGGGCAGCTCGACCACATGATAGGGATCGACGATCTGGCCATGCGGCGTCTCGCACGTGTCCATGCGGTGGGCCAGGAACCGGTCGCTATATGCGATCCTGCTGTCGAGCACGCGCCAGGGTTTCGGCATGAGTTCAGGCCGGGCCGCTGACACCGGCATCGGCGAAGGTCGCCATGCCGGTGTGGCAGGCCACCGCCGATTTCAGGATACCGATGGCCACGGCCGCACCGGAGCCTTCGCCCAGCCGCATGCCGAGATCGAGGATCGGCTCCTTGCCGATCTTCTCCAGCAGTAGCCTGTGGCCCGGCTCGGCGGAGCAATGGGCGACCTGGCAATGCTCGATGCTGCGCGGATCGGCGGCATGCAGGACAGCGGCGGCGGCCGTGCAGGCATACCCGTCCAGCAGCACCGGCACCCGCGCCATGCGGGCGGCCAGCACCGCGCCCGCGATGGCCGCGAGCTCCAGCCCGCCGACGGCGGCGAAGAGTTCCAGCGGATCCTGCGTCCGCGCCCGATGCAGGGCGACGCCATCGGCCACCGCCTTCACCTTGGCATTGTAGGCATCCCCGGTAACACCGGTGCCGGGACCGGTCCAGTCTTCCGCCGTGCCGCCATAGAGCGCATGGCAGATCGCGGCGGCGGAGGTCGAGTTGCCGATGCCCATCTCGCCGAGACACAGCAGATCGATGCCCGGCTCGACCCCCATCATGCCGTAGGCCATGGCCTTGGCGCAGTCGCCATTATCCATCGCCGCTTCTTCGGTGAAATCCGCCGTCGGCTGGTCAAGCGCCATCTCGTAAACCCTGAGGTCTGCATCGAACAGCTGGGCAAGCTGGTTCACCGCGGCGCCGCCGGAAATGAAATTCTGCACCATCTGCGCGGTGACATCGGCCGGGTAGGCGGAGACGCCCTTGGCCGTCACGCCATGATTGGCGGCGAAGACGCAGATCCGGGGATGCTCGACGGTCGGCGGGTACTTGCCCTGCCAGGCCGCCAGCCAGCGCGTCAGCTCCTCAAGCCGGCCGAGCGAGCCGGACGGCTTGGTCAGCTGCGCCTCGCGGCTGACCGCGGCGGTGCCCGCCTCGAGGTCCGCCGGGGGCAGGGTGCGGAACAGGCCGCGGATCTCGTCGAAGGTCGCACTCTCGGGCGAAAAACGGTCGTCGCTCATGGATCATCACAGGGAGCTGTTCTTTGGAATGCCGCCCCCTATACAGGCGATCCGGGCCTGTGCATAGTCCGGGGGCGACGCGCGAAGACGCCGCGCAACGGATCAGTACGACAGGATTCTGGCAGTCATGGCGAGCAAGAAACCGGCTTCGGTCTGGCGCCCCTGGTGGGCGGATGACCTGCTCCATGCCCTGATGTTCCTGACCCGGCTGCCGGTTCCGGCACCCGTGCGCGACGACCGGCCGCTGATGCATACCGGCTGGGCCTTTCCCCTGGTCGGGCTGCTGGTCGGCGCCTTCGGTGGCGGTATCCTCTGGCTCGGCGCCCATGCCGGAATTCCCCTGCTTGCGGCCGCCCTGCTGGCCCTCGCGCTTACCGCCGGGCTGACCGGCGGACTGCATGAAGACGGCCTCGCCGATCTGGCGGACGGCTTCGGTGGCGGCGGCACGAAAGAGCGGAAGATCGAGATCATGCGGGACAGCCGTGTCGGCTCCTACGGCGTGCTCGCCCTCGTCCTCGTCACCGGGATCAAGGCCGCCTGCCTCGCCAACCTTGCCATCGCCGCGCCGTGGCTTGCCGCACTCGGCCTCATGGCGGCGCATGTTCTCGGCCGCACGGCCATCCTGCCGATTGCCTATTGCCTGGCGCCCGCCACCGCGACCGGCCTCGGCAGCGGCGCCGGCCGGGCAAAACCGGTGACAACCGGTCTCTGCCTCGCCCTTGGCACCCTGCTGTCCTTATTCCTGATTCCCGGCCCCGGTTTCATCGCCGCCATGGCCGCCACGGCACTTGCCGGAGGCGCGACCGCACTGCTCGCGAAGCGGCAGATCGGCGGCTATACCGGCGATGTGCTCGGCGGCAGCGAACAGACCGTGGAATGTTTTGTGCTGCTGGCCCTCACCATGCTTCCCGCCGACGCCGCCGGTTTCGGCTGGCCCGCATGAGCGCGGCGACGCGCTGGCACCTGCTCCGCCATGCCCCGGCGGCGGTAGACAAAGGCACCGTCTATGGCCGCACGGACGTATCCGTGCTGCCGCAGGACGCCGCCCTTTTCCGGCGGATCGCGGCGCGGCTGCCGGCCGACAGCCTGCTCGTCACCACACCGCTCCGCCGCACAACGGAAACAGCCGAGATGCTCGCGGCGGCCGGCTGGGTGCCGAAGGACCGGATCGTCGAGCCCGCTTTCGCGGAACAGGATTTCGGGACCTGGGAGGGCGCGACCCACGACGCGCTTGGCCGCGAGAGGTCGGCTGAATACCGGGCCTTCTGGGACAATCCGGCTCGCAGCTGTCCGCCCGGCGGAGAGAGTTTCGCCGTGCTGATGCAGCGCGCGGCCACCGCCCTGGAGACCCTGACCGCAGCCTACCGGGGTCGGGATATCGTGCTGATCGGCCATGGCGGCTCGATCCGGGCGATCATCGCCGCGCTCCTCGGTCTGACGCCGGAGGCCGCGCTGGCGCTGGAGATCGCCCCGCTGTCCCTCTCCCTCGCCGATCATATCGGAGCTGGAGAACCCTCCGGCGCGTTGTCGCCCTGGAGGCTGCGCGGCCTGAATATCGGAGACGGCGTTTGAGCGAACACCGCGCGCCATCGATACTTTCCGGCTGACCGCATCCCGCCTGGCCGGGCCAGCAGGAGATGGGACATGCGGTACGGTTTTCTTGCGGCGCCCCCGACGGCGCGGTGATCCAGCCCCAGCCGGAGAGGAATGAGGCGTTTTACCGCAGTGCCGCGTCTCCCAGGCAAATCCTGATCGAATGCCGGTTCAATGCCTTCGAGGCCCGGCAATTGCGCAAGACCCTCTCGCAATTCCGATGCGACGGCGCCATATTCCCGACTGATCGCCCCACAGCCGTACGGATACCGGAGCTGACATGTCGAAACGGACCTTCTTTTTCCTCGTCGGCTTTCTCAGCCTTGCGCTGGCCGGCTCCATCGCCGCCGGCTACTGGATCGTCAGCGGCGGCCGAATCGGCGGAGAGTCCAGCACCGCGGATCTTGTCGGCGGCCCCTTCACGCTGACGGACGAGACCGGCGCGGCTTTGTCGAGCGAGGACCTCAAGGGCCGCCACATGCTGGTCTTCTTCGGCTACACCTATTGCCCGGACGTCTGCCCGACCACGCTGACAGTGATCACCCAGGCGCTCGACATGCTGGACCCTCAGGTGGCCGAACAGGTCGAGCCGGTCTTCATCACCATCGATCCGGCCCGGGATACCGCCATGGCTCTCGGCGACTACAGTGAGCATTTCCACGACAAGATCCATTATCTGACCGGCACCCCGGAACAGATCTCGGACGTGGCCAAGGCCTACCGGGTGTTCTTCCAGAAGGTCGAGAGCGCGGAGTTCAGCGACTATCTGATGGATCATTCCACCATCACCTACCTGATGGGCCCGGACGGGCGCTATGTCAGCCATTTCGGCTTCGACGCCACACCGGAAGAGATCGCGAAAGACCTGACCAAGCGGATCGCCGGCTGACGCCGTAAGCGCACGGCAGTTCTTCCGCATCGTGGTGTCGCCCCCGCTTGAATGGAATCCCGCGCCCGATTAAGATCCGGCTTCCTTCCGTCCTTCAATCCCCAAGGAGAGCGCGCATGAGCACGAGCCCGCGCATCAAGGGTGTCATGGCCGCCGGCCTGACCGCCTTCAAAGACGATCTTTCGGTCGACACCGACCTTACCCTCGCCCATACCCGCTGGCTGCTGGACAGCGGCTGCGACGGTGTGCTGCTGTTCGGCACCACCGGCGAAGCCAACTCGCTGTCCGTCGACGAGCGGCTGGCCTTCCTCGAGAAGCTCGGCGCGTCCGATCTGCCGAAGGACAAACTGATGATCGGCACCGGCTGCTGCGCCCTGCCGGACACGGTCGCCCTGACCAAGGCCTCCCTCGATATCGGTATCGAGCATGTCCTGATGCTGCCGCCGTTCTATTACAAGAACCCGAGCGACGAGGGTCTGTTCACCCATTTCTCGCGCACCTTCGAGGCCATCGGCAGCGATGCGATGAAGGTCTATCTCTATCATTTCCCGCAGATGTCCGCAGTGCCGTTCAGCCATGAGCTGATCGCCCGGATGCTGAAGGCATTCCCGAACACTGTCTACGGTATCAAGGACAGCTCCGGCGATTTCGAGAACATGAAGGCGATGGCCGAAAAGTTCCCGGGCTTCGACGTTTTCGCGGGCACCGAGCGCTATCTGCTCGACACCCTGAAGGCCGGCGGCGTCGGCACCATCACCGCGACGGGCAACGTCACGGTCGGCGGCTGCGCCAAGGTCTATGCCGCCTGGAAAGCCGGCTCGGCCGATGCCGAAGCATTGCAGGACCAGCTCACCCGTGAGCGCCTGACCCTGCAGAACTATCCGGCAGCCGCCGCGCTGAAGGAATTGCTGGCAAAGGACAGCGGCAAGGCAAGCTGGCGCAATGTCCGCGCCCCGTTCATGCCGCTCCCGGCCGACAAGGCCGCCTCGCTGGTCTCCGAACTGGACGCCGTGAACTTCGCCCTTCCGGCGAAAGCTGCCTGAACCAGGCAACACTCGGACCAGGAAAGCGCTCCGGGTTCCGCCCGGGGCGCTTTTCTTTTTCAGCGCGCCCGGCGCCCGATATTCACCAGCACCAGCGAGGTGAAGACGCAGCCGACGGCAGCCCAGATCCAGGCAGAATGGATCTCGCCGAAAACCACCCAGCCCCAGAAGAGGCCGAACAGGGTGACGACGTAGGATACCAGGCTGAGGAAGACGGGCCCCGCCCGCTTCAGGATCTCGAAATACAGCATGTAGGCGACGGAGGAGATGCAGATCTGTCCGAGCATGGCGTAATCCGTCGGACCCGGGTCCGCCATCAGCGGGTAGAAGCCGTCCACCGCCAGCATCAGCGGCAATGTCGCAAGCGACGCCACGATCAGCATGCCGCGCGCCGCCGCCAGCGAATGCGTGCCTTCGGGCCGCATCCGGTCGCTGAATATCCCGCTGCAGGCATAGAGCGCGGGGGTCAGGAAGGCAAGCAGCACCCAGGGCACCATGTCCGGCGACGGCAGGCTGGTCTTCGGCAGCACCATCAGCAGGGCGCCGACCAGACCAAGCCCTATGCCGACCGCGCTATTCCAGCGAAAGCCCTCGATCCGGAAGGCCACGGCCAGCACATAGCCAAGTACCGGCACGGTCGAGACCACCGTGCTCATCACACCCGCCGGAATATATTTCGCGGTCGTGATGATGTTGATGTTCGGCAGCACCAGGCCGATCACCGCGGCGCCAACGAAAAACATCAGATGGCCCCGGCTGAAATCGAACGGAATGCCCTTGCGAAGACAGACCAGGATCAGAAACAGAGCCGCACCGGTCGACTGCATCCAGGCATAGGCGAAGGGATGCACCCCGCCCATCGCCGCCACTTTCGACAGCGAGAAGGACAGCCCCCAGAGACCGCCGAGCCCGACCAGCATGATGGCCGGCACAATCAGGCCGGGATCGATCAGGCCAACTCCCGTCTTTTGCTCAGACATGCATTACCCCGGTTGAAGGCCTTGACCCGGTTGAAGGCTGGCGCCTCAGAACGGCCAGACCACGGGCAGTAACGGAACGGCCACCGCGATGATGAGAAGATCGAGCGGCAGGCCGACCCGCCAGTAATCCCCGAACCTGTATCCGGCAGGCCCCATCACCAGCAGGTTGTTCTGGTGCCCGATCGGCGTCAGGAAGGCGCTGGAAGAGCCGATCGCGACAGCCATCAGCAAGGGGTCGGGATTGACCGAGAGCTGCTCCGAGATACCGAGCGCGACGGGCGCCATGACCAGTGCCGTCGCCGCGTTGTTCATCATGTCCGTGAGGAACATGGTCAGCATCAGCAACAGCGCCAGCACGAGATAAAGCGAGACATCGGCCACCGCGCCTGCCAGCGCACCGGCGATCAGCCCCGCCGCCCCGGTTTCATGCATGGCCGTGCCGACCGGTATCATCGCTCCCAGCAGGACCACGATCTGCCAGTCGATGGCGTCATAGACCTCGGCCATGGAGATGTTGTCCGTCAGCACCATGGCCGTGAGACCGCCCGCGAGCGTCACCGCCGCTGGAACGAAACCGACACTGGCGGCAACGATGGCGGCCAGGAACAGCAGCGCGGGAACGAGGATTTTCGGCCGCTCCAGGCTCATCCGGCGCTGCGCCAGTGGCAGGCAGCCAAGCGAGGAAATGGTGCCGTAAATCTGGTCGCTGTCGCCCTGCAGCATCAGCACGTCGCCCGCCCGAAACCGCACGTCCCGCAGCCTTGTATTGATCGGCGCGCCGCCGCGGGCAACGCCCAGCAGGTTCAGCCCGTAGCGCGAGCGCAAGCGAAGCATGGCCGCGCTGCGGCCCTCGATCCAGGCGCGCGGCGGCATCACCGCCTCGACCACGGACAATTCCGCATCTTCCGACATGTCGGACTTGATCGCGTCCAGCTCCTTGGCGTCGACCAGCTCGAGGCCCTTCTGCACCGCTGCCTCGATCTGTTCGGCGGAGCCGTGGGCCAGCAGCAGGTCGCCTTCCACCAACGGCTCGCGGGTCAGCCGCCGGACCACGCGCTCATTTCCGCGCAGCAGGGCAAGCACAGTCGGCCGCCCGCCCTCCTCGTTCCGTTCGCCCAGCGCCTTGATGGTTTGCCCGATTATCCGCGAATCGGCAGGAACCCTGAATTCCGTGACATAACTGGAAAGCTCGAAAAGGCGCTTTCCCTCGTCGTTTCCGCGCCGGTTCGGCACCAGCCGGATCCCGATGAAAACCAGATAAAGGATACCGACAGAAGCAACCGCAAGGCCGACCGGAAGGAAGTCGAACATCTGGAACGACTCGCCAACCGCCTTGCGGCGATAATCGGCAATGATGATGTTTGGCGGCGTGCCGATCAGGGTCACCATGCCCCCTAGCAGCGAGGCAAAGGACAACGGCATCAGCAGCCGCGAGGGCGAAAGCCCGGCCTTGCGCGCGACCGACAGGGTGATCGGCATCAGCAATGCCAGGGCGCCGACATTGTTCATCACGCTGGACATCAGCCCGGCCAGACCGATCAGCGAGAAGCTCTTCGCCCGGTCCGACTTGGTGCGCTGGGCAATGCGTTCCGCGATCACGCCGACCGCGCCGGACCGGGTCAGCGCCGCCGACATGCCGAGCACGGCCACCACCGTGATCACGGCGGGATGGCCGAAACCGGAAAATGCCGTGAACGGATCGACGACGCCTGCAGCCACCGACAGCAGCAGCGCCACCATGGCAACGAGATCGATCCGGTACCGCCCCCAGATGAAGGCTGCAAGGGCGCCAACGACAATGGCGAGGATGGCAATCTGATCAAATGTCATTGCCGAGCTATAGCGTCCCCACGCGCTGTGCGGAAGTGGATTCCGGGGCTATACCCGGGGTCGCGGATCAAAGAACGGTCAGCCGCGCCGCTGCGCCATCACAGTCAGACCAATACCCACGGCAATGACCACGGCACCGGCCCAGGTCTCGAGACTGTAGCGCTCGTCGAGCAGGAAGGTGGCTATCACCAGACCGACGCTGGCGGCGACATAGCCGATCTGGCTCAGAAGCACCGGCCCGCCGAGATGCTGCAGCCGGAAGAAAAGCGGGAAGGTCGCCGCGGCCGCCACCGCCTGCAACAGGGCCGCTCCGGGCACGGCCGCCAGGGAGGCAATGGGCACACTCCCCTCCACCAGAAACAGCAGCGCGATGAAAGCGACGATTGCCGCCCCATGGCTCCAGAAGGCGAGCGCGTCGGGCGAAGTGTTCTCCGGCCAGGCCACGGTCCGGTAGACATTGCCGACGGCAAGCGCCACCGGCACGGCGAAGCCCGCCACGATCCAGAACAGGTCCGGCGCATCCGGCGCCGCGCCCCGTGTCAGGCTGACAATCGCCGCCCCAGCCAGTCCGACGGCAATCCCGGCAAGACCGAGCCGGTTCGGTGTCTTGAGGCCGAGCAGGGCCGAGAAGGCCAGGGTGAAGACCGGCGACTGGGCGAACATCAGCCCCATATAGCCGGCGCCCGCATGCGGAATGACGGCAAAGAGAATGATGTTCGGGATCACGTAGGAGACCAGCCCCGCAATCACCGAAAAGCGCGCCAGCACGCGGTCCGGACGCCGGAGACCGCGCCGCAGGACAAGGACCGGCAGCATCATCGCGGCAACCCCGAGCGACGGGATCATGGCCCAGAGGATGGGTGAGACACCGGCATCGCCGGCGATCTTCCCGAGCGGGAAATTCACCCCTATCAGGGCGCCGGTCATAATCAGAAGCAAGGACGGATTCGCGAACATCGATCTTGGTTGCGCGCCTTCCGCGGGATGGTCAAGCGATTGCGTCATCGCGATTCTCCTTTCAGTCTAGCGCACTGTCCCCGCCGGGAAGGCTCCCGGCGTGGCAATCCGGGACAACGGCTTGCGGCCGCTTGGCTGCTCCCGTTCGGCCAGCGCATCGGGCAACCGCTCCGGCGCCCCTCTGCGACCGACCGCAATGGCGATTTCAATCTTGAAGCGGTGCGGGATAGAGAGCGCGGCGCGTGCCTGCTCCCGGTCAATCCCGGCCATTGCATGGGCGTGGTAGCCCCGCGCCGTGGCCTGGAGCGCGAGATGGGCCCAGGCCGCCCCCGCATCGAAACTGTTTATCGTGGACACCCGGTCGGGCCGGGTCGCGTCCCCCGGCATGAGCGTATCGGAGAGCAAGACGAAGAGAACGGCGGCATCGCGCGCCCAGGCATTGTTGAAATCGTCCAGCACGCCGACGAACCGGTCCCAATGGGCACCGTTCCGGGTCGCATAGAGGAAATGCCACGGCTGAATATTGAAGGCGGAGGGAGCCCACCGGGCCGCTTCGAGAATTGTCAGCAGGTCTTCGTCCGGCATGATTTCGGGCTCGAAACTGCGCGGCGACCATCGGTCCAGAAAGAGCGGTTCGATCGGATGGTCCGTTGTACGGAAATAATTCATGGGGCAAGTCCTTCACAATCAGCAGCGGGTGTCTTAAGTTGCCATCATTCGATGCACGATTATACGGCATCACATAATTTGATATCGAACTATTTGATGGCGAAAGATCCATGAGTCAAGACTCGCGTGCAAGATCGCCTGCGGAATCCGCACAGGGCGCTCCGTTGGAGACGATCCTTCAGCAGTGGAAAAGGGAACGGCCCGACCTCGATCCGTCCCCCATGGCGGTCTGCGGCGCGCTGCGGCGGGCGAATGACAGGGTCCGGACCGCGGTTGAAGGCAATGCCGCGAAAGGCGGGCTCGATGGCGCCGGATTCGACGTGTTGCTGACGCTGCGCCGTCAGGGCAGAGGCGAAACCCTGACGCCTTCGGCGCTGGCCGGCGAGATGATGCTTTCAACCTCGGCCATGACCAACCGGCTCGACCGTCTGGAAAAACGTGGCCTGGTCGAGCGCCGGTCGGACCCGAAAGACAGGCGCAGCCTCAAGATCGCCCTGACCGAAGACGGCTTCGCGCTGGCGGACAGGCTCGTCATGTCCCATCTCGCCGTCGAGGAACAGATGCTGACGCCGCTCGACACTGCCGAGCGGGAGGAACTGAAACGTCTGCTGGCGAAGGTCGGCGTCTAGCTCAGAGCCGCTTGCCGCTCTCCGGGTCGAACAGGTGCACCTGATCCGGCGCGACGGTGACCCGCAGGCTTTCGCCGCCCGCAAGCGTCTGATGTCCGGCGATCCGGATCGTGGTCAGGTCGCCATTGCCCGGTGCCGTGCCGTGCATCAGCGTTTCCGCGCCGAGATGCTCGACCAGATCGATGCGCACTTCGACGCCCTCGCCGTCGCCGCAGGGCTGGAAATGTTCCGGCCGGATGCCGACCGTCACCGGCTGGCCCTCGGTCAGGTTTTTCGCCTGCCCGTTCAGGCCGATGCGCTGGCCGGAGCCGAGCACGGCCGCGCCGCTCTCGGCCGTGCCTGTCATGAAATTCATGGAGGGGGAGCCGATGAACGCCGCGACGAACATGCTGGCCGGGCGGTCATAGACCTCGATCGGGGTGCCGATCTGCTCGGCGATGCCCGCATGCATCACCACCAGCCGGTCCGCCCTGGTCCGGGCCTCGACCTGATCGTGGGTGACAGAGAGGCTGGTCGTGCCGAGCCGGCGCTGCAGTGTCTTCACCTCGACCCGCATCTGCACGCGGAGCTTTGCATCGAGATTAGAGAGCGGCTCGTCGAACAGGAAGACGGCGGGCTCGCGGACGATGGCCCTGCCCATGGCGACACGCTGGCGCTGGCCGCCGGAAAGCTGCTGCGGCCGCCGGTCGAGAAGCGCCGAGAGCTCCAGAATTTCGGCGGCCTTCCGGACCCGCCGGGCGATCTCGTCCTTCGGCATGCCGCGGTTCTTCAACCCGTAGGCCATGTTCCCCTGGACGGTCATGTGCGGGTAGAGCGCGTAGTTCTGGAACACCATGGCGATGTCCCTGTCCGCCGGCTCCAGCCTGTTCACCTCCCGGCCCGCGATGGAGACGTCTCCGCCGGAAATGCTTTCCAGCCCGGCCACCATACGCAGCAGGGTCGATTTCCCGCAGCCCGACGGGCCGACGAGCGCGATGAACTCGCCGTCATGAATGTCGATATCTATCCCGTGAATGGCCTTGAAGCCGTTCGGATAGGTTTTCTCGACGTTGTTGAGTGCGACCTCGGCCATCCTCAGTTCCTCATTTCTCGGACTCGACAAGACCTTTCACGAACCACCGCTGGAAGATCAGCACCACCATGACCGGGGGCAGCATCGCCAGGAAGGACAGCGCGAGGGCCTTGTTGTATTGCGGGATACGATTGCCTTCGAGATCGTTCAGGATCTGCTTGATCCCCATGACGACCGTGAAATAGCTCTCGTCCGTGGTCATCAGGATGGGCCAGAGATACTGGTTCCAGCCGACCACGAACATGATGATGAAGATCGCCGCGATCATGGTTTTCGACAGCGGCAGCAGGATATCGACGAAGAAACGGAACGGCCCGGCACCGTCGATCCGGGCAGCTTCCAGGATCTCTTCCGGCACCGACTTGTAGAACTGGCGGAAGAAGAAGGTGGCGGTCGCGGAGGCAATCAGCGGCAGGATCAGGCCGGTATAGGAATTCAGCATGCCGAGTTTCGAGACCACCTCGTAGGACGGGATGATCCGCACCTCCAGCGGCAGCAGCAGGGAGGAGAAGATGATCCAGAAGAAGAAGCTGCCCGCCGGGAACCGGAAATAGACGATGGCGTAGGCGGCGATGGTCGAGATCAGGATCTTGCCGACCGAGAAGCCGAGGCCGAGGATCAGTGAGTTCTTCAGCATCAGCACGGCGTTCACGGCCTCGGTGAAGCCCGTATTGTCGAACAGCACGGCGCTGTAGGTTTCCCAGAAATAGTCGCCGATCCAGAATTGCAGTCCCTGGTTCAGAATGGTTTCCGGCCGGTGCGTCGAGGAAGCGAAGACCACCCAGATCGGCAGCAGCAGAAACAGCACGCCGAAGATCAGGATCAGATGGTCCGTGAGTTTGATGCGGTGCATGGCTCGATCCCCGGCTCAGTAATGGATTCGCTTCTCGAGCACACGGAACTGCACGATGGTCAGCCCGAGCACGAGGATCATGAGAATGACGGACTGGGCGGAGCTGCCGCCGATATCCGCGCCGAGGAAGCCGTCCTGATAGACCTTGTAGACCAGCGTCGCCGTGCCGCCACCGGGGGCGCCGCGGGTCATGGTGTCGATCACACCGAAGGTCTCGAAGAAGGCATAGGTGATGTTGATCACCAGCACGAAGAAGCCGGTCGGTGCCAGCAGCGGCAGGGTCACCGTCCAGAACCGGCGGAAGCCGTTGCGGCAGTCGATCAGGGCCGCTTCGCGCACGGCGCGCGGGATGGACTGCAGACCGGCAAGGAAATAGATGAAGTTCACGCTGATCTGCTTCCAGACCGAGACCAGGATCACCGTCACCGAGGCGTCGAACACGTCGAGCTGCGGGTTGAACGGCCAGCCGGTGGCGTTGAACAGGTGATTGAGCGGACCGATGCTGCGGTCGAACAGGAAAACCCCCATCATGCCGGCAACGGCCGGCGCCACGGCATAGACCCACGTCAGCATGATCTTGTAGGCCGACTGGCCGTGCAGGATGCCGTCCGCCTTGACCGCCAGCAGCAGGGCGATGGCCATGGAGAGAAAGGCGACCAGCCCGGAGAAGAGCGCGGTGAACAGCGCCGAGCGGGCGTAATGCTCGTTCGAAACCACGTCGATGAAATTGTCGAACCCGACGAACTGGCTGGCCAGACCGAACGGGTCTTCCAGCATGAAGGACTGGTAGACCGCCTGGGCCGCGGGCCAGACAAAGAAAATAAAGATGATCGCAAGCTGCGGCGCGATCAGCAGATACGGCAGGGTTGAGCTGTCGAATTGCTGCCGTTTCATCGGCGGTATCCCTTGATGAGCCGGAACGGGAAAGCGGCGGGCGGTTGAAACCGCCCGCCGCTCTTACGGGCAATGCTGGTTACTGGACCGTCTTGGCGAAGCGGGCCAGCAGCTTGTTGGCGCCGTCCTCGATGGCCGCGAAAGCGTCGTCGACGGACTTGGTGCCGGCGAAGACCTGGTCATATTCGCGGGTCATGACCTCACGGATCTGAACGTAGTAGCCGAGGCGATAGCCCTTGTTGTTGGCGGCCGCCTTCTGGTTCAGCTGCTGGATGCCGACTTCGGCGTCCGGCTCGTCCTTGTAGTAACCGGTTTCCTTGGCCAGCGTGTAAGCGGCGTTGGTGATCGGCACGTAACCGGTTTCCTTGTGCCAGAAGACCTGGGTCTCCGGTTTGGTCAGGAACTGGAAGAACCTGGCAACGCCTTCGTTCTCGGCCTTGTCCTTGCCGCTGAAAGCAAAGAGCGCGGCGCCACCGATGAAGGTGGTGTATTCCTCACCCTTGGTGATGCTGTTCCAGTAGGGCAGGTTGGTGGTGCCGAAGTCGAATTTGGCGCTCGACTTCAGGCCGCCGAAGGACCCCGAGGAGCCGAGCCACATGGCGACTTCCTGGTCGATGAAGGGCTTCTGGTTGTCGCCCCACTTGCTGCCGTAATAGCCGAACAGACCGGCCTGCTGCCATGCGCGTGCCTTGGAGAAATGCATGCGCATATGTTCGTTGTTGTAGTTGATCTTGGTGGCAACGCCGTCGAAGCCGTTATTCTCGTCCGCCAGCGGGATGTTGTGCCGGGAGTGGAAATTCTCGGAGAAGATCCACGGGGTGTGGGACTGGGAAAGGGCGATATAGCCGGCTTTCTTCAGCTTCGGCGCGATGTCCTCGAACTCTTCCCAGGTCTTCGGCGGCTGCACGCCGGCTTTGGCGAGCGCGTCCTTGTTGTAATACAGCACCGGGGTGGAGCTGTTGAACGGCATGCCGATCATGTCGCCCTTGCTGTCCGCATAGAAGTTGCGCACGCCGGAGATATAATCCTCGGCGTGGAACGGAACGCCGTTCTCGTTCAGCAGCTTGGCAACCGGATAGACGGCACCCTTGGCATTGATGATGGTGGCGGAGCCGGCATCGAAGATCTGGATGATGTTCGGCGCTTCACCGGCGCGGAACGCCGCGATCCCGGCGGTCATGGTCTCTTCGTAGCCGCCCTTGTAGATCGGGGTCAGTTTGTACTCGCTCTGGGACGCGTTGAAGTCCTTGGCGATGGTGTTGACCGTCTCGCCGAGGCCGCCGCCCATGGCATGCCAGAAGGTGATTTCGGTGGCCGCGTTTGCGGCACCGGCGCCGAGCATGGCGAGGCCGGTCGCAGCGGCGAGGATCGTCTTGGTCGCTTTCATAAGAGGCTCCGTTGGAATAAATATGAGCGCCGACCCTATTCCCGGCTCACGTCCGAACGGTGAAAGAACCGTGACATTTTCGTTGCAATGACTACGGCTAAGGCTTTCTTTTCATTTGAAAATATGAACTGTTCGCTTTTTCTGTTCCGCTCAGCCAACCGCGACGGAAATGCCCGGTTTGCCGCGCAATCAGCGGATAGTCGGAAGCAGCGTCGAAAGAGTATAAAATGGGCGAAGTCACCGAGGAGGCCGGACCCATGCCGGACAGCATTTCAACCGGAACGCCAGAATCGAACCACATCACCGACGATGCGCAGCGCTGGACGGCGGTGCAGACCCGCGACGCCACAGCGGATGGCGTGTTCTTCTACGCGGTGACCACCACGGGTATCTATTGCCGTCCGAGCTGTTCCTCGCGCAGACCGAAACGCGAGAATGTCCGCTTTTATGATAGCGCCGCCGCCGCAGAGGCGGGCGGCTACCGGGCCTGCCGGAAATGCCTTGGCGCGGACGCGGCCGAAACCCGGCGGCTTGAAGCCGTTGAGACCGCCTGCGCCCTGCTCGACGCG
Organism: Nisaea sp.; assembly: GCF_040217065.1. Taxonomy (GTDB): domain Bacteria; phylum Pseudomonadota; class Alphaproteobacteria; order Thalassobaculales; family Thalassobaculaceae; genus Nisaea. The sequence goes on from NZ_JAVJNX010000010.1 coordinate 42,122, forward strand.
GCAGACGAAACCGCCCCGACCCTGGACGATTTGGCTGACGCCACCGGCCTCTCGCCCTATCACCTGCAACGCACCTTCAAGGCCGCGACCGGCGTCACTCCCCGGCAATACTGGGACACGCGGCGGCTCGGCAGACTGCGCGAAAACCTGAAATCGGGCGAAGCCGTTTCCCCGGCGCTGTATGGCGCCGGATACGGCTCCTCCAGCCGGCTCTATGAGAAAGCCCGCGGCCAGCTCGGCATGACACCGGCGACCTACGGCAAGGGCGGACGCGGCGCGGTCATCGCCTTCACGCTCGCACCAAGCCCGCTCGGCCAGATCCTCATCGCGGCCACGGAAAGCGGGATCTGCTTTCTGGCCCTGGGCGAGGATGCCGGGAGGCTTGAGGGGGAACTCCGTGAGGAATTCCCGAAAGCGGAGATCGTCCGGGACGACGACACGCTCGGACGGATCACCGAGGCCGTGATCGCCCATCTTGAAGGACGCCTGCCGGACATCAAGCTGCCGCTCGATATCCAGGCGACCGCCTTCCAGCGCCAGGTCTGGGAAGCCCTGATGGAGGTGCCCTATGGCGAGACCCGGACCTATGGCGAGCTGGCGCACGCCATCGGCAAGCCGGGCGCGCCCCGGGCCGTCGGCCGGGCCTGCGGCAGCAACCGCGTCGCCCTGATCATCCCCTGCCATCGCGCGGTCGGCGCCGGCGGCAGCCTGACCGGCTACCGCTGGGGCGTGCCACGGAAGCGACGGCTACTGGAAGAGGAGCGGCAGCGGCTTGGCATGGAGAGCCTCGCCGAGGCCGGGTAAACCATCCGGTTTTACCGCAGTGCAAAAATACGCTATGAAGAGAGGTCGCTCGTCAGGGCGGCCTTCCTCCATGTCGAAGATCATCCATGCAAAAAACAGATTTCCGGGCTGATTCGGCCAGCGGCATCGCGACTCTGACGCTGATGGTCGCCCTCGGCCAGATGTCCGTTGGCCTGTTTGTCCCGTCGCTGCCCTCGCTGGTCGATTATTTCCAGACCGACATGGGCACCGTCCAGCTCACGCTGACGGTGCATTTCACCGCCTTTGCCTTTTTCCAGTTGCTGGCCGGACCCCTGTCCGACCGGTTCGGACGGCGTCCGGTCATCCTGACCGGGCTTGCCATCTATGTTGCCGGGGCGCTCGCCTGCGCGATGGCAACGAGTATCTGGGGACTGATCAGCGCCCGCATATTGCTCGCGATCGGCGCCTGCGCCGGCCATGCTGTCAGCCGGGCTGTGATACGGGACAGTTCCGAAGGCTTGGATTCAGCGCGCATCATGTCCTTCATCGGCATGGCCATGGCCCTGTCACCTGCGCTGACACCAACCATTGGCGGTCAGCTTCAGGGCTTCTTCGGCTGGCAGGCCAGCTTCATCCTCATGGCTGTCGTTGGCGGCATGCTGTTCCTCTACAGCCTGTTTCGCCTGCCGGAGACCAACGAGCACAAGAATTTCGATGCGATGAAGCTCGGCGGCATGCTCCGGACCTACGGCACCCTCATCGTGGATCGCCGCTTCTTCGGCTATGCGGCGCTGAACGGCTGCATCTTCGGCATGCTCTTCGCCTACCAGACCGGCTCTCCCTACATCCTGATGGTGGAACTCGGCTATTCGCCCCAGGCCTACGGGCTGCTGATCCTGTTCAATGTCGCGGGCTTCCTGACCGGCAACATCATCACCAACCGGTTCGGCAGCCGGATCGGGATCTACAACATGGTCCGGATCGGCAGTGTCATCGGCCTGCTTGCAGGGGCCGCGATGTTCATTCCGGCCCAGCTCGGCCATGTCTCCGCCGCCGCGATCATCGGCCCGAGCATGCTGTTGCTGATTGGACTGGGCATCACGATACCGAGCTCCATGGCAGGCGCGATGCACCGTTTTCCGCACATCGCCGGTGTCGCCTCCGCCCTGCTCGGCTTCCTGCAGATGGGCACGGGAGCGGTCGGCTCCTTCATCATCAGCAGTCTGCAGAACAACCATCCCCTGGTGATGCCGGACCTGTTCGCGGTTGTCGGTGTGCTCGGCGTGCTCTCCGTGATGCTGATCCCGCGCCCGGGTGCCTCGAAGGATTGACGCGCCGCGATTGATCAGGCGCTCCCTCAATGGCACTAATATCTGGTAGTCTGTCGATCCGTAACCACAAGACCTTGACGAAAGCTGCCCCATGACCGCTTCCCGCCCGCTGATCGTGCGCGGCCGTGACGGCGCCGATATCGAAGTGCCGGTGCGTATCTCGCCCCGGGCCCGGCGGCTGTCGCTGAAGGTCGACCCGGCCCGCGGCGCGCCGGAGCTGGTGCTGCCGCCCGGCGTTTCCCTGTCACAGGCCGAGAGCTTCGTCGCCCGCAACGTGGTCTGGCTGGAAAACCGGCTGGCCCGCCTGCCCGACGCCATCCCCTTTGCCGACGGCATCACCATTCCCCTGCTCGGTATCGAGCACCGGATCCGGCATGCCCCGGAGCTGCGGGGCGCGGTCCGTCGCACGGAGATGCCGGAGGACGGCACGCCCCACCTGGAAGTGTCCGGCGGCGCCGACCATCTGGCCCGACGGCTGACAGACTGGCTGAAACGGGAAGCCCGGCGGGAGCTCTCGGACCGCGCCCGCTTCCATGCGGAGCAACTCGGCCGGAAGCCTTCACGGATCTCCGTGCGCGACACCCGCAGCCGCTGGGGAAGCTGCTCTTCCACCGGGGCGCTGTCCTTCTCCTGGCGGCTGATCCTCGCGCCGGAACATGTGCTCGACTATGTCTGCGCCCATGAAGCCGCCCACCTGGTCGAGATGAACCATTCCGGCCGGTTCTGGGCGCTGGTCGACGGTCTGGTCGACAATATGGACATGTCCCGCGCCTGGCTGAAGCGGCACGGCGCCACGCTGCACCGCTACGGCTGATCCTGCTCATCTCACCGGGTCATGATCCGGTCAAATTTCCCCATGAGAGTCCCGGACATTCGTCAATGGCTGTCTTTTGGGTACATCTCGTATGGATTCTCTCCGGCGTTTCTCGCTGTTCTGCTCCTGGCTCATCGCCGCCGCCCTGATCGCCGGTCAGTTCGGTGCGTTTCATCCAGCGGCGGACAGTTTCTCCCATCTGCGCCTGCACCTGCTGGCGCTGGCCGTGCCCTTCCTGCTGTTGCTGCTGGCCACACGGGCCTGGATCAATGCCCTGTTCCTGACCGGCGTGATCGTGGTCAGCATCGGCTCCCTGGGACAACTCTTCGGCGGCAGCACGCTTGCGGACGACCGGCCGCACGGACCGGGTCATCTCAGGATCCTGTCCCTCAACATGAACCACAACAACGCGCATATCGACCGGGTGGCGGCCTATATCGGAAAGATGCAGCCCGATGTGGTCACCCTGCAGGAAGCCGCGGTCGAGCCGCCGCGCGTGACGAAGCGCCTGACGGAAGCCTACCCGCATCGGGTCATCTGCCGATATCGCGGCGCGGTCGGGATCGCGGTGCTGTCGCGCACGCCCTTTGCCGCAACCGGCTGCATAAACGATCACCGGCTTGCCTGGGCCACGGTTTCCAAAGACGGGAAGAACACGACGGTTGCCTCGCTGCATCTGCGCTGGCCGTACCCGTTGCCCCAGGCCGAGCAGATCGACGCGCTGAGCGGTATCTGGGATCAGCTCGACACGCCGCTCGTCATCACCGGCGATTTCAACGCCGCGCCGTGGAGCCACTCCGTGCAGAAGCTCGCCGCCCAATCAGGCACCCGGCTGGTGCCCGGACTGCGCCGCTCCTTCACCTGGGGTGACAACTGGTTGGGTGACCTGATGGCGCTGCCGATCGACCATGCTCTGATCACACCCACCCTGAAGGCCGACGGCGCCGCGGTCGGGCCGCATGTCAGCTCGGACCATCTGCCGCTGATAATCGATCTGGAAACAGGCACGCTCTAGTTAAGGTTCAGGGCCAGCGGACGTGGCGGGCCGTCTTCCGCCTCCGCCATGAAGGCCGCCCAGATCTCCGCCGGCAGGCTGCCGCCGGTGACGCCGTCCATGAAGGAGGCGTCGTCCCGCCCGACCCAGACTCCCGCCACCAGATCCGCCGTATAGCCGATGAACCAGGCATCCCGGAAATCCTGGGAGGTGCCGGTCTTGCCGGCCGCCGGACGTCCGATACGGGCCTTGCGCCCGGTGCCGCTTTCCACGACCGACTGCAGCATCTGGTTCAGGGCGGCGACAATGCGGGCATCGACAACCTGGGGAGCGGCGCTGTCATCGCGCGCAAAGATCGCCCCGTCCGCCGAGGTCTGGATCCGTTCCACCGCATAGGGCGAAACGAACTGCCCGTGATTGGCGAAGGCCGCGTAGGCCGCCGTCATTTCCAGCACCGTTACCTCACCGGCTCCGAGCGCCAGGCTCGGCCGGTCCGGCAGGGTGGCCGTCACGCCGAGCCGGCGCGCGACCGAAAGCGCCCGGCGCCGGCCGATTGCTTCGGAGAGATTGACCGTCGCCGCATTGAGGGAATTGGCCAGCGCGTCCTCCAGCGTGACATCTCCCCGATAGCGGCCATCGAAATTGCGCGGCGTCCAGCCATTCAACGCCACCGGTGTATCGGGCAGTCTGGTCGACGGCGTGTAGCCCGCTTCCAGTGCCGCCAGATAGACGAAAGGCTTGAAGGCGGAGCCCGGCTGACGCAGGGCCTGCGTGGCCCGGTTGAACTGGGAGGCGGCATAGTCGCGGCCGCCGATCATCGCCCGGACGGCGCCGTCCGGCGACATCACAACCATGGCAACCTGCCTGGCGCCTTTCTTGGCGCCGCGTTTCATGCCCTCGCTGACGGCCTGCTCCGCGATCCGCTGCAACCGCCGGTCAAGGGTCGTGCGGATTGTCCGGTCCCCGCCGCCGGGGCCAGCATAGCCGTTCGCCCGTTCACGCGCCCAGTCGGCGAAATAACGATGGTTCCGGCTGACCCCCGCCGCGCCCTGAATTGCCGACGGTCTGGCGGCGATCCGCTCGGCCTCGTCCTCGGTCAGATATCCCGCATCGGCCATGTTCAGCAGAACCTGCCGGGTCCGGCCCTCGGAACGCGCGCGGTCGACGGCCGGATTGTAGCGTGACGGCGCCTTCAGCAGACCGACCAGCATGGCGGACTGGTATGCGGTCAGATCCTCCACCGGACGGCGGTAATATTTCCGGGCCGCCGCGTCCACGCCGTAGGCACCGGCGCCGAAATAGACCCGGTTGAGATAGATCGCCAGGATCTCCTGCTTGCTGAAGCGATGCTCCAGCCAGAAAGCCAGCAGCAGTTCCTGGATTTTCCGGGAATAGGACCGGTCCGCGCTGAGAAAGACATTCTTGGCGAGCTGCTGTGTCAGCGTGCTGCCGCCCTGCACCGTCCGCCCGGCCTTCAGATTGACCAAGGCCGCACGCAGGATGGAGATCGGATCGATACCGAAATGAGAGAAAAACCGCCTGTCCTCGGTCGCAACCAGGGCATTGATCAGCGGGGGCGGAAGATTGGCCGCGGTGACCGGACGCCCGTGCAGGGCGCCGTAGGATACGAACAAAGCCCCGTCCCGATCGAGCAGCCGGGTTGCGCCCTGCCGCTCATATCTGTCCAGGTCGGTAATGTCCGGCAACTGGTAGGCATGATAGGCAAACACTCCACCGACCAGCACGAATGCCCAGATCGCGGCAACAATTCCAAATTTGACAAGCCGGACGACAATTCCCGTGCGCTTGCGGACCACGGCAGACTTGCGCCGCCGGGACGTTGCAGGCTTGCGTGCAGCATCGCTCTTCCCGGCGGCCTTGCGCGCGCCGGAAGATGCGCGGCGGGTGGTCGCCGCAGGCTTTTTTGTCGGAGTCCGTGCCATCTGGAACCGCACCCAATGTCGAATGTTAGAATTAACTCATAAGTAATTGATATAAGCAAATATTTTTATCTTACTTAATGCATTGGATTAAGTGTGAAAATCGCATAAAATTTTACACCGAAACGAAAAAATGATCCTATATCAATATGTTAAATATTTTTCTTCAATATGATTCTAATTTATTGCGTTAACTTTATAAATATACTCGGAAAAAATGGCATAAAGGTTTATTTCCAGACTCTCTCGACCCGATCACGCGCTCTCGCATTGCCCGTGATCATCCAGACGCGTAGCTATGGACTGACAATACCACCATCACCGGCCGGAGATCCGCCATGACCATCACGGACTGCAGGGACCTCGCCGTCTCGAATGCCGACAACGCCCTCGTCGCGGCACTGGAGAACGCCCACGAGATGTTCCTCACCTATTCCGGCGACCCGCTCGGCGAGATCACCGAGATACTCGATGCCGAGCCGGATTTTGTCATGGGACAGATCTTCAAGGCGGCACTGCTGACCCAGGCAATGGAAACCCGGATCTATCCGGACCTGGTAAGCACACTGAAAACTGCCGAAGCCCTGGCGCCGCGGGCGAATGAAAGGGAACGGCGGCACATCGGGGCGATCCGGGCCTGGGCCGATGGCGATTTCCACGGCGCCGTCGATCTCTGGGACGCCCTGCTGGTGCAGTTCCCGCGCGATTTGCTGGCCCTGCAGCTCGCCCATCTCTCCGACGTGCTGCTCGGCGATACGGACAACCAGCGGGACCGGGTGGCCCGCATTCTCCATGCCTGGGACGAGAGCGTGCCCGGATACGGCTATGTCCTCGGCCTCTATGCTTTCGGGCTGGAGGAGAACCGGGATTTCGACATTGCCGAGGAATGCGGCCGCCGCGCCGTGGCGATGAACCCCAAGGATGCCTATGCCATTCACGCGGTCGGCCATGTGATGGAAAGCCAGGGGCGCCAGTCCGGCGGCATCAACTGGATGCAGTCACGCCAGCAGGACTGGGCCTATGGCAATTTCGCCAGTCATCTCTGGTGGCATCTCTCGCTCTACCATCTCGACCTGGCCCAGAACGATCAGGTGCTCGATATCTATGATCGCCGTCTGCGCAGCACCGATCCCAGCGGCGACAAGTACGAGGAGCTGGACGCCGCCGCGCTGCTCTGGCGCCTTGAGCTGCTTGGCGTCGATGTCGGCGACCGCTGGAAGACGCTGGCGGACAAGTGGGAGCCGAGCGCGACGGACACGCTCTATGCCTTCAATGACGTGCACGCGATGATGACCTTTGTCGCCGATGGCCGCTGGGACGTGGCGGAGCGGGTTCTGAACGCGCATGAGCGCTACACCACCGCCGCCAGCGACGCCAATGCGGCCATGACCCGGACGGTTGGCCAGCCCTTCTGCAAGGCCCTGAAGGCCTTTGCCGAGGAAAAGTACGGAGAGGCCGTCGATACCCTGCTGCCGATCCGCTACCGGACCCGGTATCTCGGCGGCAGTCACGCCCAGCGGGACATTATCGGCATGACCCTGCTGGAAGCCGCCCTCAGAGGCGGGCGGAACGATCTCGCGCTGGCCCTGGCCTCCGAGCGAACGGCCCTGAAACCGACGAGCCCGCTGAACTGGCGCTTCGCCGCCCGGGCCCATCGCGGTCTCGGCGATCATACACGGGCGACGGAAGCCGAAGCCCGGGCCATCGCCCTGCACGGATAGGCGTCAGGCAGAGGCCTGTTTGTTCCAGGGCATGTGGCCCAGCAGGCGCGCCATACCGCACCAGCCGGTCACGCCCGCCATCAGCAGGCCGGCACCGACAAAGGCCGGGATCAGGGCATAGACCGGATCGGCCAGATAGCCCGCGAGCCCCCCGGCACAGGCGAGGGATCCGGCGATGATCTGCACCTGCCGCATGATTTCCAGCGGCGCCTTCTTGTTCCGTGTGACTGGCAGGCCCGCATCCTTCCAGCCCTCGATGCCGCCTTCAAGAAAAGCGGCGGAGGCAAACCCGGCTTCAACAAAAAGCGGCGCATTGATCATGGTCCGGTTACCGGAACGGCAGTGGAGCACGACGCCTTTGTCGAGGTAGGGAGCGAGATCCGCGGATTTCCATGCCGAAAGCGGAATGGCGACCGATCCTGGGATCCATTCCCGTGCCCGTTCGTCGGGCTCGCGGATATCGATCAGGACAAGGGTCCCGCCTTCGATCTGCGGGGCGGCGCTCTGGGCGTCAATGCCGGGGAGCTGCGGATGGTTGGTCTGCATGGATCTTCCTTTCGTTCGGCCGGACTCTATTCGGCCGCTGTGTCCACCGCTTCGGGCGGACAGAAATGTTTCTGCAGGACGGCCAGCAGGTCGCTGACCGGCCCCGGCGTCAGGGCGTAATACCGACGGCGGCCGTCTGCCCGGACCTCGATCAGATTCTCCTCTGCCATCCGGGCCAGATGCTGCGACAGGGCGGGTTGCGACAAATTGAGGCGACCGGCGAGATCATTCACACTCAGCTCACCCGCATCGGCCAGATGGCAGAGCACCATCAACCGGTTCCTGTTGGCGGCTGCCGTCAGAAAATCTGCAACCTCGGAGGCCTTCTGCTCCATGATCTCGAGGGGAAGTCCCGCCATTCACAAATCCTCAGGGATCCGGTTTACATATATAAGTAATTGCTTATATATTAAATCACCGAAGCGGAAACAAGCCTTTTCCGGGAGAAATGCCGTGAACGCTCTGACAAAGCCTCTGGTCGAAGGGTTTTTCGACACACGCACATCGACCATCACCTATGTCGCCAGCTGTCCGGATACGCAGCAGGCCGTGATCATCGATTCAGTGCTCGATTTCGACTCCGCCTCGGGCCGGACCTTTACCGAAAGCGCGGACAAGGTGCTGGCCTATGTCCGGGAGAAGGATCTGCATGTCGCCTGGCTGCTGGAAACCCATGCCCATGCGGATCATCTATCCGGCGCGCCCTATATGCGGCGCGAACTCGGAGTGGGCATCGCCATCGGTTCGCACATCAAGGATGTCCGGGACGTCTTCAAGCCGGTCTTCAATCTGCAGAACCTGAGCGAGGAACCGAACGAATTCCAGCATCTCTGGCAGGATGGCGAGAGCTTCAAGATCGGCAATCTGGACTGCGCGGTGATGCATACACCCGGCCATACGCCGGCCTGTCTGACCTATCGGTTCGGCGACGCGCTGTTCGTCGGGGACACCATCTTCATGCCGGATTTCGGCAGCGCCCGCTGCGACTTTCCGGGCGGCGACGCCCGTACCCTGTATCGCTCGGTCCAGCGCATCCTGTCCCAGCCGGACGAATACCGGATCTTCGTCGGGCATGATTACCAGCCAGGCGGGCGGGAGCTTGCCTTCGAGACCAGTGTCGCCGCGGAAAAGGCCCGGAGCATCCATTTCAAGGACGGTGCCGACGAGGAAAGTTTCGTCGCCATGCGCGAGGCCCGGGACAAGACTCTCGACATGCCGAAACTGATCCTGCCGGCCATCCAAGTGAATGTCAGGGCCGGACAATTGCCGGAACCCGAAGACAATGGCGTGCGCTATCTGAAACTGCCGCTCAACCAGTTCTGAGCGGCGCCCGCCCCTCAGAGCCCGAGGGCAACCCGGCGCTGTTCATATTCCGTCTGGTCGATATCGCCGTTCAGGAAAGAATCCATCAGCCATTTCAAGCCGTCACCGCCCTGGGCGTCGGCTGCCGGTTTCGCCGAGGCCGGCACGGGATGCGATCCCGGCGTCATGGCGAGCGGCGTGCCGGGCGATTGTGCCTCCTGAAAGGGGGCGAGCGTCCTGATCGGATTGCCGTCCTCGTCGAGATTCGCCGCATATTCCGTCTTTGCGGTTTCCGATCTCAGAGCAGCCTGGACAGTGCAGCTGTTCTGCCGCGCAAGCATCTCGAGCATATCGTTCCTGGAATCCAGGGCGACCATTTCCTTGCCCGCCCCATCCCTCAGGTCCAGGGCGAAAAGAGCCGGCCAGAACAGCACGAGGCCGACGGCGCCAGCCAGAATGTTCCGCCCCGTCCTGCCGTGGTTCTCGCCCGCCAGAGCCCGCATCGACGAGTTGTTCCGGCCGATCTCGCGATCAATCTCCAGACAGCTCATGGTCTGGTCCTGCGCGTTGGAGGTCGCCACCGGGACCGCCTCGCGACCGGCGCAGGCCGTAATGCTCAAAATCAGACAAACGGCCACACTGCGGCGAATCATGCCACACTCCCCCAAAGCACCTGTAAGTGTTCCCCGGGAGGAGTCTACCGGCGGCCAGAATCGCGTGCAATTACAAATAAATGAGCACGCAACTGGAGCTGCCGGTATGCAGCCTTGTCAGGTTGGCTAGATATCCAGGTTGGCGACCTTCAGGGCATTTTCCTGAATGAACAACCGGCGCGGCTCGACCACGTCGCCCATCAGCGTCGAGAAGATTTCCTGCGCCTCGTCCAGATGATTGACCCGGACCTGCAGCAGGGTGCGCTGATTGACGTCGAGGGTGGTCTCCCAGAGCTGATCCGGGTTCATTTCGCCAAGACCTTTATACCGGTTCACGGTCAGACCCTTGCGGCCGCTTTCCTGGATCGCTTCGATCAGGGCGATCGGACCGTGGATCGGCCGTTCAGCGTCCTTCATCAGCAGGCTTGCACCCTTGCCGAACGTCCCGCTCAGCTCTTCGGCCATGCCGGTCAGGCGGCGGGATTCCGGCGACCGGACCTGAATCTGGTCGATCCGGTACCGCTCGGTCACGCCGCGCAGGGTGCGCTCGAACACCAGTTCGACATTGTCCGTGTCGAAATGACCGGTCCAGCCACGCTCGATATCCTCTGACAACGCGTCCAGGCGTTCGGCGATGCTGGTGGCCGTTGCCGCGGCGCGCTCGGGATCGGCAAGCAATTCCGGGCTCAATGCGCCGGAAATCGCGCATTGCTCCACCACGAAGGCGGAGCCGATGCGGCGCACCAGCGGCTCGATCAGGGTCTTGGCATCCCGCGCCTGTTCGGCCATCCGCTCCAGGTCCGGGCCCAACATCTGGGTGCCGTCGGCAAGCTTCAGGGTCACCCCGTCAATGCCGTTGTTGATCAGGTAGGCTTCCAGCTCCCGGTCGTCCTTCAGATAGGTTTCGGAACTGCCCTTCTTGGCCCGGTAAAGCGGCGGCTGAGCGATATAGAGATGGCCGCGTTCCACCAGTTCCGGCATCTGCCGGAAGAAGAAGGTGAGCAGCAGGGTCCGGATGTGACTGCCGTCCACGTCGGCGTCAGTCATGATGATGATCTTGTGGTAGCGCAGCTTCTCGATATTGAACTCTTCCGAGCCGATGCTGGTGCCGAGCGCGGCGATGATGGTGCCGATCTCCTGGCTGGACAGCATCTTGTCGAAGCGGGCCCGTTCCACGTTCAGGATCTTGCCACGCAACGGCAGGATGGCCTGGGTCTTCCGGTCCCGCGCCTGTTTGGCGGAACCGCCGGCGCTGTCACCCTCGACCAGGAAGACTTCGCAGAGCGACGGATCGCGTTCCTGGCAGTCTGCCAGCTTGCCCGGCAGATTGGCGATATCGAGCGCGCCCTTGCGCCGGGTCAGCTCGCGCGCCTTGCGGGCAGCCTCGCGGGCGGCGGCCGCTTCATACGCCTTGGAAACAATCTTCCGGCCGTCCGCCGGATGTTCCTCGAACCATTGCTGCAGCCGCTCGCCAAGGATCGACTCGACCACCGGCCGGACCTCGGAGGAGACCAGCTTGTCCTTGGTCTGGGAGGAGAATTTCGGGTCCGGAACCTTCACGGACAGCACGCAGGTCAGACCCTCGCGGGCATCGTCGCCGCTGAGCTGGGTCTTTTCCTTCTTCGCGATCCCGCTTTCCTGCGCATAGGCATTGATCGTCCGGGTCATGGCACCGCGGAAACCGGCAAGGTGCGTACCGCCGTCACGCTGCGGAATGTTGTTGGTAAAGCAGAGCGTGTTCTCGTGATAGCTGTCGGTCCACTGCATGGCCACCTCGACGGTGATCCCGTCGCGCTCGCCGGAAACCACGATCGACTCGTGCAGGGGGCTGTGGTTACGGTCGAGGTAATCGACAAAGGCCTTCAGGCCACCTTCGTAGAACAGGTCGACGGCAACTTCCTCGGCCTCGCGCTTGTCGCTCAGCAGCACGTGCACGCCGGAATTCAGGAAGGCCAGTTCACGCAGCCGGTGTTCCAGGGTCTTAAAGTCGAACACCGTCTTGGTGAAGGTCTCTGTCGAGGGCAGGAACGTGATCTCCGTGCCCTTCTTGCCGTTCGCCGGACCGACCACGGCCAGCGGCGCCTCGACTTCGCCGTGGCGGAAGCGGACCACATATTCCGTGTCGTTCCGCCAGATCCGCAGCTCGAGACTTTCGGACAGGGCGTTCACGACCGAAACGCCGACCCCGTGCAGACCACCGGAGACCTTGTAGGAATTCTGGTCGAACTTACCGCCGGCATGGAGCTGGGTCATGATGACCTCGGCGGCGGAAACCCCTTCCTCGGAATGGATATCCACCGGGATACCACGCCCGTTGTCGGTGATCGTCGCCGATCCGTCCGCGTTCAGGGTGACCGTCACCAGATCGCAATGCCCGGCCAGCGCCTCGTCGATGGCGTTGTCGACCACCTCGTAGACCATATGGTGAAGGCCCGAGCCGTCATCGGTGTCACCGATATACATGCCCGGCCGTTTCCGGACCGCATCGAGGCCGCGCAGGACTTTGATCGACTCGGCGCCGTATGCGGCATCCTCGGCCGTCGCGCCGTTCTCTTCCGGAAGATCATCTTGTGCCATGTCGGCTCCCAGTCCTTAGGTGATCAATCGGCCCGCACGTCGCCGTCTTCAACGGCAAAGAACTGACCGGCGCCCTCAAGGGACGCGAATAGCGCCCGGTCGGTGCCGGTCATCCAGACCTGCCCGCCGAGCGCGAGGAGAATATCGTAAAGCGCGGCCCGCCGGCCGCTGTCGAGATGGGCAGCCACCTCGTCCAACAGCAGCACGGGAACCGCGCCGGTTTCTTGCGCGCCCAGCCTTGCATGGCCGAGCACGATGGCAATCAGCAGCGCTTTCTGCTCGCCCGTCGAGCAGTGTGGCGCCATCATGCCCTTGGTCAGGTGCCGCACCTCGAGATCGCTGCGGTGCGGGCCGGGAACGGCCGCGGGTTCGCTGCCATCCAGGCGCCTGGCCTTTTCCAGCCGCGCTTTCAGCTCGTCTTCCACCGCAAGCGCCGGCCGCGAGGCAATTTCCGTCTCGACATAGCCGTCAAGACTGAGTTCGGCCCCCGGGAAGGGATCGGAGCCGGCTGTCGTCACCGCGTTCAGCCGCGCCACCAGCCCGGATCGGGCTGCGGCGATGGCAACCGCCTTTTCGGCGATGGATTCTTCAAGCGCCGCGAACCAGGCCCGGTCCCGCGTGCCATTCCGCAGCAGCCGCGCCCGCTCGCGCAGCGCGTGGGTATAGGCGTTCACCCGCGTCGCATGGTCCGGATCGAAGGCATAGACCAGCCGGTCCAGGAAACGGCGCCGGTTCGAGGAGCCTTCGATGAAGAGACGGTCCATCTGCGGCGTCAGCCAGGAAACGGCCAGATGCTCGGCCAGCACGGTCTGGCTTTTCGCCGGAGCGCCGTCGATCCGCACCAGGCGCTTCTCACCGCCGTCACGGCCGGTACCCTCCGGCCCCGGATCGCGGCCGGTGCCGATCTGCACTAGTCCCGCCATGCCGCCGACCTCGGCGGAAACCGCCCAGGCCGCATTGTTTCCATCGGCATCCGCCCGGCCGACTTCCGAAATCCTGGCCCGGCGCAGCCCCCGCCCGGGGGTCAGAAACGAAACCGCCTCAAGCAGATTGGTCTTGCCGGCGCCATTCGGGCCGGTCAGCACGATCGCCGAGGCGGAGACATCCATCCGGGCCGCGGCATAATTGCGAAACCCGGCGACGGACAGGCGGTTGACGCGCGGCGAGACCTGTCCGGCGCTGGTCAGCACCGGTGCGGCTGTCGATCGAGACATGTCCGTGTTTCGCAATGCGTTCAACATTTCCATTCGTGCTGGTCTCACCGCCGGACCCCGGTCATCCGGGGGCCGGCACGTCCTCAGACGCGCATCGGCATCAACACGTAAAGGGCACTTTCGTCATCCTGATCGAGGATGATCGTCGGCGATGCCTGATCCGCAAGCTGGAACACTGCCCGCTCGCCCTCGATCTGCCCGGTAATATCCAGCAGATACTTCGAATTGAAACCGATCTCGATATCGCTCGCGGTGTAATCGACCTCAACCTCTTCCTGCGCCGTGCCGTTGTCCGGGCTGCTGGCCGAGAGGGTCAGCTGGCCGCTTGTGACGGCGAGCTTCACCGACCGGGATTTCTCGGTCGAGATCGTCGCCACGCGGTCCACCGCTTCGGAGAAGCGCTGGCGGTCGACATGGAGCATCTTGTCATTGCCGCTCGGGATCACCCGCTCGTAGTCCGGGAAGGTGCCGTCGATCAGCTTGGTGGTGACCACCGTATCCTCGAAGGAAACCCGGAGCTTGGTGTCGGAAAGGGAGATCGTGACCTCACCCTCGATACCGTCGATCAGCTTGCGGATCTCGTTCACCGCCTTGCGCGGCACGATCACGCCGGGCATGTCCCCCGCGCCTTCGGGCAGCGGCATCTGCACCCGGGCGAGACGGTGACCGTCGGTCGCCACCGCGCGCAGCACCTTGACGCCGTCGGCTTCCGCCGCATGCAGGAAAATACCGTTCAGGTAATAGCGGGTCTCCTCGGTGGAGATCGCGAACCGGCTCCGGTCGATCAGCATGCAGAAATCCGCCGCGCTGATGACGAAACTGTGTGGCAGCGCATCGCCGCTAAGGGCCGGGAATTCCTCCGGCATCAAAGCGGGAAGAGAGAAATTGGAGCGGCCGGCGCGGATCGTCACGCGGCTGACATCGCCGGTGGCGGCAAGCTCGACATCCGATCCGTCGGGCAGCTTGCGGACGATATCGTAGAGCGTATGGGCCGGCACCGTCACGATCCCGGCTTCCGGCACGTCGCAGGCCACGGATTCGACAATATCCATGTCCATGTCTGTCGTGCTCATACCGAGCCGCCCGTCCTGCGCTTTCAACAGCACATTGGACAGGATCGGGATCGTATTCCGGCGTTCCACAACACTTTGGACGTGTCCGAGAGGCTTAAGCAAAGCCGCGCGATCAATAACGATTTTCATATTCTTCTACTTATCGGCTGGAAAGTTGATCCCCCAATCGCCGACCCAGCGGCGAGCGAGCGCCTCCGCATGAGACAAGCGCATGAAACTATAGCACAAGTGCAGGGCGCTTGCGGTAGTTTCAAGGGTAAAAAAGTTCGTGCTGCTGACCCATTATGAACGGTCGGCCAACAGTGCCGGAAAGATCACGATTCCAGCATGCGCCGGAGCAGATCGACATCGTCGTTGAACTGCTTGTCGAGCCCGCGCAATTCCTCGACTTTCCGTACCGCGTGCAGCACCGTCGTGTGATCCCGGCCACCGAATTTCCGGCCGATATCCGGCAGTGACTGCGAGGTCAGCTGCTTGGACAGATACATCGCCACCTGCCGCGGACGGGCAATGGCCCGGGAGCGCCGGGCGGAATGCATCTCGGATAACCGGATCTGGAAATGGTTGGCGACCTGGCGCTGGATTTCCTCGACCGTCACCCGGCGATCATTCGCCCGCAGCAGATCGGCCAGAACCTCCTGGGTCATCTCCAGCGAAATTTCCCGGCCGACCAGCGTCGAGTGGGCGACAATCCTGTTCAGCGCCCCTTCCAGCTCGCGGACGTTGGAAGAGATCTTGTGGGACAGGAACTCGAGCACCTTCTCCGGCATCTCGACGCCGAGGCGCTCGGCCTTCGACTGCATGATGCCGAGCCGCAGCTCGTAGTTCGTCGGATGGATGTCGGCGACCAGGCCCCAGCCGAGCCGCGAGCGCAGCCGCTCTTCCATGCCTTCGAGATCGGTCGGCGACTTGTCGGCGGAGATCACCACCTGGCGATTCTGGTCCACCAGCGCGTTGAAGGTATGGAAGAATTCTTCCTGGGTGGAATCCTTGCCGCTGATGAACTGCACATCGTCGATCATCAGCAGGTCGACCGAACGGAACTGTTCCTTGAACGCGACCGTGTCGCGGAAGCGCAGCGCCCGGATGAACTGGTACATGAATTTCTCGGCAGAGAGATAGATCACCCGCCGGTTCGGGTGCCGCTGCCGGAGATGCCAGGCAATGGCATGCATCAGGTGGGTCTTGCCGAGGCCGACCCCGCCATACAGAAACAGGGGATTGAACGGCACCGTCTCGCTCTCGGCGACCCGCCGCGCGGCGGCGAAGGCCAGCTCGTTCGGCTTGCCGACAACGAAATTGTCGAAAGTGAAACGCGGATCAAGCGGCGCCTCGAAATCAGGACGATCATCCGAGCCGGAATAATTGTGAACCGCCGGCGCTCTCAGCGCTGCCGGGCGCGGCGCCGGTTCAGCCATGCCGGCCCCCCGGCCAGATTCCTGAGCGGTGCTTTCCGCTTCGTCCCGGCTGCTCTCGGACCGGCCACCGCTCACCGCAAAGATGGCAATGGATTTCACATCGGGATGTTCGACCGACCAGATCGCCCGCAGGCGATCTGAATATTGCGACCGGACGCGGTCACGAACGAAGGGGCTCGGTGCCCGCATCATGGCCGTTCCCTCGTCGATCCCCTCGAAGGTCAGTGGCTTCAGCCAGTTCCGGAACACCGCATCGCCCAGTTCGGTCCGGAGCCTGCCCCGCACACGCGCCCAACATAATTCGTGATCGTTCGATATGTCGGCGGTCATGTTCTGGCCTCCGGCGGCCTGTCGTTGCGGCCCGACTTCACCCCACACATTCAATTCTCTTCCCGCCCCCTTCTCCAACTCACCCCTGGTCATCTACGCGCCCCATCCGTTTAAACGACCAGCCAGCCGGAAAATCCATGCTCCAGACGCACTTTCCCTAGAGAAAATCGCCCCGCGATTTCTTGCATTCTTCGGGCTGCGCTAAATAAATCTTTGAAACGTTAACAGTTTTACTTGGCGCTCATTCCGAACGCCCGGTCAAACTGCAACGTTAACCGAATACCGAGCCGAAATTTTTGAATGATCTTGTTCATTTTGTTTTCACCCCGGCGCGGCAGTAGGCGCCCAAACTACCCAAGTGCTTTTCGGTGCGCAACAGGGACTCTATCCAAAATGACGTTTTTTTTTCGACCGAAGCCCTGATCTTTTCCTTGACAGAATCATTCTCCACTTTGAATCAACGCCTTGAATTCCGTCCTTCAAAGATGACATCGCCTTCCCATTCCACCTGTCGGAAAAATGCTCATAAGGCGTTGTTTTTACGTTAATTTTTGGAAAAAGATGAGGATGTCACTGTGCCGGACGCGCTAATTTGGCGGCCTTTTCATCACAATTAATCAACAAAAATGTAATCAAACCGTCGCAATGCCCGGACGCACGCCGCCGCTCCGCCAACAGTCAAAACAGCAAAAGCCGCGACCCAGGGCCGCGGCTTCCGCTTGAAGTATTCGTCAGGGCCGTCCGTATGTTAGGCAGAAATCGCCTTGATACGGGCAGACAGGCGCGACAGCTTGCGCGACACGGTGTTCCGGTGAAGGACACCTTTCGTCACGCCACGCTGCATTTCCGGCTGCGCAGCTTTGAACGCAGCCTGAGCGACTTCCTTGTCCCCACTGTCGATCGCCAACTCGACCTTCTTCACGAAGGTACGAATACGGCTGATCCGGGCGTGGTTCATGACCCGGCGCCGATCATTACGGCGAATACGTTTTTTGGCAGACTGATGTTGCGCCATTTGCTTCTAATCCCAGCTCGATGCGCGGAAATTCAAGAGGGCGGCTTATAGACGAGAGTCTCCCGTCGCGTCAACCGCGTAAATCCGACTGATTTGAGAATCAGCGGTTCTTGAAACTAGGCTGCCGCTTTTCCGCAAATGCCGACATGCCTTCTTTCTGGTCCTCGGTCGCGAAGGTGGCATGAAACAGCCGCCGTTCGAAGTTTATACCTTCAGCCAGTGTGGTCTCGTAAGACCGGTTGACTGCCTCTTTCGCCATAAACACCGACGGACGGGAGAGAGAGGCAATCTTGCCCGCCACCTTGAGGGCTTCGTCCAGCAGATCGGCAGCCGGAACGACGCGGCTCACAAGTCCCGCCCGCTCGGCTTCCTCGGCATCCATCATCCGCCCGGTCAGGCACATTTCCATGGCCTTGGACTTGCCGACGAAACGGGTCAGGCGCTGCGTACCCCCGGCCCCCGGGATCGTGCCGATGGTGATTTCCGGCTGGCCGAACTTCGCGGTATCGGCGGCCAGGATGAAATCGCACATCATGGCGACCTCACAGCCACCACCGAGCGCATAGCCGGAAACCGCGGCGATCACCGGCTTGCGGCAATCGGTCAGGTCTTCCCAGCCGCTTGTGATGAAATCCTGGCTGAACACGTCGGTGAAGCTCTTGCTCTGCATCTCCTTGATGTCGGCGCCGGCGGCGAAAGCCTTCTCGCTGCCGGTCAGCACCATGCAGCCGACCTCGTCATCCGCCTCGAAATCGGCGAGCGCCTTGCTCAGCTCCGCCATAAGCGGACTGGACAGGGCGTTCAGCGCCTTCGGCCGGTTCAGGGTAATGAGGCCGACAGCCCCCTTCTTCTCAACCAGAATATTTTCATATGCCATCGGATCGCTCCCATTCATCCGTTGTGCGCCAGCAGGTCAGGCCTGCCGGTCATCTCGGCAATAAGGAATACCGGACCAGCGTATCCTCGCCGTCCGGCGTGAAATCCAGCGTCAGGCTCTCCCCCTCGCGCTGGTAGGTATTCTCGTCCGCTCTGGTCCAGCCAAGCTGGCCGAGGGTTTCCGCATAGAAAGACTGAATTCCGGCGACGGACAGAGCTCCCCGGGCGAATGCCACGACAATCCGGCCGCTCGCCGTATCGAATGCCAGCGAGGCGTCGGGAATTTGCTCAAGGCCCGGCATCAGGGGCAGATCGACAAAGCCATCGACAAAACCGTCCGCCGCCAGTCCCGCCCGGGCAGATGCCAGCAACAGGACGAAGACAAACACTCTGACAAGGGGCCGAAGCGCCCGGAGTACGGACCCGCGCTTGTAGTTTTGCCGGATAGACATAATGGCAGCTTCTACCTCACCGCTGGCAGCGTGGACAATAGAAAGTGGACCGGCCGGACTGGACGATGCGGCGGATCGGCCCGTGGCCGGGCTGCGACGGGCATGCCGTGCCCTCGCGGTCATAGACGGCGAATTCATGCTGGAAATAGCCGAGCTCCCCGTCCGGCCGGGCATGATCCCGCAGCGTCGAGCCCCCGGCCAGGATCGCCGCCTGCAGCACTGCCCGGATATCCCCCGCCAGCCGCTCGGCCCGCGCGCCCTGCACGTTGGCGGCCTTGCGCAGCGGCGAGATACCGGAGCGGAACAGCGCCTCGGAGACATAGATATTGCCAAGCCCCGCGACCACCTTCTGATCCAGCAGGGCCGCCTTGATCGGCGTCTGCTTGCCTTTCAGGGCAGCGGCCAGCGCCGGGCCGTTAAAGGCATTGGAAAGCGGCTCCGGCCCCATCCCGGCAAAATGCCTGTGCATCGGAAGCGCGGCCTCCGCCGCGAGATCCATGGAGCCGAACCGGCGCTGATCGTTGAACCGGATCACGGTACCGTCCTCGATGGTGAAGACGACATGGTCGTGCCGGTCCAGCTCAGCAGGGCGGGTCTCGTCGATGGTCACCCGGCCGGACATGCCGAGATGCCAGATCAGCACCGTGCCGTCTTCCATATGGACAAGCATGTATTTTGCCCGCCGCGTCATGCTTGCGACCCGCCGGCCCTCGAGCCGGGCAACGAAACCCTCAGGAAACGGCCAGCGCAGATCCGGCCGCCGCTGCTCCACACGCGCCAGCCGCTTGCCCTCCATGAAGGGCTGCAGGCCGCGCATCACGGTTTCAACCTCGGGCAGTTCAGGCACGTCGCACCCCTTCGCTTCGGCGTCTGTTCCTCTGTACGGGAGCGGGCAGGCAACGGCAAGCGCGACCGGATGACCCCGGGTGACCATTGCTTCTCCTGTTGGATTGCCGCTCACTCTGGGCTAGATCACGGGTGGGGCGGTCCTTGGAACCGCCCCGGACCGGCAGCGGGATTTGCGCGATGACTGAGAACGCCACCACCCATTTCGGCTTCAAGGATGTACCTGTCGGCGAGAAAGCCGGGCTGGTGCGCGAGGTTTTCGATTCCGTCGCCGGGCGCTACGACCTGATGAACGACCTGATGAGCCTCGGCATCCACCGGCTCTGGAAGGCCGCGCTGATGGACTGGGTCGCGCCGCGCCCGGACCTTACCCTGCTGGACGTGGCCGGCGGCACCGGCGACATCGCCTTCCGCTACCGGGAACGGGGCGGCGGGCCGGTGATTGTCTGCGATATCAACGAAGCGATGCTGACCGTCGGCCGCGAACGGGCGGCGGAGGCCGGCGTCGAGGGCCTGACCTGGGCTGTCGGCAATGCCGAGATGCTGCCGATCGAGAGCAATTCGGTCGATCTCTATACCATCGCCTTCGGCCTGCGGAACGTCACCGATATCGACGCCGCCCTGCGCGACGCACGCCGGGTGCTGAAGCCGGGCGGTCGCTTCCTGTGTCTCGAATTCAGCCGCCTCGCCCTGCCGGCGCTCGACCCGGTCTACGATTTCTATTCCTTCAAGGTGCTGCCGGAAATCGGCGCCCGTGTCGCCGACGACCGCGACGCCTATCTCTACCTGGCCGAGAGCATCCGGAAATTTCCGGATCAGGAGCGTTTCGTCGACCGGATCGAGGAGGCCGGGTTCGGCCGTATCCGCTACCGCAATCTTTCCGGCGGCATCGCGGCCATTCATTCCGCCTGGAAGATCTGACCCTTATGTGGCGCGCCCTTCGCAATCTCATCCGTCTCTGCGGCTCGGCCTGGATACTCGCCCGGCACGGGGCGCTGGCACCGCTCGCCAACATCCCGCAGGCCCCGGCCCTCGCCCTCGCCGCGCGCTTCGTTCTGCTGTTTCGGGACCGGCGCTATGACCGGCTGCGCCCGGGTGAACGTCTGGCCACCGCTCTGAGCGCCCTCGGCCCCAGCTTCATCAAGTTCGGCCAGTCGCTGGCCACCCGCTCGGACCTGATCGGCGAGGAACAGGCACATGATCTTTCACAATTGCAGGATCGCCTGAAGCCCTTCCCCGTCACCGTTGCCAAACGCACGCTGGAAGAGGAGCTCGGCCGGCCGATCGGAGAGGTGTTCAGCAGCTTCGATGATACGCCGGTTGCCGCCGCCTCCATCGCCCAGGTGCATTTCGCCACGACCACCGAGGGCGAGGATGTTGCCGTCAAGATCCTGCGGCCGGATATCGAGAAACGGTTTGCCCGCGATCTTGACCTGTTCCTCTGGATCGCCGAGCTGCTGGAAGATCACTGGCCCTGGATCCGCCGCCTGAAGCCGGTCGAGGTGATCGCGCTGTTCGCCGAAACCGTCGAGATGGAAATGGACCTCCGTATGGAGGCCGCCGCCGCGTCCGAGCTGGCGGAGAATTTTACCGATGACCCGGGCTTTCGGGTTCCGGGCGTGGACTGGACCCGGACCACCGCGCGGGTCATGACTGTCGAGCGGGTGCGCGGCGCCCGGATCGACAATCTGGAAGCGCTGCAGGAAATGGGACTCGACCCCACGGAAATCCTGCGCCAGGCCGCCACCGCCTTCTTCAACCAGGTGTTCCGGGACGGCTTCTTTCATGCCGACATGCATCCCGGCAATGCTTTCGTGGACGCCGAGGGCCGCGTCGTACCCGTCGATTTCGGCATCATGGGACGGCTCGACCAGAAGACCCGCTATTTCCTGGCCGACATGCTGACCGGCTTTCTGACCGGCGATTACCGCAAGGTCGCCGAGGTGCATTTCCGGGCGGGCTATGTGCCCGCGCACAAGAGCATCGATGCCTTCACGCAGGCCTGCCGCTCCATCGGCGAGCCGCTGCTCGGCCGGCCGTTGCACGAGATTTCCGTCGCCCGGCTGCTGGCCCAGCTGTTCCGCATCACAGAGCAGTTCGAGATGGAAACCCAGCCCCAGCTTTTGCTGTTGCAGAAGACCATGGTGGTGGCGGAAGGCGTCGGGCGGACATTGAACCCGGACGTCAATATGTGGGAATTGCCGCGCCCCATGATCGAGGACTGGATGCTGGAGCATCGCGGCCCCAAGGCCCGGATCAGGGAAGCCACCTCCCACGCCATTGCCCTTGCGGAACGGCTGCCGCAGATCATCGAGACGACAGACCGGGTCATGGGATCCCTGACCGAAGGCGGGGTAAGGCTGCACCCCGAAACCGTGGCCCGCTTCGCCGAGGAAAGCGCAAAGCGCCGCCGCTCCTTCTGGCCGGTCTGGCTTGCCCTCTTCATCGCCGCGCTGGCGCTCCTGATCGACTGACGTCAGGAAGATCAGGCGGCCATATGCGCCCCGGCAAGATTCCGCACGAGACTGTCCACCGCGCGTTCCGCGGCAGCGATTGAGTTCTGCAGACGATCATCGGCGAACTCGTCATATTCGATGGCAACCCGGTGCACGTCCGTGATGCCAATATAGGCGAAGGGAGTCACGATCCCCGGCTCGACATGATTCATGTGCGCAAGCCGCTGATCCGGATCATAGCCGTAGTCTCCGCGCGCGGAGAGGATGACCAGGGTCTTGCCGCCAGTGACCATCGGCCAATAAGGCACTCCCTCGCGGTTTCGGTCGAAACCGAAGGTCCGGCCAACGCGGACGATATTGTCGATATACGCCTTGAACTGGGCCGGCATGCCAAAGTTATACATCGGCGCCCCGACAACAATGACGTCCGCCGACAGTAACTCGTCGACCAACGCATCACTCTCGGCAAGGACGTCCTTCATCCATGGTTCGCGCTGCTCCGGAGGCGTGAAGGCGGCATGTATCCATCCGCCGGTGACCGGTTGTGGCGGCGTTGCGCCGACATCCCGGTATATCGTTTGATCCGAGGGGTTGCGCTTCCGCCACTCGGTCATGAACCGGCGCGTCAGCCGTCTGGTATGCGAGCCAAACCGCGTTTCCTGCGAACTGTCGGGACGGGCACTGCTGTCTATATGAAGGATGGCTTTCATTCATCTCGCTCCGGATTGCCTGATAATAAACAGCCTGTGCCGACAAATGCCGGTAACAGCTGTTTCATGGATGAAGATGAGTGCTATAAAAGTGCCGTACAAATGCCGATTTCTCATCCTACAGATGAGGTAAATTCATTCATGGCGCGAATCCTTCCTGTCACGGCCCTGCGCGCCTTCGAAGCTGCCGCACGGCATATGAGCTTCAAGCACGCAGCCGACGAGCTTGCCGTGACACCGACCGCGATCAGTCACCAGATCCGGCTCCTCGAAGAGAGTCTAGGATGCAAACTGTTCGACCGGAAACCGCGCCAGGTGCAGTTGACCCCGAAAGGGCAGGAGCTCTTCCCGGTACTGCGAAATGCATTCGGTGCCATGGCCCTGGCCGTCGACAGTATTCGGACGCCAGCGCAAGACCGCAGCCTCACGCTCTCCGCCACGACCGGCTTTGCGGCAAGATGGCTGATCCCGAGACTGGCACGATTCAATGCCGAGAATCCGGATCTGGTGCTGAAACTGCATGCCTCGGACGAGCCGGTCGACCTGCATGGCGGTGAGGCCGATATCGCCATCCGGTACGGACAAGCACCCTTTCCGGGGCTTGTTGCGGAAGCGCTCTTCGAAGAGCGCTTTGCTCCAATCTGCAGCCCGCAGCTCGCCATTCGCGGCTATGCCGACATGGCGACGGTCCCCCTGTTGCGCAGTGAATGGCGCCGTAGCGGCAAGCGTGTCCCGACATGGCCGCGCTGGTTCGCTGCCGCTGACTTACCCGTCCCGACGATTGGGGCCACGACGATCTTTACCGATGACAACCATCTCGCTCAGGCGACCCTGGCCGGCCAGGGTATCGCCCTTTTAAGTCCGGTCCTTGTCGCCGGAGAATTAGCCGGCGGCGCGCTTGTTCAGCCCTTTGGACCGGAGCTGCCCGGCGACATTTACTATCTGGTACATACCGGCCGGGCGGAACGTGAAGCTGAAATCCGGAGAGTGCATAGCTGGTTGAAAACAGAGGTCTTGCGGGCGTCGCTCTAGGAGAGTGCGGCATTCCGACGCAGCATTATTGCCGGAAACGTGCGTTCCGGGCACCGGTTAGTCCGGTTCCGGTCCAAATACGACCGGAAATTCCGCCTCTCTTGCCCCACATTCATGGGTAGAAACCGGCCGATCCGAAGTCCGTTTCGGTAAGCGGTTCTCATACGGTCAACACATGGACTTGCATGTGGGGAGAGATGCCATGACCACCGCCTTCGATTCGCCCAGCTTCGACGGACACGAAACCGTCAGTTATGCGTCCTGCCCCGAAACGGGTCTGCGCGCCATCATCGCCATCCATTCCACCGCCCTCGGCCCAGCCGCCGGCGGATGCCGAATGCGTGCCTATGCATCCACCGACGATGCCCTGACGGATGTCCTGCGCCTCTCTCGTGGCATGACCTACAAGAACGCTATTGCCGAACTGCCGCTCGGCGGCGGCAAGTCCGTGGTGATCGGCAACCCTGCGACGGACAAGAGCGATGCTTTCCTTGAGAGCCTTGGCGATGCGGTCGAACGGCTCGGCGGCGCCTACTGGATCGCCGAAGACATGGGCATCGGGCCCGAGGATATGGAAAAAGTCGCCCGCCGTACCCGCTATGTGGCCGGGCTCAAGTCGGGCAAGGCGGCGAGCGGCGATCCCTCGCCCGTGACCGCCGAGGGAATTTTCCGGGGTATCAGGATCGCGGTGAAACACAAGCTGGAGCGGCCAGGCGTCAAGGGACTGACCGTGGCCATCCAGGGCATCGGCCATGTCGGCTATGCCCTCGCCCGCCTGCTGCACGAGGCAGGCGCCAGCCTGATCGTGACCGACGTCAACGAGATCGCCCTGAAAAAGGCGGAACGCGAGTTTAGCGCCCGCGTGGTTGCCCCGGAAGAAATCTACGACGCCCCCGCCGACATCTTCGCCCCCTGCGCCGCCGGGGCGGTGCTGAACCCGGATACCATTCCCCGCCTGAAGGTCCCGGTCGTCGCCGGTGCCGCCAACAACCAGCTCGACACGCCGGAAAGCGAGATGCTGCTGAAACAGCGCGGCATCCTCTACGCGCCGGATTACGTCATCAATGGCGGCGGCATCATCAACGTCGCCGCCGAGATCGCCGGGCGCTACGACCCGGTCTGGGTGCAGGCCCGACTCGACCGGCTGATGGAAACCCTGGACGGGGTGTTCGCCGAGGCCGCCCGGCTTGATCTTCCTGCTGGCGAAGTAGCGGACCGGATTGCGCGAGCCCGGATCGATGCGGCGAAGCTCAGGAAGGCGGGGTAGACCTTCCTGATTACGTCGACATGGCAACATCATCCCGCAGATCGGGCGATGCATCGAACCCGCGCATGGCCAGCATGACAGTGCGCGGAATGTCCTGCTCCCCCGCCTCGTAGTTCTGCACCGTCCGGCTGGTCAGACCAAGTGCCGACGCCGCTATGGTCTGCGACATTCCGTGCCCCTTCCGCCAGGCGCGAAAACGCATGGCAAGCGCTGTCCGGTGCAATGACGTTGCATCTATTTCGATGCCGCACGGCCATGCCACGGCTATACCGCCATCGACAATTCGGCCCGCCTCGAAAATCTCGGGGTCGAGAATCGGCTTCAGCTTCGGCCGATTCCTGACCCGCTCAACAAAATCTATTTCGAGCTTTTCCCCCGTCAGGAAAGTCAGTTCGGCCACTGCGGAGCGCCCCTCCGTGCGAAACCGGGCGTCCTGGATTCGAAACAATTCCATCAGTTCAACTCCGCCCACTTCGCCACAAGCAAAGCGCGATGCTCCGCCGCCCAGTCAAGGGCCTCACGAATCTCCCGTGCCGGAAGCCCCGGGCGCTTCGCGATGATCGGCGGTAATCACATGAAAATGCGGTGGAAGGTGATTGTCAAAATACATCACTATCCAGCAATTCGCGAATATCTTGATCGTCGGCATCGGTAGATCCGCAGCCTCAATTATACGAAAAATTTTCGTGTTTATATCCTTAAACATGAGAGGAAAAGGCCGGTTTTCCGGCCCCACAGGCAAAACACCCGTCATGCAGGCTGTCCCGTAATCATGATTGCGGTTCAGCCATCACCCGGATGATTGAGCCCTGTCTTGCCTCCCGACTGCACCGGCCCTAGAGTCCGCCTCGTCTGAGACATCTGAAAGGTCGGGACATGTTCTCCGGAAAACGGGTCCTGCTGATCGTCGGTGGCGGCATTGCCGCCTATAAGGCGCTGGAGCTGGTGCGGCTGCTGCGCAAGCGCGGCATTGCCGTGCGCGCGGTGCTGACCCGCGCCGGCGCCGAGTTCGTCACGCCGCTCAGCCTCTCGGCGCTGACCGAGGACAAGGTCTATACAGATCTCTTCTCCCTCACCGACGAGGCGGAGATGGGGCATATCCAGCTTTCCCGATCCGCCGATCTGATCGTCGTCGCGCCCGCCACCGCCGATTTGCTGGCGAAGATGCGGGCCGGGCTGGCAGGCGATCTGGCCTCCACATTGCTGCTGGCGACCGACACGCCGGTACTGGCCGCACCGGCGATGAATGTCCGGATGTGGACCCATGCGGCGACGCAGGAGAACGTGAAAGTCCTGACGGAGCGCGGCATTTCCTTCATCGGACCGGACGAGGGCGACATGGCCTGCGGCGAGTTCGGGCCGGGGCGCATGGCGGAACCGGCGGCGATTGCCGAAGCTGTCGCGGCCCGGCTCGACCCGGCGGCGAAACCGCTGGCGGGCAAACGCGCCGTGGTCACCAGCGGGCCGACCTATGAGCCGATCGACCCCGTACGCTATATCGCCAACCGGTCATCCGGCAAGCAGGGTCATGCCATCGCGGCGGCGCTTGCAGCGGCGGGTGCCGAGGTGACGCTGGTCACCGGTCCGACGCGGGAGCCCGATCCGGCAGGCGTCACCGTCCGGCATATCGAGACCGCGCGGCAGATGCTGGCCGGGGTCGAAGCCGCCCTGCCCGCCGATATCGCAATCTTCGCTGCCGCCGTCGCCGACTGGCGCGTGGCGGAGGAAGCGACACAGAAGCTGAAGAAGGATGGCAGCGGAGATATCCCGGCGCTCTCCATGACCGAGAACCCGGATATTCTGAAGACGGTTTCCGGGCTCGACGGTAAACGGCCGGCGCTGGTCATTGGTTTCGCTGCCGAAACGGAAAACGTCGTCCCGCACGCCACCGAGAAACGCGCCCGCAAGGGCTGCGACTGGATCCTGGCCAACGATGTCAGCCCGGCGACGGGCACGTTCGGCGGGGACGCCAACACCATTCACCTGATCACCGGGAACGGCGCCGAGGACTGGCCCACCCTGACCAAGAAAGAGGTGGCGACAAAGCTCGCCGCCCGCATCACGGAGCATTTCACGGCATGACTTCCGCCACCATCGACGTCCGCGTCCGCCGCCTGCCGCACGGCGCCGACCTTCCATTGCCGGAATACCAGACGCCGGATAGCGCCGGCATGGATCTGATGGCCGCGATTTCAGAAGATGTCGTTCTGGCGCCGGGCGCGCGCACACTGATCCCGACCGGCCTGTCCATTGCCCTGCCGCCGGGCTTCGAGGCGCAGGTCCGGCCCCGTTCGGGGCTGGCGCTGCGCAATGGCGTGACCCAGGTGAACACACCCGGCACCATCGATGCGGATTATCGCGGCGAGATCGGCGTTATCCTGATCAATCACGGCCAGGAGTCCTTCACCGTAACCCGCGGCATGCGCATCGCGCAGATGCTGATGGCACCGGTGATCCAGGCCCGCTGGCAGGAAGTCGAAGAGCTGGACGAGACGGCGCGCGGCAGCGGCGGCTTCGGCTCCACCGGGACCGGCTGAGCGCTGGCGCGCGAACACGCACACACTTGTTCCGTACCGGCCGTTTAAGAGCTGGGCGGGATTGACCAGCTTGAGCAGGACAGGACATTCCCGAGGGAGGAAAACCAGATGAGCGCAACCGAATTCCGCGGAAAAATCTACGACAGCATCCTTGATACGATTGGCGGCACACCTCTCGTCCGCGTATCGAAACTCGCAGCAGCCAAGGGCGTCAAGGCGGACATCCTTGCCAAGCTCGAATTCTTCAATCCGCTGGCCTCGGTAAAGGACCGGATCGGCAAGGCGATGATCGAAGCGGCCGAAGCCTCCGGAGACCTGAAGCCGGGCGCCACCATCATCGAGCCGACAAGTGGCAATACAGGCATCGGCCTTGCCTTCGTGGCGGCGGCCAAGGGCTACAAGCTGATCCTGACCATGCCGGAATCCATGTCGATCGAGCGCCGCAAGATGCTGGCGTTCCTCGGTGCTGAAATCGTGCTGACCGAAGCACCGCTCGGCATGAAAGGCGCAATCGCAAAGGCCGAGGAACTGGTTGCCCAGACACCGGGTTCCTTCATGCCCCAGCAATTCGCCAACCCGGCTAACCCGGATGTCCATGTCCGCACCACGGCGGAGGAAATCTGGGCGGATACTGGCGGCGATATCGACGCTTTCGTCTCGGGTATCGGCACCGGCGGCACCATCACGGGCGCCGGCGGCGTGCTGAAGCAGCGCAACCCGAAGCTCCACGTTGTTGCCGTCGAGCCGGAAGCCAGTCCGGTGCTGTCCGGTGGCAGCCCGGCGCCGCACAAGATCCAGGGCATCGGCGCCGGTTTCGTGCCGGAGATTCTCGACACGAAGATCTATGACGAGATCATCCAAATCAGCAACGAAGCCGCCATCGAGACCAGCCGCGAGGCGGCCCGCATCGAAGGCCTTCCGGCCGGGATCTCATCCGGGGCAGCCCTTGCCGCCGCCTTCGAGATCGGCAAGCGACCGGAGATGGAAGGCAAGCGGATCGTTGTCATCATTCCGAGCTTTGCCGAACGCTATCTCTCGACCGCCCTGTTCGAGGGCCTTGGGGAATAAGCGGCATGGAACTGAACGACGAGCAGTTCCACCGCTATGCCCGCCATCTGATCCTGGACGAGGTCGGCGAGGAGGGGCAGGAGCGCCTTCTCGCCTCCCGCGTCCTGGTGATTGGTGCCGGCGGGCTCGGCTCACCACTGCTGCTCTATCTCGCCGCTGCCGGGGTCGGCACGCTCGGCATCGTCGATGACGATGAAGTTGATCTGACCAACCTGCAGCGACAGATCGCGCACGGCACCGCCTCGGTCGGCATCTCCAAGGTCGCATCAGCGGCGGAGTCCGTCGCCCGGATCAATCCGGGTATCCAGGTAAACCGGTACGAGGAACGGCTGACCGCCGGGAATGCGGCGGCGCTTTTCGCCGACTATGACTTGATCGCCGATGGCAGTGACAATTTCGCCACCCGCTATCTCGTCAACGATGCCGCCTATTTCTCCGGCAAGCCGCTGGTCTCCGGCTCCCTGCTGCGCTTCGAAGGCCAGCTCGCGACCTTCCGGGGAGGTGTACGCGGCCATGAGGGTGAGCCCTGCTACCGCTGCCTGTTCCCGACCGAACCGCCGCCCGGCATGATCCCGCGCTGCGAGGAGGCCGGCATCCTGGGAGCGGTCGCCGGTGTCATCGGCACGTTGCAGGCGACCGAAGTCCTGAAGGAATTGCTTGATCTCGGCAGCAGCCTGTCCGGCCATCTGCTGATCTATGACGCGCTGGGTCCGACCTTCCGGAAGATGAAAGCCGCCCGCGATCCGGGCTGCGCGCTGTGCGGCACCGACCCGTCCATCCGCGAAATTGCCTGATCATCGCCTTAATTCGGTCCTGATCGGCATGTGTCATGTGCCAGTGTGATAATCGATAACGGATTGGAAATAATCCAATCGGTTACCATATGTTTACATATCAACTGAGCATAATGATGAGGCTGCTGATTTCGCAATCGGGTGGAATGCCGGGCGGCCCGGGAGAGTAAGAACCATGAGTGGGCACGATTCAGAAAAACCGCATGCCGGCAACGGCGTTGTGCCGAGCGAAGCCGATCTCCAGGCCAGCGGGTCCTGGGGGCTGCCCCTTTTCGGACTCGCCCTGGTCCTGAGTCTTGTTCTGGTCAGCGTGATGACCGGTTCCGGCGACGCCAGCGCCTTTTTCGGCCATTAACAAGAAGGCTCAGAACTCGAGCTCGAGCACCCTGTCCGGCGGCCGATGGCCGTCAACGAACGTCTTCACGTTCACGATCACCTTTTCCCCCATATCGATCCGGCCCTCGATCGTCGCCGAGCCCATATGCGGCAGCAGCACGACGTTGGAGAGCTTCAGCAGCTTCGGATCGACCCTCGGTTCGTGCTCGAAGACATCGAGACCGGCGCCCGCGAAGTCCCGGTTTGACAGCGCCTGCACCAGCGCCGCCTCATCCACCACCTCGCCGCGCGAGGTGTTTACCAGATAGGCATGCGGCTGCAGCAGCGCGAGCCGACGCGCATTCAGCATGTGATAGGTGGCGGGGGTGCGCGGGCAGTTCACCGAGATGATATCCATGCGGGACAGCATCTGGTCCAGATTGTCCCAATAGGTCGCTTCCAGCTCCTGCTCGGCCTCCGGGTGCAGCCGGCGGCGATTGTGGTAATGGATCGACAGGCCGAACCCGCGGGCCCGCGTCGCCACTGCCTGGCCGATCCGGCCCATGCCGATGATGCCGAGACGCTTGCCGTGGATCCGGTGGCCGAGCATCACCGTCGGCCCCCAGCCTTCCCAATTCCCGGAACGGACCAGCTTTTCGCCCTCGACCAGACGGCGCGGCACCGCAAGGATCAACGCCATGGTCATGTCCGCCGTATCCTCGGTCAGCACGCCGGGCGTGTTTGTGACGATGATGCCCTTCTTCTTGGCCGCCGGGACGTCGATATGGTCAACACCGGTGCCGAAGGAGGCGATCAGTTTCAGCCCGGGGCCCGCGCCCTCGATCAAATTCGCATCGAGCTTGTCGGTCACCGTCGGGATCAGAATCTCCGCCTCGGCCATGGCGGCCTGCAGCTGATCCCGGGAGAACGGCTCGTCCGACATGTTCAGCCGCGTGTCGAACAGCTCCATCATCCGGGTCTCCACCGGATCCGGCAGCTTCCGTGTGACGATGACGAGCGGCTTGCTGGTTGTCATGGAATTTATCCTTCACCCCGAAACCCTGTACTTCCGGGAAATATCAGGCGTCCGGCGAATTGTCTATAAAGTGGCAGGTCCAGGCGCTATCTAGCGGTGCCCCCCTTACTCCACCCAAATTGTAGTGGTAGGATGATCTGCCATTCCGGGATACGCACCATGATTCTGAAACCACTCTCGCTGATCCTCATCCTATTGATCCTGCCGGCCGCCCTGCTGACCGGCCTGAACAGGCCGGCCGGGGCGGAGACGGTGGGCAGCGTCACCGGCCTGCCGATCCCCCGGTATGTCACACTCCAGGCCGAAGAGGTCAATGTGCGGACAGGCCCCGGCGTGCGGTACCCGGTGGATTGGGTCTTCGTGCGGGAGAACATGCCGGTCGAGATCGTCTCCGAATTCGAGAACTGGCGGAAAATCAGGGATTTCGAGGGTACCGAGGGCTGGGTGCATCAGAGCATGCTGTCAGGCCGCCGCTCGGTTCTTGTCATCGGCCGCAGCCGGACGTTGCGCCGCGAGTCGGCAGACAGTGCCCCGGCGGTCGCTCATCTGGAACCCGGCGTGATCGCCTGGCTGGAAAGCTGCGCGCGGGAATGGTGCGAAATCAATGTCTCCGGCCTCAGCGGCTGGGTGCACAGATCGGCAATCTGGGGAATTCGGGTGGACGAGTCCCTGCGCTAGAGAGCACGGGCCTTTCGTCCGGCTTCAAAGTTCTTTTGATTTGAGGCGGATGATCAGGTCGATCCGTTCAATCTCCGTGCCTTCCGGGGCTTCCGGAAGATCGACGATACCGATTTTTTCGGCCGGAATATCCGTCAGCCGGAGCTCACCCTCGACGAAGAAGTGATGATGATCGGTGATGTTCGTGTCGAAATAGGAACGGCCGGACTCAACCACGACTTCGCGCAACAGACCGGACCCGGTGAACTGGTGCAGCGTATTGTAGACCGTGGCCAGTGAGACCGCGATCCCCGCCTCGCCGGCTTCCTTGTGAAGCTGCTCCGCCGTCACATGACGATCCCCCGCGGCAAACAGCAGATCCGCAAGGGCGAGACGCTGACGCGTCGGACGCAACCCGACCTGTATCAATCGTTCAGGCAGGCTCTGCGTTTCGCTTTGGGTTTCGGCGCTGCTCATTCCCGGTATCCCATATCGGTCTCACGCGGTTTTACCACGCGGGCATCTCAATCCCAAGACAGAGCGTTAATCGATCCCATATGTCAAGTCATCGGGGACCTCATGCCACCTGATTGCTTGCGTTCCCCACCATATTTGCGGTAGGCGGTGCATGAAATGTGAGAGATGGCGCGGTCGCACAGTTGCGGTCTATCATGGATCCGAAAAGGGCTCCGCCTTACGATAAGCTCTGGCGTACGGGAAGGAACAGCATTGTTGGACTTCAAGGAAAAGAACAGCTTCGGATACGAAGATCTGATCGCCTGCGCCAAGGGAGAGCTCTTCGGCCCCGGTAATGCGCAACTTCCAATGCCGCCGATGCTGATGTTCGACCGCATCACCCATCTGTCGACGACCGGCGGGGCTTATGACAAGGGTTGGGTCACGGCCGAGTACGACATCAAGCCGGACCTCTGGTTTTTCGACTGCCACTTTGTCGGTGACCCGGTGATGCCAGGCTGCCTCGGCATGGATGCTCTCTGGCAGCTGCTCGGCTTCACGCTCGGCTGGATGGGCGGACCCGGCTCCGGCCGCGCCATTTCTGTCGGTGAAGTGAAGTTCAGCGGCCAGGTCCTGCCTTCCGCGAAAAAGCTGACCTACAGGCTCGATCTCAAGCGCGTCATCATGCGCAAATTATATATGGGCATCGCGGATGGCCGCGTGGAGTGCGACGGCACCACGGTCTTCGAAGCCAAGGATATCCGTGTCGGACTGTTCCAGAACACGACAGCCGAAGGAGCTAGCTGATATGCGTCGCGTCGTCGTCACAGGACTCGGAATTGTTTCAAGCATCGGCAACAACGCCGAGGAAGTCACCGCTTCCCTGCGTTCAGGCAAGTCCGGGATCGAATTCGCCCCGGAATATGCCGAACTCGGTTTCCGTTCCCACGTGCACGGCTCGATCAAGCTGGATCCGGCGGACCATATCGACCGCAAGCTGATGCGCTTCATGGGCAACGGCGCCGCCTACAACTACATCGCTGCCCAGCAGGCCATTGAAGATGCGGGCCTCGAGCCGGACGATGTCAGCAACCCGATGACCGGCCTGGTCATGGGCTCCGGCGGACCGTCGACCTCAAACATGATGACAGCGTTCGACACAGCCCGGGAAAAGAGCCCGAAGCGGGTCGGCCCCTACATGGTGCCCCGGGTGATGTGCAGTACAAACTCCGCCACGCTGTCCACAGCCTTCAAGATCAAGGGCCTGAGCTACTCGATTTCATCAGCCTGTTCGACCAGTTCGCACTGCATCGGCAACGCCTACGAACTGATCCAGATGGGCAAACAGGACGTCATGCTGGCCGGCGGCGGCGAGGAACTGCACTGGACCCTGTCGGTGCTGTTCGATGCAATGGGGGCGCTCTCCTCGAAATACAATGACACGCCGGACCGGGCATCGCGCGCCTATGACGCGAACCGTGACGGCTTCGTCATCTCCGGCGGCGGCGGCGTCCTCATTCTCGAGGAACTCGACCGGGCCATGGCCCGCGGCGCCAAGATCTACGGCGAGATCGTCGGGTATGGCGCGACGTCTGACGGCGCCGACATGGTCGCCCCTTCCGGCGAAGGGGGCGTTCGCTGCATGCAGATGGCCCTGAAGAATGTCGACGGTCCGGTTGATTACATCAATGCCCACGGCACCAGCACCCCGGTCGGGGACACCATCGAGCTGGAAGGCATTCGCGAAGTCTTCAAGAGCCGCAACGCCATTCCGCCGATCAGCTCGACAAAGTCCCTGAGTGGTCACTCCCAGGGTGCGACAGGTGTCCACGAGGCGATCTATACCCTGCTGATGATGAAGAACGATTTCATCGCCGCTTCCGTCAATATCGAGACCGTCGACCCAGAGGTCGAGGACATGCCGATTGTCCGCGAGCGCGTCGACAACGCCAACCTGCGCGTCGCGATGTCGAACAGTTTCGGGTTCGGCGGGACCAACGCCGTGCTGGCTTTCCAGAAATACGACGCTTGATAGCGGAGCAGCTCCATGACCGACCTGATTGACGACTCTGCCGATCAGCGCGATGCCGCGACTGCGCCCTTCAAGGGACTGATGGCCGGAAAGCGCGGCTTGATAATGGGGGTCGCCAATGAGCGCTCCATTGCCTGGGGCATCGCCTCGGCGATTGCGGCCCAGGGCGCGGAACTCGCCTTCACCTACCAGAATGAATCCCTGAAGAAGCGGGTGCACCCGCTGGCGGAAAGCGTCGGTTCCGCTGTCGCCGTGATGTGTGACGTGTCCGATGACGAAGCCCTCGACCGCGCCTTCGCGGAAATCGAGGCAAGCTGGGGCAAGCTGGATTTCGTCCTGCACGCCATTGCCTATTCGGACAAGGGCGAGCTGAAGGGCCGCTATGCGGACACCTCCCGCACCAATTTCCTCAATACCCTGGATATCTCCTGCTTTTCCTTCACCAATGTCGCCCGTCGCGCCTGGCCGTTGATGAAGGATGGCGGCAGCATGCTCACGCTCTCCTATCTTGGCGCCAACCGGACAACGCCAAACTACAATGTCATGGGTGTCGCCAAGGCGGCGCTGGAGGCAAGTGTCCGGTATCTGGCCGCCGATCTCGGCGAGCACGGCATCCGGGTCAACGCGATCTCCGCCGGCCCGATGAAGACCCTCGCCGGCTCGGCCATTGCCGATGCCCGGCATACCTTCCGCTTCGCCGAGAGCAATGCGCCGCTGAAACGCAATGCCTCCCTGAATGAAGTGGGGCAGGCCGGCCTCTATCTGCTGAGTGACCTGTCAGCGGGTGTAACCGGGGAAATTCACTATGTCGACGGCGGCTTCCATACCGTCGCTATTCCGAAGCCGGAGCGCGCCGAGGACTGACGCGGCCTCAGGGTCGCCGGGTGCGCAGGTCGACGATGCCTTCGCCGCCCTTCAGCTCAAATCCTGGAAGCTTTTTCTTCAGCAGATCCACGGCCAGTCCAGAAGATTGCGGCCGGGTGATGCTGAGGATCTTCGGCGATCCGTCCCTCGCCTCGAAAGGAAAGAGAAGACGGAGGAAATTCCGTTCTTCGCCGTGCGCATAATCCCGATGCACGATCGAGAGATTTGCCCACTTCGTTTCCCGGCAAACGAGATAGTCCTCAAGCTGGCAGCCCCGTAGCGCCTCGTCATCCAGCTCCGCGAACTTCATCCCGGTCATGTCCGCGCCCTTCCAGAACCCGGTGCCGGTATCCCAGTGCTCGATGAAATAGTCGTCCGGGTCATCATTGCCCACATCGAAGATATGAATGGCACATTGCGGCGCGATGGCCCGCAGCACCTCGATCTTGAACTTGCCTTCGATCAGGCGGCCGTCCGGCTCCCGCACCTTCTCTATATAGACGGCGCACCGCTCCATCTGATCTGGATCGAGGCCATGCAGGAGTTCGTCGCGAACATAGAGCTTGCGGCTGCGGCTGAGATCGCTTTCCCAGATCTTGTAGCCAATGACCGGATCGGTCTGCCCGGGAAGCACGAGCTTCTCGCTGCGGCTGGTGCCGGCCGGCTCCCAATCTTGCGGAATGACCTCGTCGAGCCGCTGCAGGGTCTTCATCGAGGCTTCAAAGTCCGGACTCTCGATACCTTTAAGCAAGGTATCGGAAATGCCCGCCGCGGAAGCGAGTTTGTATTTCCGGATCCCGGTCTCGATGTAATAGCGGTGACAACGGTACCGCAATTCCGTCTCGAGCTTGGATATCGCGTTTCTATAACGGCCCATAGCAAAACCATATTCCCATTTCTCTGGGAATGCAATTTCCATTTTTCTGGAAATCTGAGAATCCCCCTCATAATAAGCTTGTTGCGTGTGAAGTTTTTTCTTCATTATTTTCAATGACTTTGCTGATCTTCGTGTACCTTTGTATGCAAAATCAACACGCTAGACGGGTAGATCGAACAATTTACGCTTGCGCTTTCCCATTTTTCTGGGAATAGTGACAATTATAAATACCCTACTACTTGGAGACACCTCATGGCAGACAGCTTGAAATCGTCCGGACAGGGTAACGATATACTCGGATCCGCTCTGAAGACGGTTGAGGACGGCGACCGCGATGCGAGCCGTATGGTCCGCCGCCATTTCCGCCTTGAGAACAGACGCACAAGCATCTGCCTGCATCCTGAAGAATGGTCGATGTTCGATCTGGTGGCGAAAAGGCTCGGTTATGACGTCAAGGCCCTGATAAACGAGATTGACCGGACCCGCGCATCCAGCTCCGTTCCGTCCGCGATGCGGGTCTTCATGCTGGGATATTGGCGTGATCTGGCCCGGATGAATGCAGGCCGGGCTGCTCAGGCCAGCGCATCAGCCAAGAGCTCGTCCGTGATGACGGCGTCAACACCCCAGCCGATGAGGCTTGCCGCGCGCGCCGGATCGTTCACCGTATAGGTAAGAACCCGGAAGCCGGACTCATGAACGGCTGTAATCAACGCCGCATCGAGGCAGGCATGGTTTGGATGAATTGAGAAGCATCCAAGGCCCTTGGCGGCCGCGTGCCAGTCTTCTGCCATTGTGTCTGACAGATAGCCTCGGAGAAAATCCGGGGCTTTTTCTTGCGCGACCCGCAAACATTCCGGGACGAAACTGGACACGATGATCCGGTCCGTGAGATCCGGACACAGCCTGTTCAGAAACGCCGAGACAATCTCGGCCGTCCGCACTTCGCGGCCCGTCGTCGGCTTGATCTCCACATTCATGGAAAGCCCCAGAGCCCGGCAGCAGGAGATCGTTTCCTCGAATGTCGGGATGCGCTCACCGGCAAAGCCCGGGCCGAACCAGGCGCCGGCATCAAGGGTCTTCAGCTGCGCCGCAGTCTGCGCCGCAACCGGTCCCACGCCGTTATCCGTGCGGCCCAGCACCTCGTCATGATGCAGCACCGGCACATCGTCCGCGCTCAGCATCACGTCAAACTCGACCCACGAAAAACCAGCCTCCGCCGCAAGGCGGAAGCCGGTCAATGTATTTTCGGGAGCCTCAGCGGCAATCCCGCGATGTCCGACAAAGCGGGACAGCCGGAGGCTCATTTGCAGAAGACCGCCTAGGCTTCTTCTGCAGACAGGTCGGCGCCGGTTTCCTGATCCACGACCTTCATGGACAGCTTGACCTTGCCGCGGTCGTCGAAGCCGAGAACCTTGACCTTAACCTCGTCACCGACATTCACCACATCGGTGGTCTTGCCGACCCGCTCGTTCTTCAGTTCGCTGATATGAACGAGGCCGTCCTTGGCACCGAGGAAGTTCACGAAGGCGCCGAAATCGACGGTCTTCACGACCTTGCCGTTGTAGATCACACCGACTTCCGGCTCCGCAACGATATAGCGGATCCGCTCGAGCGCCGCTTCGGTGGACGCGGTATCGACCGCCGCGACCTTCACGGTACCGTCATCGTCGATATCGATCTTGGCGCCGGTCATCTCGCAGATCTCGCGGATCATCTTGCCGCCCGGGCCGATGATCTCGCGGATCTTGTCGGTCGGCACGGTGATGGTGGTGATCCGCGGGGCATTCTCGGACACACCCTCGCGGGAGGAGGTCAGGGCCTTGGACATTTCACCGAGGATGTGGACCCGGCCGTCTTTGGCCTGATCCAGAGCGATCTTCATGATCTCCTCGGTGATCGAGGTGATCTTGATGTCCATCTGCAGGGAGGTGATGCCGTTCTCGGTGCCGGCAACCTTGAAGTCCATGTCGCCGAGATGGTCTTCGTCACCCAGGATGTCGGACAGGACGGCGAAATCGTCGCCTTCCTTGATCAGCCCCATGGCGATACCGGCCACCGGAGAGGACAACGGGACGCCCGCATCCATCAGCGAGAGCGAGGTGCCGCAGACGGTCGCCATCGAGGAGGAACCATTCGATTCAGTCACCTCGGAGACCACGCGGATGGTGTAGGGGAAGGCCTCCTTGCTGGGGAGCAACGGACGCACCGCACGCCATGCAAGCTTGCCGTGGCCGATCTCGCGGCGTCCCGGGGAGCCCATGCGGCCAGTTTCGCCGACCGAGTAGGGCGGGAAATTGTAATGCAGCATGAAGTTCTCGCGGTATTCGCCTTCGAGCGCATCGATGATCTGCTCGTCCTGGCCGGTGCCGAGGGTGGCGACGGCCAGTGCCTGGGTTTCACCGCGGGTGAACAGGGCGGAACCGTGGGCGCGCGGCAGAATGCCGACTTCGGAGACGATCGGGCGCACCGTCTTGGTGTCGCGACCGTCGATCCGCTGGCCGGTCTTCAGGATGGCGCCACGCACGACATCGGCTTCGATGCCTTTCATCAGGCCCTTGGCGAGGTTCTTGTCCGCTTCGTCCTCGAACAGGGCCATGCCCTTTTCCCGGACCTCGGAGACATTCTGCTGCCGCTGGGTCTTGTTCGGCTCGGCATAGGCCTTCGTCATGTCAGCGGAAATCGCGGCCTTCAGGGCATCGCGAACCCGGCCGAGATCTTCGCTTTCGGCCGGCAGATCCATCGGATCCTTGGCGCAGGATTCGGCAAGATCGATGATCGCGTCGATCACCGGCTGGAACGCCTTGTGTCCGAAGCTGACAGCCCCGAGCATGACCTCTTCCGACAGCTCGGACGCCATGGATTCAACCATCAGCACGCCTTCCTGGGTGCCGGCAAGCATCAGGTCGAGATCGGAGTCCGGCAGATCGCTCTGGCGCGGGTTCAGGATGTATTCACCATCCTTGTAGCCGACGCGGCAGGCGGCGATCGGGCCGAGGAACGGCACGCCGGAAATCGTCAGCGCGGCGGAGGCGCCGATCATGGCGACAACGTCCGGATCGTTTTCCAGGTCATGGGACAGAACGGTGCAGACGACCTGCGTCTCGTTCTTGAAGCCCTTGACGAACAGCGGACGGATCGGACGGTCGATGAGGCGCGAGGTCAGCACCTCCTTCTCCGTCGGACGACCTTCGCGCTTGAAGAAGCCACCCGGGATCTTGCCAGCGGCAAAGGTCTTTTCCTGGTAGTTCACGGTCAGCGGGAAGAAGTCGATTCCCGGCTTCGGCTGCCGTGCATAGACAGCGGTACACAGAACAGTCGTCTCGCCCATCGTCGCCATGACGGCGCCGTCGGCCTGACGTGCGACTTTCCCGGTCTCGAGCGTCAGCTTGCGCCCGCCCCAGTCGATCTCTTTTTTGTATATCTGAAACATTCAGCTTTCCTTCAAAGCCGAACCGC
This sequence comes from Nisaea sp., assembly GCF_040217065.1. Lineage (GTDB taxonomy): Bacteria > Pseudomonadota > Alphaproteobacteria > Thalassobaculales > Thalassobaculaceae > Nisaea. The sequence goes on from NZ_JAVJNX010000010.1 coordinate 81,546, forward strand.
TCGGATCCGATCCTCGTCCTGTCCTGTGTCTGGCCTGAAATGGAGCAATCCGGTCCGGTTCTTCGAACGCATCGCCTCACGGGGCGCGGGAGAACTGGTCAGGGGGCCCATGGTTACCGAACATAGGGTCGAGCGAGGTGACACACGGCTCATATTTATCGGTGTCTCATCGGTACGGTTCTTCGGTTTTTTCCTCTATTGAGCGGGCTTTCAATCGCATGGATCGCCGGGGGCGTCAAACCCAATATGGCAATCCCGAAAGCCCTGCAGAAACGCAAACCGCCCCACGGAAATCGCAGGGCGGACGCGTTACTGTTTTCGGCAGCGCTGCAGGGATTAGCGGCGCAGGCCCAATTCCTTGATGATGACCTGATAGCGCTCGACATTTTTGCTCTTCAGATAGTCGAGCAGACGGCGGCGCTGGCCAACCATGATCAGAAGTCCACGGCGGGAGTGGAAGTCCTTCTTGTGGGTCTTCAGGTGTTCGGTGAGGTTCACAATCCGTTCGGTCAGGATCGAGATCTGCACTTCCGGGGAACCGGTATCGCCCTCTTTGCGGCCATACTGTTCGATCAGCGCAGTCTTGCGCTCTTGCGTAATCGACATCGGATACTCCTAGGTCAAAGGTTGAGTACGCGCATCGGACAAATACAGCCGCCGTCGATCCGTCCGATCGCAACGGGACTGCCCCCGGAAACGGCGTACATGAGGTCGCCTTCCCGAAGATCTCCGAAACGGTCAAGGTCCAGGGCCCGGAAGACCGGAACGGACTGACCGCATCTGAGTTTATTTGCCTCTGCACCGGTCAAAGTCAGCGCCGGGATGCCGTCTAGCGCTGTTTCGACCGGTAGTAGGTGCTCGAAAGCGGCGGGACTATGGTCCAAAGCCTTCAAGGAATCCAGAGAAATCGCATTTGCTTCCAGGAACGGGCCGACGCGATGCCGGCGCAGCATGGAAATATGCCCGAGCGTGCCTGCAGCGCGCGCGATATCCCGCGCCAGACTGCGCATATAGGCGCCTTTGCCGGAGCCGACGCGAAACAGCGCGTGGTCCGCGTCCACCGCTTCCACCAGCTCGAAAAAGTCGATCCGCACCTGGCGCGGCGACAGTTCGACCGGCTCTTCCCTGCGCGCCAGGTCGTAGGCCCGCTGGCCCTGGATCTTCACGGCGGAGAATTTCGGCGGGACCTGGGTAATCAGCCCCTGGAACTGTGGCAGCGCGGCCTCGATCGCGGCAGTGTCGGGACGCGCGTCCGTCGCGCCGCACACCTCACCCTCGAGATCGTCGGTTGTCCGTTCCTCGCCCCAGGTGACTTCGAAGGTATATTCCTTCGAGGCATCCATGACATAGGGAACCGTCTTGGTCGCCTCGCCGAGAGCGATCGGCAGGATGCCCGTGGCCAGGGGATCAAGGGTACCGGCATGTCCGGCCTTCTGGGCGTCGAATATGCGCCGGACGGCGGCCACCGCATGGGTCGAGGTGACACCATAGGGCTTGTCCAGAATGACCCAGCCATTGACCGGATTGCCGCGTTTCCTACGCGCCATTGTCGTCCTCGTCCGGATCGCCGTCCGTTTCCGGCGCCGCTTTCTCCAGATCCGCGCGAACCACCGGATTCTGGAACATTGCGTTGATCCGGTTTGCCGTCTCGAAGGCGGTGTCGATCACGAAGCTGAGCCGCGGAACGGTCCGCAGGGTCATCTGCTTGGACAGAATGGTGCGCAAGAAGGGCGCCGCCCGCTTGAGGCCGCCCAGCACGTCCGCGGATTCTCCGCCGCCGAGAGGCATCACATACACTGTGGCGTTACGCAGATCCGGACTGAGCGAGACCTCGCTTACCGTGATCGACACGCCATCGAGTTCGGGATCATGCAGCTCGCCGCGCTGGAACACGCCGGCAAGCATATGACGCACTTCTTCACCGACGCGCAGCTGGCGTTGTGACGGCGCGCGCCCGCGCCGCCCTGCTTTTTCAGGGTGCGATCCAACCAATTTTTAGCTCCCGTCAGACAGTGTGACAGTCAAACCCCGGCCCGGTCAGGACGAGGTGCTTGCCCGCTGGACCGATTCCAGGCTTCGCGCGACTTCCTTGACCTCGAAACACTCGATGAGGTCGCCGGCCTGGATATCGTTGTAGTTCTCGAAGGCAGCACCACACTCAAAGCCCTCACGAACCTCACGGACCTCGTCCTTGAAGCGCTTGAGCGTCTTCAGCGTGCCCTCGTGGATTACCACGTTGTCCCGCAGCAGACGCACCTTGGCGGCGCGGCGCAGCATGCCCTCTGTGACCATGCAGCCACCAACCTTGCCAACCTTGGTGATATTGAAGACTTCGCGGATTTCCGCATTGCCGAGGAACTCTTCCTTGAGATCCGGAGACAGCATGCCGGTGAGCGCCGCTTTGATGTCGTCGATCAGCTCGTAGATGATCGAGTAATAGCGGATCTCGAGGCCTTCCTGCTGCGCCATGTCCCGCGCCTGCGGGATGGCCCGGACATTGAAGCCGATGATCAGGGCGCCTGACGCCTTTGCCAGGGTCACGTCCGACTCGCTGATGCCGCCGACGGCGCCATGCAGGATTCGAACGGCCACATGATCGTTGGAGATTTTCTCGAGGGTGTTCCGGATCGCCTCCAGAGACCCATGTACGTCGGTCTTGATGACCACCGGCAATTCCTCGGCCTGACCGGCCGCGATCGCCGAAAGCATCTGCTCGACGGACCCACGAGCACCGGCGACCGCCGATTTCTCGCGCATCTGGCGCTGCCGGTATTCGGCGATCTCACGTGCCTGGCCTTCCGTCTCGACCACCGCGAACTCATCGCCCGCGACCGGTGTTCCCTGCAGACCGAGAACCTCAACCGGAATACTCGGACCGGCATTGTCGGTACGCTGGCCGCGATCATTCAGAAGCGCCCGCACCCGGCCCCATTCGGCGCCGGCGACAAAGATATCGCCGACTTTCAGGGTGCCGTTGGTGACGAGGACGGTTGCGACGCTGCCGCGTCCCTTTTCCATCTTCGCCTCGATCACGGCACCTTCCGCACGGCGGTCCGGATTGGCTTTGACCTCGAGCACTTCGGCCTGCAGAAGAATGGCTTCCTCAAGCTTGTCGAGACCGGTTCTGGCCTTGGCGGACACATCCACCGCCAGGACGTCGCCGCCCATTTCCTCGACCACGATCTCGTGCTGCAACAGCTCCTGGCGCACCCGGCTCGGATCGGAGTCCGGAAGATCGCACTTGTTGACTGCAACGATGATCGGGCAACCGGCCGCTTTCGCATGCCGGATGGCTTCAACCGTCTGCGCCATGATGCCGTCATCGGCCGCCACCACCAGGACAACGATGTCCGTGACATTGGCGCCGCGCGCCCGCATCTCGGTGAAGGCTTCGTGGCCCGGTGTGTCCAGGAAGGTGATCTTCGCGCCTGACGGCACGGTGACCTGATAGGCACCGATATGCTGGGTGATGCCTCCGGCTTCGCCGCCGGCCACATCGGCGCTCCGGAGCGCGTCGAGCAGCGAGGTCTTGCCGTGATCGACATGGCCCATGACGGTAACGATCGGCGCACGCGGCTGCATGTCCTCCGGCGCATCGTCCTTGCCCTGAAGCTGACGCTCGACGTCGGATTCGGAGACGCGTTTCGAGCGGTGCCCGAATTCGGCCACGACCAGTTCCGCCGTATCGCTGTCGATGGACTGCGTGATGGTTGCCATCATGCCCATCTTCATCAGCGACTTGATAACGTCACCAGCGCGTTCGGCCATCCGGTTCGCGAGTTCCTGCACGGTGATCGCGTCAGGAATGATCACGTCACGAACCTGCTTCGCCTGTTCGCCACCCTCTTCGCGCAACCGCTGCTTTTCGCGCTCCCGGGCACGGCGCACGGAAGCGAGACTGCGTGAGCGCTCACCGCCGCGATCATCCAGAGCCTGGGAAACCGTCAGCTTGCCGGACCTGCGGCGCTGTTCGCCGCGCCGGTTCGGGGTCGGTGCCGGACGCCGGTCCGGTGTCGCCGGACCGCCCGGGCTGCGGCGCTTGACGCGCCGGACATCGGAATCGTCATCGCCCGCCGGTGCCGGCTGCGCCGGATCTGCGGCACGTCCTGCCGGGGCACGCCCTGCTGGCGCACTACGGGGTTCTGGCGGCCGACTGGCGGCCAGCTCAGCCTTGGCTTTCGCTTCGCGCGCCGCAGCTTCTTCAGCGAGCCGCGCAGCTTCCTCATTGCGGACACGCCCTTCGGCCTCCGCAATCTTGCGCATTTCCTCAAGTTCAGCCTGGCGCCGGTCAAGGGGCTCTGGAGCCGCCGTCGGCTCAGGAGTGCTTTCCCCGGCGGCCTCGGCCGCAGATGCAGCAATCTCGTCAGCTTGCGGGGCAGCAGCGGCGGCAGCGGTCGCGGCCTCCTCCTGCTGGCGCAGGCCTTCTTTCAGTGCCCGGGTACGGCGTTCCCGCTCTTCCGCGCTCAGGCCGCCCGCGTCACCGCCGGCGCCAGGACCACCCACGCGTTTGCGCCGGCGCTCGACCTGGACCGTCTTGGAACGTCCATGGGAAAAGCTTTGCTTCACCTGATCCGTGTCGGCAGACTTTCCAAGGGAAAGTTTGCCCTTACCGGACAGGCTCAGTTTCTTGCGATCAGTCTCGTTGCTTGTTGTCATTCTAGGTCGCGCGTCTTTTCCGTAATACCGAGCAGGGGCCTCAATACACCCCTAGCCGATGTTTTCCAACCCGAGTCGCGAAATATCGCCCCGGAAACCTGAGAGTCTTGCAAATTCACGTGTCAATCGGACCGTCAGGCCCCTTGAATGGTCTCCCGCCGCCAGGATGGCCGCGTGTACGGTCTGCTCCCGATCGAACGCCGCTCCGAGCTCCGACCGAGTCAGCAAAGCCTCTGACGGAATTCCGTCACCGAGGCGCTTCATGCGCTCGCGGGCATCGACGGCGCCATCGGACGCTTCGATGAGGAGCGCGGCTTTTCTGTGACGCAGGGCGTCTTCCACCTTGGCGTGACCGGCAATGGCCGCACCGGCCCGGCGGGCCAGACCGATAAGGGACTGGGCCGAAGCGACCAGCATGGCCTCCACCGCCTCGACGAGATCCTCGCGCACCGCGACTTTCTGCTTTGCCGCTCGAGAGAATGCCCTCTTGCGGCTGGCTTCGGTGAGCGCAGCGTGGCTCGCCGTCACCCACAGACCACGGCCCGGAAGTTTTTCGGAAAGATCCGGGACCACCGCGTCATCGGGTCCGATGACAAACCTGATCATCCGCGTCGGCTCAACACTTTCACCGGTGGCGATGCAGCGCCGCAGACCGCGGCCCGGATCATCGTCCTCGGTTAGCGCGGGCCGCTCATGTTGCCGGGGTCTCGTCATGAGCCTCCCCAGCGGCGTCTTCGGCGCCAGCGTCGGGCGTGTCGCCCTCTTCATCCTCAAACCAGTGAGCCCTGGCCGCCATGATGATGCCATTGGCCGCAGCCTGGTCGAAACCGGCATCCGGAAGCATCTCGATGAGCTCGTCACCGGCCAGATCGGCCAGATCGTCCAGAGTTTTCACGCCCTGTTCGGCAAGGCCGACGATTTGCGCCAGTGACAAACCGTCAAAGGCGAGCAGATCTTCGGCAACGCCGAGTTCCTTGGACATATCCTGCAGGCGGGTACGCTCCGCCTCGGCGAAGACCAATGCCCGGTTCTGCAGTTCTTCGGCAATGTCCGCATCAAAACCTTCGATTTCGACCAGATCCTCAAGCGGCGAGTAGGCGATCTCGTCAACCGTGCTGAAGCCTTCGGCAACCAGCAGGTGGGCAATCACGTCATCGATATCAAGCGAGTCGATGAATGTCCGCGACCGGGTCTTGAATTCTTCCTGGCGGCGCTCGGATTCCTCGGCCTCGGTCAGGATGTCGATATCCCAGCCGGTCAGGATCGAGGCCAGACGCACGTTCTGTCCGCGGCGGCCGATGGCCAGGCTGAGCTGGTCGTCCGGCACCACGACTTCGATGCGGCGCTGCTCTTCGTCGAGCACAACCTTGCTGACTTCAGCCGGCGCCAGGCCGTTGACCACGAAGGTCGCCGGGTCTTCGGACCAGGGAATGATATCGATCTTCTCGCCCTGCAGCTCGCCGACCACGGCCTGCACGCGCGAGCCGCGCATGCCGACGCAGGCGCCGACCGGATCGATGCTGCCATCGTAGGAGATGACCGCGATTTTCGCGCGGCTGCCCGGATCACGGGCCACCGACTTGATCTCGATGATGCCGTCGTAGATTTCCGGCACTTCCTGCTTGAACAGGTTGGCCATGAATTGCGGATGAGTGCGCGACAGGAAGATCTGCGGGCCGCGCTGTTCCTCGCGGACATCGTAGATATAGGCCCGCACGCGGTCACCGTTACGGAAGCTTTCGCGCGGCAGCAGCTCGTCGCGGCGCAGCACCGCCTCGGCCCGGCCGAGATCGATGGTGACATTGCCGAACTCGACCCGCTTGACGATGCCGTTGACGACTTCGCCGACCCGGTCCTTGAACTCCGCGAACTGGCGGGCCCGCTCGGCCTCGCGAACCTTCTGCACGATCACCTGCTTGGCGGTCTGCGCGGCGATGCGGCCGAAATCGATCGGCGGCAGTGGATCGACGATCAGATCGCCGACCTTCAGCTCGGGGTTCCGCTTCTGTGCGGAGCTGACCAGGATCTGCGTCACCTCGTCCTCGACCTCATCGACAACCTCGGTGACGCGCATCAGCTCGATGGCGCCGGTCTGACGGTCGATATTCGCCCGGATGTCGTGATCATGGCCGTATTTGGAGCGACCGGCTTTCTGGATCGCCTGCTCCATCGCCTCGAGCACCTCGTCGCGCTCGATACCTTTTTCGCGCGCTACAACATCGGCGACTTGAATCAGTTCAAGCTTGGGTTGGGTTGCCGTTTCCATGGATCGCGTCTTCTTGCCGTTAAATTTTGTATTTCCGAAACCGAACTCAGATTTCGCCGCGTTCAGCGGCGGCGATCAAATCATCGGTCAAAACCAATTTAGCCGTCCGGATCGACGCGAACGGGAAGCTGATGCGCTCCCCACCCTTGTCGATCACAACGGTATCACCGTTCTCGGCCCCGCGCACTTCGCCCCGGAACCGCTTTTGTCCATTCACCGCGACCTCAAGCTCGATCTTCGCTTCAAAGCCGGCGAACCGATCGTAATCTTCCGGGCGGACCAACGGCCGGTCGATGCCGGGAGAGCTGACTTCCAGATTATACTCCCCGGAAATCGGATCCTCGACATCAATAATGAGGGAGATCGCCCGGCTGATGCTCGCGCAGTCCTCCACCGTCATCTGGCCCCGATCCAACCGCTCCGCCATGATCTGCAGCAGCGCGTTCTTCCCGCCGGTGAACATCACCCGCACGAGATCGTACCCCATCGACTCAATTGACGGGCCGATCATCGCGGCGATCTTCTCGTTCAGTTGCTGCGTCACACGCGTCCTCTAGTGCCTTGCCCCGGCTTGAACCGGGAACCCATCCCAGGAAAGGACAAAAAAAAAGTGGGCCGTTGGCCCACCCTATCAGCTTTACCGATTGGGTCTTGTAATGGAAGCCGCACTATAGCGAAATGTGCGCCCGCTTCAAGAAGATTCGCTCAATCAGACGCTTCAAGACGTTCAAAGCGCAGGAAGGCCGGTTGGCGCCCCTGATCACGTGCCTTCGCTTCGTAACGCGTCTCCGGCCAGTCTTCAGGCCGCACCCGCCAGTCCGAGGGACCCCGGGCCCGCCAGCGGAACCCGCAATGCGCAGTCGCCCGCGCCAGCATCCAGCGCAAGTAGCGCATGTCGTCGGTCGCCAGTCGCAGTTCGCCGCCGGGCGCAATCAGCCGGTGAAATTCGGCGATGGATTCATGCTGGATGATGCGGCGGGAATGGTGGCGTTTCTTCGGCCAGGGATCGGCGAAGAGCACGGTAATCCGTGCCAGCGACGCATCCGGCAGCAGAGGCAGCATGTCGCGCACGTCATCCGGATAGATCCGCACGTTGCAAAGCGCTTCATCCTCGCAATGCCGGATCAGGCTGGCGACACCGTTCATGAAGGGTTCCGAACCGATGAAGCCGACATCCGGATGTGCGGCAGCCTGGCCCGCCAGATGTTCTCCGCCGCCGAAACCGATCTCCAGCCAGACCTCTTTCGTGCCGTCCGGAAAAAGCGATGCCGGCTCCAGAACCGCGCCCGGTTCAGACGGCAGCGTGACGGCAAGCTCCGGCAGGCGCTCGTCAAGCAACCCCTCCATGCCGGCGCGCAAGCGGCGACCGCGCCTTCTGCCATAGAAGACGCGGTCGCGCTGTACGATGGTGTTTGAATTTTCCTTGCCCGTGGACACGGTCTGGTCCCGCTTTTGAAGGCCTCAGGCGAACGCGCTCTTGAGCTCGTCCACCAGGTCAAGCTGTTCCCAGGTAAAGTAACCCGGCGCGCCGTCCTCGCGTCCGAAATGGCCATAGGCCGCAGTCGGACGATAGATCGGGTTGCTCAGCGCCAGACGCTCGCGAATGCCCCGGGGCGACAGATCAACCATTTCCCGGATCACGGATGCGAGCTTCGCCTCGTCGACCCGGCCGGTCCCGTAGGTGTCGAAATACACCGACAGCGGATGCGAGACACCGATTGCATAGGAGACCTGGATCGTACAGCGATCGGCAAGGCCGGCCGCCACAACGTTTTTCGCTACCCAGCGGGCCGCATAGGCAGCCGAGCGGTCCACCTTGGTCGGGTCCTTGCCAGAGAATGCACCGCCACCATGGGGGGCGGCACCGCCGTAGGTATCGACGATGATCTTGCGGCCGGTGAGGCCGGCATCGCCGACCGGACCGCCGATCACGAATCGGCCCGTCGGATTGACATAGAAATGGTCCTCCGGGCACATCCAGCCTTGCGGCAGGATGTTTTCCACGTGACGGCGCACCATCTCGCGGATTTCGCCCTGCTCGAGATCTGCGTCATGCTGGGTCGAAACCACAACCGAGGTCGCCCGAACCGGCTTTCCATTGGCATATTGCAGGGTCACCTGGCTCTTGGAATCCGGGCCGAAGCCCTTTTCCGTGCCGGACTTCCGTGCATCTGCCATGGATTTCAGGATCTGATGCGAGAAATGGATCGGCGCCGGCATCAGCGCTTCGGTCTCCCGGCAGGCGAAACCGAACATGATGCCCTGGTCGCCCGCGCCCTCATCCTTGTTACCTGCCGCATCGACGCCGACCGAAATATCGGTCGACTGCTCGTGCAGGAGAACCTCGATATCGGCCGTTCGCCAGCTGAAGCCATCCTGGTCGTAGCCGATATCCTTGATTGCTTCGCGGGCGGATTCGATGATCGCGTCCTTGGTGACGGATGCGGGGCCCCGCACCTCACCGGCAAGAACGACCTTGTCGGTCGTCGCCAGTGTTTCGCAGGCAACACGGCTCATTGGATCTGCGGCAAGGAACATGTCGACGACCGTGTCGGAAATCCGGTCACAGACTTTGTCCGGATGGCCTTCAGAGACGGATTCGCTGGTGAATTCGTAGTCGGACTGAGTCAACGGGGGCTCTCCTAGAATATGAGTTCCACTCATGCCTGCGCAAAGGCGTACCCGTGAACGCCCCGCTTCAATTCGAAGCTGCCCGACATGAATCTCTTTTCGGTGGATCTGTTGAAGGCACCGAGAGGTAGGACTTCCTGCCGGTTTTGGGATTCGCGGTCAAGTGGAAAGCGCGTGGCGCTATTCCGACTCCTCACCGTCGAAGGCATTGGCGATTGAGCGCATCAGATCGAACAGGCGGCGGCGGGCCTCCGGATCGGCGATCCTGTAGTAGGCGCGCACAAGTTCGAGGGTTTCACGTCGGTTCATCGGATCGTCGGGAAGCTGATAGGCGTCCGGGTCCTGTTCTTTTTCAAAAAGACGCCCCGGCGACTGCTCCTGAACTTCTTGCGCCATCTCCTCAAAGAAGAAATTCACCGGTACTTCAAGAATGCGGCTGAGATCATAGAGTCGGCTCGCACCGATACGGTTCGCTCCGCGTTCGTACTTCTGCACCTGCTGAAATGTCAGTCCGAGCGCCTGGCCGAGTTTTTCCTGGCTGATTCCGAGAAGCGTCCGTCGCATGCGGACACGCGACCCGACATGAACATCAACCGGATTTGGCTTTCCAAGGCTCGCCATCCGGCCTCCAGGACGACGTTTGCCTGATGGCTGCTCCATAATACAAACCAATAGTCTCAAATTGCGCTGAAATCAGTTACCCATACAAACGTATGCAGTCAATATAAAAGCCTTGGCGAAAAAAAGAAAAAAGTCGCCTATTTCCGGCGGGACAAGAACCCTGCAGCCAGCGCCACAACCGCAAGCAATATCGCCGCGAAATTCCCGCCACGCGCATAAAGTGTTTTATTTGTTACCGGCGCAGGCAGCGGGCTGTCGATCGTCCCCGTGCGCCCCAGCGGCAGGGACGCGAGAACGCGTCCATGGGCATCGATCACCGCTGAAATCCCGGTATTCGCGGCCCGCAAAACCGGCAGGCCTTCCTCGATCGCCCGCATCCTGGCCGCAACCAGATGCTGATAAGGCCCTGAACTGACACCAAACCAGGCATCATTCGTCACATTTACCAGAAGTCCCGGACGTGGCCCTCCGGCCTCTGTAACCGCGCCGGGAAAAATGATCTCGTAACAGATCAGGGCACCTATGCGCGGCAAACCTGGGAAGGAAAAACTGACCGGACCGGGCCCTGCCGTGAAGCCACTGCCCGTCTGCGCAATCGTCCCGACAGGCAACCATTGACTGAGCGGGACATATTCGCCGAACGGAACCAGGTGAAACTTGTGAATCCTGGCAGCGATCCGGCCACGCGCGTCAAGGGCGACAACCGCATTGAAACTTCGGGTTTTCGCCGGGTTTCCGGGCACGGTCTCCCGCAAGGGCACCCCGGTCATCAGCAGCCCGCCCGGGGAGAGCAGGGACCCCAGGAAAGCAGCCAGTCGAGGCTCTCTGTTCAGCGCATAGGGAACCGCTGTTTCCGGCCAGACGACGAGTTGCGGCGGCGCAAGGTCGTCTACCCCGGACGGCCTGGTATTGGCCAGCGGCGTTCGCGTCAGCGTGGCATATTTGGCCAGATGCGCCTGCAGCAGGTCCGGCTTCCATTTTTCCGTCTGCGCGACATTGCCCTGGACGATGCGAACGATCGGTTGGGCGGTATCGAGGTCCGGTGCGCCGGCAAGCCGCAGGATGCCATACCCGGCGAAAATCACCGGCAGAAGCAAGCAGACAACGCCGAGCCCGCGCTCCGGTCTTCCGGTGCGTCGCAACAGCATGAGCGGCGCCAGCGCAAAGAGCACGACGAAGAAGCCATAGCCATAGGCGCCGATCAGGGCCAGTGGCTGCAGCAGGGCATCGGAAAAGGACCAGGCCGAGGCCGGCAGGTTCCAGGGAAATCCGGTCGCAACAGTGCCCCGCAGCAACTCGGACAGGGTCCAGAGCCCCGCGAGCGCGGGTGCCCTGGTCCACCCGCCGGGCCGGAGCCAGACATAGAACAACCCCGCCAACCCGGCAAAGAGTCCGAGAACGGCGGGGAGACCAGCCGCGGCAAACGGCACGGCCCAGGCGAACCGGTCACCGTCGACCAGCAGCGCGTTCGATATCCAGTAGAGACCGGCGACGTGATAGCCGAAGGCAAATGCCCAGCCGGTGACAAAACCGCCCAACAGCGTCCGGCGGCGGTCCAGTGACAGCAGCAAGAAGGCAAATGCAAACAGGGCCGGGACAGCATCAACAGGCGGCAGGGCCAGCGCCGTGAATGCCCCTGCCAGAACCATCGCGATGACATGACGAAAGCCGGTCAATCCTGCGAGGCGGTTGACGATTGTGCGGGCGACCGCCCCCGACCGGGCAGCGGACGCCCTTGCGGTCACGGATTGGCCTCCGAAAGCGGGGCATTCGTCGGCACGCGCCGGATTCGAACGCGCTTGATCCGGCGTGAATCGCCCTCAAGCACCTCAAATTCAATACCTGCCGGATGAGTCAGCAACTCGCCGCGCGCCGCCACCCGCCCGGCCAGCGAGAAAATCAGGCCGCCGAGAGTATCGATCTCCTCGCGCTCTTCTTCGTCAAGAACACTGCCGAACAACGCCTCGAATTCCTCGATTTCGGCACGGGCATCGGCGACGGCGGTATCCGGCCCGACCATGGCGATCTTCGGGCCTTCCTCGACATCGTGCTCGTCGACGATATCGCCGACGATTTCCTCCACCAGATCTTCAATGGTGATCAGCCCGTCAACCCCGCCGAACTCGTCAACAACGAGCGCGAGATGACGCCGGGTGAGGCGCATTTCCTGCAACAGATCCATCGCCCTTATCGACGGCGAAACGAACAGGACCTCGCGCAGCAGGGAGCTGAGCGGCACATCCTTTCCGGCATGAACATGCTCCAGCACATCCTTGATGTGAATCATGCCGACCACATCGTCGAGCGTCTCGCGATAGACCGGCACCCGGCTGTGGGAATCCTTCACCATGTCGGCGACAAGCGCATCCAGGCTGGAATCGACCGCAACCCCGGTGATGTCCGCACGCGGTACCATGACATCCTCTGCCGTGATATCGCGGAGACCGAGGATATTGCGGATCAGCGCCCGCTCATGCGGATCAATGGCGAGTTCCTCGTCCACCGCTCCATTGCCGTCGTCCTCGATCAGCTCTTCCAGGGCATCGCGCGCGGAGGCACCGCCGTTGCGCTTCAGCTTCAGCGCCTTGAAAAACTGCCGGAACCGGCCCCAGGACGGCTCCCGGCGTCCATCCGGATCGAAATCGTCACCATCAGAAACGCCAACAAAATCAGCCGTCACCGGTCTACTCTCCGAACCTGAATTCATTGCACCGACTCCAGGATGGGCCTGTACGGGTCGGCGATTCCGAAGCCAGCAAGTATCTCGATCTCGCGCCGCTCCATCTCCACAGCGTCGTCATCCGTCTCGTGATCGTATCCGAGCAGATGCAGAACGCCATGTACCACCAGGTGCCGAAGATGGGACTCCAGCGTCTTGCTGTCACGGACGGCTTCGGCAGAGACCGTTTCGAAGGCCAGAATCACATCGCCGAGCATATCGGTTCCGGAAATTTCCGGGGACAGCCCCGATGGAAAGGACAACACGTTGGTTGCCTTGTCCTTGCTGCGATAGTCACGATTGAGAACGCGGATCTCTGCGTCAGATCCGAGCACGATGCTGAGTTCGGTCGGCCGCGTCGCCGCTCCGACCACCGCAAGGGCACTCTCGACACAGATGCGCTCCACGTCAGGCAGCGCCGTCTTCCAGGCAGGATCGGAGACGGCCACATCTATGTCAAAAATAGAGTCAGATTGCTCTGGCTCTTCCTGCGGATCCTGCTCCGCCATTTCGCTACGACTGCTCGTACTTGGCTCCGGTTCGTCGGGCACGCGCAAGCTCTCCTCAGTTTTCTCAGGTGGACCCGTCATTGAGACGGATCGATTCACGGTCATTGTAGGCATTGACGATTTTCGTGACCAGTGGGTGACGCACAACGTCCCTGGCCGTGAATTCGATGACACTGACTCCGGCAATGCGGTGCAGCACGCTCATCGCGTCCGTCAGACCGGATTTTGCCCCGAAAGGCAAATCGATTTGCGTCGGATCGCCTGTGATCGCCATCCGCGAATTTTCGCCGAGCCGGGTCAGGAACATTTTCATCTGGGTCGGTGTGGTGTTCTGCGCCTCGTCCAGAATGATGTAGGAATTGGCAAGCGTCCGGCCGCGCATGAAGGCAAGCGGCGCCACCTCGATCTCGCCGTCCGCGAGCCGCCGCTCAACCTGATCGCCGGGCATCATGTCGTACAGCGCGTCATAGAGCGGGCGGAGATAGGGGTCGACCTTGTCTTTCATGTCGCCGGGCAGGAAGCCGAGCCGCTCGCCCGCTTCGACGGCAGGGCGCGACAGGATCAGGCGCTCGACCTTGCGCTCCATCAGCATGGAGACGGCCATGGCAACGGCCAGATAGGTCTTTCCGGTCCCGGCCGGGCCCAAACCAAGCACAAGCTCGTCTTTCGACAATGCCTGGATATAACGGTGCTGGTTCGGCGAGCGCGGCTGGATTGCCCGCTTCCAGGTCGGCACGAAGGCGGAGCGGTCATTGAACCCGCCGCTGTCGCCGTTTGCGGCATCCCCCGTGCTCTGAGCCCATTTCACCGCCGCGTCGACCGTTCCGAGATCGAGGGGATTGAGTTTCTTGCCCGCCTTGATATCGCCTTCCAGCCGGCGGTAGAGCGAGGTCAGCGCCGATTGCGCCGTGACCACCGCGTCCTTTTCACCTTCGACAGTGACCTTGTTTCCGAAGCAGGAAAGCGAAACCGGAAGCTTCTGTTCGATCCGCGCCAGATTCTGGTCATGCTCGCCGAGCAGAGCCGGAACCAGATCATGATCGGCGAATTCCAGATGGATGACTTCGGTGGCCTCTTCGATGATGCTCAAGCAAGCGCCCTTTCCCGGTCCGGAGTAAGTGTTGCCGGGCCCGCATTGCCGGCCCATTCGCCGGTCACCACGGTACCCGATAGAGAGTTTGCGTATCCCTGTTCGATCCGGACATCGGCGATCCCACCGATCAGCCGGTCCGGTCCGGCAAAGTGCACCGCCTGCATATGGGGTCCGCGGCCGACAAGTTGACCCTCTTTTTGACCCTTGCGCTCGACAAGCACCGGCTGAACCGCGCCGACACTCGCCACATTGAAAGAAAGTTGCTGCGCGTTCAGCAGCTGTTGCAGGGTTTCCAGACGGTCTGACTTCACGGCCTCATCGATCTGCAGATCCGTCCCGGCCGCCGGCGTGCCCGGGCGGGGACTGTATTTGAACGAATAGGCCTGAGCATATCCGACATCTGTGACAAGTCTGAGCGTGTCGGCAAAATCCGCGTCGCTCTCGCCGGGATGGCCGACAATGAAATCCGACGACAGGGCAAGGTCCGGGCGGGCGTCGCGCAGCCGGTCGACAATGCGGCGATAGAAATCGGCATCGTGCTTCCGGTTCATCTGGCGCAAAACGCTGTCCGAGCCGGACTGCACCGGGAGATGCAGATAGGGCATCAGTTGCGGCACGTCGCGATGCACCGCAATCAGCTCGTCATCCACATCCTTCGGATGCGAGGTGGTGTAGCGGATACGCTCCAGCCCATCGATGTCGGCCAGCGCGCGGATCAGCCGGCCGAGCCCCCATTCGCCGCCATTCGCGGCGCCGTGATAGGCATTCACGTTCTGGCCAAGCAGGGTGATTTCCACCGTTCCGGCCGCCACGAGGCGGCGCGCCTCGGCGAGCACCTGGTCCGCCGGCCGGGAGAATTCCGCGCCGCGGGTATAGGGCACCACGCAGAAGCTGCAGAACTTGTCGCAGCCTTCCTGGATGCTGAGGAATGCTGCCGCTGAATTGCTGTGCCGTTCTTCCGGCAGGTGGTCGAACTTGCTTTCCGGCGGAAATTCCGTGTCCACAACCCCGGCGCCACGGGTGCCGCGCCGGCCGGACGTCGATCGCCTGTCGGCAGCCTTCTGTTCCGCCTCGCGGACCAGCTCCGGCAGCCGATGGTAGGTTTGCGGCCCGAAGACGAGATCGACATAAGGCGCCCGCTTGATGATTTCCTCACCCTCGGCCTGGGCAACGCAGCCGGCGACCGCGATCAGCAGTGGCCGTCCGTCTGCCGCGCGCGCGTCCTTTTCCAGCCGGATCCTGCCGAGTTCGGAGAAAACCTTCTCCGTCGCCTTCTCCCGGATGTGGCAGGTGTTCAGGATCACCATGTCGACATCGTCCGGTGTGGTAACCGGCTCGTAGCCGAGAGACACCAGACTGTCCGTCATACGATCACTGTCGTAGACATTCATCTGGCAGCCATAGGTCTTGATATAAAGTTTCTTGCTCACGCGCGCCGCACCTCACCGTCGCTCGACGGGTCGAATTTCAGGGATACGGCGGGAGCAATACGCCGAGTGCAACTGAAATTCCAGCATGCGTTTCTGTTCATCAGGGAAATGCTAACACCGGGAGGCGTCCAGTCAAGCGGCGTAACCGGCCCGATATGCGGAAAGGTGCGAGACGATCCGGCGTCAGGATGCGGCGTCACCGCGGCCTGCGAGCGCCCGCGAGACACCGTCGGCGACGATCTGCTGGCAATGCACGGCCAATTCCTTGCGGTTGCGGTGATCGGCCGGATCCACGGGCGCGTGGAACTCCACCTCGACATCGACCCGCCCAAGCGCCAGCGCGCCCAGAAGATGCGGCACCAGATCCATATCGCCATACCAGGCATAGAACGGTCTGAGACCGCGCCCCATCGGCATGCCGTTCAGCCTTGTGTAGGTGACTGAAACCGGCTGAATGCGGATGCCGGCATCGGGCGCCGCTTCCTTCTGTGCCGGCTTGACGGCGGCAAACATGGAACTTTTGAAGGGCAGCGTCCGGTTGCCGTCATTGCTGGTGCCCTCGGGGAAGAGAATCAGCCTGTCACCCGACGAAAGGCGGTCGGCAATGTCGTTCGCATGCGCTTTCGAGCGCCCCCGGAGCCGTTCGACAAAGACCGTACGCTGCAGGATCGCCAGCAGACCGAAACCCGGCCAGGTCCGGACCTCGCTCTTGGCAATGAAGCTTGCCCGCAGAAGGCTGCCAAGCACGACAATGTCGAAATAGGACGCATGATTGCTGGCATAGAGCACTGCCCCCGTGCGCAGCGGCGTGCCACGGACCCGGACCCTGAAACCGAGCAGGCGGGCACACAGGCCGTGATAGAACAGGGGCAGGCTGACAGCCAGCGGCGCGCGCACCGCCAAGGCCAGCATCTGCAACGGCAGCAGACAGACCGTCAGCGCGCCGTAGAGGGCGAGCCTGCGCCAGAGCAGAGTCCGGGAAGGCGCGACCATACCGTCCGCTTCCACCGGTTCCGCACCGCGGTCCCAGGTCCCGAGCATTCCGAAATCGGCGAAGGCATCCTCTTCGTTCAGTTCCTCAAGGGCACCGGCGACGCTCATTGGATAACAACCCCGCGCGCCTCGCGCTCATAGTGCTTGTAGTATTTGTCGGAGACATTGCTGGTCTCGACGATGACACAGACATCGGTGGTGTTGAACTGGTGGTCGACCACCGCGCCATGCCCGACATAACCGCCAAGCCGCAGATAGCCCTTGATCAGGGGCGGCAGCGCGGCGGCGGCGCGGCGCGCGTCGATCTCCTCGGCCGGGACCAGATTCATCTCGGTATAGCGCTGCGGGAGCGCGGTGGCGCGGATCCGCTCCGGCGCCAGATGGTGATGATGCAGGTAGCCGAGCTGGGTCCGGAGCGCCGCCGCGTCGTTGCCCGGCAGGCTGGCGCAGCCGAACATCAGGGCAATATCGTTCTGGAAGACGTAAGCGGCAATGCCCTTCCAGAGCAGCTGCATGGTCGGCCGGGTGCGATAGCCGTTCGCCGTGCAGGAGCGACCGAGCTCAAGGATTTCGCCGGACTGCGCCACAAGCTTGGAGATATCGAATTCATCGGCGGTATAGAAACCGCCGGCCGCCATGGCGCCGGCCCGGCGGATCAGGCGGTAAGTGCCGACCACGGCCTCGGGCCCGGAACCCCGGCTGTGATCCAGCACCAAGAGGTGGTCGGCGACATCGTCGAACGCATCTTCGTCCAGACGGCTCGCCCGCGCGGCAGGAGAGGGGACCGCACCCATTTCCTCGTAGAAGACCTGATACCGCAGCCGCTTTGCCGCGTGGATGTCTTCCTCGCTTGTCGCAATCTTCACTTCGAGCGGCCCGGAGACAAGCGCCTGGCCCGCCAGATGCTCGGCCGCCGGGATTGAAACCGGCAGTGTTTCGGAAAGTGCCGTCCGTGTCGGAATCGAGAATCCCATAATATGTTGCATCCCTGTTTTCTGGGTCGCAGGCATTCGGAGCCGACTACGCCGCCATCGCGGCGCCTTCGTTCCCTGGATATAGGTACGCATCATCCCGCCGAAAGAAGAAATGCTAGGACAGTATAGCGAAACGCGCGCCGGATAGGGCCCCAAGAACCCGCCCGATACGCGCTTATACCGACTGACCCATGACAGTTTTCACACACTCATATGACAAACTGGTTGCAGACGAAAACCGCATGAATCCGGAGGATTTCCAGATTTTGTCGTGACCCGCACCCCCTCGGTACTTCAGATATCGAAAGATAGCTGCATCACGATGGCATCGGCATGGCTGCCGTCGGCTGCTTTGTAATAACTGCGCCGCCGGTCGAAGGCCGTCATGCCAAGACTTTCATAGAGCCGGATCGCGGACAGATTGCCGTCCTGCACCTCGAGCATCAATCTCTCGGCACCGGCATCGCGGGCGCGCCGGAACGCCTGCCGCATGAGATACCGGCCCACCCCCCTGCGCCGGTGATCCGGTGAAACCGCGAGGGTCAAAACTTCGGCAAAATCGCCAACACATTGAAACAGGATAAATCCGGCAAATGCCGACCCGTCCGCCTCGGACATGATGGCGGCGCCGTCGGTACCGGACATCAGCAGCAGGTCCTCGAGCGCCTCCCGGGACCAGGGCTTGTCGAAAATGGCGCCATGCAGGGCCGCCGCATCATCGAGATGCGCCGCAATACCCGAGACAAGCCTGTAACCGGCCGGCTCCGTCATGCAGTCCTCGGGGCCGTCACATCCGGCGCGCGCAGATACAGCGGTTGTGGCGGCGGCAGGTCGGGACCCGCACCCATCTCCAGGCCGATCAGGGCCACCTCGCGGGCATCGGGCGCGGAGACCGGGCTGCGCACAATCGCCGTATCGGCGTCGGCGAACACTGCCATCACCGTGTCCGCGGCATCGCCCGCCAGCAACAGCGGGGCCGGCATTGCCGCCTGGCGGAGCAGCACGGCAATATCCCCGGCCGGAAGGGCGGTGGCAGGACCGTCCGGAACCCCGTCGGCGGTGAATATCTGCAGGAACAAATCCGCCCGCCGGCTTTCCAGAACCACGGCGACGCCGTGGCCGGCGGCACCGTCAATCGCCAGCGCCGCCCGGGCGACGGCGTCAAATCCGGTCACCCCGAGAACCGGAATCCCGAGCGCCTGACCCAGCCCCTTGGCGAAGGCCATGCCAATGCGAAGCCCGGTGAAGGACCCCGGGCCGCGGGTTACGGCGATGGCATCGAGATCCTGGAAATTCAGCCCGGCCGCAGCCAGACCGGCTTCCGCCATCGGGGCCAGCCGCTCGGACTGGCCGCGCGCCATATCCTCGCGGAAATGTGCCAGCACCGCCCCCCCGCGGCAGAGCGCGATCGAGCAGGCACCGGTGCTTGAATCGATGCCAAGAATTGTCCCGGACGCAGAGAGCATCTTAATTTCCGCCGCAAATAGCGTATGTTAGAGTGACAGCGCGGCCTGAAAATGCAACTTTTCCAGTCGCATCGCTGCCTGTAAACCACGTTGGCGGACGAGAGCAAAGGAATATAGCTTTTATGCCGTACTGCATGCATTTTCACCGCGCGTTCCGTAGTGGAGCTTCCATGCCAAGAATGATCCGGACAGCCGTCACGGCCGCCCTAACACTCATTGCCTGCCTGGCCGGCAGCACGGACAGACCCGCGGCCGCTCAGGAGATATCCGGCGCCGTCGTGACCATGTACCACCGGTTCGGGGAAAATGATTACCCGTCCACCAGCATCCGTATTGCCCAGTTCGAAGAGCATATCGAGGAGCTGAAGAAGGAGCGGTACAAGGTCCTTCCGCTGCCGGAAATCATCGAGGCGCTGAAGGCAGGCAAGCCGCTTGCCGACCACACCATCGCGATCACCGTCGACGACGCCTATCTCTCCGTCTACGAGCATGCCTGGCCGCGACTGAAAGCCGCGGGCCTGCCTTTTACCCTGTTCGTCGCCACCGGCGTGATCGACCGCAAGGTCCAGGGCTACATGAGCTGGGACCAGATCCGGGAGCTGAAAGATGGCGGCGTGACGATCGGCAGCCAGACCCAGTCGCACCCGCACATGACCACGCTGGACCGGCAGGCACTGGACCGCGAACTGGCGGACTCGAACCAGCGCTTTGTCGAGGAGCTGAAAGAGAAGCCGGCGATCTTCGCCTATCCCTATGGCGAATACAGCCTGATGGTCCGCAAATCGGTCGCGGATGCGGGATTTACCGCGGCCTTCGGCCAGCATTCCGGCGTCGCCTATGCCGGCATGGACCGGTTCACCCTGCCGCGCTTCGCCCTGAACGAGCGCTATGGCGGGATCGACCGGTTCCGCCTGGTCGCCAATGCCCTGCCGCTGCCGGTCTCGGACGTCTTGCCGAAAGACACCTTGCTGGTCGAGAACCCGCCGGCCTTCGGCTTTACCCTGGACAGTTCGATCGGCGATCCCGGCAGCCTGTCCTGCTTCGCCTCGAGCGAGGGCGAGACGCATCTTGAATATCTTGAACAACGGGTCGAGGTCCGGTTGAAGCAGGCCTTCCCGCCGGGCCGCTCACGCATCAACTGCACCATGCCAGGTCCGGACAACAGGTGGCGCTGGTTCGGCACGCAGTTCGTCGTGCCGAAGTAGCCCTCGGACTACGCACTCCGTGTCTCAGCTCGATCTGGATGCGGTCGTGACCGGGCGTTCGAGGGCGGCCCCCTCGAAATCGCCAAGCCGGTTCTTGTCGATCACACGGCGCAGCATGTCGACATAGGCCTGTCCGATTTCGGCATAGGACAGCAATCCACCGGCCAGCAGCCGGCCATCCAGGTCCCTGCCCGCCGTCCGCAACGAGGCGCGGCGCAGCCGGAAATCCCTATAGCTCGGATGGCTGTTCAGGTTGTGGACATAGGACGCAACCGACCCCAGCAGGGTGTCATACTTGCGCACCACATGCGTCTCGCCACTGGCCCGCTCTTTGGGAGTGATGCCCGCCTTTTCCGTCCAGGCCCGTTGCCCGAACAGGGCATTGCCGTGACGGGCAAAGCGGGAAGAGCCCCAGCCGCTTTCCACGGCCGCCTGCGCAAGGGCGAGGGATACCGGGATTTCATCGACCCTGATCAGGAGTTTGGCGAAAAGGTCGGGACCTATATCGCCGTCGGCGGTGTCCAGACCATAGCGATCGGCGAGGGCGAGGAGCCAGTTGCGTTCATCCGGGCGCAGCAGGGCACCGTCAAGAGCCCGGTCCCTGAACCGGACCAGCTTCACGCGCTCGCGCGCCACCTGATCGTTGGCGCGCAGGACAAGCGGCAGGACCGCGGAAAAGAACAGCTGTTTCTTGCGTTTGATCTCATCAAGACTGCCAAGATCGCCCGGCAGGCTCGCGAGGTAGACGGTTGGCACCTGATCGGACCCGCGCCGGATATCATTCAGGTCGAACCCGGTCTCTTGCAGCACCACTTCGAAATCGTCCGCCCTGGCAACGTCCAGTGGTGTGTCTGCGCGCGCAGACACACTCTTGGCCTGCGGCAGCTCGACAGAGAAGCTGGCCGGCTCAGGCTGGTTATATTCGAAAGATCCGTGGACCTGACCGGCCAACAGGATCATGCAGCCGACAAGGGCTGTCGCGTATAATGGCGGCATTATCACAAATAACGTTATTGAAAGGGAGCGCCACGACGCATTCTGCAGTCAGTGAACGGCATTTTAGATAACTGCATCCGTTTGCCGACGCGACTGCGTTTACCGCATGGCAGCCATTTGCTACATGGCCGAGGCGCGGACCTCACGCACTTCCGGGATGTAGTGACGCAGCATGTTCTCGATGCCCATCTTCAAGGTCGCCGTCGAACTCGGGCAACCGGCACAGGCGCCGCGCATGAAGAGCGTCACCACGCCTTCATCGAAACTCTCGAACACGATATCGCCGCCATCCATGGCAACGGCCGGGCGCACCCGCGTATCCAGCAGCTCCTTGATCTGGGAGACAACCTCGCTGTCCTCGCCATCGCTGGCATGGCCTGAATCGGAACTCTCGGTGACCACCGGCCGGCCCGCCGTGAAATGCTCCATGACGACGCCGAGCACAGCCGGCTTCATCAGATACCATTCCTTGTCGTCACGCTTTGTCACCGTGACGAAATCGCTGCCGAAGAACACGCCGGTCACGCCGTCGACATCGAACAGACGTTCGGCGAGCGGCGACTTGCCGGCGGCCTCTCCCTCGGAGCGATACTCCGCGGTTCCGGCACCCATGACATCCTGTCCGGGAAGGAACTTGAGGGTCGCCGGATTTGGCGTTTCTTCAGTCTGAATAAACATTCCGTTCTCTCCTTGAGAGGCCGCACTTCCGGCCGACGCCTTCTCTGCCGGGCGGCGGTGCCGTCATGGGCCTGACTGCCCGGTTCCGTCGGGCACCAAATTAGTCCTATATAGAGTGACCTTGCGAGCGTGGATTTCAAGCCCGCTTTTTGCGGCGGGCTGACTGCCTTATCATCAAACTGCGTTTCGGGAACAGGAAAGACAGTCTTTCCACAGCGAGCGCCGGCCAAAGCCTGTCCAACAAAACGACGGAGAACGACACTGGCGCAGCATTTTCCGGAAGATCCGCAACGGCCGCATATCCGGATCACCCATCGCGGGGCCGAGCAGGTCGAACCCCTGCCGACAGACCGGTCCCTGACGGAAGAGGATCTGGCGCTGGCGCCCGACCGCTGGCTTCTGGAGCATTCCGGCGGCATCCTTTCCATGCGCACGCTGATGCGCGATCTCTGCACTCTGCTGGTCTCCCAGGGCATGCCGCTGCAGCGCGCGTCATGCTTCATCCGGACGCTGCACCCGCAGGCGAGCGGCCGCACCGTGATCTGGCGCAAGACCCTGCGCGATCCGGAAGAACTGATGGTGCTGCACGGCATCGAGGAGACGGAAAGCTTCAAGACCAGCCCGCTGCCCGTCATCTTCAACGGCGCCGGGGCGATCCGCCGCCGGCTCGACGATCCGGCAATCCCGCTGGACTATCCCGTCCTGATCGATCTGAAGGCGCAGGGTGCGACCGACTATGTGGCCATGCCGCTGAAATTCAGCGACGGCGAAATCAATTTCGTGACCTGGACCACCGATGTCCCGGACGGCTTCACCACGGCGCAGCTCAGCATCCTGGACGGGCTTCTGCCGGTGCTGGCGCTCAGGATCGAGATCCTGGAGCGGCAGAAACTGACCGAGGAACTGCTGCAGGTCTATCTCGGCCACGATACCGGCCGCCGCGTCCTGCAAGGTGCGATCCGGCGCGGCACCAGCGAAACCATCCGCGCGGCGATCCTCTATGCCGACGTGCGCGGCTTCACCACCGCATCGGATACCCTTCCCGGCCCCGATATCATCGAGCTGCTCAACGATTATTTCGAAATCATGTCCCAGCCGATCGAGGAACGCGGCGGCGAGATCCTGAAATTCATCGGCGACGGTCTGCTCGCCATCTTCCCGCTGGGGTCAACCAGCGCCGCCGGCGATGCCGATCCGGCGCTGAAAGCGGCTATCGAAGCGCAAACGCTCCTGCGGGGGCGCAATGCCCTGCGCAAAAAACACGGCAAGCCGGAAATCGAACACGCGCTGGGCCTGCATGTCGGTGATGTCAGCTATGGCAATATCGGCAGCCCGACCCGGCTCGACTTCACCGTCATCGGGCCGGCGGTCAATCTGGCCAGCCGGCTGCAGGGTCTCGGCAAGCAACTCGGCTATCCGATCGTCACCTCGGCCCGCATCGCCGACATGGTAACGCTGCCGGTCAAACCCCTGGGACGCCACCCGATCCGCGGTCTGCGGGACTCCGTGGAAGTCTTCGCTCCCTACGGGGTCGAGCCGGTTACGGCCTGAGAAAGCCGACGATTTCCTTGGCGTCGCGCACCACCGGCTCGGCAATTTCCCGGGCCCGTTCGGCGCCTTTCTTCAGAACCGCATCCACCGCCGTGGTGTCCTCGGTCAGCCGTTTCATCTCGGAGCCGATCGGCCCGAGGGTTTCCACCGCCAGCTCGGCGAAGGCCTTCTTGAAATCCCCGAAGCCCTTGCCCGCAAACTCCGCCAGCACCGCATCCGTATCGGCATCCGACAGCGCCGCATAGATCGAGATCAGGTTGCGGGCTTCCGGCCGGTCGGCCATCTCCGCCGCCGTCTCCGGGATCGGCAGCGGGTCTGTCTTGGCCTTGCGGACCTTCTGGGCGATCTCGTCCGCCTCGTCGGTCATGTTGATGCGCGAATATTCCGAGACATCGGACTTGCTCATCTTCTTGGTGCCGTCGCGCAGGCTCATCACCCGGGTCGCCTCGCCGAAGATCATCGGCTCCGGCAGCGGAAAGAAATCGACGCCATACATGCTGTTGAAAGCCTGCGCGATATCGCGCATCAGCTCCAGATGCTGCTTCTGGTCGTCGCCGACCGGCACATGGGTGCCCTTGTAGACCAGCACGTCGGCGGCCATCAGGATCGGGTAATCGTAGAGACCGACCGTCGCGTTCTCCCGGTTCTTGCCGGCCTTCTCCTTGAACTGGGTCATCCGGTTCAGCCAGCCCATGCGGGCGACGCAGTTGAAGATCCAGGTCAGCTCGGCATGGGCCGGGACGGCGGACTGGTTGAAGATGATGCATTCCTCCGGGTCGATCCCGGAAGCGATCATGCCGGCCGCGACCTCGCGGGTGGCCCGGCGCAAATCCGCCGGATCGTGCGGCGGCATGGTGATCGCATGCATGTCGACGACGCAGAAGATCGAGTTGTAGTCGCGCTGCAGCTGCACCCAGTTGCGGATCGCCCCGAGATAATTGCCGAGATGCAGGTTACCGGTGGGCTGAACGCCCGAGAAAATGCGGTTCATCTGACGCGATCCATGGGTTTGATGCAAAAAAGGGCCTGATTTATTGCGGGCGGCCGGCCAGCGGTCAAGGCCGGACTGGTTCAGCCCGAATGACCGGTCCGCCGGAGCGCCGCGCGGAAGTCCGCCAGGCGCATGGCGCCCGTCAGAAGCGCCGCCCCGAAATAGACGGCAAGGGCGAGCAGGATCAGGACGATCAAAGCAACAATCCCGATGGCCGCACCGCCGGTGAAAGTGCCCGGGACAAGCCGTTCCGAGAACAGGAGCGCGCTGTAGAGACAGCCGCCCATCAGTGCGGCGCAGAGCAGAATCCGGGGCAGGCGCCTGCGGCACCTGGCATCCAAATGGAAGGCGCCGGACCGGCCGAGCAACCGGGCCAGAACGAGCCCGTTCATCCAGGAGGCAATGGCCGTCGCCAGGGCCAGGCCGACATGGGCGAGATACTGCATCAGGATCAGGTTCAGCACGAGGTTCAGGACAACCGCCGCCGCCGCGACCTTGACCGGTGTCTTCGTGTCCTCGCGGGCAAAGAAACCCGGCTGCAGCACCTTCACCAGCACGAAGGCCGGCAATCCTGCAGCAAACGCGATCATGGCCGCGGCGGTGGCCGCCGTGTCAGTGGCCTGGAACGCCCCGCGCTCGAACAGAACCGTGATGATCGGGGTTGCCAGCACGCCGAGGCCAACTGCGGCCGGAACGGTCAGCAAGGCGCCGAATTCCAGCGCCCGGTTCTGGGTCTCCTGTGCGGCCGCGCCGTCGCCCGCGCGCCATTGCCGGGACAGCATCGGCAGCAATGCGGTGCCGATGGCCACACCGATCACCCCGAGCGGCAGCTGGTTGACCCGGTCCGCATAATAGAGAAACGAGATCGAGCCGAGCGGCAGGGTCGAGGCCAGCACCATGTCGATCAGCAGGTTGATCTGCACCACGCCGGCGCCGATCATGGCCGGCCCCATCAGCCTGAACAGCTTGCGCACGCCCGGGGTCACGCGCGGCAGGCGGAGCGCGAGGGTCCAGCCTGCCCGCCGGGCCGCCACGATCAGCCAGACGAGCTGCGCCAGACCGGCAGCGGACACGCCCCAGGCCAGCACATGACCCGGCGTCTCCAGCCGGTCCGCGAAACCGAGCATGGCGCCGATCAGGATCAGGTTGAGCAGGATCGGCGCCGCCGCCATGGCGGCAAACCTGTCGATGCTGTTCAGAATGCCGCCATAGAGCGCCACCAAGGAGATCAGCGGCAGATAGGGAAAGGTGATGCGGGTCAGCTCGACCGCCAAGGCAAACCGATCCGGTGTCGCAACGAAACCCGGCGCCAGCACATGCATGATCCAGGGCATGGCGAGTTCCATGGCCAGGGTCAGGGCGGCCAGAACCACGCACATCATGGACAGCACATCGCCGGCAAAGCGCTTGGCCGCCGCCACGCCATCCGCCTCCAGGCTGCCGGCAAAGAGCGGCACAAAGGCGATCGTGAAGGAGCCCTCCGCCGTCAGCCGACGGAAGAAATTCGGCAGCTTGAAGGCAACGAAGAAAGCATCCGCCACCGGCCCCGCGCCCAGAATGGCGGCAATCAGGACGTCGCGCAGGAAACCGGTGATCCGGCTCATCATGGTAAAGCCACCGACGGTGGCGGCGGCGCGGATCAGGGACATGTCAGCTCTGTCTTCGGGTCAGGAACGGGCTTCGGGTCAGTGACCGAAGAGGAATGCATGGCAATTCGGGCAAGAGCGCGGCCCTCAAGACGAACCGGTTCCGACCGGCGGCGGAGCCGAATCCTCCGCCAGCGCCGTCAGGAGCGCCGTGCGGATTTCCTGCAGCCGGGTCTCGGAGTCGATCTTCAAGCCGAACAGGTCCTTCACATAGAAGACATCGACGAAGCTCTCCCCGTAGGTCGAGATCTTCGCCGACGAGATCTGGATCTTCACCTCGCGGAGCGCCCGGGCGATCCGGTACAGCACGCCGGGCCGGTCCGTCGCATTCACTTCGATCACGGTATGGGTCACGCTCGCCTTGTTGTCGATCAGCACGCGGGTGGGAACCTTCATGACCCTGGCCCGGCGCTCGATGCTGCGCCGGCGCTTGACCAGTTCGGACAGCAGGTTCAGCCGGCCGGTCAGCGCCCGTTCGATGGCGACGGACAATTTCGCCAGCCTGTCCGGCCGGTCAAAGGCCTTGCGATCCTCGTCCTGGATCCAGAAGACATCCAGCGCCATGCCGTTTCTCAAAGTGGAAATCCGGGCATCGACGATACTCGCGCCGGAAACCGCCATGGCCCCGGTGACCCGCGAGAAAAGGCCCGGATGGTCCGAGGTATAGACGGTGATCTCGGTGACCTCGCGGGCCGCATCGACCCGGCTCTCGACGGCCAGCTCGCGCTGCTCCGCCTCGGCGCCCCGCACCATGCGGGCATGGCGGGCATGGGTTTCCGCATCGAAGGCCAGCCAGTAATCCGGGTAACCGAGCGCCAGATGGTGGTCGAGATCCTCCTGCGGCCAGTCGGCAAGCAGTTCGGCCAGCGCATCCTTGGCCGCTTCCACCCGGCGTTTCCGGCCGGCCTCGTCACCGAGTCCCGAGAGCGTGCCGTCCGCTGCCCAGTAAAGCTCGCGCAGCAGCGCCGCTTTCCAGCCGTTCCAGACATTCGGGCCGACCGCGCGAATATCGGCAACGGTCAGCACCAGCAGCAGGCGCAGCCGTTCCGGCGACTGCACGATGGCGGAAAAATCCTGCACCGTCTTCGGATCGTTCACGTCGCGCTTGAAGGCGGCATAGGTCATCAGCAAATGCCAGCGGACCAGCCAGGCAACAGTCTCGGTTTCCTCTTCCGTCAGCCCCAGTCTAGGGCACAGCCGGCGGGCCACCCGCTCGCCCAGCTTTGAGTGGTCGCCGCCCCGGCCCTTGGCGATGTCATGCAGAAAGACCGCGACATAGAGCGCCCGGCGCGACAGCACCTTGTGCACCACCTCGCTGGCGATCGGGACCGCTTTCGCCAGCTCGCCCTTCTCGATCTTGTGCAGGATGCCGAGCATGACGATGGTATGCTCGTCGACCGTATAGACATGGTACATGTCGTATTGCATCTGGGCGACGACCCGGCCGAAATCGGGCACGAATCGGCCAAGAACCTGGGCTTCGTTCATCCGCCGGAAGATCCGCTCGGGCCCCTGCGGCGCCTCCAGCATCTCGACGAAGAGCCGGTTGGCTTCCTCGTTCCGGCGCAGGTCCTTGTTGATCTTCTTCAGATTCTGCGTGACCAGCCGAAGCGCATAGGGATGCAGTTCCAGATCGTGCTTCTGCGCAGTGTGGAAGAACCGGATCAGGTTGACCGGATCGCGGTCGAAAATCTCATCGTCCATGACGTTGAGGCGATCACCATCGACGCGGAAATCACCGACATCGGGCTTGCGCGAGAAGGCCCATGAAAGCCTGAGCCGCGGCCGCTTCTGGTTTTCCGCCTCGATACTGGCGCAGAAGATCCGGGTCAGATCGCCCACATCCTTTGACGTCAGGTAATAATGTTTCATGAAGCGCTCGACCGCGACCGCGCCTGCCCGGTTGGTATAGCCCATGCGCTTTGCGATCTCGGTCTGCAGGTCGACGGTGAGGCGCTCCTCGGCACGGCCGGTCAGATAGTGAAGATGGCACCGGATGGTCCAGAGCATCTTCTGGGCCTTGGCGAACTTGCGGGCCTCCGCCGCGGTCAGGACGCCGCGATCAACCAGATCCTTGACCTTGTCGACCTTGTAGACGTACTTGCCGATCCAGAACAGGCGATGCAGGTCGCGCAGCCCGCCCTTGCCCTCCTTGACATTCGGTTCGATTACGTAACGGCTGTCGCCGAGCCGGTCATGCCGCTCTTCCGACTCCGACAGCTTGGCCTCGACGAACTCCATGGCGGTCCCGGTTTCGACATCCTGCCGGAAACGCACGCGAAGATCGGCGAACAAAGCCTCGGCACCCCAGAGATAACGCAGCTCGAGCAGGGTGGTCCGGATCGTCATGTCGGCCTTGGCCTGGCGGACGCATTCATCCACCGAGCGGGTGGAATGGCCGACCTTCAGCCGCAGGTCCCAGAGCAGATAGAGAATATATTCAACCACCTGTTCGCTATAGGGCGTCTGCTTGTAGGGCAGCAGGAACAGCAGATCGAGATCGGAGAAAGGCGCCATCTCGCCCCGCCCGTACCCGCCGACCGCCGCGATGCAGATCTGCTCTCCCTGGGTGGGGTTGGCATTCCTGTAGATCTTTTTTGTCGCCACCTCGGCGATTGTGTTGATCAGGACGTCCATCAGATAGGTGTTGGCGTGGATTGCCGCCGCACCATCATTGCTGTCGAGAAACCGGCGCTCGATCTCGGAACGGCCCTCATCGACGGTGCGCCGCAGCAGACCGAGCAGTTCGGTGCGGAATTCCTCCGGCTTGCCGACCTCCTGCCACAAACCGTCGATGGCCTTCTCGAGCCCCACCGGATCGATGATTTTCTTTCGGCTCCTGATCTTCGGTGGCGGCGCGATGATCGCGGCGTCCGTGACCGCTTCGCTCACAGGCAGTGACTGCTCGAGTGATTGGTCGGTGGCCATCTATCCCTCATGCTTCGCTCAAGATCCTGATGAAACCTAGTGTAATTTTCCCGGCCGCGCCATGTCCCGTGCCTGCACGAATCGGACTGGACGCGCCAGACTGGACGTACAAGGGTCACAGCGATAAGAGGGAGGGAGAGTCCCGTCCCCTTTCCCCGGAGTGCTGTCCGTTGGCCGACAATCTGAGCAGCGATGTAATCATCGTCGGCGGCGGTGTGGTCGGGAGCGCCGTGGCATATTTCCTCGCCGCCGATCCGGCCGGGCCGGACTCCATCACCGTGATCGAGCGCGACCCGACATACGAGACGGCCTCGACGCCACGCTCCGCCGGGGGCATCCGCCAGCAATTCTCCAATCCGGAGAATATCGAGATCGGTCTTTTCGGGCACCATTTCGTCAGCCATGTGGCGGAGTACCTGTCCGTAGACGGCGACTGTCCGGATCTCGGCTTCCGCGAGGGGGGCTATCTGTTTCTTGCCGGACCGGACGGCCTCGATATTCTCCGCCAGAATCACGTCGAACAGATGAAACTTGGCTGCGACATCGCCCTGCTCGATCTCGTTGCACTTGAGAAACAGTTTCCCTGGCTCAACTGCGATGGCATTGCCGGCGCCGCCTTCGGCCGGAGCGGGGAAGGCTGGATCGATCCGAACACCCTGATGCAGGCCTTCAAGCGCAAGGCCCGTTCTCTCGGTGTGGTCTATATCGCGGGCGAGGTCAGCGCGCTGGAGCATGACCGGAACCGGGTCTCGGCCGTCATGCTGGCCGACGGACGGCGTTATGCGGCCGGAATGGTGGTGAATGCGGCGGGGGCGAATGCCGGGAAGATCGCGGCGCTCGCCGGCGTCAGCCTTCCGGTTGTGCCGCGCAAACGCAATGTCTTCGTGTTCGATTGCCGGGTGCCGCTGGAGCCGGCGGTGCCGCTGCTGATCGATCCGACCGGCGTCTATGTCCGGCCCGAGAGCGGCGGCTTCATCTGTGGCGTCTCCCCCCCGGCGGACCAGGATCCGGACGGCGACACCAGCGATCTCGAGGTCGAGTATCACTGGTTCGAGGAGGTGGTCTGGCCGGCCCTGGCCCACCGGGTGCCGGCCTTCGAGGCGATCAAGCTGTCCGGCGCCTGGGCAGGCTATTACGACTACAACACCGTCGACCAGAACGGTATCGTCGGCGCCCATCCGGAGCTTGGCAATCTCTACTTCGCCAACGGCTTTTCCGGTCACGGGTTGCAGCAGGCCCCCGCCGTCGGCAGGGCGATTGCGGAATTGCTGGTCTCCGGCGGGTTCAGAACCATCGACCTGTCCCGCTTCGGCTTCGCGCGCTTTGCCAGCGGTGCGCTGGTTCTGGAACGCAATATCGTCTAACGGTTGCTTTCCCGTAACGACATCAGCTCGTAGAGCAGATCCAGCGCCTCGCGGGGCGACAGATCGTCCGGCCGGATCTCCGAGAGCCGCGCTTCCAGCGGGCTGATCCGCTGCCGCGCCGGGGGCCGTGCCGGCGCCATGGCCTGGAACAGCGGCAGCTCCTCGGCCAGACTAGCCGCGTTGCTGGAGGCCTTGCTCTGTTCCAGGAGCGTCAGCACTTCTTCCGCCCGGGCAATCACGGCCGGCGGCAGGCCGGCCAGTTTGGCGACGTGAATGCCGTAGGAGCGGTCCGCCGCACCGGCCACCACCTCATGCAGGAAGACGACATCGTCGTTCCATTCCTTGATCCGCATGGTATGGCAGGAGAGGCTGGCGAGCTTCGCCTCCAGACCGGTCAGTTCGTGATAATGGGTGGCGAAAAGCGCCCGCGCCCGGCTGATTTCGTGCAGATGCTCGACCGTTGCCCAGGCGATCGACAATCCGTCGAAAGTCGCGGTGCCGCGGCCGATCTCGTCGAGAATCACCAGCGAGCGTTCCGTCGCCTGGTTCAGGATGGTCGCGGTCTCCACCATCTCGACCATGAAGGTGGAGCGGCCGCGGGCCAGATCGTCCGCCGCGCCGACCCGGCTGAACAGGCGGTCGACGACGCCGATACGGGCCGCTTCCGCCGGCACGAAGGACCCGGCCTGAGCCATCAGGGCAATCAGGGCGTTCTGGCGCAGGAACGTGCTCTTACCCGCCATGTTCGGACCCGTAATCAGCCAGAGCCGCTGGGCATCCGCCAGAACGCAGTCATTCGGGACAAAGCCGCTGTCGCCGGGATTGAGGGCCTCGACCACCGGATGGCGGCCGCCGCGAATCTCGAAGCCGAGCGAGCCGTCCACCTCCGGCCGGCAATAGCGGCGCTCGACGGCGAGCTCGGCAAGCGCCGTCGCCACATCCAGCCGGGCCAGCGCCGCGGCCGCCAGCGAGACCGCCTCGGCCTCGGCCAGAACAGCCTCGACCAGCTCTTTGAAATAGCCCTGCTCCAGTGCCACCGCCTTGTCGGCCGCCTGGGACAGGTCCCGCTCCAGTTCGCCCAGCTCCACGGTGGTGAAGCGCACGGCATTCGCCATCGTCTGGCGATGGATGAAATTCTCCCGGCCGATCAGTTTCTCGCCATGGGCGGCGGTCACCTCGATGAAATAGCCGAGCACATTATTGTGCTTGATTTTCAACGCACTGACGCCCGTTTCACTCGCGTAACGGGCCTGGAGCCCGGCGATCAGACGCCGGCTTTCCTCCCGCAGGGTGCGCAGCCGGTCGAGTTCGGGCGCATAACCCGCCGCGATGAAGCCGCCATCGCGGGCCAGCAACGGCAATTCCGCCGCCAATGCCCGGGTCAGCCGGTCAACCAGCACCTCGTGATAACCCAGCTCCTCGAAAATCCCCCGCGCTTCCTCGGGCGCGCCGCCGGCGTCACCGGTCAGACCGCCGGCCATGGCGTCGGCCCGGGCCAGCTGATCGCGCAACGGTCCGGCTCCGGCCAATCCGTCGCGGGTCGCCGCCAGATCGCGCGGCCCGCCGCGGCCGAGCGCGATACGGGACAAGGCACGTTCCACGTCCGGCAAGGCCTTCAGCGTGTCGCGGATCTCGCCGCGCATCCGCTCGCCTTCCCGGAAGTGGGCCACCGCATCGAGCCGCCGGCCGATTTCCGCCACATCGGTGACAGGCGCCGAGAGTCGCTGGCCGAGCAATCGTCCGCCGGCACCTGTCACCGTGCGGTCAAGAACGCTCAACAGGGAGCCCCGTTTCTCGCCGCTGAGGGTGCGCAGGATTTCCAGATTGCGCCGGGTCGAGGCGTCGATCTCGACCAGACCGCCGGCCTGCCAGCGGCGCGGCGGCAGCAGGCGCGGCATGGAGCCGATCTGGGTCAGCTCCAGATAGTCGACCAGAGCCCCGGCAGCCGCCAGCTCGGCCCGCTCGAACGCCCCGAAGCCTTCAAGCGAGGAGACCTCGAACAGGGCCTCGAGGCGCTTGCGGCCATTCTCGCTGTCGAACCGGCTGACGGGCTGCGGCACGGCCGCCGCGCGCCAGTCCTCAAGCACGTTGCGCAGGCTGCTCGACGGCTCCATCAGACTGTCGGGAACAAGAAGCTCGCTGGGAGCGACCCGGGCCAGGGCGGCACCGATGCCGTTCATGGCAACCGGCTGGGCATGAAAATCGCCGGTCGAGACGTCGATCCAGGCCAGCCCGAGCCCGCCCTGCGCCATGGCGAGCGCCGCCAGGTAATTGTTGCTGCGGGCGTCTAGCAGCGCGTCTTCGGTCAGGGTGCCGGGCGTGACCACACGCACCACTTCCCGCCGGACCACCGACTTAGAGCCGCGCTTCTTGGCTTCCGCCGGATCCTCTGTCTGCTCGCAGATGGCGACCCGGTACCCCTTGCGGATCAGCCGCGCCAGATAGCCTTCGGCGGCATGATGCGGTACGCCGCACATCGGGATCGGCTCACCGCCATGCTGACCTCGTTTCGTCAGCGTAATGTCCAGCGCGGCGGCGGCGGCTTCCGCATCCTCGAAGAACATCTCGTAGAAGTCGCCCATCCGGTAGAACAGCAATGCGTCCGGGTGCGCGTCCTTGACCTCGAAATATTGCTGGAACATCGGCGTCGCCGCCGCGCGGTCTCTGGATGAGGCACTGGACACGGAGGCCTGCCTGTCTGCTGGGGAGATCGTGTTCACGGTCGAATAGGTGCCAAGTTCCGGTAGCTGCTCGAAAAGGCGGCGACCATAACACGACGTTCGCGGCAACTTCCAATGCCGAACGACACCTGTTTCCCGACATTTATGGAACCTCTTCCCATGATATGAAATTGCCCGTGGCGCCGGGCAGGCCTATCGTTCAGAAATCAACGATCAAATCGGAAGCACGGATCGGCAGCGATCCGATCACCAATAACAAGCCCATGGGGGGAAGCGTCATGGATGATGCGAAACGCTTGCTCGAGACCGAAGCGCTGGAGTTTCACTCCTCCGGACGCCCCGGCAAACTCGAAATCGCCGCCACCAAGAACCTGACCACGCAGCGCGATCTGGCACTCGCCTATTCTCCGGGTGTGGCCTATCCCTGCCTCGCCATCAACAGGGATGAGAGCAAGGCCTACGAATACACCGCCAAGGGCAATATCGTCGCCGTCATCTCGAACGGCACGGCCGTGCTCGGGCTCGGCGATATCGGGGCGCAGGCGGCGAAGCCCGTGATGGAAGGCAAGGCGGTCCTGTTCAAGCGGTTCGCAGATGTCGATGGCTTCGATCTCGAGGTCGACACCAAGGATGTGGATGAGTTCGTGAACTCGGTCCGATTCCTCGGCAAGACCTTCGGCGGCATCAATCTGGAAGACATCAAGGCCCCGGACTGCTTCATCATCGAGCAGCGCCTGAAGGAGCTGATGGACATCCCCGTTTTTCACGATGATCAGCACGGCACCGCGATCATCACCGCCGCCGGCATGATCAACGCCCTGGATCTGACCGGCCGCACGCTCGAAACTTCCAAGATGGTGGTGAACGGCGCCGGGTCCGCCGCCATCGCCTGCGTCGAACTGCTCAAATCAATGGGCATGAAGGACGAAAACGTCATCCTGTGCGACAGTCGGGGCGTGATCTATCAGGGCCGCGACGCCGGCATGAACCAGTGGAAATCAAAGCACGCTGTCGACACGCCGATGCGCACGCTCGAGGAAGCAGTCAGGGGTGCGGATATTTTCTGCGGCCTCTCGGCCAAAGACGCCATGAGCCAGGCCATGGTGAAGAGCATGGCCAACCGGCCGATCATCTTCGCCATGGCCAACCCGGACCCGGAAATCACCCCCGAGGATGTCGCCGCCGTCCGATCCGATGCCGTGGTCGCCACCGGCCGGTCCGACTATCCGAACCAGGTCAACAACGTGCTCGGCTTCCCCTACATCTTCCGCGGCGCCCTCGATGTCCGGGCGAGCGAGATCAATGACGAGATGAAGATCGCCGCCGCCAACGCGCTGGCGGAGCTCGCCCGCGAAGACGTACCGGACGAAGTCGGCAAGGCCTATGGCCGCACGCTGCATTACGGCGAGGGCTACATCATTCCCGCGCCATTCGATCCCCGGCTGATCGTCCGGGTTTCTTCGGCGGTGGCACAGGCCGCGATGGATACCGGCGTCGCCCGCAAACCGATCAAGGACATGGATGCCTATCGGGCCGAACTCGGCGCCCGGCTCGATCCGACATCCTCCAGCCTGCAGGTCATTTTCGACCGGATCCGCGCCAATCCGCAGCGCGTCGTTTTCGCCGAGGGCGAGGAGGAACGGGTGATCCGCGCCGCCGTTACCTTCCGCAACGGCGGCTACGGCATTCCGGTGCTGGTCGGCCGGGAGGATGTGATCAAGGAGAAGATCGTCGAGCTCGGCATCAAGGGCGCCGAGACGCTGGAGATCAACAACGCCAAGCTGTCGGAGCACAACGAAGCCTATACGGAAATGCTCTACAAACGGCTGCAGCGCAAAGGCCATATCCAGCGCGACTGCCAGCGCATGGTGCATCAGGACCGCAATGTGTTCGGCGCCTGCATGGTCGCGTCCGGACACGCTGAAGCCATGGTGACCGGCCTGACCCGGAATTTCGGCGTGACCCATGAATATGTCACCCGCGTGCTCGACCCGAAGCCGGGTCAGCAGCTGATGACCTATTCCATCGTCATCAACCGGGGCCGCACGATCTTCATCAGCGACACCAACGTGAACGAGCTGCCAAGCGCCGAGGAACTCGCCGATATCGCCATCCAGACGGCGGAACATGCGCGGGCCTTCGGCCATACGCCGCGCGTTGCTTTGCTGTCCTTCTCGAATTTCGGCTACCCGCCCCGCGAGAAGGCCGTGCGTATCCGCGATGCGGTCGCCATTCTCGACGCCCGCGGTGTCGATTTCGAATATGACGGCGAAATGTCCGCGGATATCGCCCTCGATTACGAGGCGATGAAGCGGAATTATCCGTTCTGCCGTCTCACAGGCCCGGCCAATGTCCTGGTCATGCCGGCCCTGCATTCCGCCAACATCACCTACAAGATGCTGCAGTCGATGAGCGGCGCCGCTGTCATCGGGCCGATGCTGGTCGGACTGGAGAAGCCGGTGCAGATCGTGCAGATGAGCGCGACCGTGACGGATCTGGTGAATGCTGCGGCCATCGCAGCGCATACGGCTCTCGGGAAATAGACCTTCGGCACATTGATCCGCCTTTCGCGCCGCATTTGGCGCGAAAGGCCTCCATTTTGATGGCTCTCAGCCTATTTTGAGCTGGGGCACATGTTTTCCGACCCCTATGATAGAAACTGTCATACCGCAGGCGCTAGGGATTGCGACCAGTGCGAAAGGGCGCTGGCCGGCCAGCATAGAACCGCCGATTGATCAAAAGAACGATGAGCGAACAGCCGATCGATACTGATTCCGCATCCCAGGACGACAATCCCGCGGCCCTGCAGCTTTGGGACGTGTTTCGCGGCGGCTTGGTGGTCTCTATGCCGGCTGCCATCGCGCTCGCCGGCATTACGGCCCTGGACGCGGTCCAGCCATGGCATGCAGTCGGTGCCTGGATGGTGTCGCTGGTTGTCGCAATGGGGATTGTGCGGCGGCATTACAGTCTGCTGGACGCCATCAAGCGCCATATCCAGCGCCGGGCCGGTTCCAGCGCACCCGAACGCGCGTCAAGGACCGGCGACGTGCTGTCCAGCATCGCCGAAGGGATCGGGGAGACATCGGAACTCGCCGCCGCACTGACCCGCCTGTTCCGGACCACCGCAGACCGGCGCACACAGCTTCAGGCACTGAACGAGCGTCATGTCTCGATCATCGACAACATCCCTGACCCGCTGCTTTTCCTGAATGCCAAAGGCCGCGTCCAGAGCATGAACAAGGCTGCCCGCGACCGTTTCGGCGGCCGCATCATGGGGCGCGAGCTGTCCCATGTCACACGCGATCCCGGCTTGCTGGAAGCCGGCAACGCGGTGCTGGCCGGCGGGGGCCACAGGATCGTCGAGATCTCCATTTCGGATCCGGTATATCGTGTCTTCAATGTCCGCGTCGAAGCGCTTCCGGGGCAGCAGGAAGAGCAGCGCACGGCGCTGGTGATGTTCCGGGACCTGACGGAAATCCGCCGTATCGAGAGCATGCGCGTCGATTTTGTCGCCAATGTCAGTCACGAGCTGCGCACGCCGCTGGCAACCCTGCACGGCTTCATAGAAACCCTGCGCGGCCCGGCCCGGGATGACCTTGAGGCACACGACCGGTTTCTCGAGATCATGGACGAGCAAACCAGCCGGATGACCCGGCTGGTCACGGACCTGCTGTCGCTCTCTCGCATCGAAACCGCCGAACACACCGCTCCGAATGAGGAGATCGCGCTGCGCCCGCTGGCGGAACATCTTGCCGCTGCCGCCGAGCTGACCGCGGCACGGCGCGGGATCCGCATTGAGCTTGATATCGATGCGGATCTCCCGGCCCTGATCGCCAACAGCGACCAGATCTCCCAGGTGCTGCAAAACCTCTTGGAGAACGCAATAAAGTACGGCCGCGATCAGAGCGTCGTGACCATCCGGGCGGAAATTGCCGGAGACCTGCCGGCCTCGGTCAGCCTGCAATCCGAGGATCTTGTGGCCATCAGCGTGTCCGATCAGGGCGACGGCATTGCACGGGAACATATTCCGCGCCTGACCGAGCGCTTCTATCGCGTCGATACGGCCCGCTCCCGCGAGTTGGGCGGAACCGGCCTCGGCCTTGCCATCGTCAAGCACATCGTCAGCCGCCATCGCGGCGCGCTGACGATCGACAGCAAGGTCGGCGAAGGCAGTCGGTTCACCGTCTATATTCCGTGCGTGGCACCCGGCGTCACGAAATCGCAGCTTTTCGCCGCCGGCTGAAACAAAACCTTCACATTTCCGTAGTAATAGGGACTCCGGAGCGGCGTAGGAACGGGTCGGTCCCGCTCGGAAATGTATCGGGGCTGATCGATCACACTCCTTTGTCCCGGAGGCAAAATCGTGCTTAGGAATTCCATCATCAAGGCAATCCCGCTCGCCCTCGCCGGCGTTATCGCCGTTGCCGCGGCCGCGGAAGCCCGCGACCAGATCCGCATCGTCGGATCCTCAACTGTTTTCCCGTTCTCCACGACCGTCGCTGAAACATTCGGCAAGACCTCAAGCTTCAAGACGCCGGTCGTCGAAAGCACCGGTTCCGGCGGCGGCCTGAAGCTGTTCTGCTCCGGTGTGGGCGTCCAGCATCCGGACATCACCAACGCGTCGCGCCGGATCAAGTCTTCCGAAGTCGAGCTGTGCGCCAAGAACGGTGTCTCCGACATCGTCGAGGTGAAGCTTGGTTTTGACGGCATCGTCATCGGCAACGACAAAAGCGGCCCGGTCTTCAACCTGACCAAGCAGCAGATCTTCCTGGCGCTCGCCGCCGAGGTTCCGGTTGACGGCAAGATCGTCAAGAACCCGTACAACAACTGGTCCGAAATCGATCCGTCCCTGCCGGACGAAGCGATCGAAGTTCTCGGCCCGCCCCCGACTTCCGGTACCCGTGACGCTTTCGTCGAGCTGGCCATGCGCCCGGGCGCCAAGTCCTTCAAGATGCTTGCCGACATGCGCAAGGCCGACAAGAAGGGCTTCCGCAAGATTTCCGACTCCATGCGGGAAGACGGCAAGTTCATCGAAGCTGGCGAGAACGACAACCTGATCGTTCAGAAGCTGCAGGCTAACCCGGTTGCCATGGGCATCTTCGGCTTCAGCTTCCTCGACCAGAACAGCGACAAGATCAAGGGCGCGGACGTCGGTGGCGTTTCCCCGACCTTCGACAACATCGCCTCCGGTGATTACGGCATTTCCCGCTCCCTCTTCTTCTACGTGAAGTCCGCGCATATCGGCGTGGTACCGGGCATCGAGGAATATGTCGCTGAGTTCACCAGCGAGAAAGCCATCGGCGACGAAGGCTATCTGGCCGACAAGGGCCTGATCCCGCTGCCGGCCGCAGATCGCGAAAAGTATCGCGCTGCTGCAGCGAACAAGACCAACCTGACCATG
Source organism: Nisaea sp. (assembly GCF_040217065.1). Taxonomy (GTDB): domain Bacteria; phylum Pseudomonadota; class Alphaproteobacteria; order Thalassobaculales; family Thalassobaculaceae; genus Nisaea. The sequence continues at coordinate 120,345 of NZ_JAVJNX010000010.1, forward strand.
TAACTGGTCGCGGGAGAGGCGGCCTGCCGCCTCTCCCCTGTCTTTATGGGCCCGCCCGGTTTCTCGGACCCATAAAGACAGTCATGTGTCTGGCCCGGAACGTCTGTGCCCGGGCCAACAGCAATTCCGCCGGCGGGGCACTATGAACAGCTTTTTCCTTATTCTGGTTGTCATCGGATTGTCGGTCGCCGGCTACGCCGCCGGCCGGGCCCGATCAATTCTCTCCGCGTCGGGCGATGCCCGCATCCTGCATTCACTGCCGAGCTACTACGGCATGTTCGTGGCACTTGGCTGCGGATTGCCGGCAATACTTCTGCTGGCAATCTGGCTGGTCATCCAGCCGCAGATCGTCGATCACATGGTGATGGCGGGCCTTGATGCGTCGATCATGCCGCAGAATGCGGACGAGTATTCCCTGATGCTGACCGACATCCGGAACCTGTCCAGCGGCAACGCCACAAGCCGGGTGGCCAGCCCGGCCATTGTCGCCGCCACGGAGCGGTATCTGACCCTGCAATCCATCGGCTTCTGGTCCATGGTCGGCAGCGTTGTCTGCATCGCGCTGCTTGGCCTCGCCTGGGCCCGCTCCCGGATCAGCCGGAACTTCCGGGCCCGCAACGCGGTAGAGGGTATCATCCGCGTCCTGCTCATCATCTGCTCCCTGATCGCGATCCTGACCACCGTCGGCATCGTCCTGTCGCTGATCTTCGAGAGCCTGCGCTTCTTTGCCCGCATCCCGTTCTTCGACTTCCTATTCGGCCTGCACTGGAGCCCGCAGACAGCAATCCGCGCCGAGCAGGTCGGCGCCTCCGGCAGTTTCGGCGCCGTGCCGATTTTTGCCGGCACCATGCTGATCACCCTGATCGCCATGCTGGTCGCCGGCCCGATCGGCCTGCTTTCGGCGATCTACATGGCCGAATATGCCAACCCGAAATTCCGCGCCGTCGCAAAGCCGATGCTGGAAGTGCTGGCCGGAATCCCGACTGTGGTCTACGGCTTCTTCGCCGCCCTGACCGTGGCGCCGCTGATCCGCGGCTGGGGTGAAGGCGTCGGGCTTGACGTCTCTTCGGAAAGCGCGCTCGCGGCGGGCCTCGTCATGGGCATCATGATCATTCCCTTCGTCTCCTCGCTCTCGGACGACGTCATCAATTCCGTGCCGCAGTCCCTGCGTGACGGCTCCTACGGGCTCGGCGCCACCAAATCCGAGACCATCCGGCACGTGATCATCCCGGCCGCCCTGCCGGGCATTGTCGGCGCCTTCCTGCTCGCCGTATCCCGCGCCATCGGCGAGACCATGATCGTGGTGATGGCCGCCGGCCTGGCCTCCAACCTGACCGCAAACCCGTTCGAGGCCGTCACCACCGTGACGGTGCAGATCGTCACCCTGCTGGTCGGCGATCAGGAGTTCGACTCCGCCAAGACCCTCGCGGCCTTTGCCCTCGGCCTGGTGCTGTTCTTCGTCACCCTCGGTCTCAATGTGATTGCCCTGCGGGTGGTCCGGAAATATCGGGAAAAATATGACTGACGCGATCATGAATTCGAAACCGGGCGCCGAGATCCGCCGGCCAACGCTGTCCGCAGACCGGCTCAAGAAGCGCTATGCGGCGGAGCGCCGCTTCCGGCTGTATGGGCTTGGCAGCATTATCGCCGCCGGCCTCATGCTCGTCTTCCTGGTCGGGAGCATCACCGGGACCGGCTACAGCGCGTTCCTGCAGACCTATATCAAGCTGAACATCTCGTTCGATCCGGAATATCTGGATCCGGCCGGAACGGGCGATGTCGAGCAGCTCAGGACCGCTGACTATGGCGGCATGATCAAGAAGAATCTGCGTGACAACTTCGCCGAGGTCACGAGCCGCTCGGACAAGCGCAAGCTGTATAATTTCGTCTCGCCGAACGCTGGGTTCGATCTGCGCAACATGGTGATCGAGAACCCGTCCCTGGTCGGACAGAGTCTTGATCTCTGGATCAAGGCCTCCGACGATATCGACATGCTCAGAAAGGGCTATGTCGACCGGACCGAGGAGGAATCCAACCGGCGGGTCACCGATACGGAACTCGGCTGGTACGACAGGCTCGACTCTAATGATCGGATCGAAACGCGATTCAATACCGATTTCTTCAGCAAGGCGGACAGCCGCGAGCCGGAAGAAGCCGGCATCCTGGGCGCCGTTACCGGCTCCCTGCTGACCATGGCGATCACCCTGCTCTTGTCGTTCCCCATCGGGGTGATGGCGGCAATCTATCTCGAGGAATTCGCACCGAAGAACGCCTGGACCGACCTGATCGAGGTCAACATCAACAACCTGGCCGCGGTGCCCTCCATCGTGTTCGGGCTGCTTGGCCTTGCCCTGTTCCTGAATTTCTTCGGCTTCCCGCGCTCCGCCCCGCTGGTCGGCGGCATGGTGCTGGCGCTGATGACCCTGCCGACGATCATCATCGCCTCCCGCTCCGCCCTGAAAGCGGTACCGCCCTCCATTCGCGAGGCCGCGCTCGGGCTCGGCGCCTCGCGTCTGCAGGTCGTGACCCATCATGTGCTGCCACTGGCCATGCCGGGCATCCTGACCGGCACGATCATCGGCATGGCCCAGGCGCTTGGCGAGACTGCCCCCCTGCTGATGATCGGCATGATCGCCTTCATCGTCGACGTCCCGGGCAGCTTCACCGATCCGGCGACCGTGCTGCCGGTGCAGATCTATCTCTGGGCGGACAGCCCCGAGCGCGCCTTCGTCGAGCGCACCTCCGCCGCGATCATGGTGCTGCTTGCCTTCCTGATTTTCATGAACATTCTGGCCGTCATGCTTCGCAAGAAGTTCGAACGGCGCTGGTAGAGGTATTTCCATGAGCGAGAAAACAAAGATGGCCAAACCGGACACCTCCGCGGCGCCGCAGGCGACACCGAAGATGAAGGGCGACAAGGTCAAGGTCTTCTACGGGAACAAGCAGGCCCTGATGGATGTCGATCTCGACATCAAACCGAACGAGGTCACAGCCCTGATCGGCCCGTCCGGCTGCGGCAAGTCCACTTTCCTGCGCTGCCTGAACCGGATGAACGACGTCATCGATATCTGCCGTGTCGAGGGCAAGATCACCCTCGATGACGAGGATATCTACGACTCGTCGCTGGATCCGGTGCAGCTCCGGGCGCGCGTTGGCATGGTGTTCCAGAAACCCAACCCGTTCCCCAAGTCGATCTATGACAATGTCGCCTACGGCCCGCGCATTCACGGCACGGCCCAGAGCAAGGCCGACATCGATGAGATCGTCGAATCCAGCCTGACCAAGGCCGGCCTGTTCGGCGAGGTGAAGGATCGCCTGCTGGAGCCTGGCACCGGTCTCTCCGGCGGCCAGCAGCAGCGCCTCTGCATTGCCCGCGCCATCGCGGTTAATCCGGAAGTGATCCTGATGGACGAGCCCTGCTCCGCCCTTGACCCGATCGCCACGGCGAAGATCGAGGAGCTGATCGACGAGCTGCGCGAGAACTACACGATCGTCATCGTCACCCATTCCATGCAGCAGGCCGCCCGGGTTTCCCAGCGCACCGCCTTCTTCCATCTGGGTGAGCTGGTCGAGGTCGGCGATACCGAACAGATCTTTACCAACCCGAGCGACACCCGCACGCAGGGCTATATCACCGGCCGCTTCGGCTAAGAAAGAATAGGGAATTTGCCACCATGGGCGCAAACGACCACATCGTCAGTTCTTTCGACGAGGATCTTGAGAGCCTGAAGGCCAAGATTGCCCAGATGGGCGGACTGGTGGAAAACCAGTGCGAGGCGGCGGTGCGTGCCGTGCACCGGCGGGACAAGGCGCTGGCCCAGCGGGTCCGGGAGGCCGACGCGCCGATCGACGCCTTCGAGACGGAAATCGAGGCGATGAGCCTCCGCCTTCTGGCCCTGCGCCAGCCGCTCGGCGGTGACCTCAGGACCGTCGTTGCCAGTCTGAAGATCGTCAGCGATCTCGAGCGCATCGGTGACTACGCCGCGAATATCGGCAAGCGGGCCATCGTCCTGAGCGGCCTGCCCGAAATCCCGCCGGCCAACGGCATTGTCCGCATCGGCAGCCTGGTGCAATCCCTGATCAAGGATGTGCTGGACGCCTATACCGACGACAATCTCGAACTCGCGGTTGCTGCGTGGCACCGGGACGAGGATATCGACGAGCTCTACACAAGCCTGTTCCGCGAGCTCCTGACCTACATGATGGAGGATCCGCGGAACATCAGCGCGTCCACCCATCTGCTGTTCATCGCAAAGAACCTGGAGCGGATGGGCGATCACGCAACCAACATCGCCGAGACCGTCCACTTCCAGATCAAGGGCACGAAAATGCAGGCCGACCGCCCGAAAGGCGACGACGCCAGCTATATCGTGTCGCTGCCCGAATGAGCGTTCATATCGAGAGTTAGAACCCTATGAACATGATGAATCCCAAGATCCTGATCGTCGAGGACGAAGCGCCAATCGTCACTCTGTTGCGGTACAACCTTGAACGGGAAGGTTTTGAGGTCTTCGAGGCCGGCGATGGCGAGGAAGCCATGCTTCTGGCCATGGAAAAAAGCCCCGACCTGATCCTGCTGGACTGGATGCTGCCGCTGCTTTCCGGCGTCGAGGTCTGCCGCCGGCTGCGCCGGACACCGGAGACCAAGGCCGTGCCGGTGATCATGCTGACCGCGCGTGGCGACGAGGGCGACCGGATCCGCGGCCTCAATGCCGGAGCCGATGACTACATCACCAAACCCTTCAGCCCGAGCGAGCTGATCGCCCGGGTGCGCGCCGTGCTGCGCCGGACCCGGCCGGCGAGCGACGCCGAAACCCTTGAGTTCGAAGATCTGGAGATGGATCTGGCCTCCCACAAGGTGCGGCGGAACAGCCGGGAAATTCATCTCGGCCCGACCGAGTTCCGGCTGCTGCGCTATTTCCTCGAACACCCCGGCCGGGTGTTCTCCCGCGAGCAGCTGCTCGACCGGGTCTGGGGTCCCGACATCTATGTCGAGCCGCGCACCGTCGATGTGCATATCCGGCGCCTGCGCAAAGCCATCAATGACGAAGCAGAGTCCGACCTGATCCGCACCGTCCGCTCGGCCGGATACGCTCTCGACCGGTCGACCGCACCGGCCTGATCCGGATCAGGCCCCCTGTTTTCCGCCGGACACGCGTTCCGGCGGAAACATCCGCATCAGCACCAGCAGCAACAGCAGACCGGGCACGGCAATCGCCGTCGAGGCGATGAAAAACCCGATCCAGCCGATATGATCCGTCACCCAGCCGCCGCCGGAGCTGAGGATGGTGCGCCCGAAGGCCATGAAGGATGACAGCAGGGCATATTGCGTGGCTGTGAAGGCGACATTCGTCAGGCTCGAGAGATAGGCGACGAAAGCGGCCGTTCCCATGCCGCCGGTAAAGTTCTCGACCCCGATCGTCACCGTCAGCATCCAGATATCGTGCCCGGCCACAGCCTGTGCGACGAATATCAGATTCGACAGCGCCTGCAGCACGCCGCAGAGCAGCAGCGCCTTCAGAAGTCCCATATGCTTCACCAGGGCACCGCCGGCAAACAACCCCACCAGCAGGGCAACCAGGCCGAACACCTTGGTGACCTGGGCGATCTCGGTCTTGGTAAAGCCGAGATCGATATAGAACGGGTTCGTCAGCGTGCCGAGAAAGGCATCCCCCAGCTTGTAGAACAGGATGAAGGCAAGGATCAGCAACGCGCCCCGCCGAAGCAGAAACTCCGAGAACGGGGTGAAAACGGCCCGGTGCACCCACGCGGCGAGGGATTCATTGTCGGCTGTATGCTTTTCCGCTTCCGCGCTGGCATCCGGCTCCGGGCTTGCGAGAACCGCGCCCAGGCCAATCAGCATCAGGCTGGCCATGCCGAGATAGGCCACAAACCAGCCGATCGCATCGGCCAGAAAAAGCGCACCCGCCCCGGCGATGAGCATCCCGATCCGATAGCCGAACGTCGAGGCGGCCGCACCGGCGCCCTGCTCAGATTCCGGCAGGGATTCGATGCGGAAGGCATCCACCACGATATCCTGGCTGGCCGAGAAGAAGGTCACGGCGACGGCCATCAAGGCCATCAGCCCGGGATTGTTCACCGGATCGGTGCCGCCGAGCAGGATGATCGACAGCATCAGGGCGAGCTGGGTCAGGATCAGCCAGCTCCTGCGGCGGCCGAAGAGACGGCCGAGAAGCGGCAACCTCAGGCTGTCCATCAATGGCGCCCAGAAGAATTTCAGCGTGTAGGGCGTCCCGACAAGGGCAAACAGTCCGATGGTGGTCAGGTCAACCCCGGACTCGCGCATCCAGGCGCTCAGGGTCGAAAAGGAGAGCAACAGGGGCAGACCGCTGGAAAAGCCCAGCAGAAAGACGATCAGAATGCGGCGCTTCAAATACAGCGCCGCCGTCTCCGCAAGCCAGCCCCTGACGCCGGACACAGTCTCGCTGGACACAGGCTCAGCCAAGCCGTGCCGCCAGAAGCTCTTTCAGGTTCGCTTCCGGCCGGGCGCCGTAATGCGAGATGATTTCCGCCGCGGCGACGCCGCCGGCCCGACCCCAGTCGGCCGGCTCCAGGCCCTGGCAATAGCCATGCAGGAAACCGGCAGCGTACAGATCGCCCGCACCGGTGGTGTCCACCACCTTGGCCACCGGCTCGGCATCGAGCACGTGGACTTCCGACTTGTGCAGCACCACGGAGCCCTTGGCGCCCCGTGTGATGGCAGCAGTCTCGCAATTCTCGCGGACCTTCTGCAGCGCCTCGTCGAAATCGTCTGTCTGGTAGAGAGACTTCAGCTCCACCTCGTTGGCGAACAGGATGTCGACATGGTGATCGACCAGCTCGAGGAAGGCATCCCGGTGCCGGTCGACGCAGAACGGGTCGGACAGGGTGAGCGACACCTTGCCGCCTGCCTCATGCGCGGTGCGGGCGGCCTTGACGAAAGCCTTCTTGGCTTCCGGCGGATCGAACAGATAGCCCTCGAGATAGACCACGCGGCTGTCCGCAATCAGGTCCGGGTCGACATCTTCCGGGCCAAGCTGCACGCAGGCGCCGAGAAAGGTGTTCATGCTGCGCTGGGCATCCGCCGTCACCATGATGAGCGAGCGGGCCGTGGGCGGACCATCCAGGGTCGGCGCGGTCTCGAAGCGCACGCCAACCGCCGTGATGTCATGCCGGAAGACCTTGCCGAGAACATCGTCCTGCACCTTGCCGATATAGCCGGCCTTGCTGCCGAGAGAGGCAAGGCCCGCCGCGGTGTTGCCGGCGGACCCTCCGGACATTTCCATGCCCGGACCCATCTTGCTGTAGAGCAGTTCGGCACGCTCGGCATCGATCAGGTTCATGGCTCCCTTCTCGATACCATTCTCGGAAAGAAAGGCGTCGGTGGCTTGGGCAAAAACGTCGACAATGGCGTTGCCGATGCAGGTGACATCGATGGACTTGGCTACCATGCGGAGCGGGCTCCCGGAAACGGAACGGAGAAATGTCGGCGGACCGGATGTCCGCTGAATGCGCGCGACAAGGTACTGGAGCAGGGACAGCATGGAAAGACCGCACTCGCGGTTCTGCGTCGCCGGTCTTGCATGCGCGGAAATCCTATGCTCTTTCCGTCCAAAGGCATTGGGCCAGACCCCCGCCGACCCTATCTGAACCGGTGACCGCGTCTGCGAGAAGAAGAGTTCGCCATGTTTTCATCTGTGACCGCCACCCTCGGCCAGCTGACGGACCCCCGGCTGCGCAATCCGATCATCATCAGCATCATCGGCTCGATCACCGCCATCCTGCTGCTCGGCGTTGCCGTCTGGTATATACTCGACTGGTTCTCGATTTTCGGTGGCTGGCTGGATGATGCCGCGGCCTGGGTCGCCAGTCTGATCGTGGTGATCCTGGGCATCCTCTTCTTTCCCGGCGCGGCCAACACGATCTCGAGCCTGTTTCTTGACTCTGTCTGCAACGCCGTCGAGGCGAAGCACTATCCCGGGCTCGGCCCGGCCCGGCCGCAGCCATTTGCGGAAACCGTTCTGGGAAGCCTTAAATTTCTCGGCATTACAGTTGTTGTTAATATCGTTCTTTTACCGTTCTATCTGATCCCCGGTTTGAATCTTGTCGTTTTCTACGGGGCAAACGGCTATCTCCTTGGCCGGGAGTTCTTTGAAATGGTTGCCCTGCGACGGCTGACTCCCGCAGAAACAAAGGCGTTGCGGAAGCAAAAGGCCGGAGCGATTTTCATCAGCGGTGTGCTGATCGCCGCGGTCATGACCATCCCGGTCCTGAACTTCGCCGGGCCGGTGATTGCGACCGCTTTTATGCTGCATCGCTTCGAACGCTTGCGGAGCGACATGAAGAAATGATAATAAGTCATTGAGTATTAAGGTCGATGACCGCGGTCTCTTCTGCAATTATATGAGTTGACGATCTGATGTTTCGGCGTAAAAAATCCGGCACAGACACGACCGCGCGCACAAGTCCCTCTTTCGGGACCGGCGCGCAGGACGAAGAACAGACATCCGGCGCCCAGAACCGGAACTCTCCTTCGGAGACGCGCTTGGACCCGGCGGCGCCCATCTCTGGAGAGGTTACAACCAGCAAGCCGGACGAGGAGTCCAGAATGCAACCGAGCAAGCCTTCCTCATCCGGATTCGTCCCGGAGATTCCACGCCGGTCTCTCGATCTTCCCGGAGCGCAGAACCGGCGCGGCGCCACGCCGCGCAACGAGAGCAAGAAGCTCACGGTGGGCCCGGAGATCTCCCTGACCGGCGAGATAACGGCCTGCGACAGCCTCGTTGTCGAAGGCACTGTCGACGCAACCCTGGAAAACAGCCGCCATCTCGAGGTGACGGAATCCGGTCATTTCAAGGGCAAGGTGGTGATAGACGACGCCATCATCGGCGGGCATTTCGAAGGCACTCTGGTGGTGCGGCAGACCCTGCAGATCCGCGGCACCGGCCGTGTCACCGGGACCGTACGGTTCGGCCGTCTGGAAGTCGAGCTCGGCGGCCAGATCGTCGGGGACATTTCGGTGTTCAAGGATGACGTCGTGAGTGCGCCGGAGACCGCGGAGTAGGTTTGTGCCGGTGCAGTTTCTTCTCCTTGTCTTTGTCGCCATCGGCCTTCTGGGCTGCGGCGGGACCGTTCAAAAAACAGCCGATACCGGACAGGATCAGCAGGCACCCGCGGCGGTAGCCCCGGCGACCCTGCCGGCAGAGCCGGAAAAACCCGCCGCGGTCGCAAGCCTGCCCGCGCCGCCGCGGACGCCCGATTTCAGTCCGGAGGAGCGCGACCCGAGCCGGCTGCTTGCTCTCGGGCGGGGCGATCTCTCGAGCATTCTCGGCAAACCCGCCTTCATCCGGCGCGAAATGGCGGCCGTTGTCTGGCAGTACCGCACGGAAGCCTGTGTCCTGGACCTGTTCCTCTATGAACTCAACCACGCGCTTGCCGTGACCTATTACGAGTTCCGGCCGCGGCGCGATGCCGAACTGGCGCGGGACGATTGCTTTGTCAGCCTGTTGCAGCGGGGCATCTCCCGCGCCGCACAGAGCTGAGGCCACTCAGGCCGGCTCCACGGTCTTGTCCTTGAAATTGCAGAGATCCGAAACCGGGCACACCGGACAGACCGGTCTGCGCGCCTTGCAGATATAGCGCCCGTGCAGGATCAGCCAGTGATGCGCATGCAGCATCCATTTCCCCGGGATCCGCTTCTCCAGCGCCAGCTCGACCGCAAGCGGCGTCTTGCCTGCCGCCATGCCGGTACGGTTGGCGACACGGAACAGATGGGTGTCGACGGCAATTGTCGGCTGACCGAACGCCATGTTGAGCACGACATTTGCCGTCTTCCGCCCGACCCCCGGAAGCTGCTCCAGCGTCTCGCGATGCGGTGGTACCACGCTGCCATGCTCCCGGATCAGGATCTCCGACAGGGCGATGACATTCTTCGCCTTTGTGTTGAACAGGCCGATGGTCTTGATGTACTCGCGCACCCGCTCAAGACCCAGCGCGACCATTTTCTCCGGTGTGTCGGCAACTTCGAACAGCGGGCCGGTCGCCTTGTTCACACCAATATCCGTCGCCTGCGCGGAGAGCACCACTGCGACTAGCAAGGTATAGGGATTGACATAGTTGAGCTCACCCTTCGGCTCCGGGTCGCGTTCGCTCAGGTGCTGGAAGAAGGCGTCCACCGCCGCGTTCGTCATCCGTCTTGCCATCACACTGCACTCTCTCGCTTGCTCTCGGGTGGGGCGGTTTTCAGGTTGCCTTTGGCCCGCGCCGGGCACAGGTTAAGGCCTTGACGAATCGCGATGCAACAGTCCGGACGACCGGCGGTGACGACAGCTGACGGCATGAGTGATGTAAAGACCGGCGACACGCTCTTCGATGCGGTTCTCTATCCGCATCGCAGCCTGTCGCCGGCAGGTTTCCTCATCCTGATGACGGCGATCTCCTGCTGCAGCATTGCCATCGGGACCGTGTTCTGGATGGCCGGTGCCTGGCCCGTGGTCGGGTTTTTGGGGCTCGATATCCTGCTGATCTATGTTGCCTTCCGCCTGAGCTACCGGGATGCGCGGCGGTACGAGATCGTCCGGCTGACCCATGCGGAACTGACAATCGAGCGCTTCGTGCGGGGACGCCGGGTGTTACAGAAGCAGCTGCAGCCCTACTGGCTCAAGATCGAGGTCGAGGAGGAACGCACCGGACCGGATCGTCTGATGTTGCGCACCCACGGGCAGTCTCTCGAAATCGGCGCATTCCTGTCGCCGCCCGAAAAACAGGATTTTGCCGACACCCTGACCGGCGCATTGGCCAAAATCCGCACGGTCTGACACCGGTTTACGCTAGAGCCCGAGCACATCCGCCATGGAATAGAGCCCGGCTTTGCGCTCCGCCGCCCAAATGGCCGCGCGCACGGCACCGGCCGCGAAGATATCGCGGTTTGCCGCCTTGTGCGTCAGCTCGATGCGCTCGTTCGGACCGGCGAAAATCACGGTGTGCTCGCCGACCACGTCACCGCCGCGCAATGTCGCGAACCCGATCTGCCCCGCCTCGCGCGGTCCGGTGACCCCTTCCCGCGACAGTACACCCTTATCGTCCAGGGAGACGCCCCGCCCGGCTGCCGCCGCCTTGCCGAGACCAAGTGCGGTTCCCGACGGCGCGTCGATCTTCCGTTTGTGGTGCATCTCGACTATTTCGATATCGAAACTATCGTCCAGCGCACCCGCAACCTTCTTCACCAGGTCGAACAGCAGATTGACGCCGAGGCTCATGTTCGGTGCATAGACCAGCGAGATACTCGTTGCAGCCTCGGCAAGCGCGGATTCCTGCTCCGGCGTCAGCCCGGTGGTGCCGGCGACGAAGGCCGTGCCGCATTCCGCGGCAATCCGGGCATGGGCGACCGTCGCATCCGGAAGGGTGAAATCGATCACCACATCAGCCTCTGCGATGACACTACGGGCATCGGACGTGGTTTTTCCATATGCGCCATCAAGCTGACAAAGGACTGCAATATCAACAGCTTCACTGGTACTACCCGGTGAAACAGTACCGCCGGAAATCTCTGCTTCGGGATTTCCATGAACCTGTGCGGCGATCATCCGGCCCATGAAACCGGAGATCCCCATGATTCCGATCTTCGTCGTGCCCATTGGCGCCCTCCTGGATGAAAGGTTGCTGTCCCTGACGGTCCTAGCCTGCTTTCCGGTCGCTGTCGAGCCTGCTTGCACCCGAACCGAAACCAGAGTGAATAAGAGGTCGATACTTCCTGTTTCTTATGATATATCGAACTGAAATAATGTTTGAAATCAGTGATATTATCCTTGGTGCCTTGTCGAAGGGCCCGGCGAACGGCTATCAGATCCGGAGCCGGATCAACAAGGATTTTGCCCACTTCCAGTCGGTCAGCGCCGGCAGTCTCTACCCGGCCCTGGGCAAGCTGAAGGCCCGCGGTGCCATTACCGAGAGCGGACCGGCAAAAGGGTCTCTCGACCGGCGCACTTTCGAAATCACCGGCCTCGGACGCGACTTATTGCGTCAGGGGGTGATGGACGCCGGTGCGGAGGAGCGCCTCAGGTCCGATTTCCTGGCCGCGGTCTACTTCTCCGAAAGTGCCGGACCCGAGGAAGCGGCGCGCCTCATGGAAGAGCGTATCGGGACATTGAACCAGGAGATCCGGGCGCTCCTGGCCTTACCCCTACAAAACATGTCGAATACCGAGCGCTTCACGGTACGCTACGCCCTGGCCGTGCGTCGCGCAGGGCTGGAGTTCCTGCGCCACGAGGGTCGTGCCATTGCCACTGCGATCGACATAGAATCGAGAAATAACAATTAGATAGCCGAAAACAATACCGGGATTACCTAGGGCATATCGGCAACTTTCCGTGTAGGGCCGACTACCCGTTTCGGGCGCAGCCCTACGAAAAACGCCGACCCCAGGGGCCGGCGTTCATTCAGGATAAAATATCGGAAGGCGACAAAGTCAGTCCCTGAGATCGTCCCAGAGCTCCTTGACCCGGTCGAAGAACCCGGCGGATTGCGGGCTGGTCTCGTTCTGGCCGGCGGCAAATTCCTCCAGCAGCTCCTGTTGGCGCTTGCTGAGATTCACCGGAGTCTCGACGACGACCTCGACATAGAGATCGCCCCGGGCCGGGCTGCGGAGCACGGACATCCCCTTGCCCTTGAGTCTGAACTGCTTGCCGCTCTGGGTACCGGCGCCAACACTGATCCGGGCTCGGCCGCCTTCGATCGTCGGCACCTCGATCTGGCCGCCGAGGGCTGCCGTCGTCATCGGCAGCGGCACACGGCAATAGACGTCCGCCCCTTCCCGCTGAAAGATCGGGTGGTCGGCGATGGACAGGAAAAGGTAGAGGTCGCCCGGTGCCGTACCGCGCGGACCGGCTTCGCCCTCACCACTCAGACGGATCCGGGTGCCGTCCTCGACGCCGGCCGGAATATTGACCGACAGGGTCTTTTCCTTCTGGACCCGGCCATTGCCGCCACAGCTCTTGCACGGCTTCTCGATCCGCGTGCCGTTGCCGCCGCAATGCGGGCAGGTCCGCTCGATGGTGAAGAAGCCCTGCTGGGCCCGAACCTTGCCGTGACCGTGACAGGTCGTGCAGGTCACGGGCTCGCTGCCTTTTTCCGCACCGGAACCATGGCATTCATCGCACTGGACCGAACTCGGAATATGGATTTCGGTCTGCTTGCCCTTGAAGGCTTCTTCCAGGCTGATGACCATGTTGTAGCGCAGGTCAGAGCCGCGCCGGCCGCCACCGCGCCGGCCGCCCATGAAGTCGCCGAACATCTCGTCGAAGATATCGGCAAACCCGCCAAAACCGGCGCCGGCACCGCCGCCGCCGCCCATGCCGCCCTCGAAGGCATCGTGCCCGAAGCGGTCATAGGCTGCCCGCTTCTGCTCGTCCTTCAGGACATCATAGGCCTCGTTCAATTCCTTGAACTTGGTTTCGGCGTCTGGATTATCGGGATTGCGGTCCGGGTGATACTGCATCGCCAGCTTGCGGTATGCGGCTTTCATTTCCGCATCCGACGTGCCGCGTGCGACCCCCAGAACCTCGTAATAGTCTTTTTTTGCCATAGCGCGTCATTGTCCCCACAACGGCGTCGGCAGTCCGGCAGAATTACAAGCCGCCTGCCTTTCCTGGTCGGAAACGGGCGAAGGAGACCGGTTCGTCATCGGCTCCTCCGCCCAGACCGTTGGGATCAGGCGGACTTGTTGTCGCGGTTCTGATCGTCGACTTCTTCGAAATCCGCATCGACGACATCGTCGCTCGACGCAGAGTCGCCATCACCGCCGGTACTGTCACCGGCATCGCTGCCGCCGGCAGCCGCATCGGGACCGGCTTCCTGCGAAGCCTTGTACATGGCCTCGCCAAGCTTCATCGACGCCTGCTGGAGCGCGTCCATCTTGGCTTTGATGTCTGCTGCATCATCACCTTCCATGGCCGTCTTCAAGGCCGCCATGTGCTCGTCGATCTCGCGGCGGTCGTCCTCGGAGATCTTGTCGCCGTGATCCGCAAGCATCTTCTCGGTGCCGTGAACCGCACTGTCGGCCTGGTTCTTCACCTCGACGATCTCGCGCCGGGCCTTGTCGGATTCCGCGTTGGCTTCGGCTTCCTGCACCATCCGCTCGATATCGTCGTCGGTCAGGCCGCCGGACGCCTGGATGCGGATCTGCTGCTCCTTGCCGGTTGCCTTGTCCTTGGCGGACACGTTGACGATGCCGTTGGCGTCGATGTCGAAGGTGACCTCGATCTGCGGAATGCCGCGCGGAGCGCCCGGGATACCGACCAGATCGAACTGGCCGAGGACCTTGTTGTCCGCCGCCATCTCGCGCTCGCCCTGGAAGACCCGGATGGTGACCGCGGTCTGGTTGTCTTCTGCCGTGGAGAAGGTCTGGCTCTTCTTCGTCGGGATCGTGGTGTTGCGATCGATCAGACGGGTGAAGACACCACCCAGTGTCTCGATGCCGAGCGACAGCGGGGTCACGTCGAGCAGCAGGACATCCTTGACGTCGCCTTTCAGCACGCCGGCCTGGATCGCAGCGCCAAGCGCCACGACTTCGTCCGGGTTCACGCCGCGATGCGGCTCACGGCCGAAGAAGCTCTTCACCGTTTCCGCGATCTTCGGCATGCGTGTCATGCCGCCGACCAGGATCACTTCGTCGATCTCGCCGGCCGAAACGCCCGCATCCTTCAGGGCCGCCTTGCACGGATCGACCGTGCGCTGCACCAGATCGTCCACCAGCGCCTCGAGCTTCGCCCGGGTCAGCTTGATGTTAAGGTGCTTCGGGCCGCTCTGGTCAGCGGTGATGAAGGGCAGGTTCACTTCGGTCTGCATCGAGCTGGACAGCTCGATCTTGGCCTTTTCGCCGGCTTCCTTCAGGCGCTGCAGGGCAAGCTTGTCCTGGCGCAGGTCGATGCCGTTCTCTTTCTTGAACTCATCGGCAAGGTAGTCGATGACGCGCTGGTCAAAGTCTTCACCGCCGAGGAAGGTGTCGCCGTTGGTCGACTTCACCTCGAACACGCCGTCGCCGATTTCCAGGATGGATACGTCGAAGGTACCGCCACCAAGGTCATAGACCGCGATCGTGCCGGTGTTCTTCTTGTCCAGGCCATAGGCTAGCGCAGCGGCTGTCGGCTCGTTGATGATGCGCAGGACTTCGAGGCCAGCGATCTTGCCGGCATCCTTGGTCGCCTGGCGCTGGGCGTCGTTGAAGTAGGCCGGGACCGTGATCACGGCCTGGTCGACGGTATCGCCGAGATAGGCTTCGGCATCTTCCTTAAGCTTCCGCAGGGTGAAGCTGGAGGCCTGGCTCGGGCTGTATTTCTCGCCGCGCGCCTCGACCCAGGCATCGCCGTTCTCGCCAGCGACGACCTTGTAGGGAACCAGATCGTTGAACCGCTTGGAGGTCTTGTCGTCAAACCGGCGGCCGATCAGGCGCTTGATGGCGAAAAGAGTGTTTTCCGGATTGGTTACCGCCTGTCGCTTCGCGGCCTGGCCGACGAGCCTTTCGCCGCTTTCGGCGAAGGCGACCATCGACGGCGTCGTGCGCGCGCCTTCGGCGTTTTCAATGACTTTCGCGTCCTTACCGTCCATGAACGCGATACAGGAATTCGTGGTCCCGAGGTCGATACCGATTACTTTGCTCATATTTTCCTCATCCTTCAGCAAACGCCAGCGACCTTGTGAAAGCGCCGCATCGGTTCCCGATTGGTGTGTTTAGGCAACCCGCTATATAGGCGGGGTCTGGCCGCGCTGCAACCAAGTGGAATAGGATTTCGCATCGGAATGTGCATGAAACCCGTCATTTTCCCAGAATCGGCGCCCCGATGATCATCTCAGCGAGCTACCGGACCGACATACCCGCCTTCTACAGCGACTGGCTGCGGGCCCGGCTGGATGCCGGTTTTGCCGTTGTCCCCAATCCCTATGGCGGCAAACCGTCGCGGGTCCCGCTCTCCGGTCCGGATGTCGACGGCTTCGTGTTCTGGACCCGGAATGCCCGGCCCGCCCACGATGTCTTCCAGCGGCTCTTCGAAAGCGGTGTGCCGTTCTTGGTGCACTACACAGTGACGGGATATCCCACAGCGCTTGAGACCAGTGTCCCGCCGGCGGATGCAGCACTCGACGACATCAGGCGGCTGGCCGACAGGTTCGGGCCGCGCTGCGTGGTCTGGCGCTACGATCCGGTATTCTGGTCCAGCCTGACGCCGGCGGACTTCCACCGCGAGAATTTCGCCGCACTGGCCGCCGCACTCCGTGGCGCGGTCGATGAGGTGACGCTCTCGGCCGCCCATATCTATCGCAAGACCCGCCGGAACACGGAAGAAAGCGCCGGACGGGCGGGATTCACATGGTCGGATCCACCGGATGGGGAAAAGGCGGCGCTGCTGCGGGAGCTCGCGGGCCTTGCCGCCGATCAGGGCATGACAGCAACTCTCTGTTCGCAGCCAGCCTTGCTGGGAGAGGGCCTGCAACCGGCCCGATGCATTGATTCAACCCGTCTGGCGGATGTCGCGGGCCGCCCGATCAAAGCCCGGCAGAAAGGCAACCGGCCCGGCTGCCTGTGCGCGGAATCCCGCGATATCGGCGGCTATGACAGCTGCCCGCACGGCTGCGTCTATTGCTATGCCGTCGGCAACCGGCAGCGGGCGAAGGACATGCTGAAACAGCATGACCCCGCCAGCGAGACCCTTGTTCCTGCGCCTGCCGGATAAAACCTGGCTCAGGCTGTGGTGTCGACATGTTCCTTTGGCACTTCGGGGCTTTTCGCAACCCCGACCATGGCAGCACGCAACAGGCGGTCCTGCAGCACGTAGCCGGGCTGCATCACCTGTACCACGGTTCCCGGCTCGCTCTTCGCGTCCGGCACCTCGAACATCGCCTGATGCAGGTTGTAGTCGAACTTCTCGCCAAGCGGCTCGATCTTGCGAATGCCGTGCTTCTCGAAAACACCGAGCAATTCCTTCTCGGTCATCTCCACGCCAATCACCAGATTCTTCAGCATGATATCGAGCTCGTCCCGGTCTTCCGGCGCGGATTCCAGTGCCCGGCGCAGATTGTCCGAGGAACTTAGAAGATCGCGCGCGAAGTCGGTGATGGCGAATTTCCGCGCATGGGCAATGTCACGTTCCGCCCGCTTGCGGGTATTTTCCAACTCCGCCAACGTCCGGATCAGCTGGTCCTTCAGCTGCTGGACCTCGCTTTCTTCGCCGTCATCGTCGGAATCCGCCTCGTCATCCTGCGATGCGCCGGCGCCGACGAAAGCATCCATGTCTATGATGCCGTCATCCGGATTGACCAGCGGCTCCGCATCCTGATTGGCGTACTGTTCTGCTTTCTTGTCGTCTTCGGCCATAATTCCGGCTCTTTCCCGTCTGTAGATCCTGAAAGTCAGGCCCAAATGTGGGCGGCCGGAATGGGAAATCAATCATTCCGGGCCTGCAGCGCCTGCTTTACCCCGGCTTGGCCCTGCGATCAACCGATGACGCGACCGATCAGCCGGGCCGTATAATCGACCATGGGAATGATCCGGGCGTAATTCATCCGGGTCGGGCCGATCACGCCGATGGCGCCGACCACCCGTTTCTTCGTGTCCCGGTAGGGCGAGAGGATCATCGAGCAGCCGGTATGGTCGAACAGCTGGTTCTCGGCGCCGATGAAGATCTGCACCCCGTCCGCATCGCCGGTTGCCTCGAGCAGGCGCAACATGCCCTGTTTCTGCTCAAGTTGGTCGAACAGCAGCCGGATCCGCTCCAGATCCTCGACCGCGTTCACATCGTCGAGCAGCTTGGATTGGCCGCGCACGATCAGCGAGCCGCTGTCAGGCCCGCCGCCCGCGAGCAGGGCGAGACCGTTCTCGACCACCCGCGCCGTCAGCTCGTCCAACTCGATCCGGCGCTGTTCCATCTCCGCCTTGATATCCTTCAGCGCCTGATCGATCGAGGCGCCGTGGAAGCGGGTATTCAGAAAGTTCGTTGCCTGCACCAGAACCGAGGCCGGCACTTCCGGTGGCAGCTCGATGACCCGGTTTTCCACCAGGCCAAGCTCGTTCACCAGAACCACCAGCGCCCGGCCGGCCGTCAGCGGCACGAACTCGATATGGCGCAGGGAGGGATCCGATTTCGGCGAAATCACCAGACCGGCACAGGCCGACAGGCCGGCCAGCGCACTGGTCGCTTCCTCCAGCACTTCATCATAGCCGCGGCCACTGGCGCCGAGCAGGGAGTCGATGGTGCCGCGTTCGCCCTCGGTGAGATCGCCGCCGATTTCAAGCAGCCCGTCGACCACAATGCGCAGCCCGCGGTCGGTCGGCAGCCGTCCCGCGGAGGCGTGAGGGGAATAGAGCAGGCCCGCCTCCTCCAGGTCTGCCATGACATTGCGGATGGTGGCCGGGGACAGGACGTCGCCAATGCGCCGCGAAATGGTGCGCGAGCCGATCGGCTCGCCCGTCTCCACATATGTATCGACAATGTGCTGCAGAATTTCCCGCGAGCGGGCATTGAGAGCGCCGATGCCTGACATATGTTCCATGTCCGGAATCTAGGGAGCGCCCCCCGGCCCGTCAATGCAGCAGAATGCATGGCCGCCACTTTACCGACATCCGCGCAAAGTCGTGGACGCATCCCGGACCCGATAGTAGGTTGCGCGCGATTTCACACAGACACATTCAATGGCCGGCGCAGACCAGCGCGGCGCGGGTGCAGCCATGGCCCGAAAACAGGAGTAGCTTCTATGACCGGAACAGCCAAACGTCCTTCCGGGCGCAGCGCCGACCATATGCGCGCGGTCTCGCTTGAGCCGGGCTTCGCCAAATATGCCGAGGGGTCCTGCCTCGTCAAATTCGGCGACACGCACGTGCTCTGCACCGCCTCGGTCGATGATCGGGTCCCTCCGTTCCTGCGCAATTCCGGCTCTGGCTGGGTCACCGCCGAATACGGCATGCTGCCGCGCTCGACCCATACCCGGACCGACCGGGAAGCGGCGCGCGGCAAGCAGAGCGGCCGGACCCAGGAAATCCAGCGCCTGATCGGACGCTCGCTGCGCGCGGTCACGGACCTGAAGGCCATGGGCGAACGCCAGATCAAGGTCGATTGCGACGTCCTGCAGGCCGACGGCGGCACCCGGACAGCCGCGATCACCGGCTCCTTCGTCGCCCTGCATCTCGCCATGCAGAAACTGGTCAAGCTCGGCGCCCTCAAGGACATCCCGCTGACCGACCATGTCGCGGCCGTCTCCTGCGGGATCTATCAGGGCACGCCGGTACTGGATCTCGATTACCCGGAAGATTCCAATGCGGAGGCCGACGCGAATTTCGTGCTGACCGGCAAAGCCGGCATCGTCGAAATCCAGGCCACTGCCGAGGCCGAGCCGTTCGAGGATGCCGCTTTCACCAATATGCTGCGCCTCGCGCGCAAGGGCATCGGCGAGCTGGTGGACCTGCAGAAAGCCGCGATCGGGAGCTGATCCATGGGCCGCACCTTCTCCGAGAGAAAACTGGTCATCGCCAGCCACAACCAGGGCAAGCTGCGCGAGATCCGCGATCTGATCGGGCCGCTTGGGATAGAGGTGGTGTCGGCCGGCGAGCTCGGCCTGCCGGAGCCGGAAGAAACCGGCAGCACCTATATCGCCAATGCCGAACTGAAGGCCCGCGCCTCCGCAGAGGGCTCGGGCCTGCCGGCGCTGGCGGACGATTCCGGGCTGAGCGTGACCGCACTGGACGGCGATCCCGGTATCTACTCCGCCCGCTGGGCCGGACCGGAGAAGGATTTCGCCCTGGCCATGCAGAAGGTCGAGGATAGACTGCAGGAACAGGCAGCGGCCGGAAACAGGGACCGTTCCGCCGCCTTTGTCTGTGCCCTCACCATCTGCTGGCCGGACGGGCACGCGGAATCCGTCGAAGGCCGGGTTCACGGCGATCTGGTCTGGCCGCCGCGCGGCGCAAACGGCTTCGGCTACGATCCGATGTTCATCCCCGAGGGGCACGACAAGACCTTCGGTGAAGTCGATGCCGGCTGGAAGCATTCGGTCAGCCACCGGGCCATCGCTTTCGAGGAACTCCTGAAACAGGTTGGGCTGGAAAAGCCACCGGCAGGTGCCGGAGGCAATGCTGGATAGGGCCGACATGAGCACCGCCGCGGCGGAGCCGTTCGGGGTCTATGTGCATTGGCCCTTCTGTCTCTCGAAATGCCCCTATTGCGACTTCAACAGCCATGTCTCCGGAAAGGTCGATCACGCCCGCTGGCGGGCGGCGCTGACCGCGGAACTGCGCCATTTCAAGGCACTGGCGCCGGAGCGCACCGTCTCCAGCATCTTCTTCGGCGGCGGCACGCCCTCGCTGATGGAGCCGGAAACGGTGGATGCGGTGATCTCCGAGATCCGCCGTCTGTGGCCCTGGAGCAACCAGGTCGAGATCACCCTGGAAGCGAACCCGACCTCGGTCGAGGCCGGCAAGTTCGCGGCTTTCCGTGAAGCCGGGGTGAACCGGGTTTCCCTCGGCATCCAGGCGCTGAACGACACGGATCTGGAATTTCTCGGCCGAACCCATGACGCCGCCGAAGCCCGGCGCGCGATCGGCATCGCCCGGGATACTTTCGAGCGCATGTCCTTCGATCTGATCTATGCCCGGCCGGGACAGACGGTGGCCGCCTGGCGCGCGGAGCTGAAAGACGCGCTGGAACTCGCCGTCGATCACATCTCGCTGTACCAGCTGACCATCGAGCCGGAGACCCCGTTCTTCGCCCGGCATGCGAAGGGCGAGATCAAACTGCCCGAGGATGAGTCCCAGGCGGCGCTCTACGAAGCGACGCAGGACGCGCTGGAACAGGCCGGCATGCCGGCCTACGAGATCTCCAACCATGCGCGCAGCGGGGATGAATCCCGGCACAATCTGGTCTATTGGCGCTATCACGATTATGCCGGTATCGGCCCCGGAGCCCATTCCCGGATCCGGATTGCCGGCGCCGACGGTCACATCGTTACAAAAGCGATCCAAACAATCCGGGCCCCGGCCATCTGGCTCGACCGAGTCGGCAAGCAGGGTCACGGAATCAGCGAGGAAGAGACCGTCGACAGGACAGGCCGCCTGACGGAAATGCTGATGATGGGGCTCAGGCTGCGCGAGGGCGTCGACAAGGACCGGCTCGAGGAACTCGCCGGCTGCGACCTGCAGACATTGTTCGGCGCCGGCCTGCTCTCGGATCTGGAAGAAGCCGGCTACATCGAGCCGCCGCACAGCCGTCTCGCCGCCACTCTGGAGGGGCGCCAGCGCCTGAACGCCGTCATCGCCGCCCTGACCGAACGGCTGGGAAACGAGACCTGAGTCCCGCTTCCGCCGCCTAGTTCGTCAGATCGGTGAATTGCTCCGGCGCGGGGTCGACCACGTCAAGTGCCCGGTCGCCGATTTCGAAGACAGCCAGCCCGCGCTGATTGGTGCCATTCTCGACAAAACGGAACAGACCGTTGAGCGCGACAAAGCCGCTCTTCGCCATCAGGGCACCGCCGCCGAAATTGGCGCCGTTCTCGCCGCGCTGCAGGGACACGGTCAGGGCGATGGAATCATAGGCCAGGGCGGCAAGTCCCGACGGGCGCTTGCCGAACGCGGCCTCGTAGCGAATTGCGAAATTCTCCCGGTAGAGCGAGGGCGGCGCGGCGAACCAGCCGCCGACCAGGCTCGGCTCGGTGCCGAGGCTCGGATCCTCCCATTGCGCCGTGCCGAGCAGCTTCACCCGCCGCGTATCGACATCGTAGAAGGCCAGAAGCGGCGCGATGGTGCGCAGCAGGTTCCCGCCCTCCGGGATCAGGATCGCGTCATAGGGCGGATCGCCAAGCGTATCCATCGCCTCCAGGCGTGCCAGCGTCTGCCGGGAAATCTCATCCGGCCGGCCGGCCAGCTCGTCCTTCTGGATCTTCAGGGACTCCCGCCGGCTGTCATATTCCGCGAAGGAGCGGGCGACCTCGGTGAAATCGCTGGCCAGCGGATCGTAATAGGCAATCCGGGTGATCTCCGCACCTGACATGATGGCCGACGCCCGGGCGCTTTCCAGCACGAGATCTCCGTAGCCGCCATGCGGCAGCAGCAGTCCGAGCCGCCGGTATCCGCGCTGCACGGCAAAGCGGATCACCCGTTCGATCTGTTGCTCGGGCATCAATCCCATCAGGTGAACCGGCGGTCCGGCCACGGTGCGGTCGTTGGAAAAGGCGACAGCATTGATCCCGGCCGCCGCGACGATCGGACGAACGGCGGCTGCGGAGCGCCCGTAAAGCGGCCCGAGCACGATCCGCGCACCGTCCGCAACGGCGAGCTTGGCCGCGTCTTCCGCCCCTTCGGGCGTGCCCTGCGTGTCGTAGACCATCAGGTTGAAATCATCGCCGGCGATATCAAAGACCGCCATCTGCGCAGCATCGAGCATTGCCTGTCCGACGGAGGCGCGGGCACCGCTCAGCGGCAGCAGCATGGCAACGCCGACCGTCTGGCTGTCCGGTTCAACCAGCTGCAACGGCGCAGCAGGGGTCTCAAGCGACAGTTCGGCATCGGGCGCCACAAGCCCCGTGCCGGGCGCCGGTGCTTCCGTGTCCGTGCCGACAGCAGCCGGTGGCGGCGTGATTGGCTGCGGCGCCGCCGTCGGTGCGGGCACCGTGCTGGATTGCACCCCGAAACCCGCCAGGGGATTCGGGGTCTGGCAAGCCGTCAGTCCGGCGCAGACCAGAAGCAGGCCCAGTAACAGGAAAAGTCGTGATGCCCCGCCCCTGCGGGCGAAAAGGGCTTGGAGAAACCGCCCGGTTCCTCCCATAACTCGACTGTCGCTCCAGTCACTTTTGGTACGGTATGAAGACACGTACACCTCAGATCTCCTCCCGCTCTTTGGCGGCAAAGGCTAATCAAGCCGACGGCCAGAGTAAACCGCCGCAAGATGGCACCATTGTGACTCCCGCTGCGACCCCCGCGCCGGAGCCGGAAAACGAGCCGCCAATGGAGGCCCCGGGACGCCCGGTCGCGGGGCTGATCCTTGTTGCCACCCCGATCGGCAATCTCGGCGATATCTCGCGCCGTGCCCTGGAAACCCTGGCCGCGGTCGACATTGTCGCCTGCGAGGATACACGTCTCACCGGGCGCCTGCTGCAGCGTTTCGCCATCAAGGCCCGCATGCTTGCCTACCAGGATCACAATGCGGAGCGCAGCCGGCCCGAACTGCTGCGCCTGCTCGCCGACGGCAAGACCATCGCGCTGGTGACCGACGCCGGCACGCCGACCATTTCCGACCCCGGCTACAAACTGGTGCGCGCGGCGGCAGCCCAGGGCACGCCCGTGACCTCCGTCCCCGGCCCGGCGGCGCCGATTGTCGCACTTTCCATATCCGGCCTGCCGACGGACCGGTTCTTCTTCGGCGGCTTCCTGCCGACGAAACAGGGCGAGCGCCGCCGCATCCTGGAAGAAGTGTCCGGCCTGCGCGCCACGCTGATCTTCTTCGAGGCACCCCGCCGGCTGGCAGAGTCCCTGGCCGTCGCCGCCGAGATCCTGGGCCCGCGGGACATGGCCGTGGCGCGGGAGCTGACGAAACGGTTCGAGGACGTAACCCGCGGCCGGCTTGCCGAGCTTGCCCGGCATTATGCGGAAAGCGAGCCGCCGAAAGGCGAGGCCGTGCTGCTTTTCGGCCCGCCGGAACTGCGCGACGAGACCAGCGAGGCGGAACTGGACGAAATGCTCGCCGACGCCCTCGCCCGCCTGACGGTCAAGGATGCGGCAAAGGAAATCGCCGCAAAAACCGGCCTGCCGCGCAAGACCATCTACGACCGGGCGGTGCAACTGAAGGAGTCGGCCGGGTGATCTCCGCCGGCAAGGCGCTCACAGGGAGGGACGCCAGGCGCCGGGCGCAGCGCTACGGGGCCGTCGCCGAACTGCTCTGCCGCCTGATCCTCCGCCTGAAAGGCTACCGGGTGCTGGCAAGCCGCCTGCGCACCCGGGTCGGGGAAATCGATATTGTCGCCGAGCGGGGCCGCGTGCTGGCCATCATCGAAGTGAAGGCCCGCCCGACGGAAGCCGCCGCCCTCGAGGCCGTTTCGCCCTCGCAACGGCGCCGCCTGGAGCGGGCCGCCCTCTGGGTCCAGCGCGGAAACAGCCGGCTGGCGGAGCATTGCCTTAGATTCGACCTCTTCGCGGTGGCACACTGGCGCATTCCTCGCCATATTCAGAATGCTTGGACCGTCGATCCCAACAGATAGAGTGACCACATGCTGAACCGCCTGATGTTAATTCCGCTTCTCCTGCTTGCCCCTGTCGCCATCGGTGCCTGCACCCCGGTCGGGGTCGCCATCGGTGCCGGCGCCACCGCGGCCACGGCAAGCCAGTCGGAGCGCGGGCTCGAAGGCACGGCCAAGGACATCACGCTGAAGACGGAAATCAACCACTATCTGTTTCAGGCCAATGTGGATCTGTTTTCCGCAGTCGGATTGTCCGTGGATGACGGGCGCGTGCTGCTGACCGGCTCGGTGGAGAAACCGGAAGACCGGATCGAGGCCGCCCGGCTCGCCTGGAAGGCCGACGGCGTGCGCGAGGTGATCAACGAGATTCAGGTGAACGACAAATCCGACATCGTCGACAAGGCCCGCGACAGCTGGATCGAGACCCAGCTTGAGGCGAAACTGCTGTTCGACGGCTCGATCCAGTCGATCAATTACGATATCGATACGGTCAACGGCACAGTCTATATCTTCGGAATCGCCCAGGACAATGCGGAGCAGCAGCGCGTCATCAATCACGCGCGCAATCTCAATTATGTCCGCAATGTCGTCAGCTATGTGCGTATCCTCGGTGCCTCGTAGATCATGGTTCCCGACCCGGAATCCACCCGCGCCACCCTCGCCGGTTTCGGCGAATCCGGCCTGACGGAGGCCGGTCTCGGCGAAGCGGCCCTGCTGCTGGCCTCGCTCGATCAGCCCGGCGTGCCGCTTGCGCGCTATCGTGATCATCTGGCCTCTCTGGCCGGGGCGGCGGGACAGTCGTCGGCTGACGATCCGGGCGCGGCCCTGCGTCAGGTCATTGCCGGGGAATTCGGCTATGAAGGCGACCGGAAAACCTATGACGATCCGCAGAATGCCAACCTGATCCGGGTGATCGATCGCCGCAAGGGACTGCCTGTCGCCCTCGGCATTCTCTATATCCAGACGGCGCGGGCGCTCGGGCTTGAGGCCTGCGGGCTGAATTTCCCGAACCACTTCCTGATCCGGGTGCAGGGGGACGGCGGCCGCGCCATCGTCGATCCCTTCAATGGCGGCGTCAGCCTGGATGCCCGCGCCCTGCGCGACCTGCTGGCGCATTTCCAGGGCGAAACCGCCACCCTCACACAGGCCCATTACAGCGATGTCAGCGACCTCGATATATTGTTGCGACTGCAAAACAATATAAAGTTGCGCCTGCTGCGCGACGGCAAACTGGAACCCGCCCTGCAGGTCATCCGCGACATGCGGCTGCTTGCGCCCGGCATCCCGAGCCTGCTGCGCGAGGAAGGCCTGCTGCTGGCCCGCAAGGGGGAGCGCCGGGCGGCGATCGGCTGCCTGCGCGACTTCCTCACCCGGGACAATATCCGCGAGCCGGAACGCGTGGATGTCGCACGGGTTCTTCAAGTGCTCGAAAGTCAATTGAACTGAGCCGGAAATCCGGTTGATCCGGCAGGCCCGATCACCACATAGTCCCGGCTCGTTAAAAGCGCTTACCTGACGGAGGAAGCAATGGGTCTCGGCGTCGCCATCCAGATGGATCCCATCGAACATATCGACATCAACGGCGACAGCAGTTTCGCCATGGCACTCGAAGCCAAGCGGCGCGGCCACACGCTGTACCATTACCAGCCGAAGGACCTCAGCTTCCAGAACCGCAAGGTGATGGCCCGGGTCCGGGCGCTCGACGTGCGCCGGGAAGCGGGCAACCATTTCACGCTGGGCGCGCCCGAGCTGATCGACCTTTCCCAGATGGACGTGGTGCTGATGCGGCAGGACCCGCCCTTCGACATGTCCTACATCACCGCGACCCATATTCTCGAACACATCCACCCGAAAACACTGGTGGTGAACGATCCGGTGGAAGTCCGGAATGCGCCGGAAAAGCTGTTCGTCACCCATTTCGACAATGTCATGCCGCCGACCCTGATCACCCATGACCGGGAACGGATCCAGGCTTTCCGGGCCGAGCATGAAGACATCATCGTCAAGCCGCTGTTCGGCAATGGCGGGGCCGGTGTGTTCCACCTGAAGCCCGGCGACGAGAACCTGAACTCGCTGCTGGAGCTGTTCACCGAAATGTATCGCGAGCCGGTGATCGTGCAGCGCTATCTGCCGGAAGTGCGGCAGGGCGACAAGCGGATCATCCTGATCGACGGCAAGCCGGTGGGCGCCATCAACCGGGTGCCCGCGGCCGGCGAAGCGCGCTCCAACATGCATGTCGGCGGCCGGGCGGAAAAGGTCGGCCTGACCAAGCGCGACGCGGAAATCTGCGAGATCATCGGCCCGACCCTGGCCGAGAAGGGTCTGATCTTCGTCGGTATCGACGTGATCGGCGACTATCTGACGGAAATCAACGTGACCTCGCCGACCGGTCTGCAGGAGCTCGGCCGTTTCGAGGGCCGTTCCATCGAAACCGAGCTCTGGGACGCCATTGAGTCCAAACGCTGAAGCCTCAACTGCGCGGCGCTTCGTCCTGGGTCGAGACGAGAGCCGCGCAGCCGAGACGGGCCCGCAGCGGGTTTACGACACCGCCCTCCAGCCCCGGGGCGAATGTCAGACCGGACCGCCGGGCGATTACCGGGACGGGAACGGCATGGGCCGTGGCGCAGTAGTCGGCGTCGCGCGGCGTTTCCTGATCCAGCACGAACCCTGCCGCCTCGACCGCACCCCCGCCCAGCAGAGAGACGATTTTCCAGTAGCCACTGGGCACCCGGTGCGGCTCGTCCGCTTCCGGCAGGGACGGCATGTCCCGTTCGTAGAGCGGCCCGGTGAGGACATGGACCGCTCCGGCGCCTGATTTTGCCAGCGCCCGGACCGCCTCTTCAAGGTTCTTCCAGGGACCCTGATTGAGCGCGCTTTTCTGCGGCGTGATGTTGGAGAGATAATTCGTGGTCTCCCAGTCCGGCGCCCCTGTGAAGCTGGCCAGCGGGGCCTGGTGGCCCCGGTCCGTCTTCAGCGCCGCGTGGGCGCCCTTGTAGTCCGCCGGCTCCAGGGTCTCCTCCGGCGGCAACAGCGGGTCCGGCCGCCAGACCCGGCGCTGGGATCTGCCGATATCCGCCGCTACGATCTCATAGGCTACCCAGTCGGCAAACTTGGTCGCGGCATTGTTGGACAGCGTATGGCTGGGCCTGCTGAGAACCCGGTTGTCGGTTTTGCTGACGGGACATTGCTGGAAACAGTTGGAATCCAGCGGCTCCGCCCATGTCGATGCATGGGGCAGCAACACAAGCAGCAGAACCAACGCCGGCAGCCGGGCAGGCAAACAGCAAGAAGCGGACATGTCCAATCGCACCGACAATTATCGATGCGATTGAATAACATGTTATTCTCGCACATGAGTAGTATTTTATTCACTTCAGGCCGCTTTCTGCACCACCAGGCCCCGGTAGGCCAGCGCCTCCGCAATATGGTACCGCCTCACCTGCCCTGACTGCTCAAGATCCGCAATGGTCCGGGCGACCCGCAGGATCCGGTGATAGCCGCGGGCCGACAGTGCCAGACGGGACGCCGCCTCTTCCATCAATGCCTGGCCTGGCGGATCCGGCCGGGCATGCTCTTCCAGCAGTTTTCCGTCCAGCTCTGCATTGGTCCGGCCGGTCGTGCCTGTCCCGGCACTCTCGAACCTATGGCACTGCAGACGGCGGGCGGCCGCCACCCGGGCCGCGACAGTCTCAGATCGCTCGGTATCGAGCGGCTGCCCCAGCTCCCGGGCCGAGACCGGCTCGATCTCGATCCGCAGGTCGAACCGGTCGAGCAGCGGACCGGAGAGCCGGGCCTGGTAGTCGAGCCCGCATTTCGGCGCCCGGCCGCAGGCCTGGGCCGGGTCCGAGAGATAGCCGCAGCGGCAGGGATTCATCGCGGCGACGAGCTGGAAGCGGGCCGGATAGGTCACCCGGTGATTGGCCCGGCTGACCACCGCCTGCCCGGTTTCGATGGATTGCCGCAGGGAGTCGAGCACGGTGCGTGGGAACTCCGCCAGTTCATCCAGGAACAGCACGCCGCAATGGGCCAGCGAGACCTCTCCCGGCCGGGCCTTGAGACCGCCGCCGACAAGCGCCGGGATGCTGCTGGAATGATGCGGGTCCCGATACGGCCGGACCCGCGATATCCGGCCGCCCTTCAGATCCCCCGCGACACTGCGCACCATGCTGACCTCAAGCGCCTCCCGCGCATCCAGCGGCGGCAGGAGTCCCGGCAGACGGGCGGCCAGCATCGACTTGCCCGCCCCGGGCGGTCCGGTCATCAGCAGATTATGGCCACCGGCCGCGGCGATCTCGAGCGCCCTCTTGGCGCTTTCCTGGCCCTTCACATCCGCAAGGTCGGGAAACAGGCCCGGCGCCTCGGCCCCGGCGGGCTCGGGCGGGGTCAGCACCTGGCTGCCCTTGAAATGGTTGATCAGGGCGAGCAGGGTACGCGGTGCCAGCACATCGAGATCCCCGGCCCAGGCGGCTTCCGGACCAACCCGCTCCGGGCAGATGATGCCGACCCCGCGGGAGACCGCGCCCAGCGCCGCGGGCAGAATTCCGGACACCTCCGTCAGCTGCCCGTCCAGGGCCAGCTCGCCGAGCACCAGATAGCCGGCGATCTCCTCCGCCGGAAGCACGCCCATCTGCACCAGGATCCCCACCGCGATCGGCAGGTCGTAATGACTGCCTTCCTTGGTGACATCGGCCGGGGCGAGATTGACGGTGATGCGCTGCGGCGGCAGTGCCAGGCCTAGGGCGCTCAGGGCCGCCCGGACACGGTCCTTGCTCTCGTCCACCGCCTTGGCCGGCAGACCGACAATGGAGAAGGCCGGCAGACCGTTGCCCATATGCACCTGGACATCGATATCGAGGGTGTCGACCCCCTGGAACGCCACTGTCCGCACCCGCGCAACCATATCTACCCCGCAGAGACTGTCTCCCGGGCTGTCATGGGCCGATCTGAGGTGTTTTCAGAAGGAGGACAGGCGCGGTCTAGGAATCGTCCGCGAGCAGGTCCGGGGCGCCGCCGCGGACATCGAGGAAGGAGCAGGACCGGACCGCGACTTCGGTGAAGCAGGCATGGGTCACATCCGCATGATCGAAGCAAGTCTCTTCAACCAGGGCGCCGGCGAAATCAGCGCGCTGCAGATCCGCCCCGACCAGCGTGGCGCCGCGCAGATCCGTTGGCCATTCCCTGAGTACCTCGAGCGTGCCCGGTTTCAGGATCGCAATTCGGGACAGACGGGCGGAAACCAGGGTCGCACCACTCAGGTCCGCGTCCTTCAGGTTCGTCCCGCGCAAATCGACCCGGGTCAGGTCCGCCTGGGTCAGGTTGGCGCCCTGCAGGTTGGCAAGGCGGAGCGACGCGCCTTTCAGTTTTGTGCCGTTCAGCTTGGTTCGGGACATTTCCGCCGCACTGAGCTCCGCGCCGCTCAGATCCATGCCGGACATGTCCATGTCCCGGAAATCCCCGCGAGCGCCTTTGACGCCGCCCGAGGAGACCCAGTGAAAATGCTCGACCAGCCGGTGCCGGATGTCGTCCGGCAGGTTTTCCATGCCCGATGCGATGCGGCAGTCGGTCAGGTCCGCATCGGTCAGGTCGACGCCGTCGAAATTGCACGAGCGCAGGTCGGCGCCGGACAGGTCGCTGTTGCGCATCTGCGCCTGGCTCAGGTTCGCGCCCTGCAGGTTGGCGTTCTGCAGCACCGCATCCTTGAAGATCGTCCGGCTGAGATCGGCGTGATGAAGATTGGCGCCAACCAGCTTGGCGGCGGAGAAATTCGCGCTGACCGCGACGGCACCGGAGAGATTGGCATTGCTGAGATCCGTATGGATCAGCTTTGCCTCGGACATGTCGCTGTTCTGCAGATCAGCCACCTGCTCGATCGCGTGATGCACATCGCGCAGCTTCATCGGCCGCAGATCGGCATTGGTCAGGTCCGCCGCCATCAGCTTTGCACCGGAGAGGGACGCGCCCCTCAGGTTGGCCCCGACAAGCCGGCTGCCGGACAGATCGGAATTGCTGAGACGTGCCGTCAGCATCTGCGCGTCCGACAGATTGGCGCCGGCAAAAACACTGTTCTGCAGATTGGCCCCGGCAAGCAGTGCCTGGCGCAGGTCAGCGCCCGGAAGACGTATGGCGCGCAGATCGCGCTGTCTCAGATCGGCAATTTCGCCACCCGGATAACGCCGCAAAAACGCCTCGTGCTTCGAGACGATTTTGTCGAGTTCCTGCTGAAGTTCATCGACGATCATTGCTCAGTCCCAGGCCAGCATTCGAAGACATGGTCAAACAAACAACAACATATAGAGAAATTAGGTGGCGTATTGTCTATATATTGGTGTGGATTCGCAGTTTTACTTTAGCCAATCTTGTGTCGCACATCAATCAATAAAATCAATGCTCTACGGTGCGGATTAAAAGTGAACACTCAGAACTTCATTGCCTGAAGACTTGTTCCCGGGTCAGCCGGGCACCGGCCTGGATGGCCGCGATCTTGCATAATGCAGGGCAACACCCAAGATCATCAGCAAGGTTCATCACGGGAGAATGTCAGTGGCAGAGAGTGAGTGGCCCGACGCGGTTGCCCCGGTCGAGGGAGCGATCCGCAATCCCGCCAACCCGAACCATTTCATGGTGGTGCAGCCCGCCGGGCGCAGAATCCGCATCTTTTTCGGCGATCTGATGGTCGCGGACAGCATGGATGCGGTGCGGGTAATCGAGATCGGCCGGAAGGCTTACGAGCCGCGGCTGTATCTGCCGAAGGAGGCGCTGACGGTGCCGCTGGTACAGCTGGACAAAGTCACGCATTGCCCCCTGAAAGGCGATGCGCACTATTTCTCGCTGGAAGGACAGGAAATCGCCTGGGCCTATCGCAGCCTGGATTTCGCCGCCGTGCTGGACGGGTTCTATTCCTTCTGGGGCGACACGATGCGGATCGTCGAAGGGGAATAGTCGCCCGCTTCAATCCGGCTTCGGCAGCATGCGGCCAAGACGGCGGCCGCCGAGCAGGTGGATATGAAGGTGCGGCACGTCCTGCACGCCATTCTCGCCGGTATTCACGATCAGGCGATGCCCGTCTTCGCGCGCCTCCGTGATCTTCGCCACCTTGCCGATGGCCCGGACCCAGGCGACGATCTCGGCATCGCTCGCCTGCTCGGAGAATTCGTTCATGGTCTTGTAAGGGCCCTTCGGAATCACCAGCACATGCACCGGGGCCTGGGGCTGGATATCCTCGAAGGCGAGGACGTGCTCGTCCTCATAGACGGTCTTGTTGGGAATTTCGCCGCGCAGGATCTTGGCGAACACATTCTGCTCATCATAGGACATTGAACTTCCCCCTCACTGCCAATTGGCCGCGCTCACTCCGAGCGGCTGGCCTTTTCCTCGATCCCGGACAGGCCCTCGCGGCGTGCCAGCTCAGCCCAGACATCCTCCGGCCTGATCCCCGCCGCACTCCACAGCACAAGCAGATGATAAAGCAGGTCGGCGCTCTCCGCCGTCAACCCGTCGCGGTCCCCGGCAACGGCCTCGATGACGGCCTCGACCGCTTCCTCGCCGACCTTCTGGGCAATCTTCTTCGCGCCCTTGTCGAAGAGCTTCGCCGTATAGGAGCTTTCCGGGTCAGCACCCTTGCGGGAGTCGATAACCGCATGCAGCCGGTCGAGAATATGCTCGCTCATTGCGGCCTCACGGGAACACCGGCCTTCGCCATCGCCGCTTTTGCCTCGGAGATGCGGAACGTGCCGAAATGGAAGACGGAGGCGGCCAGAACAGCCGAGGCGTGGCCTTCGAGAATGCCTTCGGCGAAATGCTCCAGCGTGCCGACACCGCCGCTGGCAATCACCGGAATGCTCACCGCATCGGAAATCGCCCGGGTCAGAGGCAGGTTGAAGCCCTGTTTGGTGCCGTCCCGGTCCATCGAGGTCAGCAGGATCTCGCCCGCACCATATTCAGTCATGCGCCGGGACCAGGCGACAGCGTCGATGCCCGTCGCCTCGCGCCCGCCATGGGTAAAGATCTCGTACCTGTCCGGCCCGGTGCTTTTCGCATCCACCGCCACAACAATGCACTGGCTGCCGAATTTCTCCGCCGCCCGGCGCACGAAATCAGGGTCCTTCACCGCCGCCGTGTTGATCGACACCTTGTCGGCACCGGCCAGCAACAGCTTGCGGATATCCTCGAGCGTCCGCACGCCGCCGCCGACGGTCAGCGGCATGAAGCACTGTTCCGCCGTCCGGCCGACAACATCGAACAGGGTGTCCCGTTCCTCGTGGCTGGCGGTGATGTCGAGGAAACAGAGCTCGTCAGCGCCTTCGCGGTCATAGATCTTGGCCTGCTCCACCGGATCGCCGGCATCGACCAGATCGAGAAAGTTGACGCCCTTGACGACCCGGCCGTCCTTCACGTCGAGACAGGGAATAACGCGTGCTGTCAGCATCAGACGGCCTCCGCTTCGGGAGCGGCCAGCAACGCGACCGCCTCGGCCAGATCGATCCGCCCGTCATAGAGCGCCCGGCCTGAAATTGCGCCCGCGATACCGGGCGCGCCCGCTGCCTTGAGCGCGGCAAGATCATCAAGCGACGCCACCCCGCCACTGGCAATCACCGGTGTCGAGATCGCATTCGCCAGAGCGGCTGTCGCCGCCACATTAACGCCGCCGAGCGCGCCGTCCCGGTCGATATCGGTGAAGATGATCGCGGCCACGCCGCAGCCTTCGAATTGCCGGGCCAGATCGACGGCCGACAGGGTCGAGGTTTCGGCCCAGCCCTCGACCGCCACCATGCCGTCGCGGGCATCGATGCCGACCGCGATACGGCCCGGATGGCGCGCGCAGGCCGCTTTCACCAGCTCCGGGTCCCGCAGGGCCACGGTGCCGAGAATGACCCGCGCCACACCCTTTGCGAGCCAGGCATCGATCGCCGCCATGTCGCGGATACCGCCGCCAAGCTGCACCGGGACGTCGACGGCCGCGAGAATGCGGTCGACCGCCTCCCCGTTCCGGGTTTCGCCGGCAAAGGCGCCGTCCAGATCGACGACATGAACCCAGCCGCAGCCGGCGTCCTGAAACAGCCGTGCCTGGGCGCCCGGATCGTCATTGAAGACCGTCGCCGTATTCATCTCGCCCTTGAGCAGCCGCACACACTGGCCGCCCTTCAGATCGATCGCGGGAAACAGGATCATACCGCGTCAAGTTCCTTGTAAAAGAAGTGCCCGGCAACGAAACCGTCCCGAACATAGGCATAATGCGGCAGGCTGCCGAACCGGACATAGCCGAGCCGCTCATAGAGCCGGATGGCGGCATGCTGGGTCTCCCGCACATCCAGGGTCAGCACCTTGAAGCCCTCGTCCCGCGCATGCTTTTCCGCAATCTCCATCAGATCGCGGGAAAGACCGTGCCCCCGGCCCCAGGGGGCAACGAAGGTCGTCGTCAGGCTGCAGGTATGGCGTTGCGCTTCATTGTTCCGCGCCGGTTTCTGGATCTGGCAGGATCCGGCGATCACCCCGTCGAGCCGGCCGACAAAGAGATCCCGCTCCGGGATCAGCAGAACCCCGCGCCAGAAGGCTTCCAGCGTTTCGCGCTGCGGCGGGGTAATCCAGCCGAAGCCGCCACCGTCCTTGATCGCCGCTTCCGCCGCGTCCGACAGGTCCTGCAGGTCGCCGGGACCGAACTCGGTCAGCATTTCGACCGTGGGAACAGGCGGAAATTGTGGTTCAGCGTCGCTGTCGTCCATGCCGCTCTCCCTCACGGGGCCCAGTCGAGAAAATTCCGGATGAAGGCAAGGCCGTTGGCCTGGCTCTTCTCCGGGTGGAACTGGGTTCCGAAATAATTGTCACGCCCGACAAGCGCGGCAATCTCGCCACCGTAATCGCTTGATGCGATCAGATCGGAACGGCTTGCCACGTCGAACAGGTATGAGTGCACATAGTAAACGAAAGCACCGTCTTCGATGCCTTTCAGCAGAGGATGCTCACGCTGGATGATATCCAGCCGGTTCCAGCCCATATGCGGAACCTTCAGCGCACGGCCGTCCGGCGCAGGCGCAGGCTCGATCAGACGGACCTCGCCGTCGATCCAGCCAAGCCCTTCGGAGATCACATGCTCCAGCCCGCGCTTTGCCATGAGCTGCATGCCGACGCAGATGCCGAGAAACGGCGTGCCGTTTTCAAGGACGGCGTCGGACAGGGCCTCGACCATGCCCGGCAGACCGTAGAGGCCGCTGCGGCAATCGGCGAAGGCACCAACCCCCGGCAGCACGATCCGCCCGGCGGCACGCACCACGGCCGGATCGGACGTCACGACAATCTCGGTGCCCTTGCCAAGCTCGGACGCCACCCGCTCGAAGGCTTTCGCCACCGAACGGAGGTTGCCGGACCCGTAATCAACAACCGCGACTGTGGTCCGGCCGCCCGAAGCGGTCACAGGCTCCCCCCGAGGGTGCCCTTGGTCGAGGGCACGGCATCGGCACGGCGCTGGTCGATTTCAATGGCGACCCGCAATGCCCGGCCGACGCCCTTGAAGATGGACTCGACAATATGGTGCGTGTTGTCGCCATAGAGGTTCTCGATATGCAGGGTCAGACCTGCGGCCTGGCTGAATGCCTGGAAGAACTCACGGAACAGCTCCGTGTCCATGTCGCCCAGCTTCTGCGCGGGCATGGTTGCCTTCCAGACCAGAAAGGGACGGTTCGAGCAATCCAGTGCAACCCGGCTCAGCGCCTCGTCCATCGGCAGATAGGAAGAGCCATAGCGGTTGATGCCCTTGCGGTCCTTCAGCGCCTTCGACAACGCGTCGCCAATGGCCCAGCCGCAATCCTCGGTCGTGTGGTGGGCATCGATATGCAGGTCTCCCTCGGCCCGGACCTTGAGGTCCATCAGGGAATGTCGGGACAGTTGCTCCAGCATATGATCGAGGAAACCGATCCCGGTCTCGACGTCATATTTCCCGGTCCCGTCCAGCGAAAGCTCGACGGAAATGCTGGTCTCGTTGGTCATGCGCTTGACGGTGGCGCTGCGATTGTCCGACATGGGTTCTGCTCCCAAGCAATATCCGGCGGCTATGTAGCAGGAAGCGGGGCGAAATGCCAATCATCGGACCGCGCCGCTAAGCCGGCCCCCGGCCCTTGCCACACACGCGCTCTTGACGTTATCCAGCCGATGCCCAAATTGGACAGGCACGTTACGCATGGAGTTCTCATGACCAATCAGGCCGCAGACCCGATCCAGTGGCACGGCACCACAATCCTTTCTGTCCGCAAGAACGGACGCGTGGTGGTCGCCGGCGACGGCCAGGTCAGCTTCGGCAATACCGTGATGAAGGCGCAGGCCCGCAAGGTCCGCCGGATCGGCGACGGCAGCGTGATCGCCGGATTCGCCGGCGCCACGGCCGATGCCTTCACCCTGTTCGAGCGGCTGGAAGAGAAGCTGGAGAAACATCCGGGCCAGCTGACCCGGGCTGCGGTCGAGCTGGCCAAGGACTGGCGCACGGACCGTTATCTGCGCCGTCTCGAAGCCATGATGGCCGTGGCCGACAAGACGACATCCCTGGTGCTGACCGGCAACGGTGACGTGCTGGAGCCGGAGGACGGCCTGATCGGCATCGGCTCCGGCGGCAGCTTCGCCCTCTCCGCCGCCCGCGCCCTGGTGGATCTGGACGACATGGATGCCGAGGCGATCGCCCGCAAGGCGATGAAGATCGCCGCCGGTATCTGCATTTATACGAACGAGAATCTCACCCTCGAGATGCTCGATACCGAGTAACACGCTGACATTTGCATCAGCCCCTGCATCCTGACGATTGGTAGAACCACGCATGTCCGCCTTCAGCCCGCGTGAAATTGTTTCCGAACTGGACCGCTTCATCATCGGTCAGAACGACGCCAAGCGCGCCGTCGCCATCGCCCTGCGCAACCGCTGGCGGCGCCAGCAGCTGGCCGACGACATCCGCGAGGAGGTGCAGCCGAAGAACATCCTGATGATCGGCCCGACCGGCGTCGGCAAGACGGAGATCGCCCGCCGTCTCGCCAAACTGGCGGAAGCGCCCTTCATCAAGGTCGAGGCGACGAAGTTCACCGAGGTCGGCTATGTCGGCCGGGACGTCGAGCAGATCATCCGCGACCTGGTGGAGATCGCCATCGGCCAGGTCCGCGAGAAGATGCGCAAGGATGTGCATGCCAAGGCGGAACTGGCGGCCGAGGACCGGGTGGTCGACGCCCTGGTCGGCGAGAGCGCCAGCGCGGACACCAAGCAGAAATTCCGCGTCATGCTGCGAGAGGGCAAACTCGACGAGAAGGAAATCGAGATCGAGACCGCCGATGCCGGCGCCGGCGGCATGCCGACCTTCGAGATCCCCGGCATGCCGGGCGCCCAGATGGGCATGCTCAATCTGAACGACATGTTCGGCAAGGCCTTCGGCGGCCGCACCAAGAAGCGCCGCATGGCAGTGGCGGAATCCTACAAGGTTCTGGTCGAGGAAGAGGCGGACAAGCTGCTCGACGAGGAAAAGGTCGTGCGCCAGGCCATCGAGTCGGCGGAGCAGAACGGCATCGTCTTCCTGGACGAGATCGACAAGATCACCAGCCGGGCGGAGCGCGGCGGCGATGTCAGCCGCGAGGGCGTGCAGCGCGACCTGCTGCCGCTGATCGAGGGCACCACGGTGGCGACCAAGTACGGCCCGGTGAAAACCGACTTCGTGCTGTTCATCGCCAGCGGCGCCTTCCATCTGGCGAAACCGTCGGACCTGCTGCCCGAACTGCAGGGCCGTCTGCCCAACCGGGTCGAGCTGCGGGCCCTGGAGCGGGACGATTTCCGCCGCATCCTGACCGAGCCGGAAAACAGCCTGCTGCGCCAGTACACGGCCCTGATGGCCACCGAAGAGGTCACCCTCGACTTCACCGACGACGCCATCGACGTACTGGCCGACCTGACGGTCGACATCAACAAGAATGTCGAGAATATCGGCGCCCGGCGCCTGCATACGGTGATGGAAAAGCTGCTCGACGAAATCAGCTTCACGGCGTCCGACAAGGGCGGCGAGACGCTGAAAATCGACGCGGCCTACGTGAACGAGCGCGTGGGCGAGCTGGCGAAGAACACGGATCTGAGCAAGTTCATCCTGTAGATGCGATCGCGGGCCGCAATCAGTAGCGCGGCCCCTTTTCCGGCAGAACCAGCTCGGCCAGCAGCGCGTCCAGACGCGGATCGTCGAGGTCGCGGATGCGCTTTGCCAGGGTGTTCGCGAGCTCCGTCGCTTTCGGGCTGAGGCCGGCCGTGTCGATCACCACCCGCGGGTTCGACTGCCGGGCGAGCTTCTTCAGATCTTCCGCATCGTCCCAGATCAGGCCGAAATACTGGCAGATCTGGTGGATCAGGCCGACGGTCGGGCGGCCTTTCTTGCCGTGCTCCAGGGCCGAGAGATAGGCGGAGGAGACCTGCAGGGCCTCGGCCATCTGC
Source organism: Nisaea sp. (assembly GCF_040217065.1). GTDB lineage: Bacteria > Pseudomonadota > Alphaproteobacteria > Thalassobaculales > Thalassobaculaceae > Nisaea. The sequence goes on from NZ_JAVJNX010000010.1 coordinate 157,989, forward strand.
TTCAGGGTGACGCCGCGTTCGGCCCTGAGTTTCCGGATCCTTGCCCCGAACGGCGTCATGCCCGACCCCGCATCATCGTCAGACCTTCTGCCGGCGCAGCATGACATAGAGCGCGCCGCTGCCGCCATGCTGCGGCTGGGCCGGGGAATAGGTCAGCACCTTGTCCTTGTTCGCCCCCTCGGTCAGCCAGCGTGGCGTCATCCGGCGCAGCACGCCGGTTTCCGTGTTGCCGTCAGCCGACCGGTTGCCCTTGCCGGTGATGACCAGGACGCAGCGCTGGCCGCGCCGGTAGGCAGAGGCGATGAAGCCGTCGAGGGCCCGGTGCGCCTCGTCCTGGCGCATGCCGTGCAGATCGATCCGGCCGTCGATCTGCTGCTTGCCGCGTTTGATCTTGAGTGCCGTGCGGCGGTCTATGCCCGGGACCTTGCCCGGAGCGTATTCCGCCAGCGCGCTCGGCACCTTGATGGCGGTAAAGCCGGGATCGTTCTGCGGGCGGCTGTGATGGCGCGCCGCCTGCTTGTCCTTGCCGTTCTTTTTTGGCTGTTTCGTGCCGAGTTCCGGGACTTTCGGCACCTCTTCGGCAGCCAGCGCGGCGCGGCGCTCGGGCGTCAGGGGGACCGTGTCGGCGACCACCCTGCGCCACAATTCAAGCTCGTCCACCGTCGGCCGCCGGGCCATAGCTTCGCTCCGCTTCGGGCTTCAGTCCTTGACCAGCATGATATGCAGGCGCCGGGGGCCGTGCGCGCCGAGCTGGATGATCTGCTCGACATCGCCGGTCCGCGAGGGACCGGTGACGAGATTGACGGTCCGCGGCATGCTCGTGCCCGGCTCCAGCCCGAGTTTCTGCCGCAACAGGTCCCAGGCGTCTTCATAGGCGCCGACGATCTGGCTCTCGCGCAGCAGCACGACATGGGTGTCCGGCACGAAATGCAGCGTCGTCGGGGTTTCGGCCGAGGAATGCAGCATCAGCGTGCCGGTTTCCGCGATGCCGGCATGGGCAGGCGTCAGACCCACCGCATCCTCGTTGACGGCGGCGCCGCTGGCGATTTCAAGCGCGGGGGCCTTTTCCCAGGGAATGACAGAATCCTCGAGCCCCGGTGACTGCTTGATCCGGGCCGGCAGGTTCTCCCGGCGGAGATAGTCCGCCAGCCGTTCCGGCACGGATTCAAGGGACTCCAGCCGATCGACAGTGCAGGAGACGGCTTCCGCCATCTCGACGAAAAGACCGATTTTGTGCGCCTGGTCGCCGTCGGAGCGTTTCGGCACCAGGATACGCGCATGCCCTTTCAGGCGGGCCTCGACGGCCTCGGCCGCCGCGCCGTCCAGCGGACCACGGCCAAGGGACTTGCGGATGCCCGCCAGGATCTGTTCCCGTGCAGCGCTCATCATGCGTCTCCCTTCTTGCCGTGCCCGCTCATCTTGTAGAGCTGCTGGAAGGTGCGGCCTTCCGGTGCCGGCAGATCGCGCACGGAGGTCCAGCCGGAGGCCAGCGGCAATGACGCGATCCGGCCCCGCTTTCCGCCCAGGGCCCGTAGTAGCGCAGCCCCCAGTTTGGTCGATTGCCGGTAGAGCCATGGCCGTTTCGCAAAGTACGACCATATCCCCAAACCGTTGCGAATCTGCGCGGTGGTCTTGTTTTCCGTGAATTCTTTCGCCCGGTAGTGGCGCATCATTTTCGGCAACGGAATGCGCATCGGGCATACCTGCTCGCAGCGCCCGCAGAAGGTGGACGCATTCGGCAGGTGGCCGGCCTCGTCGATGCCGATCAGGCTGGGAGTCAGCACCGCGCCCATCGGCCCCGGATAGACCCAGCCATAGGCATGCCCGCCGACCGCCGCATAGACCGGGCAATGATTCATGCAGGCCGAACAGCGGATGCAGCGCAGCATGTCCTGATATTCGGTGCCGAGCATGGCGGAGCGGCCATTGTCGATCAGCACCACATGGAAAGACTCCGGGCCGTCGAGATCGGTTTCCCGGCGCGGGCCGCTGGAGAAGGTGGTGTAGACGGAGAATTCCTGGCCGGTCGCCGAGCGGGCCAGCAGCCGCAGGATGCAGCTGGCATCCTCCAGGGTCGGCACGATCTTCTCCAGGCTGGCGACGACGACATGCGCCTTGCCGAGTGTCTGGGTCAGGTCGCCGTTGCCTTCATTGGTGACGATCACCGTCTGGCCCGTCTCGGCAATCAGGAAATTGGCGCCGGTGATGCCGACATCGGCGGCGAAGAATTTCGGGCGAAGCTGGGTGCGGGCCTCGTCGGTGATGTCGCCGACTTCCTCAAGCGCCCGATCCGGCGGCAGATCCGTGTGTTTCTTGCGGAAGGCCTCGACGACCTGTTCCTTGTTCACATGGATCGCCGGCGCGATGATATGGCTCGGCGGCTCACCCCGGAGCTGGATGATATATTCGCCAAGATCGGTCTCGATCGGCTCGACGCCGTGCTCTTCCAGATACTCGTTCAGGCCGATTTCCTCGGCCACCATGCTCTTGCCCTTGGTCACCGTCCTGGCGTCGACGGAGCGGCAGATCTCCATGATGGTCTGCCGGGCTTCCTCGGCGTTCCGGCACCAGTGGACGTGCCCGCCATTGGCGACAACATTGCTTTCGAAACGCTCGAGATAGAAATCGAGATTCTCCAGCACGTGGTTCTTGATGTCCCGGCCGCGATCGCGGAGATCGTCGAATTCCGGCAGCTTGGCGACGACATCAGCCCGCTTCTGCTGGAAGCCGGGGCGCATCTTGGAAAGCGCCTTCTGCAGCTGGGCATCGGTCAACGCATCGCGGGCGTTCTGCTTGAAACTGTGCGAAGTGGACTGCATCAGCGCTCTCCCTCGCCGATCGACGGCTGGTCGGTCATGCCGGCCAGCACTTCGGCGACATGCCGGACCTCTGTCCGGGCGCCAAGCCGCTTCAGCTTGCCGCCCATGTTGAGCAGGCAGCCGAGATCCCCCGCCAGCAGGTGATCGGCGCCGCTCTCGACGATTTCAGCCGCTTTCTGCGTCACCATCTTGTCGGAGATCTCCGGATATTTGACGCAGAAGGTGCCGCCGAAGCCGCAGCAGATCTCGGCGCCCGGCATCTCCTTGATGGAGGTGCCGTCCATTGCTGCCAGCAGCTTGCGGGGCTGGGTCTTGACCTCGAGCTCGCGCAGGCCGGAGCAGGAATCATGATAGGTGACCGTGCCCGCGAAAGCTGCGCCGGTGCTCTCCATGCCCATGATGTCGACCAGGAAGGCGGTCAGCTCGTAGGTCCGCTTGGCCAGGTGCTGGGCCCGCATGGCCATCGCCGGATCATCCTCGAACAGCTCGGGATAGTGCGCCCGGATCATGCCCGCGCAGGAGCCGGACGGCGCAACCACATAATCGAACTCTTCGAAGGCCGCGATCACATTGGCAGCTATGTCGCGGCTGTCCCTGAAGTCGCCGGAATTGAAGGTCGGCTGGCCGCAGCAGGTCTGTGCTTCCGGCACCACAACCTCGCACCCGGCCTTTTCAAGCAGGGACAGGGTGGCAAATCCGACTGACGGTCGGAACAGATCGACAAGGCATGTCACAAACAGGCCGACGCGCGGACGGGCTTTCTCGGACGCAGACACAGCAGGCTCCCACTCTCATCTCTTTTTGAAGATGCAGGGCCCTGGACCGGCACGCCGCATCCTATTGCTTAAAGGCAATATCGAGATTTTTCGGCAGAAGCACGAAATATCGACCTGACGCCGCCATTGGCCCCGCTTTTTCAGCCGCGGTCGGGCCGTGGCCCCAGAACACATCACCGCGCACCGCGCCCTTTATGGCCCCGCCGGTATCCTGGGCGACGACAAGGCGCTGCAGCGGGTTCCCGCTTTCGTCCGGATAATCGACATCGAGCCAGACCGGCGCGCCGAGCGGGATGTAGCGCCGGTCGACGGCAAGCGAGCGTCCGGCGGTCAGGGCCACGCCCTGGGCACCGATCGGACCGTCGCCATCGATCCTGCGAAAGAAGATGTAGGAAGGGTTGAGATCCATCACGCCGCGCATCTGATCGGGATTCGCGCGCAGCCAGGCGCGGATGGTCTGCAGCGATATCGCTTCCTTGTCGATTTCTCCGCTATCAACCAGGTAGCGGCCGATCGGATAGTAGCTGTGTCCGTTATGGCCGTCATAGCCGACCCGCAGCACCCGGCCGTCATCGAGCCGGACCCGGCCCGACCCCTGGATATGCAGGAAGAAGGCATCAATCGGATCGTCCAGCCAGACCAGGGTTTCCACATTGTCGCCGAGCGCGCCGGTCTCGATCTCCGCCCGGCTTTCGTAGGGAATCAGCCGTCCGCTCCGCAGGCGACCGGCAATCCGCTCGCCGCGCAGGCCCGTGCGCCATTCGCCGAGATTGACCAGCACCAGATCGGACGGTCTCGCCAGCAGCGGGGTCTCGAAACCCGCGCGCCGCTCCAGCGAGCCGTTCAGTTCCGGCTCGTAATATCCGGTGAACAGCCCCTCGCTGCCGCGCACTTCATAGACATCGAACCAGGTTGTGAGGAAGTCGCGCACCGCGCCGTCGCCGCTGGCATCGGACAGCCGTGACAGCGAATCACAGGCCTCGCGCCAGGCAGCGACCGTTCCGCCGATTTCCGCCGGCGCAATGGTATCCGTATCCGCCTGCCGGCGCAGCTTTCCGCAGGACCGCTTCAGCGCAGGGAGAGCCTCACTGACCCGGTCGCTGTTCCATGCCGGCAGAGCCGAAAAGTCGGTTCTCTGGTAGCTTACCGGCTGTTTTTCCGCACGATCGGGCGCCTGATCCGGCGCGCAGGCCGCCAGAGCCAAAACAGTCAGCAGCCAGAGGCAGCGGGACGTCAAGACGTTCTCCAGTCCGTTTCGGACCAATGCAACCGAGACCTATTCTTCAGGCACACGTGTCGCAACAAGGTGCCAGTTCGGGTCCTGGGTCGCGATATCGCGCTCAAAGGTCCAGAGATCCGTCACGGTCTCTATCTTGTCCGGGTCGCCATCGACCACGGAGCCGTCTGCCGCGCGGGTCACCTTCACCTGATCTGTGATGAACTCGACCGTCACATGCGCGACGGAACCGTCCATATGCACATCGTTGATCAGCGCCGAGCGGAACGATGTGATCGTGGTTTCCTGCGTTTCGCCGGCCTGTTCGCGGGCATCCATCGCACCGGCGAAGGCCGACATCAAGTCATCGGTCAGCAGGGGGGCGAGACCGTCCCGGTCACCCTTGGCGAAAGCGTCGACGACCCACTCGAACGCAGTGCGCGCGCCCTTCAGGAACTCGATTTCATCGAAGGACGGGTCTGCCATTTTCAGGCGCATCGCCTCGGACAGCTCACCATCCGGCTGCTCTGCGTCGCCCGGATCACGGCCCGGAAGCGGGATCACGTTATCCGACGGACTGGCCTTCTCGGGCGCCGGCGAAAACGGATCGCTGTGCCGTTCTTCATGGCCCGTCCGTTTTCCAAGCACGCCGCGCAGCTTGAAAACAAGGAATCCGGCAAGAATTGCGAATAAAATTATCTCGAACAAAGCGGAACCGTCGCCCATATCGTCCTTAACTGCGGGTTCGAAAACCCTTATCCATTTATGAAGAGATCGCTTTCAGCCGACACGGCAGACCGGTCTTCCTTCGACCGGGGGCCTGCCGCTTTGACCTTCCGGCGAACGTACTACAGCATACATAGGCTGTCACTTTTGAAAGAACAACTATGGCTCTGCTTATCCTTTTCGTTTTGATCGGCATTCCGGCCGTCGAGATCTACGTCTTCGCCGAGGTGGGCGGGATCATCGGCGGCTGGGCGACGGTCGGCCTGACCCTGCTGACAGCCGCGCTCGGCGCCCTGCTGTTCCGGAGCCAGGGAACGGCGGTCCTGCAGCGGGCCCAGGAGCAGCTCCGGCGGGAGGAAACGCCGCTGGCCGAAATCATTGACGGCATCGGCCTGCTGCTGGCTGCCCTGTTCCTGTTCCTGCCGGGCTTCGTAACCGATGTGGCCGGATTTCTGCTGTTCATACCGCCGCTGCGCGTGGTGCTGATCGGCATGCTGTTCAGGGGCGCCGCGCGGGCCGCCGACTCTCACGTCTGGATTGTTCGCAGCCGCTCGGATAAAGCTTCCGGCGCGTCCGGTCCCGGCACGATCATTGACGCGGATTTCAAGGATCTGACGGATAACGACAAGGAATCCGGGGCCGATAGCGACAGCAACGACCGAAAATTGCCGCCGCGCTGATCTGAACGCGCGCGCCACCGAGGGAAACCGCCCAGATGCTCTTCGTCCGCCATGGCCAGTCCGAGTTCAATGTCGTCTATGGCGCCACGGGCCGTGACCCCGGGATCGAGGACCCGGCGCTGACCGAACTCGGGCAGGCCCAGATCCTGCACAGTGCCGAAGCCTTGCGCGCGCAGGATGTCGATCACATCATCTCCAGCCCCTATCGCCGTGCCCTGGAAACGGCGCATATCATTGCTGAGGTCATCGGCCGGGAGATCCGGATAGAGCCGCTGATCCGCGAGCATCGGCATTTCATCTGCGATATCGGACGCACCCGCTCAGCGCTTCGACAGGACTGGCCACATCTTTCCTTCGATCACATCGACGAGCAATGGTGGACGGATCATCACGAGGAAGAGCATGAGGTCCATGCCAGGGTGCGTTCCTTCCTTGATGCCAACCATCATCGTCCGGACTGGGACCAGGTGGTCTGTGTCAGTCACTGGGGTTTCATCAACCGCCTGACCGGATTGCCGGTCGGCAACGGAACGATCGTCAAGGTACAGCGGGACGGCGCGGGAGAGGTTGTTCACACCCCCGATCCGTGATACCCACGCGCCTTGAATTTGACCCGGCAGAGATAAGATCGAACCGATGACCGACACAGATACCGGCACAGCACCCGGCCAAGACGCGGCCGCCGCGATCAACACCTTCGCGATGACGGTGCAGGCGCAGTATATCAAGGACCTGTCTTTCGAAAACCCGAAGGCGCCGCTGAGCCTGCGCGCCGATATCCGTCCCGATATCGAGATCGGTGTCGATGTACGGGCGGAGCGGATGGCTGACAATGTCTTCGAGGTCGTCCTGCTGCTGAACGTCAACGGCGTTCACGAAGGCGACAAGATCTTCATCGTTGAGCTGTCCTATGCCGGGGTTTTCCAGTTCGAGAACCTGCGGCCCGATCAGCTCGAATATGTGCTGATGGTCGAATGCGCCCGGCTGCTGTTCCCGTTTGCCCGCCAGATCATCGGCCAGGTGACGTCAGATGGCGGTTTCCCGCCATTGCATATCCAGCCGATCGATTTTCTCGGTGTCTTTCAGAAGAACGAGCTGACCCGGGCCGAAGCCGGCGGCGTCGACGTCGCCAAGATCGAGACCGAAGGCAACGCCTGATTATTCGGCCGCGTCTTCGGCCCGGTTCCAGATCGGGTCTTTCACCTTTTCCATCAGCGCCGCGTGCGCCGCGAGCTCTTCCGGGCTCGGCGCATAAGTGCGTGGCGGCCGGACCACTGCGGTTCTGATCTCCGGAACGGCATGGCCTGTCGCCTCTTGCCGGGCCAGCTCCAGACCGGGCTGCCGCCCGCCGATCAGTTCGAGATAAACCGAAGCGAGCAGATCCGCATCGACCAGCGCGCCATGCAGATCGCGATGGCCATTGTCGATCTCGAACCGGCGGCACAGCGCATCCAGGCTGGCCTGTGCGCCCGGATATTTGCGCCGCGCCATGGTCAGAGTATCGATCGCCCGTTCCATCGGCATTTCCGGGCGGCCGAGCCGCTTCAGCTCCGCATTGATAAAGCCCATGTCGAATCTGGCATTGTGGATAACCAGCGTGGCATCCGCGACGAAATCCAGAAAACCGTCCACAATTCCGGCAAAATTCGGATAGTCGGCCAGGAACTCGGTCGACAGGCCATGCACCTCGAAGGCGCCCTGTTCGACCTCGCGCTCCGGGTTGATATAGACGTGATAGCTCTCGCCGGTCGGGACATGGTTGACCAGCTCGATGGCGCCGATCTCGATAATCCGGTGCCCCTGTTTCGGATCGATGCCGGTGGTTTCGGTATCAAGAACCAGTTCACGCATGTCGAATTCCCAGTTGGCGGAGGATTTTCTTAATTGCCCGGATGGTCGCGGCCCGGCCCAGCCCGGTCGGTAGCACAAAATCCGCGCAGCGGCGCTTTTCCCGGTCCGGCAACTGTTTTTGCAGAATAGAAGAGAGGCGTTCATCTGTCATGCCGGGGCGGGCAAGAACCCTCTGACGCTGCAGGAATGCCGGGGCCGACACCACGACCACATAGTCGCAGACATTCTCTCCACCGGTCTCGAACAGCAACGGTATATCGAGCACGGCCGCCCGCCGCCGGGCCCGGCGCTGCAGGGCAAGAAACCGGTCCCGCTCACGGCGCACCAGCGGGTGCACGATTGCTTCCAGATCCCGAAGCGCCACCGCATCTCCGAAAACGATCTTGCCGAGGCGCTCCCGATCGACCGCGCCGGCGACCACCGCGTCCGGAAACCGGCGCGAGATCGGCGCCACGGCAAGACCGCCGGCCTGAAAAAGGGCGTGTACCGCGGCGTCGGCATCATGGACCGGCACGCCCAGACGCCGGAACATCGCGGCCGCCGTGCTTTTCCCCATGCCGATGGATCCGGTCAGGCCGAGAACCAGCATCGCCTCAGGCCCGCAATGCGTTGTGCGTGCGCATGAAATCGAGCAGGGGAAGCAATGGCAGCCCGAGAACAGTGAAAAAGTCGCCCTCGACCGCCGTGAAAAGCTGTGCGCCGAGCGATTCAAGCTGATAGGCCCCGACGGATTCAAAAGCCTGCTCACCGACAGTGTCGAGATAAGCGTCGATGAATTCATCGGAGAGCGGCCGGACAAGCAGGCTGGCCGTGGCGATATTGTGCCAGATCCGGGTGCCGCCTGCGGAAACCACCACCGCGCTGATCAGGCTGTGCCGCTTGCCGGAGAGGCGGCGGAGATGCGCGGCGGCGCCGGCCCGGTCTTCCGGCTTGTCCAGCCATTCCCCTTCGATATCGAGCATCTGGTCCGCACCGATCACCAGCGCTTCCGGGACGGCACGGGAGATGGTGTTCGCCTTCATTTCCGCAAGGAATGTCGCGACGTCGGCCGCGCTCGCGCCCTCGGCCTTCAGGCTGCGCTTGAATTCGGACTCATCGACATTCGGCTTGCGGATATCCACCGGCAGGCCGGCCGCCCGCAGCATGTCCGCGCGGGTCCGGCTGCCGGATGCCAGCACGACCGGCTTGTCGCCGGTGCCGCTCAGGCGGGAAAGATCGGAATGTGCTGACATCAGGATTCCAGACCGTGAAATTTGGCGTATTTCTGAAGCACCGCCGCGGCGGTTTCCTCGATCGAACGGCGGGTCACGTCAATCACCGGCCAGCCTCCCTTGGTGAAGAGCTTTCGGGCGTCGACGACCTCGGCACGCACCTTTTCAGGATCGACATAGTCCGTTTCGTTGCTGTGCTGGAGCATCAGCATGCGGTTGCGACGGACCTGGGTCAGCCGGTTCGGATCATTGGTCAGAGCTACGACGAAGGGCTGCTTGAGACTGTAAAGCTCCTGCGGCAGCGGAACGCCGGGCACCACCGGGATATTGGCGGTCGCATATCCACGATTGGCGAGATAGAGGGAGGTCGGGGTCTTCGAGGTCCGGGAGACGCCGACGATGACAATGTCGGCATCTTCAAGATCGTGCACCATCTGCCCGTCATCATGGGCCAGCGTATAGTCCATGGCACGAATCCGATTGAAATAGGCCGCGTCGAGTTCGTGCTGACGGCCCGGCCGGCCGTGACTCTCCTGCCCGAGAAAGTTGCCAAGGGCATTCACCACCGTATCGAGAACGGAAATGCAGGGCACCCGGCGCTGCTGACAGCCTTTCTCGAGCTGCTGACGCAGCTCCGGATTGACCAGGGTGAAGAGCACCGGTCCGGGATAGACGGCGACGGCCGCCAGTACTTTTTCGATATGCCCGGACGTTCTGACCAGAGACCAGACATGTTCGCGGGCCCGCACACCGTCGAACTGGACCAGACAGGCCCGCACGACCTGGTGATTGGTTTCCCCGGTCGCATCGGACACCAGGTGAAGATGAATATCCGTATCGGTCACGTTCCACATCCCATTGGGGATAACTGCATATGAACTGTTTACAGAATCCGGATTCACAGCAGAAAGAAATTCTGCACCCATCTGTGCCAGCGCCCGAACCTCGGTTGTTCTCCGGGGGACAATCTTTTCCCGTCCACCGCACAAACTCCTGCCGGCAGCCGGGGGACGAGATATCCCCGCAATCCACAGGAACAGCATAAAAGGAAGACCGCGATGTTGCGGCATTTTTACCGGTTCTTATCCCCGGTCCCGCCCTCTATGATCCGGGTCGCACAAAACTGTGTGCAGCCTGTGGTCAAAAGGTAATCCACAGGACTCACAGCACCACTACAATCACTTCCTAGTTATTTCTAATAAGATTCTTTGTTAGGAGTGGCGCACTTATTCACCGGACGGACAGGCACGCGATGACCGATAAAGCTCTTCTCAACGTATTGGCCGGAAAGACCGCGGAAATCCCTCCTATCTGGCTGATGCGCCAGGCGGGGCGGTATTTGCCGGAATACCGGGCGATCCGTGCAGATGCCGGGTCCTTCGTCGATCTCTGTCTCAATCCGGAACTGGCGGCGGAAGTCACCCTGCAGCCGATCCGGCGCTTCGGCATGGACGGCGCCATCCTGTTTTCCGACATCCTGATCGTGCCGCACGGGCTGGGCCAGCCGCTCCGTTTCGTCGAGGGGCGGGGTCCGGTGCTGGAACCGGTGACGGATCGCGCAGCACTGAAGAGTCTGGACCTGAATGGCCTCTCAGACCGCGTGGGGAACGTCTACGAGACCGTGTCGCGGGTTCGGGCGTCTCTCCCTGCCCAGACCACCCTGATCGGCTTCTCGGGCAGTCCCTGGACCGTCATCACCTATATGGTCGAAGGCGGCAGCAGCAAGGATTACGCGGCGACCAAACGGTGGGCCTATTCGGATCCGGAAGGCTTTCAGGAGCTGATCGATATTGTCGTCGAGGGGACTATCACCTATCTGCTGGGCCAGGCGAAGGCAGGGGCCGAAGTTCTGAAACTCTTCGATTCCTGGGCCGGTGTGTTGTCTCCGCGGCTGTTCCGTATGGCCGTGCTTGAGCCGACGAAGAAAATCATCTCGGCAGTGAAGGCCCAATATCCGGCTCTGCCGATCATCGGATTTCCCCGGGCCGCCGGTGCGCATTACCTCGACTATATCGCGGAAACCGGCGTGGACGCCGTTGCGGTGGACACGGCGATGCCGATCCGCTGGGCCGTCGAGAACATCCAGAGCCGGATGCCGATACAGGGTAATCTCGATCCGATCGCGCTGCTGGCCGGGGGGGCCGGCCTTGAGGCCGAGGTCGAAAGCATTCTCTCAGCCGCGTCGTCCGGGCCGTTCATCTTCAATCTCGGGCACGGCATTCTGCCGACAACACCGATTGAGCATGTGGAACAGCTCGTCCGGCAGGTGAGAGCCGGACGCTGACGCCAGTCGCAGGGAAGGGTTTCGCGCATGAGCTACGAATGGATCAAGGCACTGCATGTGATCAGTATGGTCGCCTGGATGGCCGGGATGTTTTATCTGCCGAGGCTCTACGTCTATCACACGGGTGCCGACGCCGGCTCGGAGCTCTCCGAGACCCTGAAGGTGATGGAGCGCCGTCTGCTCCGGGCGATCATCAACCCGGCGATGATTGCGACCTTCGTGTTCGGGATCTGGATGCTGGTTCTGGTCCCGGACTATCTTTCCGAACCGTGGATGCATGTGAAATTGGCCTGTCTCGTGCTCATGACCGGGTTCCATGGTGCATTGTCCCGCTGGAGAAGGCAGTTTGCGGCGGACGCGAACCGGCATAGTGAGCGTTTTTACCGGATTGCGAACGAGGTCCCGACCGTTTTGCTGATCGTGATCATAATCATGGTGATCGTGAAGCCGTTTTCCGGTTGAATTCCATTTTTCTCAAATATTCGGGTTTGACATTCGCCGCAGATGCACTGTAATTGACAACAGCGTTGATCGCCGTATGGCATTGCGTCAGGTCTTTCCCGCACAGAACGAATCATAAAAGTCTGCTCTAATCAGCGACTCTCGTGCGGCCTGCTCATAGGGCCGACCTCTCAAATCATTCGTTATACCTTGTCATCGACAGGACGATGCATCTTCAAGAGCTGAAATCGAAGACACCTCAAGATCTTCTTGCTTATGCGGAAGACTTGGAGATCGAGAACGCAAGTGTTCTGCGCAAGCAGGACATGATGTTCGCCATTCTTAAACAATTAGCTGATAACGATTTACCGATATACGGCACAGGTGTTCTTGAAACATTGCCGGATGGCTTTGGCTTTCTCAGATCGCCAGAATCGAATTATTTGCCGGGCCCGGATGATATTTATATCTCTCCGAGCCAGGTGCGGCGCTTTGGGCTGCGCACCGGCGATACGGTCGAGGGGCAGATCCGGGCACCGAAAGACGGCGAGCGGTACTTCGCGCTGCTCAAGGTCAACCAGATCAATTTCGAAGATCCGGAGGCGGTACGTCACAGGATCAATTTCGATAACCTGACTCCGCTCTATCCGGAACAGAGGCTCAACCTCGAGCTCGAAGATCCGGTGAACAAGCAGCAGGGTGCCACAACGCGCGTGATCGACCTGATCGCGCCGCTTGGCATGGGTCAGCGTGGGTTGATTGTGGCGCCGCCGCGTACCGGCAAGACGGTGATGTTGCAGAACATCGCCCATGCGATCGCGGAGAATCACCCGGACGCCTATCTGCTGGTGCTGTTGATCGATGAACGGCCGGAAGAAGTGACGGACATGGACCGTTCGGTGAAGGGCGAGGTTATCAGCTCGACCTTCGACGAGCCGGCCGCCCGCCACGTTCAGGTTGCGGAAATGGTGATCGAGAAGGCAAAGCGCCTGGTCGAACACAAGCGCGACGTGGTCATCCTGCTGGATTCCATCACCCGCCTGGCACGTGCCTACAACACCGTGGTGCCGTCCTCGGGCAAGGTGCTGACGGGTGGTGTGGATGCGAATGCCCTGCAGCGGCCGAAGCGCTTCTTCGGTGCGGCCCGGAACATCGAGGAGGGCGGCTCGCTGACAATCATCGCGACCGCGCTGATCGATACCGGCTCGCGCATGGACGAGGTCATCTTCGAAGAGTTCAAGGGTACGGGTAACTCCGAGATCATCCTGGACCGCAAGCTGGCCGACAAGCGGACGTTCCCGGCCATCGACATCACCCGGTCGGGCACCCGGAAGGAAGAACTTCTGGTGGACCGCGCGACCCTCAACAAGATGTGGGTGCTGCGCCGGATCCTGACCCAGATGGGCACGGTCGATGCCATGGAATTCCTGATCGACAAGCTCAAGGTCTCGAAGAACAACAACGATTTCTTCGACGCCATGAATTCCTGATCCGGGAACTCCTGGACGGTCAAAAAGATCGAAGAGAAGGGCGGAGCCGCAAAGCTCCGCCCTTTTTGTTTTTCCGGTAGCCGGGCTTACGGGATTAGGATGGTCGATCCGGTGGTCTTGCGGGCCTCGAGTGCCTCGTGGGCTGCCCTGGCTTCGGCCAGGGGGAAGGTCTGGTCGATATGGATCTTCACCGCGCCAGAAGTGACTGCGCCGAACAGATCTCCGGCTGTCGCGCGGAGATCTTCGGCGGTGGCGATGTAGTTGAACAGGGTTGGCCGGGTGAAAAAGAGAGAACCCTTCTGCGCAAAAATCCCGAGATTGACCGGCGGGATCGGGCCGGCTGCCTGGCCGAAGCTGACCATCAGGCCGCGCGGACGCAGGCAATCGAGGGATTTCTCGAAGGTGGTATCGCCGATTGAATCATAGACCACGGGAAGCATCTTGCCGTCCGTGATCTCCTTCACCCGCTCGACGAAATCCTCGTCATTGTAAAGCACCGGATGATGACAGCCGTTGGCCTTGGCGATCTCCGCCTTTTCCTTGCTGCCGACGGTGCCGATGACGGTGGCGCCAAGATGGCTCGCCCACTGGCAGACGATCTGGCCAACGCCGCCGGCAGCGGCATGGATCAGGATCGTGTCGCCCTTGCCGACCTTGTAGATCTGCCGGATCAGATACTGGGCCGTCATGCCTTTGAGCATCATCGCGGCGGCTGTCTGGTCCTCGACTCCGTCGGGGATCTTCACGACGCGGCTTGCGGCGATGTTGCGGGCCTCGGCATAGGATCCCGGGGGCGGGGAGGCATAGGCCACCCGGTCGCCTACGGCAAGATCGGAGACATCGCTGCCGATAGCCTCGACGACACCGGCCCCCTCCATGCCAATCCCGGAGGGAAGCGGCAGGGGATAAAGCCCGCTGCGGTGATAGGTGTCGATGAAGTTGAGGCCGATTGCTGTGTGCCGCACGGTGATTTCGCCGGCGGCCGGAGCCGCGAGATCGACCTCCGTCATTTCAAGAACCTCGGGACCGCCCGGAGCCTTGAACTGGATTGCCTTGACCATTTTTCTTGTTCCCTTGTTTTAGCCGAGATGGGTTTTGAAGAAGTCAGCGGTGCGGGCATTGGCCGTCTCGGCCGCCGCCGCGTCGTAATGTGCGCCTCCCTGACGCGCAAATGCATGGTCCTGACCGTCATAGACATGCAGCGTGACCTGCGGATTGTCTGCCAGGCCGGCCTTGATCTTTGCCTGCGCCTCCTTCGGGACGAAACCGTCCTCGGAGGCCATGTGGTTCAGATACGGGTTTGTAATGTTCTTGGATTCACCGAGAAGCTCATCCAGGCCGACACCGTAATAGCTCACGTTGCAGTCGGCACTGGAACGGGTGGCCATCAGGTAGGCGAGCTTACCGCCCAGGCAATAGCCGACGGACCCGGCCTTGCCGCTGCAGCCGTCCATGGTCCTCAGATGGGCGAGGGTGGCCTTCAGGTCCTCGACGCCCTTGTCCACATCGAAGGCGTTGAACAGGGCGAACGCCCTGTCCCATTCGGCCTGGCTCTGGTCGGTAATGTCGATGCCGGGCTCGATGCGCCAGAAGATATCCGGGCAGAGCACGTGATATCCCTCTGCCGCATAGGCATCCGCCTGGTCCCGCATCACCTTGTTCACGCCGAAGATCTCCTGGATCAGGACGATGCCCGGGGCCTTTCCGCCGCCAGCGGGCGCTGCGTGATAAGCCTGAAAAGAGCCGCCGTCAGCGGCTTTGATTGTCACATATGCCATTGAGTGCCTCCCTCTGAAGCTGTCATCGACGAGAGACTAGGCGTGCCGGTGAGCATGTGTCCACGCCCTGTTGCGGCATGGGTGTCCGTCAAAACAGGGAGAGCTGGTCGGACTCGTGGTCGAGCAAACGCTGCTTGGTGGCAATGCCGCCATCGCCGGAAAAACCGGTCAGTTTGCCATTGCTGCCGACCACCCGGTGACAGGGGATGATGAGCGGGATCGGATTGGACCCGCAGGCACCGCCCACCGCCCGGGCGACGCCGCCGACATGGTCCGCGATATCGCCGTAGGTCCAGACTGTGCCGAAGGGGATTTCCTGCATCGCGCGCCAGACCGACTGCTCGAAGGCGGAACCTCGATTGAAGGCCAGGGGCAGGTCGAAATCTCGCCGGTCTTTCGCGAAGTAAGCCTGAATCTGACGCTCTGCCTCCGCGAGAAGGTCACTTGTTGCGTTGTCGGAATGAAGTGCGGATGTTTCACGTGAAACCCATGTCAGGCCTGTGATGGCTCCGTCCTCTTCGGTCAGGTGAATGCGGCCGATGGGGCTGTTGAAACTATGCTGGTGTGGCGCGCTCATGGCCGGGCCTCAAGGGCAGCTCGGAACGCTTGCGGATCAACTTCCGGTGCCGAGCAGACTTGGCTGACGCAGAGATAGGCAGCGGGTGCGCCATCGACAGATCCCTTGCCATGGGCGGGATGATCCTCCGGAAGCGCGGTGCCGTCCCGGATGATCTGCACGGTCGAAAGGGCCCGTCCGGCGGTGCGGGCGCTATGGGCCAGTGCTTTGGTCTCTGCTGCCTCCGGATCGCCGACAATGACGATCTGTCGGCCATGCAGGAGCCATTCCATGCCGTTGAGCAGGCCGGGAAAGCCCTGCGGCTGTTGCTGGAAGGACCCGGCGAAGGCCTTGGTCAGGGTGTCCGCCCGCTCCGCATAGGCCGTTTTTCCCGTCAGCAGCCAGAGCCGGGCGAGACATTCGACAAGTGTGCTGTTCCCGGCCGGGGTCACATTGTCGATCGCGGTCTTGGTCCGGAGCATCAGATCCGTCTGGTCGTCGGCCGTGAAGAAGTAGGAGCCGTCCTTTTGATCGCGGAAATGCCGGTCGAGGACGGAAACCCATGCCTCCGCTTTCGTCAGGTACGCGGGCTTTCCGGTCGCGGCTTCGAGGGTAAGGGTGGCGAGGATCATGTTGGCATAATCGTCTAGGGTGGCCGCATGCTTTGCCTGTCCGTTCCGGCAGGAATGCAGCAATCGCCCGTCTTTTTCCATATGCTCTGTGACGAAGGCGAAGGCGACTTCGGCCCGGGCGAGCCAGTCCATCTCTCCGAGCAGGATTGCCGCATCGGCGAGCGCCGCAATCATCAGGCCGTTCCAGTCGGCCAGCACCTTGTCGTCCCAGCTTGGGCGGATGCGTTTGTCGCGCAGGGTCAGGAGATGCTGACGGGCGGCGCGTAGTTTGGCTTCGATCTCTTCAGGGAAGGGGCCCTTGCGATGGCGCCGGTTCAGGATTACCGTGCCTTCCCAATTGCCGCCGGGCGTGACGTCGTAATGTTCCGCGAAGAGCGTCGCGTCGAGCCCGGCTTCCGTCAGGCTTTCGGAGATCTCTTCCGCGCTCCAGACATAGAATTTTCCTTCCTCGCCCTCGCTGTCCGCGTCGAGGGCGGAAGCGAAGCCGCCACCCTGCGAGATCATCTCCCGGAACAGCCAGTCGATCGTCTCCCGGATGCGCTGCTCATAGAGCGGGTTCGGGTCCTGGCGCTGCATCTCAACCATCAGGGCGACAAGCTGGGCGTTGTCATAGAGCATCTTCTCGAAATGCGGGGCCAGCCATTCGGCGTCTGTCGAATAGCGGGCGAATCCGCCGCCGAGATGATCGTAGATGCCGCCCTCGCACATGGCGGTGACGGAGGTCCGCACGGCCTGCAGCATCGCGTCGTTCCGGGTGCGCTGGCCGGTCCGCCAGAGGAATTTCAGGATGGTCGGCTGGGGGAATTTCGGCGCGTCGCCGATGCCGCCATAGACCGGATCATGCTCGGACAGGAACCGGGCGGCGACGTCGGGCGCGGCCTCCAGCGGAATGCGCGTGCCGGGACTCCCGGCAAAGACGCCTTCCAGACGCTGCGCGATGGCCGTGACATTGCTGGCGACGCGGCCGGGGTCTTCCCGGTAGACGCCCTCAATCTGGCGCAGCACATCCCGGAAGGCGGGCCGGCCATAGCGCTGATCCGGCGGAAAATATGTGCCGCCCCAGAAGGGCGCGCCTTCGGGCGTCAGGAACATGGTGAGCGGCCAGCCGCCCTGCTGGCCCGTGATGGCGAGGGCGGTCTGATAGATCATGTCGAGATCCGGCCGCTCCTCCCGATCCACCTTGACGTTGACGAACAGCTCGTTCATCACCGCTGCGGTATCCGGGTCCTCGAAGCTTTCGTGGGCCATGACATGGCACCAGTGGCAGGCGGCATATCCGACGGAAAGCAGGATCGGCTTGTCCGCCTGGCGCGCCGTGGCAATGGTGTCTTCGGACCAGGTCTGCCAATGCACGGGATTGTCCCTGTGCTGCAGCAGATAGGGGCTGGTTTCCTTGTCGAGCTCGTTGCGCATGGGACAGCATCCGGGGTCGGGGTTTGCAGTATTCTCAGGCCAAAGGTGAGGGCTCGGACCCATGAGGTCCAGCGCTGTGTATGGCACGGGAGTTGGGAACGGGATGAACGGATCGGTGGACGAGACGATTTACGCGCTTGCCACGGCAGCGGGGCGGGCGGGTGTCTCCATGTTCCGGGTCTCGGGCCCGGCGGCATTCGAGGGATTGCAGCGCCTGACGGGCCTGATCGGCATTGAGCCGCGGATGGCCGTGCGGGCGACGGTCTCGGACGGTGGCGCCGCGATTGATGACGGTCTGGTTCTGGCTTTTCCCGGCCCGGCCAGCTTTACCGGCGAGGATGTGGTGGAGTACCAGATGCACGGCGGCCGGGCCGTGGAAACGGCGATGCTGCGGGCACTGGCGGCCCAGCCGGGATACCGCATGGCCGCGCCGGGCGAATTCTCCCGCCGCGCCGTGCTCAACGGCAAGATGGATCTGACAGCGGCGGAAGGCATCGCCGACCTGGTGGATGCGGAGACCGAGGCCCAACGGCTTCAGGCGAGGCGTCAAAGCCGGGGGGCATTGGGCGCGCTCTATCAGGATTGGCGGCAACGGATGCTCCGGGTGCTCGGCCATATCGAGGCGCTGGTCGATTTTCCGGACGAGGATCTGCCTCAAGAGGTCTGGGACGGGATCCGTGGCCAAGTGTATGACCTTGATGCGTCGATATCGGCCCATCTGGATGATGGCGGACGGGGCGAGCGCCTTCGAGACGGCCTGCGTATGGCCATTATAGGCCCCCCGAACGCCGGTAAGTCTTCCCTCCTGAACTGGCTCTGCAAAAGGGATGCGGCGATAGTGTCCGACGTAGCGGGTACGACACGCGACATCATCGAGATCCATCTGGACATATCCGGGTATCCGGTCCTGGTAGCGGATACGGCAGGACTGCGAGAAGGGGCGGACTTTATCGAATCCGAGGGTATACGACGGGCCCGGGCCTGGGCTGAGACGGCTGACCTGGTCCTCGATCTGGCGGATGCGCAGTCTATCCGCGAAGGGGAAGAGGCGGTGCCGGCCTCCGGACATGCCGAACGAATCTTGATCGCGACCAAGGCTGATTTGCTATCCGGTGCTGAACGAGGCCTGCTTGATAAAGACCATGTTGCGATTTCCGTGGCGACGGGTGAGGGCATGGACGGGCTTATGGCCATGATCGCCGAGAAAGCGGCAATCCTGATGGATCTGGGTGAAGCGCCGGCCCTTACACGGGCCCGGCACCGTGAAGGATTGACGGAATCCCTGGAGCATTTGCGCCGCGCTTTGGCGCAATGCGGGTTCGAGGCGGATGAGTTTGATGTTGAATACGGCCTCGTGGCCGAGGATTTACGATTGGCGGTGCGGGCGTTGGGACGCGTGACGGGCGCGGTCGATATCGAGGAAATCCTCGATCTTGTGTTCTCTGAGTTCTGCATCGGCAAATAGAGCCCCCGTTTCACGTGAAACATGCAGGGCGGATATCGCGAAACAGAGATTGCCTTTTGCCGGGCGCCGCAGCATTTTGGGCCACAGATTTTCCGCACTGATCCGGAGACGGACGCGATGTACGACGTGATAGTCGTTGGTGGCGGCCATGCAGGCTGCGAAGCGGCCGCGGCGGCGGCCCGGATGGGCGCCCGAACGCTTCTCGCCACCCACAAGATCGAGACCATCGGTGAGATGTCCTGCAACCCGGCAATCGGGGGGCTCGGCAAGGGCCACCTCGTGCGCGAAGTGGATGCGCTGGACGGCATCATGGGCCGGGCCATCGACCGGGCGGGCATCCAGTTCCGCATGCTGAACAGGAGCAAGGGCCCGGCCGTGCGCGGCCCGCGGGCCCAGGCGGACCGGGCGCTGTATCGAGCGGCGATCCGGGACCTGCTTGAAAATCAGGAAAACCTGACGATCGAAGCGGCGTCCGTCGAAGACCTGCTGCTGGATGAGTCCGGTGCGATTGCCGGCATCGTTGTCGATGGCGGCCGGGAGATCAAAGCCGGTGCCGTCGTGCTGACGACCGGCACGTTCCTGCGCGGCGAGATTCATCTGGGCGAGGAACGGCGCCCGGCCGGCCGGGTGGGCGATGCGCCGTCCGTCGCGCTGGCAGAGACCCTGGCACGCTTCGGCTTCAGGCTCGGCCGCCTGAAGACCGGGACGCCCGCGCGGCTGGACGGGACGACAATCGACTGGTCCGGCCTGCAGGAGCAGAAGGCGGATGATCCGCCCGAGCCGTTTTCCTATCTGACGGACCGCATCACGGTGCCGCAGATCAGCTGCCATATCACCTACACGAACCCGGAAACCCATCAGGTCATCCGGGACAATTTGCACCGCTCGGCGATGTATGGCGGCCGGATCGAGGGGGTCGGGCCGCGCTACTGTCCCTCTATAGAAGATAAGGTGGTCCGCTTTGAGGATCGCTCTCAGCATCAGATTTTTCTTGAGCCTGAGGGACTTGACGATCCGACCGTCTATCCGAACGGTATTTCGACATCGCTACCGGCGGATGTTCAGGCGGCAATGTTCAAGACCATTCCCGGTCTGGAGAATGCCCGGATCATCCGCCCCGGATACGCCATCGAGTACGATTATGTGGACCCGCGCGAGCTCTCCCACACTCTGGCGACCAAGAAGATCCCCGGGCTTTACTTTGCCGGGCAGATCAACGGAACGACGGGATATGAAGAAGCCGCGGCGCAGGGTCTGATGGCCGGTGTGAATGCCGCGCTCCGGACCGGCGGCCAGGACCGGGACTTCGTTCTGGATCGCGCTGATGCCTATATCGGCGTTCTGATCGACGATCTGGTGACCAAGGGGGTGAGCGAGCCCTATCGCATGCTGACATCCCGCGCGGAATACCGGCTGCGGCTCAGGGCGGACAATGCGGATCAGCGGCTTACGCAGAAGGGCATGGAAACATGCTGTGTCGGTGCGGAGCGGGCAAGGTTGTTCGAAACGAAACTTGGCGCGATCCAGCAGGGGCGGGCGCTGGCCCTGAAGCTCGGCGATACACCCAACGCGCTGCAGAAAGCCGGAATCAAGATCAACCAGGATGGCATCTGGCGCAGTGCCTACGACCTGCTTGGCTATCGGACGGTCGGCTGGGATGCGCTCGTTGCGCTCTGGCCCGAGCTCGGCGGCCTGGAGCCGGCGGTGGCTGAACAGGTGCAGATCGATGCACAATATGCCGGCTATATAGAGCGGCAGGAGGTAGACGTTGCGGCTTATCGCCGGGACGAGGGGCTCGAGATCCCGGCAGGCCTCGACTATGCCGCTATCTCCGGCCTTTCCAACGAGGTGCGGGAGAAGTTTACCAAGGTGGCGCCGCGCACCATCGGGCAGGCGGCCCGGATCGACGGGGTCACGCCCGCAGCCGTCATCCTGCTGCTGCGGTATGTCCGGCGGCAGGCCAAACAAGACGCCGCCTGAAGGCGCGCCCCTAAAGACGAAGCCCCTGAGGACGAAGACACCGTGAACCCTGAAGAGTTTGCCGCCCGTGCCGGCGTTTCACGTGAAACGCTGGAGAGGCTGAAAATCTATGCCGAGATGGTCGAACGCTATCAGCGGGCCATCAATCTGGTATCCAAAAACACGCTCAGCGATATCTGGCGCCGGCATTTTCTGGATTCCGCGCAGGTCTTTCCCGAGCTGCCGCATAACCACACGCGCATTCTCGACCTTGGAAGCGGCGCCGGCTTCCCCGGCATGGTCCTCGCGATCATGGGCGCGCGGGACGTGCATCTGTGTGAATCGGATCAGCGCAAATCGGTCTTTCTGCGGGAGGTTGCCCGGACCTGCGGCGCCCAGGCGACGGTTCACTCTTGTAGAATTGAGGAACTTGAACCGCTAGATGTAGATGTAGTCTCGGCGCGTGCTCTCGCGACAGTCGATGTATTACTCGACTACTCCAAGCCACACCTCAAGAATGACGGGTGTTGTCTCTTCCTGAAGGGTAGGGCTATCCAGAAGGAATTGACTACTGCTCGGGAAAGGTGGAATATGGCTGAAACCCTCACCCCGAGCTGGTCGGACCCCGAGGGATGTCTCTTGCGCTTGGAGGGCATATCATATGTCAGAAGCAATGGTGCTGAGGGGTGATGCAGCCGTAGCGCCCCGAATTTTGGCGGTTGTTAATCAAAAAGGCGGGGTTGGCAAGACGACAACAGCCATCAACCTCGCGACCGCGCTTGCCGCCTGTCAGAAAAAGGTCCTGGTGATCGATCTCGATCCGCAGGGCAATGCCAGCACCGGTCTCGGCGTGCCGCGCAACAATCGCGAGAATGACTCCTACTCGGTCCTGATCGGCGCTTCGCCGATTTCCGAAGCGATCACGCAAACCGATGTTCCCCGCCTCTCCATCGTGCCGTCCTCCGTCCACCTGTCCGGCGCGGAGATCGAACTGGTCACCATGGAAGACCGGGAGTTCCGTCTGCGCGAGGCTCTGGTCCGGCATCTCGCTGCCGGCCGGAACACATATGACTACATTCTGATCGACTGCCCGCCGTCGCTTGGTCTGCTGACCCTGAACGCGCTGGTCGCCGCCGACGCGGTGCTGGTGCCGCTGCAATGCGAGTTCTATGCGCTGGAAGGCCTGAGCCAGCTGATGCGGACCATCGAGCGGATCCGCCAGGCCTTCAACCCGGACCTGGAAATCCAGGGCGTGGTGCTGACCATGTTCGATCGCCGGAACAATCTCTCCCTTGCGGTGGCCGAGGATGTGCGGGAGCATTTCGGGGACAAGGTTTACCGGACGGTGATTCCGCGCAATGTGCGGATCTCGGAAGCCCCGTCCCACGGGCTGCCGGTGATTGTCTATGATATGCGCTGCACCGGCTCGCAGGCCTATATCCATCTGGCCAGCGAGGTGATGAAGCGCGAAAGGAGCATTGCCGCGTGAGTATGGAAGAGGGCAGCGCCAAGAAACGCCGCCTCGGACGGGGGCTTGCCTCCCTGCTCGGCGAGGACGGCTCGCAGACCGGTTCGGTCGACCGGATGCAGCAAAGCCGGACGGTGCCGATCGAGCATGTCCATCCGGGCCGTTTCCAGCCGCGCCGCATTTTCAACGAGGACGAGCTCGAGGCCCTTGCCGAGAGCATTCGCGAGAAGGGTGTCCTGCAGCCGATCCTGCTGCGGCGGGATCCGGACCGGGACGGCACGTTCGAGATCATCGCCGGCGAACGCCGCTGGCGGGCGGCCCAGCGGGCCCAGCTGCACGAGATCCCGGCGCAGATCCGCGAGTTCGATGACCGCGAGGCCCTCGAGATCGCGATCATCGAGAATGTGCAGCGCGAGGATCTCAATCCACTGGAGGAAGCGGAGGGCTACCAGCGCCTCGTGGACGGCCACGGACACTCCCAGTCCGATGTCGCAAAAGCCGTTGGAAAGAGCCGGAGTCACGTCGCCAACACAATGCGTCTCCTGGCACTACCGACAGAGGTCAGGACGCATCTGGAAGCCGGCGATATCTCGGCCGGTCATGCCCGGGCGCTGCTGACCGCGGAGAACCCGGCGGTATTGGTTGCGGACGTTGTCCGGCGCCAGCTCAATGTGCGCGAGACGGAACGTCTGGTGCAGAAGGAGAAGCAGCCCGGATCCTCCTCCGGTCCCCGCCAGCCGCGGCAAAAGCAGCCGGCCGAGAAGGATGCCGATACGAAGGCGCTGGAGAACGATCTGTCGCAGAAGCTCGGGCTGCATGTGGAAATCGCCACCGGCGTCGACGGACAGTCCGGCGCCCTGATGATCCGGTACGAGAGTCTGGAGCAGCTGGACTCGCTGCTGGTCATCCTGAGCGCGCCGCGAACGGTGTCGGCCGACATGAGCGCACCGGCCATGTCTGGGTTTCTGGCGGACGTGCCGGACTACGATCAGGAAACGGCGAACGAGATTGCCAATGCCGATGGCAACTCCATCGACTTCAGCGACCTGATGAAAGAGGGCGATACGGTAAAACCGGTCTGAACCGGATTATCGCGACCCTCTAGGACGCCCTCTGGCGGCACTGTAGGCAAGTCCCAGCAGGGTCTGCCCCGCAACAGAGAGATCGGGCATTCCTGTGGACTTACAGAGCGTCTCAGCTTCAGACAGCCTGCTCAGCGCCAGTCGCAACCGCTGAATCGGCCAGGATCGCAGCTGGGCCATGAAAGCCGGCTTCACGGCAAAGAACAGAGGCGGCCGCAATTTCAGAACGGCCTGGTCGGGATTGTCGCCCGCGGCAATATGGGCGGCCGCCCGGTGCAGGCGCTGAAAATGCCGGATCACCGCCCGCAGGACGCCGACCGGATTAAGTCCGTCGGCGTACCCGCGCCGGAGCAGCCGGTCCGCCGCGGCGACATCGCCGCTGGCCACGGCCAGTGCGATCTGGTCCAGAGCGAGGGCGCTGCTGTCCCCGACCATGTTCTGCGCGTCCAGCAGGCTCGCTTCGCCGCCCCGGCCGACATAGAGCGCCAGCTTCTCCAGCTCGGACCGCGTGACCCGCCGGTCGCCGCCAAGATGCTCCATCATGTAGGCATGGGCATCCGGCGTGGCCCGGACCTCGAAAGAGCCGAGCGTTTCGCGGATCACCGCGTCAAGTCCCGCGCCGCTGTCGAGATAGCAGGGGATGGCCGCCGCGTTCTTGCTGGTCTCGAAAAGCTTGCGGAGTTTCGAGCGGGCTTCGAGAGCGCCGGCCTCGATGATGATCATGCTGTCGCCGGTAACCGCACTCAGCGCGAGTTCGGCCGATGCCGTCGCGGCGTCCGTCGCCCCACGCAAGCGGACCAGGCGCCGGCCGCCGGTCAGGGAGATGGCGGCGGCCTCGTCGGCGATCCGGCTGGGCTCGTCTTTCAGCGCTTCCGGGGACAGATCCGCGACCTGAAACGGGTCGGACAGATCCTCGACGATGGTTTTGCCGATCTTGTCGGAAACTTCCCGGACCTGACCGCCATCGGCGCCATAGATCAGAACGGCCCCGATGCCGTCCGGCGGGCGACGGATGAAACCGGCAATCTCGTTGGATTTCAGTTTCATTACCCGTCCCGGTCAGCTGCCGCGGGTGCGGTCGAAATAAAGTCCGAGCCGGAGCCGGATATCCTCGCCGATCTCGTCGGCGGCCCGGCGCCGCGCGTCCTTTTCGGCCGCGAGAATGGCAAAATCGGATTCCACCCGGTTGAAGGTCGTGGTGGATTCGGACCGGCCGCGATGTACCGGCTGGTTGGTCGCCAGATCGACCAGAACGAATTCCGCGATGAACCGGACCTTGGAGAAGGTCGAGGTGGAATCCTTCAGGATCACCAGATCGGACCGGTTCTCGGTCAGGCTGACATCAAGCCTGAACCGGGCTCGCGCCGGCACGCCCCGCGGTGTCAGCTTGTCCCGCAGGCTGTTGCGCAGAAGCTGGCCGCGCCGATCCGCGATCGGTCCGATACTGATCGCCGCCAGGTCCGCCGTTACGCTGCTGCTTGCGCTGCCGGTGCCGCGTGTCCCGTAGACGGGCTGGAAACCGCAGGCGCCCAGCGCCAGCAGCAGCAGAAGGGTCGGGACTGTCAGCGCCCTAGGCAACGATATTCACAATCTTGTTCGGCACCACGATCACGCGGCGCGGGGCATTGCCTTCCAGGATCTTCCGGACATTCTCGACAGCCAGCGCCGCTTCCTCGACCAGAGCCTTGTCCGCATCGCGCGCCACTTCGATGGTGCCCCGCAGCTTGCCGTTGACCTGGACGCCGATGGTCAGCGTGTCGTCAGTGACGAGGCTTTCATCGAAGTCCGGCCAGGGCCGGTCGGTCAGCATGCCGTCGCCGCCAAGCTGCAGCCAGAGTTCCTCGGCGATATGCGGCACCATCGGCTCGATCAGCCGGACCAGCGTTTCGTAGCCGAAGCGGCGCGCCCAGGCGGAGCCATCGTCCTCGCCGTCGAGTTCCGCGAGACTGTTGCTGAGCTCCCGGACCTGGGCGACGGCGGTGTTGAAGCGGAACCGTTCGACCGCCTCGCCAATCGCCTTGATCGCCTTGTGGGTGGCGCGTTCGGCCGCTTCCGCTGCGGCACTGATATGCGCCGGCCGTGGCGTTCCGTGCGGGGCGAACGGCTTCGCCGGCTCGGTGATCAGACGCCAGAGCCGGCTGAGATAGCGCCAGGCGCCCTCAACCCCGGATTCCGTCCATTCCAGATCCCGCTCCGGCGGAGAATCCGACAGCATGAACAGGCGGGCCGTGTCCGCACCGTAGGACCCGATGATATTTTCCGGATCGACCACGTTGCGCTTCGACTTGCTCATCTTCTCGATGCGGCCGGTCTTGACCGGTGCGCCGTCCTTGATCGTGACGTAGCCGTCGCCTTCCTTGCGGACATCTGTCGGGAACAGCCATGCGCCGTTCTGGTCCTTGAAGGTCTCGTGGCAGACCATGCCCTGGGTCATCAGGCCGGCGAACGGCTCGTCGAGATCGAGATAGCCGCATTTGCGGAGGGCGCGGGTGAAGAAGCGGGAATAGAGCAGGTGCAGGACCGCATGCTCGATACCGCCGATATATTGATCCACCGGAAGCCAGTATTCGGCCGCTTCCTTGGAAAAGGCACTCTCTGCCTTGGCATCGGCGAAACGGGCGAAGTACCAGGAGGATTCGAAGAAAGTGTCGAACGTATCGGTCTCGCGCTCCGCCTTGCCGCCGCAGCGCGGGCAGCTGACATGCTTCCAGGTCGGATGCCGGTCCAGCGGATTGCCGGTACCCTCGAAATCGACATCCTCCGGCAGTTCGACCGGTAGGTCGGCTTCAGGGACCGGAACCTCGCCGCAATCCGGGCAATGGATGAAGGGAACCGGGCAGCCCCAATAGCGCTGACGGGACACGCCCCAGTCGCGCAGACGATAGGTCGTGGTCTTCTCGCCCTGTCCGGCACCCTGCAGGCGCTCGGCGACTTTCGCTTTGGCGTCTTCCACCGACAAACCATCCAGGAAGTCCGAATTGTAGATCTTGCCGGGGCCGGTATAGGCTTCGGTGCCGACTTCGAAACTATCGGCATCGGCTTCCGGCGGCAGGACCACGGGAGTTACCGGCAGGTCGTACTTCCGGGCGAAATCCAGATCGCGCTGATCATGCGCCGGGCAGCCGAAAATGGCGCCAGTGCCATATTCCATGAGCACGAAATTCGCGACATAGACCGGCAGCTCCCAGCTGTCGTCCAACGGATGGGTGACCGTGAGGCCGGTATCGAAGCCCTTTTTCTCGGCGGTTTCGATCTCGGTCTCGCTGGTGCCCATGCGGTTGCATTCGGCGATGAATTCGCCGAGGGCGGGATTGTTTTCAGCCACCTTGGCCGCGATCGGATGGTTCGCCGCGATCGCGCAGAAGGAGGCGCCGTAGAGCGTGTCGGGCCGTGTGGTGAAGACCTCGAGCTTGTCCTCCGCATCCTTCAGCTTGAAGAACACGCGGGCGCCCTCGGATTTGCCGATCCAGTTGTGCTGCATCAGGGTGACCCGGTCCGGCCAGCGGTCCAGCCCTTCCAGCGCCTGCAGCAGGTCCTCGGCATATTCCGTGATCTTCAGAAACCACTGGGAGAGCAGGCGTTTCTCGACAGGCGCGCCGGAGCGCCAGCCCATGCCGTCGATGACCTGCTCGTTCGCCAATACGGTGTTCTCGACCGGATCCCAATTGACCCAGCTTTCCTTCTTGTAGGCGAGACCCGCCTTGTAGAAGTCGATGAACATCTTCTGTTCGTGCTGGTAATAGTCCGGATCGCAGGTCGCGATCTCGCGGCGCCAGTCATAGGACAAGCCCATGGTCTTGAGCTGCTCGCGCATGGAGGCGATGTTCTCGTGCGTCCATTTCGCCGGATGCACGCCGCGCTCGAAGGCTGCGTTCTCCGCCGGCAGACCGAAGGCGTCCCAGCCCATCGGGTGCAGGACGTTGAAGCCCCTGGCTTTCTTGTAGCGGGCAACGAGGTCGCCGAGCGTGTAGTTCCGGACGTGCCCCATATGGATCCGTCCCGACGGGTAGGGGAACATCTCAAGCACATAATATTTCGGCTTGTCCGGATCCTCCGTCACTTCAAAGCAGTGCTTTTCTTCCCAGGTGCGCTGCCATTTCGCTTCGGTTTCGCGGAAATTGTAACGGGACATTTCTTGGCCTTGGTCGGTGGCGCCCTGCGCCTGGTCGTCTCATGGCCCGGCCCGCATGGGGCCGCGCCAAACTCATTCTGGGCGAACAAGATCAGTTCTTGGTGGAACCGATCCGCAACTGCCGCGCCCGCGTCAGGATCGCGTCTTCAAGGTCCCGGTGCAGTTTCTCCTCCGTCCCGAGATCCTGCCACTGGCCGGATGACACGAGCTTCTGCTTGAAGACTTTCGCTCTGATGCCGTCCGACCGCAATGCCCGGTCGAGGATGAAGATGTTGATCTTGAAGCGCTCGGTCGGTGTGTCCGGCGGCGAATACCAGTCGGTGATGATGACACCGCCAAACGGATCGGCCGAGGCGAGAGGCATGAAAGAGATCGTATCGAGCGACGCCCGCCAAAGGTAGCTGTTGACCGCGATGCCGGAGCCCAGAGACGCCTGCTGGTTGTCGGTGCTGTCACCGAGCAGCGAGAAGCCATCCTCACCGAATATCTTTTCTTCTTTCTCATAGGTTGGTTTGCCGCCGGCGCCGGTCCGCGGATATTCATACTGAACATCTGATCCCTCACACGCCGTCAGCGACACCAACCCAAGCAGTGCCAGAAAGCGAAATCGCCTGCTTATCCTCGAAAGGCCTGGAACTTTCATATCAGTCAAGACTCGCACTCGCGTTTTGAAACGGTCGAGAGGCCTTTTACCGTTTCTCCTGCCCGTGAACAACTTGACATATGACCACACTGCTTCCGCAGGCTAGATTCTGGATAAATCCAGGCCAGACCGCTGATTTGTGGCATTTTAGCCACATTGAGACAGTTTTGCATAAAGGCCCCGCCTGTCTTCCTTGACGGTCAAATGGCGAAAGAATAGTGATGCTGTGACGTCAGGTTAGGGGGTTAAGCAGATTTTCTGTAAACAACTGACCGCGTTACTTCAACCGACGACTCTCGGGAGTAGGGGAAAAAATGAAAAAGATTCTTCTCGGAACGACTGCGATTGTTGCCGCTGGCATGATCGCTGCGCCGTCCGCGGACGCTGCTGAAAAGCTCAAAGTGTCCGTTGGTGGTTACATGGAACAGTGGTTCGGCTACACCACTGCCGACGACAAAAGCTCGGCCGACTATCAGGGCTTCGCTAACGTCTCTGACGCGGAAATCCACTTCAAGGGCATGACCACCCTCGATAACGGCATTTCTGTCGGCATCAATGTCCAGCTGGAAGCCAACAGCAACTCCGGCGACCAGATCGACGAATCCTACCTGATCGTCACAGGCAACTTCGGTGAGATCAACCTGGGTTCCGAAAACTCCGCGCTGTACAAGATGAACTACGGTCCGTCTGACTACGGTATCGGTATCAACTCCGGTGACCAGACCGCATGGGTTCCGAACTCGGTCGGTGCTTCCGGCGGCTTCTTCCGCAGCCCGTTCGGTTCCACCAACGTTGAGCCGAACCGGACCAACGACTCCGAAAAGCTGACCTACTACACGCCGCGTATCGAAGGCTTCCAGCTCGGTGTGTCCTACATTCCGGAATCCGGTCAGGATGACAACGGTACCGTCGATCGCACCAGTGAAGTGTCCGATGGTTACGCCATCGCTGCAAACTTCAAGCGCGATTTCGATGGTTTCGACCTCGGCCTGTCCGCTGGTTACGGTGCTTTCACCGACGGTGTTGCCGGCAATGACGATCCGGCTGCTTGGTCCTTCGGTGGTAACGTCGGCTTCGGCGGTTTCTCTGTTGGCGGCGCATATGCCGGCAGCGAAGGCACCACAAGCGGTGACGAAGAAACCGGTTACCAGCTCGGTGCTGCTTATGCGACCGGTCCGTGGGGCGTCAGCCTGAACTACTTCCACGGCGAAAGCGATGCGATCAACACCGGTGGTGTGATCACCAATGACGGCGAGCATGACTCCTTCACCCTGAACGGCAAGTACGCTCTGGGCCCGGGTGTCACCGCAGCCGCCACTCTTGGTTATACCGAGATCACCACCAAGAACACCGCTTCGGCAGCGAACAACGAAACCGATGGCACCTATTTCGTCGTCGGCATGAAAGTCTCCTTCTAATCCAAACGGGTTAGGGACTTCGGGAAGGGGCCGCCTCGCGCGGCCCCTTTTCTTTTCAGCCTCTTCCCGAAAAATGAGGCGTCCGTCTCTTTGGAACCGGCTCTGCCCCTGATATAACCTTCGGTACCAACTGGGCTCGGGGGGACGACACGGTGCAGTTCGAGACTTTCTTCAAGAAGATCACACGCGACCAGTTTCTGAAGGATTACTGGGACAAGGCCTACTATTTCGAGCAGGGGGCCTTCGATCCCGTCAGTGATCTGTTCAACTGGGATCAGATGAACGATCTGGTCAATCGCTCCAAGCTCTGGCACGCGAACTATATGGAGATGGCGGTTGACGGAAACGTCCTGCCGTCCGAGCAATATTGCCGTCCGGGGCTCGACCGGAAGGGCATGAACGTGCTGGTGCCGGACCCGGAGCGCGTCCGTTTCCTGATGTCCAAGGGTGCCAGTCTCGTTCTCGACTATATCGAGGGCATCCATCCCTCTATCCAGGACGCGACGCGCTTTATCGAGCGCCTTACGGGAACACATGTTTCCTGCAACGCGTACTGTTCCTGGAAGAGCGTTCAGGCCTATCACTCACATTTCGACACGATGTGCGTGTTTGCCGTCCAGATCGAGGGTGAGAAGACCTGGAACATCTATCGCGGCCGCGTGAACGAAGCGATCGACGTCCCGCAGGTACGTCCGGGCGATTTCTCCCGCGAGCAGCATGATCAGCAGAAGGGTGAAATCATGCAGCAGATCGTGATGCGCCCGGGCGACGTGCTCTATCTTCCGCGGGGCCTGTATCACGACGCAATGACCACCGATACAGCCTCGCTGCACCTGTCTTTCGGCGCGACTTATGTCGATGGCCACACCTCGCTCTCGATGCTCGCGCCCTTCCTGCATCAGGATGAGTTCTTCCGGAAACGAATCCCACATTTTGATGACGGGACAGACATGGAAGACTACATAACAGAGCTTGGGAAACGGGTTGCCAGTCATATGGCCCGTCCTGAGTTTCACAGCCATGTGCGCAGTGTCCTGATGAGCAAAGTCGCTGACAAAATTGTCCGGCATACGCTGCCTGACCGTACACCCGACATCAATTTCATGGTGACCCGCCGGCCGCTGAAGCTGGCCCGCAGGGGCCAGGCCGCGATGCTGACCGGGGAAGGCTTCACGCTCGATATCGCCAAGGACGATTTCGCCGTTGCCGACTATATCGTGAAGTCCGAGGAGTTCTGGCTTTCGGATCTGCGTGCGAAATTCCCTGACCGTGCCGCGCAGTTCGAACCGTTGCTCAAGGCGCTTGACCAGAGTCGCGTGATCTGGCGTCTGCGCGGATGAGCCGGACCGGCGTGAACTCATGAGCGGTATCCTCTGGCTCGCGTCCTTTCCGAAGTCCGGCAATACCTGGCTCCGGGTCTTTATCGAGAACCTGTTCCGCAACAGTGCGGAGCCGGTCTCGATCAACGAGCTCGGTGTGGTCCGCTATGGCGATATGATGGGGCCGCTCTTCGAGAAGATTGCCGGAAAACCGCTGCAGGAAATGAGCGATGCCGAGCTGCATGCATTGCGTGAGCCTTTGCAGAAATCCTGGGCGCAGGAACCACAGACCAGCATTGTGAAGACTCACAACGCGCTCATGATGCATGAGGGCCGGCCGCTCATCTATCTTGAGTGCACTGCCGGTGCCGCCTATGTCGTGCGCAATGTGTTCGACGTGACGGTCTCTTACGCAGATCATTATCGGCTCACCCTGGACGATGCGGTCGAGGCCATGACTTCAGGTCTGCAGACCACGCGGACCACGCCGGCGGCGGTGTTTCAGGTTCTTGGTACCTGGACAGATCATTATCGCAGTTGGCACGCGGTGGAGAACTTCAATCCGCTGACGCTGAAATACGAGGACATGGTGAAAAGCCCGATGAAGGCTTTTGGCTCTTTCATGCGCTATCTCGGTGTACCGAAGAACCCGACTCGGCTGAAGCGAGCGGTAAAGAACAGCAGCTTTTCCGTGGTCTCCAGGCAGGAAAGCCAGACCGGCTTTCGCGAGCGGGTGCATCAGTCGCAAAAATTCTTCCGGGCAGGCGGTGTCGGCGGTTATCGCCGGGTGTTAAACGAAGACCAGGTCAAGCGGTTGACGGAGCGTCATTACGATCTGCTGCTCGAACTCGGCTATATTTCCAAGTCCGGGACTCCCCGTGTCTGACCGAACCGGCAGCGAAACCCATGCTTGCTCCATCCTCTGAATTCGAGCCCGTCCAGAAGCTCGCGGCCTCCGGCCGCTGGCGCGAGGCGCGGGAGCGCTACGCCAGAATTCTCCGGAAATCCGGCACGGATTGGCGGCCATTCTATCTGGCCGGCATGCTGGAGGCGTCGGGGGGGCATTTCGACAGGGCGGCGAAGGCCCTGGAGCGGGCACACGCCCTCGCCCCGACCGAACTTCAGGTCACCGTGAACCTGGCCCAGGTTCAGTTGCATCTGGGCAAGCTGCCGGCAGTACTCGACCTCCTTGATCCGCTTGCAAGCCGCCTCGGCGCAAACGCTGCGGTGCAGAAACTCTATGGTACGGCGTTGCTCGAAGCCGGACGCCACGAAGAGGCCGTGGCCGCGCTCGAGATCGCATTGCGGCAGGGAGATGATCCCGCGGTCCTCAACAATCTCGCCCTGATCCATCGTGGAAATGGCGATCTTCGCCGTGCGGTCAGCATGCTGGAACGGGCGGCTAAACAGGATGACGGGATCGAGATCCGGAGCAATCTCGCAAGCCTGTATCTTGCGACCGGCCGTCTGGACGACGCTGAGCTGTTGTTTGACGGGATCGCCCGGCGTGGCAGCACGGATCCGCGCGCCTTGCGTGCCCAGGCCACATTTGCCCGGGATACGGGCCACGCGGAGCAGGCAGTCCGGATCGCCACCCGCGCGCTCCTGCTCGACCCGATGCAGGCTGCCTCTTATGCGATGCTGGCGGAACTGCACGATCGAACATCCAGTCTGGAGACCGCTCTTTCGGTCGCCCGCCGGGGTCTCCACATTATGCCGTCAGGGCAGAATCTGGCTGCGCTGGAAGGCCGTGCCCTGCGGCGGCTGAAACGTCTCGACGAGGCCGTTGCCGGGCTGCGCACGGCGCTGGACGGCGCCGTGACGGGCCCGGACACTCACCGCCTTGGGTTCGAGCTGGCGCAGTCTCTCGACTCTCTTGGAGACCATGCCGGTGCGTTCTCCTGGTTCGAAACCGCGAACCGGACGCAGCTGGACCAGTTTCGCGGCGGCCTGGCGGATCCGTCCCGGGCTTTCGCCGAGGTTGCCGCACTCCGGACGGCCTTCAAGGATCCGCCCTTCTGGGCAAATCCTGTGCCGCAAGCGGATCATGATGAGGCGGACCCCGTGTTCCTGATCGGGTTCCCGCGGTCCGGTACGACATTGCTTGACCAGGTCCTTGACGCGCATCCCGCGGTGGAGGTTCTGGAAGAGCGGCCTCTGATCACCGGCCTAGCCGCGCGGCTGGCGGAATCGGCAGGCTATCCGGGGGCGCTGGAGACGGTTTCAGACGCGATCTGTGCCGAGATGCGGACCGCCTATTTCGCCGAACGGAACCGCTTCCTGACACCGTCAGCGGGCGCGATCTATGTCGACAAGATGCCGCTCAATATCGTGCATGTCGGCCTGATCCTCAGACTCTTCCCGCAGGCGCGGTTCATCCTTGCCCTCCGGCATCCCTGCGATGTCTGCCTCAGTTGCCTGATGCAGAATTTCAGCCTGAATCACTCGATGGCGGTCTTCTGCTCACTGCCCGATACGATCCGGTTCTACCGGGAGGTATTCGGGCTCTGGGAGCTTTATCTGAAGCATTTGAAACCGGCTTTCGTCATGGTGAAATATGAAGGCATGACCCGCGACCTGCGCGCGGCGGCGGACCCTGTGCTCGATTTTCTCGGTCTGGACTGGGATGACCGGGTGATGCATTTCCATGAGCACGCCCGGCAGCGCGGCTATATCGCGACGCCGAGTTATGCTCAGGTCACGCAACCGCTCTACACTCACGCGGTGGCGCGGTGGAAACGCTACGGCGCTGTCATGGAAGCAGCGGCGCGCGAGCTCGCGCCGGAGATCGCGGCATTCGGATATGGGACAGAGAGTGATGGAACAGCAGGTGGGTGAGCCGGGGGCAACGGTTGATGTCGGGGCCAATCTGCGCACCGTGAGGGCGCAGATCGCGGCGGCGGAGCAGGCGGCCGGGCGGGCGACTGGAGACGTCACCCTGGTCGCGGTCGGCAAGGTGCAGCCGGTCGAGAAGGTCGAGGCGGCCCTGGCGGAAGGCCAGCGTGTGTTCGGCGAGAACCGGGTGCAGGAAGCACAGGGAAAATGGCCGGCATTGAAGGCCCGCTATCCGGATGTCACCTTGCATCTGATCGGCCCGCTGCAGACCAACAAGGCGGCGGACGCCATCGCTCTTTTCGATGTGATCGAGACCGTCGACCGGCCGAAACTCGCCCGGGTCCTTGCCGCCGAAATGACAAAGCAGGGCCGGGTGCTGGACTGTTTCGTGCAGGTCAATACAGGCGAGGAAGACCAGAAGGCGGGTGTCCTGCCGTCCGAGGCGGACGCGTTCATCAAGGCATGCCGGGATGAGCATGGCCTGAAACTGGTCGGGCTGATGTGCATTCCGCCCGCCGATGAGGAGCCTGCGCTGCATTTCGCCCTGCTGCGCGAGATTGCCCGCCGGCACGGTCTGGAGAAGCTCAGCATGGGCATGAGTGGAGACTATGAGACGGCCATCGAGTTCGGCGCGACCCATGTCCGGGTCGGAACGGCCATCTTCGGGGACCGGATCAAACCAGCCGGTTAGGACGGTCCGGTCTTGCCGGCAAGTCCGGCCGGTACGATAACGGCGCCGCTTCCGGCGGTCCGCTCGAGGATGCGGAGCAGATCTGCGAGAGCCAGCGCGATACAGCCCTCGGTCCCGGAGTAATCGGGGCGGGCCA
The DNA here is from genome assembly GCF_040217065.1 of Nisaea sp. Taxonomy (GTDB): domain Bacteria; phylum Pseudomonadota; class Alphaproteobacteria; order Thalassobaculales; family Thalassobaculaceae; genus Nisaea. Next base: position 193,010 of record NZ_JAVJNX010000010.1, read on the forward strand.
CATGCATGAAGATTGCGCTGCCGTGGCTCGGTACCGGTGGCGCATCATTGTAGCCGAGCTCGACGATGACATCATAGACCGCGTCCGCGCGCATCAGGCGCTCGTGAGAATGCGGATAGGGCAGGGTGACCAGCCGGTTGTACCGCGTGGGATCGGCCGGATCGTCACTCCAGCCATGATCGGCCGTGATCGGAATCGCGTCGGGGCATCCCACGGGTTGCGGCAGTCGATCAGCCCGGTAGAAGATGCGGCGGAAGGGAAAATGTCCGACCGGGGTTGCCCCGTCGCCCTCGCGTTTTTCCTGACGTATGCCGCCCGTGCCGATGGCGCAGGTCAGGGCCTGCCCGTCCAGCACAAGGCTGTGGGAGCCGTTTTGCTCGAGACGGAGGACAAGGTCCAAGGGGAACTCCAGATCAGATGCCGGTCCAGCCGGGTTTAGCCGGTACCGCTGACCTTCATGGTTTCATATTTGTCGAGTGCCTTCATCATCCAATCCGCCAGGCCGACGCGCTGGGACGGATCGATTGGCAGGACCTGCTGGCTTGCTGCCGCCTGTGCGCCGCGGGTCTTCAGGCCGGGCTGCACCAGGGACGGCAGGGCTGTGCCGCGGCGGCGGGTCGCCGTCTTGGCCTGGCTCTGGCGGATCAGGGCATCGAGGCCGCCGCCGGAAACCGATGGCAGGGCGGGGTCAGACTCGGCGGCGGGCTGCGTGATCACGCCACTGGTCCAGTCGACCGAGCCATGGCCCGGAGTCGGGACCGTCAGCGCGCTGGCGCGGGCATAGGCGGCCATGGCTTCCGGTGTCATGGCGGCGGCATCCGCGCTGGCGGTTTGCGGTCCGGGGACCGCAAAGCCGCGATGATCTTTGGCAGGCGCCGGCGGTGTTTCGGCGATCGAGGTCGCCGCGGTCGGGACAGGGCCAGCCGGTTCGGATCCCTGCCCGGTCAATCCGGCAACCATTGTCGCGCCGACATCGGAGCCATTTTCCGCTTCGAAAATCACATTTGCCACGCCGGCCACCAGACCAGCCGGGCCACCATACAGCGCACCGCCCGCGGTTCGGGCTGCCGGGGCAATGGTGTCGCCGGTGACCTCCCGGTAGAGGGTGGAAATGAAGGGCAGATGCTGCAGAGGGTTGATGATGTCGACGAAATCATCAAAGCCGAACCCGTCGGCGCCCCAGCCGGTTTCATCTGCCGTGCCGGCCATATCCGTCTGCCGGCCCGGCTGGCGAATATCTTCTTTCACATCCCGTTCCCCGCTCTGGAAGGATTGTGACCACCAGGCCGGTTGTGCTGCCGTTTGACTGACATCCATCGCGAAAGCTCCTTTTGCTTTCCGAAAGATGCAAGCCGTGTACCAACAGCCGACAGACGCTCAAACCGCGGAATTTCCTAGAAAAGATGGCCTGTACGGACGGCTTTGGTCCGCAGGTACTCCTCGTTGTGTGTGTTCGACGGGAAAATATGCGCCACCCGCTCGACCACATTGACGCCGGAGCTGCGAAGCTGGGCAATCTTTTCCGGATTGTTCGTCATCAGCCTGACGGACCGGACACCGAGTTGATGCAACATCTCCGCAGCCGTTAGGTAAACCCGCTCATCCGCCTCGAAACCGAGCTGCTCGTTGGCATCGATGGTATCGCTGCCGAGATCCTGCAGCTGGTAGGCGCGGAGCTTGTTGATCAGGCCGATATCCCGGCCTTCCTGGGCCAGATAGAGCAGGATACCGCTGCCATGCTTGCCGATTTCCCGGAGCGCGCCGCGGAGTTGATCGCCGCAATCGCAGCGCAGGCTGCCCAGCAGGTCGCCGGTCAGGCATTCGGAATGCAGGCGTACCAGGACCGGCCGGTCGACATCCGGCTCGCCGACCACAATCGCCAGGTGTTCCTCGCCGCCATCCGCCGGCCGGAAGGCGACGATCCGGGATTCTTCCGCATCGGCCAGGGGTACGCGCGCCGAGGCGACCCTGGTCAGGCGCCGCGCGCTTTCTTCCACATAATCCTCGATATCGGAAACGGCGACGGACAGGAGACCCTGCCCATGCGCCCAGGATTCGGCATCGGCGACCTTTACATCCGTCAGCCTGGCGACGACGACGGACGGCAGCAGACGGGCCCATTTCGAAAGCTGGACCGCTGCCGGCCCAAGCCGGCCGGCGCGGACCGGAACGACGGTCAGGCCGCGGCCGGGGGTACCGAATTTCTCCGGCTCGAACAGCGGGTCGGCAATCTGCCGGATCAGGGCGGCGTCGGCCCCCCGGGGCAGGGCCATGCTGGAATAGGGCGGCAGCTCTGGGTTGCCGGTGATGTCGCGGGCCCGGTTCTTTGGCACGATGACCGAAGGCAGGCTCCCGGTGAGCCGGGTCATGGCGCCAAGACCGCTCTCATTCGCCATTTCGGCAGCCAGGACAAGCAACACGCTTTCCTCTGCCGAGCCGTGCAGCAGGATCAGGCCGCCGCGGCGCAACTCGGAGATCGCCCGGTCGACATGTGTCTGGGTCGGTGAGGCCGCGCTGGCGCCGGCACCCGGTTTTGGGACTGTATCTGTCATGGACCGCATCATCTTCCGACCACGCCGGAGGTCAAGCACCTTGAACCGGCGCCGTGCCTCCCGCACTGTTAGCTGAGATGTGCACAGATGGACCAGGGCATGACTCTTTTCAATTCCTATGATCGCGCCGGGCTCGATCGCGAGTACGACAATCGGTCGAAAGTCGCCAACAGCGCGGAAATTTCCGCCCGCTGGGAGGCCGAGGGCGTCGCTGTGCGCAAGCAGTTCTCCGCCGATCTCGACCAGCCATACGGCGAGCATCCGCGCCAGCGCGTGGATATCTTTCCGGCAGCGAAACGCGACGCGCCGGTGCTGATCTTCATTCACGGCGGCTACTGGCACATGCGCGACAAGTCGATCGCGCATTTCCTGGCGCCGACCTTCATCGCTGCCGACATCAACTTTGTCTCGGTCGGCTACCGCCTGTGCCCCGAGGTCACGATTGCGGATATCGCGGACGATATCCGCGCGGCCATCAGCTGGGTCGGTACAAATGCGACCAACTTTGGCGGAAACCCGGGCCAGCTCTATCTGGCGGGTCATTCCGCCGGCGGCCATCTCAGTGCATTGATGGGGGGGCCAGCGGGAGTGCCGCAGGGCACGTTTAAGGGCATCTGTTCAATAAGCGGCCTGCATGACCTGGAGCCGATCCGCCTCTGTTACCTGAATGACGCATTGTCACTGTCGGAAAAGGACGCGACCGCGCTTTCGCCGATCCGGCTGGTGCGCGATGCGGCGGCTGCCGGGATGCGGTTGCCGCCCCATCTGCTGACGGTCGGCAGCCTGGAAGGGCCGGAATATTTGCGGCAGCGGGATGAGCTTGCCGCCGCCCTGAGAGAGAAACGGCAGCCGGTCGAGTGTGTCGATCTGCCTGATCGCGATCATTTTACCGCACTTGAGGCCTTCGGCGATCCGCATCATCCGCTCTGTCTGGCAATGCTCAGGCTCATCCTGGCACCGTCCTTCTGACGGGGGCGCGGGGATGTTCGACCAGATCCTTGTCGCCCGTTTCGGCGAGACGGAGGTCTCCCGTGCACCGGAGCGCGATACCGTCACGGTGGAGGGAAGTGTCTATTTTCCCCCGGATTCCGTACGTTTCGAGCTATTGCGGGAGGCCGCGACACGGACCCATTGCCCCTGGCGCGGCGAGGCGGTCTACTATGATGTCCATGACGGATCGCGCGTATCCGCGGACGCGGCCTGGTCCTACCGGCAGCCCGGACGCAAGGCAAAGCGCATTGCCGGCTTTGTCAGTTTTTGGAAAGAGGTGGAAACCGGACCCGTTTAAGCTGCTGGTATTCGGTCCTCTTTCTCCTTAAGTGTGGTTCGGTACACACGCAACGGGTCATGGCTGGTGATGGTGAACGGTAAGAAAGTCCTGTTGGTCGAAGACGACGAAGCGCTTCGGGTGACGCTGAGCGAACAGCTGGAGCTGCATGAGGAATTCGTGGTCAGCGCGGTGCAGAACGGTGCCGAAGCGCTGGAGACGGTAAAGTCGGCGCATTTCGACCTGATCCTGCTTGATGTCGGCCTGCCGGATATGGACGGGCGCGACGTCTGCCGGCTGATCCGCCGCAACGGTGTCAAATCGCCGGTGGTCATGCTGACGGCGCAGGACGGGGATGCGGATACCATTCTCGGACTTGATGCCGGGGCCAACGATTACGTCACCAAACCCTTCAAGATCGCCGTGCTGCTGGCCCGCATGCGGGCGCATCTGCGGCAGCACGAACAAAGCGACGACGCGCTTTTCACCATTGGTCCGTACAGTTTCCGGCCCAGCGCCAAGCTGCTGATCGACGAGGCCCGGAACAAGAAGGTCAGGCTGACGGAGAAGGAAACCGCGATCCTGAAATATCTCTACCGGACCGGCGGGCGGATGGTGAAGCGCGAGACCCTGCTGAACGAGGTCTGGGGATACAATGCGGGCGTGACCACGCACACGCTGGAAACCCATGTCTACCGGCTCAGGCAGAAGATCGAAGGCGACCCGTCCAACGCACAGATCCTGGTGACGGATCCCGGCGGCTACAGACTGGTTCCCTGATCGTGCCTCCGGGCAAATGGAGACCTGTCCGGATTTGATCTTTTCAGGATGCCCGGGCTCATGCAGACTTGCGGCTCTTAAGTCTCCGGCTGTGGAATGTGGGTTGGGAATTGTAGTGACGCCGGGAGCCGAGTTTTTCGTCCGGATCTGGGGCGCCCGCGGAAGCATCGCCTGCCCGGGACCGGATTTCGTGCGCTATGGCGGCAACACGGCGTGCCTTGAGGTGCGCTGCGGCGACCGGGTCTTCATCCTCGATGCGGGCACCGGCTTGCGCAATCTGGGTCTCATGCTGGACCAGTCCGGACCGGTGGACGCGGACATCCTGTTCACCCATTCCCATCTCGATCATATCGGCGGCCTGCCCTTCTTCACGTCGGCCTTCAAGAAAGGCAATGTCTTCCGGGTCTGGTCGGGGCATCTGGGCGGGACGGCAACCATGCGTGACGTCATTGCCCGGCTGATGTCCTCTCCGCTGTTTCCTGTACCGCTTGAAATCTTCCAGGCGGAACTTGCCTTCAACGATTTCGTCCCGGGCGACACGCTGGCCTTCGCGCCTGACATTTCCGTGCGCACCGCGGCGCTCAACCATCCGCAGGGAGCGGTCGGGTATCGTTTCGATTATGGCGGCAAATCCATCTGCTACATCACCGATACGGAGCACCGCCCCGGGGAGCTGGATCAGAATATCCTGGGGCTGGTTCAGGATGCCGATGTCATGATCTATGACGCCTGTTACACGGATGAGGAATTTCCGGATTTCGTCGGCTGGGGGCATTCGACCTGGCAGGAAGGTGTCCGTCTTGCCGACGCCGCCGGGGTCGGGACGCTGGCCCTGTTCCATCATGACCCGAGCCATACGGACGAGAAGATGGATGTGATCCTGCAGCAGGCGCGTGAGCGCCGCCCCGGCACCGTAGCGGCCTCTGAAGGCCTGACGATTACCCCCTGATATGACCGGATCGAACCTGACACGCTGGAGCCATGCCTGGCGCCGGTTACGCCTAGGTCTCAGCACAATTCTTGGCATAAAACCAATGGGTTACTTTGTGCCCTACCGGTATGCAGCCTCAACCCCCGCCCGCGGTAGTCGGTATGACTGGATCGAGAAGCGCTTCAGTCATGATGCGCTACCGGTATTTTCCGGGACGCTTGCCGACATCGAGCGCTACAAGGGCGCCCTGCTGGCGATCGGTGACGGGAAACCGCCGGAACCGCGCTGGCGCCAGGACTGGTTTCCCGGGCTCGACGGTGCCGCGGCCTACACCCTGGTCCGGGAATGCCGGCCGGCCCGCATTCTGGAAATCGGGTCGGGCCACAGCACCCGCTTTCTCAGCCGTGCCGTCCGCGATGGCGGCCTCGATACGGAGATCACCTGCGTCGACCCGGCGCCGCGCGCCGACCTCGCCGGCACGGGTGTGCGGTTTCTGCCGCAGACGATCCAGAATGTGCCGCGGGAAAACCTGCCGGATCTGGGGGCAGGCGATATGCTGTTCCTCGATTCAAGCCACCTGGCCCTGCCGGGCTCCGATGTCGATCTGGTCCTGAACCATATGCTGCCGGCCCTGCCGGCCGGCCTCCTGGTGCATATCCACGACATCATGCTGCCGGATCCCTATCCGGAGGCCTGGGCCTGGCGGAGCTACAATGAACAGCTGCTGGTGGCCGCCCTGCTGGCAGGCGGCGGGTTCCGGCCGGTCTTTTCAAGCCATTATGCGCGCACACGGCTGCTCGGACAGGGTGGCGCCCCGTCGCTCGACTGGTTGCCGGTACCGCAGGGCGCGCTGGAAACCAGTCTCTGGCTTGAAAAACTCTAGGGATCGCGGTTGGCTGCGATGCTGTCGGGACGGATTTTGGGATGGCTGGGGCGGCAGGATTCGAACCTGCGCATGGCGATACCAAAAACCGCTGCCTTACCGCTTGGCTACGCCCCAATCGGGCGCGAAGATAGTCAGAAACCCAAATCCATGCAACAGCTTCAGTCCTGCTCCCTTAACATCCTGGTCCGAAGCGGCTAGACTCCCTGGATTCTTCTGAATTTTCAGGATGAGGACGATCATGTCCAAGCCGGTCCTGCCGTGGAGCCTGAAGGGTGTATCGCCCGAAGCGCGCGAAATCGCGAAGAAGGCCGCGGCGCAGCAAGGTATCACCATCGGAGAATGGGTCAGCCGGGCTATCCGGGATGTGGGCCCGGATCAGGATCCCGGTGCCGTGCCGGAGATCGACGGCGCGCCCGCCGGAGAGTCCCTGCCAGCAACCACTGCGGCGGACGGCGAAACCATGCGCGAGGCCGTGCGGGCGAGGATCTATGATACCGAGGAGCGTATCGCCCACATGGTCGGCCCCCTGCAGGATATCATCGAGCAGCTCTCCCGGCGTCTGACGCGGATCGAGGAGCGCGCTGCCGACGACAGTCCCCCGGCCCCGCCCGTCGAGCGTGCCGCCCCGCGCCGCCTGGACGGCTGGTAGCCCGCCGGGAAGCAGGCGTATTGCCGGTTGGACGTATCGGTCATATTTGGGCCTTCGCAGTTCCCGTAGGGTACGGAAACCCTTGCCTTACCCGGTAACCTTTGGTATTTTTCCGGCCATTCGGTGACCATGTCGGTGGCCCGGCCTCCGAAACAAGATAAGGGCAGGGTGTCGGGTGTCAGGTAAATCCCCATGGAGTGTTAAAGGCGTCTCGGCGGAGGACCGCGAGGTCGCAAAGACCGCAGCCCGAAAGGCGGGCGTGCCGATTGGCGTCTGGCTGAGCGAACAGATCCGTCAGGCTTCCGAGGAGACCCCGCCGCCTGCGCCTCCGGCCCCGGACAGTCCCCGCAGGCCCGACAATGATGATCATTGGCAGACACAGGCGTCCGGGCAGCAGTCTCACCCCCCGCAGGATCGTCATCCCCAGGACAATTCATCCCAGGACCGCCGGCGCAGCGGACAGGTCGATCCGCGCTTCGCCTTCGGACGCGGGCAATGGAGCGTCGCCGAGGAGGTTGTCGATACCGGGATGGTCGGTACCGCTTCTGCCGGTTACCCTTGGCAATTCCGCAATGCCCAGCATCCGCCTGCTGTCGTTGCCGCACCGCCGGCCCCGGCGAGCGGCGGCTATCCGCCACCGATGCCGCAGCCACAACAGATGCCCGCTGCCGTGCCGCAGCAGACCGGTCTGTCTCGTGAAGAGGCCGAGGCCATGGAAAAGCATGTCGAGGCGATCGAAGGCCGGCTGCGTAGCCTGCAGCAACGGGTTGACGATGTGGAAGACAAGACGCTGGCCCGTTTCGAGCCGGTGCTCGCCAAGATCGAGGCCCTGACCGCCGAGCTTGAGCGCATCGATGCCAAGCCGGCCATGATTGCGCAAGGCGAAGCATCGTTCTCGACTGCGCCGATCGAGCGCGCGGTGATGCGGCTGTCAGAACGGCTGGGCCGGGTCGAGCAGTCCGTGCTGCCCGGCTCCAAGCGCGGCCGTGGTTTCTTCTCCCGCCTCTTCCGTCGTGGGTAGCGCTACCTCCTGAAACGGTATAAATTGAGCAAAAGCGATGGGTTAGGTGGTTCGGGAAGGACCACTACTTGGGTCGTTTCCGCCAGACTCACGCATTTCGCAACATGAGGAGCGCCGGTGGCCAGCAAGCCGACAACATGGAGTGTCAAGGGCATCGAGGAAGATGTTCGCGATATTGCCCGTGCTGCGGCTGAACGGGACCAGCAGAATATCGGCTCCTGGATCGATTATGCGATCCGCGTGCAGGGCGGGCAGCGGCCACGCGAACCCGACACCGAGGCGAGTCCCGGCAAGGGTGCCTCGACAGAATCAGCACAGACAGTCCCGGAACCCGCCGCGTCCGGGCTGACGGACCAGGACGTTCTCGCGATCATTGACCGGGAGCTGAGTGCGTCGACCAGCCGGCTCGATCATGCCCTCCGTCCCATGGGCCTGGCCCTGCTCGATCTTGCCGAGCGGATGGTTGCCGTGGAGCGGGAACGCTCGGCCAGGGTGCGCCTTGGCGGCAGCGCGGATTCGGAATACCCGGAGACTCCCGCCCCAGGCGAACTGGTGGATGACGATTTCGGTCCGGAATCGCTGCCCGACTCCGCCGAGCCGGCATTCGACAAGCCGGACGAGCCGGATTCCTTCATGCCCGACCCGGCGCCGCTCAGTGCGCCGCCGGACCTGCCGGATGCGCCGCCACCGCCGTCCCATGACCTTGCCCCGGATCTCGACGGTCTCGATGTCCCGATGCTGCCCATCGAGCAATCGGACCGGGCCCGGGAAATCGACCGGCGGCTGCGGGCGCTTGCCGGCGAGGTTGATGCCGTCGACGCAACCGACAGGGATCCGCCGCCGCCGACGGGGGATCTCGGGCCGACGGAATTCGACATCGATCCGCCGGTACCGGATTTCCAGCCCGCGCCGGATCTCGAACTGCCAACCGCTTTCCGCGGGCTGCAGAACAGCGCGTTCGATAGCAATCCCGGGGCAATGGCCGCCGATGCCGCACAGGACAGGCGCCGACTGCGGCGCCGCCGGATCCGCCGGGCCTTCCTCGGAACAACCGGGCTTGTGGCGGTTATCGCGGCGGGCCTTTATGTCTTTGCCGCTGAGCTGGGACTTGGACAGCATCGCCAGGCGCTGGACAGCCGTCTCAGGCCTGCCATCCATGACATGGCGCAGGAAACGGTCGAATTCCGGGACGATGTCGCGGCACGTCTTGCCCCGATGATGGAACAGGCAAGGACAGCGCTGTTCGGCCCTGGTCATTCCGAGGCTCCGGAACCGGAACAGATGCCGGACGGGACGCCCGAGGAAGGCAGCCCTGCAGACCTCGCGCAACCGGATTCCCCCGTCAGCGAGGAAATGCCCGGCCCGCAGAGCAATAACGGCCAGGATACCGACCGTCTTCCATCCGCCGGTGTCGATCAGATGCCGCAGACCGCCGCCGCCGCGCCGGATGTGCCTGCGTCTGAACCGGCGCCCGCCAGCGATATTGCCCCTGCGCCGGACCTCGCCGATTCACCGGTTCCGGTGCCGGACGCTGTGCCTGTTCCAGAGGTCTCTGACGCCCCGCCTCCTGCCCCCATATTGCCGGCCCCGGCACCGCGGGTGACGGAACCGGCCGATATGACGGCCTCCGTGCCGCCGGATGGCGGGCTTCCGGGGGCAGAGCGGCAATCCCTTGAACAACGCGCCGATGCCGGAGATGCCAAGGCCCAGCACGATCTCGCTCTGGCCTTTCTGACCGGTGCGGCCGGTACGGAAAACCCCGGAAGGGCCGCGGAACTGCTGCGCGAGGCCGCCATCCAGGGTCTGCCCGGCGCGCAATACAATCTGGCGGTGCTGTATGAAACCGGACAGGGCGTCCGGCAGGATGATGTCCGGGCGCTGCTCTGGTATCACAGCGCGGCCGAGCAGGGGCATCCGAACGCCCAGTACAATCTCGGTGTGATGTATGCCGAGGGCCGCGGCATCCCGCTGAATTTCGAGGAAGCCGCCCGCTGGTTCCGGGCCGCCGCGAAACAGGGCATGGCGCGGGCCCACTATAATCTTGCCGTGATGACAGATCAGGGGCTCGGGGTTCCGCAGGACAAGGAGAAAGCCCTCGAGCTGTTCCGGTCCGCCGCGGATGCGGGCGATCAGCGGGCCATCGAAATGCTGTCGGGAGCCGGCTCGACTCCGGCCGAGAGCGGATCTGCCCTCAACGGCACGGCAGGCATGCAGCTCTCCGCTGATGCGCCCGCCGCCATGGTTGCGGCGGTTCAGGAGGAACTTACGCGCCTCGGTCTTTACTCCGGCCGCATTGACGGATTGATGGGTCCGAAGACACGGGCCGCCATCCGGGATTTTCAGCGTATTGCCGGAGCCGGGGAAAACGGAGAGGCCTCCGAGACCCTGCTGGAGCAACTGAAGGCGGCGACGCCCTAATCCGGCAGCACGTGCGATCTAGCAGACAAAGAGCTCGTCCATATCCCAATTCCTGAGCGTGCCCGCATGCATCCAGGAATAGGGGAAGGTCTGGCGGAATTGTGCGGCCGCCCGGTCCCGCGCCTGCGCCTTCTCGAAAAGCGTGAAACATGAGGCGCCGCTGCCGGACAGACGGGCGCCGGCAGCGCCCGGCAAGGCCGCCAGCGCGGTCAAGATGGGCGCAATATCCGGTGCCACGGCGATGGCAGCGGTCTGCAGGTCATTGCTGCCCGCGACGACCGCCCGGGCCAGCGATGCCGGTGCCGGAACGTCTTTCGCGGCCTGCTTTTCCCGCGCAAATGCCGCGAACACGGCTCCGGTCGGTACCGCGGTTCCCGGATTGACCAGCAGGGCCGGCTGCGCGGCAAATCCAACTTCTTCAGGATCCAGAATTGTCCCGGTACCCCGCATATAGCGGCAACGGGATTCCAGACAGACCGGGATATCCGCGCCAAGCCTTGCTGCGATCGCCTGTATAGAAGGGGCCATGGGCGCCAGGCCATGCTGCCGGGCCAGCAGGCGCAGGATTGCCGCCGCATCGGCCGACCCCCCGCCCAGGCCGGCGGCAACGGGGATTGTCTTGTGCAAGGTGATCGAAAGGGCCGGAACCGGCCCGATCGTGCCACGGAAAGCCGCGATCGCCTGCAGAACGAGATTGTCCTGCTGCAGCCGGTCGGAAAACGGACCGGTTACCGTGATGGTGTCGTCAGGTCCGGTCGCCGGAGCCACCGACAGCCGATCGTGCAGGTCCGCGAAGGCGACGAGACTGACCAGTTCGTGCAGCCCGTCCGGCCGCTTGCCAAGGACCGTCAGACTAAGGTTGAGCTTGGCAGGTGCAATCAGGGCGGCGGAATAGCCGGCCTCAGCCATTGCCTGATGCAGGCGCGCCCGTGGCCCTGAGCGATCCGGTGCTGAGCTTCCGTTCGATCTTTGCGGCGAGTTCCGGATCCGGGCCCATTTCCAGCGAGCGGCGCCACTGGAAGGCCGCCTCGCGCCGCCGCCCGACCTGCCAGTAGGCATCTCCCAGATGATCGTTGATCACCGCATCGCCCGGCCGGAGCTGGACCGCGCGCTCCAGGTGGGGCACCGCTTCCGCGTGCTGGCCGGTGCGGTAGAGCACCCAGCCGAGACTGTCCACGATATAGCCGTCATTCGGGCGCTGCTCGACGGCGCGCTCGATCAGTTTCTGCGCCTCCGCGAGGTTGCGCCCCTGCTCGACCCAGGAATAGCCGAGATAGTTCATCACATAGGGCTGTTCCGGTGCGAGCTTCAACGCGGTCAGAAAATCGGATTCCGCCCGCTCCCATTTCTTTGCCCGTTCCAGCGCGATGCCCCGTGTGTAATAGAGCGTCCAGTCTTCCGCTGCGGCGGCGCCGAGCTTGTCGAATGCCGCATCATAGGCGGCAATCGCCGCTTCCCAGTTCTCGTCTGCCCGCAAGGTATCCGCCAGCCGCACCAGCACCGTCCCGTTGCCCGGATAGATCCCGGCCAGGCCCTGCAGCACGGATAGTGCGCCGGCCCGGTCACCTTCGGCATCATGGGCAGAGGCGGTTCTGAGGCCGGCCATCAGGTGATAAATCGAATCCCGGCCGATGCGGGCATAGATTTTCAGGGAGTCGCCGTGCCGGCCGCGATCATCGAGAATCTCGCCGACGAGCAAGCTGGCAAGCGGGAAATCCGGCCGCATATAGAGCGCGAACCGGGCATAGATCAGCGCGATCTCGCTGCCCCGGTCCCGCTGCAGGGCGCTGGCAATATCGAACAGGGCCTCTGCGACGCCGTCACCGGCGCTCGAGACCAGGCCCTTGGCTTCCTGACCTGCTTCGGCGGCGGCGAGCGCCGCATTCAGGGCGGCGGTGTTCTGATCCGACAGATCGCCGGACTCCAGAATTTCCCGGGCGATGTCGCCGTGTCCGAGTTTTGCGTAATGCAGGGCGGCGCCGATCCGCAGGCGCGCGGGCGGGCGGTCCAGCGCGGCCAGGGCCGCCTTGAATGCGGTATCGAGGGCCTGATAGTCCCCCTTCAGGGCTGCGATATAGCCGGCATGGAGCTCGGCGAGCAGGCCGAAGCCGCCCTGTTTCCTGATTTTTTCAAGATGGGCATCTGCCGCAGCCCAGTTTCCGGTCCCGGCTTCGACCCAGGCGAGCAGAAGCGGTCGCAGGATCTGGGTCAGGCGGGAGTCAGCGAGCGCTTCGAGCTGCAGGCGGGCGCCTTTGAAATCGTCCTGTTTCAACGCGGCGAGGGCGAGAGCGAGGCGGCCGAAAGCATTACCGTCCTGATTTTCGACCAGGTCCGAGGCCAGGGGCAGGGCCTCGGTGATGTCGCCCTGCGCAACTTTCGCCAGGAAAGTGCGCTGGATCAGTCCCGGGTTGCCCGGGTCGGCCTCCAGCACGGCCGCAAAATTCTGTGCGGCGGCGCTGAGGTCGCTGGTTCGGTAGGCATGCAGGGCGTTGAGATAGTCTCCGGAGACGGTGTCGCGGATGGGAACATCAGGCAGCGTACCCGGCGCACCCCCGGCACAGGCGGAAAGAGACAGAGCCGCCAGAACCGCAAGCATGGCGGTTCCTTTTCGCGATCCTGATCCAGTCATTGGGTTTGCCTCCGTCTCCGGCGTGTCGCCGTTCCGCGTTCGAATATCCAGCCGATCACATATTCGGATAGTTCGGGCCGCCGCCGCCTTCCGGCACGACCCAGTTGATGTTCTGGGTCGGGTCCTTGATATCGCAGGTCTTGCAGTGCACGCAGTTCTGCGCGTTGATCTGCAGCCTCGGGTTCGAGCCGTCATCGTCCCGCATGATCTCGTAGACGCCTGCCGGACAATAGCGCTGTTCCGGCGCATCATAGAGCGCGAGGTTGTACTCGACCGGAATGCTCGGGTCTTTAAGCGTGAGATGCGCCGGCTGGTTTTCCTCGTGGTTCGTGTTCGATAGGAACACGGAGGAGAGCCGGTCGAAACTCACCTTTCCGTCAGGCTTCGGATAGGGGATCTTGTCGCACTGTGCCGCCGGACGCAGGCTTTCGTGATCGTGGTGATGGTGCAGGGTCCAGGGGCTCTTGCCCTTGAGCAGGGTCTCGACCCCGGCATTGACAATCCCCATCAGGAAGCCGGCCTTGAAGCCCGGGCGGATATTGCGCACCGCCTTCAGCTCATCCCAGACCCAGCTCTGTTCCATCCGGGTGCGGTAATCGGAGATTTCCGCGCCGGCGCCGGCACCGTCCTTCATGGTGTCGAACAGGGCCTCGGCGGCGGTCATGCCGGACTTCATCGCCGTGTGCGAGCCCTTGATCTTCGGCACGTTCAGGAAACCGGCCGAACAGCCGAGAATGGCCCCGCCGGGAAAGGTGATCTTCGGGATGGACTGGAAGCCGCCCTCGTTGATCGCCCGCGCGCCGTAGGAAATCCGCCGGCCGCCCTCGAAGAAGGGACGGATCTTCGGATGCGTCTTGTAGCGCTGGAATTCCTCGAACGGGCTCATGTGCGGGTTCTCGTAATCGAGCCCGATCACATAGCCCACCGCAATCTGATTATTCTCCAGGTGATAGAGGAAAGAGCCGCCATAGGTCTTGCCGTCCATCGGCCAGCCCACGGTATGCACGACCAGGCCTTGCTGATGCACGGCCGGGTCGACTTCCCAGAGCTCCTTGATGCCGATGCCGTAGGTCTGCGGGTCAACGCCTTCGCGCAGGTCGAAGCGCTCGAACAGGGTCTTGGTCAGGGAGCCGCGCACGCCCTCGGCGAACAGCGTCTGCTTGGCATGCAGCTCGATGCCCTGGGTGTAGTTCGCGGTCTGCTCGCCGTCCTTGCCGATGCCCATGTCGCCGGTGGCGACACCGCGCACCGCGCCATTTTCGTCATAGAGCACTTCGGCGGCGGCGAAGCCCGGATAGATCTCGACGCCCAGCGCCTCGGCCTGCTCGGCCAGCCAGCGGCAGACATTGCCGAGGCTGACAATGTAATTGCCGTGATTGTTCATCTGCGGCGGGCAGGGTGTCTGGAAGCCGGATGTGCGGGTGAGGTACATGAACCGGTCCTGGGTCACCGGCGTGTGCAGCGGCGCGCCGCGCTCCTGCCAGTCGGGAAACAGCTCGGCCATCGCCCGCGGCTCCATCACCGCGCCGGAGAGAATATGGGCGCCGACCTCCGAGCCTTTTTCCAGCACGCAGACACTCAGGTCCTGGCCGTGTTCCGCACTCAGTTGCCGCAACCGGATGGCGGCCGACAGGCCCGCGGGGCCGGCTCCGACGATGACGACGTCGTATTCCATCGACTCCCGTTCCATGAACCTCTCCAAATCGTTTCTTACACAGGTTACTGTCTTACTTGGCACAGCTCCTTTGTCGCGACAAGCGACGCGAAAGGCCGTGCGGCAAGATTGAGGGAACGAAACAAGTGAGCCTATCGCCGGAACAGAATGCAATGCCTCCCGAGGCCCTGCTCGAATGGTATGTCGAGCTCGGCGCGGACGAAGCGATTGGCGAGGGGGCAACGGACTGGTTCGCGACGGCCGCCGCAGCCGCAGCCGCGCCCGTCGCTCCGGCTGCGCCCGCGGACGCCGGCGGCACCGCGGCGGCCCCAGCGGTTTCGGCACCCGTATCGGCGCCCTCCATTGTCCAGGCCCGCCCCCAGCCGGCGCCGTCCGGTGCGGTGCCGGCGACGGACGGTGCCGCGCGCGCTGCCCGGTCCCTGACAGACCTGCGGGCCGCCCTGGAGGGCCTCGAGGGCTTTGCCCTCAAGGTGACGGCGACCAACCTGGTCTTTGGCGAAGGTGTCGAAGCGCCGGACGTGATGTTCATCGGTGAGGCGCCGGGCGCCGACGAGGACCGGCAGGGCCGGCCCTTTGTGGGCGCCAGCGGACGGCTGCTTGACCGGATGATGCAGTCGATCGGCCTGGACCGTACCGAAAACGCCTATATCACCAACATTCTGCCCTGGCGTCCGCCGGGAAACCGGGAGCCGACGGCTGCTGAAATTGCCGTTTGCCTGCCGTTCATCCGCCGGCATATCGCCCTGGTGCGGCCCCGTGTGGTGGTTCCGGTCGGGGGCACCGCGGCGAAAACGCTGCTGGATCAACGCCAGGGCATCATGCGGCTGCGCGGTCGGCGCTTTGAATTCACCGATCCGGACCTTGAGCAGCCGCTGCCTGCAGTGCCGCTCTTCCACCCCGCCTTCCTGCTTCGGTCAGCAGGACAGAAGGCGCTTGCCTGGCGCGACCTGCTGACAATAAAGCAGATTATTCAGTAAATTAGCGGCGATAATTCATCTAATTTGATAGAAAATTCCGGACCAATTCGTTAATCGGATCTTTACCATGTAAGGGTTTGATTTAACGCAAAGTATTACCATGTATTCAGTCTTTACATCAAAGTCTGTATTTAAGTAGTTGTGGTAATTGGCACGCTTGCCTTAGGGGAAATCGCTGCTTGAGATTGGTTCTCGCATGGCCTACTTAGCGTGGTTATGAGCATAGCTGTGAAATCGAATCTTCGCCGGGTCAAGTGGTTGTCCCTGTCGATGATCGCTGGTGCAATTCTCGGTATTGCCGCGGCGATTTCGATTCAATCCGGACCGGTCGCTGCTGCCGCGCGTGGTGATGGTGTTCCCTCGCGCGCCTCGGCGCTTGGCGTGGTCGGCCCCGAGTCCGAGACGCCCCGTATCCGGCACGAGATCGTCAGTGCGCAGGATGCCGAGCGCTATCAAGCGATCTTCACCCTTCAGGAAGCCGGAAACTGGAAAGCTGCCGATAAACTGATCGGGGCCCTCGATGACCGGGTCCTGATGGGACATGTGCTCTATCAGCGCTATATGCACCCGACGGCCTACCGGTCTTCCTACAAGGAGCTGAGAGACTGGATGGCGCAGTATGCGGACCATCCGGGGGCCCGGAAAATCTTCCGGCTGGCTCTGCACCGGAAGCCGAAAAACTGGAAGGCGCCGGTTCGGCCGCAAAGGGGCTATCTGACCGGCAGCGGTGCGTCCCAGGTGAATGGCGCGGTCGAGCCGCAGCAACACCTGACCCGCAACGGGCCGAAAGTATCCCGCAAGGGGCGCCAGGTGATCCGGGAAATCCGCCGCTTTGTCCGCAACGGCTATCCGACCGGTGGGCTTAAACATCTGAATTCGAAAGCTGGCCGTTCTCTCGACAATGCTGACCGCGCCCATGCTCTGGCTGAGATCGCGCATGGCTATTTCGTCTTCAATGTTGACGACAAGGCCATTCGTTACGCTAACGAAAGCATCAAGCTTTCAGACGGTCTGATCCCGACCGCGCACTGGACAGCGGGTCTCTCGCTCTGGCGCGAAGGCCGGCATGACGAGGCCTCCCGGCATTTTGAATCCCTGGCCCGGGCACCGGATGTTTCCCGCTGGGTAAAGGCGGCCGGAGCCTACTGGGCATCGCGCGCGCATCTCGCCGAACGGCGGCCGCGACAGGCGACGCTCTGGCTGGCCCAGGCGGCAACCCATTCGGCAACCTTCTATGGCCTGCTGGCGCGCCGCGCGCTCGGCATCGACATGCCGCTTGACTGGACCCTGCCCGAGCTGGATGCGGATACCCAGGAATCGCTGCTCACCTCCGAAGGCGGCCGCCGGACCTTCGCCCTGCTGCAGGTCGGCCGGACCGACCTTGCCGAGAAGGAATTGCGGCGGCTCTATCCGGTGCTGCCCGATTACATGCATGGTGCGATCATGACGATCGCGGCGGATAACGGCATGCCGGGTCTGGCCATGCGAATCGCCGGAATCCTTAAGGCGCGCGGTGACCGGCCCTATTATGCGGCCTTCTATCCGCTGCCGGACTGGCAGCTGAAATCAATCGCCGGCATCGACAAGGCGCTGATTTATGCCATCGCCCGGCAGGAATCGAAATTCAATGCCAGCGCACGCAGCGGGCGCGGGGCGATCGGCGTGATGCAGATCATGCCGCGCACGGCGGCATTCGTTGCCAAGGATCGCAGTTTCCGCAGCCGGGACGGCCGCAAGGCCCTGATGGATCCGTCGCTCAATCTGAAGCTCGGCCAGGAATATGTCGGCCATTTGCTGAAGCAGGACAGCGTCAATGAAGGCCTGTTCCAGCTCCTCGCGGCCTATAATGCCGGGCCCGGCACGCTCCGGAAATGGACGCGGAAGATCGATTTCAAGGAAGATCCCCTGCTGTTCATCGAATCCATTCCGCGGCACGAAACCCGGGAATTTATCGAGCGGGTGCTGACCAATCTGTGGATGTACCGGCTGCGCCTCGGCCAGCCGGCACCGTCTCTGGATCACATTGCCGCCGGATCCTGGCCGCGTTATGAGTCGATCGACATCACGCAGCAGCCCAGTGGTCCGAAACATGCCCGGAATTGACGAGTCCCGTTCCTTCGTTCCCGTTCACATCGCGGTCCTGACGGTCTCGGACAGCCGCACGCTCGACGATGATCGCTCCGGCGACACATTGGTGCAGCGCCTGACCGACGCCGGCCACATCCTGGCCGACCGGAAGATCGTGAAGGATGAAGTCCCGTCAATTGCCGGACAGCTCACTGCATGGATCGAGGATGACGGCATTGACGTGGCGATCTCGACCGGCGGTACCGGCGTGACCGGCCGGGATGTGACACCCGAAGCCTTCCGCTCCGTCTTCGAGAAGGAAATAGAGGGTTTCGGCGAGCTGTTCCGCTGGCTCAGCTTCCAGAAGATCGGCACCTCGACGATCCAGTCCCGCGCTATCGCAGGGGTTGCCCGGGGTACCTATCTCTTCGCCCTGCCGGGCTCCACCGGCGCCTGCAAGGATGCCTGGGACGATATCCTGGCCAACCAGCTGGATATCCGGTTCAGGCCCTGCAATTTCGTCGAGATCATGCCGCGTCTGCGCGAGCACGAACTGTTTGGCCGCTCCGCCTGAGACCGTCCGCGACCGCTGCTAGATCCGGCCCTTCGTCCACATCCTGCATCTTCTCGACAAAGCCGATTTTCATGCCCGGCCGGAATCCGGCCAGGGTGTCTTCGAGCGCCCATCCGGTTGACCAGCGGACCGCGGTGAACGGGTTGCCCCGATAGCGCGCGGAAAAGCCGACCAGCCAGTAGCCGCCATCGGTGGAGGGTCCGAACACCGCATCGTTGCGTCCAAGCGCCCTGAAGGCGGCCGCGATATGGCCCGGCGTGATTCCAGGAATGTCGCTGCCGATCAGCACGGTCGGTCCCTTGCAGGCACTGCGCAGCGCTTTCAGCATGCGCTGCCCGAGATCGCCGCGCGCCTGGTGGCTGAACCGCCAGGGCGTCGGCCAGGGCCACGCGGCGGCGTGGCGCGGGGCGGCAATGATACGGCATTCCCAACGTTTCGGCAGGCCGAGCCGCCGCAAGGTCCGGGCAAGATTCTGCCTGTACCATGCCGTCGCGGCGCCGGCCCCGATGTCGCGGGCCAGCCGGCTTTTCACCAGCCCGCGGCGCGGGGTTTTTGCAAGAATGATCAGGGTGTTGCGGGACATCGGCTCACCCGTAGATCCGGGCGATCAGGCGCGGTGGAACCCGCAGAAAATACAGTGTCAGGCAGATCAGGTTGCGCAAGGCGCGCCGGACATACCCGGCGCGGACATAGCGTTCCGCGGAGGTGACCGCCCGGACATCGAACAGGACGAGGCGGCTCATGCCGATGCGGCGGATGAAATCCACATCCTCCATCAGCGGGATATCCCTGTATCCGCCGAGCCGGCGATAGAAGCGCCGGTGGATCAGCAGACCCTGATCGCCGTAGGGCAGGCCGAGCCAGCGGTTGCGCCGGTGCACCATGCCCTCGAGCCGCCGGGCTGCAGGGCTGTCGTCGTCCAGCGCGAAGGTGAAGACCGCGGCGCGGTCCCGGTTCCGGTCGTTTCTGGTGAACACCATCACGCTGGCGGCCCAGCCCCGCTCAAGGGCGGTGTCCGCGTGCAGGAAGAGCAGCCAGTCACCCTTCGCCGCCCTGGCCCCGGCAGAGAGCTGCGTGCCGCGTCCGGGGGCGCAGTCGACCACCCTGGCCCCGGCCGTCTCGGCGATGGCGCGTGTCGCGTCCGTGGAGCCGCCATCGGCGATGATGATTTCCGGCAGGAATCCCGAGCGCTCGGCATTTGCGAGGGAGTCGAGCGTGCGCTTCAGCCCCGTCTCGGCATTCAGGCAGGGGATGACGATGCTGATCGAAAGGTCCGGGGCGGGTGTGCCAAGCCGCCGGCCGTGCGCGTCCAGCGGCCCGAGCGCGCCCGGCATCGGCACCCGCCACAGGTCTTCATCGTCTGGTCGTCCGGATGATCCCACGGCCCGTCCTTATATTTCCGCAGCGCGGGTTGGTATGTTAACAGAGGATGCACATGATCCTGCCAGCGCGGCAGGACGTCCCGATTAAAGCATTTCAGAGCATTCGCGGCCATGACGACCGACCTCGACCTGCGCAATCTCCACGCCGAGCTGACAAAGCTCAAGACCTTCCCCATGCTTGCTCTCGAAGATCTGATCATGCTGCCGGCACGGGGGCTGACCCACGATCATGTTCTGCTCGGCGAGCGGCCATGGAAAGGCAAGCGGCTGCTGGCCCGCATCCCGCGCCTGGTGCGACGCGGCGTGACTCCGGAGGATGCGTTGTCGCTGCAGGCGGAATGCTTCCGGCGGGCCGGCCCGAGCCGGCACACGCCTGTTCTGCATAACCATCTCGATCCGAGTCCGCGGCTGCCGAACGGTGCGTTGATCGTCGATGCGGTTGAGGGCCGGGCGGCGGATCTTCCGACGGACCTGACGCAGCTCGCCGAGACGCTGGCCAGCGTGCACCGGCTGCAGGTGCCCGACGATATGGCGCCCCTCGCCTGGACGCCGCGGCCGGTGGAGGCGCTGGTCGCCCTGATCGAGGACCAGGCGGAATTCATCCCGGCTCTGGTGCAGGACAGGCAGGCCCGCGCGATCCTCGAAGAGGAACGGAAATGGGCCCGTGATTTCGCTGCGGAGCATGGCAGGGCACCCCTGCCGCCGGCGCTTGTCCTGACCGATACCCATCCGGGAAACTTCGTCATCCAGAAGGATGGGCGCGCGATCTTCGTCGATATGGAGAAGACCCAGTATGGGTCGCCGGCGATCGATCTTGCCCATGCCAGCCTGCATACCTCCGTTACCTGGGATCCCGATGTCAGCGGCACGCTCAGCAACGATGATGTGGCCGCCTTCTACGATACCTACCGGACGGCGGTGCCGCCCTCTCTGGCCCGTATCCTGGAGCCCTGGTTCCTGCCGTTCCGGCGCCTGACCTGGCTCCGCACCACGACATGGGGCTGCCGCTGGTATGCCGAGAATGAAGGCCAGGTGTCGTGCAGCGGGGGAGGGACCCAGAGGGATAAACTGCTGACCGGCGTGCTGGAACGGTTGCGCCTGATGGCCCGGCCGGAGACGATGGAGCGGGTGCGCCGGGAATGGCGCGGCCCCGACAAGCTGATGCTGGATTAGGCCGCATCGGGCTGCTGCAGGACGAGGAGGGACGGATGAGCGGCAAGATCGTCAATCTGCGACAAGTCCGCAAGCGGAAGACCCGCGACGCCGCCGACGCGAAAGCTGCCGACAACCGGGCGAAATTCGGCCGCACGAAGCAGGAGCGGGCGGAGGACGAAGCGTCGACGGCCCAGCGCGATCAGGCCGTCGACCGGCTCGATCGGCACCGTCTTGAAACCGAAGAGCCGCCGTCCGAAACCTAATTGTTCTTGTTTTGTTCTAAGCTCGGATATATTATCCGGGCATGGTTGATCCCGATTTTCACCATCCGGACGGACCGGACCCGGACATCATCCGCCGCGCGGCACACAAGGGGCGCGGTGCCGTCAGCAATGTGACCGGGCGGTTCGAGCAGGAGCAGCGCCAGCGCATTGTCGGCGGCTGGCCCGGAGACAACCCGTTCCAGGGCGCCTCCAGCGACTTTCCGGATCCGGACGGCCGGCCCCGGACCGAGGTCGGGATCGACGCATCCCGCACCATCATAGCCCGGAACAAGTCCCCCGATATTCCGTTTGACCGCTCGATCAATCCCTATCGCGGCTGTGAGCATGGCTGCGTCTACTGTTTTGCCCGTCCGACCCACGCCTATCTCGGCTATTCGCCGGGGCTTGATTTTGAAACCAGGTTGCTGGCCAAACCGAATGCGGCGGCGCTGCTCGACGAGGCGCTCAGGCGGCCGGGATACAAACCGGACGTGATGGCCCTTGGCACCAATACGGACCCCTATCAGCCGATCGAGCGTGAGCACGGCATCACCCGGCAGGTGCTGCAGGTATTGTCCGATTTCGGCCATCCGCTCCCCATCGTGACCAAATCGGCACTGGTCACCCGCGATATCGACATTCTGGCGCCGATGGCGGCGCGCGGGCTGGTATCGGTGGCCATCAGCATCACCACGCTGGACCGGAAGCTTGCCCGCATCATGGAGCCCAGGGCGGCAACGCCGGGACGGCGGCTGGACACCGTGTATGCGCTGAAATCGGAAGGCATTCCGGTCCATGTCCTGACAGCGCCGATCATTCCGGCGATCAATGACGGGGAAATCGAGGCACTGGTGCAGGCCTCGGCGGAGGCCGGTGCCCGCGGCCTCGGGCATATCCTTCTGAGGCTGCCGCACGAGATCAAGGATCTGTTCCGGGAATGGCTGGAGCAGCATTTCCCGGACCGGGCGGACCGGGTCTATTCCCTGATCCGGCAGACCCGGGACGGGGAACTCTACCGGGCGGAATGGGGCGAACGGATGCGGGGCAGCGGGCCATATGCCGCCCTGATTCACCGCCGTTTCGAGCTGGCAAAGAGGCGCGTGGGCCTGTCCGGATCCTTCCCGTCCCTGCGCCGGGACCGTTTCGCCGTGCCGCCGCGCGCCGGCGACCAGCTCAGCCTGCTGTAGTCAGGCCAGGAACAGGGACGAAAGCAGCAGCAGGGCGAGCAGGATATTGGCAATTCTGAGCCGGAGGCCATCCTGCAGCCAGCGCGACAGGCCGGCCCCGATCCCGGCCCATATGAAGCCCGAAAGAATCACGATGGCGAAGAACAGGGCACAGATGACCGGCAGCCGGGAGGCGATTTCCGGAGAGCCGTCGGCCGCGACGCCGCTGAAGGTTGTCATGGCACTGGCCGAGATCAGCCAGGCCTTGGGATTGACCCACTGGAAGGCCGCCGCCTCATGGAACCGCATGGGCCGCTCCGGCCGGCCGATATTCCCGGCCGAGCCGCCGGCAATCTTCCAGGCGAGATAGACCAGGATGGCGATCGAGACGTAGCGCAGCGCTTCCAGCAGGCCCGGAACGGCGCTTATCAGGGACCATAGTCCGAGCGCCACGGCGGTGATCATGGCCGGGAAGCCGATGGCGACCCCGAGGATATGGGGCACCGTCCGGGCAACCCCGAAATTGACCCCGGAAGTGGTGAAAAGCGTGTTGTTCGGCCCCGGTGTCAGGCTCAGGGTCAGCGCGAAAATGGTGAACCCGGCAATCCAGTCTTCGAACATCGAGGCACCCTTGCAGCCGCGCCCGGGAATGGGCTTTCGGCTGGATAAGGTCGGTAACGGACCCGGCAATCGCAAGCAGAACCATGTCATGGATACAATATTTCGTGGTTTGGCCTCCGGTGCTATCTAGGTGTAGCGCCCGGGCGGACCAAATCGTAGGGCCGGGTGCGAAAATGTGGCAGACCGGGTGCTGCCGAACCCGGAATGACCACGTATATCCATGATATCGTTCCGTTTTTCCGGTAGGGTCGAGCCACTGTTCTGTACCTCAGGAATGAGTTATATGCCTGATCTCAGTCTGGAAATGGAAGCCGGCGCCGACCGGGGCCTGGTGATCGCCGGCATTGACGAGGTCGGGCGCGGACCGCTTGCCGGACCGGTGATGGCCGCCGCCGTGCAGATTCCGCCCGCGCTCTTCGGTGACCCCCTGTTCGCGGAGGTCACCGACTCTAAGAAACTGAGCGCGGCCAGGCGGACGATGATTGCTGCGACCCTGACCTCAACGGTGCCGTTCGGCATCGGTGTGGCGGAGGTGGAGGAGATCGACCGGATCAATATTCTGCAGGCAACCTATGCCGCGATGGGGCGCGCGCTGGCCGCATTGGCAGACCGTCTCGACGGCAGTCCGGATTTCTGTCTCATCGACGGAAATCGGCTGCCGCCGCTCCCCGTTCCGGCCCGTGCCGTGGTCAAGGGAGACATGAGATCCCTCAGCATCGCGGCCGCCTCGATCATTGCCAAGGTGCACAGGGACAGGATCATGTGTGTGCTGGCGGAGACCCATCCCGGATATGGCTGGGAGCGCAATGCCGGATACGGGACCGCCGAGCATCTGGCCGGCATTGCCGCCCACGGAGTCACAGAGCATCACCGGCGGTCCTTCCGGCCGGTGCGCGACGCGCTCCTCGCCGGTTCCGGCACACTTTGAGCGGAAGACTGCACCGTACTTCACACCATATCTTGTGTTCGTCTTGTAAGTATTTGACTCTATTTAGTAAAAAAAATCGACGACTTGACGTGATTCGCCGGATACCGGAGACTCCAGCCATCTTTCCTGGCACGGACGGACGATATGACGGCGCAAGACACGTTGCCGCTCGACCAGATTCTGGTCGGCGACTGCATTGAACTGATCAATAAACTGCCGGAGAAATCGGTGGATCTGGTGTTTGCCGATCCGCCCTATAATCTCCAGCTCCAGGGCGAGCTTCTCAGACCCAACAACTCGATTGTCGACGCGGTCGACAATGACTGGGACAAGTTCGACACCTTCCAGGCCTACGACCAGTTCTCCCGGGACTGGCTCGCGGCGGTGCGGCGCGTCCTGAAGGACGATGGCGGGCTCTGGGTCATCGGCAGCTACCACAATATCTACCGGGTCGGCTCGGTGTTGCAGGATCTCGGTTTCTGGATCCTGAACGATGTGATCTGGCGCAAGACCAACCCGATGCCGAATTTCCGCGGGCGCCGCTTCACCAACGCGCATGAGACGCTGCTCTGGTGTTCCAAGAGCGAGGACAGCAAGCGCTACACGTTCAACTACGATGCCATGAAGGCCTTCAACGAAGACCAGCAGATGCGCAGTGACTGGCACCTGCCGCTCTGCACCGGGTCCGAGCGCATCAAGGTGGATGGCCGCAAGGCGCACCCGACGCAGAAGCCGGAAAGCCTGCTGTCGCGCGTGCTGCTGTCGACATCCAAGCCGGGCGACGTGGTGCTGGATCCGTTCTTTGGCTCAGGCACCACCGGTGCCGTGGCCAAGAAGCTCGGCCGCCATTTCATCGGGCTTGAGCGCGAACAGGACTATGCCGAGATCGCCATGGACCGCATTGCCGCAGTCAAGCGGATCGAGGATGACAGTCTTCTGGCGGTAGAGACCAAGCGCACGGAACCGCGCGTGCCGTTCGGCAATATCGTTGAGCGCGGCATGCTCAATCCGGGCGAAGTGCTGTTCGATCAGCGCCGCCGCTGGTTCGCCAAGGTGCGCCCGGACGGCTCGCTGGTCTCGGACAGCGCCAAGGGCTCGATCCATTCCGTCGGCGCGGCGGTACAGGGCGCACCGGCCTGCAATGGCTGGACCTTCTGGCATGTGGACCGGGGCGGCAACCCGGTATCGATTGATGTCTTCAGGCAGCAGGTGCGCGCGGAGATGCGGGCCTGACAAAGGCCAGCAGGATGAGGCCGACAAGCCAGAAACCGAGGATCGTCGCCATGCCGGCGCGCTGACTGTCGAAGGTCAGCGTGGCCCAGCCCAGCAGGGCCGGTCCGAGGAAACTCGTGGCTTTTCCGGACAGCGCGTAAAGCCCGAACAGCTGTGTCCGCTTTTCGGGCGGGGCCATGCGTGTCAGCAGGGTCCGGCTGGCTGACTGGGACGGGCCGACGAAAATGCCGAGGGCCAGGGCGAACACCCAGAACCAGGCCACATCCTCGACCAGCAGAACGGCCAACCCGAAACCGATCAGGCCGACAAGCGAGATTGCGATTGTCGGTTTGGCCCCGATCCGGTCATCGACCCAGGCAAAGCCGAAGGCGCCGATACCGGCGGTGACATTCAGCGCAATGCCGAACTGGATGATCTCGGCAAAACTCATCCCGAACGTCCCGGCGGCATAGAGGCCGCCGAACTGGAACAGCGTGGCAAGTCCGTCGGCATAGAGCATGCGGGCAATCAGGAAGACCCAGATGTCACGATTGTCGCGCAGCGAGCGCAGGGTATGCCAGAGGCTCCGCAGTCCGGCGCGGGCCGCTGCCGGGATGGCGACGGTCTGTCGCGCATCGTCCGGAACATAGATCAGCAGCGGAATGGAAAAGATCACGAACCAGGCGGCCGCCAGCAGCGCCGTGGCCCGGACATGTTCCGCGTCGGCCTTGTCCAGCCCGAAGGGCGGCGTCTCCGCCTGCACGAACCCGAGCAGGGCGATCAGCAGGCAGGCGATGGCACCGAGATAGCCGAGCGCCCAGCCCCAGCCCCCGACGCGCCCGAGCCGCTCGGGTACGGCGACACGGGCCAGCATGGCATTGTAGAAAATATTGGCGAACTCGGTGCCGATCAGCACCAGGCCGACGGCGATCAGCGCCAGCAGGGTGTCCGCAGGATCGGGATGGACGAACCAGAGCGCCCCGGCAGCGAGAATACCGATGGCGGAAAAACCTGCCAGCCAAGGCTTTTTCGGCCCGGTCTGGTCTGCGATGGCACCGAAAAAGGGCGCCAGGACGGCGACCGTCAGCCCCGCGATGGTCAGGGCATGGCTCCAGAGCACGGTGCCCTCGACTTCATTGCCGACCACGCCTCTGGCGAAATAGGCGGAGAAGACGAACGTGATGATCACCGTGGGCAGCGGGGAATTCGCCCAGTCGAACAGGCACCAGGAGAGCATCGCGCGCCGCCCCGGATATCCGGAGGCGGCGCGTTTCGGTGATTTCACGGGGACAGATCCGTTCCGGCTAGTGCGCGAGCAGCGAGCGGAACTGGCCGTTCGCAACGGCCAGCATCGAGAGATCGACGCCGTCTGCCGCTTTCAGGTCGGCCAACAGCCGGTCCATCCGGGACGCGGCGTCACTGCGGGTCCCCTGCCACTTTTCGATCAGTTTGCCGGCCGCCGCTTTCTGGCCTTTGCCGTTGCTGCGCTCGGCAAGCACATTCTGGCAGAGCTGGAACTGGTGGCTGTAGAAGTCGTCAACGATGGCGGCGACCGCCATCTTCTGCCAGTGGGATTCGGCCACGACCTGGGCGGCGCGCTCGCGCAACCAGTCGAGGGAGAATTCGTGACCGACGGCGAAATAGACTTCGGCCACCTGCAGCACGCTTTCGCCGGTCTGGCCCGACAGCCGGACGATATCGCAGCCGGAAATCAGGATATCCGCACTGGCGACACCGCGGGCCAGATCCTTGGGCACGCCGGCAGCTTCGTGTTTTGCCGCTTTCTTCTGCACAACCTTGCGATGGGAATCTGTCAGGACCTTGTCCAGCTTCGCGGTCAGCTCGGCCACGCCATCGAGATAGGTGCCGGTCAGGGTCTGCAGGTCGAAGGGCCGGCGTTCGTTGCGCAGGAACCAGACCGCCGCCCGCTCGACCAGACGCTTGATGTCCTGCAGCATTTCGGTCTGCACGACTGCCGGAACCTTGTTGTCCAGGTTCTCGACCGCCGACCAGAGTTTGCGGATGCCGAAGACGTCGCGGGCGACCGTATAGGCGCGGGCAATATCCGGAGAGCCATCGCCTGTCTGCTCGCGCACCGCGTTGACGAAGGTGGCGCCGACCCGGTTGATCATGCTGTTGGCAACATAGGTCGCGATGATCTCGCGTTTCAGCCGGTGCCTGCGGATGGCGTCGTTCATCTTGCCGTGCAGGCGGGCCGGGAAATACCGGATCAGGTCTTCCGCCAGCATCGGATCGTCGGGCAGATCGGACGGCAGGATCTCGTCATAGAGTTCCATCTTCGCATAGGCCAGCAGCACAGCCAGCTCCGGTCGGGTCAGGCCCTGCCCTTCGGCCAGGCGTTCGGCCAGCGTTTCGTCGTCCGGCAGGAACTCCACCGCCCTGTTCAGCTTCAGATGGCTGCGCTCCAGCTCCCGGATCAGCCTGGTTTCGGCATCGAGCAGGGCGGTGCCCTCGGAGACCGCCATGGTCAGGGCCTGGCTCTGGTCGTAATTGTCCTTGAGCACAAGGGTGGCGACCTCGTCGGTCATTTCCTCAAGCAGCTTGTCCCGCTGCTTGCGGGTCATGTCGCCGTCCGTGACGACCCCGCCGAGCAGGATCTTGATATTGACCTCGTGATCCGAGCAGTCGACGCCGGCTGAATTGTCGATGGCGTCTGTATTGATCCGCCCGCCGGCGAGCGCGTATTCGATGCGGGCGCGCTGGGTGACGCCGAGATTGGCCCCTTCGCCGACGACCTTGGCGCCGATTTCCCTGGCATCGATGCGCAGGGAGTCGTTCGCCCGGTCACCCGCGTCGGCGCTGGTTTCCCTGTGTTCCTTGACGTAGGTGCCGATGCCGCCGAACCAGAGCAGGTCGACCTTGGCCATCAGCATGGCCCGGATCAGGTCGTTCGGAGTGACCTTGTCAGCCTTGATGCCAAGCACGGATTTCATTTCCGGCGTGGTTTCGATCGATTTCAGTGACCGCGGGTAAATCCCGCCGCCCTTTGAAATCAGCTTGGCGTCGTAGTCGGTCCAGCTGCTGCGGGGCATATCGAACAGCCGCTGACGCTCCGCCCAGCTTTTCGCGGTGTCCGGCGCCGGATCGAAGAAGATATGCATGTGGTTGAAGGCGCCGACCAACCTGATGTGTTTCGACAGCAACATGCCGTTGCCGAACACGTCGCCGCTCATGTCACCGACCCCGATCACGGAGAAATCCGTGGTCTGGATATCCGTTCCCATCTCCCGGAAATGACGTTTCACGGATTCCCAGGCGCCGCGCGCCGTGATGGCCATCTTCTTGTGGTCGTATCCGGCCGAGCCGCCGGATGCGAACGCGTCGTCGAGCCAGAAGCCGTATTCCTGGGAGACCCCGTTGGCGATGTCGGAGAAGGTTGCCGTGCCCTTGTCGGCGGCGACCACCAGGTAGGGGTCGTTCTGATCATGCCGGACAACATGCCGCGGCGGAATGATATCGGTGCCGGAGATATTGTCGGTGATATCCAGCATGCCGCGCATCAGGATCTTGTAGCATTCGATCGCCTCGGCCTGCATGGCCTCGCGGGTGCCGTCGGCGGGCGGGCGCTTGACCACGAATCCGCCCTTGGAGCCCACGGGCACGATGACGGCGTTTTTCACCTGCTGCGCCTTCATCAGGCCAAGGATTTCGGTCCGGAAATCCTCCCGCCGGTCCGACCAGCGAATGCCGCCGCGGGCGACCCGGCCACCGCGCAGGTGCACGGCTTCGGTCCGGGGAGAGAAGACCCAGATTTCCACCAGCGGGCGCGGCAGGGGCAGATCTTCGATCGCCTGGCTGTCCAGCTTGAAAGACATGTAGGATTTCGGGTTTCCGTCCACATCCGGCTGGTAGTAGTTGGTCCGCATCGTCGCCTGGATCAGGTTCAGGAAGCGCCGGATGATCCGGTCCTGATCGAGATTGACGACATTTTCCAGCGCCGCCTCGATCTCGGCCGTGATTGCTTCCGCCGCCGCGGTCCGCGTCGAGTCTTCGACCGCCGGATCGAACCGGGCCTCAAACAGCCGTGCCAGCAATTTCACGACCTCGGCATTCTCCGCCAGGGTCTCTTCCATATAGGACTGGGAGAAGGTGAAGGCCGCCTGGCGCAGATACTTTGCATAGGCCCGTAACATGGCGACTTCACGCCAGGTCAGGCCGGCCTGCAGAATGAGGATATTGAACCCGTCATTCTCCATCTTTCCGGTCCAGACCGCTTCGAAAGCGTCATGGAAGGGCTGCCGCAGGGATTCAATCTCGACACTTTGCCCGCTGCGGAGCCGCATTTCGAAATCGTGAATCCAGACCGCGTTGGAGAGATCTTTCGAGGCGACTTCATAGGGCCGCTCGCTGAGTACCCGCACGCCCATATTCTCGATCATCGGCATGACGTCGGACAGCGGTACCGGTGTGTCGATATGGAAAAACTTGAGATAGAGCTGAGTCTCCTCGGACCCGATCGGCCGGAACAGGTTCATGGCGAGACGGCCGTCCACCATGGTTTCCTCAATCCGGTCGATATCGAAGATCGCGCCCTGGGCGCTGTAGGCCTCGCGATAGGAAGACGGGAAGGCCTCCCGGTATCGCCGGTGCAGGGCGTTGCCGCTCTCCTCGCCCTTGGCCTCGATCAAGGCCTGGTGCAGCTTGTCGGACCAGGATCGGGCAGCCTCTGTCAGGCGCCGCTCCAGTTCCTCGATATCCACGTCGGGTACGGCGCCACGTTCCGTTCCGACAATGAAATGAAGTCGGGCAAGCACGGATTCAGACATCTGCGTGTAGAACGCCGAGATGTGTCCGTCGAAGGCCCGGGAGAGAATGTCGGCGAACTTTTCGCGGATCTGGGTCGTGTAGTGGTCGCGCGGGACGAATAATATTACGGAAACGAATCGTTCGAACGGGTCGGGGCGTATGAACAGCGCTGTTTTCTGGCGTTCCTGCAGTTGCAGAATACCGATCGACGTGGCCAGGAGTTTATCCTCGCTGGCCTGGAAGAGCTCGTCGCGTGGATAGGTCTCCAGGATATTGAGCAGGGCCTTTCCGTCGTGGCTTTCCGGTGCAAAGCCGCCCTGGGCAACGATCCGCTGGACCTTCTGCCGCAGCATCGGGATTTCGCCGGGACTCTGGTTGTAGGCAACCGAGGTAAAGAGGCCGATGAAGCGGTGCTCGCCCGTGACCTTCCCGGTCTTGTCGATCTTCTTGACGATGATCGTGTCCATATGGACCGGCCGGTGCACCCGGGCCTTGCGATTGGCCTTCATGATGAGCAGCAGGTCGGGGCTGGTCAGGAAGGCTCTGACATCGTCCGGCAATTCTCCAAGATTGCGCAATCCGCCGAAAACACTGGTTTCCGGTTTGCGCAATATGCCGAGGCCCGTGCCGTCGACGACCTGCATATGCGCGCTCTTGCCGCTGCCGACATAATCGAGCTCGCGATAGCCGAGGAAGGTGAAGTGGTTATCTTCGATCCAGCGCAGGAAATCGATGACCTCGCTGACTTCCTCGCGGTTGTGGGGGGTCTCGCGCACGCCGATCTCGGTGACGACATCGAGGACCTTCTCCCGCATCGTCCGCCAGTCCTCGACGGAGGTCCTCACGTCATCGAGAACCGAGAGGAGCTCGGCTTCGATGTCGGACAGAACCTCTGCCGAACTCTGCTCGGAGATGCGCAATTGCATGAAGGATTCCCGGATCATGCCGTCGCTGGTCTCGCCGAGACCCAGAAGCGACTGGACCTTGCCGGCAGCAGTGCGTTCGACCCCGAGGATCGGGTGGATGACGAGATGCACCGTGAGATCCAGAGCGGTCAGCGCCGTGGTGACCGAATCCACCAGAAACGGCATATCGTCATTGACGATTTCGATTACCGTGTGGGGTGACTGCCAGCCGGTGGATTCGAACCGGGGATTGTAGGCCCGGACCTTTGTGGTGCCGGGCGCCCGGGTCTTGCCGAACGACCAGATTGACAATGCGCTGCCGAACAGGTCTTCCGGTTCCTCGGACAAAATGTCCTGCGGCGCGACATTAGCGTAGAATTGCCTGATGAAGCTTTCAGCCTCGGCTTTTTTGTCTGTCGCGATCCGCTCTTCTGCCAGTGCGGTAACGCCGTCGACAAGTTCTTGCTTCAGGGTGTGCAACTTATCGCGCATGCGATTTCCTCCCGCCACCATGAGCTTGAGCTCAATTGCCAACAGGCTAACGCAATTGAATCGGTCGCTGAAGCGTCAAATTATTGAAATTCCGGCTAATAATGGAACTGGCGAAGCGATACTCTCTGACGGGCGCGCGAATGGCACCTGTCTGTCATATCAGAGGGCGCTGTCAGAAAGCGATCTGTCCCGATCCGAGGACAGTCGTCGCAGCTTAAGGGTTTCGTAACCGGCCAAGTCCATGATCTGCTGGAGATGAAACGTCTCGCCGGGGAAAAGTCCTCCTCGGGGGAACTGTTCTGGAAGAGAGAATGCGAGGACGAATTATCTCAATGGTGCCTGCCGCACTAGCTGTCGTGGCGGCCATTGCGATCGGGATTCTTCTGACGGAGGAGTCCCGGAAGAATTATCTTGTGGGGACGCAAACCCACATCTCCAGTGAGCTCAATCTCCTTCGGACTCGCCTTGAAGGGACGATTGGCGCAAACCTGCGTCTTGTCGGCGGGCTTGCCGCCGTTATCTCTGCCGATCCGGACATTTCGCGGGAGCGGTTCTCCCTCATAGCGGAGCGCCTGTTCACCAAGCGGCTACAACTTCGCAATATCGCCGCAGCGCCAGATCTTGTGCTGCAATACATCTACCCCCTCGAAGGCAACGAAGCGGCTGTCGGGCTCGACTATCGCAAGCACGAGAAACAGCGCGCCGCGGCGTTCCTGGCCCGCGACAAAGGCGATCTTGTGCTCGCGGGGCCTCTTACGCTGCTGCAAGGCGGCGTCGGCGCCATCGGGCGGTATCCGGTCTTTGCAAAGGACCAGGATGGGAACGACTATTTCTGGGGCCTGGTCTCGGCCGTCATCGACATTGACGAACTATATGCCGTTGCCGGCGTTGACCAGAACGCGGTGGATTTCGATTTTGCCATCCGCGGGCGCGACGGGACCGGCCTGGACGGTCCCGTATTTTTCGGCGACGCCACGATTTACGAAGACCAGCCCGTTTTGCAGCAGGTCAACCTGCCGGTCGGGAGCTGGTATCTGGCGGGGCGCCCGAAAGGCGGCTGGGCCGTGCCGGCATCGGTCTACTGGGAAATCTGGATCCCCGTCGGCGTGATCGGGACGTCCATTGCGATGCTGCTTGCCGGCATCGGCCTGTTTCAGGACCGCCGCCGCCGGGATCTGGAAACCCTTGCGGCGCAGGAAGCAGGCCTGATCGAGGCCAAGGAAATGGCCACCGAGGCGGAACGGCAGTTGCGCATCGCGCTCAATGCCATGAATGGCGCTTTTGTGCTGTATGACCGCAACATGCGGATGGTGATCTGCAACGAGCGTTTCAGGGAGCTCTATCCCAGCGCCGGACAGGTGATGTTCCCCGGAAACCGCTACGAGGATATCATCCGTACGGCAGCAAGATCCGGCGAGATCCCCGAAGCGGTCGGGCACGAGGAAGAATGGATTGCCTTGCGGATGCACCAATTCAGAGAGCCGGGTCCCGCCTTTGAACAAGCTCTGCCGGACGGGCGCTGGATCCGGATTCATGATGCCCGCACGCCGGATGGCGGATTCCTCTCGTTCCGGGTCGACATCACGGAGCTGAAGCAGCGTCAGGAAGAGGCGGAGGCCGCCAACCGTGCAAAATCGGGCTTCCTGGCAAACATGAGCCATGAAATCCGCACGCCGCTGAACGGCATCGTCGGCCTCAGCCGGCTGCTGGAGCGAACACGGCTCGACGAGAACCAAAGCGATTTCGTCAGAAAGATTGTGTCCTCGTCGCAGATTCTCATGGGGATCATCAATGACGTGCTCGATTTCTCGAAGATCGAGGCGGGTCAGCTTGAAATCGACGCAACGGACTTTGACCTGCGGGAAGTCATCGAACAGGTCGGCGGGCTGGCGAAGGACCGGGCGGACGAGAAGGGCCTGTCCTTCGAAATCGAGATCGATCCAGACATGCCGGTTGATCTGCATGGCGATCCATTGCGGGTCGGGCAGATTCTGACAAATTTCTGCAGCAACGCCGTGAAATTCACGAAGACCGGGCAGGTAAAGCTCTCCGTGCATCCGCATGAGGTCAGCGACGGGCACGTATCGCTTCATTTCAGGGTCGAGGATTCCGGGATCGGCATGACAGCCGATCAGCAGAGCAAGGTCTTCAAGCCATTCGCCCAGGCAGACATATCGACCACCCGGCAATTTGGCGGAACGGGGCTCGGGCTCTCGATCTGTCTGGATCTGGCGACCCGTATGGGAGGCCGGATCTGGCTCGACAGCGCGCCCGGAAAGGGCAGCACGTTCCACGTCGTGCTGCCCTTCGATGTGCCGATGCCGCCGCTCCTGGCCGGCGGACTGGACGCCGAGCGTTTCAGGTCCTGGCGGGCTCTCGTCGTTGATGACAACCCGACCGCCCGGCTGGTCATGTCCGGAATGCTGCGGTCTTTTGGACTGGAGGTCGAGGAAGCGGATTCGGCGGCACAGGCGATCTCGGCGGTTTCCGAAGCAGGCCGCACCGGCAAGCCGTTTGACATCATCTTCATGGACTGGATCATGCCTGACGGTGATGGCGTTCGGGCCACCCGGGATATCCTGACATCGCTCAAGGGTGCCACCGCACCGAAGATTGTTCTCGTCACAGGGGCAAATCCGGAGGCGCTTGGCGACGACGCACGTCACGCCGGAGCCAGAGCGGTGCTGACGAAACCGATCTCGCAGAATCGCCTGCTCAGACTTCTGGACGCTTTTCTGGAAAACCGCGATCCGTCTGACGCCGGTCGCGATCTGGCGGGCGTTGCTGCCGTGCGCTTGCAGGGAATGCGGATCCTCGTTGCCGAAGACAATCTGATCAATCAGCAGGTTGTCCAAGCCATGCTGAAAGGGATCGGCGTCGATGTCGAGCTGGTGGGCGACGGCGAAGCGGCGGTGGAAGCCGTGACCAAGTCAGACCCCGGCCGCTTCGATGCCGTGCTGATGGATATTCAGATGCCCATTATGGATGGCATCGAGGCGACTCGGTTGATTCGCAACGATGCCCGGTTTGCGGACCTGCCGATCATCGCGGCGACGGCACATGCAATGACCTCCGAGGTCGAGCGATGCCTGGCCGCGGGCATGAGCGGCCATGTCGCCAAACCGATTTCGGAGGAGAAGCTCTTCGACGCTCTGTCTGCTGCCCGCCCGGAACGCGCCCTTGCCGCGCCGTCGGCCATGGATGAGGACACGGTGGAGCAGCAGCCTGCATCCGGTGGATTTGCGCCCTTTGACAAGATGGAGCAGCTTCTCGGCACGGCCGATATGGCGGCAAAACTGTTCAACGAGTTCTGCCGGCAGAACGCTGAGGTGGTAACTGACCTGCGGTCACAGCTCGAATCAGGTGATCTGACTGCGGCGGCACGCCTTGCCCATCAGGTGAAGGGTGTTTCCGGCAATCTTGGCCTTTTGGCGCTTAGCGCCGCCGCCGCCGATCTGGAAAAAGCCGTGCAAGACAAGGATGCATCCGCATCGTCGGTCACCGCGGCGCAAGGCAGGTTCGAGCGGGGCATCGAGGCCGCACTGGCTGAAACCCGAGCCCACCTGCAGGGGTTGGACCTGCTCGAGACCGACCTCGTCGAGGGCTGACCGGATCAGGGGCTCAGGAAGGCTGCAACCTCATCCTTCATGGCCAGTCGCTTTTTCTTCAGATCCTCAATATAGGCGTCGGATGCGGGCTCGATCTCCGCTTCGATCCGGTGAATTTCCCGGTTCACCTCATGATAGGCGTTCGCAAGCTTGGCAAAGTGGGCATCGTTGAGCTTCAGCGCGTGAATCTTCTCTGCAGCATCGGGGAATTCCTCGGCAAGCTCGTGGGGAACGTGGGACATCATCGGCCTCCTGGCAGGTCATTCATGATCGCAAGATCGTCTGCAGTGATAGGAACACCGGAACAGACCTGAAATCTTTGATCCAGATCACGAAGCAGGCTTCGGCCCGATGAAAGCCTGCTTGCTGGTCAAGCGGTTCGGGGCGGGATAGTCTCGGGCTCCCATTCGCCCTCAGGCCATTTCGATATGTTCATTCTCGCCGCCTTCACAAGGTTGCCGGTGCCGGTTCAGGCAACGCTGCTGATGAGCATGGCGATGGTGTTCTTCACTTCGATGGGGGTGTTCATCCGGCTCTCGTCAGAGAACATGCATGTGCTCGAGGTGGTGTTTTTCCGGAATTTCCTTGCCGTCGTGCTGATGGCGCCCTGGATCATGGGGCAAGGCATTTCCGTTCTCAGAACCAATAAATACGGTCTCTACGGTTTGCGTGCGGCAATCAATCTGACGGCCATGGCCGCCGGTTTTGCCGCGATCACCATGATTCCCCTGGCCGAGGCGACGGCTTTGGGATTTACCGCGCCGCTGTTCGCCACCATCGGTGCCGTCCTTGTCCTGGGTGAGGTGATCCGGGCCCGCCGTGTGGCGGCGCTCGCCGCCGGATTCGTCGGCATGCTGCTGGTTTTGCGGCCCGGCATGGAGGCGATCTCGCTCGGCGCTCTGCTGGCACTGGGCAATGCGGTCGGGATCTCGATCACGGCCCTGGTCGTGAAGAAGCTCACCGCGACCGAACGGCCGGAGGCGATCGTGATCTGGATGGTGCTGCTGCAGAGCCCGTTTTCCCTGATCCCGGCCCTGTTTGTCTGGACCTGGCCCGACCCGATGACCTGGCTCTGGCTGTTCTGCCTGGCGGGCGCGGGCACCGCCGGCCATGTGTGCTGGACCAGGGCCTGCAGCCTGGCCGAGATCAGTCAATTGCAGCCGCTCGAATTCATCAAGCTGCCGCTCATTGCTGTGGCGGGTTTCATATTGTTTGGCGAGGAGCCGACGGTCTGGGTCTGGCTTGGCGGCGCGGTGATCTTCTGTTCGACCATCTACATCAGTCACCGTGAAGCAGTGCTCGCACGGCGCCGCAGACGCGAAAACGGCGGCTGAGCGCCGCCGTTCGATTCTCGATTCTCTTTTGGGAGAAATTGGAGCGGGCGATGAGATTCGAACTCACGACCCTAACCTTGGCAAGGTTATGCTCTACCCCTGAGCTACGCCCGCATCCACCGGCATTCAGCAATGCCGTCGAGAGGCCGCGATAATACAAACTGTTCTTGGCTTTGCAAGCCTCGAAATTATTTTTTTTCCAGCTGTTTGCGCGAGAGACCAAAATGCCAGGAAAGCCTTGGAAAATCCCCATTTTCCGGCTATCCCAGAACGTGGAATTTGCGTTTGGCGCAGCGTATATCGATCAGTGGGGGACGCGACGCGTTATGTCCGAGAGTGAATCAGTCTCCGGCAACGGGCAATCCGGGCCAAGCACACCGGATGAACTCCTGGCCCATCTTGACGGGCTGGGGCTCGGCTATGACCTGCATCGCCACCCGCCGCTTTTTACCGTGGAAGACAGCAAGGCGCTCCGGGGTGAATTGACGGGCGGTCATTGCAAGAACCTGTTTCTGCGGGATCGCAAGGGCAAGATGTGGCTGGTCGTGACGCTCGAGGACCGGCCGATCGACCTGAAGCAGCTCGGAGCAGCCCTTGGCGGCGCCCGCTTGTCCTTCGGCAGTCCCGACCGGTTGATGAAATATCTCGGCGTGATCCCGGGTGCGGTCTCGCCGTTTGCCCTGTTCAACGATGCGGAGCGGCAGGTTACCGTTGTGCTCGACAAGGAAATGCTGACCTTCGACCCGCTCAACTATCACCCTCTGTCCAACGACATGACAATCGCGGTCTCGCCCGGCTCGCTTCTGGCATTTCTCAGGAATCTCGGATACGAGCCGGATATTCTCGACCTCGCAGGGCTGAACTGAGCAAGGCCTCCGGCTGTTGAATACGGTCGGGGGGCTTGCCAAGTGACGGCTGCGGCCAATCTTTACCGGATAAGAAAAAACGGACGACAGGCATGGAAACTCTCATCAACGCTGCCCCAGCCGCTGCGGACCTGGTCAAGGATTCCGACACCAAATCCTTCATGGCCGATGTTGTCGAAGCGTCTCGCGACGTTCCGGTCATCGTCGATTTCTGGGCTCCCTGGTGCGGCCCCTGCAAGCAGCTCGGCCCGATGCTCGAGAAGGTGGTGCGCGACGCCGGTGGCGCCGTGCGCATGGTCAAGGTCAATATCGACGAGAATCCGGCCATTGCGCAGCAAATGCGGGTGCAGTCGATCCCGGCGGTCTTCGCCTTTTTCCAGGGCCAGCCGGTGGACGGGTTTCAAGGCGCTCTGCCGGAAAGCCAGATCCGTGAATTCGTCAAACGGCTGACCGGCGGCGCCGCGGGAGACTCCCCGCTGGACGAAGCGCTGGACGCCGCGGACAAGATGCTTGAGGCAGGCGATGCGCAGGGCGCCGGTGGCCTGTACAGCCAGGTGGTGCAGCACGATCCAGAAAATGTCCGGGGCACTGCCGGCCTGATCCGCACCTTGGTCGTGATCGGACAGGTGGAGCAGGCGCAGCAGATTATCGACGACCTGCCGGACGCTTTCAAGAAAGCGCCGGAAGTGCAGGCCGCCATTGCGGCGCTTGAACTTGCGACCGAAAGCCAGGATGCCGGCGAGGAAGCCGCGTTGCTGGCCGCTGTCGAAGCCGACCCGGACAATCAGCAGGCCCGCTATGATCTGGCCATGGCACGCTTCGCGTCGAATGACCGCGAGGGCGCCGTCGAGGCCTTGATCGAGTGCATCCGCCGTGACCGCGAATGGGAAGAACAGAAGGCCCGCAAGCAGCTGGTGAAGTTCTTCGAATCCTTTGGTCACACCGACCCGGTCACCCTTCAGGGCCGGCGCCGTCTTTCGACGGTGCTGTTTTCCTGAACCCGCAGAAACCGATCAGCAAGGAGCCACCGGAATTCATGATGCGCAATCCCTTCGCTCCCAGCCTAGAGGACATGCCTGCCTGTATTCCGGTCTTCCCGCTACCCGGGGTGCTGTTGCTGCCGGGCGGCAAGCTTCCGCTCAACATCTTCGAGCCGCGCTATCTGGCGATGACCCAGGATGCGCTCTGCACCGACCGTTTGATCGGCATGATCCAGCCGCAGGAAGAAGCGGAGACCGGCCGCCCCTGTCTTCATCGAACCGGCTGTGTCGGCCGCATTACCTCGTTTTCGGAAGCGGATGACGGTCGTCTCCTGATCACGCTGACCGGCATTGCCCGGTTTCATGTGGAGCAGGAGCTGGACGGCCGCTCCGGCTATCGCCGGGTGGTCGCGGACTGGTGCGGTTTCGCGGATGATTTCAAGGCGCAGGACGACCTGGTCCTGGACAGGACCCGGCTCATGCCCGGGCTGAAGAACTATTTTGCGCGTCATGGCATGCGTGCCGACTGGGAGTCGATCGAGAAGGCGGAGGACCGGCAGCTGCTGACGACGCTGGCGATGGTCTGTCCGTTTGGCTCACTGGAGAAGCAGGCCCTGCTCGAGGCGCCGACCCTGCAGGAGCGTGGCGAGACGATGCTCACCCTGCTAGAGATGTCGCTCCATGACCTCAAGGATGATCACCATGCACGGCACTGAGAAGCCTGCCGTCGGCAGCGCGGAGCGTGAAGTCGATCCGAAGCTGCTGGAAATTCTGGTTTGCCCGTTGACGAAGGCGCCGCTGGTCTATGACCGGGCGCGCTCCGAACTGGTCAGCGAACAGGCCGGGCTGGCCTTTCCGATCCGGAACGGCGTGCCGATCATGCTGCCTGACGAGGCCCGGCACCTGAATGATGACGATGACCCTGTGGCCGCTGGCAAGGCTGCACTGGCTGCCCGTCAGGACGACAAATCATGAGCGAATCATTCACGACAGATATCTGGCCGACGGAAATCCGGGTTCAGTCGGCGGAAAAATCCCTGGAGATCGATTTCGACACCGGAGAAAGCTTCTCCATTCCGGCCGAGCTGCTCCGGGTCGAGAGTCCGTCCGCCGAAGTGCAGGGTCATGTGCCGTCCCAGAAGAAGCTCGTGGCCGGCCGCGCCCATGTGAACATTATGGGCATGGAAGCGGTTGGCAATTACGCCGTGAAGATCAAGTTCGACGATCTGCATGATACCGGCATCTATACGTGGCGCTATCTGCACAAGCTCGGCTCCGAGAAAGAGCAGATCTGGCAAAGCTACCTCGCCGAACTCGAGGCTGCCGGGCTCAGCCGGGAGCCCTGAGGGCCCGCCGGGTCAATGCCGCGCCGGATCCTGCATCAGCCGGGGCAGAGTGCCGACCGTACCCATGGCGCCCCGCATGAAGGCCCGTTTCAGGGGGCCCACCCGCTGCACCAGGCCGAGGCCCGCATCGCGCAGCAGCCGGACTGCCGCTGAATCGTTCGAGAACAGGCGGTTCAGCCCGTCCGTCGCGGCGATCATGGTCATCACATCGAAGCGCCGCCAGCGCTGATATTTCTGCAGCACCGGCGCGGATCCGAAATCCAGCCCGATCCGGCGCGCATCCTCGATCGTGTCGGCCAGAGCCGCGATATCGCGCAGCCCCAGATTGAAGCCCTGTCCGGCGATCGGATGAATGCCGTGCGCGGCATCCCCCACCAGCACCAGCCGCCGGTCGATATACCGTTCGGCATGGATCAGGCCGAGCGGATAGGCCCAGCGCCGGCCGGTGACGTGCAGATGTCCAAGGGAATCGCCGAAGGTCTGCCGCATCTCCAGGTCGAATTCGGCGTCATTGAGCTTCATGAGGGCATGCGCCACGTCGGTGCGCTCGCTCCAGACCAGGCAGGACTGGTGCGTGCCGTCCGCAGCGTCGTTCAGCGGCAGCATCGCAAAGGGCCCGGCGGGCCGGAAATGCTCGAACGCCACGTGCTCGTGCGGCTGCTCGTGTGTCACCGTGCAGGTGATCGCCGTCTGGCCGTAGGACAGTTCGGTTGTGCGCAGGCCTGCCGCACGACGGGTGGGTGATGCCCGCCCGTCGGCCGCTACGGCGAGCCGGGCGGTGATGCGGCCCCCGTCCGCGAGGATGGCTGTTGCGGTTTCGCCATTCCTCTGCAGCCGTTCGACGGAAGCCGGGGAGACAATCCGGATTCCGGGCCGGGTGGCGGCCGCGCGGTAAAGCCCGGCCTTCAGGGCGCCATTATCGAGAATGAAACCCATCGGGTCCGGACCGGCATCGTCGTGATCGAACTGCAGGAAAAGCGGCGATCCGCCTTCCCGGACACGGATATCCTCGATCGCGCAGGGCGCTTCCGGCAAGGCATCCCAGACCCCGAGCCGGACCAGCATGCGCTTGCTGCTCTGGGATATCGCGGTGGTCCGGCCGTCATGCCCGCTCGCGGTATGCGTCTCAACCGGCGCCCGATCGATCACGGTAACCGTCAGACCGGCGGCATCCAGTGCCAGGGCGGCGGAAACGCCGGACAGGCCGCCGCCGATGATCAGGGCATCGCAGTGAATGTCATGCACGCTCGTGGATCCTTCATCCCGGCAGTCCCGGATATGTCGCCGACTGTAGAGGGCCAGCTTCAGAGGGAAGATACAGCGCTTGGGGCGGGGAACAAGAGCCCGTTCGACACGCAGGAATCCGAATTGTGTGCTGCTCAAAATAACATCACGAAACTTTCGATGCTCAAAAAACAAGCACAAAGTTCAAGGGTGCGGATAAGAAGAAATTTTGAAATTACCTGTTAACGGTATGATTCAAATGACAATTTTCGGATTTCTGACACTTGGCCCGTATTTTGTAATGATTTCATCGATCTGCGTTGAGCAGACATCCGGCATGTCCTCGTTCGAGGGCGCCGGAGAAGCACAACAGGAAAAGGTTGGGCGGCATGAAACTGATCATGGCAATCGTAAAGCCCTTCAAGCTCGACGAGGTCCGCGAATCACTGACCGCTCTGGGGATCCAGGGATTGACGGTTAGCGAGGTCAAGGGCTTCGGACGGCAGAAGGGACAAACCGAAATCTATCGCGGCGCGGAGTACGCCGTAAATTTCCTTCCGAAGGTCAAAGTCGAAGTGGCGGTGCCGGACGACTTGGCGGAACAGGTGGTGGAAGCCATCCAGAAAGCAGCGAATACCGGTCGCATCGGCGACGGCAAGGTCTTTGTGCTGGATGTCTCCCAAGCCGTCCGGATCCGCACCGGCGAGACCGGCAACGACGCGCTTTAAGGAGCTCACCAGATGAGAAAATTTTTTGGCTTTTCCGCTCTGGCGGCCGTCACGGCGTCGGTCACGATCGCGCTGACCCAGTCCGCTGCAGCAGCCGTCGATCCAGAGACGGCCTTCATCTTCAACACGCTGTCTTTCCTGATGCACGGGTTCCTCGTGATGTGGATGGCGGCTGGTTTCTGCATGCTCGAGGCGGGCCTCGTCCGCACCAAGAACACGACCATGCAGTGCGCCAAGAACATCACCCTCTACTCTGTCGCCGGCCTGCTCTACTGGCTCGTCGGCTACAACCTGATGTACATGGATGTCTCCGGCTTCATGGGATCCTTCGCGATCTGGTCCGGGACCGACGATGTCATCACCGCCGACGGCTTCACGGGTGACGGCTCCGGCTATGCAGCATCCTCCGACTGGTTCTTCCAGATGGTGTTCGTGGCCGCGACTGCTTCCATCGTGTCCGGCACGGTTGCCGAGCGCGTGAAAGTGTTCCCGTTCCTGATCTTCACGGTTCTGCTGACCGGGTTCATCTACCCGATCCAGGGTTCCTGGACCTGGGGCGGCGGCTGGCTCAGCGAAATGGGCTTCTCCGACTTTGCCGGCTCCACCATCGTGCATTCCGTTGGTGGCTGGGCGGCTCTTGCCGGCGCCATCATCATCGGCGCCCGTACCGGCAAGTTCGGCAGCGACGGCTCTGTCCACCCGATGCCGGGCTCGAACCTGCCGCTGGCCACGCTGGGCACGTTCATCCTGTGGCTCGGCTGGTTCGGCTTCAATGGCGGCTCCCAGCTCGCCATGGGCTCTGCTGCTGACGTCCGCGACATCGCGACCATCTATGTCAACACCAACATGGCCGCTGCTGCCGGTGTTGTCGCCGCGGTGATCCTGAACCAGATCATCTACAAGAAGCTTGACCTGACCATGGCGCTCAACGGTGCCCTCGGCGGTCTGGTCTCCATCACTGCCGAGCCGCTCGCCCCGAGCGTGGGTATTGCAGTGATGATCGGTGCCATCGGCGGTATCCTCATCGTCATCGCCGTGCCGCTTCTCGACAAGC
Organism: Nisaea sp.; assembly: GCF_040217065.1. GTDB lineage: Bacteria > Pseudomonadota > Alphaproteobacteria > Thalassobaculales > Thalassobaculaceae > Nisaea. The sequence continues at coordinate 235,467 of NZ_JAVJNX010000010.1, forward strand.
TGAAGATCGACGATGTGGTCGGTGCGATCCCGGTTCACCTGGTGTGCGGCATCTGGGGCACCATCGCTGTGGTCCTGTCGAACGGTGATGCCAGCTTCACCACCCAGATCATCGGCATTGTCGCCATCGGCGCCTTTGTCGTGATCACCAGCGCGATTGTCTGGGGTGTCCTGAAGCTGACCGTCGGACTGCGGGCCAGCGAGGAAGAAGAGTTCCTCGGTCTGGACCGTGCCGAGTGCGGCCTCGAGGCCTATCCGGAATTCGGTGGCGGCTCCGGCCGGGTCTGATCCGCGACAACATCTTCTGAACGGGCCCGGATGGCGACATCCGGGCCTTTTCTCTATTTAAAGCAATATTTTATATGATTTTTGAAACATTATGCTCGAGCCCACAAAATTGTGAGGTTTTGCATTAAAGTTGCCCGATAACTATCCGGCTTATATTATAGAATCCAATTGACACACGAACAGCTCGCGCCGAAATTGCGGCCGGGCAGGGCAAAATCGATGATAAACCCGGCACTTCAACCGCTTAGCGACTATACCTTCGCGCGCCTTGCGCGGATGCTGGACGGCATTGCGCCGGCTGCCGGCAAGCGCCCGATCCTGCTTTCCGTCGGGGAACCGCAGATCCAGCCGCCCGCTTTCGCCGCCGAGGCGATCGCCGCCGGCAGCCATCTCTGGAACAAGTATCCGCCGCCGAAGGGCGACGCGGCTTTTCTGGGCGCGGTGACGGACTGGCTGACCACACGCTACGGGCTGCCGGCGGGGATGCTCGATACGGAGCGTCATGTGACATCCATTTCCGGTACCCGCGAGGCGCTCTACCAGCTCGGTTTCCTGGCCGTGCCGGAGCGGAAGAACGGCCGGCAGCCGGTCATCCTGATGCCGAACCCGCTGTATCATTCCTACCGGGGGGCCGCCATGCTCGGCCGGGCCGAGCCGGTCTATATGAACGCGACCCCGGAAAACGGCTTCCTGCCGGCGCTGGACGAGGTGGCGCCGGAGATCCTGGAGCGGACAGCGCTCTGTTTCCTCTGCACGCCGACGAACCCGCAGGGACGCGTGGCGTCGCTGGACTATCTGAAACGGGCGATCGAACTGGCGCGCGAGTATGATTTCATGCTCGCCGTGGACGAATGCTATGCCGAGATCTACCGCGGCGTGCCGCCGGCGGGAGGGCTTCAGGCCGCGGCTGCGCTTGGCGGCAGCCTGAAAAACATCGTTGTCCTGCACTCCCTGTCGAAACGCTCCAGCGGACCTGGCCTGCGCTCGGGCTTCATGGCCGGCGATCCGGAACTGGTCGGGCGCTATGCCGAATATATCATGTTCGGCAGCGCCTCGACGCCCCTGCCGATCCAGCATGCCGCCACCGCGCTCTGGAAGGACGAGGCCCATGTCGAGTCCAACCGGGCGCATTATGCGGAAAACTGGCGCATTGCCACGCAGGTGCTGGGCAACAAGAAGGGCTATCACGAAGCGGAGGCCGGGTTCTTTGTCTGCATGCCCGCCGATGATGCCGAAGCCCTGACAAAACAGATCTGGCGCGAACAGGCGGTGAAGATCGTGCCGGTCGGACTGATGGCGCGGGAGGATGCAGAGGGGGTCAATCCGGGCGATCCCTATGTGCGCATCGCGCTTGTCTATGATGCGGAGACAACCGAGGAAGGCCTGCGCCGGATTGCGCCTTATTTTTGAGGCGGCCGGTGGGACAGGGGAGAAGCAAAGCCATGAGCGCATCGACGAAGACAGCCGGTAACGGTGCCGCGGGCGGGGGATTCCTGCCCGAGAGCGCCCGTCTTTACCTGCGCCGCCGGGCGGCCGAGATGACCGGCCTGGCGCTGATCCTGGCCGCCGCCCTCGGTGCCACTTTGCTGCTGAGTTATGTGCCGGGCGATCCGTCCCTGAATGCGGCCGGTTCCGGCAGCGCCGCGAACCTGCTCGGCCCGGCCGGTGCCCTGGTCGCCGATATCATGATGCAGACCATTGGCCTGGTCAGCGCCGTTCCGGTGCTGCTCTTCGCCATCTGGGGCTGGCGTGTCCTGACTCACCGTCCGCTCGAACGTCTGGCCCTGCGCATCGCGCTGCTGCCATTCGCCCTGATTGCCGGCTGCCTCGCGCTTGCGGTTCTGCCCGTTCCGGAGAGCTGGCCACTCATGGCAGGTCTCGGCGGCGCCATCGGCGCCCTGGCCCTGACCAAGATTTCCGCCTTTGGCCTGCTGGCGGCCCTGGACGCGGTCTGGATCGGCCTGGTTTCCGGTCTGGTCTCCGTCTCCCTGCTGCTCTGGACTTTCGGCGCGTCCTGGAGTGAATGGATCTCCCTGGCCCGCGGCGCCGGCCGTGGTGTCGGCACGGCCGCGGCACTCGGCGCAAAAGGCGGTGCCATGGGCGGCCGCGCCCTCGGCTCCGGTCTTGAAGCCACGGCAAGTCTCGCCCGCAAGGGATTGGGCTCTGTCGGCCGCCGGGAGCCGTCCCTGTCCGGGAAGAAACTCGATGACGGGCCGCGGCTTTCCGCGACACCCAAGCGCGTCCCGGAAGTCGAGACGTCGGCGCCGGTGCTGAAGGCCGAACTCGACGCCGCTCCGGCATCCCGCAAGGCGAAACCGGCGAAGCCCGCAAAGGTGGAGCAGAAGAGTTTCGATCTTGGCAATGCAGGAGATTACGAGCTGCCGGCCATGGATCTGCTCACCGAAGCGGCGGAAGGCATGGCCGGGCCGCCGCCCCAGGCGCTGCAGGAAAATGCCCGGATGCTTGAATCCGTCCTCGCCGATTTCGGCGTGAAGGGCGAGATCGGCAAGATCCGGCACGGTCCGGTGGTGACGCTCTATGAGCTGGAGCCCGCGCCGGGCACCAAATCCTCCCGCGTCATCGGCCTGTCCGACGATATCGCCCGCTCCATGAGCGCGGTATCCGTCCGTGTTGCCGTGGTCCCGGGCCGAAACGTGATCGGCATCGAGTTGCCGAACGCGCGCCGGGATACGGTCTATTTGCGCGAAATCCTCGAATCCGATCCCTACGAGCGCTCCGGCGCCAAGCTCGGCATCGCGCTCGGCAAGGATATCGGCGGCACGCCGGTGGTGGTCGATCTGGCCCGCATGCCCCATCTGCTGATCGCCGGTACCACCGGCTCCGGTAAGTCGGTCGCGGTCAACACCATGATCCTGTCCCTGCTGTACCGGCATTCCCCGGATAGCTGCCGGATGATCATGATCGATCCGAAGATGCTGGAACTCTCCATCTATGACGGTATTCCGCATTTGCTCTCACCGGTCGTCACCGATCCGAACAAGGCGGTGGTGGCGCTGAAATGGACCGTGCGGGAGATGGAAAGCCGCTATCGCGCGATGTCCAAGCTCGGCGTGCGCAATATCGACGGCTACAACGCGCGCCTCGCCGAGGCCCGCAAGAAGGGCGAGGTGCTGAAGCGCCGGGTGCAGACCGGTTTCGATAGCGAAACCGGCAAGCCGGTGTTCGAGGAAGAGCCCCTCGATCTGACCGCGCTGCCCTATATCGTCGTGGTGATCGACGAGGTCGCGGATTTGATGCTGGTGGCAGGCAAGGATATCGAAGGTGCCGTGCAGCGCCTGGCCCAGATGGCCCGTGCCGCCGGTATCCATGTCATCATGGCGACACAACGTCCGTCGGTTGATGTCATCACCGGCACCATCAAGGCCAACTTCCCGACCCGGATCAGCTTCCAGGTCACCTCCAAGATCGACAGCCGGACCATTCTGGGCGAGCAGGGCGCCGAACAGCTGCTCGGCCAGGGCGACATGCTCTACATGGCCGGCGGCGGCCGCGTGACCCGCGTGCACGGTCCCTTCGTCAGCGACGAGGAGGTCGAGGACGTGGTCCGCCACCTGCGCGCCCAGGGCGAGCCGGAATATAACGACAATGTCACCGAGGACGACGGCGAGGGCGGCGGAGACGGCGGCTTCGGCGATCTCTCCGGCCTCTCCGGCGGAAATACGGACAGCGGAGACGCGCTGTACGACCAGGCCATCGCCATCGTCGCCCGCGAACGCCGGGCCTCGACCAGCTTCATCCAGCGCCACCTGAAGATCGGCTATAACCGCGCGGCCACGCTGATCGAGCGGATGGAAAGCGAAGGCGTCGTCAGTCAGGCGAACCATGTCGGCAAGCGCGAGGTGCTGGTGCGCAACCCGAACGAGGAAGAATAGGGGCGCTTGCCAGCCTCCATCCAAAAGCGTTTCCCGGACCCCGATCCGGGATCTTTTGCAGCCAACACTCAGCCTTATGATCGTAAAGGCCCCGGCTCGTTGGCCGGGATAACGGTTGTGGAAGCAGGACTGCCTTGGAATTGCCGCTTGCAAGCGGGTCGGGCGGCTGCCATTTCAGATCCCATGAAAAAATTTCTTGTCCTCGCCGCCCTGGCCGTCCTTGTCCTGTCTCCGCTTGCCGCGCAGGCGGCCCCCCTCAGTGCGGAAGACAAGGCCGATCTGAAGAAGATCGAGGCCTATTTCAACGGCATCACCACTTTGCAGGCCCGCTTCCTGCAGGTCGCCAGCACGGGCGCCACGGCGCAGGGCATTCTCTCCCTGAAGCGGCCGGGCCTGATGCGGTTCGAATATGACGCACCGTCGCCGATCCTGCTGGTTTCGGACGGCACCTGGCTGGTGTTTCAGGACAATGAGCTGGAGCAGACTTCGCATGTGCCGCTCGGCAGCACGCCGCTTTCGGTGCTGGTCGAGGACCCGGTGGACTTCACGACAGATCTTGAGGTGCTGGATATCGCCCGCAATCCCGGCGTCATCCGCCTGCTGATGCGGATGCGGGACGATCCCGAGGCCGGCATGGTGCAGATGGTGTTCTCCGATGCTCCGCTGGCCCTGCGGCAATGGACCATCACCGATGCCCAGGGCGTCGAGGTGAAGGTGGCGCTGCTGGAGACACGGCGCGGGATGACGTTCACAGACGATCTGTTCAAACCACGGGATTTCGAAGGCGATACCTTCGTCGACAAGTAGACGAAGGGTCTTAGCGATGGCCGCGGAACGGCAAGACGAGAAGCGGAACGGTCTCTTCATCGGTCCGTCCTTCGACTCCGATCTTCATGTCCGCCGTCCGCAGCGTCGCACTCCGTGACCGGAACAGCCGGTCCCACCAGCTGAAGATCGTTGCATAGTTCGAATCCGTATCCGCCCGGATCGCGTGATGGTGCACCCAGTGGATCGATGGGGTGACGACGATCCGCGAAAGCGCGGTTTCCAGTTTTTCCCCGAGCCTCAGGTTGGAGTGGTGGAACAGGGCCGAGGCGATCACCAGGGTCTCGAAGACGATGACCGAGGTGAAGGGGATGCCGAGCAGGATGATGATACCGGCCCGGGCCCCGGCACTCAGCAGCACCTCGCCGAAATGGAAGCGCACGGCGGAGCTGACATCGAGGAACTCGTCCAGATGGTGCACCTCGTGGAAGCGCCAGAGGAACGGGATCTCGTGGTTCAGCCGGTGCCACCAGTAGATCAGCATATCGAGCACGAGGACATCCACGATCAGGCCTGTCCAGCCGTTGAGCCAGTCCGGCCGCCAACCGAGCGCATGCTGCGCGGCCCAGAGCGAGACCGGGATGACGATCAATGGCGAGAGGGCGCTGTTCATGAGCCACAGCACACCATTGCGGATCACGCGGCTCCAGCCGCCCCGGCGCGGTGCGGCGGGGAGCCATCGTTCGGCGGCGAAGAGCAGGGCAATCCATGCAAGGATCAATATGCCCTTGTGCTGCAGTAGCTGTTGCGTGGCGTCGTTCATGGAGCGAATATGGCAGGCGAAATCAGGCGCCGCCAGTTGCGCGCTCTCACAGCCCGGAGATCCGGGCGTTACCAGTCTTAACCGAGGAGCCGTCGATGCTGTCCGTCCCGAGCCTGCCCCTGATCGGTGTCACCGCCTGTCATCTGCAGGGCGAGGATCATTCGACGCAGAAGGTCTCCGAGAAATACGTGACCTGCGTGCCGACGCCGACCGGCGGGCTGCCGCTGATCATCCCGGCGCTGGAGGCCGGACAGCTCGATCTCGACAGCCTGGTGGCCCATCTCGACGGGTTGCTGCTGACCGGCAGTCCGTCCAATATCGAGCCGCATAACTTCAGCGGGCCGGACAGCGTCGAGGGCACCCAGCACGACCCGCGCCGGGACGGCGTCACCCTGCCGCTGATCCGCAAGGCGATCGCGGCCGGCGTGCCGGTTCTTGGCATTTGCCGCGGCATCCAGGAGATGAATGTCGCCCTCGGCGGCACCCTGCATCAGCGCATCTTCGACCTTGAAGACAAGTTCGACCACCGCATGCGCCGGGATGTCGATTTCGACCGGAAATACCGCCCGGCCCATGAGATCCGCATGACCGAAGGCGGCCAGCTGGCCCGCATCGCCGGAGCCGAAACCGCGCTTGTGAATTCCCTGCATGCACAGGGCATCGATCAGCCGGGCGACGGCGTGGTGATTGAAGCGGTGGCGCCGGATGGTATCGTCGAGGCGATCAGCGTCCCCGGTGCCAAGGCCTTTGCGCTGGCCGTGCAGTGGCATCCGGAATGGCCGGTCCCGATCCAGGGGCTGAACAAGAAGATCTTCGAGGCTTTCGGCGATGCCTGCCGGGCCCATCTGAGTGCCCGCCTCGGCCTCGCGGCCGCAGCCGAATAACCCTCAACTCCCCGAACCGAAAGACAGAGTGATGCGGATTGCCACCTGGAACATCAATTCCGTGCGCCTGCGCCTGCCGACGGTGCTGGCTTTTCTCCAGGAGCAGGCACCCGACGTGCTCTGCCTGCAGGAAACCAAGACCGAGGACAAGACCTTCCCGGCCGAGGCGCTGAAAGACGCCGGGTATGTCCACCAGGCGATCCGCGGCATGAAGAGCTATAACGGTGTGGCCATGGTTTCCCGCGTGCCTTTTGCGGAGTCCGACAGCCGTGACTGGTGCGGCAAGACGGATTGCCGGCATCTGGCAGTGCGGCTCGATGGCGGCATCGAGCTGCATAATTTCTACGTCCCGGCCGGTGGCGACGAGCCGGATCCGGCGGTGAACGACAAGTTCGCCCACAAGCTCGCTTTTTTGGCCGAGATGCAGAGCTGGTTCGGTGCCGAGCGCAAGAGCAGCGATCCGATGGTGCTGGTCGGCGATCTCAACATCGCGCCGCTGGAGCACGATGTCTGGTCCCACAAGCAGCTGCTGAAAGTGGTCAGCCATACCCCGATCGAGGTCGCGGAGCTGGGCAAGCTGCAGACCGGCCTCGGCTGGGTCGATGCGGTTCGCCATTTCGTTCCCGAAACGGAAAAGCTCTATTCCTGGTGGAGCTACCGGTCGAAGAACTGGGAGCTGACCGACAAGGGCCGCCGCCTCGACCATGTCTGGGTGACGGAGCCGCTGAAAGGCCGGCTGAAATCGGCCGCCGTGGTGAAAGAAATGCGCGGCGGCGAAAAGCCGTCGGATCATGCGCCGGTGATCGTCGATCTGGATTGAGGCCCTTTCGCCTTCCCGGCTCTTCGGCCGGGATGACGTTTACGCCTGGTCACCGCGGCTTACCCGCAGGCCGGCATTTCCGGCAGAGCGGCCAGCAAAGGCGCTGCCGGATCATAAACACTTGCGGCTTCCGCTGGCCGGATGCCGCTTCCACCGAACATGCCGTCGAGCAGCCAGCTGATATCGCCGGGTGCTGACCGGGTGTTTTGGACCCGCTCCGGCATGATCGCCTTCCAGCGTTCGCCGTCCGGTACCGCGACGCGGAAATCGAACACGAAGCTCGGCGTCACGCCCATTCTGAGATCGGCGATCCGCAGCCCGCTGTCATCCATGAGGGTGCGGTAATAGCCCTTCGAGAAGGCGGCAACGGCAGTGGCGCTCGGGATCGTATCGAGGCAGGGTGCCGCTTCGACGAGGCGCGGGTGGGCATGGATACGGGCCGCATCCGGGCCGGCGAAAAGCGGCTGGTAGATATTGTAATAGCGGGTGCCCTCGATGGCGATGGTACGCCAGAACAGGGTGTTGAAGGGCATGGGTGTGGCCAGCACCTTCTCGGCCTTGATGCCGGCATGTGCGAGAATGTCCCGTGCCTTGCCGTCGGCGATCTGCTGCGCCACCAGGGACCAGCCGAGATAGAGGGTCGAGAGTGTCAGGGCCGTGGCTGTGACCCGTCCGATCTTCGCCGACCAGTCGCGCCGCAGCAGCGCCCAGACGGCGGCGATGGCGAGCGGCAGGGTGTAGAGCGGGTCGATAATGAAGATGGACCCGATGCCAAAGGGGGTGTCTGTCAGCGGCCATAGCAGCTGGGTGCCGTAGATCGTCATGGCATCGAGCAGCGCATGGGTGACGAGGCAGAGGAACACGGTCAGATAGGCGGTGACACGGTGCTCCCTGAGACCGGAAAAGACCCGCATCACAGCTTCGGCGATCAGCGGCGCGACCGCGGCATGCACCAGCAGGGAATGGCTCCAGCTTCGATGCAGGACGAAATCGCTGACCGCATCGCCATGGCGCAACAGCACATCGAGATCGGGCAGGGTGCCGAGACCCGCACCCAGCAGGGCAGCCTTGCGGGGGCCGATGCGGCGCCCGGAAACGGCAGTGGAAACGGCCGCGCCAAGCACGATCTGGGTCAGTGAATCCAACGGTCTTCCCCGCGTAAGTGGCTTTTTTCTGGCTATGACATGCGTCTTGCGGCGGTGTTTTCAACCTGCCGGGGCTAGCCGACCCGGTAAAGATGAATGCGGCCGGGCTTGATCCCTTCCGGCAGGGCGGTGGCTGTCCAGCGCGGCAGCGATACCGGCTGATCGCTGACGACCACGGCGCCGTCGGCCAGCAGGGCATCCACCAGGGGCGCGATTTGCGCCGCCAATGCGATGCTCGCCTCCTTCTCGCCGGTGCCGATGTCGAGATGGGCGAGCAGCACGGTCCGTCCGAGCGCCTGCCGGGCCGCGACCAGGCTGTCGCGGAAATCACCGAGAAAGAGACGGTCCTTGGCCGGGATGCAGTCCGGGTGGGCGGCGATCTGCCGGTCGAAGACGTAGAACGGCCGATCCGGCATCAGGGAGCGCAGATGATCGAAAGTCCGGCCATTGCCGAGGCCGAGCTCTATTGCGTTACCGGAATGATCCTGAATGGCCGAGGCTGCCCATTCCAGGCTGAGCTTCTGCGCCTGCAGGCGGCGGATCGCGCTGTCGAGACGGCTCATGGGGGCTTCTACTGGCCGTTTTCGGACAGGGCGGCACGGAGCTGGATGTTGGTTTGCTCCAGCCGGGCCGCCAGTTCGCGCATGATCTCGACCGCAATCTGGGGGAAGTCGGTGACCAGACGGAAGAAAGCGTCCTTGCTGATCTTCAGGGTGGTCAGGGATTCCTTGGCCTTTACGGTCGCGGTCCGCGGCACGTCGCAGAGAATGGCAATCTCGCCGACCACATCGCCCTTGCTGAGCTGGGCCACCTCGACCATGCCGTTCTCCGTCCCGATCAATACCGAGGCGGTGCCGCCGATGATGATATAGGCGGCGTCGCCGGAATCGCCCTGGCTGAACAGCACCTGCCCATCGGCGTAGTTCAGCCGTTCGGAGGTGAAGGCGAGCAGTTTCAGCTTCGAGGGCTCGATCTTTGCGAAGAGCGGAATGTTTCTCAGCAGCTCGACTTCTTCATTCAGACTCATTGGTAGACCCTTTGCGTTACCCGTTCCGGATTACTCCTCATCGAGCAATCCCCGGAACGCGGTTCCTTCCTTGTCGAGTGTATCAAACGCGCCATCCTCGATCACCCGGCCACCGCGCATCACCAGAACACGGTCGAACGGCTCGGCCAAGCGGGCACGCTGCGCAATCAGAATAACGGTCCGGCCGGCGGTTTCCTCGAGGATGCGCGCGACGGTCGGTCCCTGCACCCCGGAATCCAGCGCCGAGACGGATCCATTCAGGATGATGACGTCAGGCCGGCGGAGCAGCACGCGGGCAATCGCGACATTTTGCCGCTGCGCTGTGGTCAGCCGGGAGCCGGCGATGCCAGCCTCCGCCCCGAGGCCGATATCGATCACAATATCACGCAGGCCCTCTGACTCGATGACTTCCGCGAGCACGGTGCCGACCTGGTTGCCGGCATCGGCTTGTCCGTAGGCAATCTTGCCGAACAGGATGTTGTCCTGCACGGAGGCGGCCAGATTGAACTGGTCCTCCGAAAAGAACTCCAGCGCCGAACGCTGGTCTTCCGGAAGACCCTCGCGGAACGCCTTGCGGGCGTCGAGGATGCGGGCTTGCAGCTCCTCCTCTATCATGCCGAGTCGGTGCCGTGCCGGGATCAGTTTGAACGGCAGGTCGAGGAACCGGTTCCGGTCTTCGGCCTCCATCTCCTGCAGACCAACCCTGTCGGCCCGCTGCACCAGCGTCTGGTAGTCCGGAAGATCGTCGGCCGAGATGAAGGCGTATTGCGCGAAGAATTCATGGTCGGGCGGCAGGTCCTTGAACAGTTCGACCATGGTCGCCGCGACATCGCGGCCGATGCGGACGAAATCCTCGGTCAGGCCGACCTGATCGAGAACAGAGCGGACATAGGGTTCGCTTGCCAGATGATCGGGGCTGAACTGAGCGCCGAGCGGTGTCCCGAACAGCAGGTTCTCGGCCACGCTTGCATTGGTGTTGAACTTCTCCGCATCGAACGGCTCGACCAGGGTGTCGAGCCCCAGTTCCTCAAGACGCAGGCGGAGCTTTGAGCGCGCACCGAGAATCCTCTGGCCGGTCTCCTCGCGGCTTGTCGCATTCAGCGAACCGCGGAGCCCGAAGGCATAGATCTCGTCTTCAAGGCCGACCACGCGCAGCAGGTCCGCGAGGCGGGCATTCAGGTGCGATTCATCGGTCCCGACCGCCTGGTAATCGACCCAGTTGGCCGAAATCGGATCGAGCGAGTTTCCGGCGGCTTCGGAGTTGGCGCGCTGGAGCGGAGCGTCCGGGAAGCAGTCAGGGTCCGGGTCCCCGTGCGGGACGTGACGGGCGCCGAACAACAGGTTCTCCCGGATCGTGCTGGAGAACACGAAGGCGCTCGGTCCGACATAACCGATGCGCCGTCCGGTGACGGCTTCGGGCAGACCGGCGATATCGATCCCGTTCATGGTGATGCTGCCGGCAGTCGGTGCCAGAAGGCGTCCCATGACCATGGCCAGCAGATCCTTGCCGCCGCCGCCAGGCCCGACGATGGCGACCTTTTCACCCTGCTTGATCTCGAGCGTGACATTTTCCAGCAGGACCTCGCCCTCGTCGTCGGTGAGACCCAGATTGCGCAGGGCCACCGGCCCCTCAAGGGAAACCGGTTCCGCCGGCTCGTCCAGTTGCTGGGATTCGGTCAGGCTGCCTGCAGTGTCGAACTGCTCGATCACCTGGTCATACTTGATCCGGGAATCTTCCTTGCGCTGGTAATAGGTCAGCAGTTCCTTCCATGGCGCGGAGAGATCCTTGTAGGCGGCCAGAATGGCGACCAGCGCCCCGAAGGTCAGGTCGCCCTTGATCACCAGCAGGCCGCCGATGGAATAGAAGAAGAACGGCGTGAGCTGGCCGATGAAGTTGTTCAGGAACTTGATGAAGAACTTCCGGCGGTAGATATCGAAGCGGATCGTGTAGATCTCGCCGAGCTGCGCCGTAAAGGTGGCGAGCGTAAAACGGGCGGCGTTGTTGGCGTGGATTTCCTGCACGCCGGAGATGCTTTCCCCGATCCGGTCCGAAAGCTTTCGGACCGCCTTCACCCGTTCCTTGCCAAGCGCGTTCACCCGGCGTTGCAGCTTCGGAATGATGTAGGCCTGGACCGGATAAAGCGCGATGGCCGCGGTCCCGAGAATGGGATCCTGAACGAACATGAAGGCAAGGATGGTCAGCAGCGTGCCGCCCTGGAAGGCGGGCAGGGAGATCGCATCGCCGATGAAACCGCCGAGCGGCTCCACCTCGGAGGTGATCATCGGGATCACCTCGCCCTGGCTGACCTTCTGGAAATGCGGCAGGGGAAATCTCAGGACCCGGGCATAGAGATCGTAGCGCAGGCGCCGCAACATGCGTTCGCCGAGCTGCCCGCGATAGACATTGATGTAGTATTTGAATGCGCCATTGACGCAGACCAGGGCGAGAAAGATCACGCTCAGCAGCAGCAGGTAGGGGATCTGGTCCACCTGATAGCCGAACAGGTCACGGGGAAAATCGGTTCCGCCGATGGCCTGGTTGATGATGATCTTCGGCAGGTCCAGAGAATAGTAGAGAAACGGAAAGGACAGCCCGGTCAGCACAAGAAGGAAGATCTGCTCTTTCTTGCTGTGCCGGAATATGAACCGGAAAATTGTAGGTTCCATGCGATCCGTCGGTCCATGCAGGTTGGCTATGACAGCAAAAATCGTTTGCGCGCAAAACAGTAACCGAACAGTGTCACAAGGTAAATGTGCGTGCGGCCAAACTGGTTTTGCCGCAACGCACACTGTGGCATAGTACCGGCAATGGGGATGTGCGTGGGGACCAGACCTGCAGTTCAGCTGGGTCTTCAGCTTTCAAGACCGATGAGTGGGTGGATGGGCGTTTGACGTTCGCTAGCAAGAGGCGTGGCCCGAAGCGTGTGCTGATGTACAGCCACGATACAATGGGCCTGGGCCACCTCCGGCGTTGCCGGGCAATCGCGCACTCCCTGGTGGAGCGGCAGTCCGACCTGTCCGTGCTGATTCTCTCCGGCTCCCCGATCATCGGCAGCTTCGATTTTCGCACCCGCGTCGATTTTGTCCGCATCCCCGGCGTGATCAAGCTGCGCAATGGTGACTACACCTCGCTCAACCTGCATCTCGATATCGAGGAGACCCTTAACCTGAGGTCCTCGATCATCAAGCACACGGCGGATGCGTTTGATCCGGATATGTTCATCGTCGACAAGGAGCCCTGGGGGCTGCGCGGAGAGGTCAAGCCAACACTCGAGATGCTGAAGGACCGGGGCACGCCCCTGGTGCTCGGTCTGCGCGACGTGATGGACGAGCCGGAAAAACTGCTGCCCGAATGGGAGCGCAAGAACGCCGTCGAGGCTCTGCGCGATGTCTATGACGCGATCTGGGTCTATGGCCTGCAGTCGGTCTGCGATCCCTATTCCGGCATGCCGATGCCGGACTCGGTGCAGAGCAAGACGTCCTATACGGGATATCTGAAGCGCAAGGTGCCGAAGCACGTGCATCCGATCATGACCACCGATCTGGAAGATCCCTTCATTCTCATCACGGCCGGCGGCGGCGGGGACGGTGACGGTCTGATGGACTGGGTCCTGAAGGCCTATGAGGCGGATACGGATCTGCCCTATCGCGCGCTGCTGGTGCTTGGGCCGTTCATGCCGGCGGAGCTGCAGAACGACTTCATGGAGCGGGCGGACACGCTCGACCGGGTCGATGTCATCACCTTCGATGCCCGCATCGAGAGCCTGATGGCGCGCGCGGCGGGGATCGTTGCCATGGGCGGCTACAATACGTTCTGCGAGATCCTGTCCTTCGACAAGCGCGCGCTCATCGTGCCCCGGACGGAGCCGCGGATGGAGCAATACATCCGGGCGGCGCGGGCGGAGGAGCTGGGTATCACGGCCATGCTCGTGGATGACGGCGACCGCGACCCGCATGTCATGGCGGATGCCTTGCGGCGTCTTCCCAGCCAGCCGACACCGTCGGAGACGATGGAGTCCGGATTGCTGGACGGACTTGAGGAAGTGAACCGGCTGGCCCATTACTGGCTCTACGAGCAAAGTGCCGCGAAGGTTGCCGTTCTGCGCCGGGAAGCCTGAGCCGGAATTCGGCTCGCGCACGGGCGTCAGTATTGGTTCGACACACTATGGCAAGATCAGAGACGCGCGTTCCGACGGCCATCGTTCTGAAAGGCTATCCCCGTCTTTCGGAGACTTTCATTGCCCAGGAAATTCTTGAGCTGCAGCGCCTCGGGCTCGACTACACCATCATCTCCCTCCGGCATCCGACCGACAAGGCCAGCCACCCGGTGCATGGCAAGATCACCGGCGCGGTCACTTATCTGCCGGAATATCTCTATCAGGAGCCGCTCCGGGTTCTGAAAGCCTGGTGGAAGGCGCGCCGGATTCCGGGCTATGGCGCGACCTTCCGGCTCTGGCTGAAGGATCTGAAGCGTGATTTCACGCCGAACCGGGGGCGCCGTTTCGGCCAGGCGCTGGTGCTCGCCACCGAACTCGATCCCCGGTTCCGCCACATCTACGCGCATTTTCTGCACACCCCATCCTCGGTCGCCCGCTATGCCGCGCTGATGAGCGGCCGCAGCTGGTCCGCCTCGGCGCATGCCAAGGATATCTGGCTGTCGCCGGACTGGGAGAAGCGGGAGAAACTGGCCGATGCGGCCTGGGCCGTGACCTGCACCCGCTATGGCCATGCCCATCTGGATGCCCTCGCGCCGGGCAAGACCCGGCTGGTCTATCATGGTCTCGATCTTTCCAGTTTCGCCGCCGTCGACACGGAAGCGGCCATGCGGGACGGTTCCGGTGCGCCGGTCCGCCTGCTCTCGGTCGGCCGGGCGGTGCCGAAAAAGGGGTTCGATCAGTTGCTTGATGCCCTTGCCCGGCTTCCGGACGACCTGTCCTGGCACTGGACGCATATCGGCGGCGGCAAGGAGCTGCGCCGGCTGAAAAGCCAGGCTGACGCGCTCGGACTCACGGACCGCATCACCTGGCGGGGCGCGGCAGCGCAGGAACTTGTTCTCGAGGCCTACCGTCGCTCCGACCTGTTCATCCTGCCGAGCCGGATTGCCGAGGATGGCGACCGGGACGGGTTGCCGAACGTGCTGGTGGAAGCGCAGAGCCAGGGACTTTGCTGTCTCGCTACCGATGTCTCGGCCATTCCGGAGCTCATAGATGACGGCGTAACGGGTACCCTCGTGCCCCCGGACGACATTGCCGGACTGGCCGCTGCCATCGAGGGGCTGATCCGGAACCCGGCTGTCAGGGCCGGGTACGGCGCGGCCGGTGAAGCGAAAGTTCGTGCCCGATTCGATCATCAGGTGGCCATCGGCACCCTAGCCGCCCTGTTCGGGCTTGACCCGGCACGGCCGGATGCCGCTGCCGGCACGGACGAAGCCGCGTGAGAATTGCCTTCTACGCACCCCTGAAAGCGCCGGACGCACCGACACCATCCGGCGACCGGCGCATGGCGCGCCTGTTGATGACGGCCCTTCACGCGGGCGGGCACGACCTGTTCCTCGCCTCCCGACTGCGCAGCCGTGACGGAAAAGGCGATCCCGCCCGGCAGTCCCGCTTTGCCCGCCTGGGTGCGCGCAGTGCGGACCGGTTCGTGAAATGTTGCCAATCCGGAAGGATTGCGACGCCGGACCTCTGGTTCACCTATCATCTCTATTACAGGGCGCCGGACCTGATCGGCCCGGAGGTCGCCCGGCGCCTTGGCATTCCCTATGTGGTGGCCGAAGCCTCCAACGCCCCGAAACGGGCGGCCGGCATGTGGGCGCGGTCGCATCACAGGGTGCTGGATGCGCTTGGCCGGGCGGCGCTCGTTATCGGCTTCAACAGCCGGGACAAAGAGTGTGTCCTGCCCTGTCTTGGTGCCGATGGCCGGTATCTCGAGATCAAGCCGTTCCTTGACGGTTTGCCTTATCCGGAGGATCCGCACGCCGGTGCGGCGCTGCGGGCGCAGCTCGACATCGCGGCGGATGTCCCCGTGCTGCTCGCCGTCGGCATGATGCGGCCGGGCGTGAAGATCGAGTCCTACAAGCTTCTGGCCGAGGCCCTGTCGCAGCTCCCGGCGGAACGGCGCTGGGCGCTGGTCATCGCCGGTGACGGCACCGGGCGGCCGGAGGTCGAAGCCTGTTTCGCGCCGCACCGGGACCGCGTGCATTTGCGCGGCGCGGTGGATGCCACGCATCTCCGTGCGCTCTATCAGGCCGCTGATATTCTCGCCTGGCCCGCCATAAACGAGGCATACGGCATGGCATTGCTTGAGGCACAGGCCAGCGGATTGCCGGTGATCGCGGGCGATGCCGGCGGGGTCCCCGATATCGTCAGCGACGGTGTGACCGGCCTGCTCGCCCCCGAGGGAGACGCCGCGGCTTTCGCGAAAAACCTCGACCGCCTGCTGCGTGACATGAAGTTCGCCCGCCGGCTCGGCGCCGCCGGGCGGCAGCAGGCCAATCGCAGCCACAGTCTCGAAAGGGCGGCCGGTCAGCTGAATGCGGCGCTCCAGGCCCTGCCGTGCTGATCGGCTTCCTGCGGCACGGTCCGACCGACTGGAACGCGGAGCGCCGGTTGCAGGGCCGGACCGATCGCCCGCTGTCCGAAACCGGCCGGGCGCAGGCGGCCCGCTACCGTCTTCCGGACGCCTTCCGGTCGGCGCCGGTGCTGGTATCGCCGCTCGACCGGGCCCGGCAGACCGCAGCATTGGCGGGATGCGCCGCTCTCGAAGAGGAGCCGCTTCTGATCGAAATGGACTGGGGGGACTGGGAAGGCCGCCGATTATTGGATCTCAGATCTCAATTCGGTACAGAAATGAAACGGAACGAGGATCGCGGCCTGGATTTCCGGCCGCCGGGCGGCGAATCCCCACGCGATGTCCAGGTCCGGCTCCAGACATTTTTCAACAAGCTGCGAAAGCGTCAACCCGTGCCGGAATGTTGTCTTGCCGTCACCCACAAGGGTGTGATCCGGGCGGCGCTGGCGCTGGCCTGGGGCTGGAACATGATGGGCAAACCGCCTGTCCGGCTTGACTGGACGGCCCTGCATATGATCCGTCTCGAACCGGACGGGACGATCCGTCCAGACGCCTTGAATGTGAGCCTGATTCCATGACGGACACCCGGTTGAAGACACTCTTTCTCTATGTCCAGAACCTGCTGGGCATCGGCCATTTGCGCCGAGCCGCCGCGGTCGCGCAGGCGGCGGTCGAGGACGGGTTCACGGTCCATTTCGTCTCCGGCGGCATGCCGGTGCCGCATCTCGATATCGGCGGGGCTGTCATGCACCAGCTGCCGCCGGTACGGGCTGCCGATTCCCTGTTCAAGGTGCTGGCCGACGAGAACGGCCGGGAGATCGACGATGCCTGGCGCGCCGCACGGCGCGACAGGCTGCTCGATCTGTTCGAGACGATCCGGCCCGATATCCTGTTTACCGAACTCTTTCCCTTCGGACGCCGGCAGATGCGGTTCGAGCTGCTGCCCCTGCTCGACCGGGCCAAGGCCGCGCCATGGCAGCCGAAAATCGTCTCCTCCATGCGCGATATCCTGGTCACCAAGCCGCGTCCGGACCGCAACCGGGAGATCGTCGAGACGGTCGACCGCTATTACGACATGGTCCTGGTACACGGGGATGAAGCGGTCATCAGTCTGGCGGATACCTTTCCCATGTATGCCGACCTGACGGCACCGGTCCGCTATACCGGCTATGTGCTGAACCCGATCGAAACGACCGGCGACGGAACCGGTGACGGCGCGGGCGAAGTCGTGGTTTCTGCCGGCGGCGGCGCCGTCGGCGGCGATATCATGCGGGCCATCGCGCGGCTCCGCCCCGGGCTTCCCTTCGCCGACCGGACATGGCGCTTCGTTACCGGCCCGCACATGCCGGAAGAGGCCGCCCGCGCAGTCGAAAGCCTGGCCGGCCCCGGCGTGATTGTCGAGCGCAGCCGGCCCGATCTGGCCGCGATCATTTCGAGGGCGTTCCTTTCGATTTCCCAGGCCGGCTACAACACCCTGGCTGAAGTCCTGACCGCCGGGACGGCCTCTGTGGTCATTCCCTATGAGGGTGGTGTGGAGACCGAACAGCGGGTGCGCGCCGATCTGCTGGCGAAGCGCGGCCGCCTTGCGGTGGTGCCGGAGGCCGCGCTGGACCGGGATGCGCTTGCACAGGCGATGCAGCAGGCAGTGGCCGGCCGGGACAGGGGCGCGGCGGGCGTCGACCTGGCGGGCGCGGCCGGAACCGCGCGCATCCTGAGTGAACTGCTGGAGCCGGCGTGACCGGGTCGCCGGCAATTGCGCAGCTCCTGCGGGAGCTTGATCGCTGGGCCTCCGCCGGGCTGACGGCGTCGCTCTGGTGGCGGGACGATGATTTGCAGCGTCCGACCCCGGCCCTAGATCCTTTGCTCGCCATGGCCGCTGCAACCGGCTGGGTACCTGGTCTTGCCGTGGTGCCGGAAGGTGCCGAAACAGACGCGTTGGCGGCGCGGCTTGCCGGAACCGGCACGGAAATCCTGGTGCATGGTTTTGCCCATCGCAACCACGCGGCGGCCGGAGCGAAGAAATGCGAGTTTCCGGCATCCCGCCCGCTGGCGGACATGTGCCGGGATGCCGACGCGGGGCTCGCCCGGCTGCAGGACGCGTTCCCGGACCGGGTGCTGCCCTGTTTTGTACCGCCCTGGAATCGCATTGCGCCGGACCTGATCGGCAGTCTCGCCACGTCCGGTTTCACCGTCCTGTCGACCTTCGGCGCGCGCCGGGCGCCTCATGCCGCACCGGGCCTGCGCTGCGTGAACACCCACAGCGATGTCATCGACTGGCGCGGGACCCGGAAGTTTGTCGGAACGGACGTCGTGGCGGCGTCTTTGTCGGCGCATCTTGAAGCATGCCGGGCCGGTCGGGCGGACCCGAAGGAGCCCGGCGGACTTTTGACACATCATCTGGTAATGGTGGAGGAGGATTGGCGCGCCCTTGAAGCCCTGATGCTGGCACTGAAGGCCCATGAGGCTGTAAGTCTGGTCGCGCCGCGGACTGTTTTTTGCTTGTAGAGGACCCGGAATGAGCCTGCACGAATACGAGAAACGCGCGATCAGGGCGGATTATTTGCGTGGGGGCATCGGGTTCGCGGTCACCGCCTTTCCTGTCGTCTTTTCGCCGATGCTCGGGACCTTCCAGATAATCTTCGGGCTGCTCGCTCTGGTCTTTGGCGGTTTCGTCGTCAGGACCTGGCTGAAAGCGCAGACCAGGATTGAAGTCGATGCCGAGGGAATTCAAGTGCATGGCCCGCTCGGCAAAGCCATCGCCTGGCCGGAACTTGCCACAATGGATCTGCGTTACTATTCGACCCAGAAAGAGAAGGGCAAGGGCTGGATGCACCTTGTCCTGAAGAGCGGGGCGGGCGAGAAAATCACGATAGAATCGACACTTGACGGTTTTGAAGCCGTGCTGGAGCATGCCGCTTCCGCTGCCGGACAAAACGGACTTGGTCTGAACCAGACGACGACTGATAATCTGGTGGCTGCGGGAATACAGACGGGGCTGGCCGCAAGGAATCCTTAAGATGCCAGCGGATCATGGGGAATAGAGGCATGAACGAGCAACTGACGCCGCTTCTGCGGGTCAGGGATCTGCAGGTTGCGTTCGATCTGCCGGGTGGAGAACTGCTCGCTGTCGACAAGGTGTCCTTTCAGGTCCGTGCCGGCTCGACCGTGGCCCTGGTGGGCGAATCCGGCTCCGGCAAGAGCGTCGTCAGCCAGGCTATTATGGGGCTGCTGCCCCCGATCGCCCAGATCCGCAACGGCTCCATCCTGTTCGCGGAAGACCGCAAAAAAGGCACCATCACCGATATTGCGCGGCTGAACCGTAACGGCAAGGCCATGCGGCAGATCCGCGGTGGCCAGATTTCCCTGATTTTCCAGGAACCGATGACCTCCCTGTCGCCGCTGCATACAGTCGGCAACCAGATCCGCGAGGCGCTGGAACTGCACCGGGACGTTTCCGGCCGGGAGGCGCAGGAGCTGACCGAGGACATGCTCCGGATGGTCGGTTTCCCCGACCCGGCGCGGGCGCTCAGGACCTATCCGTTCGAACTGTCCGGCGGGTTGCGCCAGCGGGCGATGATCTCGATGGCGCTGATCTGCCGTCCGTCCCTGCTGATCGCCGACGAGCCGACAACCGCCCTCGACGTCACCATCCAGGCGCAGATCCTGAAGCTGATGAAGGACCTGCAGGCCGAGCTCGGCATGGCAGTGCTGATGATCACCCATGATCTTGGCGTGGTTGCCAACATGGCCGACGATGTTGTCGTGATGTATCGCGGCCGGGTGATGGAAAGCGGCACCCGCAATCAATTGTTCAATGACCCGCAGCATCCGTATCTGAAGGCCCTGATGGCGGCCGTGCCGCGCTTCAACATGGAGCCGGGCGAGCGGCTGGTGCCGATCCGGGAAATCAGGAGCGAAACGGGCCACCTGCTGGCGCCGACCGAGGCCGGGAAGGCCCCGGTCGACGGCAAGAAGCCGATCCTGAAGGTCGAGAGCCTGTCGAAATCATTCACCATCCGCCAGGGTTCCTGGATCAGGAGCGAAGAATCCAGGGTCTATGCGCTGGACGATGTGAGCTTCGAGGTGCTGCCGGGTGAATGTCTCGGCCTGGTCGGGGAATCCGGTTGCGGCAAGACAACCCTGAGCAAGACCATCATGCGGGCGCTGACGCCGGACCAGGGGACCGTGACCTATTCCGACCAGGACGGCGAGATCGATGTGCTCGGCCTCGATGGCGACCGGCTCACCGACTTCCGGCAGAAGCTGCAATTCGTCTTCCAGGATCCGTTCAGCTCCCTCAATCCGCGCATGACGGTGTTCGATATCGTCAGCGAGCCGCTGGTCATTCACGGTATCGGGGACGATGCCTACCGCCGCGAGATGGTCTCCGAGCTGATGAAGCTGGTCGGGCTGGATGCCCGGCACCTGAACCGGTATCCGCACAGCTTCTCCGGCGGCCAGCGTCAGCGCATCGGCATCGCCCGGGCGCTTGCCCTTAAACCGCGCATGCTGATCTGCGACGAGCCGGTCTCCGCTCTGGATGTCTCGATCCAGGCGCAGGTGCTGAACCTGCTGAAGGATCTGCAGGAGCAGCTGAACCTGACCTACCTCTTCATCTCCCACAATCTGGCGGTGGTGGATTACATCGCGGACCGGATCGCAGTGATGTGCGCCGGCCGGCTTGTCGAGCTGGCACCGCGCGACGAGCTGTTCCGCAACCCCGTCCATCCCTATACCAAGGCGCTGCTGCGGGCGGTGCCGGATCCCAGCCTCGATAACCCGCTTGATTTCGGCTCCATCATGGACAGCCGCTGCTCGATTCCGTCCGAATGGCCGGCGCCGTTCACGGTGAGCGAGGCGACCCATCCGCGGCTGATCGATCTCGGCGACGGGCATTTCGTGCGGGCGGACGAGTCGGCCCTGACCTTGAGGCTGGCTTCGTGAGACGCTGGTGCGCGCTTGCTGTCCTTCTGATTGTCTCGCTGTTTGCGGGCGCTCCTGGCATCGCCGAGGAGATCCCCTCGCTGCAGGAGCGCGTCGCGGCCGGCGCATTGCCGGCGATGGCCGACCGGCTTCCGGAAACGCCCTACATGGTCGATTTCGAGGCCCGCGGGGAGGCACTCGGTCAATATGGGGGCACGCTGCGCATGCTGATGTCGCGCAGCAAGGATACCCGGCAGATGACGGTGTATGGCTATGCCCGCCTCGTCAGCTACCAGCCCGGCGATTACGAACTCTTCGCCGATATCCTCGAGAATTTCATCGTCGAGGACGAGCGCGTCTTCACCTTCTTCCTGCGCAAGAACCACCGCTGGTCAGACGGCCATCCCTTTACGGCCGAGGATTTCCGGTATTTCTGGGAAGATGTGGCGAACAATCCGGAACTGTCACCGGCCGGCCCGCCGAGCGTCATGATCGTGGATGGCGAGGCTCCGCTTTTCCAGCTCATCGATGCGCACACGGTGCGTTTCTCCTGGTCCAAGCCGAATCCGGATTTCCTGCCGGCCCTGGCCAAGGCAAGCCCGCTCTACGTCTATCGCCCGGCCCACTACCTGAAGCCGATGCATGCCGCTTACGCCGACCCGGCCGAACTCGACAAGCGGGTCGAGGAGGCGAAACAGCGGAACTGGGCGGCGCTGCACAACAAGATGGACAATCTCTACCGGATGGATAATCCGGATCTGCCGGTCCTGCAGCCATGGAAAGTGACCGGACACGCGACCTCGACCCGCTTCAGGTTCGAGCGCAATCCCTACTTCCACCGGGTCGACCCGGAAGGCCGCCAGCTGCCCTATATCGACGAGGTGATCTTCGATCTCGCCAGCCCGGGACTGATCCCGGCCAAGGTGGGCGCCGGCGACGCCGATCTGCAGGCCAGGTATCTTTCCTTCGACGATTATACATTCCTGAAGGAAGCGGAAGACCGCTTTCCCTTCGACACGCGGCTCTGGCGGACCGCCAAGGGCGCGCATATGGCGCTTTATCCCAACCTGAATGCCGCGGACCCGGTCTGGCGGGAGCTGTTCCGGGATGTCCGCTTCCGCCGGGCCCTGTCGCTCGCGGTCAACCGGTACGAGATCAACCAGGTGATCTATTACGGGTTGGCCTATGAGGGGAACAACACGGTCCTGCCGGCCTCGCCGCTCTATCAGAAGGACTATCAGACCCGCTGGGCCACATTCGATCTGAAACGGGCGAATGCGCTGCTCGATGAAATCGGCCTCAGGCGCGGCGACGACGGCATCCGGCTGTTGCCGGACGGCCGGCCGATGGAGCTGATTGTCGAAACCGCAGGAGAAAGCACGGAGCAGACCGACGTGTTGTCGCTGATCCATGATTCCTGGCTCGATGCGGGCATCAAGATCTTCACCCGGCCGTCCCAGCGTAATGTGTTCCGCAACCGGATCTTCGCCGGGGAGACACTGATGTCCGTCTGGGCCGGCGTGGAAAACGGCCTGGCGACGGCTCTGGACAGTCCGAAGGATTTTGTTCCGTATTCGCAACAGCAGCTGCAATGGCCGAAATGGGGCCAGTTCATCGAGACCGGCGGCATGGCCGGCGAAGCGACGGACATGGGACCGGCCAAGCGGTTGCAGGAACTGTACGTGATCTGGCGCAATGCCTCGACGCGATCCGTGAAGAAGGGCGTCTGGGAGGAGATTCTGCAGATCAATGTCGACCAGGTCTTCACCATCGGGCTGATCTCCGGCGTGCTGCAGCCGGTCGTGGTGTCGAACACGCTCCGGAACGTGCCGACGGAAGCGATCTATAACTGGGATCCGGGCGCCCATTTCGGGGTCTATCTGCCGGATACCTTCTGGTTCGGCGATGCGCCGGCCACGAATGCAAGTGCGGATTAGGGGAGAGAGCGAATGCTGACCTATCTGGCCCGCCGCATTCTGGTCATGGTGCCGACCCTGATCGCCATCAGCATCATCACCTTCATCATCATTCAGCTGCCGCCCGGCGACTACCTGACGACGATGATGAACGAGATGCAGAGCCAGGGCGAAAATGTCGACCAGTCCAAGATCGAGGCCCTGCGCGCGCAATACGGTCTCGACCAGCCGATGTACGTGCAGTATTTCCACTGGGCGACCGGCCTGCTGCAGGGCGATTACGGCTATTCCTTCGAGTACCAGCTGCCTGTCGCGGATGTGGTCGGCGACCGGGTGTTCCTGACCTTCGTGCTGAATTTCACGACTGTCATCTTCATCTGGGTGGTGGCCTTCCCGATCGGCATCTATTCGGCGACGCACCAGTACAGCCTCGGCGATTACGGCCTGACCTTCATCGGGTTCATCGGTCTGGCCACGCCGAACTTCCTGCTCGCCCTGATCCTGCTCTATCTCGCCAATATCTGGTTCGGCACATCCATCGGCGGGCTGATGGATCCGCAATATCTCGACCAGCCCTGGAGCGGCGAGAAGGTGATGTCGGTACTGGAGCATCTCTGGGTGCCGGTGGTCGTCATCGGCACCTCCGGCACGGCGGCGATGATCCGCCGGCTGCGGGCCAACCTGCTGGATGAGCTGCAGAAGCAATATGTGATCACGGCGCGGGCCAAGGGCATGCATCCCTTCAAGGCGCTGATGAAATATCCGCTGCGGATGTCGCTGAACCCCTTCATCGCCGATATCGGCAACATGCTGCCCCAGGTGATTTCCGGCTCCGCCGTGGTGGCCATGGTGCTCTCCCTGCCGACCACGGGACCGATGCTGATCGGCGCGCTGCAGAGCCAGGACATGTATCTGGCCGGCTCCTTCCTGATGTTCCTGGCGCTGCTCACCGTGATCGGCATGTTCATCTCCGACCTGCTGCTGGCCGTGCTCGATCCGCGTATCCGGCTCGGCGGGGGGGCGAACCGATGAGCATCACCTCCGGCGAAGGGCCGCGCACGGACCATTACGTCAACCGGGAGCCGTTCGATCCGGATTCGGACACCGTGCTGACGCCGGAGCAGGAACGCTATTACATGGCGTCCCAGTGGCAGATGATGTGGTGGAAACTGAAGCGCCACCGCATCGCGGTGATCTCGGGCCTGTTCCTGATCCTGCTCTACCTCTCGACCATCATCAGCGAGATGATCGCACCCTATGGCCTGGCCACCCGTCACACGGACCATATCTATGCCCCGCCGCAGCCGGTGCATCTGTTCCATGAAGGATCGTTCGTCGGGCCCTTCGTCTACGGGCTCGACTACACGCTGAACATGCGCAACCTGAAGCGCGAATACACAGACAACCCGGAGAAGGTGCAGGAACTGCGTTTCCTCTGCAGCGGCGATCCATACCGGTTCTGGGGCATGGTGGAGATGGATTTCCATCTGGTCTGCCCGGCCGAGGGCGGGACCTTCTTCCTGCTCGGCACCGACCGGCTCGGCCGGGACATGTTCTCGCGCATCATCTACGGCACCCGGATCTCGCTCACCGTCGGCCTGCTCGGCATTGCCGTCAGCTTCGTGCTGGGTATCGTGATCGGCGGTCTTGCCGGTTATTACGGCGGCTGGATCGACAGTTTGACCCAGCGGGTGATCGAGGTGATCCGGTCCTTCCCGGAATTGCCGCTCTGGATGGCGCTTTCCGCCGCCCTGCCGGTGACCTGGAGCCCGATCCTGATCTATTTCGGGATCACCATCATTCTCGGCCTGCTGGACTGGACCGGACTTGCCCGCGCGGTCCGCTCCAAGCTGCTGGCCCTGCGCGAGGAGGATTTCGCCGTCGCCGCCCAGCTTATGGGCGCGAAGCCGAAACGGATCATCGGCCGGCATCTGCTGCCAAGCTTCATGAGCCACCTGATCGCCTCCGCGACGCTGTCCATTCCGTCGATGATTCTCGGTGAGACGGCGCTGAGTTTTCTCGGCCTCGGCCTGCGTCCGCCGATCACTTCCTGGGGGGTCTTGCTGACGGAAGCGCAGAACATCAACGCGGTGGAACTCTATCCCTGGATCATGACTCCGGTGATCCCGGTGATCCTTGTTGTTCTGGCTTTCAACTTCTTCGGCGACGGCCTGCGCGACGCGGCGGATCCCTATAAGTAGCGGCCCCGCGTGCCAGCACACTTGAAACCGCGATCCGGCTGTGATTGATAGCGCCGGATATCTGCGTGGAGACCTGACGATGGCGGCTTACCGGACCCTTGAAGACTTTGACGCGCGCGGCAAGACGGTTCTGCTTCGTGTCGACCTGAATGTGCCGATGAAAGACGGTGCGGTGACGGACGCCACGCGGATCGACCGGGCCGTGCCGACCATCAAGGCGCTGCGGACCAAGGGCGCCAGGGTCGTCGTGCTGTCCCATTTCGGCCGGCCGAAGGGCGCCCGGGTGCCGGAAATGTCACTGGCACCGATCGCGGCCCCGCTGTCGGCGGCCCTTGGCGGCGACCCGGTCACCTTCGCGGAAGACTGCATCGGCGAGAAAGCGGCGCAAGCCGTCGGCGCGCTGCAGAATGGCGATGTCCTGCTGCTGGAGAATCTGCGTTTCCATGCCGGCGAGGAGAAGAACGCGGAAGATTTCACCAAGGCGCTGGCAAAACTCGGCGAGATCTATGTGAACGACGCCTTCGCCACGGCCCATCGCGCCCATGCCTCGACCGAGGGCCTCGCCCACCATCTGCCTGCCTATGCCGGTCTGCTGATGCAGGCGGAGCTGGAAGCGCTCGCACAGGCCCTGGACGCGCCGAAGCGCCCGGTCGTGGCGGTCGTCGGCGGCGCCAAGGTTTCCACCAAGCTGGAGCTGCTCGGGAATCTGCTGCCGAAGGTCGATTTCCTGATCATTGGCGGCGGCATGGCCAACACCTTCCTCTTTGCCCAGGGATACGAGGTCGGCAAGTCCCTCGCCGAGCGCGATCTGGCGGACACGGCCCGCGAGATCATTGTGAAAGCGGAACAGGAAGGCTGCACCCTCTGCCTGCAGAGCGATTGTGTGGTCGCGGGTGAATTCGCCGCGGGCGCCCCGTCCGAGGTGGTTCCTGTCGCGGCAGTGCCTGCGGACAAGATGATCCTCGATGCCGGCCCGGAAAGCGTCGCCCGGTTCGCGGATGTTCTCAGGGAGAGCGAGACGCTGGTCTGGAACGGTCCGCTCGGCGCTTTCGAGATCACCCCGTTTGATGCCGGGACCGTGTCTTTGGCCCGGACCGCGGCGGAACTGACCGACCAGGGCGCGCTGCTCAGCGTGGCTGGCGGCGGCGACACGGTGGCGGCGCTGGTGCATGCCGGAGTGGTGGACCGTTTCAGCTATGTCTCGACCGCCGGTGGCGCCTTCCTGGAATGGATGGAGGGTAAAACCCTTCCCGGCGTGGCGGCCCTTATGGCTGGCCGCTAACGGCACCAGGACTGGCGAATCGGCGGGATTCTGCGGGTTGTCTTGACTCTTGACCCTTCTTCACCCATATTTATCGGTGTTGGAGAAGGTAAATGATTCCCGCAGTCCCGGTATCAGTCCCGCTGAACGCGACGCTCCCAACACTGGTTGCCCCCCGACCGGTGGAACAGGAGCGCGACCGGAATAATCGGCCATTGACCGCGGCGGCAATCGCCAGTTCCGACGAAAGCAGCGATATTCAGGGCGACAACGAGCGTGCAACCGCGCTCCGGAATTCCGCCCGCAGGGAGAGTCGACGCCAACGCGGTGATGAAATAGACATCTTCGTCTGACATCGCCGAGCCCCCAGAGTTTTTGCGCGGCCTTGCCATGGGCCGCGCTTTCTTTTGTCCGCTCTGCTACGGTTCCCGGATCGTCTTGAGAGCAGGTTTGGGTGGATAAGCGCGATGACCGCGGAACGGTCGGAACTGAAGGGCCCGGTAACGAAACGCGTGCCGGAGGGGGATGAGCGGGAGCGGCTGGTCTGCACCGATTGCGGCTTCATCAATTACATCAATCCGAAAATCGTGGTCGGGGCCGTGGTCACCTGGGAGGATAAATTCCTTCTGTGCAAACGGGCGATTGAGCCGCGGATCGGCTACTGGACCCTGCCGGCGGGCTTCATGGAAGAGGGCGAGTCGACCCAGGACGGCGCCGCCCGGGAAGCCTGGGAAGAGGCCCATGCAAGGATCGAGATCGGCCCGCTGCTCGGGGTCTACAACATTCCCCGGATCAGCCAGGTACAGATGATCTTCCGCGCCCGGCTGCTGTCACCGGACGTCTCGCCCGGGATTGAATCGGAGGATGTCGGGCTTTTCACCTGGGACGAGATCCCGTGGGACGAAATTGCTTTCCCGACGGTGCACTGGGCCTTCGCCCATTACAGGGAAACGCTGGGCCAGACGGATTTTGCGCCGCGCTCGGAAATGCCGATGGGTGTTTGAGTAGAGTTGTTGAAGAACCGCGCTGCTGCTCTGATTTTCAATTTTTTCATCGTCATCCCCGACCCCGATCGGGGACCTGGGGATCATTGAACAGTGTCCGTCTTCTCCTGGGTCCCGTCTTTTGACGGGATGACGGTTTAGGGAGGGATGACGGCGTCAGGGGTACGGGAAGCTTACTCCAGCCCCATCAGATCGCGGGCGAAACGATCCGCGTCGAAGGGTTGCAGGTCTTCAGCGCTCTCGCCGACGCCGACCGCGTGGACCGGCAGCTCGAACTGGTCCGCCAAAGCCACCACCACGCCGCCGCGCGTGCTGCCGTCGAGCTTGGTGATGACGAGGCCGCTGACCGCGACCATTTCCTTGAAGGCCTTGACCTGGCTATGTGCGTTCTGGCCGACCGTGCCGTCCAGCACCAGCACGCAATCGTGCGGTGCCGTCTCGTCCTGCTTGCGGATCACCCGGATCACCTTGGCCAGCTCTTCCATCAGCTCGGCCCGGTTCTGCAGCCGGCCTGCCGTGTCGATCAGCAGCACGTCGGTGCCGGCGGCTTTCGCCTCGTTGATGGCGTCGAAGGCGAGGGCGGCCGCGTCGGATCCTTGCGCTTTGGCAATGACCGGGGTGCCGGTGCGCTCGCCCCAGACCTGGAGCTGCTCGATGGCGGCGGCCCGGAAAGTGTCACCGGCGGCCATCATCACCGAGAGGCCGTTGTCCCTGAACTGCTTCGCCAGCTTGCCGATGGTCGTGGTCTTGCCGCTGCCATTCACGCCGACCATCAGCACGATATGCGGTTTCCGGCCGGTGGCGACATCGAGCGGCCTTGCCGCCGGGCGGAGAATTTCCGCGATATCCTCGGCGAAGGCGGTGCGGACTTCCTCATCCGTGACATCCTTGCCGAACTTTTCCTTCGAAAGATTGGCGATCAGCCGGGCCGCCGTCTCGACGCCGAGATCGGCGGTGATCAGGACATCTTCCAGCTCCTCGAGGCTGGCCTCGTCCAGCCGCTTCGTGGTGAAGACGCCGGCAATGCCGCCGACCAGCTTGGAGGAGGATTTGGCAAGCCCGTCCTTCAGGCGCCGGAACCAGCCCCGGCGCTCTCCGCCGTCACCCTGCGCGTCACTCATGCGGCGGATTTCCGTTCGATCTGTCCAAGAAGATGGGTGCCGTCCGTCCCGGTGATGCGGACGGAGAGCAGTTCGCCCGCGATCCCGCCCTCGATCCGGACCGGGGCGAAATTCTCCGCCCGGGCAAGGCCGGGCTTTTCGACCAGAACCGACTGGCTGCTGCCGACAAGCCCATTGAGGAAAGCGGCAAGGGAGCGTTCACCGGCCGCGCGCAGCTTGGCCGCACGTTCCTTGCGGACGGGGCCGGGGACTTGCGGCATGCGGGCGGCGGGAGTGCCGGGCCGGGCCGAATAGGGGAAGACATGCAGAAAGGCGATGGCGCATTCCTCGACCAGGGCGAGGCTGTTGGCGAACATCTCCTCATCCTCGGTCGGAAACCCGGCAATGATGTCGGCCCCGAAAGCGATATCCGGGCGGGCGGCACGCATCTCGCGGCAGAACGTAACGATGTCGGAACGGGTATGCCGGCGCTTCATCCGCTTCAGGATCATGTCGTCGCCGGCCTGCAGGCTGACATGCAGATATGGCATCAGGCGCGGCTCGTCCCGGACCAGCCGCAGCAAGTCGTCGTCGATCTCCACCGCGTCGATCGAGGAAAGCCGCAGGCGGGGCAGTTCCGGCACCTGGGCCAGCAGGCGGCGCAGCATCTGGCCGAGGGCCGGCTTGCCCGGCAGATCACCGCCATAGGAGGTGATGTCGACGCCGGTCAGCACGATCTCGCGATAACCGTTGCTGACCAGCTCGCGCACCTGGCGGACGATCTCGCCCATCGGCACCGAGCGGCTGTTGCCGCGGCCGAAGGGGATGATGCAGAAGGTGCAGCGATGGTCGCAGCCCTGCTGGACCTGGACAATGGCCCGGGCCCGTCCTTCCAGACCGGCGACCATCTGCGGCGCCGTCTCCGTCACGCTCATGATGTCGTTGACCAGGATCTTTGCTTCGCCGGGAGCATTCCAAGTTTCGGCTTTGAGCTTTTCCTCATTGCCGACCACCCGGCTGACCTCATCCATCGCCGCATAGGCTTCCGGGTTGATCTGGGCGGCGCAGCCGGTGACCACGATCTCGGCCTCCGGATTGGCGCGGCGGGCCTTGCGGATCGCCTGCCGGGCCTGGCGCTCGGCTTCCCTGGTGACGGCACAGGTATTGATCACGACAACATCCTGGCGCCCGGCACGGACGAGATGGTCGCGGATCACCTCGGACTCATACGCGTTCAGCCGGCAGCCGAAAGTCTCGACCGGCCGGGCCTTCTCGCGTCCATCCGAATTGTCGTCAGTCATGGTCATGGGCGGAGAAATGGCCGGAATCGGCGCGAAATGCAAGTGTGGCGGGCTCTCGGGAGCCATGCACGCACGGCATGGTCCGGCGCCTCAGGCCAGCCGGTCGAGGTCGAGCGTGCCATGGAAGCTGGTGGCGACCGGCCCGGTCATCAGCACATGGCCGTCCTCGCGCCACTCGATGGTGAGGGTGCCGCCGTCCAGTTCCACATCCGCCTTGCGCCCGGTCAGGCCTTTGCGTGCCGCCGCGACCAGCACCGCGCAGGCGCCGGAGCCGCAGGCCTCGGTGATGCCCGCACCGCGTTCCCAGACCCGCATGCGGATCAGTTCCGGACCGCGGATTTCGGCAAACTCGATATTCGCCCGGTCGGGGAAGATCGGATGCAGTTCCAGCGTCGGGCCGACCTCGGTGAGCGGGATCGCCTCCACGTCATCGACGAAGAAGACGGCATGCGGGTTGCCCATATTGACGCAGCAGGCGCCGGTATGGGGCGCATCCGGGATCTCGACGGAGAGCGTGTCGGTCTCGACAGACAGCGGGATGGCGGCGGCATCGAGCCGCGCCGGGCCCATATCGACCCGCACCCGTCCGCCCTCGACCCGCTCGCAGACCAGCGTGCCCGCAATTGTTTCGAGATCGATCCGGTTCTTGCCAAGCTCGTTCATCACCAGACCTGCGACGCAGCGAGTCCCGTTGCCGCAGGCGCCGGCCTCGCTGCCATCCGGGTTATGGATGCGCATGAAGGCGTCGCCGCCATTCTTCGCCGCCTCGATGGTCAGGAACTGGTCATAGCCGACGCCGCGCCGCCGGTCGCCGACGGCGCGATAATCCGCGACCGCGAGGGCGGGGCCGGGCAAGCGGCCGTCAAGCACGACGAAATCGTTGCCGAGGCCGTGCATCTTGAGGAAGTCGATCTGTCTCATGCGGGCATATATATCCTCTGTTTCCGGCAGTTCCAATATGCCGTTTCCGCCGCTACCGTGAGCGCGAGATTTACGCTGGGGAGCGAAGCATGATTACCGTCGCGCATGACGCACTGGAAGATCTGGTCACGGAGATGATCGGACGGGCCGGAAGCAATCCGGAGGAAGCGCGGCAGGTGGCGCATAATCTGGTCGAAGCCAACCTGCTCGGCCATGACAGCCACGGGGTCGGGCTGACGGCGCAATATATGCGGCACGCCAGGACCGGCACGCTGACGGTCAACGGCCATGTCAGTCTGGTGGCGGACAACGGGGTCTATCTGCTGCTGGACGGCAACATGGCCTATGGCCAGGTGACCGGCGGAGAGGCCATGCAGCTCGGTCTCGACCGGGCGCGGACGGCAGGAGCCGCCATCGTCGGCCTGCGCAACACGCACCATCTCGGCCGCATCGGCGCCTGGGGAGAGATCTGCGCCCGGGAAGGCTTCATCTCCATCCATTTCGTCAATGTGATCGGCCACAAGCCCATCGTTGCGCCGCATGGCGGGGCCGAGGCGCGCTATTCCACCAACCCCTACTGCACCGCCGTCCCGGCGACGGACAAGAACCCGATGTTCGTGCTCGACATGGCGACCAGCCGCGTCGCCTTCGGCAAGGCGCGCGTCGCCTACAATGCCGGCAAGGAGATGATCGAGGGTGCGCTGATCGACCATCACGGCCTGCCGACCCGCAATGCGGCTGTGATGTTCGAGGAGCCCAGAGGCGCCCTGACCAGCTTCGGCCAGCACAAGGGCTACGGACTGGCCCTGCTCGGCGAGATCCTCGGTGCGGCTTTGCTCGGCGGTCCGGTGACCGATCCGGTGCATGAAGGCAAGGACACGATCTGCAACAACATGCTGACCGTGATCATCGACCCGAAGGGCTTCGGCGCCGACATCCCGTTCGCCAGCTCCATCGACGCCATGCTCGGCTATGTCACCAGCGCCCGTCCGGGCGAGGGCGTGGACAAGGTGCGGGTGCCGGGCGAGCCGGAGCGCGAGACCGGCGCGGACCGCCGGGCCAACGGTGTTCCGGTCGATCCGGGCACCTGGGCCCTGCTGGTCGAGGCGGGTGTCGAGGCCGGCATGGACCGGCACGATTTCGACGGGATCGCAGTGTAGGTCACCCGCCCCCGAACGGCTTGCCCGCAACTTCGAACGGCTCCTGGCTCATCTGCAGATGCAGCTCGCTGCCTTCATAGGGATGAGCGAGTGCCACCTCTTCGTTCAGCTCGACCCCGAGGCCGGGCGCTTTCGGCGGGATGACATAGCCGTCTTCCCAGCGCATCGGCGTCTTCAGGATGTCGGCGTGGAAACCGTCCCATTTCCGGATGCTTTCCAGCACCAGGAAGTTCGGCGTGCAGGTGGCGAGCTGGACATTGGCGGCGCCGACCACCGGGCCGCAATAGAGGTGCGGGGCGATCTGGGCGTAGAAGGCCTCGGCCATGCCGGCGATCTTCTTGCCTTCGAGAATGCCGCCGACCCGGCCCAGATTCATCTGGATGATGGAGGCGGCGCCGGTCGCCAGCACGCGCTTGAATTCCCATTTGGTGGTCAGCCGTTCGCCGGTGGCGATCGGGATCGAGGTCGCCTCGGCCACCTTCGCCATTTCTTCCGGCATGTCCGGCGGGGTCGGCTCCTCGAACCAGAGCGGATCGTATGGCTCCAGCCGCCGGGCGAGACGCTTGGCGCCGGAGGCGGTGAACTGGCCGTGGGTGCCGAACAGCAGGTCGGCCTTGTCGCCGACGGCCTCCCGGATCAGCCGGCAGAAGGCTTCCGAGCGGTCGAGGATTTCCATGTCCGGCTGGTGTCCGCCGAACGCGGTATAGGGGCCTGCCGGATCGAACTTCAGCGCGGTGAAGCCTTCGGCGACACAGGCCACCGCGGCCTCGGCACTTTTCTCCGGACTGTTATAGAAGGTGGCCGGATCGTCCTCGGGGCGCGGATATAGATAGGTGTAAGTCCGTAGCCGCTCGTTCACCTGCCCGCCGAGCAGCTCGTAGACCGGCTTGTTCGCGGCCTTGCCGACGATGTCCCAGCAGGCCATTTCCAGCGCGCTGACCACGCCCATCATCGACGGGTCCGGGCGCTGGCTGAAGCCGGAGCCGTGCGCCCGGCGCCAGAACCGCTCGATATGGTGCGGGTCCCGGCCTTCGAGATAGCGGCCGAATACGTCCTCGACCATGGCGACGGTGGTTTTCGGGCCGAAACTGGCGGCATAGACCTCGCCGACGCCCTCGATGCCGCAGGCGGTGCGCAGCTTCAGGAACAGGAAATACCGGCCGCCGAAGCCGGGCGGCGGATTGCCGACGATGAAGGTCTTCAGGCTTTCGAGTTTCATGGGGGCAGACTCCGTCACGCTTCTTTGGTCATCCGGCCGATCCGGCGGCAGGGCCACGCTAAGAGTCCGGGCCGCCTGAGGCTAATGAAAAAACGACAGAATGAGGGCTCATGTGTCCGGATCGGGCGCGCCTCATCTCTGCGCGTAAGGAACGCGGGAAGGCTTGACTTGGTGCGCCGGCGCCCATATGTTCCGGCGCTCTCGGCAAAAACCAGTGCGCTGAGACCTTCACGGGTTCCGTCCGTCCTCGAGTGTTCGAGCACGGGCGCGTTTTCCGTTTTGTGTCTCGCTTCTGGGATAACCGGGAAATATTGGAGCTTACGAACGCATGTTCGACAGTCTGCAGAACCGGCTCGGCGACGTTTTCGATCGCCTCAAGAGACGCGGCGCGCTCAAGGAAGCGGACGTGACCGCGGCCCTGCGCGAAGTGCGCGTGGCCCTGCTTGAGGCCGATGTCGCGCTGCCGGTGGTCAAGGACTTCGTCGACAAGGTGCGCGAGCGCGCCATCGGCCAGGAAGTCATCAAGTCGGTCTCTCCGGGCCAGCAGGTCATCAAGATCGTCCACGACAATCTCGTGGAAATGCTCGGCACCGATGCCGGCATGATCAATCTGAACGCCGTGCCACCGGTGCCGATCCTGATGGTCGGCCTGCAGGGCGGCGGCAAGACCACCAGCACGGCGAAACTGGCCAAGCGCCTGAAGGAGCGGGACCGCAAGAAGGTCCTGATGGCGTCCCTCGATATCTACCGCCCGGCGGCCCGCGAACAGCTACGCGTGCTGGGTGAGCAGATCGACGTGGCGACGCTGCCGATCTCCGAGAATGAAACCCCTGTTTCGATTGCGAAACGGGCGATGACCGCGGGCAAGCTGCAGGGCTTCGACGTGGTCATGCTGGATACCGCCGGCCGGCTCTCCATCGACGAGTCGATGATGGACGAGGTGATCCGGGTCCGCGATGCGGTGAAGCCGGTCGAGACTCTTCTCGTGGCCGACGCCATGACCGGCCAGGACGCCGTCACCACGGCGCGGAACTTCAACGAGCGGGTCGGTCTGACGGGTATCGTGCTGACCCGGATGGATGGCGATGCGCGCGGTGGCGCGGCTCTCTCCATGCGGGCCGTCACCGGCGTGCCGATCAAGGCGGTCGGTGTCGGCGAGCGCGCGGATGCGCTTGAGGATTTCCACCCGGAACGTGTCGCCGGCCGGATTCTCGGCATGGGCGACGTGGTCAGCCTGGTCGAGAAGGCCGCCGAGACCATCGAGGTCGAGGAAGCCGAACGCATCGCCAAGAAGATGCAGAAGGGCGCCTTCGATCTCGAGGACATGCTCTCGCAGCTTCGCCAGGTGAAGAAGATGGGCGGCCTCGGCGGCGTCATGTCCATGCTGCCGGGCATGGGCAAGCTGCAGAAACAGATGGCCGGCGCCAACATGGACGACAGCGTCATCAAGAAACAGGAAGCGATCATCCTCTCCATGACCAAGGTGGAGCGGAAGAACGTGAAACTGATGAATGCCTCGCGCCGCCGCCGTATCGCGGCCGGGTCCGGGACCAGCGTTCAGGAAGTGAACAAGCTCCTGAAGCAGCACCAGGACATGACGCGGGTGATGAAACAGATGGGCAAGAAGGGCGGCATGAAGGGCCTCGGGGCGCTTCTCGGCGGCGGCGGCGGAATGCCCGGCATGCCGGCGCCCGGCCAGATGCCCGGACAATTACCGTCAGGTCTTGGCGGCAAGGGAATGCCAAAGCTTCCGGGAGGCATGCTGCCGCCCGGTTTCCCCGGCAAGAAGTAATCGAACACAAGTGAAAAGCTAAAAGCGTTACTGGAAAGGAATACCCAATGTCACTTCGCATTCGTCTGTCACGCGGCGGCGCCAAGAAGCGTCCGTTCTATCGTATCGTCGTTGCCGAGGGCACGTCCCCGCGCGACGGCCTCTTCATCGAACGGGTCGGCAGCTACAATCCGATGCTGCCGAAGGGTCACGAAGGACGCCTCGTGGTCAAGGAAGACCGCATCAAGCATTGGATGTCCGTTGGCGCCAAGCCGACCGACCGTGTGCACAAGATGCTGGCCAGCATCGAGCTGATTGAAAAGTTCGAATACCGGGACCAGCCGAAGAAGGGTGCCCCGGGCCGCAAGCGCCAGGAGCGCGAGGAAGAAGCGGCGATCGCTGCTGCTGCTGCTGAATCCGCTGCCGCCGAAGCCGCTGCCGCTGCTGAAGCTGCCGCCGCCGCCGCTGCTGCGCCGGCCGAAGAAGCCCCGGCTGCAGAAGCGCCTGCGGAAGACGCCCCGGCCGAGGCTGCGGAAAAGTCCGAGGGCTAAGACCCTATGGCCGAACCGGTCACTCTCGGCGTCATTGCCGGCGTGCATGGGGTGCGAGGTCTGGTCCGGGTGAAGAGCTTCACCGAGGATCCGGACGATCTCACCGCCTATGGCCCGCTGAAGGATGCCGCCGGGAAGAGCTACGAGCTCGAGGTGACCGGCCGGGCGAAGGGCATGCTGCTTGTGCGCATCGCCGGCATCCGTGACCGGAACGAAGCCGAGGCCCTGAAGGGTACCGAGCTTCTGATCGAGCGGGACCGATTGCCGGAGACCGACGAGGACGAGTTCTACCACGCGGATCTGGTCGGCCTCCGGGCGGAGACGGTCGCGGGGGAGCTCCTCGGGCAGGTGATCGCGGTGCAGAATTTCGGCGCCGGCGATCTGCTCGAGATCCGGCGCGAGGGCAGCCGCGAGACGGTTTTCGTGCCGTTTGGCGGCCAGACCGTGCCGGAAATCGATCTCGATGCCGGCCGTCTGCTGATCGATCCGCCGGCGGGCCTGCTGGAGGACGATCCGGAGGCGGCTGGCGATGAGCAGTGAGGGTGGGGCGCCCTGGCAGGCGACCGTGCTCAGTCTGTTCCCGGAAATGTTCCCGGGTCCGCTGGGTCACTCGATCGCCGACAAGGCCCGGAAGTCCGGGCTTTGGTCCCTGAAATCTCTGGACATCAGGGATTTTGCACGCGATAAGCACCGCTCCGTGGACGAAACCCCTTTCGGGGGCGGTTCCGGCATGGTGATGCGGCCCGATGTGGTCGACGCGGCTCTGGCCTCTGTCGACGACATGCCGGGCCGGCGGATCTATCTCAGCCCGCGCGGCGTCCGGTTCGACCAGGCGATGGCGCGGGAGCTCTCGGCGGACCCCGGTGTGGTGCTGCTGTGCGGGCGTTACGAAGGCCTTGACCAGCGGGTGATCGATGCCCGTGGCCTGGAAGAGGTCAGCCTTGGGGATTTCGTGCTTTCGGGTGGCGAGATCCCGGCCCTGGCGCTGCTGGATGCCTGCATCCGTCTGCTGCCGGGCGTGCTCGGCGCGGCGGAAACGCTGGTCGAGGAAAGTTTTGAAGAGGGGCTGCTTGAATATCCCCTCTATACGCAGCCTCGGGACTGGAACGGTGTGTCCGTCCCCGAGGTCCTGTTTTCCGGCCACCACGCCAGGATCCGGTCCTGGCGGCGGGAACAGTCGGAAGAGATCACGCGCCTGCGGCGCCCGGATTTATGGGCCCGCTATCGCGGAGTGGACGACTGAGCGGCCCGGACGATGCGTTGTCCGGATCCTCTCGACGATAACGCCATGCCGCTCCTCTGCGGTCCGGAACCGGGCACGTACGAGCTGTGTGTTTTTTAGAAGATGCCGGTATTCACCGGTCCCTGGATGGACCGGTCGCCACTGGCGCGAATTGGAGAATGAAGAATGAATATCGTTCAACAGATCGAAAAAGAGCAGCTCGACAAGCTGGCTTCCGAGCGTCCGATCCCGGAATTCGGCCCGGGCGACACCGTGAAGGTCAATGTGCGCGTCGTCGAAGGCACCCGCGAGCGTGTCCAGGCCTATGAAGGCGTCTGCATCGCGCGCAAGAATGACGGCCTGAACTCCGCTTTCACCGTCCGCAAGATCTCCTACGGCGAAGGCGTCGAGCGCGTGTTCCCGCTCTACTCCCCGCGCCTGGACAGCATCGAGGTGGTCCGCCGCGGTAAAGTGCGCCGCGCGAAGCTCTACTATCTGCGCGGTCTGCGCGGCAAGGCGGCCCGTATCACCGAGAAGAATACCCGCAGCAAGACCAAGGCGGCCGCCGCCGGGGCATAAGCCTCCAGCGATATATGATTTCCGGACGGGAGCGCCTTGGCGCTCCCGTTTGCGTTTGGGGCCCCGTCCGGCGCCCGGGCGCCGTCAGCTGAACAGGGTGCCGCCGCCGATCACGGCCAGCAGCAGGTAGGCGATGCGCCGGAAGGTCTGCTCGCTCGCCTTGTAGAAGAGCTTGCCGCCGTACCAGATGCCGGCCATGTAGAACGGGGCGAAGACGGCCCCCAGCAGCACGCGCTCCGGCGTCAGCACCCCGAACCATGCATAGCTCGCAACCACGAAGATGAAGCCGATCTGGAAGAAGGCGGTGATGTTGGCGCGCACGGCCGTCGGGGCATAGGGGCCGGAGAGCAGGTAGAAGATGATCGGTGGCCCGCCGAGCCCGGTCGATCCGTTCAGGAACCCGGCGACGGCGCCGACGGCGAAATCAATGCCCAGGCGACGGGAGATCGTGTGCCGGTAGCCGCTCGCCAGCAGGACGATCAGCAGCAGCACGATGGCCGAAATCAGCCGCCGCAGCAGCTCCTGGTCGATGCTGACCAGGATCCAGGTGCCGAGCGGCAGGGCGATGATGCCGCCCAGCGCCATGGGGGCGGCCTGCTTCCAGTCCGCGTCCCGGCGGGACATGCGGAGCAGCTGGATCTGTGCCGGCATCTCCATCGTGGTCAGCACCGCGAGGGCGGTCTGCGGGCCGAACAGCAGACTCAGCAGCGGGATCGAGATCATGGCCGCGCCAAACCCGGAAAAGCCTCGAACCAGACCGGCCAGGGCAACCGCTACGGCACCGAATGCAAGATCCCGGAGGCTGGCCGCTTCCAATATGGAAGCAATCGAGTTCAGATCCATTCGCGATCGGCCCTTATCGGTTTGATTATTTCGGAAAAGCCCGGATTCACCGCAAGATTCAGCTTTTGTCACCGGGGGCGACTCGGTATGCTCCGGCCCCGTCATGAATGACGAGAGATATGGTGCTGCGGCACTCGGAGGGACTCTAGTCCCGGAACCACGCCGAGGCCGAGCAAATAGACGAGAGGAAACATAACAGCGATGTCTAAGCCGCGTACGCTGTTCGATAAAATCTGGCAGGATCACCTGGTCGACGTCCAGGATGACGGCACCTGCCTGATCTATATCGATCGCCATCTGGTACATGAAGTGACCAGCCCGCAAGCCTTCGAGGGACTCCGGACTGCCGGCCGCCAGGTGCGCCGCCCGGATCTTACCCTTGCGGTGGCCGACCACAATGTGCCGACCAAGGATCTCGACAAGGGCATTACCGACGAGGATTCCCGGATCCAGGTCGCGACCCTTGAGCAGAATGTCTCCGATTTCGCCGTGCCCTATTTCGGCATGACCGACAATCGCCGGGGCATCGTGCACATCATCGGCCCGGAGCAGGGCTTCACCCTGCCGGGCACGACCATTGTCTGCGGTGACAGCCACACCTCGACCCATGGCGCATTCGGCGCGCTGGCCTTCGGCATCGGCACCTCCGAGGTGGAGCATGTGCTGGCCACCCAGACGCTGGTGCAGTCCCCCGCCAAGAACATGCGGATCACGGTCAAGGGCGCGCTGCCGAAGGGCGTGAATTCCAAGGACGTGGTGCTGGCCATCATCGGCAAGATCGGCACCGCCGGCGGCACGGGCCATGTGATCGAATTCGCCGGCGAGGCAATCCGCACACTGTCGATGGAAGCGCGGATGACGATCTGCAACATGTCCATCGAAGCGGGCGCCCGGGCCGGCCTGATCGCGCCGGACGAGACCACCTTCGACTATCTGAAGGGCCGGCCTTTCGCGCCGAAGGGTGCCGCCTGGGAGCAGGCGGTGGCGTACTGGAAGACGCTGCCGTCGGACGCGGACGCGGTGTACGACACCGAGGTGGAGCTGGATGCCGCCGATATCGTGCCGCAGGTCACCTGGGGCACCAACCCGGAAGAAGTCATCCCGGTCACCGGAAACATTCCGGATCCGGAACAGCTTGCCGACCCGGTGCGCAAAGCGAAGATTACCCGCTCGCTCGAATATATGGGTCTGACCGCCGGGGTGCCGATCAGCGAAGTGAAGATCGACAGGGTCTTCATCGGCTCCTGCACCAACGGCCGGCTGGAGGATCTGCGGATCGCCGCCGGTGTGGTCAAGGGCCGCAAGATCGCCGCCGGCGTGAATGCCATTATCGTCCCGGGTTCGGGCGTGGTGAAGGAGCTGGCCGAGGAAGAGGGTCTGGACAAGATCTTCCTCGAGGCCGGTTTCGAATGGCGCGAGCCGGGCTGCTCCATGTGCCTGGCCATGAATGCCGACAGGCTGGAGCCGGGCGAGCGCTGCGCCTCGACCTCGAACCGTAACTTCGAAGGCCGTCAGGGCCGTGGCGGACGGACCCATCTGGTCAGCCCGGCAATGGCGGCAGCGGCAGCGGTGACCGGTCACCTGACCGATGTCCGCGACCTGCTGAACTGAGGAGGAGAGAGACAATGGATAAATTCACCAAGCTCTCCGGTGTCGCGGCGCCGATGAACATCATGAACATCGACACCGACATGATCATTCCGAAGAACTTTCTGAAGACGATCAAGCGGTCGGGCCTCGGCAAGCACGCCTTTGCCGAAATGCGCTACAACGATGACGGCAGCGAGAATCCTGACTTCGTGCTGAACAAGCCGGCCTATCGCAAGTCACAGGTCATCGTGGCCGGCGAGAATTTCGGCTGTGGCTCCTCACGCGAACATGCGCCGTGGGCATTGCTCGATTTCGGCATCCGCTGCGTGATCTCGACCAGCTTCGCGGACATCTTCTTCAACAACTGCTTCAAGAACGGGATCCTGCCGATCAAGGTGACCCAGGAGCAGCTGGACGAGCTGATGGACGATGCGGAAAAAGGCTCGAACGCGGTTCTGGAGATCGACCTTGAGAAGCAGGAAATCGGCCGCCCGAACGGCGAGAAGATCACCTTCGATGTCGATTCCTTCCGCAAGCACTGCCTGATCAACGGGCTGGACGATATCGGGCTGACCATGGAAAAGGGCGGCACGATCGACACTTATGAGGAAAAGCGCAAGGCCGACAGGCCCTGGCTGGCGGCATCCTGACCGGAGAGTCTCCGGCCGAGGGAACCATCCCGGCGCTCAGGGGTTTAACCAAGGCGCCGGTCTCTTTATAAGAAGCATTCCGAATTCAGGCTCCGCAGCGGGCCGGTCTCACCAGGGTAAGCAGAGTTCATGGCCTCCAATCGTAAAATGCTGGTTCTTGGCGGTGACGGGATCGGTCCCGAAGTCGTCAAGGAAGTTCTCCGTGTCGTCGACTGGATGGCGAAGAAGCGGTCTGTCAGTTTCGACCTTCAGGAAGGTCTTGTCGGCGGTGCCGCCTATGACAAGCACGGGACGGCGCTGACCGATGAAACCCTGGCGGATGCGGTGCATTCCGACGCGGTGCTGTTCGGTTCCGTCGGTGGTCCCCAGTATGACGATCTGCCGTTCGAACTGAAGCCGGAGCGCGGCCTGCTGCGTCTGCGCAAGGAAATGGATCTGTTCGCCAACCTGCGCCCGGCAATGGTGTTCGACGCCATGGCCGATGCCTCCTCGCTGAAGCGGGATCTGGTCGCTGGGCTCGACATCATGATCCTGCGGGAGCTGACCGGCGGCGTCTATTTCGGCCAGCCGCGCGGCATCGACGATCTGCCGGACGGCACCAAGAAAGGCTACGACACGCAGGTCTACACGACGCCGGAAATCGAGCGCATCGGCCGCGTCGCATTCGACATGGCCCGCAAGCGGGACGGCCGGGTGACCTCGGTCGAGAAGGCCAACGTGATGATGTCCGGCGTGCTCTGGCGCGAGGTCATGACCAACCTGCACAAGGCCGAGGGCGAAGGCGTCAAGCTCGAGCATATGTATGCCGACAACTGCGCCATGCAGCTGGTCCGGAACCCGAAGCAGTTCGACGTGATCGTCACCGACAACCTGTTCGGCGACATTCTTTCGGATTGTGCGGCGATGCTGACCGGCTCCCTCGGGATGCTGCCCTCCGCCTCGCTCGGTGCGGTGGATGAGGTGACCGGCAAGCGCCATGCGCTGTACGAGCCGGTGCACGGCTCCGCCCCCGATATCGCGGGCAAGGGCATCGCCAACCCGATCGCCGAAATGCTGAGCTTCGCCATGGCGCTCCGCTATTCCTTCGATATGGCGGAGGAAGCGGACATGATCGAGACGGCGATCCAGAACGTGCTGAAATCGGGGCTGCGAACCGCGGACATCATGCAGGACGGCATGGCGCGTGTGTCGACGACCGTGATGACAGACAGCCTGATCAAAGAGCTGGACAAACTTGTATCGGGATAGCCCCCCCCAACCAGCATGACTTGAGTTTACTCGGCGGGGGGCGTAAGTCTCCCGCCGAAGTCGTTTATGGACTTCAACAACCGAAGGATTGGACCAGAACCATGGGCTACAAAGTTGCCGTAGTCGGCGCGACGGGCGCCGTTGGTCGTGAGATGTTGACTACCCTTGCCGAGCGCGATTTTCCAGCGACCGAAGTCGTCGCGCTTGCTTCCGAGAAATCGGCGGGCACCGAGGTGTCCTATGGCGAGGACAAAACACTCAAGGTTCAGAATCTGGCGACATACGACTTCAAGGGCACCGATATCGCGCTGTTCTCGGCGGGCGGTTCGGTCTCGGAAAAGTACGCGCCGATCGCTGCCGCGGCCGGGTGCGTCGCCATCGATAACAGCTCGCACTTCCGGATGGACCCGGACGTGCCGCTGATCGTGCCGGAAGTGAATGCCGGGGCCGTTGCCAAATATGGCAAGCGCAACATCATCGCCAACCCGAATTGCTCCACGGCGCAGCTCGTCGTCGCGCTGAAGCCGCTGCACGATCTGGCCAAGATCAAGCGGGTCGTCGTCTCCACCTACCAGTCGGTTTCCGGTGCGGGCAAGGAGGGCATGGACGAGCTCTTCACCCAGACCCGGGCGATCTATGTGAACGATCCGGTGGAGAATACGCAGTTCACCAAGCAGATCGCCTTCAACGTGATCCCGCATATCGACAAGTTCATGGATGACGGGGCGACCAAGGAAGAGTGGAAGATGACCAGCGAGGTGAAGAAGATCCTCGATCCGGCCATCGAGCTGGTTGCCATGTGTGTTCGTGTCCCGGTCTTCATCGGTCATGCCGAAGCGGTGTTCATCGAGACCGAAAAGCCGCTGAGCGCCGAGGACGCCCGCGAGGCGATGCAGGACTTCCCCGGGCTCGTCGTTGTCGACCACCGGGAAGACGAAGGCTATGTCACGCCGCATGAATGTGCCGGCGAGGACGCGGTCTATGTCAGCCGGATCCGCAAGGACCCGACGATCAAGAACGGCCTTGTCTTCTGGTGCGTGTCCGACAACCTGCGCAAGGGCGCGGCTCTCAACGCGGTCCAGATCGCTGAGACCCTGGTGCGGGAGCATCTTGAAAAAGCCGCCTGAATCAGCCGTCACACCTGACCCGAAAGCGGCCGGCATATTGTCGGCCGCTTTTTTCTTTGATATTTTTTCTACCTAACCGTTCACAAAAACCTGCCTGAACCCGTCCTCCGTGCAGTGGCCTGAGTAAAATATTACTCAAGCCGTCGCATTCAAAGCACAGAACACTTCGAAACGTGTCGGGGCTTCAGGTGGGGACTGGTAACCAGGACAACGGCAAGGACCGGTTTGCCCGCGGGGCGGGTTTGTCCGGCGATATCGTCGCGGAAGCGACGATGAAGGCCGTTGATATCATTGCCCGCACCGCGGCAGCGCCACCGCAAACGCCGGCGCATCGATCCGACGATTCAACCGCCGAAGCCTCCCCGTTGCCGCCGGAAGCCTTCTGGAATCTCTGGTCCGAGAACCAGAACCAGCTGCTGCGCCAATGCATGCGCCTGATGTCCGGCAACATGGCGGATGCAGAGGATGCGCTGGGAAATGCGATGGTGCGGGCCTCGTCACATTTTGCCGATGGCGGTGGCGGCGCCATCGCCAATCAGCGCGCCTGGCTGTCCCGGCTGGTGCATAATTCCTGCATCGACTTCTACCGTGCACGCT
Organism: Nisaea sp.; assembly: GCF_040217065.1. GTDB lineage: Bacteria > Pseudomonadota > Alphaproteobacteria > Thalassobaculales > Thalassobaculaceae > Nisaea. The sequence continues at coordinate 278,865 of NZ_JAVJNX010000010.1, forward strand.
CCCGTCAGAAACGCTGGACCGATGAGGTCATGGCCATGGCGGACGGCAGTCCCATCCCGTCCGCGCCGGCGCCCGAGCCGACACCCGAGGAAATCGCCGAGACGGGCGAGGCCATGCGCTCGCTGCAGGACGGGCTCGACGCGCTTCCCGAACTGCTGCGCGTGCCGCTCATCCTGCGTTTTCTTGAAGGGCTCTCCTATGCGGAGATCGCGGAGCGGCTCTGCATTCCGAACTGTACCGCCCGCAAGCGTGTGCAGCTCGCCCGTGAACGGCTGCGCCGGAACGGCGTGGGCCCCGCCTGAAATTCTTGTTCACACTTATTACGAGTGCTTCGTCTCTAGTATGTTCGCGCCCAGTTGAGAGCAAGGAGAGACGGGGCGGACGGTCCTGAAACCAGCAGTATTGAGGAGACAGAGATGGCAATCCCAACTCCGGTCAATGGCCAGATCACCGACTCCGTCACCCAGGCCAATGTGAAGGTTCTGGGCGACTCCCCGGCGATGGCAATGGGGGCGATCTACCAGTCGCTCGCACATTCCACGGGCATTCTCTACGAGAACGCCGTGAGCTCGCAGCAGCAGCTCGGCATCGCCGCGCAGGCCGCGACGAACCAGGGCGTGATCCAGATCTACAGCATCGACACCATGGCGGATGCGGTCGCAACGTCGAAGATCGGCAACAGCGACGTGCCCAACAACATGCTGTCGCTGCTGACCGCCCTCAAGGCGACCAGTTCCGGCCCGGTCGGCTAAGCCGGCCGCGTCTGCAGCAACCTCGCGCCCAGAGTGTCGCCGGAACGGTGAACCCACGGCGCGGAAAGACAACCAGCCGAGAGGAACGGACGCGCCAGCGCACCCGGTAGCGAGCCCACGGCAATGGGGAGTGTGGTTCCATTGTACGAGCGCATAGACACTGCCGGTGCCCGGATATCTGCCCCTGCGGCGAATGGAGTGATGAAATGGCAGACAATACACCGGTCAACGGAATGATCACCGATTCGGTCACCCAGGCCAATGTGAAGGTTCTGGGCGATGCACCGGCGATGAGCATGGGGGCGATTTTCCAGGCCCTGGCGCATTCCACCGGCATTCTCTACGAGAACGCCGTGAGTTCGCAGCAGCAGCTGCAGATCGCGGCCCAGGCCTCCACCAACCAGGGCGTCATCCAGGTCTACAGCGTCGACACCATGGCCGGCGCGGCCGCGACCTCCAAGATTGGCAACAGCGACGTGCCCAACAACATGCTGGCGCTGCTGTCTTCCCTGAAAGCGGCCGCCCCCGGGGTTTCGTAGAGGCCGCGAAGTCGAAGTTCGCGGAGGCGGCGTGATGAAGCCGCCGCCTCCCCCTTCGTCCGCACGCGATCAGCGTTTCGAGGAGAGAGTGACATGGCGGACCCAACCAATGTGAATTCCCAGGTGACCGACTCGATCACCCAGGCCAACACGATGACTCTCGGGAGCGCGCCGGCGAATTCGGCCTTGCCGATCTATACCTCTCTCGCGGAGGCGACGAGCGTGCTCTACGCCAACATGGTCTCGAACCAGCAGCAGAATGCGGTGGTCGGAACCTCGTCCCTGGTGGCCTGCGTCGACAAGCTGCTCAGTATTGATCGTCGCAGCGCGGAGGCGGGCCAGAGGGCAATGATGGACAAGGTCCTCGACACACTGAACGAAATGGACCGGCGCAAGACCTTGGCGGCGGCCGGCGAGGCTGCGCTTCAGACCATTGTCAAGTGACCCGGCGGTCCGGGAGTGATGAACCATGGCAGATCAGGTTAACGGCCAGATCACCGATGCGGTGACACAGGCGAACGTGAAGGTGATCGGTGAGGCGCCGGCGGAAGCGGTCGGCATGTCGTTCCAGGCCTTCTCGCATGCGACGGGCCTTGCCATGGAGAACGCAACCTCTACCCAGGGCGGGATGCAGCAGGTCGCCAATGCTGCGACATCGTCGATCTGCGCCCTGATTGTTGAACTGGCAAGCCAATGAGGCGCGCCGCAGAAAAGCATTCACGAGTCGGTCCGGCGGGCCGTCTCCCGGAAGGCAGACCGGTTTCCACCGGCTTGCGGACCCAGCCCGGCGGTGGAAACCCCGCCGCTCAGGAAGGAGCAATGACATGGCCATCCCGACACCGGTGAACGGACAGATCACGGATTCGATCACCCAGAGCAACGTGCAGACTCTTGGATCTGCTCCGTCGGTCGCCATGGGGGCGATCTACCAGTCGCTTTCCCATTCGACGGGTATTCTCTATCAGAACGTCGTGCAGCAGCAGCAGCAGGCGGCGATCTGCGCCCAGGCGGCGACCAACCAGGGCGTCATGCAGATCTACAGTGTCAACTCCATGGCCGCGGCCACTGCCACCAGCAAACTTGCGCAGTCGGACACGTCTGACCAGTTGATGACGCTGCTCGTCGCGCTCGCCGCGCTGAAATAGGAGAGCGGCGGATTGCATTTGTTTAGGAGCCGCGAACAGGGGCTGAACCGATGGCAGATAACACGCCCGTAAATTCACAGATCACGGATGCCGTAACGCAAACCAACGTCAAGGTGGTGGGCGAGGCACCGGCACAGGCCATGGGCATGGTCTATCAATCGATGGCGCATTCGATTTCCCTGGCGATGCAGAATGCGATGCAGGCTCAAGGCGGCCTGCAGCAGATCGGCAATGCCGTGACCTCCAGCGCCTGCCGCCAAATTCTCGATGTATCGCAAGGCGGCATGAACACGAAAGGCTGACGCCGCCCCGTCAGGCGGCCTTGGCAAGGCCGACCCGAGGAGAATGACCCCCGAGGAGAGTGACCGATGACCGATGACAGCGTATTTGGCACGGACGATGTAGCGTCCGGCACGAGCCCGAACGACACAGCCGACAGCACCCCTGCCGGCGCTGCACCGGACCCGTCCGCAAGCGAGCCTTCGGCAGGCGCAAGCGACCCTTCGTCCGGTGGCGGATCTTCGGACGAAGGCTCATCCGCTTCCTCTGGTGACAATGACTCTGCAGGTGCCAGCACCGGCACGGATGATTCCGGTAACAGCGACGCCGGAAACGACTCGTCTACCCCTTCGGCGCCGGTACCTGCCAGCACGGGACCCGGCGTCAATTCCGTGATCCTGGATGCGGTCAAACAATCGAACAGCGCGGTGCTCGGCGCCTCCGGCAATAACGGCGCCGCGATCGCCTATCAGAAGGTTGCCCAGGCGGCAGCCTTCGCCGTTCAGGATTCGACCGACTATCTGCGCAACATCATGGCGATGAGCTCGGCAGCGACCGGTGTCGCCCTGAAGAAAATGGTCGAGAATCCGGCGACTGCGGCGCAATACACTCCGGTTCTGACCGCAGCGCAGGACGCCGTGACGGCGGCCCAGACCAATTTCCAGGCCGTCGGGACGTCTGCCGGTTCGGTTGTCAGCGGATTCCCGAGCGGCAGTTGACGGGTTGACGGCACGCTCCTCCCTAGGCCGCAGCCTCAGGGGACCCGCAGGGGTCCCTTTTTTTCGTTTTTCGTTCACATCCAGACGCCGGGGGCGTCGGCATTGAAGAGGCGAAAGCCGGCATCCCGGGCAGGGGCCCGGTTGGTCTGACTGCCGCGATCGCCTGGTCCGGACGTGAGGAGACCGAAATGGCGAAGAAACCGACCAGCGGACGACGGACGCTGCGCCAGCGCGCGCGGGACAGGGTTGAAGATTATATCGAAGAACGGATTGGCGAGGCGGTGGAGCGGCTTGAAGAGGCTCTCGATCCGGAACCTGAAGAGATCACCGAGGAAGCGCTGATTGCCCGGGCCGGGCTTGATGGTGACATCGATACCGAGGCGCCGGAACCCGCCAATGAGCTTCCGGTCGAGCCGGAATCAGTCGATGCTCCGGCCGAGGATGATGCGGCCGGTTCTTCCGGCGTTGAGGACGAGTTTGCCGACGATGACCTCGAGTCTGCTGCTCCTCCGGCCGGTGGAGCGGCGCCGAAACCGTCAGCGGCACCGAAGCCAAAACCCAAACCCGCTGCTGCCGGGAAGGGCCCCGACCCGGCGCCGGCGGATCCGAAGGCTGTTCCGAAAACAGAACCAAAAGTCCCGGTAGCAAAGCCCCCCGATCCGGACCCTGTCGAGAGCGGCAAGCCGGTCGGCATCGGCGGGGAGGCCGCTGCTGTCGAGGCCGAGGCCCGCGCGGTGGAGGCATCCGCCCAGGCGTTCAGCGGCGGCGCATAGACCGGTCAGGGTCAAGATGTTCAGGGTCAGGATGTGATGAGCGACGAGGAAGCAGAGGACAGGAAGGCGGATCCGATCGGGGATCAGGTCGCGGCGGCCACTGATGGGGCCTTGCAGGGTGCGCTCAGTACGCTTGCCGCAGCCGCAGTCGAACGCGACCGTCTCCTGGATACCTTCCGGGAACAGAAGGAGCGGCTTGAATTTCAGCTGCAGCAACAGAGGGCGCATGCCATGAATTTCGTTGAACAGGCTCGTGCGGAAACCGGGGAGCGAACCGGTGCCCCTTCAGGAAAGGCGGCACCCGGCACCGGGCAGCCCAATGCTGACGGAGGACTGAAGCTGTCCCCCGATCAGCAGGTCATCGCCGGTGTGAAGATGCTGATCTATCAGGACACGCGCCCCTATGAGGTGTCCACGCAGGCGCAGACCCAATCGGCGCTGTTGCTGCTCAACGCGCTGAAACTGATGATCCACCAGGAGATCGATGTTCTCTTCCAGCGCGCCCAGGCCCAGGAAGCAGACAGACAGGAAGCGGCCAAACAGGACGCGATGCAGCAACAGGCGGCGGGCCACGCTCCCGGATCCGGTGGTCCGGCTGCCGGCGGGGAGGCAGATCAGGCGCCGGATGCTTCCAAGGCCAGCGCTAGTGACCCGGCTGCAGCGTCGCAGGGGGAAGAGCCTTCAGGCTCCTGAGGATCGCCGGGAGATCCAGTTCCATCCGGTCGGCCTGCGCGGTTATGCGCGTGGCCATTTCAAGACCGCCGGCGGCGCGGGCGAAAGCGGAGCGGATATCGCCGGTCCGCACGTACCATGCGGTCAGCAGCGCGGCGAACAGGTCGCCGGTCCCGTTGAAGCTCCGGTCCAGCCTCGGTGCCGTGGCTTCATGGCTGGCCTCTTCGAGGACCAGCAGGTTGGAAACCGTGCCGGGACGCTCGATGCCGGTGACGGCAACCGCCGCCAGCCTAGAGCGCCGCAGCAGCTTCCGCGCCGCCGCCTTGATCGCGGCGGGTTCGCCGGGGACGTCCGCGCCGCTCAAAACCCCGAGTTCGTAGAGATTGGGCGTCACGATATCGGCCCGAGGCAGCAGCTCCGCGCCGATCGCCTCGGCCACGCCGTCGCGCACGAAATGGCGCCCATTGTCGCCGATCACCGGGTCGAGCACATAGGGCAGGGCCGGATTGCCGGCGCGGGCCCGGTCGATGGTGGCTGCGACGACAGACGCGGTCTCGGGCCGTCCGAGATATCCCGACAGCACCGCCGACAGGCCGTCGAGCACGCCGAGTGCCGCGAGGCCTTCGATTTGTGCTTCCAGTTCGGCTGCCGGGCGGGTTTCACCGGTGAACCGGCCGTGCCCGGGATGGTTCGAGAAGGAGACGGTGTCGAGCGGCCAGACCTCAAGGCCGGCGGACTGGATCGCGGGCACCGCGATGCTGTTGCCGACATAGCCGTAACTGACCCTGGACTGGATCGATAAAATTGCCATGCTGGCTCCCCTGGCCGCGCCGTCCGGACTTCCGTGAGATGAAGCCGTGACGGGCCGTCGGTCAAGTGACAAGTCCCTCTCCGCGCTTGGTTTTCCTCTGCGATCCACTAGGATGGCGCGAATGGCACATCCGGAGATTGATCAATGACCGCTTCCATCAGACCGCGCCGTTCGGCGCTCTACATGCCGGGCTCGAATGCGCGGGCGCTTGAAAAGGCGCGGACTCTGGAAGCCGATGTCGTGATCATGGATCTCGAGGACGCGGTGGCGCCCGACAAGAAGGCCGAGGCCCGCAAGACCATCGCGGCCGCTCTCAAGCAGGGCGGGTATGGCGACCGGGAGATCGTCATCCGGATCAATGCGGTGGACAGCAGTTGGGGCGCGGAAGATCTCGCCTTTGTCGCGCAGTCGGGCGCGGATGCGGTGCTGCTGCCGAAAGTCGAGCATGCGGATCAGGTCTGGTTCGCCGAGGAGGCGCTGGCCGCCGCCGGTGCGCCCGCGAATCTGTCGATCTGGTGCATGATGGAAACCCCGCTCGGCATGCTGCATGCCGAGGAGATTGCCGGCTCCAGTCCAAGCCTCGGATGCCTGGTGCTTGGCACGTCGGATCTGGCCAAGGATCTGCACGCCCTGCACACGCGCGACCGTCTGCCCTTTGTCACCAGCCTGGGGCTCTGTGTGCTGGCCGCCCGGGCCTATGGCCTGGCGGTGCTCGACGGGGTGCATCTTGACCTGGATGATGCAAAGGGATTCGAGGAGGTCTGCCGCCAGGGGCTGCAACTCGGGTTTGACGGCAAGACCCTGATCCATCCGAAAACCCTCGAGCCGGCGAACCGGATTTTCGCGCCGAGCGGTGAGGAAATCGCCTGGTCACGGAAGATCATCGACGCCCATCGGCAGGCAGACGATGCCGGCAGCGGCGTGGTGCTGGTGGACGGCAAGCTGGTCGAATCCCTGCATGTCGAGAATGCCCGGCGCATCCTGGCGCTGGCGGAAATGATCGAATATCGCGAATCCAGCGGCGAGAACGGCGGCTGACGCCATCCGGTCTAGTGGCCACCCGGCCTAGCGGCAGAAGCTGATCGAGCCTTCGGCGCAGATTCTCTTGCCGTCAATCCAGGTCGCGCCGGAAAGGTCGGCCCGGAAGAAATCGGCATCGCGGAGACGGGTTCCCGTCAGATTGGCGCCGCGGAGGATGGCGCTCTGAAACCGGACCTTGATCAGGTTTGCGCCGGTGAAATCCGTATCCGTCAGATCGGCCTGGCTGAAGTCGGCGTCGCGGAGCTGTGCGTTCCGGAAGGATGCGCCTTTCATCTTGGCGCGGCTGAAGCGGACGCGGCCGCGACTGTCGTCCAGCTTGGCGCCGGTCAGATCCGCCCAGTTGAAGCTGGCGTCATTGAGGTTGGCACCGGTCAGGTCGACACCGGCCAGCGGATAATTGTCGAAGTTGCAACGCCGCCAGTCGACGCCAGGGCCCGGGGGATCGGCGCAGGCGGCCTGGCCCACGGATGGGAAAAGCACCAGCGCGGCGAGGAAGGCGGCCGCCGCAGTCAGGTGCAGGCATCTGGATCGGACAGCTTGAATCACAGTGTATCCCGGATAATTCGTCGGTTGGCGCGAGGGTACCGTACCAGAAGGATCGGGCATTGCCATCCGACAGATCGTCGCGACTTCAGAAGGATGCCGGGAAGCCCCGGCCAAAACGAACGGGCCGCCCGTCAAAAGACGCGCGGCCCGTCGGACATGGAAGGCAGACACCGACACTACCAATGCGACTGTCTTGGCACGGACTCCGCCGGTATTATTTGGGTGTCCCACTCTGTCAGCCACGTGAAAACGCGACAGAACGAAAGCAAAGCTCCCATGTCATTAGTAAAACTATGGCCCTGTTTTGAGTGTAGATCAATAAAAATATGGTAGGTGCACGATGCTGTTGTGTTCATTCAAGAAAGATAGGATGTTTTTCATTAATTCACAGATTTTATTTTGAATATCCAGCCAGTTATTCACTTGATGAATACAGATTAGTAAGCTGAATTAAAACAGAATTTTCAGATTTAAGTAATCCATTCACAAACAATCCACAGAAAATGCAAATTCTTATCCACAGCCCGCCGCAGGCTGCCGGGCATCGGGTGACGCTGTGCACAAACCGGCTGCGAAGCGTGCCCAGGGACTGGACAAGCGGCGGGGTCGAAATAAATTGAGGTCCTGTTCGCAGTGCAATATGGTTCGGCCTCGTTGTCGATGTTCCACAGGAAAGGTGCGCCATGAGCGTTTCCAACCGCCCTCTTTCCCCGCATCTTCAGGTCTATAAGCCTCAGCTCACGAGCATCACGTCGATCTTGCACCGCGCAACCGGCGTTGCGCTGGCGGTCGGGACCCTGTTTCTGGTGTGGTGGCTGATGGCTGCTGCCACCGGCGGGTCTTATTTCGGCTACATGCAGGGCATCATGGGCTCCTGGATCGGACTGCTGGTCCTTTTCGGGTTCTCCTTTGCTCTGTTCTACCATCTGTGCAACGGCATCCGGCATCTCGTGTGGGACGCCGGCTATGGCTTCGAACTTGAAACCGCCTACCTTTCAGGAAAACTGGTGTTCGCTGCGTCGGCAGTACTGACAGTTCTTGCCTGGATACTCGCCTGCGCCCTCTAAGAGGCAGGGCCAACAAAAAGACTCTATTGAGAGGCTGGTTATGACTGACAACTCGATGCGTACGCCAATCGGACGCGTGCGCGGCCTTGGCAGCGCCAAAAGCGGTCTGCATCACTGGTGGATGCAGCGGGTGACGGCGGTAGCGCTGATCCCGCTTACGCTCTGGTTCGTGGCATCCCTGATCTCGTTGGCCGGTGCCGGCCACGCGGAGACAGTGGCATGGATCAGCTCTCCCATCGTTGCCGTTCTGATGATCTCCCTGATCATTGCGACCTTCTATCATGCGGCGCTGGGCCTGCAGGTCGTGATTGAGGACTATGTCCATCACGAAGGCGGAAAGCTGGCCCTGCTGCTTGGGGTAAAGCTGCTCTGTTCCCTTCTCGCCGTTGCCGCCCTGTTTGCGGTGCTTAAACTCGCTTTCGGAGGCTGAGCTCCATGAAGTCCTACGAGATCATCGATCACACCTACGACGCCGTCGTCGTGGGCGCTGGCGGTGCCGGTCTGCGTGCCGCCTTCGGGATGGCAAACGAAGGCCTGAAGACCGCCTGCATCACCAAGGTGTTCCCGACCCGCTCCCATACTGTGGCCGCGCAGGGCGGGGTTGGCGCTGCGCTCGACAATATGGGCGAGGGCGACAACTGGAAGTTCCACATGTACGACACCGTCAAGGGGTCGGACTGGCTGGGCGACCAGGATGCCATCGAATACATGTGCCGGAACGCCATTCCCTCGATCATCGAGCTGGAGCATTACGGCGTGCCGTTCTCGCGGACCGACGAGGGCAAGATCTACCAGCGCCCGTTTGGCGGCCACACGCTGGATTTCGGCAAGCGCATGGCCAAGCGCGCCTGTGCGGCGGCCGACCGGACCGGTCATGCCATCCTGCACACGCTCTACCAGCAGAGCCTGAAGGCCAATGCAGAGTTCTTCATCGAATATTTCGCCATCGACCTGATCATGGACGAAGAGGGCGCCTGCCGTGGCGTCATGGCGATCGATCTGGCAACCGGCACCATCCACCGCTTCCGCGCGCACCAGACGGTGCTGGCGACCGGCGGTTACGGCCGGGCCTATTTCTCCTGCACCTCCGCCCATACCTGCACCGGTGACGGTGGCGGCATGGTGGTGCGTGCGGGTCTGCCGATGCAGGATCTGGAATTCGTGCAGTTCCACCCGACAGGGATCTACGGCTCAGGCTGTCTGATCACCGAGGGTGCGCGCGGCGAGGGCGGGTATCTGACCAATTCCGAGGGCGAGCGCTTCATGGAGCGGTACGCGCCGACGGCCAAGGATCTGGCCTCCCGCGACGTGGTCAGCCGGGCCATGACCATCGAGATCAACGAGGGCCGGGGCGTCGGGCCCGAGAAGGATCACATCTTCCTGCATCTCGAGCATCTCGACCCGGACGTGCTGCATCTGCGGCTGCCGGGAATCTCCGAGACCGCGAAGGTCTTCGCCGGTGTCGATGTGACCAAGGAGCCGATCCCTGTTCTGCCGACCGTGCATTACAATATGGGCGGCATTCCGACGAACTATCACGGTGAAGTGCTGTCTCCGACGGCGGACGATCCGGACCGGGTGTGCCAAGGCCTGATGGCCATCGGCGAGGCGGCCTCCGTCTCCGTGCATGGCGCCAACCGTCTCGGTACCAACTCCCTGCTCGACATTGTCGTGTTCGGCCGGGCCGCAGCCTTGCGGGCGAAGGAAACCGTGCGTCCGGGAGAGCTGCACAAGCCGCTGCCGTCGGATGCGGGCGAGTATGCCATCGCGCGTCTCGACAAGATGCGTCACGCCAAGGGCGACCGCAAGACCGCCGAGATTCGTCTCGACATGCAGCGCGCCATGCAGCAGCACGCGGCGGTGTTCCGCACCACCGAGCTGATGGATGATGGTGTGAAGAAGATCCAGGATATCGCGGCCACGCTGCCGGATATCGGCCTCAGCGACCGCTCCCTGATCTGGAACTCGGATCTGGTCGAGGCACTGGAGCTGGAGAACCTGATGAGCCAGGCGGTGATCACCCTGACGTCGGCAAGCCTTCGTCCGGAAAGCCGCGGCGCGCACGCGCACGAGGATTTCCCGGACCGGGATGACGAGAACTGGATGAAGCACACGGTCATGTGGCTCGACGACACGTACAAGCACCGGGTGATGTATCGCGACGTGCACATGTACACGCTCTCGAACGAGGTCGAGGTCGTGCCGCCGGCGGCGCGCGTCTACTGATCGCTTGAGAACGAAGAAAAGATCGGAAGTGAGAGATGGCTGAATTTTCTTTGCCGGCGAACTCGAAGGTCAAGATCGGCAACACCCACAAGGCTGAAGCCGGCGCGAAACGGGTCAAGGCATTCAAGATCTACCGGTATGATCCGGACACCGGGGAGAACCCGCGGGTCGATACCTACGAGATCGACCTCGACGCATGCGGCCCGATGGTCCTGGACGCGCTGATCAAGATCAAGAACGAGGTGGATACCTCCGTCACCTTCCGCCGTTCCTGCCGCGAGGGCATCTGCGGGTCCTGTGCCATGAACATCGATGGCACCAACACGCTGGCCTGCCTGAAGAGCATCGACGATGTGAAGGGCGACGTGAAGATCTACCCGCTGCCGCACATGCCGGTGGTGAAGGATCTGGTGCCGGACCTGACCCAGCCCTATGCGCAGCTCGCCTCGATCGAGCCGTGGCTGAAGACGAAATCGCCGCCGCCGCCGGACGAGGAGCGTCTGCAGAGCCCGGTGGAGCGCGAGAAGCTCGACGGTCTGTGGGAGTGCGTGCTGTGTTTCTGCTGTTCGACCTCCTGCCCGAGCTACTGGTGGAACGGCGACCGCTATCTCGGCCCGGCCGTCCTGCTGCAGGCCTATCGCTGGATCGCGGACAGCCGTGACGAATATACCGGTGAACGGCTTGATGACCTGGAAGATCCGTTCCGGCTCTATCGCTGCCACACCATCATGAACTGCACCAAGACCTGCCCGAAAGGCCTGAACCCGGCCAAGGCCATCGGCGAGATCAAGAAGCTGATGGTCCAGCGCATGTAGCGCGGGGCAAAATCCCCGGACAGGAAAACGGCCGCTGGAAACAGCGGCCGTTTTTATGATCGACAGGACAGAAGACGCCGCAAGCGTCCCGGAAGGTGAGCCTGCGGTTCTGCTTTTCTACGAGGTCTGTGCAGGTTTGCTCTGTTCAGCGGTTTTGTGCGACGAAGCGCAGCCCGCAAAGGCGGCCGGCGCGGTAAAGGCGACGACGGCGGCCGCAAGAACGAACAGTCCGATCAGTTTACGCATGGGTGAACCTCCACGGTCAGTTGCAGCGCTACCCTATCGCGAAATGCCGCGCCGGGCCAGTCGCAATACTGTGAATGCGGAGAGGCGGCATGCCGGGATTTCGCTGTCCGTGTCATTTTGCCGACGCAATTCAAGATGATAGTGCCCCAGTCCCAAACATGCCGGAGCCATGCAATGACCCGACTCTTTCTGTCCGCCGCCCTCGCGATCCTGATGTTGTTCGCCTCTCCCGTCGTCCAGGCGGAAACAGTGCGGGACGATATCGTCACGCTCGATCTCAGCCTGGAAAAATGGGTCGAGACCGACTCGGCAACCGTCACGGTCGCCGCCGATCTCGCGGTCAGGGCCGGCGGGTTCGGCGTGGCCCGCGCGGCCGTACAGGCGGATCTGGCGAAAATATCCGATAGAGCTCCCTGGCGCCTTGTCGGATACGACCGTCTGCGGGACGAGGCCGGGTTCGAGCGCTGGCGGATCACGGCGGAAGCCCGCCTGCCGAGCACGGCCCTTGGCGGCATCGGCAGCACTGTCGGCGATCTCGGCGAAGCGGGCCGGAGCTACGCCCTGCTCGGCATTGATTTCACGCCGACACTGGCGGAGCGCGAGGCGGCGCTGGCCGAACTTCGGGCCGACATCTACCAGCGTGCCGCCGACGAGCTGGAGCGCCTGAAGGCGGTGTACCCGGATCGTGGATACCGGGTGGCTGCGATCAATATCGGGCAGGGCGCGACACCCCGCCCGCAACCGGCGATGATGCTGCGCGCGGAAGCGGCGCCGAAATTCGCCGCCGATGCAAGCGGGGGTGGCGACAGCGTGGCCCAGAAAGCCGAGCTGCGTGCCTCGATCAGGTTTGCCGCGGAAGTTCGCTCCGGCGACTGAACCGCGCTATGATCCCCCCTGGAATAGAGAGTTCTGGGGGGAACGGAGCATGAGCAGAGGACTTTGCATCATCACTGGTGCCAGCCGCGGTATTGGCGCGGCGACGGCTGTGCGCGCGGCGCGTGACGGCTGGGACATCGCGGTGAATTACGCGGGAAACGAGGCGGCCGCCCGCGCCGTCGCTGCCAGGGTTGAAGCCGAAGGCCGCAAGGCCGTGGTCATCCAGGCGGATACCTCGAAGGAGGCCGACATCATCCGGCTGTTCGACGAGGCCGAGGCGGCGCTCGGGCCGGTGCGCGGGCTGGTGAACAATGCCGGGATCACCGGCAAGATCTCCCGGGTCCGGGACATGTCCGAGTCTGCGATCCTCGAGGTCATGCAGCTCAATGTGATCGGCCTGATGCTTTGTTGCCGCGAGGCGGTGCGCCGGATGTCGAACACGGACGGTGGTGCCGGCGGCGCCGTCGTCAATCTCTCCTCCATCGCCGCCAGGCTCGGTGCGCCGAATGAATTCACCCACTATGCCGCCTCCAAGGGGGCGGTGGATTCCTTCACCATCGGCTTCGCCCGGGAGGTGATTTCCGAGGGTGTCCGGGTCAATGCGGTGGCGCCGGGCATGATCGATACGGACATCCATGCCAGTGCCGGCGCGCCGGACCGGGCCGCCCGCCTCGGGCCGACCACGCCGATCGGCCGTGCCGCAGCGCCGGAAGAGGTCGCCGAGGCCATTGTCTGGCTGCTCAGCGATGCTGCGGGCTATTGCGCCGGATCCATACTGGAAGTCGCCGGGGGGCGCTGAAGCGCTCCGGCCCGGTGCAGCGACTTGACCTCCGCCGCGAGTTGCGCGACTTCTGTTCCTGGAGGGGAACGGGCCGCCCGGCTCGTCCGAGGGAGAATAAACCGTGAAGCATGAAGGCCCTCTGGCCCGTTACGAATCCCTGCTCGACGAGGGCACGATCGCGCACGATCCGGCGCAGGAGGCGGCCGCCGCAAAGCTTCAGTGGCTGCACGATCAGCTGATTGACTACCGGCCGCCGCAGGCCAAGACGGGCTGGACCGCGAAGCTCGGCTTCGCCCGCAGCAAGCCGTCCACGCCGCCGAAGGGCCTCTATATCTACGGCTCGGTCGGGCGCGGCAAATCCATGCTGATGGATCTGTTTTTCGACGGCGCGCAGGTCGAGCGAAAGCGGCGTGTGCATTTTCACGAATTCATGCGCGAAGCCCATGACCTGATCCACCAGTGGCGCCAGGACAACAAGGTGTCGAAGACGTCGGAGCCGATCCGGCCGACCGCGCAGAAACTCGCCGACAGTGCCTGGCTGCTCTGCTTCGACGAGTTCGAGGTCCGGGACATCGCCGACGCGATGATCGTCTCCCGGCTGTTCTTCGCCATGTTCGAGCTGGGTGTCGTGGTCGTCGCGACGTCAAACCGGGCGCCGGACGAACTCTACAAGGATGGGCTGCAGCGCGATCTCTTCCTGCCGTTCATCGGCATTCTGAAAGCCCGGCACGAGCTGTTCCGGCTGGATGACGGCGAGGATTACAGGCTCGGCAGACTGCGCGGCAAGATCGTCTATCACGTTCCCTCCGGGCCGGAGTCGGACGCGGAGCTGGACCGGACGTTCGCCGAGTTGACCGACAATGCCGAGACAATGCCGGACGTGATCAATCGCAAGGGGCGGGAGATCGCGGTTCCGGCCGCGGCGTCGGGCGTTGCCCGTTTCGGATTCAGGGACCTTTGCGACGTGCCGCTGGCAGCCGCCGATTTCCTTGCGGTGGCGGAACGGTTCCATACCGTGATTCTCTCCGACATCCCGATCCTCGGGGCCGCGAACCGGGATCAGGCGCGCCGGTTCATGACTCTGATCGACGCGCTCTACGACCAGGGCGTGCGGCTGATCGCATCGGCCGAAGCGGCGCCGGAGAAGCTTTATGACGGGGAGGACTGGGGTTTCGAGTTCGACCGGACGATCTCGCGGCTGATGGAAATGCAATCCTCCGATTACTTCGAATCGCGCCGGCGTTGAATCGTGGGAATAGTTTATGGTGCAAGAACTTGCCCGGCTAGGGGAAATAGATTTAAATTAAATCTAATTCTTAAGAATAACTTAAGATAGAGGCGGGTATAGCTCGCGGACGGCAGAAGGCCCGTACAAAGCCACCGCATCCGGGAGTGTGTCATCGCATACGCCATCGATTTTTCGGCGCGCCACAACCCGCTGGCCCAAAATCCAGATCAGGACAGTCTCCACACGCTGCGGTGCGACATCCTTCCGCTGCGCACAAACGGACTTAAGAAGGTCCGGCTGATCAAGAATGTCCGCGTCGAAACCCGGATCGAGCTCTATCGCGAATCCGGCATGGGCAGCGGGCAGGTCGAGATTGACGATCTTTCCGATTACATGACGGCGACAGAGGATCTGTTGCACCACGATCTGCCGATGCTGAAGAGCGTCGGCGAGATGGCGAGCTTCGATCCGTATTCCCTGCGCCGCGGCTTGCGGGCGGCGGGGATCGAGATCGAGAACCTGCAGAATTTCACGCTGAGCGAAGCCAAGAAGCGGGAATTGCAGCCGCATATGCGCAAACTCACGCGTCCCCTCGTCCAGCATGTGTTCGGTGTGGACAATCTCGAAATCACCGATCCGGAGATCATTCGCGACCGGCTGCGCCAGGCCGACGGCGCCGAAGTACTCCAGCGGCTTTCGGATATGGCGGCGTCATTGCACACCACACGGGATGATCTGCCGGATCTTCTCGAGGATTATGGCGATGTTTTTCTCGCCCTCGGTTTTTACAAGGAACACCTGGCGGCAATTGCGCCAAGAATCGGTGCGTTGCAGGACTGGATCCAGGAAGCCCACCGGGTGCCCCATATCGCGCGGGATCCGATGGTGGGGCCGGCGCTGCAGAATACCGAACGCGTGCTCGGAGCCCTGCACCAGTCCCTGCAGCGCCGGTTCAAGAATTTTCAAGGCAGAGCCACGATTCGCTGGGACCGCGTGACCGTCGGGAACTTCAGCGATGTCCGGCAACTGATTCTGGATCATCAGGAGAGTCTGGCCGAGGTCCTTTGCGGGCTGACGGTGAAGGTTTTCGAATGGGAAAGCCGTTTTCCCGGCGGCGGCGGCACGTTCGAGCGACGTGCCGATTTTGTCCTGTCCGATATCCGGGCCGGCCTCGATCGCCTGTCGGCGATCGAGCGCGAGGCAGCGACTTTCGCTTAACCCATTTCCAAGCCCGGCCGTCGGTGAGCTCCGACCTGCCGGGCCCTTGCCGTGAGACACTCATGTCCGGATCGACAGTTCAGGAAGAAAGCGGCCAAAGCCCCATTGATCGGGAAGACCGGGATTCCATCAATACCTTTGCCTGCGCGGCTTTGCCGGTCCGTAACAGGGGTGTGCTGCGCCTGCGTCTGATCAAGAATGTGAGGCTGGAAACCCGGATCGAGCTCTATCGGGGCAGCGGTACAGGCAGCGGCCAGTTCGCGATCGAAGAGTTGCCGAACTACGTGAACCGGGACGAGGATCTGATCAGGCATGACATCCCGCTGCTGAAGCGCGCGGCCGAGCTTCCGGCCTTCGACTGTTATTCCCTGCGCCGTGCGGTGCGCTCCAGCGGCATCGATGTGGGGACAACCGAAGTGCTCAGCCTGTCGGACGAGAAGAAACGGGAGCTCGCCGGTCACATGCGTAACCTGACCCGGCCGCTTGTCCGGCATGTTTTCGGCGAGGGCGAGCTGGACATAACCGATCCGAGCAGCCTCCGGGACATCATGCAGATGGCGGACAAGGCCGCCGCGCGGGAGAAACTGCAGCGCATGTCCGAAGCTCTGGAAACGGATCTCGACGGCCTGCCGGAACTGCTTGAGGATTACGGCGACGCGTTCCTGTCCCTCGGTTACTACCGGAGCTATCTCAACCTCATCGTTCCACGCGTGAAGGAACTGCATGACTGGATCGAGGAAGCCATTTCGCGCGGCTCGTTCCGGAAAGGCGACCCGGCGACCAAACGCATGAAGCAGGTGTCGTCCGCCTTCGACCGTATTGTCAAAAGCGTGGTCCAGCGCTTCGGCGAGTTCGACCGCAGGGCCGTGTTCGACTGGGAATCGCTGACCCTCGACGAATTCGCCGAAGCACGCGGGCAGATCCTCGCGCACCAGGCAACCATGGCCGAGGTTCTGTGTGGCATAACGGTGAAGGTTTTCGAGTGGCGCAGCCGTTTTGCCAAGCCGAATGTGGGTATTCAGCAGCGCGTCGACTTCGTGCTGTCCGACCTTCAGCCCGGCCTCGACCATCTTCTCAAGGTCGAGAGTTCGGCGCCGCGCTTCTGATAATGGGCTTGTGAACGGGCACTGGTCCGGTTGAAGCCTTGCGGGAGGGGCGGAATCGCGCTACACCGCGCCTCGGTTTTCCGCCGCCCAGGAGGAGGCCGAAGCCTTGACGGCGCGGCGGATCTGTCCCGAATCATAGGAGTGGGG
Source organism: Nisaea sp. (assembly GCF_040217065.1). GTDB lineage: Bacteria > Pseudomonadota > Alphaproteobacteria > Thalassobaculales > Thalassobaculaceae > Nisaea. The sequence goes on from NZ_JAVJNX010000010.1 coordinate 295,852, forward strand.
AACAAGATGGCTCGCAACAAAATCGCGCTGGTCGGCGCTGGGAATATCGGCGGCACGCTGGCGCTGCTCGCCGGCCTGAAGGAACTCGGCGACGTGGTGCTCTTCGATATCGTTGAGGGCATCCCCCAGGGCAAGTCTCTGGATATCGCGGAAGCCTCTCCGGTCGAAGGATTCGATGCCAAGATGCTCGGCGCGAACGACTACCGCGCGCTCGCAGGCTCCGACGTCGTCATCGTCACGGCAGGCATCCCGCGCAAGCCGGGCATGAGCCGCGACGATCTCATCGAAACAAACACCAAGGTCATGAAGGCGGTTGCCGACGGCATCAAGGCGAACTGCCCCGAAGCATTCGTCATCTGCATCACCAATCCGCTCGATGTCATGGTTGGCATCCTGCAGAAGCTGAGCGGCCTGCCGGCCAACAAGGTCGTTGGCATGGCCGGGGTGCTCGACAGCGCCCGATTCCGCTACTTCCTGGCCGAGGAATTCAATGTCTCCGTTGAAGACGTCACCGCCTTCGTGCTGGGCGGCCACGGTGACACCATGGTGCCGCTGACCCGCTACTCCACCGTTGCCGGCATCCCGGTTCCGGATCTGATCAAGATGGGCTGGACCACGCAGGAGAAGATCGACCAGATCGTCCAGCGTACCCGTGACGGCGGCGCCGAAATCGTCGGCCTGCTGAAAACCGGCTCGGCCTTCTACGCACCGGCGTCTTCCGCCATCCAGATGGCCGACTCCTATCTCAAGGACAAGAAGCGCGTGCTGCCCTGCGCGGCGCAGTGCTCCGGCGAGTATGGTCTTGACGGTCTGTATGTCGGCGTGCCCTGCGTGATCGGCGCCGGCGGCGTCGAGCGCATCGTCGAAATCGAGATGAACGCGGACGAGAAGGCCATGTTCGACCATTCGATCGATGCGGTGAAGAGCCTCAACGAGGTTGCGGCAAAGCTCGGTATCTAGGAACGGCATGGTGGTATGTGGTATACCACCATTTGTTATCAGGCGGTTCGGTGCTACAGTTAAGCCTGCGGCACCGGGCCGCTTCCCGCGTTAGGGATTGAGCCGGCCAGTCTGGCCGGTTGCAGCAGCGGCTTCGGCGGTTCTCGCGCCAAAACCGGTGCAAGGGAAATGGGAGAGCCATGAACATTCACGAGTATCAGGCCAAGCAACTCTTGGCCAAATTCGGTGTTGCAGTGCCGCGGGGCGGCGTTGCCTACACCCCGGAGGAGGCCGAGAAGGTCGCCAACGAGCTTGGCGGTCCGGTCTGGGTCGTGAAGTCTCAGATTCATGCCGGTGGCCGAGGCGCGGGACGCTTCAAGGGCAATGAGAACGGCGCCGGCGGTGTCCGCGTCGTCAAATCGGTCGCGGACGTCAAGTCGAACGCGGGCGAGATGATCGGCGCCACGCTGGTCACCAAGCAGACCGGTCCGGCAGGCAAGGAAGTCAGCCGCATCTATGTCGAGGAAGGCTGCGATATCAAGCGCGAGCTTTATCTCAGCCTGCTGGTCGATCGCGACAGCAGCCGCGTCACCGTGATGGCCTCGACCGAGGGCGGCATGGAGATCGAGGAAGTCGCCGAGGCGACCCCGGAAAAGATCATCACCATCGCCATCGACCCGGTGACCGGCCTGCAGGGCTTCCATGCCCGCCGCATCGCCTTCGCCCTGGGCCTTGAAGGCGATCAGATAAAGTCAGCGGTCAAGTTCCTGTCGGCGATGTACAAGGCCTTCACCGATCTCGACGCTGCCATGGTCGAAATCAACCCGTTGGTCATCACCGGCTCCGGCGACGTTATCGCGCTGGATGCCAAGATGGGCTTCGACGACAACGCGCTGTTCCGGCACAAGGACGTGGCCGAGCTGCGGGACGAGAGCGAGGAAGATGCTTCCGAACTCGAGGCGGCCAAATACGAGCTGAACTATGTGAAGCTCGACGGCAGTATCGGTTGCATGGTGAACGGCGCGGGTCTCGCCATGGCCACCATGGACATCATCAAGCTCTATGGCTCCGAGCCGGCGAACTTCCTCGATGTCGGCGGCGGGGCGACGAAGGAGCGGGTCACCGCCGCCTTCAAGATCATCCTGTCCGATCCGAATGTCGAAGGCATCCTGGTCAATATCTTCGGCGGCATCATGCGCTGCGACGTGATCGCAGAGGGCGTTGTTGCGGCGGCCAAGGAAGTCAGCCTGCATGTTCCGCTCGTCGTCCGGCTGGAAGGCACGAACGTCGATCTCGGCAAGCAGATCCTCGCCGATTCCGGTCTGCCGATCACGTCCGCGGACAATCTCGCGGACGCGGCGGAGAAAATTGTCAAAGCGGTGAAGGAGGCAGCCTGATGGCCGTTCTGGTCGACGAAAACACCAAAGTGATCTGCCAGGGCTTCACCGGAAGCCAGGGCACGTTCCATTCCGAGCAGGCAATCGCCTACGGCACCAAGATGGTCGGGGGCGTCACGCCGGGCAAGGGTGGTCAGACCCATCTCGACCTGCCGGTGTTCGACACCGTCATGGAAGCGAAGGACCGGACCGGTTGCAATGCGTCGGTGATCTATGTGCCGCCGCCATTCGCCGCCGATTCGATCCTGGAAGCGATCGATGCGGAAATTCCGCTGGTGGTCTGCATCACCGAAGGCATCCCGGTGCTCGACATGGTGAAGGTGAAACGTGCCCTTACCGGCTCCAAGACCCGCCTGATCGGTCCGAACTGCCCCGGTGTGATCACACCGGGCGCCTGCAAGATCGGGATTATGCCGGGCCACATCCATCGCCGCGGCAAGGTCGGGATCGTCTCCCGCTCGGGCACGCTGACCTATGAGGCGGTGGCCCAGACCACGGCGGCCGGCCTCGGCCAGTCGACCTGCATCGGGATCGGCGGCGACCCGGTGAACGGCACCAACTTCATCGATGCGCTGGACCTGTTCCTCGGCGATCCGGAGACCGAAGCGATCATCATGATCGGTGAAATCGGCGGATCCGCGGAAGAGGATGCGGCTGAATTTCTCAAGCAGAACAAGGTGAAGAAGCCGATGTGTGGCTTCATCGCCGGTGTCACCGCGCCTCCGGGCCGCCGCATGGGTCATGCCGGCGCGATCATCTCGGGCGGCAAGGGCGACGCCAGTTCCAAGATGGACGCCATGCGTTCTGCCGGCATTCTCGTTGCCGACAGTCCGGCGTCGCTCGGCACCACCATGGTGAAGGCGATCGCGGGTTAAATGACGTGTTCCGGACGGCGCTGACATGCTGCCGTCCGGACACACCCTTGCGATTTTTTGCCATCTGCCATGCAGAACCGCTTCAAGTTAGTAATTTCTTAGCTAGTATAAGAAGATGCTTTCCGTTGCGGCGGATTGCCGCAAGGGTTACCCAGGCCCTGCGCGAGGGGCGCGCGGAGCCGAAACAGACAGGACCAACAGCCACTTCGCAAAGGGGCAGGTTCCAATATGGCGACGGTAGTGAGCGATCAATCCTTTCTTTCTGGTGCGAACGCACCTTTCATCGGTGAACTCTACGAACGATTTCTCCAGGACCCGGCCCAAGTAGACGAAAGCTGGCGCGATTACTTCGCGGATCTGCACGACGATGTCGGTCTCGTCCAAGGAGACGTGCACGGCCCGAGCTGGGCCAGCCGCGGCAACCGTGTGATCGGCGGCACCGGCGAGGCGGCCGACGGGTCCGGACCGGTCGCGGACGCGGCGAAACCCGCTGCAAGCGGTGATCCGTTCTCGGACAGCGATATCCGCCAGGCCAGCCTGGACTCGCTGCGGGCGATCATGCTGATCCGGGCCTACCGGATCCGGGGGCATCTGAAAGCGAAGCTCGACCCGCTCGGTCTTGAGCCGCCGACCCCGCACCCCGAACTCGATCCGGCCCATTACGGTTTCACCGAAGAGGATTGGGATCGCCCGATCTTCATCAATCACGTGCTCGGGCTGGAAACAGCCACGCTGCGGCAGATCATCGAGCTGCTGGACCGCACCTATTGCGGCAGCATCGGCGTCGAATTCATGCATATGCAGGATCCGGAGCAGAAGGCCTGGATCCAGGAGCGGATCGAGCAGATCCGCAACCGGACCGAATTCACCGAGCGCGGCAAGCATACGATCCTCGAGCGGCTGACAGCGGCCGAGACATTCGAGCAGTTTCTCGGCCGGAAATATGTCGGCACCAAGCGCTTCGGTCTGGATGGCGCGGAAAGCCTGATCCCGGCGCTGGAACAGATCCTGAAGCGGGGCACCCAGATCGGCCTGGAAGAGGTCGTGATCGGCATGTCGCACCGCGGGCGGCTGAACGTGCTCTGCAATTTCCTGAGCAAGCCGTTCCGCGCCATCATTTCCGAGTTTCTCGGCAATCCGGCCAATCCGGAAGATGTCGGCGGCTCCGGTGACGTGAAATACCATATGGGTGTTTCCGCCGACCGCGAGTTCGACGATGCCAACGTTCACCTGACGCTGAACGCCAACCCGTCCCATCTGGAAATCGTCAACCCGGTGGTCATCGGTCGGGTCCGCGCAAAACAGGCCCAGCGCAATGACTCATCGAACCGCCGCAAGGTGCTCGGAATCCTGATGCATGGCGATGCGGCCTTTGCCGGGCAGGGCGTGGTGGCGGAAACCTTCGCTTTCTCCGACCTGCGCGGCTACCGCACCGGCGGCACCATCCATGTCATCGTGAATAACCAGATCGGCTTCACCACGGCACCGGCCTTCTCGCGCTCCTCGCCCTATCCGACGGATGTGGCGAAGATGGTGGACGCGCCGATCTTCCACGTGAACGGGGACGATCCGGAAGCCGTCGTGCATGTCGCCCGGATCGCCATCGAGTTCCGCCAGGAATTCGGCGTCGACGTGGTCATCGACATGTTCTGCTACCGCCGCTTCGGCCACAACGAGGGGGATGAGCCGATGTTCACCCAGCCCCTCATGTATTCGAAGATCGCGACCCAGAAGACCACCCGTCAGCTCTATGCCGAGCAGCTTGAGCGCGAAGGCGTCATCAAGGCCGGCGAAGCCGAGAGCATGGTCAAGGAGCATGACGACAATCTGAACAGCGAGTTCGAGGCCGGGCTGAACTACAAGCCCAACAAGGCCGACTGGCTCGAGGGCAAATGGTCCGGCTTCACCAAGGCGCACGGCGATGCCCGGCGGGGCGAGACCTCGGTCGACAAGGAAATCCTGCGCGATGTCGGCATGAAGCTGACCCAGGCGCCGGACGGTTTCTCCATGAACCGCAAGCTGAAGCGCGTTGTCGAGCAGCGCCGCAAGGCGATCGAGAGCGGCGAGGGCATCGACTGGGCAAATGCCGAGAGCCTGGCGTTCGGCACCCTGCTGGTACAGGGCGACGGGGTCCGGCTCAGCGGTCAGGATTCCGGCCGCGGCACCTTCTCCCAGCGGCATTCGGTCTGGATCGACCAGAATACCGAGGAGCGGCACATTCCGCTCAACAGCCTGGGCACGGATCCGCTGCATTACGAAGTGATCGACAGCCCGCTGTCGGAAGCCTCGGTGCTCGGCTTCGAATACGGCTTCAGCCAGGCGGAGCCGAACATTCTCACGCTCTGGGAAGCCCAGTTCGGCGATTTCGCAAATGGTGCCCAGGTCGTGGTCGACCAGTTCATCAGTTCCGGCGAGCACAAATGGCTGCGCATGTCCGGCCTCGTGATGCTGTTGCCACACGGCTATGAAGGCCAGGGTCCGGAGCATTCCTCCGCCCGTCTCGAGCGCTATCTGCAGCTCTGCGGCGAAGACAACATGCAGGTGGTGTACTGCACCACACCGGCAAACTATTTCCATGTCCTGCGCCGTCAGCAGCGCCGCGATTTCCGCAAGCCGCTGATCGTGATGTCGCCGAAATCCCTGCTGCGCCACAAACTCTGCGTCTCGACGCTGGATGACATGGCCGAGGGCACCAGCTTCCACCGGGTCATGTATGACAACGAGGTGCTGTGCAAGGACAAGGACGTGAAGCGGGTCGTGATCTGCTCCGGCAAGGTCTATTACGACCTGTACGAGGAGCGGGCCCGGCGCGGTCAGACCGACGTCTTCTTCCTGCGCCTGGAACAGCTCTATCCGTTCCCGCGCAAGGCGCTGATGGAGGAACTGGCCCGTTTCCCGCAGGCCGAGGTGGTCTGGTGCCAGGAAGAGCCCTGGAACATGGGGGCCTGGTCCTTCGTCGATCGCCGCATCGAAAGCGTGCTGGTCGAGCTCGACGGCGCCTGCAAGCGTCCGCTTTATGCGGGCCGGGCCGAAGCGGCATCGCCGGCGACCGGCAGTCACGGCCGCCATGTTCGCGAACAGGAAGCGCTGGTTCAGGAAGCCCTGGCCGTCGGCGAGGAAATGAGCAAGGGCAGCCGGTACGCGGCCGAATAATCCAAAGCAATACCAGCCGCCGGCCCATCCCCGGCGGCACCTCACATGACGCGCCGGTCATGGCGCAACAAAGAGAGAATGGACGGAAAAATGGCGACGGAAATCAAGGTCCCGGTTCTTGGGGAATCGGTGTCCGAGGCAACTGTGGCGCGCTGGATGAAAGCCGTCGGGGATGCTGTCGGTCTTGACGAGCCCCTGGTCGAGCTGGAAACGGACAAGGTAACCCTTGAGGTCAATTCTCCGGCCGCGGGAACCCTGCAGGAAATCGTCGCCGATGTGGACGCGACCGTCGGGGTCGATGCGCTGCTCGGGGTGATCGCCGAAGGCGCCGCGCCGGCGAAGAAGGCGGAACCGGCTGAGAAGCCGGCGGAAGCCAAGGCCGAGGCCGCGCCGGCACCCGCCGCGAAGGAAGAAGCGCCGAAAGCTGCTCCGGCACCTGCCGCCGCGCCCGCCGCTGCTGCCGGGAGCCATGAGGTGAAGACCCTGTCGCCGGCCGTGCGCAAACTGGTTGAGGACAACAATCTCGACCCTGCAAAGATCAAGCCGACCGGCAAGGATGGCCGTCTGGTGAAGGGCGACGTGCTGGCCGCAATCGAAGCCGGTACCGCCAAGGCTTCCGCCTCGGCCCCGGCCGGTGCGGCTCCTGCTGCTGCCGGGCCGCTGCCGCCGCGTGCGGACGATCCGCGCGAGGAGCGGGTGAAGATGACCCGTCTGCGCCAGTCCATCGCCCGGCGCCTGAAAGAGGCCCAGAACACCGCCGCCATGCTGACCACCTTCAACGAGGTGGATATGGGCGCGGTCATGGGCCTGCGCGCCGAATACAAGGATGCTTTCGAGAAGAAGCACGGCGTGAAGCTCGGCTTCATGTCCTTCTTCGTGAAGGCCTGCATCGCCGCCCTGAAGGAACTCCCGGCGGTCAATGCCGAGATCTATGGCGACGAGCTGATCTACAAGAATTACTACGATATCGGTGTTGCTGTCGGCACGCCGCAGGGCCTGGTCGTGCCGGTGCTGCGCGATGCGGATGATCTCAGCTTCGCCGGCGTGGAAAAGGGTATCGGCGATCTCGGCCGCAAGGCGCGGGACGGCAAGCTCACCATGAAGGACATGACGGGCGGCACCTTCACCATCACCAATGGCGGTGTCTACGGCTCGCTGATGTCGACCCCGATCCTGAATCCCCCGCAGTCCGGCATTCTCGGCATGCACAAGATCCAGGACCGGCCGATGGTCGTGAACGGCAAGGTCGAGATCCGGCCGATGATGTATCTGGCGATGAGCTACGATCACCGCATCATCGACGGCCGCGAGGCGGTCACCTTCCTGGTCCGCGTCAAGGATGCGCTGGAAGATCCGCGCCGCCTGCTGATCGACATGTAACTGGATTGCGCGCGGGCTTGTCCCGCGCGCTTCTTCCCAAGAACGAGCTGGACAAGAGAGCGATTTACCATGGCTGACAGCTACGATCTCGTCGTCATCGGTGCGGGCCCGGGCGGTTATGTGGCCGCCATCCGTGCCGCGCAACTGGGCATGAAAGTGGCGTGCGTCGAAAAGCGCGCGACCCTCGGGGGCACCTGCCTCAATGTCGGCTGCATTCCCTCCAAGGCACTGCTCTCCTCCTCGGAGAAATATGCCGAGGCCCAGGATCACCTGAAGGATATCGGCATCGATGTCGGCTCCGTGAAGCTGAACCTGAAACAGATGATGGCGAACAAGGCCAGCGTCGTCGAACAGCTCACCGGCGGCGTCGCCTTCCTGTTCAAGAAAAACAAGATCGACTGGAAGACCGGCTCCGCCGTGGTGAAGTCCGCGACCGAGGTCGAGATCACCGGCGAGAAGGGCAAGAAGGAAGTGCTCAAGACCGAGCGCGTCCTGATCGCCACAGGCTCCGAGCCGACCCCGCTGCCGGGTCTGGAGATCGACGAGAAGAAAATTGTCACTTCCACCGGCGCGCTCGACATCGCCAAGGTGCCGGATCACCTCGTGGTCATCGGCGGCGGCGTGATCGGGCTCGAGATGGCCTCCGTCTGGGCCCGTCTCGGCGCCAAGGTGACTGTCGTCGAGTTCCTCGACCGCATCGTCCCGGGCATGGATGGCGAGGTCGCCAAGAAATTCCAGCGCGTGCTGCAGAAACAGGGCATGACCTTCAAGCTCGGCACCAAGGTGACGGCGGCGAAGAAGACCAAGACCGGCGTCTCCCTGACGGCCGAACCCGCCAAGGGCGGCGATGCCGTAACCATCGACGCCGACGTGGTGCTGGTCGCCATCGGCCGCCGGCCCTTCACCGAAGGCCTCGGCCTCGACAAGGTGGGCGTGGAAATGGACAAGCGCGGCTTCATCACCGTCGACGCGGATTTCGAGACCAACGTGCCGGGCATCTTCGCCATCGGCGACGTGATCCTGGGCCCGATGCTGGCGCACAAGGCCGAGGAAGACGGCGTTGCCGCGGTCGAGACCATGGCGGGCCAGTCCGGCCATGTGGATTACAATCTGGTTCCGGGCATCGTCTACACCTGGCCGGAAGTGGCCAGCATCGGCAAGACCGAGGAGCAGCTGAAGGAAGCGGGCGTCGAATACAATTCCGGCTCCTTCCCGTTCAGCGCCAATGCCCGCGCCAAGTCGACCGGGATGACCGAGGGCTTCGTGAAGATCCTGGCGGACAAGAAGACGGATGCCGTGCTCGGTGCCCATATCATGGGCCCGGGTGCCGGCGATCTTATCCATGAGGTTGCGGCCGTCATGGCGTTCGGCGGCTCCGCCGAGGATATCGGCCGGATCTGCCACGGCCACCCGACCCTGGCCGAAGCGGTCAAGGAAGCGGGCCTCGCGGTCAACAAGGGCGCAATCCACATCTGATCGGGCTTTTCGAGTTCACACAGAAAACCGCGGCCTTCGAGCCGCGGTTTTTGTTTGGAAACTTATCTATTCGTCATCCCGGCCGGAGAGCCGGGACCTTTATGATCCTCGGGCTGAGTCCGGCCTCGGGAGATCCCGGGTCAAGCCCGGGATGACGATGTAGGGAGAGAGGGAATTTACTCCCTCATATCCTTCGCATCCTGATGCCGGCCCATCGGCAGCCAGAACGAAAAGGCGAGCGGCGCCAGCTTCGGCAGCAGGACCGGGTCCGGGGCGGTGATCGGCAGCGGCAGATCCTCGTTGGCGCCGCCGGAGAGCCAGTAGGCCAGCTTGCGGCCGAGGGCGGTGGTCATGGCAATGCCGCGTCCGTTGCAGGCGATGGCGGAGAATGCGCCGTCGCCGAGCTGCATCAGCCGGGGCATGTAATCCCGCGCGGCGGCGAGACGGCCCTGCCAGTAGAATTCCGCTTCCAGCTTCGGCAGTTGCGGCAGCAGTTCCTGCAGCCGGCCGAGATGGTGCGTGCGGCCCCGTTCCAGCGAGCCGAGCGGGTTGGCCAGCAGCCCGCCGGTGACGATCCGGTTGTCGTCGGTCCAGCGGTAGGCGATCAGGTCCTTGCGGGTATCGGCGGAGCAGCGGTCGTTCGGCAGGACGCTCTTGCGCAGTTCGGGATCGAGCTGCCGGGTTGCCACCTGGAACAGGGTGATCGGGAACTGGGTGCCTTCCGCCTTCGGCGCGAGCCCGCCGCCGGTGCTGTTGGTGGTCAGCAGCACCCGGTCGGCGATCAGCGTGCCGTGATCGGTCTGCAGATGCCATTCGGCACCCTTTTTACCGATCCCGGTCGCCCGGCTGTCACTATGCAGCGTGACCCCGGCCTTCACGGCGGCATGGGCCAGCCCGCGCACGAAGGCGAGCGGGTTGATATGGCCGCCGGTCGGGTCGAGGAAGGCGCCATGATAGGCCTCGGATCCGGTCTCGGCCACCGCCTCGTCCCGGGACAGCAGCCTGACCGGCCGGCCGAGCGCCTGCCACTGCTGCACCCGGTCTTCCAGCCAGGCTGTTTTCTTCGCCGTATGGATCGGCTGCATCCAGCCGGTCTGCTTGCCCCAGCAGTCGATTTGGTGACGCCGGATCAGGTCGAACACCAGATCGCCGCCCTCGCCGAGCATGCGGACCAGCAGCTCGCCTTTCTCCGGCCCGAATTTCTCCTTTGCATGGCGCGGGTCGAGACCGGTGAGGAGATTGGGCACGACAAAACCGGTATTGCGTCCGGAGGCGCCGAATCCGGCCTCGTCCGCTTCCAGCAGGGTCACCCTGTGCCCGGCCTCGGCCAGATGCAGGGCGGTCGAGAGACCGAGGAAACCGCCGCCGACAACCGCGATCTCCGTCCGCGCCTCGCCCTCGAGGCGGGTGCAGGCGGGACCTGCCGGGGCAACGGAATGCCAGAAGGAGCTCTGGAAACTGAGGGAGGGATGCGGTGCCGCGGCGAGGCTTTCCCAGATGGTCGGCATATAGCCCTTATGCGCAATCTCGGGCATCGGCTGTTCCCTGTTCGGACGCTATGATTAGACTGGCGGGCCGGCAGTGCCATGCGGGCGCGGGCCGCCGCCGGGTGAACTGGTAGTGAGCATGGCCGAGCCGATAACGCTGTGCAAGCGCACTCGGGTGAAACGGATGGGGAGTGTCTGCAGATGCGGTTTGTCTTGATGGCCTTCGGCTGCGTGTTGCTGTGGGGCAGTGGCGCCGGGGCGCAGGATGTCACCGAGGGTGAGCTCAGCGCCGAGATGCGCTTCCAGGGCGGCGCGAACGCCTATCGCCACGACTGGCAGGTCGAAACCGGCGATGTTACCTGTGACGGCTTCCAGGACAAGGTCGCCGGCTATGTCAGCGACGATAATCCGGATGGGCGCACCTTTCAGCTGGTCGTGGCGACGCACGAGAAGGGTGTTCTGGTCTCGGAGGGAGTGCTGACCTTCTTCGACAGCGCAAACCAGATGGGTCTGTGCGGCACCGGTACGCCGCCGCCGAAGATCTCTCTGGAGAAACTCACCGGAGAAGAGGTGCGGGAGATGACCGGCATCGAGGGCGCCTGTCCGATGGCGATCATCCTTGAGGACGGCATGTGCGACCTGCATTATTATTTCTGGGTGCCGGACTGGGAGGAGGACCGCAAGCTGGTGTTCTTCCGGAACTAGGCCTGCCCTAGCGATCCCTCGGATGGGCCCGGCTGTGCACGTCCATCAGCCGCTCCGCATCGACGCTGGTGTAGCGCTGGGTGGTGGAGAGCGACGCGTGGCCGAGCAGTTCCTGGATGGCGCGCAGATCGCCGCCGCCGGCCAGCAGGTGGGTGGCGAAGGAATGTCTCAGGGCATGCGGCGTCGCGGTTTCCGGCAGGTCCAGCCAGCCCCGGGCCAGCCGCATGGTGCGCTGGGCGATGCCGGCCTGCAGGCGCTTGCCCCGGGCGCCGCGGAACAGCGGATCTTCCGGGCCGCCCCGATAGGGGCACTGGGCGATATAATCGTCGATCGCGGCGCGGACGGCGGGCAGCACCGGGACGATCCGCTGCTTGTTTCCCTTGCCGGTGATGGAGAGCGTCTCGCCGACCGGCAGCGCATCGCGGTTCAGCGCCAGCGCCTCGCCGATGCGCAGACCGGCGCCGTAGAGCAAGGAGACCAGCGCGATGTCGCGGGCGGCGATCCAGGGCTCGGAGGCGAGATCGCCGATGGCGTCGAGGGTTTCCGCCGCCTCGGCGACGGTCAGCGCCTTCGGCACCGAGGCCGGAATGCGCGGCCCCCGGATGGAGAAGATGGCGGCGTTCGAAAGCACGCCCCGCCGTTCGAGAAAGCGGAAGAAGCCGCGGATCACGGAGAGCGCGCGGCCGGTCGAGGTCTTGGCGTAGCCCTTGGCCGCCCGGCGGGCCAGATAGGCCCGGAAATCCGCCGGCTTCAGGGCGGCGAGATCGGCAAAGCCGGGAATCGTGCCGAGATGATCCTGCATGAACTCGAGAAACTGTTCGAGATCCCGCTCATAGGCCGTGAGGGTGTGCGCGGAGGCGCGTTTCTCGCTCGTCAGCCACTGTTTCCAGACCCGGACGGCGCCGTTGAGATCGGTGATGGTTTCGCTCTTGGTCAGCCCGGAAGGTTCAGCCATTGCCGGATGGTCAGCTCCGTAGTGCGGGCCAGGAAACTCAGCAGCTCGGTTGCCTGACCGTGATGATAGGCTTCGCCGTCCCGTGTCCCGAAGGCCATCAGGCCCATCGGCGAGTGCGGGCTGACCTGGATGCGGGCCAGCGCCATGGACGAGACCAGCCCGGCGGCCGAGCCGAAAATCTCTTCATCGCCCTCGACATTGGCGGCCAGCATGACGTCCCTGCCGACTCCGATCTTGCGGTCGATGGTCCCGGCCGGGATGGAGCGCACGCCCGAGGCATAGGCCTTCGGGATCGGCACGTCGCCGGCCTCGATGCAGATCGTCACCACGTCGATGCCGAGCATGACCGGCAGGTCGATGGTCACTGACTGGATCAGGTTGTCGAAGGAGTTGGCGGCCACGATGCGCAGGATCGCCGCGTGGATGCGGTTCTGGGTCGACTGGTTGCCGCGCACGGTGGCGATCAGACCGGCGTGTGAATCCTTCAGCCTCTGATTCTCGGCGCGCAGCCGCTCCAGCATGAAATGCTGCATGTCGACCACCGCCCCGCCGCTGGTCCGGCTCGGCGGGGTCAGCACGTCGATCAGCTCCGGGTGCTCGACCAGGAAGTTCGGATGGGCGGAAAGATAGTCCGCGACCTGTCCGGCCGTCAGCGTGGCGGCAGGTTGGTTGGCCGCCTGCTTGACGCTTTTCTTGCCCGGTTCCGCCACGGAGCCCTTGCCTGTCATCGCTTGCCGTCCGTCCCTAGAGGATGCTCTGCCCGGTCTTCGCCCAATCCTTCAGGAAGGCGTCGAGACCCTTGTCGGTGAGCGGGTGGTTGTACAGGCTGCGCAGCACGGCCGGCGGCAGCGTGGCCACATCCGCGCCGAGCTTGGCGGCGTCGATGACATGCTGCGGGCCGCGCACTGAGGCGACCAGGATTTCCGTGTCGAAATCGAAATTCGCATAGATGTCCGCGATATCCGCGATCAGGTCCATGCCGTTGATGCCGATATCGTCGAGCCGGCCGACGAAGGGCGAAATGAAGGCGGCACCGGCCTTGGCGGCCAGCAGGGCCTGCCCGGCGGAGAAGCAGAGGGTGACATTGACCTGAATGCCGTCGTCGCTCAGCGCCTTGCAGGTTTTCAGACCATCGACCGTCAGCGGCACCTTGATGGCGATATTGTCGGCCAGCTTGAGCAGCAGGGCCGCCTCTTTCATCATTGTCGCGTGGTCGGTCGCGGTGACTTCCGCGCTGACCGGACCGTCGACGACGCCGCAGATTTCCTTGATCACTTCCAGGATCGGGCGGCCGGACTTGGCGATGAGCGACGGGTTGGTCGTCACCCCGTCCACGAGACCGGTGGCGGCCAGATCCTTGATCTCCGCGACATCCGCAGTGTCGATGAAAAACTTCATGTCGTCCTGTATCCTCGGCAGGTGGTGAATCCGCGCCCCGTATGGCTGAATCGACGAAGCGAGTCTAGCGCATACAGGGGACGGGTACCAGTGACGCCGGGATGATGCCGGAGGCTTTCACGGAACTGCAGGAAACAGAAGGTCCGGTCCGCCCCTGTGAGGCCGGCGGCCCGCCATTGCCTGACCGAGACCGTTGCGGAGCGCCGAACACCTCGCCACACTCCGGCGCATGTCCGATCTATTTCCCGATGAGTCCCGCCGTATCCAGGTGTTGATTCCGCTGCCGCTGGCCGGTCCCTACGATTATCTGGCGGATGCCGAGATGGCGCTGCAGTGCGGCAGCATCGTCGAACTGCCGCTCGGCAACCGGCGCACCACCGGTGTGGTCTGGGCCCTTGATGTGGCGGAAGACCCGGAGAGCGGGCAGGTGGCGCGGAGCCGCCTGAAACCGGTGATTCGCGCCCTGCCGGTACCGCCCTTGCCGGAGGCTGTGCTGAAGCTGGTGGACTGGACCGCGTCCTACACGCTGACGGCACAGGGGGCCGTGCTGCGCATGGCCATCAGCGTGCCCGACGCCTTCGAGCCGGCGAAACCGGTGACCGCCTATGCCGCGCTGTCCGGCGGAACCGGGGCGGTGGAAGCGCTCGGGCTGCGGCTGACCCCGGCCCGCCGCCGGGTGCTTGATCTGCTGGCGGAGGGGCCGCCGCGCACGGCGCGGGAGATCGCCGATGAGACCGGTGTCGGCACGTCTGTGGTGAAGGGCCTGGCCGAGGGGGGCGGGCTGGTCAGCGTGGCGCTGCCGGCGGATGCGCCGTTCCCGCAGCCCGATCCGGATCTGCCCCGGGAGACTCCGCTGTCGGACGAACAGCATACGGCGGCCGAAGCCCTGATCGCCGCGGTGGGCGCAGAACGGTTTTCCCCCGTGCTGCTCGACGGCGAGACCGGGGCGGGCAAGACCGAAGTCTATTTCGAGGCGGTTGCGACCGCGCTGCGCATGGGCAAGCAGATCCTGGTTCTGCTGCCGGAAATCGCCCTGTCGGCGGAATGGCTGAACCGGTTCGAGGCCCGCTTCGGCGTGCGCCCGGCGGAATGGCATTCCGAGCTGAAGCCGCGCCGCCGCCGGCATACCTGGCGCCAGGTCGCCGAGGGCAAGGCCCGCGTGCTGGTCGGCGCCCGCTCCGCACTCTATCTGCCGTTTCCCGATCTCGGCCTGATCGTGGTCGATGAGGAGCACGAGTCCGCCTACAAGCAGGAGGAGGGGGTGATCTATCACGGCCGGGACATGGCCGTGGTCCGGGCCAGCCTGACCCCCTGTCCGGTCATCCTGGTGTCCGCGACGCCGGCCCTGGAGACCATGCGCAATGTCGAGAATGGCCGCTACCAGCATCTGCGTCTGACCGTCCGGCACGGTGTCGCCACCCTGCCGTCGGTGGAACTGGTCGATCTGCGCCGGGATCAGCCGGAACGCGGCCGCTGGCTGTCCCGGCCGCTGATCGAGGCGATCGCGGGCGCGCTTGCCGCCGGCGAACAGTCACTGGTCTTCCTCAACCGCCGGGGCTATGCGCCGCTGACCCTGTGTCGGGCCTGCGGGCATCGGCTGGAATGTCCGAGCTGTTCGGCCTGGCTGGTCGAACATCGTCTGCTCGGCCGCCTGCAATGCCATCATTGCGGCTACAGCGCGCGGCTGCCGAAGACCTGCCCGGAATGCGCAGCCGAAGACAGTTTCGTTGCCAGCGGTCCCGGTGTGGAACGGATGGCGGAGGAAGTCGCGGCCCTGTTTCCCGATGCCCGGTTCCAGATCGTCTCCAGCGACACCCTGCAGGGGCCGACGGCCGCGGCCGAGTTCGTCCGCAGCGTCCGGGCCGGCGAAGTGGATATCCTGCTCGGCACCCAGATCGTGGCCAAGGGCTACCATTTCCCGAAACTGACCGTCGTCGGTGTGGTCGACGCGGATCTCGGTCTCGCCGGCGGCGATCTGCGGGCGTCGGAGCGGACCTATCAGCTTTTGCACCAGGTGGCCGGCCGGGCCGGCCGGGCGGAACATGCCGGCCGTGTGCTGCTGCAGACCCATCAGCCGGAGAATCCGGTTCTGAAAGCGATCGCGGCCTGGGATCGCGACGGCTTCCTCGCCGAAGAGGCCGCGGCCCGGGAGCAGCAGGGCATGCCGCCCTTCGGCCGGCTGGCCGCGATCATCGTCAGTGCGGCCGATGCCAACCAGGCGGACATGGTGGCCAGCCGGATCGGCCGTGCGGCACCGGATATCGAGGGCGTTGCGGTGCTTGGTCCGGCGCCGGCACCGCTGGCATTGCTGCGCGGCCGGCACCGCCGCCGTCTGCTGATCAAGACCCGGCGCGACGTCAATATCCAGGCTGTGCTGCGGGCCTGGCTCGGCCGCGTGGAGGTGCCGAATTCGGTGCGCGTGGCGGTGGATATCGACCCGTATAGTTTCCTCTGAGGGCCCCAGCCTTCCGTGCGGGGCGACCCGCCTTGCGGGAAGCGGCAACCGACCGCTTGCACGGGGTGAACCTCTATGCTAGAGAACCGCCGCGCTTGGCGGAAACTGCCGTCAACGAGGGTTTTTGTTGTTCAATATTCGCTGATAAACGGTGCGCTTTCGAAACGGTGCCCGGTAAACGGCGATAATCTCTGGAATGAGGCGTTCCCTGGTGGCTTCCGAAACGACAGGCTTGGCCGGAAGATATGCTTCCGCCCTCTATGAGCTGGCGGAAGGGGAAAAGGCTTTGGATGCCGTTGCGGGGGATCTGAAATCCCTGCGGCAGGCTCTGATCGAAAGCCCTGACCTCTCACGCCTTGTGCGTTCCCCGGTCCTGACACGGGCAGAGCAGACACGCGGTATGGCCGCGGTGCTGGAAAAGATGGGGGCGCATGCGCTGACCCAGAAATTCCTCGGCGCCGTGGCATCCAACCGTCGTCTCTTCGCTATGAACGCCATGATCACCGCATTTCTGGCCCAGCTTGCCGCCCGGCGCGGCGAAGTGACGGCCGATGTGACCTCTGCCGTTGAGCTGAGCGATGCCCAGCTTTCCGACATCTCCGATGCGCTGAAGAAGGCCGTCGGCAAGAAGGTCTCCGTTAATCTCTCTGTCGATCCGGCTTTGATCGGCGGACTTATCGTGCGTGTTGGTTCGCGCATGATCGACAATTCAATCCGTTCCAAGCTGCAGCGTCTGCAGCTTGCCATGAAAGGTGTTGGCTGATGGATATCCGCGCCGCTGAGATTTCTTCGATTCTGAAGAAACAGATCGCGAATTTCGGTACCGAAGCAGAAGTGGCCGAAGTCGGTCAGGTTCTCTCCGTCGGTGACGGTATCGCCCGCGTCTATGGTCTGGACCAGGTCCAGGCTGGTGAAATGGTGGAATTCCCGGGCGGTATCCGGGGCATGGCGCTGAACCTCGAAAGCGACAATGTCGGTATCGTTATCTTCGGTGACGACCGGTCGATCAAGGAAGGCGACACCGTCAAGCGGACCGGCTCCATCGTCGACGTTCCGGTCGGCAAGAGCCTGCTGGGCCGCGTTGTCGACGGCCTCGGCAACCCGATCGACGACAAGGGCCCGCTCGAAGATGTCGAGCGCAAGCGCGTCGAAGTGAAGGCGCCGGGCATCATGCCGCGGAAATCCGTGCATGAGCCGATGCAGACCGGCCTGAAGGCCATCGACAGCCTGATCCCGGTCGGCCGTGGCCAGCGTGAGCTGATCATTGGTGACCGCCAGACCGGCAAGACCGCCATCGCCATCGATGCCTTCATCAACCAGAAGGCCGTCAATGACGCTGCAGGCGACGACGACAGCAAGAAGCTGTTCTGCATCTATGTCGCCATCGGCCAGAAGCGTTCCACGGTCGCGCAGATCGTGAAGACCCTGGAAAATTACGGCGCGATGGAATATTCCATCGTCGTGGCCGCAACCGCGTCCGAGCCGGCGCCGATGCAGTATCTGGCGCCGTATACCGGTTGCACCATGGGTGAGTATTTCCGCGACAACGGCATGCACAGTGTCATCGTCTATGACGATCTGTCCAAGCAGGCCGTCGCCTATCGCCAGATGTCCCTGCTGCTCCGTCGTCCTCCGGGGCGTGAAGCATTTCCGGGTGACGTATTCTATCTGCACTCCCGTCTCCTCGAGCGTGCGGCGAAGTTGAATGATGAGCACGGTGCCGGTTCCATGACCGCCCTTCCGGTCATCGAAACCCAGGCCGGTGACGTCTCCGCATACATCCCGACCAACGTGATCTCGATCACCGACGGTCAGATCTTCCTCGAAACCGAGCTGTTCTATCAGGGCATCCGCCCGGCCGTGAACGTCGGTCTCTCGGTCAGCCGCGTCGGCTCCGCCGCCCAGATCAAGGCGATGAAGCAGGTTGCCGGTTCCATCAAGCTGGAACTCGCCCAGTATCGTGAAATGGCGGCCTTTGCGCAGTTCGCATCGGACCTCGACCCGATCACGCAGAAGCTGCTGGCCCGTGGTGCCCGCCTGACCGAGCTGCTGAAGCAGCCGCAATATTCTCCGCTGACGGTGGAAGAGCAGGTTGCGGTGATCTATGCCGGTGTGCGTGGCTATCTCGACGAGCTGCCGCTCGGCGATGTGACCCGCTTCGAGCAGGCCTATCTCTCGGATATCCGTGCCAAGGGCAAGGACATCCTGGACGCGATCCGGACCGAGCAGGCGCTGACTGCCGATATCGAAGAAAAGCTGAAGGCATTCCTCAGCAGCTTCGTCAAGACCTTCGCCTGAGGATTGGCAGCTAGCGAGCAGAGCGAGGAGCATACATGGCCACCCTCAAGGACCTGAAGATCAGGATCAACAGCGTCAAGTCGACGCGGAAGATCACCTCTGCCATGAAAATGGTCGCGGCGGCGAAGCTCCGCCGTGCCCAGGAACAGGCGGAAGCCTCCCGGCCCTATGCCGCGCGGATGAACCGGATGATTGCGTCGTTGGCCGGAGCCGCGACGCAGGCCGGCGGCCCGAAGCTGCTGTCGGGAACCGGTCGCGACGATATCCACCTGCTGGTGGTCTTCACGGCAGACCGGGGCCTGTGCGGTGGCTTCAACAGCACGATCATCCGGTCGGCGCGCCAGCGCGTCCGGTCGATGCGTGCTGCCGGCAAGACGGTCAAGCTGTTTTGCGTCGGCCGTCGTGGCCGTGATGCCCTGAAGCGCGAATTCGGCGACCTCATTGTCGGTTCCGTCCAGGACGTGACCCGCAAGGGTGTGGCCTTCGCCTCCGCCGACGAGTTGGCGGCCCAGATCCTGAAGATGTTCGAGAACGAAGATTTCGACATCTGCAGCCTGCTCTTCAACCGCTTCCAGTCGGCGATGACTCAGGTCGTCACCAACCAGCAGATCATTCCGGTAAGTATGCCGGAGGTGGAAGAGGGGTCGTCCAAGACGGAGAGCGGCGCTCTCTACGAGTACGAGCCGGACGAGGAAACAATCCTGGCCGCGCTGCTGCCGCGCAACGTTGCGACGCAGATCTTCACCGCGCTGCTGGAAAGCAATGCCAGTGAGCATGGAGCCCGGATGACCGCGATGGATAACGCCACGCGGAATGCCGGCGACATGATCGAGAAACTGACGCTGAACTACAACCGGGCGCGTCAGGCGAACATCACGAGAGAGCTTATCGAGATCATCTCCGGTGCCGAGGCCGTCTAGGCCGCACTGAAGACAGTCTTGATCGAATGGAATTAACGAGGATCCGGATAACCCGGATAGAGGTTTGGAGCTGACTTATGGCTAAGACTGCGACAGGCAAAGTCACACAGGTAATCGGCGCCGTTGTCGACGTTCAGTTCGACGGCGAGATCCCGGCCATCCTGAACGCCCTGCATACGAAGAATGGTGAAAACCTGTTGGTTCTGGAAGTTGCCCAGCACCTCGGTGAGAGCACGGTTCGCACGATCGCCATGGACGGTACCGAAGGCCTGGTGCGCGGACAGCCGGTTGAAGATACCGGCTCCCCGATCATGGTTCCGGTCGGTCCGGAAACCCTGGGCCGCATCATGAACGTCATCGGCGACCCGGTCGACGACGGTCCTGCGGTCAAGACCAAGACAAAATCCCCGATCCATCGCCAGGCTCCGTCCTTTGCCGAGCAGTCCACCGAAGCCGAGATCCTGGTCACGGGCATCAAGGTCGTCGATCTGCTGGCTCCGTACGCCAAGGGCGGCAAGATCGGCCTGTTCGGCGGCGCCGGCGTGGGCAAGACGGTTCTGATCATGGAGCTCATCAACAACGTCGCGAAAGCGCACGGTGGTTACTCCGTGTTCGCGGGCGTCGGTGAGCGGACCCGTGAAGGTAACGATCTCTACCACGAGATGGTTGAATCCGGCGTTATTGTTCCGGACGGCGAAGGCTCCAAGGCAGCCCTGGTCTATGGCCAGATGAACGAGCCGCCAGGTGCCCGCTCGCGCGTCGCGCTGACCGGTCTGACCCAGGCCGAGTATTTCCGCGACGAAGAAGGCCAGGACGTGCTGTTCTTCGTGGATAACATCTTCCGGTTCACCCAGGCCGGTTCAGAAGTGTCCGCACTTCTCGGCCGTATCCCGTCGGCGGTGGGCTATCAGCCGACCCTGGCGACCGACATGGGTATGCTGCAGGAACGCATCACCACCACCAAGAAGGGCTCGATCACCTCGGTGCAGGCCATTTACGTGCCTGCCGATGACTTGACCGACCCGGCACCTGCCACGTCCTTCTCGCACCTTGATGCGACCACGGTTCTCAGCCGTCAGATTGCCGAGCTCGGCATCTACCCGGCCGTTGACCCGCTCGACTCCACCTCCCGGATGCTCGATCCGCGGATCATCGGTGACGAGCATTACCAGATCGCCCGTTCGGTGCAGGAAGTGCTGCAGACCTACAAGTCCCTGCAGGACATCATCGCCATTCTCGGCATGGACGAGCTGTCGGAAGAAGATCGCCAGACCGTGGCCCGCGCCCGGAAGATCCAGCGTTTCCTCTCCCAGCCGTTCCACGTTGCCGAGGTCTTCACCGGGTCTCCGGGCAAGCTGGTTTCCCTCGAGGACACCATCAAGGGCTTCAAGGGCATCGTTGCCGGCGAGTATGACGATCTTCCGGAGGCCGCCTTCTACATGGTCGGCACCATCGAGGAAGCCGTCGAGAAGGCCAAGAAGATGGCGGCGGAAGCGGCTTAATTCAGGTTGCCTAACGGAGTGGAGCCATAGACATGGCCGAGACGACACAGTTCGAGCTGGTATCGCCGGAAAAGCTTCTCTACTCGGAAGCGGCCGAAATGGTCGTCGTGCCGGGCACGGAAGGCTATTTCGGTGTGCTGCCGCGCCACGCGCCGATGATCTCCACCCTTGAGCCCGGGGTGATCGACATTCACCAGAACGGCTCCGTGGCCGAGCGGATCTTCGTTGCCGGCGGTTTCGCCGAAGTGACGGAAACCCGCTGCACGGTGCTTGCCGAAGAAGCCCAGATACTGAACCAGGTGGATTCCGCAAAGGTCGATGCCGACCTTGCGGATCTGCGTGATGATCTGAAGGATGCGAAGACGGATCTTGACCGCGAGCGGATCGAGCAGCGGATCACGGTTCTGGAAGCCCTTCGCGCCGCGGTCGGCTGACCACCGCGCTCACGGGGCTCGAGAGAATGAAACGGCCGGCGCTTGCGTCGGCCGTTTTTCTATTTGCTGTTCCAGCCGGCTTTTTCCCGGTCTGACTTTTCCTTGCCTTTCTCGACCCGCTCGCGCAGTTCGTGGTCCATTTCGTCGGTCTGCCATGAATGCATCTGACTGACGATCCTGACCCGTGCCCGTTCGACGGAGGACTGGGTGTCGAAGGCGTCGCCGTGCAATTCCTTGTAAGGCAGCACGGGCAGGTGCCAGAGAATATGCAGAATGGCCCGCTCCAATCCCTGTTCGCCGCCGATCAGATGACTGTTCTCGAACGCATCCAGCCAGACAGAGACAAGATCGTCCCATCCGTCCAGCCCATAGGCAACCTCCCGCCGCAGCTTCTGCAGTATGGCGACCGAATTCTCTACCGTGCTGAACATGCCGGCGATGCTGGCGAGCAAGCCGTCGAGGGTGACAATGCGCTCGCTGACATAGCCGATTGTCTGGTCCGTGACCTTGATGACAAGCTCGACAGAGTCCGACACCTCGGGACGCGCCTGCGCCGCATAGGTCTGCAAGGAGCCGCGGAACTCGAGCAGGCGAAGATGCTGGCGGAACAGGAAGCCGCTTGTTTTCTTGCTCTTGTCGGCGTCAACGCTGCCAAAGGGGGCAATCAGCCCGACAAGGGGCTCCAGCCAGTCGCGGACTTCCTCGACGGAACAGCCGGCGCGCACCGCCGTGTGCCCCATGACCTTGGCGACCAGTTCATCCATGCGGAATCCTTCGACCGCGCTCTTGCCGGTCATCAGGTTCAGCAGCGTCTGCGTACTCGCCCGCGCCATGAAGGTATCGCCCTGGGCAATGCCGCATTCGCGCGTCATCTGGGCGATGCAGGACATCCGTACGATCTCTTTTTCCTCGAGGTCGCGCTGGACCTGTTCCCGTGCCAGACGGCGGCGTTCTTCGTCCGGGCTGTAGGCGGAATCGGCCTGTTGCAGGATGGAGCGGACGTTGATTGGGTCGAGATCCTGGGCATTACTGGTCTGGAGAATCCGGCCGTGGACCTCCTGGTCACGCTCGGAAAGCGTTCCCATGCTGGGCAGCTGTTTCCAATCGACAATGGCAAACTCGCCGCGACGGGTGCCGGAGAAATTCGGGATGGTCGCTTCGAGCAAGCGCCCGCGCCCTCCGAGATATTCGCGCACACGCAGGTGATTGAATGCCGGAACCGACAGCATGGGGACACAAGTCCCGCGACGCTCGAATGTTTGCGGAAGGGTATCGCTCGCCGCGCCCATCGCACCTCGGCTTTCCGTTTCTCCCGACCGGCGGTCGGCCATTCGTGAGAATGGCCCGGTATTGGATGCCGGTCTCTATCAACCCTATCAGCCCGGTGGCTGAAGGCAAGGAAACTAGCGCGAAAGGTGTTGGGCGAAATGGTCGATGACGGTCTGGTAAACCGGCCGCTTGAACTCCACGATCAGGCGCAGCACCTGATCACTCCCAACCCATTGCCAGGCATCGAACTCCGCGGAATGGCCGGAGAGATCGATTTCGGACTCCGCGCCGGTAAACCGGGCCAGAATCCATTTTTGCTTCTGTCCGCGATAGCGCGCCTTTATTCCCGTGCGCACCATGTCGGACGGGAAATCGTAGGTCAGCCAGTCCGGCGTCACGGCAATAACCTCGCACGTCGTCACCCCGGTCTCTTCGGCGAGCTCCCGCAGGCTTGCGCCCAGCAGCTCCTCGCCATCGTCGATACCGCCCTGGGGCATCTGCCATGCGTCGGGTCTGGTATCGGCGCGCCGCCCGACGAATATCTCGCCTTTGTTGTTGATCAGCACAATCCCGACGCAGGGACGATAGGGAAGGTCATCCGCTTGACCGGCCATCTCGGCATTCTCCAATCGGGCGCCTGTAGGTCAGCGCAGGCTTTGCTTGTTCGCGATCGCGGTCGCCGGTGCCAGCACGAAGCCGCGTTCGGCGAGTGTCGATGACCACGATACCAGAAGGTCGATGGTCACAGGCAGGGGCGGGACCACGCCGAGCGCGAACCCGGTACGCCGTGCGGTCCGCTCCAGCGCGGCCAGCCGGCGTTCCATGTCCGGAAGCGCCGGATTGTCGTCGATGCTCGCGTTCGCGATGGCCCGGGGAAGCTGGATCGAGCCGGCAATTTCCAGGGCGATGGTCCGGGACGTTGCCGCATCGTCCACATACATCAGGCCGCGCTCCTTCAGGACCCCCAGGACGGGTGTCAGGGCCTCCTCGTCCGTGGTGAACAGGGAACCTCTCACACCGACAATGCCGGCATATCCGACCGTCCGGCCGAGCGCCGATTCCAGTCTGTTCAGATTGTCGACGGCGCTGAGCGAGGTCAGCAGGGTCATGGGGCCGGGGTCATTCGCCGGATAACCGAACGGCTCCATGGGAATATCGAGAAAAACCTCGTGCCCCGCCTGCTGCGCCATGGCCACCTGGTCGTCGAGATCGCTTGCCGTGGTTGAGAAGGAGAACGAGATTTCAGGCGGGAGAGCTTCGGCGGCGGCCGCCGTCAGGGAGCGGGAAACGCCCATCCGGGTCATGATGATGGCGACGCGCGGCAGCTTGGAATCATCGTTGAAAGGCCGGGCATAGGTCTCCCAGGCCATGCGGCCGTCTGGCGCCACGACCGGGAGCATGCCTTTTTCGGTTTCCTCCACCAGCGCCAGTTCGAACCGGGGCCCCTCCGGCTTGGCTGGTTCGGCATCGGGGCTGGCGGTACTGGCTCCCGGGGTGTCGCTGTGTCCGGCCGCGCCGTCTTCGGTCTTCCCGTCACTGCCCGCCATGGCATGACCGTCGTCATGGCTGCCGGGCTTGTCCGCGGGCATGTTGTCGAGGCTCGTGTTCGGCTCCGGAGTGACGCCGTCGGCGAGGATCGCGACCGTGAGGATCGGCTTCCTTGCCTCGCGCTCCGCCACGGTTTCCAGGCCATTGACCACGAGCCAGCCGACCACGGCACCAAGGCTGCCGATCACCACGGTGCCGAGCGCCGCCATGCCGGCGATCCGCAGGATCCGGCCGAGGCGGCTGGTCTTCTTCGGCGGACCGTCGTCTTCCAAGCTTTCCGCCGGGCCCCGTTTGCGAAACGGAAGACCCGGCAGTTTCAGGCTGATTTTCGGAAGGGCCAGTTTCAATTCACGATGCGCTGTCTGTAGAGGTCAATGCCCCGCAGCAGGTCGAGCGCCCGGGCGAGCTGATAATCTTCCTGCGCCGGCTTTTTCTCTGCCGTGTCGTCGTCGTCCGCTGGCTTGGCTTCGGATGTTTCATCGCCATTCCCGGCCGGATTGACCAGGGCGCCACGCAGGTCCGATTCACGCCGTCCCCGGCCATTGTCGAGTGTCTCGATCCGGGCCAGCGGCACATCGATATCCGGCGAGATACCGGTCTGCTGAATGGAGCTGCCGGACGGCGTGTAGTAGCGCGCCGTGGTCAGGCGCATCGCGACCTGTCCGGATAGCGGGATGATGGTCTGGACCGACCCTTTGCCGAAGCTCTGGGTGCCAAGCAGGATGGCCCGGCGATGGTCCTGCAGCGCGCCGGCGACGATTTCCGAGGCCGAGGCCGAGCCGCCATTGATCAGCACCACCAGCGGCTTGCCCTCGGTCATGTCACCGGCCTTGGCATGAACACGGGAGGCATTCTCCGGATCGCGGCCGCGGGTCGACACGATCTCGCCCTGCTCCAGGAAGGTGTCGGAGACGGAGATCGCCTCGTCCAGCAGGCCGCCCGGATTGTTGCGCAGGTCGATGACATAGCCGGTCAGATTGCCACCCTTCTCCGCCTTGATCTTCTCGATCGCCTTGTGCAGGCCGGAGGTGGTCTGCTCGTTGAAGGTGGTAATGCGGATATAGCCGACATCGTCGATCATCCGGGAGCGAACGGAACGGATCTTGATCACGGCGCGGGTCAGGGTGACGTCGAAAGGCTCCTCGTCCCTGCGCCGGATCGAGATGGTCAGGTCGGAATCGACCGGGCCGCGCATCTTCTCGACCGCCTGGCCGAGGGTCAGGCCCATGACCGGCTCGCCGTTGAGATGGGTGATCAGGTCGCCCGGCTCCAGCCCGGCTTCCGCCGCCGGCGTGTCGTCGATCGGCGAGACCACCTTGACCAGGCCATTCTCCATGGAGACCTCGATGCCGAGGCCGCCGAACTCGCCCTTGGTCTGCACCCGCATGTCGCGGAAGCTCTTCGAGTTCAGGAAGCTCGAATGCGGGTCGAGATTGGTCAGCATGCCGTTGATGGCCGCTTCCATCAGCTCCTGGTCCGTGACTTCCTCGACATATTCGGAGCGCACCCTTTCGAACACGTCGGCGAAGAGCTTGAGCTGGTCGTAGGTGTCGTTTGTCGGCTGCAGCTGCGCACTGGCATCCTCCGACGGCGGCACGAAAAGCAGCGCTGTGGCGGCTACGGCACCGACCAGAGCGGCCCTGGACCAGAATTTCGTCTGACGGATCGATTTCATCATCGCCTTACCTTGTTCGTGCGCGCGGACCACCATGGTATCGGATCGATCGGGGCACCATTGTGGCGAAACTCCACATAAAGCCCCTCGGTTCCGTCGGCACCCGTCCCAATTTCTCCCATACGAGCCACAGGCTCGCCTGCAAGCACGCCCTGCCCCACCTGAACATCAATCGCGGACATACCTGCCATCAAGGTAAGGTAGTCCTGCCCATGTTCAATCATCACAATCTGACCATATCCGCGAAACGGTCCGGCATAAATGACTTTTCCGTCAAAAGGGGCAACGACTTGAGCGTTCTCCCGTGTGGCGATCACGACGCCCTGTTCGGTCAGCCCGAGGCGGTTCGCGGTGCCGTAGCGCTGGCTTATTTCACCGGCGGCCGGAAAGGTCAGGCCGCCTTTGCTTGCGCCGATCTCGGGACCCTGCGGAAGATCGGCCACGAAATCAGGGGAGAGCGCGCCGGTGCCGGTTGCGGTGTTCGCACTGTCGGCCGGAGCGGCGCCCGGCGCCACGGTGCTCTCGGCGGACGGTGACGCATCCTTCTGGACCATTGTGTTGAGCCGCTCCCGGGCCTCGTCTCCTGCCGCCTTGTGGCGTTCGATCTTCTGCATCAGATCGCGCAGGTCCCGGGCCGAGGCGGCGAGGGCGTTCAGCCGGTCGACCACCGCCGACCGTTCTTTTGCCATGGACTGGCGTGCCTTCTGCTTCTGCGCCAGCAGCGCGGCGACGGTCTCCCGTTCGCGTTCGAGGCCGGCCGTCGCCGAGGCCAGCCGCCGTTTCTCCTCCAGGATCCCGCGCTCGACGGCTTCGTGCCGGGCGATTTCCGTTGCCAGCTGCCGGGCGTCCCGGCGCAGGGCCGGCGCGACGGCGCTGAGGAGCATGGCTGTGTGCACGGTATCGAGGGGATCGGCGGGGGAAGCGACCATGGCGATCGGCGGCCGCGCGGCCAGGCGCCGCAGGGCGCCGGAGACCTGGGCGAGCTGCCGTTTCTTGATCCCGAGGGATGCCGCGCTCAGGGTGCGTTCCGACTTGAGCTCCGCGAGCCTGTCTTCGACGGCCGTCAGCGCGGCTTCGCGCTGCTGCGTGGCCGCGGCCGCCTGCACCAGCGCCTGCCGCAGGCGCTGCAGTTCCTGCTCCACGCTGTTGGCAAGTTCATCCAGGTCGCGCTTGCGCGCGGCGCCGTTCTGCAGCGCTTTCTCCACCTGATCGAGATTGTGGTCGAGGGTCTCCGCGTCAGGCAGGGATTCCGCGCTGCGCGCCGGCGGCGTGCCGAGGAGCAGGCCAAGCAGCATAAGCGCCACGACGGACGCCGGCACCCGGCCGGCCCTGTCGCGTGTGCTCGCCATGGCGCGGTCCGCCGCTACTCTGCCGCGCGGGCGGCGTTCATGCGCAACAGGGAGGTGCCGGTCATGTCCGCCGGCTGGGCCACGCCCAGCAGGTCCAGCAGGGTCGGGGCGACATCGGCGAGGCGGCCGGTTGCGAGGCTTTCGATTCCGCTCGGCGCGTTGACCAGGATTGTCGGCACCAGATTGGTGGTGTGCGCCGTGTGCGGGCCGCCGGTTTCCGGGTCCTGCATCATTTCGCAATTGCCGTGATCGGCGGTCAGGAACATGCAGCCGCCGGTCTTGCGCAGGGCGGCCTCGACCTGGCCGACGGCGCCATCCACGGTTTCCACCGCCTTGATCGCCGCGTCCAGACTGCCGGTATGGCCGACCATGTCCGGGTTGGCGAAGTTGCAGACGATCAGATCGTATTTGCCGCTCTCGATGGCGCCGACCAGCTTTGCGGTCAGCTCCGGCGCGGACATTTCCGGCTGCAGGTCGTAGGTCCGGACCTTCGGCGATGGCACCATGATGCGGTCCTCGCCCTCGAACACTTCCTCGCGGCCGCCATTCAGGAAAAAGGTGACGTGCGGATATTTCTCGGTCTCGGCCATGCGCAGCTGGGCGAGGCCCGCCTTGGCGACCGTCTCGCCGAGGGTGTTCTCCAGATCCAGCGCCGGGAACAACACGGACAGGAACGGGTCCAGCGCGCTCGAGTAGCTCACCATGCCGGCGGCAGCGGCGAAATTGAGCGGCCGGGGGCGGGCAAAACCGTCGAATGCGGGGGCGAGCAGGCTGGCCAGGATTTCGCGCATCCGGTCGGCCCGGAAATTGGCACAGAGCAGCACGTCGCCGTCCCGGACGCCGTCATAGCCCGGCATCGCGGCCGGGGTGACGAACTCGTCGGTCTCGCCGGCGGCATAGGCCCGGTCGATTTCCGCGAGCGGGTCGGCGGCGGCATTTCCTTCCGCTTCCGCAATGACCTTGTAGGCCTGCTCCACCCGCTCCCAGCGGTTGTCCCGGTCCATGGCGTAGAACCGGCCGGAGAGGGTGGCGATCTTCGCGCCGTCCGGGAGGTCGGCCAGCAGGCGTTTGATATCGCCGCGGGCGCTCTTCGGCGGTGTGTCGCGGCCATCGAGGAAGGCGTGTACCAGCACCTCGATGCCGGCATCGGTCAGCGCCCGGGCGAGGGCGGCGATATGGCGCTGGTGCGCGTGCACGCCGCCGGGCGAGGTCAGGCCGAGCAGGTGGCAGCGGCCGGTTCCGGCCTTTGCCGCCTCGATCAGGGCTTTCAGTGCGGGATTCTTCGCGAGCGATCCGTCGCTGACGGCCGTGTCGATGCGCGGCAGGTCCTGCATGACCACGCGCCCGGCGCCAAGATTCATGTGCCCGACCTCGGAATTGCCCATCTGCCCGTCCGGCAGGCCGACATCGGCGCCGCTGGCGCGCATGAAACCGCTCGGCTCGGACGCTGTCAGGCGGTCGACATTCGGGGTGTTGGCGAGGGCGACGGCATTGTGCTCACGCTCGCTGCGCTGTCCCCAGCCGTCCATGATGCAGAGGAGGACGGGACGCGGTTTGTTCGGCTGCTCGGTCATGGTTCCGGTTTATACAGAGTTAGAGGTCCATGGTCATTCCCGATAATGGGGTCATTCCCGATGATAGGGATGCCCGGCCAGGATTTGCTGCGCCCGGTAGAGCTGTTCGGCGATCATGCCGCGCACCAGCATGTGCGGCCAGGTTGCCCGGCCCAGCGAGAACAGCAGGTCGGCCCGGGAGCGGACGCGCGGGTGATGTCCGTCGGCGCCGCCGATCAGGAAGACGATGTCCCTGATACCGTCATCGCGCCAGGTGCCGATCCGGTCAGCGAACTCGGCGCTCGACAGGGATTTCCCCCGCTCGTCCAGCACCACGGCGATGGCGCCGTCCGGCACGAGGGTGAGGAGCTGGGCGGCTTCTTCCTCCTGCAGCTGCTCCGGCGGGAGCTTGCGGCGGATATCGACCTCGCGCAGCTCCAGCGGCCAGGAAAGGCGCCCGCTGTAATGCGCGAACAGGTCCGAATGGACGTCACGACGGGCCTTGCCGACCGCGGCCAGGGTCAGTTTCATGCAGAACTTCCGGGACCGGGCGATCTTCAGGCGGGCGCCAGTCCGTGCTGTCGGCGCCGCGCCACCTGCCGGTCAGTTACTCAGGCGCTGGCGAGTTCCCGCGCATCGTCCATGCCGCCGACCTGAACGGTCCTGCCGCTGTCGGCGAGCTCGCTGCCCCACATTTTCTCGAGTCCGTAGAATTCGCGGACTTCCGGACGGAACAGATGCACGATGACGTCGCCGGCATCGACCAGAACCCAATCGCCCTGGGAGAGACCTTCCACGGAGATCCCCGTCACGCCGACGGATTTCAGTTTTTCGATGAGGTGTCCCGCCATGGCGGCGACCTGGCGGGTGGATCGCCCGCTTGCGATGATCATGTAATCGCAGATGGAGGTTTTGCCTTCGAGGTCGATAACGACCAAATCTTCAGCCTTACTATCGTCGAGCGAGCGAGAGGCCAGATCGACGAGGCTTTCCCTTGAAGGGAGAGCGGTTTTTTTCGGTATGACAGTCTCCTTTCGCGCCAATGGCGCTAAGCCGATCATATATTCAGGCACCGTCAATCCGGAACGGCGCCCGTTTGTGCCATATATCAGGATTAGCGTCCGTCTGTCCTGTACCGGATTCGGGTAGCAGACAACGGATTCAGCGGGGTGTGAAAGAACACCCACGCCGGTGCCCGTCGATTGCGAAGCAGCGGACCGGAGCGTTCCCGGATACGCGTCCTGGCAAAACGGCGGGCCGCCGGGCCCGACAAGGCCCTTAGAGAATAGGATGGACGGTCGAAAACTGCAACGGCGACACTGTTGAAGATTTGTTTCCATGCCGCCCAGCGGTGAAAGCCGACCAGGTTGTCCGCTCCCATGACCCAGATAAACCGGGCGTCCCGGACGCCGCCGACGAGGCGGCGGAGCGTGTCGGCCGTGAACCTTGTGCCGAGCCGGACCTCGATATCCGTCACCCGGATCCTGGAATGATGCCGGGCGATCCGCTCGGCCGAGGCCATGCGCTCGGCGAAGGGCGCCATCCCGTCGGCGGTCTTCAGCGGGTTCTGGGGCGAGACCATCCACCAGACCTCGTCCGCCCGGAGCTTCCTCAGGGCATAGAGGGCAACGTCGAGATGGCCCTTGTGCGCCGGGTTGAAGGATCCGCCCATCACCGCGATGGTCTTGCCGCGCGCGGCGGCGAGGAAACGGCGGGCTTTGGGATCTTTGATCATGACGCTTTAACGGCGTGACGCGGATGCCTGTTCACGGGCGCGTCTGGCCGGTGCCGGTCACGACATATTTGAAGCTGGTCAGCTGCTCCGCCCCGACCGGCCCCCGGGCATGCATCTTGCCGGTGGAAATGCCGATCTCCGCGCCCATGCCGAACTCGCCGCCGTCGGCGAACTGGGTCGAGGCATTGTGCAGCACGATGGCGCTGTCCACCCGGGCGGCGAAGCGCGCGGCGGCGGCCGCGTCCCCGGTGACGATGCTGTCCGTATGGTGCGAGCCGTAACGGTTGATATGGCCGATCGCGTCGTCCACGCCGTCGACCACCCGGATCGAGAGAATGGCATCCAGATATTCCGTGGACCAGTCGGCTTCCGTCGCGTCCTGCATATCCGGGAGGATTTTCCGCGCGGCGGCGTCGCCCTTCAGCAGGCAGCTGGCGTCCCGCAGCGCCGCGGCGATGCCGGGAAGCTGGTCCGCCGCGACCTTTTTGTCGATCAGCAGGGTTTCGGCCGACCCGCAGACGCTGGTCCGGCGCATTTTCGAATTCAGCACGATCTCGCGGGCCATGGCCGGGTCCGCCGCCGCATCGACATAGACATGGCAGACACCGTCGAGATGGGCGATCACCGGGATCCGGCTTTCCTTCTGCACCCGCTCGATCAGGCTCTTGCCGCCCCGGGGCACGATGATATCGACGGTGTCACTCATGGTCAGCAGCACGCCGACCGCCGCCCGGTCGCGGGTCGGGATCAGCTGCACCGCGGCTTCCGGCAGACCGGCGGCCTTCAGCCCCTGGTGCAGGCAGTCGACCAGCGCATTCGAGGAATGGAAGCTCTCCGAGCCGCCGCGCAGGATCGCCGCATTGCCGGATTTCAGGCACAGGCTGCCGGCATCCGCCGTCACGTTCGGGCGGGATTCATAGATGATGCCGATGACGCCGAGCGGCACCCGGATACGGGAAATCCTCAGCCCGTTCGGACGATCCCATTCCGCCATCACACCGCCGATCGGATCGGGCAGGGCGGCGACGTCTTCCATGCCCCTGGCGATGGCTTCGATCCGGTCCGCATCCAGAACCAGGCGGTCCATCAGGGACTCGCGGACGCCCTTTTCGCGCGCAAAATCAAGGTCTTTTGCGTTCGCGGCCAGGATCTGCGGCAGGGACGCACGGATCGCTTCGGCAGCATTTATCAGCGCCGCATTCTTTTGTTCCGTTGTCGCAATGACCAGGGCTGCGGCCGCCTCACGCGCGGCGGCGCCGAGGCCGGACATCATCCCGGCAATATCGCTGCTGTCCGCCCTGTCGATCTCAAGAATGGCCATGGGTCCATCCGCTCCCCAAATTCTTCCGGTGCGCGCCGGTCAGCGCTCAAGCACCAGATCGTCCCTGTGCACCAACTCGTCGCGGCCACGGTAGCCGAGGACCCGTTCTATTTCACGGGATTTGTACCCGGCGATCAGCCTGGCGTCCGCCGCACCATAGGCCGACAGGCCGCGGGCAACCGGCCGGCCCGCCGGGTCGAGGATTTCCACCAGGTCGCCGCGTTCGAAACTTCCGCTGACCGCGGTGACGCCTGCCGGCAGCAGGCTCTTGCCGCGGGTCAGCGCCTTCAGGGCGCCGTCATCCAGCATGAGGGAGCCTTTTGGCGTGAGGGAGCCGGCAATCCAGTTCTTGCGGGCACCGCGCGGAGTCGTCGCTGCCGCGAACCATGTCACCGGCGCGCCGTCGCTGATGGCGCGCAGGGGATGCGGCGCGTAGCCCTTGGCGATGGCCATGCGGCAGCCGGCGGCGGTGGCGATCTTGCCGGCGGCGATCTTGGTCACCATGCCGCCCGACGCGTGGTCGCTGCCGGCGGTCCCGGCCATCGCCTCAATCTCCGCGTCGATATGCGCGACGAAGGGGATGTGGGCGGCCGAGGCATCGCGGCGCGGATCGGCGGTATAGAGCCCGTCGATGTCGGACAGCAGGATCAGCGTGTCCGCGCTGACCATCTGGGCGACCCGGGCGCCGAGCCTGTCATTGTCGCCGAAGCGGATTTCCTCGGTCGCGACCGTGTCGTTCTCGTTGATCACGGGCACCGCGCCGAGGCCGAGCAGGGCGGTCAGGGTGGAGCGGGCGTTCAGGTGGCGGCGGCGCTCTTCGGTGTCGTCCGGGGAGAGCAGGATCTGGGCCACGGTGATGCCGTGCCGGGCCAGCGCCTCCTGATAGGCGTGGGCGAGCCGGATCTGGCCGGTTGCGGCCGCTGCCTGCTTTTCCTCGAGCTTCAGGGCGCCTTTCGGCAGGCCGAGATGGCGCCGGCCGACGGCGATGGCGCCGGAGGAGACGACCAGAACCTGCTTGCCGGCCGCCTTCAGGGCCGCGATATCGTCGGCCAGGGAGTTCAGCCAGTCGCGCCGGACCTGGCCGCCGTCCTCGTCCACCAGCAGGGCGGAGCCGATCTTGACGACGATCCGTTCGGCCGTGTCGAGACCGGCGCTCTTTGTCTGTTCCGTGCCGTCGGGACTCATACGGGAGACCAGCCGGCCCCGCTCTTGCCGGCATCTTCCGGGGCATTCGTCAGATTGGCGGCTTCCGCGGCGGCCTGATCCGCGTCCGCCGCCGTTGCGTCCTTGCGGGCGCGGCGGGCTTCCTGAACCGGGCCCATCAGGGTGGCCAGCGCGGCATCGAGGCCGGCGCCGGAGACGGCGGAGATGGTGATGACCTTGCGGCCGATTTCCTGCTGCACCATGTCGACCAGCACCGGGATGTCCTCCTCGGCCACCGAATCGATCTTCGACAGGGCGATGATCTCCTGCTTGTCGGCGAGGCCGCCGCCATATTCCTCGAGCTCCTGCCGCACGGTGCGATAGGCCGCGGCCGGATCGTTCTGGGTGGCATCGACCAGATGCAGCAGCACGGCGCAGCGCTCGACATGGCCGAGGAAGCGGTGGCCGAGCCCGGCCCCTTCCGAGGCGCCCTCGATCAGGCCCGGGATATCGGCGATGACGAATTCGTCCTTGCCGACCGTGGCGACGCCGAGGCCGGGATGCAGGGTGGTGAAGGGATAGTCCGCGATCTTCGGGCGGGCCCGTGTGACGCTGGACAGGAAGGTCGACTTGCCGGCATTGGGCAGGCCGACCAGCCCGGCATCGGCGATCAGCTTCAGGCGCAGCCAGACCCACATTTCCTCGCCCGGCCAGCCCGGCAGGGACTTGCGCGGCGCCTGGTTCGTGGAGGTCTTGTAATGGGCGTTGCCGAAGCCGCCATCGCCGCCCTTCATCAGGACGATACGCTCGCCGACCCGGGTCAGGTCGGCGATGACATGCTCGCGGTCGTCGTCGAGAATCTGCGTGCCGACCGGCAGGCGCAGCACCGCGTCGCCGCCGCTGGCGCCGCTGCGGTTGCCGCCGGAACCGGGCCGGCCGCTCTGGGCCTTGAAATGCTGCTGGTAGCGATAGTCGATCAGCGTGTTCAGGCCGTCGACACATTCCAGGATCACGGCGCCGCCGCGGCCGCCGTCGCCGCCGTCCGGTCCGCCATATTCGATGAAGGCCTCGCGCCGGAAACTGACGGATCCGGGGCCGCCGTCGCCGCTCTTCAGAAACACCTTGGCCTGATCGAGAAACTTCATCTCATGTCATCCAGTAAAACCCGGTCCGCCGCTCCGAAACCGGGGCCGGCATCCGGGCACGAAAAAAGGGAACAGTCACAGGACCGTTCCCTCATCCGCAGCCGTGACCCGCCCGCAGGCGGATGCGGCGTTATTCTGCTGCTTCGGCCAGTGCCACTTCCACGAAGGTGCGGCCGTTGCTCTTCCGGCGGAAGGCAACCTTGCCTTCGGACAGCGCGAACAGGGTGTGGTCGCGTCCGATCCCGACATTCTCGCCCGGATGGAACTTGGTGCCCCGCTGACGCACAATGATGTTGCCAGCGATCACGGCTTCGCCACCGAACTTCTTGACGCCAAGACGGCGTCCGGCGGAATCGCGACCGTTACGGGAACTACCGCCTGCCTTTTTATGGGCCATGGATTACTCCTTCGTCTCGGCTTCGGCCGAAACCTCTGCCGGAGCGTCGGCTTTCGCCGGAGCTTTCTTGGCAGCGGCCTTCTTCGGCGCGGCTTTCTTCTTACCGTCGGCCAGGATGTCGGTCACGCGCAGCACCGTCAGTTCCTGACGATGTCCGCGGGTCCGGCGATAGCCCTGACGGCGCTTCTTTTTAAAGACGACGACCTTGTCGCCTTTGGTCTGCTCAAGCACTTCGGCACGTACAACAGCACCTGCGACAGTCGGCGCACCGACTGTGAGGTCTTCGCCTTCACCCAGCATCAGAACGTCGGCAAGATCAATGGAAGAGCCGGCGTCGCCGGACAGCTTCTCGACCTTGATGACGTCGTTCGGGGCGACTTTGTACTGTTTACCGCCGGTTTTAACGACTGCGAACATTGTCAATACTCTGGCAATGAAAAGGGCGCGCGGACACTTACTTCCGCGTCGGAGCGGCGGACTATACTCCTGGCGACGTTCAAGTCAACAGCGGAGTGCCCGGTTTTTGAGAGAATCTCCAGGGCAGGTCTGCCACCCCCGGATGTCCGCTCCGTCACCGGATCCGTCCCCTATATATAGTGTCCGGAGCGGAGAGGCGCAAAGGCCCTGAACGGGGCGGCGAAGCGGCTTTCCACCGGGGCCGGCCGCGTACCGGGTTTTTGACCGGCCCG
Organism: Nisaea sp.; assembly: GCF_040217065.1. Lineage (GTDB taxonomy): Bacteria > Pseudomonadota > Alphaproteobacteria > Thalassobaculales > Thalassobaculaceae > Nisaea. The sequence goes on from NZ_JAVJNX010000010.1 coordinate 331,050, forward strand.
GCGGCGCCCGATAGTATGAGCGGGACGAAATGGTGGAGTGTCATGCTGAAGGCTGATCCTGCTTTCCCGGACCCGGCGGTGGCCGCCGCCTACGAAGCCCTTCCCCGGCCGCAGCGGGACGGGCTGCTGGCCTTGCGCGGCCTGATCTTCGAGACGGCGGCGGAGACGCCCGGAGTCGGCAGCCTGCAGGAATGCCTGAAATGGGGCCAGCCCGCCTACCTGACGCCGGACACGAAGGCAGGCTCCACCATCCGGCTCGGCCTGCCGAAACAGGGCGGCTTTGCCCTCTATACCCATTGCCGGACGACCCTCATCGCGGATTTCCGCAGCCTGTTCCCGGACGATTTCCAGTATGAAGGCAATCGCGCGGTGCATTTCAAAGCAGGCACATCCCTGCCGCGCGACCCGCTGCGGCTGCTCATCCGCAGCGCCCTGACCTATCATCTGAAATAGGGGGCGATTCAGGCGGCGCGGGCCGGTGCGAAAACCGGAATGCCGGGCATGCAATTCCGGTATTGAATCCCGCCACCCGCCCCGCTATGTTCCGGCCCCTGTTCGGAGAGGTGCCAGAGTGGTTGAATGGGACGGTCTCGAAAACCGTTGTGCGCGTAAGCGTACCGAGGGTTCGAATCCCTCTCTCTCCGCCAGACCTTCTCAAACCGACCTGATTATTTATTTATATCAGTTGCTTACTGGATCTTGAAAATCAGATCTTGTAGGAACGGATGGGGGAAGGTTGGGTTGCTCTCGCTTGTGAAGGGCTACCTCTCTCTAAGGAATCCTCATCACCCTCTGCGACGGTCTGCTTCCTCGAAAAGCAGCTTTCCCTTCTCTGTGAGGCGAAGTCGCCCCCGTGTTGTCGTCAACACCTCTTCTCTGGTCAGGTCCTCGATGACGGTCTGATTGCCATCTTCGGCAATCTCCAACTTGCTAGTTGTTAGGCCCCGCAGGAACGTGAGTTCACGCGCAGTGAAATCAACCCAGCGCTCGATGTGGAGGGCAGGGGACCGTCTGAACCGTGAGTCCCTCAGTGCGGACCATAGATCATGCCGAGCCAGTGGAAGGATCATTCGTGGCCTGTCTCCGCTCTCTTCGTAAACGAGCGGGTACAACTTTCTTTGCGCCGTCACGGCAAACGCGTCGAGATCTCCCCGAGCCTCTCTGAGAGCCCGCAGTGTTTGAGCATCGTCCTGCTCATCCTCATCGACCTCGAAGTCGATACCGGCTGGCAGGCCGTAGTAGGCGGATTCATTCAGGTGCCGATGTTGAGTGGTGTATAGGATGCCAAGTTCAGTCTGGAAGTCCGGGGGGGACATGACGAACACTGGCCACGGGTTCTGCTTCCCGTAGGACTTCAAGTAGTAAGCTGCTACCACGTGCCTTTGGCGATACCTTTCGTCCAAGTCCACGTCGCTTTGAGCTCGCTTGGAGTTATTGTTGGATTGCTCAAGGCGTTGCGCTTCTTGTGCTTTATCCAACGCCTCTCGGAGGGCGGACACGTCCTTCACCCTGTTTCCGCTTTCGTACAGCAAAGCAGTTTCACAACCGGGCACGGCGCGCGTTCGCTGGTCGTAGAGTTCCAATGCACCTACAGCCAAGATGAGGCTGCTCTTGTAGAGGACGCGCTTCCTGCCGTCTGATTGGACGACCTGTAGCTTTCGATTGAGAAGATCCGAAAGGGCTCGCTTTTTCGTTTGCATGGAGATGATTTAGTGGCGGCCCGCCTTTGCCGCAAGACCTACTGTGTATGGTTAAGCCGTTTACTAGCGGCAGGGCTTTTTGGAACGTCATGTCCGGACGCTTATTCCGTTTGGGTTGTAAGTGGAGATCTTATAATACACTTTATAATGGCTTCTCTTGGGTGGCCCACATGTCAGAAATCGTTAGCGCTTTAGGTGGTGAAATCGGAGCTGCTCTCGGCGTGCTTGCTGGCATTGCAAGCGTGATTATCGGCGTATGGGGGGCTGTAAATGCCGCGACGGCGAAAAACCTCCGAGACGCACGCAATGAGATTTATGCCGAGTTCAGAAACGTAGGCGACAAGCTCGACCAAGCTGACGTGCTCCAACGATACCTGCGTGAAGCGATAGATGGTCTGGTCGAGGGCGTTGGGCCCGTGGCGCAAACCGCTTCGCCGTCCGGGACGATGCTTTATCTTGAGCCTCAGGATGGTCTGAAAGCACGCAAGGAGAGCCTCCGAGCCGTCAGTATCTACCTTACCGGCTTCCTTGAGGTTCGAGAGCGCCGTGCCAGACGACTGATGACAGCAGCCTATCTCACGGCGTTGGTCACGCTGGTCATCTTAGTTGGTAGCTTGACCTATCGCTTGATGTCCGAAAACTTCGATTCGGCCCCCGGTACGGGTCCCGGTATTGGGTTTGGTACAGGTGGAGATACTGGCGATGGGTTCGCGGCGGGTGATCGAGGCGGCTCAGAGGGTGGAGCCGACAGCAAGATCGACCCTCTCTTAGCCTCTGGTTTCAGTCAAGGTGGTGGCGGAGATGCGGGGGACGGTGCCACCCAAGGCGGCCGAGCTGGAGATGATGGCGTGAACACCGGAGCCGGAGGTGGAGATGGCACAAACGGTGTTCGAACCAAGGAGAGTTTCGTGAATCCTCCTGTTCCAATACCTCGCCCGGTTCTTTCCAAGAATGAAGTCTCAGGGAATGGTGAGAGCCCGACTGCTACCACGAGCGGCATTCTTTCTGAACTTGGTAAGCTCGTAAGTGGGGGTCTCCCTCTGGGGACGGAAAACGGTGGTCTAGGCGGCTCAGACGGTGGAGGTAATGGTTCACTAACGGGATTCGGAAGCGTAAGTCGTGGACCATCATCTCTCACATCTTCTGGGACGTTGAAGACTGAGCCTAGTGGCATCGGAGGAAGTGGCGGGGCCGATGGAGGCGGAGATGGTACTGGTGGGGCCGATACAGGTGGCAGTGGAAGCGGTGGTGGCGCTGATTGAGTGGCGGGTGATAACCCGAAAGAGGGTGCCAGGAACGACCGATTTATTATATCCAATGAATTTCTGTCTGCCGACGACCGGTCGGACGGCGCATTGCGATTTGGCCGCCGCCTGACGAGCCGAAGTTCGGTGCATGCACTCCCCCCTTTACCCCGCTAGAGCCCCATGCCGGGGCCCTTGCCAGGTTCCTGACCGGGCCAGAGCCGCGTGGCGGTGGCGAGGTCGGGCCAGCCGATCGGCGCACCGGCCTCCTTTGCCGCGTCGAGCTCGGGCAGGGCCGTGTCCCAGAAGCCGGCGATATAGCGCTTGCCCGTGATCCCGTCGGACTCGGGGCTGGCCAGCCAGGCGGCCGGTGGGCCCATTACCTCGGGTTTCAGCATCTTGGCGCGCGGAATGCCCGCCCCGTCGCTGATGAAGGCGGTATCGGTCGGTCCGCCCGGGACCAGGACGTTGACGGTGACGCCGGTGCCGTCCAGTTCCTGCGCCCAGACCGCGGAGCTCGCCTCCAGGGCGGCTTTCAGCGGGCCGTAGGGCAGCACCCGCAGCATGGTGATGAAGCTGGTCGTGTTGTTGACGACGCGGCCCCAGCCACTTTCGACCATGGCCGGTACCGCGGCGCGGATCATGTGCACGGCGCCCATGTAGTTGATCGAGAAGAACCGGGTCATCAGCTCCGGCGTGACCTCGGCGATGGAAGGCAGGTTCGTCTCCGCGTCGGGCCGGAATGTGCTGACGCTGATCCCGGCATTGTTGAACAGGATGTCGAGGCTGCCGAAGGCGGCGATTGTCTCGGCGACGGCCCTGGTGCAGTCCGCCTCGACAGAGACATCGTGCGGGAAGGCGACGGCGGAGCCCGCGCCATGCCGCTCGTTGATTTCGGCGGCCACTCTGCCGGCGGCGGCGCCATCTATGTCGGTTACGGCGATCCGGACGCCGCGGGCGGCGACGGCCCTGGCCATGGCGGCCCCGATTCCGCCGCCCCCGCCGGTGATCAATGCGACTTTTTGCTCGCTCATACTGGTTTCCTTTCCCGTTCGCTTGTTGCCGGTTCGCGTTCCAGGGCCGGCCTGGCCAGACCCATGGTTGATGGCGGTCGCCTAGCTGTTTTTTGGTAGCACCGCGTCCAGACTGGTATCGACGACAATGAATTGCGGCCCGGGCGCGGCGAGAAGCGCCGGCAGGCGGTCGAGATCGGCCTCTGTCTTCAACCGCGTGACGGCGAAGCCATAGGCCCGCCCCATCAGCTCGAGGTCCGGATTGACGAAGCCGGTCCCGACCGGACGGCCAGGAAACTGCCGCTCCTGGTTGATCCGGATCGAGGCATAGACGCCGTTCTCCGAGAGAATTACTTTCAGCGGCAGACCGCGTTCCATGGCGACGGAAAGCTCGCTGCCGGTCATCAGGAAACCGCCGTCGCCGACAAGGCAGATCACCGGCGTGCCGGGCCGGCGCAGGCCGGCGGCAACCGCGGCCGGGATTCCGAAACCCATGGCGCCGGAAATCGGCGCCAGCAGCCGCTGGGAGGGCCGGAACGGCACCACCCGATAGACCGGTGCGCCGAAAGTGCCGGCGTCCACCGTGACGATGGCGTTCTCGGGCAGGATTTCGCCCATCCGGTGGACCACCGTCTCGAACGGGATGCCGTCGGTCACCGAAAAGCTGCGCGGCGCGGCGATGCCGTTGCGGATGGCGCGCAACCGGTCGGTCCAGGCCGCCCTGCCGTCCGGCGGCGGTGCCGCGGCCGGACCCATTTCGGCAACGAAACGGATGGGATCGCAGGCGAACGAGAGGTCCGGCGCGAAATGGGTGCCGATCTGCGCCGGGTCGGCGTGGACATGGACCAGTGTCATCTCCGGCCGGACCATGCGCGGATAGCTGTAGCCCTGGGTGGTGATGTCCGAGAGCCGGGCGCCGAGCACGAGCAGCAGGTCGGCGTCGCGCAGCGCCGCCATCTGGTCCGCCGGGTTGGCCAGCCCCATGTCGCCGGCATAGTGCCGCTCTGTATTGTCGACCAGGTCCTGGCGGCGGAAGGAGACCACGGCCGGGACCTGCCAGGCGGAAAGGAAGTCGCCGATGGCCGCGCGGCCGCCGGGCCGGTCAAAGGCGCTGCCGACAATGGCAAGCGGCCGTTCGGCGGTGGCGAGTGTAGTGCGCAGGGCAACGAGCTGGGCCGGGTCGGGCGCCGTTGCCGGGGGTGCGGGGACGGTGACCGGCGCCGCGTCGAGGTGTGCGGTCAGCACGTCCTCCGGCACGACCACGACAACCGGGCCCGGCGTCCCCGTCATGGCGGTGACGAGGGCCCGCAGCATGACCTCCGGGGCCTGCTCCGGGTCGGTGATCTCGGCGGTCCATTTGGCGATCCGGCCGAACATGTGGCCGTAGTCGATCTCCTGGAAGGAATCCCGCCGCACATCCCGTGCCGGCACCTGGCCGACCAGCAGGATGAAGGGCACGCCGTCCTGCTGGGCGGTATGGACGGCGATGGCGGCATTGCTGGCACCGGGGCCGCGGCTGACGCAGGCAATACCCGGCACGCCGGAGAGCCGGGCGTCGGCCAGGGCCATGAAACCGGCGCCGGCTTCGTGCCGGCAGACCACGGTGTCGATATCGTCCCGCTGGTACAGCGCGTCCAGCAGGCCGAGATAGCTTTCGCCGGGGACGCAGAAGATCCGGTCGATGCCGTTCCGGACCAGTGTATCCACGATCAGGGTGCCGACGCTTGGCATGTTTCCTCCGGGTGCGGATCGGTTTTTCTGGCGCCGTCGGACGCAGCGCGCGGCAGGGCGGCCGTGAATGACCGCCTACATCCCATAGACCAGCAGCGTCGCCTTGCCAACGGGATTGCGGCCGTCATGCCCGGTGCGTCCGGCTTGTCTTCCGAGGATGGCGCCGCCTCCTGAACCAGGTCCGGGATATGACCGGGCACGGTTTTCCCGGTCTTGGCGGCGCAATGCCTGTTCCGACAGCGAGATTTCAGGGTGGACCGGCTCAAGAGACCGGGCGCGGCCCCGGGTTCCGGCCCTTCTGCGTCGCGTGACGCATCAGGGCAGATAGACGTCGGCGATCAGCCAGCCGCCGTAGCCGACGTAATACAGCGACACAACTGTCACGATATGCCCGGCCCAACGGCGATAGGTGGTGTCGGACATCGCCTGGAGCACAGGCTTGGCAAGCCATGTCCCGAGCAGGGCCGAGCCGACGGCGAGGATGGCGAGGGTCGGATCGATGCTGGCGCTGCTGTCCAGCAGGAACCCGAAATACAGCACCTTCAAGGCGTGCCCCGCCACCTGGCAGACGCCCTTGGTGGCGATGATTTCCCGCCGGTCGAGCTTGCCGTTCAGGAAAAACTGATCGAGCACCGGCCCGGCCACACCGGTGACCAGCATCAGCACCATGCATAACAGCCCGTAGGCGAGCCCGCCCAGCACCGTCTCCGGGTTGCCGCGGATCCTGCTCGGCAGCAACCGGCTGAGGAACGGCAGCACACCCAGCAACAAGAGGGCCACCGCCTTGCTCGGGATATATTGCCACAGCGTCCACGCCCCGAGCACGATCAGGCAGCCGATCATGTAGCCGATGGCGGTGCGCGGCCGGATAAAGCGCCACCACATCGCCGCGCGCCAGAGATTGGACGCGAGCTGGGTGATCCCGTGCAGCGTCAAGGCGTCCTGCACCGGCAGCAACGCGAACAACACGCCAACAAGGACCAGCCCGCCCGCCATGCCGAACAGCCCGGACAGGAATGTGGTCGAGACCATGACCGCGCAGATGATGAGGGTGAGGCCGGTGCCCATGGATCTGTCTCCCGGCCCGTATAAGAGCCGACCCCGCAGTTGGGTGCAAACCGAGCCTGCCATCCTCAGGCCTGGATGACCCGAGGCTGTAATGCGTCTACGTCACCATGGCGGGGACGCACCCCTGACCTCGACAGCGTGCGCCGGTTGTCTCGACGCCGTGCCGGTCAGGGGCTGCAGCCTGCCATTATGGAGCCTGATGGCCGAGGCCCCGGCGGCGGACAGGACGCGTTATGTGCTCGGCGCGCCCATCTCCGCATTGGCATGGGGCCAGGGCTTGCGTTTGTTGAGATAGAAAACCACGGCAAACACGGCCAGCGCGGCGATGTTGATATAGAGATGGGCCGGCCACATCAGGGCGAAGCCGACGGCGCCGATCACCGCCCGCTCGAGCAGATTCATCCTGTTCTCCCAATGGCCTTCCAGGGCAGCGCAGAGCGCCCAGAAACCGAAAACGGCGAACCCGAACACTTCCAGCATCTCCGGCCAGTTGCCGCTCATCAGCGGCGTGAAGGCGATCAGGAAGGGGACGAAATACAGCCCTTTCGCGATTTTCCAGGAATAGAATCCGGTCAGCATCGGCGGCGATTTGGCGATGGCGGCGGCGGTGAAGGAGGCCAGGCAGACGGGCGGGGTCACGTTGCTGTCCTGGGACAGCCAGAACACGATCATGTGCGCCGACAGCAGGGCGGTCGCCAGCACGGGGGCGGTGAAGGCCGTGTCATACAGCAGGGACAGGCTTTCAAACGGCATGCCCTTGATCAGCGCATGGGCCTGGTCGAACGGCATCGGGCCGGCGAGGGCCGCGATGGAGTCGGGCGCGGTCAGCATGAAGATCGCCTTGGCCGTGTCCGGCAGGGTGCCGCTGACCAGCTGTTCGATCAGCTGGTCCTGCAGGATCAGCTGGTTGAGGGCGGGGGCGGAAAGGGTGCCGAGCACGATATAGGCGGCGGTCACCGGCAGGCCCATGCCCAGGACGAGGGAGGCCAGCGCCACCAGGATGATGGCGATGGACAGGGATCCCCCGGCCCAGCTGGTGATCATCAGCGAGAAGGTGTTGCCGAGCCCGGTCGTGGCGATGACATTGACGACGAGGCCGACGGAGCACAGCAGGATGGCGGTCATGATCATGTTCCGCGAGCCGAGCTCGAGGGCGGCGATGATCTGTTTCAGGCCCATGCGGTTCGGGGTCAGCCAGGAGGCCGCGATACAGGTCAGGATGGCGTACCCGGCGGCATAGGTCGGCGTGTAGCCGATGACCAGCATGCCGATCAGCAGGGCGACCGGGATGATGAAGGGCGGGCCGCCTTCCCTGAAGACCTGCCAGACGGTCGGCGCATTCTCCTCCGGCGGCAGCACGGCATTGACCTTGCGCGCCTCGATCCGGACGAAGAAGGCGACGGTCAGGAAATACAGGATGGCGGGCAGGATGCTGACCAGCACGATGGTGGTGTAGGGCAGCTGGGTGATGGAGGCCATGACGAAGGCACCGGCGCCCATGATGGGCGGCATCAATTGCCCGCCGGTGGAGGCGGCGGCTTCCACGCCGCCGGCGAATTGCGGCTTGAAACCGGCCTTTTTCATCATCGGAATCGTGATGACGCCGGTCGATGCCGTGTTGGCGACGGCGGACCCCGAAATCGTGCCCGTCAGGCCGCTGGCGATCACCGCCACCAGGCCGGGTCCGCCGACAAGCTTGCCGGCAACCGTCCTGGAGATATTGACGATGAAGTTGCCCGCTCCCGATTTCAGCAGGAAGGCGCCAAACAGGATGAACATGAAGACAAAGGTCGAGGAGATCCCGGCAATGCTGCCGAACAGCGCATCGTCGCCATACATCGAGCGGAACATCAGGGTCTCGGGCTGCAGCCCGGAAAACCGGAAGACGCCCGGCACATAGGCGCCGAACCAGGAGATATAGGCGAGGGCCGTGACGATCAGCACCGGAATGATCATCCCGGTCGTGCGGCGGGTGAATTCGATCGCTCCGATGATGCAGATGGATCCCATGACCCAGTCGAGAGACGAGAGCCGGACGCCGCGATCATAGATCGCGCTTTCGGCATTCACGATATACAGCGCGGCGATGGCGACAAGAATCCCGAAGCCGATATCGAGGGCCCGGACCAGCGGCTGCTGGGCCCAGGGTTTTTTCGAGACAGAGGTCACGAGACCGCAGAGCAGCGCAAACCCGGCGAAATGGAAGCCGTTCTGGAACAGGGTGGGCAGCGTGCCCAGCGTGTTCATCCAGATATGGAAAAGCGCGATGCCGACAGCAAGAAAGAGGATGGCGGCTTCGGTCTTCGACCTTTTCCTGACGTCAACGTCTTCGGCGTTCTCGAGATTCATCTGTAACCCTGCCCGTGGTGTTTTTTCTCGCACCGGCTTGATGCCGGATTCGAAAAACCGGAGGCCGCGCAATCCGGCCTCCGGTCAACCTGTCCGATGATAGTCAAACGGTCGGTGTTTTTATTTGGCGATCAGGTGGTCGGGGATGGTGATCCCGACTTCCTTGTAATAGCGCGCGGCACCGGGATGCAGCGGCACCGGCAGGCCGGCAATCGCCTTGTCGATCGCCATCGCCTTCGTGGCGGCGTGGATGGCGTTCAGGAAGCCGAGATTTTCAAAGATCGTCTTGGTGATCTGATAGACATCTTCTTCCGGAATATCCGCCGTCGTGGCCAGGAAGTTCGGCTGGGCGACGGTCTGGATGTCCGTTGTCTGGCCGGGATAGGAGTTGGCCGGGATGGTGTACGGGACCCAGAGGCCGCGCCCGCTGTCGGCCTTCTTCATTTCCTCGTCGGTCATGGTCAGCATCTTCACACGGTCGCCCGCGGTCGACATCAGCTGGACAAGCGCGCCGACGGGAACGCCGCCGGGCACGCCGGCACCGGCAACCTTGCCGTCCTGCAGGGCGGCGACCGACGGGCCATATCCGCCGTACATCAGTTCAAAATCCTTGTCCATGTCCAGGCCGAACCCGGACAGGATGGTACGGTTGGAGCCGATCGTGCCGGAATTCTTGGCACCCATCGCGACGGCCTGGCCCTTCAGGGCGACGAAGTCGGCCATGGTGCCGGTCTTCGCCTTGTCGGCGGCGACGACGTAATGCTCGACATTCTGCCACAGCATGCTGACGGAACGCAGTTTGGTCTGCGGGCCGTCGGCGGCGACAGGACCGGTGCCGGTGGCGGCATAATAGCCGAAGAGCCCCTGGAGAATGGCGAACTGGGCCTCGCCGTCGCGCAGCAGTTTCACGTTCTCGCCAGATCCGGCCGAGGAGATGGCGGACATGCCGATCTTGGTCTTCGGCTCCAGCTTGACCTTGGTCAGGGTGGCGAGCGCCACGCCGACCGGATAGTAGGTGCCGCCGGTCGACGCGGTCGACAGGATATAGTTCTTAGCTTCCTGGGCGGAGGCCATTCCGGCACTCAACGTAATCCCGAGAGCAACGGCCCCGGCCGTGATCACGCGTGATGGACGAAAGTTCATTCTTACACTCCCTGTGTCTTTTCTGTGTCTGTTTCGGGTTCGCCGAATGGGCCCGTGCGGTGAAAATGGGGCCAACGATATCCCGCATCAAGCTCTAGTTATTCTTTTCCATTTTCGGGCATTTCATGGATCGGGCAGGTCCATGCGGTCAGGAAGATCCTTGCGGGCCACGAAGCTCACGACACCCTGTTTCAGCGCTCGCGCGGCCGCAACGCGATGGCTATCGCCGGGCGCGGCTGATGGATTACTCTCACGGTGAATCACCGAAGAGTTTACCCGATGTCCGCCTTTGCCGCCGATCCAGACTACCTGACCGAAACCCGCCGCCTGATGGCCCAGGCCCAGGCGGCGTTCGAGCGCGGCGACCTGGCGGGGTCGGCGGAGGGGTTCATGCATGTGGCCCGGCGCCATCCGGCGGCGGTGGGGGGATGGGTTCAGGCGGCTGCGGCGGGTCTGCGGGCCGGGGCGGCCGGGCTTGCCCTGACAGCGGCGCGGCGGGCGATGCTGCTTGATCCGGCCTCCCCGCCGGCGACGGCTTTGCTGACCGCGGCCTCCACGGCCGAGCCCCTGGCCGGCCGTCACAGGGCGGCGGCGCTCTGGGCGCTCACCCATCCGGGCAAGGCGGAAGCGCTCGGCGCCCTGGCCAGCAGTTACCAGGATCTGGGGCGGTCCGGGGAGGCCGAACGGGTTGCCCGGGACGCCCTGCGGGCCGATCCGGGCATGGATTGGGTGCGGGTCAATCTTGCCGTGATCCTGCGGGAATCCGGCCGGGAGAGGGCCGCGGAGATCGAATTGCGGCGGGCCGTGATTGCCGCTCCGGGCGGCAATCTGGCCTGGCGCCGCATGGCCGGCCTGGCCGAGACCCTGTCGAAGCTCGACCTTGCCGGCAGAGCGGCCCGCCGGGCCCTGCTCATCGATGCCGGGGATCACGTGAGTGCCTTGTTCCTCGCGATTGTCGAGCGGCGCCGGGGCGATCTTGAAAGCGCGCTGCACCGTCTGCAGGCCTTGCCCGAGGAGATCGACGGCGAGGCCGGGCGCGATGCCGTCGAGTTCGAACTCGGGACCGTTCTCGACCGGCTCGGGCGGTATGGTGAGGCCTGGACGCGGTTCGAGCGGGGCAACAGGGTCGCGGTCCAGCGGGCGCCGGCGGGGGCCGCCGATCCGCGTCTGTTCCTGAATACGCTCGATGCCTTTGCGGGGGCGGTGTCTGACGGATGGCCGGCGCGCTGGGCGCCTCTGTCGGAGGCGGAACCGCCGGCCGTGTTCATGGTCGGCTTCCCCCGTTCCGGGACGACCTTGCTGGACCAGATTCTGGATGCCCATCCGGATGCGCAGGTGATCGAGGAACAGCCCGTGTTGTCCAGCGTCGGGGCCGGCTTCGCGGCGCGGGGCGAGGGCACGCTGGCGGAACGGATTGCCGCGCTGGACGAGGCCGAGGCCGACCGGCTGCGGGCGGAATACCGGGCCAAGCTGGCGCGCTGGGCTGGCGAAGACCGGCCGCGCGTGGTGATCGACAAGTTGCCGCTCAACATCATCTATCTGCCGCTTGCCCTCAGGCTCTATCCGAATGCCAAGGTGATCCTGTCCCTGCGCCATCCCTGCGACTGCTGCCTGAGCTGTTTCATGCAGTCCATCAAGCTCAATTCGGCGATGGCCAGTTTCACCTCGATGGCAGGGGCCGCCGGTTTCTATGCGCGCGTCATGGCGCTGTGGCAGCAGATCGAGCGGGTGCTGTCGCCCGCGCATATTGCCGTGCGCTACGAGGATCTGGTTGCGGACACGGAAGGAACTGCCCGGCGGGTGACCGATTTCCTCGGCCTCGACTGGACCGACGCGGTTCTCGACCACACGGCGCACGCCAAGGCGCGCGGGATGATCCGGACCCCCAGCTTCCGGCAGGTTTCCGAGCCGATCTATACGCGCGCCGTTGGCCGCTGGGTGCGGTACCGGGACCAGATGGCGCCGTATCTGGATACGCTTGCGCCCTATGCCGAGCATTTCGGCTACGCCGATCCGAAGGTTTCCCCGCACGGCGACGATTAAGTCCAGGTTCAACGCCCGGTGCCGGACCGGCCTTTTTTGATGAACTTCAGGTTTGGCGTGCTTTTTGCTTACCTCACGCCCCGACAGAGGCGCGCCTCTTGGCGGGTCTGAACATGTGACGGAAGCAGTTGCCCATGGCATTTGCCGAACGACGGGACTCCGACATTCCGGATGCGCCCCGGACCCTCGAGCCGGCGGTTGCCGGGACGGGCGGCATCCAGATGAACAGTTTCGGATTCTGGCAGCAGGGGCTGGCGCCGGGCAGCTGGTCGCAGCAGGTTCTCGCGCGCAATCTCGATGGCGAGGATTTTGCCGGTTACCGCCGGGCCTCCGACCCGCCGCATCCGCGCGCGTCCGGCGGGCACCTGCCGGAGGCGGAGGAGGTCCGGCCCGAGGATATCGTGGTCGAGAATGGCAGCCTGGTCGGCGGACCGGGCGATGACGGGGCCATTGCCGCGATCGGCCGGCTGGTAGCGGCCTTCGGTGATGAAAGCAGCCATGACGAGATCGATGCCGCGGCCCTGGTGCAGCCGCCGCCTGCGGATGTCTACGAGATTGACCTGGTAGGCACGGTTGCGGAGTCGGCCGGGATATCCGGAACCGGGGGATCACCGTTACTTTCCCCCATGCGCGGAGCCGGGGCGTCCGCGGCGGCGCCGGCGGATGCAGCCGGCCTCGACGGGATCGGGCCGGATCATCCCTTCCGCCGGACGACAGACCCCGATGTACCGGCGGCGGAAACGACCGGCCCGGCTGCCGGTTTCTTCCCGATGGATGAGGTCAGCCGGCCCGTGATCCAGAGCGCCGAGGATTTTCTGCTGCTCTGACGCGCCCGTGCCTTTTCTGCCGGTCCTTCTTTCCGGACTGTCCCCTTGCGCCGGCATTCCCGCGCTGCTTCCATGGCGGGTCTCCGCATCCCGGGATCCATTTCATGAGCAACGCCATGTCCGCCTCCAGCACCGGGGCATCCTTGCCCTACCGCCTGCGCCTGCCCGGTCCGACCGCCGTTCCCGGCCGCGTCCTTCAAGCCGCCGCGCAGCCGATGATCGCCCATCGCGGTCCCGCATTTCTGGCCCGCTTCAGGGCGATCCAGGACAGGCTGCAACCCATGCTCGGCCGTGCCGGCGTGCCGCCCTTTATTTTTGCCTCGACCGGCATCGGTGCCATGGAATCCGGCGTCATCAATGTCGCCGGCCCCGGCCAGCGGGTGCTGATCGCGACAAACGGCCAGTGGGGGCCGGTGTTCCGGCGCCTGGCCGAGGGCATCGGCGCCGAAGTCGACGAAGTGGTGACGCCGGTCGGCGATCCGGTGGATCTCGACGGTGTGCGCCGGGCGCTTGGGCAGAATAAATATGCCGCCGTGCTGACGGTGCATAGCGAAAGCTCGACCGGAGCGCTGACCGACCTGAAGGCCCTCGGAGGGATCGTTGCGGAAACGGACTCAGTCCTGGTCTGCGACAGTGTCAGCGGCCTTGGCGGCGCCGAGCTGCGGGCCGATGAATGGGGCGTCGATATCGTGGTTTCCGCTTCGCAGAAATGCCTGATGTGCCCGCCCGGCCTCGGCATCGCCAGCATCAGCGAGAAGGCCTGGGGCATCATCGACCGCGATGATCGCGGCCCGCGCGGCTATTTCGACTATCGCCGGTTCCGGCCGATGGCGGAGAAGGGCGAGCCGACCTATACGGCGCCGGTCGCCATGCTGAACGCCCTCGACGCGTCCCTGACCATGATCGGCGAGGAGGGGCTGCACGCGGTGCTGGCCCGGCACCTGCGGCTCAACCGGGCGCTCACCGCCGGGCTCGAGGCGCTGGGCTTCTTGGTCTTCCCGACCGGCACGTCGAGCCCGACGCTGGTTGTGGTGAAAACGCCGGAGGGCGTTTCCGCCCCGGCACTGATCGACCATCTGGCAACGCGCTACAACTGCATGATCGCCGGCACCCGGTTCGAGGATCTGAAGGACCGCCTGGTCCGGATCGGCACCATGGGCTGGGTCGACGCGGCCGATATCCTGATGGATCTGGAGCAGATCTCCGCTGCCCTTGCCGATCTTGGTGCCAGCGCCGATAAAGACGCTGCACTTGCAGCGGCGAAAGCAGCATTCGCAGGATAAAACAAGGGGGAGCGGTGGATGACGGCACCGGATAATTGGGGCTGGAAGGCCCGCGTCGGCATGTTCATCGTCGGCAGTGAGGCCGTTCCGGAAGCGGAATGGTGGGCCATGCTGCCGCCCCATACCTCGGTCCATGCCGCCCGTGTGACGGCACCCGCACCCTGGGCAGCCTGGGATGCGGACCGGACCCGGGTCACCCTGTCGGAGGATCTGGAACACGGTGCACGGCAATTCGCCTCCATGCGGCTGTCGGCGGTGGTGCTCGGCCACAGTTCCAGCAGCCTGGTCGGCGGCAAGGGCTGGGACGAAGCGGTGGTGCAGAGCCTGTCGGACATACTCGGGCCCGATATCCCGGTCACCACCAACGCGCTCGACTGTTTTGCCGCCCTGAAGGCCGCCGCGGTCAAAAGCCCGTTCCTGGTCCTGCCGCCCTGGTTCAACGACGCCACGCTCGCCGTCGGTCTCGGCTATTTCCGCGATCACGGGATCGAGCCGGCCGGCATGCTGCGTCACGATCCGGGCCCCGGCTGGCGCGATGTGCCCTTCGCCGAGATGTATCCCAAGGGTCTCGGCTTCGCGCAGCAGGTCGAGCCGCTCTACAGCCAGATCAAGGCCGCCTGTCCGGACGACGCCGACGGGGTGCTCATTCTCGGCACCGGCTTCCGCTGTGTCGGGATCCTGGCGGCGCTGGAAGAGGATCTGCGGCGTCCCGTGATCTCGGCGAATCAGGCGAGCCTCTGGCATTGCCTGCGGCTGGCCGGGCTGCGGCCGGATATCGAGGGATACGGGAGCCTGTTCGGGCGTTGATCGTCGCGCATGGGGCGGAGGCCGGCTGTCTGAACCGTGAGACAGGGGCGGTGACTCTCTTACCGGATTTTTTTTGCGCGATTTTCGGGTAAGGTATTTCGGATCGAGACCCGAGCATGAGGAATGCTTGTGTGAGTTGGCAGTACGACACCGTTGTCCAGAGTGACGAGCCATCGATCCAGAGATTCATCGATCTTTGGCAGGAGCGCCGCAACGGACAGCCGATGCCGTCCCGGAGCGCCTTCGTGCCGGAGGATCTGCGCGAGTGGTTCGGCCATGTGCTGATCCTCGACGTGATCGACGGTGGCGCGGATTTCCGGTACCGCCTGGTCGGGGTGGAGATCAGCCGGGCGCTGGGCCGGGACTATACCGGGCGGTGGATGTCCCAATGCTCTTACGATGTGCCCAGAGCTGCGGTAATTGCCGAGTTTCGCGAGGTGGTCGAGGCGCGCCGTCCGGTTCTGCGCAAGGGCCAGGTCGCCTGGGCCCCGGACCAGAGCTGGCGCAGCTTTCGCTCGGTCCATGCGCCTCTGGCCTCGGACGGCCATACCGTCGACAAGACCCTGGGGGTTTTGCTGGTTGGTCAATACGCTCTGGACAAGCTTGGCCCGTCCGGCTTCCGCTGACCCCGAGCACAGTCTTTCGCTCCGGCTGATGGCTTTTCTTGCGTTCGGTATCCCGGCCACGCCACAGTAGCCGCCGCATTTCTCACGGCTCCCGAGAGTCCTTTTTGATGATTTTCCTGAAAGCCCCCTGGCGGATCGGCGTCGATGTCGGGGGCACCTTCACCGATATGGTCGTTGCCGGTGCGGATGGCGCGCTGCATGTGTTCAAGGTGCCCTCCGTGCCCGCCGACCCGGCCCGTGGCGTGATGAACGCGGTGGCGAAGGTGGCGGCGGATCTGGGGCTGAGCCAGGGTGATTTTCTCGGCCAGTGCGCCTTCTTCGCGCATGGCTCGACGGTTGCGACCAACACCCTGCTGGAGCGCAAGGGCGTGCGCGTCGGGCTGCTGACCACCGAGGGGTTTCGGGATTCCCTGGAGATCCGGCGCGGCATCCGGAGCAATCCCTGGGACCACCGCTCGCCCTATCCCGAGGTGCTGGTGCCGCGCTCTCTGCGCCGGCCCGTTGCCGGACGGCTGGATACGCACGGCAAGGAGCTGGTGCCGCTCGATCTCGATCAGGTCCGGGCGGCCGGGGAACGGTTCCGGGCCGAGGGGGTGGAGGCGGTGGCGATCTGCCTGATGAACGCCTTCGCCAATTCGGCACACGAGGAGGCAGCGGCCGTCGCGGTCGCGGAGAGCTGGGGCGGGGACTGGATCGCCCGGTCCAGCGCCGTCGCGCCGATCATCGGGGAATATGAGCGCAGCTCGACCACGGTGGTCAGCGCCTATGTGGCGCCGCGCGTCGTCGGGTACCTGGAGGCGCTCGAGGCGACGCTGGCGGCGGGTGGCCTGCGGCACAGGCTGTTCATGCTGCAATCGAACGGCGGCGCGGTCTCGGTCGGCCAGATCGCCGAACGGCCGGTCAACCTGATCCTGTCCGGTCCGGCGGCCGGGGTCGGCTCCATGCGGCATCTGGCGGAGGTCTCCGGGCATGATGACCTGCTCTCCATGGAAATCGGCGGTACCAGCTGCGACGTCATGCTGATGGGCGCCGGCCGGATCGCCATCACCGACGCGCTCTCGGTTGCCGATTACGACCTCGTCATTCCCTCGGTCGATATCCACACGGTCGGCGCCGGCGGCGGGACCATCGCCGGGGTCGATGCTGCGGGCATGCTGTTTGCCGGGCCGGCAGGCGCGGGCGCCGATCCGGGGCCGGCCTGTTACGGTCTGGGCGGAACGGAGCCGACGGTGACCGACGCCAATCTGGTGCTCGGCCGGCTGAAGCCCGGCGCCTATGCCGGCGGCTCCGTCACCCTGGATCTGGAAAAGGCACGGGACGCGGTGCGCAGCCGGGTGGCAGAGCCGCTCGGCCTCTCGGTTGAACAGGGCGCGGCCGGGATCATCCGGCTGGTGGAGCAGAACCTGCTGCATGCGGTGGAGCGCATCTCGGTGCAGCGCGGAGAGAATCCGCGCCGCTTCCGGCTGGTCGCCTGCGGCGGGGCCGGGCCGATGCACGGAGCGCCCGTCGGCCGCCGTCTCGGCTGCGCGGCGGTCTATGTGCCGCGCCAGGCCGGTGCCTTCTGTGCGCTCGGCATGCTGCATTCCGACGTGCGGCAGGATTTCATGGATGTGCATTTCCAGGAACTCGATACGATTCCGGAACAACCTATCGAGGCCCGGTTTCGCGCGCTTGAGGCGCGGGCACGGGCTTTGCTTTCGGAGGAAGGTTTCGCGCCTGAGGCGATGCGGACCGAGCGGGAACTCGACCTGCGCTATGACGGCCAGCAATGGGACCTGCGCATTCCGGTGGCGCCGGAGCATGGCCCGGCCGAGATCCGGGACAGCTTCGAGCGGGAATACGAGCAGCGTTTCGGCCATCTGGTGCCGGGCGGGCGGATCCTGATCGCCGCGCTGCGCGTTGTCGGCAGGGGACTGCTGCCGCCTCTGGCCGCCGCGACAGTGCCGCCGGCCACGCTGCCGGCCGCGCCGGTCGAGCGCCGGCCGGTCTTCATCGATGCGCGCCGGGGCACCCTGATGGCGGAGATCTATCGCGGTTCTGCCTTGCTGCCCGGCCATGTCCTCTCCGGACCCCTGCTGATCGAGGAGGAGACGACGACGATCTTCGCCGGGCCGGACGACCGGGTGACGGTGGATCGGGCGGGCAACTATCTCATCACTTTCGCGGACAGGGAGGACGCGGCATGAGCGCGGCAGTGACAAAGGCCGCCGATCCGGTCCTTCTTGCTCTGACGCAGAACCGGCTCGACCATATCTCGCAGCAGATGGGCCATGTCATGGTCCGGACCGCACGCAGCCCGATCTTCAGCCAGGCGCACGACTTCACCTGTTTCATTGCAGGACCGGACGGGCGGGTGACGGCCCAGGCCGACGGCATTCCGATCCATAGCGGCGGCGGCGGCTTCGCGGCGCGTGCGATCCTGCGCGATTTCGAGGGCGATATCGCGGATGGCGACGTCTTCCTTCTGAACGACCCCTGGGCGGCCGGCGGCAACCATCTGCCCGACTGGGTCATCGCGCGTCCCGTTTTCGTCGAGGGCCGCCTTGTCTCGCTGGTCTGCAACCGGGCACACCAGTCCGATATCGGCGGCGGCGCGGCGGGGACCTACAATCCGGAGGCGACCGAGGTCTGGCAGGAGGGGGTGCGGCTGCCGGTGCTGAAGCTGATCGAGGCCGGAAAGGTGCGGCGCGATCTCTGGAAGCTGCTGCTGCTGAACACCCGGACGCCGGATCTGCTGGAAGGCGATCTCGGCGCCATGCTGGGCTCGACCAGGATCGGCGCCGAGCAGGTCGCCCGCCTGGTGACGGAGCTCGGCGTCGCGCGGGCGCTCGGCTGTTTCGACGGCATCCTCGCCCATGCCGCCGGCCGCATGGGGGCCGCGCTCGCCGAGGTGCCGGACGGCGTCTATGAAGGAGAGGAGCGCAGCGACAACGATTGTTTCGAGCTGCGCGACATCTGGGTCCGGGTCCGGGTAACCATCGCCGGGGGCCGGGCGACGGTGGATTTCACCGGCACCGATCCGCAGATCCGCGGCTTCAAGAATTCCACGGTGGCGAACACCCATTCCGCCGTCTACACCGCCTTCGCCTCCTTCTTCGATCCGGCGATCCCGCGCAACGAGGGCACCTTCTCCGTCATCGATATTGTGGCGCCGGAGGGCAGCCTGGTGAATGCCCGGGAAGGCGCGGCGACGACCATGGACACGGTGTTCGTGGCGCACGAGATCATTCACGCGGTCTGGAAGGCGCTGAACCAGGCGGCGCCGGACCGGGCCGCCGCCGGCTGGGCGAAGAACATTTTCGGCGTGACCTCCGGCCGGGAGCCCGGGGCGGAGGGCGCGGACGGGCGGCCTTATGTGTTCTATCACGGGCTGGCGGCGGCCGGGGCCGGCGCGGTCGAGGGCCGGGACGGGTTCAACCAGATCGGCCATCTCTGCACCCTTGGCGGCCTGACAATCTCGAACGCCGAGACCTATGAGCGGCTCTATCCGGTGCATTTCAACCGCCAGGAACTGCGCTGCGACGGCGGCGGTGCCGGGCAGTGGCGCGGTGGTACCGGCGCCCATTACGATGTCGAAATAAAGACGCCGGCGCTTTATTCCTTTCGTGGCGAGGGACTGCGCTACCGGACCGGCTTCGGCGTCAAGGGCGGGGGCTGGGGCGCCGCCGGCGAGATGCATGTCCAGGAGGGTGACGGTGCGCCCGCGCCGGCCCCCAAATTCGGTCTCAAACGCCTGGGCGCGGGCCGCCTGACGGCGGACTCCCCGGGCGGCGGTGGCTGGGGCGATCCCATGAGCCGGCCGGTGGACACGGTCTGGCGGGACTGGCGAGACGGGCTGGTCTCGACAGAGGCCGCGCGCACCCGGTACGGCGTTATCCTGACGGGCGATCCGGATGACCCGGAAGCGACCCTCGCAGTGGCCGTCGACCAGATTGCAACCGCAGCCCTGCGCAAGCGGTGACGCTCACCGCGCGGCTCTTCGGCGCACCGCACGCAAGGCGGTCGGCATGTCGCGGTCATAATCCGTGATGTAGTCGCGGGTCAGCGGCACCGCTTCCTGGTCGAGCGCCATTTGCACCTGGAAGACCATGTGGCCGAAGCGCCGGAAAGCGAGTTCGGAGCTGACCAGATAGAATTCCCACATCCGGCAGAAGCGCTCGTCGTAGAGAGCGGCCATGGCGTCCCACCCGGTCATGAACCGGTCACGCCAGTGCCGGATGGTCTCGGCGTAGTGCAGGCGCAGGATCTCGATGTCGGTCACCCAGAGCCGCTGCTGCTCGATCTCCGGCAACACTTCCGAAAGCGCCGGCGAGTAGCCGCCGGGGAAGATGTAGCGGCGGATCCAGGGATTGGTGAATCCGGGCCCTTCGGCCCGGCCGATTGAATGCAGGAGCGCGATGCCGTCCTCCGCCAGGGTGCCCCGGACCTTGGCAAAGAATTCGCCATAGTGACTGACGCCGACATGTTCGAACATGCCGACCGAGACGATCCGGTCGAATTTTTCCGTGATCAGGCGGTAATCCATCAGCTCGAAACGGACCTTGTCAGACAGGCCGGAGGCCGCGGCCCGGGCAACCGCACTCTTGTGCTGCTCCTCGGACAGGGTGACGCCAATCACCTCGACATCGGCCATCCGGGCGAGCGCGATGGCGAGGCCGCCCCAGCCGCAGCCGATATCCAGCACCCGCTGTCCCGGCTGCAGTAGAAGCTTTGCCGCGATGTGCCGGATCTTCGCTTCCTGGGCGGCATCGAGGCCCATGTCGGGTTGCGGGAAGTAGCCGCAGGAATATTGCCGTTGCGGATCGAGGAAGGTGTCGTAGAGCGCGCCCGAGAGATCGTAGTGATGGGCCACGTTCTGGCGGGCGCGGTGGACCGGGTTGTATTGCTGCAGACCGCGCACCGCGCACCCGACGGCATGGATCACGCGCTGCAGCGGCCGGCCCTCCAGACGCTGGTAATTCACCATGCCGATCTCGACCAGATCGTACAGCCTGCCCTCCTCAATGCTCAGCCGCCCGTCCATATAGGCTTCACCGAGGGCAAGCTGTGGATGCAGTGCAAGCTGCAGATCGGTGGCCCGGTCATGCACCCGGACGGTGACGCGCGGCGCGCCCGATCCGGCGGTCCGGCGCGCGCCGCCGGGGCCAATGACTGTAATGGTCCCGGTCTTGATGATCCGGGACAGAAGACCCGCAAACAACATCTGTCCGCTCCCCATCTGCTCTGAATGCGATGGCGTGGACCGCTGCGGTCAACCTTTCCGATTCCCGCAATCTTGAAATGACACGGTCCGAATATGGTTAAGAATGCGACAATCCTGCGAAAATTTCAAATCGCTATATTGGCGATGGGGAAAGTCAGGAATGGGAATAATTGCCGGGCATGCTCGGCATGCGGACGGGATGTCGGATGCCGGGTCTTCCATACCGCAAACATCATGCGCAACATCGGCGCGCCGGACGCGTCTGGTCTTGACGCCGGCTCGGTGACATTCTCATACAGGGGTCATATCACCCGCTATATTAGGCACTCTTTTCTTCTGCCGGAGTGACACGTATGCGCCTTGTATTCGATCATCTCGCCATTGTGGCCGCCGACCTCGGTGCCGGAGCGGACTGGGCGAAACAGACGCTCGGCGTCGATATGACGACGGGTGGCGCGCATCCGAAAATGGGCACCCATAACAGGCTGACCCGGACCGGGCCGGACAATTTCCTCGAGATCATCGCCATCGATCCGCAACAGGCCGATCCGGAGCGGGTGCGCTGGTACCGGATGGACGATCCGGAAGTTCGGGTAGCGACGATAGCGACTCCGAAGCCGCTTGCCTGGGTCGTCGCGACGGATGATCTCGACACCGTGCTAGGCGTCGCCCGCGACCTGGGCCTCGATCTTGGCAGGCCGGTTCAGGTCAGCCGGGGTGACCTGACCTGGCGGATTGCGGTGCGCGATGACGGAGATTTGCCGGAAGGCGGCACCCTGCCGGTGTTCATTCAGTGGCCGGAAGGGCCGCACCCGGCAACCCGGATGCCGGATCTCGGCCTTTCGATCGCGACGCTTGTTCTGCACCATCCCGAGCCTGACCGGCTGGGCGGATTGCTGTCTGGGCTTGGCGTGCGGGATCTGGTCCGGATTGAAGCGGGCGCGGCCGGGATCGCTGCCGAAATTTCCCGGGCAAACGGATCGCCTGTACTGATCGGCTAAGGTGAGAGCAGTGTGGGCATCATCATGTCCCGGGGCACCAGGTCCTCGAAACTGCTGTCGACTCCGAACCCGAGATCGATCAGCTCGCGGCGGACAACCAGGGACTGTCGCAGAGCAGGCTGGACCATTGCCGGGCGCCGCGCAGCGCCGATATCGGCGTCGGCAAAAAGGATGAATCCATCAATGCCCGGCTCGCCGGACAGCAGCGGAAAGGCGCACGCTTCGGCGTGGTACTCCTCGCCATTCTCATATTGTTGCAGCAGTTCGACCCGGAACGCACTTGGCGTGCTGACGACCATGTCCATCGATTGCATGGCGCGGCTTCGGCGCGCCGGATCGACAAGATCGTAATAATCCATGCCAACCAGTTTCTGAGCGAACCGTTCGCGAATTCCCTCTCCTGCAATCCGAAAGACGCAGGTGGACTCGAGCCGTATGGCCGCCAGGGCAAGGTTGGCCATGATGGATCCGAATCTGGAAATATCCAGTCCGTTCTTGGAGGGGATGCTTCCTCCGCCCTGGTGAATGAGTTCAGCGTATCCTGTTGCCAGGAGCGCGCAGCTGCGCGTCACGAAGCTTGGAAGCGCAACCGTGATGTCCGCATGATAGTCCGGTTTGCGCGAGATCCAGCGCGACATTAATGGCTTCCCCTTACTCCGCAGTGCAGCACCGTCCCCCGACGGAATTTAAGGTTCGCTGTCCACGTTATTTTCAATCGAAAGACTTACGAATTCGTAAACGACCTAAAGAGTTATGCAGGTTTCGTACCGTTCTGCCGGTCCGCCGGATATTCTTTCCAGGGCGCAGGGGCGCACGCGATGAGGCGGCGCCTTGCGATTCAACCGGGCTGGCTATATCAGTACGGCCGCCGCCGTGAGGCCGTGCGATCAAGCGCATGGGGCACGTGGAAGGCACCTGAAAACCACCCGGGCCCGTGCCAGAATGAGCAAGATCCAGAATCCGTCCCTGCCGAAAGACAAGATCAAGTTCCTGTTGCTTGAGGGGATCTCCGAGACCGCGATACGGCAGCTTGAGCTTGCCGGATATCCGTGCATCGAGCGGCAGGCGAAGGCGCTCGAGGAAGATGCGCTGAAAGCCGCGCTGAAGGATGTCAGGCTGCTTGGCATCCGCTCCCGCACGAAAATGACGGAAAGCGTCTTTGCCTCGACCGACAAGCTGATCGCGCTCGGATGTTTTTCGGTCGGCACCAACCAGGTCGATCTGGAGGCGGCGAAGCGCAAGGGCATCCCCGTCTTCAACGCACCCTTTTCGAATACCCGCAGTGTCGCGGAGCTGACGATTGCGGAGATCGTCATGCTGTTCCGGCGGGTCTTCCCGCGATCGGTGGCGGCACATGAGAGCCGCTGGGACAAATCGGCGACGGGCAGCCGGGAGGTCCGGGGCAAGACCCTGGGCATCGTCGGCTACGGCAATATCGGCACCCAGCTGGCGAATCTTGCCGAGACCATGGGTATGCGGGTGATCTATTTCGATCGCAGCGACAAGCTCAGTCACGGCAATGTGGAGCCGGCGGCGACTCTCGACGCGTTGCTGGAGGCCTCCGACGTGGTTTCCCTGCACCTGCCGGAAACCCCGGAAACCAGGGACATGATCGGCGCGCGCGAGATCGGCAAGATGAAGCCGGGTGCCTATCTCATCAACAATGCCCGGGGCACCATTCTGGATGTCGACGCACTGGCGGCGGCGCTGAAAAGCGGCCATCTCGCAGGTGCGGCGGTGGATGTGTTCCCGGTCGAGCCGAAATCGAACGCAGACGCGTTCCGGTCCCCGCTGCAGGGTCTCGACAATGTCATCCTGACCCCGCATGTCGGCGGCTCCACGGAGGAGGCGCAGGAACGCATCGGCGAAGAGGTCATCCGCAAGATGATCGAATATTCCGATGTCGGATCGACGGCCGGAGCGGTGAATTTCCCGGAAGTGCAATTGCCGCCCCGGCCTGCAGGCACCCGCTTCATCCAGGTGCAGCGGAACCTGCCGGGGGAACTTGGCCGGCTGAACGACGTGTTTGCCGCCCACAATATCAATATCGCGGCCCAGCATTACCAGACCGACGGCGAGATCGGCTATGTCGTGCTCGACGCCGAGGGCCATGTGTCCGAGGCGGACACGGTCATCCGGGCGGTCCGGGCGCTTGGCGGCACGATCCGCGCCCGGGTGCTCAACCGGGTTACCTGATCGGATTTTCCGGCCTCGCTCGGCGCGGCCCTTTATCTGCCGTGACCGGCAGGGCTAGTGTTGCGGGCAGGCGGGGAGGCCGGAATGAATACACTCATGGACATGCTGCGGCGCGACGATCTGGTCGCGCTGGCGATCTTCATAACCTGCTGGCTTGGCTACGAGACGTTTGTCGCCGTCAGGATCAGGCGTGGCCACGGTCTGCCGGCGGCGATGCAGGCCTGGCGCCGGGACTGGCTCGAGGCGGCGGCCACGCGGGAAAACCGGATCATCGATATCCAGATCCTGCGCTCGCTTGCCGGGAACTCGGCCTTCATGGCCTCGACCAGCATCTTCGTGGTCGGCGGTCTGGCCGCTGTCTTCGGGGCGTCGGAGCAGGCCGTCGCGGTGCTGAACCGGTTTCGTTTCCTGGTCGAAACAAGTCAGGACCGGTTCGGTCTGAAGATCGCCCTGCTGATCTTCATCTTCATCAATGCCTTTTTCCGGTTGGCCTGGTCGATGCGGCTGCATAACAATGCCGCCGTGGTGCTGGGCGCGATTCCGCAGCCGGAATTCGAGGATCTGCGGCAGGTCGGCCGCGAGCGGGCCGACGTGTCTGCGGAACTCACCAGCCTGGCCGCCCGGCATTACAATGGCGGCGTTCATTCCTATTATTTCGGCCTGGCGGTCTGCACCTGGTTTGTGCACCCGTTCGCCTTCATCGCCGCCTCGCTCTGGGTCGTCGCCGTTCTCCATCGCCGGGAATTCCGTTCCCGGGCGCTGCACACGGTGCGTCGGGAGCAGAGCCAGGCGGCACGGCGCACGCCGTCATAATCGATGCCGGCGCTAGAAAATGCCGGCATCGAGTCCGGCGGCCATGCCGGCGCCGAGATCGCGGCAGTCATCAATGAATTTCGGGTCAAACGTGCCGCGGCAGACAAGCGGTTCCTGAACGGCGCGCCAGCGCAGGCCGGTGGTGATCGACTGCACCGCCCGGCAGGTACCGGTGCCGTCATGGCCGGCGCGCACGAAGAGCGCGTAGGGCAGGCCCTGGGTTTCCTCCAGGCAGGGATAGTAGGTCCGGTCGAAGAAATCCTTCAGTGCCCCGCTCATGTAGCCGAGATTCTCGGTCGTCCCGAGAATGACGGCATCCGAGGCCCGCACGGCATCCGGCCCGGCATCGAAGGGCGACAGGACAGTCACGCTGACGGACCCTGCGCCGGCCTCCTCGGCGCCGGTGCGGACCGCGTCCAGAAGGGCGCGGGTATTGTCCGACGGGGCATGCGCGACGATGAGAAGTGATTTTGTCATTTCACCGATCCTAGCAAATGCAGGCCCATTCTTGCCAATGGAGAACCGCTGGAATTCCCGGCCTGTGGCTCCATATTGTGGCAGGGCCGCTTGCAGACCGGTTGCGACCGCGTAGAGTTGCCGCCAACAGCAGCGGTTGATCCCGCGCCCCGACATTGGAGACTCCCCGTCTATGCCTGACAGCCAACACACCAGTTCAAATGACGTGATCGAAACCCTGCTGAACCGGGTGAGCGTCCGCAAATACACGGATCAGCCTGTCAGCGAGGACATGCTCGACACGATCCTGAAGACAGCGTTCCGTGCCCCGACATCCTCCAACATCCAGACCTACAGTGTTGTCGTGGTGCGGGACCAGGAACGGCGCGACGCGCTGATGGCGGCCTGCGGCAACCAGCGGCACATCGGAACGGCGCCTGTCTTCCTCGCCTTCTGCGCCGATCTTACCCGGATCGAGAATGCCGTTGTCCGCAACGGCCACAACCTCGACAGCAACAATCTGGAAACCGGCCTGGTGTCCGCCCTCGATGCCGGGCTGGTCGGCATGTCGGCCTATCTCGTGGCGGACAGTCTCGGGCTCAAGGGCGTGATGATCGGCGGTGCCCGGAACAAGCCGGTCGAAGTCGCCCGGATTCTCGGCCTGCCGAAGCGGGTCTTCTGCGTCTTCGGCATGTGCCTCGGCTGGCCGGCGGAAGCGCCAGCCCAGAAGCCGCGCATGGAGTATGACAGCGTGGTGCATTTCGAGCAGTACGGGAAAAGCCGGACCGGCGCGGACGCGGCGGCAATCGTCGACAGTTACGATATGGCGCTTGCCAAGCATTATCGTTCCCAGGGCCGCGAGACCACCGACGCGTCCTGGTCCGACGATATGGACAAGAAATTCGCTCCGCCGCTGCGGGACGATCTGCGCGAGCGTCTGAAGGAACTCGGGTTTGATTTCCGCTAGAGCGGGGTAACCGCCGGGCCGGACTGTAAGGGGAGGACCACAATGGACTGGAAAGATCGCCGGCGCCGGTTTCGCGGCGTGATCGCAGGGGAGCGCTGCATCCGGCCGGGCTCGGTGCATGATGCCCTGTCCGCCCGGATCGCCGAGGATCTCGGGTTCGAGGCCGGCATGCTTGGCGGCTCCGTTGCGTCGCTCGCGGTGCTCGGGGACCCGGACGTCATGGTCCTCACCCTGAGCGAGCTTGCCGGGCTGGTGCTCCGCATCAACCGTGCGGGCTGCCTGCCGCTGATGGTCGATGCGGATCACGGTTTCGGCAATGCGCTGAACGTGCGCCGGACGGTCGAGGAGCTGGAGACGGCGGGCGCCGCGGGACTCTCGATCGAGGATACGGATCTGCCGGAGCCTTTCGGAAGCGGCGGAAAGCCCCGGTTGCTCAGCCTTGATGAGGGGGTCGGGAAAATGCGGGCCGCACTTGCCGGCCGGCAGGATCCCGAACTTGTCATTGCCGGCCGGACCAGTGCCGCCGGTATCAACGGAGTGGCGGACGCGATCGAAAGGGCGAAAGCCTATGAGGATGTCGGTGTCGACGTCATCTTCCTGATCGGCATCAAGACCCGGGCCGAACTCGACGCCGTCTCGCAGGCAGTCCGCAAGCCGCTGATCCTCGGTGGCGTCCCGTCGGAACTGGATGACTGGGAGTATCTCTCGGCCCGCCGGGTCAGGATCGCGCTGCAGGGACACCAGCCGATCGCCGCTGCCGTTGCCGCCGTGGAAGCGACGCTCCGGGCCCTGCGGGACGGGGCGCATCCGTCCGAAATCGGTGGCCTGGCATCCCCGGATCTGATGCGCCGGGTGACCCGTGCGGACAGCTACGAGGAGATGGCGGACCGGGTGCTCGGCCGGTCCTCTGAGCAGGACTGAAGCGGCAAGAAATTCAGGTGATACGGCGATTCGGGAGCGCCGCCGGAAGGCAGCGGTCGACCCGATGATTATCTATGCGCGAAGGCCTCAAGTCCGGCGCCGTCGCGGTGAGTCCGGCGTGCGGCCCCGGAAAGTACCTTTGCCGGGGCGTCTAAATTTCAAAAACAAAGTGTCTTTTCAAATATTTAAAACTTATGCTGACCCCGCTGAAGCGAGTCGGGCCGGGTCGCGGGCATAACAGCCTGCAGTAGGGCGAATGAAATCGGCATTGCGTGGATTCCCTTTGGACCGGGAATACGGCAGTCTGCTCGGCACAGAGATTTGTTCGAGACCTGTAACCGGCAGCTTGGTTTGGCAAAAAACATCAAAAACCGCTCTAGCGACGATGCGGCGGAAACGGGCGCCGTGATTGGCGAAAGCGGGTTCTGCGCGGCAATCCCGCTGGAGCATCGCGGACCGGATCTCGCATTGTTGCATCGCACGCCCGGCTTCGAGGCCATGCTGCAGGGGTTCGGCATCGGCAGTCTCGAAGAGATCGTTCAGGGCTATTTTTCCCTGCTGAAGTCCGTGCTGACCAGCGGAGAGGTCCGCAACCGCAACATCCAGGCTGAATTTGCGGGTTACCAGCGCTTCCTGCGTATCGATGTCTATCCATGCCGCGATCCGGAGCAGAGAATTTCCGGAGTGAGTGTGGTCGCGACCGACAATACGGCGACGGCCCGCCGGGAGAGTGCCATCTTGCGGAACCTTGAGCTGGAACGCTCCAGGTTCGACGATTATCCGGTCGCCACCACGGACGAGGACTGGACCGGCGTGCGGCGGGTGCTGGAAAGATTGAAACGGGACGGCCATACCGACATCCCGGCCTATGTCAGGGCGAATCCCGAAATCTTGATCGATCTTGTTGATGGCGCCCGGGTCGTGGACCTCAACGAAGCGGCGGTGAGAACCTACAATGCGCCCGACAAGCGGGCTCTGATCGAGCGCTTCAACCAACAGCCGGATCTTTCCACCTATAATCCGGAAACCGGTTACTCGGACATATTTGTCGAGCTGCTCGCGCGCTTCTTTGACGGCGAAACCAAGGCCGTCATCGAGGGCTGGGACAAGACCTTCGACGGGCAGGACGTGTATCTGCGCACCAGCACGAGCATCATGCCCGGCTTCGAGGAGAACTGGGGCTGGGTGCTGCAGACGGTGGAAGACATCACCGACCGCAAGGAGATCGAGGATCAGCTCCGGAAAGTGCAGGAGCGCTACGAACTTGCGGTCGAGGGCGCGCGTGACGGGCTGTGGGACTGGCATCTCGCGGGCAACGAGTTCTTCGCGTCCGCGCAGATGTGCCGAACGGTCGGCTGGGGAAATGAATCCCGGATCATGCCGGGCCGTGAATCCTTTGCCTATATCCATCCGGAGCACCGGAAACCCGCCCGCCGGGCTCTGATGCGGAAGCTGCGCGACGGCGCGGACGGTTTTTCGCTGGAATACCGGATCATGGACCGTGACGGCAGCCCGGCCTGGGTTGCCAATCACTTCAAGATCGTGCGCGATGCGGCAGGCCAGATCGTCCGCATGGCCGGCTCGGTCACAGAGGTCACGGCGCGAAAGATACACGAAGACGAACTGCGCGCGGCCAAGGAGCAGGCCGAGTTCGCCAACCGGGCAAAGTCTGAATTCCTCGCCAATATGAGCCACGAGCTCCGGACGCCGCTGAATGCGATCCTCGGGTTTTCGCAGACCATTTCAGCCGAGATGTTCGGAGCCCTCTCGAACCCGCGATACAAGGAATATGCGGGTGATATTCACGGCAGTGCCGTGCATCTGCTGGAATTGATCAACGATATTCTCGACATGGCCAAGATCGAGGCAAACGAGTTCATCGTCTCCGAAGATCTGTTCGACGCCAACTCGGCGATCAGCCGCTGCGTCCGCTTCATGAGCGAACGCGCGTCGCGGAAGAGGATCGAGATTGCCGTCTCGATTGCCGAGACGGGGCTGGCAATGGAAGCGGACCAGCGCATGTTCCGCCAGATTCTGCTCAATTTGCTGTCCAATGCGGTGAAATTCACGGAAGAGGGCGGCAAGGTCTGGATCGAGGGCGGCGAGATTATTGACGGCTTTCTGGAATTCCGTATCGGCGATACCGGTATTGGCATGGCGCCGGGGGATATCGAGGTGGCACTGACGCCGTTCGGGCAGGTCGGGCGGGGCCGTCTGGTGGCGCAGGAAGGGTCGGGCCTCGGCCTGTCCATCGTCTCCCGGCTGATGGACCTGCATGGCGGAGCGCTGCGCATCGACAGTGAAGCCGGGCGGGGGACCCTGGTTACCCTCCGGTTCCCGGAGGCCCGTTCACGTCAGATCTGAGCGGCCGTGCGTGCCGGAATGCGGTCCGGTCACGGTGCTGTGAATTTCTTTCATGTGCGGTGTGGCGCGGCGTAGATTATCTCCAACCTGACCGGTCAGACAGATGTGGCGAGGATTCAGGTGATTGACGAAACCGAGGTTAGCGGCGTGGCGCAGAGCAACGGGAAAGGGAGTGTCGTCGGCAAGCGCGGATGGCCCTCCCGTCTGGCGCCGGTTTTTGGTCTCGGGCTGGCAATGGCGCTGTTTTTCGGTCTTGGCCTCGACCGTTATGTCAGCCTGGAGCTGTTGCGTGAAAATCGAGACGTCCTGACCGGCCTTGTCGCAGATCACTATCTGCTGGCAATGCTGGCTTTCATTGTCCTGTATGCCGTGGTCACCGGGCTTTCCGTGCCGGGGGCTGCAGTATTGACACTGAGCGGCGGATTTCTGTTCGGGGTCGTTGGCGGAACGGCCTATGCGGTTGTCGGTGCGACGATTGGCGCGACAGCGGTGTTCTGGGCCGCACGCACGGCCTTCGGAGACGTGTTGCGGGCCCGGGCCGGCAAGGCGATCGGCGCCATGCGCGAGGGTTTCCGCAAGGATGCCTTCAGCTACCTGCTTTTCCTGCGCCTCGTTCCGGCCTTTCCGTTCTTTGTCGTGAATCTGGTCCCGGCCTTTCTCGGGGTTTCCACCAGAACCTATGTGCTGGCCACGATCATCGGCATCATCCCAGGCGGATTCGTCTTCGCGACCGTTGGTGCAGGCCTCGGCAGCATCTTCGATCAGCAGGGGGAAATCGGTCTCGCCGACATCATGACTCCGGAGATCATTCTGGCGATGGTCGGGCTCGGCGTCCTGGCGCTGGTTCCTGTGGCCGCCAAGCGCTTCCTGGGCCGCCGCTAGTATCCTGCCCGAGACCGCGGGCCGGGCAGGATTCCGGAAAATCGATCGGGCGGCGGGTCACCGGTGCGGCGATGGACCGCTTCGTCAATTCGATTGCGCTCCCTTCCCAACATTCCCATGTTAGTGCGGACTTCTGAGCAACGGGAATGAGTGATGGCACAAAAGCACGATCTGAACTGGGACGACGATATGCCGGCAAAGCGGCGGGCGATCGGCCCCTTGGTCGCCCGGCTCGGCGGTTACGGTCTCGGGATCCTGATTGTCGCCGTCGCGGGCTATTATCTTATCGGCATGATGCTGACGCACCGGATCTCGGATGACGTCGACCAGGCTTTGAGCGAGACCCCTCCGGGTGCCAGCCGGGCCGTCCAGATGGCGGCGGACCTGATCCACCGCGAGACGGAGCAGAACAGCTGGGTTGCCAATCATCCCTTCTTCCTGCCCGGCTACATGCTCGACAATATGCCGAATTTCCAGCAGGGCATCATCTATGCGCTAAGCCGTTTCGCAATCGAAATGTCGGATCAGCTTGGCCGGACGCGGGCCTCCAGCGAGGTCGACAAGGATCTGGACGATGCCGCGGGGAAACTGAAATTCCCGGGCACCATCTGGCTGTTCGACTTTGCCACATCCTGGGCGCCGACCACGCCGGCGGACAAGCAATATGCCGCCGCGCGCCGGGCCCTGCTCGCCTATAACCAGCGCCTGGCGGCAGGCGAGGCGACGTTCGAGAAGCGGGCCGACAACCTGCAGGCGACCCTTGAGCGGATGACGGCGGATCTCGGGTCTTCCTCGGCGATCATTGACCAGCATCTGACCCAGGCCGGCGGCTGGGGCATGGACACCAAGGTGGACGACATCTTCTACAACGTGAAGGGCCGGCTCTACGGCTACTACATGCTGCTGCGGGAGCTGGGTGTCGATTTCGAGCGGGTGATCCAGGATCGTGAGCTGGTATCGGCCTGGGGCCAGATGCAGGAGTCCATGCGTGCTGCCGCCGCGCTCGACCCGTTGGTGATCATGAACGGTGCGCCGGACGGCCTGATGTTCCCGAGCCATCTCTCGGTGCAGGGCTTCTATCTGCTGCGCGCCCGGACTCAGTTGCGGGAAATCAGCAATATCCTGCAGAAGTAGAAGTAACAGCCGGCACGTCTTGCGGGGACCGCCCGGTTCAGGCGTCGCCCTTGTCGTCTTTCTTTGACGGCTGCGCGGATGTATTGCCGGTGCTCAGGGCGGTCAGCTGCTGCTGCAACTGCACAATCTGCTCCTGCAGCGATTGCAGGGCATCGACAGCGCCTTGAGCCGGATCGGCGGCTTGGCCGGCAGGCGCGCTCGTTGGCGCTTCGTCCGCGTCGCTTTCCTCCGGCCGGTAGGGGGTGAACATGCTCATGGTTTTCTCGAGCATGGCCATGTTCTGCTTTCCCATTTCCTCGAAATTGGAGAACGGGAACATGCCGCCGAGAGCCTCCTGCATATAGTCGCGCGTGCGGTCCTGGTCCTTGGTGAAAGACGCCATCGCGAATTCGAGATAACGCGGAACCACCATCTGAAGATTGTCGCCGTAGAACCCGATGAGTTGGCGCAGGAAGCTGATAGGCAACATGTTTTGGCCCTTGCCTTCCTCCTCGACGATGATCTGGGTCAAGACCGGTCGGGTGATGTCCTCGCCGGTCTTCGCGTCATAGACCACGAAATCCTGGCCGTCCTTGACCATCTGACACAAGTGATCGAGCGTCACGTAGCTGCTGGTCGCCGTGTTGTAGAGACGCCGGTTCGCATATTTCTTGATGGTAATGACCCCGGCTGTCGCCGCGGCAGACCCTTCCGCACCCGTGCCCGGGTTGTTCTGGGTCGTCCTTTTGCGCTGAGTTGCCATGCCGGTTTCCCCTTGCTTCCACCCTTGTGTCCATGCCCCGTTCGGGATTCATGGTATTCGGCGATATTGCATCGCACAGTGAAAAGCGTATTCGGAAAATCCTTCGTTGCAATGCGAAATATTGCAATGATCTTTCCGGACATTGAAATTTTCGCGGGGATATTGCGGAATTCATCTGCCCCATTCAGGATTTGGCGGGTGCTGGGTACGCGTCTGGAACCGATGAAAAACTGTTGCGTAAGGAACGATGTCGAAGCAAGTCGACTACGATGCGCTGGCCCGCAGCTTTCTTGATCTCTGGCAGGATCAGGCGACCCGGATGGCCCGTGATCCGGAAATGCGGACCGTCGCAGAGCAGTGGATGGCGCTCTTCATGCCGTTTGCCCAATCGCCAGGGGAGCCGGAGAGCCCTGCCGACAGAGGCGATGACGGGTTTGCGCCGGATTATCGGGAGGGCGGTGCCGGCCGGGCACCCGGCGCTCCGCGCGAGGCTATAGGAGAGAAACGCGGTGGTGACGACGGACTCAAAGGCAACGAAGCCGGAGCGCCCGCAGAGGCTGGGGCCGCGTCCGCTGCCGCTATACCTGACGACCGCGATGCTGAACTGGAGCGGCTCGCGGCTCGCGTCAGAGAGCTTGAAGAGCGGCTTGCCGGCCTTGAGTCCCGCCCAGGAGGCGCTGCGGCGGGATCTGGAACGGCAGTTGAAAGAAAGCGCCGCGGCGACAGCCGGAAGCGGCGCATCTGAAAGCGGAGCGGATCAGGCGGAACCCGGTATCTGGCACGCCTTTGTCGGCGCCGTCGATCAGGCGATTCTGGAACGCAGCCAGGACTTGCTTGACGCCGTCCTGATGTATCGACGGCATCCGTATGTTCGGGAAACGGAACCGGCGCCGGTTGCCTGGCGCGCCGGCAGCACGGCGCTCCTGGACTACGGAACGCGGACTCTCGACGGCCCCCCCGTGCTCGTGGTGCCGTCGCTGATCAATCGCCACTACATCCTGGACCTCAGGGCCGACCGGTCTCTGCTGCGCTATCTGGAGAGCCGCGGTTTCCGCCCGTTCGTGGTGGACTGGGATCGTCCCGGACCGCGCGAGAGCCGGTATACCCTGACTGACTACGTCGCCGGCCGCCTGGACCAGGTCCTTGACGCTGTCCGCTCCATCACCGGAAAGCCGCCCATCCTGCTCGGATACTGCATGGGCGGGCTGCTCGCTCTGGCCCTGGCGACCCGGCGTCAGGCCGACATAAAGGCGCTCGGGCTGCTGGCGACCCCGTGGGACTTTACCGCCGGCGCGTCGCCCGTTACCGCGTTCCTCCCGCTCATGAGACCGTTCCTGACGACGGCTTCCGATCGCGGGCACGAGGTCGGGACCGATTTTCTGCAGGCATTGTTCCACATGCTGGACCCGATGCTTGTCATCAAGAAATTTCTTCGCTTCCGGTCGCTGGATGCCGACGGTGCCGAAGCGGTGGATTTCGTCGCGCTCGAGGACTGGCTGAATGACGGGGTGCCGATGTCCGGGCCTGTCGCGTCGGAAGCCATTCTTGGCTGGTATGGAGACAACACACCGGCGCGGCTGGCCTGGAAGATCGCCGGACGCGTCGTCGATCCGGCCGATATCACCCTGCCGACCTTCATCACCATACCGTCGCGGGACAGGATCGTTCCGCCGCCGTCGGCCGAAGCACTGGCAGCGGCTTTGCCGCATGCCGAAACTCTGCGTGTGCCGCTCGGCCATGTAGGCATGATGGTAAGTTCGAATGCCGAGAAAGCTGTTTGGGAACCGCTTGCGGCATGGATGGAGGAGACAATCAGATGAGTAGCGTGGTGTCCGGCATGAATGAGGCGGACAATACAGACCCCTCGGAACGGTTCTTGTGCCTGCACGAGATCGTCGAGGCGGCGGAGCAGGCACTGGACCAGAACATCTGGAACTACCTGCGTGGCGCGACGGAAACCGAGACGACGATGAAGCGGAACCGGCAGGCACTGGACAGCGTGGCGTTCCGTCCCCGGGTCCTGAATGACATGCGCGAAGTCGCGGTCGGCGGGCGTCTGCTTGGCAAGGACCTGGCTTTGCCGGTCCTGCTGGCACCGGTCGGCTCGCTGGAGAGCTTCGAGTCGGGCGGCGGCAAGACCGCGATGCGGGCGGCGGCGGAGTTCGGCAATGCCCTGATGCTGAGCAATGTCGGTACCATTCCGATCGAGGAAGTCGCGGCCGAGGCCGACGGGCTGCTGATCTCCGCTCTGTACAAGCGCGGCGACGATGGCTGGCTCGACGAGCAGGTGCAGCGGGCGAAAGACACCGGCTGCTTCGCGGTCTCGCTGACGGTCGACAGTGCCTATTACAGCCGCCGCGAGCGGGATATCGCGGCCCGTTTCGTCAAGCCGTGGCGGGCCGGTTCTGGGGCGGACTGGCAGGCGGCGCTGAACTGGAAGGATGTGGAGCGTTTCAAGGAGACGTACGACATCCCGTTGATCCTGAAGGGCATTGCCACGGCCGAGGATGCGGCGATGGCGGCGGAGCGGGGTGTGGACGTGGTCTATGTTTCCAACCATGGCGGCCGGCAGCTCGATCACGGGCGCGGGTCGCTGGATGTCCTGCCGGAGGTGGTGGATGCGGTTGCCGGACGGGCCGAGATCGTTGTCGACGGCTCGATCCAGCGCGGCACGGACCTGGTCAAGGCCATTGCGCTCGGGGCCAGTGCCGTTGGCATGGGGCGCCTGTTCTGCTGCGGTCTGGCCGCCGCCGGTGATGCCGGTGTGGTGCGCATGCTGACGCTGCTGCGGGACGAGGTGCGGACGGCTGTCGCCCTGCTCGGCGTGAACAGCCTTTCCGAGGTTGGCGCCCGGCACGTGCATGCGGCCGGCCCGGTTGCGCCGCCGGACGTGTTCAGTGCCTTTCCGCTGATCGGCGCGTACCCGTCGCAGCCTTGACCGGGTTTTGATCTAGCGCAAAGTCCCGGTCACGGTTTACGTGTATGGACCCGATGTGTGACGGTGTTCGGAGCGGAGCGCCGTCACAGACCGGTCTCCGAATTGGCTAAGGCGCGCCAGGAGCGGCGCAAGGGAGAATGATTATGACCGATGTGGTAATTGCCGGGGCTGCGCGAACCCCGATCGGCGCGTTCGGCGGCGGATTGAGTTCCCTGTCGGGAGTGGATCTGGGCGTAATCGCCATCAAGGAGGCGCTGCGCCGCGCCAATGTGGAGGCCGGCGAGGTCGACGAGGCGATCCTCGGGCAGGTGCTGACCGCAGCCGCGGGCATGAATCCGGCGCGTCAGTCGGCCATCGGCGCCGGTATCCCGCAGGAACGCACGGCGATCACCATCAACCAGGTGTGCGGCTCCGGTCTGCGCGCCGTCGCCCTTGGCGACCAGGCGATCCGTGCCGGTGACAGCAGGATCGTGGTCTGCGGCGGCCAGGAAAGCATGAGCAACGCACCGCACGCGCAGAATCTGCGCAACGGCTACAAGATGGGCGACGTGCAGTTCATCGACACCATGATCAAGGACGGGCTCTGGGATCATTTCAACGGCTATCACATGGGCAACACGGCGGAAAACGTCGCGGCCAAGTGGCAGATCACCCGGGAAGAGCAGGATGCCTTTGCCCAGGCGTCCCAGAGCAAGGCCGAAGCGGCGCAGAAGGCCGGCAGGTTCGCGGATGAGATCGTTCCCGTAACGATTTCCGGCCGGAAGGGCGAGACCGTGGTCGACATGGACGAGCATCCGCGTCACGGCACCACGATCGAGGCGCTCGGCAAACTGCGCCCGGCTTTCACCAAAGAGGGCACCGTCACGGCCGGCAACGCGTCCGGCATCAATGACGGCGCGGCCATCGCCATTCTGATGAGCGGAGACGAAGCGGCAAAGCGTGGCATTGCGCCGCTTGCCCGCATCGTCTCCTTCGCCACCCGCGGTGTCGATCCCGCCATCATGGGCTCAGGGCCGATCCCGGCGAGCCGGGCGGCGCTCGAGAAAGCCGGCTGGTCCGCAGGCGATCTTGACCTGGTCGAGGCGAACGAAGCCTTCGCGGCGCAGGCCTGTGCCGTGAACAAGGATCTCGGCTGGGATCCCGCGATCGTGAACGTCAATGGTGGCGCCATCGCCCTCGGACATCCGATCGGTGCGTCCGGCTGCCGTGTCCTGATCACGCTGCTGCACGAGATGCAGAAGCGGGATGCGAAGAAGGGCCTGGCAACGCTGTGCATCGGCGGCGGCATGGGCGTTGCGCTTTGCGTCGAGCGTGACTGAATATTCTCGATAATACCTGAGGCGGAACCGGAGGGGCCGGTTCCGGATTTCTCTCAACATGTATTGGCAAGATCAAAAGAAACTGGAGGGAATAATGGGACGCATCGCAATCGTAACGGGTGGAACCCGCGGCATCGGTGAAGCTATCAGCCTTGGCTTGAAGGAGGCTGGCTGCAAGGTTGCCGCAAATTACGCGGGCAATGACGAGCGGGCAAAGGCCTTCACCGAGCGCACAGGTATCCCTTCCTATAAGTGGGATGTTTCCGATTTCGACGCCTGTGCCGCAGGCGTGAAGCAGGTCGAGGCCGATCTCGGCCCGGTCGATATCGTGGTCAACAACGCGGGAATCACCCGGGACGGCACGATCCACAAGATGGATCACAAGATGTGGCAGGAAGTGATCGATACCAATCTGGGCGGGTGCTTCAACATGTGCCGGAATGTGATCGAAGGCATGCGGGAGCGGAAGTTCGGCAGGATCGTCAATATCGGTTCGATCAACGGCCAGGCGGGACAATATGGCCAGGTGAACTATGCCGCCGCCAAATCCGGTATCCACGGTTTCACCAAGGCGCTGGCCCAGGAAGGCGCCCGCTCCAACATCACGGTGAATGCCATCGCGCCGGGTTATATCGATACCGATATGGTTGCCGCCGTGCCGGCAAACGTGCTCGAGAAGATTGTCGCCCGGGTTCCGGTCGGCCGGCTCGGCCATGCCGAGGAGATCGCCCGCGGCGTGGTGTTCCTCTGCGCCGACGATGCCGGCTTCGTCACCGGATCGACCATGTCGATCAATGGTGGCCAGCACATGTACTGATCGGGCGCGGGCCGGAAACCGGCCCGCCTCCGCCTTCCGTCAGCCAGTCAGGGAAACGCTCATGGGTGCCACGGTCACGCCGGTCCCGTACGAGGACGCATCGGACGAGGTCCGCGCGGTCTATGACGACATCATGTCGTCCCGGAACATCGATTTCATACCGAATGTCTGGCGCACGCTGGCGTCCCATCCGCCGACCCTGGCCCGGGTCTGGTACGGGCTGAAAGAGGTCATGGCGCCGGGTGCCCTCGATGCCCGGACCAAGGAAATGATCGCGGTCGCGGTCTCGGCGACGAACGGCTGCGAATATTGCACCCGCTCACACACGCGGCAGGCGCGCGGCCACGGCATGACCGAGGAAATGTACGGCGAACTGATGGCCGTCATCGGCATGTTCAACCAGACGAACAAACTGATTGAGGGCTACCAGGTCGAAGTGGATGATTTCCTGAAAGAGGTCTGAGCGCGCTTTCAGGGTACCTTCGGCATCACGTCGAGCCGGACGACGGCGCCCTCCAGATCCGGTGACGGCGCCGGGTAATAGTCCATCACCAGCGGATCATGACCGGGCACGATGTGATCCGGGCTGTCCGCCAGCAATTCCAGCGTGTTGAAACCGTTCATCATGGCGCCGAGATCGTAGCAGATCACGAAAGGCTTCCGCTCGCGGATATTCTCGTAGAAATGCGCGCAGTCCGAGGCCAGCACGACCCAGCCGCGCGCGGTCCGGACCCGGACGCACATCAGACCGGCGGAATGGCCGCCGATCTTGTGGATGCTGAGGCCGGGCGCGAGTTCCGCATCGCCGTCATGGAACTTTGCCTGACCGCCATAGACCTTGCGCACCATGGCCACCACATCCTCGACCTCGAAGGGCCGCTGTATCGCCTCGAAGCACATGCAGCGGCCGGTGGCGTAGGACATTTCCGAATCCTGCAGATGGAAGGTGGCGTTCGGAAACTCCCCGATCCCGCCGGCATGGTCGTAATGCATGTGCGTGATGATGACGTCCTCGACCCTGGCCGCGTCGATCCCCAGCAGGGCCAGCCCTTCGGTCGTCGAGCGCAGCAGGGGAGAGCCCCGCTTCAGGGAGGCAACCTCGCCGAACCCGGTATCGACGACGAAGGTGCGTTCCGCGTTTCGGATCACCCAGACGAAGTA
Source organism: Nisaea sp. (assembly GCF_040217065.1). Lineage (GTDB taxonomy): Bacteria > Pseudomonadota > Alphaproteobacteria > Thalassobaculales > Thalassobaculaceae > Nisaea. Next base: position 369,798 of record NZ_JAVJNX010000010.1, read on the forward strand.
ATCGAGCGGCATGGGGACGTCGTGGGCGTCCGGAAAAACGAAGTTCTCGTTCCGCTTGCGTGTGGCATTGTGAGCGTAGCGCACCGCGTACACTTCGTAAGTCTGCTCGCCGGCCATCTGGTTCCTCCCCGGTGAAGTCGTTTCTGAGTCGAACTATTTTAAAACAGCCTATTATGCCAAGCCATTGCCAGTCGCCGAAAAATATGGAATAAATCACTTTTGTGTTGAAAATCAGATGTTTAGACAATTGATGAAAAATTTTAATCGAGATTTATTTATTGTCTGACGATATCGCCACAATGGATGGTTGGCGCCGGGCAAGGGAAACCAAAGGGGGGACGGGAGCAAATGTTCTCGAAGTTTAACGACTTGAAGTTCGGCGTAAAACTGCTGATTGGCATCGGCGGGATTCTGATCCTGCTGGTGATCAACAGTGTTGCGTCATTTTCAGGTCTTTGGCAGGTGGCCGGCGCATTGACCCGTTATCAGCAGCTGACCGGGCAGGCCTCTCAGGTGACCGCCGCGCGGGCGGATCTGCTTGAAGCCGCGGCAGAAGTGAAGCAGTTTCTGATCGATGGCAGCGCCGAATCCGCTGAAAATGCCTATACGGGCATTTCCGCGGTGCGCAAGGATCTCGAGATTGCCGAGAGCGGGGCGGCGACGGATGCGGCGCGCAACCGCCTGGCCGGTATCCAGATGAAGCTCGCTGGCTACGAGGCTGCTTTCGAGGCCGTCGTGGCGAGCCGGGCACGCCGTGACACGGCGATCGCAGAGATCAACCAGCTTGGCTCGGAGCTCGAGCAGAAGCTGACATCGATCATGGCGGATGCCAACGAGGCCTACGATGCGGAACTGGCTTTCAAGGCCGGGCAGGTGCTGCGCAGTCTCTTGATCCAGCGCGCCGAACTGAATCGCTACCTGCTGGACCAGAAGGCCGAGACCTTCAGCCTGGTCGAGGCGGAGCAGGCCCCCCTGGCGACCAGCTTTGACGATCTGATCGGCAATCTTCAGTTCGGCCAGGACGATGAGCTGACCGAGGCATTGAAGAGCAGCGTTGCCGCCTATCAGGCGGGACTGCTGTCTGTGCGCGATCTTGTCGTTTCGCTCAACGTGATTCTCGATGAAGAGCTGCGGCCCGCTGCAGCCGACATCCTTGCGGATGCAGCCGGCGCCTATGGCGCGATTCGGGACGAGCAGACCATGATCGGAACCGAAGCCGGGGACGATATCAGGAATACCGAGATTCTTTCCATTGTCGCGACCGTCGTCTGCGTGGTGATCGGGTTGGTGGCGACCGCCCTCATGGCGCGCGGCATATCCGGACCGGTGAGAGCATTGACCCAGGTGATGGGGCGGCTGGCGGCCGGCGAGTCGCGCACCGACGTACCGATGACCGACCGCGGCGACGAGATGGGTGAAATGGCGAAGGCGGTTCTGGTTTTCCGTGAAAGCATGCAGAAGGCGGAAGAACTTCAGGAGGCTTCGCGCGCCGACCAGGAACGGCGCGCCAAGCGTACCCGCCGGATCGAGGAGCTGACCCGGGATTTCGACAGCACGGCCACGGCCACGCTCGAATCGGTCTCGGCCGCAGCCGAGACCCTGCGCGGTTCCGCCAACAGCCTGACGGAAACCGCGGACCGCTCCAGCAACATGGCCGGCATGGCCTCTTCGGCCTCGAACCAGGCAACCGAGAATGTGCAGACCGTGGCCAGCGCCGCCGAGGAGCTCTCCGCGTCCATCACGGAGATTTCACAGCAGGTCTCGCGCTCCACGCAGGTGGCCGATCAGGCGGTGCAGGATGCGGAGCAGAGCCGCGTGCTCGTCGACCGGCTGGCGGACAATTCCGCCAAGATCGGCGAAGTGGTGAAGCTGATCACCGACATCGCCGAGCAGACCAACCTGCTCGCCCTGAACGCGACCATCGAGGCGGCCCGTGCCGGCGAGGCGGGCAAGGGATTTGCCGTGGTGGCCTCCGAGGTGAAGAACCTGGCCACCCAGACGGCCCAGGCGACAGAGGAAATCTCGACCCAGATCCAGACCATCCAGGACGATACACAGCATACCGTTTCCTCCATCCAGCACATTGCCGACCGGATCGAGGAGATCAACAGGATCTCCGCCGGGGTGGCGACAGCGGTGGAAGAGCAGAGCGCGGCGACCCAGGAGATTGCCCGCAATGTGAGCGATGCCGCAGCCAGTACCGGATCCGCCAACGAGAATATCAGCGGGGTCAGCGAGGCGACGCGGGAGACCACGGCGATCTCGGGAGAAGTGCTGAGCGCGTCTGAACAGGTCTCCGCGAAATCCGGAGACCTGAGCCAGGTGGTGCAGCGGTTTCTGGCTGAAATGCGGACGGTCTAGGCCGCGCCGCGTCCGGCTTTATTCCGCTGCCGCGACGGCGGCGGTCGGGGCCCGGGGCAGCAGCAGCACGGCCGCGGTGATGATCGCCGCGGCTGCGGCCGCTCCAAGGAACATGGCCGGGAACCCGCCGCCCTGGTCATAGAGCCAGGACAGGCCCGGCACCACGGCGGCCGAGACGGTGAATGTCAGGACATATTTCACCGCATAGACCCGGCCGCGCCAGCGATCCGGCGTATAGCGCGCAACCAGCGTGTCATTGATCGGGATCTGGCCGAACACCAGCACCATGACGGCGACGGCGGCCGCGACCATGGCCCAGCCATCCAGATTGACCGCGACAAACAGGGCAACCGCCTGGCCTGCGGTGATGGCAAGGAAGATCGGCTTGATGGCATACCGGTCGATGGCCCGGCCGACGACGATCTGGGAGAAGGCGGCAAGCGCATAGACGGCGCTGGCGATGGCGCCGATCTCGGTGGCGGAATAGGAGAGGCTGGCAAGCCTGTCATCCAGGACTTTCGGCAAGGCAACGGTCATCGAATTGAAGATGAATCCGCCGATCGCCGCCGAAATGCCGATGACCAGCAGCACCCGCTGCCAGCCGAGGGCGGGCGGGCCATGATCGGCCCCGCGTGACTGCGCGGTCTGGGGGATTGCGTCCGGCTGCAGGCGGGCCCAGTAGAAACCGGCCGCGATGGACAACCCGCCAAGCAGGAAGAAGGCGGCGCGCCAGCCGGCGAAATCGACAAAGGCGCCGATGGCCAGCGCCGACGCCGCGACCCCCATATTGCCCCAGACCCCGTTGACACCGAGCCGGCGGCCGAGATTTCCGCCGCCCTTGGCCACCATGGCGATGCCGACCGGGTGATAGATCGCGGCAAAGACACCGATCAGCGTGAGGCTGGCGGCAAGGTGCCAGTATGAGGTGGCAAACCCGGTCAGGATGCTGGCGCTGCCGATCCCGGTGAAGAAGATCAGCATCATTTTCTCCCGGCCCCAGCGGTCCCCGAGCCAGCCGGCCGGCAGCGAGCAGGCGCCGAACGCGATGAAGCTGCCGGTGGCAAGCACCAGCACCGCGCCGTAGCTGTCGCCGATGTCGGCTGCGGCGAGGGCGGCAACGGCCGGAAACAGCAGCATGAAGAGATGATCGAGCGCATGGCCCAGATTGAGCAGCAGCAGACGGCGCGGATTCATGGATATTCTCCTGAAGGTCTTTTCACAGGATGCCATGTGCCGTATCGTCTGTCTTGCGATGGAAAGTCAAAAAATATCGACAAACGGACAGAATTCCTCAATTCGGGATGCGGTCGCGGCACTTTCCGATGACTCGCCCCAGATCACGGCTTTCGGCGCTTTCTTCGCGCGCGGGCACGATACCGGCGAGCATCACCATGACAGGGCCCAGTTCGTTCATGCCGAGCGCGGTCTGCTTCAGGTCTGGACCGAGGAGGGACAATGGTCCGTGCCGTCCGGCATGGCGGTCTGGGTCCCGGCCCGGGTGCCGCACCGGGTCCGGGCCATCGGCGATGCGGATTTCGTCTCGCTCTATATCCGCGCCGCCGTCGAGGGAGAGCGGGAGATCCCGGTTCCGTCCCGTTGCGGCGTGGTCACCGTATCGACCTTGTTGAAGCAGCTCATCGTCCGGCTGAGACATCTCTCCGAGAAAGGAGAGCACGGGCGGTGCGACCGGCTTTCCTCGGTTATCGCGGACGAATTGCGGGACCTGGTTTCAGCTGACCTCCATCTGCCCATTCCGCCCGACCGCCGTGCGGCGGGGGTCGCCCTTGCGCTTGTCGACGATCCGTCGGACGAGCGGGATCTGGCGGCGTGGGGCCGCCGCGCCGGCGCCAGCGGCCGAACCCTGACCCGGCTGTTCCTGGCCGGAACCGGGTATTCCTTCGCGGAATGGCGGCAACGCTGCCGCTTGCTCGCGGCGCTGGAAATGTTGTCGGCGGGCGGGAGCGTCACGACCGTTGCGCTGGATTGCGGATACCGCAGCCCGAGCGCTTTCACGGCAGCTTTCACAAAGACATTCGGCGCGCCGCCTAAGCGCTATGTCCCTTCCGGGGCGCGGGACTGAGTTCCGCTGGCAAAGCGCCGGTATCGGGAATGAGGCGGACGGCAATGCTTTGCTCCCGCCCGCGTGCCGTGATCTTTGTCCGTTCGCCTGTCTCCAGCGGCATGCCGGCCGCCGTGATCACGGATTCGGAGAGGATGAGCTGGACTCCGTGCTCCTTCGTCAGGGCCTCCAGCCGGCTGGCCGTATTGACCGTGTCGCCGACCGCCGTGAGCCCCCGTGTTTCCCGGTAGCCGAGTTCTCCGACGATGGCCGGGCCGCCGTGAATGCCGATGCCGATACGCAGCGGCTCGTCCAGGTCCGCCGCCAGTGATTCGTTCAGCTGTTTCAGGTTCTCGCCCATCAGCCGGGCCGCCAGGATCGCATTTCGGGACCCGGTCTCGATGCCCCTGTCGATGCCGAACAGGGCCATGATGCCGTCGCCGATGAACTTGTCGATGCGCCCGCCGGCGCTTTCGATGGCGTGGCCCATTTCGGAAAAATACCGGTTCAGGATGAACACCGTGTCATAGGGCAGGCGCCGCTCGGTGAGTTGCGTGAAGCCCCTGATATCGGCGAACAGCACCACGATGTCGCGCTCCTGACCGGCGAGATAGTCCGGCCGCTCCCCGCTATCCTCGACACTCGCCCGGGTCGGCGGCAGCAGCGGGGTGACCTCCAGATCGACTGCGGGATAGGTCTGGCAAGCGAGCCGCACATTGTCCGGCGCCCCGACCCGCTTCAGCACCCTGGATTCGAGATCGGACGGGGCCGGCAGGGAGTCCAGTCCGATGCCGATGCGGACCCGGCAGGTCGAACAGCGGCCGCGGCCGCCGCAGACCGAGGCATGCGGGATGCCGGCATGGCGGCTGGTCTCGAGGATCGTGGCGCCGGAGCGCAGCCCGACCTTCTGGCCGGTGTGATAGGTCAGCGTGATGTCCGGCTCGGCTTTTCTCAGCCGGTACAGGCGCACGGAACGGGCGGCGAAAACCAGAAAAACCAGGCCGTAGTAGCTGTATTCCGTGTTGCGGACCCAGGCCAGGAACGCCAGTTGCGCGTCGCCTTGGGGCAGTTTGAAGGACTCCAGCACGACACCGAGCCACGCGCGGTCTTCCGCCATGCGCAGCACATCGGTGCCCGAGGCGACAAAGCCGGCGAGGGAAAGCGTCGGAACCATGACCGCAAGAGTAAGCCAGAGCGGCAGCAGGCGGCGATATCCCGGTTTGAACCTGAACCAGAGATGCAGCCCGATGCAGCCGTGAATCCATGAGGCGAGAAGCAATATGGTCTGGGTCACGACATAGTGCGGCGCGAACTTCCAGATCACCAGCTGGACATAAAGATAGGACGGGTCGGCGCCGAAGAATTCGTCGAGCACCCGTGTGCCCATGGCATGGCTGATCAGGAACACCGGGATGGAGAGCCCGAGCGCCAGTTGGGTCACTTCCGCAGGGCTCATCGCCCGCAGCGAGTCCCGGCGATAGATCGCGTGCAGGGCGAACAACAGGTGGATCGTCAGGGCGGAATAGAGGGCGGCGGTCGCGGCAGGCTGGTGCCAGAAACGTGCGAACCATTTGCCGCTGGTCTGCAAGGCGTCGATCGAAACAATGCCGACGGCGTGGTTCAGCAGGTGGGAGGCGACATAGATGAACAGCACCAGCCCGGAAATGCTGTGCGCCCGCCGCCAAGAGGGAGTGTTCCGGCCGCGCGGTTTTGCAAAATCGTCAGGCAAGCATGCTGCTCCGGTTATCCACTCAGGCCAAAAGGATATTAGATAGTCATTCTTTGCAAAAACCCAATCCTTTGAATTTTCTGTGGGATCAGGTAAACGAGCAGGTAAGGCACACAGCAGATGCCGATAGGGACCGAGTTCGCAAAAAACATGAGCGCGCTATTATCCATTCGGAAGCTTACCAAGCGATTCGGCTCGATCACGGCCGTTGACGGCCTTGAGTTCGAGGTCGGGCGCGGCGAGGTCCTTGGCTTCCTCGGCCCGAACGGGGCCGGCAAATCCACCACCATGAAGATGATCTCCGGATTTCTGGCGCCGACCGCCGGAACCGCGATCGTCGCCGGGCATGACGTGCGGCAGGCACCGCAGGCAGTGAAGGCGGCGATCGGCTACCTGCCGGAAGGCGCGCCGGCCTACCCGGACATGACGCCATTGTCCTTCCTCTGCTTCGTCGCCCGGATTCGCGGGATTGCCGAGAATGATGTCGCCGCCGCCGTCGAGCGGGTGATCGCGCAGACCCGTCTGGCGGATGTGGTGCTGCAGCCGATCGAGACCCTGTCCAAGGGCTTCAAGCGCCGCGTCGGTCTGGCGCAGGCGCTGGTGCACGATCCCGAAGTGCTGATCCTGGACGAGCCGACGGACGGTCTCGACCCGAACCAGAAATACGAAGTGCGCGGCCTGATCCAGAGCATGGCCGCGGAAAAGTGCATCATCGTCTCCACCCATATTCTGGAAGAGGTCGACGCGGTCTGTACCCGGGCCATGATCATTGCCCGGGGCCGGGTGCTGGCGGACGGCACGCCCGCCGATCTGAAGGCCCGTTCCGGCGCCGCCAGCCTTGACGACTATTTCCGCGAGGTGACCGGCTATGCGTAATGTCGGGCTGATTTTCCGGCGCGAGTTCGGCGCCTATTTCGCCACCCCGCTGGCCTATATCTTCATCGTCATCTTCCTGGTCATGGCCGGGACCATGACATTCTTCGTCGGCGGGTTCCTGGCCCGCGACCAGGCGGATCTGCAACCCTTCTTCGGCTTCCATCCGTGGCTCTACCTGTTCCTGGTGCCCGCCCTGTCCATGCGGCTCTGGGCCGAGGACCGCCGGCTCGGCACCATCGAGCTGCTGCTGACCCTGCCGATCACCATGCTTGAGGCCGTGCTCGGCAAGTTCCTGGCGGCCTGGGCCTTTACCGGTGTCGCGCTGGCCCTGACCTTTCCGCTCTGGATCAGCGTCAACTACCTTGGCAATCCGGACAACGGGGTCATCGTCGCCTCCTATCTCGGCAGCTACCTGATGGCCGGCGCCTATATGGCGATCGGCTCGCTGATCTCGGCCATGACCAAGAACCAGGTGATTGCCTTCGTCGTCACGGCAGCGGTCTGTTTCATCTTCACCGTGGCGGGCTCGCCGATCCTGCTGAACTATTTCGACAACTGGGCGCCGGGCGCGCTGGTGCAGACCATCGCCAGCTTTGGCTTCATGACCCATTTCGAGGCCATTCAGCGCGGCGTGATCGATCTGCGGGACCTGATCTTCTTCGGCTCGGCCATCGTGATCGCGCTGACCGCGAATGCCTATGTCATCGACTGGAAGAAGGCGGAATAGGATGAGCACGCTCTCTGACACGCCCTCCTCTGCTCCGGCCCCCTCTGCCCCGGCCGGACTGCGCAGCGGCTTCGCCACCCAGGGACGGATTGCCGTTGCCGCCCTGTTCCTGCTGCTGACGCTGTTCCTGGCGCTGAACGTGCTGACGACGGCCCTGTTCACCTCGACCCGGCTCGACCTGACCGAGGAAAGGCTGTTTTCGCTGTCCGATGCGACGGAAACGCTGCTTGAGTCCATCGAGGAACCGGTCACCCTGAAATTCTATTATTCCGAGGCGCTGGGCCGGGAGGTTCCGTTCTACGGCATCTATGCAGGCCGGGTCCGGGATCTGCTGGGCGAATATGCGGTCCGGTCAGGCGGCAAGATAAAGGTCGAAATCTACGATCCGGAACCCTTCACCGAGCTTGAGGACCGTGCCGTCGCGGACGGCCTGCAGCAGATCCCGCTGCAGGAAGGCGGGGAGCAGGTGTTCTTCGGACTCTCCGGCACCAATCTGACCGACGATCTCGAGGTCATTCCGTTTCTGCAGCCGGAGCGGGAGACCTTCCTGGAATACGATATCTCGCGTCTGATCTACGCTCTGGCCAAACCGAAACGCACCGTGATCGGCGTGGTCACCAGCCTGCCGATGCAGGGCACGGTGCGCATGAACGCCATGGGGCAGCAGACGCCGGTGGCACCCTACATTCTCGCGGATCAGATCGGCGCCATCTACGAGACCCGCTATCTGAACGAGGATTTCGACAAGATCCCGGACGACGTCACCGTGCTGATGCTGGCCCATACGGCCGCGCTCGGCCCGCGTGCCCAGTTTGCCGTTGACCAGTTTCTGCTCGGGGGCGGGAAAGCGCTGATCTTCGTCGATCCCTTTTCGGAGACCGAAGGCGGCCAGGCCCAGTTCTTCGGGCAACTGGCGCCGGAACGCAGCAATCTGGCGACCCTGTTCGACCATTGGGGGGTGCTCTACGACCCGACCAAGATCGCCGCCGACCGGATGACGGCGCGCAAGGTCCAGCCGGGCGAGGGCCAGCGGCCGGTCGATTACGTCGTCTGGCTGGAACTCACAGGGGGCAATATCGATCAATCCTCGCCGATCACCACCAACGTCAATACCCTTGCCGTCGCCAGCGCCGGCCATATCGCCCTGGCGGACGGCGCGGCGGTGACGATGACGCCTTTGGTGACGACGTCTCTGGGCTCGGCGGAGCTGGAGGTCGACCAGGTAAAGGGCATGCGCGCGCCGGAGACCCTGCTGCGCAACTACGTGCCCGGGCCGAAGCCGCTGGTGATCGCCGCGCGGCTGACCGCGGACAGCGTGACCACCGCCTTTCCCGACGGCCCGCCGGAGCCGAAGGTGGCGGAGGGCGACGCGGCGCCGGGCGCCGAAGACGAGGCCGCATACAGGGCGAAGTTCCCCACGGTGCTGACGCAATCAACCGCACCGCTCGATGTCATCCTCGTTGCCGACAGCGACGTGCTGGCGGACCGGTTCTGGGTCCGGACGCAGCAGTTCTTCGGCCGCCGGGTGCCGGTTCCGGTCTCCGGGAACGGCGATTTCGTTCTGAACAGCCTTGATGCGCTTTCCGGGAGCAGCGCGCTTCTCGGGTTGCGCGGCCGCGGGTCCACGGCCCGTCCGTTCGAAGTGCTGCAGCAGATCGCACGCGAGGCGGAAACGCAGTACGCCGCCCGCCAGGAACAGTTGCAGACCACTCTGGCGGAAACGCAGCAACGGTTCGACGCCTTGCGGCGCGGCATGCCGGAGGGGGCGGTCGCCATCGTGTCCGAGAAGGAACAGGCGGAGATCGAGGCGTATCGGCAGGAGATCCTGAAGATCAGGAGCGAGCTGCGCGCCGTGCAGCGCTCGGTCCGCGAGGATGTCGACCGGCTGGAGACCGAACTCTGGTTCTACAATATCGCCCTGGTGCCGATCCTGGTGACGGTTCTGGCGCTGATCCTCGCATTCTGGCGCAGCATGCGCCGCCGGCGCCATACCGCGTCCGTGGTTGCCGGCTAGGGAGAGACCGATGCTGAGCTTGCGTTCGCTTGGAATTCTGGCCGCTGTGACGGCGGCGGTTGTCTTGGCTGCCGGGCTGGCCGTTTTCTGGCGCCACGATGCGACCATCTCCGGGTTGGAGGATGCCCGGGCTTTTCCGGGCCTGGAGCAGCAGATCCCCGATATTGCGCGGATCGAGATATCCTGGAACAGGGACGCGGCGGTCGAACAGGTGAGCATCGCCCGGGCGGACGGGGTCTGGCGCGTCGCGGAACAGAACGGATATCCGGCGGATACCGGAAAGATCCGGGATTTCATTCTGTCTCTCGCCGAGCTGAAGCTGGTCGAGGCGAAGACCGCCGATCCCGCGCGCTATGCCCGGCTCGGTGTCTCGGACGTGACGGCGGCAGGGTCCGAGGCGACCCGGGTGCGGCTGCTTGGCCGGAACGGCGACGCAATCGTCGATGCCTTGATCGGCAGGGACCGGAGCAGCGGCACCGGGGGTGCGATGCTCTATCTGCGGCAGAGCGGGGACGCCCGTTCCTGGCTGGCGCACGGCCAGGTCGGTTCGATGCACAGCATGACCGCCTGGACAGACGGGGAGGTGATCGATATCGGCGCCGACCGGATCCAGGAGATCCATCTGACGGCCCCGAACAGCGATGTGCTGGAAGTCCGCCGCGTGGATGACAGCAAGACACCCTTCAAGCTGATGAACATGCCGGAAGACCGGAAGTTCGCGACATTCTACACGCTGAACGAGATCACTGACGGGCTGTCGCAGCTCACCTTCGAGGATGTCCGCGCGATTCAGGACATGACCTTCGAGCCGTCACTCGGCAACGCGATCTACCAGACCCGCGGCGGTCTCACCGTGATCGTCGATTTCGCGCAAGTTCCGGGGGCGTCGGGTGCCGTGGAAACCTGGACGCATTTCTCGGTCAATGTCGCGCCGGACGCGACGGAAGAAGCCAAGTCCTTCGCCGCCGCGAATGCCGAGAGACTCAGTGCCTGGGCCTACCGCCTGTCGGACAGCCGGTTGCAGAGGCTTCGTCACACCATGGAATCGGCGACGGTACCCGCCACCGAGGGCTGACCGGGAGCGGCGAGCCCCCCTCGGATCAATGACTTCACTGGATTCTCGAGAGCAGTTCCGGCGCGGTCACCAGCCGGCGCATTCCGTCACGTCATTCCGAGCGGCCATGTATCGCCCACCCGGTAGCCGCCGGGCCAGGGATCTGTCGGATCGAGCAGATACTGAAAGGTCCCGGTGATCCAGGCGCTGCCGGTGATCGAGGGAGTGATTGCCGGCAAACCGCCGAGTTCGGTCTCTTCCTCGATGCGTCCTGTAAAGCTCGAGTCGATGATGGAGCGGGCGGTGAGCCGGTCGCCGACCTGCATCCGGCCCGTGGCGCGAAGCAGGGCCATGCGGGCGGAAAGCGCCGTTCCGGTCGGGGACCGATCGATCTTGCCGGGCTCGATGGCGACGGCATGCCGGGTCTCAAGCCCCTTCTCGCCTTCGCTCAGCGCGCCGGCGAACAGGCAGAATGAGATATGCCGCCAGTCCGGGTTCGTCGGGTGGCTGAAGCCGAGCTGTTCTGTTGCCGTGCGGGTCAGGCGGACGCCGAGATCCGCAAGTGCGCGGCCCTCATCCGGCCGGATGGCGAAGCCGAGGGCGTCCGCGTCGACGATGATGAAGCTGTCCCCGCCATAGGCCGTCGACACGGTCAGGGTGCCATACCCCTCCACCTCCAGAGGCACATCGATGGCGGCGGCGAAGGAGGGATGGTTGCGCACCGTGATGCTTTCGGCCTTGCCGTCCCGGCACTGCGCCTCGATGGCGACCAGCCCGCCGGGCGCCTCCAGCATGAAGCGGGTCACGGGCTCTTCCATCGGCACGATGCCGGTCTCCAGCAGAACGGTGGAGACGCAGATGGAATTGGAGCCGGACATGGGCGGGGTATGCACCGGCTCCATGATGATCCAGCCCATGGCGGCGCAAGGGTCCTTCGGCGGCACCAGCAGGTTCACATGCCGGAAGACGCCGCCGCGCGGCTCGTTCAGCATGAAGTCCCTGAGTGTTCCGTCCTCGGCGATCCAGCGGGCCTGCTGCCAGATCGTCTCGCCCGGCGGTGGCGCGACGCCGCCGACAATCACATCGCCGACCTCGCCCGCGGCATGGCAGCCGACCACATGAACCTGTTTCGTACTTCTCATGGAACTTTTCCGTCCCTGCGCTATTTCCGGATAGTAGCGCATGACGAGGCCGGACCGGGCAATAGGCCTGCTTGAGTCGGGAACGCTATGCCTGCATTCTGGGTGTTGGCGCGCCGATGGGAAAGACGGTCAGAAAGCAGAGATGAGCAAAGCCTTCGTCAAGGAAAACGACAGCGACTTCGAGGAAGAGGACGAGATCCCCGACCCGTCCCCGAAAGGCGTGAAGAACTACATCACCCCGCGCGGCTTCAAGGCACTTCAGGATGAGCTGAAGCATCTGCGCCGGGAAGAGCGTCCGAAGGTCGTCGAGATCGTGTCCTGGGCCGCCGGAAACGGCGACCGCTCCGAGAACGGCGATTACATCTATGGCAAGAAGCGGCTGCGCGAGATCGATCGCCGGATGCGCTTCCTGCTGAAGCGTCTGGAAGCGTCGGAGATTGTCGATCCGCTGCAGCAGCCGAACAAGGATCAGGTTTTTTTCGGCGCGACGGTGACCTATGCTGATGAGGATGACAGGGAACGCACCATCCGTATCGTGGGTATCGATGAGGCCGATCTCGATCGCGGGGAGATCAGCTGGGTCTCGCCGATCGCCCGGGCGCTGCTGAGGGCGGAGATCGGCGATGTCGTTGAAGTCCGCACGCCGCGCGGGCCGCAATCGGTCGAGGTGACCGGAATTTCCTACGAGACCAGATAGCCGGAGCACTGATGCCGTCAAATCCCAAACAACCGCCGGTCGCGAAGAATGCGAAGGGCGAGGAGCGCAATGTCGGCGTCGAGCTGGAATTCGCCGGCTTGTCGGTGGAACGGACGGTGGAGCTGCTGCAGGAGGCCTTCGGTGGCGCGGCGGAGAAGGTCGACGCGCACCGCACCCTCCTGCGCCATGAGGAATGGGGCGAGACAATCGTCGAGCTCGACGTTCAGTACGTGCACAGAAAAGACGGCGACGATACCGATCCGGGCGGGTCGAATTCCCTGTTCCAGGATTTCGAGATTCCCGACGGCTGGCGCGGTCCGCTCGGGGACGCGCTGACCGGGCTGGTGCCGGTCGAGATCGTGTTTCCGCCCATTCCGTGGTCCCGGCTTGGCGACCTGGACGAGACCTTTGCGCTGCTGCGGACGCATGGCGCCCTCGGCACGCGCGAGAGCGCTCTCTATGCGTTCGGGCTGCATCTGAATGTGGAAGTGGCGACCGGGTCGCCGGAGGAAATCCTGCATGTGCTGCAGGCCTACCTGCTGCGGTCGGAGAGCCTCCGGGACGCGGTGGCTGTGGATATCACCCGCCGGATCCTGCCGCATACCGCGCCTTTTCCGGAGAGCTACGCACGCACGATCCTCTCGCCTGACTATCCGGCCGGGCTTGAGCGCATGATCGAGGACTACCTCGCCATGAACCCGACCCGGAACAGGGAGCTCGACATGTTGCCGCTGTTCGCGCATCTGGCGCGGGAGCTGGTGGAGAAACGGGTCGGCGACGTCCTGATCAAGCCGCGCCCGACCTATCACTACCGCCTGCCGAACGCCGATCTCGGCGACCCCGACTGGTCGGCGGCGACCGAATGGAACCGGTGGGTCACCGTGGAGGAACTGGCGGCAGACGAGGAGCGGCTCGGCGCGGCCATCACCGCCTATCGTATCGCCGCCGACGCCAGCCTGCCGGGGCGCCTGCGGCGCCTGTTCGGCGTCGAATGAGCAAGAAAGACCGCCCGCTGATCGGGATCTCCACCTCCAGCAAATCCGGCCTGATCCCGTTGTTCTTCCACCGGTTCGCCGTCTGGCGGGCCGGCGGTCGCAGCGTTCGGCTCGGGCCGGACCGGCCGCTCGATGCCGATGCGCTCGACGGGGTGATCGTCGGCGGCGGCAGCGATCTCGCGCCGGCGCTCTATGGCAACGAGGTCGCCATCGTGGAAGGAATCGACCCGGAGCGGGATGCCTTCGAGCTCGCCCTGCTTGAGCATTTCAAGGGTGGAAAGCGGCCCGTGCTCGGCATCTGCCGCGGCGCCCAGATGCTGAATGTGTTTTTCGGCGGCAACCTGCACAGCGAGATTTCCGAGGCCTATCCCGGCTCCCGCGCCCGGCGCACGCCGCTGCCGGTAAAGCGGATTGATATCGACAAGGGCTCGCGTCTGCACGGGATGCTCGGCGTCAGCTGGTGCCAGGTGAACAGCATTCATCACCAGTCAGTCGACCGGCTGGGTGAGGGACTTAAAGCCTCCGCCAGGGACCGGCGCGGCATGGTGCAGGGCATCGAGAGCGAGAATGGCGCGCTTCTGGTCGGCGTTCAGTGGCATCCGGAATTCCTGATCTTCAACCGGCCCCAGCAGCGGCTCTACCGGGCATTGATCCGCGCCGCCTTCGACGCCCGGGCCTGACATCCGGGCCTGACAACCGAGCCTGATCTTCGCGCTTTCTTGCCGTTTGGCACATCGGCTTGTTCCGCCGGGCTCGCTGGTCAGCCGGGTCCGGGCTGATTACTCTCGTATACAATCTGACAAAATCAACGGAGGACGCGTCACATGGACCTGGATCAGCTTTTCGAACAAGGCTTGGAGACCCGCAAGAAGGTGCTCGGCAAGGAATATGTCGAGAACAGCTTCGACAATGCGGACGAGTTCTCGATGATCCTGCAGAAATTCGTCACCACCCATGCATGGGGCGCCTGCTGGGGCCGGGACGGGCTGGAGCTGAAGACCCGTTCCATGCTGAACCTCGCCATGCTGGCGGCGATGGGCCGGGAGCATGAGTTGCGTTTGCATCTGCTCGGCGCGCTGAACAATGGCGTGACCAAGAACGAGATGGCGGAGATCTTCATCCAGGTCGCGACCTATGCCGGTTTCCCTGCCGCCGTCAGCGCTTTCAAGATCGCTCGCGAAGTCTTCAAAGAACAGGGGGTCTGAGCGATGGCTTCCGACAGCAAACCAGTCGTCGGCTGGATCGGCCTCGGCATGATGGGCTGGCCGATGGCCCGGCACATGGTCGAGGCGGGCTACGATGTCCGCGTCTTCGATCTCAGGCCCGAGACATCCCAGCGATTCGCGGGCGAGATCGGCGGCGAGGTGGCGCCGAGCCTGGAAGCGCTTGGCGCGGCCTCCGACATCGTCGTCACCATGGTGCCGGACGGCAAGGCGGCCCGTATGGCGCTTGTCGACGGCGCGGACAATGCCTCCAAGGGCATGAAATCCGGCACCGTCGCCATCGACATGAGCTCGTCGGAGCCGACCGGCACGGTCGCGCTCGGCGCGGCCCTGAAGGAGAAGGGCATCGTGCTGTGCGATGCGCCCGTCTCCGGCGGCACCTGGCGGGCCGAGGAAGGCTCCCTCGCCATCATGCTCGGCGGTGAGGATGCGGCGGCGCTGGATGCGGCCGAGGGGATCATGGAGCCGATGAGCCGGGTGGTCATCCGCACCGGCCCGCTCGGCTCCGGCCATGCCATGAAATGCCTGAACAACTATCTCTCGGCCATCGCGCTGAGCGCCACCAACGAGGCCATCCTGGTCGGCGCCAAGTTCGGCCTCGACCCGAGCGTGATGATCGACGTGATCAATGTCTCGACGGGCCGCAGCAACAATACCGAGACCAAGTTCAAGCCCTCGGTGCTGACCCGCAAGTTCGACGCCGGATTCGCCACCGCCCTGATGACCAAGGATGTCGGCATCGCCGCCGGTCTTGCGGAATCTCAGGGGCAGGACATGCCGATCCTGAAACTGCTGACCGGCATCTGGAAGGACTTCAACGACGCCCATCCGGGCAGCGACCATTCCGCCGCGATCCAGTATTGGGAGGAGCGGAACGGAGAGACGCTGCCGCCGACCAAGGGCTGACTGTTTCTCTGGCCGTCGTTTCTCTGGCCGTCCGGCTATCGCAAGGGGCGAAGATCGGAAGCACGTTTTGCGTGTTTTTCTATTCTTGTGCTTGTTTTGATCTTTAGGACCCGCATGATCAGCGAATGTGGCGGGTTAAGATCAGCCAGACCGGTTATGAAGCGTTCGCTCTCCAGATCGGAGAAACGGCGGCCGGTTTTTACAAGTTGATTGTGGATGGGGTGCTCAAGAACGGCCCCCTGCCGCCTTCAACTCTCTATGCGCACGTCCATTTCTGGAATGGTGAAGTACATGCGGTGTATTTCGTGAAATCCAGGAACGACACCCTGTTTCTCCGGCTCTTTGACTGGCTGAATGACCAAAGGGTGCGCCATGTCCTTCACGGATCTGCGTTGCTCGTCTGGGAAGAGCCGCCGGACCAGGATGGTGTCTCGACGAGGCATGTGCTCACAGGTCTCGTGTCCGACACCAGGCAGGCGCGGGTGGAGGCCGTAACAGGTGTTGTCGCCCTGATGCGGAACACGCTCGGAACAGGCGTCAATCACATCGACTGGGATTTGTGATAGGATATGACTATGAAAAAGCGCACGACAATTTTCATCCCCGAAGCGCTGGACACTGTTCCCGCGTCGCAATTCTTTGCGGACTTTCATGCCAAGCATCCCTCTTTCGCGGCAGAAGCGAATAGAATTCGCGCGCGATATCAGGAGCTTGTCTTGGAGTATCCTGATCTGACCGTGCTGGAGCCCGAGATTGAGACTGAAAGTGTGGTGACTCCCATCAGCGGTCCTTAAGGCTATTCGCGGGGAATAACCGCAATGGCGGCCCGAAACGGATACAACCCATTCTTCTTCGTTAACAATCGATGGATCGGTTTTCTGCTGATCTTGCTTGTGGTCGTCATTTTTCTTGCTGCCATTGCCGGGAAGTGGGCCAGCCCCTTGATTGCTCTGCTCGGAGGAGCTCTCGGTATCCTTAGAGAGTATTTCTTGGCTGTTCAGGAAGACCTTCGGGCCAAGGGCGCCTTGACCGACGAGGTTTCAAAAGCGGGAATGATTTTCGTCTTTGGATCTACTGCATTCATCTCGCTTTGCGTTTCCTTAATTCTCGGGATTTTGAGGGGATCCCCGGCACTTTAGCGCCGGTGTGTCCGAAGCATTCCCCTTGCATTCCGCCCCGTTCCCCCGATATAGAACGCTCGGAAGGCTGGGACGGACGAGCTCCTCGCCAATCCGGTCAGGTCCGGAAGGAAGCAGCCGTAACGAGTTTTCGCTCGGGTCGCTTCCCAGTCTTCCACCTCTCCTCCACATGGATGATCCGTATTCTGCCTGCTTGATCGGGCGGATACCGCTATCAGCTTGCCCTTCAGCAACGGGAAAGCCATAGAATAAAACACATGTTAAAAATGTATTTCCATTCATCGGTTGCCATCAATAGTGTATTGACGGTCAACACCGTTTGCCTGTTGAGGTTCTGCCATGGACGAGAATGGTTTTCTGTCCGCCGTCTCGGGGCTGATCGGCGATCACCCGGAAATCGCTTCCGTCCTGGGCGGACTGGGTTCCGTGTTGCTGGGCAGCGGCATCTTCTCGTTCCTGCGTCGACCCAAGGCGGACGGGAAGAGGGATGCGGACTATCTTTCCGATGAAAAACTTCTGTCCCCGCCCACTCAAAGACCGGCCTACAGCGACCGGATGGCCTATGTGCTCGCCGAACTGTCGGCGCTGGCCTATTACGAATTCGAGGGAACCGGTGCGCGGATCGCCGAGGCGGCGAAGAGCTTTTCCCTGATTGCCGGAGGCGATTCGGAAAAGATCGAGAAATGGCTCGGTGATTTTGCCGATCGGCTCCTGCTTCAGGGAATCGACAGCGAGGATTTTCTGCGCGCGATTCTGGAGTCCAGAGGCTTTGAGCTGCTTGGCACGATCAATGTCGCGGAAACCCAGGCATTCGTCTGCAAGCGCCTGCCGCGGAATGACGATGGACATTCATTTGTTGTGGTCGCCTTTCGCGGTACCGAGAAGAAGGTTTCGGATTGGCTGACCGATGCGGATGCCACACCGTTCGAGTATGGCGTGACGGCGAAAGGAGGAACGAAGAAAGTGCATTCGGGATTCCTGAACGCACTTACCAAGAAGACCGATAGCCACGGACAGACGGCGATCAGTCGCCTCCGGGTCATCCTCGAGACCAAGGGTGTGGACGAGAAGGGCCAGCAGCTTCCGCTGTTTCTCACCGGTCATTCCCTGGGAGGCGCCCTGGCGCTGCTCATGACGGTCCTCATGAAAAGCGATATGTGCGGCGCCTGCTATACCTTCGGGGCACCGCGCATTGCGAATTACGAGTTCTTCGAGAACGTGAAGACCCCGGTGTTCCGGGTGGTCAATTCCGCGGATATCGTGCCCCGTGTTCCGCCTGTCATGGTGATCCCGATCAAACTCTGCCAGGGGCTCGAATGGGCAACGTCATATGTCTTCCCGCCCGTTTCCCGCCTTTTCGAGAGGCTGGCGAGAGGGCTGGACCGGCTGGAGGGGTATCGTCACTACGGGGACCAGCGGTATTTGACGGACGTCGAAAGCGGCCGGTTCAGCGACGTCAATCTGCTCTCGAACCCTCCGGTCATCGACCGGATCATGTGGATCGGTCAGCAGCTCATCCGGTCCTGGTTCGTCCCGGTCAAGAGTCACGGCATGCTGATCTACCGCGAAAAGCTGCGTTTCCTTGCAAATGACCGCAATCAGGCCAGGGAATCGTAGCGTGTGGTGAGCCTTCAAGAGCGGCCGTAACGAGTTTTGGCTCGGGTCGCTTCCCAGGCTTCCGCCTCTCCCCTATGATCCCCCGCATGGACGATCAGACACCTCCAGAGACCATTGATGGCCCCGCGGGCGACGGTGCTACGCCGCCGGCCGAATACCGTGTGCTCGCGCGAAAATACCGGCCGCAGACCCTCGACGACCTGAAGGGCCAGGACGCGCTTGTCCGCACCCTGCGCAACGCGCTGGCCTCCGGCCGGCTGGCCCATGCCTTCGTGCTGACCGGCGTGCGCGGGGTCGGCAAGACCACCACTGCCCGGATCATCGCCAAGGGTCTCAACTGCATCGGCGCCGACGGCACTGGCGGGCCGACCGTGACGCCCTGCGGGGTATGCGATCCCTGCCGGTCGATCACCGAGGACCGCAATGTCGACGTGATGGAGATGGATGCGGCCTCGCGTACCGGCGTGGACGATATCCGCGAGATCATCGACGGGGTGCGCTACAAGCCGGTTTCCGCCCGCTACAAGGTCTACATCATCGATGAAGTGCACATGCTGTCCCGCAATGCCTTCAATGCGTTGCTGAAGACGCTGGAAGAGCCGCCGGAGCATGTGAAATTCATCTTCGCGACCACCGAGATCCGCAAGGTGCCGATCACCGTGCTGTCGCGCTGCCAGCGATTCGATCTGCGCCGGTTCGATGTTTCCGAGCTTATGGAGCTGTTCGGCACGATCTGCGGCAAGGAAAATGTAGAGGCGGACGAGGAGGCGCTGGCGCTGATCTCCCGCGCCGCCGACGGCTCGGCCCGCGACGGTCTTTCGATCCTCGACCAGGCGATGGCGCTGTCGGACGGCAGGATCACGGCGGCCCAGGTGCAGGACATGCTTGGTCTGGCCGACCGGGCGCTGGTCTTCGATCTGTTCGAGAAGGTGATGGGCGGCAGGATCGCCGAGGCGCTCGGCGATGTCCGCTCGATGTATGCCTCAGGTGCGGATCCGGTGGTCATGCTGCAGGATCTGCTGGATCTGACGCACCTGATTACCCGCTTGAAGACAGCCCGCGACTCGGCGCTGGAAGGCGCTTCCGAGCTGGAACGGACCCGCGGCGTTGCCTTCGCCGACACGCTGACGCTGCCGATCCTGGCGCGGGCCTGGCAGATGCTGATGAAGGGTCTCGGCGAGGTGCAAGGCGCGCCCTCGACCCTGGCGGCGCTCGAGATGGTGCTGATCCGGCTGGCCTACACGGCGGACCTGCCGCCGCCCGGCGATCTGGTAAAGGCGATCAAGGCGGGAAAGCCTGACGCGGCTCCGGGACGCCAACCGGCGGCCGCGCAAGACCAGACGGCATCCCAGACGGAACGCGCGGCTCCGGTCGCCATGGCACCGGCACAGGCAGCAGCACGACCACGACCGGCATCTTCCGCCCCGGCGGCGCCGGAACCGCCGGCCGCGCCCGCCGTCCCCGAGACTTTCGAGGCGGTTGTCGCGCTGTTCGAGGAGCATCGTGAAGCCCTGTTGCACGCCCAGCTCAGCCGCTCGGTCCGGCCGGTGTCGGCCGAGGCGGGCAGATTGGAAATCGTGCTCGATCCGGGAGCGCCGGACACTCTGCCGGGCCAGGTCGCAGCCAGACTGAAGCAGTGGACAGGCATTCCCTGGACGGTCGAGGCCAGCGATGCCGTGCCGGGCGACGAGGACATCCACACCCTGGCGGAGCGCAAGCAGAATGCCGAGGCGGCGAAGCGGAAATCGGTGTCCGAGCATCCGGTCGTCGCGGCGGTGCTTGAAGCCTTCCCCGAAAGCACGATAGAAGCCATTCGACCGCTCGTCAGGGAGATCCCCGAGGAGGCTGCCGGCGAGGCCGCCCCTTACAGCGACGAGGACAGCCAAGCGAACGAGGCATGAGCAGATGAAAAATCTCGGCAATATGATGAAACAGGTGCAGCAGATGCAGGAACGCATGCAGGAAATGCAGGCGGAATTGCAGGAGCTGGAGGTCGAGGGCTCCAGCGGGGCCGGCATGGTCACCGTGCGGATGACCGGCAAGGGCGAGATGAAGGGCATCAAGATCGACCCCTCCCTCGTCGATCCGGCCGATACCGAGGTGCTGGAAGACCTGATCATCGCCGCCGCAAACGACGCCAAGGCGAAGGCGGACGAAAAGATGCAGGACGAGATGCAGAAGCTGACCGGCGGGCTGCCCCTGCCGCCGGGCTTCAAGCTGCCGTTCTGATCCGGTAGCGGCCGGCAGGACAGTCTCGCGATGGATGAACTCGACCGCGTCATGCACTATCTGGCGAAGCTGCCGGGCCTCGGCCCGCGTTCGGCCCGCCGGGCCGTGCTGCATCTGTTGCGGAAACGGGAAACCTTGATGCACCCGCTGGCCGAGGCTCTCGGCGCCGCGGCGGAAGCGGTGCGCGACTGTTCGGTCTGCGGCAATCTCGATGCCAGTGACCCCTGCCATATTTGCCGGGAGGAGAACCGCGACGGCTCGGTGATCTGTGTCGTCGAGGATGTCGGCGATGTCTGGGCGCTGGAGCGCGCCGCCGCCTTCACCGGCCGGTACCACGTTCTCGGCGGCCTGCTGTCTGCGCTCGACGGCGTCGGGCCGGACGATCTCAATCTTGACCGTCTGATCGCGCGCGCCGGGGCGCCGGAAGTGAGCGAAGTGATCCTGGCCATGGATGCCACTGTCGACGGGCAGACCACCGCCCATTACATCTCGGACCGGCTGGCCGGTCTCGATGTGTCCATCACCCGCCTGGCGCGCGGCGTCCCGGTCGGCGGAGAGCTGGATTTCCTTGATGACGGAACCCTGACCCAGGCCCTGAAGGCCCGCCGGGCTCTCTAGGATATGGACCAGCGTGCAACGCGCCTGAAGGCGACCGCCATTGGTTTCACCGCAGTGCTGATGTGGGCCGCTCTGGCCCTGTTCACGGCGCTCACCGGCAAGGTGCCGCCCTTCCAGCTTCTGGCCATGTGCTTCACGGTGGCGACCCTGATCGCCTGCGTGTTCTGGCTGGTCCGGGGGGAGAACCCGCTCGCCCATATGCGTCAGAAGCCGATGGTCTGGCTGCTCGGGGTCGGCGGGCTGTTCGGCTACCATTTCTTCTATTTCGTCGCGATCGACAATGCGCCGACGGTCGAGGCCAGCCTGATCGCCTATCTCTGGCCGCTGCTGATCGTTGTCTTCTCGGCCCTGCTGCCGGGGGAGCGGCTGCGCTGGTTCCATCTCGCGGGCGCGCTGCTCGGGCTTGGTGGTGCGGCCCTGCTGGTGACGCGCGGCCAAAGTCTGGAGCTTGATCCGCGCTACAGCCTTGGCTATGGCGCGGCCTGTATCTGCGCCGTCACCTGGTCCGGATATTCCGTCCTGTCCCGCCGTTTCGGTTCCGTTCCGACCGAGGCCGTCGGCGGGTTCTGCGCCGTCGCGGCCCTGCTCGGCCTGCTCTGCCATCTGGCGTTCGAAGAGACGGTCTGGCCGGACGGTGCGATGGAATGGGGTGCGGTCGCCCTGCTCGGGCTCGGCCCGGTGGGCGGCGCGTTCTTTACCTGGGATTACGGGGTGAAGCGCGGCGACATCCAGGCGCTGGGTGCCGCGTCCTATGCGGCGCCCCTGCTGTCGACACTCCTGCTTATCCTGGTCGGGCTGGCGCCCTTCACGGCGGTGGTCGCCCTCGCCTGCCTGCTGATTGTCGGCGGCGCCGTGCTGGCCTCACGGGACATGATCTTCCGGCGGCACGGGCCACACTTGACCATGGAGGAGGAAAAATGATCGGACGCACCGCACTTCATTTCGCCGCCGAAACCGGAGACCCGTCCCGGCTGGTCGGCCGCCAGGTCGCCAATGCCGGTTTCATCTCCGCCTATCTCGCCCATGGCAAGGACGGCGCGGTCCCGGTGCATGCAACACCAGCCGATTTCGAGCATTTCAGGGCGGCGTTTCCGACGGGCCGTGCCCTGACCCATGTGCCGTCGCATCAGCCCCGGAAGCTGGCCGACCATGGCGGGCTGTTCATGCCGGGACCGGCGCTGGTGAAGCGGGCCTGGCATCGCCGCCTGATCGGCCGCGGCCGCTATTCCCTGACCGGTGTCACGCACGCCATGGCTTCGCCGCGCGCCCAGGACGCGGTGCGCGACATGCTGGTGGCGCCGATGGCCAGCTGGGACGCGCTGATCTGTGCGTCCGAGCCGATCCGGGACCTGGTCCGCTCGCTGGCCGACGGCCATGCCGACGCGCTCGGCGATATTGTCGGGCGGAAGCCGGTTTTCCAGCCGCAATTGCCGGTCATTCCCCTCGGGGTCGATGTCGGCAGCCTTTCCGCCATCGATCCGGCAGCAGGCGCGGCCTTTCGCCAGGCGCAGGGGATCGCCGAAGACAGTTTCGTCGCGCTCTTCCTCGGCCGGCTCAGCTATCACACCAAGGCGCATCCGACGCCCTTCTACCGGGCGCTGGAAATGCTGGCGGCCAGGATTGGCCGGCCGGTCACGCTGATCGAGGCGGGCTGGTACTACAATCCGGAAACCGAGGCGGCCTTCGATGCGGCGGCGACAAGCTTTGCGCCGCATGTCCGGGTGGTGAAGGCGGATGCCCGCGATCCGGCGGTGAAAGCCGCCGTGCTGGCCGCATCCGACGTCTTCGTTTCGCTGGCGGATAATGTGCAGGAGAGTTTCGGGCTGACACCGGTCGAGGCGATGGCCGCCGGGCTGCCGACGGTGGTCAGCGACTGGGACGGCTATCGCGATACGGTGGTGCATGGCGAGACCGGTTTCCTGATCCCGACCCTGATTCCGCCGCCCGGTGCGGGCTATGAATATGCCTGGCGTCTGGCGGCCGAGCAGGACGATTACGACGCGCATGTCGGTGTCGTGGCCCAGCATGTGGCCGTGGATATCCCGAAGACGGTCGAGGCTCTCGCCGCCCTTGCGGCCGGGCCGGAGGTGGCAAGGCGCATGGGGGAGGCGGCCCGGAGACGGGCCCTCCAGACCTATGACTGGCCGGTGATCGTGCGCGCCTATGAGGCGCTCTGGCAGGAGCTGGAAGAGCGCCGGGCCTTCCATACCGAAGAGGAGCCAAAACCCAGTCCCCAGGTCGCGGACCCGTTCCGCACCTTCGCGGGATTCGCCAGTGAGAGCATCGGCCAGGGCTTCAAGGTTCAGCCGGTCGACGCGGCGGAAGCGCTGCTGGAGCGCCTGGCAGGAAGTCCGATCAGCGCCATGGACGCGCGCACGCTTGAAGACGGGCGGGCGCTGGTTGCCGCCATGCGCCGGCAGGGGGCCATGGAAATGCAGCAAGCGCTGCCCGAGGCCGCTGTCTCCGAAGCGGCCCGGACCTTCCGGGCGCTGGCCTGGCTGCTGAAGATGGGTGTGGTCGAGCGGGTCTAGCGACGGCGCGGAGTCGGCCGCCAGTCCGGCGGGGCCATTTCGAAGCCGGAAAAATCGAAGGCGGGCGCCACGGTGCAGCCGACCAGCGTCCATTCCCCGAGGCTTTCCGCTGCCTGCCACCAGCCTTCCGGCACCACGATATGCGGCTTCTGACCGGCCAGCACGTCGGGGCCGAGATGATGCGCTTCCGCGTCATGACCGTTCGGTGAAAGGGTCAGGACGAGCGGTGCGCCTGCGTAATGATGCCAGATTTCGGTGGCATCCGTGACCCGGTGCCAGGCGGAGACTTCCCCGACCGGCAGCAGATAATAGATCTGGGTTACCGTACCGCGGCTGCCGTCACCCGGCGCGTCGCGCCAGGTTTCGGCATAGAAGCCGCCCTCGGGATGCGGCTGCATCCCGAGTTTTGCGACGATGGCTTTCCAGTCCGATGTGCTCATGCCCGGCTCATGACGGCGGCTGGGTTTCCTGCATCGACGTGCGTTTGGAGAATTTGGCGTACCAGGCGCCGAGCGCCGGATAGCTCTCGCGCCAGCCGATATCCGGATAGCGGAAGTCGAGATAGCCGCAGGAACAGGCCGCGCCGACGATACCGGCATCGATCCTGTCGCCGAAGGAGGCTGCCATGCCGTCGAGCGCTGTCAGCGCGCCATGGACCTTCTTCACCTGGCCGTCGCTCCAGGCGTCCCACTGCTTGTCCGCCGGACGCATGCCGCGCTCGTAGCGGTTGTTCACGGCGGCATCCATCAGGCCGTCCGCCAGCGCTTCCATGCACAGCACGTCCCAGCGTGCCTCGCCCTCGGCGGGATAGAGGGACTTCGAGGAAACGAGAGAATCGAGATAGGCTGTGATGACGCGGGAATCGAACAGTCCCTTGCCGTTATCCATCACCAGGGTCGGGATCTTGGTGACCGGGTTGCTGGCGGCGAGGTCCGCGTTCTGGTCGATCACCGTGGTCGAGATCTTGACCAGCTCGACCTTGTCCTCAAGCCCGAGCTCCTTGATGAAGACCATGACCTTCCGGACGAAGGGGGATGCCGGTGCATAAAACAGTTTCATTGATGTTCGCTCCCTTGGAAAACCGGCTCAAGCCGGCGCGCCCCGATATGGGGCTTAGAAATTGTCCTTGCGATGCCGCACTTCGGTGAAGACGGCGACCGGATCGGCGCCCGCCATGCCGATGGCGGCGGCCAGCGCCGGATCGTCGGCGCGCAGGAACGGATTCGTCTCCAGCTCGTCGCCCAGCGTTGACGGCACGGTCGGCTTGCCTTCGGACCGCAGCCGGTCGATCTCCGCCGCCTGGGCCTTCAGTCTGGCGTTGCCGCCATCGACCGAAAGCGCGAAGCGGGCGTTCGACTGGGTATATTCATGGCCGCAATAGATCCGGGTCGCCGCCGGCAGGGCGCGCAGTTTTTTCAGCGAATCCCACATCTGCTCCATCGTCCCCTCGAACACCCGGCCGCAGCCGAGCACGAAGAGCGTGTCGCCGGAGAGCAGGATATCCGAGTCGGGGAAGAAGAAGGCGATATGGCCCAGCGTGTGGCCCGGCGTCTCGAAGATTTCCGCCTTGTGCCCGGCAAACTCGAAACTGTCGCCCTCTGCCAGCGTGACATCCATGCCGGATATCCGCGCCGTCTCCGATTTTGGGCCGACCAGGGTGCAGCCATATTTGGCCCGCACCGCCTCGTTGCCCTCGATATGGTCGCCGTGATGATGGGTGTTGATGATGTGGCTCGGCTTCCAGCCGCGTGCCTCAAGCGCCGCGATCACCGGCGCCGCTTCGCCGGGATCGACCACGGCGGTCGCGCCACTGTCCGAATCATGCAGCAGGTAGACGTAATTGTCGGATCTGGCGGGGACCAGCACCACTTCGAGACGTGCCATTGCTTCGCTCCTTGGAATCCGGTGGGGCATCGTGAAAACGCAGGCGGGACCGTAGCATCAACCTTTTGACGCGGCCAAGCGGGCGACTATGATCCCTTCGCGACATGTGAACTGCCGGTATGGAACATGTTCAACGATGCAGTCGATCTCTGGGATTTTTACGGTACGCGCGTCGGGCAGGTAGCCCGGCGGATGATCCGCCGCCGTATCCGTGAGCTATGGCCGAACACCAAGGGCGAGACCGTGCTCGGGCTCGGTTACGCCACGCCGTTCCTGCGTCCGTTCCGGGACGAGGCGGAGCGGGTGATCGCGGTGATGCCCTCGCAACAGGGCGTGTTGCACTGGCCGCGCGAGGGCAAGGGGCTGGTCTGCCTTTCCGACGAGGCCGAGCTGCCGTTGCAGGATGTCTCCGTCGACCGGGTGCTGCTGGTCCATGCGCTGGAATGTACCGAGCAGCTCCGGCCCATGTTGCAGGAGATCTGGCGGGTGCTGGCCGGGAACGGCAAGCTGCTGGTGGTGGTGCCGAACCGGCGTGGCATCTGGGCCCGGCTCGACCGCACCCCCTTCGGACACGGCCATCCCTATTCCCCCTCGCAGCTCTCGCGCCTGCTGAAGGACAATATGTTCGCGCCGTCCCTGACCGCGCATGCGCTGTTCATGCCGCCGTCGAACTCGCCGTTGCTGCTGCGCTCCGCCTCCGCCGTGGAAAAACTCGGCGAGCGCTGGTTCAACCGGTTCTCAGGCGTGGTACTGATCGAGGCAACGAAACAGATCTATGCCCGGCCGAAGGGGCGGGCGGTGAAAATCAGGCAATTGCTGCCGCTGCCGGGCCGCCGTGTGCCGGCCCTGAATACTGCCGGCGGCCATGGCCGCATGGCTGGAAATTTACAGAGAGGGAAACAGACATGATCGTGATCGCCGTGAAACTGGTTGTTGCCGAGACTGATGCCGCCGCTTTCGAGGCCCGGCTGAAGCAACATGCCGCCAACAGCCTGACCCAGGACGGCTGCAAGGGCTTCCTTGTCGCCCGCGACCAGGAAAATCCCGGCGCCTTCCAGCTCTGGGAAACCTACACCGACATGGCGGCGTTCGAGGAACACAAGGCGGCCGATTTCATGGCCGATTTCCGGGAATTCTCGACGCCGCTGATCAAGGACCGGGTGCTGGCGATCTGCGATCAGATTGCCTGACCGGGCGGCATCTTCAGCATAAAGACGGCGGTTGCCCGGGTAACCGCCCGGCTGCGGGTCATGGCCAATTTCCGCCAACCGGTTCTCAGCCTGCTTGAATTCGGCGCCTGCCACGGCTATTGCTAGCCGCCGCGCGCGGAATAACGGCGTGCGGTGCATTTCTTTTTTCCGGGTCCGGCAGGACCCGTTCGGGGTTCGATTGGAAGGCTGGTCCGGTGAGCACGCTTGATGATCTGAGGCGGGAGATCGACGGGATCGACGTGGCTTTGCACGATCTGTTGATGCGCCGTGTCGAGATCGGCAAGCAGGTCGCCGATGCCAAGGGCGGCGATCGCGGTCCCTATTTCCGCCCGGGCCGCGAGGCGCAGATCATCCGCCGCCTTGTCGCGCGGAACGAATCCTACCTGAACATCCCGACCTTGATCCGGTTCTGGCGCGAGATCCTGAGCGCCAACCTGAACATGCAGACCCATGTCCATGCCGCCGTCTACCTGCCGGAAGGCGCCGAGAAGGTCTATGATCTGGCGCGCGACCATTGCGGGATTTCGGCGACGATCGAGCGGATGGACAGCGCGGACGCCGTGCTGGACGCGGTTGCCAATGGCGCCGCCACGCTCGGCGTGCTGCCCGGCTTTCCGATGACGGCCGCCCGATGGTGGCCGCAGCTGTGCTCCGACAGACCCGGTCTGGCGACGCCGCGCATCATTGCGCGGCTTCCTTTTTGCGAGACCGGTGCTGCCGTCGGGGTCAACGGCTTCGCCGGCGATGCCTTCATCGTCGCCGGGCAGGAGCCGGAAGCCTCCGGTGAGGACAAGACCCTGTTCGCCGTGCGCGACGGCGTCGAGATCGCGGGCGAGACGATTGATGCAGGCGACGGCTACCGGCTGATCGAGCAGGACGGGTTCCTGGAGATCCCGGAAGGGCTGGAGCGACATCTGGGCGGCCGCGAAGGCGAGGTGCCCTATTATCGCATCGGCGCTTACGCGGTCCCGGTTCACGCCGGCTGATTTCTCGGCCCGCCGCCGGACCCGGCTTCGATCTCCTTGTACGCTTTTTGAACTGAAAAACTCATGTCTTCGAACAATCAGACATCGTCGATCAAACCGAAATCCTCCATCGCGACCATGGTCAGCTACACGCCGAACCACGGCGGCGCGACCAGGTCCGGACGGGTGATCCGCCTGTCCGCCAACGAAGGCGCCCTCGGCATGAGCCCGAAGGCGCTGGCGGCCATGCACATGGCGGACCCTGACCTGCACCGCTACCCTGCCGTCGCCGCCAGCCGGCTGGCCGAGGCGGTGGCCAAGCGCAACGGCATCGATCCGGCGGGCATCGTTTTCGGCTGCGGTTCCGACGAGCTGATCCAGACCCTCTGCCTCGCCTATCTCGAGCCGGGCGACGAGGCGATCCACACCCAATACGGCTTTCTGGTCTACCCGATGGCGACCCGGATCGCCGGCGGTGTGCCGGTGATGGCGCCGGACGATGACTATACGGTCAGCGTCGATGCCATCCTCGCCGCCGTCAGCGACCGCACCCGCATGGTGTTCCTGGCCAATCCGAACAATCCGACGGGCACCTATATCCCGCAGGATGAGGTGAAACGCCTGCGGGCCGGGCTCAGGGACGATATCCTGCTGGTGATGGACGCCGCCTATTGCGAATACGTAACGAAGAACGATTTCGACAGCGGTATCGAGCTGGTTGAGGCGCACGACAATGTCGTGATGCTGCGGACCTTCTCGAAACTCTACGGCATGGCCGGGTTGCGGCTCGGCTGGGCCTATGCGCCGAAGGACATCGCGGCGACGCTGGAAAGCATCAAGCAGCCGTTCGGCGTGAACTCGCTGGCCATCGCGGCCGGGATCGCCGCGGTCGAGGATCTGGCCTTTCAGGAAGCGGTGGTCGAGAGCAACAACCGCTGGCTGCCCTGGAGCGTGGAGAAGTTCGCCGAGCTCGGTCTTGAGGCGCTGCCGACCGTGACCAACTTCCTGCTGCTGCGTTTCCCGGAAGAAGAGGGGCGCAATGCCGCAGCGGCCCGCGCATTTCTGGCGGACCGGAACATTCTGGTGCGGGAGATGGCGGGCTACGGCGTGCCCGACACGGTCCGGCTGTCCATCGGCACCGGCGAGGAAATGCGCGCCGTGGTCGATGCGCTGGCGGACTTTCTCGGCAAGGAAAGGCCGGCATCATGAGCATGACAGATCTTTCGCAGGACGAGCCTGTCTTCAGGCGGCTGGCGCTGATCGGCGTCGGCAATATC
The DNA here is from genome assembly GCF_040217065.1 of Nisaea sp. Taxonomy (GTDB): domain Bacteria; phylum Pseudomonadota; class Alphaproteobacteria; order Thalassobaculales; family Thalassobaculaceae; genus Nisaea. The sequence continues at coordinate 399,052 of NZ_JAVJNX010000010.1, forward strand.
GGCTCTTCCATCGCCCGCGCCGTAAGGCAGGCGGGCAATGGCGCGGCCCATCTCGCGGCCTTCGACCGGGACCCGGCGGTCCGTGCCCGGCTGCTTGAGCTCGGCATCGTCGACAGCGTGCATGAAACAGCCGGCGAGGCCGTGACCGGCGCCGATGGCGCCGTGCTGTGCGCACCGGTCGGCGCCTATGCCGGGATCATGGCGGAGATCGCACCGCACCTGGAGCAGGGCGCGGTCCTGACCGATATCGGGTCGGTGAAAATGGCGGTGGTGCGCGATGTGGCGCCGCTGGTGCCGGAGGGCGTGCATTTCGTGCCCGGCCATCCGGTCGCGGGGACGGAGAAATCCGGGCCCGACGCCGGTTTTGCCGAGCTGTTCCGGGGGCGCTTCTGGCTGCTGACGCCGGAGCAGGGGACCGATCCCGGCGCGATTGCGAAGGTCGAGGCGCTCTGGTCACGGGTCGGCGCCATCGTCGAGGTGATGGACGCGGCCTATCACGACAAGGTGCTGGCCCTGACCTCCCACCTGCCTCATCTGATCGCCTACACCATCGTCGGCACGGCCTTCGATGTGGAGGAACAGGAGCGGCAGGACGTGATCCGGTTCTCCGCCGGCGGTTTCCGGGACTTCACCCGGATTGCCGGCTCGGACCCGACCATGTGGCGCGACATCTTCCTGAACAACAAGGAAGCGGTGCTGGAGATGCTGCAGCGTTTCACCGAGGACCTGACCGCCCTGCAGCGGCAGATCCGCTGGGGCGAGGGCGACAAGCTGTATGAATTCTTCGAGCGCACGCGGGAAGTCCGGCGCAGCGTCGTCGAGGCCCACCAGGAAGGCACCAACCCCTGGGGACCGGCTGCCAATGGCAAGGAGCCGGGCTCAGAGGGCGGGAAACCGGAATAGGGTGAAGGGGCCGGCGCTGACGCGCCCGTCCTGCGCTGCCACAGGCATGCTGACGATGCGGGTTCCGTCCGCACTGCTGTTGCGGCTGAAGGCGCCCAGCACGAGCCGGGCGATTTCCGCCGCGTCCCGTTTCAGGTGACCGGCCCCGACCAGGTCCTCGAGGGCCTCGTCGAAGCCCTTGATCTCCAGCGTGCCGGCGCCCTCCGGCCGCAGCAGCCGGTCCAGCGCGAAGGTCGCGTTCAGTTTCAGCGCCACCGGATCGATCGACAGGGTGAGCCGGTCGATATCGACGGTGCCGCCGGAATCCCGCCACAGCGCGAGATCCGTTGCGCCGGTGCCGGAAAGTGCGCCGCGCAACGTCGCCTCGAGAAACAGGGCGGCATGGTCCGCGTCCGTCCCCAGTTGTCTCAGGGCCGGGGTTTCGACGCGGGCGGCGGTCAGGCTGACAACCGCGGCCGCATCCATGTGGCTGACAATGGCGTCGGCCTGATCCAGCGTCGCCGTCGTCGCGCCGACCCGGGCCGCCTCGCGCGGCCCGGCCGGGTCCCCGTCGCGGGCCGAGACCAGCCGGCCGCCGGCCGCGCTCAGCCGGGCATGTTTCAGAACGCCGGAGCTGTGGAAATAGGCATCGACCCGTGTGTCCGGTGCCGCCGTGAGGGTGACGAGGGTGCCGCGGTCCGGAACCGCCTGGCTTGCCGTCAGGCCGCGTTCCGCCGTCAGCGTCATGTCGAGCGGCGCCCATGGCCTGGCGGACAGCCGGAGCCGCTCGGCCGTCACGGTTTCAACCACGGCGCCCCGGTGGCGCCGGTACAGCGCATCCGGGGCAAGAATGCTCATGGCGAAGGGGAAGCCCTCGAAGCGCAAGTCGCCGAACACGACCTCGTTGCCCCTGGCCCGTTCCGCGGCGGCCCAGTCCTCGATCCGGCCTTCCAGCCAGAAGGCGGCGGCGAACCAGTTGCCGACATAGGTCAGAACCGCCAGGGCCAGCACGAAGGAAAGAACGGTACCGATGCGTCGCGGGCGCTTGTGCGGAGCCGGTGGTGTGGTTATTTCGTTGTGCATCTGGTGCAATCACTTTCCGAGTGTCCCGAAAGATATGACTCCCGAGCGCGGCGATCTATGGGTTTTCGGCTACGGCTCGCTGATGTGGCGGCCGGGTTTCGACTATGTGGCGCGGCTGCCTGTCCGGCTCAACGGATATCACCGCGATTTCTGTGTCTGGTCGCACCGTTATCGCGGCTCCCCGGAGCGGCCCGGGCTGGTGCTCGGCCTGGACCGGGGCGGGTCCTGCCGCGGCATGGCCTACCGGATTGCCCCGGACAAGCGGGACGCGGTGCTGGCCTATCTGCATGAACGCGAAATGGTCACGGGAGTGTACGATCCGCGCATTCTGCCGGTGATCGAGCCCCTGTCCGGCCGCCGCGTCGTGGCCCAGGCCTATGTCGTCGATCGCAGCCACGCGCAATATGCGGCGGGCCTGACACTGGAGCAGCGGGCGGCCCTGGTGATCCAGGGGGTCGGCACGGCCGGGCCGTGCCGGGACTATCTCGCCAACACGGTGGCCCATCTCGATGAGCTTGGCATGCCGGACCGGCGGCTGGGCACTCTGTTGAAGACGGTCGATGCCATGCTGGCGGGCGATCTTGCGGTCCCGCCCGTACCGGCCGGGCCGCCGGCCCACCCGGCCAATCATCCGGGCGCCCGGCCGAAAACGGCGATCTGACCGGAACGCAAACCATCACTCCGGCATCTCGCTCTTGCCGAGAAGCCAGTCCATCACCGCCGCGACGGCCGGGGAATGGGCAGCGGTCTTCCGTGCCAGCAGATGAAAATCCCGCCCGCCATGGAAAGAGCCGTCCGCAACCTCGACCAGACGTCCCGCCAGGAAATCCTGTTCCACCAGAAAACGGCTGGCCAGGGCAATTCCCTGACCGGCCAGCGCTGCGTCGATGCTGAGAGATGTCTGGCTGAAGCTCAGTCTGTTCTTTCCCGCCCAGTCTTTGACCCCGAGCACCTCGCGCAGAAAGGCAGGCCACAGGTCATGTGTGTCCTGCAGCAACGGCAATTCGCTGAAGTCATGCGCCGCGAGCGGCCGGTTTCGCCCCTGCACCAGGGCCGGAGCCGCGATCGCGACAATGGTGCTGCGGAACAGTAACCGGGCGTCGATCGCGGCTCCGAAGGGAGGAAATCCCTGACGAATGGCAAGATCGATACCGTCGCCATGAAAGCTCAGCACGCTGTCGGTTGCGAGAACCCGCAGGTCGATTTCCGGATGGAGGGCGGTCAGGCTCGGCAGGTTCGGTATCAGCCATTTGGCGGCGAAGGTCGGGGTGACGCTGATGGTCACCTTGGAGGGCGTCGGGGCAAGGCGGAGTGTCGCCTCCTGCAGCATGGCAAAGGCGGCGCCGACCTGCTGGTGATAGCCGCGCCCCTCGGCCGTGAAGGCAAGTCCCTTGGAATGCCGGTCGAACAGCTTGAGGCCGAGATGGGCCTCGAGGCCGCGAATATGTTGCGCCACGGCGCCCTGGGACACCCCCAGTTCCTCCGCCGCGGCCCGGAAATTCAGGTGACGTCCGGCGGCGTCGAAGGCTTTCAGCCCGTTGACCGGCGGAAGGTGGATTTTCTCAGCCAATAGATTTTCTGCTTTCACAAGATAGAGGAACTGGCTGGCTCGCGCCGTACTTCCCGCGCATATACTGCTCCAGCAGGTAAATTCCTCGGAGGAAAATCTCAATGGCTGTAGAAAAAATTGCACTGGTCACGGCTGGTGGCAGCGGCATGGGCGCTGATGCAGCGCGCCGGCTGGCGGCGGACGGGTTTCGCGTCGGCATCCTGTCTTCGTCCGGCAAGGGCGAAGCCCTCGGCGAGGAGCTGGGCGGCTTCGGCGTGACCGGCTCGAACCGGTCGGTCGAGGATCTGAAGCGGCTGGTCGATGGCGCCGTCGAGCGCTGGGGGCGGGTCGATGTGCTGGTGAATTCTGCCGGACACGGGCCGAAGGGGCCGGTTCTGGATCTGACGGACGAGGAGTGGCACGACGGGATGGAGGTCTACCTTCTGAATGTCGTTCGCCCGACCCGGCTGGTCACGCCGTTGATGCAGGCGCAGGGCGGCGGCGCGATCATCAATATCTCGACCTTCGCCGCTTTCGAGCCGGACCCGCTGTTCCCGACATCCGGGGTGTTCCGGGCCGGTCTCGCTGCCTTCTCCAAGCTCTACGCGGACCGCTATGCGGCCGACAATATCCGGATGAACAATGTACTTCCGGGTTTCATCGACAGCCTGCCGGAGAAAGAGGATCGAAAGGCGCGCATTCCGCTCGGCCGCTATGGCCGTGCCGAGGAGGTCTCCTCGCTGATTTCCTGGCTGGCCTCGGACGAGGGCGGCTACATGACCGGCCAGAACCTGCGGATCGACGGCGGGGTCACCCGTGCCGTCTGATCAGAAGAGCGGCTGCCGCAATCCAGTTGCGATCTCGAAATAATCCGGATGGTCCGGGGCGATGAAACCGTGCCGGACCAGGAAGTCGATGATCGCCAGGTTGCAATTGTACTTGAACGCGTCCGGGTCGTTCTCGACGATCTGCATGACCTGGCCGATCGGCAGCAACTCGAAGCTCTCGACCTCGCCGTCGAGCGGCTGCGGCACAAAATCCGGATCAAGCTCCAGGTCGTAGGTGTAGAACATGTGACGCCGCAGGCCGGAGGGAATGCCCATCCGGTAGCTGATGGTGCCGGTCGGCCGCGCCGTCGCGGCGATTTCCGGCGGGATGCCGGCTTCCTCGTGGCACTCCTTCAGCAGATTGTCGAATGGGGAGATACCGAGCGGGTGACCGCCCGCGACCATATTGTCCAGCTTGCCGGGATAGGTCGTCTTGTTGCGGGCCCGGCGGGCGACCCACATGAAGGTTCCGTCCACCCGCCGGACAATGCCGTTCAGGTGAAAGCCCCGGTTCAGGATGCCGAATTCGGTGGCGGCGCCCCGGTCCAGCGCTGCCAGGGGCGCACTGTCCGGATGGGCGAGCAGCGGATAGAGCTCGCCCCGGGCAGGGGCCGCGAGACCGGCCGCGCGCAGCCCGTCTGTCGCTTTCGCCAGGGTTTCGCTCAATGCCTCGAAGGAAGCCGGCGCGAGGGTCAGGCCGTCGCCTTTATCCCGGAAGCCAAATTCAGGGAGCCGCTCCGCGACCGCGTGCCGGACATGCCCGATCACCATCCCTGAAATCGACCAGGGACGGTAATCGGCCGGATCATGGGCGTTGCAGAGCTTCAGATAATGCAGATATCCGCTCACCGGCAGACCTTTCCGCCGGCGGGGTGGATCAGGTGTAGAGTTTTTCCGACACCAGGACCGACGTCACGCAGACCATGCCGCGCAGGATGGCCGCGGTATGGTCGCGCTGGGAATCGGTCAGGCCCTGGACCTGCAGGTCGATGGTCAGTTCGTCCCGGCGCCGGCCGCCGAGATCGCTGTGCCACCGTGACGGGATCAGGCCGCGTTTGGCAAACAGTTCGAGAACGCGCGGCATCACCGAGGGATCCGCGACGGCCTGCACGGAAAAACAGGCAGTCACGTCGGTTTCGACGCGGGGTTCGGGAGAATTCGGGAAAACAGACTGGGACGTGACAACGTCTTGCATGACAAAACCGCTCCGGCTTTGGGGGTCGAACAAGGGAAAACAGCAATTGGCCCGGCCCTGTCAGAGGACCGGGTTGCTAATTCGCCCGATAATTCGACCGGCCAGATGCCGGAGAGTGCAGTTCATCATGGCGCTGAAGGTATGGCGCGGCGGCGCCGGCGTCAAGCGCGTGTCAGTTTCTCAAGCGCCTCGTTGAGCTGGCTCATGCGCTGATGGTCGCCAAAAGGGGAATCCGGATGGAACACGAGCGCCAGGCGGCGGTACCGTCCGCGAATGGCCTTCTGGTCCGGAACGGCGGACGGGGCGAAGCCCATGACGTGCAATGCCTCGCTCCGGCTGGTGATTCCCCCGCGCAGGGGTTCGAACGCGAGATCGCCGATAATGCGCTGTAACTGCTCGATATCTTCTTCGAGCCGGGCGCGGGTTGCGCGATCGTCGCCGCGCTTCTTCCGGTCGTCGGCGGATTCGACGCTGATGGTCTTCTCACCGTCCGACATCTTCAGGGCCAGGGCCAGCGCCCGGCGCAGCCGGGCGATGTCGTAGCCGATCGGCAGACGCAGCTGCAGCCGCGGTTTCCGGCGCAGGGTGCGGCCTTTCGACGGCCCGGACTGGAGCCTGACGACCTCACGGTCGCCCGGCGCCGGTTCTCCCGGATCCTCGGTGGCCATGACCGTCTCGTTCGGCACCAGCAGCAGCACGCCGCGCGCCAGATCGGCCACACTGGCGCCCTGTGAATCTGCAAATGCCGTTACACGGTCGCGGAAACCGCTCGAGCAGGGGATGATGTAGGACTGACTCTTTTTGTAATTAATTGAAATAGCATCATTTTTATAATCTGCGGCTGTGTAATTCAGGGCTGAATCGTCAGGCATGAGGAGTCACATATCCTACTACAAATTGGGGTTCACAGGGTTCGAATAGCAAATCTTGGGGGCATTCCGGAAGTGTATTTCGGAAAAAGTGACCGAATCAACTCATAAAAGAGTTACGAAGTGCGGAATCTGTTTCGGTTTCGGTCTGATTCCTTAACGGCAGGTAAATTTTACCGCGGAATTATATGGCATTTTCGTCAAATCGTTTCGCGGCTGTGCTGTGGCGGATTGCCGCCATGCCGGTTCGGCACTGGTCAACCGGATGCCGCCGTTCTATATCCACCGCATGTCTGTTTTCGTAATCATCCTGATGGCCTGTTCGCTGCTGCTCGTGCTTGGCACGCTCTTCGGCGGCCTCGTGTCCATGGCCCGCAGCGGCCCTGGCGCTCCCCGCCGCTCGAACAAGCTGATGCGATATCGTGTGTTATTTCAATTCGTTGCGGTTGTTCTTTTCATGATCGCACTGGCCATCAGCCGCTGACGCGGCAGCGCCACGCAAAATAGTTTCGGGGGCGTTCAGATGGTTCGGCTGACAAAGATCTACACCCGCGGCGGCGATGCCGGCGAAACCTCCCTGGGGGACGGAACCCGGGTGAAGAAGCATGCGCTCCGCCCGGAGGCCTACGGTACTGTCGACGAGACGAACAGTGTCATCGGGCTGGCCCGGCTGCATACGGAGGGGCATCCGGAGGTGGATGCCATGTTGGCCCGGATTCAGAACGATCTCTTCGATCTGGGCGCGGATCTGGCGACACCGGAGCAGGAAAACCCGAAATGGCCGCCGCTCCGCATCGTTACCGCCCAGGTCGACCGCCTGGAGCGGGAGATCGATGCCATGAACGAAAACCTGAAACCGCTGGATTCTTTTATTCTGCCCGGCGGCAAGCCTGCCGCAACCTATCTGCACCTGGCGCGCACGGTGGCGCGACGGGCGGAGCGGGCCATGACCGCATTGGCCGAGGAAGAGCCGGTCAGCGCGGATGCCATCAAGTTTATCAATCGCTTATCCGACCATCTGTTCGTGCTCGCTCGGCATATCAATGATGACGGAGCAGGGGACGTGCTGTGGGTACCGGGCGGGAATCGCTGAAAAGTCACCCTGTCGCCGGATGTCGGATAGAGGGTATAAGGCGGCGGCGCCAGCTTGACAGGCGAAAAACGCTTCGCCTATGACCGAGTGCCGCTGTTGAAACTGAAATCTATACCGGGGTCGCCATGAAGGTTCTTGTGCCCGTCAAACGGGTCATCGACTACAACGTCAAGGTTCGCGTCAAAGCGGACCAGACCGGGGTCGAGCTCGCCAACGTCAAGATGTCCATGAATCCGTTCGACGAAATTTCCGTCGAAGAGGCCATCCGTCTCAAGGAAGCCGGAACCGCGACCGAGGTTATCGCCGTATCGCTGGGCGTCCAGCAGTGCCAGGAAACCATCCGTACCGCGCTCGCCATGGGCGCCGACCGGGGTATCCACGTGCTGCATGACGGCGACCTGGAGCCGCTGGCCGTCGCCAAGATGCTGAAGGCCGTGGTCGACAAGGAACAGCCGGAACTCGTCATCCTGGGCAAGCAGGCCATCGATGACGACGCCAACCAGACCGGCCAGATGCTGGCCGCGCTGCTCGGCTGGGGCCAGGCGACTTTCGCCTCGAAGATCGAAATGGGCGATGGCGAAGCCAAGGTCACGCGCGAGATCGATGGCGGCCTCGAGACCGTCTCGCTCAAGCTGCCGGCCATCGTGACGACGGATCTGCGTCTGAACGAGCCGCGCTATGCCTCGCTGCCGAACATCATGAAGGCGAAGAAGAAGCCGATCGACCAGTATGCGCCGGCCGATCTCGGTGTCGATCCGGCGCCGCGCCTGGAAACCCTCAAGGTCGAGGAACCGGCCAAGCGCGAAGCCGGCGTCAAGGTCGCCGACGTCGCCGAGCTGGTTGCGAAACTGCGTACTGAAGCAAAGGTGATCTGATGAGCGTTCTCGTCGTTGCCGAACACGATAATTCGGAAATCGCCCCCGCCACCCTGAACACCGTGACTGCCGCTGCCGAAATCGGCGGCGACGTGACCGTGCTCGTGGCCGGAAGCGGCTCTGCCGCCGCTGCGGACGCTGCCGCCAAGATCGCCGGTGTTTCCAAGGTTATGCATGCGGACTCTGCGGAATATGCCAACGGCCTGGCGGAGAATGTCGCGCCACTGGTGGTGGCTCTCGCCGCCGGCTACAGCCACGTCCTGGCCCCGGCCACCAGCTTCGGCAAGAACGTGCTGCCGCGTGCGGCGGCCCTGCTCGACGTGCAGCAGATCTCCGAGATCTCCGGCATTGTCGATGCGGACACCTTCGTGCGTCCGATCTATGCCGGTAACGCGATGGCCACGGTGAAGTCCTCCGACGCGGTGAAAGTCATCACCGTGCGGACCACGGCGTTCGATGCCGCTGCTGCCGACGGCGGTTCTGCCGCCGTCGAAGCCGCCGATGCCAAGGGCGATTCCGGCCTCAGCAGCTATGTCGGTGCCGAGCTCAGCAGCTCTGAGCGGCCGGAGCTGACCTCCGCCAAGATCGTCATCTCCGGCGGTCGCGGCATGCAGAACGGCGAGAACTTCGCCATGCTGGAAGAGATTGCGGACAAGCTGGGTGCCGCCGTCGGCGCCTCGCGCGCCGCCGTCGATGCGGGCTTCGTGCCGAACGACTACCAGGTCGGCCAGACCGGCAAGGTCGTGGCACCGGACCTCTATATCGCCGTCGGCATTTCCGGCGCGATCCAGCATCTTGCCGGTATGAAGGACAGCAAGGTCATTGTCGCCATCAACAAGGACGAGGAAGCGCCGATCTTCCAGGTCGCCGATTACGGCCTCGTCGCAGACCTGTTCGAGGCCGTTCCGGCCCTGAGCAAGGAACTGGACGGCTAAGACTTGACAGCCAAGCGGTGACGGGCGTCCCATGCTGCCCGTCACCGGCCGGCCCCGAGCGGCCGCCCGGAAAGACCGGGGAGAAGTATCTATGGACATACGCACGATCGGTGTGATCGGAGCCGGACAGATGGGCGGCGGTATCGCCCATGTTTGCGCGCTTGGCGGATTCGATGTTCGCCTGCTCGATATCGAAGAATCCCGGCTGGCCGAGGCCAGGCAGAAGATCGAGAACGACATGCGCCGCCAGGCGGCGCGCGGCAAGGTCGGCGACGACGATGTGAACGCGGCCCTCGGCCGTATTTCGACCGGCACCGACTATGCCATATTCGCAGATTGCGATCTGGTCGTCGAAGCGGCGACCGAGGATGAGTCGATCAAGCGCGAGATCCTGAAGACCCTGGTGCCGCACCTCTCCGCCGATGCCATCATCGCCACCAATACCTCGTCGATTTCCATTACCCGGCTTGCCGCGGTCACGGACCGGCCGGGCCGTTTCATCGGCATGCATTTCATGAATCCGGTTCCGGCGATGCTGCTGGTCGAGCTGATCAGGGGCATTGCCACGGAGCAGGACACGTTCGAAGCGGTCCAGGCGCTGGCCGTGGCGCTGGGCAAGACGGTATCCGTGGCGGAAGATTTTCCGGCCTTCATCGTGAACCGCATCCTGCTGCCGATGATCAACGAGGCGATCTACACCCTGTATGAAGGTGTCGGCTCCGTGCACTCCATCGATACGGCATTGAAGCTTGGTGCCAATCACCCGATGGGGCCGCTGCAGCTTGCCGATTTCATCGGTCTCGATACCTGCCTCGCCGTCATGCATGTGCTCTATGACGGGCTGGCGGACAGCAAGTACCGGCCCTGCCCGCTGCTGGTGAAATATGTCGAGGCCGGCTGGCTCGGCCGCAAGACGGGCCGCGGTTTCTACGACTATTCCGGCGAGGAGCCCGTGCCGACGCGCTGAGCAGCCGGCGGTGGCCGCCCGGCACAAATTGCCGGATAGGCAGAAAGTTCCTTGCAATTCGGTAAAATTTTATCTATAAATTCCAGGCCTGCCAAAACGGCGGGGATTAAACATCCTTTAGAAGGAAGGATTAGACCAATGACCGGTTCGGTTGCTGAAAAGGCATTACGCCTGCTCCAGATCTCAGTTGCGGATATCGACGGACGCGATAGTCAAGTCGCGGCCGCTCTTAGTGCTGCCCTCAATTCGGGAAGTGCCCTCGACCTGATTTTTGCGCAACAGCGCTTTGACACACTCGATCTCTACAAGCGCAAACGCATAAAAGGGCACGCAATCAACGAGGCCCAAACGTTCTCGGTGCACTGACAGAGCAGGCCAGACGCGCTGTTTTCGGGGGACTGGCAACCGGTGTGAACCGACTGGTTCATCTCACCGGTTTCTCCCGTGCCTCATTGTTACCGTAAGACACCGAGATCGCGATAACAGCGCTCTGCCCCGATGTGCAGCGGGATTGCAATGCCGTCGAGTGCAGATTCGAGCCTGACGTTGCGGCCTTGGGGATGGCCGTCGTCCAGGATCTTGCGCGTGTTCCTGTTCCAGAGCGCGCGGCAGATGTCGTATGCCAGTTGCTCGGGCAGGTCTTCCGAGACAATCCACTGGCTGCCGACGGAGAGTGTTTCCACTTCCGCCACCCCCTGGTACGTGCCCGCCGGAATGGTGTATCGCGTCAGGAACCGGTGTGTGTCGAGCAGTTTGCCGACCGGCGGACCGTTCAGGGTCAGCAGGTCGATATCATGGGTTTCCGCAGTGGTGGCGACCAGCTGGCTTGGAATCCCGGAGATCTGGAACAACGCATCAAGCTCGTCCCGGGCCAGCATGTCCACCGCCGGCCCCGGTTTCAGATAGGACGCGACCATCTGGTTCTCGTCGATGTCGTAGGCCCGGAAAATATCCCGCACCATCACCAGAAGCCCCGATCCCGGCTCGTCGATCGACACCCGCTTGCCGACCAGATCCCGCACACTGGTGATCTTTGACTCCTTGCGGGCGAGCACATGCAGCACCTCGGGATAGAGATGCGCCAGGCCGCGCAACTTCGTCATCGGCGGTGTACCGTCGAAGGGTCCGGTGCCGGAATAGGCGGCATAGACGATATCCGCCTGGGCGAAGGCGGAGCTGACCAGCCCTGAATCGACCGCTGCCACATTATCGACCGAGCCGCTCGAGCTCTGGGCCGAGGCAACCAGATCCTTCACGCCGCACTCTTCATCCGCGCCGCACGGGCGGGAGCCGGGCGGACGGGAAATGGCATTCGCGATCGCAGTGCCGAGCGGATAATAGGTGCCGTCCACTCCGCCGGTGGCGACCTGGAAGAAAATCATCTGGTTCTGGGCGGTGGCGGACCTGCTGCCGATGACCGCGCTTCCGGCAAGCACCACAGCCTGGATCATGACAATCAGGATGAAGTACGGGCGGGGCATCTGCGTCATCGTCTTCCGGTCTTGATCAGGCGGTGGGTAATGGAGGTGACTATACCGACTGTCAATTTGAAGCATAATAGTTAATCAGATCTTTCGCAGCTGCGGAATCCCACGCCGCGTCTCCGACCAGCCGGCCCTTGACCGTGCCGTCGGGCGCAATCAGGAAACTGGTTGGCAGGCCGGGCGCCTTGAAGGCCCGCAACAGCGCGGCTTTCTGGTCGGCGGCGGAGGCTAGGTTGTGGATCCCGAGTTTTTCCAGGAAAGGCTCGAAAACACGGGCGCCGCCACGATCGATTGAAACCAGCAGAACCGCGAACCTGTCGCTCCCGAGTTCGGCACTCAATCGATCCAGTGCCGGCAGCTCCTTGACGCAGGGCGCGCACCATGTGGCCCAGAAATTCAGCAGAATGGTCTTCCCGCGATACGAGTCCAGCTTGATGGGTTCGCCCGTGGCGCTTATGAAGGGGATGTCCGGCGCGGTCCGGTCCCCGGCGCTGGGCACGAACTTGACCATGTCGCCCACCAGCGGGGGCTCGGCTTCGGCGGAACCGGCAATCACGGTCAGGCAGGCGGCGAGCAGTCCGGCGAAAAGCGTTTTCCTGACCGCTACTGATGAAATCCAAGACACCGGGGCAACTCCCTAAATGAACAAACGGCACAACGACCCCAAGAACGACGGCGCCAGCACGATCTGGGGCGGACGTTTCGCATCCGGCCCGGCGGCGATCATGGAAGAGATCAACGCGTCGATCGGCTTCGACAAGCGCTTCTCGGCCCAGGACATCCAGGGCTCGATCGCCCATGCCGAGATGCTCGTGGCGCAAGGGGTGCTTAACCCAGAAGATGGTAAGGCGATACGCCTGGGTCTAGAGCAAATCGACACGGAGATCCGCGACGGCAGCTTCAAATTCTCGCGTGCGCTGGAAGATATCCACATGAATGTGGAGAACCGGCTGGCCGAACTGATCGGCGATGCGGCGGGGCGGCTGCATACGGCACGCTCGCGAAACGATCAGGTGGCGACCGATTTCAAGCTCTGGGTCCGTGGCGCGCTCGACTCCGTCGATGCCAGCCTGACCGGGCTGATCGAGGCTTTGGTCGACCAGGCCGAGCGCAATGCCGATGTGGTGATGCCGGGCTTCACGCATTTGCAGACGGCACAGCCGGTCACCTTCGGGCATCATTTGCTGGCCTATGTCGAGATGTTCGGCCGGGATCTCGGACGGTTCCGGGATTGCCGGGAGCGGATGAACGAATGTCCGCTCGGTGCGGCGGCTTTGGCCGGCACCTCTTTCCCGATCGACCGGCACAGGACAGCGGAAACGCTCGGCTTTGCGCGGCCGGCGGCGAACTCTCTCGATGCGGTGTCCGACCGGGATTTCGCGCTCGAGTTCCTGTCCGCCATGTCGATCTGCGCCATCCATTTCTCCCGCCTGGCCGAAGAGATCGTGATCTGGACCAGCGCGCAGTTCAATTACATCACGCTGTCCGATGCCTTCACCACCGGCAGCTCGATCATGCCGCAGAAGCGCAATCCGGACGCGGCCGAGCTTGTGCGGGCGAAATCCGGCCGCATCATCGGCGATCTGAACGCGCTGCTGATCGTCATGAAGGGCCTGCCTCTGGCCTATGGCAAGGATATGCAGGAAGACAAGGAGCCGGTGTTCGACGCCGTCGACTCGCTCGGTCTCTGCATTGCCGCGACCGCGGGCATGATCCGCGACATGAAGGCGAATGCGGACCCCATGCGGGCGTCCCTGAAAGCGGGCTTCCCGACCGCGACCGATCTGGCCGACTGGCTGGTCCGGGCGGCGGGCATGCCGTTCCGCCGGGCCCATCATGTCACCGGTGCCATCGTCAAGCTGGCCGAGGACAAGGGCTGCGGTATAGAAGATCTCAGCCTGGCGGAAATGCAGGCGATCGAGCCGGGGATCACCGGCGATGTGTTCGACGTGCTGACGGTGGATGCCTCTGTGGCGAGCCGGACCAGCTATGGCGGGACTGCGCCGGACAATGTGCGTGAACAGGTCGCCCGTGCCCGCGACCGGTTCCTCGGCTGACGCACGGACAGGGGAGAGGGGCGATGTTGAAACGGATGACCCGGTTCGGACTGCTTGCGGTCCTGTTCGCCGGTCTGGCTGTCGGCCAGGCCGCCTGCGGCAAGAAGGGCACGCTCAAACCGCCCTCCGGACAATCTTCCGATTATCCGCGCACCTATCCGACGCAATAACGCATTAGCCAGAATACGTCAGCCGACCGAAAGTTTGATGAAATGAGCGAGCAAGTCTCCTACGTGGACGGCGCCCTGACTGTTGAGCAGGTGCCGTTCGCCCGTGTCGCCGCCGATGTGGGCAGCCCCGTTTACGTTTATTCCAGGGCCGGAATGACCGCGCGGTACCGCGCGCTGGAGGGGGCGCTCGCGGGCCTTCCCGTCTCGATCTACTACGCCCTGAAAGCCAACTCGAACCTTGCGGTGATCCGGCTGTTCGGCGCGCTGGGCGCGGGCATGGATGTGGTCTCCGGCGGCGAGATGCAGCGCAGCCTGCGGGCCGGTGTCCCGGCGGAACGGATTGTTTTCGCCGGCGTCGGCAAGACGGCGGACGAGATGGCGGCGGCCCTGGATGCGGGCATTCACCAGTTCAACGTGGAATCGGAAGGCGAGCTCCGGCTTCTCAACCAGGTTGCGGCCTCGAAGGGCGTGATCGCGCCGGCGGCGATCCGGGTCAATCCGGATGTCGACGCCAAGACCCATGCGAAGATCACGACCGGCCGCAAGGAGAACAAGTTCGGCATCGATATAGACCGGGCGCCGGACATGTTCGCGCTGGCGGCCGGGCTGGAGAATATCAGCCTCAGCAGCATGTCGGTGCATATCGGCTCCCAGCTGATGGACGTGACCCCGTACCGGGCGGCCTACGACCGGTTGCGGGGCATGACGCTCAATCTGCGCCAGCAGGGCCACAAGGTCGATCACCTCGATCTCGGCGGCGGGATCGGCATTTCCTATGACGGCAGCACGCCGCCGGATCTCGCCGAATATGCGGCGATCGTCAAGGACACGGTCGGCGACCTCGAATGCCGGCTGTCGGTCGAGCCGGGCCGGTATCTGGTCGGCAACGAGGGTTATTTCCTGACCCGGGTGCTGTTCGTGAAGCAGGGCGGGGCAAGGCGCTTCGTCATTGTCGACGGCGCCATGAACGATCTCATCCGCCCGACCCTCTATGAGGCCCATCACGACATTGTCACCGTCTCCGAAACGGTTGCCGGTCAGGAAGACAGTCTGGCCGATATCGTCGGCCCGATCTGCGAGAGCGGCGATTATCTGGCGCGCGGAAGGCGTCTCGGTCCGGTCAGTGACGGGGATCTCATCGTGCTGAAATCGGCGGGCGCCTACGGTGCGGTGATGAGCTCGAACTACAATTCGCGGCCGCTGGTGCCGGAGGTTCTGGTCGACGGTGACAGCTTCAAAGTCGTCCGCCGGCGCCAGTCGCTCGATGAAATGCTGGCCCTTGAAGAGTAGCCCGGCCGGGCTAGCTGTCCTGCCGCAGGCTTGACCGGAAGGTTCCACTCCGGGAGAGTATGAATTATCGACAGGTTCCCGTGCCGCCGCGGGTGGTTCAGCCAGCGGGGGAGGCGGTCGGGATCCGTCCCTGATGACACGGCTTTATGCCGGGGATGGGTCTTTGCATGCGTGACGATGCCAGGGTGTTCTCCTTCTCCTACCGGCTGAAAGTCTGGACCACCGGCCTTGTGCTGGCCTGGGAGAGGTTTTTCCCGGCCTTCCGCTTTCCGCTCGCCCTGCTCGGCCTGTTCCTCGGTTTTGCCCTGATCGAACTCCCCCAGGCGTTGGGGCAGATCAGCGGCGGCTGGCTGCAGGCCGCGTTCCTGGTCATCGCGCTCGGCCTGTTTCTCTGGACCCTCCGGCGCGCCATCATCGCCTTTTCCTGGCCCGGCGAAAGCCAGATCCTGCGCCGGCTGGAAAGCTGGTCGGGTCTCCGGCACAGACCGCTCTCCGCCCTGAGCGATGCGGTCGCCGGCGGCGGCCGGACCGAGGCGGCGCTCTGGAACGCCCATCTGAAACGGCTTGGCGATGTCCGCCGCCAGGTGCATGTCGGCGGCCCCGACCCGGTCGCGGCGCGGCTCGACCCGTTCGGCCTGCGCGCCTTCGTCGGACTGATCCTGATGATTGGTCTGGTCGCCGGCTGGCAGAATCCGGGGGAACGCCTGCGGGCTGCCGTGACGCCGGAGCTGCAGGGCGGCGGCGCCGCCCCTTCCTCTCTCGCCGATGTCTGGGTCAGCCCGCCGGATTATACCGGCATGGCACCGATCCTGCTCTCCCGTCCGCTTGCGGTCGCCGCGGTAGCGGCGGCCGAGGCCGCCGAGCCGGAAACGGTGGCGATCCCGGTCGGCAGCCGGTTCCTGGCGACCGTCAATGGCGGCGAGGACACGCCGGAGCTGGTGATCGAGGATGGTGTCCGGGCGGGCGCTGCCGACCGCACCGCGGACGGCGCCGGACAGGGCATGTCGGAGCAGGTCGATTTCGAGACCATCGCGCCCGAAAGCCATCAGATCCAGACCCCGATCTCCCGCGGCACAAGGCTGGCGGTGATGCAGGACGGCGCGCCGCTGGCCCAGTGGCGGATCAATGTCCTGCCCGATCTCGTGCCGTCCGTCGATTTCGTCGAGCCGCCCGCCGGCTCCGAAAGACAGGCCCTGATCCTGCGCTACGAGGCGGAAGATGATTACGGCGTCGTTTCCGTCCGGGCGCTGGTGCGCCGGGTTGCCGATGGCGCCGTGACGGACGAGGCGCCGATCGAGATCACCATGCCGACCGTTGCCGGCGAGCGCCGGAAAATCACCGGGCGCAGTTTCAACGACCTGACCCCGCATCCGTGGGCCGGTCAGCCCGTGCAGATCACGCTGCAGGCGGCGGACGATCTCGGCCAGACCGGCACAAGCGCGCCGGCCGAGATGGTGCTGCCGGAGCGGATCTTCAATCACCCGGTGGCGGTTGCCGTCATTGCGCAGCGCAAGCGTCTTGTGACCGAGCCGGAAGAGCGCATCGACATCTCCGACATGCTGCTCACGATTGCCGCCCGGCCGGGCCGCTATTTCCACGATATCGTCGTTTTCCTCGGGCTGAAGACGGCCGCCAACAGGCTCTATTTCACGGCGCTGGAGAAAGACTCCCTGGAGGCGCTGCAGAGTCTGCTCTGGGACATCGCGCTGCGCATCGAGGATGGCGAGGTGTCCACCGCCATGCGGAAGCTGCGCGATCTCGAGCGCAAGCTGCAGGAAGCGCTGGCCGGCGATGCCAGCGACGAGGAGATTGAACGCCTGATGCGGGAGATGCAGCAGGCGATCGACGAATATCTGCGGGCCATGGCCGAGCAGATGATGAAACAGGCCCGGCGCGGCGAGCAGATGCAGCGCCAGCAGATCGATCCGAATCAGGTGCTGCGCCGCGAAGACCTGATGAAGATGCTGGACCAGATGCGGGACATGGCGAAGACCGGTGCCCGCGACGCCGCCCGGCAGATGCTGTCGCAGCTGCAGCAGATGATGGAAAACCTGCGGATGGGCATGCAGCAGCAGCAGATGTCGCCGCAGCAGCAGGCCCTGCAGGAGATGATGCGGCAGCTGAACGAGCTGTCCCAGCAGCAGCGCGACCTGATGGACCGGACCTTCCAGCAGCAGCAGCGTCAGCGGGGCCAGCAACAGGGCCAGCAGGGGCAGCGCGGCCAACAACCGGGCCAGCAGCCCGGCCAGCGACCCGGCCAGCAGGGCCAGCGCGGCCAGCAGCCGGGACAGTCACCCGGCCAGGGCGACGGCCAGATGACGGCCGAGGAAATGGCGACGGAACTGGCGGAACTGCAGGAGCGGCTGCGCCGGCAGCTGGGCGAGTTCATGCGCAAGGTCGGCGAGGGGCTCGGGCAGATCCCGGACGGCTTTGGCGATGCCGAGCAATCCATGCGGGATGCCACCGAGGCGCTTGGCGAAAATGCGCCGGGCCAGGCGGTCGGGCCGCAGGGCGATGCCCTGAGCCAGATGCAGCAGGGCGCCGATGCCCTGAACGAGGCCCTGCGTGAGATGGCCAACGGCCAGGGCCAGCAGAACCCGAACGCGCAGAGCGCCGACGAGGATGATTTCGAGAGCGAGGACGGCGATCCCCTGAACCGCCGGCGCACCGGATACGGGTTCAACGACAACAGCGATGTCGAGATCCCGACGGAAAGCGATATCCAGCGGGCCCGGCGGATCTTCGACGAGCTGCGCGACCGCTCCGGGGACCGCTCCCGGCCGAGCCTGGAGCTGGATTATATCGAGCGTCTGCTCAAGCGGTTCTGATCAGTATCCGAGACCGCCGCCGAGCGCGCGTTCCGAAAAGGTGACGGTGACTTCCGCCGCATCGGCGCCGGGTTGCGGCAGCTCGTACTCGAAGTCGGTCTTCTCGCCCGGCAGCATCACCTGGTTTTCCGCCCGGAACAGCCATTCCTGCATGATGTCGCCTTGCGTGCCCGTGAGTTTGCCGGCCAGGGTCGGAACGGTCTGCATCTGTTCCGTCGGGTTGCGGATCTCTCCCTTGATGATCAGCAGCTCGATGGAGCCGTCCGTCTTGCGCCATGCGGCAACATTCTGGATCACCAGATCCTCGCCGATGACCGGAACGCCGAGCCCGATCGTGGCATAGAGCCGGTCGATCGGCGGCCAGGCGGCGACCAGCGAGCCCCGGGCGCCGAACAGGATGCCGAGCGTGACCACAAGAATGACGCTTGCGGCGATGGCGATCAGGCGCTTGCTCCTGGTTTTCGGGGGGCGGGAGAGCGGCATGCGGCCGCGCGGGATCGGCGGCGCGCCGAACACGCCTTCCTGATCCTCTTCCTCGTCTGTGCCCGCCGGATCCGGTTCCGCATCGGGATCGGCCTCGCCGCTGCCGAACCGGCCGAACGGCACAACCTCTTCTTCCCCGCTGTCGGCCGGCGCCGATTCGGCCGCCGCCGGCAGGGCGGCGGGCTCCGGTTTCGGCGCCTTCTGCTGGGCAAGCATTTCCAGGGTCTGGTGCCATTGATGGCCGCACTTGCTGCACCGGAGCTTGCGGCCCTTGGGGCCGATCGCATTGTCCGGTACGCTGAAATGCTGGGTACATTCGGGACAGGTGAGTTTCATGGGGTCCTGTTGTCCACTGACGCTCCGGCCAGTATAGGGCAAAGCCGCCGGTCGCGCCTACTGCCCGCCACGCTTTCATTGCCCGCTACGCTTTCATTGCCGGTGACGATCTGAAATCATGCTGACTTGAGCAACCGGAAAATCATGCGTACTGACATAACGCATGCCATCCGGTGTCCGGGAGAGGGAGGCGCATCGCGCCGTGATCCAGTTTGATAAAGTGGAACTCCGCTATCCCGGGAGCCCGGCGATCCTCAGCGATGTCAGTTTCGCGGTCGAGGAGGGCTCCTTCCAGTTCATCACCGGGGCCAGCGGAGCCGGGAAGTCGAGCCTGCTGAAGCTGATGTATCTCGGCCTCAAGCCGTCGCGCGGAAAGCTGTCCCTGTTCGGCCAGAACGCCGCCGGCATCGGCCGGGACGGCATTCCGGCGCTGCGCCGTCGTATCGGCATCGTGTTTCAGGATTTCCGGCTGATTCCGCATCTCAGCGCGCTGGACAATGTGGCGCTGCCCTTGCGAATCGCCGGCGCCCGCGAATCGGCGATCCGCGAATATGTCCCCGAGCTGCTCGAATGGGTCGGCCTGTCGGGCCATTTCGATGCCCTGCCGCACACCCTGTCCGGCGGTCAGCAACAGCGCGTGGCCATCGCCCGCGCGGTGATCGGCCGACCGCAGCTCTTGCTCGCCGACGAGCCGACGGGCAATGTTGACGATGGCGTGGCCGTCCGGCTGCTCTATCTCTTCGAGGAACTGCACAAGATGGGCACGACGGTGCTGATCGCGACCCATAACCGGGCGCTGGTGGACCGCTTTACCTATCCCTGCCTGAATGTCGATGGCGGGCGGGTCGCCCGTGTCCGCGGTCCGGGCAACCGGCGCAGCGCGCCGCGGCCGGTCGGTGCTGCCGGAAGCGCCAACGCCAGCCAACAGCAGCGCGGGGGCTGACGGCATGGCCCTGATGACCCGCGGCGACATCCCGCTGTCCCATGACCCGTCCGCCCGCTACCTGCCCTGGCTGCTCGGCATCATGTGCTATTTCGCCGTGCTGGCCTCGGTCGGCGCCGTGACCTCGCACCAGCTTGCCGCCCGCTGGGACTTCGCCCTCGGCAGCGTGGTGACAGTGCAGATCCCCGCCGCCGTGACCGACGATGCCGATGCGCCGCGGCTGAGCCAGGCGGAGCGGATGATGCGGCAGCTGCCCGGAATCCTCCGGCTGGTCCGGGTCGATACCTCGCGCAGCGCAGAGTTGCTGGCGCCCTGGCTGGGCGCCGAACTGGCCGCCGACCTGCCGGTGCCGCGCCTGTTCGACCTGCATTTCGCCACATTGCCGGAGCTGGATCTGAAACAGTTCGAGGCCCGGCTGGGCGAACTCTTTCCCGGCGCCCTGGTCGAGGCCCATACCCAGTGGATGAGCCATGTGGCGAAACTGACCCGGGCGGTCGAGGCGCTCGGCCTGACGGTGCTGGCCCTGGTCATGGGCGCCTCGGTCGTCGCCGTGATCTTCGCCGTGCGCACCTCGGTCTCGATCCATCGCGACGTGATCGCCGTGCTGCACCTGATCGGTGCCCGGGACGGTTATATCGCCTCCGAGTTCCAGGCCCATGTCCTGAAGATGGCGCTGCGCGGCGGTCTGGTCGGCGGGCTTTTCGCTGTTGCGACGCTGGCCGGCATGGCGGCGGCGCTGGAGCCGTCGGCGATCGACAGCGCCAACCTGATCCCGACCCTGCTCGGCGGGTTGCCGGTCGGAATCGTCGAATGGATCCTGATCGCGTCCGCGCCGGTGCTGGTGGCCCTTGTCGCCTGGATCGCCGCCCGGCTTTCCGTGCTGGGCGCCCTGCGAAAGCTGAACCCGTGAGCGCCGCGGGCAGGCGGCACGGACGCGGCTGGGCGGCCGGCCCGGTCCGGCGCTGGCTCGCCGGCGGGCTGTCCGCGATCCTCGTGGCGGCCGGCCTCTGGGCCGGCGGGTTTTTCTGGTTCCTGGCCGCCATGCCCTCGGACGGGCCGCAAGGCGAGACGCAGGCAGACGCCATCGTGGTCCTGACGGGCGGCAGCCGGCGGGTCCCCGTCGCGGTCTCCCTGTTGCTCGAAGGTCATGCCAGGGCACTGCTGGTGACCGGGGTGAACGATATCGTCAGCCCGCGGGAATTTCTTGCCGCCGTGGCGGAGAGCGGCGTCACGGTCGACGCGCGGACAATGGCCTGCTGCGTTGCGCTCGGCTACGGCGCGCATGACACGATCGGCAATGCGGAGGAAGCGGCCGGCTGGATGCGGGCGGGCGGCTATCACTCGATGATTCTCGTCACCTCGAACTATCACATGCCCCGCTCGCGCATCGAGTTTCATGCCGCCATGCCGGAGATCAGGATCAGCGAATACCCGGTGCGGCCGGCCGGTCCCGGTCTTGAGGAATGGTGGAAATCGCCGCAATCGCGCGCCCTGATGCTGTCGGAATACATCAAGTACCAGGCGGCCTGGCTGCGGGTGACGGCGGCTTCCATGATGCCTGGATGAGGGTTTTCGTGTTAAGCTCGTTTTCGGGCGTGCAGCAATGGACATGCAATCACGATGCATATATATAGCGTTCTTCAAATAGCGCGCCGCTATATATAGTGTTAGACGAGACAGAACGGACGAACCCGTAATGACTTCAATTGCCCCGGTTTCCCAGCAGATTTGGGACATGAAGTACCGCCTGAAGACCGCAGACGGCGAGCCTGTCGATCGCACGATCGAGGAGAGCTGGCAGCGTGTCGCGCGCGCCCTCGCCGAGGTCGAGACCGACCAGGAAGCCTGGGCCGAGAAGTTCTATACCGCGCTCGCCGATTTCCGCTATCTGCCCGCCGGCCGGATCTTCGCCGGTGCCGGCACCGGCCGTCAGGTCACGCTGTTCAACTGTTTCGTCATGGGAACGGTTCCGGACAACATGGCCGGGATCTTCGAGGGGCTGAAGGAAGCGGCCCTGACCATGCAGCAGGGCGGCGGTATCGGTTACGACTTCTCCACCATCCGGCCGCGCGGCGCCCGGGTGCACGGCGTGGCGGCGGATGCGTCCGGCCCGCTCTCCTTCATGGATGTCTGGGACGCCATGTGCCGCACCATCATGAGCGCGGGCTCCCGCCGTGGCGCCATGATGGCGACGCTGCGCTGCGACCATCCGGACGTGGAAGCCTTCATCGAGGCGAAGCACGACCCGGCCCGGCTGCGCATGTTCAATCTCTCCGTCCTGGCCACCGATCCCTTCATGGATGCGGTGAAGCAGGACGATCCCTGGGATCTCGTTTTCGACGGCACCGTCTACAAGACCGTGCAGGCGCGCGATCTCTGGGACAAGATCATGGCTGCGACCTATGCCTATGCCGAGCCGGGCGTGATCTTCATCGACCGCATCAACAAGCGGAACAACCTGCATTACTGCGAGACCATCGCCGCCACCAACCCGTGCGGCGAGCAGCCGCTGCCGCCCTATGGCGCCTGTCTGCTCGGCTCCATCAATCTCGCCCGCTTCGTGAAGAATCCGTTCGAGGAGAATGCGGAGCTGGATCTGGACGAGCTGGCCCGCGTGGTGCCGCTCGCCGTCCGGATGATGGACAATGTGGTCGACGCCTCGAAATTCCCGCTGCCGGAACAGGAGCATGAAGCCCAGGCCAAGCGCCGCATCGGCCTCGGTGTCACCGGTCTGGCCGACGCGCTGATCTTCTGCGGGCTGCGCTACGGCTCGCCGGACGCGGTGGCGATGACGGAGAAATGGATGGCCGCGCTGCGCCGCCACTCCTATCTCGCCTCGGTCGATCTGGCGAAGGAGAAGGGCGCCTTCCCGCTGTTCGACGCGGACAAGTATCTGGCCAGCGAATCGGTGAAGGAGCTGGACCAGGACGTGCAGGACGCGATTCGGGAGCATGGCATCCGCAACGCCCTGCTGACCTCGATTGCGCCGACCGGCACCATCTCTCTGGTGGCGGACAATGTGTCCTCGGGCCTCGAGCCGGTCTTCAGCTATTCCTATAACCGCACCGTGCTGATGCCGGACGGCAGCCGCAAGACCGAAGAGGTCTCGGACTATGCCTACCGGATGTACAAGCAGCTGAAGGGCGAGGATGCGGCGCTGACGGATGCCTTCGTCAGTGTCCAGACCCTGACGCCGAAAGACCATGTGGCGATGCAGGCCGCCGTGCAGAAATATATCGACAGCTCGATCTCCAAGACCATCAACGTGCCGGTCGATATCTCCTTCGAGGATTTCAAGGACGTCTATCTCTCGGCCTACGAGCAGGGCTGCAAGGGCTGCACCACCTACCGGCCGAACGAGATCACCGGCTCGGTGCTGACCATGACCGACGAGAAGAAGGAAGAGGCGTCACCGGCGGCCACGCCCGCCAACACCAACGAGGAAGCGGCAGCAACGACAGACCCCGCCGCGGACCCGGATGTGGTCTACATGTCCGAGCCGCTGGGCCGGCCGGAAGAGCTGCCGGGCAAGACCTACAAGATCAAGTGGCCGGAGAGCGACCACGCCATCTACATCACCATCAACGACGTGATGCAGGCCGGCCGCCGCCGTCCGTTCGAGGTCTTCATCAATTCCAAGAACATGGAGCATTACGCCTGGACCGTGGCGCTGACCCGGATGATCAGCGCCGTCTTCCGGCGCGGCGGCGACGTCTCCTTCGTGGTCGAGGAGCTGAAGGCGGTCTTCGATCCGCGCGGCGGCTGCTGGATGGGCGGCAAATACGTGCCCTCCCTGCTCGCGGCCATCGGCGGCGTGATCGAGCAGCATCTGCAGGATATCGGCTTCCTGAAGGACCCGGACACGCTGGAAATGGATTTCGGCGGCAAGAAGAAGGTCGTCGCCATGGACGGCCGCGGCGTCGGCGGCCCGATCCCGGCCCAGTGCCCGACCTGCGGCGATGTCTCCCTGATGAAGCAGGAAGGCTGCGACCTGTGCACCAGCTGCGGCTACTCGAAATGCGGGTGAGGGGCTGAGGCGTCACCTCTGCTCTTTTCCCGGACCTGATCCGGGACCTTTTCTGGACGGATTCCGCTCCACGATCTGACAGGTCCCGGCTCGGTGGCCGGGAAAACGGCGGAGGGAGCGGGGGTCAGATCCGGCCGTCGTAGCTCTGCCGGTCGATGCGGCAGGCGCAGAGGGTGAAGGTGTCGGCGGCGAGGCCGGTTCTGACCGCCTCGGCCAGCGTTTCCCGGTCCTCGCACCAGACGCCCCGGCCGCCGAGCGCATTGGCGATGGAGACGAAATCGGTCTCCACCATATCCACCCCGGCATTGCCGTATTTCATCTCGCGCTGCTTCTTCTCGATCAGGGCCAGCGAGGCGTCGACGAAGACCACCACAACCACGGGCAGCTTCAGGTCGCGCAGGGTTACCAGCTCGCCCAGCACCATCTCCAGCCCGCCGTCGCCGGTGAAGGCCACGACCGCCCGGTCTGGCGCGGCGAGTTTGGCGCCGGTGGCCAGCGGCAGGGCGCAGCCCATGGTGCAGAGGCCGGTGGATTGCAGCACCGCGTGCGGCACCTGTGCTTCCCAGACCTGGCTGGCGAGGATGCGGTGGGCGCCGCTATCGACGGTCAGCACCGCGTCGCGCGGGGTGTTGGCGCGCACGGTGGTGGTGATGGCGGCGGGGCCCCAGGCCTCGTTCTGGCCGAAGGCGCCTGCGAGAGCGGAGCGGGTGTCGGCGATCAGGCTTCCGTCCCAGGTGGCCCGCGGCGCGACGCCGTCCCCGAGGGCCTTCAGGCTTTCGCCGACATGGGCGTGGAAGGTCATCGTGGCGTCATGCATGTAGGAATATTCGGGCGCGGCCAGCAGCTCGACCACGGTCTTTTCCGCCGGGTCCCAGAGGTTCTGCCAGCCGGGGCGCATCTCGATCGGATCGTACCCCGCGAGCAGGATGAAATCCGCCGCCGCGATCACCGGTTTCAGATGCGTGTCGGCGAGCGGCGAGAGGCCGGCGCCGCCGAGGGATAGTGGATCGTCTTCCGCCAGCACGCCCTTGGCCTTGTAGCTGGCGATCACCGGGGCGCCGAATTTCCGGGCGAACTCCGCAAGTGTGTCGGCGGCATCCTGATTGACCACATCCAGCCCGGCGACGATCAGCGGCCGTTCCGCCTTGGCCAGCGCGGCGCGGGCGGCATCCAGCGCGGCGCCCGGTGCGGGGGCGGAGGGCTGCGGCGTGGGGCGCCTGACCGGTCTGGCATCCGCGATCTCTTTCGCGGCGACGGCGATGGGCAGGTCGATATGCACCGGGCCCGGCCGGTCCGCCATGGCGAGGCGCACCAGCTTGTCGATCAGCGCGTCCGCGTTCTTTTCCGGCATGGTGACGCTGGCCTTGCAGACCGGGCCGAAGAGTGCCGTGTGGTCGAAGACCTGGTGATTGTAGGTGACGGCCTCACCCGCATCGACGCAGCCGGTCAGCACGATCAGCGGCACCCGGTCCTGCTCCGCATTGGCGGTGACGTTGACCGCGTTTGCCGCGCCCGGACCGACGGTGCAGACCAGCACGCCCGGCGCGCCGGTCATGTGCCAGACGCCTTCGGCCATGAAGCCGGCGGCATTCTCGTGCTTGGCCAGCAGGAACCTGATCCCGGCCTTCTCCAGCGCATCCACAAGGGTCAGCACCTCGCCCCCCGGCACGCCAAAGGCATAGCGGACCCCCGCCTCGTACAGGCGGCGGGCAATCACATCGGCAATACGCATCAGGTTGTTCCTGTCTAACGGGGCCTATTCGGCGGCGAGGCGCGCGGCGGTTTCTTTTTCCGCGAGGCGCTGGTGGCCGTCGCGGGTCTGCGGCAATTTCCGCTCGAGGATGCGGGAGGCGACGACGGTGCGCAAGATCTGCGCGGTGCCCCCGCCGATCGTGAACATGCGGGCGTCCCGCTGCATCCGTTCCATCGGATAGTTCCGGGAATAGCCGCGCGCGCCGAACACCTGCAGGGCGTCCGTCGTCACCTTGATGGCCATCTCGGACGCCATGATCTTGGCCTGCGCCGCCAGGGTCGCATCCGGGAACGGGGCGCTCGGGCCCTCGGCGCTGGCCGCCGCCCGGTAAATCAGCGAGCGGGCGGCCTCAAGCTGCACGGACATGTCCGCCAGCATCCATTGCAGGCCCTGGAATTCGGCGATCGGGCGGCCGAACTGCTCGCGCTCGGCGGCGAAGGCGAGGGCGTGCCGGTAGGCGCCGGCGGCGATGCCCATGCCCACGGTTCCGGCGCCGACGCGCTGGGCGTTATAGGCGCTCATCAGGTCGGCGAAGCCGCGCTTGAAACCGCTCGGCGGCAGCAGCGCCATGGAAGCCGGGATTTCCAGATCCTCGAAGATCACTTCGGTTTCCGGAATGCCGCGCAGGCCCATGGTCGGCTCGCGGGTGCCGATGACAAGGCCGCTCGCCTTGTCCTTGTCGGCCAGGAAGCCGCCGATGCCGAGCTCGGTGCCGTCCTCGTCGAAGACGCGGGCGAAGATCAGGTGCAGGCGGGAGACGCCGCCACCGGTGATCCAGTGCTTCTTGCCGTTCAGCACATAGGTATCGCCGCGCTTGTCGGCCCGGGTACTCATCAGGGTCGCGGCGCTGCCGGCATCCGGCTCGGTGATGCAGATCGCCAGCTTGTCGCCGGACAGGACATGTTCAGCGCCGAGCTTCTTCTGCGCCTCGGTGCCGTAGGTCATGATGGCCGAGATCGCACCCATATTGCCCTCGACCGTGATCCGGCCGGTGACGCCGCAGGCCGCCGCCATCTCCTCGATCACCAGCACCGTGTCGAGATAGGACCGGCCCGGCCCGCCATAGTCCTTCGGCACGGTCATGCCCATGAAGCCGGCATCGGTCAGCGCCTGAACATTGTCCCAGGGATACTGCTCTGTGCGGTCCACCTCGGCGGCGCGCGGGGCGATGACATCCACCGCAAGGGCGCGGGCGCGGGCCTGCAGGTCTTTCTGCTCCGGGGTCAGGTCGAAAAACATGGCATTTCCTCTCGCCGCCTCTCTCGGGCGGCATGTGTTCCGGCGGCGCGACTCTCACGCGCTTCTCACGGTGCCGTGAAGTGTGCGGTTGGGAATAACTTCAGGCAAGCGCATATTTCTGATAGTTAAAGTCAGGAATAGTGAAGAAAAGCCGATGTCCCTGCGCCGCCTGCAGATCTTTCTCGAAGTCGCCTCCCGGGGCAGCTTCGCCGCTGCCGCCGACCGGCTCGGGCTGGCCCAGTCCGCCGTCAGCATGCAGATCCGGACCCTGGAGCAGGAGCTGGGCGCGGACCTGTTCGACCGGTCCCGCCGGCCGCCGGTACTGAACGACCGGGGCGCCGCACTGATCCCGCAGGCACGGGCGATCCTGACCCAGTATGAAGACCTGAAGCAGACGGTGCAGCCGGACGGCCATATCGCCGGCACGCTCCGCCTCGGCGTCATCCAGACCGCCAGCACCGGTATTCTTCCCGGCGCACTGACCGGCCTGCACGAGAGATATCCGGATCTGCGGGTGCGGATCGAAAGCGGGCTTTCCACCGGCCTGCTCGGCCGGGTCGCGCATGGGGAGCTGGATGCCGCCATCCTGACCGCGCCGGAGCGGCTGCCGCCGGAGCTGAACGGGCATTTGATCTTCGAGGAGCCGCTTTCGGTGATCGCCCCGCCGGGGCTGACCGGCGCGACGGATGCGGCGTTGCTGACCCGTCATCCCTTCATCCGCTTCAACCGGCGCACCGGCGTGGGCCGGATCATCGAGCATGCCCTGCGCGACCGCAATCTCGCGGTGGATGAGGCGATGGAGCTGGATGCGATCGAGCCGATCATCGAGATGGTGAGCTGCGGGCTCGGCGTCGCCGTGGTGCCGGCCTATGCGCTCGATCCCGTGACGCGGGACGCGATCCGGGTGCTGCCGTTCGGCGATCCCGTTGCGACGCGCCGGGTCATTGTCGTCGAGCGGCATGCCTCAACCCGGGCCGCGCTGACCGCCGTTCTGGTGAAAGCATTAACCGGCTTGCTTTAGCGTTCTCGGTTGGCGTGTTTTGCTCAGACCCTCGCCTTGCCGCTGCTGCATCGCGATCCCGATTTCCTATTTCTCATCCTGTTTCCCTCATTTGTCATCCCGGCCATAGAGCCGGGATCTGGTTGTGACAGGCCGTGCTCCATGACACCGAGATCCCGGATCAGGTCCGGGATGACGACGGTGTGTGGGGTGGTTTCAGTGTGTCGGGGTAACGAAGGGCGCTCAGCCCTGGCGGGTGCCCTCGAAGCAGAAATTCTGCAGCTCCTCGCCCCGGGCGAAGCGGTCGAGATTGGCGGCGACGAAGGCCCAGCGGCGGTTGGCCATCTCGTTGCTCCAGGCCGAGTTGTGCGGCGACATGATGATGTTGTCGAGCTTCTGGAACGGGAACTTGGACGGCCAGGGATTGGGGTCCTTCTTCGACGGGTAGGTGTACCAGACATCGATGATGCCGCCCCGGATCTGCTTGCTCGACAGCGCCTCGTAAAGCGCCGCCTCGTCGACCACCGCCCCGCGCCCGACATTGCAGATCACCGCGTCCGGCTTCATTTTTCCGAAGGCTTCCCGGTCGATCATGCTGCGGGTGTCATCGTTCAGCGGTGCGGTAACGATGACGAAATCGCTTTCCGCCAGCAATGTGTCCATGTCGTCGAGGGTGCCGTACCAGTCGACCACGTCCGGCTCGTCCCGTTTGGTCCGGGAAAGTGCCATGACCCGCATGTCAAAGGCCTTGCAGCGTTTGGCGACTTCGCGGCCGATATGGCCGTAGCCGACGATGCCGACGGTGGCGCCGCGCATCTCGCGGTGCATCGGGCCCTTCGAGATGTCCCGGCCGTTGAAGGATTTTTCCTTCATCATCGGATGGGTCTCGCGCATCAGGCCGGTCTGGAATTCCAGCATGCCGGCCAGCACATGTTCGGCGATCGTGGTCTCGTGCTCGAAGGTGTTGCAGAACACGGTTCCCGCCGGGATCTTCTCCGGCCCGGTCCAGTCGTAGCCGGTGAAGGGGATCTGGAAGAGCTTCAGCGGAATGCCCTGGGGCAGGTCCGGCACGCCGCCGCCGACCAGCACGTCCACATCGGCAACCCTTTCGCGGAACGCGTCCTCGCCGTCATCCTTGGACCAGGTCCTGATCTCCCAGTCCGTTTCCAGCTTGTCCTTCAGCATCTCGTAGCGCGGGCTGCCTTTCGGCTGGGTCAGGAGCAGGCGATGGGTTTTCGACACGGGATATCTCTTTCTCGGCGCGGATCATGAAGGCGGCATGGGGTCAGGCTCCGACATAGACCGGTGGCGCGCGCCGGACAATAGCCGGGGCGCGCATGATTGTCGGCGAGCAGCGCGATCAATGCCGCTCCGTATATTCGGAGTGTCGCAATATCTGTGTACAGGATCCCCGACTATCGGCCACACTCAGCGGCTTTTCAGACTTGCGATCAGAGGACGGTATGGCCGAACGGGAACCGAGCGTCACGACATGGCAACAGGGCACGCCGGCGGCGGGTGCGGCGGCGTGCGGCAATGCCGATGCCAGCCGCGCTGCCCTCGACATCCTCGAGGCGGGCGGCAATGCCATCGATGCGGCGGTTGCCGCCGCCTATGTCATGGGCACGGTGGAGCCGCTGGATTCCGGCATCGGTGCCGGCGGCTTCATGATCCTGCACGACGCCGCGTCCGGCAAGACGGAAGCCGTCGATTTCCTCGGCGTGGCGCCGATGGCGGCGCGCTACGAGCTTTATCCCTCGATCGATACCGGCAACGACTACATCATCCGGGTGAAGGGCCGCGAGAATGAGCGCGGCCATCGCTCGGTCGCGGTTCCGGGATCGGTGCGCGGGCTCGGGGAAGCGCAGGCGAAGTTCGGCAGGCTGGCGATGGCGGATGTGCTGGCGCCGGCCATCGCCCTGGCGGAAGGCGGCTTCCGGGTCGGGCACAAGGCGGCGTTGCGCATGGCCCGCACCGAAGGACTGCTCACCCTCACCGAAGCGACCCGCAAGCTGCTGCTGAAGCCGGACGGCAGCCTCTACAAGGCCGGCGAGGAGATGGCCAATCCGGAATATGGCCAGTCCCTCCGGATGATCGCCAAAGACGGGCCCGACTGTTTCTACAAGGGCGCGCTCGCGGATCTGCTGCTGGCCGAGATGGCGGCCCATGACGGCTTTCTCAGCCGCGCCGATCTGGAGAGTTACGAGGCGATCTGGCGGGCGCCGGCGACGGCCCGTTTCAAGGGCCATGATGTCGCGACCATGCCGCCGCCCTCCTCGGGCGGGCTGGTCTTTGCCGGTCTGGCGGCGCTGGAGCATGAGAGCGTCACGGACGGTGCGCATTACGATCCGCTGGCGGGTGCGATGCTGGAGATGTTCCGGAAGCGGGCCGCCGGTTATGGCGACCCGGCCTTCGTGAAGGTGGCTGTCGGGGAGTCGAGCGAGACCACGAGCCTGGCCGTGATCGACCGGCAAGGCAATGCGGCCTGCATCACCTATTCCAACAACAATCATTCCGGTGTGGTTCTGCCCGGGACCGGTATCCTGCTGAACAACCAGATGATGCTGTTCAGCCCCTGGCCCGGCAATCCGAACGAGGTGGTCGGCGGCAAGCGTCCGGTCTCCAGCATGATGCCGAGCCTGATGTTCCGGGACGGCAAGGTGCGCATGGCCATCGGCGCGTCCGGCTCGACCCGGATCCCGACCTCGATCATGCAGGTGCTGTTCAACCGCCTGGTGCTCGGCGACAGCTTGCCGGATGCGGTCGGCCGGGCCCGGCTGCATGCGGAAACCGAGACGCTGCTGGCGGATGCGGAGCTTCAGGAGGCGGTCGCCGGTATCGCCGAAGCGCGCAATCTGCAGCTCAAGCTCAGCCCGGGCCGGGACCCGATGCTGGCCTCGGTGCAGGCGGTGGCGGTGAATGATGACGGCACGCTCGCCGCCGTCGGCGATCCCCGGGCCAGGGCCTCGGGGATGGTGCGCTAGCAGGCGCTCAGGCGGTGCCGCTATCGGCCGCGAAATCGGCCTGCATGCGCTCTTCCAGTTTCAGAAGGTCGTCCGGCGGCTGCAGCCCTTCGGCGCGCATGGTGTTGAGGATGCGCTGCAGCTGTTCCCAGGCCTCGTGCAGGTCGGCATTATCTTCTTCGACAGATTCCAGAAGCAGCTGGGCGCTCATGGTCAGATCGTCTTGTGGCATGTCTTGCTCCTGTTTGCCGACCGGCCGGGTTGGGGCCGGGCCTGCTCAAAGTGTACCCTGCTCCGTGCCCGCGGAACAGGCGAATGAAGGACAGCCAGCATGATTCAAAGCAGCGGATCGGTGACCCTGGTACTGGGCGGCGCGCGCTCGGGCAAGAGCCGTCATGCCGAAACTATCTGCCGGGAAGCAGGCGGGGCATTGATCTATGTCGCGACGGCAGAGGCCCGTGACGACGAAATGAAAGCCCGTATCGCGCAGCACCGGTCGGACCGGGCGGCGGATGGCTGGCGGACCATCGAGGAGCCGCGGGATCTCGCCGGCATCCTGGAAGCTGAGGCAACACCCGGCAGCGTCCTGCTGGTCGATTGCCTGACCCTGTGGCTGACGAACCAGCTTCTTGGCGACGCGGATATTGACCTGGAGATCGACCGGCTCTGCGCCGCCGTCAGCGCGTCCTCCGGAGATGTGGTGCTGGTTGCCAACGAGGTCGGGTTCGGCATCGTGCCGGAGAACAGGCTCGCCCGCGCCTTCCGCGACCATGCAGGGCGGCTCAATCAGCGTATTGCGGCACTGGCGGACAGGGTGATTCTGGTCGTTGCCGGGCTTCCGGTCGAGGTCAAGGGACGCTGACGGGCGGTTTCCTCAGAAGAATGTCCACTCGCCGGACAGTCCGCGCACGCGCAGGACCGAAACCAGATAAATGGCGGCCAGAACGGCAATCACGGCGACGGCGGCAAAATCCAGCGCGCCATGCGTGACAGCTTTGTAAGCCAGCCATGATATGAGGCACGGCGCGGCAATCCACGTCGTGATCCTGACCCAGAAACGGCTTGCCTTGATGGCGTGCCGTCTGCGTGTAAAATAACGCCGTCCCATCAGCATACCTTTCAAACGTAAATGAAGAGACGATTTAGCTAATTAAACGATATGTTTTTACGTATTGTAAATTAAAATCGGAAGGCGTAGAATTATATGTGGTGAGTCCCTTAGCCGATTCTCCTTGTGAGAACTCACTTGAATCGAACCGGCCCGGTCGTCATGACCGGGCCGTTTTTTTGTTCTCCGGCTGATGATCCCTTGCTTTCACCGTCATCAGATTTCGCTGGAAACCCAGCCGCAAATGGTGTCATTCGGCCTGGACCTGCGAGCTGGCGAGGAAGATGGAGATGATCGAGGCGGCACTGCAAAGCACGGGCGGCATCCTGTGCCTCGCGCTGGTGTTCGATGCCGCGATCGGCGATCCGCCGGCCCTGTGGCGGCGGCTGCCGCATCCGGTGGTCCTGTTCGGCAGCCTGATCGGCTGGGGCGAGGGGCGCTGGAACCGGCCGGGGGCGAGCGATGCCGACCGCCGCCGCGGCGGCGTGCTGCTGACCGGTCTGCTGCTTGTCGCGGCCGCGCTCGCCGGCTGGCTGCTGCATCGCATGCTGTCCTTCGTCAGCTATGGCTGGCTGCTGGAAGCGCTGATCGCCTCTGTCTTCCTGGCCCAGAAAAGCCTGCATGATCACGTCGCCGCGGTGGCCGAGTCGTTCGCGACGGACGGTTTGCCGGGCGCCCGCCGGGCCGTGTCCATGATTGTCGGCCGGGATCCGGAGCAGCTGGACGCGGGCGGTGTAAGCCGGGCCGCCATCGAGACCGCGGCGGAGAATTTCTCCGACGGCGTCGTGGCGCCGGCCTTCTGGTATCTGGTGGCCGGGCTGCCGGGGCTGCTGGCCTACAAGGCGCTGAATACCGCCGACAGCATGATCGGGCACAAGACTGCCCGGTATCTCATGTTCGGCTGGGCCGCCGCCCGGCTGGACGATCTGGCGAACCTGATCCCGGCCCGACTGTCCGCCCTGCTGCTCTGGGCCGCGGCACTGCTGGCCCCCGGCGCGGATGTCCGGGCCTCGGTCCGGGCCACCCTGCGCGATGCCCGGCGGCACCGTTCGCCGAATGCGGGCTGGCCGGAATCGGCGATGGCGGGGGCCCTCGGCCTGCGCCTGGCGGGGCCGCGGGTCTATGGCGGCAAGATGGTCGAGGATGCCTGGATGGGCGGGGCCGAGGGCGGCGATGCCGGGCCGGCGGATATCCGCCGGGCGCTCGTGCTGTTCCGCCTGGCCTGCGGCGCGCTGATCCTGCTTGCGGGAGTCATGGCGCTGGCGGCGTGACGCCGGCTCTACAGATCTGGCGGGCCGCCGTTCGATTTTATTCGGACCGGCCCGCCGCGCTTGTCTCTATGGTGCGCACCGTCCTACACCCCGCCACCCCGGGCATTCGAAGGCAGCAAGTACCGTGACCATTGATCCTTCCATCAACCGCCGGGTCTGGAAACTCGCCTGGCCCGTCGTGCTGTCGAACCTGACCGTGCCGCTGGTCGGCGCGGTGGATACCGCCGTGGTCGGCCATCTCGACGCGGCCTACTATATCGGCGGCGTGGCGCTTGGCACCCTGCTGTTCAATTACATCTATTGGGGCTTCGGCTTCCTGCGCATGGGCACCACGGGATTTGTCGCCCAGGCGAAAGGCGCCGGCGACGGCACGGAAATTCTGGCCAGCCTCGGCCGGGCCCTGATCCTGTCCCTGCTGTTCGGCGGCCTGTGCCTTGTCCTGACCGTGCCGATGGCGGATGTCGCCTTCTCCATCCTCGACGGCAGCCCCGAGGTCGAGGAGGCGGCCCGGCAATATTTCATGATCCGGGTCTGGGCCGCCCCGGCCGCCCTGTGCAATTTCTCCGTTCTGGGCTGGCTCTTCGGCATGCAGGCCATGCGCGGCGGGCTGGTGCAGCAACTCGTCATCAACAGCGTGAATATCGCCCTCAATCTCACCTTCGTGCTCGGCCTCGGCTGGGGCATCGAGGGTGTCGCCCTGGCGACGGTGATCGCCCAGTATGCCGGGCTGCTGGTCGGCGCCGTGCTGGTCTGGCGGCTGGCGCCGAAAGCTGTCCGCCGGCCCCGCTTCGGGGAGCTGGCCGCAATCCGGCGGCTGAAGGCGATGATGGCGGTGAACCGGGACATCTTCATCCGGACGCTGGCGGTGCTGACCGCCTCCGCCTTTTTCATGAACGAGAGCGCGAAGCTCGGCGACATCGTGCTGGCCGCGAACGCGGTCTTCCTGATCTTCAAGGGCGTCGCCGGCTACGGCCTGGACGGCTATGCCCACGCGGCCGAGGCGCTGGTCGGCGAGGCGGTCGGGCAGCGTTCGCGGCAGCGGCTCCGGCTGGCGGTGGTGGCCACGACAAAGGGCGCCGCCGTGCTGGCCGTCCTGATGAGCGTGCTGTTCGCCGTGGCGGGGACGACCCTGATCGACCTTATGACCAGCATCGAGGGCGTGCGCGATGTGGCCCGCACCTATCTCTTCTGGGCCGCCGCCATGCCGCTGTTCGCGGTCTGGTCCTTCCAGCTCGACGGCGTGTTCATCGGGGCCACGCGCGGGGCGGAAATGCGGAACGGCATGCTGATCGCCCTCGCGGTTTTCGTCGCGGCGGCCTACCCGCTGATCGATCTCTACGGCAATCACGGCCTGTGGGCCGCCTACAGCCTGTTCCTGCTGGTCCGGGCGGCGATCCTGGCGCTGTATTATCCGAGGCTGGAGCGCGGTCTCGCCGGATAGCCCGCTCGTTCGGGCGGCCTAGAATTCGTGCCGGTCGATCACCATCGGCTCGTTCCGGGCATCCTCGACCCAGGCTTTCATGGCCGGCATGTCCCAGACCGCCTCGGCATAGGCCGCCGCCTCGTCGGTCAGCTCGACCGCATAGGTGCGGAAGCGCGAGACCACCGGCGCGAACATGGCGTCCGCGATGGTGAAATGGCCGAACAGGAACGGCCCGTCCGCCGGATCGGTGACCCGGCGCCGGTGATTGCGCCAGATCGCGGTGATCCGGTTGATGTCTTCCTGCACGCCGGGGCCCCGCCCGTGTCCCGGGAAGCTGGAGCGGACATTCATCGGCATGTTCTTGCGCACGGCGGCGAAGCCGGAATGCATCTCCGCCGAGACCGACCGGGCCCGGGCCCGGGCGACCGGATCGGCGGGCCAGAGTTTCGCGTCCGGATGCGTCTCCGCCAGAAATTCCCCGATCGAGAGACTGTCCCAGACCGTCAGCTCGCCATCCTTCAGGACCGGCACCCAGCCCGACGGGGAATAGCGCAGGATCTCCTGGCGCGTGGTCGGCGTATCGAGCGCGATCAGGGTTTCCTCGAACGGGATGTCGCATGCTTTCATCATCAGCCAGGGCCGCATCGACCAGGACGAATAGTTCTTGTTTCCAATGATGAGGCTGTACGGCGCCATGGTGATGCTCCCTCCGAGCGTTGTTGCCGCCATTTGAACCGGCCCGGGGTCGGCATGCAACCTCTGAGGTGCGGGAGCGCCCCCCGACCCGGCGCCGCCGGATGGCGGCTTCGCTTGAGCGGCTCCCCCGCGCGGGCTAGAACGGGGGCACCGCCCCTGTTTCCTGGAGCTCCTCCGATGCCCTTCCGCCTTGTTGCCAAAGCGACCCCGAAATCCGTCCCGCTGACCCCGGTCAGCGCCTCCACTCTTACGGCCTGGCTGAAGGCGGCGGAGGCCCGCACCGCGCGCTGGATCGGCGAATCGGATTTCTCCGCGGCGCCGGGAGCGACCTGCCTCGTGCCGGATGCGGAGGGCGGGCTCGAGCGGGTGCTGTTCGGGGTCGAGGAGCAGGCGGAGCCGGGCGGCGGCCTGTGGGATCTGGCGCCGCTGCCGGCCGTGCTGCCGAAGGGCCGCTACTATCTCGACGCGGCGCTCAGCCCAGCGGCGGCGACCAGCGCCGCGACCGGCTGGGCGCTGGCGCATTACCAGTTCGACAGGTTCAAGGAAAAGACCGTCTTCAAGGCGGATCTGGTCTGGCCGGAGGGGGCCGACCGGGACGAGGTGCGCCGTCTGGCCGAGGCGACCGGCCTGGCCCGCGACCTGATCAACCGGCCGGCCAACGATCTCGGCCCGGAAGAGCTGGCGGAAGCGGCCGCCGCGCTTGCCAAGACCTACAAGGCGGCATTCTCCGTCATCGAGGGCGAGGCGCTCCTGGCCGAGAATTTCCCGATGATCCACGCCGTCGGCCGGGCCGCCGACCGGGCGCCGCGGCTGATCGATATCCGCTGGGGCAAGAAGAGCCATCCGAAGGTGACCATCGTCGGCAAGGGCGTGATCTTCGACAGCGGCGGGCTGGACATCAAGCCGGCCTCCGGCATGCTGATGATGAAGAAGGATATGGGCGGCTCGGCCCATGCGCTGGGGCTGGCCAGGCTGGTCATGGATGCGGGCCTGCCGGTCCGGCTCCGGGTGCTGATCCCGGCGGTGGAGAATGCGATCTCCGGCAATGCCTTCCGGCCGATGGACATCCTGTCCTCGCGCAAGGGCCTGACCGTCGAGGTCGGCAACACCGATGCGGAAGGCCGGCTGGTGCTGGCCGACGCGCTGACCGAAGCCGACAGCGAGACGCCGGAAATGATCCTCGATTTCGCCACCCTGACCGGGGCGGCCCGGGTGGCGCTCGGCACCGACCTGCCGGCGCTGTTCTGCAATGACGACGATCTTGCCGCCGATCTGCTGGAAGGCGGGCTGGAGATGCGGGACGCGCTCTGGCGGCTGCCCCTGCACCAGCCCTACCGGGAGATGCTGAAATCGCCGAACGCGGATCTGTCCAGCACCGGCTCCGGCGGCTTCGGCGGCGCCATCACGGCGGCCCTGTTCCTGGAGCATTTCATTTCGCCCGAGACACGATGGGCCCATGTCGATGTCATGGCCTGGAACCTGAAATCCCGGCCCGGCCGTCCGGAAGGCGGCGAGGCCATGGGTATGCGGGCTTTTTATAAAATGTTGCGTAAACGTTATAGTTAACAGGTTGATAAATACGCACTTTGCGAACGATCTGTCGTTGCGCCTTTCGGTTGCGCCCTGTATTGTCAAATCGACTTCGTAACAAACAGGATTCTGCCGGTAGCGAAAATGGCTGTGGATTCGATACAAGCCCTTGGTATCTGGCGCAAAGCCCTGGTCGAGAGCGTCCGGCGCGATACCCCCGACCTGACCGCCCGGCAACTGGCGGTCTTGCTGACCGTCTATATCGAGAACCCGCCGCACACGGTGCGCGGGCTGGCATCCGCCCTGAACGTTTCGAAACCGGCCATTACAAGGGCGCTCGACCGGCTCGGCGAATATGGTTTCGTCCGCCGCCGTCCGGACGAGACGGACCGGCGCAGCGTGCTGGTGCAGCGCACGGTGAAGGGCTCGGTCTTCCTGACCGAGTTCGGCGACCTGGTGGTCAGCGCCTCGCGCGGCAGCCGGTTCGAGGCAGATGCGGCCGACTGAGTCCGGCCGCCACTCCCGATCAGATTTTAATACTGAACTTTCGGATCGACCAGATTGTCCGGCGCCACGCCCCGGAACACCTTGCCGATGGCATCGGCGACCTGATCGGCCGCGCTGTTCGGATTGGTCTGGGCCGAGACATGCGGCCAGAGATCGACCTTCGGATGCTCCCAGAACGGGCTGTCCTGGGGCAGCGGCTCGATGCGGAATACATCGAGGCCGGCATGGGCGATATGCCCGCTATCCAGCGCCGCCAGCAGATCCTCCTCGACCACATGGCCGCCCCGGCCGGAATTGATCACGAAGGCGCCCTTCGGCAGGGCGGCGAGGGTCTTGGCATTGATCACCCCCTCGGTCGCCTTGGTCAGCGGCAGCAGGCAGCACAGGATCTCGGTCCGGGCCAGGAAGTCCATCAGCTGGTCCTCGCCGTAATAGCTCTTCACGCCGTCGATCTGTTTCTCCGTCCGGCTCCAGCCGGCGGTATCGAAGCCGAGCGCGGCGATCTTGGAAGCCGCATCCGCGCCGAGCGCGCCAAGCCCGAGAATGCCGACCCTGCGGCTGGCCGTGTCCGGCGCCGGCAGGGAGGTCCAGGTCTTGCTCTTCCGCAGCTCTTCATATTCCGGCGCCTGGCGGTGGTAGCGCAGCACATGCAGCAGCACCCACTCGCTCATCGCCTGGGACATCCAGGGATCGACCAGCCGCATGATCTGCGCGCCCTGCGGCAGGGTCGGATCGGCGAAGATGTGATCCACGCCCTGGCCGAGGGAACAGATGCATTTCACGTTCGGCATGCCGTCCAGCGTGCCCTGGGGCATCTTCCAGGCCAGCACGAACTCGATGTCCTCCGGGTTGCCGATATCGGGCCAGGCCCGGAAATCGAGACCCGGAATCCGCTGCTTGAGCATCTCGTCCCAGGCAGGGGCGGAATCGCTGGTGGACCGGAACAAAACGGCGGGCATGGTGGTCTCCGGAAATCTGTTCAACAGGGCGGGGAGTCGGTCCTAGCACGGGGAGGCTGCGGGGGCAAAGCTGGACGGGCGGGGGGCGTGGTTTCAGCGGCGCCGAAACCAGCACCGTCATCCCGTCGAAGGACGGGATCCATGGATGGCGGACTCGCTCTATGATCTATGGACCCCGGCCTCCGCCGGGGTGACGGTATCGAATGTACCTAGACGACAATGTGTAGGTGGTGGCGCTGTTGGCGGCTTTATGTGCTTGTGTTTCCTTCTCTGGAAATTGCAAGACTGCCGTCTTCGGGGAACCCATTTGGAGTGGGAAGATAGAACCGAAACTTAGTTTCGCGACGCACCTTGAAAGCATCAAAGTAAACGCATTCGCCATAGACAATAAGCGTGTAATTTCCGGTTTTAATGTGCGCTATAATGAGACCCCATTGATTCGGATCAATGTGCTTCTGCCTGAAGAGATCCCGATCTGGGCCGATGTCCATGAGATCACTGAACTTCAAATTCTCGAAACTGAAGTCTTCTTTGCCATTACGCATGGCAGAGTATTTGTACCGGATCTTGGCCCTGTAGGCTGGGGTCTGTCCGACATTCTTGATGCCGACCTGGATGGTAGGGACAAACTCGCTGTCAGCTTCCTCCAGAATGATGTCTGTCACGACGATATAAGCACGCAGTTGGGCTTTAGCGGTTTTGGAGGTAACGCGAACAGCGCAAATGGCGACAATTGTGGCTCCGGCCGAGAGGCCGAGAGTTCCCGCTAACAGCCAGATCTCAAAATTAGTGAGCCTCAAAAGTTCATCGGTGGCGTCAGCTTGTCGATTAGCCGCGATGGCGATCTCTCGCTGCTGACATTCATTGAGGATAATCCCGGCGTCCTCGGCTTCCAGACAGCGTTCTTGGTTTACGAGAGCGCGACTATTTTGGGTGCCCGTTTCCTTCTCAGGCGCCCTATTGCTTTGAGTGTTGGTACCGTCTCGCTGATTCTCACTGCCGGTTGGGTGTGGATGGTGATCTGCATTGGCGCCGCCAAAGGCGCCAAGGCTCAGGCATCCCCCAAGGACAAGTGCGTACAACCAATAGCGGATAGACATCTAAAGAAGAATACAGCGGAGGATTTTCCGCGCGACAGTTTAATGCAGATATCTGCCCAAGAGTTCGGCGCGTTTACGTAGGAGGGCATATACGATGCGCCCAATCCAAGACGGTAGTGGAGAAGCACAGCATCATCGTCATCCCGTCGGAGGACGGGACCCAGGGATGGCGGATCGTGTTCTATGATCTCTGGGCCCCGGCCTGCGCCGGGGTGACGATTTTGGGTGGTGTGGGGGCAGAAGAGCGTCATCCCGGCCGAAGAGCCGGGACCTCCTTGCCATAGAGCACAGCCCGTCATGAGGAGATCCCGGATCGGGTCCGGGATGACGATTTTTTTTTGGGGGAGGGGAGGTGGTCCCGGCCTGCGCCGAGGGGCGGTCTTCTAGGTACAAAGCTGCAACAACTGCGTCATTTGTTGCACCGTTGGCACGGTAACTGCTTCTTCATATGAGCCGTGCAAACATTGAATTTGTGCACATTGATGTCACGTGCATAATGAGATTTCCCCATATGCGGAGCTATCTATGAAACCGTCAGCGATCAACGTCCGAGCTGTTTGGGACGACGAAGCGCAGGTTTGGTCTGTCTCCAGCGAAGATGTCGTTGGCCTTGCCATTGAGGCCGCGACCAGAGAAGAAGTCGAGCGCAAGCTTGATGAGGTGCTTCCAGAGCTTATTGAGCTTAACCATCCTGAGTGGCTCGAAATGCCCGACGGCCTTCCGCTGCATATTATGACAGAGCGTACCTCGCATCTCCGTCTCTCGCGTGCATGAAGAGCTACGCAAAGCTGGTTAAAAAACTTCTGCAAGAAGCCGGTTGCGAGTTCTACCGCCAAGGCAAGGGCGATCACGAGGTTTGGGAGTCTCCAATCTCGGGCCGTCGGTTCACGGTCGATAACTCCATGAAATCGCGCCACACCGCGAACGAAACCTTGAAACAAGCCGGGCTTAAGAAGGCTTTCTAGGACGTGATCCAAGGGGGTTGCCCGACGCAACACGCCCAGTGTCCTCTATTCGCGTAAGCGCTTCTTCAACCGTCTGCATGCACAGAAAAGGTTTCTTCCGGCGTTGTCCTGGCGGCATCGCGGAATTGGCTGCGCTCAATTGAGTCCGCGCCCTAGCCGCCCCCGACATGGGGCGACACACGGCAGGTCGGTGCCGTCACCATAAATTGGGTTTTGGCCACTGGCCTTCCCTCTTCATGGTTATGGGTATTGTGACAGATTCAATCTTCACGAGTCGAGTCGCGGAGGTGGATCTCGAGTTTCACCAATTCGATCAATTGGCGAAACTCCTTGCGGCTCAGACAGCCACCGGAGTTATGCCCAAACAGCAGTCCGCCGATAGGTCACTACGCTTTCACCATCCCTAGACCGTCATCCCGGCCGCAGAGCCGGGACCTGGTTGCCATGGAGCGCAGCCCGTCATTCCGAGGTCCCGGATCGGGTCCGGGAAACGGGGGAGGTTCAGCCGTTCAGGATCTCCAGCGCGGCCTCGTGCACCCGCTTGTCCCCGGCGGCGACGATGCGGTTGGTGGAGCCCGGCGCCGGGCGCCTGCCTTCCCAGTCGGTGATCACGCCGCCCGCGGCCTCGATCACCGGGACCACGGCGAGGAAGTCGTAATCCTGCAGGCCGGCCTCGACGCAGAGATCGACATGGCCGCCGGCGAGGGTCGCGAAATTGTGGCAGTCGCCGCCATAGACCTGGTAGCGGGTGCCGGCACAGAGTTTCGCGTAGATCTCTTCGCTGCCCGTGAACATGGCGGGCGAGGTGGCGGCGAGGATGGCGCCGGAGAGCTGCTCGCACGGGCGGACTGTGACCGGGGAGCCGTTCAGGCGGGCCATGTAGTCCCGGCCGCCGATCCAGCGTTCGTCCAGCGCCGGCATGTCGATCACGCCGAGCACCGGCTTGCCGTTCTCGACCAGGCCGATCAGGGTGCCGAAGCGCGGGCTGCCGGTGATGAAGGCCTTGGTGCCGTCGATCGGGTCGAGCGACCAGACGAATTCCGCATCCTCGCGGACCTTGCC
Organism: Nisaea sp.; assembly: GCF_040217065.1. Lineage (GTDB taxonomy): Bacteria > Pseudomonadota > Alphaproteobacteria > Thalassobaculales > Thalassobaculaceae > Nisaea. The sequence continues at coordinate 440,521 of NZ_JAVJNX010000010.1, forward strand.
ATATTCTTCGCCGGCAATGCCGTGCTCCGGGAAGCGCTCCTCGATCAGCGCACGCATGGCCCGTTCGGCGCCACGGTCGGCCACGGTCACCGGGCTTTCGTCGGCCTTCGCCTCGATGCTCACGCCGAAATTGTGATAGCGCAGGATGATGCCGCGGGCGGCATCGGCGAGGGAGGCGGCGAAGCTGGCAAGCTCTGAAGTGGAGGGCCGGGTCATGTCAGTGCTCCCTGGGAGAAAGCGGGGCTGTAAAAAAGAAAAAGCCGGGCCATATCGGGGCCCGGCTCAATCCAGAATTCTGATCCGCGATCAGCCGCCGGAAGCGGCCGTGAAAGCGTCCTGCGCGGCCTGGATTTCTTCCGCCGACGGCAGCGGCGCCGGGCTGTCCGCGAGCGAGCGCAGATAGGCAACCATGTCGGCGCGATCGGAGGCTTTCTTCAGGCCGGCGAAGTTCATCTTCGTGCCCGGCGCGTAATCCTTCGGCTTCAGCAGGAAATGGTTCAGCGATGTGTAGGTCCAGTTGTCGTTCTCGCCGGACTCGAGGAGGGCGTCGGAATAGGAAAAGCCGTCAACATGGCCCTTGGCGGCCATCACGACACCGAACAGGTTCGGGCCGACCTTGTTCGGGCCGCCCTTGTCGAAGCTGTGGCAGGCCGTGCATTTCTTCGCGATCTTCTGGCCGCTGGCCACATCGGCGCTGGCGAGAAGGCCGAGGATCGGCTCGATCGGGGCGGGCCCGGCCGGCGCGGCGGCGGTTGCGGCGCCTTCGGCGACTTCGACCGTGTAGGCGTTGGTTTCGAGCGGCTCGGGATGCACCAGCACGCCTGCGAACTTGCCGGCGCCCATCAGGAGCAGTCCGCCACACAGAACGCCCGCAGCCAGCTTGTTGAATTCCAGAGAAGATGACATGCCGAACCCCGTCCCGCCTTTGTTTACTGCCGCGTCGGCCCCGGTAAGGCGCCGCGCGGCCCAGCTATCTCACATCCGGACTACCCGGCCAAATTCAGCAGGCGACAGTCCTTTAACAGTTTCCTATAAGGTTCCGCCCTCAAAGACGCAAGTCCGGACATGATCAGGTGTGCCGGCAGGGCGGCCCGGCCACGCGACATTTCGCCGCAAGAAATGTCATGATTACAGGGCTCGGCCAGGATGAGAACGAAGAAGAGCGAGAATGAAATGGCCCCGACCCCGGCACCATCGAACCCGATAGTCCTGATCCCAGCCCGGATGAAATCCGAGCGGCTGCCGGACAAGCCGCTGGCCGAAATCGCCGGCCTGCCGATGATCGTGCAGGTGCTGCGCCGGGCGGAAGAGGCGGATCTCGGCCGGGTCGCCGTGGCCTGCGCCGAGCAGGAGATCGCCGACGCGGTGCGCGATCATGGCGGCGAGGCGGTGCTGACCGACCCCGGCCATCCCTCCGGCTCCGACCGGATCTGGGAGGCATTGTGCAAGCTCGACCCGGACGGCAGGCACGATGCCATCGTCAATATCCAGGGCGACCTGCCGGTGCTCGACCCGGCGGTGCCGCGGGCCGCGCTCGCCATGCTGGACCGGGCCGAGGTCGATATCGGCGCGCCCGCGGCGCTGATCGTGGACGAGGACGACATCACAAATACCAGCGTGACCAAGCCGGTGGTGGCGTGGGAGGCGGATGGCAGCCGGGGCCGGGCGCTGTATTTCAGCCGGGCCACGGTGCCCTTCGGGCCGGGGCCGCTGTTCCACTTCATCGGTCTCTATGCCTATCGCCGCAGCGCGCTGGAACGCTTCGTCACGCTGCCGCCCTCGGCGCTGGAGCTGCGCGAGAAGCTGGAGCAGCTGCGGCCGCTGGAAGCGGGCATGCGGATCGACGTGGCCCGCGTTGACACGGTTCCGCTCGGTGTCGATACTCCGGCGGACTTGGCAAAAGCCCGCAGAATTCTTGAAAAATCCTGAACCCGAAAGTCAGACCCCGTGTCCGAAGCAAAGCAGAAAATCGCCTTCCAGGGCGAACTAGGCGCCAACTCCCACATGGCCTGCCAGGCCGTCCGCCCCGACCTGGAGCCGCTGCCCTGCCAGAGCTTTGAGGACATGCTGGATGCGGTGAAGGCCGGGGACGCGCTCTGCGCCATGGTGCCGGTGGAGAATTCCGTCGCCGGCCGGGTGGCGGACATCCATCACCTGCTGCCGGAATCCGGCCTCTATATCATCGGCGAGCATTACCAGCGCATCAACGCCATGCTGCTCGGCGTGCCGGGTACGAAGATTTCGGAGGTGAAGGAGATCCGCTCCCACGTCCACGCGCTGGCCCAGTCGCGGCTGCTGATGGCCGAACTCGGTGCCCGTCCGGTGCAGCATTCCGATACCGCCGGCGCCGCCCGCTCCATCGCCGAGCTGGGGGACCGGACGATCGCCGCCATCGGCCCGAAGCTGGCGGCCGAGATCTATGGTCTGGAAATCCTGCGCGAGGGCGTGGAGGACGCGGAGCACAACACCACCCGTTTCCTGCTCATGGCCCGCGAGGGCGTGGTGCCGCCAACCGGCAACGGCCCCTGCGTGACCACCATCATCTTCCGGGTGCGCAGCGTGCCCGCCGCGCTCTACAAGGCGCTCGGCGGCTTCGCCACCAACGGCGTCAACCTGACCAAGCTGGAATCCTATCTGGTCGGCGGACATTTCTCGGCGGCGCAGTTCTATGTCGATGCCGAGGGCCATCCCGAAGAGACGTCGCTGAAGCTGGCGCTGGAGGAATTGCAGTTCTTCTGCCCGAAAGGCGCGGTCAAGATCCTCGGCACCTATCCGGCCCATCCGTTCCGCCTGGAGCAGGCCAAGAACGGCACCTGACGCCAAAGCTGAAACCAAGGGAGCATCGCATGCCTTACGCCATCATCGCCCGGGACAAGCCCGGCGCCCTCGACAAGCGCATGGAACACCGTCCGGCCCATATCGAATATCTGAAATCCAAGCTCGACCTGATCATGGCCGGCGGCGCCACCACCGGCGGGCCGGACGACAGCATGGACGGCAGCGTGCTGATCCTCGACACCGAGGACCGGGCTGTTGCCGAGGATTTCGCCAGGAACGATCCCTTTGCCCTCAACGGCGTGTTCGAGGCCGTGATCGTGACGCCCTGGCGCAAGACGATCTGGGACAAGGCGCTGCAGGGCTAGACTGCGGCACCAGCCTCACCAGCATTGATCGTCCCCGGCGCCCTTCTTCACCGTCACCCCGGCGCAGGCCGGGGTCCATTGATCATGGGGCAGCATCCGTCATCCATGGATCCCGTCCTTCGCGGGATTAGGTATCAAATGCACCTATGCTGGCGTGTCTTCAGGCTTCAGGAACTGAGACGATACACTTAGCGAACTAGCCCCCACCAATTCACCCCAACGGCTCTTTCTGGCGGGGCGAAACAGCCCGGTTGAGTTCGCATCGATCTTGAAGCGCGAATCTATTTTGATCCGGTCATAAGCGTCGTACATGCTTTGATGGTTAGCGCGCCATTGATGATACAGGCGCTTAAGATCAGGATCGTCCTTCAGGATAATTCCGGCCTCTTCACTCAGTTTTGCCGCTACGCCAACATATGCGCGGTACCCTTTTTCGACCCTCTCGACCGCCTCGATCATCTCGCGAAAATAAAGATATTCAGACGGGCTTGATACCAAGCCATGCAAGTAGTCCATGCCTTCGGCGTAGGGTTGAACCCAATAGGAGGCTCGCGCGCCTGACATAGCCATGTCCGCCACCGTACTGCTCCCCACGATCCTGCGAAGCAAGGCGTCCTGAAGCTTGTAAATAGCCTCACATGTCGGGAAAACTCGTTCCGCGACGAACAGCATTAACTCTTCATGCGCGCCCTCATAGACCTCGCGCTGCTCCGCTTCCGTTAGAGAACCCTTCTCGTTGGCCGCCCCCTCATCTATTGCAACCTGATCTTGGCTGTTAGCAACGGTTTCTTCGCGGCGTCGCAGCAGGGCGTCTACCCAGAGCCCAAAAGTGACCCCACCGAGCCCAACGATTGCGTAGTGGGTCAGATGGTGATTGGCGATCCAAGAGATCCAATCCATCACAATGTCGATGGTGCGCTTAGGGTCGTCATACATCCCGTCCTGCCGTGCGAGTTCAATAAAAAACTCACTAACGACTGGCAACAGAACGCCAGCGAAGAGGAACGTAAACAGCCATCGAAATTTCGCGCGCATTCGGCGAATATACCGGCTTTCCCCACGCAGTCGCTACTTAGGTGCATTTGATACCTAATCCCGTCCTTCGACGGGATGACGGCCGGAGCTGGGCGACCAGAGTATGACGGACAATGTCGTCAGCATGTCCCGGTCCTGAAACCGGGCGTGGACGGCGGCGTCCCAATCTCCGACACTGGAGGCCGGGCATCGCCGCTCGGGCGCTGACGAGGAGGCCGGACATATGCAGACATTCAGGATCGCAATTGCCGGTGCCGGGGTGATCGGCCGGGAGCACTGCAAGCTGATCACCGGCCATCCGGGTGCCGAGATCGCGGGCATTGCCGATCCGGCACCCGAAGCACGGGAGCTTGCGGAGAGCCTCGGCGTGCCGCATTTCGGTGATCTCGAGAGCATGCTGGATGCGGTGAAACCGGACGGGGCGATCGTCGCCCTGCCGACCGGGCTGCATAAATCCGCCGCTCTCGCCTGTATCGAACGCGGCATCCCGAGCCTGATGGAAAAGCCGGTCGCGGCCACCCTCGCCGACGCCTTCGCCATGGCCCGGGCGAGCGAGGCTGCCGGTGTCCCCATTCTCGTCGGCCACCACCGCCGCCACAGCACGGACATCAGGGAAGCCCGCCGGGTGGTGCGAAGCGGCACGCTCGGCCGGGTCGTGACGGTCAGCGGCATGGCCTGGGTGGACAAGCCCGACAGCTATTTCGACGTCGCCTGGCGGCGGGAGCCGGGTGGCGGCACGCTGTTGATCAACCTGATCCACGATGTCGACTGCCTGCGCTTCATCCTGGGCGAAATCCGCCGGGTCGGCGCCTTCACCTCGAACGGCGTGCGCGGTCTCGATGTCGCCGACACGGCCAGCGTGTCTTTCGAATTCGACAGCGGCGTGCTCGGCGGTTTCACCATCAGCGACGCGGTCGCCTCGCCCTATAGCTGGGAGAGAACCTCCGGCCAGGCGCTGTATTTTCCGCATCAGCCGGGGAACTACCTGTTCATCGGCGGCCGCGCGGGATCCTTCGAGGTCCCGGGCATGGCGCTCTGGTCGCACGGCCCGGAGGGCGGGGACTGGCAGGACAGGCTCGAGCGGGAAATCCTGCCGCTCGATGGCAGCCAGACCTACGAAAACCAGCTCGCGCACTTCCTGAAGGTGATCACCGGGGACGAGCCGCCGGTGATCGACGCGGCGGACGCCGCCCGCAGCCTCGCCGTCATCCTCGCGGTCATGCGCGCGGCGGAGGAAAAGCGGGTGGTGGATATCGCCGAGCTGCTGGAAGGGCTCTAGGACGCGGCTTCCACGCGTCGAAACGCCACCCATCACCGTCACCCCGACGCAGGTCGGGGTCCATGGGATCGTGGGGCTGTGTCCGTCATTTGCACGGATAGGGCCAGATCCGCCTGGCGTCCGCGGGCACCGGCGTGCTGTCCGGCTTCAGATAGGCGACCGGCACGGACTTGTCCGGCGACGGCAGCTGGGCAAGCTCGGCCGAGACATAGGGCCCTTCGGGCCGGTAGAAGGCGACCGGGTCCATGAAGAAGCCGTCGGCGGGCACGAACACGCGGCCGTCATTGCTCCAGGACGGCACTTCGCTGAACAGGATGGCGAAATGCAGCGCGTCGCGCCGGATGTTCCGGCCCATCTTGCCCGAATTGCCGGTTTTCCCGATCTCGGCGCCCATAGCGACGGCGTCACCGATGGCAAGCGCCGGCATTTCGGTCAGGTGGGTGTATTGCGAGTAGGTCCAGAAGGGTAGACCTGTCTGCTCCGGCGTGTGGCGCAGGGCGATCTCGATGCCCTTGCGGTTGCCGTCATTCTCGAACACCGCGATCACCGTGCCGGCGGCCACGGCCCGGATCGGCGTGCCGCGCGGCTGCGGGATGTCGACACCCTTGTGCAGCGCCGGCCAGGGCCGCTTGGCACTGTAATCGATGGCCCAGGCCTCGGTATCGATCCCGGGGCAGCTGAGCTCATCGGGGAAGGCCGGTTTCAGGCCGGTCCGGACCACGCCGCGCGCCTCCTGGATCTCGACGCTGCGGGCCTTGTCGCTCCGCCTGGCCTTGCCGACCATCAGATAGAGATCCCCGTCGATCGCATCGGGCGGCACGAACCCGTCGAGCCCGGCGCAGGCGGCGCACGGCTCCGCGGCGGCCAGGGACGGGGCGAGCAGGAAGAGGCAGAACAGGAAAGCCGGCAGAGATGCTGATTTCATCAGGTATTTCCCGGTGGTGAGCCAATATGCCCCGATACGGGCGGGTCTGGACTGTGGCTAGAATGATGCCGCATGCAGCGACTGCAGGATAGCGTGGATCGGGGGCGCGAAGAGGGCCGATGATGAAATATCCCATGGAGCGGGAAGCGGTGAACATCTGGCACGCAGCGACGGCAGACGAGGCGTTCGACGCCCTCGGCGCGGATGCCGGCGGCCTGTCGCAGGATGACGCGGCGGCGCGGCTTGAAAGATACGGCCCGAACCGCCTGCCGGAACCGGCGAGGCGCAGCCTGCTCGTCCGCTTCCTCCTGCATTTCCACAATATCCTGATCTATGTGCTGCTCGGTTCCGCCGCGATCACCACGGCGCTCGGCCATCTCATCGATACCTCTGTCATCCTCGCCGTCGTCATCGCCAATGGGGTCATCGGTTTCGTGCAGGAAGGCAAGGCGGAAAAGGCGATGGACGCCATCCGCAAGATGCTGGCGCTGAAGGCGTCGGTGCTGCGCGGGGGAGAGCGCCGCGCGGTCGACGGCGACAGCCTCGTGCCCGGCGACATCGTCCTGCTCGAGGCCGGCGACAAGGTGCCGGCGGACCTGCGGCTGTTTCGGGCGAATGCCCTGCAGATCCAGGAATCCATCCTGACCGGCGAGTCGGTGCCGGTGGAAAAGCAAACCGGGCCGGTGGAGCGCGAGGCCCCGCTGGGGGACCGGGTCTGCATGGCCTATAGCGGCACCCTGGTCACCAGCGGACAGGGCCGGGGCATCGTGGTCGCCACGGGGGCCGGGACCGAGATCGGCCGGATCAGCGGCCTGCTGTCCGGAGTCGAGACCCTGACCACGCCGCTGGTCCGGCAGATGAACGCCTTCGCCAAGTGGCTGACGGTTCTGATCCTGCTGATCGCCGCCGCCCTGCTGCTCTTCGGATATTTCGTCGGGGAGTCCGGTTTTGCCGAATTGTTCATGGCGGTTGTCGGCCTGTCCGTGGCGGCGATACCGGAAGGCCTGCCCGCCGTCCTGACAATCACCCTGGCTGTCGGCGTGCAGGCCATGGCGCGGCGCAATGCCATTGTCCGCCGCCTGCCGGCGATCGAGACCCTCGGCTCCGTCTCGGTGATCTGCACGGACAAGACCGGGACCCTGACCCGGAACGAGATGATGGTCGCCTCCATCGCCACCGGCGCGCATACCTTCGCGCTGGAAGGCACCGGCTATGAGCCGCGCGGCGCGATCACGCTGAACAATGCCGCCGTCAGCGTCGGCGAGCATCGTGTCCTGGAAGAGCTCGGCCGTTCCGCGGCGCTCTGCAACGATGCCGCGCTGCATGAACGGGACAGCGTGTGGCATGTCGAGGGCGACCCGATGGAAGGCGCGCTGCTGGCGCTGTCCGGCAAGCTCGGTATCGACAGGCGGGCGGAGCTGGCCGCCTGGAGGCGCACCGACGCGATCCCGTTCGATGCCAGGCACCGTTTCATGGCCACCCTGAACCATGACCATGACGGCCATGCTTTCGTGTCGGTGAAGGGGGCGCCGGAACGGATCCTGTCGATGTGCAGCACGCAGCGCACCGCATCGGGGGGCACCGCGCCGCTGCTGGCGGAGGACTGGCATGCCCGGGCCGAGGCGATCGCCGCCGAGGGGCAGCGTGTGCTGGCCTTCGCCGTCCGCCCGGTCGATCCCGGCCATACCGTGCTGGAGTTTTCCGACGTCGAGTCCGGCCTGATCCTGGTTGGCCTGGTCGGGCTGATCGACCCGCCCCGTCCCGAAGCCGTCGCGGCCGTGAGCGAATGCCGGGACGCCGGCATCCGGGTGAAAATGATCACCGGGGACCATCGCGGCACGGCCGCCGCGATCGGCCGGCAGATCGGCCTGCAGAACCCGGACCGGGTGCTGACCGGGGCCGACCTGGACGCCATGGACGACAGCGCGCTGGCCGCCTGCATCCTGGAGTCGGACATCTTCGCCCGGACCAGCCCGGAGCATAAGTTGCGGCTGGTCATGGCCCTGCAGGCGCACGGCCTGACCGTCGCCATGACCGGCGACGGCGTCAATGACGCGCCGGCCCTGAAGCGCGCCGACGCGGGCATCGCCATGGGGCTGAAGGGCAGCGAGGCGGCGAAGGAGGCGGCGGAATTCGTGCTGGCGGACGACAATTTCGCCTCCATCGCGGCGGCCGTGCGCGAGGGCCGGACCGTCTATGACAACATCAAGAAGGTCATCAGCTGGACCCTGCCGACCAACGCGGGCGAGGCCATGACCATCATTGTCGCCCTGCTGTTCGGCATGACCCTGCCGATCACGCCGGTGCAGATCCTCTGGATCAACCTGATCACCGCCATCACGCTGGGCATGGCGCTGGCCTTCGAGCCGACGGAAGAGGACACCATGCGCCGCCCGCCCCGCCGGCGCGGCGCGCCGCTGCTGACCGGCGCGCTGGGCTGGCATATCCTCTTCGTCTCCGTCCTGTTCCTCGGCGGCGTGTTCGGCATCTACACCTACGCCATCGATCGCGGCTATCCCGTCGAGCTGGCCCGCACCATGGCCATGAACACCCTGGTGGTGATGGAGATCTTCCACCTGTTCTTCATCCGCAACATCTACGGAACCTCGCTGACCTGGAAGGCGGTGCGCGGCACGAAGGTCGTCTGGGCCACCATCGCCAGCGTCACGGCGGCGCAGTTCCTCATCACCTATGCCCCGCCGCTGCAGGGCGTCTTCGGCACGCAGCCGGTGCCGTTCCCGGACGGCGTGCTGATCGTCGCCACCGGCGTCGCCCTGTTCGCCATCGTGGAAACCGAAAAGCAGCTTCGCCTGCGCATCTGGAAGCGTGGGCCGGACTGAGCTGAGGAGGGGGGGCGCAACCTCCGGCATCACACCCGTTCCCCATGACCGCGCGACAACCCGCCGTCACCCCGGCGCAGGCCGGGGTCCATCGATCGTGGAGCGGTACGCGTCATCCATGGATCCCGTCCTGCGACGGGATGACGGGGAGCGCGTGGGTGTGAAATACGTGTGGCCAGCAATCAGGGTGCCTGTCCGCCTAATTCGTGACCTTTAATGCAGGGCCCTGAAGAGGATGCTGCCGATGGCGACCAGCGTCAGGAACACGGTCGGATAGAAGGTCAGGGCAAAGCCGAAGGCCCGCGCCGGGGCGCCGCCGGCATAGCCCGCGACGAACAGCACCCGGCCGGCAACGAACATCAGCGCCGCCGCCGGCACGGCCCCGTACCAGGCGGGATCGGTCGCGGCGGTCCAGAGCAGATGCGCCAGCACGGCGATGACGGCCTGCTCCAGCGTGTTCTGCAGCATCGCCTGCAGCACATGCGCCCGGCCCGTGCCCGCGGTCAGCCCGCTGCCGTCGATATCGGCCGGGGTGAAGAACCGGTGCCGGGCCAGCAGGCCGATGGACAGCACGAGGCAGAGCAGGACGAGGGAATCCCATTGCAGGGTGAGGGCGAGCCGGTCGGCCAGGGAGGCGGGCGGCGCGGGCAGGGCCTGCGGCCAGAGCACCAGCGCGCCGAGGGTGATGATCGTGATCGCCAGGGCCGCCAGCATGTTGCGCAGGACGCCGCGTTGCTTGCCATCGAGGGACATGGACACACGATAGCATGTGTGGGGAACGCGGTTAAGCCGGGTTGAAAGGCCGGTTCCGGAGCGGGCACCCGGCCGCGCCGTTGTGACGACAGTATCTAAAAGCCGATACGCTTGCGACGGACAATAAAAGTGTATGTCGCAAATATTTTCACCCTAAAATTTTATTTTCTATTAGGACTCATTTATGATTTTATTTTATAAATAATCAATTCAAGCATAAGTAGTGTTTTTCAGGAGCGACTTGTAATGCAAACAAAATTTCTCCGGCCATGTGTCGGGCTTCTTGCGTTCATCGCCGTGTTGGCGGTTCCCACGCCCAGTTGGGCTCTCTGGTCGATTGGGAAGCTGACCAATAATTGGGGAGAGACAATAACGTTCACTCTCCCGGTTGGATCCGGGTCTTATTCGCCGGTTGGGGAAATGCTGGCCCGAAGAGGCGATCTTGCCATCGTTGTTCCCGGGTCGGGGGTCATCTATTTCGAGGACAAAGGGCACAACACGCCGTGTTCGCGGCCCTATTGGGGTGTGAAAATAACCTTCAAGAAGCAGGTCTGGGGATTTTTTTATGATGGCGGCGGGCTTGTCGATGTCACCATCGATGCACAGGGAAACCCGAGCTTTGTCGCGGCCTCTGGCGGCTCGCAGGTCGTGGTTGGTGACGGGCCTCCGAGATGTTGAGCGCTCCTCTGATCGCTTCGTCAGGGACCAGGCAGAAACGAGATATTTTCCCGGAGGCCACGATGCCCGCTCAAAGTAAGCTTTCGGATCGGCTGCTGCCGGTCTCCCGGTTGGCCGGCTCGATACTCGCCCGGATACTGGTCGTTCTTTTCGTGGCGACCGCAGGCACGCTTGCAGCGGCGACACCGGCCCATGCGAAGTGCGGCGGCGACGGGCAGGTGCCCTGCAAAGTCGAGAAAGTCAGGTCCCCGTGCTATGGCTGCTGGGGTTCGTTCTGCGGCGGCTGCTATTACACGGCAGATCAATGCGACGACGACAATTTTGTTGGCCGCGACCTCCAGTGCCACAAACCAACCTCTCACATTTCACGGCCGGCAACGGTCGATTTCATGGATGGTACGCACCGCGTGACTGAGGGCTATTACGTGAAAATAGACTTGCGGTTGGCTGACGTCGTGGTGCCAAACCTCGATTATCCGGCAACCTGCAGCCGGATTGCGAATTTCCCGAACACGTTGCGAACCGTCGCGCAGGATCAGAATGCGCCCACGGTTGCGGACTGGGCGGAATCTTCATATTACCGCTCAAGCTTTGCCGTTAACGGGAGTTTCTTTGAGGTCTTCGGTTACTACGGCAACGGGGACATACATTCTGAGGTCTGCACGCACGTTTATGGCTACACCGTCAGTGACGGAAAGCTGATTCGTCGGGAAGAACAAATAAAGGTCTACAGCAAGGACCATGGACCGCGCGATGTCGATGCCGGGACCCTGATGATATTCAAGGCCGGAACCAGGGATGCGCGTGCCACAATGGGTTGGTATCCGATGTTCCCCCGGCATCCCTCCATGGTGCCGCCTGACCTGGAAGATGCCATCAGCGGCACGCAATTGCTGAAGAACGGCGTGTATGTCACAGACGCTGTGGCTGCCCCGGACCCTACATGCCGGCTTGCCCGGTCGGCTGCCGGCCTGACAGCGGACGGAAACACCTTGATTTTCGTTGTCGTCAATCCGGGAAAAAACGGCAGCTGCCGGGATCCGGCGCAAGCGACAACGCTTGCCTCTCTTGCCGCTTATCTCAAGAGTCTCGGCGCCGAGAACGCAATCTCGCTTGATGGTGGTGGATCCTCACAGCTCTACTATACGGATAACCGTGGCGTGGTGATTCGTTCCCTGCCGAGCGACCGCGTTGGTCTTCCGGGCTTTAGACCGGACAAACGATATTACAGACCTGTTGCCAACTTTATCGGCATTCGGTGACAGGCCAAGCGCTCAGCGAGCGGTCTGCGCGCCCTCGCTGAGCGGAAAGCGGCGATGAAGAATCCGGCTCATCCCGGGGAGATCATCCGGGAGGATGTGATCGGCCCGCCGAACCTGGCGGAAACTGCGGCGGTGCTGGGCGTGGCGCGCAACTCGTCACTGACCTTTTTATCCTTAACCGCGCAAGTTCATTCCCCGGTTGCAGAAATTATCAATAAAGATACCCTTTTGCGTGTGAAGCTTGAGCTGGAGGCAGGCCATGTCGTTGTTCAGCCGGGGGCCGGACCGGATTGCTGCGGACCTTGCCAAAGCAGGAATATGGCGGCATCTGACTAACTTGTTGAGCGGGGTGGTCGGCATCGTTGCGTTTAGCTTCGGGATCGGCTCTGCGGTCGGGTTCGGGCTGACCAAGGCGTTCGATCTGGGGGCCAGCTTCGTCTACTTCGCCGGCGCGGCCACAACTTACGGCCTGACGCAGCTCGCGGTCGTGCTGCTGATCTATCAGTCGAAGGTCGAGTGGACGGAGGTTTTCCAGAGCGAGATCGACGAGGCGCACAATGATGACAGCATCTCCGGTCCGTTCTGGGCCGTTGGCTACCTGCTGTCCCTGATCATCGGCTATACGATGTTCATCCACGCCTTCGGCGGCTATTTCGGCGGGCTCGCGCTGTTCGACAACGCAGCCGATCCCGGCCTCGGCGCGGTGATCCTGTTCGTGCTGGATCAGGCGCTGCGCGGCTTGATGTTCGACGTGATGGAGGCCTACAAGCTGAGCATCTCTGCGCTCGACTACCAGGGTGGTGTGAACTGGTTCTCGAGCAGCGTCATGCTGTTCCGGCTGTCGCTGTCGGTGTCGTTCTTCTCGACACTGCTATTCGCCTTCCACTGGTACCAGAAACGCACGACGCCCCGCGAAAAGGCTGGCGAATAAGGGGGCCGGGATGCGCTTGTGACCGGTAAATAGGGTGCGTGTCCCTTTAATTCCTTTAATTCACGCCACCCCGGCGCACCCCCACCATCGTCACCCCGGCGGAGGCCGGGGTCCACAGGATCATGGGACGCCGCCCGTCATCCATGGATCCCGTCCTGCGACGGGATGACGGGTGGGGTTTGAACGCGATGCGCTTGCGACCGGCAATCAGGGTGCGTGTCCCTTTGATTCCCGCCATCGTCACCCCGGCGCACCCCCGCCATCGTCACCCCGGCGCACCCCCACCATCGTCACCCCGGCGGAGGCCGGGGTCCACAGGATCATGGGGTGGCGTCCGTCATCCATGGATCCCGTCCTGCGACGGGATGACGGGTGGGATTCAGGTGGGGTATGCTCTGAAAGGGTGATGTTGAATGGATAATGACGATGAAGAACCCGGCTCATCCCGGTGCGATCATCCGCGAGGATGTGATCGGCCCGCTGAACCTGAAGGTGACGGCGGCGGCGGCGGCGCTGGGCGTGGCACGCAACACGCTGTCCCACCTCCTGAACGGAAACGCCGCCCTGTCCCCCGAGATGGCGATCCGGATCGAGAAGGCGTTCGGGCTGAAGGCCGAACATCTGCTGCGTGTGCAACTTGCCTATGACCTCGCCCGGGCGCGGATACGTGAAGACGAGATTGACGTACAGCGGTTTCAGTCGGCGTCGTGACGGAATGGCGAGGATCTTTGCCCTGAGAGATAAGCCGCGTCCCCTTTGATTTCGCTTAATTTTAGTCGGAGTGTCTTCCGTTTATTTCCTGCAGTCTTGCAACTAAGCATTGATATTGGTACTCTGTTCACCAAGGAGCATGAAGAGCGTGCGACATTTTTTCGGCGGAGCCATAACCCGAAGATTTATAGCGGCTGTCGCAGCTGCGTTTGTCGTCTTGTCTTTTGCCGGTAAATCGTCGGCATTGCTTTTAAAGAAAGCAGCCGACGATCCATTCTTGTGGATGTCCAGCGCGCCTATTCCAGATCAACAAATAGTCACCTACGGCATAAATATCTTAGGGACTGCAAATTATTCCTGTCCACCAAACATAGAGTGCGAAGTCTCTTATATTCGAGCCTCTGTTGTTGTCGATTCAGTACGATTATTTCCAGCATATAATGAAAGTAGTCCTGCAGGTATTTCAGTACAAAAAAGTATTTCTGAAAATGATAAAACATACTCATTTCCAATGTCCGGTATAGTAGCAAAGGCAGGCTACAAGACAATTTCCAAAATACCGGGATTTCTTGTTTTGGAGGCGGGAATTAAAGGTCAAAAAATTAATTCTTCGGAGGGAATGTGTGGAAGTAATAGAAATATCTCTAGAGAAAACCAACTGACTCTTGAAATTGAAGACGTTACTGATGTTTGGGAAGTAAAATCGGTAGAATTTTTTGTAAGTCAAGATGATTGTCCGGACGTTTCTGGCGTATTGAATTTTTCGGTATCAGGTGCACCTAATGGTTATGGACTATCTACTATTGCAGTTGAAAATATCCGCGTTCGTGAAGCGCCGCCAAACAAATTTTATATTCCTGGAGATGTAGTCGGTGCCATTTCCAAAGGCGATACTGTGCAAGTAATTGGGAGAAAAAATTATAATTTACTTTACAATAACTATGAATGGTTGCAGGTCGTAAAAACGAATAGTGAAGGTGGTATTGAATCGGGATGGGTTTTTAATTCAGATTCACAAGGTGAAGGGTATTTGTTGCCCGCGAAAAAAGGTGGGTATTAAAATGGGGGAGTCGAATTTCGCGCCAGATATGCCGAATTTTTGGGGCATAATCACTATATGGATTCTTCCCATAGTTTTTTATTATTTAGGAATTCTGATAAGAAGGTATGTATTTCCATCAGATGACGATATGGAAATTAAAAAGCAATTTGTTCTCGGTTTTTTTGTTGGGGGGACGGTACTATTTGTAATGACAGACGTGCTGCAAGCCGCACTTCAAAATACAAATTCTAGAGCGGATAGCTGGACTGCATATCTTGTGGGTCTTTTCGTGATGCTTGAACATGGGTTGATAGTTCAAGAATCAGGAAGGCAAAAGATCGCTTCTTTAATAAAGCGAGCTAGTGGAGGTAATTAGAAACAGAATTCCCGCATCAACTAGAAAAATTTATTGTGAGTCCATATCTCCAAATTATTCAGAATTTATTCTGCCGCCTTCTACGTTTTTATAGCTCAAATCAGCTCCTGCTCCCGATCATCCGTTTCCCCGAACCGCTGCAATGACGG
This sequence comes from Nisaea sp., assembly GCF_040217065.1. GTDB lineage: Bacteria > Pseudomonadota > Alphaproteobacteria > Thalassobaculales > Thalassobaculaceae > Nisaea. The sequence goes on from NZ_JAVJNX010000010.1 coordinate 455,645, forward strand.
CTTCTTCAGCCCCTCATAGAGCTTGTCGATCCCCGCATTGATCTCCCGGTTGTTCCGTTCGAACAGCGAGTTCCCGGCATGGTCGCTCTCCACCAGCAGCGGGCCGAATTTTTCCACTTCCAGCACCCACATGGCCTGGGCGATGCCGAGCTCGTCGAGCCAGTGCGCTGCCTTCACCTGCTTGATCCCGCGGCCGAGCAGGGCGCCGGTGCCGTAGCCGACTGTCGTGAGGTAGACCGCGCCGGCGGGGACGAAGAGGGTCTTGTAATCCTCCTCCGACATGCCGCCCTTGCCGATCACCATTTTCGCGCCGGACGCGGCGAACCAGTCCTTCATCCATTTCGAGAACCGGAAGCTGGCCGTCGCGGTGACGGCGCTGACGTGCAGGGTCCCGTCCTCCTGCTTGGCGGCGGCGGGGGAGCAGTGGAAATTGACGTTGCCGAGCTCGGCGAAGGGGGCGGGCGGGGCCGCGCCGTCCGCCAGGATCTTCTTGTAGACGCCTTCCCGGGCCGTATAGATCGGCCCGTCGAGATAGACCACGTCGCCGAGTTCCAGCGCGGCCAGCGCCGCGTCGGTGACGGGTGTCTTCAGGCGGACTGTCTTGCGCTCTGGGGCTTTTCCCATGAGACCGTCTCCCGTCGCATATAGGGGGTGAACCAGGTGGGGTCGGTGCGGAATTCCGCCCGTCCGTCGGCATGCAGCCGCACCGTGGCGCGGCGGGAGGAGAGGCAGAAGGCGTGCAGGCTCATCGGCATGCCGCCCGTGTGGGTGTAGCCGGCCTCGATATGGCAATCGACCACCATGCTCTTGCCGACAAAGCCCATGGCGCCCATGCCGATGGAATTGCCCAGCTCCTGCAGCTCCAGCTCCAGCTTGGCGATTTCCGGGTCCGGGTTGCGGTCGCCGACAATGCGCAGGCAGGCGGCCTGCTTGCCGAGCACCATCGAGGTGTCCTTCGAGCCGCCGAGCCCGATGCCGACAATCGCGGGCTGGCAGGCCAGGCCCCGTTTGCCGAAAGCGATCATGCCGTCGAGGAAGAAGCGCTTGATGCCGTCGAT
>NZ_JAVJNX010000003.1:0-115488 GCF_040217065.1 Nisaea sp.
CCCCGAACCAAAATCCCAAACAAAACCAGAGACTTCGATCCCCGCCGCCGCGCCCCACTCAGTGGTCCGCTCCGCGACGGGAGGCGCCTTATACGACCCACCCACACAAACCGTCAAACACTTATTTGCAAAAAAATGACACAAATCCGGAAATCGTAGGAAAACCCTCGGAAACCAAATCGAAACACCCGCCAAAGGCCAGGTGGCAGTGCCGCTGCCTCCCTCCTTGCCTCCGCAACACCCCACAGCCCCGCCCGCAATCGGCCATAGTGGATAGGCCGGTAAAACGCGTTGCGGGCGCCAGGGCTGCCCCTGACGCCCGCAGGTCGTCGTTAGGTTAATCCGGACCGTATGGCCCGGCGAGACCGGACGCTTACTGACCGGCCTTGAGCTTCGTCCAGCTGCGCTTCAGCAGCCTGTCATACCGGGCCGAGCGGGCCAGGGTCGGGAACAGGTTCTGCTTGATCGCGTCCGTCGGATAGACCGACGGGTTGTTCCGGACCGCCTCGTCGACCAGCGGCAACGAGGCCTTGTTCGCATTGGCATAGAGCACATAGTTCGAGATATCCGCCGCGATCTGCGGCTGCATCACGAAATCGATGAAGGCATGGGCATTTTCCGGATGCGGTGCATCGGCCGGGATGGCCAGCATGTCGAACCAGACCACAGCGCCTTCCTTCGGGATCACATACTGCACCTCGACGCCCTGCTTGGCCTCCGCGGCCCGGTCGGCCGCCTGCAGGATGTCGCCTGAATAGCCCATGGCCAGACAGGTCTCGCCGTTCGCCAGGTCGTCGATATATTGCGAGGAATGGAAATAACGGATGTGCGGACGGATCGTCGCCATCAGTTCTTCGGCCCTGGCCAGGTCATCCGGCGACTCGCTGTTCGGATCGAGGCCGAGATATTTCAGCGCCGTCGCCATGACATCGGTCGGTGCGTCCAGCAGGCTGACCCCGCAATCGGCCAGCCTGGAGACCACCGCCGGGTCGAAGAACAGGGCCCATGTATCGGTCGGCATGCTGCCGAGCCGCTCGGTGATGGCCTTCACATTGTAGCCGAAGCCGGTGGTGCCCCACATATAGGTGACGGCATGCTGATTGCCCGGATCATGCAGCGCCACCCGGTCGCTGATCACCGGATCCATGTTCTTCAGGTTCGGCAACAACGCCGGATCCAGCTTCCGGAACACGCCGGCCTTGATCTGGCGCTCCAGGAAGTTGGCGGTCGGCACGACCACATCATAGCCGGTCGACCCGGTCAGCAGCTTGGCCTCGACGATCTCGTTGCTGTCGAAGACATCGTAATTGACCTTGATACCGGTTTCCGCCTCGAATTTCTGAATCGTGTCCTCGGCGATGTAATCGCTCCAGTTATAGACATTCAGAACCTTCTCTTCAGCGTTGGCGATCCCGCCAATCACTGTCGCGGCAACGGCGACCGCCGCGACTATTCCCCGTGAAACCATAGCGACTGCTCCTCTCTCGGCTCTGCAGATCCCCTGCATCCCTAATGCCATAGCTCCGGGCCCCGGTCACGCGGAATGCCGTGCGGGATATAACGGATGGCGCGCATTAAAGATTGATCATGCGCCCGCATACGCTATGATGACATCACTCCAAATGCCTCAGGGCAAGTCCAAGCCTCCGCCCTGTTCGACTTGGCGCCGGGCGCGTGAAGACGCGACCCGGTCCATTTTTATCCGCCCCCGTCAGCCGGCCGCAAGATCCTGCAGGGTCCGGGACAGGCTCTGCGGAATCCGGATGCCATCCCGCGCCGTTGTCGCCCGCGCCTTGCGCCGCCGGTCGCCCGGCAGCCGCACCCCGTCATCCGACAGCATGCGCTCGAACAGCAGATCAGCATGGGCCGCAAACCCCGCAGCATCTCCGAACCGGGCCGGGTCCAGGGCGATGATCAGCTCTCCCCCGACCGGCGGGCCGCCATCGCCATTATCCGCCGCCTCGGCCTCGAAGCTCAGCTTGTCACCGATCAGGGCCCCCACCAGCAGCTCGACCATCATGGCCAGCGCCGCCCCCTTGTAGCCGCCGAAGGCAAGCTGCGCGCCACCATCGAGGATGGCCTTGGGATCCGTCGTATCCTTGCCGTTGCGGTCAATGCCGGCGCCATAGGGCACGGCATGGCCGTCCCGCGCGGCGATCATGATCTCCCCCCGTGCCATGGTCGAGGACGCCTGGTCGAAGACCATCGGATGCTTGCCCGGCCGCGGCCAGGCAAAGGCCATCGGATTGGTGCCGAAGATCGGCGTGCGGCCGCCCGGCGCGACGACATAGGGAAAGGCCGCGGTGAAGGCGAAGGCGACCAGCCCCCGCTCGGCCAGCGCCTCGGTTTCCGGCCAGAGGGCGGCAAAATGATAGATATCCTTCAGCGCCAGCGCTGCGATGCCGTTGCTTTTCGCCCGCTCCACCAAGGCAGCCCGACCGACCTCCAGCGCCAGGGGCGCAAAGCCGCCATCCCCCGCCACCCGGACCACCGACGGCGCCAGATCGCTGACCGCCGGCCGCGCCGTACCGTTCGCCTTGCCGCTTTTCAGCGAGGCAACATAACCGGGGATCCGGAACAATCCATGCGAATGGCAGAGATCACGCTCCGCCGCGGTGACGATATCTGCCACCGCGCGCGCATTCTCCTCATCCGCGCCGTGCCGTTTCAGGCACCGCACCGCAAGGGCGTGGGCCTCTTCCAAACTCATCGTGACTGACTGCATCAGCTCCCTCCATCCGTCTTCCCGCAGAAAAGCACGGAAAGACGGATCTTGGAATCCGCTTCAGGCCGGATTACCCCGTTCAGGAAAATCCGTCTGCAACCGCGAACAGGAAGGCGATGAGGGCCAAGCCTATCAGGATCCCGATCACAGTCGGCGCGATCCCGTAGGACCCGGCGATGGCGTCTTCGTCATCCTCGTGCTGGTCATATAGCGACATGGGAAATCTCCGATCAATTCAGCAATTGTGGCATCCACAGCGCAATTTGCGGGAAGAACATGACCAGCAGCATGCCGACGATCTGCAGCCCGATGAACGGAATGACACTGACAAAGATCTCCTGCAGCGTGACGTCCCGCGGAGCCACCGATTTCAGCCAGAAACAGGCCGGTCCGAAGGGCGGGCTGAGGAAATAGATCTGGATGTTCATGACGAACAGGATGCCGAACCAGACAGCGGCCCATTCCGGCTCCAAGCCAAGCTCGGGCGCCAGGTCCCGGACCACCGGCGCGAAGACCGGCACGGTGATGAAGATGATCGCGATCCATTCCATGAAGGTGCCGAGGATGACCAGGATCGCCATCATCACGAAGATCGTGCCGAGCGGCCCCAGGCCGGCCCCCTTGATCAGGCTCCGCATGAAATCGGCGCCGCCGATCAGATTGTAGAGACCGACGAACGCAACCGCGCCGAGGATCAGCCAGATGATCGTCCCGACCACCGACATCGTGTTGGCGAGACAATCGCGGATCAAGCCGTAGTTGAACTGGAACCGGACGGCGGCAACGATGATCGCTCCGAAGACACCGACCGCTGCGGCTTCCGTCACACTGGTGATGCCGCCATAGATCGAGCCCATGACACAGATGATCAGCATGATGCTCAGGGCAACAGCCCAGACCTGGTGACGCCCGAGCCTGGTTTCCTCACCGGTCCGCGCGGCAATCTCGGCCGCCGTCGGGGCCAGATCGTGGTTCAGGTTGCAGCGGATCAGGACATAGGACACGTAGAATGCGGCGAGCATGAGCCCCGGAATGAAGCCGGCCGAGAACAGGTCGCCGATCCCGACATTGGCGCTCAGCCCGTAAACGATCATGACGATGGAGGGCGGAATCAGGGTGGCCAGGGCGCCGGCCGCGCAGATCAGGCCGATCGTCAACTTGCGGTCGTAACCCAGGCGCAGCATCTGCGGCAAGGCCACCAGACCCAGCATCACGATCTCGCCCCCCATCACACCGGACATGGCAGCCAGAATGACCGCCACGATCGTGGTCTGCAGGGCGACGCCGCCACGCAGGCCGCCGGCGAAGATCGACATGGCATCGAACAGATCCTGTGCGATTCCGGCCCGCTCCAGGATGGAGGCCATCAGAACGAAGAACGGCACTGCCACCAACGGGTATTTTTCCAGCAGGTCCATCGCGTTGGTGGAAACGAGATACATGCCGGTGGTGCCGTAAAACATCAGCGCACAGACGACGGAGATGATCAGGGTGACGATGCCCAGCGGCATTCCCGTCATCATCAGCGCCAGCAGCGCGGCGACAATCAGCAGCGAGATCGTCGCGATACCGACCTCATCGCGGTCGACCCTGAATTGATCGACGAAGGCACTGCCATTCTCGGCAAGTGTCTCCTCAAAACCATACCAGAGGCTTTCGGTTCCGCCGTAATGGCCAAAGATCTGCAGCAGCAGCCGGAGACAGAGCAGCGTCATAACGGCCAAGACGGCGACCTGAAGCGGACGTGTCCTGAAATGACGCCTCAGATTGACCAGCAACTGCATCAGGTAGAGGAACAGCCCGCTGACCAGCACGGTCTTCAGGACCATCGGCAGCGGTGAATTCCAGGCTGTCCCGCCGCGTTCCGTCAGATCGATACTCTCGAGCGCACGGATCAGGGTGTCCGATACCAGCATGTAGAGCGCGAAGACGCCGACCACCATTGCGAACAGATCGAGCCACCACCGGACCCGGTCGGACGCCATCAGGTAGAAAACCGTGATCCCGATATGCCGCTTGCGGAGCGTCACGAAGCCGGCCGACAGCATCCATGCGGAGGCGCAAAGGACCATGACGACTTCGAAGACCCACTGGGTGGGGCTGTTGAAAACGTAGCGGGCAATCACTTCCCACAAGGTGCAGGCCGCCGCCAGCAGGTAGAGATTGCTTACTGCCAGACCGAGGAACCTGCTGACATGGTCCACAGAGCGGCTGAATGCCGCGGCAACCGGTGCCCCGACCATTATTTCAGTATGTCCGGCCATCGTGCGTGCGCTCCGTTGGACGTCAGAGAAAAACTGGGAAAGACAGGGAGCCGCCGCACCCCTACCGGGTGCGGCGGTTTCTAGAGGCGCCTTACTTCTTCAGAAGGCCGACGCTGCGCATGTAGGCGAGGTGCGCATCCAGGGCTTCCTGCGCCAACGGAGACTTGGCAGCGAAATCATGCCAGGCGCCGACTGCGATCTCGCGGAACTTGGCGCGTTCTTCCGTCGACCAATCGACCACCGTGATGTCTCCCCCGGCCCGCTGCTCGGCGGCAATGGCGCGGTCCTGCAAATCGGCGTCGCGCCGCATGGCGTCATAAGCGGCCGAATACCAGACCTCGAGCGCCGTCTGGCCTTCCTTGCCGAGCTTGTCCCAGACCTTCTTATTCACGATGAACTGGAGGACCGCCATGGAGTGGATCCCCGGATAGATCGGGAACTTGGCCACCTTGTACATGCCGGAGGCGTGGTTGTTGACGTGGGCCGATGCATCAGCAGCGTCGATCACGCCTTTCTCGAGCGCCGTGTAGACTTCGGAGAATGGCAGCGACACCGGAGCCGCGCCGGCACGTTTGAACACTTCGGCTGCAAGGCCTTCCGGAGAACGAACCTTCACACCCTTCATATCGGCAACGGTATTGATCGGAACAGTCGAAACGAAGGCTTCCTTGGCATAGGGGCCACAGCCGACGACATGGACTTTGCCCTTGGTGTATTTGTCATACAGCTTCTGAAGGATTTCCTTGCCGCCGCCATGCATACAGAAGGTGCGAACCTGGTCGACGGTATCGTATCCGGCGATCAGATCGCCGATCACTGCAAAGGCCGGATCACGACCGGAGAAATAGCTCACCGCGTTCAGATCGCCGTCGAGGATCCCGTTCGCAACCGCATCGATCGTCTCGCGATGGGGTACAACCGCCTTCGTCGGAAGCACCTCTATCATCACCGAACCGGCGGTCATCTCACCGAGCTTCGGCGCCCAGTTATCCGTCATGAAGCGGTGCGCCCAATCTCCCGCTTTCGAACTTGCCTGTACTTTCAGTGTTTTCGCTTCGGTCATGCCGGTCATGGCGACAAGCATGGCGGCGCTCAGGATCGCGATTCCGCGTTTCATTCTAGTCCTCCCTTTATGGCCGACCCAATTTGGCTGGGCCGTTCTTTGGAACCCCATCCGCGACAAACGGTGTTTCCCCGTCGGCCGGAATAAAAGCTCGTTGCACCGGCAACCGTAAGGGAGGAGGCCCGTCGAGCCAAGGAACAACGTATACGTCACCCCTGCCAAATTGGAATGATTGCCTTCAGGCAGGCGACACCCGCCCGATTCCGAACGCGCTGTTATCGGCTCTCAGTCCAGCCATAGCCTCAAAAACCGGCCCGGCCTGCCGCGGTTCAGCAGGGCATCAGCGTATCCGCAGGATACCGGCGGCACGCGCGGTGACAGCCGGCCGGAAACCCGGCGTTCAGACGGCGCCGAGTTTCTCGGCGACGAAATCGAGCCGGTCCTGCCCCCAGAACAGTTCCTCGTCGATGATAAAGGACGGGGCACCGAAGACACCGCGATGCAGCGCCAGTTCGGTATCTTCCTCAAAAGCGGCCTTGGTCTCCTCGCTCTGGGCTGCCTGCACCAGAGCCGCGCCGTCGAGGCCGGCTTTCTGGCAGCATTCCGCCAGAACCGCTTCATCGTCAATCGACCGGTCCTGCTCCCAGAGGCACTCCAGGATCAGTGTCGACAGCAGCAGGGCGTCACCCCCGGCGCGCCGGGCAGCGGTTACCAGATGCGCCGACAGGGGTGTCTTTGCCGGGAAATTCTCCGGCTCGATGATGAGCGGCAGATTGAGGCGCTTCTTCCAGCGGGCCAGTTCAACCAGCCTGTAGGCCCGGCGCTGTGGCGCCCTCTTCGGCAGCGGCAATCCGCCGGACTGGGCAAAGATCTGCCCGAAATTGACCGAATAGACAGTCACCTCGGCGCCGACCTTCTGGGTCATCGCCATGAACCGGCGGGCCCCCAGATAGCTCCACGGGCTGGAAGTGGTCATAAAGTAGTCGACGGTCACGGTCATGGTCCGGCTTCCTCGTTGAGGTGTGTGTTCTGGCTATCAGGAACAGGCATTCTACGCCGCATTGAAGCATGCCGCGAAGCAGATAGAGTCCGGATGCTGGAAGATCACGCTTTCAACCACCGGCGGCGGCCAGGATCGCCCGTGCGGTCATCAGATCGAGATGCGCGCCGCCGCCATTCTTGAACAGGGTGATGTCCCTGTCATCCGTCCGCCCGGTCGCGCCACCAGCAAGATCGTAGAGATCCGCCCGCACATCCTCCGGCCCGATCAGCCCGGCGGCGATCGGAATGGCGAGATCACCAACATCCCTGAGCGTCGTCTCCCGGCAATCAACGAACAGCCGGGCCTTGGAGATCAGCGCATCGTCCGCCTCCCGCATCTCCGGCGTGAAGCCGCCGACCAGATCCACATGGGTTCCGGGCGTCACCCATTCCCCCAGGAGGACCGGCTCACGCGCCATGGTCGCCGCGGCAACAATATCGGCATCGCCGACTGCGGCCGGCAGACTGTCGACCCGGATAACCGGCAACCCGTCCTTGCGCAGATCGGCGCAGAGATCTTCGGCCCGTCGCTGGGAGCGATTATGGATCTCGATCCGTTCAAGCCCCGGAAACAGGTCCGCATAGGCCCGGGCCAGCATACCCGCGACCTTGCCTGCGCCGAGGATGACCAGCTTGCGGCTGTCGGGCCGGGCGAGATATCGGGCGCCGAGCACCGAATCCGCCGCCGTCTTCCAGTCCGTCACCATGGTGCCGTCGAGCACCGCTTCCGGCGTGCCTGTATCGTCGGAAAAGACCAACATCGCCGCCTGCACACTCGGCAGGCCCGCCGCCTCGTTGCCCGGCATCACGCTGGCCGACTTCACGCCCATGCCGAGTCCGTCGATCCAGGCGCAGCGGGTCAGCAGTGCCGCACCGTCCCGCTCCAGCAACTGGTCCCCGATCCGGGCCCGCGGCAGACGATGACCGGCCTCGAGCGCCGCGACGATGGCCCGCCAGGACAGGCGGCCGGCAACATCCTCGGGACCGATATAGCGAAGTGTCATGCCACCTCGTCCCGGTTGATCCGGTACAGCACATGGCGCCGGAGCGGGTCCCCGGGCGGGAGCAGCGGATGATCGAAATCATCCGCCGGATCGTGCTGCATGCCGATCTTTTCCATCACCGCCCGCGACCGCATGTTCGCCGGTACGGTGAAGGAGACGATGTTCTCCAGATCCAGCGGTCCGAAAGCATGGGCGAGGGCGGCCCGGGCCGCTTCCGTGGCGAAACCCTGCCCCCAATGGGCATGGGCGAGCCGCCAGCCGATCTCGACCGCCGGCATGAAAGGCGCCTCGAAACGCGGCACGGCAAGCCCGGTGAAACCGATGAAGGCACCGGTATCTTGCCGCTCGACCGCATAGAGGCCGAAACCGCGCTCCTCGAAATGCCCCGCAATCCGGTCCGCCAGCGCGTCCAACTCTTCCCGGCCAAGCCGCTTCGGCAGGAATTCGCAGACCTTCGCCGCGGCGTTCAGTGCCGCGAATGGCGCCCGGTCCGATGCCCGCCAATGCCTGAGGATCAGCCGCTCCGTCTCGATCATCTTCCGGCCTGTTCCGCGTCGTGCAGGGCCCTCAGGTCCTTGCGCACGATCTTGCCCGTGGTCGTCATCGGCAACGCATCCACAAAGGCGACATGGCGCGGATATTCATGTGCCGCCAGCCGTGTCTTCACATGCTCCTGGATGCCCTTCGCCAGCGTATCGTCACCGGCAACTCCATCCTTCAGGACAATGAAGGCCTTCACCGCCTGGGTTCGCAGCGGGTCCGGCACGCCGATCACCGCCGCCATCGCCACCGCCGGATGGCCCACCAGACAATCCTCGATCTCGCCCGGGCCGATCCGGTAGCCCGCCGAGGTGATGACATCGTCATCGCGGCCGACATACCAGAAATAGCCGTCCGCATCGCGCACCGCCTGGTCACCGGTCAGCAGCCAGCCGCCGGCATATTTCTTCTCCGTTGCGTCGGGATTGTTCCAGTACTGCAGGAACATCACAGGATCGCCTTTCGCAATACCGACATTGCCCTGAGTCCCGTCCGGCAGGGGATTTCCGTCATCATCGACAATCGCGACATCGTGCCCCGGGATGGCCCGGCCCATCGCCCCGGGACGGACCTCCATCACATCGGCGCAATTCCCGACCACGACATTGCATTCTGTCTGGCCGTAGAACTCGTTGATGGTGAGCCCGAACGTCTCCTGTCCCCAGTCCAGCAACTCCGCGCCGAGCGTCTCACCGCCGGATACCACCGAGCGCATATCGTAACTGAACCGGGCGCGCGGACTCTCCACCTGGCGCATCAGTTTAAGCGCCGTCGGCGGCAGGAAGCTGTTCCGGACGCCGTGCTCCTGCATCAGCCAGAACGCCTCTTCCGGATCGAACTTGCGGGCCCGGTAGGCAAGCACCGGCACGCCGTGATGCCAGGCCGGCAGCAGCACGTCGATCAGCCCGCCGATCCAGGCCCAGTCGGCCGGGGTCCAGAACAGATCCCCCGGTTTCGGGAACAGCCGGTTCGGCAACTCGATGCCCGGCAGATGGCCGAGCAGAACGCGGTGGGCATGCAGCGCGCCTTTTGGCGGCCCGGTCGTCCCGGAGGTATAGATAATGAGGGCCGGATCGTCCGCCTTGGTATCGACGATGTCAAAGCCGTCCGAAGCCCGCTCCAGCGCCGGCGTTAACGCGGCGAAGTCATCGCCGTTCGCCGTCATGTCGGTGACGAAGATATGGCGCAGCGCCGGGACCTGATCCCGAAAGCTCCGGATCTTCGCCAGCCCCAGCTCATCGGTGACCACGGCGGACGCGCCGGAATTGACCAGCCGGTAGACCAGCGCTTCCTCGGCGAAGAGCGCGAAGAGCGGCACCGCGATCATTCCGGCCTTGTAGATTGCTGTATGGGCGAAGGCGGTTTCCGGGCGCTGCGGCAGCAGGATCGCCACCCTGTCCCCGCGCTTGATGCCGCTGGCCTGCAGCACGTTCGCAAACCTGCTGGAGGCTTTCGCGATGTCGCCGAAACTGTAGCGGTCGATCGTGCCGTCTTCTGTCCGGTAGATCAGCGCCGGGGCGCCCGGGTTTTGCCGGTCCGCAATATCCCGGCCGATATTGTAACGCTCCGGAATACGCCATTCGAAGGCGCGGCGGATCTCGTCGTAAGTGCTGCCGTTCGGAAGCATGTTCTGAGTTCCCTCCCCAAGGAATCAGGCCAAGAAGTCAGGAAGGGAAAAAGATCATGGAATGAGGCGCCCGGCCAGTGGAAAGCCGGTGCAACCTCATCACACTGTTCCAGTGACGCGTTCACCCCGTCGCGACGGCCGTTCTGCCTTCCACCACCTGATCGGCGATCCGTCCGGTCAGTTCCGCCAGATGATCGAACGCGCCGTCATAGAAACCGATCCCGCCGGTATGGGATCGGATCTCGATGATCAGGTCCCGGGTCTCGCTCTCCGGCAGATAGGCCGCGATCTCGTCCCAGCCATTCCAGTCTTCCTTGGCCTGGAAGCCGAGGATCTGGCCGCGCCGTCCGGTAATGATCCGCTGCACCCGCGCGGTCGCATCGTTCGGCACGGAAATCACCACTTTCTGGATCGGCTCCAGCAGCACCGGCTTGCACTTGGGCAGACCCTCGTTCATGGCCATGCGGGCCGCCGTCTTGAAAGCCATGTCGGAGCTGTCGACCGCATGGGCCGAGCCGTCATAAAGCTCCACCGCCACGTCAACGACCTCGAAACCGAGCGGGCCGCGGCGCATGAAATCCTTCACCCCCTCCTCGACGGCCGGGATGTACTGTTTCGGCACCGAACCGCCGACAATGCTGTTCTTGAAGGCAAAGCCCTCGCCCCGGCCGAGCGGCGCAATCTTGATCTTCACGTCGCCGAACTGGCCGTGACCGCCGGTCTGCTTCTTGTGGCGCGCATGCTGCTCCGCGCTCTTGCGGATCGATTCCTTGTAGGGCACACCGGGCTCGCGGGCCTCGACCTGCAGCTTGAAGCGGCTTTCCAGCCGCTCGATCATCACCCGCAGATGCGTGTCGCCCTGTCCCCGGATCACCAGTTCCCCGAGATCGGCATTGTGCTCCACCCGGAAAGACGGATCCTCCTCCGCAAGCTTGGTCAGCGCGCCGGAGAGCTTCACCTCGTCGCCGCGATTGGCCGGCGTGATGGCAAGGCCGTAGACCGGCTGCAGCGGCTCCGGCCAGTCCAGCACGGCCGATCCGCCCGGAGTCAGCAGATCCCCGGTCTTGATTTCGTCCATCCGGCCGAAGGAAACGACATCCCCTTCCGACGCGGAACCGCATTTATCCATCCTGGCGCCGGTCACGCGGTTGATGCCGCTGACCCGCTGGCCGTTCAGCTCCTCGCCATCCTTCACCGTGCCGTGCCAGACCCGGACATAGGAGAGTTTTCCCATATGGGCCGCATGTACGGTCTTGAAGACCTGGCAGACCGCATTGTCGACCGGGCTGATGCCGAGCCGATCGGCTGTCGCCGCAACCCCCGGCGCCTCATGACGCAGGGTCTTGAGCAGCCGCTGGATACCGTGATCCTTCTCCGCCCCGCCAAGCAATACCGGGACAACCAGATCGCCCTGCAAGGTTTCGGTCAGCTGGCCGTAGACGTCCGGCGCCGCCGGCTCGACATCCTCCAGCAACTGTTCCAGCAGCGCGTCGTCGAAATCCGACAGGGTCTCCAGCATCTCGTTGCGGGCTTCCCTCTCCCGGTCCGCCACCGCGTCCGGGATCTGCACCAGCTTCGAGGGCTTGCCGTTCTGATACTGGTAGGCCCGCTCGCTCACCAGATCGACATAGCCGGTCACGGCGTCGCCCTCGCGGATCGGCACCTGGCGCAACGCCACGGGCCGGTCGGAAACGTCCTGCAGCGCATGCACGATATCGCGCATGCGGTCGTTCGAGTCCTCGATCTTGTTGACGAAGATCACATGCGGGATGTCATGAGCATCGAGAAACTTGAGGTAGGGGGTGAGGGCCGCCGCCTTGCCGATTTCGGGATCGGCCACGACGATCACGATATCGGCGACCATGCAGGCATTGCGCATGTCCTGGTTGAAGTCGAGACCGCCAGGCGTGTCGATGAAGATCCAGTCCTCATCCAGATATCGGCCGCGCCCGAGGGTAAGCTCCGTGCTTGCCTGGCGCTTGCGGGACTCCTCGGCATTATCGCCGACTGTCGTACCGTCCCTGACGGACCCTTTCTTGTGCAGGGCCCCCGTCGCAAGGAGCAGCGCCTCGAAAAGCGAGGTCTTGCCGCTCAGATAGGGACCCACGAGCACCGCGCACCGGGGTGTGTCTCCACTCTTGTCTGCCATTGTATCCTCCCTGTGGTTTGCCGGTTCCGGGTCCACGATAGGACCAGTCCGGCCCGCTTCTTTTCGAGGCGGTTGCAAGCCGGCGGTAGGCGCCGGCACCAGGGAGCGGCGCAAGCGCACACGCCACCGTCATTCCCGCACTTCCGGCGGCAAGAGGCAAGGAGATTCGCCGATTCGCGGGGTCAGGAATTGGCCCCCGACATGTGCCGCGCGGCGATGTAGCCGAAGGTCACGGCCGGCCCGAGCGTGATGCCACCACCCGGATAGTTTCCACCCATGATGCTCTCCGCATCATTGCCGGCGGCGTAGAGCCCGGGAATGGGTGTCCCGTCGCCGTTCAGCACCCGGGCGTTGCCGTCCGTGGTAAGGCCCGCAAAGGTTCCCAGATCGCCTATTTCCAGCCGGACGGCGTAATAGGGGCCCTTTCCGATCGGCGCCACGCAGGGATTGGGTCTGTGCTCCGGATCGCCGAGCGAGCGATTGTAGGAGGTGCTGCCCCTGCCGAATTCCGGATCTTCCCCCTTTGCCGCCGGGCCGTTATAGGCCGCGACCGTCGCCCTCAATGCCGCGGGATCGGCACCGATGGCGCCTGCCAGATCTTCCAGAGTCCGGCCGGTCAGCAGGTAACCGCTTCTGATATGGGGGCGGAACGGCACCGGGTATGGCTTCACGTAACCCAGCCCGTATTTCCGGAGCGTCCGGTGATCGACGATGAAATAGGCGCAGATCTCGCCGCCTTCCTCAGTGCAGCGCGCATACATGGCCTGGCAGAAATCATGATAGGAGTCCGCCTCGTTCACGAACCGGCGGCCGGAACGGGTTACGGCGATGACACCGGGTTTCGAACGGTCGACGAAATGCGGAAAGGTGCCGCGGGTTCCGTCCGGCCAGACAGGGCGCGAGATCGGCACCCAGGCGGCGGCGTTGGGCAGATCCTCGCGGACAGACGCACCGACGCTCTCCCCGAGGCGCAATCCATCGCCGGTATTGCCGGGCGGGGCCGGACTCAGATGCTCATGGCCCGACGGGGCATGCGGAAAGAGCGCGGCGCGGCGGCGGACATCCTGCGGAAACCCGCCGGCGGCCAGTACCACGCCCTTGCGCGCCATGACCTCGACCTGGCCTTCGGGTGTTTCCACAACAGCGCCGGTCACCCGGCCCGAATCGTCCCGCAGAATCTTGCGCACCGGTGCCCGGGTGCGGATCTCCACACCCTTGTCGAAACAGGATTTCGCCAGCCGGGCGACCAGTGCATTGCCGTTCATCAGGCGCATGGAGCGGCCGTGGAACAGCAGGTCGCGCATATATTTGCAGAACAGCACGGCGACGAAGAAGGCGGAGACCGGCGAGCGCGTCACGTTGAAAAAATGCAGCAGTTCCTTGCCGGTGCCGATCATCATGCCAAGGAAGGTGATTTCCTTCAGCGGCTTGCGCAGCCGCTTGATCTCGCCCCCCAGCGCCCGGCCGTCGAAAGGCCGGGCGACGATGGACCGGCCGCCATCAAGGCCGCCCGGTGCATCGGGATGATAATCCGCGAAGGTCGGCCCCAGATCGAATTGCAGGCTGGTCTCGTTCTCGAAGAACTCGACCGCCTTCGGGCCGGCATCGAGGAAAGCGTCCACCCGTTCCGGGTCGTAGAAGTCTCCGGCTTCGTGCTTGAGATAGGTTTCCGCCAACTCCCGGCTGTCCTCCACCCCGGCGCGCTTCGCCGGTGCATTCACCGGAATCCACATCCAGCCGCCTGACCGGGCCGAGGTTCCGCCGAACACCGGCTCCTTTTCGACCACCAGAACCCTGAGCCCGCGATGGGCCGCCGACACGGCGCTGGCCAACCCGCCAGCACCGGATCCGACCACCAACACATCGACGGCTTCCTGCCGGCGCCCCTGTCTCGTCATCAACATCCTCCCCTTGCGTGTTTTTTCTTTCGATTCTACCCCCTTCCCGGGGCCGGTCCATCGCCGTATTTGTCATGGAGCCGTTCGTGGCGGGGGAGGAATGACATGATCGAAAACAAACTGGCGCTCGTGACCGGCGCCGGACAGGGGCTTGGCGCCGCCATTGCAGGTGGTTTCGCCGACAAAGGCGCCCGGGTGATCTGCGCGGATATTGACGCAGGGGCCGCCCGTTCGGCAGCGCGTGACATTGAAGCCGGCGGCGGAACCGCCTTCCCGATGCAGCTCGATGTCTCGGACCGGGTGGCCACAGACCGGGCCGCGGCAGAATGTGCAGAACGGCACGGGCCCATCGACATTCTGATCAACAATGCCGGAATCTGCCCGCGCAACCGGATCGACAGTCCAGATGTCGAGGAAACCTGGCGCCGGGCGATGGCCGTCAATCTCGACGGCACCCTGCACATGAGCCTGGCCTTCGTGGCCCAGCTCCGCGCGACCCGTGGCGTGATCGTGAACATGGCCTCGGTCGCGGCCTTCGTCTCGACCGCCACGTCGCTGGCCTATTCGACATCAAAGGCAGGGGTAAAGATGCTGACCCAGAGCCTCGCCCAGGAACTTGCGGCGGACGGTATCCGGGTGAATGCCATCGCGCCCGGGCCGATGAAGACGGACATTACCCTGCCGACCCGGGAAGATCCCGAGCGCTACCGGCAGTTCCTGACCCGGATTCCGCTCGGCCGGTTCGGCGATCCGGAGGAACTGGTCGGCCCCGCCCTGTTCCTCGCCTCCGACATGTCGACCTATGTCACCGGCACCACGCTGGTGGTCGATGGCGGGTATCTCGCGGTTTAGGTCGCGACTGCTTCACCCAGCTCGGTGACCGCCTTGCCGATGGCGGCATCGATAGCCCGTTCCCAATCTGTTGCGCTGTTCGTATCGCTGCCGGCCGGGAACAGGATGCCGCGCGAAGAATTCACAATACCGCCCTCCAGACCGTTTGGCCCGGGAACGAATCCGCTGACCGCCTCCTTCGCGCTACCGCCCTGGGCACCGTAGCCCGGCACCAGGAATACGGCCCGCGGCATGATTTGCCGGATACGTTCCGCCTCGCCCGGATATGTCGCCCCGACCACCACGCCAAGCGAAGACCAGCCGGTCTTCTCTCCGGCAAGCTCTTCCACTTTCGCATTCAGCGTGTCGGCCACGGTCTCGGCCAGACTACGGTTGCCGATCTTGAGATCCTGAAAGTCTCCCGAGCCGGGATTGCTGGTCTTCACCAAGACGAAGAGGCCACGTCCATATGTCCGCGCCGATCGGAAGAACGGCTCCAGCGTATCCATACCAAGATAGGGGTTCAGGGTCAGGGCATCTGCAGGCATCGGCGCGTCAGGTATCAGATGCGCCCCCGCATAAGCGTCCGCCGTACTGCCGATATCGCCGCGCTTGGCATCAAGCAACACCAGCATCCCGTGCTTGCGGGCATGGGCGCAGACTTCTTCCAATGCCCGGATACCGCGCCAGCCCATACGCTCGAAGAAGGCGATCTGCGGCTTCACCACGGCAACTTTGCCCGTCGAGCGATCCAGCACCGCCTTCAGGAAGGCTTCCACGGCGGGCGCCGTGAGCGGATTGCCCGGCGACATGTCGCCGTCGCGGAACAGGGGCGGAATGCGGTCAAGATAGGGGTCGAGGCCAACACAAAGCGGGTTGCCGAGCGCGCGCACGCGTTCGATCAGGGCATCGCCAAAATGCTGCATGGAAATCTCCGGAGAAGTTTCCAGCTTGTAAGGCAAACCCTCCCGCCCTGTCCAGAGGCACCGGGGCAGAAAACCCGGTCAGAGAATACGTTCGACCCGGAGCACGTTCGTAGAACCCGGCGTGCCCATCGGGACTCCGGCGGTAATCACGATCTTGTCGCCGGCAGCGCCGAATTCCTCCGACTTCGCCACCTCGACCGCCCGCTTCACCACAGCCGAGAAGCGCTGTTCCTGCTCGACATGTACCGCGTGCACGCCCCAGGCCATGGCCAGACGCCGGGCCGTTCGCTCGTTCGCGGTCACGCAGAGAATCGGCACCGCCGGCCGTTCCCGCGAGGCCCGGACCGTGGTCGATCCGGATGTGGTGTAGGTGACGATGCAGGAAGCATTGACCGTCTCGGCCACCTGCCGCGCCGCCAGCGTGATCGCGTCGGAGACCGTGGGCTCCGGCTCGTCATGGCTGGCATTGATGATCTGCCGATAGTTCCGGTCGCCTTCGACCTCGCGAATGATGCGGCTCATCATCTCGACCGCCTCGACCGGATACTCGCCGGCCGCCGATTCCGCCGACAGCATGACGGCATCCGCCGAATCATAGACCGCCGTCGCAACGTCCGACGCCTCGGCCCGGGTCGGGGTCGGGCTGCTCACCATGGAATCCAGCATCTGCGTCGCCACCACCACAGGCTTGCCGAGAGCACGGCAGAGCTTGATGATGCGCTTCTGCAGCATCGGCACCTTTTCCGGCGGCATCTCGACCCCGAGATCGCCGCGCGCGACCATGACGCTGTCCGTCAGCTCGCAGATTTCCTCCAGCCGGTCGATGGCCTGGGGTTTCTCCAGCTTGACGATGATCGAGGCCTGGTCGCCGATCAGCTTGCGCGCCTCGGCGACATCTTCCGGACGCTGCACGAAGGAGAGCGCGACCCAGTCAACGCCGATACCGAGAGCGAAGGACAGATCCGTGCGATCCTTGGCGCTCAGGGGCGAAAGCCCGAGCATGACATTCGGGACATTGACGCCCTTGTTGTTGGAGAGCGGACCGCCGGTGATCACCTTGGTCTCGGCGTATCCGTCACCACACTTGGTCACGGTCAGCCGGATCTTGCCGTCGTCGAGCAGGAGATCGGTGCCCTTGTGGATCGCTTCGAAAATTTCCGTGTGCGGCAGGCAGACCCGCTTCTGGTCACCCGGAGCCCGGTCGAGATCGAGACGGAACTTGGCTCCCGCTTTCAATTCGATCTTGCCGTCCGCGAAACTTCCGATGCGGAGCTTCGGGCCCTGCAGATCCGCCATGATCGCGATCGGCCGGCCGGTTGTCTTCTCAAGTTCCCGGATCACCCGCAAACGCTCGGCGTGATCCCGGTGAGACCCGTGACTGAAATTCAGGCGGAATACATCCACGCCTGCCCGGAACAACTCCTCAATACGTTTCGGAGTTGAGCTCGCCGGCCCCAGGGTCGCGACGATCTTTGTGTTTCTATATCTTCTCATGACACCAGTTAAACGCGACCACGGTTACAATTCAAATCGTCATTCACGAGACACCCGGACGGTCGCTCCGGTCACTCGATCAGGATGGCGCGAAAATCATTCACATTCGTCAGGGTTGGTCCCGTCATGACAAGACCGCCAGCCTTCTGGAAAAACCCGTATCCATCATTGTCGGCGAGATAGGGTTTCGGATCGTCGAGGCCATCCTCCAGACGGTCGAAGATCTCGCCGCTCATGATACAGCCGGCATTGTCTTCCGTCCCGTCAATACCGTCGGTATCGCAGGCAATCGCGGAGATTCTGTGCCGGCAATCGGGCATGCGCTCCTGCAGCGTGACGAGCAACGAGAGCAAGAACTCGGCATTGCGCCCGCCCCGGCCGGAGCCCCGCACGGTCACCGTCGTCTCGCCGCCGGAAAGCAGCACAAGAGGCGCTTTTCCCGGCTGGCCATGCCGGGCGACCTGGGCCGCGATGGCCGCGTGCATCTTCGCCACCTCCCGGCTTTCCCCCTCGATGGCATCGCCCAGAATCAGCGCGCCATATCCCTTTGCCGCCGCAAGCTCCGCCGCGGCCTCAAGCGAGCGTTGTGGCGCCGCGACAAGGTGGGTCTCGGTACGAGCGAAGGCAGGGTCGCCGGCTTTCGGCGTCTCGGAGGCCGCGTCCAGCAGCAATGCCGCGACATGCTCGGGAAGATCGATGCCGTATTTTGCCAGGATCGCCCGGGCGTCCGACAGAGTGGACGGATCCGGCACGGTCGGGCCCGAGGCGATCACGTCAAGATCGTCGCCGGGCACATCGGAAATCGCCAGCGTCACCAGCCGGGCCGGGGCGGCCGCCGCTGCCAGCCTGCCGCCCTTGATGGCAGAAAGGTGCTTGCGGACACAGTTCATCTCGTGAATGGTCGCGCCGGATTTCAATAGCGCCCCGTTCAATTCCTGCTTTTCCTCGAAGGTAATGCCTTCGGCAGGCGCCGTCAGCAGCGCCGAGCCGCCACCAGAGATCAGGCAGACGGCAAGATCATCGGCGCCGAGCGTTTCGGCCATCTCCAGAATTCGCGCGGCGGCCGCCCTTCCCTGCTCGTCCGGCACCGGATGAGCTGCTTCGACGATCTCTATTTTCTCGCACGGAACGGCATGGTCGTAACGGGTGACGACAAGCCCTTCGAAGGCGCGTCCCGGCAAGGCTTCGAGAAGATAGTCCTCCACCGCCTTCGCCATCGCGCCGCTTGCCTTGCCCGCGCCGAGAACGACGATACGGCCGGACACCGGACGCTCGAACACCTTGTCGAGGCACGGCTTCAGACAGCGGACCGGATCTGCCGCGGCAACGGCTGCGTCGAACAGCTCCCTTAGTAATATGCCCTGCGAACCCATGATCCCTCCCCGGAAAGAGGCGGGAGTCTAGTCGGGCGCTCTGTGCCGGACAAGCGTCTGCATTCGCTTGTCAGCACGCAGCAAAGGAGCTAGATCGCAGCGACAAGTATTTTCCCGCTCCGGATTATCATGACCGCCATCCTGACTGACAGGGACCCTTGCGCCTTCGGCGAACGCAATTCCGATGGTCGCTCGCCTCTCCTCTTCATCTCGGATCATCACCGGAATCGTGTCCCGGCGTCGCTGAATAATCTGGGCCTGTTGGAAGAAGAACTGGCGCGCCATATCGGCTACGACATCGGCATTGCGTGGATTGCGGAGTATCTTTCCGACCGGTTCGGTGCGCCGCTCGTCCACACGAACCATTCCCGTCTGGTGATCGACTGCAACCGGGTACCGGGAACGCCCGATGCCTCCCCGGCCATTGCGGACGGTACGCGGGTTCCCGGGAATGAGAACCTAAGCGAGGCCGAGCTGGACTCTCGCCGGACCGAACTTTTCGAGCCGTACCATGCCGCCATCCGCGCCCGCATGGACGTGATGGAGGCGGATGGCCGCAAGCCGGTAGTCGTCGCCTTGCATAGCTTCACCCCGATGATGAAGGATCGCGGCACACCGCGCCCGTGGGAAATTGGCATCATCTGGAACGAGGACGACCGTCTCGCTCGGCTGGTAATAGAGACCTTGCGCCAAAACGAGCATCTGACCATCGGCGACAACGAGCCCTATTCGGGTCGTGACGGCGGTTTCTCGCTCTATGCCCACCCCGAGGCACGCGGCCACCCCCATATCGGAGTCGAGTTCCGTCAGGACCTTGTCGCCTCCGAAGAAGACGCGCACAAATGGGCAGAGGATTTCGGAAACGCACTGGAAATTGCGGTTTCGTCGCTTACTGTTTGAGAAGAAGACGGAATCGTCAGGATCGAGGGAGAAGACATCATGGGTAATCCGGCAGACAAATTCGACGACCAGACGCGGCTGGAGCTGGAAGCTGCGGCCTTCCGCCGCTTGCTGGCGCATCTGGACGAGCGCAAGGACGTACAGAATATCGACCTGATGAACCTCGCCGGGTTCTGCCGCAACTGCCTGTCGAAATGGTATCTGGCGGAAGCCGAGTCCCGGGACCTGGAGCTCGATTACGGCGCGGCCCGCGAAATCGTCTATGGCATGCCCTATGACGAGTGGAAGGCGAAGCACCAGTCAGAGGCCAGCGGCGAGCAGAAGAAGGCCTTCGACGCCGAGATGGCGAAACAAAATCACTGAAGCCCGCGACGGCGCTTGATGGCATCAGGCGGCGCGACTATTGTCCGGGCGATTTTCCTTCAAATGACGAGGCTATTTCATGACCGAAGTCGGCGGTATTGCTGCGGATCAGCTTGTTTCCTACATTGAGCGGATCGAGCGGCTCGAAGAAGAAAAAGCGGCTCTTGCGGCGGACATCAAGGACGTCTTCGCCGAAGCCAAGGGCACCGGCTTCGACGTCAAGACGATGCGTCAGATCCTGAAACTCCGGAAGCTCGACAAGGACGACCTGCAGGAGCAGGAGCACCTGCTTGAGCTCTACAAGCGCGCCATCGGCCTCGAATAGACTTCAATTCAGAACAGCATGATATCCGAGGATACGGCTGACCTCTTTTCCGTCCTCGGATATCGGCACAAACACGACCTCCAGATCTATCTGGGCCAGTTTCAGCGTCCGCGCTTTGCGCCAGATACCGTGCACCGGCTTCTTTGACGCGACACAAAGTGTCAATGCATCCAGCAGGGCTTCCCTGTTTTCCGGCGGGCAGTCAACCTGCGACACAACTTGCCGCGTCACCAGGCCATAAAGCTTTGCAAGTCCGGTTCCGATCAGGCTGAACTGAAAACTGACGCCGTCATCGATCGCCTTGATCATGGCAATACCCGGCAGGAATTCGAACAGGTCGAGCGGATCGACCTCCGCCCGCCGCGGAGCGATCCTGCCATCGCAGAGATTTTCCCATTGGGCAACCAGACGCCCAATCGCAGGATTTTCGAAAACGGAAGTATCGTCGATCACCCTGTTACGCCTTGTGGTGTCCTCTAACGTCACTTTTTCACCATTTTATAGTAATTTAAGTTTATAAAAATTATTTCCCCAATAGCGCGCACGATAGCGGCGATGCAGCGGATGGCCAAGGCTGCATTCGGCAAAAACGTACCGGTATGAAAATCGCGGTCAGATCCAGTCAGACACGAGCACCGGTTTTCCACCGCAGAAAGTCGTCCTGACCTCCGCCAGTCCCCCGGCCGGCGGTGCGATCAGCAGAATGTCGGCGCGCTTGCCGGCAGCGATCTCGCCGCGATCATCCAGCCCTGCAGCACGCGCAGGGTTTCGTGAAACGAGGCTCCAAGCATCTTCCAGTGGCGCATCGCCGGCGGCCGCAAGAATGAACGGCGCCTGGGGCAGGGCTGGATAGTAGTAATCCGACACCAGCGTGCTGCACCGGCCGGCCCGGACCTCGTCGGCGGCCCGGATTCCGCCGTCCTTCATGTGACTGCCGCCGCGCAGCACGTTCGGTGCGCCGAAAATTGCCGTGTTGCCGAGCTTGCGGCTTTCCTCGGCCGCATCCAGAGTCAGCGGGAATTCGGCGATACCGCAGCCCAGCGCATTGAAATGCCGGCGCTCGTCCGGTGTCCGATCATCGTGGGACGCCATCGGGATGCCATTGGCCTTGGCGATTTCCGCAAGCCTGCCCACGGTCGGCGCAACCTCATCCGTCCTGGCATCCAGCCCCCGCACCAGGGCGAGAAAAGCGTCCTCGGAGAGGCCCGTCCGGCCGGTATAGGTACCCAACGGCTCGCCCCGGTCCGCCTTGCGCAGGATCGGCGCCATATGCTCGTTGAAGGCCAGCAGGTCGACCCGGCCGCACTGCATCCAGTCGACCACCTCGTCCGCGACATCCAGATTGTAAAGCTCATAGCGCAGGTGAAAGCGGGAATCGGCGAGCAGTCGCGGCCGGGTCTCTTCAAGCCCGTCGAGAATTGCGATCACCGTGTCCCGGCCGCGCAGACCCGGCTCCCAGGAATAGGTCACGGCGTGATAGGCCGTGGTGATGCCGTTCGAGATCAGTTGCCGATCGGTATCGGCAAATGCCACCTGCATCGGGAAATGCACGCCGGGCCGCGGCATGATCTGCCGTTCGAAGGCATCACCGTGCAGATCGACAATACCCGGCAGAAGCAGCAGGCCAGCCGCCTCGACAATCCGGTCGCGGGGCCCTGCATCAACGCCGACCGCCGCAATTGTCTCGCCCTCGATCCGGACACTCGTCTCAACGAGCCCCTCGCCCGGGACCAGAACCCGCGCCCCCTGAATCACCGCCCCCAACGCACTTCTCCAAACACCTGCACCATGTCATAAGAGGCCGACTATACACGGTCGGCCTGACAGCAAGATGACCCTTTCGGAGCCAATCAGATCATGATCAGCAGCTCACCCCGGTTCCCGGCTTTCGGCCCGGCCACAAATCCGGAGGGCCCGCGTTATGCGATCTATTTCGCGCCGGATAGCGACACCCTGCTGCACCGATTTGGCTCGAGCTGGCTTGGCCGTGACGCAGTAAGCGGCACCACGCTGGAGCAGCCGACGCTCGGTACCATCGACGCCAATCGGCAGGCCGAGTTGACGGCGACGGCGAACAATTACGGCTTTCACGCAACGCTGAAGCCGCCTTTCCACCTGAGAGACGGCAGCACGGCAGAGCAATTGCTCGAAGAGGCCGCGGCCTTCGCCTCCGGGCGTGCCCCCTTCCAGATCCGGCTCGTGGCCCGGGATCTCTCCGGCTTCCTGGCGCTGATGCAGAAGGAAAGCAAGGCGGAGATGCGGGAACTTGCCGCCGACTGCGTCCGCCATTTCGATCCGATGCGGGCACTCCCCGGTGAAGCCGAGCTTGAAAAGCGGCGCGCAAGCGGCCTGTCGGCTCAGCAGGAAGAAATGCTGCAGCGCTGGGGCTATCCCTATGTGATGGGAGAGTTCCGCTTCCACATGACCCTGACAAAACGGATCAAGGATGACAGCGAGCGTGACGCCCTGATGCAGGAAATCCTGAAGCACGGCACCGAAGCGCTGGCAACATCGGTCACGGTGGACGCCATCTCGGTCTTCCACCAGGAAAACAAGACGGCGCCCTTCACCCGTCTCGGACGCTTCGCCTTCGCTGGCTGACCGGTTAACCGGCCAGAACCTCTTTCAAGGCTGCCAGGAAGCCGTCCGTATCCTGGTCGCTGCCAACGGTGACCCGGATATAATTCTCGTATCCCGGATGCATCAGGCGTCCGATCATGACACCCTTCTCCAGAAGCGCCGCCACGATGTCCGCCGCCGGCCGATCCATCTTCGCCGTGACGAAGTTCGCCACTGTCGGAAACGGCTCCGCACCAAGCGCCGTCAGGCCCGCGACCAGGCGTTCCCGCTCGATCCGGGTCTTTTCCAGCAGCATATGGCGGTGCTCCCTGTCACCCCACGCCGCCAGCGCTCCCGCCTGGGCGACCGCGTTGACGTTGAACACGCTGCGCACCTTCTGGAAGGCCATGGCAATCTCGTCGGATCCGGCCAGGATATATCCGACCCGGATACCGGCCAGGCCATAGGCCTTCGAGAAGGTACGGAACACGGCCCAGGGGCCGGCGCGCTTCGCCATCACCTTCAGATGATCCGTGCTGCCGGCATGGATGCCGAATTCGTAATAGGCCTCGTCCAGCACCAGCAGCGCCGTGTCCGGAATGCCGAGGGCAAGCCGCTCGACCTCTTCCGAGGTCAGCACATTGCCGGTCGGATTGTTCGGGGAGGCCGCAAACACAAGCCGCGTGCGATCCGTCGCGGCGGCGATCATCGCATCGACATCGTTGCTGCCGTCGGCCTTCAGCGGCACTGTCACCAGCGTGCCGCCATTGACGGCGGCGGTGCTGTTGTAGCTCGGGAAGGACGGCATCGGCACCAGCACCTCGTCGCCGGGCGAGACCGACAGCCGGCCGGCGGAAACAATCGCCTCGTCGCTGCCATTGCCCATGACGATCCGGTGTTGCGGAATGCCGGTCTCTTCCGAGATTGCCGCCGTCAGCGCACGCCATTGCGGGTCCGGATAGCGGTTCACCCCGGTGCAGGCCTCCTGCATCGCCGCAATGGCCTTCGGCGACGGCCGGATCGGGGATTCGTTCAGATTCATCCGCCGGATGACCAGATCCGGATGTGCCTTCGCCACGTCAGCCTCCGTCGTCGGGCGCCCCGGGTCCGGCAGCAGCCGCAACGACGGTTTCGGAATTGTCGGCTCATCGGAGTTATCGGCGGAAAACACGGCCATCGGATGGCTCCCGGACATCAATCGGATTGAATCAGGAGCAGGCGCGCTCCGGAAAGGACGCCTGATCCTATGGTCAATCCTGCGGCCCGTACAGACGGATTTGCAGTCTAGCTTTCGCCTGAACCGGACGTCCGTTTCAGGCTTTCTGTCGCCCGGGCGAGACAGTCCAAGGTCTGCGCCGAAAGATGATGCTCCAACCCCTCCGCATCCGCTTCCGCGATATCAGCCGGGACGCCGATGGTGTGCAGGAAGTCGAGCACGAGGTAATGCCTCTGGCGCGCATGCTCGGCAACCGCCCGGCCCTTGTCCGTCAGGAAGATCGCGCGATAGGGCTTGCTTTCGACATAGCCGTCCTTCTGCAAGCGCTGGATCGTGTTGTTCACGGTCGGCCGGCTGACACCGAGAAGGGTCGCCAGATCAACCAGACGGGCCTCGCCGTTGGTCTCGATCAGGTCCGCGATCAGTTCGACATAATCCTCGGCAATCTCGACACTGTGATCGCGCCGGATCCGCTCGAACAGCGCCGCGCGCTTGTCTGAATCCTGCAAGTCGATGACCGGAGTGTCCCGGTCTTCCGCCATCTTGCTGTCGCGACTTCTGCCCAACGATCAGATCCTTCACCCGATTGAATTCGACAATCAAACTTAGTATAGGCTAAAATTCTATTGACCCACTAACAAAATGAGCCGTATCTGACATGTGACTATCGTAGCACGTACCGCCTGAATAGCCTGTTCTATCCCTCCCGCTGCCCATAGGAGCGATCAACGAATGAATATCGGCAAACGTCTTCTGGCACTGGCCGCCGTCTGCGCCGTTCTGTTTTCAGGAGTGACGCTCGGCGCCCCCGCATCGGCCAAAATGAAAGTGGTCACCACCTTTACCGTCTTGGCCGACATGGCAGCGAACGTCGCCGGGGACGCGGCCGACGTCGTGTCGATCACCAAGCCGGGCGCGGAAATTCACGGCTATGAGCCGACGCCGCAGGACATCGTCCGGGCCAGCGGCGCGGATCTGGTGCTCTGGAACGGGATGAATCTGGAGCTCTGGTTCGAGCAGTTCCTGTCCCATCTCGGCGACAAGCCGGCTGCCATCCTGACCGACGGCATCGTGCCGATCCCGATCGCAACAGGCGCCTATGAGGGCAAGCCGAACCCGCATGCCTGGATGGGGTTGAACAACGCACTCATCTATATCGACAACATCGCGAGAACCTTCTCCGAACAGGATCCGGCCAACGCGGTAATCTACGAAGCGAACGCCGCTGCCTACAAGGACAGGCTGCGCGCCACCATCGAGCCGCTCAGGGCCAGGATCGCCACCATCCCGGAATCCGCCCGCTGGCTGGTGACCTGCGAGGGCGCTTTCAGCTACCTTGCCCGGGATTTCGGCCTGAAAGAGCTCTATCTCTGGCCGATGAACGCCGATCAGATGGGCACACCGCAACAGGTCCGCAAAGTCATCGACGGGGTGCGCACGCACCAGATCCCGGTTGTGTTCTGCGAGAGCACGGTAAACACCGCGCCGGCCAAGCAGGTCGCGCGGGAAACCGGGGCCCGGTATGGCGGCGTTCTCTATGTCGACTCTCTGAGCGAGCCCGACGGGCCGGTGCCGACCTATCTCGACCTTCTGACGGTGACCGCCAGGACCGTCGCGGACGGCCTCACCGCCGGCACCGCAAACTGACCCCCGGATCATCCCCATGCTCGCCCGCACAGACCCGACGACCAGACCCGACACAGACAGCGACAACAGCAGCGGCATTCTTGTCCGCGACGTGACCGTGACCTATCGCAATGGTCATACCGCCCTTTACGATGCCGGTTTCGAGATCCCGCGCGGCACTGTAACCGCGCTCGTCGGGGTCAACGGCGCCGGCAAGTCGACCATTTTCAAGGCAATCATGGGCTTCGTGCCCACGGCCAGGGGTGAAATCTGGTTGCTCGGGCGCAGTGTCAAGGAAGCCATGCGCGAGAGCCTGGTGGCCTATGTGCCGCAATCCGAGGAGGTCGACTGGGCCTTTCCGGTCCTGGTCGAGGATGTGGTGATGATGGGTCGCTACGGGCATATGGGTTTCCTGCGACGACCCTCGGCAGCTGATCGCACCGCGGTGGAGAAGGCGCTGGCGCGGGTCAACATGCTGGATTACCGCAAGCGCCAGATCGGCGAGCTTTCCGGCGGTCAGCGCAAGCGCGTGTTCCTTGCCCGCGCCCTAGCCCAGGACGGCCAGGTCATCCTGCTGGACGAGCCATTCACCGGTGTAGACGTGAAGACAGAGGATCAGATCGTGGAGCTTCTGCGGGAGCTGCGGGACGAGGGCCGGGTGATGCTGGTCTCGACCCACAATCTCGGGTCGGTTCCGGAATTTTGCGACCGCACCGTGCTGGTGAAAGGCACCGTGCTGGCCTACGGGCCGACCGAGACGACCTTCACCCGGAAGAATCTGGAGCGGGCCTTCGGCGGCGTGCTGCGCCATTTTACCCTCGGCGGCGAAGTGATGCACGAGGATGGAGATCCACGCGAAGTCACCATCTTCACCGACGACGAGCGGCCTTTCGTGCATTTCGGCGAGCTGCCTGAGCGTGGCCCCGACAGCGGCGCCGGGCCGGACGGAAACAAGCCGTGATCGCGTCTCTCCTCGAACCCTTTTCCTACGGCTACATGACCAACGCCATGTGGGTCTCCGCCCTGGTCGGCGGGGTCTGTGCCTTTCTGTCTTCCTATCTGATGCTGAAGGGCTGGTCGCTGATCGGCGACGCGCTGTCCCATTCCGTCGTACCGGGCGTGGCCGGCGCCTATATGCTCGGCTTGCCTTTCGCCCTCGGCGCCTTCATCGCGGGTGGGCTGGCGGCCGGTGCCATGCTGTTCCTGTCCGAGCGCTCGGGCCTGAAGATCGACGTCATCATCGGCCTGATCTTCACCTCCTTCTTCGGCCTCGGCCTGTTCATGGTCTCGATCAATCCGATGGCGGTCAGCATCCAGACCATCACCATGGGCAATATCCTCGCCATTACGCCGGAGGACACGCTGCAGCTCGCCCTGATCGGGTTCATCTCGCTGGCCGTGCTGCTGGCCAAGTGGAAGGACCTGATGGTGACCTTCTTCGACGAGAACCATGCCCGCTCCATCGGGTTGCGGCCCGGCCTGCTGAAGGCCGTGTTCTTCGTCCTGCTTTCCGCCTCCGTGGTCGCCGCGATGCAGACGGTCGGCGCCTTTCTGGTGATCGCCATGGTCGTCACGCCCGGTGCGACCGCCTATCTGCTCTGCGACCGGTTCCCGCGGCTGATCATGACCTCCGTCGCCATCGGCGCCCTGACCAGCTTCGTCGGCGCCTATGCCAGCTATTTCCTGGACGGCGCCACCGGTGGCATCATTGTCACCCTGCAGACCCTGATCTTCCTGCTCGTCTTCGTCCTCGCCCCGAAACACGGCCTGCTGGCGGCAAGACGCAAGGCCGCGCAAGCGCTGCACCGGGGAAGCGGCCGGCCGGCGGGAGACCCCGTCTGATGGATCTGTCCCTCGACACCCTGCTGATGCCCTTCCGGTTCGGCTTCATGCTGAACGCCTTCTACATCTCGCTGCTGGTCGCAGTACCGACGGCGCTGCTCTCCTGTTTTCTCGTGCTGAAGGGCTGGGCCCTGATGGGGGATGCGGTCAGCCACGCCGTCCTGCCGGGCATCGTGCTGGCCTATATTCTCGGCTGGCCGCTGATCATCGGCGCCTTCTTCGCCGGGATGACCTGCGCGCTCGCCACCGGCTATCTCTCGCACAACAGCCGGGTGAAGCAGGACACGGTGATGGGCGTGGTGTTCTCCGGCATGTTCGGGATCGGCATCGTGCTCTATGTCTCGATCAAGACGAACGTGCATCTCGACCATATCCTGTTCGGCAACATGCTTGGGGTCGATGCGGGCGAGCTCTGGACCGCCGGTCTGATCTCGCTGGCCGTTTCCGGCGCGATCGCCCTGAAATGGAAGGACCTGCTGCTGCACGCCTTCGATCCGGCACAGGCGCAGGCCATCGGCTTGCCGGTCTCCTGGCTGCATTACGGATTGCTGGCGGCGCTGTCCCTCACCATCGTCGCCACGCTCTCCGCCGCCGGTCTGATCCTCGCCATCGGGCTGCTGATCTCTCCCGGCGCCATCGCCTTCCTGCTGGTGCGCCGGTTCGGCGCCATGCTGATTGTGGCGATCGCCGTCTGCATGCTCTCCATGCTGCTCGGCACCTATCTCAGCTTCTTCATCGACAGCGCGCCGGCGCCAACCATCATCCTGATCCTGAGCGGGCTGTTCGTGATCGCGTTCGTACGGAAAATGATACTGACCCGCCGGGCATCGCTTAAGCGGGACGAAATCGCGGCATAAAAGCAAAAAGGACGCCCGAAAGCGCCCTTTTCAAATCCTGCTTGCGCCCGGCTCAGTCGAGCCAGTCGGCAATCACGTAAGGCGCGCGATCCCCCGGGATTTCCGGGTGATGATGACGATAAACCGCAACGGCTGAGTTGAAGCAAATCTGCTCCTTCTGCCCCAGCATCTTCATTTGGGTATAGGCGGTCACCACGGCACTGTAACAGGCGTCCGTCGGCCCGCAGCCCAGCTTGTCGTCACATGAACTCATGATCTGTTCCAACAACAACCATCGTCCGAATACACCGGCAGGATATGATTTCGCCCTTGGAACGCAAGAAAAATCTTTTTGCTTTCAACAAACTAGAACGATTCTAAGAATCAATCTGTGAAGTTCACATACGGATAGAGACCTAAAATGGTCTTATTTCAATGCATTATACTGCAGGCACCAAACGCGCCCGCTGTCCGTCGATCACCTGCTCCATAATGCCCTGCATATCGTGTCGCAGGCTCCAGTCCGGGTAATGGGTCTTGAACTTGGAGATATCGCCGATCCACCAGATATGGTCGCCCACGCGATTCTCCTCAGAATAAGACCAGTTGAAGGCCTTGCCGGAGATATCCTCGGCTATGGCGATAGCCTCCAGCATGGAGCAGTTCGCCTGCCTGCCACCGCCGATATTATAGACCTCACCCGCGCGCGGGGCCTGGAAGAAGTGCCAGAAGGCATTCACCAGATCGTGGGAATGGATATTGTCCCGGACCTGCTTGCCCTTGTAGCCGAACACCGTATACGCCCGTCCCGTGAGGGCGCATTTGGCGAGATAGGCAAGGAAGCCGTGCAGCTCTGCCCCAGAATGGCCCGGGCCGGTCAGGCAGCCGCCGCGGAAGATGCCGGTCTTCAGACCGAAATAGCGGCCATATTCCTGCACCATCACGTCAGCGGCCACTTTCGAGGCGCCGAACAGGGAATGCAGGGTGGCATCTATGCTCATGCTCTCGTCGATGCCCTCGGCATGAAAGGCATGTGACGGATCAATTTCCCAGCGGGTCTCCTGCTCGACCAGCGGCAGCCGGTTCGGCGTATCGCCATAGACCTTGTTCGTGCTGGTAAAGATGAAAGCCGCCTCGGGGCAATGCCTGCGGGTGAGTTCGAGCAGGTTCAGCGTGCCGTTGGCATTCACGGTGAAATCCGTGATCGGCTCCCGCGCCGCCCAGTCATGGGACGGCTGCGCAGCCGTATGCAGCACCAGGGCAATGTCGGAGCCGTATTCCCGGAATACTGGCTCCAGTGCGTCCAGCGCGCGGATATCAACCGTGAAATGCCGGTACTGGCCCTTCAGGCCTGTCTCGAGCTGCGCCCGGCTCCAGTCCGTGCTGGCCTCCACGCCGAAGAAATAGGCCCGCATGTCATTGTCGATACCGACGACATCAAGACCTTTGTCGGCCAGAAAGCGGACGGCTTCGGCGCCGATCAGGCCGGCCGAACCGGTTACGAGTGCAATCGCCATATCTCATCCAAGCGTACCGCAGATGGCGCGGTTCATGATTTCGTGTTCAGGGCCCGGACCGAGGCTTCCAGCGCCAGCAACATCGAGCTGTGCCGGTTGCTCAAGGACCGCGCCGACTGCAATAAGCCAAGCTCGGCGAAATTTCCACCGGGAACCGGGCCGTCCTGCTTCAGCATGGCGCGCATTTCGTCGCGGGCCTGTTCGACCTCGTCCGGCGTACGGCCGACAATTGCACGGGCCACGATGGATGCAGCAGCGGAACCGAGCGCACAGGCGTCGACCTTCTGCGCATAGTCGACGATCCGGCCGTCCTCAAGTTTCAGATAGACGCTGATTTCACTGCCGCAGGCCCTGCTGACCGCTTCACCCTTGTGGGTCGCGTCAGGCAGCTTGCCGAGTCGGGGAATATCCGCCGCGTAGGCGAGGATCTTTTCCTGATAGATCGCGTCGATACCACTCACGGGGACGCCCTTATCCACCGACGGCGGCGCGCGCCTCGGCCTTGATCTTGTCCAGCATGGCGCCGAGTCCGTTCTTGCGTGTCGGGCTCAGATGCTCCTCGAGACCGACTTCACGAATGAAATCCGGTTCGGTCGCCAGGATTTCCTCGGCGGTCCGATTGCTGTAGATGCGCAGGATGATGGCGATCAGGCCGGAGACGATGGCCGCATCGCTGATAGCCCTGAAAACCAGGCGGTCTCCATGCCGTTCCCCGACCAGCCAGACCTGACTCTGACAGCCTTTCAACTTGAACTCGTCGCGCTTGAATTCCGGGTCCAGCGGCGGCAGCTTACGCCCGAGGTCGATCAGGTACTGGTAGCGGTCCATCCAGTCGTCGAAGAAGGCGAATTCGGAAATCAGCTCTTCCTGTTCCTCTGTGATGGACCGTTCCGGAGCCGGCATGTCGGTCTCAGCAACCATGTCTCTTCCTGTGTTTTCAATCCGGTTCCGACTTGGCGCGGAACCGGCGCAATGTCAACGCCGCGGCACGAGATAGCCACTATTTACCGGAAAAGATCTGCGGAAAATCCTGCTCCGCCAGGTCGAGATCCTGATGCTGGCCGATATCACGCCAATATTCCCGGATCGGGAAGGCGCTGACCGTCTCGCCGGCTTCGACCATCCGCGAGAACAGATCCGGCATGTCGAGCACAGCGCCCGGCTCGATCCGGTCCAGCACGCTGGGTTCCAGAACGTAAATCCCCGCGCTGATGAAAAAGCTGTGAGTCGGTTTCTCACGGATCGCGACCAGCCGGTCACCGTCGAGTTCCACGACGCCATATGGGATATCGAAGCCTTTTTCGAATACTGCCATGGTTGCGGCGGCACCGCTTTCCCTGTGGAAATCCAGCATGTGACGGAAGTTGATGGAAGTCAGAATGTCACCGTTCATGACAAAGAACGGTGCTTCGGGGCGATTCGGCATCAATGACAGGGAACCAGCCGTACCAAGAGCATCCGTTTCCCTCAGATAGGCGATTTCTGCACCGAAACGGTAGCCGTTGCCAAAATGCGCCTCGATGGCCTCCGCCCGGTAATTCACGGAAAATGCAAAGCGGTAGAACCCCTGGTCGACGAAGGACTGGACCAGAGTCTCGAGCAACGGGCGGCCGCCAACCGGCAGCATCGGCTTCGGCACCGTTTCCGTCAGCGGGCGAAGCCGCTTGCCGAGACCGCCGGCCATCAAGACCACCATGTTCTTCAGCCTGTCGGCTGCGACGAAGGTATCGATCGTCCGCAGGGCGACAATGCGCCCCTCGCCATCGACGATGGGGACCTGATGGATCACCTCGCGGCGCATCAGGGCCTGAATTTCCTCGTCGGAGGCATCCACCGAAACAAGTTTCGGATTCCGGTTCATGATTCTCTCGACTGTATCGTCGAGAGTCACGCCAGCCAGCAGGCCGCGCCGGACATCGCCGTCGGTTACCACACCGATCACACACCGCTGGTCGTCCACGATAATGGCCAGTTGGGACGAGCCGGCGTCGATTTGCGTCAACGCCTCCCGCACGAGTGCATCCGGCGGCAGCAGCAGGGAATGGAGTGTGGACATCAATTATTAGCCTCTCTGGCGAAGCCCGGAACAATAGAGACCAGACCGCGTTCAGGAAATCGAATTCACTACAGGGTCAGGGCGGGCCGTTCCAGGCCGAATGCCTGTAGCAACCTGTCGGCAGCAGCACTCGCGGTCTGCCGGTTTTCCGCCACGTCGGCTTCAAGGTCAGCCACCAGTACCCGCACGGCATCATCCTCCTCGAAACGCGCCATCAGCCGTTCCCGAATCATGGCCCACATCCAGCGCACCTGCTGGTCCTGACGCTTCTTCTGGAATTCGCCGCTGGCGCTGAGCGCCTCCCGGTGCCGGGCGATCTCGGCGAGGATATCGTCCAGTCCCTCCTTGCTGAGCGCGCTGCAGGTCGCGACTGGAGGCTGCCAGTTCGGGCTGGAGGGAGTCATGATCTCCAGCGCCCGGCGGTATTCCGAAGCCGCACGCCGGGCCCGCGACTTGGTCTCGCCGTCCGCCTTGTTGACCGCGATCATGTCCGCGATCTCCAGCACACCCTTCTTGATTCCCTGCAATTCGTCCCCCGCCCCCGGCAGCATCAGGACGAGGAAGAAGTCCACCATTTCGGCAACCACGGTCTCCGACTGGCCGACCCCCACCGTCTCGACAAGCACATGGTCGAACCCGGCCGCCTCGCAGATCACCATGGTTTCCCGCGTCGCCCGCGTGACACCGCCAAGCGTGCCGGCGGATGGACTCGGCCGGATATAGGCATCGGGATCGCGCCCGAGTTCCTGCATGCGGGTCTTGTCACCAAGAATCGATCCGCCGGTGCGGCTGCTCGACGGGTCCACCGCGAGCACCGCGACCTTGTGCCCGGAGGCGGTCAGCATCTTGCCGAACGCCTCGATGAAAGTGCTTTTGCCAACGCCGGGAACGCCGGTGATGCCGATCCGCCTTGCCTCCCCGGAAAACGGCAAGAGCGCCTGCAATACCGCATGCGCCTGACTCCGGTGTGCGGGATTGCGGCTTTCGATCAGGGTGATCGCCCGCGCAAGGACCGCGCGGTCCCCGGCACG
Source organism: Nisaea sp. (assembly GCF_040217065.1). Lineage (GTDB taxonomy): Bacteria > Pseudomonadota > Alphaproteobacteria > Thalassobaculales > Thalassobaculaceae > Nisaea. The sequence goes on from NZ_JAVJNX010000003.1 coordinate 33,207, forward strand.
AACGCCGGAGACGTAATCGTCGGTGCTCATCTGGCGCCGCTTTGGCGCGGCACCGTGCTGCTGAGAGATCATTTATGCCACGCGGACTGGATAATGACTCACGCCGCCTCGACGGAATGGCCAAGCACTTCGCCGATCTTGGCGATCAGATCGATTGCGGCGTCGCTGATGACGGTGCCTGGCGGGAAGATCGCCTTGGCGCCGGCAGCATAGAGCGCGTCGTAATCCTGCGGCGGGACCACGCCGCCGACGACGATCAGGATATCCTCGCGCCCGAGCTTTTCCAGCTCCGCCTTCAGGGCCGGAACCAGCGTCAGGTGCCCGGCCGCGAGCGAACTGGCGCCGATCACATGCACATCGTTCTCCACCGCCTGCCGCGCCGCCTCTTCCGGAGTCTGGAACAGCGGGCCGATATCGACATCGAAACCAAGATCGGCGAAGGCAGAGGCGATCACCTTCTGGCCCCGGTCGTGCCCGTCCTGGCCCATCTTGGCAATCAGGATACGCGGGCGCCGGCCTTCGACCGCTTCGAAGACGTTCACTGCCTGCAGCACCCGTTCCAGGGATTCGGCACCCTTGCCGACTTCACTCGCATATACACCTGACACGGTCTTCACCTCCGCGACATGCCGCCCATAGACTTTTTCAAGCGCGTCGGAAATCTCGCCGACGGTCGCCCTGGCCCGCGCCGCATCCACGGCAAGCTCAAGCAGGTTGCCATCGCCAGAGCCGGCGGATTCGGTCAAACGGTCCAGCATGCGCCTTGTTTCACCTTCGTCCCGCTCGGCGCGCAGCCGCTCCAGCTTCTCGAGTTGCTGCCGCCGGACAGACTGGTTGTCGACCCGCAGCACCTCGACATTGTCCAGCTCGTCCGTGCGGTATTTGTTCACGCCGACGATGGTCTGCCGGCCGCTGTCGATCCGCGCCTGGGTCCGGGCGGCGGCTTCCTCGATCCGCATCTTCGGGATGCCGGCCTCGATCGCCTTCGCCATGCCCCCGAAGCTCTCGACTTCCTCGATATGCGCCCAGGCCCGCTGCGCCAGATCGTGGGTCAGCCGCTCGACATAATAGCTGCCGCCCCAGGGATCGATGACGTTGCAGGTGCCGGTCTCCTGCTGGATCAGAAGCTGGGTATTGCGAGCGATACGGGCGGAGAAATCCGTCGGCAGGGCCAGCGCCTCGTCCAGCGCGTTGGTGTGCAGGGACTGGGTGTGGCCGTGCGTGGCGGCCAGCGCCTCCACACAGGTCCGCACGGCGTTGTTGAAAACATCCTGGGCCGTCAGGGACCAGCCCGAGGTCTGGCAATGCGTCCGCAGGCTGAGGCTCTTCGGGCTCTTCGGGTCGAACTGTTTCATTAGCCGGGCCCAGAGCAGGCGCGCGGCACGCATCTTGGCGACTTCCATGAAGAAGTTCATGCCGATGGCCCAGAAGAAGGACAGCCGCGGCGCAAAGGCATCGATATCGAGCCCGGCTTCCATCCCGGCGCGGGCATATTGCACCCCGTCCGCCAGCGTGTAGGCCAGCTCCAGGTCGGCCGTCGCGCCCGCTTCCTGCATGTGATAGCCGGAGATGCTGATCGAGTTGAAACGCGGCATCCTCGTCGAGCTGTAGGCAAAAATATCGGAAATGATCCGCATCGAGGACGATGGAGGATAGATGTAGGTGTTCCGGACCATGAACTCCTTCAGAATGTCGTTCTGAATGGTGCCGCTGAGCTTCTCCGGTGGGACGCCCTGTTCTTCCGCTGCAAGAATGTAGAGCGCCAGGACCGGCAGCACGGCGCCGTTCATGGTCATCGACACGCTCATCTGGTCGAGCGGAATACCATCGAAGAGCTGGCGCATATCGAGGATCGAGTCGATCGCGACCCCAGCCATGCCGACATCGCCGACAACGCGCGGATGGTCGCTGTCGTAGCCCCGGTGCGTGGCCAGATCGAAGGCCACCGAAAGCCCCTTCTGACCGGCCGCCAGATTGCGCCGATAGAAGGCGTTCGACTGCTCGGCCGTCGAAAATCCCGCATACTGCCGAACCGTCCATGGCTTGTTCACATACATGGTCGGATAGGGTCCGCGCAGAAACGGCGGCAGGCCCGGCCAAGTCTTCAGGAAGTCGAGGCCTTCGATATCCTCCGCCGTATAGAGCGGCTTAACCTCAATACGCTCCGGGGTCTCCCAGACAGAGCCACCCGCAGCGGATCCGCCCGTCAAGGGTCTACCGAGAGAGACTTTCGAGAAATCGGGTATTGCGCTCATTGTTCGATCACTCCCAGTCCGGCAGCCAGATCGCGAAGGGTGGCGAGGGTCTGGTCGCCGACATAGATGAAACCGTCGATCCCCGCTGCCCGCCAGGCATCTTCATCTTCGCCGGGGCGCCCCGCCAGCAGAACGCGCTCCGCGCCGGACCTTTTAAGGGCTTCGGCAGTTTCAATCGCAGCCTCGCCATAGATTTTATCAGAGGAGCAGAGAACCGCAAAACGGCAGCCGCTCTTTTTGAATGCGGCTCCGGCATCACTGCCGCCAGTTTCCGCCGGAACGCTTTCGATACCGCCCGCCGCGAAATAGTTTTGGGCGAAGGTCCCCCGCGCCGTGTAGTCCGCCGGTGTGCCGAGATTGACCTGGAAGATCCGGGGACGTGCTCCTGACGTCTCAAGCGCCGCGTCGCTCGCGGCCCGCAGGGCCTCAAACCCCTCGCCGAGCGCGTGCCGGGCCAGCGGCGCCATCTCCACACCGGCCTCGGCACGATCCGGCAGAGCATCCTGACCAAGGGCCGCGCGCAGCGCCTCCCGGTCACAGACAAGCCCCGTCACCGTTTCCTCATTCAGGTTCGGGAAGGTGCTGACGCCCGTGACCTCGTCCTTGCGCCGGGCGAGATTCCGTTCCCGCTCGGCCCAGCCATCGGCAACCATCGCAGCAACTCGACCGGAGGCAAGCGCAGCCGCCATCCCGCCATCGGTTTCGATGGATTGCAGGATGTCCCAGGCCCGGACAGCATATTCCTCACTTAATGTTTCCACATACCAGGACCCGCCCGCCGGATCGGTCACCCGGTGCAACCCGGACTCTTCCATCAGGATGATCTGGGTATTGCGGGCAATGCGGCGGGCGAACCCATCTGGCAGCCCGACCGCGTGGTCGTAGGGCAGCACCGTCAGGCTGTCCGCGCCGCCGACACCGGCGGCAAAGGTGGAAACCGTGGCGCGCAGCATGTTGACCCAGACATCCCGTCCGGCAATGGCCCGTTCCGCCGTCACCACATGCAGGCTCATCGGTGCTTCTAAGGGATCGGCGCCGGACGCTTCCAGAACCCGGGCCCAGAGTCGCCGCGCCGCGCGCAGCTTTGCGATGCCCTGAAAGACATCGACGCCGAGCGCAAAGGTGAATTCGATCTGGCGCGCGGCCACTGCGACCTCCAGACCAGCCGCTGTCAGTGCCCGCAGATAGGCAATGCCCGTCGCCATCGCGAAGCCCAGATCCTGCACCTCGTTGGCGCCGGCTTCGTAATAGGGAGCGGTATCCACCGCGACGGACCGAACCTTCGGATGGCTGGCGGCGGTTTTACGCGCGATGCCCGCCATTTCGACGACAGCATCGTCTATCGACTTCGGCAACCAGCCGTCCCGGGCCAGCGTGGCAAGCGGATCGATCCGGTAGCTGCCGGAGACCTCACCGGCATCGCAGTTTCGGCGGTGCCAGAGGTCCTGCAGCATGGCCGCAAGCACCGGCGCGAAAGGACCGGCATCAAGGGCCACCGGCGCCATGTTCAGGTGCACGCCGTCGAGAGCCTTGTCCAGATCGTCAGTCGAACCGACAACCAGACCATCCACGCCCGGACGATCAATTCGCAGCAGAACCGACGTGGCGCCGCGCTCGAGATCCTGTCTGGCAGCCTTGGCAACCTCCGCCGGATCGCCATGCGCCTGCATCTGCCGCACGTCCCAACCGGTCTCCGTGCGATCACCTCCCGGAACCGGAACCGTCCTGCCGTCAGGCGCATCCATGCCGGTATAGATCGGCTGCAGTTTCAGACCTTCGTACGTCTGACGGGTCAGCACCTTGTCGAAGGACGCGCCTTTCAGGACCGCCTCTACGGCACTCATCCAGGCTTCGCGAGACGTTTCGGGAAATTCCTCCGCGAGCGTCATCAAGGTTTTTTCATCCAGGGTCTTCATCGCCATGGCCGCCTCTTTGTCACGCTATCGCGTTTGTCCTACTGGGTTGCGAGAGCTTCGGCAAGAAACTCCGGCGGCGGGTTCGGGCCGTCTGATCGAGGTCAATTTACCGGCCAGCACCGATTCGCGATTGTTTCGGCGGCGCGCCTCGGCTAAGGCGGGGCATCTCCGGCGAGAACAGAAAGCGCTTCATCGCATGCCGACCGCACCTGAAGGCAATGATCGCCCCTATTTCCTCTGGCTGCTATACGCCGTCGCCGCGCTGACGGTGCTGCGGCTCGGCATCCTTGCCGGCAGCGGGCTCGGCCTGCATGGGGACGAGGCGCAATACTGGTCCTGGAGCCGCGATCTTGAATGGGGCTACTACACCAAGCCCCCGCTGATCGCCTTCATCATCGCCGGTGCACAATCGCTCTGCGGCGATACAACAGCCTGCATCCGCGCGCCGTCGCCCCTGCTGCATGCGGGGACCGCTCTGGCCATCTACGGCATTGCCGAAACCCTGACCGGCAGCAGGAGAGCCGGCTTCTGGTCCGGGCTGAGTTTCGCCACGCTGCCTGCCGTCTCACTCTCCAGCCTGCTGATTTCAACCGACGTGCCGCTGCTGTTTCTCTGGGCAATCGCCCTGCTGGCCTTCGTGCGCAGCCTGAAAAGCGCTGCGCCGGGCTGGCCGCTGCTGCTCGGCCTCGCCCTCGGTGCCGGATTCCTCGCCAAGTACGCCATGGCCTATTTCATCCTCGGTCTGGTCCTGTTCACGCTGATCACGCCTGCACACCGGTCCTGGCTGACAAGCCGGAAGCCGCTGATCGCGCTCGTCATCATGCTGGCCGTGTTCGCGCCGAACCTGATCTGGAATTTCGAGTCCGGCTGGGTCACCTTCACGCACGTCAAGGACAATACCAATCTCAAGGGCGACCTGTTCCATTTCGGCAAGATGCTGGAATTCGTCGGCAGCCAGGCTGGGGTCTTCGGACCGGTGCTTTTCCTCGCCCTGCTCTGGCGCCTCGCCGTGCTGCGCCGGGACCCGGCAGCACAAACCGAAAAACTGCTGCTGAGCTTCTGTCTGCCGGTGTTGCTGATCATCAGCGGCCAGTCCTTCCTCAGCCGGGCGAACGCCAACTGGGCTGCGACCGCCTATGTCGCGGCCACGGTTTTGGTCGTGTCCTGGCTGCTCCGGCGCAACCGCCTGAAACTGGTCGCTACCGGTATCGGCATCAATCTCGCGGCGGCGGCCGTGCTGGGTTTCTTCTTCCTCGATCTGCCGGGAATCACTGTTCCCCTGAAGAATGACCCGCTGCGCCGGCTCCGCGCCTGGGACCAGATCGCGGACCAGCTGCGGCCAGTCCTGGCGGCGCATCCCGACGCCGTCTGGCTGACCGAAGACCGCAAGACCATGGCATCCCTGCTCTATGCCCTGCGGGATCTGGAGCGACGGCCGAAGATGTGGGACTATGACGGCCATCCGGACCACCATTACGAGCTGACGGAACGCTACCTGCCACAATCGGGGGAGACCGTGCTGCTGGTGGCGAAATGGGATACTCCGTTTCCGATACTGGAGCGGTTCGGCGACGTCCAACGGCTCTCCCCCGTGGAGGTGGCAACCGCTCCGGATCACGTCCGACGCCTTAGTCTGTTCCTGCTGAGCGCCCCGCTGAAACAGCCTCCGTCCTAGACCAGAAACCGGCTCCGCTACGCCCAACCGGGAACACGCGTTCAACGCTCAATTTGTTTTTCCCGGCACGCGATGAAACTGTGATACGCTTCACCCGTCTTTAAACAGTTGAATCAAGCAGATGCAGCCGTCAGCGAGAGATAAGATCAAACCTATCTCGGAACTCTCTGAGATAGCAGAAAAAATCCGATCTTCAGGCAAAAAGATTGCGCATGCCCACGGCACTTTCGATCTGCTGCATATGGGGCATGTCCGGCACCTCGAGCAGGCCCGTCGAGAAGGCGACGTGCTGATTGTGACCGTCACTGCCGACGAGCATGTTCACAAGGGGCCGGGCCGTCCGGTCTTTACCGATCAACTGCGCGCCGAAATGCTCGCCGCCCTTGAATATGTCAGCTGGGTCGGGGTGAATCACGACGTGTCGGCGGAGGAGGTGATCCACGCGATCAAGCCGGATGCCTATATCAAGGGCTCCGACTATGTCGATGCGGAGCAGGACATCACCGGCAAGATTGTCGATGAACGCAACGCCGTGGAAAGCCATGGCGGGCGGCTTGTCTTCACCAGCGACATCACCTTCAGCTCGAGCGAGCTGATCAACAGGCATATTGATGTCTTCGAGCCGGAAGTGCGTGACTACCTGGACAAGGTCCGGCAGACGGTCGGGTTGCAGCAGCTGCTGGACCTGATCGAGAGCATCAAGGATATGCGCATCCTGATCATTGGCGACACGATCCTCGACGAGTACCAGTATGTTTCGCCGTCTGGACAACCCTCCAAAGAAAACATCATGTCCACGCGTTATCAGGACATCGAGCTGTTTGCGGGTGGCGTGATTGCGGCAGCCAATCACGTGGCCAGTTTTTGCAGGCAGGTCGATATCATCACCTGTCTCGGCGAGGATGACCCGCGAGAGAATTTTATCAAGAAGCAGTGCCACGAGAATGTGAACGTCATCCCGGTCTACCGGCCGAATGCGCCGACGACGCGGAAGGTGCGTTTCGTCGACAACAGCTATCTGCGCAAGCTGTTCGAGGTTCAGTTCATCGAAGACTCGCCCTTGCCGCCGGACGCACTGGAGATCCTGCACGGCAAGATCGCCGAGCTCGCGCCGCACTATGACGTGGTCATGGCCGCCGATTTCGGGCACGGGCTGATCAGTGGAAGCACCATCAATCTGATCTGCGAGAGGGCACCATTCCTGGCGATAAACGCCCAGACCAACAGCGCCAACAGGGGCTACAACCTGGTCACAAAATATCCGCGCGCAGACTATCTCTGCATTGATGCGCCGGAGGCCCGGCTGGCTGTCGGTGATCGCTTCACGGATCTTGGCAACATCGCGCGGGACGTGCTGCCGAAACGGATCGATTGTGACCGGATGATCCTGACACATGGCCGCCATGGTTGTGTCGCCTACGATGCCGGCAATCCCGTGACACAGATCCCGGCCTTTACCCGCCGCATCGTCGATACCATGGGCGCCGGCGATGCATTTTTCTCGATAACGTCTCCCTTGGCGAAAGTTGGAACGGATATTGCTAACATAGGTCTGATAGGAAACATCGCCGGCGCCATCAAAGTCGGCATTGTCGGACACCGTGATTCAGTGAGTAAAGTCAGTGTAGTCAAGGCTTTGACCGCACTTTTGAAGTAGCAACCCCGCAGCGGCGCAGGGACATGGCCGCGGGCGGATTAAATGTGTCGAGCAGGAAAAAAATGCCGGATACGAGTGTGACGCTTTCGCCGATCCCCTATGTCGATATCGGCGCGCAATTCGCCCAGGAACGCGACGAGATCATGCCTGTCATCGAGGATATCCTCCGCAGCGGCATGTATGTCGGCGGCCCGTGGAACGACAAGCTTGAGGCGGCGCTGGCGGAACGTTGCGGCACCAAGCATGCAATCGCCTTGAACTCCGGAACGGACGCCCTGATCCTGTCTCTCGCCGCACTCGGAATCGGCCATGGCGACGAAGTGATCACCCCGCCCAACTCCTTCGTGGCGTCAACCGCGGTCATCTCCCATGTCGGGGCGACCCCCGTCTTTGCAGATGTGCTGCCCGACCAGAATATCGATCCCGCCGAGATCGAGAAGAAGATCACCTCCAGGACCAGGGCCATCATGCCGGTGCACCTGACCGGGCGCATTTCCGACATGGGCCCCATCCGGGAGATTGCCGACCGGCACGGACTGGCAATCATAGAGGATGCGGCACAGTCCATCGGCTCGCTGTATGACGGCAAGCCGAGTGGCTCTCTTGGCGATGCCGGCTGCTTCTCGGCGCATCCGCTGAAGAACCTGAACGCCTGCGGCGATGCCGGATTCCTGACCACCGACCGGGACGATATCGCTGAATTCGCGCGACTCTACCGCAATCACGGGCTGGTCGACCGCAACACGGTGGCGCGTTTCGGCTCCGTCTCCCGGATGGATCAGATCCAGGCGGCCATTCTACATTTCAGGCTCGGCAAGATGGACGATCTTATCGAGCGGCGGCGGAACAATGCGGCGCTCTATAGGGATTTGCTCGACCCCGCTCTTGCCTTCTCCCCGCCCTGCCGGGACGTTGAATTCAACAGCTTCCATACCTTCGTCATCCAGGTTGACCGCCGGGACGACCTGCAGACGCATCTCTCCAGCCTCGGCATCGGCACGGCAATCCATTATCCTGTGCCGATTCACCTGCAGCCGGCAGCGGCCTATCTCGGCCACGCCGCAGGAGACTTCCCGGTGACCGAACTGCAGTCCCAGCGGATCATCACCCTGCCGATCCACCAGAACCTGACCGAGGCCGAGATCCATCGGGTCGCGGATGCGGTCAACAGCTTCCTTGCCGCGGCCGCGTGACGCCGGAGAAATGCAGATGAGCGAACAGGCGATCAATTACGAAGAGCTGGTCGAATCTTACGAGAACAGGCTGCTGAACCAGCTGCGCAGCCACGGCGTTGATCTGGAGTTCCTGGAAATGTGGGTGCCGGACGAGGATTCCGTCTCGAGTATTCTGAATATGGCGGAAGCTGCGGGGGCCTTCGGTGTCGAGGCATTCGTCATCCGGGTCAACCGGGAGACCCTGCCATCCGCGCGGACTGCCGAACTGAAAGATGCCCTTGCTCCCATTTCGGATGTCAGCATCGAAGACCATGAGGATCATTGCCTTGTCCACATCAGCAGCATTAAAGCGTGAGACAGACGTGACTCCGCAATCCGATGTTCCCCGGGCCTTCGCCGGGCCGATCGCCGGCCGGCTGCAGCACCTTGCGCATGAGGGGCCAGCGCCGGATACGGGCGCAGCCGCCATTTCCGTGGAAGCCGAAGGCATGCGCCTGAGCCTCGTTCTGGACGGCGAGACTGAAACCGTCACCGACGCCCGCTTCATGGCTCCGGCCAGCGCGCCGGAAGCGGCAATCCTCGATCTGCTCTGCGCTCACGCCATTGGCGCGCCGGTGCGCGAGGTGATCGAACATGGTCTGATTTTCGCACTCCAGGCGCTTCGTGACCCCGAAGCGCCGTCGCCGGTTGCCGGAATCCTGACTCCGCGCAACGCGGGCGCCTGCTTCAAAACGCCGTTGGAGATGGTCGCCGCCATTCGGCGCGAAGCAGAGGCTCGCTTTGGTCGCCACAAGGACACCAATTTTTTTGATCGTCCCTATAGCGAGGGCTGGAGCAAACTGGACAAGATCGGCAAGCGCGATCTTGTCCTACCGCATATCGACAGCTTCAAGGCGGCCTGCGGTATTTCGGACGATGCCTTTGAACTGGTCGAAATCGATCAATATGATCGTCTGTTCCTCGTTTTCGCCGACGAGATCCCCGTCTGGGACAAGCCCGTCCTGCTGATGAAGCTTGAACGCTGGCTGCGCAAGCAGACCGGCGAACGCATCGAACTCTTCACCGAGGTGGTGAAGGACGCAAACCGTATCCGGCGCCTCTGAAGAACCGGGACCAACAGTCCAAGGGACGAAGCCATGACCGGAATGACTGATCACGTTGAACTGATCCTGGACGGCACCAAAATCGCCTGGCATCAGGACCGTATCGATGCCTGGGAGCGCGGCGAGCGGATCGCGCCGATCACCATCGACATGTCGCTGACCCGCGCCTGCAATTTTGCCTGCCACTTCTGCTACGCGATGTTGCAGGAGAACGAGCGCAAGGTGATCGACAAGAAGGCGATCTTCGAGTTTCTCGAAGACTGCGCCGAGATCGGCGTCAAGGGCATCAGCCTGGTTTCAGACGGCGAGAGCACGATCTCTCCGGTGTTCGTCGATGCCTGCAAATACGGGCACGAGCTCGGCCTCTCCATGGCCGTCGGCACCAACGGGTTCGTGCTGAACCGGCGCAAGCTGGAAGAAGTCCTGCCGTCCCTGACCTATCTCCGCGTCAATATCTCGGCCGGTGAGCGCAAGCGCTATGCCGAGATCATGGGTGTCAAGGAGCACTGGTTCGACCGGGTCGCGGAAAACATCAAGGCCATGGGCGAGATCAAGCGGGAACAGAATCTCGACGTCACGATCGGCATGCAGATGGTCCTGATGCCGGAATATCACGACCAGATAATGCCTCTCGCCCGGCTTGGCAAGGAGCTGCGGCCGGACTATCTCGTCATCAAGCATTGCAGCGACGACGAGGACGGCTCCCTCGGGGTCGATTACAGCGGCTATGCCAGTCTCTATGACACCTTGCACGAAGCCGAAGCCCTGTCCGACGAGACCTACCAGGTGACGGTCAAGTGGTCGAAAATCGACACCGAAGGCACGCGCAGCTATCAGCGCTGTTACGGCGCGCCCTTCATGCTGCAAATGTCCGGCTCCGGGCTGGTCGCGCCCTGCGGCATGCTGTTCAACGAGCGCTACAAGAAGTTCCATATCGGCAACATCACCGAGGAACGCTTCCGCGACATCTTCTACAGCGACCGCTACTGGGAAGTGATGAACTACCTCGCCAGCCCGGATTTCAACGCCCAGAAGATGTGCGGCAGCCTGTGCCTGCAACACAAGGTCAATGAATTCCTGGACGGCTACCAAAAGGGCGACTTCGAATTGCCGGAAATGAAGGGCGAACAGCCCATGCATATCAATTTCATCTGACGCCGGAGCTGGAAAATGGCCGACGCCGGGAACGACTACAGGCTGCGCTGCCTGAAACAGATGCTGCGCATCCGTCTGGTCGAGGAGACCATCGCGGAACGCTATGCCGAACAGGAAATGCGCTGCCCTGTGCATCTTTCCATCGGTCAGGAAGCCTCTGCCGTCGGCGTGTGCGATGCCCTCCTGCCCGATGACCGCCTCTTCAGCAGCCACCGTTCCCACGCGCATTACCTCGCCAAGGGCGGCAATCTCAAGGCGATGATGGCCGAGATCTACGGCAAGCGGGACGGTTGCATCGGCGGCCGTGGCGGGTCCATGCATCTGATGGACCCGGATGTCGGGATGATGGCCAGCATTCCGATCGTGGCCAGTTCGATCCCTCTGGCAACCGGCACTGCGCTGTCGGACAAGTTCGATAACAGCGGCAAGGTCACCATCTCCTTCCTTGGCGATGCCTGCCTTGAGGAAGGCGTGTTCCATGAATCCGCCAACTTCGCCAGGCTGCGCGGGCTGCCGATCGTCTATGTCTGCGAGAACAATCTTTATTCGGTCTATACCAACCTGGCCGACCGCCAGCCGGACCGGCCGCTGACGGATATTCCGGCCGCCCACGGCATCGCGCACAGGCATGTTGACGGCAACGATCTCGAAGCCGTCCGCGAGGCCGCGCTCTGGGCCGTCGAGACCGCGCGCTCCGGAAACCCGACATTCCTGCAACTCGACACCTACCGGTGGCGGGAACATTGCGGGCCAAACTACGACAATCATATCGGCTACCGGACCGAAGAAGAGTTCCAGACCTGGCACGCCCAGGATCCGCTGGATCGCTATCGCAAGGCGCTGGAGGGGAACGGGACGCTCGGTGCGGCCAGTTTCGCCGCCCTTGAACAAGGCATCCAGGCCGAAGTGGACGACGCGTTCGCTTTTGCCGTCAACTCCCCGCTGCCGGAACCGACCGAGGCCCTCGCCCATGTCTATGCCTGAAACAACCAATGCACCGGACCGGCCGGTGATCAATATGGGCACCGCCATCCGTGACGGCCTGCTTGAAGCGGCGCAGCGTGATCCTTCCGTCATCTTCTTCGGCGAAGGCGTGGAGGACCCGGCTGCCCTGTTCGGCACGCTGAAGGATATCGGCAAGCATATCGGCCACGACCGGATGATCGAGATGCCGATCGCCGAGAACGGCCTGATCGGCATCGCCATCGGCGCCGCCATGGCAGGAAAGCGCCCGGTGGTCAGCCTGCAGCGCGTCGAGTTCGCCCTGCTCGCGCTGGAGCAGATCCTGAACAATGCCGCCAAGACCCATTATGTCAGCAATGGCCGCCACAAGGTGCCTCTGGTCCTGCGCATGATTGTCGGGCGCGGCTGGGGTCAGGGCCCGGAACATTCCCAAAGCATGGAAGCGATTTTCGCCCATGTGCCCGGCTTGAAAGTCATCATGCCGGCCTTTGCCGAGGACGCGAAAGGCATGATCGCCGCCGCCGTCGAGGACGACAATCCGGTGGTCGTGATCGAGCATCGCTGGTCGCACTACACCACAAGCCCGGTCGCGGAAGGCTATGTCCACCGGCCTTTGGACGGCCCGCGCACCGTGCGTGAGGGCGACGGGCTGACTATCGTTGCGACATCCTACATGACGCTGGAAGCCGTCCGTGCCGCCGACAAGCTGGCGGAAGCCGGTTACCCGGTCGAAGTGCTCGACCTGCGCGTGATCCGGCCGCTCAACCTCGATCCCATAGTTGAGAGTGTGGCCCGTACCGGGCGCCTTCTGACCGTCGACACCGGATTTCGGATGTTCGGCATCGGCGCCGAGATCGCCTCCGAGGTTACCTTGCGCTGTTTTGACATTCTCGAAGCAGCGCCGATCCGCCTCGGACTGCCGGATCACCCAACACCGAGTTCCCGCGGACTGGTCAGGGGATTCTATCCGGATGCCGCCCGTATCGCCCGCACCGCGGCCGAGATGATGGGGCTGGATGAGGCAAAGATCGCTGCCATTGAGGAGGACATTCTGGCTGATCGCAAGGGTCTCCCGCTCGACGTGCCGGATCCCTTTTTCAAGGGGCCTTTCTGATGGCTGCTGATGCGGACCAGAGGCTCGCCGAGTCCATGGATGTTCGCTACTCGCCCCTGGAACAGCAATTCGCAGATGTCGATGAAATCTTTGACGAGCTGCGCGCGCTGGTCCGCTCCACCGACTTCACCCTCGGCAAGGTGGTCGGTGAGTTCGAGGAGATGTTCGCGGCGGCAGCCGGATCGAAATTTGCCATCGGCGTCGGCTCCGGCACGGACGCCCTCAAGATCCCGCTGAAGGCCCTTGGCATTGGTTCCGGCGACGAGGTCATCACCGCCGCCAATACCTTCTACGCCACTGCAGGCGCCATCGCCGAGACCGGCGCGCGGATCGTCTTTGTGGATTGCGACGATACGTTCGGGATCGATCCGGACCGGATCGAGGCCGCGATCACGCCGCGCACGAAAGCGATCATGCCGGTTCATCTGGCCGGCGACATGGCGAACATGACCCGGATCACGGAGATCGCCGAAAAGCACAGACTGCCGGTGGTCGAGGATGCCTGCCAGAGCCTGCTTGCGACGGAGGCCGGCCGGCCGGCAGGCACCTGGGGCATCGCCGGCGGGTTTTCCATGCACCCGCTGAAAATTATCAATGTCTGGGGTGATGCAGGCGTGATCGTGACGGACGACGCGGAGATGGACCGGATGTGCCGGCTCCTGCGCAATCACGGCCTGCGCAACCGGGATGAGATGGAAATTCTCGGCTACAACACCCGCCTCGATTCCGTGCAGGCCGTGGTCGGAAAATGGATCGTCGCCAAGGTCGAGGATATCGTCGCCGGGCGGATAATGGCCGCCGCGCGTTATGATGCTGGTTTCAGCGATGTTCCGGAAATCACGCTTCCCATCCGGCGGGCGGATAAAGGGCCGGGGGAGCGGGCGGTCTATCTGAATTACGTGGTCTATGCGGAACGGCGCGATGAGCTGCTGGCGCATTGCCAGGCACACCGCATTGACGCCAAGGTGCATTATCCGATCCCGCTCTACAGGCAGGAGGCCCTGCGTCATCTCGGCTATGAGGATGGTGCCTTCCCGGTCACCGACCGGCATACCCGGTCAATCATAAGCTTCCCGGCGGACCAGCATCTATCGCCGGCCCAGCAGGATTATCTGATCGGCGTGGTCCGGGAGTTTTACGGCCGCTAGACTAGCGGACGCCGGGAGTCTCCATGCGGCTGGCGGAGCGTTCCGCGACCGGACGGCTCAGCACCCAGAGCAATCCGCCAAGGCTCGCCGCGACAATCACCGACAGACCCCAGAGAATGGACGCCGCCAGAGCTTGTTCAAACGGCATGCCGGTCATCGCGAAGATGCCGACCATGAGTCCTTCCCGTACACCCCAGCCGCCAACGGAAATCGGCAGCAGAGTGCCAAGGATCACCAAAGGCAAAGCGCCGAGGACCATCAGGAAATCGACATCGACCGAAATCGATTGAAACACCACCCACAGTCCGAACGCGCTGATCACATGCAACAGGTAACTGAGGCCAATGACGACGGCCGAACGCGACCCTGCCCGCCACAGCACACGAGAATCCCGCAACATCGCCGCGAAGTGACGGCCATACCGGTGATCCTCGATCACGTCCGCAATCCAGTCGGCGCTGGAAAGCGCCATGACCAGCAACAGGAGAGCACCACCGACCACAAGGATCGCGACGGTACTGAGGTTGGGGTCAGGTGCCACTTTAGCGATAGTCACGCTGGTGACGACGAGAAGCGTCAGAATGGAGACAAGACCGGCCGTGCGATCCAGGAGCACCGTACTTGCCGCGCGGGCCAAAGGCAGACCGTGCCGGCTCACCAACCATATGCGGACCGTATCCGAACTGAGCGAGCCAGGCAGAGCCTGGTTGAAGAACATGCCGGCCAGTAAAATACGGAAAGTTTGCCACGGAGACAGCGGAACACCCGTACCGCTGATCAGCAGAAACCAGCGGCAGGCGCCAACAAAGAACTGCAGGATCACAATGCCGACGACGGACGCCAGCAACGGAAGCGATGGGTTAAATGCCGCAGAGATCAGGCGAGAGAAGTCGACCTGATAGATCAAGGATCCAATCAGGACAATACTGACAGAAACTTTCAGAAAAAATTTCGACTTGGCAGTCACTAGTGATTGCCCACCCCTGGGTTCATGAACATGCTGTTGGAAAGTAAATCCGCGCGCCGCCGCGCAATGCATGGAACGCTGTACGCCCTATTTGATTGCGCCCACCGAAAACTCAAAGGTTATGCCTGCAATTGTGAATGAGCAATATTTTCACCGAGTGGAGCAACAATTGCTACCGGTTCGTGTTTGTGGCGTGCAATCTAAATGCGTCATCGATTTCCCGAGCTTGCTTTAGGAAGGTCACAATGGCGAGTCTGGTGAAACAACCATTCGACAGTTCCATTCTCGGGGGGCCGGTCTATCGGTTGGAAATCGCTATCGAGTCCGAAACCCCGGAAATCCGCAATTTGGTTCCCGCCGACGCCATCTTGGTATCGGCTCGGCTGCCGGCGGCATGGCAGCGCCCGACAGAGCAGAGCGGGTTCCGGGAAATCGAAACTCTCATCCAGCTTGAACGCACTCTCAGCGAGCAGGACCGTCAGCCCGCCCCGTCCACTATAAGACTTTCGGACCCGAGCGACGCCGAGTCCTGTGCCGCCGTTGCCGAAGCTGTCTTTCGGTCCGATCGCTACCATGCCGACCCGATGGTCCCGGAAATGGTCGCAAACCGAATTAAGGCCGCCTGGGCGCGCAATGAGGTCAGCGGGCGAACGGACAGAACCTTCATCTGGGAACAGGAGGGGCAGATCGCCGGCTTCAACGGTTGTCTCCTTCAGGCCCGCGTGTTGACGATCGATCTGATTGCCGTTGCCGAAGCCTTTCAGGGGCGCGGCATTGGTGCCGCTCTGATCAAGGCGGCCTTTTCTCACTATGCGGACTTGGCAGACCGTGCCGTCATCGCGACTCAGGACAGCAATTCCGGCGCGCTCGCGCTTTACCGAAAGCTGGGCTTCGTCGAGACCGCCCGCTTCCGGACGTTTCATTACGTTCCGGAGCCGATCAGCGATGTCGCCTAGGCAACGCTGCGACCAGTCCGTGTTTCAGTCGAGAAAGTGCGGATTGGATTCCAGGAACCGCCGCGACAGGCGGCGCTGCAGCCGCGGATCCAATTCACGATCGGCCGCCGGGCCTTTTACCGTGTCGTCATACTCACGCGTGATGGCATGAAAGTGTCGCTGGATTTCCGGATCCGGCGGCGTGCCGATAGCCAGGAATTCGAGCATCTCCTCAACCCCTGCTCTGATTTCAGCAGCGCTGTTACTGTCCGCTGTCAGGCCGCTCGGTGAGAGCTTGTTGGTCGTCAGAATGCGGTCGGGAATTTCACATTCCCAAAGCTCTCTGTATGTCAGCTCCGTGCCGTCCGCCCTGCGCACATGCTTGTAAAGCGCGACCTCACGTTCCTGGAAAACCCAGAACGGTTCGGGATATGCATTTGTCAGCAGGATCGGACGCCCTAGCGCCTGTAGAAATGCCCAGGGCCCCGACTGCGTGACGATCCCGAAATGGGATTCCGCGAGCAGCGCCAGATCTGCCGAACGATCATAACCCTGACTATGGGACAGCTCGATATAGCACGGATGGTCGATATCGAGCCGCGGACTTGCGGCATCGCCGATACGGATAACCGCGAGACCGCACCCGAGAAGGTATTCAACCGCCGACCGGTAATTCCCGACCGGGTTGCACCGGAAGCCGTGATATCCCATTTCCGGCGCGAAGCCCTCGTCACGCACATGCAGCATCACATAAGGCTGGTTCGGTTCCGGCAGCATTCCGGCTCTGAGACGCCGGCCGGGTTCGAGCCATTGTTCGGAAAGGGTGAAAAAACGATGCGGCAATCCGGCTGCCAGGGCGCCCGTGAATCGGGCGAACAGGGACTGCGGTCGCCAGAGCAGGAAATCGAAGCCCCCGGCGGAGAAGGAACCGCCTTCGACAAAACCGATCGTTGTCAGGACGATGTCATCTGTCTCGATAATCGTGAATCGGGATCGCAGATAGTCGAAGAAGGCCTTGTTCGCTGCCTCTTCACCTGGTCCCGTAACAATGACGATCTCGTCATACTGGTCACCGAAGAGGCTTTGCAGCATCCATGGCTCCAGCACGAGATGGCCGATCCGGCTCTGCTGTGCCAGAACATAGACGAGACATTTCCGCGCCGGATCCAGCCTGGATTGCAACAATGCAAGCAGCCGCGCGAGATGGCCGGTCAACCGCTGCGGGTCGGCCAGTTCCTCGCGGAGAACCCTGTCTCTCGGTGTTTCCTCCACACAGCCCCCCCAGAACACATCATGCCAGAGGGCGACCCTAGACCGGCAGGCCACTCGGCGAAAGGCCGGTCAGGCGGCCGCGGCCTTCGGATCGTAATCGAGGTTGGAGCCCAGCCAGCGCTCGACTTCCTCCACCGAGGCTCCCTTGCGCGCCGCATAGTCGGCGACCTGGTCCCGGCCGATCCGGCCAAGGCCGAAATACCGCGATTCCGGATGGGCGAAATAGAAGCCCGAGACCGAAGACGACGGCCACATGGCGTTGCTCTCTGTCAGGGAGACACCCGTCACCGCTTCCGCGTCGAGCAGGCGGAACAGCTCCGGCTTCTCCGTATGGTCAGGGCAGGCGGGATAGCCCGGCGCCGGCCGGATACCACGATAGTCTTCGGAGATCAGTTGCTCGTTGCTGAAGGATTCGCCCGCGGCATAGCCCCAGAACTCGGTGCGCACCCGTTCATGCATGCGCTCGGCAAAAGCCTCGGCCAGCCGGTCGCCGATCACCTTCATCAGGATGGCGTTGTAATCGTCATGCTCGGCTTCCAGGCGTTTCGCCCGCGCGTCGAGTTCCTCACCGGCGGTCACCACAAAACCGCCGACATAATCGGCCAGCCCGGTTTCCAGCGGCGCGACGAAATCCGACAGCGCCAGATTGGCCCGGTCGGTCCGGCTGTGAATCCGCTGCTGGCGGAGCGTGTGCAGCACACTCTTGCGCTCCGAACGGCTGTCATCGGTGAACAGCACGATATCGTCCTTGTCGGCGGCGGCCGGCCAGAAGCCGATAACCGCACGGGCACGCACCCAGCCCTCCGAGATCATCCGGTCGAGCATCCGGCGGCCGTCGTCATAGAGCGAGCGTGCCGTCTCCCCGACCTTCGGGTCGTCAAGGATCTCCGGGAACCGGCCATGCAGCTCCCAGGCCTGGAAGAACGGCTTCCAGTCGATCCTCTCGGCCAGTTCGGCGAGATCGTAATTGTCGAAGGCTTTGGTCCCGAGGAAGGCCGGCTTCGGCGGCTCGTAGGAGCCCCAGTCGATCTGGAGCGCATTCTCCCGCGCCTCATCCAGCGTCAGACGCTTCGCCCCGCTGTTGCCGCGGGCATGATGGGCCCGGATCTTCTCGTACTCATTCGCGATATCGCCGGCGAAATTCTTGCTGTTGCTCTCCGAAAACAGGTTCCCGGTCACCCCGACAGCGCGCGAGGCATCGGTGACATAGACCACCGGCCCGTCGTAATTGGGGGAAATCTTCACCGCGGTGTGGATCTTGCTGGTGGTCGCGCCGCCGATCAGCAACGGCAAATTCATGCCCTCCCGCTTCATTTCCGAGGCGACATAAGCCATCTCTTCCAGGCTCGGCGTGATCAAGCCGGACAGTCCGATGGCGTCGACCTTCTCGGCCTTGGCTGTCTCCAGGATCTTGGCGGAGGGCACCATGACGCCGAGATCGATAACCTCGTAATTGTTGCACTGGAGCACGACGCCGACGATGTTCTTGCCGATATCGTGGACATCGCCTTTTACGGTCGCCATCAGGATCTTGCCGTTCGACCGGGCGCTACCGTCCGCTTCCTGCTCCATGTAGGGCAGCAGGATTGCCACGGCCTTCTTCATCACCCGCGCGCTCTTGACCACCTGCGGCAGGAACATCTTGCCCGCGCCGAACAGGTCGCCAACCACATTCATGCCGGACATCAGCGGACCTTCGATCACGTCCAGCGGACGGCCGAGGGTCTGGCGGGCTTGCTCGACATCCTCGTCGATGAAGTCGGTAATGCCATGTACCAGGGCATAGGAGAGCCGACCCGACACATCCTGTTCGCGCCAGCTGAGATCCGCTTCCTTCGCTTTCGCCTGGCCGCGGAAATTCTCGGCGACTTCCAGCAGCCGGTCGGTCGCATCGTCGCGGCGATTGAGCACAACGTCTTCCGCCCGTTCCCGCAGGTCCTCCGGGATATCCTCATAGACCGGCAGCGCGCCCGCATTGACGATTGCCATGTCCATGCCCGCCTTGATGGCATGAAACAAGAAAACGGCATGGATCGCTTCGCGGACCGAATTGTTGCCGCGGAAGGAGAAGGAGAGGTTCGAGAGACCGCCGGAGACATGAGCGCCCGGAAGCTCCGTACGGATCCGGCGCGTGGCCTCGATGAAGGCCCGGCCATAATCATTATGCTCCTCGATGCCGGTCGCCACGGCGAAGATGTTGGGATCGAATATGATGTCCTCGGGAGCGAACCCGACCGTCCCGACCAGCAGATCATAGGACCGTTTGCAGATCTCGAACTTGCGGTCGGCGGTGTCCGCCTGCCCGTCCTCGTCGAAGGCCATGACGACGACCGCGGCGCCATAGCGCCTGACCAGCTTGGCCTGGCGCAGGAATGGCTCCTCGCCTTCCTTCAGGCTGATGGAATTCACCACCGACTTGCCCTGCACGCATTTCAGGCCGGCTTCGATGATCTCCCATTTCGAGCTGTCGATCATCACCGGCACCTTGGAGATGTCCGGCTCGGACGCGATCATGTTCAGAAAGCGGACCATCGCCGCTTTCGAATCCAGCATCGCCTCGTCCATGTTGATATCGATGATCTGGGCGCCGCTCTCGACCTGCTGCCGGGCCACGTCCAATGCGGTCTCGTAATCGCCTTCCAGGATCAGCCGCTTGAAGCGGGCCGAGCCGGTGACGTTGGTGCGTTCGCCGATATTGACGAAACGGGCGCCGGTCTCGGTCATTCCGGTTGCGTCGCTCATGCCGGCACCTCGAACGGCTCGAGGCCGGAAAGCCGCATGCGTCGCTGCGGTTTTGGAATGTCGCGTGGCGGCACGTCCTTGACCGCCTCGGCAATGGCCCGGATATGATCCGGCGTCGTGCCGCAGCAACCGCCGACGATATTGACCAGCCCGTCCCGGGCCCAGGCCCCGATCTCGCGTGCGGTCTCTTCCGGGGTCTCGTCATAGCCGCCAAAGGCATTGGGCAGCCCGGCATTGGGATAGGCGCTGACCCGGGTTTCGGCGGCACGGGACAGCTCGGAAAGGAAGCCGCGCAGCTGATGCGCCCCCAGCGCGCAATTGAGACCGACACTGATCGGCTTGGCGTGCCGCACCGAATTCCAGAAGGCTTCCGGCGTCTGGCCCGACAGGGTCCGGCCGGAAAGGTCGGTGATGGTGCCGGAGATCATCAGCGGCAACCGGACTCCGGTCTCTTCCGCCAGCTCATCGATCCCGAACAGGGCCGCCTTGGCATTCAGGGTGTCGAAAATGGTCTCGACCAGCAGCAGGTCGGCGCCGCCCTCCATCAAGCCACGCGCGGCCTCCTTGTAGGCCTCGGCCAGCTCGTCGAAATTGGTGTTGCGGAAAGCCGGGTCGTTGACGTCCGGGGAAATCGAGGCCGTCCGGTTGGTCGGGCCGAGCGCGCCGGCGACGAAACAGAGCCGGCCCGGCTCCGCGTCCTCGGCCGCGTCCGCTGCCTTCCTGGCAAGCCGGGCACCTTCAAAGTTGAGCTCATAGACCAGGTCCTCGGCGGCATAATCCGCCTGGGCGATGGTGGTCGCGCTGAAGGTATTGGTCTCGACGATATCGGCGCCGGCCTCGAAATAGGCGCGGTGGATTTCCTCGACGATTTCCGGCCGGGTCAGGTTCAGGATATCGTTGTTGCCGCGCAGATCGGAGCCGTGCTCCGCCAGACGCTCTCCGCGATAGCCTGCTTCGTCCAGCTTATAGCCCTGCACCATGGTCCCCATGGCGCCGTCCATCACGAAGATGCGTTCGCCGAGCAGGGTTTCGAAGGCTTTGATCCGGTCTTCCCGTTTCATGTGCTTTTCCTTCTCCGGACCAGCGTCGTGGCCCCGAGGCTTGTTTTGATAACGCGGCGGAGATCGCGCGGTGAGGAAGACGGCAGGAAGGCAAGCCGCCCCCCCAGCATCGGATCCTCACAAAGCGTCCGCACCGTATTCGCATCCGCCGCCGGACTGAGAGCGACAGCCCCCTTCCAGTACGGCAAGACATGCTCCAGCAGCGCCGGAGCGGTCTCCGGAATATCGCCCGGGTTCACGCCGACAGCCGCGATCTGCATGGTCGCGGCGAGCGCGGCGGCCTGGGCGAGATCTTCATGGATCTGCGCACGGTCGAACCGGCCCGGATGCATTGCCGGGCGCAACAAGAGCATCAGAGGAACGGTCTGCTCCGCCTCGGTCATGCCCCAGCGGGCCCCGTTCATCGCCGCCGCAACATGCCCGGGACGGGCCGCAACATCGATCAGCACCGCATCGACGCCGCCGGCGACCTGGGCGGAGACCAGGCAGCGCGCGGCGGATTCGACTTCGGTCGCCGTCATGAAGCCGGTGACCGGAACCCGTGACGGCAAGCGCACATCGCCGATCACCAGAACCTGGTGGGCCGCTTCGTCCGCCACCGTCCGGGCCAGCTCGGCACCGAGATAGCTGACGGCGAATGCCTCGTCGAACATGCGGAAGCTGCGCAGAAGCTGCGGCGCGGCCCCGCCGGAATTGGTGAATAGCACCTCTGCGCCCGCCTTCACGAAGCGCCGATGCACCTTCATGACCAGCTTCGGGCGCTCGATATTCAGCGCCTCGACACAGCCGCTCTTGCCGACCCAGCGCGCCAGCTGGGAGGCCGGTGCTGGGGCGGCGTGCGGGATGCGTTCTCCCACCTCCGTCATGCCGCCTCCGACAGATTCGGGCGCATGCCGAGCAGGTGGCAGGTGGCGAAGGTCAGGGACGGCACATTGAGGGTGTAGAAGTGGAAATCCGTCACGCCCTCCGCGATCAGCCGGTGGCAGAGATCGGCCGCGGTGCTGGCGGCAACCAGCTCGCGCGTCTCCGGATCTTCGTCCAGCCTCTCGAAACGTTCGAACAGCCAGTCAGGGACAGATGCGCCGCAGCGCTTGCTGAAATTCACCATCCGGCCGAAATGACCGATCGGCATGATGCCCGGCACCAGCGGCGCATCAATACCAGCCTTGGCGACCTTGTCCCGGAAGCGCAGAAACAGATCGACATCGAAGAAATACTGGGTGATCGCCCGGTTCGCGCCATTGTCGATCTTGGCCTTCAGGTTGGCGATATCAGCCGCCTCTGAGGGCGAGTCCGGATGCGCTTCCGGATAGGCCGCAACGGAAATATCGAAATCACCGATCCGGTGCAGCCCGGAGACCAGATCCGCCGCATTCTGATAGCCATTCGGGTGCGGCTGATAACGACCGGTATCCTGGGGCGGATCGCCACGCAGAGCGACCAGCCGGGTGATACCCGCCTCCAGCCACCCCTTGGCAATGCCATCGATCTCGGCCTTGTCCGCACCGACACAGGTCAGGTGCGCCGCAGGCTCCATGCGCCCGTCATTCTTGAGCTTTTGCACCACTTTCAGGGTGCGCTCCCGGGTGGTTCCGCCGGCACCGTAGGTGACCGAGGCGAAAGCCGGGCCGAGAGGGGCAAGCTTCTCCACCGTGTTCCACAGGCGCGCTTCGGCAGCCTCGCTGGAAGGCGGGAAGAATTCAAAGCTGACAGACAGTTTCTCGGTCATCAGAGCGCCTCCGCCACAAGATCATTGGCAATTTCAATCCGGCTCTTGCCGGTCCAGATACACACCGTGAGATCCCCGCCGTCGATCCGCTCGACATCCTGGATTTCGAGGCCGGCCTTTGTGAACAGCCGCTCCACATCGGCATCGGAGAATCCGAGCCAGCGATGAGCATGGCGTTCCCGCAAGTCCGCAAGGTCGTGAGAGGCAAAATCGACCAGCACAAGCCGGCCTCCCGGGCGCAATACCCGCGCCGCCTCGCGCACCATGTCCGCCGGGTTGTCGGCGTAATGCATCAGCATGTTTGCCGTAACCGCGTCGAACCGGTGCGCCGGAAACGGCAGGCGGTACATGTCAGCGTGCCGGACCTGGCAGTTCCGCAGCACTTCCTGATCGAGATAGCTGCGGGCGATGGCCAGCATCTCGCGGGAATTGTCGACCCCGACCGCAGCACGCACATCCTCGCCGACAAGACGCAGCACGCGCCCGGTACCGGTGCCGATATCCAGCAAGTCCCTAACAGGGGCGCTGAGAATACGGCGTTTCAGACGGGTATCGACACTTTCGTCGTCGATATGCTGGCCGCGCAGATCTTCCCAGTTCTGGGCATTGCGGCGGAAATACTCCTCGGCCACCTCGGCGCGCTGCAGCTTGATTTCATCCAGCCGGGCCAGATCGACCGAGATGACGTCATCATCATCTGGCGTCAGATCGACCAGCATGCGAGCGAGATCCGAAACGTTGCTCTCTTCACTCATCCGGTAGAAGGCACGGCTACCCTCCTGATGGCGTTCGAGCAGGTTGGCCTCGACCATCAGCTTCAGGTGACGCGAGACCCGGGGCTGGCTCTGCCCCAGCACCTGCACCAGCTCCGTGACGGACAGTTCGGCATGTGTGCACAAAATCAGGATGCGCAATCGGGTCGGCTCGGAGACGGCCCGGAGGCCCTGCAGCAAAGTTTCCATTAACTCGGCCAAACAATCTGTTCAGACACAATAATATAAAGATGTCTTTATATGATTATACAATCAAAGACAAAGAGTCAATTGGTAACCGCTGCCGCTGAGAGCCGGGAAGGTCAGCTTTCGCAGATCGGTCAGGCTTGCCGGGCGGCAACCGGGCCGCAGCGTAAAATCACACCCGACATGCCTGCCATGGGCTTCGACGTCACTGTTATGTTGCTGCCAGTGGAAGAGTCGGAGAAATGAGGGTACCGGGACCGAATGTCGCAGGAAAAACATCGACGATGCATAAAACCGGCGCGCCACAGAGGGCTACACCCGCACGGGATCGTTCCGATACTGACCGGCGAGTGGGTTGATAGGCCTCAAATTCTTTGACAAAATTGACGCCAAACTGCATAGGACGAGGAGATTTGAAGCTCCCGCTTCATGAGGAAAAGAGGCTATGTTGCTCGAATATTTGGAATCTTCAGCGTCCATCGCATTGATGTTTGTCGGCGTCGCTGCCTTTTTCTGGATCGTCCTAACGTTGTCAATCCGCAACGTCAACAAAGGGGTGCAGAGGACGACCAGGGAACACAAAGCGGAAGATCTTGAAAAGGATATCGACGCGGAAATTGCTGAATTGCGCAAGCAAAGAGGGTTTTCGAAACACCCTACAATTTCCGCCTGACCTTAAGAAACGGTGCGGCCTCGAAAACAACAATGCGGCGCGACAAGATAGCCGCGCCGCAAACCTAATTTCAGCTGTTGCTGCCCATATCGAGCGTGCGCCCGATTGCCGTCGCAATTGGCCGCATGGCTTTCATCATGCCGTCGAACTCTGCAAAAGAGCTGGCCTGGAGCGGGTCCACTGCCGCGTTCCGTGGATCCGGGTGGACTTCCAGCATGAGGGCATCCGCACCAGCCGCGACAGAAGCCAGCATCATCGACTTCACCCACGGCTGCCAGAAGGTGGCGTGCGACGGATCGGTCATCACCGGAAGATGCGTGACTTCCTGAGCCGCCGGCACGACCTGGAGATCAAGCAGGAAGCGGGAGGTTGCCCGGTGTGTATGCGGCACGACCACGCCGCGCTCGCACAGCACGATCTGCGGTTCCATGCCGAGCCGGTCATGCTCAAGCGCGATATATTCCGCCGCCATCAGCCAGTCCCGGAGAGAGGAACCATACCCGCGCTTCAGCATTACCGGCATCCCGGTCTTGCCGACCTCAGTCAGCAGCGGATAGTTCTGCATGTTCCGGGTACCGATCTGCAGCATGTCGGCATGCTTGGCGACGATCTCGATCTTGTCGATTTCCATCACCTCTGTGACGATCGGCAGACCGGTTTCCTGCTTGGCAACGGTCAGCCATTTCAGACCGTCTTCCCGGCTTTCGAAGAATTTCGGGCTGCGATACGGGAAACTCAGCGGCTTGAAGGCTCCGCCGCGCAGGAAGTGGCCACCGGCGGCCTTGATTGCCTTGGCGCTCTCGACGATCATTTCCTCGTTCTCGACCGTGTTCGGACCGGCCATGACCGGGATCAGCGGCCCACCGATTTCGATGCCGCCGCAGGTGAAGACCGTTCTGTGATCCGCTGACTTCTTTGCGACAAGCGGGATCTTTCCGGCAATATCGTCTTCGGTCAGGTCTTTACCGGGGAATTTGTTCTCTACGGCCATGATGCGTCCTCTCCTGCGGAAAATCGTTTTCTTCAGCGCGCGTTCAATGTCGATAAGACATAGTCTGTGATACGGGCAAGCAGATTGAACGGCCCCCGACGCTCAAGGTCTGCCGCCGCAGCCCTGGCGTTCGCAGCAAACCGTTCCTGGGTGAGCGTCGCCGAAACCGCCTGCACAATATGCTCGGGCTGGAACTTGTTTCCGCTTTTCATCACGGTGGCAGAACCGAGTTTACCGAGATATTCCCCGTTTTTCTGCTGCTCGAAATGCCGCGGCACAATGCATTGCGGTCGGCCGATAGCGAGCACCTGCTCCAGTGTTCCGATACCACCGTGATGAATGACAACCCTGGCGTCCGATACAGCTTGTTCAATCGGCCGCGGCGCATCGTGGATCGTCAGGCCGCGTTTCCGCCATTGCGTCCGGACTTCTTCATTCGCGTCACGCAAGTAGATGTCCCCGCTCCAGCTGGAGGCCGCCAGAGCCTCCAGGACCTTCTGCGTTCCGGCATATCCGTGAGAGAGATACGCAAAATAATCCTGCACCGACTCTTGCGTTGTCGGCGCGGAAAGCGGCTGCAACGGAGATGCTTCCGTGTTTTCCCGGAAGCTGTGATAGGGGTCGAGCTCGGGAATCGTAACGACGAAATTGCGCGCTCCATGCATCAGCGCCGGGACCCGGTCGGGCAACGTTTTGCCGCGGCGGCGCTGAACTTCCTGAACGGTCTCCAGCAACCGTGCCGGTGCGACACGGTTCGGGGCGTCCTTGAAGGTCCGGAACTCCGACCAGTTGCCCGGCGGCAGCGTAAACCAGTCACCAATCGGAACCACTGGCCGCTCGCCGAATGCGGCGAGTCCTGCGGTCGGCGAATAATCCGTAATCAATAGATCCGGATCGAAACTATCGATGATGGCGGCCCACCCATCTGTCAGGGCGGTAAGCTTGTCCGGCTCGACATAGCCGACGGTCGCCAGAACGTCCCCGATGGAGGCAATCACTTTATCACGCACCTCTGGCGGCGCGTACGGTGCCACCAGAGGTGCCTGGAAAACTCTGAAGCCCGCATGCACGATCATCGAATGCGTGACGATCAGGTTGCGCACGACAAAAGCGCATTCGACGCCATTGTCCTTCAGGATACTTGCGATCGGCAGCAATCGGCTGACATGCCCAAGCCCGTCACCGATTTCCCATGCAAACAGAACCCGCTTCATCTGAGCGCTTTCATTGTCTGCATTTCACGCAATGCGGCGCCGACATTTTCTATGACGCCGGGCCAGTCACCCGGCGTGGCTTGCCGGAACAGGCGCGCAGAAGGATACCAGGGACTTTCGTCGCGATGTTGCAGCCAACGCCAGTCCGGGTTGTGGGACAGCAACACGAAAACCGGGCAGCCCATGGCCCCGACAAGATGGGCCACTGACGTACAGGTCGTGACCGTCACATCGAGTTGACGGACGATCGAGACCGTGTCGGTGAAAGAATTGACATCCCGGCTCAGCGGAATCAGCGCGGGCGGTGCATCCGCAAGATCGGCCTCGCGCGGGCCCTTCTGCAAGCTATAGCACTGCACGCCGTCCAGCCCGAAAAGCGGAGCGTAATACTCGACCTTCGAAGACCGGATATCGTCACCCGGGAAAGCCGGGTTACCGCCCCAGACGACGCCGACATTCAGTTTCGCCGGATCAAGGCCGGGAATCGGAAAATGGTCCGGGCCGATGGAGTTGATGTAGGGCGCTTTCGGCAGATCATCGAGTTCCCTGACACCGAGCAGTTTCGGCAGCGACAATTGCGCGATATGGCAATCGAATGCGGGCTCCTGTCCGGGCCGTCGCGGGACCAGCTCGACCATGTCCTTGTAGTCGACATAGACGTCAAGAATCTCCGGATGTGCCTCCAAGAGGATACGCCCCTTGCTAGCTCCCGCCTGGGCCCGCCTGACGGCCTCGGGGACGAAGCGGAGAAACTGAAGAGCATCTCCAACGCCCTGCTCGGCCACGATCAACAGCGTGCGGCCCTCAAGCGGTGTGCCATCCCATTCCGGTTGCGTCACATCGCGCTTTTTTGTTGGGAAGGATTCCGTCTCCCAACGCCATTCATACTCATCAAACCCCTCGCCGAGCTGGCCGTCCGCCAGCAGGGCGAGCGCCAGGTTCCAATGGAACGTCGCTTCACCAGGGCGGCACACTATGGATCGGCGGAACGCCAAAATGGACGGCGTCATGTTTGCCGCCTCTTTCTGCAGATTTCCCAGATTATAGTAGCCGCCCGCATTGCCCGGCTCAGCCAGCAACGCACGCTTGAGAGCCCGCGCGCCCTCCTCGAACTGCAAATTGTGGCGGTAGGCCGACCCCAGATTGGAATAGGCCGGGGAAAAATCCGGCTCAAGCCGGCTGACCAACTCGTAAATAGCCGCCGCACCGCCGTATTTCTTGATGCGATACCGAGCGTTGCCCAGTTCCAGAAGGCCATCTCGAAGTTTCGGGTCGAATTCCCGCGCCCGACGAAGAACCCTCAGAGCACGCTCCTTCTCACCGATCTCATAGTAAAGAACGGCAAGATCACGCATACCCGGCACGAATTTAGGCTTCAGATTTACAGCCGCTTCATAATGCTCCAGCGCCGCTTTCGTCACGCCCTTGCGATAACAATACCCTGCAGCGGCGTAGCGAATTATCGCATCGCTCGGCGTGTTTTTGAGTGCCACCCGAAATACAGCTTCGAGCAATCCGTCATCGCCGATCTGACGCGCTAGATCGACTGCAACCCGATTGAAGGCCAGATCCCCGGCCGCCGCCATTTTCAGGCCTTTTTCGAGGCATTGGCGGACTTCTTTCTTGTTCTTCCGTGCCCACGCCGCTTTGGCTTCAGCACCCATCAGAATGGCTGTGCTGCCGACGTCCTTGCGCATCTCCGCGATCGCACTGTCAGCCTCTTCAAGCTTGCCATCGGCAATATGTTTGAGGGCGGCGGTGGCGTCTCGGAAAAGCTTTGCCCGGGCCGGGAGGTCCATCGGTTTCATTGTTCACTCAACTTTATGAGGCCAAACTTCGCCAGCCAGGGCAACGTACGATGCAATCTCGACCATCTCCGGTCGTCGATCCATTGCTCGATCTCTCCGACCGTCACTTTTCCGCTTGCCGAAACTCTTCGCAGCAACGCAGCCGTCTGCTCGCTCGGGAGCATCAGTTCCTGTGAAAAGGTACAAACTTCGTGAGCAAGGATAGCCTGGAAATCCGCATCCGGGTCGCCACCGTCAATCGTGACAATATTGTCCGCACCAAGCGCAAAGCTCGGATGCGGTGCGAAGATATGGAATGGATCCGGATAAAATGGACTGGCGGTTTCACTACTCTGACGCGGGGCGACTTCCGGCGCTTTCTCGCGAATATCCCTGAGCTCCAGCCAAAGATCCTCGTAGGACCGGATGATGACGGACCAGTCGTAAAACGCCCGGGCACGGTTCCGGCCGGCCTTGCCCATCGCTGCGCGCAATTCCGGATCTTCCGCCAAACGCACCAGAGCATCCGCCGCCGCATCGAGATCACAGGACGTCACCATGCAGGCCCGTCCGATAAACCGGTCATAATCATCCCGCCCGGTCTGGTAGCGGAAGGCTAGGTCGATGCCGTCCCCTGCCGCGGGCGCAGTCGTGGGCACCCGAAACCCGGTTTCTCCGTCGATAACCGTATCCTTGTAGCCATCCCAATCGCTGACGACCGCCGGCAGCCCCGCCGCCATCGCTTCAATCGGCGTCAGGCCGAAGGTCTCCTGAATATTGTCCGACAGAGAGAGAAAAACATCCGCTCCCTGCCACGAGGCATGTACGAGGTCGTCGTCCTGGCCATCAATAAAATGTACGGATGCGGTCTTCGCAAACTGCTCCGCTCCGGTCCGGTACATCGACATGATCCGGTCGTTCGGCGCCTGGCCGACCATGACCAAATGGACTTTGCGCCCCGGCATCCGTTTTGCCGCCCGCTCTGCCGCAAGATACATCGGGACCGGATGGGCCTTGGCGTGGAATGTGAAGCGGCCGAGGAAAAGGATGACGAAATCCTCGTCAGCCGCGCCGATGCGATTCCTCAGCATCTGCCGCGCCGTCTCGTCTTTCGCGTATCGACTGCCATCCACACCAAGCGGGATGACCGGCAGCTTTAGTGTCGGCTCGATTTTCACCCCGGTGCGGCGACCGAGATAATCCGCGTAGTTTTCCATGGTTCGCGTCACCACATCGCGCGCGACCTGCGACGTGCAGACGAGAGCGTCCCAAGGCTGCAGCGGCAATAGAAGAAAATTGGACAGACCGGCAATGATCCGGTCCGAAGAGAGCGTATGCGTGACACCGCTAAGGCTGTAGGCACGTTGGTTCCCGGCCCGGCGTTCCCACGCAAACGCATCGAAAGTAGGACCTGCGATCATCAGGCATTCGGTCGAAGCGTCGGCCTGCAGCATCGAGTCATGCCGTTTGACCGGCCGATTCCTCCGGTCACGCTCCTGCGCCATTTCGGCAAACTCGGCTGCATGCTTATCACTACCGGTCACGCTGACCAGCTGATTTGCACGACCGTGCCGGAACATCCCGGTCAGGAACCCCGACCCGGCAGAGTGCCGGCCTTTGATACCAGGTCTGTCCGCCCTGTAAGCGTCCGGATGATAGTGAATTGCGCAAACGGGTACGGACGACACTGAAAACCTTCCGGATACGGAAAGACGCGGGAACGGAGATTGGAATGCGTTGCGTTTATAGAGGATGGTACCTCCGGTGCAAAGGCCTCTGCACCTCTGCGACAAACCTTCCCTTTCTGAAGGGATAGCGACCATGCTAATGAGACGCAAATTCGAAATGCCAGGACGGAATGCCGAATGAGCACCACAGCCAAGGATGCAGGCCCTTTACGGATCTATGTCGGATGGGATAGCCGAGAGCCTATCGCATACGACGTCTGTGAAGACTCTCTACAGCGCCATAGTCAGTCCGAGCTTGAGATTGTCCCACTCAAACTGGACGATTTGCGCAAGAAGGGCCTCTACAGCCGTGATGAAGATCCGCTGGCCTCGACGGAATTCACCTATACCCGATTTCTGACGCCGCATCTTGCAGGCTACCGGGGCTGGGCCCTGTTCTGCGATTGCGATTTCCTCTGGACGACCGATGTCGCAAAACTCTTCGCACAGGCAGATGACAACAAGGCGCTGATCTGTGTTCAGCACGACTACAAGCCGACCGAACGAACCAAGATGGACGGCAAGCCCCAGAGTGTTTATCCGCGGAAAAACTGGTCCAGCATGATGCTGATCAATTGCGGCCATCCGGCGAACGCGGTCCTGACGCCGGACGTGGTCAACCGGGAGAGCGGCGCTTATCTGCACCGATTCCAGTGGCTGCCGGACGACCTACTCGGCGCCGTAGACCATACCTGGAACTGGCTGGAAGGCTGGTACGACAAACCCGCCGACGGCTCCTATCCGGCAGCGATCCACTACACCCGCGGCGGCCCCTGGTTCGAAAACTGGCAGGATGTCGATTACGGGGATCTCTGGGTCGCCGAAAGCAAACGGATCAGCCCGTCAGGAAGCGCCTGACAGCCTGTGTTAGTGCGGCTATCGGACCACCCCATCCGGAGTCCGCGCGCCGAAACAGCTGCAGGGTCGGATACCAGCCGGTGCGCGGAGCTTTTCGCCCCCAGAACCAGAGGGGCGATCTTGGCAGCAGCACAAAACCAGGCCGACGCAACGCGCCCGCCATATGGGCATTGACACCGGATATCGACACCGTCGCATCCAGTGCTGTGATGAGAGCGGCGAGACCGTCGAGATCGTTCCGCAAATCTTCCAGCGGCGCCGGATGAAGGTTCCGCGGCCAATCTCCGGCGCCCTCGCCGCTTTTGGCGACGTCGTATTGCAGGCTGACGAAGGTCACGTCGGGCGTATCCAGCAAGCCCGTCCAGTCCGTCAGCTCGGTCGATTTCGACCAGGACGTCCGCTTCCCGCCGCCGCCCCAGGAAAACCCGATCTTTGGACCCGGGCCGAATTCCACCAGATTTTTCCGGAACGTGGACACGCGCTTTGGATCCGCACGCAGGGGCAGCAACGCTTTCCGGCCTCCGTCGCGCGCGTAGAAGCGGGCAAGCAATGCCGACGGGGCATGGAAATCGAAGTCCCCGAGCTCGACCTGTGACCCACCGCGCGGCACGACAGTCACGTCCGGGAAGCTGCGCTGGGCAAGCGAGACCAATCGCGGGTCCATTTCCAGGACAACCGCCGCGCCCCGCCCCGCCAGCCACGCGGCGAGAGGGGAAAAGACAATCTCGTCACCGACCCCGAAATCACCCCAGACGAATATCCTGACGCCATTGGGGTCTTGCCCAAGCCATAACGGCAACGCCGCAAGCTCAAGCGTCCGGGCCTCCGCGTGCGGTTCCGTCCAGCGCACGTGATGCGCCCTGTAGCCACCGGTCACATCCCCCTCACCGATCCGCAGTAAAGAGGAAAGCCAGAGCGCGTCCCAATGCTGAGGCTTTTCCACCAGGGTCCGGCGCAGTGTCTGCTCCGCAGCCGCCGGCTCTCCACAATCAACCAGGGCGGCCGCAAGGTTAGCCCGGGCGTCGATCGCGGTCGGGTCGGCCCGCAGGGAAGCACGGTATAGGGAAACAGCGTCACCGAGGGCTCCTGCCGCATGCCGTAATGCCGCAAGATTCAGCGCCGCTTCAGCGAACTCCCTGCCCTGCGGTTCAGCACAGCAGAGCGCATGAAGAAAGGCGGTTTCCGCATCACTGTCATCGTCGCCCTGTAGCGATTTTCCGGCCTGGACATAAAGCCGCGCCTCGGCCGGATGGAAAACCAGGGTTCGCCGCACCCTGACGGCAGCCACTCGCGCCCCCCGCTGCCCATGTAGGCAGATTGCATGAGCGAGGGTCACTTCAGTATCCGTGTCGTACCGGGCCAGGAATCCGGCGGCACGATCGGGAACAGGGACCCGCATTTCGGCGCATGCCGTCAACAGCGCGACCAATGGGCCTGAATTGTCCGGGTCGGCGAACAGGGCGTAGCGTGTCAGGTCGGCAAGGCTTGATATCGCCACGGTGCGCCGACGCGCGACGGCAAGCAGATTGGCGTAACCCGCACCGTCTTCAGAAAATAGGCAGACATATCTCTTCAGAATGATCTGTGCAGCCGCCAGATTCCCTGCCCGGAAAGCGGCACCAGCTTGTGCCTTGAGCGCAACGCGCCCGGTCTCTGAGACGGGAGGTCGGATCACGCACCCATTTCTGACCATAGCGTCAGATCGCTGGTCTTCGTCACATTCCACCCCATGGCTTTTGCGACATCGGCCGGAATGCTGTCCGTCGCCTCCGGCAGTTCCCCCCGGCCCAGTTTCTCGATAATATCCTTTTGCAACGGGAGGCAAACACGCTTGAGATCGTAACGCTCGACCACGGCCTTGCGGGCCGCCTTGCGCACCGGGTCGAGCTTCTTGCCTTTTTCGAGTGCATCCACCACCGCTGCCGCGAGCGCATCGGCATCCCCATACTCGACCAGCAAACCATTCTTGCCATGCCGGATCACTTCACGCACAGGTGCGGTGTCGCTGGCCACGACCAGACACTCTTTCGCCATCGCTTCAAGCATCGACCAGGACAGCACGAATGGATAGGTGAGATAGATATGAGCCTTGGAGATCGATAGCATCCGGCCGAATTCCTCGTACGGCAACCGACCCAGAAAATGCAGCCGAGAGGTATCGAGCGAGCGGTGCGGAATCAGGGCATCTTTCCAGCTGTCCGCATAACCCGGGCCGTTGCCGTAGCTCACTTCCTCGCCGCCGGTGATCAGGATATGCGCGTTCGGACGCCCCTTCAGAATCTTGTCGAGTGACTTGGCGATCACGTCAAATCCCCGGTAAGGCTCGAGGTTACGGGCAACATAGGTGATGACTTCGTCCTTGGCTGTCAGGCGGCGGCCATCCGCGAGGTCGATATAGGCTTCCCTGTCCCTGACACAGGCATCCGTGTCGATCCCGTCATGCACAACCGTCATGTTCTGCCGGAATGCCTTGGGATGTGTCGACCATTGCCAGTAGGTCGGAACATATCCCCAGTCCGACGCCGCCATGCTCAACAGCATGTGGGCATTCCGCACCCGGGTCCGGCAATCCCGATCGATATCCGGCCCTTTGTTGACAAAATCGGTATCCGTACCGTGTGACCGGTAGAAGAACTCGTTGAAACTCAGCAGCCGGGCCTTCGGAAACACATCTTTCAGGAAGATGGCTTCGCCCCAGCCTGTATGGGCGCAGATCACGTCGGGCTCGAACCCGGACGCCTGAAGCTTGAGGCAGGCCTTCGTCGTCCCCTGGCCGTGCAGGATCTGGTCCTCATACCGGTCGAAATATCGGTGCGTCGGCTGTCCTGCCTGACGATGCAGCTCGTACTCGACCTTGCGAACACCGGGAAGGTTCGGCTTCCTTGGCTTGGTCAGAAACACAACCTCATGCCCGTCAGCAGCCAGCGCCGGCGCCAGGTGCTTGAATTGGCCGGGCATGTTCTGATGTACGAACAGGACTTTCATCGACGCTGTACCTTGTTGTCACAGGAGGAGAATTATCATTGATACTCTAACCGCACACGCTTATGAATTCCCCGAACATGCGATGCAAGCTCGGCTTTGAGGAAGTACGCGGAATTCCAAGGCGCATTCTCAATTCAGATAACGTCGGGGTATTCTGCTATACTCCAGCAATAGATTAATAAGTACGGACAAGATCTTTATGGCGAAAGCAAAAACGCCGTCAGAGGCCAGTTCGGCGCTCGACGACCCGTTGCGGCATATTTTCGAAGGGTGCCGAAGCGCTTTCGTCACCGCTGGCGTGTTCAGCTTTGTCGTGAACATGCTGATTCTGACGATGCCTCTTTATATGTTCTCGTTGTTCTCCAGGGTTTTGGGGACCGGCAATATGGCAACACTGACGCTGCTCGCAGTGATGGCCCTTACGGCCTTGCTGGTTCAGGCGTTGGTCGACATTGCTCGTACTTACGTCTTCACCAATGTCAGCACCTGGATTGACGAGCAGATTTCGCCGCGCTTATTTGAAAAATCCGTTCTTGGCGGCATCTCACGGGGGCAGGGCGGCAGTGACGCACTTGAGCAGCTGCAGGGACTGCGCCAATTTCTCTCTGGCCAAACTATCTTTCAGCTTATGGATGTGCCGTTCATTCCAATTTTCATGATGGTGCTATTTGCGCTGAATTTTGGTATCGGCATGACGGCGACCCTCGGCGGCCTCATTCTGCTTGGCCTTGCCGTTGTCAACAAAATGATCTCCGACGGAAAACTCCAGAAAGCATCAGCGGCAAATAGTAGGGCCCGGAAAATCAGCCGCGCTGCCATCGAGAATGCTGACATCGTTGAAGCGATGGGCATGCGCAAAACGCTGATGGACAACTGGTCAATGTACAATGTCCTGTCCTTGAAACTTCAGAACAATGCCAGCCAGGCATCCGGAATCGTGCAAGCCTTCATCAAGATGATGCGCATGGGTATTATGATGGCTGTTATGACGGTGGCAGCAATTCAGATTGTCGATCCGACAAGCGGCCTGTCGCGTGGCGCCATGATGGCCTCTGTCATTCTCGTATCCCGCGCGCTTATGCCTCTGGAAGCGATCGTGACTTCTTGGGCCCAGGTTGCCGACGCCGTCCAGAGATACAGGTATCTTTCCGACCTTCTGACGAATACCGCAAGCAAGCCCGAAGACAGCGTGTTCCCGCTTGAACCGAAGGGTGCACTTTCCGTCGAGAACGTTCACTTTCAGATTGGAGGCATGAAGCGGCCAATTTTATCACGGGTCTCCTTTGATCTCAAACCGGGAGAGTCGGTTGCGATTATTGGTCCTTCAGCGGCCGGTAAAACCACCCTCGCCCGCCTGCTCGCCGGCATCGATAGGCCGAACGCAGGCGTGGTCCGTTTGGACGGCGCTGATGTTTTCCGTTGGCCGAGCGACGATCGGGGCCGACACGTCGGATATCTTCCGCAACAGGTCATCCTGTTTGACGGTACCATTCGGGATAATATATCGCGCTTCGATGGCACCATCACGAATGAGCAAGTGATCCAAGCTGCAGAAATGGCCGGCCTGCACAAGATGATCCTGCAGATGGAGCAAGGCTACGATACTCAAGTCGGGTTTGGCGGCTCTCTGCTCTCCGGCGGTCAGAGACAGCGGGTTGGCTTGGCACGTGCTCTACTGGGTGATCCGAAGCTCGTTATTCTCGATGAGCCGAACGCCAACCTCGACACGGAAGGTGACAGCGCCCTCCGTCAATCCATCGAACTTTTAAAATCACGCGGCGCGACTGTTGTCGTCATCCTGCACCGACCAAATATTCTTCAAATCGTGGACAAGATCCTCGTCCTACGTGATGGCATGGTGCAGAAATTCTCCGACCGTGACGAGGTCATGCCTTTAATCGGCGGAGTGGCTGCCCAACCTAAAATCGAAAAGCCGTCTGTTAAAGCCGCGGCGGAAATATAACTGGAGTCCTCAATGGCCGAGACACTTCCCACTCCCAGTGGCGACCTAATGCTGAAGAGGCTCCCCATATCTGCTCGACAAATCGAGCATTATAACGCGGTTGGCAAGCCAATACTAAGAGACGGGACGTGGAGCAAGGCTTCGCTATTTGGCTGGACAGTGTTGTTTGCATTCTTCGTTTTGTTCGGCGGTTGGTCGGTTGTCGCCCCTCTGGCGAGCGCTGTCAATGCGCCGGGAACGCTTCATGTCGCCAGTGAACCTCAGGCCGTGCAACATCTCGAAGGCGGGATTGTGGACGAAATTCTGGTGCACGAGGGCGACACTGTGGTGAAGGGTGACGTGCTCGTACGCCTGAATCCTCTGACTACTGATTCCCAGATCGCACAGCTGGAAAACCATCTATTTGCGTTGTTAGCAGAACGGGCCAGACTAGAAGCGGAGCGTGACGGGCTTACAGAGGTTGAGTTTCCCGAACGCATTCTGGACCAGAAAGACGATTCTGATGTTGCAAGCCTGATCCAGCGTGAACGGAACCTCTTTCAAAAACAGGCGAAGTCGTTAAACGATCAGAAGCAGCTCTACGAAGAAAGAATTGCGCAATATAAGACACAGATTGACGGCTCTCTTGACCGGATTGAATCAACGCGCAAACAGATCGAGTTTGTTGATGAGGAGCTCTCCGGAGTCCGTACTCTTTTTGAGAAGGGCCTAGAACGCAAACCACGTGTGCTGGCTTTGGAACGCGGGAAAGAGCAGCTCGTCAGCGCACTGTCCCAGCTGAAAACAAATATCGCGCAGTTCGAGCAGGGTATTAACGAACAAAAGCTTAGGCTTTCAGCTTTAGAAAACCAGAGAGAAACCCAGATTTCCGACCGTTTGCGGGAAAATGCCCTGCAGCTGAAAAACCTTCAGGAGCAAGAAAGTGTCTGGCTCGACAGACAAAAACGCTCCGAGATCCGGGCTCCGATGAGTGGACAAGTAGTCAATTTGAAAGTTCACACCGCCGATGGAATCGTCCGGTCTGGTGAGACTCTGATGACCATCATTCCGACTGAAGACGAATTACTGATTACGGCTGAAATAAAGCCGAAGGATATTGACGTTCTGCTCGTCGGAGCGCCGGTTCAGCTCCAGCTTACGGCTTTTAATCCCAGAACCACACCGCCGATCGAGGGAACACTGACCTCGGTATCCGCTGACACCATGACCAACTCCTCTGGCAAACCCTATTTCGAAGCCCGCATTGTCATGGACCCGAGATCTCTCGCAAAGCACCTTCCAGACACACGGTTGACCGCAGGAATGACTGCATCGGCTCTGATTTCGGTGGGCGAACGGACTTTATTCGAATACATCGTGACTCCATTGAGCCAGAGCCTGAACCAAGCCATGCGGGAGCCATGATCACAACGACGATAGATCTGTCCAGCCATGCATCTGATGGCTAATGACGTTATGGGTGCAGATTTATCAGAAGAGTCTGCAACGGCAATCAGTAGATTTCCGCTTCGTGTAATCCTGTCCACAGGCGAAAAATTGCTTGGACAAAAGCGATATGGAACGGCTGAAAAGGTCTTCAATGAAGCTCTGCAGAAGAAGCCTTGGTCTCTGCGCGGGCTCTCCGGGCTTGGCACGGTCTATATCGCGACGAACAAACCCGAAGAAGCAGCGCGGTGCTTCAGACGGGTCATGTTGTACTATCCGGACCGCCCCAAAGCCATGGAAGGTTACGGCCATGCGTTGTCCTTGCTTGAGGACTTTGCTCATGCACGATCCTGGTTCCAACGCGGAGTTGTGACTGCCCCTGAATTACGTTCTGTTTCCATTGCGCTGGGCGTCACCCAATTGAGGCTTGGGGACTGGCAGAAAGGTTTTACCCTCTATGATCTTCGGGAAGGCGTGGCCACTTTGGGCGCTTCGATCGGTCAGGAAAACATCTGGGACGGGCGCGCTGACCTGAACCGGAAAACGATCCTCGTTGTCGGCGAACAGGGTTATGGCGACCACATCCAGTTCCTCCGGTATTGTACATTGTTGAAGGAGAAGGGCGCGCGCGTCTTCTTCTTCACGCGTGAACCGTTGCGCAGGCTTTGCGAATGGGTCCCGTCCATCGACAAAATCCTCGTCGACGGGCAAAAAGCAGCTTTCGACTATGGCGTAATGGCTATGAGCTTGCCAAGGCTCTTCAGAACGCAGCCTGACACTATCCCGTTCACATCTCCATATATTCTGCCCCCCTGGGACGCTGGAGCCGCTACAGCTCAAAATTCCAAACCGCGAATCGCCATCGCTTGGAAAGGCAACCCTGCGAACTCACGAGATGACGTTCGGTCCTGCCCTCCCAACCTAATGGAAGACCTTATTAGGAGCACCGCAAATGCCTCCTTCCACGCATTGCCATTCGACATTGGGACGGAGAAGAATACGGTTCTCTCCCGTCTCCCGACACTCTGTGACGCTGATGCCAACTTCAGCGATGTCGCGATGGCACTCGAATCGATAGACCTAATCATTTCTGTGGATACGAGCCTCGCCCATCTCGGCGGAGCGATCGGCAAGCAGACATGGTTGCTCATTGGGCGTCAGCCTGACTGGCGTTGGCTCACTTCCGGCGAAGACAGTTTATGGTATGATAACGTTCATCTTTTCCGAGTGGCCACTGATTGGATGCAATTGATTGCCCGGGTGAAAGTCCGTCTGGATCGCTTCATAATCGATCATGTTTCACGAATTTAGACATACCGACTGATGGATAAAAAGGATCAAGAAGTGACCGCTTCCGCTACCCTCCATTCTATCGGCCGTGACCACGCGGTTTCAATTCTTGAGACGCCCGGTGACTCGGAAGCTTGGGATCGCGCCGGTCAGGACTGTATCCGCCTTCAGGATGTCCCATCGGCTCTCAGCTCGTTCAAACGATCCGAAGCCTCGGGACCTCCATTCCTGCAAAACTATCTTTACCGTCTCGCAATGGCGCTGGAGATCAGCGGGCAATTCGATGCAGCGGCAGCGCGGTATATCCGGGTCCACAGGCAAGGATCGGAACATTCACGGGACGCTCTATACCGAGCGATTTGCTGCCTCAACCAAACCAAAGCTCAGAATGAGATTGCCGGATTGTTGGTGTCCCTAAATCCTGCAGAATGGCGTGAATACCAGCATCTGGGACTTATCGGCGGATCAGCCATGTCAAAGCTGGGAAAGCCTTCACAGGCGGCGAGTTGGCTGCTCAATGATCCCGATATCTCGGCTCCCGATACTCCCGCTCGGCTCCTGCTCAACGCTATGATTGACGGCGGAACGTCGGTCGGCAGTTCAGAAGATGTCAGGCGCTTCATTTTCGAGTCAGCCCACACGATTTTCAGAGAGCTTCCATTGTGCCGAAAGCTGCTTCGCTGGATCCTCCGGTGCGGTCATGGAGAGACCTTGGCCTCCATCATTGTAGATCCACGGATTGTCGCACTCAGTAACGGTGCAAACCTTGGCTTTGCAGCAATTTTTTTTCGCGATGCCGGCTTAAACGATAAAAAAACACTCGCCAGCCGCAAAGCCCTCGTTCTGCGCCCGGATGATCCCAATGCACTCCGCTCCATTTTACCGGACGAGAACGGATTTCACACATTCGGAGCCAACTCCGCAATCCTCTGGGCAAAGGCCGTGATCATATGTCCAGAAACCGAGGATTTCTCAGCCAACGAAGCTATCATAGCTCTTAAAATTGCCGATCTGGAGATCCTGACCACACGGTACCTGATGCGCGCGGCCAACCGTTTCAAGGCAAGCCCGATGCTGCTCTACAATGTTGCCTCCCATCTCAATGAAAAAGCACTGGCCGAGATGGCCACGCCCCTATTGAGGCGGGCAATTCTCATGCATCCGTCCTATGCGAAAGCTTGGAGTTCCCTCTCCGTCTCCATGTCAGTAATGCTCGATTTTGAGCGGGGTCTCAAAGCTTCGCTCCGGGCATTGATTGTCGATCCGAAACTGCAATCGGGTCATACCAATCTTGCCATGGCCTATCGTGGCCTAGGTAGACTTGATCTCGCCATTCAGGCGGGAAAACGACAGCTCGAAATCTCCCCGAATGACATCATCGCGCGTATGGGAGTTGCCTTCAACGATCTGTGTATCGGCGCGATTGAAGAAGGTTTTGAGTATTACCGATCTCGGTGGGCTCAAAAAGGTTTCCCGTCACAGAAGCGGCCCTTTCCGCAGAAGGAATGGACACTTCAAAAAATTCCGAAAGACGGGAAAGTCCTGATCTATATGGAACAGGGCATGGGTGACGAGTTCATGTTTTCATGGTTCCTGCATTATGCGGAAGAGTGCGCGCCCGGTAAGATCATTGTCGAATGTGATCCTCGATTGACCAAGATATTCTCTCGATCATTCCCTTCGATCGAATTTTGGCCCTTGTCTAGCCCGGTACAAAAGCGGCTACTCGCCCGTGACGTTCTATACAAAATTCCTATCGGTCATCTCCCCAGTTTGTTCACCCCACGCATTCGCAAGCTGATTACTGACCGCTGGGCGTTGGCACATCAGAAGTGCGTTGCCGGATATGGCTGGATTATCCCGGACTTTAAAAAAGTTTCGCAATGGCGCCACAAGCTCGCATCGATGGGATACGGTGAACGTGTTTGCATCGGCATTTCCTGGCGCAGCGGGAATATTACCCGCGCACGAGAATCACAGTATCTCAAGCCAGAAGAGGTCGTTGAGAGTCTTCCAGATGATTCAATCGCTGTGATACTGCAATATGTTTTTGAAGATTTTGAGCTTCAGGCGATTAAACGGGCAGCTGCTGAGCGTGGAATTGACGTCGTCCGGTTCGACGGCCTGGATCTAAAGAACAATCTTGATGACGTTGCAAGTCTGAGTGCCGCTCTTGATGCGATTGTGACCCCGTTGACTTCCACGGCTTTCATAGGAGGTGTTGTTGGCACACCGACCTGGGTATTTCGAACAGCAACAACAGGTAATATTTGGCAGCAACTTGGAACGCCCCGTATTCCTTGGATCCCCTCGATTCATCTCTTTTTTCGAGGCGCGCATGCGCCTTGGGATCCAACCATCTCTGAAATGCGCCAGGCTTTGTCCGATGCGCGGAATTGGC
Source organism: Nisaea sp. (assembly GCF_040217065.1). Lineage (GTDB taxonomy): Bacteria > Pseudomonadota > Alphaproteobacteria > Thalassobaculales > Thalassobaculaceae > Nisaea. Next base: position 74,347 of record NZ_JAVJNX010000003.1, read on the forward strand.
TTCTTGCTCGACGTGCCAACGCGAATATCGTTTCTGGCGGGGACACGGTGTGACGGATAACTCAGATGTTCTGCGCCTTCCCGAACGATTATTTGAGAGCGGAAACTTTTATCTCCCTTTGAAACAAAGCTCGGGAGATCACTCTGCACTCCACCTGCAGATGCCCGTGGCATTGCTCGAGGACGATGGGCTCAAGCGGTTCATATTCGCTGAATTTCATGGACCCGGGTTTGAGATTATTGAACGCCGGTTGCTCTGCAATCTCTTGGCGGAAGGTGGCATGTTTATCGATGTTGGCGCCCATTTCGGCCTCTATTCGATCGTCTTGGCTGATTCTGTTCCAGATTTGCAGTGCCTCGCTATTGAGCCAGCTGTCGATAACATGCGAGTTCTGTCAGAGAACGTCGCTGCTAACGGTCTTTCTGGGCGGATTACGTTGGCGGAGTGTGCCCTCGGGGACCACACGGGGATTGGGCACTTACGGTCAAATTCGAGCATGGGAAATCACCTTGCTGGCCATAATTCTGCGCCAAGGGAGTCTGATATTCCGGTGCAAGTTCAGACACTTTGTTCGCTTTTGGCGTCTGTCCTACCTTCGGATTATCGGACCGGTCCTCTGTGGATAAAAATAGACACTGAGGGACGTGAGGCGAGCGTGCTCAGAGGGGCTGAGGAGCTATTCTCTGCTGGTGTCGTGGAAGGCGTTCTGTGGGAGTTTCGCGTTGGTCACCTAGTAAATCCCGACACCGATTCAATTGTTTCTTTTTTTAGAAAATATGATTTTGAATCGTTCTCAGTGAGCCACAGCAACATGATTTCGGTCCGCGGAAGAAAGGCAAAGAAAACTCTTTTGGAGCTCGGATTCTTAGCGAGACTCGAATCTCATACCTCGTAGTAGCTGGCAATGGCGTCGGCAACTAAAACATCGTCTTCATAGTCGAGATCGAGTGACCGCCATCCGCCCATCACATGGATGGCGGCGCCTTCATCATAAAGCTTTCCTGTTTCCAAGAAACTCTTTGCGCTGAATATGTAGATTGCACCGTTGACGGCCCATGCCGTGTCGTGGTGTTGACGCATCGCCGTCTCGTGTTCCTGATGCCGCATCCCGAGGCTTCCCTGTGCGTCAGTTGTCCCGAAAGGCGGGGAGGGTGGCGCCCGCCATCGGCACACGGATACGCCACTATGGGTCCCCATATTCTCCATTTTTCGAAGCAGGTCTTTGATATCTGCACCGGTACGAAAGGGGGATGTCAGCTGCAAGAGAACGATCGTGTTTTCTTCCAGGTTGTTTTCTTTGATGACGTACCGGATCACGTCTTCAGTCGAGCTCTGATCTTGCGCCAGGTCGACGGGACGTCGGTCACACTTTAAGAGCGGATATCGCTCCGCTGATTCAACGAGCTTTTCGTCATCGGTCGTGAGGATGGTGCGCGCTATCGCTCCGGAATCTCTAATTGACTCGACCGTACGCTGCAAGAGTGAGCTCCCGCCGATACTCAGACGATTCTTGTTTGGGATTCTTTTCGACCCCTTACGCGCGGGAATGATAGCAACGGAGTCGACGCTAGACATTGATTTCATTGCAATCGCCCCAACAACCAAAACGGGCGGGCCAAACTGGCCCGCCCGCTCATATTAAAGTTGGCCGTACGACTTAGCTGAAAGTGAAGTCGTTCAGATCCAGCGTGGTAACACCGGTCACCCGGATCACCGTGTAGTCACTCGTACCGGAGCCGTTAATTGCAACGGTGACCTCACCGGTGCCAGCTTTCTGGACAAGGCTGTTGGTACCACCGGTAAGCGTCGTGGAAACCTGGAACGCCGGGGTCAGACCGCCGGAGAAGCCGAAGCCAGTCAGGTGAATCTTGTCGCTGCCATCTTCGAAGCTGAAGACGATCGCAACAGTGCTGTTCCCATCACCAACGGAGCCACCAGCAGCAGCCTGGATCACGAAGGTATCATTGCCGGCACCGCCGTACAGTGAATCTTCGCTGGCGCTCGAGGACGAGCCAGCCATGCCATACATGACATCATTTCCGTCCGAACCATACAGGACATCTGACCCGCCGGTGGATCCATACATGATATCATTGCCGGCACCACCTGACATCAGGTCGCTGCCACCTGTACCGCCTGTGGCGTACATGATGTCATCACCGTCATCACCGAACAGAGTATCGTTGACGGCACTGCCGGCAACCATGCTGTCGTTACCGGTACCGCCATAAAGCAGAACAGCGGAGGTGTTGGTCAAAGCACTGAGAGTATCGTCGCCAGCGCCACCATATAGCGTGTCACCGCCGATCGAACCACCGATCAGATCGTTACCGGCATCGCCGAAGATAACATCGCTTTCTGAGCCACCGTTCAGGGAGTCGTTGCCGTCGCCGCCATACAGGGTATCGGCTCCAGCCGAACCAAAGATGCTGTCAACACCGTTATTGCCATGCAACAGATCGTTGCCGTCACCACCGGAGATCACATCATTGTCCGCGCCACCGAAGATGGTGTCGAGGCCAGCAGCGCCGAGAAGAGTGTCAACACCAGCGTTACCGTAAATCAAGTCGTTGCCGCCGGCACCAGTGATGGCGTCATTGTCGGCACCACCGAAGGCAATACCACCCGTGCCCATGACAATCGTGTCAAGGCCCGCTCCGCCATACAGAGTATCTGCACCACCAGAGCCGACAATGTTATCAGCGCCCATGTTTCCGTAGATCAGATCGGCATCCGCACCGCCGGAAATGTTGTCGTTATCCTGACCGCCGAAAATCGTATCCGAACCGGCACCGCCGAGAATGGAGTCGCGACCAGAATTACCATATATCAAGTCTGTACCGGCATCGCCGGAAACGGTGTCGTTACCGCCGCCACCAAAGACTGTATCGGAACCGTCACCAGCAGTGATGGAGTCGTTTCCGAGGTTACCGTACAGCGTATCGGCGCCGGAGTTACCGTCGATAGTGTCATTACCCTGGCCGCCATAGACCACATCCGAGTCGCCATCGGCGAGAATGCTGTCATCGGCAAGGTTTCCGTAAAGAATGTCGTTACCGTCGGAACCGGAGAGCGTGTCCTGCCCTTGACCACCAAACATGGTGTCCGCGCCGGACCCGCCGAGAAGAGTATCGGTACCTGTGTTACCATAGACGAGATCCGCACCACCAAGCGCAGAAACAATATCCGAACCACCGAGTGCGGTGATCTGATCGGAATTGCCTGTGCCAGTAATCGTATCCGTCGAACTGGTGCCCGTTATCGTTGCCATTACAACCCCCTAGTTAGCATCAAAGCTACACCAAACCGTTCTGGGTTAGCTTTGGTGCTGCAGGTGGATTTCGTCAACCAAAAAATCCTGCACACCAAGCGAACGCCAGTCCTATTGCTAGCCGCGACGAAACGGCTCGCGAGATTTATTACACCGCTTGCCCAATGAACGCAAGCGGTTACCGGACAATTTTAGAGCGGGAAAATACCGCTGCCGGTGATCTCGCAGGCGCTCGCTCAGTAATCCGGGCAAGGCGTAGTCACTCACCACTAAATCTTTTAAATCAAACAGTTATGTAGAAATTTATCTCTTTTAAGTCGATCTTACCGGAACCGGGACGAATTCTACGCCCCCTCAAATACGCCGAAGCCAGATCGATCAAGGGGAAATCCAACCCGTAACCGTGTCTTCTCGGCAACAGATTACACACCGATCGGATATACAGTCCGGCGAAAACTACTGAAGCGCGTCGCGTACCGCGCGACATATGGACTCCGGATCCTTGCTGGAGGGTGGCCAAAGCAAGGTTGCATACGGCAGCATCGCTGAATGTTGCGCACCGACGCGATAGCGCCAGTCACGCTGAACTGGTTGCAGCAATGCCACAGACCGGGTCCCGACCGCACTCGCCATCGGGACGATCGCCGTGGCCAAGGTAACAACCACGTCGACGGCCGCCAAGGCATCCGTGAGCCCGAGCAAATCGTCACGCACGTCGAAGTCAGGCCGCACAACCCGCTCTTCACCAAAAAGCCCCACCAAGACACTCCACTCCTCGTCCGCCATACCATATTGCAGCGGGAGGAAAACGGCATCTCCAACATCCAGGAGGGCTGAAAATCTCTCGATCTCTATGGAAAATGATCGATGCTGCAGCGGCTTTGTACTGCGCCAAGCGAGGCCGATGAGCCGCACGGCCGTGCCACCTGTCAGCCGATGCCTGACTGCCGCCACCCGGTCGGGGGCCGGCCGCAGCCAGCCTGCGGGTGTCTGCCGCTCGGCGAGGCCCATGCGATGCGGGAGGCTGAGGAGCGGCAACTGCGCCTGGAAATCCGAGATATCAACAGGTGTATCGAGTCGTCTCGGCACGGGTGTGACAGAAGGGAAGCTTCGCCTCACAAGCGGCACCAGACGCGCATCGATTTCCACCGTAAACTGCTCGGGACGAGCAGCGAGCGCTTCTAGATAGGCCAGTCCCCAGATTTCGTCCCCGACCCCCTGCTCGCCCCAAAGCAGTATCTTTCCGTCTGAAGACTGGTCTGGCTCCCAGAGCGGCAGGTCGTAGGACGCACACGGCCAGAGTGTGCGCTCGGTCGACGACGTCTCCACCGGCGCATACCACCTGTCCTCATAGGCCGCCAAACCTTCAAGGTAACGGCCTGACTTAAGCAGCATAATAGCGAGATTGTTTCTGAAACGCAGGTCATCCGGGGATGCCGCAGCGGCCCGGCGCATATTATCTAGGGCGTGCCTGACGCTACCAAGGTCGTGAAGCACTGTGCCATAGGTAAAATAGCGCATTCCGTTGCCCGGCTCGAGAACCACCAGCCGCCGGGCAATCGTCAGTGCCTCCGTAAGCTGTCCAGTACGTTCGAGAATCGCCGCCCGGTTGGCAATAGTGGCAAGCGCTCCAGGTGCGAGAATGTCAGCCCGGTCGAGCAACCCAGTCGCGCGCGCGAAAGCGCGCTCTTCGATAAAATAGCCTGCCGCCGCGATATGGGCGTTGAGGCTAGCCGGATTGCAGACGAGTTCACGGCAATAACAACGGCAACTTTCATCGTTTTTGTTTAAACACTGTAAAAGAACTCCTCTCAGCCGCCAAATGTCACCAGTCAAAGCAGACGATTGAAGAATTTTCTCAACAACCTCAAGCGGCTCAAAGATCTGACCACGCGACACCTGGCGTTCAATCTGACCTGTCCCCATTTCGCCAGAGGCACCGAGCATCCAGGCGCACGACTGAAACTTCCATCGTTTTGCACTGCCCGGCATCAATGCAGAGAGATTCGCATAGCTGCGTGGAGAACCTGGCTCAAGCAGCGCAGCGCGCCTCAGGCTGCGGACTGCCTGACTGCCTTTGTCTGTCTGTATATGCAGGTTCGAAAGATTGATGTGCAGACGAAAGTCATCCGGAATCAGAACCAGTGCCCGAAACAGCGACAGCCGCTTTCGATCCAGTCCACCGCTGGCAAGTGCCGCCCAACGCATACCGTCAGATGGGTTCAGAATGGCAAGAACCTGAAGAGCGACGCGCTTTTCGTCGCCCGCAAGGTCCCCATGAGAGAGCCGGCTCAACAGCAGGGTTTGAAACTCATCCGTTGGACTTTCGCCACGCCGGCCCGTTTTGGTGGTCATCTGATCATTGCCATAGCCGTGATCTAGAGCCCGAGACGCTCGGACTTCGGAGCATCCTTCAGAGCGACCCAACCGCCGACCTCCATGCTCCGGTAAAGGGCATGGAGAAAGGCGAGCGCCTTGCTGCCCTCGTCTACCGAAACGGGCACATCCGTCTTTCCGGCGCGCCAGCAATCGATCACCTCGCGAATATAGGGGCCGTGCCCGAGACCGTAGCTGGTCGGGACCTCCTGTGAAAACCTCGCCTGCACGTCTTCGTCCCCGGCCTGCGGCTCGATCGACTCCCAAGTCTCGACCAGATTGATCGCCCGGCCGCCGACCTTGGCCAGCGCCTTGTCGCCTACAATATGGAGCGAGGCCTCGAAATCCCGCGGCCGCGCCGCCGTCGTGGCCTCGATAGTCCCCATGGCGCCGTTCTCGAACCGGACGATCGCGGTCGCGGTATCCTCGGCTTCGAGCCTGTTGATCACGGCCCGGCCCTGGGCGCAGACCGCCTCGATCGGGCCACCGAGCCAACGCATGGCATCGAGATGGTGGATGGCCTGCTGGGACAGCACCCCGCCATCCATCCGCCAGCGGCCATGCCACGGATCGTCGTAATAGGACTGGTCCCGGCTCCAGTGCACCCGGACGCCGACGGAGACCAGTGTGCCGAACCGGCCTTCGTCTACGGCATCACGCAGAAAGCGCATCGCCGGATTGTAGCGATTCTGTTTGATCTCGGCGCAGATCAGTCCGCGCTCGCGGGCGATCTTCGACAACTCCTCGGCATGCTCGAGACGCAGAGCGACCGGCTTTTCGACGATCACGTTGATCCCGGCCTCGAGCGCTTTCTTTGCGTGCTCGTAGTGATTTCCCGACTCGGTCAGGATGCACAGCAGATCAGGCTTTTCCGAAAGCAGCGCATCCATGTCGGCCACCACCGGGCTGCCGCCGATATCACCGGCGAAGGAGTCCGATTTGGACCGATCGAGATCCGTCACCGCCACGACATCCGCGATATCCGTCAACTCGTCGCGAAAAACCTCCCGGTACCGCGCCGAAACCCGACCGCATCCCAGAACCCCGATCCGCGCCCGATTCGCCCTGCTCGCTTCCATCCTCGCCTCACTCCACTTGCTTTGACCATATTATCGAACGACGTTGCCGACCTGCACTTTCTCGCGTCAGGACTTCTCGCCGTCGCCCAGATAGGCGAACCAGGTTTTGGTCGCATCCGCGATCGAATCCGGATCCCAGAGCGGGGCGTCCTTCCAGCGTTCGATATCGGCAAGCATCAGCGCCACACCGTCCTCGAAGGACACTTCCGGCGCCCAGCCGAGTTCGCTCTGCAGCTTCGTGATATCTGCCCAGGTCACATCAGGCTCGCCCGGCCGTTTCGGAACATAGACAACCTCGCCGCCGATCAGTTCGACCAGCCTGTTGATCGACTGCGGATTGCCGCCGCCGGCATTGTAGATCTCGCCGCTCTTCTCCGTCAGCGCGGCCGCATGAAATGCCCGTGCCAGATCGGACGCGTAGATGAAATCCCTGCGCTGCGTTCCATCCCCGACCACCGTGAAGGGCTTGCCCGCGAGTTTCTGCCGCAGGAACACGCCAAACACGGCGCCATAGGCGCCGGTCGTCCGAACCCGCGTGCCGTAGGCGTTGAAGATCCGGACCGAATTGGCAGGCAACCCGTAAACCTGGTGCCAGTGCAGCACGGCCTGTTCGCCCTGATATTTGCTCAGGGCATAGGGGTATTGCGGTTGTGCCGGATGCGACTCGGCGGTCGGCGTATCCGCCAGTCCGTAGCAGGAGGACGAGGCGGCGTAGACAAACTTCTCGACTTTGGCCGCGCGCGCGCATTCCAGGACATGGACCGTGCCCTGGGCGTTCGTCATCATGTAATCGACGGGCCGCTCGATCGAAGGCACGATGTCGCCGATTCCGGCGAAGTGATAGACGAGTCGCGCACCGTCGAAGGCGGGTTTCATGGCGTCGGCGTCCCGGATGTCCACCTCGAAGATTTTCAGATTCGGATTGTCCGCATGATGCTTCAGGTTCGATCGGTGACCGCCGACGAAATTGTCGACAACATGCACGTGGAACCCCTCGACCAGCAAAAGGTCGACCATATGGCTGCCAATAAAACCGGCCCCGCCGGTGACGACCGCAATCCCGCGTTTGCTGTTTCCCACCATCGAATCCAAATCCTGCTGTTGAATTTCGCGCGCATCTTCAAGATAACTCGCTGCTTAGCACAGGATATGGCAATTCGGACAGTATGACCCAAATCGCCGTGTCTGACACAGGACAGGCGCGCAATGCCGAGCAAGTGGGTTCTCGAATCCGATCTGATTTTCCTGGAGCCGGCTGCGCGATTTGCCGGGCTCAACCCGAATGCCGTTCGCGCCTATCCGGGGCCAACGAGGGTCGCCGCCCTGATCTATCCGACTCCCTTCTGCCAAAAGTCCATCGACTTCATGCGCACCTTGTCGCACCTCGTTGCCCGGAACCGCAGTTTCGAGCTGTTTCTGGTCACGGTAAATTCGGAAAGCGATCTGCGGGAAACGGACCGGACGCGCATCTATCCGGTGCTGGACGACCAGACCATTGCGCTGCTGGCGACGATCAACGAGTCCGACAGCTTGAGCCTGGCGGAGCAAAGCCGCCGGGTGGAGGATGTTCTGGAGCGGTTGAAACGGCGCGCATCGAACGCATTGCGGGACGAAATTGCCCGTTTGTATGACAAAGACGGGCGCTGATATTCTCTGAAGATCGGAGTACCGTGTCATGCCGCCCCCTTGAACGGAAACACTGCATCGACTAATGAACACGCACGGGCTCCTCGGGCGCCAGCAAGCAACCGACGCGGAACCACTATCAGATCAGGTCCCTATGAAACAGATCCTTGCAACCATTGCTCTCGTGTTGAGCCTCGCAGCCTGCACGTCAGAGGAAGAAGCCATCGATGGTCGGTGGATCGGCACGATTTCTGACGAAGCGCGCAGAGAGCTCCGGATTGAAGGCAAAATAGCCGGCGACGCATTTGTCGTGGTGTTCGAGCCCGACATCATTCACCTGAACGACACGGTTCGAAAAGCTGAATATCTGTCACACAAGGGGCGGACGCTGGTCAAATTCAAAAACGAGAACCGCGTCATGACGATATATTTCGACGAGGATCACAAGACCAAGATCCGGATGACCGCCGTCAGCTATTTCCGGGCAAAGATCTACGAGTTCGAACTGCACCGTGACGGCGACTAACGGAAGAATTCCAGTGTAGGGCCTCGCCAAAGCATGAGATCAAAATACATCGGAATTGCGTGGTCCGTCTTCCTCAAATCGGGTTGGGGAATCTACGGCTACCAGATCGCCCGGCATCTGGGCTTGAAGACGAAATTCACCCCGGTGATGCTTGAAGACATCGGCTTGGATGCCTGCGACACGCTGGAATCTGCACTGATATCCAATGTAATTGAAAGGCCTCTGCAACAGCGCCCCGATAGCCTGATCCCATTCAAGGGCACCGGCAAACGCCTCCCTTTTCCCGTCCTACATGCGCGCGGCGGGGACGTCCGACCACAGTTTTCGAAACACTCGCGTGGAGTTCTCGGTTCTCGCAACCACGCGCTGACTTTTTTCGAGAACGCAAATGTCCGGAAGTCGGACGTGGAGATTTACAACAACTTTGCCAGTGTAACAGCAGGTTCGACCTGGAATGGCGATCTGCTGAAGGCTGCGGGTGTCGAAAAAACCGGCGTGATTTTCCAAGGCGTTGATCCGTCGCAATTTCATCCGGCCCCCAAGAAAGGCCTGTTCGACAGGCGCTTCGTGATTTTCGCCGGCGGAAAAATGGAATTCCGGAAAGGGCAGGACATCGCTTTGGCCGCTTTGAAGATATTTATCGACCGGCATCCTGAAACGCTTCTCATATGTGTTTGGGGCAATCAATGGCCCAATAGCTGGTCCTACGGGCAGTTTGCCCAATCGCCGCATATCGATTCTGTGCCATTATCCGATGCAACCGGACAATTCCCGCTCAATAAATGGTTTGGAGCTTTCGGTCTGGATCGCCGCAATACATATGCCTTCGGCAACTACCCTCATAGTGAGACCCAAGGATTGATGCGTGAAGCCGATGTCGCCTTGTTCCCCAACCGGTGCGAGGGAGGCACAAACCTGGTTGCGATGGAGGCCATGGCCTGCGGGATTCCAACCATTCTGTCCAGCAACACCGGGCATCTCGACATCATTCACGACGGGGCCTGCCTGCCACTCCGCTCCCAGTCGCCCGTGCCGTCGCCGGCACCAGGCTTCGATACGTCCGGTTGGGGCGAGTCCTCGGTCGAGGAAATCGTCGAGGCCCTGGAGTTCGTCTATCAGAACCGTGATGCTGCAGCCGCGATCGGCCTGCACGGCGCCCAGAAGATGCATGAACTTACCTGGGACCGGCAGGTCAGTGAATTGCTCACATTTATCGAATCTTATGGCCTCTCCTGAAGCCAGCACGGCTTCCCGTGACAACCAGCCGGTTCATGCGATCGGATGGTTCGACGGGCGCTTCGGTTACAATGTCCACACCCGGAATTTTTTCGAATGCTTGTCGAGAATTTTACCTGTCGTGGCCTCCCCGCTGATTGGTCATGACGGACCGTGGCGCGAGGATCGCGCCGCGTTGCAAGAGCTTCCGAAACTCCTTCCGCGTGCGAGCATCGCTCTTCTCTATGGCGACATGATGGACATCCTGGACGGCGCTCCGGGCCGGCGGATCGCTTATACAGTCTGGGAATCAACGGAGTTTCCGCCCGGCTGGCTGGACAAGCTCAAACGCGCAGACAAGATCTGGATCCCGACGGCTTGGGGCCATTCGGTGCTCATTGATAACGGCATTTCGGCTGACCAGGTGCAGGTCGTCCCTGAAGGAGTCGATCCACAGCTGTTCAATCCGGAAATCCCACCGACCGACGCGCTGAAGGCATTTAGCGGATTCAAGTTTCTGAATGTCGGGCGCTTTGAAGCGCGCAAGGGCACACAGCTTTTAATCGAAAGCTTCGACAGAGAATTCGGCCCGAATGACGATGTCCGCCTGGTCCTCGCATGTGACAATCATCATGATCCGGAATTCGATATTGCCCGCATTCTGCGTGATCTTTGGCTTCAGCGCCCGGATCGGATCGTTGTCATCCCGCCAGTGCGGAGTCATACTCGGTTCGCCGAGCTCTATCGGGCATGCGATGCATTCGTTTCCCCGTTCCGCGCTGAAGGGTGGGGATTACCGGTCAGCGAAGCCATGGCCTGCGGATTACCCGTGATCGCAACGAACTATAGTGGACCAACCGGTTTTCTGGACGAGTCAGCTTATAAGCTTTCCTACAAACTGGTGCCGATTGAAGATGACTATTATCGGTCCGCGGCCAATGTCGGGGGATTCTGGGCGGAACCGAGTCGCACCCATCTCAGAAAACTGATGCGCGAAATCTACGAAAACTCGGAAGAATCGGCTCGGCGTGGGCGCGCTGGTTCCCGCCACATCCTGGAAAACTTCACCTGGATGGACGCAGCGCGAACCGCAAGCAACCTACTATCGGACTAAGTGCGCGCGTTCGATCAGCCGTCTCCAGACCTCGAGATTTCCGGGGAACGTAGCGTCGACGCTGTTATTTTTTGCAACGGCTGACGCCCCGTCGATAAGCCGCCGGCGCCATGCCGGGTCGGCCTCCAGACGGCTGAGTCCAGCAGACAATTCCTCGGCAATGATCTCGAGCGTTGCGCTATTGATCCAGATCCCGTTTTCCGCGTCGGCAATACCGGATAGGCCTCCGCCATGCGACCCGGCGACGACCACACCCGACGCCATCGCATCCATCAGGGGGATTGCAGATCCGCAGAGGCTCCGAAAAGAGAACAATGTATCGCAGCGCGCAAGATCGTCGCGCCAGCGCTCAGGCATCTCGGAATCCAAGTGAACCCATTGACAGTCAACAAGTTCCGGCATTCTGCGTATCAGGACACTCTTGACGAAGTCGATTACGAGTCGCCCTGCCCCGAAACAGCCGATTAGAGGTCTTCCGGAGCTTGCCAACGGCGGCCCGACATGATCGTCGCATCCGATATAATTCGCAGAAACCGTTATTGTTTCGACCGGTTTTCCCAACGCGAATTTCTGCAGCATTTGCCCTGCAGCCATCCCCGGCACCAACGTTTCGACGACAAGACTGGAAGTCCGAACCCAAGTCTGGCCAATCATAAAAAAGGCATAGGGGTTCCATATCAGAGGAGCGTGTGGGATCCGGCGCTCGTCGAGATGGCGGCGCAGAAACTTGCGGCATTCGATATCGAATACAGCAACCGTCCCACTGTTAGGAAGAGCAGGTGACTGATCTGAAAATTCGTACAAATCGGCTTCCAGCCCTTCGGCGCGCAACCGATCAATCTGTCCCTGATAAAAGCGGCGCTTTTCCGCGGGTACCGGTTCTCCCTCGGCCAGAACAAAGGCAATCACAGGAAAGATCTCCAGAACGCGAGAAGCGCGTCATCCATGGCCTGGTGCGTATATCCGCCTATGGTCCGCCGACCGGACTCGACAAGTTCCGCAAAGGCACCCGCATCCGCACGCAGTGACGAAACTGTCTCGGCAAGCAAGGGAACCAGATTGTCCGGCGTCGCCTCGTCGTACCAACGACCATTTTCCGGCGTTGCGTAGTCGAGACCACCGCCACCGTGATAACCGACAACCACGCAACCGTTAGCCATGGCTTCAAGCGGAGGGAGTCCAAGCCCCTCATTCCGGCTGAGTGAGAGAAAAACCGCACTCTCCGCCATTATGGCCGCAACCTCGTCGGGATGCTTGTCATGGATGCTGATAAAGGGCGTGTCGGCGATCTCCGGATAAAGATACCGGAACCGGTATGTGATAGTGCCGCATTCGACCAGACGCTTACGGGGCATGTAACAAATCTGGACTTTCTTCACGAATCGCTCGCTCCTGCCGGGCCGGATCGGCGGACGAATGATGATCGGATCGGCAACCCCGTGGACGCTCCGCAAGTGGGCCGCAATGGGCTCGGATACACAGTTGAAAGCGTCAATCGGGAAATCCGCCAACCGCTCGTGCGGCTGCAGTGTCCCGCCAAGGAAATAATGATTCTGACAAAAGAAGACCCGCCTCACCGGCATCGCCAAGAAACGATCAAAAACTTCCCGGGGAAGCGAGTCGTGAAGAACGAGAATATCGTCGGGTGAGATTGCCAACTGATTGCTGTTCTCGAAAACCGCATCCTGGTCGACCCATCGGGGAAGCCCTTTCTCATGCAGGCTGGCCAATTTTGCGTCGAATCCTGCGCGCCGTAGACTTGCGACGTGGGCCGCCTGCACGATCACGCCGCCAATGGGCAGGTCGAGATTCTTCACCGTAACGTAGATTATCTGGACCATGGATTTCCGATGAATCGAATCATTCTGACGGATCAAAGTAACGCTTCATGCCGAGCCCGGAAAAAGGCACCGCAGCCAGAAGGCGTTCTACGATACTGTCTGTCGCCCGTCCGTCGCCGTAAGGATTGATCGTACCCGCGCAATCCATCATCGCTGCTCGGGCAATCGCATCGGCTATGGCATGCCGTTCCGGAGGACAGTCGATCACCGAAGCCGCCCGGAGCCGTCCGTCCTGACGCGAGCCGATATTTACCGTCGGAATACCGAAGGACGGCGCTTCATAAAGCCCGCTGGACGAGTTTCCGACGACGATCGATGCGTGCCGCAATACCGAGAGATAGAGCATCTGGCCAAGAGACTTGCGGGCAAGGATATGTGAGGAACGGGCCGCTGTTTCCTCGAGGACTCGGTTGAGAGCCTCTCCACCGGTATCCGCATTGGCGTATGTAATCAGCGAAACATGATCATCCGGAAGCGCCTCAAGCGCGGCGAGCAGCTCTTCGAACTGCTCCACCGGTGCGCCCTTGTCAGCCGTCGCCGGATGGAAAGTGACAACGAGCAGATGCGCCCCCAGCGGCACACCTACACGCTCAGCCACCTCGTCACGGGACAGCAGATTGAGCGACTGGATCGAGTCGAGCGCCGGCGATCCCGTCGTCAGAACCATCGCCGGATCTTCGCCCATCCGAATCAAACGCGCGCTGGCCTCATCGTTGGTGGTGAAATGCAGATGGGAGAATTTCGAGATTGCATGACGCAGGCCATCGTCGAGCGAACCCGACGTCACGTCACCGCCAGCGATATGGGCGATCGGGATATTCAGGAGATATGCGGCCGCGGCCGCCGCAAAGGTCTCGAAACGGTCGCCCAGCAACAGCACAAGATCCGGCCTTTTCCTCTCCCAGGCCCGGGTAAAACCGGCCATCGCAGCACTGGTCGAGAGCGCGATCTCCGCATGGCTGCCGCCGGTCGCGTCGCAATCGATCCTGCCCGCAACAGCGAACCCGGCGGACTCAACCTCTTCAACCGTATTGCCGAAGCGCGGCGACAGGTGCATGCCCGTAACATAGAGATCGAGCGCGAATTCCGGCGCCGCCAGAATGGCTTCATAGACCGGCTTCTGGATGCCGAAATCAGCGCGGCTGCCGGTCACGCCGGCGATGGTTTGAACCTGCACGCTATCAGATCCCACGACCCAGTTTCGGACTGCTCGGCAGATTGACGATGCGATCCACCAGCTCTTCGGTAACCGTGAGCGACGCCTGCGGGCAATCGCTGTTGAAAGACAGCTCGTGCATTGGCGTCCAGCAGGGACGGGCCTGGATGCCGTCCGCATTCAGCGCCTCCAGCAGTGCCTCGCGCGCTGCCCGGTCCGGAACCATGACCACATTCAGCCAGTAGTTGCTCTCGCAGCCCTCCGGCTGACCGAAAAACTGTGCGTCCGGCAGATGCGCCAGCGCCGTGCGATAGCGTTCCGCCAGCACCCGCTTTTCCGCCAGGAATTGCGGCAGCATTTCGAACTGGGCGCAACCGAGCGCCGCGTTCAGGTTCGGCAGCCGGTAATTATAGCCGACCTCGTCATGGTCAAAGGCCCAGCGGTGCGGCAGTTTCGCCGTCGTTGTCAGGTGTTTCAGCCGCTTTGCCAGGGCTTCGTCGTCGGTGACAACCGCGCCGCCACCGCCGGTCGTGATCGTCTTGTTGCCGTTGAAACTGACGGCGGCCAGCTTGCCGCAACTTCCCATCAATCGGCCGTTCCGGGTCGAGCCGAGGCTTTCCGCCGCATCCTCGACCAGGTCCAGGTGCCAGCGTTCGGCAACCTCGACCAGCCGGTCCATCCGGACCGGGTGCCCGAACACATGCATCGGCACGACCGCGCTGATCCGGCGCCCCGTCCGGCGGTTATAGGTCGCGCCGTCGCGACTCTCGGCAATCTCCCCGAGATAGGCGTCGAGCGCATCCGGGTCGAGCCCGAGCGTTTCATGCTCGCTGTCGACGAAATGCGGCACCGCGCCGGCATGATGAACCGCATTGGCGGAGGCAACGAAGGTCAGGGCCTGGACCAGCACCTCGTCATCCCGCTGCACGCCGGCGGCGACCAGGGCGATGTGCAGGGCAGCCGTTCCGTTGACGCAGGCAATGCCGAAACGCGTTCCCGTCGCCTCTGCGCACAGGGCCTCGAAGCGGTCGACATAGGAGCCGACGGAGGAAACCCAGCCGGTATCGATGCAATCCTTCACATACTCCCATTCCCGGCCGATGAATTCCGGCTCGTGCAGGGGCAGCGGCCGGGTCTCGGGAAGCACGGACCGGACCGCGTCAACGATCGCCGACGGATCGAACGCACTGTTCTTCAGAAGCGCACTCATCAGACCTGGTACCCTTCGGGATAGCGGGCGAGATTGGCCGGATCGGAGAACCATTCGATGGTCTTCTCCAGCCCCTTGTCGAAGCCGGCCCGGCCGCCATGGGCCGGTGCCCAGCCGAGAATGTCCTCTGCCACCGAAACGCCGGCGAACAGCCGCTCAACCTCGCTTGCATCCGGCCGCATGCGCTCTTCGTCCGAGATGATTTCCACATTCCGCCCCATCACCCGGCCGATGGCGGCCGCCGTCTCGCCGATGGAGATCTCGAATCCGCTGCCGATATTGGTGACCCGCCCGATGGCGGCATCAGCCAGCATCGCAGCGGCGAATCCGGCGGCGGTATCCCGGACGAAGGTAAAGTCCCGGGTCGGTGAGGTCGCCCCGAGCCGGATTTCCTCGGCGCCGCGGGCAAGCTGGGTGATGATGGTCGGGATCACGGCCCGGGCGGACTGGCGCGGGCCGTAGGTGTTGAACGGGCGCAGGATTGCGACCGGCATGCCGAAGCTCTTCTCGTAGGACAGCGCCAGATGATCCGCCGCCGCCTTCGATGCCGCGTAGGGGCTCTGCGGGTTGACCGGATGTTCCTCGGTGATCGGCACGAACTGGGCGGTGCCATAGATCTCGCTGGTCGAGGTGCAGACGACGCGTTCCGTCTCCCAGAGACGGGCCGCCTCCAGCACGTTCAGCGTGCCGGTGACGTTTGTGTCGATATAGCTCTCGGGTGCCTTGTAGGAATAGGGAATCGCGATCAGGGCTGCCAGATGCAGGATGGCCGAGGCGCCTTTCGCCATGCCGACAACACAGCTCCGGTCGCGGATATCGCCGAGTTCGATCTGCAGCCCGCCGCGCAGCTCTTTCGGAATGGTCTCGAGCCATCCCGTCGAGCCGAAGGAATTGTAGAGCGCGAGCGCCCGGACTTCCCGGCCCTGTTCCAGAAGTGTTTCTACCAGATGCGAGCCGATGAACCCATCGGCGCCGGTCACCAGAACCGGACCCGTCATGCCTGTCCCCATATTGCACTCGCGCGCGGGCAAGGGCCCTCAGCGCATTGTCGCACGGACGATACAACAATCGGTTTGCGGCGCGAAGCCACGCAATTGTATCGATTTGACGCGACATGGTCGTCAGGCGGCGACGATATGCCCGCCTTCAAATCCCCGCGTCCGCATGGCGTTGCGGGTATCGACCACGAGGCGCGCATGTTCCGCGATCAGGCCGTACTCCACATCGTCGTGGTCGGTCACGATCAGCACGGCGTCCGCCGCCGCCAGCCGGTCCGCCGTCAGCGCCTCGCTCTTGCAGCCCGCGAGTGCACCGAATTCCCGGGAGGGCAGGATTTCCGGGATCCAGGGGTCGTGGAAGCCTGCCTGCGCCCCCGCGGCCCCGAGTTTCTCCAGAATGGTCAGGGCCGGGCTTTCGCGCTGGTCCGCCACGTTCTTCTTGTAGGCCATGCCGATCAGCAGGATGTCGGCGCCATTCAGCCCCTTGCCGGATTGCCGGTCCACCGCCTCGCGCAGCCGGTCGATGACGTAATCCGGCATGGCCCGGTTGATCTCGCCCGCAAGCTCGATGAAACGGGTCGACTGCCCGACGCTGCGGGCTTTCCAGGCGAGATAGAACGGATCGATCGGAATGCAGTGCCCGCCGAGGCCCGGGCCCGGATAGAAGGGCATATAGCCGAACGGCTTGGTCGAGGCCGCCTCGATGACTTCCCAGACATCGATATCCATGGCGCCGTAAATCACCTTCAGCTCGTTCACCAGCGCGATATTCACCGCCCGGAACACATTCTCGGTGATCTTCACCGCTTCCGCCGTCGCGGCGCTCGAGACCGGTACGACCTTGTCCAGCACGGCGCTGTAGAGCGCCACGGCAAGCTTTCCGGAAGCCTCGTCGACACCGCCGACCACCTTCGGGATCCGGCCGATGGAATAATGCGCGTTGCCGGGATCTTCCCGCTCCGGCGCGAAAGCGAGGAACAGATCCGTGCCGACCGTGCAGCCCCCATCTTCAAGAATTGGCCGCAGCACCTCGTCTGTTGTGCCGGGATAGGTCGTCGATTCCAGCACCACCAGCGCGCCCGGTTTCAGCACCGGCGCCAGCGCGGCGGCCGTATCGCGGACATAGCGCAGATCCGGGTCGCGCTCCGGCGTCAGCGGCGTCGGCACGCAGATCAGCACCGCGTCCGCATCGCCCAGATCGGCGATGTCCGCCGTGGCCCGGAAATCCCCCGAAGCGATCTGCGCGCCCAGCCCGTCCACCGGGATATGCGGCAGGTAGGAGCGCTCCGCCACCAGCGCCGTTATCTTCGCACCGTCGATATCGTAGCCGGTCACCCGGAACCCGGCCTTCAGGCAGGCCAGCGCCAGGGGCAGACCGACATAACCCAGCCCGATCACGCCGATCCGCGCGCTCTTGTCGGAAACTCTGTTGAGGAATGCTTGCACCGTCATGGGATCTGTCCGTAGCCTGAAGCAGGTTTACACGCAAGCACGGGAGAAGAGGCGATGGCCGGTCTCAGCGACGCGCAAAAGGACGCCTTCTGGCGCGACGGCTATCTCACTATCGAAAACGCGGTCTCGCCGGACCTGCTCGGACGGCTGCGCGATACGTTCAGCGGCTGGGTCGAGGAAAGCCGAGGCCATGCCGCGCCCTATGGCGAGACCATCAACAACAAGCCGCGTTTCGACGTGGAGCCCGGGCACAGCGCCGAGAAACCGGGCCTGCGCCGGGTCAACGCGCCGGTCGAGGTGTCCGAGGCCTATTACGAGGCGATGGCCTCCAGCCACATGACCGACTGCGTCGCCGACCTGATCGGCCCGAACCTGAAATTCCATCACTCCAAGATCAATTCAAAGCTGCCCGGCGGCGCCACCCAGGTGAAATGGCACCAGGACTTCCCCTTCACCCCGCACACCAATGACGACGTGATCACGGCGCTGCTGATGGTGGATGAGGTCACGGACGAGAACGGCCCGCTGGAAGTGCTCCCCGGCTCGCACAAGGGTGAGATTCACGGGCTCTGGCATGACGGTGTTTTCACCGGCGCGATCAACGATGCTGTTGCGGCTGAATGCCAGAAAAAGGCCGTCCGCAGTATCGGCCCGGCAGGCTCGGTCTGCCTGATGCACACAAGGCTGCTGCACGGCTCCGCCCCGAACCGCTCGGCAAACCCGCGCACGCTGTTCATCTCGGTCTATTCGGCGGAAGATTCAGTGCCGGTCTCGCCCAGCCCGATGCCGAACAGGTTCGAAGGCACCATCGTGCGCGGCGTCCGGACCGGCCGGGTGCGGTCGATCCCCTACGAGATCACTCTGCCGCAACTGCCTTCGACCGCGTCCTTCTTCGACCAGCAGGCGCAGCACAAGGCGTGAGTCCCGCTCCCAACCAGCAACATCGTCATCCCGATGAAGATCGGGATCCATGATGACGGTCCCCGCTCTATGATCGGTGGATCCCGACCTGCGTCGGGATGACGGCATAAAGAATGGAGCGAACCCTCAGATCCCCGTCGCGCCCTCGCGGATGAAGGTGCCGCTGTTCAGGTCGCGGATCGCCTGCCGCAGCTCTTCCTTCGTGTTCATCACGATCGGGCCGTGCCAGGCGACCGGCTCCCTGATCGGTTTGCCGGCGACGAGCAGGAAGCGGATGCCTTCGGGGCCGGTGGTGACGCTGATCTCGTCACCGCTGTCGAACTTCACCAGCGTGCGGTTGCCGGACATGTCGCGGGCTGTCATCTCCTCGCCCGCGAACTCCTTCTCCACCAGCACGCCCACCGGATTGGAGGCGTCCCGGAAGCGTCCGGCGCCGGCGAAGATGTAGGCGAAGGCGTTTGCGTGGGTGTCCACCGGCAGCCGTTTGGTCGTGTTCGGCGGCACCGAGATGTCGAGATAGAGCGGATCGGCGGCGATGCCGTCCACCGGGCCGCGCTTGCCCCAGAAATTCCCGGTGATGATCTTCACTTTCGTGCCGTCATCGTCCGTGATTTCCGGAATGTCGCCACCGGAAATATCCTGATAGCGCGGCGTCGTCATCTTGTGCGCGGACGGCAAATTGGCCCAGAGCTGGAAGCCGTGCATCTGGCCGGCCGCATTCCCGCGCGGCATCTCCTGATGCATGATGCCCGACCCCGCCGTCATCCACTGCACCGAGCCGGCGCCGAGCACCCCGTGATTGCCGAGGGAATCGCCGTGCTCGACCTCACCCGCCAGCACATAGGTGATGGTCTCGATGCCGCGATGGGGATGCCAGGGGAAACCGGCGGCGTATTTCGCCGGATCGTCGTTGCGGAAATCGTCCATCATCAGGAACGGATCGGTCTCGGACGTATCCCCGAACCCGAACACCCGATGCAGGTGGACGCCTGCCCCTTCCATGGTCGGCTGGGCACGGGACTCGGATTTCACGGCACGGATCGACATGGGATTTCTCCAAAACGCGGGGCACGGCAGAACTGCCGCGCTTCATGAGAGATGGGATGATGATAACAGATTGGGAGAGGGAGATTGTTCGCAGGCGCGGACAATTTGTTCCCCTTGATCGTCATCCCGCCGGAAGACGGGATGACGACAAGTGTAAGGACGCGCAATAGCTCTTCACCCTTCCCTCTACCGCCTCACCTGCGCTAAACCATCACCCAGCTTTTTCTGGCGGTTCTCCGCCGCTTTCCGAACGCTTACCGGGACCGGTTCATCGTGCAGGACTTTCTCGACAACGACCCGAGGATCACGACCTCGAAATACGCCGCGATCCTCGGGCTGACCCCGTCCAAGGGCGCACGCTCTCCGCTGCTCTGGAACGCCGCCTTCACGGCCGCCAGCCTTGATGCCGCGATGGTGCCGATGGATGTGACGCCGGCAAATCTGGCCGGGCTGGTCGCGGCGCTGAAAGCCGACACCCGCTATATCGGCGGCGCGGTCGCGGTGCCGCACAAGCAGGCGATCGCCAAGCTGCTGGACCGGCTGGAGCCGGAGGCGGAACGGATCGGTGCGGTGAACGCGATCTACCGGGACGGGGATCAGCTTGTCGGTGCCAATACGGACGGGGCCGGGGCGCTATCTCAGATCGCGGATGCGCTGCCGGATCTCGCCTCCCGCAAGGCGGTGCTGATCGGGCTCGGCGGGGCCGGGATCGCGGTCGCGGCCTATCTGGCGGGGGCGGTGAAAGAGCTGGTGGTCGCCAACCGGACCCCGGCGAAAGCCGAAGAAGCAGCGGAAAAGCTCGGCACGCATGTTTCGGCGGCGGCGCTGCCGCTGACGGCGGGCCTGCTTTCGGACTGCGGCGTGCTGGTGAACTGCACATCGGCCGGATATCAGGACGGGGATGCGGGCACGCCGCTCGGTGCGGATGCCGACGCCTTGATCGCCGCGCTGCCGAAGGATGCGCTTGTCTACGACATCATCTATCAGCCGGCGGAAACCCCGCTGATGAAACTGGCGGCGGCGCGCGGGCTGAAGACACAGAACGGGCTGGGCATGAATCTCGACCAGGCGGTGATCGCCTTCCAGAAAGCCAATCCGGGCGCCCTGTCGATCGATGCAATACGCGACGCCATGCGGAATGCGGGGTAAGCCAGAGCATGAAAATCAGACCCGTCAGCGATCAGGACACGCATTTCAAGCACGGCGTGATCCTGCTCGGCGACCATGCGGATACAGTCGAGGCGGAAGCCTGGCCGATCTCCCTGGACGCGATCCGGCACGAGCCGCTGGAAACTGTCGCCGAAGAGTTCGACATCGTCGTCCCGGCCGACCATCTGTCCTCCCCGCCGCTGCTCAGGGCCGGGACGAAACCGGCTTTCCTGGTGCATGATCTCGACGCGCTGGAACGCTTGCGGGCCATGCAGGAGACGGGCGACCTGAAGGGAACCATCTTGTTCGCGCCGACCCTGGTGGCGCGCATCGAGCTGCACCGGCTGGCCCGGCCGACGCTGAAAGCCGCCCGGCCGATCCCGCTCGGCAAGGTGCTCGAAGAGGCGGACATAGCGGAAGAAAAAGGCGGGCCCGGCATTGCCGCCGCGCTGAAGCCGACCGTGCTCGGCAAGAAAGCGCTCTATGCCCTGATCGAAGGCGCCGCGCTCGATTTCGGGGTGGTGGATGAAGACGACTGGAGGCAGTCATGATCAGTGTCGTGCTCAGGGCCAAGAACGAGGCCGCCTGGATCGGCCGCTGCCTGACCGCGCTGAAACATCAGCGGGTGAAGGATATCGACGTCATCCTGGTGGATAACGATTCCACCGATGACACGCTGCCGATCGCCGAAGCCTATGGCGTCAACATCCAGTATATCAGCCGCGCCGAATTCTCTTACGGCCGGGCACTGAATATCGGCATCGCCGCCGCCAAATACGACACCGTGGCGCTGATCTCCTCGCACTGCGTGCCGGTGGACGAGCTTTGGGCCGACTATTTGCTGGCCCATCTCGGCCCGGGCGGGGACCCGAAGCTCTGCGGTATCTATGGCCGGCAGGAGCCGCTGCCGGACACCAGCGCCATCGACCGGCGCGATCTCTGGACCACGTTCCGGGACGAGCGGGTGCGCCAGCGCCGGGACTACTTCTTCCACAACGCCAATTCGGGCATCCGCAAATCGATCTGGGACGAGCATCCGTTCAACGAGGAGATCCGCGGCGTCGAGGACCGGGAATGGGGCAAGCGGATGATCGCGCTCGGCCATGAGATCCTCTATGAGCCGGGCCTCCGGGTCTATCACCATCACGGCATCCATCAGGGCCGCGACGAGGGCCGCGCCAAGCGCGTCGCCGAGGTCATCGACTACATCCGGACGAGCGCGCCATGAGTGACATCCTAGCCATCATCCCGGTCTATTCCGGCGCCAGCTCGACCCCGAAGCTGGTAAAGCCCCTGCATGGCGCCTCCAGCCTCGTGCGCACCATCGAAGCGGTGCTGGAAGACCTGCCGGACGCCAATGTGGTGCTGACCGCCGACGATGACGCGGTGAAGGCCCAGGCCGCCCCCTTCGCGGACCGGATCACCATCCATGACCGCACGGCCGAGAGCTATTCGGACGCGCTGGTGGACGTGCTGAATGCGCATCCGGCGAAACAGGTCGTCGTGGTCGAGCCGACCCACCCGTTCCGGCCGCGCGGCCTGATCCGGCGCACAGCCGAGAACCTGGCGGCGCGGGAGCATCTCGACAGCGTGGTCTGCGTGCGTGAATTCGAGGCCAGCCTGTGGCGGCTCGATCCCGACCGCACCATCCAGGCGCTCGATCCGGGCGGCGACCGGCGCAGCTCGACCTATTTCCAGGAAGTCGTCGGCCTGGCGCTGGCCACCCGGCCGGAGCTGATCCGCGAAGGAAGGCGTCTCGGCGACGCGGTCGGCTTCGAGGTGGTCGACCAGTTCTGGGCCCTTGTCGATATCCGCGACGACATGAGCCTCGCCATGGCCGAAATGGTCGCGGACCGCTTTACCGAACTCAGGAATTCAATCGCATGACCAAGTCCGACCGCGTTCTCGCCATCCTGCCCGCCCGTGGCGGCTCCAAGGGCCTGCCCGGCAAGAACGTCAAGCCGATAGGCGGCAAGCCGCTGATTGCCCATTCCGTCGAGCATGCACTGGCCTCCGGCGTCTGCGACCGGGTGCTGGTCACCACTGACAATGACGCGATCCGCGATGCCGCCGTCGCCGCCGGGGCCTGGTGCCCCTTCATGCGGGAGGGCTCGCTGGCTGAGGACCTGACACCGACCGAGCCGGTGCTGAAGGATGCGCTGGAGCGGGCGGAAGAGATCGACGGGCCGTTCGGCATCGTCGTCTTCCTGCAGCCGACGGATATCTTCCGCAAACCGGAATGGATCGCCGAATGCGTGAACCGGCTGAAGGCGGACGACAGTCTGGAAACCGTCTTTGTCGCCAACAAGACGCACAAGAATTTCTGGTCCCGGAACGAAGCCGGGGAATGGCAGCGGGTATTCGACTGGATGGCTGTCTACGGCCCGCGCCAGACCCGCAAGCCGCTGTTCCGCGAAGATACCGGCCTCGCCTCCGCCATCCGCGCCGACCTGATCCGGGCCGGCAAGCGGACCGGCATGAAGGTTGATATCCTGGAAATCGACGATTTTGCCTCCGGCATCGACATCCACGACGCCTTCGACCTCTACATGGCCGAAAAGGCTCTGGAGTATTTCGCGAAGAACGGCGGGCAATAAGCCGGAAAGACGGCGACTTTCATCCGCCGTCCCTCTCCCTTAGGCTCTGCCCCATGCCTGCGGATCTAATCGACGCGCTCAAAGACGCGATAGCGGCTGGTGACTGGCACCGGGCGCTGCCGCTGTTGCGCGCACGGGCCGAACTGGAGCCAGACCATCCGCGGCACTGGGCGAATCTCGCCTCCGTGGCTCCCCGGACAGGCACGGACCCGGTCCCCGCCCTGCGCCGGGCGGTCCTTCTCGCCCCCGACGCGCCCGGATATCTGAACGATCTCGGCGCGGCAGACCGGGACGGTATGACCGCCGCCGCGCGGCTTCTGGTCCTTGCCCCCCTGCACGGCCCCGCCACCATCATGCGGGCCTTGAAAGCTTTCGGGGACGGGAAAATCCGGCTGGCCCGAAGCCTGCTCTCGAAAGTGCTTGTCGCCGCGCCGGATACTGCCGAAGCCTGTTATCTGCTCGCCCAGGCCACGGAACAGGACGGAATGATCTCCCGCGCAGTTGGTTTATATCGCACGGTCCGGGTACTCGACCCGGCCGACCGGCAAGGGGCCGGCCGCGCCCTGGCCCGCCTCGGGGCCGGACCGCTCGAGGCGGCGTTCACGCCCGCTCACGTGAAAATGGTGTTCGACGGATATGCGGAGAATTTCGACACCCATCTGACCGGACGCCTGAAATATTCGGCTCCGGAAAGCCTGCTGCGGCTAGCCCGCGCCTGCGGCGCCGTCGCGGAAGCGACATCCGTGCTGTCCGTCCTCGATATCGGCTGCGGCACGGGGCTTGCCGGCGCCGCCTTTAGGCCACATTGCCGCCACCTCACCGGCATCGACCTTTCAGGCGAGATGATCCGCCGCGCGGAAGCGAAAGGCATCTATGACCGGCTGCTCACCGGCGAGGTGACCACGATCCTGCAGCAGGAGCGCGAGACCTACACGCTCATCATCGCCGCCGACGTCACATCCTATATCGGCGATCTGACCACCTTCCTCGCCACTGTCGCCGTCCGGCTGGCAGTTGATGGAACGCTGCTGCTGACCGCGCTCGAACCGGCACCGGGTAAGGCGCCAGGCATTGGGCCGGACGGCGCCCATATGCACGATCTCGCGATGCTCAGGCGCTGTGCAGATGAGGCGGGCCTGTCGCTGAAGACCTATGAGCGCGGCGCCATGCGGGAGGAAGCAGGCCAGCCGCTCGCAACCCTTTTCGTTGCCTTCACAAAACGGCGGCAAACCGGCGTTTGACCTGCGCCGCTCCCGGCTGAAACCATGAACCTGAAAAATCTGATTATTAGACGGAAATATTGACCAGGGAGCCGCGCTGCAGATCTTCGGCGAGGGCAACCCGCTCAGCCGCTTCCGCCTCGGACAAAGCCCGGCGGCGCTGGTCGGCACGATCAGAGGCAGCTGAAGCGGCACTTTGCGCATCGCTCAACTCGGCCTCCCGCCGGGCGAGAACATCCTCGGCCGACCGTAGCGCCGACTGCGCTTGCGAGACGGCTGCGCTTTGCTGGCTGGACGAGCCGAGAACCGTAGTGGCCGCAACAGCCGCGCTGTTTTCCGCAGCGACCGGTGCGCCAGAATCCGCGGGCGAACCCCCTTGCCCCGTTCCGCTGCGGTTCAGGCTATTGAGTTGGGGCGCTATCGAAGCCGTCGCTGTGATGGCCATTTCTGGATGTCCGGTTCCGGCCCGCCGGGGCGGGGCTTCCCTTCGATATGGACATGAATGTAGCCGATTTCAGCCCTTCCGTCGACGCGCTCCCTTGACACTGCCCCCACGCCGTCCGACAAGGGTTTCGCTGACGGTTCCCGCCCTTTCGTCCGGAGGGGGGATCAAAAGGGAACGCGGTCGGTTCGGCGTGTCTGCCGGATCAAACCGCGGCTGCCCCCGCAACTGTAGCCGGCGAGCGGTCTGTCCCGAAGCCACTGGACGCAGGATTTCCTGCATCCGGGAAGGCGGACAGAACGTGATGACCCGGCGAGCCAGGAGACCTGCCGCCAGCATCGTCGCCCGCCTTGATCCGGGGTGTGATCAGGGCACGGTCTTCCGTTCGGTGACGAGAGCGCAACGCACCGGTCCAAGGCATCATGCCGT
Source organism: Nisaea sp. (assembly GCF_040217065.1). GTDB lineage: Bacteria > Pseudomonadota > Alphaproteobacteria > Thalassobaculales > Thalassobaculaceae > Nisaea. Next base: position 100,016 of record NZ_JAVJNX010000003.1, read on the forward strand.
GGAAGGCCCAGGAGACAGACATGACAGAGAAGATCCCCGCCACCGTTATCACCGGCTTTCTCGGCGCCGGCAAAACCAGCCTGATCCGGCATCTGGTCGAAAATAACGGCGGCCGCCGCTTCGCCTTCATCATCAATGAATTCGGCGATCTCGGCGTCGACCGGGAGCTGCTGACCGGCTGCGGCATCGAGGGCTGCAGCGAGGAGGATGTGGTGGAACTCGCCAACGGCTGCATCTGCTGCACCGTGGCGGACGATTTCCTGCCCGCCATCGAAGCTATTCTCGCCCGGCCCGAACGCCCCGATCACATCATCATCGAGACCTCCGGCCTCGCCCTGCCGAAACCGCTGGTGAAAGCCTTCGCCTGGCCGGAAGTGCGCACCCGCATCACCGTCGACGGCGTGGTCACCGTGATCGACGCGGCCGCCGTTTCCGAAGGCCGCTTCGCCGACGATCACGACGCGGTGCAGGACCAGCGCACGGCGGACGAGTCCCTCGATCATGAAAGCCCGCTGGAGGAACTGTTCGAGGAACAGCTCCAGTGCGCCGACATGGTGGTGCTGAACAAGACCGATCTGCTGGATGAAGCAGGGCTCGCGAAAGTGCATGAAATCGTCGCGCCCTATCTCAGGAGCGCGGTGAAGACTGTCACCAGCGCCCATGGCCGGCTTGGCGCGGACGTGCTGCTCGGCCTCGGCGCGGCAGCGGAAGACGATCTCGACAGCCGCCCCTCGCACCATGACGACGGGCATGAGCATGATCATGAGGATTTCGACAGCTTCGTCATGCCGCTCGGCGTGATCGAGGATGCGGAGGCTCTTGAAGAGCGCATCATCGCCACCGTCGAAAGCCACGACATTCTGCGCGTGAAAGGCTTCCTCGACATTCCGGGCAAGCCGATGCGCCAGGTGATCCAGGGCGTCGGGCCGCGCATCCAGCGCTATTTCGACCGCGACTGGCAGGCAGGCGAGACCCGCGCTTCCCGTCTCGTGGTGATCGGCCATCACGGGCTCGACCGGGACGCCATCGCCAGCGCCATCGCCGGGTAATTCCACCGAACCGCACAAGGCGGAAGCTCCATGCATCTCCTCGCGGCAACTCCCGGCTCGGTCACGGACGGCAGCGAAGCTGTCGATCTCGGCCAGACGCCGGGCGATATCCTGTTCCTGAGCGCGGCGGACACCGAACTCGCCTGCCTCGCGCAAGGCTATGCTCAGGTCACGGCGGGACATAACGGCCCGTTCCCCAGCCTGCGGTTGGCGAACCTGATGCAGCTCGGCCACAATCTCTCCGTCGATCTCTATGTCGAGGAGATGGCCGTCCATGCGCAGCTAGTGGTGGTGCGGGTGATCGGCGGCACGGGCTACTGGCCCTATGGCGTCGAGCAGCTCGCCGCCGTCTGCCGGAAAAAGAAAATCCCGCTCGCCTTCCTGCCTGGCGACGACCAACCAGACCCGGAGCTGACCAGCTGCGGCAGTCTCGATACCGCCGCAACACAGCGGCTCTGGCGCTACATGATCGAGGGCGGGATCGGCAATGCCGCCGAGGCCATCCGCTTTGCCGCCAGCCTGATCGGAACCGAGACTGAATGGCGCGAGCCCGCACCGCTGCCGAAGGCGGGATATTACCTGCCCGGCAGGGCTCATCCGTCTCTGGAAGAGGTACTGGCCGCGTCCGAGCCTGACGCGCATCCGGCGCCCATCATCTTCTACCGGGCGTTGGTACAGGCCGGCAATACGGCTCCGGTGGATGCACTGATCGAGGCGATGCGTTCTGAGGGTCTCGCCCCGGTGCCGATCTTTGTCTCCAGCCTGAAAGACCCGGTTTCCGCCGGGCTTGTGCGCGGGACCATCGAGCAGGCGCCGCCGGGCGTGATCCTGAACGCCACCGGGTTTGCCGTCTCCAAGCCGGGCGCACCGGGCACGGAAACCCCGTTTGACGGCGGCGATTGCACGGTGCTGCAGGTGATCTTTTCCGGCGGCAACCGGGAGAATTGGGAAGCGTCTACCAATGGCCTTTCCGCCCGCGATATCGCCATGAATGTGGCCCTGCCGGAGGTCGACGGACGGGTGTTGACCCGCGCCGTTTCCTTCAAGGCGGAAGCTCGCCGGGATGAAGCCACGGAATGCTCCCTCGTCAGCTATGAGCCGGTGCCGGATCGTATCACCTTCACGGCGAAGCTCGCGGCATCATGGGCCCGCCTGCGCGCGACCACTCCGAAAGAGCGCAAGCTCGCCATCGTGCTTGCCAATTACCCGAACAAGGACGGACGGCTCGGCAACGGCGTCGGGCTGGACACACCGGCCGGAACCGTCACCGTGCTGCGCGCACTGGCCGGGGCCGGATACGGCGTGCGGGATATCCCGATCAACGGCGATGCCCTGATCGGCAGACTCTCTGTCGGGCCGACGAACGATCTCTCGGACCGGGTCTCCCGCAAGGGCGGGGCTCTGCTGTCTCTCGACGCCTACAAGGCTGCTTTTGCACAGCTTCCGAAGGCCGTGCGCAGCGAGATCGAGGAACGCTGGGGCGCGCCCGAGAGCGATCCCTTCGTTTCCGGCGATGCCTTCCGGCTCTCCGTGCTCAGTCTCGGCAACGTGCTCGTCGGCATCCAGCCCGCGCGCGGCTATAACATCGACCCGACGGCGAGCTATCACGACCCGGATCTGGTCCCGCCGCATGGCTATCTCGCCTTCTATATCTGGCTGCGAGAACAGTTCGGCGCCCATGCCGTCGTGCATATGGGCAAGCATGGCAACATGGAATGGCTGCCGGGCAAATCACTGGCCCTGTCCGAGAGCTGCTACCCCGAGGCCGTGTTCGGCCCGCTGCCGCACCTCTATCCCTTCATCGTCAACGATCCGGGCGAGGGCACGCAGGCCAAGCGCCGTTCCGCCGCAATCATCATCGACCATCTGACACCGCCGCTGACCCGGGCGGAAAGCTACGGCCCGCTGAAGGAGCTGGAAGCGCTGGTGGATGAGTATTACCAGGCTGCCGGGGTCGACCCGCGCCGCCTGAAGCTGCTGTCCCAGCAGATCCTGGAAAAGATGGCCGCCATTGGCATCGACAAGGATCTCGGCCTCTCCGACCGGGAGGGCGAGGCGGAAAAGCTGAACCGGCTGGACGGCTATCTCTGCGAGCTGAAGGAATTGCAGATCCGCGACGGGCTGCATGTCTTCGGCGCCGCGCCGGAAGGCCGCCTGCTTGACGATCTGCTGACCGCGCTGGTCCGTGTGCCGCGCGGCCAGGGCGACGGCGGCGACGCCTCCCTGCAACGGGCGCTGGCCCGTGACCTCAAACTTGAGCTGGATGGCGAGCCCTTCGATCCGCTGGCCGCCGACATGGGCCTGCCATGGGAAGGCGCCCGGCCGGATGCGCTTGCGGATGTCGATGATCAAGTCTGGCGAACCCATGGCGACACGGTCGAACGGCTGGAACTGCTGGCGCACGACCTCATCGCCGGACGGCGCATAACTGCATCCGAATGGGAGCGTACCCAGGCCGTACTGGAGGCGGTCGACAACCATCTGCGTCCCACGGTCGCAAGCTGCGGCGATGCGGAACTCAAGGGCCTGCTGACCGGCCTCGCCGGGCGCTTCGTTGCTCCCGGCTCCTCCGGCGCGCCGACACGCGGGCGACCGGACGTGCTGCCGACCGGCCGGAATTTCTATTCCGTCGATACCCGCACGGTGCCGACCCCCGCCGCCTGGCAGCTCGGCTGGAAATCCGCCTGCCTGTTGCTGGAACGCTACCGGCAGGAGAATGGCGCCTGGCCGGAGCGGCTGGCAATCTCCGCCTGGGGCACCGCCAACATGCGGACCGGCGGCGACGATATTGCCCAGGCCCTCGCCCTGATGGGCGTTAAGCCTGAATGGGACGTTGCCAGCGGCCGCGTCACCGGCTTCGAGATCCTGCCCGCCTCCGTGCTCGACCGGCCACGTGTCGATGTCACCTTCCGGGTCTCCGGCTTCTTCCGGGATGCCTTCCCGTTCCAGATCGACCTGCTGGACAGTGCCGCCCGCGCGGTTGCGAAGCTGGACGAGCCCGCAGCGCAGAACCCGCTCGCCGCCCGCTACAAGAGCGATGCGGCAGCTTTCGAGAAAGCTGGCGCCAGCCGGGAGGCGGCGGAGAAGCAGGCGGGCTACCGCGTCTTCGGCTCCAAGCCCGGCGCCTATGGCGCGGGCCTGCAGGCAATGATCGACGAGCAGCTCTGGGAAAACGAGGAAGATCTCGCCAATGCCTATGTCGCCTGGGGCGGCTATGCCTACGGGCAGGGCGCCGAGGGCGAGGCCGCGCATGCGCTGTTCGAATCCCGCCTGAAGGATGTGGAGCTGGTGCTGCACAATCAGGACAACCGCGAGCACGACCTGCTCGACAGTGACGACTATTATCAGTTCGAGGGCGGTATCACTGCCGCCATCCGGCATCTTTCGGGCGCCCAGCCGGTGGTCTATCACAACGACCATTCCCGGCCCGAACATCCCCGTATCCGCTCACTCGAAGAGGAAGTTGCGCGTGTCGTCCGGGCCCGGGTGGTCAATCCGAAATGGATCGCGGGCGTGATGCGGCATGGCTACAAGGGCGCCTTCGAAATGGCCGCCACCGTCGACTACATGTTTGCCTTCGCCGCCACCGCGCATTGCGTCGGCGATCATCATTTCGATGCCATGTTCGACGCCTATCTCGGCGATGACGAGGTGCGCACCTTCCTGGAGCGGCACAATCCGGCCGCGCTGAAGGAAATGGCGGCGAAGCTCAGGGAAGCCCTGGATCGCGGGCTATGGCGTCCGCGCCGGAACGCGGCGCACGAGGAATTGACGGCATTGGCTGGTTGACCGATTGAGGTCGGGCGGTGCGATGATGAAAGACGAGGGAGAGAAACGATGAGCGACGAGAACATCGAATCCGGCAGCGAGATCGATCCGGAAAAGGCCGCCCGGCACGCCGAGAAGATGGCGAAGAAGAAAGCCGCCCGGAACAAGATCATGGCCACCAAGACCGAGACCGGCGGTTTGCTGATCGTCCATACCGGCAAGGGCAAGGGCAAGAGCACGGCCGCCTTCGGCATGGTCTGCCGGGCCATCGGCCATGGCATGAATGTCGGCGTCGTGCAGTTCGTCAAAGGCAAGTGGGAGACCGGCGAGCGCAAGGTGCTGGAAGCCTTCGCCGATCAGGTCTCCATCCGCACCATGGGCGAGGGTTTCACCTGGGACACCCAGGACCTGAACCGCGACATCGCCGCCGCCCGTGCCGCCTGGGAGCAGGCGAAGGAACTGATGGCGGATCCCGAAATCGACATGGTGCTGATGGACGAGCTGAACATCGTCCTGCGCTACGATTACCTGCCGCTTGAAGAGGTCGTCGAGACCCTGAGGAACAAGCGCCCGGACCTGCATGTCATCGTCACCGGCCGGAACGCCAAGGAAGAGCTGATCGAGGCGGCCCATCTGGTTACCGAGATGACCCAGATCAAGCATCCCTTCCGCTCCGGCTTCAAGGCGCAGGCCGGGATCGAGTTCTAGGGACAGATCAGCGGCAGCCGTGCCCGCAGGGTCGATGCGATGCCGTTGATCTTCGGATCGCGCGCGTAGCTTTCCCACGCGCCGTCGACGAAATTGACATAGCGCGTCGCGCACAGATCGCGGAACGCGTCGAACCGCGCCCGGTCCGCCGGTGAGAAGAAGATATGCCGGCGCTGCGGCTGCTGGACTGCGATCTCGATCCGGACGTCGCCATAGAACGACCGGCAGATCTCCTGCACATGCTCCTGCAGATCCGGCACGCTTTTTCCGTCCGGCATATGCTCGACCGTGACGCAGTGCTCACCCTCGCGAGGATAGCTGAAAATGCGCGTGACCGGGCTGCCCGTGCTGTAGACCTGCATATAATGGGGATCGGCGGGAAGTCCGGGCCCGGAAATGCTGCCCGCGCTCACGGTGATATCGACGAAGGGATCATCGAGGCGCCCCAGTCCGGCGGCGGCAACCACCGGGGTCGGGTTCGCCGCCCAGACGATCAGGTCCGGCCTCAGAGTCTCGCCACGCAGCTTCAAAATGGCAGTGTCATCTTTGAACCGCGGCACGACCGGCTGGCCTGTGCAAACAATGACGCCTGCCTCGGTCAGAATGGTTTCGAACACATCGAAAAAGGCGTTGTAGCCATGGGTCGGCAGACTGCCGATCGGCCGCCCCTCGCCCCGGACCGTGCGCGGCAGACCCAGCAGATCGTCCGCAACGGGCGAGCCGGTCTTGAGAGCGTCTATCTCTTTATCGTCACTGCGCAGGTAAAGCCGGCCGAGCTGGACGTTGTAGGCATTTCCCGCGTCAATTGCCTCCGGATCGGCTCCGATGTGCCTGAGCCATCCAAGCACGGCCGCACCGATGGCCGGTGGATAGCAGCGCATCCTGTCCGCCAGACTGGCGCAGGCGCGGTAGGTCTCAGGATCGGCAAGACCATCCGGCGGCGCATCGAAAACGGGTGCCTCGAAATCCTCGTGAGAAACCGGACCGAACCCAAGATCGGTGTGGGCACCGTAATAATGGTCGAACCTGTAGAGGCTGCTTTGCAGCGCGCCCGGCAAAGCCTTGTGCCAGGCCTGTTCCGTGCGCAGATACTGGCAGCCGTTGAAATACCAGCGCCCGTCACTCTCGAGGTCCCGCAGGATGCCGCCAAGCAGCGGTTTCGCCTCGTAGAGCGTCACCTGGAAGCCGAGACGGGAGAGATCGAGCGCAGTCGCGCACCCGGTGATACCGCCGCCGACAACGGCGGCTGTCTTGCTGCCCCGCTCCGTATCGTCACGCATCGCCGCTACGCCGCTCCAAGAGCCGGGTTGGTGTCGATATCAGGGATCGAGAAAACGGGTATTGGTGACAAATCGGCGATCCTCTTCACGCGCCGGCGATCCGGTGTCGGGACCGGCCATCTTTGCAATCCTACAGGAAGAGGCCTGTCAGGAGGCAACCTGCGTCTTCATTGGAGCGCATGTCCTTCACGCCGGGACATAGACATCCTGTGTGCCGGGCAGGCCGCGCAGGCTGAAATCGCCGAGTTTGCGCACCGGAACCGGCAGGCAGTCGGCGAAGGTCTTCGACATCAGGATCGGCTCATGCAGGGTGCGACACTTGGCACCGAGCCGGGCGGCAAGGTTGACGTCCTTGCCGATCACCGTGAAGTCCAGCCGCTCGCCGGAGCCGACATTGCCGAAAGCCACCTTGCCGTGATGCAGGGCGATACCCGCCTTCACCTCGACATCGGCGCCCCATCGCGAGGTGTCCAGCGCATCGAGACAGGCCTGGCCCTCTATCGCCGCCTCAAGGGCCCCGCCCCGGCAAAGCCGGCACTCCCCGGTTCCGGAGGCGTCCTGGAAGATCGCGAGAATCCCGTCGCCGGTGAATTTCAGCACCTCGCCGCCGCGCGCGAGGATCGGCGGGATGATGCAATCGTAATAGGCGTCCAGCAGCTCCACCGTCTGTTTGTCGCCGAGCCGGTCGGACAGCAGCGTGAAATCGCGCATGTCGGCGACCAGAATCGCCGCCTCCATCTTGTTGACGACGCCGCGCCGCACGTCGCCCGCAAGAATACGGCCACCGGGCTCGCGCCCGACATACATGGCCAGCACATCGTCCATGCTGCGATAGACGGACATCAGCTCCAGCACGATCTTGGCCGTCGGCATGACCTGACGGAGCAGGGCGATATCACGCTCGGAAAAGCCCCGCGTCTCCCGGCTGGCGAAGGTAAGGGCATTCTGCATGCCGTTGGCGAAGATGATCGGGACGCAGAGATAGTCCGTATATCCGAGCGCCTTCAGGTCGGCCAGGATCGGAAATTCCGCCGCGCTTTCCTCGTCGATGGCGCGATGCAGCCAGCTCTTGGTCTCGTGCACCAGGCGGAGGGGACTTTCCTGATAGATCCTGGCATTGCCCGGCGCGTAATGCCAGGGCTCGACCTCCACCCCCTGCCCCATCCGCCACTCGCAGAGCACGCCTTCCTTGACCGCGTGCAGCACCATCAGGATGGCCGTACCCCGCTCGACCGGCACGCCTGCCAGCGCCAGCCGGCGGCAGAACTCATCCCAGAGCCGGCCGAGATCACTCCGTTCGCGGGAGACCTGCAGCAGCCAGTCGGAAATTTCGCGCGCGGTCAGCATATCCTCGGCGCTGAGGATCGACGGCAAGGCAGCCGGACGGTTGGTGAGCGTTTTCATGCGCGGGTAGATGGGGCGGAAGTGGCTCCACGGCAAGGCACTTTTACGTCAGGTGATATCAGCGAGGCTCAAAAGTGTCCCGGCCGAAATGGCCCGCACGGCGCGCCGGCCGATCACCATGTCCGCATGCGACGGTGCGATACCGTCACCCGGCCGCAGATATGTCAGGTCGGCGGCCTTGATTTCGGCCCCTTTGGCGATATTCGAGCGGGCGGCAATGCTGCGCCGGGCAACGAGCGCCACCTTCCGCTCCGCTTCCGTCGGTTGCTTGCGGCCCGTGCCGATAGCTGCTTCGGTGATCCGGATATTATCCACCATCCGCTTCAGCTCTGACGGGTCGAGCGAGGCCTTGTGATCCGGACCCGGTAGAGTCTTATCAAGCGTGAAGTGCTTTTCGATGATCGTTGCGCCTCGCGCTACGGCGGCGATGGTCACGGTATCGCCGAGCGTATGATCAGACCAGCCGACAGGATGCCCGAATGCTGTTCGGAGCGTGTCCATGGCCGCCAGGTTCGCATCCGACGGATCGGCCGGATAATCGCTGACGCAATGCAGCAGGCTGATATCGCCCGCGCCACACTCAGCCAGCCAGCCGAGCGCCTGCTCGATCTCCCCGAGATTCGCCATACCGGACGACATGAGCACCGGCAGCCCGGCTTGGCCGATCGCCCGCACCAGCTCTGGATTGGTGATCTCGCCCGACGGTATTTTCAGCCGCCGCACATTCAGGGACAGAAGGTGGTCGAGGCTGACCGGGTCAAACGCCGTTGACATGAACTCGATGCCGAGCGAGGCGGAATATGCGGCCAATTCGCTAAAGGCTTCCAGCGGCAGCTCGAGGCTGGCCAGCATATCCTTCTGGGAGCCCCCGGCTCCGGTGTTTGCCTTTTGATATTCCGCCATCGGGGCAGAAGAAGCGACAATGGACTCCAGCGAAAATGTTTGGAACTTGACCGCATCCGCGCCAGCTGCGGCTGCGGTTTCCACCAAACGGCGCGCCATGTCGAGGTCGCCGTTGTGATTGATCCCGGCTTCGGCAATGACGAAGACCCGGCCGGCTTCCGAACTATTCTGCATGTATCCTCACAGCACTGTCGCGCCCGGTGCGCGCTTGCGGATCAAGACTGCGGGGACACCGCCCCATAATTCGTCGGCCCCTGCATCGGAGGCCAGGAAGGATCCGCCGCCAATAACGGCATTCGGTCCGACCGTACGACCGTGGGACACGGCCGCGCCGATGCCGATATAGGCACCAGCCCCGATCCGGCAATCGCCGCCCACGGTTGCGCCCGGAGCGAGCGCCGCATAATCGCCAAGGGTGCAATCATGCTCAAGGATCGCGCCAGTGTTCAGAACGCAGAAAGCACCAATTTCCGTCCCGGGATTCACAATCACGCCAGGCATCAAAACGCTCCCCTCTCCGATCAAGACCCCTTCGGCCATTTCGGCGGACGGAGCCATGACGGCAGGGAAGCTGGAGAAACCGGCCTGCTTGTAGCGGGTCACGGCCTCCCTGCGGCGCACACCTTCACCGAGAGCGATGATGACGGCCTCCCCACAGCCATCTTCGAGGAAAGGGCCTTCGTCCTGTATTGGCCGTCCCAGGAAAGACGCGCCCTCTGCCGGATTCCGGTCAATGAAGGAGACAGTGTCGAACTGACCACCAGCCTCAACCATCATGGCGATGACCTTGGCGTGACCCCCGCAGCCAACAATATGGACCGGAACTCGTGGCACAATGCGTTCCTTACGTGCGAACCTGTCTGTTCGCTCTACGCGGCGGTTCATGCATCGTCAAGAAGGCTGCGCAGCCCTTCCCGGTAGGTAGGGTATGCCAGCTCGACACCAAGCTCGGATTTGAACCGCGCGGTATCGAGCCTTTTGCACTCGGAATAAAACGACCGCGCCATCGGAGACAGCTCCGCACTGTCGAACGGAATCGGCTCTGGCGGGTCCATCCCGAGGAGCGCCGCCGCATAGCGGATAACATCCCCGCTGGGACAGGCTTCGTCATCCGCGACATTGTAGATGCGGCCGTGATTCGGTCGCTGCATCGAAGCCGTCAGGATGGTTCCTATATCGTCGACATGGATGCGGTTGAAGACCTGCCCCGGCTTGTCGATGATCCGGGCCTTGCCGCTGCGCAACTGGTCTATCGCACTCCGGCCCGGCCCGTAGATCCCGGAGAGCCGGAATATCTGGACCGAGACGTCTGTATCTTCAAAGGCGGAAACCCAGGCACGTTCGGCCGCAAGACGCCGTGTGCCACGCGCAGAACCGGGATTTGGTGCGTCATCCTCATGCACGAAAGCGCCAGCACGATCGCCATAAACGGCCGGCGTCGAGAGATATCCAACCCACGTCAGGTTTGGCAGAGCGCGGAGAACTGATAAATGAAAACGCAGTGCAGGATCACCGTCTTCGTCCGGCGGAATAGACGCAATGATGTGGGTTACCCCCGCGCATGCCTCAGCAACACCATTGATCGGCTCTTTTCCCGAAAAGACATGCATCTCGATCGTATCTCCGGCATCCCAGCCATCATGCATACGCCCGCTGCGGGTAGTCCCGCCGACCTGCCAGTCTTTGTCTGTTAGACGTGCAGCCAGCCGGGAGCATGTATAGCCGAGACCAAAACAAAAGAGTTTGCCCGAAGCGGGGCCGGCGAATGGCGCCGAATGCTCATTCATATTTAAATCACACCCAATGTGCTGTTGAGGGGTATGGCACGCTGCATCAAATTCCAGCTTGTATCCTGCCAGAATCGAAGCCTCTCGGGAGGCAAAAAGCTTGCTTCAACACCAAGCAGCCGTGCTAGGAATTCTGCGCAGTGCGGCAATCCACCAATTTAAGGTTCCCATGTACAAGTATCCAGCTCATGTCGATATTGATTTTTCGAGCTTTGCGCCAGATAACTCCGATCCATCAACGCGTTACGGGCTTCCCAAGGATATCAAGTTCTGTACCAAGTGCGTGATCTCGAATCAGCGCCCGAATTCTTCGGTCGAGTTCAAACACACAAAGCAGAGCCGCAAGGAAACCATCTCCCTTGACGAAGACGGAGTTTGCGACGCCTGCCGCGTTGCCGAGGAAAAACACACGACAATCGACTGGAGCAGTCGCGAAGAGGAACTGATTGCGCTCTGCGACAAACATCGCAGCACAGATGGCAGCTACGACTGCCTCCTGCCCGGATCAGGTGGCAAGGATAGCTTTTATGCGGCGCACATCCTTAAAACAAAGTACGGGATGCATCCGCTGACCGTTACCTGGGCCCCGCATATCCACACGGATTGGGGATGGAAGAATTTTGAATCATGGATTCACGCCGGATTCGATAACTATCTGTGCACCCCTAACGGCAGGGTACATCGGCTGCTGACCAGGCTCTCGGTCGAGAATCTCTATCACCCGTTTCAGCCCTTTATTCTTGGCCAGAAAAATCTGGCGCCGAAGCTGGCCGAGCGCTTCAACATCCCGCTTGTCTTCTATGGCGAGAACGAAGCCGAGTACGGCAATCCCAAAACCGATGTCGTCACGCCGATCCGCTCAAACACCTATTACGCGTCCAAGGATTTCGACAATATCTATCTGGGCGGTGTGTCGCTGACCGAACTGCAGCAGGATTTCGGTCTGGAGGAGCAGGATTTCATCCCTTACATGCCGGCCGATCCTGATCGGCTGGAAAAAGTTGGCATTCAGGTCCATTACCTCGGCTACTATCTGAAATGGCACCCACAGAGCGCTTATTATTATTCTGTCGAGCATGGCGGATTCCAAGCCTCTCCGGAGCGCACACCCGGCACCTACAGCAAGTACAACAGCATCGACGATAAGATCGACGATCTGCATTACTTCTGCACCCACGTGAAGTTCGGCATCGGCCGGGCAACATATGACGCCGCACAGGAAATAAGGTCCCAGGACATCCTCCGCGAGGAAGGCGTCGCCCTGGCAAAGCGCTTCGACGGCGAATATCCGGACCGGTTCGAAGCGGATAATTTCGCCTATATGAGCATCACCGAGGACCAGTTCCCGGTGGCGGCCAAGAATTTTGAGAACCAGAAGATGACCCGCGACTACTTCCTGCATCTGGCCGACCGGTTCCGCTCGCCGCATCTCTGGCAGCGCTCGGAATCCGGGGAATGGTCCCTGCGTAGGACCGTCTGGCAACAGAATTGACGGCTGTTCTCGGAGACCGGTGACATGCGTCCTATCCGACTGATTGCCCGCCTTGATATCAAGGGCCCAAACCTGATCAAGGGCATCCATCTGGAAGGCCTGCGCGTGATTGGGGACCCGCAGGCCTATGCTCAACGCTATTACGAGCAGGGCATCGACGAGATCATCTATATGGATTCGGTCGCAAGCCTTTATGGACGCAACAATCTCAGCGAGCTCCTCGAACATACAGCCCGCCACGTATTTGTCCCGATCACGGTCGGCGGAGGCGTCCGGTCTGTCGAAGATGCGCGCAGGCTGCTCCGCACCGGCGCGGACAAGGTCGCGATCAATACGGCGGCAATCTCCCGTCCAGAGCTGCTCTCGGAGATTGCCGAAGAGTTCGGCAGCCAGGCTGTCGTCCTCTCCGTCGAGGCGAAGCGGCTGAACTCGGGCCGGTGGGAAGCCTACACTGACAACGGCCGTGAACATTCGGGTCGCGACGTGGTCGAATGGGTCGAGGAAGCCGAGAAAATGGGCGCTGGCGAGCTGCTGCTTACCTCCATTGATCAGGAAGGTACCCGCAGAGGCTTCGATATTGAGCTTCTGAGCGCGATTTCGAACCTTGTCAGCATACCGGTCATCGCCTCGGGCGGCATGGGATCAACCGCCGATCTCGTCTCCGCCGTCGAGAACGGACATGCGGATGCCGTCGCCATGGCCGATATCCTGCACTATGACCGCATGACGGTTGAATCGATCCGCGGCGAGGCGCTCGCCGCAAACATGAACATCAGGGAGCTGTCCGTGTCATGAGCACGCCCAAGGTGACAGTCCTCGATTTCGGCATCGGCAATCTCTACAGCGTCTGCCGTGCCGTTGAAAAGTCCGGTGCGGAGGTTGCGCTGGTCGACAAATGCCCGCGCGCCGATCAGGTCGAACGCCTGATCCTGCCCGGCGTCGGCGCTTTTGCGAAATGCCTCGATGCGATGCGGCGTTTCGGGGCCGTGGATCTGTCACGGGAGTTCGCCGAGACCGGCCGCCCCATGCTTGGCATCTGCGTCGGCATGCAGGCGCTGTTCGAAATCGGCGAGGAATTCGGTGAGCATGCCGGAATCGGGATCATTCCCGGCCGGGTCAAGCAATTGAAACCACTTGCTGGAAACAATGCATTCAAATTGCCCCATGTCGGCTGGGCACCGCTCGAATGTCCGCGCCCAGGGAGCTGGGATTCGAGCCCACTGCGATCAGTCAAACCGGGTGAATATACCTATTTCGTGCACAGCTATCACGGCATTCCCGATCAAAACGGGAGCATCCTGGCGACGACAACCTACGACGGGATCAAGATCACCGCAGCCGTGTCGAAAGATAATGTCACAGGTGTGCAATTCCACCCGGAGCGGAGCGGTCCGGTCGGGCTCCGGATTATGGAATCCTTTGTCACATCTTAGGCGATCACTATGAAATAACGGACTGACGTCAGTCTATCGGTGTGATTATGAATAGAGAATCGCCTATTTTTTCGGCCTTGGCACTGAACCCGATCCCCGTCACCTTCACCAGGTTAGTCAGCTTCTGATTCAATTCCTTGAGGCCGAGATCGATCTTCTTTCGCTGATACGGAGAACGCTGGACACCGACCTTAAGGCCCTTCCCGTCTCGGTAAACCGGCCCCGACGACATCTCTACCTCAAGATTATCAACGCCATGAAAGATGCCAGCGGTGGCGAGAATCTTGTCCAGCCCTGAAATATGCTGTCTCAGCACCGAATCGCGATCCTCCCGGATCGCCTTAACCGCGCCCTTTCGGTCCCTGATACCCATTTCGACGGCACTGAAAAGGCTTTCCATCTCCCTGAAAACAGGAGTCACCAGATTTGAGAGGAAAATGGACTCCACCCAGTTCGTATAGAAAGCATATGCGCCAACGGGCACGCCGAGCACCATGGCTTCCGTGCCGGTCGTACAGGTGTTGTGGATGAAATAGTCAGCTCCCAAAATCCACGGTACGGCCGAGCCTTCGAAGACAACATGGATACGCTCCTCACCGGACAAAGCGTCCTTCCATGCCTCAACATTCTCGGCCGGGTGGGGACGAACGATCACTTTATGGTCAGGAAAGCGGTCGCGAAGCTTGCGGATCATGACCTTGAAGCCGGCCATGTTCATAACCTCGAGATCGTAAAAGTCACTCAGGAACTTCCGATCTTCCGCATTCTCGCGGTCGATATATCCTACGTTCTCGCAGACCTGTACGAAATTTTCGGGTTTCCCCCAAGCCGTGTTTACATAGCCAAAATTGGTGTTGATCAGGATATATCGTCCATACTGTGCGCGATATTTTTCCGCATCTTCATTGAATGCTTGAGTGAACTCCTTGCGCAGCAAGTCGAAGCGCGGATTGCCGGTGATCATGAACCGGCTGCGGTGTTCCGGAAACTCGTCCACATAGATGTCGAACTGGTTCTGTCCCTGGAGAAAGAAACGGTCTATCAGCGGCAGTGAATCCGGGCAGATTTCCTTCAATACAAACCGTCTGTCGGCAATCGCCGTGACTTCTTCATCGATTGCTACGATACGGTGGCCATGCTTGCTGGCATGGTGCATCCAGTTCGACTGAACTTTGTTGCTGCCCTTAAAGAACACGATACCGGGAGCGAGATTCTGCAGGTTATTGATCAGGAGCCACTGCTGGCCGATGACCACACGATAGCCTGCCTGCATCGCTGCAATAACGAGCAACAGGCGCGCATTGAGTTCACGGGCGGACTCTTCAATTGGTAAATAAAGGTGCTTATAGGATTTGCTCATCGGCCTGCAAACTTGAGACAAAATTACTGCAGCTTTGTTTAGCGTTTTGATTGGCACGCTAGCAAGTTGGCATTTACCGAGGCGACAAATTTCCAGCCGGGAAACGGTATCGCCTCATGAACAAAACTCTCCCGATCCTGATTTGCTACTGACCTTAGCCCCGCAAACTCCTCCATTTTTAGGTAGAGTCCGTCACCCGAGAGGAGACGGATTTATGAAGCGGAGTCGGTTTAGCGAAGAGCAGATCATCGCGATTTTGCGGGAGCAGGAGGCTGGTCAGAAGACGGCG
>NZ_JAVJNX010000005.1:0-748114 GCF_040217065.1 Nisaea sp.
CCGTTGATGACCTGGTGGTCATGGCGAGGGGCCCGCACCCGATCCCATTCCGAACTCGGCCGTGAAAACCCTCCGCGCCAATGGTACTGCGTCTTAAGGCGTGGGAGAGTAGGTCGCCGCCAGGTCATCTACGGGACAAGACAAAAATCTTAACCTCCACAATGCAACACAATCACACCCATGGCGCGGGGTGGAGCAGCCCGGTAGCTCGTCAGGCTCATAACCTGAAGGTCGTAGGTTCAAATCCTACCCCCGCAACCACTTTTGCCGAACAAGCGTACGGACCGAGAACACCCGCCCTATCTGAGGCAGGTTTTTTATTGTGCGCGGTCTCGATCATGGCGGCGATGTCGCCGGTCAGTTCGACCGGGCGGGAGCCGTCGTCTGCTCTAGAGCCTATCTCAACTCGGTCAATCAGCTCGCGGAGAATGTCCAGTGCCTCGGTGCGCAGTTCCTCCTGATTCAAGGCTTCATGCAGGTTCGCGACTTTGTCCGCATATAGCGTAGCGAGGTTCGGGAGCAGAAGTGGCGGTGCCGGCGTGGCATCGGCGAGTTCCTGTTCCAGATCAGTCTTTCGACGTTCCAGATCTTCGAGCTTTGCCTTCAGGCCGTCTGTGCGGAGTCCGTCTGCGATCGCGTCGTAGAGACCGTCCAGCTTGCGGATCACCGACGTGAGTTCCTTCTTGCTTGCCCCCTTTTCTGTGTCGGCAAGAGCCCGCTGCCGGTTCGTCTCGGCATGGAATTCCTTTATGAATATTTCGACGAGATCCGGTGCCATCAGGTTGCACTTGAGTGCATCGACAATGTGGTTCTCCAGATTGGCCCGACGTATGGACGCCTTGTTGCTGCAGGCGCCGGACGCACGGGCTGTCGAGCAGCCAAGATAATCCCGTCCAACGGCGGCAAAACTGCTGCCGCAGTTGGCGCAGAAAACCTTGCCTGTCAGAAGGTGCTTTGCTCGCCTGCGCTCCCAGAACCGGGACGCGCGGGACTTCTCGACCGTGGGAGAGTGCCGGATGTCCTGTTGGCGGTACTTTACCTTGTCCCAGAGCGAGTCTTCGATAATGCGGAGTTCCGGCACGTCTATGACAACCCATTCAGAAAGATCGTTCAATCGGGAGACACGTTTGCCGCTCTCCGGATCCTTGATGTAGCGCTGCCGGTTCCAGACGAGGCGCCCAACATAAAGCTCATTGTTCAAGATCCCCGTGCCGCGCGTGATGTGCCCGCGGATCGTGGTGTCGCGCCAGAGGTTGCCGGAGGGGCCTGGTATACCCTCGTTATTCAGGCGTTGGGCGATCGCACGGGGAGAGTGGCCGGCTGCGAACAAAGCGAAGATCCCGCGGACGACTGCGGCTTGCCTTGCGTTGATGCTTCGGTTGCCCCGTTCCGGCAACCCATCTGCTCCGGTGCCATGGACGACGTCATATCCGTAGGCGTTCCCCCCACCGGAAAGGCCTTGCTCGATGCGGCCGCGAAGGCCCCGGCGGGTTTTGTCTGCGAGGTCTTTGAGAAATAGGGCGTTCATGGTGCCCTTGAGGCCGACATGAAGCTCGGAGATGGCTCCTTCGGAGAGCGTCGAGATCGAGACGCCGCAGAACTTAAGCTGTTTGTAGATCTGGGCGACGTCCGCCTGGTCGCGGCTCAGGCGGTCGAGCGCCTCGCAGACCACGACGTCGAAACGCTTGGACCGTGCGGCTTCCAGCAGGTCCTGCAGGCCGGGGCGAATGATGGATGCACCAGAAATAGCCCTGTCACAGAACTCGCCGCCGATCGACCAGCCTTCCTGCGCGACACGCATGCGGCAGAGGCGGACCTGGTCCTCGATCGAAGCGTCGCGCTGGTTGTCGGACGAGTAACGGGCATAGATAGCGGTGCGGGTCATTGGAGGGCTCCTTCAGATCTGATCTGCCGAACCGTGCCCTCCTTGGCCTTGGTTCGACACAGTTTTAAGCGGACACTAGGGCTAGTCAATCACGTCTTGCTTCAATAAGGCTCGGAGAGCTGTGGTGCTTGTTGTGAAACGGCGAGAGGCGCTCAGATTGCATGCCTGGTTGTAGACCTTTTGGCTTGTAGCGATGCTCGAATGGCCAAGCACCTCCTTGGTTATCCAGACGTGCCCCGGGTCTTCCAACGCAATGCTCGTAGCAGCGCAGTCGCGGAAGAAATGTGGCGGAATTGCTTTGCCAAATTTGGATTTCGTGAGATCCGATATGCGGCTGCTTATGGAGGCGGGGCTCATAGGTTTGCCGTATTGGCTGAGCCATACATGACCTGTATCAGCTTCAATCTTGGTGTTCTTCATCAGAACAGGCCGCACACGAGAGAAATACAGATCGAGGTGAGGGGTCAGGCTGTCGATCACTCTATAGGAGCGGGCCTTGTGATTTTTCATTTGGGCGCCGTCGTGCTGAACAAGATATCCGACTTTGTCTTGAACTAACGTGTCGCCTAGGCGGAGATCCTGAAAATTATGCCGGCGGTCCGGATGAGCGGCGAGGAAGCTAATCATTAGGCCGTCGCGGAACTCGTAAGCAGCAAACGACGTCAGAGGGAGTGGACCTCTGTTCTTGTCTATCAGCTCCTGGCCGAATGCGAACAGCGCATCGATTGGCACCAGCCGCGCAGCTTTGTTCCTGGTCTTCGGCGTCGCTGCGTAATGACGAGCTATGTGATCTAGCCACCCGTAGTCGCGGGTTTCTTCCATCGCGCGGACTACGGTATGGATACCTCGAAGCGCTAGATGCACTGTGTTGCCAGAGCGGCCTTTACAGAACTCTTCTGCGAAACGAAGGACGTCTTTCTTTGTGATGAGATTCTTGGGAGAAGCGCCGTTTGAAAGCAGATTTCGATTAATCAGCCAGGAGTTCCAAAGCCCATACCCGCGTTCTGCAAGCCCGATCGTGGCTGGACGCAAGTGCGCGGCCCAGCCGGGATCATCGAGTTTGCTCGCCTTCTTCTGGGCCCGAGTCCAGAGTTCCCTGTCAACCGGGTGCCAGTTGTGAACCGGAATGGGGCTGAGTTTCATCGAAACGTCTCCCCTTAAACCATGTCGCCGAAGTCAGCAGTCGTATCCGGCTCACGGATCTTCAGAACGCTCTTGTGGAACTGTTTGATCGCAGCTTCTGTCTCGGTACCAGAATAGAAGTTCACAAGCGTTTCGAGCTTCTTGTGACCACAAAGCCGTCGCAGAGTTTCATAGTCACCCGGGTTCTGACGCAGATGATTTTGACACGCGAAGTGCCGAAACAGATGGGCATTGAACTCGACTCCAAGCTCCCGCTTGAGGCCAAGCCGGACAATACGACTCAAGCTGTTGGGCGTCATGTACCCTCCGACACCACCGGGGAAAAGCGCTGTACTCTCTTGTGCCATCAACACCGGGCGGAACCGCTCCACGTAATCGCGAATGAGTGCCGTACTCTCCGCCGGCAAAAGGAACTCTAGCTGTACCGAGTTCTTGACCTCCGGCTCTTCGAAAGTGATCTGCAACTCTCCATCTGCCGAGATGGGCCAGGCGATGTGCCTGTTGATATCCAGGAGCGCTAGGTTCTTTCGCCTAAGTGGCGCCATCAGCAATATCTCGATGCATACCGCCAATCGCATATCAACTGCATCGGCATAGGCAATGTCGCTAAGGCCTCTCAGACGCGCGGCGATGCCTTCTGGCAGGAGGTACATTGCTCTAAGAGCGTCTTCGTCATCAAAACGCTGGAGACGCTGACGATTCTGCTTGGTCAGCCCCGATTGCGGGCGTCTACAACGCCGGGAAAACTTAATGAGCTGAGACAAGGTGTTATCTTCTAAATTGAGAAACCGCGCGATTGACACGAAATCGTGGGCATATTGACAGGCCATCGGGGAGGCGATTTCGTCATTTCCCCAGGCCAGATCGAGGCCTCCCTTGACATTTGGCGCGGTCAGAAGCGCGGTGATGCAGGTCACACTCGACGCATCCAGTCCTTCCCGAACCAGCATGCCTGCAAGACGTCGGAGATTGGCGACGTGCCCTCTGATCGTCGCCGGCCTGAGCGGCTTGTCGAAGGATTCGTTGAACTTGCTCGGCTTGGCTCTCGCTTCCGCGTACGCATCGACGTCATTCTTGAAGCTCTCAGGGAAAGCACTCCACTGCATCGTAGTCGTCGGGCGGCGGCAACGGTGCAGAACTGGATTTCCAACCCAACCGTCGATCCGAGAAGCCGCCTGGTTCCAGGCTCGTCGTGCCTCAGCAGCTGATGTAACGGGGTTTTTTGCCAGCGAAAAATCGGTTAGCTCGGCCTCGAACTGGAGGAAAGTCTTGTCATTAACGATATCCGGCTCAATTCCGTCGCGAGAGCACCAGCGGGCGAATTTAGACAGAAGAGCTACTGTTTTCAGCTTTTCGGCGCGATCCATATTCGCTTGCCACGCTGCGGTGAGCGCACATTGCTGGCGAGCACGGATGGTCAGGACGTCCAATTCGAACAAGCAAGCTTCGATCAATGACCGAATGTTGGACCATCTTGATTTGGAGATACCAGCGACTTGAGGGCTGGCTTTGTCGATCAGAATGCGGATGATTTCAGGGTCAGCATGGATGGTCGTCGCCGGCTTGCCGGACGCTTCCGCGAATTTCTTGATCGCGGAGCGGAGATCCGCCCGTCGCCGTTTGCTCCAGTCCGGCAGCAATTCGGTGCAGCGCTCCCGGATGTCGCCAAGGGTAAGATGTTCCTTCATCTTGGGGGCCGTTCGTGAACCCATGTTCTGACCCTTTTTGCTCTCGTGATGACTGTCGTGGAATTGCGTCATTTTTCGTGAAAACCCCCAGTTTGTTTTATACCGTTAAGTGAACCGGGTGTTTTCACGAGAGTTGTTTGGCGGACCATCCGGCTAGGACTGGTGATGACTGAAGATGCCTCCCCTCTTGTGTTTGTTGGCGAACAACTCGAGGTCGACTTTGCTGATCCTGATCGCGCGTCCAAACGTGTGATGCGGGAGATCGCCGGTTTCGATAGATCGGTAGATGGTCTTGGTGGAGAGGTTCAAAAGGTCAGCAGCTTGCTTCACCGTCATCAGAGGGGAGGACATCGCTTGCGCTCCGTGTAAGTTCCCGGGCGGCAGCGCGGCCAAGCGCCCGAGCCAGCGCTTTCAAGGCTGCATTCGCCTCGGTGGCCCGGGTAGAAGGCGCGGCTCCAATATTTTCAACCGCAAGCTTGGCATGCTGTCGTCGGCTCATGACGCCAGCGTCGCTCGCCGATCTCTTAAGGCAAAATTCTGCAGAGCGAGTGGGTCATCCTATAGACCAGTGCTATTTGACTTGGACTCGCTGTGTCTCGGATGACCTTCAAGCCCAGCGGTTACCCTCAGAATAGTCGTTGTTGGAGGTGACGTCCTGAGAGCGCAGCTGCGGTATCAAACCGTATCCGCAGGCAGCTTCGGCTGCTTACAAATCGTGATGGTGATCGACTCCCATTGGTCAAGTTTATGTTTGTTCTGGTGTAAAGCATTGTGGGCCGCATCAAGCGCGATATTCCGATACGGGCTTTCGACCACGACTGCGGTGTGGGGCTTAGCCCGCTTGCCTTCTTGCTCGGCAAAGTCGGCACTTAGTCTTACTCTCCAGATCACAGATTGATCGAAGATCGATTTTTTATCCTGATCACCGGACTTTTCTAAAAATTTCATGTCAATTCTCCTTTTTATAAGTAATTCTCAATATTTTATGAGAATAGAGAAAGAAAAAAGATCACATCAATAATATCGATGGGTTATTGTTTTAATTATTCGATTAAAAAAGAGACGGTTGATCTTGGCCCCGAATAAAAATGTTTGGGGGTAACGTGGGTGTGGTGCGCATCCTAAACCTTAGGAAGCCATTGTCCGCAGGCATCAGACCGCTTGATCCTGCAACAGTCTGGAGTTCGGTCTGATCTCTAACGCTCCGAAAGACCGGTTGCCATTGAGCTGGTTAACGTAGAAAGTCGTAGCAACTTAGAGGCGAGGGGGCGTTGAGGTGGTGCAGCCTTTTGAAATCAATCCAATTCTGAATACGCCATACGATGAGCCCGCCGAACACTGGATTTTAGATTCGAAGGGGCAGCCTACAGGTAAAACAAAACAGGGCAGACGCGACCCTGGATATGTCGTGCCAGTCGCGGCTCCTCGACGATCGGGCGGACAAACAGAGTTCGAACTCGGAGCCGATGATCTTGGTAGCCAAAACACGTTAGTGAAGCTCGTTCGACCAGAGGTCGACAAATGGCGAGGGTTGCCTTCGTCGAAATGGAGCGTCACTCCTGAAACGGAACGTCTTCTACGATGGTGGCGCGACAGGTCGGTTCGAGAATTCCCCTACTTTTTCTGCCAGCTAGAGGCTGTCGAGACCATCATCTGGCTAACTGAGGTCGCGCCCAAGTCTTATCGCGAGGAGCTGTTGGCAGCCAATCAGGCTGCAAATCCCGGGCTATTTCGCATTGCGGCAAAAATGGCAACGGGGTCGGGTAAAACGACTGTCATGGCTCTCTTGATTGCTTGGCAGGCGATCAATGCGGCGAGGCGTCCAACAAGTAGTCGGTTCACCAATGGATTTCTGATCGTGGCCCCTGGGATCACCATTCGTGACCGCTTGCGGGTGCTTCAGCCAGAAGAAAGCGGAAACTATTTCGAAGATCCCAAGCGACGTCTCGTGCCGCCAGAAATGCTCGGCGACTTGCGAAAAGCGCGTGTTGTCGTGACCAATTATCATGCATTTCAGCTCCGAGAGACGGTTGCCGTGAAGCCGGAGGCTAGAAAAATCCTGGCCGACAGAGGTGAAGAGCCGAAGCGTTTCCTCGAGACTGAAGGGCAAATGATTCAGCGTGTTGCATCCAAGCTCATGGGGCTTAAACGGGTGATTGTGTTGAACGATGAAGCTCATCATTGTTATCGAGAAAAGCCGGGGGAGAGTGAGGAGAACAAACTCGATACAGAAGAGAAGGATGAGGCCAAAAAGAATAATGAGGCTGCACGGGTTTGGATTTCCGGCATCGAGGCCTTAGCTAGAGATCGCGAAGTTCAGACGGTGTACGACTTGTCTGCCACACCGTTTTTCCTTCGTGGATCAGGGTATCCTGAAGGCACTTTGTTTCCTTGGGTGGTTTCGGATTTCTCTTTGATGGATGCCATTGAGTGCGGAATCGTGAAGACCCCCCGATTGCCGGTTTTGGATGATGCGGTTTCCGGCGATATGCCGAAGTACCGCGCGCTTTACGCCAATCTTCCAAAGAATTCGCTTCCTAAGAAAGGCCGAAAGAAAGACGCAGGATCGCTCGACCCTGAAGAGCTTCCAGAACTGTTACGTAGTGCGGTCGAGGCTCTTTATCATCACTATGAAGTGACATTCAAGGAATGGGATGAATCCAATATAGGCCGACCTCCGGTTTTTATTGTTGTTGCGAATAATACTGCCACGTCGAAATTGATTTATGATTTCATCTCTGGGTATGAGCGTTCGGAAGAAAATTCTGGAGAGGTGAGGGGGCGGTTGATCGAAGGGAAGCTGAAGCTTTTCTCGAACGTGACTGAGACAGCTCATTGGCGTGACAAGCCTCGTACGATCCTGATCGATAGCGAAGCGCTTGAATCTGGAGATTCCCTGCCAGACGATTTCCGTAAGGCGGCGGCTAAAGAGATTGATGAATTCAGGAATGAGGTTGCGCGTCGTGATGGAGCTTCGGCGGCTGAAAAGTTGACCGACGCCCACATATTGCGTGAGGTCATGAACACGGTCGGTCAGCCGGGCAAGTTGGGCGGGGAAATCCGCTGCGTTGTGTCGGTTTCAATGCTTACTGAAGGTTGGGATGCCAATACTGTCAGCCATATTCTTGGGGTCCGTGCATTTGGCACACAGCTACTATGCGAGCAGGTGGTCGGGCGCGGCTTGCGTAGAGTTAGCTACACGCCCGGAGAGGACGGCAAGCTGTTGCCCGAATATGCTGACGTTCTGGGCATTCCGTTCGACTTCACACAGAATCCAACGCCCGCGAAAATCACTCCGCCGCCACGAATGACAAGAGTCCGAGCTCTGCAAGAGCGGGAATCCTGTGAAATTCGCTTTCCAAACATCTCAGGGTATCGCGTTGCCTATCCGCGGGGGCCTCTGGTCGCCAACTTCACGGACGATTCGAAACTTACCGTCACTCCGGACGACATTCCTACTTCAACGGACGTTGAACCAATTGTCGGTGAAGGGATCGAGCTAAGCTTGGGCAACTATGAAAGCCAGCGGATGAAGTCTGTCTACTATGCGGTCGCAGGATACACCTTACGCCGCTACATCCGCGAGGACTCAAAGCCAAAGCTCTTCACCCCGGGTGAAGAACAGCCTCAATCACCTGCGCCCGAAATTCCACTTCACCGCTTTGGTGAGCTGTTACGGATTACCGAACGTTGGTTTGAGGAATGCCTGACGTGTCACGGTCAGAACCGTGAGGCTCTGAAGCGGGTGTTCCTGTGGCGCCCGATGGCGCAGAAGGCCGCGGAAAGAATTGCCCGCGCGTGTGCGCCGTCCTCGTCGCGGGAGTTCGTTCGGGCCATCCCCAACCCTTACAATGAAGAAGGCTCGACCCGCTTTGTCGACTTTGCCACCTCTAAGTCAGATTTGTTCAGCACCAATCCGGCTCTCTGCCATGTGAATTATGTCATCGCCGACCAGGATTGGGAGAAAGCTTTCGCAACGGCCATCGAGCGGGAGCTTTCAGATATCTGTCTGGCCTACGTCAAGAACCACAATCTCGGTTTTGAAGTACCATACGAGTACCGGGGCGAAACGCACCGCTACCGGCCGGATTATATTCTTAGGTTGGATGATGGGAATGGCCCTGATGACCCAATTTACCTAGTGGTCGAGGTTAAGGGACGGCGCACCGAACAGGACGCGGCGAAGGCCGACACAATGAATACCCGCTGGGTGCCAGGCGTTAATGCACTGGGACGGTTTGGTCGCTGGGCATTCATTGAACTAGACAATCCTTACACATTCTCCGGTGATGTGAAGAACTTCATTGGTCAGTCAATTTCCTCAAGAGTCGCGTAAGTATGTTCCACAGATTTGATGAAGCCATTCAAGCGGTTGTTGGGCAAATCGTGTCGCAGACTGATGACCTTTGCCGCCGTATTGATCATACAGTTCATGACGAGGATGACTTTACCTCCCGCATGGCCGATCGGATCGAGCGCAGCGTCGATGGCGTTCTTGTAGGAGGTATTAGATGGAAGGTCATCACCCGGAAGCTGCCCTGGCGTGGCGCCAAGTCCGAGGAAAGCCGCTTTGGGGCGGATCTCGGTCTTGTCCTTCGAATGTCCGGGCGCGGGTTCGACGTTTCCAAGGGGTATCTGATCCAAGCTAAGATGGTCCCCGCGTTTTCGCTCGATATGATGAATAGCGCACCCATCACCAAGAATGACCGGGTCTTCGATCAGTGCAGAAAGATGCTTGGTGTGACCCAGGAATCCTATGTCTGGTTTTACTCGCAAACAGGTATCTCCATCCTGCGGGCTGGGTCGATGGTGGAGATCGATCCAAGTCGCATACCGGAAATGCGCCGTCAGAGCCTACATGGCTTCATGGCCCGTGCCTTCATGTCTTGGAATGGTGACTACAAGTTTGGAGATCTGAGTAAGGACAGCCTCGAATCTGTGATTGAAGAACGGCTTGTGAAGCAGGCCATCCTGATTCATGCAACAGAAGCGCGGGCAGAGGAATAATAACATGGCGAAGAAACCCTCGAAGCCGCAGGAAGTCGAGAACTACAACCACGACGCTGCAAAGCGCACCATGATCCCCACCGCCGAGCAACAGGGCTTTGTGGAGGAGGATGAGGCAAGGCCGATCAAGTTGCGCTATCCGCGCAATCTCGACTTTGACCCGCAGTTTGTCTGGCGCGGTAAGGATGCTGAGGACGCGACCGATCTCTATGTCGATGCGCCGCCGGTATACATTCAGGAGAAGATCCACCCGCGCGCCATTATCGAACGGCTAAAGCGGGACACGTCCCGGCGCCGAGAAGCTGAGGCGGACATCCCCGACCTTTTTGCTGATTTCAATGGTCGCCCGAAAGAACTGGAGGCGCGGACGGAGTTCTATCAGCACGAGCAAAACTGGCAAAACCGGATGATCCTCGGCGATGCGCTAATGGTGATGGCGAGCCTCGCCGAACGCGAGAACCTCCGAGGCAAGGTTCAATGCATTTATATGGATCCCCCCTATGGCATCAAGTTCAACTCAAACTGGCAGTTCTCAACAAGCTCTAGAGATGTGAATGACGGCACATCTGCTCACATAAGCCGCGAACCTGAAGTTATTCGAGCTTTCCGTGACACGTGGAAAGATGGTGTCAACACATACCTTTCTTATCTAAGAGACAGGTTGGTGGTTTCGAAAGACCTGCTGACAGAAACGGGTTCGATATTTGTCCAGATAGGCGATGAGAATGTGCACCGTGTTCGAGCGCTCTTAGACGAGGTTTTTGGACCAGACAGCTTTGTTTCACTTATTTCCGTAACCAAAACAACTTCTGCAACAAACGACTTTATTGCGGGTGTGGCGGACTATGTAATTTGGTATTCAAAAGAACCTAATCGCCTTAAGTATCGAGCGCTTCTTCGGGAGAAGACTCCTGGCGGTGATGGAGGAGCTCATTATCGCTCAATCATGTTTTCTGACGGTACCACTCGACCTGCTTCCGCCGAAGAAAGAGTCGGGAACCTAACAGACGACTCCGCATTGTTTACTGCCGACCAGCTGCAATCGACCGGCAGCCACGGATCACTGAAGCAGGAAGGTGCGGCTTCATGGTTCCCGGTAATCGAGACTGGAAAAATCTTTAGACCGACCCGTCAAAGCATATGGAAGACAAGCGAAATTGGGATGCGTCGTCTCCAGCGAGCGGGACGGGTTATCGGACAGAAAACCGCTATTCGATATGTTCGCAAGTTCGACGACTTTAAGTCCTTTGCGCTCAATAACGTGTGGACCGATATAGGAGCTGCCAGCGACAAATCCTACGTTGTG
Source organism: Nisaea sp. (assembly GCF_040217065.1). GTDB lineage: Bacteria > Pseudomonadota > Alphaproteobacteria > Thalassobaculales > Thalassobaculaceae > Nisaea. Next base: position 11,030 of record NZ_JAVJNX010000005.1, read on the forward strand.
GAAACTGCGCCTAGGTTGGTGGAACGTTGCATCTTGATGACAACGGACCCTGGTGACCTAGTGCTCGATCCAACTTGTGGTTCCGGTACGACCGCCTATGCGGCCGAGCAATGGGGACGGCGCTGGATCACTATTGACACGTCACGCGTCGCTTTAACTCTTGCACGAGCGCGGATCATGGGGACGCGATATCCATATTACCTGCTGCGCGATACTGAAATTGGTCTCGAAAAAGAGGCCGAGATTATAGGATTGGCTGCGCATGCCGATAGGCTGGCGGAAGTGCGTCGAGAGAAGCACAAGCCTGACATAACTCTTGGCTTCGTCTATCGTCGTGTGCCGCACATACAGCTCCGCGACATTGCCGGGAATACCCAGATCGACACCTTGTGGGAGGAAATGCATCCCGCAGTCGAATCTGCGTTGACCGCGTTAAACGACAGTCTGAAAAGCATGCCGGAACCGTTCCCGGTCAGTAACGGAGCGCGCCGCGGCGATGTGATCGACTTTATGGCGCAAGGCGAGGTTACGATGCCGTCGGGTGAGCCTGCTCCCAAGAACGGCTTCATGGAATGGGAAGTCCCCCGAGACCCCGGCACACCGTGGCTTGAAGCTCATCAGAAGCTCTATGCGCTCGCTAAGTCGTGGGCCTCAGACGCGATCCCAGCCAAACGCCGCAAGGCGGAGGATGCTCTGGCCGACCTGAACGTGGCACGCAAAAAAAACTGGACGTTTGAGACTCTGCCGGAACAGCCAGTAACTCAATGGCCCGAGGCAGCGGAGGAGGCGCTTGAAACTTTCTGGGAGGCCCGCATCGTGCGGCAAAGCGCCATCGACGCCGCCATCGAGCGAGAAGGGAACCGGAATGCTGAGTTCCTCTATGACAAGCCATGTGACGACCCCAAGACCATCCGCGTCGCCGGGCCATTCACCGTCGAGAGTCTATCCCCCTATCGCGTGATCCCGTCTGACGATGACCCGCGCATCCTCGATAGTTTGCGTGACGAGGAGGGCGAGTTGCCACTTCGTGTAGTGCCTAAGGAACAGACCGACTTCGCTCAGGTGGTCATGGAACATCTGAAGGTCGCGGGCGTACAGAACACCAAGAAGGGCGAGCGGCTGGAATTCGACTCCATTGAGCCATGGCCAGGTAAGGGCTATGTCGCCTTCGAAGGTCGTTATGAAGAACGTGGGGCCACCCGTCGTGCGGCTATCGCCATTGGCCCGGAATACGATGCCGTGGGCTATGAGTTCGTCCGCAGTGCTGCAAGAGAAGCACGCGATGCCTTCGATATTTTGATTATCTGCGGGTTCCAGTTTGCGCCCGAGGTGGATGATACCATGTTGAACTTCGGCCGGCTCAAGGTCCTGAAGGCACGGATGAATCAGGACATCCGCATGGGTGACAAGCTGAAAAACACGGGGGCAGGTAACCTGTTCGTGGTCTTTGGCGAGCCAGATATCGAGGTCCGGGGCGCTGGTGACAACATGATCCAGGTAGAGATCAAGGGCGTGGACATCTTCGATCCTACAACGGGGGAGGTTAAGTCTTCCGACAATCCCGCCGATGACATCGCTTGTTGGTTCATCGACGATGATTACGACGAGGAGAGTTTTTTTGTCCGCCACGCCTACTTCCTTGGCGGTGCATCGGGCGATCCGTACAAGGCATTGAAGCGAGCTTTAAAGGCAGAGATCGATGAGGAAGCCTGGGCCAGCCTGCATACGACGCTTTCTCATCCTTTTCCGCGACCCGAAAGTGGTCAGATTTGCGTGAAGGTCATCAACCATTTTGGTGACGAGGTTCAGAAGGTGTTCACGGTGTAGGAGATGCCCCGTAGGTCGATCACGGACGAGGAAATTGGCCTGATTAAGGCCATGCTGCGCCGGGGAATGCGGAACCGGGACATCCAGTTCTATTTCAATCGGCAGGACCGCCCGGTGAATTCGGGCCGCATCACGGGCATCCGCTCAGATACTTATGGCCCTGAAGTGCCAGAGGCGAGCGACGCCGAATTAGATGCTTTCCTGGCAACCTTTGCACCCGCCGAAGTCGGGGTGGTCATCGGGGGCGGCGGCCAGCCGGAACTTACGCTCGCGGATCGAGCTCGCGCCCGTTTTGCTGAACGGGAGGATGGCAATTGGTATCTCTCGGACGGGGAAACATCCGATCAGGAGTGCAAAGCCGATTTCGATCCCCGCCGCATGGAGCCGATTATTCGCGCTATCGCAGCTTTGGCGAACCATCGGGGCGGTTTTGTCTTTATCGGCGTGAACAATGCGGATTTCCGTGTTTTGGGGATGACGGGCACGAGTTTCCAAGAAACTGATATCGTCAGGATCACGGATCGGGCCAAGACATTGCTGACGCCCACACCGGTTTTCGCAAAGGAATTAATTGAGGTTGGCGGTCACGCAGTCGGCGTCATCCATGTTGAGAAGCATCACAGCCCTCCAGTGATTGTGTGCAGGGACGCGAACGGTCTTGAAGATGGGACGATCTTGTTTCGTTATCCCGGGCAGTCCAGCAAGATCAAATTTGGCGACCTGCTGGAGATATTGCGTCAGCGGGACCGAGCTGCGCAGCAGGTGCTCCTCGCAAGTGCATCGCGACTGAGTGAGATCGGGGCCGACCGGGCTCTGATCTTGGATACGAATAAAGGTGAACTAGACGCTGGCACGAAGCGGATCACGATTGATCGAACACTGGCTGATCAGCTTGAATTCATCCGGGAGGGCGAATTCAATGAACAGCAAGGAGCGCCTGCTCTCAGGCTGGTTGGTGATGTCCATGCCGTCGACCCTGAAGGGGAGGAAGTCGTTGAGCGTATCGAAGGGCACGCATTGTCGCCAGACATGGCTTTGCTGGCGTACCTAGACCGAACAGTTGTGCGCTCCCCTCTGGAATATGTTTGCCTTTCGGCCCTCGTGCAGCGGCAGTGGCTGCCTTTGTTCTACTTTGTCCGCTTGGCCGGAAATGACAGGGCCGTTGCGATCGAAGCTCTGGAGAACACAGACGCTGTTTACAGGCGATCCAAGGAGAAGGCACTCGTCAGACTTCGTGGCGAATTGTCTGCATTTTCCGCACCTGGTGGGGCCATCGTTGACGTCGTGCGTGCATTGCAAGACGAGGACATTAGCGAACTCCGCGAACAATTCACTGATTTTCAGCTTGTGCGGGGATTCCAGGGGCTGCCAAACGGTACACTTCCGACTATGGCTCAATTCGGTCTGCTCAAAGACATCTATGGTGCAGCCGAAGAAGATGCCAACGTTCGAAGTGGTGTGTTCCGCGCCGCCGCTCGCCTAGACGAACTTGAGGATCAAGTGCAGCCCGAACCGGCGCGATGAGCAAGGTTTTTTAAACAGAAGGCGGATTTCCGGCGTGCGCGATGAGCCTTTATCCGAAGGCGATTCCGTGTAGAAAAGCGACCCGCCGCCGAGCCTAAGGCTCTTATTTGGCATTGCCCGCTTTTTCGGTCGGGATTTCACAGAATGTATGCATCAAAAGTGCGGGCGAGTCTGCGTTCGTTTCCTAGTCACACATGTGACATGCGAAGGCAAATCCGCTGCAAGGAGCCTGCTGCAAACGGAATTGGATTGCACATCGTCACGATAGCTCCCACGGTTTGAAATTCTCAAATTGGAGCAGTATTGGGGGACCATCCGACATAGGGTCGAGCCGCTCCGCATAATTCTGCGCCCACTTGATCCACTGCCTAACGGCTTCGGGATTGTCGTAGTTCCCAGAGAACAAACTGGCTTCAACATCGGTGATGTAGTCGAGGACCTCTTGCCTCCGCCGTCGCCTATCGAGGTCATGGGTGAGGACCTCGATACGCTTCTTCTCAAGAGCCACATTTCGACGTTGCTCTTCCCGGCGACGTTCAGCTTCTTTCCATTCGCGTTCACGGCGTTCATCGTCAACGCGTTTGGCTTTGATTGCTGCTGACCATGTAGAAAACGCTTCGAGGATTGGATTAATAAGTGATTCTATTCTCTGGGTCTTGCCGTCACCGAAAGATTTTCGAAGTCCACCGTATACATACTTGCTTTCAGTGATCTGAAAACGGATATGTCCGTTGGGGGCGTGATCCCACTCCGGCGGATTAGGTTTTGGTGTCCAGTCAAAATCGTCCCAGCTCCGAGAGCGACGTGCCTGGCGTCCTTCCCACTGGTGGATCGCTTCCAGTTCGGCTTGGGTCGGTATATGCCTTGAACGGGTAACCTGCTCGCTAACACTAAACTCGAGCGTCTCGCCGTCCGCGACCAACACCAAGGCATGTACGCCCTTGACGATAATGAAGCCTCGACTTTCGGCTGCATTCAATAGCGAGTGCAAGAAGCTCGACACTCTGTCTATGCTCTTGGGTCCAATCTCCACATTGAAGATACCGTCACCTTTTACAGCGACCAGACCATTTGGGTTCGACTTCGCTCGTTCAAGTTTCTTCCGAGTTTGGGCGACTTTTGGATGGAGGTCCTCTGGGACGGGTACCGCTTCAACCTCGATTTTATTCTCTGGTAGCCGCTCTCGCCGTTTGGCTTCCTTACGAGCTGCCTGCACAGTTCTAGGAAGGTCGTTCAGTGCACTGCCGTAAATCAAGATATGCTCGACAGCCGCATCTGAGACCTTTCTGAAGAGCGCCTTTTTGACTGGTTTCCCTGCGGCCTTCTTCGCCCAGTAACCCCTACCCGGAACGGGAATCCGATGCTTCTCACAGATCTTTTTCAATGCGACATCTGATATTCCATAATCAGCTGCAACCTTCGTCATAGGTCGTTCCCAGATTTCCTCGAACAACTCTTGACGGGTGGTTTGGAGCGTCATGATCGCAATCCATGTATTTGAAGGATAGAAGTGACTATCCTAATGCCCAACGCTTCAGGGGGAAGATCTGTGTTTCTGATTGGGGAGAACTCGAAATGAATTGGCTGGAACGCCGCGAATCTTGGAGCCAACAACCCGAAGACGCGCGGGACGGGGCGGCGATAGACTACGGTCGTGTGATTCATTCCGGGTCGTTTCGCCGCCTTCAAGGAAAAACCCAAATTCTAAGCTTAGGAGACAGCGACTTTTATCGTACGCGGCTAACTCATTCCCTCGAGGTCGCTCAGATCGCCGGCGGGATAGCAAGGCAGCTCGAAAAAACTTATCCCGGACACCCAGCGACGGAACATCTTCCGGGTATAAGTATGATCCACGCAATCGGTTGCACGCACGATCTTGGGCACCCACCATTCGGCCACGGTGGTGAAGTGGCGCTGAACTATTGCATGCGAGAAGAGGGCGGATTTGAAGGCAACGGTCAGACGTTGCGTATTCTGTCCAAGTTGGAGCTTTTCTCTGCGAATGCAGGAGCGAATCTTACCCGCCGTTCGCTCCTAGGTGTGCTCAAATACCCCGCCGCATACAGTCGTGTCCGCAATTCCGACATTGTTCCAGCCTTGGCGAAGGGGCCATCGGCCTTAAATCTCCTTGATGTGAAATCATGCAAGCCACCGAAATGCTACATGGACTCTGAGCAAGATGTAGTGGACTGGGTCTTGGCGCCGCTAAACGCTTCCGATCGCGAAACCTTTCAGCAAGTGACTGAGAGGTCGGACAAGCATGCCGCGACAAGTCATAAGTCACTGGATTGTAGCATCATGGATGTCGCCGACGACATTGCCTATGGCGTGCATGATCTTGAAGACGCAATTGCTCTAGGGATCGTATCGGAGGATACATTTAGGGAATCTTTGGACGAGAAGTGTCCTACGTTCCTTGAGGCGTTGAAGGAAAAATACCCTGGAGAATCCGGGAACGATGTTTTCTCGCATTTCGTCGAGGGGCTGTTTGGGAATAGCGGAACACGTAAGCGTTTTATCAGTCGACTTGTACACCACTTCATCAGTGCGGTGGAGTATTCAGAAGTGCCACAACTAATGGAACCGTTGGTGCGATACCGAGCAGAGCTGAGAGATGATCAACGGACTTTCTTGAATGAGCTTCAGGGCTTTGTAGTGAAGCACGTCATTAAGTCGCCGGAGGTACAGCATCTCGAGTTTAAGGGGCAAGGAATGGTGGTCTCTGTGTTCGAGGCGATGCAATCAGATCCAAATCGGCTTCTTCCTCGCGATATTTTGGTTCATTTTGAATCCGATGAAGATAAATCGCGAATAATATGCGACTATATTGCAGGTATGACTGACTCTTATCTTCTTAAAACTTATGAAAGATTATTTAGTCCGCGAATGGGGTCCGTTTTTGATAAACTTTAAACGCCAAAAATGTATACTCTATTGGGAAATTGTATCGCTTTTCTGCAATATGCGGCGTGATGAACTATGATTGTTTGTCGGGAGCATTGTGAAGGCTTGCTTGACGATTGAGGGGAACATATCGGGCAAGCTGTCACAGCGTGACAACAGTTCGGTATAGGTGGCATCCTGCCCCCGCAACCAAATTACAAAATAATATCAATACACTAAACCAAACGCCTTCGGAGAAATCCGCGGGGCGTTTTGTCATGTCAACATAGTGTCAGCAGCAGCGCTCGAGCCCAAGTTTGGCCCGCTTTGACCCCCTAACGATCGTTCGCATGTGACCGGGGTTCATTAGGTGGTCCAGTTCTAGAGCTCGAAAATGACCGTTGGATCCGTCTGCCATCTACCAATGTCATGTGGGGAAGTGTGAGCGCCGCGAGGCCTATGAAGAGAACGCGGTAGGCATCGTCCGAGAGGGTAGCGGGATCAACCCAGAAAAACGCCACTGCAAATCCGCCAAGTGCGACAGTGGAAATGATTGCAGCTTCACGGAGTGCCGGCTGGATGGAGACGGATCTTGATCCGAGTTCAGCAAGAATCTCCGTAAGGTGTTTCGGGCTGTGGAGTCCGCCAAAATACAAGAGAAAGCCGGGAAGCGGCGGCATCAGTGCGAGCAGGGTGGCGACAGCGATGAGCTCTAGACTCGCTGCGCGATTGGCCGAAATAAGCAGATTCCAGGCCAGGAATAAAACCGCACCGCCTGCCCAAAAGGGTCCCGAAAGGGAAATAAAATCGACTGTTGCCGCGGCAAACGGGGCATTTGATAGATAATCGAAAATGGCTGTCGTTTCGACTTTGTGGAAATACGGGATCAGGATTATCGGCGCCGAGCCGTGCAGAGCTCCGAACAACGCGCGTAGCGCAGGAGGGCCCTTGCCGAGATCGGTACAGCCAAAATGAACTGCGCTGATGGCGAGGAAAGCGCCGAGGCAGAGGGCCGGGACATGTAGCCAGAGAGCAACCGTGCAACCGGCAATGCCGAGATAGAAAGCTAGGAACCAGAAATTGCGGCGTAGGCTATCGACGTCTTTAAGCAGTGGCCCTTGTGTCACGATCCGGTCGAATGCTCCGTGAGGAAGGCCGAAGAGTAGAATGGCCGAGCCTGAGAGCAAGACGGTTTTGCCCGCATCGATATGACCGTGCGCAAGCCAAAGCCCGAAGGCTGAGAGAATTGCCCCGATCTGAAATACGCGCGGCAGAGATACCTCCAGCTTCATCGGACCCTGTCCACCAGTGCCGCTAGGAAATCGCCAGGAGGAAGGCTCCGAACAATGGCGAGACGGTCGGCCATCGTAGCGTCGTCCATCATGAAACGAGCGAACTGGTCGGCGTCCGTCCCGAAGAAAATATCGCGAAAGAAAGACGGCGCCCTTTGTGGTGTGCGGCGCAGGACCTCGACGAAGAGATCATCCATGAAGGCTGTCAAGCGCCCGCGTTTGAGCGTTCTCGGTCTTTTCTGGCCTCCGAGGATGCTCTCGGCCATCGCGTCTGCCTGAGACTGAATGAAAGGAAATGCATATCCGCTGGAAGCCTTCATGGCTCCGGCTACGGTGCCAAGTAAAACACAGTTCTCGGAGTTCTCTGTCTCACGACGAGCCATCGGCAGCACACCACTTTCCCGGCGGATAATTTGAAACTGTTCCGCTTCCAATCGGAAACGGTCTTTCAGGTAACTCAAAAGCGCTTCTTCGTATGCTTTCCGTTGCCAGACCGAAGGGGAAAGAACGGTTGCCTCTACCAAAGCCCGTTTGGCGGAGAAGGGAAGAACGTAGAAGAAATGAAGCCCGCGATCCTGCGGAACGTCAAAATCCATCAGGATCGCTTTCGTCGGATCGAAGATCTCCTCGTCGACGATGACCTCCCACCCGAGGAAATGCTGCAGCAGTGCATCCGGTTGGGAAACGGGGCGAGTATCGACGATCAGGTCTGCTTCCACCAGACCTGCCTCTCCAGGCCCGAAAACGAGTGCTCCGTCCTCCTTGATCGCGGCCACCGGACTGTTGAGAATCACCCGAACATTGCTAGACGCTTGGATTTTTGCGGTTTGCTGTCGGAAAAAGCTCTCTCCGGAAATGCCGCTATAGCTGTAGCTCGATCCCCGATGGACGATTTCCTTGCCGTCCTTCCTGAGGCTCCACGCCGGCCAACTGAAATCGGTCTCTAGGTTCCAGCGACTGGCTTGGCCATTGTCCCAGAAACACCATGTCCGGTTGCCCTGGAAGTTCGGGGCTGCTTCGAGGACGATGCAATCAGGACCATTCGCCTCCGCGAGGCGAGCGGCCAAAGACATGCCGGCGCAGCCGCCGCCAATGATTGCGATTGAGGTTCTAATTGGTTGTGCCATAGCCAACCGGCATCCCCTCAAGCGTAGCATGCAAGTCTCTATCATGTGCGCCGGGTCGCGGAGTCCGGAGCGCGCGGGGCAGGGCTTCGACAAGCATGATCCGGACTTTTGAGATCGTCCCGACCCGGGCTCGACCCTGCCACCAATGCGGCTTGCCTCTGCGCAACCGTGTGCCGATCGCCCGGTAGCAGCGCGCGGCTGTCGCTATCGCCAGGCGCGAGCGTATCGGAAGGTAGCAAAATCCTTTCTCTGCGCTCTCGTAGTAGCGATCCGCAAGGTCGAGCATGTGGTTTGATGCCCGGTAGGCAATCTCGCGCGTTTCGTTGCCCGGCTCGACGAGATCCTGTGGCTGGATGCCATTAATCCATGCTCCCGGGATATATCGCCGGCCCCGCATCGCATCCTCACGAATGTCCCGTGCAATGTTCGTCAATTGCATGGCAATCCCAAGGTCGATGGCATGTAGAGGCGCCCGCTCGTCCAGGGCGCCAAGAACCGGTGCGATCATCTGTCCGACGGTCCCGGCAACCCTGTAGGCGTAGCGGAGCAGGTCACTCTCGGTCTCGAACAGTACCGTACCGCAATCGCTCTGCAGGCCTTCCAGTAAGGCCTGAAATACCGCTGGGTCTATTTCATAAGTCTTGGACAGAGCGAGAAGGTCGGCGATGACGGGGTTTTTCGGAGCGGCGTTTCGCGATTGGCGGGCGAGGTCGCTGAGGGTGTCGGCAGCGTCAGTTCCTGCGCCGTTTTCGGCATCGGCAATGTCGTCGAGGTAGCGGCACACCTTGTAGAGACGCGCGCAATCTCGCGCCATTGCTTGCGGCAGAAGCAGGCTCGCAAAATGAAACGTCCTACCATGGGTGGCCAGTACGGCCGCTGCATCCGATTCCGCTTCTTGTTCAATCGTCATGCTGTGCTTCCCAACTCAGGCGATTACGGACGGAACCAGTTTGTCGATCACCTTGGCTGAACTGAGCACCCCCGGGATTCCGGCACCCGGATGGGTTCCGGCGCCGACCAGGTAAAGATTGCGCGGTCCTTCCCCACGGTTGTGGAATCGGAACCAGGCCGATTGCGAGAAGAGCGGGGCTATGGAAAAACCTGCGCCGGCAACGCTGAGATAGTCTCTCTCGAAGTCTTCCGGTGTCATGAAGAAATCTGAAACAATATGCGATTTCAGGTTAGGCAGTATGCTTGCATCCAGTGCTTTCAGAACCCGCTCACGAAGAGCCGGGCCCGTTTCTGTCCAGTCTATGTTCGCACTAAGATTCGGGACCGGGACAAGCGCATAGAAAGAGTCGCAGCCCGGCGGTGCGAAACTGGCATCGGATGCGGTCGGCCGATGGAGATAAAGCGAGAGATCGTCACCCACTTTCTGACGGTGAAATACGTCGTCTAGCACCTGTCTGTAGTGTCGGCCGATCCAGATCGTGTGATGTACGATATCGGGATATTGTCTGTCTGTGCCGAAGAACAGTACAAACAATCCCATCGACAGCTTGGCACGAGCACGTTTGAGACGCACGGAAGCATTTTGGTATCGCGAGGCGATCATGGATCCGTAGAGATGCATCGGGTCCGCGTTTGAAACCACAATCTCGGCCGGAAGAAATTCGCCGTTATCGAGCTTGACGCCACACGCAGCGCCATCGCGGATTTCAACGTTTGTCACCGTCGTTTCGAGCCGGCTGACGATCCCGTTTTCGGTCATCAGCTTCGCGAGCCCATCGACCAGCGCACCGGTGCCCCCCCGCACGAAATGTATGCCCCACCGCCGCTCCAGATAGTGGATCAGGCCGTAGATACATGTCGTGTCGAACGGGTTTCCCCCCACCAGGAGAGGCTGCACGGCCAATGCCTGACGAACGCGGTCGTCGCGAATATGTGACGCGACAAGTCGCCAGACTGAGCGATCCGCTCTCAGGCGCAGGAGGTCCGGAACCGTGCCCAGCATCTTACTGAACCGGTCGAAAGGGCAGTCCGCGAGCTCTTCAAAGCCAACCTCGAAAAGTCTTTGGGACTCTTCGACGAGTGCGGCATATCCGTTCGCGTCGTCGGCATTGAAGGCGGCAATCGCACGCTGAGTATCTTCGATCGTGCCGCCATAGTCGAGTTGCGTGCCGTCGTGAAAGCAGAAGCGGTACCAGGGTGAGAGTTCAATGAGTTCTATGTAGTCGGCCATTTTTCTGCCGAAAAGGCCGAAGAGTTCCTCGATCAGAAAGGGCGCCGTGATCACGGTCGGACCGGCATCGTGGCGGAAACCGTCCTTCTCGAACACCTGCGCCCGGCCGCCGTGGCGCTTGCAACGGTCGACTAAGAGAACGTCGTATCCTTTGGCCTTCAATCGGAGCGCGGCGGCCATGCCCCCCAATCCGGCCCCGATGACGATGGCTCGTTGTGCCGGGCAATGCCCCGCTCTGCTAGGAGAGGAGTTCATCAAGCAGATCGAGGAGAATGCCGGAGACTGGATCGACTGATGCCTCAAGTTCAGTCCGCAACCCGCCTGCAAGTATATCGATTCGCTGCTGTGGTGTCGGCAGTTCGACTTTCCATCCAAAGTGGGTGAACTCGCCATCCCTGATATCGTCGGCGAGTTGATAGATCAGGCCAATGGTTTCGACCTGTTGCTGCCAACGCTGTTCCTGAACCGCTGGCGTCCCGGCTGCGGATGCGACCAGCATGACCGGGAGGGCCATCAATGCTCCGGTCTTGCGGGCGGCAATCCAGTCGTACTGGTCCCAATCGGAAGGAGTTTGCGTGATTTCCGCAGCCTGTCCGTCCAGGGCCCGTTCCACTGCGTGGCTCAGGGTTTCGCTGACCGTTAGCCGGAGCTTGAACTTATCTGTCAACGCGATGCAGAGCCTTTGCGCAGAGGTCAGCAGTCTTATTCCGGAGAGCGTGGCCCTGTCCTCTCCAAACTTGGTCCATGCCGTTGCCTGGCCTCGGCGCTTCAGGCTCCTGTCATTCACATCATCGATCAGAAGCGAGGCCTCGTGCACCGCCTGGGCAAGTGTTGTAAGCCCGACGACCAGCGGCGTGGGCAGACCGAGAACAAGCCCTATCGAGGCCCCAAGCCGAGCGCGGTTCATGCCGCCCGGCAAAGAGAAATGCCATGTCAGCACTTCTCCAAGGCCTTGCGATTCAGGCCTCAGGGAAAACAGACTCTCCCTTATTGCGTCCAGTAGCCAATCACCGTCACAGAGTGGTCTGCGCTCGGTCTGGTGATTGGCGGGACGATCATTCGCCAGCGTCGTGCTCATTGGCCCAGTCGTCACATTGATATCATCCGTTTCAGCTTCTGGCTTCCCATTGCATGGCCGAAAGCCGCTTTGCGACGGATACCGCGGCCATGCCAAACCCGACCTTCGCAATCACGTCGGCGATGCAATAGACCATTTCGCGACCGATCAGCAGGTTGTCGGACAGATCGAGCACCGCGATCAGATAGCCGAGGGGATAGACGACCCAGCTGATCACCAGATAGGTGCGCAAGAAGCCGAGCGACGACTTGAGGTAGGAGTCCGCGCCCTCCAAGGCCCGGCCGATTTCGGCGAACAGGACGTAGAGGATATAGAACCAGCATGCCATCGAGATCAGAAGACACCACCAGCCGGTCATGGTTCCTCCACCGGCTCGGTTGATCGAGACCTCGCCGATGTAGCCGACCACGATCATCAGGACATCGACGGCGAGCAGTCTTGCCATCATGCCGTTATTCATTCTGCTTCGGCCGAGCAACACAGGAAGGACTGCCAGCAACAGCGGTGTGGTGATGAGCCAGTCAATATAGCGGTAATCGGTCGCAAATCCCGCGAGGGATGCAGCCTGGCCGTCCAGCCCTACGGTATCCTTCATCACGAAGTAGTTGATTGCCGCAACGAGCGAGACCATGGCGCAAAGACTTGCGACCGGGCTGTATTCGGGCGTGAGGTTGTTGCGTTCCATCATGAAATAGAGCGTGCCGGCGGCCATCGCGGCGAAGGCGGCGGTAAAGCTGTACTGGGTAGCCAGCACGAGAAGGCTGTATTCATTCATTATATCGGACCCCTTTTTTTGCCTCTTTACGAGGAAAATTTTTTTATCGTGACCCAGAATTTAGGCTCAGAGGCCATGTTTCGCCGAGCTATCCAGGCGAGTGACGACCCTCTCAAGTTGGGCTGCGACAACCTGAGAAATTTGATCCTTGGCCTTGTCGATCAGGGACATGCTGCCTTCGGATTGTTCTTCCACACGTCCGGCGAAGTCTTTCATCAGTTCCGAGGACTGGATAATCTTCTCGAAAGTATCTGAAAGGCTACGCATCTGGTCCGCGGCCGAGCTGGCTTCTGATTGCATGGACTGAGATGTTTCTGACTGGTTCTCGACGGCGGATTTCACGGAGTTCGAGGATTCTGTCGTGCGATCGATTGCCCCGATGATGTTCGATATAGCTCCGGTCACTTCCGCGACCGATGCCTGGATCGTCGTCACCTGATTGGTAATGTCCTCGATGGCGCTGGACGTCTGGTTTGCCAGCGCTTTCACCTCGCCCGCGACAACCGCGAAACCCTTGCCTGCTTCGCCGGCTCTCGCCGCTTCGATCGTCGCGTTCAAAGCGAGCATGTTGGTCTGGTTGGCAATGTTGTTGATCAGTTCGACAACGCGTTCGATCTCGCCGGTCGCCGAGGTCAGGTTGCTGATCTTGCCTGCGATCTGGTCCGCCTCGGACTTTGCGGTTGTGGTGGTCTCGATGGATCCCCGGACCTGAGTGGCGAGTGCTTTGTTTGCATCTTCGAAGGTTGAAGCAGCGCTGACGACTTCCATGGCCTTCGAGCCTGCGGACTGGGCGTTATCCCGGGATTCGTCGACGGCCCCTTCGAGGGAGCCTGATATGTCGAACATTGTCGACGCCATGCCGCGGAATTCGGACCGGACCTGTCCCATGTTGCTTTCCATCTCGCCGATGACGTTTTGTACGGCTGCGGATAGCTCACTCAAATTGCTTTTGAGTTCTTCGTCTTTTTGCTGCTTGAGACGCTCTTCATCACGCCGCAACTGTTCGATTTCGCGCGCATTGTCTCGGAAGGTCTCAAGTGCGCGTGCCATGCGCGCCAATTCGTTGACCGAACTCACTGGCAGCGAAACGTCCAGCTCGCCGCGTGAAAGGCGGACAGTGGCGCTCGACAGGTCGGTAAGCGGCCTCGCCAGACTTCTTCCAATCCAGTACGCGAACCCGAAGCCGATGATGATACAGATCGCTCCGAAGGCGAGCCCCTGATTCTTTGCAGCTGAAATCTCGTCGAGCAACTGTGCGGACGGTCCTCCCATACCGGCAAGAGCAACCTCGAGCGAGCCGAATGTCGCGTTCGCCGAGACTACGCCGAAGACCGCCAGGAAGATGACAGATACGAAACCGACGTAGATACGCGGTTGAACGCCAACACCTGAAACATCATCACTCGCGTAAAGGACAGGCTTTGCCGGTGTCTTCCCAAGATTTTTTTCCGTTTGCGCTGATTTTGGCTGTGGAAACGGCGGGGGACCTACATAGCCGGCGGGCATCCCCTGACGTTGAGCTATCGTGAGTGACATTATCGCTGCTTATCCGTTCGGGAGATGAGAGATGAGTATTCGCGCGCAACCATTTCGGCACCTCAAAAATAATATTTGGTTAATGCGGGGAAACAACTTTCAGCCTGGTCCGTCGAGGTTTTCGATTCCCTATGGAATTTCGTGTACGCGAGACACACGTCCCCGGATCATTTTTCACAGGCGAGGAAGCTCAAGGTCTTTATTATTCGGGTGATGGCGATTCTTGGACACTGTTCCGAATTTCGTTGGTGTTGATGGATCTGTGAATTGCCCAAACACAGTTTGTCATTTCAGCTCGATATCCGTGTCATCGGACTATGAATTCGGAGTGCATTTTGGGTGCAAGCGCTGAATGTTCATGTTTTGTGGATGATGGTTCTGTCCGACGTCACTCGTTTTTTCACAGTTTTCCAACTTTTCTTGCCCGAAACGCTGCGTTGACAATTTAGGGCTGACACAGTCCCCGCGGCAAAATCGCTCCCAGCGCTGCATTAGCTCTTTCCGCCGATCGAACATATCCGACCTTGGTAGGCCCGTTCCACCTTGTCTCCGAATGCAAGAGCGAGGGCCGCTTCCGCAACCTCCCGCTCGGCATGCGCATAATCGCTGCATCAATTGCGGAAAGTGTTCCTCAGGCCGTAGTACGAGCTCCAAACAGTCGAGGGAGTGAGCGAAATCGCCACCATTGGCGGCATGGTCAAGCAGTATCAGGTGGTCGTCGACTCCAACAAGCTGCGAGCATTCGGAATCAGTCTTTCTCAAGTCCGCCGCGCGATTTCCTCCTCTAACCAAGAGACCGGTGGGAGCGTTATCGAAATGGGCGAGGCTGAGTTCATGGTCCGGCCAACTGGATATGTGAGCAGCCTCGAAGACCTTGCCAATACGCCGTTGGCAGTCAACGACCGCGGCGCGGCGTTGACCCTTCAGGATGTTGCTGAAATCCGCCTTGGCCCCGAAATGCGGCGGGGTGTCGGCGAGTTCGATGGCGAGGGTGATGCTGTCGGCGGTGTGGTCATAATACGCTGGGGGGGGGTAACGCGCTGGCAACCATCGACGTCGTCAAGACCAAGCTGGAGGACATTGTTTCCAGTTTGCCGGACGGCGTGGAGATGAAGGTGACCTATTACAGGTCAGGCGTCATCATCCGCGCGATTGAGAACCTGTCCTACAAGCTGCTCGAAGAATCCATCGTCGTCATCTTGGTCATCGGAGCGTTCCTCCTGCATCTGCGCTCATCCCTGGTGATCGTGTTGACACTGCCTCTTGGCATTCTGGCGGCATTGCTGGTGATGAAGCTGCAAGGGGTGAACGCGAACATCATGTCGCTTGGTGGAATCGCCATTGCCATCGGCGCGATGGTAGACGCGGCCATCGTGATGATTGAGGCGATGCATCGAAAAGTCGAAGGCCTCAAGCTTACGCCCCGTGAGCGACGGCGGATTGTCGGTGAGAGATCCTGCGAAGTCAGGCCAGCCCTTTCTATTCGCTGCTGATCATCACCGTCAGTTTCCTGCCGGTGTTCGTTCTGGAGGCGCAGGAAGGTCGGCTATTCAAACCGCTCGCCTTCACCAAGACCTATGCCATGGCGGCAGCATCGATCCTCTCGATAACCCTTGTGCCGGTCCTGATGGGTTACTTCATTCGGGGCCGCATCGTGCCGGAGCGGCGCAATCCACTCGCCGTTATCAGTATCTGGCTTTACCGCCCGTTCCTGTACGCTGCCTGGCCCTACTCCACCATCTTTATGGCGCTTCTGCAGGCTTCGTGGCGCTTCTGCAGGTCGCCTGGATGGCTTGGCCGCTCCAGAGGATTGGCACCGAGTTCATGCCGGCTCGGGATGACGATGGATGGTCTGCGTAATAAGCTTGACCGCATCGTCAAGATTCCAGGCGTCACGAATGTCTGGATTCAACCGATCAAGGACCGCATCGACATGCTGGCCACCGGCATCAAGACGCCCGTTGGCGTCAAGATATCGCGAGCCGACCTCGACGTAATCGAGCGTATCGGTATCGAGGTTGAAAAGGCTGTCGCGGAGATCCCAGGAACCGCGTCGGCCTATGCGGAGCGTCCCGTCGGTGGACGGTACATCGAAGTCGACATAGATCGCGCCGCTGCGGCTCGGTACATGCTCTCCATCGCCGATGTGCAGGAGGTGGTGCAGACGGCTATTGGTGGCATGCAGATATCGGAGAGCATCGAACGGCTGGAGCGTTTCCCGATCAATCTGCGCTATCCGCAGGACTGGCGAAACAGCCCTGAAAGGCTTGGAGAGCTTCCGATCGTCACCCAATCCGGCGCTCAAATTTCCCTCGGCGCAGTAGCTGAGATCGGTATCGTCGATGGACCTGGAATGATCCGATCGGAGAATGCGCGTCCAACCGGGTTCGTCTTCATCGACATTGCAGGGCGCGATCTCGGCGGATATGTCGCCGAAGCGAAGTCGCATGTGGCCGCAACAGTCCAACTTCCACCGGGCTACTCGCTCGCGTGGTCGGGCCAGAATGAGTATATCGAGCGAGTCCAAGAGCGCCTGATCGTGGTTGCGCCGGCAACCCTGGCCATCATCACCCTGATGCTGTTCCTCGCCTTCCGTCGCGCGACGGAGGTGGCGATCATTCTGGCTGCCTTGCTGGTCGCGTTGGCCGGAGGTGTCTGGCTGAACTGGTATCTCGGCTTCGATATCTCGGTGGCGGTTCTGGTGGGTTTCATCGCGCTCGCAGGCGTGGCGGTGGAGACAGCGATTGTCATGCTGCTCTATCTCAATATCGCCTGGGATAAGCGCATTAAACTCGCCGGATCGGAGCTACGCGACCTTGATCGCGGAGACATAGAAGCGGCGGTTTTCGAGTGGGCGACGCTTCGCCTGCGGCCAAAGGTCATGACCGTCGCCGTGATCTTCGCGGGTCTCATTCCGATCATGTATGGCAACGCCACCGGCTCGGAGGTAATGCAGCGCATCGCCGCGCCGATGATCGGCGGCATGGCCTCGGCGACGCTGCTCACCCTTTTCGTTATTCCGGCCATCTTCACGATTTGGAGGCGGCTCGGTCTCGCCCGCACCAATCGGGCAAAAAATCAATCGCCAACAGACGGGGATGCGGAACCAGCGCCGGCGGAATAGCTCCTCCAACCAACCATGAAAGGAACCATGATGAAGAAATTGATGATCGCAGCGGTGGCCGCTCTGCCGCTTGTATCAACTCCGGTTTTGGCCCAAAGCACGAAGGCGATTGCCCAGATGGTGACAGGAATATCCCCGTTTAAGGCTGACGAGGTGGAAGCGGGAGCAAGAGTTATCGCAGGTCATGCCGGTGAAAAATTACCATGCTGTTTCCCGAAGGAAGCAATCAGCATCCAAGTGAGGCAAGCCCTGAGGTTTGGAACGACTGGAAGCATTCTTCCGAGCTGGCGGTTAAACTTGAAAAAACCGCATCTGAATTGATTGCCGCCGCCGACCAAGGGCAAGAAAGCAGCCGAGCAGCTTTTGGTGAGGTGGCCGCAGCCTGCAAAGCGTGTCACTCGGATTTTCGCATCAAGAAGTAGTCTCTAAGGAACGTTTTTCTGCGGAGTTCCCACAATCAGCTTGAATATCCAAAATGCCACGGCTGAGAGCCCAACTCAGGGCACTCAGATAAATTGGGAAGTTTGGCTGGATCAGGTAGCTGCCTTTTTCCGGCGCGCCGACGAGGCAGCTATCGCCTTGTCCAGCTCGCCAGCCGCGAACGCTTTCGCGGATCCAGGCCAAAGTCAATAACAATAAAAACAAGAAGATGCTTGTTTTTATTGAGTGTCTCATACGACTAGTGCGCTGCCGCCCCGCATATCGCTGCATATCGCTCCGAATCCTTCAGAAGGACCCGCGATCCAGGAGCGAAGGGATCGAAGCGGTCCTAGGCAGAGCTGTTTCACATGCGCGTCGCGCGAAAGGCCTATGCGGAAAATGCCTACGATGCCTTCGCAGCAACCTGGCAGGCCAAGCGTCGCGGAACGATGAATGCCCGGTAACGACCCAAAGCGGTCAGACAACACCTTCGTGAGTATTACGCTCTGGGTGGGTTGATGTCAGTCACGGCGAACTGAGCTGCGGCCGGTTTGATTGACACCGAGATAGACTCATTCCAGGCTACTCCAGCCACTGACGCAAAGACTGTTTCAATAGAAACGCTTGAAGCTCACGGGGTCACGCTGGCACAGATTCTTCAGCAGGCAGCAAAGCCGAGACATCCGTCACCATCTGCGCTTGCGCGGCGTTGATGTACCCCTGATATCGACACGGTAGTGATAGAACTGCGCGCCTGTTGCCAAACTTCCGACCCGCTCCAGCCGCTGGCTTTCACCTTCGTTCGCTGGCGATAGTAGAATGCCGAACGGCGCTTTGGCCGCCGTGACATGACTGATAATCTGGTAACGGTCGGCTTTCTTGATCTTGAGCTTGTACTTCACTTCGCCGAGGCCGATCACGTTCTTCTTTCCGCGCCGAAATATCAGGTCGGGCTTTGTCGGATAGGTTTTGTTGCCATCGAGCGCCACGATCTTCTGCTCACGTAGCGCTTCGATGAATGTCTGACGGATCGCAGGAGGTTTATGGGCAGGCAAATTGTCCATCACCACAACGTCGCCGGGACGCAGCGTGGGGACAAGAACCTGTTCGACATAGGCCAGGAAGGCGGCCCCGATCATCGCCCCATCCAGGGTCATTGGCGCGCTCACGCCCGACAGACCGAGGACGCCGACAAAGGTTGTTGTCTTCCAGTGTCCATGAGGGATGGGAGCCGGGCAGCGCTCGCCTTTCAGCGCGCGGCCATAGAGACGGGCCATATTGGTCGAGGTTCTGCATTCGTCGATGAAGACCAGGCGCTCCGGGTCGAGATCGGGTTGACCCTCGAACCAGGCGAGGCGCCGCCGCGCTATGTCCGCGCGCTCCTGCTCGGCGGCGTGCGCCGTCTTTTTTTCGCATGATGCCGCAGCGCTGGAAGAAGCGGCAGACGATGCTGGGCAACGGTTGATAGTCGACTGCGGCGTCGAGCCGGTCGGCGATTTCCACCAAGGTGAGATCCGGCTCCTCGTCGATCCAGTCAAGGATCAGCTCCCGGTGGGCGTTGATCCGGTGCGAGCGGTAATTGCCGCCCCGCTTGTCGGGTTCCAGCGTTTCCTGGGTCCGGGCCCGCTGTACCCAGCGGATCGCCGACGACACGCCTATACCAAAACGGACGAGCCCGCTTCGACGGCATCAACGACACGGCAGCGGAGATCAACGCAAAGAGATTTTGCCATCAGGGCTGACCTCCTTCACCGGCCTATTTTTGAATCAGATATGCTCAGAAAAGGAATCCCAAATCGATTCAAGTGCCCGTCAAAACGCTCTAAGTATATTCCGCCCCTATTCGGACCACGAAAAAAGCAGAAACTATCAAGAACTCGGATGTTTCATTTCTACAAATAAGTGGAAAGCCTCGGTCTTCCCGCCGAGGCACGGATTGTTACCAACATCCCCCCCCCCGCGCGTCCCCCCCGCGACGATCCGCGGAACATCCGAGTTTTTTCCCGTCTCGATTTCGGCTTTCAGCTATCCTGGCAAACAAAAGGTTTTGAGCTGCGGCGCAATCACCTCAGGTTTCCTGGATGCGCGGAGCTTCACGTGCCGCCGTCCGCTCGTTCGTGCGTGACAGGTTTGTCCGGGCCACCCCATGTCGCCATGATCGACAACCGCGCCAGCTCCGGGAGGGACTTGGAACGGGTCTTTTTCATGACCACCGCCCGGTGGTTTTCGACCGTCCTTTGGCTGATGCCGAGGTCGGCGGCGATGTTCTTGTTGGGCATTCCGGCAACAACCAGTTTCATGACGGCGTGCTGTCTTGGCGTGAGGGTTGCGATGCGGGCCTTGGCATCGTCGCGCTTGGCCGAAAGCTTCGTGGCGCCTTTCGACAGCTCCACAGCATGCGCTACGCTGGCAAGAAAGACATCGCGGCCGACGGGTTTTTCAATGAAATCGATAGCCCCCGCCTTCATGGCCTGAACGGCCATAGGAACGTCGCTGCTCCCGGTGATCATGATGGCCGGCACCTGATGACCAGTGTCGCGGAGGTAGTTCAG
Source organism: Nisaea sp. (assembly GCF_040217065.1). Classification (GTDB taxonomy): domain Bacteria; phylum Pseudomonadota; class Alphaproteobacteria; order Thalassobaculales; family Thalassobaculaceae; genus Nisaea. The sequence goes on from NZ_JAVJNX010000005.1 coordinate 31,350, forward strand.
CAGATCCAAGCCGCTCATTCCCGGCAGATAGGCGTCGATCAATAGGCAAGCCCCCGTTCCGGGACGATAAGCGTCCAAAAACTCCCGGCAGCTGGCGTAGTCCCGGACCACGCGCCCCTCCTCTTCCAGCACAGCGCGGAGTTCCGATCGGAGGGCGCTGTCATCGTCGACAATGTAGATCACGCCCGGCTCCGGCAGTGAGTCGACACCTGCCACATCTCGCTTGGCGCCTACAGCCTCGGCAGAGCTCCGCGCGGCCGAAAGTTGCTGCGATATGACATCCAGCAGCTCTTTCGATTTGACAGGCTTGGTGAGTCGAATGCAACTTATGGCGCTAATGCCGCGCATTGTATCGGTCGATATGTCGCCCGTGAGAATAATTGCCGGCAGCTGACGGTCGAGCGCATCCCGCAAAGCCTCCGCGGTCTGGAGACCGTTCATGCGGTTCGGCAGGTCGAAGTCCGTCAGCAAAAGGTCCGGCTGGCAGATCCCGCGCGCGACCATGTCGAGTGCTGTGGCGCCGTCAACCGCGACATGCGCGCGATAGCCCTGTTCCACCAGGAGGTGCTCAAGAAGGGAGCGCACTTCCGGATCGTCCTCTATCATCAGGATCTCGCCCTCGACGCGGATCTCATTGCGCGCTCGGTCCGCTCCTGTGTCCGGCGCCCGGACGACGGGCATTTGGATATCGTCGAGAACCAGGTCGGCTTCGATCGAAAAGACGGACCCCTTTCCCATATTCGATCTGACGGCTATCGCGTGGTGGAGCAGGTGCCCCAGTCGTTGCACAATAGAGAGACCGATCCCGATGCCTCGATTCCGGTCATGGTTGGGGTTCTCCAGCTGCCTGTATTCCTCAAAGATCTCCTTGAGCTGGTCCTCGGGGATTCCTTGTCCGGTATCCCAAATTTCGATGCTCAACTTGGCCGCGTGCCGCCGGCAACCGATAAGCACCTTTCCGTTTCTAGAGTACTTCATCGCGTTCTGGAGCAGATTGCGGACGATCTGCTCCAGAAGATTCGGATCGGTGCGGATCGTCAAGTTGCACGGCACCACCCTAAATGAGACACCCTGGGCAAGTGCGGGATAGGTAAATGCGTCCTTCATGCGCGTTAGAAGTTCGGCGATCGGGTGGTCGACAATCGTGGGACGGACGATCCCGGCTTCGATCTGATTGAGGTCGAGCAAAGTGTTCAGCATGTCCGACATCGCGTTTACGGTCTGATCAAACAGGGTTATCAGCTTTTGCGACGCCTCATCCTTGATATTCGCCGCGAGGCGACCGTTCAGGAGCATCAGAGTCTGCAACGGCTGGCGAAGATCGTGGCTGGCGGCGGTGAGAAATCGGGATTTGGCGAAATTAGCGCGCTCCGCCTCCTGTTTCGCGGCCTCAAGCGCATCCGCCGCGAGCTTGCGCTCGGTGATATCGTTGAAGGTGATCACCACGCCTTGGGCACTGCTGTCGTCGGCGTGGTACGGCATGATGCTGAGGTCGTACCAGGTGCCGTCCGGCACTTCGATCTCCTGGTTCGTGGGCACTTGCGTCTTTAGCACCGTCAGAGCATCTCTCACGACGGAACCGTCCGGTGCCGGGGAGTTGAGATCCGCGATCGGACGTCCAATGTCGCCGGGAATGACATTGAACAGCGCTTTGGTAGCCGGTGTGAAGAAGCGGATGTTTAAGTCCGAATCAAGGAATATGGTCGCCACGTCGGTGCTGTAAAGGACGTTCTGCAGATCGTTGGCGGTTATGCGCTGGCGTTCCAGTGTTTCCTGGAGTTGGGTGTTGAGGGCGGACAGCTCCTCATTGAGCGACTGCAGTTCCTCCTTGGAGGTCAGCAGTTCCTCATTGGTCAGCTGGAACTCCTCATTGACCGAAAGTGCCTCTTGGTTGACCGCGTTCTGTTCCTCGTTCGCGATCTCCAGATTAAGGATGGCCCCCTGCAACTCCGTTCTTGTGGCGTCCAACTCATGCTCGAGTTCTTCGACACGGTCGACGTTTTCCAGCGCCACCGCCGGATACTGCTTCTGCCTCTGTTTCTGAGTATCCACGAAGCAGATGAGCAAGAGCTTTTCGTCCCGGTATCGGACCGGTTGCACATCAATGCTGAACGAGAGGCTCTTGCCATCGTGGCTGACATGCGCACCGCCAACGACAACGCGCTGATCCGACTGCCTGGCCTGCTGGATGGCAGATCGAAGTTTGGTGCGGACACCATCACTCACCATGGCGAGCAAATCATGCGAGGGTAGGCCAGCGACCACATGCAGGTAGCGTTCGGTTGGCCCCAATAAGAACAGGCACTCATAGTTGGTGTTGATCAGCACCGCCGGCGGCGCGAAGGCTTCCATCACCAGATTTCGGCAAAGCTCCCGGAGCGCAGCCTGACGCGAGGGTGCCTGGATCGTGCCACTACCCACCCGCACACTTTCAACAGAGGCTCTGTGGTTCGCGAAGTCGATCTCTCCCGGCCGTCCGCGCCCGATGCGGCGATAGGCCCGCGCCGGATTGGAGATCACTTCGAAGCGGTCCTTGGCACTGCCGACGGTCTCCGAATTACCCAACAGCAGAAGGCCCTGATCGTGCAGTGCAAAATGGAAGAGAGCGATAGCGACAGCCTGAGCCTCAGGACGCAGGTAGATCAAAAGATTCCGGCATGAGATCATGTCAAGGCGGGAGAACGGTGGATCAGCGAGCACATCTTGAACCGCGAAGACCACCGAAGACCGCAAAACGTCGGAGACCCGGTAGCCATTATCCTCTTTCGAGAAGAACCGCTTGAGACGTTCCGGCGAGACATTCGCCCGAATTGTGTTGGGATAAAGTCCTTCTCTGGCATCGGCGATGGCATCCGGGTCGACGTCCGTGGCAAAGATCTGCAGCCTTATCTTGTGTTCCGATGAGGCGATCTGCTCGTTGAACAGGATTGCGAGAGAATAGGGCTCCTCACCGGTACTGCACCCCACAATCCATATGCGTAGCGGTTGATCAGGCAGGTGACGCTGGATCATATTGGGCACGATCCTATTCGCCAGTATCTCGAATACCTCGGGGTCTCTGAAGAAGCTCGTAATGTTGATCAATAAATCCGTGGTGAGACACTCGAGTTCGTCCGCGTCCTCTCGCAGCATCTCAAGGTAACGCGGCAGATCGTTGTCGATCGATGCCAATGACATCCGCCGTTTGATCCGGCGCAGCAGCGTTCCTTCCTTGTAAAGGCGGAAGTCGTGAGTTGTTCGTGTCCGGAGCAGTTCGACGATCGCGGCAAGACTTTGGTTCGGGCCGTTTTTGGTTAGTCCCGAGTCTTTTGCGTCAGGGGCGGATCGCTGGGCGAATTTGACCAACGCGCCGGGGATCTCCGCAACCGGCAGGATTTGATCCACAACACCTGCCTGGATTGCACTCTCTGGCATCCCCTCGTATTCGGCCTCGTCGGGGTTCTGGGCGATCACCAGTCCGAGTTCCTTCTTCACGGCTTTGAGTCCGAGACTGCCGTCGGAGCCGGTACCCGAAAGGACCACGCAGGCGGCGCGCGCTCCATAATCCTGCGCAAGCGAGTTCAGCAGGAAATCAAAGGGCAGGCGGGCACCGTGCCGTGCCTCGGGTTTTGAAAGGTTCAAGGCACCGTCATAGACGGAAAGGTATTGTCCCGGAGGAATCACATAGAGGTGGTCCGGCTCGATCCGCACTCCGTCCCTAACCTCCAGCACCTTCATCGGCGTATGGGAAGCGAGCAGATCAACCATCATGCTTTCGTGGGTCGGATCAAGATGCTGGACTAGGATGAAGGCCATACCGCTTTCCGCGGGCAGGGCATCCAGGAACTTGCGGCAGGCATTCAACCCGCCGGCAGACGCCCCAATACCGACAACCGGGAAATCTCCGGCGTGTCGCGAGAGATTGCGCGTCCGTTTGGACAATCGGGTCGATTGTTGCCGAGCCGAGGCTACCTGATTTTTACGAGATGACCGCATATCAGCCTTACCATTGGAGGCATTTCAAAGCGGAAACATGGCCGGACAGTAACACAGGCAGGGACGCTAGCAAAGGAACTTGCCCTTCGAGTTTTGGGAGGTTCCTCGCGCATCCTATCCCCTGCATTCTCTAAACGGTCAGCCTTGTCTGCTCTAGTCTTTAAACATATGCCTCCAAGTGGAGGCGAGGCCAAAGTGCGGATGGCGAAGTATCGGCGTCGGGAAGATTTGCTTCAGTTGTTTTTGTGATCAGGCAGGAAGCAGGCGATCTTCCGCCGGAGTTTGATCTTCGGCTCTGACGGCGCGGCAGTTCGGCACCTTCTCCTTCCCAGCTCTCCATCTCCGTCTGCGTCCGACAGTCTGTCGCTGCTTCGAGGGCATCCTGACGTTGGATGGTTTGGAAGGAACGCGAACCCTCATATCACGCCTCTATCGGCTCGAGGGCATCCATCCGGCCGCGCCGGTTCCGGGGCCATTTAAGGTGACGTCTATGGCCACGGGCAGACCCTCGTGTGTCACCGAAATATCCTCGAATCTCCTGGCAATTTCCGCGCCTGGCAATTTCCGCGTAGGTTACGCCGTCGGGAAGATTTTGGGAGAGCACTGTGTCGTCAAACACGAATCGCAGTCGATTCAGGTTGCCGATATGATCGAGAGGCTGGGTTTGCATGCGATCCTCCATGAGGCGTGCTTTGCTCCGACCGAAGGCGAATGGTTCGCCTCCTTCGGATTGTACGGAACGCTAGCAAACCGCAAACGGGCGGCGTGAGGGCCGGAATCTACTCACGCATCGGAAGCCGGGTCATAACCATGCTTCTGCGAAACAGCTTCGGCGTACTGGTTTCAGGCATGGGTAGTTTCCGAGCGTTTCGATTGTTCGTACGTGTCCTTAGTATTTCTCCTGTGAACAGTGACATTGAAACATGCCGCTGATGAATCTGAACAAGAGAAAATTTTCCATATGGGAGCTTCAACAAGCTCCCATATGGAAATGAAGGAGGAATTATGCGTGTTTCTGCAATTATGACAGTGGCATTGGCGGCAGCCTTTCTGGCCGTCGCCTTGCCAGGCTGCACCTCTACAGCCTCGACGGAAAGTACCGGTGAGTACATCGATGATTCCGTTATCAACAGCAAAATCCGCGCTCAACTGGTCGCCGACAAAGATCTCAACGTCTTCAAGATTGATGTTGCTACCTATAAGGGGCTCGTCCAACTGAGCGGCTTTGTTCCAACTGAAATGGCAAAAGCGCGGGCAGCGACGGTTGCCTCCAGGGTCGCGGGCGTCGTCGGCGTGCGCAATGACCTCATCATCAAGGAGTGAATGTGAGATCCGGCTCGGATCGGAGCTTGAATTAACGGAGCATCCGGGCCCGCCACTGCTTTGATGCTATGGCGGCGATGTAACCTGGACCATTGTCGCTGAGCGACAGGCACTTGTGGTGAACACTGACCTTGGTCCACACCTGATGCCGACAGCGGCCTATCCAGCAGCGTGTCTGCGACATTCTCGGCCCGCATCCGATGCTGCAGAGCTTCCATGCGGGCCGAGATGTGGTGCGCGTAATCGTCGAGCACGGTCGACAGCAACATCCAGAGCCACCCGATGTGATCTTGATGTAGGTCTGCCATATCTCGTTCGGGCGCATGGTTTTAGTGTCCCGGAACCGCGATATCGATCGCAATGCGTCCTTCCAGGTTCAACCAAAAACAAGGCCGCGCGCGCCTATGGGCGGAACGGAAGTTAATCCCATTAGGTCAGTCGGCACAATACGGTGATTCGGTGTCGGCTCAAAGCATGCCAAATAATTGATGGCGGCATTTCAGAAGAATTCTGCGTAATTTCCGAGTCTCATTTTAAGGAAAATAGCATCTTCCCGTTTAATATTTATAAGTATATTCCGAACCTGATCATGGGTATGCCGCTCCTATAATATCAAAGGTCGAAAAAGCCGAATTTTTATTAGTATTTATCGGCTTATTGCAAAAACCGTCCTTCAAAAGGGGTGATATTGATATGGCCTATTTCAACGAGTCCTTCTATCTCAATCGCTATCCGGACGTGCAACTAGCCGTTGCCAGCGGCAGTGTGGCGAGCGGTCTTGAGCACTTCCAGATTTCCGGCGGCAGAGAGAACCGTGATCCAAACGTCAATTTCAACACGGACTTCTATCTGACGACAAACCCCGATGTTCAGGCGGCGGTGACGAGCAACGTCTTCAATAACGGGTTAGCGCATTTCGAGGCCTTTGGTGCCGGCGAGAACCGTGCACCAACGGCAGCGCTCGTCGACTTTTTTGGTGCCCGGTATCTGACCGACAATCCGGACGTTCAGTCAGCCGTTACCGCACATACCTTTGATTCTGCACTTGACCACTACCTCCAGTTCGGCGCCGCGGAGGGACGTGCGGCCTATACGGGATCAAATTTGGCCCTCACGGGGCAAACCTCGACTGGCGCAATAACGTCCGTGCCGTTCTTTGATGAGACCTACTATTTTTCCAGAAACCCCGATGTTCTCTTGGCGGTGAATCAGGGGGGCTTCACCAGTGGCCTGCAACATTATCGCCTGTTCGGCGGCAAGGAAGGCCGTGATCCTGGCGCGACGTTCGATAGCAGCTATTACCTGGCGTCGAACCCCGATGTTCAGGCGGCGGTGAACGATGGCACCTACAGTTCGCCTCTCGAGCATTTCAACTTGTTAGGCAACCAAGAGAACCGTGCCCCAAACGCTGCCGTTGCCGGTTTTAACGCCACACGATATCTGAGCGAAAACCCGGACGTTCAGGCTGCGGTCACCTCGGGCGTCTTCAAGTCGGCGCTCGATCATTACCTGAATTTTGGTTCGGCAGAAGCCCGTCCGGCTTTTTCCACCAGCGGCGCCGCCATCGAAGGCGTGACAGACAGCCTGCTGCTTTCGGTCGACTCTGTATCAGTCAACGAATCCAGTACTGCCGTATTCACGCTTCAAACCCGGGGAGTCGCCCAGGGTACGAGCTTCACCTACACGATTTCAGGTGTTTCCGCCGAAGACCTGACCTCGGGGTCGCTTACCGGAACGGCCACAGTGGACGCACAAGGCAAGGCTTTCATTCCCTTGACCCTATCGGCCGATAATACGACCGAGGGCGCGGAAGTCATGACGGTCACCATTGCCGGTCGCAGTGCCTCAATCATTGTCAACGACACCTCGACAGGTAGTGGCGGAGGCGGAGGCGGAGGCGGAGGCGGAGGAACGCCTGTCCCGGCAGGTTTATCATTTGCCCTCACGCTGGCTGCGGATAACTTCTCAGGTGGGAGCGGCGACGACACATTTGCCGGCAATTATGTCGACGGCGGCGGAGCCGCATTCGATTCGGTGGATGCCCTGGCAGGCAACGGCGGGACAGCCGACATCCTGAACATCACGACCGCCGGGGTTGCCATTACTCCGCCTGACGCTCTGTGGACCAACGTTTCCGGGATTGAAAAAGTGACGTTCACGACAACGGGCTCCGGCGCGCAGACCATCAATACAGGCGCCAATTTCAATGCGGCCTTTGCATCGGGCATCAACCTAGCATCGAAAACAGATCTCGGCGCCATCAATATCGACATGTCCGCCGTACCATACGCGGGGACGGCTACAATCGCGACGACGACAATCGGTGCCGGCGCTCATACGGTCGTGACGGGGTCCGGTGCCAGCACGGTGACGGCTGTCTCCACGGTCGCAGGTTCGCAGACAGTTACCGGCGCAGGCCTGACCTCGGTTGTGGGAACAATTGGCGGCGCCGGCAACCAGATCATTGGTGGCGGCGGTGCCGCCGGCCAGAATCTCGTCACGGTGACGGCAACGATCAATGGCGCCGGCAGTCAGACGATCACCAGCACCAGTGGAAGCAACGTCACGGTGACGGCAACCGCCGCCGCCGGCGGGCAGACGATCACGACCGGGGGCGGCAACGACACCGTAACCTCGTCGGCGGTCGCCGGCCAGAACACGACCATCTCGACCGGTGCGGGTAGCGACACCATCGTGGCCGGAGCCAGCACGGATCTGATATCCGGCGGCACCGGATCGGACATCATGACCGGTGGCGGTGGGGCCGATACGTTCGCGATCGGCGCCAACGGTTCGACCATCGGTACGGCGCGGGACGTCATCACCGACTTCAACACGCTGGCCGCGACCGATATCCTGACCTTCGGGGCAAGCACCAGCGTGCTGGGAATAGATGCAACGGCGACGGTTGCCGGCGCGAACGTGCAGACGTCCGCTGGCGGCCTGATAACATTCGCAGCCGGAGACAATACCCTGGCACTGAAGATTGCTGCGGTTCAGGCCGATGCAGAGCTCGACGTTGCCACCTCGATCGGCATGTTCGTCGATAGCGGCAATACCTACGTCTATTACGCGGGTACATCTGCCGGCAATGTCGATGACCAGTTGATCCAGTTGACCGGCATAGCGACGCTGACGACGATTACCGGCGGCGCGACAACGACCATTGCCTGATCAGCCTGGCTCCGAGATGGCCCTCAACCCCGCCTCAAAAATAGAGGCGGGGTTGAGGGCTGCGATCCTCTTGGTGCGGTCGTGACATCATGATCCGGGGTTCGATGCCACTGATGAAGAACGAAATCCGTCTTGCCCTTGGCACCTGCAAGAGCGCCTTTGCGGCGACCACGCTGTTCAGCTTCTGCATCAACATGCTGCTGTTCGTCCCTCCGATCTACATGCTGCAGATCTACGACCGGGTCCTGCCTAGCCGAAGCGTTTCAACCCTGATAATGCTGTCAGTCCTTGCTGCCGGACTGCTGCTTACCATCGGCATGCTGGAGTGGGTCCGCACCTTGGTGCTGGTCGGCACCGGCACCCGTATCGATCGAGTACTCAACCGCCGGATATTCACCGCAGTGTTTCATATCGGCAGCCGCAGCAATGCCGATGCCCTGCGGGATTTCGACTCGGTGCGGGAGTTCTTCACCGGAGCCGGCTTTCTCGCCTTCCTTGATGCGCCGTGGACGCCGGTCTTCATTGGTGTGTGTTTCATGATGCACATGTGGCTCGGTGTCTTGGCGCTTTGCGGCTCGATCCTTTTGCTCCTGCTCGCCGTCTCTTCCGAGATGCTGACCCGGAAGACGCTCGGCGAGGCCGGCCAAGAGAGCATTGCCGTCAACAGTTTCGTCGAGAGCAGCCTGCGCAGCAGCGAAGCCATCCACGCCATGGGAATGCTGCCATCGGTCATGGATCACTGGCTCAACAAGCGCAGTCGTATCCTCGTCCTGAAGGCTTCGGCAAGCCAGTGGGCCGGGCTGCTCATCGCGGCGACGAAATTTTTCCGCATGCTGCTGCAGTCGGCAATTCTCGGGCTCGGAGCCTATCTCGCCATCTACAATGTGATCAGCCCAGGCGCGATGATTGCAGCATCTATCATCATGGGCCGCGCGCTCGCGCCGGTCGAGATGGCGGTTGCCCAGTGGCGGCAGTTCATCAACGCCCGGGCGGCATACGATCGACTGAAGAACTTGCTGGAGGCAGTACCCGAAACGCCAGAGGCAATGTGGCTCCCCAAGCCGCTGGGCGCACTCGAAGTCGACCACATCATCGCCGTGCCTCCCGGAAGTCGAGTGGCGGCGCTGAAAGGGGTGAGCTTCTCGCTCGAACCGGGCGAAGCGCTCGGACTGATTGGCCCAAGTGCCGCAGGAAAATCCACTCTTGCCCGCGTCCTAGTGGGCGGCTGGCCGATCGCCAGCGGCAAGATTCGTATCGACGGTTCCGAGTTGCAAAACTGGGATCATGACCAGCTCGGGCCACATATCGGTTATCTGCCGCAGGATGTCGCTCTGCTCGATGGCACGGTCGCCGAGAACATATCGCGGTTCGGCCCGATTGATCCCGATGGGATCGTCGCCGCTGCGCGACATGCAGGGGTGCATGACATCATCCTGAGGTTGCCGGACGGCTATGGAACCCGGGTCGGTGCGGGTGGCTGCGGTCTCTCCGGCGGACAGCGCCAGCGGATTGGCCTCGCACGGGCACTATATGGCAATCCTGCGCTGGTCGTGCTCGACGAGCCCAACTCCAATCTCGATACAAGCGGCGACCAGGCCCTGCTAGCGGCGATGGCCTACCTGCGCGATTGCGGCACAACAGTCATTGTCATCACCCATCGCACGAGCGTCCTTGCCGCAGTTTCCAAGATTTTGGTCCTGACGGATGGCATGGTTGAGCACTTCGGTCCGCGCAACGAGGTCCTGAAACTGTTCGCGCAGTCGAACTGCGAGCCGAACCGTCCAGCCACCCAGCGCATCACAGAGGCGGTTCAGGGAGGCACGGGAATTGATGGTGTTCAACCGTAACGAACAGCGCCCGGTCCGTGAGCGGCAGAGGCAACCCGAGACAGCAAATCCCGGTTACCTAGTGCCAGCGCGCGCCTTGTGTCGGTACTTGCTTTGTGGAGGAGGCGACTGATGAGCTTGATGAAAGCCAGTTCCACCAATTCCCTACGCCAATTCAGCGTAGTCAAGCCCTTCACGGACAACGGCGCGGCGCTCCCGCCGGACCAGCAGCCGCTGCCGCAACCCTGGCTACCAATTGCGGCGGGCGTCGCCATATTGCTGATGACCATGGGCGGGTTCGGGGTCTGGGCGATCACTGCCACCTTCAGCAGCGCGGTCATCGCCCAAGGCACGACTGTCTTCGAAGGCAAGCGAAAGTCTGTCCAGCATCTGGAAGGCGGCATTGTCGGCGAGATCCTGGCCAGGGAAGGCGACCGCGTCCAGGTGGGCGACGTGCTCGTCCGGCTGGATCCGGTCCGGGCCCAATCGGCATACTCGATCATCGAGAGGCAGCTCGTCGCCGCGCGCGCCCTTGAGGCCCGTCTGGTTGCTGAACGTGAGGACGCCGTGTCGATCATATTCCCAGCGGATCTGGAGGCGCGACGGGGCGAGACGCAAATTGCCGAGTTGCTAGGACTGCAGGAGCGGCAATTCGAGGATCGGCGAAAGTTGCTCGGCAATCAGGTGTCTATTTTGAATTTGCGCATCGAGCAGTACCGTGCGGAAAGCAGCGGGCTCGATATCCAGCAAAAATACAAGGATGTGCAGATCGATCTGATTGAGCGCGAACTGATTGGCCTGAAAAAACTCAATGCCAGAGGCTATGTCACCATTACCCGCATACTCTCGTTGGAACGTGAAGCGGCAAGGCTTCGAGGCGAACGCGGCACGGATATTTCCGGAATTGCCCGGATCGAGAATGCGGTCGGCGAAGCGCGGCTGCAGATGATTCAGATCAGGCAGACATTCAAGGAAAGCGCGCTCGCCCAGCTACAGGAAATCCAGAATCAGGTAGCTGACCTAGCTACACGCCTCGTCGCCTCCCGGGATTTGCTTAGCCGCAGCGACATTCTCGCACCGGCCTCGGGGATAGTGCAGGGCTCGAAGGTTCTGACAATCGGCGGCGTGCTGATGCCCGGCCAGGAACTCATGCAGATCGTACCGTCCAACGACCGCATGCGGATCGAGATCCAGGTTCAGCCACAGGATATCGAATGGGTGGTGCCGGGACTGGTCTCCGAATTGCGGTTTACCACTCTGAATCAGCGGACGACGCCGGTCGTCGAGGGCACCATCACCCAGGTTTCAGCCGATCGGTTCGTCGACGAGCGGGCGAATGTAGCGTTCTACCTTGCAATGGTCGACGTTGCACCCGAGCAGTTCGCCCGACTGGAGACACATCGCCTCCAGGCCGGTATGCCTGTCGACGTCCTAATCAAAACTGCCGAGCGGACCTTCCTGCAATATCTGCTGAGGCCGTTGACCGATACGATTGCCCGCAGTTTCAGGCAGGAATAAGGGGTCTGCTGTTCTCCCTGAATCCTGATCCAGGGAGGAGTTAGTGTTTTTCATTGATTCGATGGAGACACTGACGAAGAGATAGTCGCCGGGACGCCGTCCTGCTTGGTCTATCCATGCGGCCAGTGCGTTCCGGGTTGCCGCAGTCATCTCAAACTGGACCGGACGTGCGGTCTTCTGTTGAACAACTGTCGTGCGCTCGCGAATACGACCGTCGGACAGAATATCATCTACTCGCAGGCTCACCAGGTCACAGGCCCGCAGCTTGCTGTCGATAGCGAGATTGAACAAAGCGAGGTCGCGCAGGCTCCCCGCTATCTCAAGCCTCACCCGGATTGACCAGACATCCTTCGGCTTGAGAGGCCGCTTCTGGCCGACCAACCTTCCCTTGTTCCAGGGGCTACGCGGTGAGGAGCTTCCAAAATCATCATGGTCGGTAAGCATCGTTGCATCCTTTCAAAAGAATGCTCCATCCCTCCTGTCACGGGATTGAATGCCTTTGCGCTCATCTTGGCAAAAGGCGACCCAAAGCGGTCGTTCGCCTCTAAGCGCTCAACGGCTGTCCCGAGCCCGCTCAAGACCTTCAGCCTACCTTCACATGCGGCCACTCAGGCCCTGAGCTGACCTTTATACTCAGTGCGAAATGAGCCCGTTCGCGACCTCCAATCCAAGTTTTCTAACCGGTAGTTCCGGCCCAAACTGCACAATGCTGCGCGTTCGCCCTAATTTAAGTAGCTAGACCAGCTTCAATAAATTCGAATAGGAGTACCTATTTTGGAGAGATATTGATGACAGCTGAAAATACAATCAAAGCGTTTGTTGCACTTGTTGGCCTTGCTGGGTTCGTGTTTGGCGTAGGCAAATTTTTAGAGGTTCAGGCTGTTGAAGCAGAGAGGCCATACCTTGAAAAAAAATTGGCATGGTGTGAAGAAGCGGTCGAGACAACTTCGCGAATTTCCACTTCAGCGGAGCCGTCCCAGAAAGATATCGATCGATTTTGGCAGATGTACTGGGGGGTAATGGGGCTTATCGAGAAGAAATCGATAACATCTGCAATGGTAGAGTTTGGTGCGGGTCTCAAAACCCTTCCGTTAGCCGAAGCGGGTTCAAAGGACCTGCCTAGCATGAAGAGAAAATCGTTGGCACTAGCTCATGCCTGCCGGAGAGAGCTGTCGGAGGAGTGGTCGCCAAGTTGGTCTAAACGTCGCTAATTTTAGGTGGCTGAGATTGCGGCAGAAAGGTCAATTCGATCAAAATTCACAGGTTTTTTCCAAAGGCAAAAATACCCCTATAGACTGACTTCTGAAACCTTCCATTGGCGTATAGGCAGCCCATGGACGCTCTGTCCGTTCAGTCGCTGTTAATGCATAACGCAGCGAAGGTCTGCTTCCCACCCATTGCAGACACATGTCACATGATGACATTGGTGTGATTCGTATGGGAGCGCGGACAACACTCCGCCTTCGACCTTCTGCAACGGCGCCCATCTCTCCGCGAATATTTGTGAATGGATCGCTCTCCAATGTAGAAACTTTCTCTAAACGAATGTTCTAAGGTCCTTACATAACGCGGGGTTTCTGTATCGGAGGGTCGGAACGCCTTGCTAAATGGCTGCAAGGCGACGAGTTTATCCGGATATCTGGGTCGGCTGGCGCATGCCTTGCTCAAGACAATCAAATATGAACCGAAATCGTAGGTCCTTGATCAAATCCTGCCCCCGCAACCAACAAAAACAACGGCTTAGCCATAATCGGCTAGGCCGTTTTTTGTTGCGTGCATGCTGAATCGAAGCCGCTGGACGCCCTCTATCTGACCTGGAGCCTCGTGTGCTGGGCCAAACCGGCGGGGAAATGTAAAGCAGACAGGCCAATGCTCGCAAATATGTACGGAAGGGCCGAAAGACATGACAATTCAACTGATTTCGGGAGGAGCCGTTCGGCCGGCTTAGTTTGCTCCAGCGTTATCTGGGGAGGGCGAGCAGGCCTTCGGTCATCAGGCGCCGGGCGAGGATCAGTTTGGAGCGGCTGTTCATGCTCCCGGCCATTTCAGAGATCCTGAAGGGATCCTCGGTTTCCTCGACGAACTTAAGGGTATCAAAAATGAATGCGGGGCCTTTGACCATTGCCGTCGCGGTAAAAGTTGGAAAGCGAATGAACGCTTCGCCCTGATGCATGAAGGCGGCGCACAGGGTGCTGTCCCGTTTTCGGATTATACTGTCTTCATTCAGGGTCCCTGCATCGTCGAAGCGTTCGAGATGATGGTCCGGAAGGGCCTGCATCTGGTCGATTGTGTTCAGCAGGAGGCGGGTCCGTGCCTGCTCGACGAAAACGTCATCGTTGCAGCGCTGGGCCAAGGCCAGAAAATGTTCTTTCAGCGTCGTCGCGATTGTCTCCCGGGAAGCATCGAGGGGAATGGACGCTCTGAGGGAATCGTCGAGATATTCGGCGGATGTTGCCAATGCCATGTCCATCAGGTCCCGCCAACTGCTGGGAAACAACCCCAGGGTCAGATGCTTTGATGGGCTGTCGCTTGTCGACGCCGCATGCACATGGCCACGCGGAATATAGAGAAAGTCGCCGGGTGCTAGTTCAAGTTCCATCTCGGGGTCACCGCTGGGCGGTACAAGCTTGGAGTCGAGTTGGGTATGGACCGGGTTGGTGGCATGCTGGCCGTAAAACATCCAGCGCTTGATGCCTTCAATATGCAGGATCAGTGTGTCGTGGCTGTCGAAATGCGGCGGGAAACCCTGGCAATTCGCAGGGTTCGCATACAGATTAAGATGTCCGCTGGTCTTGAAGAATTTCTCGATGCCCCGCAGGAACCGGCCTGCGCCGGCTATATGCTTCTGGATCCCGTTGATGATCAGCGCATGCCTGTCCTTGTACATTTCCCCCGGCCACCAGGGCTCCGACGTGCCGACATAGGATATTGGCGCTGAAATTGCCCGGCTCATCTTGCTGGCCACGGCGATGGAGGGCGAATGCACGTTCCGCCAGAGGATATCTTCCATATCCTCTGGGCGGAAAATCTCCGCATAATAGTCGAGACTACGCCCCGTGACATGGAGCGGTTTCTGTTCAAAGTAATCCCGGAAAAAGGTCTCGATATCGATTGGGTGTATCAGCCAGGCAAAACTGCGACCGTCTTTCGCGAAACCACTTTGCATGAGCTCTCTATCCTCAATCCTGTGTATGTATTTCGAGGCATCGCAGTGAGAGAATCTCTTCCTGCATGCTTTATCTCAATCATAACCAGCTTGATTCACCTAAGTCTCTAACATAGCATCATTAAAGTAATCCAATTAAGGCTAGAAAAAGTGAGTCCGATCAGATTTTAGACGTAATTTGAAGTTACTTCTAAATCAGAAAAGTAGTCTGATCGGAGCCATGGAATGTCTTGCGCATAGGTGCCGACAGAAACCAAATCCGGGAGAAGACGTGATGACGTGGAGCGACCAGGAGAAACAGGAAGTCTTGAACGAGATCGTGAAACGCGCGGCTGCCGATGACGGTTTCAGGAGCCGCTGTCTAGCGGACGCGCACGGTGTGATCGAGGAAGTCGCCGGCAAACCGGTCCCGGATGATGTCACGGTCGTGTTCGCGGCGGGACCGGGCACTGCAGGCAAGGATGACGAGGTTGTCATCGTGCTCCCGGATACGGCCAGCGGGGGCGAGCTCAGCGACGACATGCTGCAGTCTGTTTCCGGCGGTTTCCTCGACCGTGGACGCCGCGAGCACTGCAACCAGGGCTCCAGCGTCGAGGTTTGATTGACCGGTGATGCGGCTGGTGTTCCTCGGCGGTTGCCCGGGGATATCCTGCCGGGCAAAAAATCGTTGCAACACAAGGATGACAGACGGAAACCCGGTGCGTCGGAACGCCCGTTCTGGTGAGTCGCGCTGGAATTTATGATGCGTTTCCGCATCCTCTGTTGAATAGGGAACGCTGAGGCAGCGCAAACATCGACTTCAAACGACAAGTGCAAGGAGACAGGCCGATGGCATGGACAGACCAGGAAACGCAGGAAGTTCTGAACGAGATCGTGAAACGGGCGGCGGCGGATGACGGTTTCAGGAGCCGTTGCCTCGTCGACGCGCATGGCGTGATCAAGGAAGTTTCAGGCAAGGCGGTCCCGGAAGACGTTACGATCGTTTTTGCGGCGGAGCCGAAGGCCGCCGGTGGCGGCGGAGAAATTGTCATTGTGCTTCCGGATACGGCGAGTGGAGGCGAGCTCAGTGACGACATGCTGCAGTCTGTTTCCGGCGGTTTCCTCGA
The DNA here is from genome assembly GCF_040217065.1 of Nisaea sp. Classification (GTDB taxonomy): domain Bacteria; phylum Pseudomonadota; class Alphaproteobacteria; order Thalassobaculales; family Thalassobaculaceae; genus Nisaea. Next base: position 47,438 of record NZ_JAVJNX010000005.1, read on the forward strand.
CCGGGGCAAGCGCGAGGAATGCAACCAGGGCTCGCGCGCAGAGTTTTGACAGGCCGGATTGGCCGTAAACGAAAGCTCCCCGGCCTGAACCGTCCGGGGAGCGGGTCAGGCGGAGTCCGTATCCAGCGCTTTTGAAGAAAACCAGACGGCTAGGGCAGTCCTTGTTGCAGGTGTCTTCGATATGAACACTGTTGTGCCGCGTAGGAAGCCGGCCTTGGTTGCAGATATCCGCTATGCGGACCTTCATGAAGCGGACCTGGATCTAGATTCTTTGACGTCGATGACGTTCCCTGCCCTTGCGCCGTTGGTCCGAGCCTCTCACTCTCCGAAGGGCGTGCACGGAGTTGTCGCGATCACCGGTATGGAGAATCAGCCGGTCGGGCTGATTCTCGCCGAGGATGGAGGGCTGGACTCCTTCACCTACGACGAGTCAGTTCGTCCGGTCCTGTTGCGGTCCATATTCGTCTCCGGCGCCTCCCGGCGCAGCGGGGTCGGCCGGGCGCTGTTGCGGGCGCTGCAGCAGCGTCTGGAGATGCGTGGGCGCACGATTGTCTATGCGCAATACACCACCCGCGGCGGTGATCTCGGGCCGTTCGAATGCTTGCTGCAGGCCTGCGGCTGGTCGGACCCGGCGGAGAATCTCCGTTATTGCCGTATTCCGACAGATGCGTTGTTGAATTCAGGGATTTGCGAGAGCCTCGACCGGCTCGCGATCCCGGATCGGGTTTTCCCCTGGACCGAATTGACCCTGGAAGAGCGACAACAGATCGAGGCCGATCTGCGGTCCGGTCTTGTTCCCGGCCACGCGAACCCTTTTGACAACGAGTCCAGTATAGATCCCGTAACCAGCGTCGGCCTCCGTGGCGAAGCGGGTGTCATTGGGTGGATGGTCAATCATCTCCGGCCCGGCGATCCGCAGGTGGTCTGCTATTCGCGCGCCTATGCCTACCCGCCCTACGACCGGAGGGGGCGTGGTATTTTTCTGGTTGTCGAGAGCGTCAAGCGACAGCATGCGCATCCCGCTTATCGCGACCGGCAGGACGGGGAGTTCGACTATGAGCCGTCGAACAAGATGATGGTCCGGATGTTTGAACGCCGGTTCGCCCGGCTCGGGAACGCGGTGCGGCGCTTTGAAGGGCGGATCTCCATGAAATTACTGTGCCCCGGGGAGGGCGGTGCGTGACAATCCCGGCAATCATCATGGAAGAACACCACGAGGCCTTCCTGGCCTGGTATCACGCGCGTAATCAGGGCTGGATCAAGGAGACGGACAACCGGCTGATCCATGTCGATACCCATGCCGATAACGTCGTTCCGATCCTGCGCAATTCAATCCGCGGCGTTGACCGGGACATGAGCAGCATCAGGCATTTCACCTACAATGATCTCAATATCGCGAACTTTATCTGGCCTGCCGTGTATCTCGGCCTGCTGTCCGAATTCTACTGGATCAGGCCGAAGGGCGAGGTCAGCAACGGCAAACTAACGCGATATCGGGTGTTTTCCGCCGATGAGGCGGAGACGGAGCTGCAGCTCCGGATCGATAACAGGGAAACGCAGGAAGCCGTCACGGGTCCGTCAGCCATTGCGCTTTACCAGCAAATGGATCTGACAGGCTCCTTTCTGTTCAGGAACGACGCCATTCTCGACATCTGCCTGGATTATTTTTCCTGTAACGCACGTCCGGCCGTGCCGCCGTTCCGGGTCGGCGTCACGGCGGATTTCTTTACGGAATATATGGCTAATCCCTACCACCCGTTGCGGATTATGCCGGGGATCGCCCTGGCGCCGGTAGAGGAGGATGGTCGCTTCTACCTTTGCTGCGACAGTCTCGGGATGGCGGCATCCGGTGCGCAGCGCACGGATGCCGAAATCGGCACAATGATCTCCGAGCTGATGGATTTTCTGAAAGCGCGGGAGATCACGCCGATGCTGATCACGATCTGCCGGTCAGTGAACAGCGGATACACACCGTCGGCGCAGGCGGCTTTCATACAGACGAAGCTGCTGACGGCTCTCGGGTCGATCTATGATATCAACACGATGAGTATCGAGGAGTGCGGTTGATGCGGGCACGTGAGGGACAGACGGCTGACGAGACAGCAGTACCCGCGGAAGAGCTGTGCATTCGCAGGGGCCTCCGCGATGTCCGGGTCGACCGGGTGACGTCAATCAGCAGGGAGGACTTGGCCTCCTCCTATCTCGAAGGAGATGGGCGCCCGGTGATCCTCACAGGGGTCATGCAGCAGTGGCCGGCCATGACGAAATGGAACTTCGATTTCTTCCGAGAGAAATATGGCGAGGACGTCGTCCTGGTGGCGGACAAGCTGGCCGGAGCAACGGAAATCAAGGAAACGCATCTTTCGACCTATCTCGACTACATCGAGGACAAGCGGCATACATGGCTCAAGCATTGTGAGTTGGACACCCCGTGGTATCTCGGTTTCTACAAGCCGTTGGCGATGCATCCGGAACTGATGGAGGATTTTACGGAGCCGGAATGCCTCGATAACTGGTGCCGGTATCTCGAAGGCGAGATGGCCGACTGGTACCGGATGGGCTTCGGCTGGATTTTCATCGGACCGGGTGGAACCTATACCCGCCCGCATCCCGATCTCTTCGCGACCCATGCCTGGCTCGCGCAGTTGGTCGGTCGCAAGACCTATTTCCTATCGGAACCGCTCGATGATCCGCAGAGGATCAGTACGCTGACGGAAAAGGACTTCTTCCAGGTCGACCTGGAGCCGGGAGAGTTCCTGTTGCTGCCGGCGAACTGGATCCACGGCGCGGTCTCGCACGCCCCGTCGATCACGCTCAGCTTCAATTTCGTCAATCAACGGAATTTCAGCCGTTTCATGAAGACCATCTGCCGCGACGCGGACCGCTGGCGCAGTATGACCCGGTTTGTCGGTGAAAAAGTCGATCCGGCGAAGATGACCGCAGAATTGTCAGCATTTGCGCCCGGTCGCAAATAGTTTCGGGCCGGATTTCCGCGCCGACAGACAGGTGCGGCTTCTTGCCGGTCGGGCTGCCTTGCCCATCGAGCGTCTAGGCCACGCCTATAGAACCCGGGAAGGTCCGGACGCACGTGAAGCAGCCCATTTTCTGGAACGCTGGCATGCCGCCCTCTCCGGTGAAGGGGAAGACGGGATGGCGCTTCAGCGGCGACTGGAATGGGACGGTCTTTCCCCTGATGCAATGGACGACTGCCTGAGGCCCGTAGAGCTCAGCGAGTCGGCCGCTTTGCCGACCTGGGCGGATGTTGTTCGGACGATCATGGTTGCGGCGTCTGGCGAGAGCTCAATCCCTCTGGAAGATCACGCAGCCGTTTCGGTGCCGTTCGGACCGGTATTCGCGCCACATCTGAAAGCGGCGAAAGCGCGACTCAATCGGCAGGGGCGGGCGATAACCGGGAGGATGCCCGATGCTATGATGGAGGGGCTGTGCGCCAGCCTGGTCACGCGCTTGTCGCAGGCGGCGGCACCATGTCTGCGGTCCCTGTTCGCGGCCGAGAAGGCGCTTGCGAATTCCGGTTTTGGATCGGGCCGTCAGCGTTTTGACGCGTTTTGCACCTGGGCTGTTTCACCTGAAGGTCTGCACGCGATCTTCGACCGCTTTCCTGTGCTGGCAAGGATAACGGGCACCCTTGTCGCGGACTGGGTCGACGCTGCAGAAAAGCTTGCCGAACGCTATAGCCGTGACCGTTCATCGATCCTGAATCATTTTCCGCAAACCGCGCATACAAGGCTTGAATCCGTTGCAGCCGGATTATCAGACCCTCATGAAGGCGGACAAACGGTCGTTGAGTTTAGATATGAGAACGGATTCGTCCTCTATTACAAACCGCGAGACGGCCGGTCCGAGGCAGCCTTCCAGGAGGTCCTGTCCTGGCTGAACGGCGAGTATATCGAAGGGTTACCGGGCTTTCCCACGCTCAATATCCTGGAACGGCAGGACTATTGCTGGGTGGGGGAAATAGCGCATGAACCAGCGGGTACTGCCGAGGAATGCGCCCGCGCCTACCGGCGGGCAGGGGCGTATCTCTGCCTTTTCACGCTCTTCGGTACAACGGACATGCATGGTGGGAATTTCGTCGCAAAGGGCGAAGATCTGGTTCCTGTCGATCTTGAAACGCTCTGCCCGCCGAAACAACCGCCCAGGAGGAGGACGGGCGAGCACGGTGCCGCCGCGAGAGCGAGCTGGGCGTTCTGGGCCGACACCGTTCTCGGCCCGATGTTTCTCCCTGACTGGAGCCGGGATCCGGACGGAAACCTGTTCGACATAACCGGCCTGGGTGGGGTCGATGACGGTCCTGTCCAGGCGATCGAGTGGCGGCATGTCAATTCCGACGAAATGGTCCGGCAGAAAGTCACACGGCCCCAGCGCCGACAAAAAAACGGTGTTTTTCTCGATGGCGAGATCTGCAAACCCAGTTCGTATACGGACGAAATCGTTTCCGGATTTTCCGCGCTTTATCGTCATCTGGAACATCACCGCGCCCGGTTTGAAGACCTTCCGGCAGTTCAGGCCATCCTGACTGCCAGCAACCGCTATCTTTACCGGGATACAAACGTCTATTCCCGCCTCCTGGACCGACTTTCCAGTCCGGCGCTGATGCAGGATGGTGTTGCCTTCGGCCTTGAACTTGAAAAACTCTACCGCGCCGAACTCGCCGGTCGGGCGGACCGCCCGGCAAGCTGGCCGCTGGCGGGAGCGGAAATACAAAGCCTGCTGCGCCGGGATGTCCCAGTCTTCCGGACCTGTGAGGCCAATACGGTGCTCAGGGTCGGGACGATCAGGATTCCGGATCTGTTTCCAGAGTCACCGGCGCAATCCTTCGCAAGAAGGCTGGAGAGGCTTGGTGCCGAGGACCGCTTGTTCCAGACCGGGCTGATCCGGGCCCGGCTTTTGCGCGCCCCGGCAGGCCGGGACACATCTTCGGCCAGGGACCGGACGTTCCGCGAAGACTTTCGTGACGAAATTTTCGAGATCGCGGATTGGCATCTGCATACGGCGCTTTCCATTCATGGAAGAGGCCAGTCCTGGTCCGGACCGGAAGACCGGGACCCGACCGGCGCTGTGCTGAGGCCACCGGGCCTCTATAGCGGGTCCACCGGCATTATCCTAGTTCTGGCCGCTGCGGCCGGCCTGCAGTCAGATACCGGGCGCCGGTCCGCATATCGCGACACAATACTGAAGGTCCTTGCCGTGCCGGCAAATGGTGGCGACGGGATGTCACTGGCGTCCGGCGCTGCGGGTCTGCTTTATTCTCTTTCTGTCCTGGCACGCCTGCTTCCGTCAGATTTTGCCTTCTTTCGCGACCTCACGGTGGAGCTTCTCGGTTCTCTTCCCGAGGAAATGGCATCCGATTTCGACGGGCCAGACCTGCTCCACGGGGTGGGGGGGATGATTGCCGCGCTGGATGCGTGCCGTCTGGTGTTTGGGGGGGGAGATCTGCAGCGGAGAATGAAAGCGCTGTTGCCGGTGCTCGTTTCTGCTGTTTCGAGAAAATCGAGGCCGGACTCGATTCCATGCGGTTTTGGTCATGGCTGGACCGGCATTGCGCATGCGTTGCACCGGAGCCGCGGACTACTCGAAACGGAAATTCTGGAACAGGCCGTTGCCGGTTGCCTCGCGGCTGACCGGGTCACCGGCGACACCGATCGCTGGTGCAGTGGGGCGACCGGACGGGTGCTCGGCCTGTCCAGGATTGCCGTGGATGGCGGCGATGCGCAGGTGGGCCGTGAACTGGACCAGGTGCTCAGAACGGTGATCGACGCCCCTGCCAACACCGTTGATCACCTGTGTTGCGGAAATCTCGGGCGAGCTGCCTGTCTTCACAGCGCCGGGGTGACCCTGCAGCGGGACGATATTGCGGCGCTAGGCGTCGACCGCGGCGGGGAAATTCTGGCTCGGTGTGGTGGGCCATTCGGACTGGATTTCGGTCACGGACATGGCGTCACGACGCTGGGGTTCTTCCAGGGAATAGCCGGAGTCGGCTATGCGCTGGCCCGGTTCACCGAACCAGCGGCCATTCCCGACGTCCTCAGTCTTGAATGACGCTACGCGATCTGCCGCTTGGCAAGATCGGCGAAAGTCCCGCCGGCCTGCATCAGCTCTTCGTAAGTTCCGCTTTCCTCGACGCCGCCATTGTTGATGACGATGATCCGGTCCGCCTCCCTGATCGTGCTGAGTCGGTGTGCGATGACGATACGTGTGCAGGTGAGGCTTGAAAGACTCTCACTCACCACCGCTTGGGTCTTGTTGTCTAGAGCACTGGTGGCCTCATCAAACATGAGAATACTCGGCTTCCTGACGATCGCGCGGGCAATCATCAGGCGCTGGCGCTGGCCTCCGGACAATGTCGTTGCACCTTCGTTGACGACCGTATGCATTTTCATCGGCATGCGGCGGATATCCTCTTCGAGGCCCGCTGCCCGTGCGGCTGCCCAGGCATCCTTTTCGGACAGGTGTTCGCCGACAATAATGTTCTGGAAGATTGTCCCGGCGAGGATCTGCGCATTCTGAAGCACGACGCCGAAATTCCTGCGAACGGCCCGGATATCGAGCGTGCGCATGTCCTGGCCGTCCAGAAAGATGCTCCCGGCTTCCGGTTTGTCGAACCCGAGCAGCAGTCGCATGACCGTCGATTTTCCTGCCCCCGACGGTCCGACAACGGCGACGAACTGACCCGGTTCGATGGTGAGGTCGAGTTTTTTCAGGATGACCGGTCCGTCTGCGTCGTAGCGAAAACGGATGCCTTTCATTTCGATGCCGCCATAGAGTCTGCCCGGATCGTCGGTCCCGTCGCTGGTTTCCGTCTTCGCTTCGACAATCGGCCGCAGGCGCTCGAAGGCCGGGCCCACGGACATGATCTTGAGAGCGGATCGTTCGACCAGCATTGTGGCGCTGACGAACTGTCCCATCGCTGCAAAGAATGCGAGAAAACTGCTGTCCTTGAAAACCGCATCAATGCGTGCGGTATCAATTGCCGTCCATGAATAGGGGAGATCGAAATAGGTGAACAGATTTCCGGTCAGGATGGTTATGGCAAGAACCAGGACCAGGAAACTTGCAACCGGCATAGCCTCGGAAAAGACCTGATTGAATGCCATCAGAAGATGCTGGCGAAAGGACTGTCTTTCAATCACCGCGAAGTCATGCGCCCATTGGGAGAACACGGTTTCCTCCGAACCGGCGACCCGGATTTTCAAGAGGCCCGACAGAAACTGGAAAACCATTCCGGACAACCGGCCGCGCCGGTCCAGTATGTCGCGCTGATAGGCAATCGCGCGGCGGCCGACCATGTTGATCGCCAGCGCGACAACGATCATGAAGCCGGAGATGCACAGGGCCAGCCGCCAGTTGAAATACAGCATCACGGCGAGACTGAAGAGGCCGACCGTTGCCGACAGGACGCCGAGAATGACGCTGCCAGAGAGTGTCTTCCGGATGGTCTCGACGCCTTCGACCCGGCTAGCAAGATCGCCGACACTGTAGTTCCGGAAGAAGTTCGCCGGCAGTTTCAGCAGCCTGTCCCACAGGGCCGGCTGCAGCCGCGCATCCATACCGCCTTCGATCCGGAGCACGCTCAGGGTCTGTGCAAGCCCGATACAGGCCGAGATCAGGGCGATCGATACCAGCAGGACCATGACGATCGCCAGTTGTTCCAGCCGGGCTTCCGGAACGATGAAACCGATAACCCATCCCGCCGCGATCGGTGTCGTGATCGAAAGATTTCCGAGCAGCAGGATTGCCGCGGCCAGTACGCCGAGGTCGCGTCCGACCTGGTGCAGGCCGAACCCGATGAATTGTCGGAGGCTTCTGATCTGCTCGGGTAGTCCCACCGTGAAATGGAAGCCATCGGCATGGATATCGTCCGACAGGTGAGGGGACAGCTTCCGGCACGTGCCCGTGGTGCCGTCTATCAAGACATAGCTATTGTTGGAGCGTTGGTAGATTGCGGCGGCGACATCCCGGTTCTCACCGACAAAAACGACCAGGGGGCCGCTGTCCTTGCGCCACCAGTCAGGGTCCAGTGTGACGTCCCGTGCCCGGATCGAAAGTGACTCGCACATGAGACGGGCGTTGAAACCGAAATGCGAAATCTCTCGCGCAATATGCTCTGGCGCATCGCTTGTGGCACCGAGCGCCGCCGCGATCCGCGCAACAGAGGCCGCAACCGGATTGTCGCACTCGAAAGGCATGGTGGATGCTGTCTGCAAAACGCCGGCAAGCGTCTGGAGACCACTCTTTGCGCGAGCCTGCCGCTGCTCCGCCGCGCTTCTGCGCATGCCCTTTTCCTGGGTGCCAAGTCGCTCTATCGCTTGTCTAATGTGACCGAGGGCAACCGCATTGAAGCGCGCAATACAGTCGGCCAAAGCGCCGGATTGAAGCGGGGCATCCGCAGCGGCGATGGGAGCGGCAACCGGACCGTCGATCCGAACCCACATGCGTTGTGTTACCGGTATCGTTGCCGTGTCTTCGAAGCTTATCCAATCGGTTCCGAAATAATGCAGTCCGTTTGCCGGAGCAGTCAGCCAGGCGAGCGTGCCTTGGCTGGCGCCATGGATGCTCTGCTTTTCTTCTATCCGGTCACCGGGTGTGAATGTCCTGCAGTCTTCCGGAACGGGCGCGCGGCACATTGAAAGCAGGGTTTCCGACCATTTGACGATGCCGTTGATGACAACTCCGGTTTCCCGCTCACCGAAACTGGAAGCCGCGTCGTACGGAACGGTTTCGAGCAGGGTTCCGGGGGTTGGAACGGCGAAGAGGACCGGCTGCAACCCGGTTTCCCTGTTGTGGTTGTGCGTGCTTCCAAACAGCATGTCGCCCGCCTCGAAGCGGCCGAGGGCATAGCGGCGCGCACCCGAAGGGGGCATATCAGCCTCGAGCAGGGCCGCAAAAAGATTGATGCTTCCCTGGGCAATGACGAATGCGGTGGTTCCTTCATCCAGGCGGAAGCTCTTGTCCGTCGAAGACAACTTTGCGTCTGGCTGGAGTGTGATGGGGGGGAAGGCCTCGGTCATGCCAGCCCCACCATTTCTGCGTACCGGCCGCCGAGTGCAATCAGATCGTCATGCGTCCCGCGCTCGACGACCTTGCCGAAATCTATAACGACAATTTCATCTGCATCCCTGATCGTGCTCAGCCTGTGGGCGATAATGATGCAGCTACAACCGCGCTGCCGCAATTTGTCATCGATGGATTTTTCGGAAAGCGGATCCAGTGCCGAGGTCGCTTCGTCGAGAATGAGAAGCGTCGGATCTCCCGCAAGGGCGCGGGCGATTTCTATTCGCTGCGACTGCCCGCCGCTGAAATTGCGGCCGTCTTCGGCAACCGCGCTTTCATAACCGCCGGCCCGCGCCGCGATCACATCGTGAATATCGGCATCAATGGCGGCACGGCGGACATTCTCAAAGGGTATCTGGTCATTCCACATCGAGATATTGTCCTTCACGCTCCCTTCGAACAGATAGATTTCCTGTCCGACATAGGAGATCGACTGAACGAATACTTCGCGGTCCATCTGGTCGAGCGGAACATCGTCGAACAGGATCTCGCCATTCGTCGGCTGGAAGATTCCCAGGATGATCTTTGCGATGGTTGATTTTCCGCTTCCCGAGCCACCCACAAGGGCGACGCGCGAGCCGGGCTTTATTGTCAGGGAGAAGTCTTCGATCAAAGGCGGCAGCAGCGGGTTGTACCCGAAGCTGAGATTGCGGATCTCCAGCTTGCCCGACAACTTGCCGACTTGCGCCGCGGGGGGCTTGGTGCCGTCGCGAAAAAAGGCGTCCCTTCTGTGGTGCATCACATCCTCGATGCGCGCGAGGTCCGCCTTGACCTCCTGGAGCTGTCTGCTGAAATCGACCAATTGTGTGATCGGGCTGGTGAAATTTCCAAGAACGAGCTGGAACGCGACCAGCCCGCCGATGGTCAGGTCGCCCAGAATAATCAGGACACCGCCGCCGCACAGGACGGCCGCGTGGATAAGGGCATTCAGAAGCCTGGGCGCCTGATCAAGCCTGAGGGACAGGCTTGACAGCTCCTGCTCCGCGTTGAACATGTTTGCGAAATAGCCGGCCCAGATTTTGAAAAAATCGTTCTCGGATCCGGTCGCCTTCAGCGTTTCAATCGCCTGGAGTCCGGCAATGGAGGTTCCGGAAACCTTGCCGGCCTGTTGCGCCAGGCGCCTGTTCAGGTCCTCGCGTTTGCGCTGCACCGCCAGCAGCAAGAGTACGTTCAACGAGGTCAGTCCGATCGCAAGAAGCGCCAGCGGCACACTGAGGAACAGCATGACCGCGCCGTAGAATGCCACAACGAGGAGGCTCAGCGCCGAGCTTGTCAATTGGCCTGACAGGATGTCCGCGACCCGCAGCGTCGACTGGAAACGTGAAACGACATCGCCAATGTAGCGCTGGGCATAAAACCCGATCGGCAGGAGCAGTGCGTGCCAGACGAATTGTGCCGAGCCGGATATGCCGAACTGGGTCTGCAGCCGGGCCAGGAAGTAGCGCTGCGTCCAGGACAACAGAATCTGTAGCAGCAATGTTCCGAGCAGTCCAAAGACGAGGGGGAGAAGCCATTCGGTGCGCCCGTCGATCAGAATTGAGTCGACGAAGAAGCTGATCAGGAGCGGTAGCAACAGTCCAGGGACAACCAGCAGGAGGCCGAGCGCGACGACGGCCTGCAGGGCTGCGCCGGTCACCCCCGTGATCCGTGATTTCAGCGAAGCCAGAGTGCTGGGCGGATGGCCGCCGGCTTTGAAGTCCGGGCCCGGAACCAGCTCGATCGCAACACCGCTCAGGGCCGCGTCGAATTCGGCACGGGATATCTTGCGGGGGCCTTGTGCGGGGTCATTGATCAGCACAGAGCCGCCATCTGCCCCTTCGATGACGACAAAATGATTCTGGTTCCAGAAGGCGATGACCGGCATCGGCATGGCGAGGGCATAGTCCCCATCCACCCGCCGCCCCGTTGCTTCAAGGCCATAGTGCCGTGCTGCCTTTGCAATATTCGCGGCATTGCTGCCGTCTCGGGAAACACTGCAATAGACCCTGAGTTCCTCAAGCGGGACCCATAGCCCATAATGAGCAAGGACCATTGCAAGTGCGGCGGCGCCGCATTCCACGGCTTCCATCTGCAGGATGGATGGAGTCCGTCTCACAGGTGATGGTGATCCCGGTTTTCGAGAAAAAAATCCCATCTGTCTATTCGATGGCAGATCGAAGCAGCGGGATCAGCAGGGATATCGGCCGGTCCTCCGACTGATCGACGACGACATGAGAAATTGTGCCGGGGCTCAACGAGTAGGGTGGGCCGTTTGAGGAAGTCCATTCGAAACCGCTTGGCGTGCTCTCGCTCACATCGAGTGTGATTTCCACTTGAAACGGCGACGCCCCGCCGGCCAGTTCCGTGACAAAGCCGGTGGAGCCCAGCGCCCGGTCAGCCACTTCCAACGGTATTGGTCGCTCGCTGATCCGATCCACCCGCCCTCTGATCGACCCGTAGATATTGCGGTCAGAGGATGATGGAGAGACCAGCGCAGGCATTCCGACCCTCAGTTTCTTTCCATCTTCGGGATGGAAGAAGGCGAGAACATTCAGCGTCTTTGTTTTTTCTCTCTCGATACGGGCAACGACGCTGCCTTTTGCGACACTTTCCCCGACGGCGGGAAGGATTTCCCTTAACTGACCGGCCATGGGGGAGCGCACAGTGCTGTAGCGCTCGAGTGTCCGTCTCACTTCGGCCAGAGAATTCTCCGCGTCATGCAACTGGATCCGCGTTTCCTCGACTGAATGGCGCTCATCGACAGCTTCTTTGTCGAGCTCGACGCGTTTTTCTGCCAGCGCAACCCGCGTCTGAGCAATCGCGACCTGGGCGCTGTCGAGGGATTTCCGGATATTCTCAACATGATCAGCTGTCATCCAGCCCTTGCCGAGCAGCTTTTCGGCTTCCGCCAGCTGGCCCTGGTAGTACGCGGCCTGTTCCCGGAGTTGTGACGTTTTCAACTGGGCCGACTTTTCATATTCATCGAAAGACGCCCTGGCGTCTTTTGCACGCGCTTCGCCTGCAGCAATCGTCCTTTCCAGGCGTTTCGTAAGCGCGTTGATGCGTCGCTTCAGCTGCGCTTCTTTATCAATCTCCTCAATCAGCTCAAGGTCAATGAGCGCAGTTTTTTCGGAAACGCCATCTCCGGTTTCCAGATGAATTCGGCTGACGATGCCATTCGCTCCGGCACTGATATTGATGACCTCGGCTTGTTCATAGAGTGTCGTGCCGAGCCCGATCAACCGTTTCGGGATGGTTCCGTAGACAGACCACAGAACGGCAGCTGCCGTGGCGATGGTCAATGCGAGTGTGAGCAGCCAACCGGATGGCGGGACGATCTGGATCGCGTTGTCCAGCATCTCGGGAGAAACCGGTCCCTGCCGATGCCCCTGTGGGCGTGCGTTCCGGGCGGAGCGTCGACCAGAGAGAAACAAAGAGCCGATCATCCTATCTAAGTTCCCAGCGCATCATTCGCTCTTCGTTCTCAACATGTTCACATGTCGATCAGCTTAGAGCAGATTGCCCGTTCATAAAACTTAGTTTGGCCGCCGAGGCTCTTTCCAGGCTTTGTCGGGGGTATTTGCAAAAACTGAAGAAGTCATTATTTGACGTTCAGGTTGCGAGGCAATGCCGCTCCCCCACAGCGACGGCCCTTTTTCGTCTGAAATCGGTGCCGTTGTCTATGCAGGCTGGCTCTGTCACCCCGTCGGTGCTTGCTGCCTGTCATGAGAATATCGCTGCTTGCAGCAGCGTAATTGGCCGCTTGGCCCCACTCCCGAGGCGGGCCCGATACTCCGATGATCCGCCGTCGCATCTCATGCGGACGGCACCAGAAAGCGGTCCCGTTCCACTCTCAAGGCGAATGGAATCAGTCCATCGATCGGAGGATGGCGAAGATGGGAATATGCTCGTGCCGCCGTCTAGGCGACGGCATCGCGCTCCCGATCGGCCACCATGCTGCAGGCAAGCGCGAAGGCCGCGCGTGTCGCGCCGAGATCGGCTTCGCCGCGGCCGGCTATATCGAAAGCGGTTCCGTGCGCCGGGGTGGTGACCGGAACGGGCAGGCCGCCCTGGACGGTAACGCCGCGGTCGAAGCCCAGCAGCTTGAGAGCGATCTGGCCCTGGTCGTGATACATCGTGACCACGGCATCGAGTTCGCCGCGGGTGACGCGCAGGAACACCGTGTCGGACGGCAGCGGGCCCTCGACCGCCATTTGCGTCTCCGCCAGCTTACGCACCGCGGGTTCGATGATGTCGATCTCCTCACGGCCGAAATTGCCGCCGTCGCCGGCATGCGGATTGAGGGCGGCGACAGCGATCCGCGGCCGTTCATAGCCGGCCTGGCGCAGGACCCGGTCGATCAGGTGCGTGGCTTCCTCGATCCGTTCGCCGTCGATGGTGGCGGCGACGTCCTTCAGCGCGATATGGCTGGTCACGCGGCTGGTCCACATGCCGTCCAGCGTGTTGAGCTCGGAAACGTAGCCCGTCACGCCCAGCTTCTCGGCCATGTAGTGCAGCTCGTCGGAATGCCCGATGCCGGCCATGTGCATGGAAGTCTTGTTGAACGGCGCGAAGACGATGGCGTCGATGATGCCGGCCTGGACGAATTCAAGCGCCTGGTCCAGCACCCGCAGGGTCGAGCGACCCGATGCTTCTGTGCTCTCGGCCACTCGCACCTCGTCCGGGGCGATCGTTTCCATGGCGTGAAGGGCGTAGCGTTGCGCGCGGTCCCAGTCCCCGTCGACGGCATTGACCTTGATCATCGGGTGCTCGATGCCGGCCTGGCGCTGCCCCAACTCGAAGACATGGTGATCGCCGATCAGCAGGATGTCCGCGGTTGCGGCCGCCTCATCGGCCAGGAGGCGGGCGCACAGCTCGGGGCCGATGCCGCTCGGGTCGCCGGGGATAAGTCCAATTCTGGGCCGCATGGTCTACTCCTTGGGGGCTTTGTTCTGGCGCTCCTCAAGAGCGACAGAGATGTTGGTGACAGCCGATACGAGGTGGGTGCGGAGCGCATGGGCGGTCGCAACTGCGTCGCGCTTGGTCAGGGCTTCGGCGATCGCCGTGTGCTCCGCCAGGGTCTGCTCGCGCCCGGCGCTGCGCCGTGAGGACACGAAGCGGGCGCGCCAAAGGCGGGCATTGTATTTCGAGTGGGTATCTATCAGCGCATTGTTGCCGCTGGCCTGCACGATCGCGCCGTGCATTTTCATGTCGGTGCGGAAAAACTCGATCGGCTCGAGGGTCCCGGATCCCTCGGCCATCTTCTGTTGAAGCATGACGATCTGGCGGATTTCCTCGTCGCTCGCGTTCTGGCAGGCCAGCTCCCCGGCGAGGGCTTCGAGCGCACCCATGACCGCGAGGCTGTCCGCGATGTCCTCCAGGGAGGGATCCGCCACCCGGGGGCGTCGCGTGACGGAATATTCGACCAGTCCGTCGCGCTCCAGGAGCGCCAGCGCGCCGCGCATGGGAGTGCGGCTGATCCCGAGCGCGGCGGCCACGTCCCTTTCGGAAATCGGGGCGCCTGGCGGGAGTTTCTCGATCAGGATGAACTCGCGCAGCTTGTCAGCAACGATCTCGACCAGAGTCGCACGAGGACGCTCCAGGGCGAGAGCGCTATCATCGAGTTCGGTCAGCTTCGCAGGTTTCTCCATCGGTCTACCTTCCCCATGAGAGAACCACCGGATCGAGCGGCCGGATCAATCTCAGCAACAACTCGCGGGTTTCAGGATGTAGCGGCGGAATTGGATGGCGGCAAGTGTCGGACCGGATCACCCCGCCCTCCATCATGGCAGCCTTGGCCGAGCGGAAGCCGCATTGACGGTTCTCGTGATTGATCGCGAGCGCGACTCTTCCGTAGGCCTCGATCGCGCCGTCCAGATCACCGGCCCGGTGCTTCTCGAGCACCGGCTTGATCCGGTCGGGGATCATCGCCGACGTCATGGTGCCGGTCGCCCCGGCGTCGAGATCGGCCAGAAGGGTGATCGCTTCCTCGCCGTCGAACGGTCCCTCTACGGCGTCACCGCCCTCGGCGATCAGGGCGCGCAGTTTAGCGGCGGCCTGAGGGCATTCGATCTTGAACAGTTTCACCATCTCGATCTCGCGCGCCATCCTTACCAGCAGGGGCACGGAAAGCTCGACGCCGGAGAGCGGGGCATCCTGCACCATGACCGGCAGGCCGACATCGCCAACCCGTGCGAATTGCTCGAAGGTCTGTTCCGGTGTGCCTTTCAGCAGGGCGCCGTGATAGGGCGGCATCATCATGACCATGCTCGCACCATGGGTCCTTGCGTGCCTGGCGCGGGCAATGGCGATATCGGTTGCATAATGGCTGATTGTCACGATGACCGGCAGGCGCCCGGCCATGTGCGCGAGCGCGCGCTCGGTGAGGGCGCGCCGCTCCTCGTCCGAGATCAGGAACTGCTCGGAGAAATTGGCAAGGATGCAGATCCCGTCATTGCCCTGGTCCACCATGCAATCGATCACGCGATTCATGCCGTCATAGTCGACCGATCCATCCTCGTTGAACGGCGTCGGCGCGACAGGCCAGATTCCGGAATAACGGGTCATTCGATGATCTCGAAATGTTCGAGGTGCCGGTCGGTGATCTCGATGCCGAGTCCCGGTGTGTCGTCGTCGAGCTGCAGGAATCCGTCTGTTGCCTCCGGATCGCCGTCGAAGATGTAATAGAAGAGCTCGTTGCCGACTTCGACGTCGTGGACGGGGAAATACTCGGAGATCGGGCAGTTCACGTTGGCCATGGTCAGATGGTAGTTGTGCGCCTGACCGGCATGCGGAATCACCGGGATCTGCGCCGCCTCGGCGATCGCGTTGATTTTCTGTGCGGCGGTAATGCCGCCGACACGGTTGGTGTCGTACTGCAGCACGCTGACCGCCTTTCGGTTGACGAGGTCGGCACAGCCGATCACGGAGAATTCGTGCTCGCCGCCGGAAATCGGCACGATGCCCATCGCGTTCAGTTCCGCATAGCCGGCGACATCGTCGGCTATCACCGGTTCCTCCAGCCAGCGCGGCTCGAATTTCTCGAGCTTCGGCAGCATCCGTTTCGCATAGTCGAGGTTCCACCCCATGTAGCATTCGAGCATGAGATCATTGTCGTAACCGATCACCTCGCGGACGGCCTCGACCCGTTTCAGATTCTCCCGGATCCCCGGCATGCCGTCTTTCGGACCGTATCCGAAACGCGACTTGTAGGCCTTGTAGCCGTTCTTCATCGCCTCTTCGGCTTCCTTCTGCATCTGCGCCACGGGGCCGGCATAGAGCTTGGAATAATAGACCGGGATCTTTTCCTTGGTGCGGCCGCCGAGGAGCTTGAAGACCGGTTTGCCAACGAGCTTTCCCATCAGGTCCCAGATCGCGATGTCGATGGCGGAGATCGCGGTCATGCCGATGCCCTTGCGCCCCCAGGCATGAGAGCGGCGGTACATCTTTTCCCAGATATAGGCGTAGTCGAATGGATCCTCGCCGACCACCAGCGGGGCGTACCAGTCGTCGATAGCCTTCTTGACGATGGTCGGGGCGAGCGCCGCATTGCCAATGCCGATGGTGCCGTCCTCTGCCTCGACCTCGCAGGTCAGCCATTGGTGGAACCGGAAGGACGCCATGGCATCGCCCTTGACCCAGAGCGCATCCGAAGCGTTGGTGCAGAAATTGCCGGACGGGGGTACCGTTGGCCCCGTCCAGGTCCAGACCCGGGTGCGAACGGATTTGATCTTGGTCATCTTTTACTCCTTGCGAATATCGTCTCTCAGGCGGGGCGGCGCTTGAGGCGCGCCATGATCCCCGGGCCGCACAGGCTGAGAATGGAAAGGATGATGAAGAGCAGCGCGAGCGGCTGGGTAAAGATCAGCCACCATTGTCCGTCGAACATCTTGAGAGAGTTCTGCAGATTGGTCTCGACCATATGTCCGAGAATCAGGCCGATGGCCACGGGGGCGACGGCAAATCCGAAGCGCCGCATGAAGAAGCCGATCACCCCGAAGATCATGACGAGCCATACATCCATCATCGACTGGTTCAGCGCATAGGCGCCGATGATTGAAAGCGCGAAGACAATCGGCCAGAGGATGGGGATGGGGATCAGCGATACGCGGGCGAACTGCTTGGCGAAGAACAGGCCGATCACGAGAAAGGCGATGTTGGCCATAAGCATGGCGCCGAAAATGCCATAGACCGTATCGACCTGTTCGGTGAAGAGATAGGGACCTGGACGCAGACCATGCACCAGAAGCCCGACCAGGATCACTGCGGCCGTTCCCGAGCCGGGAATGCCCAGCACCATGGTCGGTACCATGGCGCCGCCGGTGGCCGCGTTGTTGGCAGCCTCGGCGCCGGCAATCCCTTCGATGGACCCTTTTCCGAACTCTTCGGGGGTCTTCGACCAGCGGCGTGCTTCCGAATAGCCTATCATCGAGGCGACGGTGGCACCCTCTGCAGGCAGGATGCCGACGAAGGTTCCGATGCCGCAGGACCGCAGAATGGTGCGCCAGATCTTACGGTAATCCTCGCGAGTGGGGAGCTTGATTGCGTTCATCCGCACACCGACAGATATGTTCTTCAGATTGCCCGCCTGCACGAGAAGCTCGGACATGGCAAAAAGTCCGATCATGACGGAGATGAAATCGAGTCCTTCATAGAGTTCGTAATTGCCGAAAATGAAGCGCTCGATCGAAGTCGACTGGTCGGCCCCGATGGTGGCGAGCCAAACACCGAAGACACCGCCGATCAGGTTCTTCACCGCGCCGCCATCGGAAATCGTGGCGAGCATCGACAGCCCGAACAGCGTGAGGGCGAAATATTCCGGCGGGCGGAATTCGTAGGCGACGCTGGCCATGAGCGGGGCGGCAATGGCGAGCGCGATGACGGAGAAAATGCCGCCGATCGTCGAGGACACCACCGCAACGCCGAGCGCCCGGCCTGCTTCCCCGCGCTGCGCCAGGGGATAGCCGTCAATGCAGGTGACCGCCGAAGACGAGGTGCCCGGTGCGTTGATGAGGATGGCGGTGATCGAGCCGGCGAAAGTCGCCGAGACATAGATTGTGGTCAGAACGGTGATCGCGTGAACCGGCTCCATCGTCAGCGTAAAGGACAGCAGGAGGGCGGCGCCGGTCGTGGCCCCGAGGCCGGGTAGCGCGCCGATGATCACGCCGACGACCGTGGTAACGATCACGAGGAAGATCAGGTAGGGGTCAAGGAAGACCGCTCCCATCGCTGCAACAGCGTCAAGCATCGCCCGGGTCTCCTCAGCCGTAATAGTGGTTGGTCAGCCAGCCGCGCGGAAAGCGCACTTCCAGCACGAGGTCGAAGAACAGAAGGATCGTTACGGGAGTCAGCACGGCCAGAAGCAGGGCGACCCAGACACGGCGCTCGCCCCAGAGCATGCATTTCGCGAAGATGGTTATCCCGAGGGCCAGCATCATGTCCGCCAGGGTGCTGACGATCGCAAACATGGCCATCAGGGCGATCGTGATCCAAGTCATGGGCTCGAGCGGGGCGCGGGGTTCGGGTGGGGTCCGAAAGGTTTCGCGGGTCAGAAACAGGTTCAGGATCGCGATCACGATCATGAGAAAGATCGGGAAGGCGCGCGGCTGCATTCCGGAGCCGACGAAGGCGGGAAGGGCCTTATCGAAGGTCAGCGCGATCCCGGTCACGCCGGCGGCGAAGACGAAGATGCCGACGGGCAGGATCTTGTCTGCCAGAGCAGGTCGGCGCGCGCCCTCGGGCGACGGCCGATCCGGTAACGGATCGGCCGTCGCTTCCGACGGTCCGCCTGGGATTTGTGAGGTCTCGGACATCGTCGGAGGTTTCACTTATTTCATGCCTAGTTCTTCGAGGGCCGGTCCCATGGCTTTCACCATGTCCGACATCTGCTTGCCCCAGGCGTCAGCGCCGACGACCGAGCTTGCATCGAGACCGACCGAGTTCAGGAAGGCCTGGTAGGCGGAGTGCCGCATGGCCTTGAGGAGTTTCTCCTCGAGGATGGCCGCCTGCTCATCCGAGATGGTGGCCGGCGCGACAAAGCCGCGGATGGTCGAGAAGCTGACCGGGACACCGAGCGCATGCGACGTCTTCGCATTCGGGATCGTGCTCATCGGGTTTTCGGAAAGGATGATCTGCGGGCAGATGTCGCCTGCATCGATCTGAGATGCGGCTTCCGCGAGGTTGAGGACGCCAACATCGACGGATCCCGCGACAAGCTGGGTGGCAACCTCGCCACCACCGGAGAAGGGAACGATGTTCGGCTGGATCAGGCCGCCTTCCTTGGCGAAGACATAGGTGGAGATCTGGTCGATATCGCCGAGATTGGCGGTGCCGAACTTGACCGCCGTGCCTTTCATGGCCTCGAGCAGCTTCTCCGGCGAATTGTACGCGCTGTCGCAGCGGGTCATGAAGATCTGGGGATCGTCCGTCCCGCGCGCGATCGGACGCATGTCCTCGAGCTTGAGGCCGGTCTTTCCGGCGGCCATCTGGATCGCGTGACCGCTGGTGAAGGTCATCAGCAGGTGGTCATTATCAATGTTGCTCTGGAAATAGTTCATCGCGACGACGCCGGCACCGCCGCGCTTGTTGACGACGACCATGTCCTGGCCGAGCACACGACGGCCACGGAGCATCATCATCCGCGTGGTCACATCCGTCCCGCCGCCCGCGCCGGCATGGGTGATGACCTCGATGGTCTTGCTTGGATAATCGTCGGCGATGACTGGCGCGGCGGTCAGCACGACAAGTGCGGCTGCCGTCATTTTAAGAATGGTCTTCATTTTATGGTTCCTCCCTTGGATGTTGGATTCTGGTTCGTCTATTCCCGGACCCCATTCTGGTTTGATCCGAAAAATCTTTCGTCCTGCCACCGTCTCAGCGCGAGCAGGTCGCTGCCCTCGGCGATCTTGAGATCGCCCATCCTGATGGTTTCTCCGGCTGGAACGGTGCGCGTGAGTGTCTGGTTCGCGGCCAGATAAAACGGCGCCGGGGCGTCGTCATTCAGCGCACGGGCGGGCAGCATTCGCGCTGCGACG
Source organism: Nisaea sp. (assembly GCF_040217065.1). GTDB lineage: Bacteria > Pseudomonadota > Alphaproteobacteria > Thalassobaculales > Thalassobaculaceae > Nisaea. The sequence continues at coordinate 67,522 of NZ_JAVJNX010000005.1, forward strand.
TTCTCGATCGTGTGGTGATGGCCCCCCATGGAGAGCACGGTTCCCGCCGGCAGATTGGCCGTCGCGACCGCCACCAGGTCGACCTGGTGCGCCGGTTCGGCGCCGCCATTCGTCTCATTCAGGATCGCGGCGTCGAGCAGCGTCGTGACCGCCTCGACGCCGAGAAGATGACGCGGGGTCGCAAGCATGGCGGTCCGACCGTCGGGCGAGAGGATGTGTCCTTTCTCGCCGAGCATCGTCCAGGTTTCGGAATCGCCGCAGCGGACAATGACGAAGACTCCGCCGGCGAGACTGAGTTCGGTCGGCAGGCGCAGGCAGTGGAACACGTCCAGCACGCCCTTCCTGCTGAAGAGGCCGCCCTCGGCCTCCGGGCGAAACAGCGCGGGCACTTCCTGGATGCGGGCGACCGGCGCATGCAGGTCGGCACGATCTGGCATGAGGCCCGTCGCATTGGCCACCACGCTCAGCTCGCAAAGGTCCGGAACCGCGCGCTGGTTGTACATTGACAGGGCGCGCGCGCGGGCGCCGACTCTCGTCGGCAGATCTGTTGTGTCGCCGTCGAGCGTGCCGGCGAGTTCCGGGACCGCGGTCTCGACGCCATTGCAGGTCACCCGGCCGGTCTTCGGGTCGAAGACGAAGTCGTACTCGCTCGATTTGCCGGCGGCGAGGATTTCGAGACCGAGAATGCGAGCCCAGCTGATGAGGCTGATGAGCAGGCTGGGCTGGTCACCGTCGACCGGGGTCGAGACGCGGCCGCGTTCCCGTGCCATCAGCGCGAGACCCGGGCCGACCACGCTGTCGACTTCTTTGGAGACGACGGCAACGTGACGGTCCCGCTCCACCGCGAGGCGCGCATGGCGCGCGCCGGCCTCGGGATGCCCGGTGGCCTCGACCAGAACCGAGAACGGCAGATCGATCACCGTCGCCAGGTCGTCGCTGACAATGGTTGCTCCGCTCTTCCAGGCGGCGTCTGCCTCCGCACTGTCGCGGCAGACGGCGATGGAATTCTCGGGATAACCGAGGCTGCGAAGAGCGGCGACCGCGATCTCGGGGTCCCGCTCCACCACGAGTCGTACCGACAGCAGGGGTATGGCTGCGCTTTGCGCCAGGAGGCTCCTGCCGAATCCACCGGCACCGGCGAGGCAAACCTCGACTGTTTCGGCTCCCTTGTATCTCAGTTCGTAATTCACCGGCTTGTTTCCGCCAGGTTGAAAGATGACGATTCAGTACCATCATGTTTGGTATATTGGAATACCAAAATACCATTTTTATCGAATCGGTTCGGTGCTATCTACAGATCGCGCATCAGCCGCTCCCGCAGCCGCATCCAAGGAGAGACCCATGCAGGCCCATGTCCGACTGGACGAGTCCGACAACGTCGTCACCGCCACAAGGGCGCTGGAGTCGGGATCAAGAATCGAGAGCGTCGCCGTAAATGGACTGGTGCCGGCGGGGCACAAGGTCGCCACTGTGAGAATTCCGACAGGGGAGCCGGTCAGAAAATATGCGCAAGTGATCGGCTATGCGGCGACCGACATTTCGCCCGGCGACCATGTGCACATGCATAATCTGGAATTCCGCTCCGTCGATCAGGGCTATGAATTCGCGACCAACCTGCGGCCGGTGCCGCAACCGGAGCGGTGCGACACGTTCATGGGGTACCGCCGCGACACCGGCCAAACCGGTACGCGCAACTACATCGCCATCCTGACCAGCGTGAATTGCTCGGCCACCGCGGCGCGCATGATGGCAACGCATTTCACGCCGGAACGGCTGGCCGCTTATCCGAATGTCGATGGTATCGTGGCCTTCGTGCATGGCACCGGGTGTGCCATGGGGGGTGACGGAACCGGCTTTGAGGCCTTGCAGCGGGTGCTCTGGGGCTATGCGCGTAACCCGAATGTCGGCGGCGTATTGATGGCCGGCCTTGGCTGCGAGATGATGCAGATCGACTGGCTGATCGAAGCCCATGGCCTGAAACCGGGTCCGACCTTTCGGCCAATGAATATCCAGGACAGGGGCGGCCTGCGCAAGACCGTGGAGGCAGGCATCGCCACGATCGAGGAAATGCTGCCGCTGGTCAACAAGGCGCGGCGCGAGGAATGCCCTGCCTCGGAACTCATGGTTGCCCTGCAATGCGGCGGGTCCGACGCCTGGTCCGGCATCACGGCAAATCCGGCAGTCGGGCATGCCTGCGACCTCCTGGTGGCGCAGGGCGGCACGGGTGTCCTCGCGGAAACGCCGGAGATATACGGCGCGGAGCATCTTCTGACCGCCCGGGCGTCCGACCGCAGGGTTGGCGAATCCCTGCTCGATCTGATTCGCTGGTGGGAGGATTATGCGGAACGCAATCGGGGATCGATGGACAACAACCCCTCCCCCGGAAACAAGAAGGGTGGCCTGACGACGATCCTGGAAAAGAGCCTCGGCGCCGCCGCAAAGGGCGGGACGACGCCATTGCGCGGCGTGTACCGCTACGCCGAACCGATCACGAGCAAGGGCTTCACCTTCATGGACAGCCCGGGCTACGACCCGGCGTCGGTGACCGGGCAGATCGCGTCCGGCTGCAACCTTGTCTGCTTCACCACCGGCCGTGGTTCGACCGCCGGCTATAAGCCGTCCCCCTCCATGAAGGTGGCGACGAACTCGGAAATGTATGGCCGCATGGAGGAGGACATGGACGTGAATGCCGGGCGTATTCTCACCGGCGACGCCTCTGTCGAGGAGGTTGGCCGGGAGATCTATGAAATGTGGCTCCGGATGGCGTCGGGCGAGATGTCGAAGTCCGAAGCGCAGGGGCTTGGCGATTTCGAGTTCGTGCCGTGGCAGATCGGTGCCGTGATGTAGCAACGCCTGCTGGCTTGCCACCCGGCGGGTCAGGCGGCACCTTCGACCGGCGCTCGCACCGTGCGGCGATCACGCTCGTTTCTCCCGAAACAATATGCTGACGGGGCATGACTGCCATCGTCGATCACGGCCCAGTAGGGCTCGGTTTCCTGGCGCGACTGATGCCGAAAGGTTGTGCGCGATAAGGCACATCTTTTGGACTGTGTCTGCGGCAGATACGGATGCGACGCTGATTCTGGAACGGTGACCGCGCAAAGCCGGCTATGTATTTGACGGTCGGCCTCTCCGGAGCGGGAAGCGTTCGATTAGAAGAGATTAATCGAGTGCCTAATTCAAAACCGTAGGCCATAGACCAAATTGTGCCTTCGAAACAAAATATATATCAAGGCCTTAGCGTACGGCTCGCTAAGGCCATCTTTGCGTCTGGAAGCTAAATGGAAGCCGCTGAAGGTTCCAGGATCCGGCAAGGGATTCCTTATGCGCCCGGTTGGATCAACAGGATAAGACAGGGAGCTTTGTCCCGCTGCAGCGGCGGCCAGGCAGCAATTGTTGCTCCGTAAGGTATGCAGGGCATCCCTTGCATCTCCCGCATACATAGAGCATCAAAGAAACTGGAGTCCGCTGCGGGGCCGAGAAGACAGTCGCATTGCGCTTCTCATTTTGAAGTCCCTACGCAACTCGAATGTTCTTTCGGCGCACTCTTGCCGCCCTGCGTTGCATGATTTGGATTGCGAATGACCGATGTGACGAAAGGTGATGCGCCGTCGGGGCAAGAAGAGAGCGGATTGCCCGCGAATGCCGAATCTCCGAACGCTGATCCGCTGCCCCATGCGCGTTTCACGCTGGATGGTGTTCCCGAAAAAGAGCGCTACGACCTCTGGCGCGACAGCATTTCCTGCATTTTCGAGGTCGAAGCTGAACGCGATATCCGGCAGGGGCCGTTCGAGGCCTCGATCGACGCGAATCTGTTCGGTTCCATCATGCTGGCGCGGACCCAGACGCTCGAACAGAGATGGAGCCGGACTCCCGCACTCATGGCGAAGGACGGCATGGATCACTACATGATCCAGGTGTACGAGCATGGCGACATGCTCTGGGAGACACAGGAAGGCACCCGGTCCTTTCCGAAACACGGGCTGGTTATTTTCGACCTGGCGGAGCAGGTCGTCACCCGGACAAACAACTTCTCCAATCTCTCTCTCTTCATTCCCCGTACCATGCTTGATGAGCAATTGAAGGATCGCGGGAATCAACATCTCAGGGTGCTGACCGCCGAAGAGCCGATGGTGCATCTCCTGCGCGATCACATGGTGTCGCTTAAATCGCTCTCTTCCCAGATGACCGCGCGCCAGGCCGTCGAGATCTCGCCGGCGACGATCGGCCTGGCGGCGGCCTGCCTGAATGCCGTCATATCACCGGACGATCCACGGCAGAGTTCCGGGGCGTCCATGGCCCGAATGACCATTGTCCGGCGCCTCATCGAAGCCAACCTCGGAAACCCGGAACTGACCGTGGACTGGATCACCGGCAAGGTCGGGCTGTCGCGTACCAAGCTCTACGAACTCTTCGAGCAGCTGGGCGGCGTCACCAAGTATATCCGGGAGCGCCGGCTTCGGCGTGCACTCATCATGCTTACCGACAAGGCCAGCGCACATCTCTCGATCTATGACGTTGCGATGGAAGCGAGCTATGCCAGTGACGCGGCATTCGTGCGGGCCTTCCGGGCCCGATACGGAGTAACGCCGGGGGACGTGCGCGCAGCGGGTCACCGGCTGCTGGTTGCCGAAGGACTGAAGACGCGGGGCGTGGATCGGCGGCACGAGGCCTGGGTGCATGATCTTTGATGCCAATCCTGCTGGCGCAAATACTCCGGTGACGTGATTCAGATACCCGCCCGGCGGCGGACAGCCTGCATGACAAACTGACCCCCAAACAAGCCGGTGGACACCGGCCGCACTTTCATGCCGGCAGATACCCGCCCCGTCCGCCAACCGGCGGCGACGGCCGATGAAGCGTTTGTAAGTGATTTCGATCAAATACGGACGATGTGTACAAATTTCCGGACACCTTGCAGGCAGCGCGCATCTCAACCTCCTAGATTCCCTTGCTGAAAGGTCTCGGCTTTCCCGAACGAAGACGTGCGGTGGAAATTGAGCAAGGGCGATGGCGATGCTTGGTCAGGAAGAGATTGCGGCTGAGATCACGCTGGATGGCGATATCGTTCCGTCCGGTGACTACAAGAACGTCGCGACGCCAAAGACGGTATTGCTGACAGGCGGGACGGGATTTCTCGGCGCTTTCGTGATCGCGGATCTGCTGCGCCTGACGCAGGCACGCATCTACTGTCTTGTCAGGGCGGATAGTGCGGCTGCGGCAATGCAGCGACTGCTGGACAATCTGGCATATTACGGATTGCCCACAGAGACGGCTGCGTCCCGTCTCTTTGCCGTTGCCGGCGACCTTGAACAGCCCGAGCTGGGCCTGGATTTCGAGACCCATTCCTTTCTCGCCGAACATGTCGACACGATCTATCACATGGCCGCGTCCGTCAGTTTCATGTCCGGCTACGAGAAGATCAGGGACATCAATGTCAATGCGCTGAAACATGTGCTGCGTCTGGCATGTCTGCGGAAGACAAAGGCTGTTCACTACGTCTCGACCTATGCGGTTTTCAACTCGGATGCCTATACGCTGGCCGAGACGGTCTATGAAACCGATCTTGCGGGATGTGGCACGGGTTTCATTCGCGGATATGACCAGTCGAAATGGGTCGCCGAGAAAATATGCCAGCTTGCCCGGGATCGCGGGATCCCGATCAACATCTACCGGGCGGGGTTCATCTCCGGGGACAGTTTCTCCGGCACGCACAACAAGATGGATCCGATCGCACTTCTGTTTGCGGTTGTTCTCAATAACAGGAGCGCCTTCGAGATCGACCTGCTTCTCCATCTGACGCCGGTCGATTACTGCAGCCTGGCAATGGTCAAGCTCTCGCTCAATCCGGACGCGCAGAACAAGACATTTCATCTCGTTCAGGAACATCCGATCAATTGCATGGATCTGCTGAATTGGCTGCGTGAGGAAGATCACGAGATCGAATTTGTCGCGTTCGCGGACTGGTACGATCGTCTCAAAGCTCTGTGCCGGCGGAAGCCGGGGTTTTTTCCCGTCCTTTATTTGTTCAGCCTGAAGGAAAACCAGTCTTTCGGCGACGGGGAGAACATCTCGTCCCTGCGGTTCGACAGCGAGAATGTGAAGCGTTATCTCGACCCGATCTATCAGTGCCCGAAGCTCGAACGGACGATCCTGCGGCGTTATTTCGATTATATTTCCGCGCCGGAGCGCGAGTATCAGGCCCTGCCCGCGGTGCCGGCGGCGGTGAACGCATGAAGCCGGCATCCTGCCCCATAGCCATTATCGGGCTTTCAGGCGCCTTCGCCCAATCGGCGAATCTCGGGGAATATTGGGAGAATATCCTTCTCGAGGTCGACAGCATCACGGATGTGCCGGAGTCCCAGTGGTCGGTCGAAGATTATTTCGACCCTGATCCGCGCGCCGCCGACAAGACCTACTGCAAGCGTGGCGGGTTTCTTCCGGAAATCGACTTCAATCCCATGGAGTTCGGCCTGCCGCCGAACATTTTGGAGATCACCGACATCTCCCAGATCCTGTCCCTGGTCTTCGCCAAACAGGCCCTCGCGGATGCCGGGTACGGTGAGAGCAATCCGCTCGCGGAGACCACGGGGGTGGTCCTCGGGGCCAGTTCGCTGAAGCAGATCACGCCGCTGGCCAGCCGCCTGCAATATCCGATCTGGAAACGTGTCCTGCGCGCCAGCGCCGTGCCGGAAGACGAGATCGACAGCATCATCGAGAAAATGAAGCTCGCCTATGTCTCGTGGCAGGAGGATTCCTTCCCGGGATATCTGTCCAATATCGTGTCGGGACGAATCGCCAACCGCCTTGATCTGGCAGGTATCAATTGCACGCTCGATGCGGCCTGCGCCTCCTCCATGGCGGCCCTGCAAATGGCCATGTACGAGCTGCAAAGCCATAACAGCGACATGATGATTACGGGGGGCGTGGACACCAACAACAGCATCATGGCGTTTGTCAGCTTCAGCAAGACGCCGGCCTTTACCGCAACGGACCATATGCGGCCGTTCGATGCGGAGTCGGACGGCATGCTCATTGGCGAAGGTCTCGGATTGCTCGTGCTGAAGCGTCTTGAGGATGCCGAGCGGGACGATGACCGTATCTATGCTGTGATCCACGGGCTGGGTGCCTCAAGCGACGGAAGATCAAAAAGTATTTACGCGCCGCGGGGGGAAGGGCAGGAACTTTCGGTCCGCAGGGCCCTGGCGAATTCGGGGTTTCCGCCGTCGACGATCGGTCTTGTCGAGGCGCATGGAACCGGCACGCCAGCCGGCGATCCGACGGAAGTTTCGGCACTGAGCCGTGTCTTCGGGGAAGACAACGAGCTCGGACAATGCATTGCCCTCGGGTCGGTCAAATCGCAGATCGGCCACACCAAGGTCGCGGCCGGGGCAGCCAGCCTGATCAAGGCTGCGCTGGCGCTGCACCACAAGGTCCTGCCGGCGACGATCAATGTCGAAAACCCTCACCCGAAGCTCGAGCTCAGCAAGTCGCCTTTCTATCTGAATACCAGCACGCGTCCCTGGTTTTCCCAGTCCCCCAGACGGGCAGGGGTCAGCAGTTTCGGGTTCGGCGGCACGAATTTCCACGCGGTGCTCGAGGAATATACGGCAAAGAAATCCCCGTCGCGGCGGCTGCACTCGACCCCCTATGCGATCCTGCTGCAGGCGCCGGATGAAGAGGGGCTGACAGCCATCTGCCGGGAGGCGGCGGACAGGCTGGGGCGGAGTGACGGGGCATCCGCGTTCCGCAGTCTGGTCGAGGCGTCAAACAGCATTGTCATTCCCGATCACGCGGCGCGCCTGGGATTTGTCGCGAAATCGCCCGGGGAGGCGGTCTCCCTGCTCGAGAGTGCGCTGCAGGCCCTGCGTGCAAGCCCCGGAGCGGACGTGTTTTCGCATCCCCATGGGATTCACTATCGGCGTCGGGGCGTGCCGTCTCAGGGGAAGGTTGTCGCTCTCTTTTCCGGCCAGGGGTCGCAGTATCTGGAAATGGGCAAGTCCCTGAGCATCAACTTTCCCATTATCCACGAAACCTTCGCCGAGATGGACGGGGCGCTTGCCCACCGTGGTTTCCTGCCCATTACGGACACGGTCTTTCCGCAGCCTGTTTTCGAGGAAGCGGAACGACAGGCCCAGGAAGAAAGACTGAGCCAAACGGAACATGCGCAGGCGGCCATCGGTGTGTTCAGTCTGGGGCTCTACAGACTGTTCCGCCAGGCGGGGTTCCGTCCGGATTTCGCGGCAGGCCACAGCCTTGGGGAGTTGACGGCCCTGTGTGCTGCCGGGGCTCTGTCAGAGACAGATTTCATGACGCTTTTGCACGAGCGGGGGCAGGCGATGGCGCAGAAGCCCGATCGTTCCTTCGATTCCGGGACGATGCTGGCCGTCAGCGGCGATGCAGATGCGCTGCAACCGCTCATTGCCGGCCATTCCGGCGTGACGATCGCCAACATCAATTCCGCTTCCCAGTTCGTTGCCGCCGGCACCCGGGACGAGCTGGATGCGCTGAAGGCCGACCTGGCTTCCGCCGGAACCGGTGCGACTTTTCTCCCTGTCTCTGCAGCGTTTCACTCGCGCCGCGTACAGCATGCACAGGCTCCATTCGCGCAGGCGCTGGAACGGGTCGCGTTCTCGCGTCCGCGCGTGCCCGTCTATTCGAACAATACCGGCAGCGCCTATCCCGAAGCCCCGGAGGCGGCGCGTCAGACCCTTGCCGATCACATCGTGAACCCGGTGCAGTTCCGGCGCGAAATCGAAACCATCCACGAGGATGGCGGGGCGATTTTCGTGGAATTCGGCCCGCGCAACATCCTGACCAGGCTGGTTGGCAGCATTCTCGAGGGAAAGCCACACCAGGCAGTGGCGCTGAACCCGAGCAAGTCGAAAGACAGCGACCAACAGCTGCGTGACGCCTATGTCCAGCTCCGCGTTATTGGTCTGGATCTGGCGTCGATCGATCCCGACCAGAAGGCGCCGGACGCCCATGTCGAGCGTCCCCGTTCGACGTTCCGTCTGACCGGGAATGCCTTCGTGGGCAGCAAAACCAGGGCTGATTTCGAGGAGGTGCTCAAGGCTGGCAAGCAATCCAGGCGCGACACCACGGCTCCACCCTTAGCTCACCAGAACGAAAACGATAATCGTGAGTTTCTATTGGAACAGAAAATGAACCGCAGCCAAGAAATGAACCTCAGTGAGCAACGTGCTTTGACGAACGCGGATCTGGGGGGCGACCCGCACCAGACGTATCTGCACAACGTGTCGGATTATTCCGAGAAGTATTTCAGCCTGATGCAGCAATTGTACGGGTTGATCAACAACGCGAACCTCAACCCGCGCGCCCTCGAAGTCTTCGAGCGCGGAATGATGCAGTTCCATGAGCAGCAAAGCATGGCGCAACAGGTGCATGAACTGTATCTGAGCGGAGAGTCCGGGGCGGTAAAAACACAGCGATCATCAACACAGAAATCCCGGCATCTTCTGGCCGTGTCGTCAGATAGCGACACCGAGGCGCCCTACACATCCGCTTCCGATGCACCGCGATCCGAGCCAAGGCCGGAGACGCATCCCGAGCCACCCGCATCCATTGCGCTCGCGGCATCGGCACCCCGGACAGCGCCGCCGCGGGTGGAGATCCGGGACGCGCCGCCGGCCTCCACACTTGCGATCTCCGATCCGATCGGCGAGAGCGCCGATGCAGCGAAACAGGAGCCGCATCCTGTCCGGCCTGCGGCCGATGTCGCGACCGTCCCGGATGAGGAAGGCACGGAAATCATCCTGCTGACAGTCATCAGCGACAAGACCGGTTACCCGCTTGATACGCTGGACGCGAACATGGATCTGGAGGCCGACCTCGGGATCGATTCCATCAAGCGTGTGGAAATCATGGCCGCGCTCGAAGGAAAGCTGGTCGGCAATCTGAGCAATCTGAATTTCGAGAGATTTGCCGAATTGCGGACGGTGTCGCAGATCGCCGAATTCCTGGATGCATCGAAAAAAAAAACTTCAGTCAACTGAGCGGCCCGGATGGTGATCCTGCCGGCGGAGTGATTTCAGTGAACCGCATTGCGCTACGTTATCTTCCAGAACCCGATCGCCTGGAATTTTCCTGGCCTGAAGGCTGCGTGTGCGTTGTTCACGGTCACGGGGGCGATTTCGCCGGGGAGTTGGCCAGGCGGCTGGCGGCACGAGGCTGGCAAACCGTCCTTCTGACAAGCGCGCCGATCCCGGTGGTCGAGGGGACGGACGTTTTCCATGCAGATCCGGCCGATCCCGAGAGTCTCGACTTGGCACTGGAGGAAATCCGTCGCGCCTATGGCCGGCTTTCCGCCTATGTCGAAATCACCGCCAGGCCGGAGTCCGGCGCGGCGGACATGCTGTCACATGCCTCCAAAGCACAGCTGAAATCGACGTTTCTCGCGGCGAAAAGCCTCAAACCCCTGCTGACCGATCCAGATCTTCCGCGTGCCTGGCACGTCACGGTGGACCGGTTCGACGGCAAGCTCGGGCTGGCCGGGTCGGGCAGCTCCGCGCGCCGGACCGGTGGCGGGATATCCGGGCTTGCCAAGACACTCGGCCAGGAATGGCCGTCCGTGTTCTGCCGCAACCTGGACCTGCACCCCGATTTCAACCTTGAAGAGGCTGTGGACATTGTCATCGCGGAAATCTTCGATCCCGACTCCTCTCTGGCGGAGGTTGGGCGCCACCCTGAGGGCCGCTTTACCATCGCGGCGGTCGAGGAGAGTCATGCCTAGGCCTCTTCGAGACAATACCTTCCTCGTCAGTGGGGGCGGCCGTGGTGTAACGGCAAGCTGCGTTACGGCATTGGCCCGCGCCCATGGGGGCAAATTCGTTCTTCTCGGGCGCACGGCCATCGATCCAGCTGTTCCGCGTTTCGACTATGCCGGCGATGCGGACCTGAAAGGACAGATCGCAAACCACCTTCGCGGCCAGGGCGAGAAGCCCGCGCCCGCGCTCATCGAGCAGCTTTTCAAGGCTGTCGCTGGAAGAGACGAGATAGAGCGGACACTTCAGTCCGTTTCGGAAGCAGGCGGAGAGGCGGAGTATATAGCCGTCGACATAACCGACACGGACGCCGTGAGGGCGGTGCTGTCCAGATCATCGATCGGGACTGTCACCGGCATCATTCACGGCGCCGGCGCCCTGTCCGACAAACTGATTGAGAACAAGTCGGCGCAGGATTTCGATCTGGTTTACGACGCGAAGATTCTCGGTCTGCGGTCAATGCTGGCCTGCGTCGATCCGGAACGCCTGGAACATCTGGTCCTGTTTTCCTCGATTTCCGGGTTTTACGGCAACCGAGGACAGGCCGACTACGCGATCGCCAACGAGGTGCTCAACAAGTTTGCCCACGCCTTCAAGCGGGATCATCCCGGCTGCCGGACCCTCACCTTCAACTGGGGGCCCTGGGATGGTGGCATGGTCACGCCGCAGATCAGGAGCCTGATGGAGCAAAATGGCGTGACGGTGATGTCGCGCTCCGCCGGCGCCAGGATTTTCGTCGAGACGCTGGAATCCGCAAAGAACGATGTCCAGATCCTGGTGAACGCCTCTTCGCCGCCGGCGCCGGAAATCCAGTCACGGCCCGGCTCGACGCGGCGTGTCACGAGAAGGCTGGATCTGGGGAAAAACCCGTTTCTGCGCGATCACATGATCGGCGGAAAGGCCGTGTTGCCTGCGGCCTGTGCCAGCCTGTGGATGGCCAATGCCTGCCAACAGCTCCATCCCGGCTACCGGTTTTTCCGGCTGTCCGATTTCAGTGTCCTGAAAGGCGTTGTGTTCGACGAGGGGCTGGCGCCGTGCTTTGCACTGGAAGTCGAGGAGATCGAAAGCGCCGAGCACGAGAGGTCGCTGGCGGTGACGATATCCAGCTCTGCTGCCGGTGACAGGCCGCGTTACCACTACCGGGGCGAGGTGCTTCTCAGCCGCACCATTCCCGGCAGACCGGCGGGCGTCCCGGGTGATCTCGCCGGAAAGGCCGCCTTCGCGGCCCTGCGTCCCTATGCGGACGGCATCCTCTTTCACGGGCCCGTTTTTCAGGCGATCACGAAGGTCATCGATATCACCGGGAGCCGGATAACGGTCGAATGCCGCCACGCGGAGCCCGACCGCAAGGTCATGGGGCAATTCCCTGCGGATGCGTTCAGTTTCGTCGGGTTGGACATTCTGTTTCAGGCGGTCGGTCTCTGGGTCCATGTGCAAGATCAGGCCGCCGCGCTTCCCGCCGGATACGACTCATTTGAATCCTATGCCCCTTTCCCGGGCGATGGCGTCTTTTACGTCACTGCCGACATCCAGACCAAGTCCCCGCACAAGGTCCTGGCGTTCGTCCGCATGCATGATGCCGACGGCAATGTCTATGCGCAGGCGACCGGGGTGAACCTGACGGTCAGCCGGCATCTGAACCAGAAGATGGCCACCGGCAGTGCAATGCTGGAGGCCGGCTGAATGCTGATATGCACTTCGGTTCTCCCGGCGTCCGACGGAGCGCGTCATGGATGACAGCACGCTGCTCGCGATGCCGCGCGTGATCGAGGCGCAACCGCCCGGGGCTTTCCCGGGCCCTGTCGTCGAGGATGGCCGGGCCATGGCCCGGAAGCTGAAAGCGCTCGACCGGGACTGTTACGTGCTGAAGCACGAGGCTGGTCTCGGGTTCAGCCACACCCCTCCCGGATCCGGCACCCAGCTGCTGGCCGTTCTTTCGAAGATGATGCCCGAGCAGTTCGGGGCGGCAAGTTTCCGACGGGACCACGGGCTGAAATACGCCTACATGTCCGGTGCGATGGCCAAGGGGATTGCGGGCGAAGAACTGGTGATCGCGCTGGGCAAGAAGGGGTTTCTGGGCTGTTTCGGAGCCGGGGCATTGCCGTTGCCGCGCGTCGAGGATGCCATCATCAGAATACAGGCCGCGCTCCCCGACCGACCCTATGCCTTCAATTTTCTCCATAGCCCGAGAAAACTGGCGAAGGAAGACGCCACCGCCGACCTGTATCTGAAACACGGGGTAAGGACGGTTGAGGCCTCTTCCTATATCAGCCTGACGCCAAGCATTGTCCGGTACCGCCTGGCCGGGCTGGCCGAGCGCGCGGATGGCAGTGTCGCGATTTCCAACCGGGTCATCGTCAAGGTCTCGCGGGTCGAAGTGGCGGGTCTGTTCATGCAGCCGCCGGACCGTTCGATCGTCAATCAGCTGCTTGAGCAAAGGCGTATCAGCCCGTTGCAGGCCAGGCTGGCGGAACGTGTTCCGATGGCTGACGACATAACGGTGGAAGCCGATTCAGGCGGTCATACAGACAACCGCCCGTTGGTGGTTCTCCTGCCCGCCATGCTCAAACTGCGCGACACCGTGCAGCGGAAACATTGCTACCCGACGGCCGTCAGGATCGGCGCGGCGGGCGGCATATCAACGCCCAGAGCCATCATGGCGGCATTCATGCTGGGGGCGGACTATGTGGTCACCGGCTCGGTCAATCAGTCCTGCGTCGAAGCGCAAACCTCTGCAGCGGTGAAGACCCTGCTGGCGAAAGTCGGCGTGGCCGATGTGGCGATGGCGCCGGAAAGCGACATGTTCGAACACGGATACAGGGTCCAGGCTCTCAAGCAGGGCAGCCTTTATCCGATGCGGGCCCAGAAGCTTTTCGAGACCTACCAGAAGTATGACGGCATCCACGCCATTCCGCCGCAGGAAAAGGCAGCTCTGGAACGGCAGATCTTCAAGGACACGCTGGAGAATGTCTGGGAGCAGACCGTCCAGTTTCTCGCCGGGCGCCAGCAGCATGAGGAAATCGCCCGGGCGGAAAGCCCGAAGGTCAAGATGGCGCTGACTTTCAAATGGTATCTCGGTCAATCGTCGATCTGGGCGGTTCAGGGTGTGCCGGACCGCCAGCTCGATTACCAGGTCTGGTGCGGACCGGCGATGGGGGCATTCAACGACTGGGCGCGGGGGACCTATCTGGAAAGTCTGGAGAACAGACGCGTTGCCGATGTTGCGCGCGTTCTGATGTACGAGGCCGCCTATGCCTTCCGCCTGCAGCAGCTCAATCTGCTGGGGCTTTCCGATCTGGCCGCAACGCTGCCATCCGTCAGGATTCCCTCATGAAAGCGCATTTTTCCTGCTCTCACGTCGCGGCAATCTCTGCCTGCGTGCCGCGTCAAAGCGTCGATCTCGCACAGTTCAAGGATGTATGGGGCGAAAACGAAGTTGCCCAGATCATCGCAAATACCGGGATAACCCGGATCCGTCAGGCTCCCGAGGACGTGACGACGGCCGACCTTTGTGTCTCTGCCGCCGAGGCTCTGTTCGCCGCAACCGACGTCGACCCCCAGTCCATCGACGGGATTGTCTTCGTGTCCCAGACGCCGGACTACGTCATGCCGGCAACCAGTGCCGTGCTGCAGCACCGTCTCGGGCTGGGTCGGGAGACCGTTGCCTTCGACATAAACTATGGCTGTTCCGGCTACATTTACGGGCTGTTGCAGGCCGATATGCTCATTCATTCCGGCATGTGCCGATCGGTTCTGGTGCTGGCGGGCGATACGACAACGCATTTCGTCAATCCCCGGGACCGGGCCCTGAGAATGCTGTTCGGCGACGGTGGCAGCGCGACACTGGTCCTGAGCGGCGGCGATCAACATTCCTATGCCGTGAGGACCGATGGCTCCGGGGCCAAATCCCTGATCATCCCCGCCGGCGGCGCGCGGCAGAAGAGGGACGGGAACACCTGCGTCGCCCGTGCGGCGGAAGACGGCAACTTCCGGAGCGATGAGAATCTCTTCATGGACGGCATCGCGGTGTTGTTCATGGCGCTACGCGATGCCCCCGAAACCATTGGCGAGGCATTGGCTCTCGCGCAGTGGCAAGAGCAGGACGTGACGTTCTACGGCCTGCATCAGGCCAATCGATTCATGATCGAATACCTTGCCCGCAAGATGAAAACCCCCCCGGAGATCACGCCTTTCGCCTGTGAAGGCATCGGCAATACGGGCCCGGCTTCGATCCCGGTCATGCTGGCGAACGATCAGGCCCGGTCACAGGATCCCGGGCGCTATGAAAAATCCGTCCTTTGCGGTTTCGGCGTCGGCTTCTCGGTCGCCGCACTGACCCTGCCGCTGGATACAACCCGGATCCTTGATCTTGTCGAACGCGATTGAACACAACATTGGAGATCTCTCAGTGAAAGATAAGGTTCGGCAAATCGTCCTCGCATCCTGCCGGGAACATAACGACGTTTCGGAAACCCGGATCGATATCGGCAGCGGTGACGAGGCGGCACTTTTCGGTATCGGCGGTGCGCTGGACTCGATTGCCCTGGTCAGTCTCATCGTCGCTGTCGAGCAGGCGATAGAGGCCGAGCTCGATGTGCTGGTGACCCTTGCCGACGACAAGGCGGCATCACAGAAGACAAGCCCGTTCCGCACGATCGGGGCGCTGGTCGAGTACACAACCGCCTGTGTCGAGGAGGAACTCAGCGCCGATGACTGAACCGGTCACGCTGATTACCGGCACCCGCAAGGGCATCGGGCGGTTTCTTGCCGGGCATTACCTCGCGCAAGGCCACAGGGTCTATGGCTGCAGCCGTCAGGAAACCGACATCGACGCGCCGAACTACCGGCATTTCTGCCTGGATGTTTCCGATGAAAGGGCGGTGCGCCGGATGTTCTCGCGGATCCGCAAGGACGCGGGGCATCTCGACCATCTGGTGAACAATGCGGGCATCGCGTCAATGAACCATGCGCTGCTGACGCCCCTGTCGACCGCTCAAGCCGTGTTCGACACCAATGTCATGGGCACGTTCCTGTTCTGCCGCGAGGCCGCGAAGCTCATGCAGAAACAGTCCTTCGGCCGCATCGTCAATTTCATTTCGGTCGCCAGCCCGCTGCATCTGGAAGGCGAGGCGGTCTATGCGGCATCCAAGTCGGCTGTGCAGACACTGACACAGGTCCTGGCGCGGGAACTGGGACATTACGGCATCACCGTCAATGCTGTCGGACCGACGCCGGTGGAGACCGACCTGATCCGCAATGTTCCGAAAGACAAGATCGAAAAACTGCTTGAGCGCCAGGCCATCGGCCGCATGGGAACCTGTGACGACGTTCTGAACATTGTCGATTTCTTCCTCAGGAAAGAGAGCGATTTCGTGACGTCGCAATCCATCTACATGGGAGGTGTGTGTTGAGCGGCATCCAGTTCCTGACCGACCGTTTTGCACAGGAAGGCCAGGAAAAGACAGCGATTGTCTGGCAGGACAGGGAATGCTCCTACGCAGGCCTGCTTGATGCGATCCATCATTGGCGGGACCGTCTTGCCCGGGAAAACGTGACGCCGCGGGACATTGTCGGCCTCACCGCCGATTTCTCGCCCAGTGCGACGGCGCTCCTGCTTGCGCTTGTCGAGCGGGGCTGCACTGTCGTTCCCTTGACCGGTTCGGTTGCTCACAACCGGGACACGTTTCTGGAAATCGCCCAGGTCACGATCGACATCACCCTGGCGCCGGATGACACCGGTCTCTTCACACGTTTCACCCGAACGCCGGACCACCCCCTGTATCAGGAATTATGGCAGGGGCAGCGTGCCGGACTGATCCTGTTCTCGTCCGGCTCCACCGGGAAGAGCAAGGCGGCGCTGCACGATTTCGGCCTGCTCCTGGACAAGTTCAGGGAACGCCGGCCGGCCAGAACGACGCTGGCATTTCTGCTGTTCGACCATATCGGCGGCATCAATACCCTGCTGCACGTCCTGTCGAACGGCGGAGTTCTGGTCACGGTCCCGGACCGGTCTCCCGCAACCGTCTGCAGAACCATCGACGCATATGGTGTGCAGATTCTGCCAACCTCGCCGACCTTTCTGAATCTTCTGCTGATGAGTGGTGCGCTCGACCAGTTCGATCTCGGCTCCCTGGATACGATTACCTACGGCACCGAAGTCATGCCGGAGAGCACGCTGCTCCGGCTCCGGTCCCGGTTCCCCGACGCCAAGCTGGCGCAGACCTACGGTCTGTCCGAAGTCGGCATTCTGCGCTCCAAGTCCGAGGCATCGGACTCATTGTGGGTGCGCCTGGGTGGCACAGGAGTCGAGACCCGCGTGGTCGACGGGCTGCTGGAGATCAAGTCGACATCCGTGATGCTCGGTTATCTCAACGCGCCGAGCCCGATAACGGAAGACGGCTGGTTCATGACGGGAGATTCCGTCGAAGAGCGAGACGGTCTTTTCAGGATCTTCGGGCGCAAGTCCGAAATGATCAATGTTGGCGGCGAGAAGGTCTTCCCCGCGGAAATCGAAAGCGTCCTGCATGACCTTGACGGGGTCCAGGATGCCGTCGTCTACGGAGAACAGCACGCCATTATCGGAAACATGGTGGTTGCCAGGGTCAGTCTTCTAACGGACGAGACTCCGGCCGAGTTCCGCAAACGCATGGTGCGGCATTGCCGTGAGCGTCTGGCCCCGTTCAAGGTGCCGCAGAAGGTCCTTCTTTCAAAAGAGCAGATGCACGGAGACCGGTTCAAGAAGAACCGGTCGGCGGCGCATCGACAGGAAGAATGACCGCGGACGTGATCCATGTGCGGTGGCGATCGTCGGCGACCCTGGACGCGGCGGCGGAAGAGAAGCTGGTGCGCCTGCTCGATCGGGACGAATGCCTGGAATGGCAGCGAAAAGCCATCGACGCCGACAGGAAGCTCTATCTGCTGGCACATGTATTGAGGCGGGAGCTGATCGCTGACCTGACCGGGTATCCCTCGGAGCATATCCGGTTCTCCCGTGGCGCCTATGGCAAGCCTCTTCTGGTCAGCCCGGACATTGGCGCGGATCTGTTCTTCTCGCTTTCCCATACGGACGGCCTCGCCATCGTGGCGGCGTCGCGGGCCGGACCGGTCGGCATCGATGCGGAGCGCCGGTCGCGCCGTATCGCCGATGCGGCGTTGAAAGCGGTCATGTCCAGGGGTGAGCTCGACCGCATTTCGCGAAAAGGACCCGAAGAAGGCCTCCGTCTCTGGACGTTGAAAGAGGCCTATTCGAAAGCGCTGGGTCTCGGTTTGCACCTCCGGTTTTCCGATCTCGATTTTTCAACCGGGCTTTCCGGAAGCGTCGATGCCCCGCGCGGGTTCCATACCTGGCACGGGCAGGAGATCCCTGTCGGCGGCGACCACATTGCGACGCTGGCATATCCGGTCAGGCGCGGTCGTGCCGTCCGGATCGAAACCCGCGAGCCGCCAGAAATACCTATCGCGCCGCAACGGCACGAATTGAGGGGTTGAAACATGATCACCTACGTTACCGGCGTCGTCCGTTTCCGCTGGATCGCACTTTCGATGATCCTGGGACTTACAGTCTGGCTTCTTTCCTTCCTGGGTCAGCTGAACATCATTGTCGATGACGCCAATATCCTGCCGCAGGATCATCCCTATGTTGTCGCGGCCAATGATATCGAGGCGGTGTTCGGGCAGAAATATACCGTCGTCGTGACCGTCACACCCAAGACCGGCGATATCTTCCAGCGCCCGGTCCTGAACAGGATCGCAGGTATGACGGCCGCGATCGAGGCCATCCCGGGCACCATACCGGGACGGACCCGCAGCCTTGCTTCACCCCAGGTCAAGTCCATCTACGGCAAGGACGGGGATCTGGTCGTGGAGCGCATGGTCGACGCCGGTGCGGGTGCCGTCGATCCGGACGCGGTGCGGGCGCGCCTCGACAGGATGACGCTCTACGAATCCGTGCTCGTTTCTCGCGACCGCAGGACGGCGTCGATCAGCGCCGAATTCGCTTCCGAGCCGAAAGGCTATGCAATCGTCGCCGCCAAGGTCGAGACGGCTGTTGCTCCGTTCCGCGACGACAGCGTGAGCATTCACATGGGCGGCCAGCCCATCATCGTCGGCGCAATCGAAACCTACGGGAACCGGCTGAACATCCTGCTGCCGGTCGCCATCCTCATCATCGGACTGCTCCACTGGGAGGCGTTCCGCTCGATCCAGGGGCTGGTCCTGCCGCTTGTCACGGCTCTGGTCGCTGTCGTCTGGGCGCTGGGTGGCATGGCGGCCCTCGGGGTGTCGCTCGACCCGTTCAATTCATTGGCCCCGATCGTGATCCTTGCGGTGGCGGCCGGGCACGCGGTTCAGATCCTGAAACGATTCTACGAAGACTATGAAGCCGAGTCCTTCAAAAGTCCCGATGATCCGCCGGGCGCCCGAACCAGAGCGGTGATTTCGTCGGTTGCCAGGACGGGGCCGATCATGGTGTGCGCCGGCGGTATCGCCGCCGTCAGCTTCCTGTCTTTGATGGTTTTCGATGTCGAAAGCATCCGCAATTTCGGCATCTTCACCGCCATCGGTGTCCTGGGAGCCCTGTTCCTGGAACTGACCCTGATTCCCGCCCTGCGTTCGATCCTTCCGCCTCCGAAGCCGCGAAAGCGGCGCAGGAATGCTGGTTTTCTGCGCGCCGCATTATGGTTGACGGACGCCGTGATCAACCGGCGCAAACAGCTTCTTGGAGGCGCAGCCATCGTCTTCTTTGTGGTGGGGGCCGGAGGATATTTTCTCACGGTCAACAGTTCGCTGCGGGCCAATTTCACGGCCGATCAGACCGTTCGCCAGGACGACGCCTTCATCAACGAGCATCTGGCCGGAGCGAATACGCTCCACATCCTGATCGACGGCTGCGAGGACGACGCGATCAAGCGGCCGGAGGTGATGTCGGCAATCGTCGGGGTGCAGCGCCGCCTCGAAGGGCTGCCCGGCGTCGGCAAGACGCTCTCGATCGCCGATTTCATCCTGTCGATGGATGCCGCCCTGAAGCCGAACGGGACTGGCGAAGGGGGCATTCCCGCGGGCCAGGATTCGATCGCACAATACCTCTTCCTCTACAGTCTGTCGGCGGATCCCGGCGACTTCGATACCTATGTCGATTACGGCTACCGGAAGGCGCTCGTGACCGTCTTCCTGCGTGATGAGAGTTCGAAGTTCCTGGAGCGGCTGACGGCCGAGATCGGGGCCGAACTGAAGACCGCGCTCCCAGCCGATGTGACCTACAGCATCGGCGGGACCATCACCGGCCCGTCTGCCCTCAATGAAGTCCTGGTCATCGGCAAGCTGAACAACATCCTGATGATCGCCGCCGTGTTGTTCGTGTTTTCCTCGGTCCTGTTCAGGTCGCCGCTCGTCGGGTTGCTGATCGTTCTGCCACTAGCAG
Organism: Nisaea sp.; assembly: GCF_040217065.1. Classification (GTDB taxonomy): domain Bacteria; phylum Pseudomonadota; class Alphaproteobacteria; order Thalassobaculales; family Thalassobaculaceae; genus Nisaea. The sequence goes on from NZ_JAVJNX010000005.1 coordinate 87,724, forward strand.
CCACGGTCCTGATTAATTACGGCGTTATGGGATGGTTCGGTATCCCCTTGCAGATGGCGACGGCAACGATATCGGCCATGGCGGTGGGGATCGGCGCGGATTATGCGATCTACTTCACCTACCGGCTGCGCGAAGAGCTTCTCAGATCTTCCGGTGATCTGGAGACGGCGGTATTGGCCACATACAAGACCGCCGGCCAGGCTGTGATCTACGTTGCGACGGCGGTTATCGGCGGATACAGCGTGCTGATGCTGTCCTATGGATTTCTGATCCATTTCTGGCTGGGTCTGCTCGTGACCCTGTCCATGCTTGTGGCCGCCGCCGCCGCTCTCACCGTTTTTCCGGCATTGCTCGTCATCGTCAGGCCCCGTTCGATTTTCGGAGACGAGGGCAAACCGGTACTGCTGCACAAGACTGCGAATGTGATCCTGCTTGCCGGTGTCCTGGGGGGCGCGCTGGCGGGCCTGAGCACACCGTCGGCCGCGGCGCCAAGTGCCAAAGAGATCATGGACGCGAACTATGCCGTGTCGCGAACTCAGGACGCCAGCTACACGGGCAAGTTCACCCTGATCTCCAGGAACGGTCAGGAACGTGTCAGGCATGTTCTTATCTGGACGATGCTGCAGCCCAACGGCATCGACATGTCCCGGCTGTCCCGATTCACCTCCCCCTCGGATATCAAGGGGACGGCCACCCTGATCCTGGAAGACAGCAAGGGCGACGACGGACTCTGGATCTATCTGCCGGCAATCGGAAAGACCAGACGTCTGGTCGCCTCCAACAAGAAAGACAGCTATGTCGGGACGGACCTGTCCTACGGCGACGTGATCGGCTACCGTACGTCTGACTGGAACAGCCGGGTCACCGGCGTCGCCGAGATCGATCAGCAACCCTGCTGGATTGTCGAATCCGTGCCGGTCAATGACACTGTTGCTTCGGACTCGGCCTATTCCAAGCGGATCAGTTGGATCCGGCAGGACAATTTCGTGACCGCCAAGGGGGAACTGTATGATACCGCGGGCCGGTTGCAGAAAACGTTCACCCAGATGCAAATCGAGAAGGTCTCGGACCAGCCTCTCCGCTGGCAGCCGATGCTGATCGAGGTCCACAATGTGTTGACGGGGCATTCTACCCGCTTCGAATTCTCTGATTTTCAGGCCAATACCGGTCTTTCGGAGAGACTGTTTTCGCCACGCACACTTGAACGTGGGCGATGATCTTTCGTGACCTCGCTGCGCTCGCCTGCAGCGGCGCCCTGCTGACCTGCTCCGTCTCCATGCATGCGGCCCGCGCCGACGATGCCCTGGAGCTGAGCGGCGAGGCGCGGGCGGGCTACTGGAGCAGTGACCGGGCGCTGACCGGTGACGATCATGTTCCGGCCGTGGGCCTTTGGCTCAAGGGGGATTTTCGGTACGACGAGGACTGGAGCGCGCGTTTCGAGGGCATTGTGTCGGATACTCCAGTGCGCGCGGACGGGCCGGATGCGGACATACGGCGGGCATATATCCGCTGGGGCGGGAGCGCCGACTGGGATGTTCGGGCAGGCCGCCAGATCGTGGCCTGGGGGCGATCCGATTTTCTGGCGCCCACGGACAATCTCGGATCATGGGACTATACGGCGCTGCATGCCGACGACAATGACCAGCGGCAGGGGGCTTTCATGGTGCGTGCCGTGCGCTGGATCGAGGATTACCGGTTCGAGGCCGTCTGGCTCCCCGAGCGTCGGCCGAATGTCTATCCGTTGCCGCAGACACTCAGGACAGTCGTCGACCCGGAAACGGGGAGCCAATGGCGCGGTGACCAGTTCGCGGTCAAGCTTGATGAATATGGCAGGGAGGTGGACTGGTCCGTTTCCTGGTTTCATGGCATGGACCGCACGTTCAGCCTGACCCCGGATACCGCGCCGGAATCCGGCAAGGCCTTCGAATCTCTCTATCCCATGGTCGATGTGGTGGGGCTGGATGCTGCGACGACTCTTGGCGAGGTCGGGTTGCGGGGGGAGATCGCCTATACGCATGTAGGGGACGCAGCGGAGACGAACCTTGTTCGTCGTTCTCAGCTTCAACTGCAGATCGGCACGGAGCTGCGTCCTTTTTCCGGTGTTACAATGAACCTGTCCTATCTGGGGCGGTATGTGACCGATTTCAGGGATCCCGGGTCACTTTCGCCGCCACTCGACCAACTGGCCGTCGCCATGCAGGCCCTGTGGTTCCAGCAGGACCGCTACCAGAATGGCGGCGCAATCCGGCTGGCAACGTCCGCGTTGAACGACACCCTGAAAGCCGAGCTGTCGACATTGTTTCTGACTCCGACCGGCGAAGGCACCACGAGAGTAAAGGCGACGTACCTGGTCTCCGACAATTTCAAGATCATCGGCGGGATCAACTGGTTCTGGGGCCCGGAGACAAGCTATTTCGGGTCAATCAGTGAGACGTCGGGAGCCTATTTCGAGGCCCGCTATACATTCTGACCGAGTGGCTATCACTTGCGGCATTCAACCGCCGCATTCCGGCAGAGTGCCGGCCTGGAGGAAAGCGGGAAGCTGGGCCCAGGACGGTTTATTGTGCCGGCGCTTCCGCCGCGGCACTCAGTGCCATGAAACCTCGAATATGGCGCAGCGCGAGGTCGATTTTCCGGGTGTTCTCTTTCCAGGGATAAAGGCTGACCTGTGCATTCGGTGCCAGCAGGGCCGTCTCCATCGCCGTTGCGTACGGGTGGGCTGGAATGTCGTCCGGCAGGACCAGCACCGGCGTCGGGCAGGACCGGACGAAATCACGGTCGACCGTGAAGACGAAATCCGCCCGCTTCGTGTACATGTTGTCGAGATATGCGGAGATCATATCCATTGTGATCTCGGGGTTGCGCTTGCGGAATTCGGGCGCCCAGCCCTTGATGTTGTTCTGGTAGAAGAGATCCGGCACGGTGGAGCTGTAGCCGCTCGGATGCACGAGCATGGCGGACATGACGCGGTCGCCCGCCCGCTTGAGCATGTTCCAGATCATCGGGCCGCCGATGCAGAATCCCATCACCATGAAACGGTCGATCCCGAGATGGTCCATCAGGCCGAGTTGATCGTCGGCGAAACCATCCCAGGGCCGTTCGATCTCGAGCGGGCCTTCGGACTGGCCGGTATTCGCATTGCGCAGGTCCAGCGCGATCACGCGGTAGCTGTCGCTGAATTCCTCCAGTGGATTGAAGGCATGGGTCGCGAGACCGGCTATGGTCGCATTCAGTCCGCCCCCTGGAATGACGAGTAGCGGGATGCCGGAGCCGGCTTCCTCATAGTGGATCCGCACTGGACCGTTTTCGAAAATTGGCATGATGGTCCTCGCTTGTGATGGGAAAACCGGACTGACAAGGCGCTTTTCAGGCTATGCCATGGGACGGCGTCGATCAAAAAGGATTCCGCCGCAACGGCTGCCTTCCAGGAAATGACACCAATAAGGCGGGCCGGTCGATCCGTGGCTTGATAAAAAATGAATGACGGTTCACTATTTGCTGAACGCCAAGGAGAAATGAGACTGTCATGAGCGATGGACCGACACTTGCCAGACTGCAGGCAGCCGAGCTGCGAGATAACCGTGATCTTGATGCGGTGATCGTCGGCGCCGGTTTTTCCGGCATGTATCAGCTTCACCTGTTGCGCGACCGGCTCGGGCTGAAGGCCCGGGTCCTGGAGCGCGGCAACGGTGTCGGCGGGACCTGGTACTGGAATCGCTATCCCGGTGCGCGGTGCGATTCCGAAAGCCACTCCTACAGCTATTATTTTTCCGACGCCTTGCTGCAGGAGTGGGAATGGTCCGAGCGCTATCCCCAGCAGCCGGAGATCGTGCGCTATCTGAATTTCGCCGCCGACAAGCTGGACCTGAAGCGGGACATCCAGCTCGACACGACCGTCACCGCAGCGCGTTACGATGAAGCGGCAAACCGATGGCGGGTCGAAACCGAAAGCGGCGAGACGTTCACGGCCAAATATCTGATCACCGCGGTCGGCTGCCTGTCGTCCGCGAACGTGCCCGATATTCCCGGCCGGGATCGCTTCCAGGGCAAATGGTATCATACCGGCCAGTGGCCGCATGAGGGCGTGGACCTTGGCGGCAAGAGGGTCGGGCAGGTCGGTACCGGATCGACCGGTATCCAGGCGGTGCCGGTGATCGCTGCGGAGGCCGGGCATCTGACGGTCTTCCAGCGCACGGCCAACTACAGTATCCCGGCGCAGAACGGCCCGCTGTCTTCCGAGTTCAAGGCCTGGGCCAAGAAGAATGCCGACGAAATCCGTCGCACAATGTACGCCTCGACCAACGGTCATCCGTTTCTGATGGCGGAGCGCAATGTGTTCGATGTCTCCGCCGAGGAACGGCGCGCGATCTACGAGAAGGCCTGGCAGGTCGGCGGCTTGCGGTTCAGGGCTGTGTTCCAGGATCTGTTGCTCGACAAGGCGGCGAATGACACGGCGGCCGAATTCCTGAAGAGCAAGATCCGGGAGATCGTGACGGACCCGCAGAAGGCCGAGGCCCTGTCCGATATCGATCACCCCTTCGCGACCAAGCGCCCGCCGATCGATACCGGCTATTTCGAGGCCTTCAATCGCGACAATGTCAGCCTGGTAAACCTTCGGAAAACCCCGATTATCGAGATTACCGAGAAGGGGATACGCACGAGCGAAAAGGAATACGAGCTCGACATCATCGTTTTCGCCACTGGTTTCGATGCGATGACGGGCTCGCTGCTCAAGCTCGGCATCGTCGGGCGTGACGGAGTTCCCTTGAGCACGGCCTGGGAGGCAGGGCCGCGCACCTATCTCGGGCTCCAGGTCGCCGGCTTCCCAAACATGTTCACCATTACCGGACCGGGCAGTCCGTCGGTGCTGTGCAACATGCCGGTCGCCATCGAGCAGCATGTCGAATGGGTGACGAACTGCATTGAGCGGATGGAGGAAAAGGGTGTCGAGCGGATCGAGCCGGACGAACAGGCCGTCTCGGACTGGGTCGATCACGTCAACGATACCGCGAACGCCACCCTGCTGCCGCAGGCCGGGCATTCCTGGTATCTCGGCGCAAATGTGCCCGGCAAGCCACGGGTCTTCATGCCCTATGCCGGTGGCATGGCCCGCTATCGCGGGATCTGTGACGGCATCGCGGCCAGTGGCTATGAGGGGTTCGTGATGGATGGCGAGACCGCGGGCTCGCCGATCGCCGCGGCGGTGAATATCTCGGGCTGACCTCGGTCGGCGTATTTCAATGACCCGGCGTCGACGGAGCGTGGCCGCCGTCAACACCGAATCTGAAATTAATGGTTGTGGATTCGTCTGGACGGTCACGTTGCCGTGCTCCCGAATGCCGGCCGATCTCCGGATCCATTTCAGGGCAGGCTTTTCCATCTTCCGGGAGTCCCGCTGTGCCTTTGCCGTGCGGTATTGAACATTTTCAGATGCGCGCATTCATCGTGGACGGGCCGGAATTCTTCGCATGATTCATCACTGTATGGCGCCAAAAAGCGACGATAGTATGTCCAATAAGTGATTAATGAGTCATGGTTCATTTTTCTTGACAGCCCGCTCGCATGATCTCCAAGCTGCACGCGATAAGGCCGAATTCAGAATGACGGGCCTGCCGCATGTTTGCTCACGCTCACAGTGGCCAGGACCGCAATCAATGGAGGAACGTTATGAAGAAGACATCCCCGCGCTCGCGCCCGGGCATTGATCGGCGCACCGTACTGAAAGGTGCCGCCGCGGTGGCTGCCGTCGGTACCGCCATCACCGGGTTCCCGGCCTACCTGAAGGCCGCCGGCAAACCGATCAAGATCGGTATGCCGACCATCCTGTCGGGCCGGGTGGCCATTCTCGGCGAGTCCTCGGTGGCGGCCGCATCCAATGAAATCCGCAAGATCAACGCGGCCGGCGGTATCGAGGGCCGCATGCTGGAGCTGGTCACGCGGGATTCCCGGGCCAAGCCGGACGAGGCGGCGCGGATGACCCGCGATCTCGTGAACAATGAAGGCTGCGAAATCATCATCGATGCCGAAGCCTCGGGCGCCTCGTTTGCCGTGAACGAGGTGGTGCGGGACATGAAGCAGTACTGCATCCACACCAACTCGGAGACCTCGTCGCTGACGGCCGATCCGAAGAACCAGGTTCCGTGGGTCTTCCGCAGCTGCCGCCAGGGTATTCATGACGCGGTCGGCGGCGGCCTCGTCGCGGCCAAGGTAGCCAAGGAAAAGGGCCTGAAGAGGTGGGCCACGGTCTCGCCGGACTACGCCTACGGCCGGGCCAATACCGATGAGTTCATGGAATATGTGAAGCTCTTCTCTCCGGACGTGGAGATCATCGAGCAGACCTGGCCGAAGCTGTTTCAGCCGGATTATACCGAGAACGTGACGGCGCTGCTGAACGCCCAGCCGCAAGCTGTCTATTCCTGCCTCTGGGGCGGGGATCTGGTGTCGTTCTTCGATCAGGCGAGCCTCTATGGCCTGTTCGATCAGTTCACGGCCTTCGCGGTGAACCTCGGCGACTATCCGGTGCTGTCGGCGATCAAGAGCCGCCCTGCCGGTGTCTATTCCGGTAGCCGCTACCACAAGGACGTCCCGAACACGCCCGAGAATGAGGCCTGGTACGACAGTTTCATGGCTAATTCCAACGTGCTGCCGACGAACTGGGCCTGGCAGAACGCGGCCGCCATCAACTTTGTTGCGGAAGCACTGAAGAAGACCGGCGGCGATACCGATACCGAGAAGATGGCGACGGCCACAACGGGCCTGACCATTAACTCGCCCTTCGGCGTCGACGGTACCCTGACCCTGCGTGAAGAGGATCACACGCTGGTCAATTACATGGTCGGGTACAGCAAGACCATCGTTGACGAGCCTTATGTGGTGGATTTCGAACAGACCGGATGGTCGGAGATCTACAAGCACGAGGCCGATTGGAAAAAGCGCAACGGCTACGCCTGATGCTGCTGTCCGGGCGGGGCTGTAAACGCTCCGCCCGGACCTGCACTGGGCGCCGGTCTTATGCCGGCGCCCGTGTCTGTCGGTCTCTAAGGATTGAACCCAATGTTTGATTTCGACGCGCTTGCCGCTTGTCTGTCGACCTCCGCATGCCTGGTGAACCAGATGACGAGCGGGTTGATCATCGGCATGCTGCTTTTTCTGGTGGCATCCGGCGTCACGCTGATTTTCGGCGTGCTCAATGTCATCAATTTCGCCCATGGCAGCTTCTATATGGTGGGCGCGTATTTCGCCTATACCGTCTATCACCTGACAGGAAACTACTTCCTGGCGGCCCTGGTCGGGGCCATTGGGGCCGGGATATGCGGCATCCTGTTCGAGCGGCTCATCATCAGTCGGGTCTACGGCCAGAACCTGTTGATGCAGCTTCTGGTTTGCTACGCCTTCATTCTCATCGTCGATGACCTGGTGAAGATCATCTGGGGCGCGGAATATCTGGCAATGGGCATTCCGGCGGAGTTCCGGCTGCCGCCATTTCGTGTGGCTGGCGGCTTCGTACCGCCGTTCTACCTGTTCCTCGTCGCGATTACCCTCCTGATCGGCTTGGGCTCGCTGTTTCTCGTCACGAAAACCCGGTTTGGCAAGATCGTGCGGGCGGCGGCGCTGAACGCACCGATGGTCTCGGCGCTCGGCATCCGGGTGAACATCTACTTCGCGCTGCTGTTCGGTTTCGGCTGTGCGCTTGCAGGCGCGGCCGGTGCGCTGGCGGCGCCCGTGCGTTCGCTGACGCCGGGCATGGGGCTTGGCATCCTCGTCGAAAGTTTCATCGTAACGGTCATCGGCGGCATGGGGTCGATCCCCGGCGCCTTCCTCGCCGCGATCATCCTGGGGCTGACCCGGTCCATCGGCAGTGTCGGCTTCCCGCTCTTCGTTGATGGAGCGATGTTCATGATCATGGCGCTAGTGCTGATCTTCCGCCCGACCGGACTGCTCGGGCAGGGAGGCGCGCGATGAGCCTGTTTGTTGAGTTTCGGCGCGATCTGCTGCTCGCGCTTGCCGGGCTTGTCGTGCTGGTTGCGCTTGGCCTCGGCATCGAGCATGCGTGGCCGCGCGACTTCCTGACCTCGATCTTCGCCGCCAGCCTGCTGGCCATGTCTCTGAATATGCTGATTGGCTATACTGGGCTTGTCTCCTTCGGGCATGCCGCATTCTTCGCTCTGGGCGGGTATATCTTTGGCCTGCTGCTGCAGTCGGAAGGCTTCACCGGAACGCTGGGTGCCGGTTCCGTGCCTGTGGCCCTGATTGCGGCTGTTGTCGGCACCGGGCTCTATTCGGTGGTCATTGGCGCGATCTGCGTGCGGCTGACGGAGATCTATTTCGCCTTCCTCACGCTCGCCTTCCAGATGTTCCTGTACAGCGTCATCCTGAGCTGGGTCGACCTGACCGGCGGCGATCAGGGACTGATGGGCGGCATTCCGCGCCCGGCCTTTCTCGGCATCGATCTGGCCGACCAGTATCACCGCTATGTGTTCTGCGCGGTGCTCTTCGTTTCCTGCGTCATGATCATGCGGATCATGACCGAGAGCCCGTTCGGCTACACCCTGCGGATGATCCGCGACAATGCCACGCGCGCCGCCTTCCTTGGCGTGAATGTAACCCGGGTGAAACTGATCTGCTTCGTGGTCTCGTCATCGATCGCGGGGGTCGGCGGGGTGATCCTCGCCCTGTTCACCTCCGGTGCCTATCCGGAATGGGCCTTCTGGGCGCAGTCGGGCGAGGCGATCTTCATGATCATGCTCGGCGGGCTGAACGTCTTCCTCGGTCCGATCCTCGGTGCCGTGGTGCTGCGCATCCTGAACGACGTCGTCCAGATGTACACCTCGCACACCGAGATCGTGATCGGCGGCGTGATCATGTTCGTCGTTCTCGTGCTGCGGCGCGGCATCCTGGACTTCGTGAAGGACTGGTGGGTCGAACGACAGCAGGCGCGCCTGTCGGCAGAAAACCGGAATGGTAAGAACTGATGAGTGAAGTGGGATCATTGAAAGACCGCGTTGCGGTCATCACCGGCGGGGCAAGCGGCATTGGCGCAGCCTGTGCCCGCCTCATGGCAGCGCGCGATGCGCGCGTCGTCATCGCCGATGTGAATGCCGATGCCGCCCGCAAGGTCGCGGCGGAGATTGGCGGGGTCGGGTATGACGTCGATGTACGCGACGCCGATGCCATCGAAGCGCTGGCGGAGAAGAGCGAGAAGGAGGTCGGCCCGACCGATATTCTGGTCACGTCGGCCGGTATCGTGCAGCCGCCGCTCCCGCCGGAGGAACTGTCTCTGGAGATTTTCGACAACGTCCTCGCCGTGAACACGCGCGGCACCTACCTGACGGCCCGGGCCTATGGCCTGCGCATGCTGAAGCGGCGCAGTGGATCCATTGTCACCATAAGCTCGATCACGGCCGAACGCTCGGTGCCGCTGCACGCCTACGCGCCAAGCAAGGCGGCGGTGACGAACATGACCATGAACCTCGCCGCCGAATGGGGACGCGCGGGCATCCGGGTCAACAGCGTGGAGCCGGGTTACACCCGCACGCCCGCCCTGCAGGACCAGATCGACCGCGGCCATCGGGACACGACCCTGCTGGAGGATAATTCGACGCTGGGCCGCATGGTCGAGCCGGAGGAGATCGCCAAGGCGGTTACCTTCCTGGCTTCCGACGAGGCCTCGGCCATCACCGGCATCGCGCTTCCGGTGGATGCCGGCTTCCTGAGCGCCGGTTCCTGGCACCCCTATGGCGGCGTACGCCGACAGGGGAACCGCTGATGCTGCGCCTGGAGAATGTCGTCAAGTCGTTCGGCGGCGTGGTCGCAACCAACGACGTCTCGCTGCACTTCCCCGCCGGCTCGCTCAGTGCCGTGATCGGCCCAAACGGTGCCGGCAAGACCACGCTGTTCAATCTGGTCACAGGCCATCTGGTGCCGGACAGCGGTCGCATCCTGCTTGGAGAGGAGGATATCGCCGGCGCGGCGCCTGTCGATATCGTCCGCAGGGGCGTCGGCCGCGCCTTCCAGATCGCCAGCATCTTCCCGAGCATGACGGTGGAGCAATCGCTGATGGGCGCTGTCGCCTCCCACTTCCGCACATCGGAAGCGATGCTGTCTGCGTTCCCGCCGCGGAATGTCCGGCAGCGGACGGAAGAGCTGATCGAGCTGCTGGGCATGGGATCGGTGGCCCGGTTGCTGAGCGCGAATATCTCCCATGGCGACCAGAAGCTGCTGGATATCGGCCTGGCGCTGGCGCTGGAGCCGAAGGTGCTGATGCTCGATGAGCCGACCGCCGGCATGGGGCCGGAGGAGCGCTGGCAGATGATCGGCACCGTGCGCCGCCTGTGGGAGCTGGGCGGTATGACGCTGATCTTTATCGAGCATGACATGGACATTGTCTTCGAGGTCGCGCAGGGCATTACCGTGCTGAGTTACGGCGCGGTCCTGGCCCAGGGGACAGCGGATCAGATTCGCAACAATCCGGAGGTCATCGAGGCCTATCTCGGCGTTGAGACGACGGCGGAGGCCTCGCAATGAGCGGCGACACGACTGGTGACGTGATTCTCAAGGTCGAGGGAATCGACGTCTTCTACGGCGCGTCCAAGATCCTGTTCGGCGTGGATCTGGAAGTCGGGCGCGGGCGTACGCTGGCCCTGCTGGGCCGGAACGGCGCCGGCAAGAGCACGACCATGAAGGCGATTGCCGGGATCGCCAAGCCGCGCAAGGGGACGATCAGCCTGTCCGGGCAGAACCTTGCGGGTGCGCGCCCCGACATCATCGCCCGCGCCGGGATCGGCTATGTGCCGGAAGACCGGCAGGTCTTCACGATGCATTCGGTTGAGGACAATCTGCAGATCGGCTCGAAGCCGGGGCTGCGCGGTCAGCGGGACTGGACCCTGGAACGGGTGTACGACACGTTCCCGATCCTGGCCCGGATGAAAGACCGCAAGGCCGGACTGATGTCCGGCGGCGAGCAGCAGATGCTGACAATCGCCCGTACCCTGATGGGCAACCCGGAGGTCCTGCTGCTGGATGAGCCTTCGGAGGGGCTGGCCCCGATCATCGTTCAGGCCATCGGCAATCTGATCCGGACGCTGCGCGATACCGGCGTGACCATCGTCCTGGCCGAGCAGAACATGCATTTCTGCCTTGGGATATCCAAGGATGCGGCCGTGATCGACAAGGGGCATATCGTCTATCGCGATACGATCGCAGGCCTGCGGGAGAATGAGGCAATCACGAAGCGCTATCTGGCGATCTGAAGCATTCGATGTGTGGGATATGTGTGCTTCAGGCGGGTGAGAACAGCCCTCTTGTCAGGATTTTCATGTAGGCCTTGATCACATGCGCGGGGACGGCTTTGGCGCGACCATTGTCGTCCCGGGCATAGTGCATCGAAATGTAGGACCGGGCCGACAGCAGCATATAGATCACCGCCTCCAGCTCGGCCTCGTCGAAATCCTTGATCTCGCCGCGCTTGACCGCGCGCTCGAGAGAGCCCTTGTAGCCGTTGACCAGGACGCGGAAATGTTCGGCATGGGCTTCCGGGGCGAATACTTCAGCCTCGTAAAGAATGCGATAGAAGGCCGGGTGGGCGTTCAGATATTCCAGGAACGCCAGCAGACGTGCTTCCTCACGCGCCGGACCGGCCAAGGCACGCGGCAGGGAGGAGGCGATATGATCAAGCATCTGGCGGCCCATATAGGGCAGAAGCTTGTTCAGGACGTCCTGGCGTGATTTGAAATAATTGTAGAAAGTCCCCTGGGCTACACCGGCGAGCTGGGTGATCTTCGAAATCGAGGCATCGGCGTATCCGTCGTTCCCGACGATCTGTGCGGCAGATTCCAGTATCAGTCTCTAGGTTTCGCGGGATTTTTCCTCACGGGACATCCGCCGTGTCTGGGAGCTGCGAAGGGCAATTGACTTCGTCATCGAGAAGCAGTGCTTTCCATTACTTTATTCATTTGATCGTATTTTGACAGAAATCTGTCAAGTTCCGCGGTCCCGTCTTGGCCGTGACCAGGACGTTCGGGCGGTGGCCTGACACCGACCGGCCTGCTCTCGAGGGCGCCGGAGGGCTGTATTTCCTGGCAGGGGAGGGACCTGTACAGCTTTCCACTGCCGGCATTTCGCTTGGTGAAAATGCCGGCTGAGCGTCCAACTCTCGCAGGCACGGAATCACGAGGAATCCGCACCTGCTGATTTACAGTGAAGCGCTCCTGCAGGCTCTTGTTAATCCTGGAGCATGTCCAAAGCGGAGCTGCTCACGGCCTCAGGACGGCGTCCCCCATCCTCCACCGGACGGGGTCTGCATGACGAAAAGGTCGCCGGCATGGATCTGGTTCTGATCGTTGCCGGCATGTTCGACCCGGGTTCCGTCCGCCCTGACAATCCATTCATGACCGACCTCGCCGGGTGCGGCACCGGGGCCGGCGAAGGGGGGCACGCGGCGGTGCGAGCCGAGTGTCGTGACCGTCATGTCCTCGAAGAAGCGCATCTTGCGGGTAATCCCGTCACCGCCATGCCAGCGCCCGGCGCCGCCCGATCCGCGCCGGATCGACCATTCCTCCAGGCGGACGGGGAAGCGGTGCTCCAGGACCTCCGGGTCCGTCCCCCGTGTATTGGTCATGTGCGTTTGCACGGCGGAACAACCGTCGAAGCCCGGGCCCGCGCCCGTGCCGCCGCAGATCGTCTCGTAATTCTGGATCCGGTCGTTGCCCCAGACATAGTTGTTCATGGTCGCCTGGGAGCCGGCCATCGCGCCCAGTGCGCCCATCAGCGCGTTGCAGGCAAGCTGGCTGACTTCGGTGTTTCCGGCAATCACCGCCGAGGGGTATTGGGCATTCACCATCGAGCCTTCCGGAGCGATGATCTTCAGCGGCTTGAAGCAGCCTTCGTTCAGCGGAATGGGGGCGCCGACAAGGGTGCGGAAGACGTAAAGCACGACCGCGTGGCACACGGCGAGCGGGGCGTTGTAATTCAGGGCGTTCGACGCCGTGCCCGTGAAATCGATCTCCGCCGCGCGCCGGGCGTGATCGACCCGGACGGCGACACGGATGAATTCACCATTGTCGAGTTCATAGTCGAAAGACCCGTCCTTCAGGGCATCGATCACGCGGCGGACGCATTCCTCGGCATTGTCCTGCACGTGCCCCATATAGGCATGCACCGTTTCGAGGCCGAACTGGGAGATCATCTTCGCGACTTCCCGAGCGCCGGTCTCGTTCGCCGCCACCTGGGCGGCAAGATCCGCCATGTTCTCGTTGATGTTCCGGCAAGGATAGGGGCCGGACGCCAGCAGGGCCCGGGTTTCGGACTCGCGGAACCGGCCGCCGTCGATCATCTTGAAATTGTCGATCAGCACGCCTTCCTCTTCGATATGACGGCTGTCGGGAGGTGCCGAACCGGGCGTCTTGCCGCCGATATCCGCATGGTGGCCGCGGGAGGCGACATAGAAGATCGGTGTGCCATGATCGAACACCGGTGTGACGACGGTCACGTCGGGGAGATGTGTGCCGCCGTTGAACGGCGCGTTGAGAACGTAAACGTCGCCTTCCTTCATGTCCGGATTGAGCCGGATCACGGTGCGGATGGATTCGGACATGGATCCGAGATGCACCGGCACATGCGGCGCATTGGCGACGAGATCCCCGCCCGGCCCGAAGAGGGCGCAGGAGAAATCGAGCCTTTCCTTGATATTCACCGAATAGGCCGTGTTCGCCAGGGTCGCGCCCATCTGCTCGGCAATGGACATGAAGAGATTGTTGAACACCTCGAGCATCACCGGGTCGGCGCTGGAGCCGACAGCTTCGGACCGGACCATCGGAACGGTGCGCGAGAGAATGAGATGCCCCCATTCATCGACCGCGGCCTGCCAGCCCTGTTCGATCACATTGGTGCCTGTCGGCTCCTTGATGATGGCCGGCCCATTGACTGTCTGACCGGATCTCATGCTTTCGCGGTCATAGAGCGGCGTCGCCGTGCCGCCGAAATGGCTGTCGATCCGATCGATGGCGGACGGCGTGCCGTCGCCGGCCGGGAATGTCTCGGCGGTGATCTCCGCAGCGCCGCCGACGGCCTCCACGGCGAGCGCCTCGAAAACCAGCTCGCGCTCGCCCGCGGCAAAGCCGAAGCGGGCCAGGTGCGCGACCTCGAACCCCGCACGCAGCGCGGCCTCGTCGCCGAACGGAACTTCCAAGGCCTGGTGCGAGCCGCGATAGCGCAGATGGGCCCGTCGTTCGACACGGATCGCCGAACGCGCAACGCCCTGTCTCTCGACCTCTGCGACGGCCTCAGCGGCGGCCTCCTCGAGCGCCACCTCCGCCGCGGCGACCGACGCGATCGGCGCGTCGAACTGGCGCTCGCGCAGGGCCCGGATCTCCGCCAGACCCATACCGTAGGCAGAGAGCACGCCGGCGAAGGGATGCACGAAGACGGTCTCCATGCCGAGGGCGTCCGCAACGGCACAGGCATGCTGACCGCCGGCGCCACCAAAGCATTGCAGCGTGTATTTCGTGACATCGTATCCGCGCTGAACGCTGATTTTCTTGATCGCGTTCGCCATGTTCTCCACGGCAATCCGAAGGAAACCCTCGGCAAGGTCCTCCGGCGTCCGGAGCGCAGCGTCGGTCTCGGCGGCGATGTCCCTGGCAAGCGCCTCGAATTTCTCACGCACGATGGCGGCATCCAGCGGCTGGTCCGCGTCGGGGCCGAAGACGGCCGGGAAATGCGACGGCTGCAGCTTGCCGAGCATCACGTTGCAGTCGGTCACGGTCAGCGGTCCGCCACGCCGGTAGCAGGCCGGGCCCGGATCGGCGCCGGCGCTGTCCGGGCCGACCTGGAAGCGCCCGTCGCGGAAATGCAGGATCGATCCGCCGCCTGCCGCGACAGTGTGAATGTTCATCATCGGGGCCCGCATGCGGACGCCCGCGACTTCGGTCTCGAAGGACCTTTCGTAGGCTCCGGCATAGTGGCAGACATCCGTCGAGGTGCCGCCCATGTCGAAGCCGATCAGGCGGTCATAACCGGCAAGCGCGCCGGTCTTCACCATGCCGACGACGCCGCCGGCCGGACCGGACAGGATTGCATCCTTGCCCTGGAACAGCTTTGCGTCCGTCAGACCGCCGTTCGATTGCATGAACATCAGCTTTCCCTCGCCGCCGAGCGCGTCGGAAACCTGGTTCACATAGCGGCGCAGGATCGGCGAGAGATAGGCGTCAACCACGGTCGTGTCGCCACGCGGGACGAGTTTCATCAGCGGCGAGGCCTGGTGCGACGCGCTGATCTGCCCGAAGCCCTCCTCGGCCGCGATGGCGGCGATCCGGGCCTCGTGCACCGGATTGAGATAGCTGTGCATGAAGGCGATGGCGACACTGTCGATGCCGTCCGCCTTCGCCGTTCTGAGCGCGGCGCGGGCACTGTCTTCGTCGAGCGGCGTCACGGTCGCGCCATCGGCATCCAGCCGCTCATGAACTTCGACGGCCCGATCATAGAGCAGTTCCGGCAGCGTGATGTGCAGGTCGAAGATCCGCGGGCGCGCCTGGTGCCCGATCCGGAGGAGATCGCCGAAGCCCTCGGTGATGAGGAGCAGGGTGCGGTCGCCCTTGCGCTCGAGAAGGGCATTGGTGGCAACGGTCGTTCCCATCTTCACGGACTCGATGGTGCCCGCGGGGACGGGGACGCCTTTGCTCAATCCCAGAAGGTCCCGGATGCCCTGAACGGCGGCGTCCCTGTAGCGCTCGGGGTTTTCGGACAGCAGCTTGTGGGTGACGAGAGTCCCGTCCGGCTTCTGCGCCACGATATCGGTGAAGGTGCCGCCGCGGTCGACCCAGAATTGCCACATGACTGAATTCCTCCGGCGCGCTTCCTGCGCACGATTTTAAAGAGTTTGGACAGGTAGGTGATTGCTTAATAAAAGAGGCTGGGGAGCCAGAGAGCGACATCGGGAAACAGCAACAGCACAGCGATCATCGCGAACATCGTCAAGACAAAAGGCGCTGACCCGATCATCACGTCGGTCAGCTCGCCCCGTTCTCGAACACCCTGGACGACATAGAGATTAATGCCGATGGGCGGCGTGATAAGCGCGGTCTCCAGCAAAACCATCAAAAGGATCCCGAACCAGACCGGGTCGAACCCGAGCGTTATCACGATCGGTGTGATCAGCGGCGCGACGGTGAGAAGCATGGAAAGCGTCTCCATGAAGCAGCCGACGACGATCAGAACCGTGATCAGCATCAACATGGTCTGCATCGGCGAGAGGCCGAGGCCGGTGACGAAATCCGCAAGCGCCTGGGTCAGGCCGATCACCGACAGGACGAAGTTCAGGAAGACGGCGGCAAGGATGATCAGCAGGATCATCGAGGTTGTCCGCATGGTGCCCTCGATGGCGGCGCGGACCATGTCGACAGAGAGCGAGCCGTTCGCCGCGGAGAGTCCCAGTGCGGCGACAACACCCAGCGCGGCGGCCTCCGTCGGCGTTGCCACCCCGGCATAGATCGAGCCGACCACGACGAGGAAGATGCCGATCGGCGGCAGCAGCGAGGGCAGGGCGGCGATCCGTTCCGTCCATGTGGCAACCACCGGCTCGCCGCCCCAGGCGGGTTTCGCGATGCAGAGCACGATGACGGTGACCATGAAGAGCGCCGCAAGCAGGAAGCCGGGAAGAAAGCCGGCGAGATACAGTTCCGGCACGGAGGTGTCCGTCAGCAGACCGAAGAGGATCAGGTTGATGGAGGGCGGGATGAGAATGCCGAGCGTGCCGCCGGCAGCGATGGTGCCGAGGAAAAGCCGCTCATTGTAGCCGCGCTTCTCGATTTGCGGGATTGCAACCGTGCCGATGGTTGCCGCCGTCGCGACGGAGGAGCCGGAGGTCGCGGCGAACAGCGCGCAGGATCCCGTATTGGCATGCATCAGTCCGCCCGGCAGCCAGCCGAGCCAGGTGACGATACCGGCATACATGCTTGCAGCAATACCGGAGCGGAGCAGAATTTCCCCGAGCAGGATGAACATGGGGATCGCGACCAGCAGGAAGTCGGTTCCCGTCTGCCAGACCATATCGCCGAGCGCGCGGTGCAGTGGCATCGGGCTGTCGAGGTACTGCAGGGTCAGGCCGAGCCAGCCCAGCGCGGCGGCGACAGGAACGGCGAGGGCAATCAGGCCCAGAAGGATCAGAAGCGTCTTGGTGAGCATCAGGCCGTCTCATCTTTGATCTGTTCGTCCAGGGTCTTGACGCCGATCCGCCGTTCCGCTTCGGCCATATCGCCGGTCAGGGTCGCGAACAGCGTCCCGACAAACAGCAACGCGCCGCAGACAACGAAAAAGACCCAGCCTGCGAGCCAGGGAATTTGCGGGATGGCGAGTGGCGTGCGCATCGGTGTGATCGACCGGGAGCCGTGCTGCAGCGTGTCTCCGACCAGCCCCCAGGCCATCCAGGTGACGATCCCGGCAAAACCGACGAGCAGGGCGAGGCCAAAGAAATTCAGAAACATCCTTACCGGGCGCGGAAGGATCAGGAAGAGGGCGTCCACCCGTATATGCGCCCGCTCGAACAGCGCAAAGGCGAGGCCCAGAGAGGTCGCCACGCCGAAGGCGTAGCCGGAGATCTCATCGGCTCCGGCAATCGACATGTTGAAGAATTTCCGGACCAACACCTCGAAGGTGACGAGAAAAGCGGATCCCAGGATCAGCGCACCGCCGAGCCAGACAAGCCAGCGGGACAGCCTGTGAGCGGCGTCAATCAGGCGAAGCATGCTGGACCTCCTTGAGAGCTGATCGGTATCGGTTCTGACTAGGGTACCGGCGCCGGGAGCTGCCCGGCGCCGGTGAATTCCGGATTATTGGGCTTTCGCCGTCAATCCGAGAATCTTGCCGACAGTCTTGTTCCAGTCGGCCGCACAGTCGGCACCGCAGCGCTCTGCCCAGCGGGCCAGGACGACATCGGTGGCGATGGTGTCACGCAGGGCGAGATCCGCGGCTGACGGCTTGACCAGCTTCATCGCACCCGGCTCGCCGATGTCGCACTTGCCGCCGGTGATGCAGCTGATGGCGACTTCGTCTTCGGCTGCGGTCTCGGTCCACATCTGGTCGTTCAGAATGGCCAGTTCCTTCTGCAGCAGAGCCTGTTTCTCGGCGCCCATGGCATTCCACTTGTTCATGTTCATGGCGCCGAAGGCGAGGCCCCAGCCAACCCGAAGTGTGTAGGCGTGGGTCGCGACCTGGTGCCATTTCGCCTTGTAGGCGGACATGGTCCCCGTGATACCGCAATCGACCACACCCTTCTCGAGCGCCGGGATCACTTCCGCGAACGGCACGGTGACGGAGGTGCCGCCGACGCCTTCGACAAAGTCGCCGAGGGTGGTGGCGTAGACCCGGACCTTCTTGCCCTTGAGATCCGCGATCCCGTTCACCTCGGCGTTGCACCAGAGCGTCTGGCTGGGGAACGGGTAGAGCATCAGAAGCTTGGCGTTATAGATCTCGGCGAAGGCTTTCTCGAGGATCGGGAAATAGGCTTTCGCCACGCTGCGCTCGGTCTCGATGTCCTGGGTAACGGAGGAAAGATCGGCCCCCTCGAACACGGCATTCTCCGCCGCGACATAGCCGGGAAGCCCGAAGGCGAAATCAAACACGCCGTTCTTGACCAGCCGCATGATCTCGAAGCCTTTGAGGCCAAGCTCGGTCTGCGGCTTGATCTCTCCGATGATCGATCCGCCGGAGGCCTTGGCGATGCGCTCGTTCCAGAACGGGCCCTCGTGTTTCTGATAATTTGTCAGGCTGCCCCAGGTTCCCACGGCCTTGATCACCGTCGGGCTGTCGGCAACTGCCGGGCCGGAAGCGGCCAAGGCTGCCGAGATGGCGAGCGTAGCAGCTAAAGCGTTGAGTTTTTTCATTTTTTGTCTCCCTGTTTTTGAATGGTTACGCGATGAAACTATTGGTCTGATCGTCGATGTCCGTGATCAGCATCCGCCCGGGCGTGTGAGTGATGCAGAGGGGCGGGCGGGCTTCTGCGAGGGCATTTTGGGGAGTCACGCCGCAGGCCCAGAACATCGGCACGCCGTCGGTGCCCACAGGCGGATCGCCCCAGTCGGGCGCATGAATGTCATTTATGCCGATCTCGGCCGGATCCCCGACATGAACCGGCGCCCCATGCGCCCAAGGGAACCGGGCGGTGGTCTCCCGCGCCAGCGCCACCTGTTCCGGCGCCACGTAACGCAGCGAGACAACCATGCCGCCACCGAAGGGACCGGCAGGAGCCGTCGCGATATTGGTTCGGTACATCGGGACGGTCCTGTCGGCATCGATATGGGCCATCGGTACGCCGGCCGCGACGAGCGCCGCCTCGAACGTGAAGGAACAACCGATGGCAAAGGCCACGAGATCATTGCGCCAGACCGCTTTCAGGTCCGGCACGGTGTCGACCAGCGCACCGTCACGATAGATGTTGTAGGATGGCGCATCGGTCCGCACGTCGATCCCGCCGAGCGCCGGCCAAAGGGGATTGCCGGCCTCGGTCATGCCCACCAGCGGGCAGGGTTGCGGGTTTTGCCGACAGAATGCCTCGAAATCGGGTGCATATTCCGCTGGCAGGATCGCCAGGTTGACCTGGAGCTTTCCGGCGGCAAGCCCTGCCGTATGCCCGCGATAGGAACCTGTCCTGATGGCCGCCCGCACCGACGTCACATCCTGGCCGGCAAGGGCGTCAAAAGTCGAAACTTTGGTTTCCTGGTGCGTGATCAAGGTCGCAGCCTCCTGTTCGGTAAGAACTCTAGGCAGCGAATTTGATCACGGGCAAATTAGTAATTTTGGGAATTATTGATCAATTATTTTTATCGTATTCAACGGCGATCTGCCGGGCGATCGCGGCTGCGCGGCCGCTCACCGCTGCCTCCGGTGCCGCCAGGAAGGACGCCGTGAAACTGAGCGGGGCGGGGCTCCAGCCCGGATCGAACTGCTCGACCTGGCCGGATAGCAGATAGTCCGCCGCGAGCGACAGCGGCAGGGCACCGATGCCGAGACCGGCCGCGACCAGCCTGAAACAGGCCGAGAGCGAGGAGGAGGGGAAAATCACGGCGCTCGGCCCGTACCGTTCAAGAAGCGCCTCTTTCAGAAGACGGAAGGGCCGGGTATCGCGGGCGAAGGTGATGACCGGCGCCCCCCTGGCCGGATCGCTGACGGCGAGGGACGGTGCCCGCAACCAGGTCATCTGGTAGGCTGGCAAGGGAATGTTCTCCACGCGATAATCCGATACCGGCCCCATCAGAAGCGCAAGATCAATGGCATTGCCCAGCAGGCGGTCGCGCAGATTGCGGGAAATGTCGACATCGATCTCAATGCTCAGTCTCGGAAACTCTGCCCGCAATGCCGCGATGAATTCCGGCAGCCAGGACTGGACGATGGTTTCGGACACACCGATGCGGAACATGGATGCGACCTGCTCCGGGTGCCCCACATCGCGCTGGATCAGGCTGTTCAGCTTCAGATACTGCTCGGCATGACCGATCAATGCCACACCGCTTCTGGTCGGTCGCATGGCGGCGGACCGGTCGAACAGCTCGACGCCCAAAGCGGATTCGAGTGTTTTGATCCGTGCCGTCACTGCTGGCTGCGTCAGGTGTAATTCCTCCGCCGCCTTGCGCACATTGCCGGTGCGCGCTACGGCGAGGAATGCCCGGAGTTGGTCGAGTGTGAAGCGCACCGGTCAATCCGCCCTGTTGAACGTGAGTTGAAGTGCCGCCGAGCGGTATGAATCAGTAGCGCAAAGTGCGAGAGACACCAAACACGGAGAGCGGGATCTGCGGCGTCACGACATGCTGCGTCGTCTTCCGGGCGGGCTGACTTGGGCTCCTCGCGGTGTGGGTCGAATGCGCACTTAGAATAATTCCAGTAAACTGAAATATCCCCCTTGCGCTTGGCTGGAATTGAGTCATTTTAGAATGATTATAATTCGCGCTTACGGGCTGAAGTCGTGAGCAGTTTCTCGGACCATTGGGAGGGTCTACGATGAATGAGATGAACAAATGTCCGGTGATGCATGGCGGCAATACCTCGTCCGGTATGTCTGCCACGGAATGGTGGCCGGAAGCGCTGAACCTGGACATCCTCCACCAGCATGACAGCAAGACCAACCCGCTCGGCAAGGACTTCGACTATCGCGAGGAGCTGAAGAAGCTTGATGTCGCGGCGCTGAAAAAGGACATGCACGCCCTGATGACCGACAGCCAGGACTGGTGGCCGGCCGACTGGGGGCACTATGGCGGTCTGATGATCCGCATGGCCTGGCACGCGGCGGGTTCCTACCGTCTGGCGGACGGCCGTGGCGGCGGCGGTACCGGCAACCAGCGCTTCGCGCCGCTGAATTCCTGGCCCGACAATGCCAGCCTGGACAAGGCACGCCGTCTGCTGTGGCCGATCAAGAAGAAATACGGCAACAAGGTCAGCTGGGCCGATCTCTATATCCTGGCCGGGAACATTGCCTATGAATCCATGGGGCTGAAGACCTTCGGGTTCGGTTTTGGCCGCGAGGATATCTGGCATCCGGAGAAAGACGTCTATTGGGGCGCCGAGAAAGAGTGGCTGGCCCCGAGCGACAGCCGCTATGGCAGCGTCGATAATCCGGCGACCATGGAAAACCCGCTGGCCGCGGTCCAGATGGGCCTGATCTACGTCAATCCGGAAGGCGTGAACGGCAAGTCGGACCCGCTGAAAACCGCCGCCCAGGTGCGTGAAACCTTCGCCCGCATGGCGATGGATGACGAGGAAACAGCCGCGCTGACCGTTGGCGGCCACACCGTCGGCAAGACGCACGGCAACGGCGATGCCGATACATTGGGCCGTGAACCTGAGGCCGCTGACGTCCATGAGCAGGGCTTCGGCTGGACCAACCCGGCCGGAACGGCGAAGGCCAACATGGCCATCACCAGCGGTCTCGAAGGTGCCTGGACGACCGAGCCGACCAAATGGGACAATGGCTACCTGGAATTGCTGCTGAACCACGAATGGGAGCTGAAGAAGAGCCCGGCCGGTGCCAGCCAGTGGGAGCCGGTCAACATCAAGGAAGAGCTCAAGCCGGTCGATGCTTCCGATCCGTCGGTGCGTCACAATCCGATCATGACCGATGCCGACATGGCCATGAAGATGGATCCGGCCTATCGGGAGATCTGCGAGAAGTTCTACAAGGACTTCGACTATTTCTCCGATTGCTTCGCCCGAGCCTGGTTCAAGCTGACCCACCGCGATATGGGCCCGAAAGCCCGTTATTTCGGCCCGGACGTCCCGCAGGAAGATCTGATCTGGCAGGATCCGGCACCCAAGGGGGCGACCGGTTACAACGTGGACGCGGTCAAGGCGAAGATCGCCGAGAGCGGCCTGTCCATTGGCGAGATGGTTTCGACCGCCTGGGACAGCGCACGGACCTATCGCGGCTCCGACATGCGGGGCGGCACGGACGGTGCGCGCATCCGTCTGGCTCCGCAGAAGGATTGGGAAGGCAACGAGCCGGCACGTCTGCAGAAGGTGCTCTCCGTGCTCGAGCCGATCGCCAAGGGCGCGGGCGCGAGCCTCGCGGATGTCATCGTCCTTGCCGGTAATGTCGGTGTTGAAAAGGCGATCAAGGCCGCCGGTTTCAACGTACCGGTGCCGTTCGCGCCGGGCCGCGGGGATGCGACCGCCGAGATGACGGATGCCGACTCCTTCGATGTGATGGAGCCGGTGGCTGACGGTTACCGGAACTGGCTGAAGCAGGACTATGTGGTGAGCCCGGAAGAGCTGATGCTTGACCGCACCCAGCTGCTGGGTCTGACGGGGCCGGAAATGACCGTCCTGGTCGGCGGCATGCGGATGCTTGGCACCAACCATGGCGGGACCAAGCACGGAGTCTTCACAGACAAGGAAGGCGCGCTGACGACCGACTTCTTCGTCAACCTGTGCGACATGGCCTACAAATGGGTGCCGACCGGCAAGAACTCCTACGAGATCCAGGACCGGAAGACCGGTGCGGTGAAGTGGACGGCGACCCGGATGGATCTGGTTTTCGGCTCCAACTCGGTCCTGCGCGCCTATGCCGAGGTTTATGCCCAGGATGACAGCAAGGAGAAGTTCGTGAAGGACTTCGTTGCCGCCTGGACAAAGGTGATGAACGCGGGACGGTTCGATCTCGCCTGAGGCGGAATGACATCCGGCCTGCGTCGCTGACGTCGGCCGGATGACGGAAAGATGAAGGCCCCGGTGCAGTCGCGCCGGGGCCTTTGTCATTTTCAGCCCGGGGCCTCCGCCTCTGGAAAGCCGCGGGCGCATGGGGCTATGCTGACGCAAAAGATAAGGGGAGGGGAACAGGGTGACCGGACATCTGAGAGTGGGCTTCATCGGCGCCGGCCTGATGGGGCACGGCATGGCAAAGAATCTGATCGGGAAGGGCTTTCCCCTGACGATCATGGGCAATCGGAACCGGCAGCCGATCGATCATCTGGTCTCGCTCGGCGCCGCCGAGGTTGCCAGTCCGCGTGCGGTCGCGGAAAGCTCGGACCTGGTCTTTCTCTGCCTGCCGAACTCCGGCATTGTCGACCGGATCGTACTCGGCGCCGATGGCATCATCGAAGCGGCCCGCGACGGCCTGATCGTTGCCGATTCCACCACCGCTGATCCGGGGGAGACGAAACGCATCGGGGCGGCGCTCCGGGAGAAAGGCGCCGCCATGCTGGACACACCGCTGACCATGACGCCGAAAGAGGCCGAGAGCGGCACCCTGAACGTCCTTGTCGGCGGTGCGGAAAGCGATCTCGAGACCGCGCGTCCGGCAATCGAAAGCTTCGGAAAGAACATCTTTCATGTCGGCCCTCTGGGCGCGGCGCACAGCCTGAAGCTGATCAACAATTTCATGTCCATGAGCATGGTCGCGCTGTTCGCGGAGGCCGTCACCACGGCGCGCAAGGCCGATGTCAGCATTGCCGGGTTGCACGAGGTGATCTCCGCCGGTGCGCTGAATAACGGGCTGTTCCAGAAGGTCATGGACTGGCCTCTGAAGCAGGATGCGAGCGGGCTGCAGTTCGCCATCGAGAACGCGCTGAAGGATGTCGGCTACTACAACCGGGTCGCCGCCGATACCGGCTCCACGGCGTTGATCGGCGCGATCGTGCAGCAGATCTATGCGCTCGCAAACGCCCAGGGCGAGGGCAAGACACATGTGCCGAAGCTGATGGATGTCATGGGGCGGCTGAACGGTCTCTGAAGCTGCGTTCCCGTCGCCAGAGAGCGGTCAGCCGGCAGTCAGCCAATCGACCAGGAGCCGCGCCGCGCGGGAAAGCGGGCGACTGTCGGGCCAGAGGATGAAATAGGATTGCTGCCCTTTCACTGGTGGCAAGAGGGGAACCGGCTGCAAGTTCAGCGCTTCGGCCATGTCCTGACATGCGGGTTCCCGCGCCAGGGCCAGTCCAAACCCAGCATGGGCCAGCATCAGGGCGAGCGGGGTTGTGTCGACGAAACTGAGATCCATGTCCCCGATATCTATCCCCTCGATATTGGCGAGGACCTGGTGCCAGCCGGAACGATGGGGCGCGACTTCGATCAGGCGCATGGTCCTGATGTCTTCCAGTGAGGAAATCGAAGATACCAGGTCGGCATGACCGACCACGGACAGTGTCTCGTCGAGAAACCGGATTGCCGTGTCGGGAAAATCGATCGCCGAGCCGAAGGCGATTTGCAGATCCGGCTGCCCTCCCGAAGAGGCCGTGCGGAAGTCCGGGATTGTGTTGCCGGTTGTCAGATTGACGCGGATACCCGGATTGGATGCCTCGAACTCCTTCAGCTTCTCCGGAAGCCATCCCATAGCGAGAATTGTAACGGCCTGGAGGTTGACGATCTGACGGTCATGGCTGCCGAACAGCGCACCTGCCGTCGTGTCGACCGCAGCCAGTGATTGCTGGACGACGAGCATGAAAGCCCGTCCCTTTTCGGTCAGAACCACCCGTTGCGGCCGTCTTTCGAACAGCGCTTCGCCGAGATGGGTTTCCAGCGCGAGGATCTGCTGACTCACTGCCGCAGCGCTCATGTTCAGCACCTCGGCGGCGCGCGTGAAATTCTCCATCCGCGCGGCGACATCGAAAACGCGGAGCCAGTTCAGCGAGGGAATGCGGCGAGACGGCATCAGAGCATGTTAAGTAAAACTTATTCTATGGGGCAAGAACCATTGCTCTGCCGCTCTACCGCCGCCTGCTAGGCTGTTTCCAATCGGTCAGGGAGGTTTTCATGGGCCAGGGCATCACGGCCAAAGAGGTGGATCAGTATCACCGCGACGGGTTTGTCGCCGGTATTCCGGTTTTCGACAGCGAGACGGTCGCTTCGGTACGCTCTGAAATCGAGGACCTTGAGCGGAACCACCGGGACGGTATGGGCGGTCATGACCTCAATCAGTTCTTCCGGGTGAACGGCCATCTGGTCATCCCGTTCCTCGCGGACCTGGCGCGACGACCGGAGATACTAGATGCGGTCGAGACGGTGCTGGGTCCGAACCTGCTGGTCTGGTCGGTCGAGCTTTTCATCAAGGAGCCGGGCTCGAAAAAGACTGTCTCCTGGCACCAGGACCTGACTTATTGGGGCATGGGGGAAACCGACGGCGAGACCACGGCCTGGATTGCGCTCAGCGATGTTTCCGTCGAGGCCGGGTGCATGCGGTTCATTCCGGGCAGCCATAAGAACGCCATCGTCGCCCACGAGGATACGTGGGGGGGCGAGAACCTGCTCTCGCGCGGCCAGCAGATCGCCGGAGTGCAAGAGGAGAGGGCGGCTTACGGTCCGCTGCAGCCGGGCGAAATGTCCCTGCACCACGGCCGCTGTTTTCACGCCTCCGGGCCGAACCGATCGACTGACCGGCGCATTGGCCTTGCCATTCGCTATGTGACGCCGGAAGTCCGCGATGAGGCGACGGGCCGGGATTACGCAATGCTTGTGCGTGGTTGCGACAGTGCCCGGGGCTGGTTCAACGTCGCCGGCCCCCGCGGTCTTTTCGCCGCCGAGGATCTGGCGCTGTATGATAGGGTTCTCGCCGATCAATCAGCGGTACTCGCCGCCGGGGCAACCGGCGACGTCGCGATGTACGCGAATTCCGGAGCGGCAGGGACAGGGGCATGAACCGGCAGGATGAAACGGTTTCCTTCACCCAGATGAAGGATGGCACCAAAGCCGATTACGAGCTTCTTCATGAACTCGAAAAGCCTTATCTCGCGATGACCGCAGACCGGGTGCTGGATGAGCTGCGGCGGCACGGCGAAGTAACGTTTCCGGGCTATCGGATCACCCGTCTTGAGCATGGCCTGCAATCCGCCACCCGGGCGGAGGCCGAGGGGGCCGATATCGACTGGATCGTCGGCGCGCTGCTGCACGACATCGGAGACGGGCTTGCGCCGCAGAACCATGACAGGTTCTCGGCCGAGGTGATCCGGCCCTTCGTGCGTTGGGAAGTCTCCTGGACGGTGGAGCATCACGGCATTTTCCAGATGCTCTATTACGCCCATCACTACAATTGGGACCGGAACGCGCGCGAGCGCTTCCGGGACCATCCCTGTTTCGAGACCTGCTCCGCATTCTGTGAGCGCTGGGACCAGGCCTCGTTCGATCCGGATTACCCGTCGCAGCCGCTGGACCATTTCGAGCCGATGGTGCGACAGGTTTTCGCCCGTAAAGCCTATGACCCGGCGGTTGTTCGCGAGGGTGAGGCAATCGGCCTCTAGGGATCTCCCACGACATCCAGGGCGACTCAACCAAGAGATGGCTGGCAACCGGTCAGCCGGTTTAGGTTTCGTTTCTGACCGGATTGCGCAGGGCCCCGATGCCCTCGACCTCGATCTCGACGATGTCGCCATCCTTCATCCAGACCGGCGGCTTCCGGGCATAGCCGACGCCTTCCGGCGTTCCGGTCGCGATCAGGTCGCCGGGTTCCAGGGTCATGGTCTGGCTCAGGAGGGAAATCGTCGTGGCGACCGGGAAGATCATGTCCGCCGTTGTTGCGCTCTGCATCACCTCGCCATTGAGGCGGGTCTGGATCTGCAGGCCGACACAGCCGTCGGGCAATTCGTCCGGCGTCACCATTTCCGGACCGAACGGCCCGGTACCGTCGAAATTCTTGCCGATGGTCCATTGCGTGGTGCGGCGCTGGTAGTCCCGCAACGTCGCGTCGTTGAAGATCGAGTAGCCGGCGATCACGCCGAGCGCTTCCGTTTCGCTCAGTTTCGAGGCGTGGCGGCCGATCACGACCAGCAATTCACACTCGTAATCGAGATTGCCCGAGAGCGCCGGGCGAATGATCGGCGCATCGTGGGCGACGAGCGAAAGGCGGCTGCGCATGAAGATGTCCGGATAGGTCGGCGGCTCAGCCCCGCCTTCCTTGGCGTGCGCGGCATAGTTCCGTCCGACGCAGAGAATTTTGGGGGGATCGGCGATCGGCACGCAGAGCGTCAATCCTTCGAGCGGGAGGCGTTCCGTCGCCGTATCTGCCGCCTTTCTGGCCGCGTCGAACGCCTCGGGACCGGCCTTGATCAGGGACAGCAGGTCGCGTGGCAATTGCGGCGCGGCGACACTGAGATCGACCACCTCAGAGCCGAGCCGCACGCCGAGCGTGGGGGAGCCGTTTTTTTCGAAGCTTAAGAGTCGCATTCTCTGTCCTTCTTGGATGAGTGATTCTTGATTGGCCGTGTCGCGCGAGTTTCAGAGGGCGGCGGACTTCCAGTTCTCGACCGGCTCGGCCGGATCGGAGACGAGCCCCGCTGCCCGAATGCCGGTGATTGCCGCATATTCGTCCCTGTCCGAGGCGTCGCCGCTGACGCCGACCGCGCCGATCGCCTTGCCGTCCGCGCCCAGGATCAGCACACCGCCCGGCACGGGTATGAACTTTCCGCCGGAGGCGGCGGCGATCGCGGACTGGAAGGCGGGTCTTTCCTTCAGCCGGTCGCGGATCGTCCTGCTCGGGATGCCCATGCCGAGTGCGGCTGCGGCCTTGCCGATCGCGATGTCGCCGCGGACCGTCCCGCAGCCATCCTCGCGCTGGAAATGTACCAGGGTTGCACCGGCGTCGAGCACCGCGACGGTCAGCGGCAACAGGTTCGCCTCCCGTCCTGCGGCCAGGGTATTGCCGGAGATCGCCTGCGCGATCTCCAGCGTGAGAGTCGATGCTATATCGACCAGGTGATATCCGCTCATGCTTCGACCTTTCTAGCGCAGGCGTTCTTCAAGAAAGCGTCCGGTGCTTTCATAGTGGGAGATCAGACGCGACACGGCCACGTCCGCGTCACGGTCCAGTGCGGCACTCATGATCGCTTCATGTTCCTCACCGATCCGCCGGCTCGGGTAGGCCGATATGCCCGAGATCATGCGGTAGCGAATATTCTGGTCGTAGAGCTGGTCGCAATAGCGCAGCAGAATCGACGAGCCGCAGGCGGAGATCAGGGCGGTGTGGAAAGCCTTGTGCCGAATTTCCCATTCGGGGTTTGCGTCGAAGTCTCCGCCTTCCCGCGTTCTGGGAAAACGCGCCAAATGATGGTGGGCGATGACAAGCGCCTCTTCCCAGGCGCGGTCGCCATGGAGAATTGATTCCTCGAGGGCGCGTTTCTCAAGCCAGCACCGAGTCTTCAGGAGCTCGCTGAATTCGGCCTTGCTGACGACGGCAACGCGGAAGCCGCGCTGATCCACGCGCTCGACCAGATTGTCGGAGGTCAACAGGCTGAGGGCCTCCCGTACCGGGGTTGTGCCGACACCGTAACGCGTGCAGAGGTCACTGATTTTCAGTTTGGTTCCGGGTTTCCAGGCACCATTGAGGATGTCCGCCCTAATGCGCCCCGCAGTCTGCGCGGTGAGCGACGAGGTGTCGCGCCGCAATGGTGTGGCAGAGTGGTCGATACCGGATTTAAGAGAGGTTTCCACTGGCTACGCCTTGCGTCCTTCAGTCCCCGAGTTTGACCAGATATTCGCAGAAACGCTCGTGAGTCTGAAGCTTTGGCTTAGCCTCGTCCTCGGCATTCAGATAGCGGATCGTCGGCTTACCCAGATACGCTTCTGGCAGCAGGTGGGCCCGGACGAAACGGCTTTCCCGGTCCTCGGCGCAAATTGCTGTCACGGGTGAGTGCGCGCCTTCGAACCAGGGGACTCCAGGAGTGATGAGCGTGCTGTGATCATCCGATTTTATTTCCAACTGACCAAAGAGCAGATACCGGAATCCGGGCCCGGGATGCTCGTGCCGATAGGCGCGGGCCCCTTTGGGAAACCCGACCGAGTCCAGCCGGAAGGCATAGGTGCCCGGTGCTAGGTCCAGCCCAGCATGGTCCTGCAGGACGCAATGTTCTGGCGTTTCCTGCGGAACCTCGCCGAGGGACCAGAGACAGAAGCGGCCCGTACCGGTAACGGTTCCTGCCGTCCCGGCGGCGAGAAAAGTCCCGTTTCCCGCTTCCAAGGCCATGCCGTCGATCGTTACCGTCCCGTCTTGCACATAAAGCATGGAGGGGGCGTCGGCATTCGGCAGGGCAATTTCCTGCGTCGAGGCGGTCTGGAATACCCGGAAGATCATCTGGTTTGCATACATCATGGTCCATTCTAAGGTTGGATTTTTGGCTTGATCCAGAAAAAAACGATTTTTTTTAATCTAAGGACAGAATATGTTTATTTTCAAGTAAGACGCAGATCGCCCTCGAGCGGCGGTCGCGACGAATGAAGGGCGACAGGAATCGCTCGTGAGGCAAACAGGTCTGGGAGGACAAAATGCGCAGGAAATTTTTAGCAATCGCCGCCGCGACGGCGGCCTTTATCGGGTGTGCCGCGCCGACACTGGCGGCGGTGGACGGCCCGACCCTGTTCTGGAAACTGTCCATGTGGGGGAACCCGCGGGCCCTGTCCGCCGGCATGGAACGGCTGGCCGAGAAGGTCGCCGAAGAGACCGATGGCAAGTTCCGCATCAAGATTTTCTATGGCGGGCAATTGTCCAAATCGCGCGAGAATCTCGACGGGCTGAAGCTCAATGCCTTCGAGGGCGCCGCCTTCTGTAATTTCTATCATCCGGGCAAGAATCCGGCCTTCATGGTGTTTTCGCTGCCGTTTCTGCCGCTGGGCGATCCGCGCGTCGACAAATATGTCCGGTCGCGGATGATGAGCCATCCGGCGCTGGTCGCGGATATGGCGAAGTGGAATGCCGTCCCCTATGTCTCTGGCCTGCTGCCCCAGTACGAGATCCTCGGCAAGGGTGAACCGCCGCTGAAACTGAGTGATTGGAGCGGCCTGCGGGTGCGGGCCGGCGGCGGCCTCGGAGCCGCGATGGAACGGCTGGGTGCAGTGCGGCAGACCCTGCCCGCCGGCGAGACCTCGACCGCGTTCCAGCGCGGGGCGCTCGACGCCGCGGCCTTCCCCTACACCTATGCCCATGTCGCCTTCAAGATCAGCGACGAAGCCGACTGGTACACGTCCAACCTCACTCCCGGTACGTCTGAATGTGGCTGGGTCTTCAACAAAACCGCTTATGCCAAGCTTCCGAAACAGTATCAGGATCTCCTCACGGGAATGCGGGATGAGGTCATGGACGTGACACAGGCGGCCTATGCAGAAGAGGACAAGAAGAACCTGCCGATGTTCGAAAAGACCATGACGAAGATCACCTATGACGAGGCGACCCTGGCCGAGTTTCGCAAGGTTGCCGGAAAGCCCGTCTGGGACGAATGGATTGCCGAGAACAAGGACAAGTTCGACGCACAGGGCGTGTTCGACGCCGTCTGGGCCTACGCCAAAGAAGCTGAAGCGACGCTGAAATAGGCACCGCGCAAGGTACCGGGCGGTCCGCGTGCCGCCCGGCGCCCTGATCGGCCGGGCGACCTTGCTGGTCCGGCAACACCAAATAAACGAGGTCGTTTAATGACATCCGAGACGCCGGGCGAGAGCCCCGGAGGTTCCTTCGGTTCTTTCCTCCTGCAGGCTGACAGGACTCTGACGCCGTTTGAGAATCTGGCCAATTTTGTCGCCGGTGCGGCGGTGCTCGGCTTGATGCTGCTGGGGGTCATGCAGATCGTGCTCAGGAGCGTCTTCAACAGCCCGATCGTCGGCTATATCGACCTGGTCGAGCTTTCGATGGCGGTCCTGGCCTTTCTTGGTGCGGCCTATTGCCAGCGTCTGGGCGGGCATATCCGCATGGAGCTCCTGCTGGCTCACCTGCGTGGCCGGACCCTTTGGATCGTGGAAAGTATCGGCACGATCGCGGCCCTCGGGATCATCGCCGTGATTGTCTGGTTTGGCTGGGATCATTTCCTGCGGGCCTATGAACTCGGCGACACCACGATCGATGCCGAATTCCCGGTCTGGCCCTCGAAGCTTCTCGTTCCCATCGCCTTCGCGATCTGGTGGGGGCGGCTGTTCATTCAGTTGCTGGGGTCGTTGCGGCTCGTGCTTGATCCCGACGCCGAGCATATCGGAGTGGTCGTGCCCAAGGATGCGGCCGAGCTGGCCCAGGAAGAGATCCGGGAGACCTTTGGCGAAAACCAGGATGACGGTCGATGATACTCGGAATTGGATTTGATGACCCGTTCCTGGTCGGCTTGCTCGGTGTCGGCTTGCTGCTCCTCCTGGTGCTGGTCGGCATCCGGATCGTGTTTGCCGCCTCCATCGTCGGGTTGCTTGGTCTGGTGGAACTGCTGGGCTGGGCACCCGCAGCCGGGATCGTCGGCACGATCCCGCACTCGAAATCCTCCACCTATGCGCTGAGCGTCCTGCCGCTGTTCATCCTGATCGGGTTCCTCGCCTTCCATGCGGGGATG
Organism: Nisaea sp.; assembly: GCF_040217065.1. Taxonomy (GTDB): domain Bacteria; phylum Pseudomonadota; class Alphaproteobacteria; order Thalassobaculales; family Thalassobaculaceae; genus Nisaea. The sequence continues at coordinate 119,481 of NZ_JAVJNX010000005.1, forward strand.
ACGCAGCAGCTATTCGATGCGGCGCGTAAATGGATCGGATGGGTGCCGGGCGGGCTGGCGGTGGCCACGGTCTTCGCGACCGCCGGATTTGCCGCCGTCTCCGGGGCCTCGACAGCGACAGCCGCCGTGTTTGCGCGGGTTGCCATTCCGGACATGCTGAAGCACGGCTATAATCCTGCCATGGCGGCGGGCGTGGTGGCGGCCGGCGGGACGCTGGCGTCACTCATTCCGCCTTCGGCGATCCTCGTGATCTACGCGATCATCGTCGAGGAATCGGTCGGTGCCCTGCTGCTCGCCGGTTTCCTGCCGGGACTTGTTTCCGCATTGATCTACGCCGCGATCATCATCCTCTGGGCGACGGTGCAAAAGGATGTCGGCCCGCCGGTGACCGGCTTTACACACATGGATCGCCTCAAGGCCCTGCCAGGGACCTTCCCGATCTTCGCCGTCGTCATCATCATCATCACCGCGATCTATGGCGGATGGGCGACGCCGACCGAAGCCGGTGCGCTCGGCGCCGCAGTCGTGCTCGCCATGGCGCTCCGGCGGGGGATGAAGGCCAGGACGGTGCGCGACGCCCTGATGGAGACCGCCAAACTCACGGCGATGATCTTCGCCATGATCTGGGGTGTGCTGATCTTCGTCAGGTTCCTCGGTTTCTCCGGTCTGCCGGAGGCCTTTACCGTCTGGATTCTCAGCCTCGACATGCATCCGATGGTGATCATGATCACCATTCTGCTGGCCTATGCCGTCCTTGGCATGTTCATGGATGCCATCGGGATGCTCCTGCTCACGCTCCCGGTGGTCTATCCGGCGGTGATCGCGCTTGGTTTCGACTCGATCTGGTTCGGCATTATCGTGGTGAAGATGGCGGAAGTCTGCCTGATCACGCCGCCGATCGGTCTCAACTGTTTCGTGGTGAACGGGGTCCGGCCGGACATTCCACTCGGCAAGGTGTTCCGGGGGATCCTGCTGTTCTTCATCGCCGATGTCATCACCATCGGAGTGCTGATCGCTTTCCCGGAGATCATCACCTTCCTGCCCAGCCTCCTGCTTTGAGGCCGGGGTCCTCGGGGGCTTGCTGTGCGGGCCGGTCAGCCTGCGGAGACCGTCCCTCGATCCGGCTTGCATGGCGCGCTGGTTTTCCATGTTGGTGCTGCTCTGCCCGGCGTCGGGGCCGGTCCTGACCGGGGCCGCCATGACCAGCCTCTGAAACGCGCGGCCCAGCTCCGTTCCTGCCCGTCGGCGCCGCCTTCCTTCTGCCTTTAATCCTTGGTTAGACGGCGCATTCCAATCGGGTTTTCCGTGGAAATACTGGCAATGGAGAACGGCGTCACTGATGCCGCAAGTCGTTTGTAAACTGGGTTGGACTTTTTGTTGTGGTGTGGCCGTTGTTGCCGTGGCGGGTCGTCTGCTGCATCGGCTGCTTGTCGCCTGACGCGCGTTCAGGTTGTGAGCGGAACCGTTGGCCGGCGTCGCGGCATGTGCTGCAGCGAAGTCGCCTAACGACCGAACAAAGCGCTACTTTGCCAGACGATAAAGAATCGGCATTGCCATGATGTCGTTGGCGGTGAAGTTGGCCAGCACAAACCTGCCGAGCGACGGCCGGAACAGGAGATGCGGCAGGATGTCGGCCAGCCGGTCCCATCGGCAGTGATTGATCAGGCTGTAATCTGATTTCTCGCCGGCGACCGGTTGCAGCGGGGTCGAATTTGTAAGGTTGGCATAAGCGGTCCACCAGCCGGCGGTGTATTCCCAAACCCCGAGCAAGATGTCGATACCGTCAGCGCCCTTGGCGGCGATGTCCGCCGCGTAGAAATAGTTAAAAAGGAATATTCCGTCTCGGTCGTGATCGACTTCGGCGATACGCTTGGCGTTGGACCCGACAAAGCAATGGGTGTGGCTCGCCCCTTCGGTCAGTAGGTTCTGGATGGTGACGAACGCTTCACTGTCGCGGACCGAGCGTGCGGTGTCGACATCGCTGCATTCAACCAGCACGACTATGTCAAATGCAGCCAAATGCACGTCGTAGCCACTCCTGGCGATGAGTTCCCGGCCCTCTTTCGACCCTGGTGGGATGACGAAAGCGTCGAACAGGTCGACCCGTTGAACCCGCTCCGGTTCGGCCGCGCGGAGCGCGGCGGCGGCAGTCTTCAGCGAGGCCAGCAATGCCTTCTTTTCAGCGCTGTTCCGTTTCAGGGGATGCGGCCGTTCAACTTCCGCAGCCAGATGAATGTATCCGAAGCTGTTGGGTGGCTGGATCATGCCCTGCTCGCGGATGTCTTTCGCGAGATGACCATTCACGATCTTCATTCCGGCTGGCCATTCTTCCATATCGGAAACAGGCTTACCAGCTTCACTCGTCATGGAGATGATCCAACTATGCTTTAACGGCTAATGCGTTTTACTTTATTTGTACTTACAATTTACCATGTTTCGCGTTCCGCTCAAAGCTTTGTGGCGCTCCCGCTGCAAAACCGCTCATCGCCTTTGACGAACGTTTGCGAACTGCGTTCGCGTTCTTGTCGAACCCTCGGAAACTTTGGGTTTCCGATAAGTCGGAGCATTAGCAAACCGTGCTCCGATTGGCCTTTGAAGGGCAAATCGCAAACGGCCGAAAAGGGGAGGCGAACCGCGCGAAACGCAGAGGCTTTAGGGTTTTAGAGGCTCTGGCTGCCTTCGATGAAAGAGTGGTGACCCCGACAGGATTCGAACCTGTGACCTACAGATTAGGAATCTGTCGCTCTATCCTGCTGAGCTACGGGGCCGCCTAGGCGAAGGTGATACAGGAGCGGGCGGCGCTTGCCAATGGGGCGCGGCATATGTCGGTGGGGGAAACCGGGATCGGTCAGGCGGGCAGGGAGCGGTTGCCGGTGTCGGCGCTGTCCTGCAGCGGTCCTTCGGTCACCAGGCAGCTGATATAGTGGACCTTTTCCCGGAATAGGTTTGACAGCCATTCTTCCGCCACCTTGCGGGCTGCGGTCAGGCGGTGGCCGCCATCGACCAGCACGAAGCTGTCGTCGAGATAGAAGATGCGGAGCGGGTCTGTCGAGGCGTAGCCGTGATCCCGAATGGCGCGGACAAGTTTCCAGAACCGCTCGTTCTCCCGGTTCATGCCGCGGTCGTCATTGATCAGGTGAAGTTTCTCGATCTGGTCAAGAGTCAGGTCCACCTCGGCAAAGCCCTGGCTGCTGATCTGCTTCTTGATCGATTTCTTTACCTTGCCCTTGATGACCATGTCGGCCGCCTCACACCTTTCCCGCATGTGTTACAACTCAGTGACTTAGTAGATAGGTTCGAACGAAATTAATTTCCAGTAAAAAATGCGCACTCATTGCGCTTTGGCGTTTTGTACGGTTCACCTTCGCGCGTTCGTATTCGGCTATCGTGCTGATACAATACAATATTATAGGTTTAAGAAACCTTAAGCGCGGTATTGGAATTTCCGGACCGGTCTGACGCTCCGGATAGCGCCCTGGCCATGCGTCATGCATGGGTTTTACGCCGACAGATCGGGTGATTCGGCAGTGGTCGCGGGAGCATCCAGTTCTCCGGATGTAACGTGCCGGACCTTTCGGGCCGGATAATGCGGTGTGGTTTCCCGTGCCTGGAAAACCATGGGAGCAGTCTGATGGAGATGTTCGATCGAATATTCGTATGGTCAGTCCCGATGTTTCAATTGCAGGGCCATTTGGCTCGCCGGTTCAGTTGGTATTGAGCGTGCGTTCCGGATCGGAGACACTCTCCCGGCATAGCAACAGGTCCGTCAGGGGACGGCCGATGGAGGAAATCAAATGCCGGAAACCGGAGCGAATGTGGATAAGGAGCAGGCAATTGCCCGGCATCTTCTGGCGGAACATAGTACAGGCAAGCCGTTCCTGACGCTTGAGGGGGAACTGGCGCTGGCCGACATGGCGGAGGCCTACCGGGCGCAGCAGATTTTCGTCGCCCTTTCCAGGGAGGCGCGCGGCGCCGGCATTGCCGGCTACAAGATCGCCCTGACCTCCGCCGCCATGCAGGCGTTCGTGGGTGTTGACCATCCGCTGCTGGGCGCGATCCTCGACGACACGGTTTTCCACGCCCCGGCGGAAATTTCCCTTGGCGCGTTCCAGCATGTCGGTGTCGAGTTCGAGCTTGCGCTGCGGCTTGGCCGCGATGTTCCCCCGGTGGCGCAGCCCTACAATGCGGTTTCAATTGCCCCCTATGTCGATGCCGTCATTCCGGCCTTCGAGCTGATCGAGGATCGCAACGCCGTGTACGAGAATTTCGATGCCAGATCGCTGGTGGCCGACAATGCCTGGTCCGGTGCCGTCGTCCTGGGGCAGCCGGTGACGGACTGGCGCGGCTTCGATCTTGCCGCAACGCCGACCCGTCTGGAAACCGGCGGGGAGGTGGAGACCGCGACAACCGGCGCAGCACTCGGCAATCCGCTGACGGCTCTGGCCTGGGCGGCGAACGAGCTGTCCGCCCAGGGGCGTCCGCTTGAGGCCGGCATGATCGTCATGACCGGATCGACCCTGAAGACCCGCTTTCCCGGGGCCGGGGAGCGGTTTCTCTACGAGGTGGAAGGGATCGGATCGGTCCAGATGTCCATCGTTCCGTGATCCATAAACGTTGGCAAACCCGGCGCCAGGTGCTGGCCGGCGGGCTGCTGGCGGCGACGCTCGGTGGCTGCAGCGCCGGACTTTTCCGCCTGGACCGGCCGTTCGTGCCCGGTCCGGTGCGCCCTATTGAGCACTGGCGGGCCCATGTGCCGGGCGCGCGCCGGCTGGTCGATCACCGTCTCTGGGACCGCTTCCTGGGGAAATACCGCCGTCTCAGATCAGACCATGTTCCCCTGCTGCCCTATGGCGAAATCGCGAGCGCGGAATGGGAGCTGCTGGATACCTATCTCGGCGGGCTGGCGGCGACGCCCGTCCGGTCGCTGGACCGGCCGGAGCAATATGCCTTCTGGCTCAATCTGCACAATGCCCTCGTGGTCCGGTTGATTTCCCGGGCCTATCTCGTGCTGTCCGTCCGCGACATCGATTTCGGCGACGGCACGCCCTGGAACAGGCCTATTGTCGAGGTCGAGGGCCGCCCCCTCAGTCTTGCCGATATCCGCGACGGCATCCTGCGCGCCATCTGGCGCGATGGCCGCGTGCATTACGGTCTCTGTTACGGCGCCATCGGATCGCCCGGCCTGCTGGCGCAGGCTTTTACCGGTGAGACAGTCGATCGCATGCTCGACGAACAGGCGCTTGATTTCGTCAATCATCCGCGCGGTGTCTGGGCCGACGGCCGGGCCGCGACCCTGTCCGGCCTGTATGACTGGTATGCGGCGGATTTCGGCGGCTCGCGGCAGGCCGTACTGTCGCATCTCCGGCTTTACGCGCTGCCGGCCTTGCGCCCGATGCTGGCCGAAGACGTTGCCGTCAGCTATGCGTTCGACTGGTCCCTGAACGATGCGACAGGAAGTTTGGGTTAGAGTCGGATTCCGCAATTCTGATATGCTTTAGTCACTGTTCAGGCCTTTATCCGGCGCTGCTATCGGCTTACGGTATCGTATGAAATGGAGATGCAACCAATGAAACAAGTCCTTCTGCCGTTCGGGGCCGATAACGCTGACGTGACGCCGATTGCCGCCGCCGCCCGCATGGCGCAGCGGTTCGACGGCAAGGTGACGGCCTTGTTCTATCCGCGTCTGCCCGATCCGGTGATCGTCGATCCGATGAGCGGGGGGGTGGTGTCATATGAAGGCATCGACGAGGAGGTTGCCGCGCAGCGCGAACAGGCCGAAAGCCAGTTCCTTGCCGCGAAGGGGAAACTCGATGACGATCTCGGGGGGCGGGTTTCGGTTGAACTGCACCGTCTGTCGAACTGGCGCCAGATCGGCGAGGAGTCGCGGATTTTCGATTTGACCGTGGTGGCCCGCGCAACCCGTAGTCCGCATTGGCAGACCCTGTTTGAAATGGCCTTGTTTGAAGGTGGGCGCCCGGTAATGCTGGCGCCCGAAGGCTGGGACAAGCCGTTCGGCGAAACGGTCGTCGTCGCCTGGAACCGGAGCACCGAGACGGCCCGCCTGATCGGCCAGAGCATCCCCATCCTGCGTTCCGCCAAGGCGGTGCATATTGTCGAGCTCGAAGGCTGGTACACATCCGGCCCGGACGGGGCGGCGCTGCAGAATTACCTGGCCGGACACGGCATCAAGGCCGAGCAGCACAAGAGCGACGCACCGAGCGGTCCGGGAGCCAAGATGGTCGAGATCTCCCGGGAGCTCGGGGCCGACCTCCTGCTGAAGGGGGCCTATACCCAGAGCCGCCTGACCCAGCTGATCTTCGGCGGGGCGACACGGCAGATTCTCGATCAGTCCGACATCCCGGTGATCTTCGCGCACTGATGCGGAGCCTGTGCCCCTAGGCCGGTAACCCGGGCCGGCTGTCGGCGTAGAATGCGATAGGGGATCGGAAGTTGTTAGCCACTTCAGGCGCCCCGCAATTCGTGTTACGATTCACCAAATTTTCTTGACTAACGTCTTTTTTGGGGACGGCCACTATGGGAATGCGTGTCCGGGAGGATTATCGGGGCATAACCGGTCCGGAGAAGTCCGCAATCCTGCTGATGTCTCTTGGCGAGGAGCAGGCAGGAAAGCTGTTTGCCCTGCTCGATGATGAGGAGATCAAGGAAGTCTCCCAGGTCATGGCCGGGCTCGGCACGGTCAGTTCCAACGTCGTCGAGCGGCTGTTCGTCGAGTTCGCCGAGCAGGTCTCCTCCACCGGCTCCCTCGTCGGCTCGATGGATTCCACCGAGCGGCTGCTGACCAAGGTGCTCGGCGGCGACCGGGTCGGCGACATCATGGAGGAGATCCGGGGTCCGGCCGGCCGCACCATGTGGGACAAGCTCGCCAATGTGAACGAGCAGGTCCTGGCGAACTACCTGAAGAACGAGTATCCGCAGACCGTCGCCGTCATCCTCGGCAAGATTGGCCAGGCCCATGCGGGCAAGGTGTTGTCGATCCTGCCGGAAAACTTCGCCATGGAAGTGGTTATGCGCATGCTGCGCATGGATGCGGTGAACAAGGAAATCGAGAAGGACGTGGAGCGGGTGCTGCGCACCGAGTTCATGTCCAACCTGGCCCGCACCAACAGGCGCGACAGCCATGAAATGATGGCGGAGATCTTCAACCATCTGGACCGGGCGACCGAGTCCCGTTTCCTCTCGGCCCTTGAGGAACGGAACAAGGACAGCGCGGAGAAGATCCGCAGCCTGATGTTTACCTTCGAGGATCTGGCCCGGGTCGATCCGGCAGGGGTGCAGACATTGCTCCGCGCGGTCGACAAGGACAAGCTGACCATCGCCCTGAAGGGGGCGTCGGAGGAGCTGAAGGACCTGTTCTTCTCGAACATGTCGGAACGCGCGGCCAAGCTGCTGCGCGAGGACATGCAGTCTCTCGGCCCGATGCGGCTGAAGGATGTCGAGGATGCGCAGACCGCCATGGTCACGGCGGCCAAGGATCTCGCCGATCGCGGCGAGCTGGTGATCGGCGGTTCCGGCGGCGACGACCAGCTGGTCTACTGAGCCGGAGCCGGGCGCATGTGCAGCCATGGCGTTTGATTTCGATCATTTCCGGGGCCTGCTGCTTGCCCGGCGTATCGAATTGCAGGCAGTGATGGACTCTGCGTCGGGGGCGGCCAAGCCGGTCGAACTTGACCAGAGTCGGGTTGGGCGGCTTTCTCGTATGGACGCATTGCAGGGACAGGCCATGGCCAAGGAAACCGAACGCCGCCGCGGAATGGAATTGCAGCGCATTGCCTCCGCGCTTGCGCGGATCGAGGACGAGGATTTCGGCTATTGTGTCTCCTGCGGCGAGGAGATTCCCCTGAAGCGCCTGGAACTGGATCCCGCCATCACCACCTGCATTACCTGCGCCAGCAAATGATCCGGCTTATGGCGTGCCCGTTCGGTTGGCACTCAACGCCGCCGCCTGCAAGATCCTCGGCGGCGGCATCTTCACCGAGATCCGATCTCGCCTGCCGGGCGTACGTGTCGCGCACATCGAAGCGGGCCGCCATCAGCTCTGCAACCTGACTTGCGTGACGCCGATTAGCCCGATGCAGAGCGAGGTGTATCACGTAGTCTATTGGATAATGTCCTGGCTGACGCCCCTGAAGCCGCTTCTTGTACCGTTCGTGAAGCGCTTCCTCGGCCAGGACCGTGACGTGGCGATAAAGCAGCAGCGTGGCCTCGCCTTCAATCCGCGCTCATGCTGATCGACGATTCCGCTATTCAGGGGGAATGGTCTTTCCGGCTTAGAATCTTACGGCGTCTGGCGCAAGGACGGCGGTGCCTTCGATAATCCTGTCCGCGATACGGTCTTGCGCTGGCGCGGTTGACGTTCCGGCTGCAGCAACGCAGCATGCCAGCGCGAATTTTCAGTTTCGGAAGGTGTCATGGCAAAGATTGAAACGGTCGAGGCCCTGCGTAGCCTCTACAAGCCCGTGAGCGAACGGGCGGGCGCAAAGGATCTGCAGGCGCTGGATTTCTATTGTCGGCAGTTTATCGACCTGTCGCCGTTTCTGCTGCTGGCGACCCACAACGCGGACAACGAGGTTGATATTTCACCGCGCGGCGACGGCCCCGGTTTCGTGCTCATGCCGGACGACCTGACATTGCTTATCCCCGACAGACCGGGAAACAACAGGCTTGAGTCGCTTGCGAACATCATCTCGAATCCGACCGTATCAGTGATCTTTCTGGTGCCGGGTATTGACGAGACCCTGCGGGTCCGCGGTACGGCCGAAATCCTGCACGACGAAACGCTCCGCGCACGGTTCGAGATCAAGGGACGGCTCCCTGTCACCGTCATCCGGATCACGATCGATACCGCTTTCTATCATTGCGCCAAGGCCCTGATGCGCTCACGTCTCTGGGATCCGAAGGCGCAGGTCGAGCGCTCCGTCATGCCGTCTCTTGGCAAGATCCTCAAGGATCAGCTCAACCTGGCGGTTGAGGCCGAGACGCAGGACGAGATGGTGGAGCGGTACAAGGAGACCATGTACTAAACTGGCGTTTCCCCTTCTAGCGCCTTTTTCTGCATCTGAAACAGGCGCGCCAGCTCGTCCATCATGGCGCGGACCCGGGGCAGGGTCCGCAGGTCGCGATGCACCAGCATCCACTGGTCCGCGACCACATCGTCAAGAACCGGCGTTGCCCGGACCAGGTTCGCGTCGGCATCGCCGATGAAGCAGGGCAGGACGGTCACGCCGGCACCGGCACTGACCGCGAGATGCAGGCTGTTGCCATTATTGGCCCGCACCACCGGGCTGCGATTGCCCAGGAGCTGCCGGATCCAGGCCTGGCCCGGCATGTAATGATGCTCCTCGTCGAAGCCGATCCAGGGCAGATAGGCGAGCGAGCCGTTCAGCCTGTCCCCGTCATTACCGCCGCTGACCTGACCGACCATCTGCGGCGTGCCATAGACGGCATAATGGAATCGGCCGATCCGCCGGGTAATCAGATCAGCCGCATCCGGTACCACCTCGCGGATGGAAATATCCGCCTCGCGCCGGGAGAGGTTGGCCATCAGGTGGGTCACGTGCAGTTCGATCTCTATTTCCGGCAGCCGGTCGCGAAGCTTGGCGAGATGCTGGGCGAGGAAATGCATCATGTGTTCGCCGACGGAGATCCGCACCGTACCGCGTGCCGTGTCCGAAAGGCCGAGGCTGCGCCGTTCGATGGCCTGTGAGGCATCGTCCATCGCCTGCACGTCAGCGAGCAACTGTTCGGCGGCGGGGGTCAGGACATAGCCGTCCGGCAGCCGGTCGAACAGCCGGGCACCGATGGCATCCTCCAGCGACTTCACGCGCCGGGCCACGGTCGGGTGGCTCACATTCAGCGCCTTCGCGGCAGCCGTCAGGCTCCGCTCGCGCGCAAGGGTCAGGAACACCCGGTAATCGTCCCAATCGGTCAGCATGGCGGTACCTTAATGCGAGTGGCTTGCAAGAGGGTGGTACAAAATTGTTCGGTGCGATGCAAAATTTGTCCAGTCCCGGAATATTATCTTTCGGGTAATCTGATCCCGATTGGAATAACAGACCAGCCGGTCCGTGCCGCCTGAAGGGAAACCACCATGCATTTCGAAACCAGATTGTGGCAGTTCACCGAAGGGGTTCGCGGCCGGATTTCCTGGGCGATCCTGATCGGACTGCTCGGTGTCGGTCTCGGCGTCGCCCGGCTCGGCCTGCTGGGGTGGCTGATCGGCCGGATCTTCTCCGGCGATACCCTGGAAGATCTCTGGCCCTCCATTGCCGGGATTGCATTGGTGATGGTCGCCCGCGGCTGGGTCGAGCAATGGCGCAACATGGTGGCGCACGAAACGGCGGCCAAGGTGCAGGTCAGCCTGCGCCGGAAGGTCTATGACAAGCTCGCCAGCCTCGGGCCGGCCTATGTCGGGCGGGAACGGTCTGGCGCCATCACGCTGGCCCTGACCGATGCCGTGGACCGGCTGGAGGTCTATTTCGGCCAGTATCTGCCGCAGCTCGCGGTCTCCCTGCTGGCGCCGCTGCTGATTTTCGCCTTCGTGGCCTGGATCGACCTGCCGGTGGCGCTGGTCATGCTGGCTTTTGCGTTGCTGGCGGTGTTCGCGCCGGCGCTCTGGCACAGTTCGAACGAGCGCAGCGCCCGCCGCCGTCAGGAGGCCTACTCCTCCTTCGCCGCCGAGTTTCTGGATTCCCTGCAGGGCCTCGCCACCCTGAAGGCTTTCGGCCAGAGCAAGGCGCGTGGCGATACGCTGGAAGTGAAGGCACGGGAAGTGTTCCGCAGCACCATGTGGGTGTTGAGCGGCAATGTGCTTGCCCGCGGCATCACCGACAGCTCGATTGCCTGCGGTGCTGCCGCCGCGCTCGGACTCGGTGCATGGCGGGTAGCGGAAGGACAGCTGGAGCTCACCTCCCTGCTGGTCATCATGATGCTTGGCGTCGAGGTGTTCCGGCCCATGCGCGAGCTGCGAAACGTGCTGCATGAAGGCATGGTCGGGCTGTCCGCCGCGAAAGGCATCTACCGGGTGCTGGACGGCGAGCCGGACGTGGTGGATGCCGTGGCGTCCGATATTGCGCCACTGGAAGCGTCCATCATCTTCGAGGATGTCGGCTTTCATTATCCGGGAGCGCCGCGCACCGTGCATGACGGGCTCAGCTTTGCGGTAAAGCCGGGAGAGCGGATTGGCCTTGTCGGTCCGAGCGGTTGCGGCAAGAGTTCCGTCGTCCGTCTGTTGCTGCGTTTCTTCGATCCGACCGGGGGCCGTATCCTGCTTGGCGGCAAGCCTCTTGATACGTTGTCCTTCGAGCAGATCCGCTCGATGATCTCGGTGGTGAACCAGGACACGTTCCTGTTCCATGGCACGGTGGAGGAAAATATCCGCATGGGCCGGCCCGAGGCGGATCACGCCTCCGTGGTGTCAGCCGCACAGGCCGCCAACATCCATGATTTCATCGAAGGTCTGCCCGAGGGTTACCAGACGGTGATCGGCGAGCGCGGCATCAAGCTTTCCGGTGGTCAGCGCCAGCGCATGGCGATTGCCCGGGCCCTGTTGCGCGACACCCCGATCCTGATTCTCGACGAGGCATTGTCGGCGGTGGATGCGGAGAACGAGGCGGTCATCCAGGACGCCCTCAACCGGCTGATGAAGGGCCGCACCACGCTGGTATTGGCACACCGTCTTTCCAGCGTCATCGATTGCGACCGCATTCTGGTGCTGAACGAGGGCAAGGTGTCTGAGGAAGGTCCGCATGGCGCGCTGATGAAGGCCGGCGGGCTCTATGCCGGGCTGATGGCCGAGCAGGCCCGTGAGGCAGCCGCCGCCGACGAGGCGGAGCCGGTGGTGCGGGACGCGCCGGTGAAACCGGCCGCGGAAAGCCTTGCCGACGTTCCGGGCGGTGCCATACAGGCGCCGACCGAGGGTATCATCAAGGCCGAGGGGCTGACCTGGACGCAGGTTGTCACCGAACTGATGAAGGTCATCATGCCGTGGAAGGGCAAGCTGGTGCTGACCTTCCTGTTCGGCGTACTCCGGGTGCTCGGCTTCATCGGCGTCGGTGTGCTCAGCGCCTTTGTCGTGCTGGCCCTGAAGAACGGCACGGATTTCACGCCCTATCTCTGGGGGCTGGCGGTGGTGGCGCCGCTGTCCGGCGTGCTGCACTGGCTGGAATCCTGGCTCGCCCATGACATGGCGTTCCGGCTGCTGGCGGAGATGCGGATCGATACCTTCCGCAAGCTGGACGCGCTGGCCCCGGCCTATCTCGTCCGGCGGCGCACCGGCGATCTGATGACGCTGGTCACCCACGATATCGAGCTTGTGGAATATTTCTTCGCCCACACGGTGGCGCCGGCCTTCGTCGCCATTCTGGTGCCGGCCGGTGTGCTGATCTGGCTCGGCATGGAAGACCCGGTGCTGGCTTTGACATTGCTGCCGTTCCTGATTGCCGTGGGCCTCAGCCCGTTCCTGATGCGGGGCAGGGTCGACAGTCTCGGCTCGGAAGCCCGGGAAGCATCCGGCGAGCTTGGCGCCTTCGCGGTCGATAGCGTGCAGGGCCTTGGCGAGATCGTCGCCTTCCAGCAGGAAGGGCCGCGCGGGGACAAGCTGGATGCGCTCGGTCAGCGCCATATCGATCTGCGCCTGCCGTTCTTCCGGGAACTGACCGCACAGCAGAGCCTGCTCGAGGCGCTGACCGGTCTCGGCGGTCTGGCTGTGGTCGTCACCGGCGCCTGGCTGACAGCATCCGGCGTGGTCGAGGCAGGTGTGCTGCCGCTGCTGACCATCCTTGCCATGGCGGCCTTCCTGCCGGTGTCCGAAATTGCCCAGATCGGAAGGCAACTTGCCGATACGCTGGGCTCGACCCGGCGCGTCTATGCCCTGAATAACGAGCCGGTCCCGGTGACGGATGGCCCCGGTGCTCCGGCCCGGTCCGGGGCGGTGTCAATATCGCTGGAGGATGTCGACTTCCGCTATCCGGGACAGAATCGCCGGGCCATCCGGGACTTCAGCCTGAAGATCCCGGCCGGCAGGACGGTGGCGCTGGTCGGTACCTCCGGCGCGGGCAAGACGACGCTGGCCCAGATGCTGATGCGGTTCTGGGACCCTGATTCCGGCCGGGTGCTGATGGATGGCACGGACCTGAAGGGCTTCAAGTTGGATGATCTGCGTGGCCGGATCGCCCTGGTGGCGCAGGACACCTACCTGTTCAACGACACGCTCCGCGCCAACATCATGCTTGCCCGTCCCGATGCCAGTGAGGAGGACCTGCAGGCGGCAGTGCGCCATGCCTCACTCGGCGATCTGCTGGAAATGTTGCCGGACGGGCTCGATACAAGGGTCGGCGAACGCGGCACCAGCCTTTCGGGCGGTCAGCGCCAGAGGGTGGCGATTGCCCGGGCTTTCCTGAAGGACGCGCCGGTACTGATCCTGGACGAGGCAACCTCGCATCTCGATGCGGTGAACGAGCAGGCGGTCCGCGCGGCGCTGGACCGGCTGCAGAGCGACCGCACCACCATCGTCATCGCCCACCGGCTCTCGACCATCCGCAGCGCGGACATGATCGCGGTGCTGAGCGAGGGGGCACTGGTGGAAACAGGCAGCCATGAGGAGCTGGTGGCCAAGGGCGGGCTCTACGCCCAGCTGGTTTCACATCAGCTCGCCTCTGCGGTAGCGGCGGAGTAGAAAAATATTGTTTTCCCGGCCCCCGATCCGGGACCTTTCGAAGGAGCTTTATCGCTCCAAGGTCCCGGATCAAGTCCGGGAAAACGTATCTTTATCTATCTCTATTCCAGCGTTTCCAGCAGGCGGAACCACATTTTCGCGCGCGGTTCGAGGGAAGAGAAATAGATCTTCTCTTCCAGCGTATGCGCCCCTGCACCGTCGGCGCCGAGGCCGTCGAGGGTGGGGACACCGAGGCCGGCTGTGAAGTTGCCGTCGCTGCCGCCGCCGGTCGTGGTGGTGGCTTCAAGCTCCAGCCCGAATTCCGCCGCACAGGCTTTCGCATGTTCGAACAGTTTCATGCTGGCATCGGATGCCTCGAAGGGCGGGCGGTTCATGCCGCCGGTAACCTCGACGGTCACATCCGGATTCTGGGCCTTGAGGCCGAGGATCTTTGCCGTGAGCTCCTCGCCGTCTTCCTTTGTCAGGACCCGAAGGTCGATTTCAGCGACCACGTCGCGCGCAACCACATTGACGGCGGTGCCGCCGCTGATCATGCCCACATTGGTGGTCACGCCGCGCTCGTAATCCACCAGCGCGTCGATTGCCTTGATCTGGTTTGCCAGCTCGCTGACGGCGCTGCGGCCATCCTCGTGCTTGGCGCCGGCATGGGCAGGCCGACCGGTGATCTTCATCACGAAGCGGCCGACGCCCTTGCGGGAGACCACGACCTTGCCGCCATCGCGGGCCGGTTCGGTGACCAGCACGTATTTCGCCTTGCGGGCCTCTTCCTCGATGATTTCCTGGGAAACCGGGCTGCCGACCTCCTCCTCGGAAACGTAGAGAAACGTTACCGGCAGGTTGGTCTTGCGGCCGAGGCGCTGCAGGTGGCGATAGGCGTAATAGGGCAGGTAGGCGCCGGCTTTCATGTCGTAGATGCCGGGGCCGTAGACCTCGTCACCCTCGCGGCGGATCTTCAACGCGCCGTCCTTCACACCGATCGGGTGCACCGTGTCGATATGGCTGAGCACCAGGATGCCTTTTTCGCCTGTTGCATTTTCCGTGCGGGCCCGGATGATGTCGCCGTAACCGTCCCGGCCGGGGGTCCGCTCGATGGCGAGACCAAGGCCTTTGTAAAGTCCTTCGACCTTTGTCGCGACCCTGTTGACGGCGTCCTTGTCGGTGGTCGGGCTTTCCGCCTCGACCCAGTCAAGAATGCCTTCGAGGATTTCTTCGGGTTCGATCTTCGGGGTGTTCGATTGCTGGGCGGAGTCCGGGCTCATTGGTGCGCGGCCTTTCGTGGTTATTCTGGTTCTGACGCTGTGTCATCCGGCAGGAGTCGCCGAAATGTGACTGGCTCTTTGAACCCTCTTATAGCGCGGAGGTCCTGCTCCAGCCATTTCGAATTGAGAATTTCCGCTGCCGCCATATCGCTCGCAATGGCCTCGCTGATGACGATCTCGCCGGGACCGGCCTCGCCCTGCAGGCGGGCGGCCATATTGACGGTGCCACCGAAATAATCGAGCCGTCCGTTCATGGTAACGGCGATGCAGGGTCCGGCATGCAGGCCGAGCTTCAGACCGATCGGATTGCCGCGGTGCTCCCGGTTGAAATCAAGGATATGGGCACGGATCGCCAGGGCCGCCCGGACGCCGGATTCCGGTTCGGTGAAGGCGGCCATGACAGCGTCGCCGATGGTTTTCACGACGCCGCCATCATGGCCCCGGACGATCCGGGCAAGAAAATCGAAATGCTCCCGGACAATGCCGTAGGCAGGGGCATCGCCGATCTGTTCATAGAGTGCGGTGGAGCCGCTGAGATCCGTGAACATCAGGGTGATATGGGCAATGCCAACCTCGTCCCCGCCGCGCAACACGTCCTCGGCGAAGAGGTGGCGAAAAGCCTGCATCGAGGTGACCCGGTGGGCGGTCAGCGCGTCCTCGGCCCAGTCCCGGGCCTCGATGATGACCACCCGGTCCCGGTCGCTGCGGTTGATGAGGGTGACCATGTCCGGCGCTTCCGACAGCGCTTCCGGCTCGATGCCGTCTTCGGAGACCGCAATCACCGGGAAGTTTCCGTCGGAATGATCCACGATGCGTTCCGGCCCGGGTTCCAGAGTGCGGATGCGGTAGGAACCGGGTTCCATGGCGGCCTTGATGTATTCGCGTCCACCAGCCGGGACCCGCAGCTGCAGCCGGACATGCGGCGTCGACATCGGACCGAACAGGCAGAATTCCCCTTGGGTCACCTTGCGGATGCCCGCAGCGGGCTGGAAGGTGAGCTCGACATTGCGGGCGAAATCCCGGTCATAGCTGACATTGCAGGAGGCGCAGTGCGCGCCCTGGGGTAACTCGTCGAGCGCGGATTCCGACAGCTTTGCGCCCTTGCAGCGTGGGCAGAGCAGGTCCCAGCGGCTTTCCAGCAGGCCGTCCTTCACCGCTTGCAGACAGAGCTCAATGACATGGCGTTCCTTGGCGCCCCACAATCGGGCGAGGCGCAGCGGGCGGATATGCATCAGGTCGATTTCCTGTGCCGAGAGCAGCCAGTCGCCAAGCCGGCGCCCGAGGCCATGTCCGTAGCGGGAGGCTTCAAGCCGGGTGAGTGCACTCTCAAGGCGCTGGCTTTGGGCCGCGTCGAGTCTCACCGGCACGGTCGGGTAGGGCGTCGCGGTCTGATGTTTTGCCCATTCCTCGATCTGCTCGGAGACTCGTGTGAAGTCCCGGTCCGTTGCCGGAAAGATAACCCGGCGGGCGATCACGCCGCCGATCAGGTTCCGGGGTTCGATATCGATGCGATAATGAACGATACATCCGGCCCCGTCCGGGCCGTCCTCGAAGCGAACATGCACATAAAGCTGCTTCAGAGGGCCCTTGAGGAAGAGCCGGCGGTGCCGGAACCAGTGGCCGGCGGACCATTCCTGCGGGATGTCTTCCCAATGCAGGGTGACAAATCCGATATTGGCGGTGGCGTAGAACCGGACACTGCCATCCGGCTGCGGGTCCTCCCGGATCTCGTGCTTCGGCAGGCCGATGGATTCGTTGTAGCGCCGCGTATCTGCGAGGGCTTCCCAGACCTCTTCCCGGGAGGCGTCGAACCGGCGCACGAATTCGCGTGAAAGCACAGCGCTCACTGTTTGTCGCCTCCGGCACCGGTCTTTTGCGAGGCCAGGAATTCCTCGCCGAGCGGGACGTAGAAGGCGGCTGCGAAGCCGGCCAGCTCGCGCGCAGGGATATTGAAGGGCGGCTTCACGCCGCCGCGGAAATGTTTACGCACCAGATGCTGCCACGTCTCGATCCGGGGTTTGCCTTGGCGATCGCAGACATGGTCGAACCAGCGTTTGCCGACAGCGACATGGGTGATCTCGTCATCGAAGATGATCTGCAGGATTTCCGCGCTCGGCCCGTCCCCGACTTCGCGCATCTTGGTGATCATCGCCGGGGTGACGTCGAGGCCCCGCGCCTCCAGCACCAGCGGCACGATGGAAAGCCGGGCCAGCAGATCATGTGCGGTTTCCGTCGCCGCGCCCCACAGCCCGTCATGGGCGTTCAGGGCGCCGTAATGGGAGCCGAGTTCCTCCAGCCGGTCGGCAATCAGCAGAAAATGTTTCGACTCGTCATCCGCAACCTTCATCCAGTCGATATAGAAATCCTGCGGGAGATCGTGGCCGGTATAGCGGGCGATGATGTCCCAGGAGAGATCGATGGCATTCAGCTCGATATGGCCCAGCGCGTGCAGCAGCGCGATCCGGCCGGCCGGGGCCGCCGTGATCCTGCGCTTCGGCACCTCGCGCGGCGGGCGCAGGGCAGGCAGGGGCGGGCGTGCCGGGCGGTCCGGCGGTACTGCTGTGCCGATATCGCTGACAGTTCCGTCTTTCCAGGCGGAGACGACCGCGCGGCCGAGTGTGGCCTTCCGCCGTGTATCGCCGGTCTCAAGCACGGCGACGGCGGCTTCGGCCAAAGACTGGAACTGTTTCTCGCGAGGCATGCCGGTCCGGTCACTTTCAACATCCAATTCCATGGTTGTACGCGTCCCGTGCCCGATCGGTCCACTTTTGGCGGCATTGCAGGCAGGCGGGGCGGGGGCCTATAACCGGATCTTGATTGCGGAGCGGTGACCATGACAGCGACTACCCTGTTTTCAGAGCGCGGCGGCAAGGCGGAGCTTGAGGAAGGCGCGACCTTCCAGCCGAAATTCGATGCGGACGGCCTGATCCCCTGCATCACCCAGCATGCGGAGACCGGCGAGGTCCTGATGTTCGCCTTCATGAACCGGGAGGCGCTGGCGAAAACGCTGGAGCTGGGCGAGGCGGTCTACTGGAGCCGGTCCCGGGCCGAGATCTGGCACAAGGGCGCGACAAGCGGGCATGTGCAGAAATTGGTCGAGCTCCGGGTCGACTGCGATCAGGACGTGGTGCTGCTGCGGGTGCTGTCCGGTCCGGCCTGCCATGTCGGCTATGACAGCTGCTTCTACCGGGCCGCCCGGATCGAGGATGGCAAGGCCGTGCTCGATGTGATCAAGGAGGGCAAGGCGTACGACCCGGAAGCCGTCTACGGAAAGAAGCACTAAGCCGATGGCGGAGATCGAAATCCTCCTGCCCGCGATAGAGGCCGCCGATAGTGTGCTGGAAACGGACGCGGGGCGGTTTCGCATCGCCGGTCAGCACATTCCGGAGAAACGCGTGATGGCGGATCCGGCAGTCCTGCGCGATCTGGTGAAGAGCGCGCGGGCAGCGGCAAGGAACGCGCATGTGCCCTATTCGCATTTCCATGTCGGGGCGGCTGTCATCATGGCGGACGATCCGTCGGGAGCGGTTATCACCGGCGCGAATATCGAGAATGCCTCCTACGGCGCCACGATCTGCGGTGAGCGCAACGCGCTGCATGCCGCCGCCGCCAAAGGCTTCCGGCGGATCAAGTTTCTCGCCCTCTCCACGGCCGACAGTCTCGACGGCCCGCTCCCCGACCGTTCCCCCTGCGGAATTTGCCGGCAGGTGATGCGGGAATTCATCGACCGGGAGGAGGCGCAGGACGCCGCCCTGATCCTGGTGGACACGGGCGACGCGGAGTTCACCGCCGACATTCTCGATATCGACCGGCTCTTGCCTTACGGCTTCCGGCTCTGATGATAGCGTAATGCACGGTTAACAGGGTATTGCACCCGTTGGCGGCTGAAATCCATGCCGGGCGTGAAAGCGGGCCAGCTCACTTTGCGTCGGCGGCTGGCCGCAAAAGGTCTTCACATAGGCGGGTATCCGCTCCATGCGGAGGGCGAGCGGCTCCTCAATCTGCATCGAGATATAGCCGATCTGGACGAGATAGATGGTCCGGGCGCGAACATCCGCCTCACCCGGATCGAAACCGAAGCGCTCGAAGACCGAGCGGATCGCGGCAAGCCTGACCTCGTCTGCGGCGGCGACACGGACCATCACTGCGCTGGACTGATGGGCCCAGCCCCGGATGGCGAAATCGAAGCGGGGCTCGAATCGTTCTTCGTCCAGGAAGACGCTGATGATGTTCAGCATCGCTTCAGCAACATTGTCCGCATAGGCCTCGCACGCGGAGACGATGCCGCCGGTATTCTTCACCTCCCATTCTTCGAGAAGGGCCGCGAGGATGGCCGCCCGGTCCCTGAAGAACCAATAGAAGCTGGTGCGCGACAGGTTCAGCCGGGTGGCCAGTGGCTGGATCTTCACGGCATCGATGCCGTTCTCCAGGAAAGCCGCTTTTGCCGCCTCAAGCCAGATTTCCCGCGATCCGCGCCAGCCCGTATTTTTCGGCTCGTTGTCTTGGGAGGTATCAATTTCCATGGCGGCAAGTCTAGCGGCTGGATCACACAGGTTCCAGTGAAATGGACAGAGATGAACTTAAACTTGACATAAGTGAACATTTTGCCGGAGCATTCTGGAAACGCAGGAGGCTCTCATGTCCGTCGACCCGCTTTTCCAGCCTTACACCCTGAAACATCTGACGCTGAAAAACCGGCTGATGATCACCTCGCATGAGCCGGCCTATCCCGAGGACGGGATGCCGAAGGACCGGTACCGGGCCTATCATGTGGAGCGGGCAAAGGCCGGGGTGGCGCTGACGATGACGGCGGGCTCTGCTTCGGTCTCGCGGGACAGCCCGCCGGTGTTCAACAACATCCTGGCCTGGAAGGACGAGGTCGTCGGCTGGATGCGGGCGTTGACGGACGAGTGTCACGATCATGGCTGCGCGGTGATGATCCAGCTGACCCATCTCGGCCGCCGCACCCGCTGGGACAAGGCCGACTGGCTGCCTGTCGTCTCGGCCAGTCATGAGCGCGAGCCTTCGCACAAGGCATTTCCGAAGAAGGTCGAGGACTGGGATGTCGCCCGGATCATCGAGGATTATGTCGACGCTGCCGAACGGATGCAGCAGGCCGGTGTCGACGGGATCGAGCTCGAGTCCTACGGCCATTTCATGGATCAGTTCTGGTCCCCGCTGACCAACACCCTCGACGGCCCCTATGGCGGCAGTCTGGACAATCGTTTGCGCTTCGCCTTCGACACGCTGCGGGCGATCCGCAAGAGAGTCGGCGATGATTTCATCGTGGGCATCCGCTATTCGGGCGACGAATGCCTGCCGGGCGGGCTGACCAGGGACGACGGGATGGAGATCTCACGCCGCCTGAAGGATAGCGGGCTGGTGGATTTCCTCAATGTCGTGCGGGGGCATATCGATACGGATGCAGCCCTGACCGACCTGATCCCGGTGCAGGGCATGAAAAGCGCGCCGCATCTCGATTTCGCGGGGGAAATCCGGGCGGAGACGAAGTTCCCGACATTCCACGCCTCGAAGATCCAGGATGTCGCGACGGCGCGCCATGCGATCGCCAGCGGCAAGCTCGACATGGTCGGCATGACCCGTGCCCATATGGCCGACCCGCATATCGTCGCCAAGATCCTGCGCGGGGAGGAGGACCGTATCCGCCCGTGCGTCGGAGCGAATTACTGTCTCGACCGAATCTATCAGGGCGGCATGGCGCTCTGCCTGCATAACCCGGCGACGGGGCGGGAACTGGAACAGCCGCACGATATTCCGAAAGCGGACAAAACCCGCCGCATTGTCGTGATCGGAGCTGGTCCGGCCGGACTGGAGGCCGCGCGTGTCGCGGCCGCCCGGGGGCATGAGGTGATCGTGCATGAAGCGGCGAACGATCCGGGAGGGCAGGTTCGCCTTACCGCGCTGACACCACGGCGGCAGGAGATGATCTCGCTGATCGACTGGCGTTTCCAGGAATGCTCCCGAATGGGTGTGGCCTTTCATTTCAATAGCTTCGCCGATGAGGCGATGGTGCGCGCCGAAAACCCGGATGCGGTGATCGTGGCGACCGGCGGGCTGCCCCATACGGATATCCTGGGGGAGGGTAACGAATTGGTGGTCTCGGCCTGGGATATCCTGTCCGGAGATGTTCAGCCGGGCCTGAACGTTCTGATTTACGATGATGCCGGCGACTATGCGGGGCTTCAGGCCGCCGAGAAGATCGCCGCGACTGGGGCGAAGACCGAGATCATGACCCGGGACCGGAGCTTCGCGTCCGAGGTCATGGCGATGTCCCTGACACCGTCGATGCGGGAGCTGCAGAAGCAGGATGTGACCTTCACCGTGACCTGGCGCCTGGACGCGGTGCGGCGCGAGGGTAACGGGCTGCTGGCCATGGTCGGCAGCGATTATGGCGGGGTCACGCGGGAACGGCAGGTCGATCAGGTTGTCGTCAATCACGGCACCCGTCCGCATGATGACATTTATTTCGATCTCCGTCCGGGCTCCAGCAATCTTGGAGAGGTGGATTACCAGTCTCTTATCGATGGCCGGCCCCAGGATGTCATTCGAAATGCTGCAGGCAGCTTTCAGCTATTCCGTATCGGCGACGCCGTGGCGGCGCGGAATACCCACGCGGCGATCTATGATGCATTGCGCCTTGTGAAGGTGCTGTAGGGCGTGCGTTTTACTGGAACAGGCCGAGTAAAGTCTGCGGGCGCTGGTTGGCGAGGCCAAGGGTCTGGACGGCAAGCTGTTCCTGTACCTGGAAAGCAGTCAGCCGGGCGCTCTCGCGGGCCATGTTCGCGTCGACGATATTGCCCAGGCCTTCCTCAACCGCGTCGCGCTGGCTTTCCAGGAACTCGGTCTGCAGATTGAGGGCACGCATATCGGCGCCGAGCTCACCGAGAGCAGTGCCGATATTGGTCATTTCCGTTTCCCAGACGCCCAGCGCGGTGAGGGCATTTGCCGAGCTGCTGATATCCTCATTGTTGAGGCGGGCGTAGCTCACATCGAGGCGCTGGCCCCGGACCGTCAGGGTGCCGCCATTGACATTCGAGAGAACGTTGATGTCGTTCACGGTGCCGACAGCGAGGTTGAAGGGGATCGCCACCTCAATCAGGATATTCTCGCCGTTGAAGGTCGAGTTCTCCAGGATTTGCCGGAACTGCGCGACCATTTCCGCATAATCGTTCTGAAGAATCTGCTGCTGTTGGGCGGTATTGCCCGGATTGGCGCCTTCGGTGATCTTCGCGCGGATGTCGGCCATCAGTTCGGAGACGGCGGTCGCCCCGGCAATACCGACTGTGGCGACGCCCTTGGCGTTGTTCAGCCCCGTGATGACGGCATCGATTGCTCGGATCTCGGTCCTGACACCCTGCGCAATGGTAAAGTTCGACGCGTCCTCGACGGCACCTGTTACGCGCAGTCCGGTGGAGACATGGTTCTGCACCATGTCCTTGGAGCGCTGGATGAACGACAGGTTTCTGAGTGCCGTCATCGCGGGTGGGTTTGTGAGCACCGAGTTCATGGTGCATAAACAAGCAAGAGTTGTGCCGGAGAATATTCCCCGGATTAGACCCGGTGAGATTTTGCGGATTAGAGAGCTTTGACCGCCGCCAGCACCGCGTCGGCATGTCCAGGCACCTTCACCTTGCGCCAGACATCGCGCACGATACCGTCTCCGTCGATCAGGAAGGTCGCCCGCTCGATACCCATGTATTTCCTGCCATACATGTTCTTTTCGACCCAGACGCCGAACCGCTCGCAGATATCGCTCTCCTCGTCGGAGGCAAGCGTGAAGGGCAGGTCGTACTTGGCCTTGAACTTGTCATGCTTGGCGACCGGGTCCTTAGAAACACCGATGATCACGGCATCGATGCCGGAAAAATCAGGCATGGCGTCGCGGAATGCGCAGGCTTCCTTGGTACAGCCGGGCGTGTCGTCCTTCGGATAGAAGTAGACCACCACTTTCCTGCCCTTGAGGTCCGCGAGCGAGACGGTACCGCCGCCGTCTGTTGCCATGCTGAAATCAGGTGCCTTGTCGCCGACATCGACCATTGAAGCGTCTCCAGGAAATGGGAAATTACGAGGTTGTTGAGTTAACTGGCGCAGCGAACGCCATGGTCAAGCCGGGGTGCTCGATCATGGGCTGAAGATCAGCATCAGATAGGCGAAGAACAGAACCAGATGCACCGCTCCCTGGAGCACGCTGGTGCGGATGCCGCCGAATGTCATGCTGCTCATGAGCAAGGTGAGAAACAGCATCACCATGGAGGTATCATCGAGGCCGAGGGTGATCGGCTGCGCGATGACAAGGCTGATGGCGAGTGCTGCCGGTACGGTCAGGCCGATGGTCGAGAGGGCCGCGCCGAGCAGCAGGTTTACCGACCGTTGCAGCCGGTTTGCCCGTGCGGCCCGAAGGGCGGCGAGGCCTTCCGGCATCAATACCAGCAGCGCGATGATGACGCCGCCGATGGCCGGAGGGGCGGCAACCTCGACGATTCCGAAATCGACGATCTTGGCCAGTCTTTCCGCCAGCAGAATGATGGGGATCAGTGTCAGGATCAGAAATGCCGCGTGGAAGCCGGCTGTCGGCTTTCGCTCCAGAACCTGGTCCGGATGGAATGCATCCGCTGCGGCCTCTCCATCGCCCGAGACTTCCGGTTCCTCGAAGAATGTCCGGTGCCGGGTGGTCTGGATGCCGAGGAAAACGGCATAGAGCAGGACGGTGACGCAGGCAAAGAACGCTGCCTGATATGGGTCGAAGGTCGGGTTCGGCGTCGATGTCGTGAAGTTCGGCAGCACCAGGGCGAAGACGGCGAGAGGCAGCAGGACGGCGATGAAGGCGCGGGCCCCGGGCAGGTTGTAATCCTGTTGCCCGTGGCGCAGGCCGCCGAGTAGCAGGGATGCGCCCGCCAGCCCGTTCAGGACCATCATCAGCACCGCGAACATGGTATCGCGGGCCAGCGTCGGCGCCGCCTCTCCGGTCAGCATGACGGCGGCGATCAGCGCCACCTCGATGCCGACGACAGCCAGTGTCAGGACCAGTGTGCCATAGGGTTCGCCCAGGGCTTCTGCCAGCCGGTCCGCGTGCCGGACGACACCGAAAGCCCCCCAGAGCATGGCGCCGAACAGCCACGCGAACATCAGGCCGGCCATCACCGGATCCTGCAGGTCGCCGATCAGGCGATCGGCGCCGAGCTCGAAGGCTGCAAACGTGGAGGCTCCCGCCACGAGAGGCAGAACATATTTCAGGATATGTGTGAAAACGCGCGATGCTCTTTCGGACGCAGTGGCGGGCACTCAGGCACTCCGTAGACCGGGGAGGTGAACCGACCTCTCTAGATAGCAGGCCGCAGGGCCGAAATCCAAACGGAGACCTGCCGCCGGATCAGGTTTTGTCCTGCTTCAGGATCAGGTCGATGAAGGGGGCGGCGAACTTCTCCAGTTTCGCCTGGCCAACACCATGAACCGAGGCGAAACTTTCCTTGCAGGTCGGGCGTTTGGCGGCCATGTCCGCCAGGCTGCGGTCGGTGAAGACCACATAGGCCGGCACGTTGCCTTCCCGGGCGATTTCCGAGCGGAGCTGCTTCAGGGCCTTGAACAGTTTCAACTCCGGGTCGCTCATGGTCTCGGTCGGAACGCCGGTGGAGCGGGCGGTCTTGCTCTGGCGCTCGCGGCGCAGGCTGTCGCGGCGATAGCGGAAGGGCAACTCGCCACGCAGCAGAGCCTCACCCTTGTCGCTGACGGACAGACCGCCGAAGCCTTGTATATCAAGGGTCAGGAACCCGTTGGCGACGAGCTGGCGGATCAGTGATTGCCAGTCCTTCGCGTTGTGCGCGGTGCCGCTGCCATAGGTCGCGACCTTGTCATGACCGAATTTCCGGATGCGCTCCGTATTACCGCCGCGCAACACGTCGACGATATGCACGGTACCGAAGCGCTGGCCCGTGGCCTGGATGGTTTTCAGCGCCAGAACGGCTTCCTCGCTGCCGTCCACAAGATCCATCGGCTCCAGGCAGGCATCGCAATTGCCGCAGGGTTCGGATTCCTCGCCGAAATAGCGCAGCAGGGACTGGCGCCGGCATTCCGCCGCCTCGCAATAGGCGATCAGCGCGTCGAGCCGCTTGTGCTCGCGCCGCCGCCTGTCTCCGTCCTCGTGCTCCTGGTCGATGAACATCCGCCGCATGCGGATATCGTCGAGGCCGTAGAGCATCAGGGCGCGTGCGGGCGCGCCATCGCGTCCGGCGCGGCCGAATTCCTGATAATAGGCCTCGACGCTGCCCGGCATGTCCGTATGCAGCACGAAGCGCACGTCCGGCTTGTCGATTCCCATGCCGAAAGCAATGGTGGCGACCATAATGACGCCGCTGTCGGACATGAAGATGTCCTGGTTGCGGTCCCGTTCCTCCTTGGCCAGTCCGGCATGGTAGGGCAGGGCGTTGAGGCCCTTTTCCCGCAGGAAGGTAGCGGTCTCCTCGGTTTTCTTCCGGGACAGGCAATAGATCACGCCGCTTTCGCCCTCGTGCAGTCCAATGAAATCCAGCACCTGGCGTTTCCAGTCGGAGCGCAGTGTGACGTCGAGCCGGATATTCGGCCGGTCGAAGCCATGCACGAACATTTCCGCATCGCTGCGAAACAGCTTTTCGGCGATATCGAGGCGGGTAACCTGATCTGCGGTGGCTGTGAAAGCGGCGATCGGCACGTTCGGGAAAATGTCCCGCAGCCGGGCGAGAGCGTCATATTCCGGGCGGAAGGAGGCACCCCATTGCGAGATGCAATGCGCCTCGTCGACCACCAGGAAGGAAAGTGGCAACTTGCCGATGGCGCTCAGCATCCGCTCCGTCATCAGCCGTTCCGGCGAGAGATAGAGCAGGTCGATTTCGCCGGCGGCGACACTGCGCCAGATCGCGACATTTTCTGCCCGGTCTTTTGCCGAATTGATGGTCGCGGCGCGCACACCCGCCAGCTTAAGGGCAGCGACCTGATCCTGCATCAGGGCGACCAGCGGCGAGACCACGACGGTCAGGCCGCCGCGCACCAGGGCCGGGAGCTGAAAACAGAGCGACTTTCCCGAGCCTGTCGGCATCACCGCGAGCGCGTTCCGTCCGCTCAGAATCGCGTCGACCACCACTTCCTGGCCCGGCCGGAAACCGTCGAACCCGAATATGCCTTTCAGAACGCGGTATTTCTCGCTCTCAGGGTCCGGGCGAACGGCATGCATCATCGGGAAAAAGGTCCAAGTCTGGTGGGTCTGCGCATCATTGGCGCCAAGATCTTGTGATCTTGGTACAGGAGGACAGTCGGGCCCGCAACCATGTCCCGGCTTACTTTGGCGCGGTCGGTTCCGTCGCGGGAAGTGCCGCCGCCGGTTCCACGATCAGGCTGTTGAAAGTACTGCGTACCTCGCTGCCGCGTTTCTCGATGATCCTGTCGAGGTCTTCGAAAACATCGACGCCCGCAACTTTCGCCAGCCGCGCCTTGAGAGCCTCTGGGGCCGTCTCTGGATCGAATTTTTCGTCCACGGTGAGGCGCAGGATCCACTGGATCGCCCGCCACAACCGGGTCGTCGCGGACAACCGGTCGGCCAGGTCGGACGTCATCAGCTTTTTCGCGGCCAGCCGCTCGAACAGGTCCGCCGTATTGCCGGTGATCAGATCCGGATGATCCCCGCAATGCTTCAGCAACAGATATTGCGCCATGAATTCCAGATCCACCAGCCCGCCTCTCCAGTGTTTGATCTGCCAATGGGAGGTGCTGGCATGTTCCTTGGCGATCCGCTCCCGCATGACGGCGACCTCGCGCAACAGACTGTCCGGATCGCGGGGGGCGCAGAGCAGTTCCTTGAATAGGGCATCGAGTTTTTTGGCCAGGGCGGGAGACGCGGCAATGACCCTGGCTCTGGACATCGCCATCCGCTCCCATGTCCAGGCCTGCTCGCGGTGGTACTTCGCGAAGCCCTCGAAGTTCGGCACCATGGTGCCCTTGTTGCCGTTCGGGCGAAGTCTCATGTCGACCTCGAACAGTCCGCCCTCGGCGGTCTGCGCCGTCAGGGCCGCCAGCAACCGCTGGCCAAGCCGCGTGAAATAGGTGCTGGCATGCAGCGGCTTCTGCCCGTCCGACTCGGCATCGAAGGGGGCGTCATAGAGAAAAACCAGATCGAGGTCGGAGCCGGCCGATATTTCCCGCGCGCCGAGCTTGCCGTAGGCGATGACGGCAAGCGCCGGCAGCGGGCAATCGGGGATTCGTCCATGCAGCTTCGCGAACTCGGCCTCGACCCTGGGCAGCAACACGGATATGCCGGCATCGACGATGTCGGAGAGGCAGATGGCGGCGCGGGAGGCCGGAACCCGCCCCTGCATGACCTGGATGCCGACAAGGAAGCGCTGGTCATTGATCCAGCGCCGGGCAATGTCGAGAACGTCCTCGTAATAGCGCGCCTGCTCCAGATCGCGCTCCAACTCCGCCTCAAGGTTGGCTCTGTCGCCCAGGCGTGTGGAGGGGTCATGGGTCAGCACGCCTTCGAACAGCGAGGGATGCAGACCGAGCTGACGGGCCAGTGACGGTGCCATGCCCATGATGTCGGCCAGCATGTTCAGCAGGGGGGGATTTGCCTGGAAAAGGGAGAACAGCTGGACGCCGGCGGGCAGGCCTTCCAGGAACCGGTCGAACCGCTTGAAGGCCTCGTCCGGTTCTGGCGCCTGTCCGAAGGAAGACAACAGCGCCGGGGCGATCTCCGTCAGGATCTGCCGCGACCGTTCGCTGCGCGTCGCCCGGTAGCGGCCGTGGTGCCAGGCCCGGATCCGGGTGGCGACGGAATCAGGATCTCCAAATCCCATGCCCCGCAACGTTTTCAAGGTCTCGGGATCGTTTTCGACCCCGGTAAAGACGAGGCTGCCCTCGATCTCGTCGCCGGAAGAAAGCGGCGCGCTTTCCTCGAACAGATGGCCATAGTGATAGGCGACGGTGGAGAGCTGATGGATCAACTCGCGGCGGAACCGGTCCGTATCGGCGATGCCGAGGAAACCGGAAATGCGGGCCAGTCCGTCGGTCGTCTCGGGCAGGGAGTGGGTCTGCGCGTCATTTACCATCTGCAGACGGTGTTCGACCGTGCGCAGGAAGCGATAGGCTTCCATCATTGCCTTGGCCACGTCCTGCTTCACGCGGCCGAGCTGGACGAGCGCCTCCATGCCCTCGCTGGTTTTCATGCCGCGCAGGCGGGCGTCGCGGCCGCCCCAGATCAACTGCTGGGTTTGTACGAAGAACTCGATCTCGCGAATACCGCCGCGGCCGAGCTTCACATTATGTCCCTCGACATTGATTTTGGTGCCGCCCTTGTGGGCCGCGATCTGCCGCTTGATCGAGTGGATGTCCTCGATGGCCGCGAAATCCAGATGCTTGCGCCAGACGAAGGGCCGTATCCGGGTCATGAAATCTGCCGCCGCGTTCTTGTCGGAGCCGATGGCGCGGGCTTTGATCAGCGCGGCACGTTCCCAGTTCTGGCCCTGGCTTTCGTAATAGATCTCCGCAGCGGCGGTGGAGACGGCGAGGGGCATGGCGCTCGCGTCGGGGCGCAGCCGCAGGTCCGTGCGAAAAACATATCCATCAGCCGTTCGCTCTTCGAGAAGCCTGACAACCAGCCGGGTCATGCTCACAAAATGCTTCTGCAGTTCCTCGACATCCCGATAGCGGGGGATTTCGTTGTCGAAGAACACGATCAGGTCGATGTCGCTTGAATAGTTCAGCTCGCGCGCACCGAGCTTGCCCATGCCGAGACAGATCAGGCCGGACCCGTCGAGAATGTCGTCTCCCTCGCTGGCCGGGAGGCGCCCGGCGCTGATTTCCTGCTGAAGGGCATGACGCCAGGAGGCGGCAATGGCGATGTCGGCAAGGTCGCTCAGGGCGCCGGTTACCCTTTCGAGTGGCCAGGCCCGGGTGATGTCGGCAATGGCTGTGGTCAGCGAATAGTGGCGTTTCAGGACGCGCAACGCGGTCATCAGTTCGGGCGTTTTCAGACTTGCCGGGTCGAGGGCGGCGGCATCCTGCAGCAGACGGGTTTCGGTTTGGTCCGGGCCGTCTTCGAGCAGGGAAACGGCGAATTCGATATCCCGGATCATCAGCTGGGTCAGATAGGGGCTGTTTGCAAAGAGTCCTTGCAACAGACGTCTGCCGTTCCGATGTCCCGCTATGGACCCTGCCCGGTCGGCAAGGACCTGGTCGGAAAGCACGCCGGGCTGTTCCTGCCAACGTTCAAGGCCGACGCGGGCCGCTTCGCTATCCGTGATTTCCGGAAAATGCTCTATTTGGTCCAGAAACACCGAAACCCCCAGCCTGATTAAATTTGGTGAAGGGTGCGCACGGTCAGAGCGAACGTCAACCGGACAGGCGGCCGGATCACCTCATACCCGGTGATTTGCCGTCTTTAGCGTCGCCAGTCGGCATACCCTATGATAAGCGGAACAACCTTGAGCCAAGAGTGCCCCGCGTGCTGATAAGAACCACCAAGATAGCCCTCGAAATCGCGGCCGCGATCTTTGCCGGTATCGTCGTGCTTGCGGCCCTGGTGTTCTGGCGCGCGAGCACGCAGCCGGTATCGCTTGAATTTATGAAGTCGCGGGTTGCGGAAGCCTTGATCCCGGCCGAACGCGGGACAGCGACGATCGGCGATCTCAGCATGGAATGGCGCGGCTGGAGCCGGTTATTCGAGATCCGGGTGACCAGCCTGCGGCTGAACAATCAGTCCGGCGGCCTCATTCTGTTCGCTCCGTCTGCTGATATCGCCCTGTCCGGCCCCCAGCTTCTGCTTGGCGAGATTGCGCCGGTCCACATTGCGGTTGATCAGCCGGTGCTCAATCTGGAACGGCGGGCCGACGGTTCCTATGCGCTCTATGGCGCGGCGCCATCCGGCGACGATGCGGATGCCGGGAACCTGTTTTCAGTACTGCAGGAACCTCCGAAGGGAGGACAGCAGGGCTTGGCCGGTCTGGAACGGCTTGAGCGATTTTCACTGAGACGCGCCACTGTTCGTGTAAAGGATGATGCCGGGCAAATGGGCAATGTCAGGTTGTCGGGGCTTGACGGGACGTTCGAGCGCGAACGCGATGGCTGGCGCGTTGAAGCGCGGGCCGATCTCGCGGTTGGCGGCGAGAGTGTCGAGATCAGGGGCGACGGCAACTATTTCTACCGCAGCCGCAGGCTCGACGGTGCCGTGCTGTTCCAGGGTCTGACACCCGATCTTGTTCTTTCCCGGCTTCCCGAGATGCCTGTCGATTTCACGGTATCGAGCAGGCTCAGTGGCAGCATCGCCTTTGCCTTGCAGGATTTTCGCGCACTCGAAAGCATTGATGTGATTGCGACGGCGACCAACGGGGAAATATCCGTTGATTCCGTGCTGTCGGGTCCTTTGGCCTACGATAGCCTGCGCTTCCAGATCGGTTACGACGGCCGTGAAGATACTGTGGCGTTGCGCAATTTCGTTCTCGAGAAGAGCGGCATGGTTGCCATGTTGCAGGGATCTTTAAAGGATTTGAGCAACCCCGCACTGGAACTCTCGGCGAAGATTACCGACCTCCCGGTGGACAACATCAAGGATTACTGGCCGTCGGAACTGTTCGAGATAGCGCGCGGCTGGACCACCGGGAACCTGCGGGACGGGACAATTACGGAAATTACTGCGCGGATTTCCGGTCGTATGGATGTTGTTGCGGAGACCCGGTTCAGGGATGTCGCGGTTGACGCCGATGTGGCGTTCGAGGATGTCACTGTGCATTACCTGCCGCCGCTGCCCCCGGCGCTCAAGGTTGGCGGCACGTTGCATATCACCGAAAAGCGTCTCGATGCGACGGTAACAACCGGGCGTCTGGACGGCATCACGCTGAAAGGGGCGAAGGTCTCGCTCACCGGCATCCATACCGTCAGCGACGATTACGCGACGATCGATGCCGATATCGAGGGACCGATATCGGATATTCTCCGGGTGCTCGATACACAGCCTTTCGGCTATGCACAGGCCTTGGGCCTTTCGCCGGACGAGGTCACCGGTCGGGCAGATGGGCGGATGCATTTTGAGATGCCGCTGCTCCGGGTGATGACGTTCGACATGGTCGATCTGTCGGCGGAGGGGCAGCTTTCGCAGGTCTCGTTGCCCACGAGAACGACCCGCCTGCCGTTCGAGCAGGGGGAAATGTCCCTGAAGCTCGACAATAACGGCATGTTGCTGGATGGCAGCGGCGCGCTGTCCGGGCTGCCGATGCAGCTCGGCTTCCTGCAATCCTTTGATAAGGAAGCCGCGATCCGCCGCCGAACTCATGTCATCGTTCGCCCCGATACGGACAAGCTGGCTGATCTGGGATTCGACATCCGCCGTTTTGCGGATGGAGAGGTGGAACTGGACGCGACCATCGAGGAAACGAGCGCCAGCGAGGCGACGGTTGATCTCGTCATCGGCCTGCAGAATACCGAACTCGAGATCGGGGAGCTGGCCTGGGAAAAGCCGGCCGGCGCCGCCGGTACATTGCGGGCCAGGCTGCAGACGCGGAACGATGCCCTGGTCTCAATCGAGCGGTTTCAGGTCGCGACCGCAGATCTCGCCGCGTCCGGTTCGGTCGAGTTTTCCGAGCAGACGAAACAGCCCAGCCGGCTCACGGTCGAACGGTTGCAACTGGGCAAGACCGACCTGTCCGGAGTGGTCGCGGCCGATGGAGCTGGTGGTTATACCGCGGACATCAGCGGTCCGTTTGCCGACCTGCGCCCGCTCGTCGACCGGTTCGACGGAACGTCGACAGACATAAACCTGCCACTCGTGGTGAATGCACGGGTCGATCAGGTGCTGATCGGAGAGCTCGATGCGATGCGCGATGTCACGCTGCTGCTGGAAGATGACGGCGCCGGTAGTCTGACCCTTGCGGCAAATGGACTGCTCGGAACCGAGCCTGTCGATCTGAACTATTCGACAATTGGAGACAGTCCGCATTTCGACGTCAGCACCGAAAA
Organism: Nisaea sp.; assembly: GCF_040217065.1. GTDB lineage: Bacteria > Pseudomonadota > Alphaproteobacteria > Thalassobaculales > Thalassobaculaceae > Nisaea. Next base: position 151,425 of record NZ_JAVJNX010000005.1, read on the forward strand.
TGCCGGGAACATGATGAAATCGTTCAAAGGGTTCGACTCCATTATGGGGGGGAAGCTCGCCGCATCGGGTTTTCGCGAGGAACGGGACGGCCATATGGGCTGGAATGTCTCCCTGTCGGTGCTCGATTTCAACCTGATCGATGCTCCTGTCATGGCGCAATTGCTCAGTGCCGCCTCCATCACCGGGCTGCCTGCCTTTGTTCAGGGCCGTGGTATTAATTTCTCCCGCCTCGATCTCGGCATGCATGTTTCCGAGGAGCGGCTGGTCCTGGAGCAGCTGCTGGCGCAGGGGGCGGCGCTCGGTATCTCGGCATCCGGCTCGGTCGACCGGGTGCAGGATCAGATGGCTCTGAACGGCATGCTGGTCCCGGCTTATGTGTTGAACGAGATTATCGGCGCGATTCCGCTGATCGGGACTCTGCTCACAGGCGGAGAAGGCGAGGGGTTCCTTGCATCGGAATTCTCGGTCGCCGGCCCGCTTGAGAAGCCGGTGGTCACAGTGAATCCGCTGACGGCCCTGACGCCCGGCATTTTCCGCAATCTGTTCCGGCTGTCTGACGCACCGCCGAAAGATCCGGAACCGGCCGAGCCGCCGCCGCAGGATACCAGCCCCTGAATCCGGATTTCCCCGGACTTTCCGGTTCAGACCTGCAGCAGGACGTGACGTTTCTTGCCTGAAGAGAGCTTGATCACACCATCGGCCAGATCGGTGTTGCCCAGTTTCAGACTCTCATCCGAGACCGCGACATCATTGACCCTGGCGCCGCCATTCTTGATCAGCCGGCGGGCTTCGCCGCTGCTCGTGGCGAGACCGGCAATGCGCAGGGCATCGACCACCCACAAGCCGTCGGAAAGCTGCGCCGCCGTGACGGAGATCCGCGGCAGACTGTCTCCGAGAGCGCCCTGTTCAAAGGTTTTCCGTGCGGACTCGGCGGCGGTTTCCGCTTCTTCCTTGCCATGCAGCAGGGCCGTCGCCTCGTTTGCGAGCACCTTCTTGGCGTCGTTCAGCTCGGCGCCTTCCAGCGTTTCGAGCCGGGCGATCTCGTCCAGGGGCAGTTCAGTGAACAGGCGCAGGAACTTGCCGACATCGGCGTCTTCCGTGTTGCGCCAGAACTGCCAGTAATCGTAGGGCGAGAGCCGGTCCTCGTTAAGCCAGACGGCGCCTTTCTCCGTCTTGCCCATTTTCTGGCCGGAGGCCGTGGTCAGCAATGGCGTGGTCAGGCCGAACACGGACTGCTGGTCGATCCGCCGGGTCAGCTCGACGCCGTTGACGATGTTGCCCCACTGGTCCGAGCCGCCCATCTGCAGCTGGCAGCCGTAGCGCCGGCGCAGTTCGAGGAAGTCGTAGGCTTGCAGGATCATGTAGTTGAATTCGAGGAAGCTCAGCGACTGCTCCCGCTCTAGGCGCGTTTTCACGCTGTCGAAGCTGAGCATCCGGTTGACCGAGAAATGCTGGCCGATCTTGCGCAGGAACGGGATGTATTCGAGCCCGTCCAGCCATTCGGCATTGTCGCACATGATTGCGTCGCTGGTCTCCTCACCGAAGCTGAGGAAACGCTGAAACACGGTCTTGATGCCGGACTTGTTGTGCTCGATATCCTCGTCCGACAGCAGCTTGCGGGCCTCGTCCTTGAAGGACGGGTCGCCGATCTTGCTGGTGCCGCCGCCCATCAGCACGATCGGCCGGTGGCCTGCCCGCTGCAGGTGTCGCAACATCATGATCTGGATGAGGCTGCCGACATGCAGGCTGTCGGCCGTGCAATCGAAGCCGATATAGGCGGTCACGACCTTGTTGTTCAGCAGCTCGTCGAGCGCGTCGTTGTCGGTGCATTGATGCACGTAACCGCGCTCGCTCATGGTCTGCATGAAGCCTGATTTGAACTGGCTCATGGTCGTGTTCCCGGTGAAGATGTGTCAGAATCCAAGGCGCGAGCACTTAGCACATGGCCACCCGGGTCTCAACCGGAACCGGCGCCACGCAGTGCGGCTTGCGCGGAAATGACCACACACGGAGACGATCGAGTGAGCGGGAAGCGGACATATCGGGCAATCGGCCTGATGAGCGGAACCTCAATGGACGGGATCGACGCGGCTCTGATCGAGAGTGACGGCGACGGGATCGTGCAACGCTGCGGCTTCCTCAGCACCCCCTATCCCGATGATTTTCGCGCCCGTCTGCAATCGGTGATGGGGGAGGTTGGCGACATTTCCGGCGTGGCCTCCGAATTGACCGAGAGGCATGCGGCGGCGGTCTCCTCCCTGCTCGCGTTGGAGGGCGTTGCGCGCGACAGCATTGATGTCATCGGCTTTCATGGGCAGACCATCCTGCATGAACCGGAACGGCGCCGGACGGTTCAGATCGGTATGCCGGACCTGCTGGCGCGCGAGACCGGCCTGCCGGTCGTTTTCGACCTGCGCCTCGCCGATGTCGCGGCTGGCGGGGAAGGCGCGCCGCTTGTGCCGGTCTATCATCGCGCACTCACGCGAGAACTCGGCTCGACGGTTGCCGTTCTCAATCTTGGCGGCGTGGGCAACGTGAGCTGGATTGACGGGAACCAGGCCGCCGGCCCGGAACATATGCTCGCCTTCGATACCGGCCCGGCAAATGCTCTTGTTGATGATTTTGTACAGGCGCGCCGCGGCGCGCGCTTCGATGCGGAAGGAGCCCTGGCGGCAGCGGGCCATGTCGATGATCTGCGTCTGGCGGATCTTCTGTCCGATCCCTATTTCGACAAGCCGCCACCGAAATCCCTCGACAGGGATCATTTTGTCCGGCGAGCGAAACGGGCGGTGGAGGGATTGCCTGACGAAGATGGCGCGGCATTGCTCACCGCATTTTCGGCGGCCGCAGTCGCCCTTGCCGAACGCTGGTTCCCACATCCGGCTGAACAATGGATCGCCTGTGGCGGCGGCCGTCACAATCGGGTGCTCATGACGATGCTGGCAGAACGTCTGTCGGCGCCGATCGTGCCGGCGGACACGCTCGGCTGGAACGGTGATGCCGTCGAGGCCGAAGCCTTTGCCTATCTGGCTATCCGCAGTCTTCAGGGAAAGCCGTTGACGTTCCCCGGCACGACCCGCGTGCCGGTGCCGCTTACTGGCGGCACCTTGCACAGGCCGGACTGACTGTCGGCGTTATTTCTTTGTGGCGGCGAGCTGTTCGGACTCAGGCAAGGACTTGTTCAGGTAATCGGTGACGGCCTTGTTCACGTCTTCCAGATGCTTGCCGAAATAATGGTCGGCGTTTTTCACCACGACATGGTCGATGACAATGCCCTTCTGGGCCGACAGCTTGTCCACCAGCTTCTTCACGGAGTCCGGCGGTACCACCGTGTCGGAATCGCCGTGCACCATCAGGCCGGAGGCGGGGCAGGGCGCAAGAAAGGTGAAATCGAACATGTTTGCCGGCGGGGCGATGGAGATGAAGCCGGTGATCTCCGGGCGGCGCATCAGAAGCTGCATGCCGATCCAGGCGCCGAAGGAAAAGCCACCGATCCAGCAGTACGGCGCGTTCGGGTTGTAGGTCTGCAGCCAGTCCAGCGCCGACGCGGCGTCGCTGAGTTCACCCTCGCCGCGATCGAACAGACCCTGGCTCCGCCCGACTCCGCGAAAATTGAAGCGCAAGGTCGAGAAACCGCGATTCACAAAGTTCTGGAACATGGAATAGACGACTTTGTTATTCATGGTCCCGCCGTGCTGCGGATGCGGGTGCAGCAGCAAAGCGATCGGAGCCCCTTCCTTCTTGCTGTGCACATAACGTCCCTCAAGGCGCCCCTCGGGACCATTCAAAATGACTTCAGGCATTCGATCCGTTCCTCAACCGCCGGTTTTCCGGCTCACCCGATCCAATAATGCAGACAGTCTCTAACGGCCTGTTACGAACTCGTCAGGGAAATCGGCCTCTATCTCGGTTTACATTCATTATGTGTTGGCTGTAATCTCAATCTGACAGCAGGAGTCTGGCTTTAGCTTACTCGGGCTGTAGTATTCAAGTGTAGCATTGCTGCCCGTTAACGGAAGCATAGGTCGATGCTACCGAGGCCGTAGAAAGTTGGCCGCTCTTTTATCACGAACGGACGGGACCTCCGTTCACTTTTATTGTTCGCCGTTTTTGGGGACTCGGCGACCAGTGACCATATCGGACGGGGGTCGAATAACGTGAAGTTCAGCACTAAGGGACGCTACGCAGTTATGGCTGTCTGCGACCTGGCCCGACATGATGATGGTCGGCCAGTGTCACTTGCCGAGATCGCCTCCAGGCAAAATATTTCAGTTTCATATCTTGAGCAAATGTTCGCTCAGCTCCGCAAGGCGCGCTTCGTCCGGAGCGTGCGGGGGCCGGGAGGCGGATATCTTCTCGCCATCGAGCCGTCTGAGATCAAGATCTCCGAAGTGATGACGGCGATTGAGCATCCTGTGCGCGGCAATCAGGACGATGACGGGATGTTTGCGACGAGAGGATGCGCGGATGATCCGACCAAACCATTGTGGGAAGAGGTGGGGCGCCAGGTTCTCGGGTATCTCGACAAGGTTACCGTCGCGGATCTGATGACGGGAAGAGTTCCGCACTAGGGGCTCATCGCTTGACGGTTTTGTCCCGCCTGCCTATCTCGGCTGTGCGACCGGCCGGGATGTGGGACAGAGATGCCAAACAGGATTTATGCGGACTACAACGCGACAGCGCCGTTGAGGGAGGTGGCCCGAAACGCGATGATCGGTGCGATGGAGACCGTCGGCAATCCGTCTTCCGTTCACGGGCCGGGCCGGGCGGCGCGGGCGCTGATCGAAACGGCCCGTCGTCAGGTCGCGGCCCTGGTCGGCGCGGTGCCGCAATCAGTCGTTTTCACCAGCGGCGGGACAGAAGCTTCCGCGCTGGCGCTCAAGGGCTGCGGCCGCTCCCGGATCATCACCAGCGCAATCGAGCATGAAGCCGTGCTTGCAGCCGCTCCGGACGCTGTCCGGTTACCCGTCGACGATCAGGGCATTCTCGACCTGGATGCCCTGCGTGAGGCCCTGTCGGGCGGTGGGGCGGACTGTCTGGTCTCCGTGCAATGGGCGAACAACGAGACAGGCGCCGTGCAGCCGATCGATGAAATCGTCCGGATCGCGCAGGCGCATGGTGCCCTGGTTCACAGCGACGCGGTACAGGCCGCCGGCAAGCTTCCCATCGACATGAGCGCCTCGGGCATCGATCTGATGTCTCTCTCCGCACACAAGATCGGCGGCCCGGCCGGGGTCGGTGCTCTCATCATGCGCGATGGTCTGGACATTAAGGCAGTCCAGTCCGGCGGCGGTCAGGAAAAGGGGCGCCGATCGGGCACGGAAAACAAGATCGGCATTGCGGGTTTCGGGGCTGCTGCCGAAGCCTCCCTAGCGGCGCTGTCCGACTGGCCGCGGGTGGCCGGTCTGCGCGACAGGTTCGAGGCATCGGTTCGGGATGCCGGAAACGGCGCCCGGATCTTTTCGGCGGGAGCCGTGCGCCTGCCCAATACCAGCTGCGTGTCCATTCCCGGCACGAAAGGGGAGACCCAGGTGATCGCCCTCGATCTTGCCGGGATCGCCGTCAGTTCCGGTTCGGCCTGCTCGTCGGGCAAGGTCAGGCGCAGCCATGTGCTGGATGCAATGGACCCGGGATTGCCGGATGCGGAAAACGCGATCCGGGTCTCGCTCGGCTGGGATTCCACGGAGCAGGATATCGACAGGCTTGTCGCGGCCTGGTGCGATTTGTACAAACGCTCGTCAGCTGACCAACATTGATCCGCCTTTCGAGCGGATATCGAACGGAGAATGATTTGCCCCGCATGACATTCATCGGCCGCGACGGTACCCGTCAGGAGGTCGATGCCCCGCTCGGATATACGCTGCTGCAGATTGCGCGCGAAAACGATGTCGATATCGAAGGCGCCTGCGAGGGATGCCTCGCCTGCGCGACCTGTCACGTGCATGTCGCTCCGGAATGGTACGAGAAGGTTCCGGCGCCGAGCGACGACGAGGAAGACATGCTCGATCTCGCCTTCAATATTGTCGACACGTCCCGCCTCGGTTGCCAGATCCGGATTACCGAGGAACTCGACGGCCTGGTCGTGACCCTGCCGCCGGACGGCACGGCGTGAGCGATCTCGTCCCTGCAGGCGGTTTCCTTGGCCGGCTGATCGCCGCCGCGCCGGATGCCTGGCAGGCCTATACCGCGCATCCTTTCGTCGCCGGCATGGCGGACGGCACTTTGCCCGAAGCGGCGTTCAAGCATTATCTCGGCCAGGATTACCTGTTCCTGATCCATTTCGCCCGGGCCTACGGCCTCGCGGTGTACAAGGCGGACCGGCTTGAGGACATGCGCGCGGCCTCTGCCGTCATTTCCGGCATTCTCGATGTGGAGATGGACCTGCACGTCAAATATTGCGCCGGCTGGGGGCTGACCGAGGCGGAGATGGCCGCGCTGCCGGAAGACCCGGCCTGCATGGCCTATACCCGCTATGTGCTGGAGCGCGGCATGGCGGGCGACATGCTCGACCTGCATGTGGCGCTGGCGCCCTGCGTGGTCGGCTATGGCGTGATCGGCGCCCGGCTTGCCGCGGACCCGGCGACAAAGCGGGAGGGCAATCCCTATTTCGCCTGGATCGAGATGTATGCGGGCGAGGAATATCAGGATGTCGCGCGTGGTGCGGCCGCCCATCTTGACGCCCTCGCCGCCCGGCGTGGCGGGGAAGACCGGTTTGCCGAGCTTGCCAAAACCTTCGGGGCGGCGACCGTGCTGGAGCGGGATTTCTGGCAGATGGGACTGAATGCCGTCTGAGCGCGGATACAGCCATGCGCTGAGTTTTCTTGTTTCCGCCGCCGCTTTTCCTATATTGCGCCCATTATGACAGCACACACACTCAACTCGCTCGGCATTGCCAAGGCCCCGAAGGATACTCGGGTCGTCGTCGCCATGTCAGGCGGTGTCGACAGTTCCGTGACCGCGGCCCTCATGGCGGAGCAGGGTTACGATGTCGTCGGCATCACGCTGCAGCTCTACGATCACGGGGCGGCGCTGGCCAAGAAGGGCGCCTGCTGCGCCGGTCTCGATATCCAGGACGCGCGCACTGTCGCCGATACCCTGGGTTTCCCGCATTATGTGCTCGATTACGAGAGCCGGTTCCGCCAGGAAGTGATCGACGATTTCGCCGACAGCTATCTGCGCGGCGAGACTCCGATCCCCTGCGTGCGCTGCAATCAGACCGTCAAGTTCCGCGACCTGCTGGCCACCGCTCGGGAGTTGCAGGCCGATGTGCTCTGCACCGGGCATTATGTCCGCCGGCTCGACGGCGAGAACGGGGCGGAACTGCACCGCGCCATCGATCCGCAGAAGGATCAGAGCTATTTCCTGTTCGCCACCACGCGGGAGCAGCTCGACTTCCTGCGCTTCCCGCTCGGCGGCATGGAAAAAGAGGAAACCCGCGCGCATGCCCGGCGTTTCGGGCTGAGCATCGCCGACAAGCCGGACAGCCAGGATATCTGTTTCGTGCCGAACGGGCGCTATGCCGAGCTGGTCGAGAAACTGCGCCCGGGTGCGGCCGAGCCGGGCGAGATCGTGCATCTCGACGGCACCGTGCTCGGGCGGCACAAGGGCATCATCCACTACACGATCGGTCAGCGGAAAGGCCTCGGTATCGGCGGCCGCCGCGACGAGGACGGCAATCCGGACACCGATGCGCTCTATGTCGTCCGGCTCGATCCGGCGGCCAGCAGGGTGATTGTCGGCCCGCGCGAGGCGCTTGGCCGCGAGACCGTCTATGTCGATCAATTGAACTGGCTCGGCGATGCGCTGCCGGGGGCGGCCGGCATACCGGTCGCGGTGAAGCTGCGCTCCACCACCCACCCGGCAACGGCACGCATCCATACGGACAGCGAAGGACGGGGCCGCATTCAGCTCGATGTGCCGCAGCATGGTATCGCGCGGGGACAGGCCGCCGTCTTCTACATGCCGGGTGACTCGACCCGGGTTCTCGGTGGCGGCTGGATCACCGGCACCGAAGAGAGCGCTGTCGCAGCCTGACCCCCGTCGGAAGCCCGACGCGAATCAGCCCAGGAATTTGATCAGCGCGAAACCGCCGACCAGCAGCAGGAAGGCGGCCGTGGTCCAGAGGCCGAGATTTTTCTCGATGGTCTTCTGCACGGCCGGCCCGAACTTCCAGCACAGGGCGGCGACGAGATAGAACCGCATACCCCGTGCCAGCACCGAGGCGGCGATGAAGACGGCAAGGTCGAGATGGGCCACGCCGCTTGCGATTGTGATGACCTTGTAGGGAAACGGCGTGATCCCGGCGCCGAACACGATCCAGGCGCCCCATTCGTTATACTTGTCGGTAAAGGAAGCGAACTTCTCCGCATATCCGTAGAATTCAAGCAGCGGCAGGCCGGCAGCTTCGTAGAGCAGGGCGCCGATTGCATAGCCCAGCAGGCCGCCGAGGACAGACGCCACGGTGCAGATACCCGCGGCGCGCCAGGCATTGCGCCGGTCGGCCAGCACCATCGGGATCAGCATGGTGTCCGGCGGTATCGGGAAGATCGAACTCTCGATGAAGGAAATCAGTGCGAGCCAGTAATTTGCCCGCTTGTGCGCGGCGGCCCGCATCAGTCGCTCGTAGGTCGCTTGCAGCATGCTGTCAGATGTCCCGGAAATCAGGCCGGGTTCCCTCCGGCGCGAGGATCGCTTTAGCAGCGGTCACGGTTGCCGCGCAAGCTGCCGGTTGCGGATTGACCGGCCCATGCTTTTGGCTATGATGCGCGCTCCTCGCCATGCGGGGCCCCTGTGGCGGAATCGGTAGACGCGGCAGATTCAAAATCTGTTTCCGGTAACGGAGTGGGAGTTCAAGTCTCCCCGGGGGCACCAACTTATCTTGGGATGTTCGCAAGTCATCCAACAGCCTGAAAATCTTCGATCTAGTGGCCTTGAAACAACCTGCGTTTCTGGCGATCTGATTCCAAGACGCGAATGCGGTCCAATGGTGTGTGATCCCCTTTTCGGGTGTTAGACACTGCGCGGGCGTGGCTCGCAGTACCGTCCGGCGCCATGCGAACCTAGCTTTTCTCGGATAGGACCCAAGCGCCATCCCAGTGCGCGGGCGGGTTCGCAATAAGGCTCTCGCATCGCGTAATGTAAACACCGGTGATCGGGTCGACCGGAGCGCCGGACCGGCATTTCTTGAAAAGTTGCAAGGCCGCATCGAAATCGCCCTGTCGATAGGATTGAATTGCACCAGCAAGCAATTCAGGGGCGGTACGGTGCCCGGTTTGGCTTGGATGAAGCAGTTCGAAAATCGTGCTGGCTTCGGCCCGGCCCTTGACGACAACCCGGTCGATTTCACGAAACTCCAGAGAGTCCGGTGCTTCAAGAAGGGCGTGCGTTCGATCGGTGAAAATGGCGGAGACACCATAGAGCCTTGTCAAACCTTCGACCCGGGATGCGAGATTCGCGGTATCGCCTATGACGTTTGAATCGAGCCGTTCGCCACCGCCCAGTGCTCCGATCATCAAGGGGCCGCTGTTGATTCCGAGGCCAAAGAGTATCGGCCTTTCGCCCCGGTCCTCACGCTCGCGATTGAAGGCGACCTGGGTGTCCAGCATGGCTTCGGCGCAACGCAGCGCGGCATCGGCAGAACCCGGAAACAATGCCATGATCGCATCGCCGAGATACTGGTTGATGAAGCCGTTCTCGTTGGCGATAAGTGGCTCCATCGTTGCGAGGAATTCATTGAGTGCGACAAATGTTTCGGTCGGACCTAGACGTTCGGATAGCGTCGTGAAACCGCGAATATCGGCGAACAGAACGTTCATGGTTTTCAGCACGCTGTCACCGGTCCGGATCTCCTCAATGCCGGATCTGTCCAGTAGTTCGAGAAACTGGAAGGGAACGAAACGGCTATAGGATTTGGTCAGGCTGGCCAGCCGTTGATTATGGGCCATGACCTGGGCGTTCAGTTGCCGGTTAATCCAGAGACCGCCCGCCTGACGGACAAGAACGGAAAAGGCGACGCGGATATCGGGCTGGATCTGATCGTAGAAATCCATGTTTTCGGCTGTCACCCCGGCAAGAATGACGCCGCCGAGCTCGTCGTGCCGGTCAAGAAACGGGCAAATGATCGCCGTTGCGATACCGAGGTCGGACCATTGCTTCAGGACGTCGCTCTGATCGTCCGCAATCCAGCATTCCGGGCAGGAGAACCATTCATTTTGGTAGGGCAGAGACTCAGGTGCGTTCTCGAGGCCGAACTGGGAGACGATCTGCATACGTTCCGGGTGAGCCCCGTCGATCTGCATGAAAACGGCAGCTTCCAGCTCGAAGGCTTCGATGATGGCTTCCAGGGTTAGCTGAAAAAACGCCTCATCGTCGTCAACATCAAGAGTCCTGGCAGTGTATTCCTGAATGGACTTGAACCGCATCAACTCGTCATCGACCTGATTCTTGGCGCGGATAAGGTCGCGCTGGAGAACAAGCTGGCGTCCATGCTCCAATTCCAGGCGGCGATTTTGTTCGACCAGCTCCAGATTAAGGGCCCGTTTATTCAGGACAGAGCCAATCTGGCGCGCCATCACCGTGAATGCGGCGGTCCTGTCAGCCGTGATTGGCTCATAAAGTTCGTAATTGTTATTCGTGACACCGCCCAGGATGACACCGCTCAACGCGCCGTTCGCGCTCCTGAGAGGGCAGGTTATGGCGACTCGTAGCCCCAGCGAGCTCCATTTTGCGAGAATGGTGTCGTTCTCTGCGACAATGCTGCCGGATTCGCCGCTGAACCATGCGCTATCGTAATCCAGCTCGGCCGGTTTTTCGTCGAAGCCGAAACTGCCGGCGACATGTAACGTTCCCGGGTTATCAGACGGGCGCAGGACGAGTGCAACTTCGAACTCGAAGGCTTCGATTACTGCTTCCAGGGCGGTGTCGAGAAATACGGAGTCCGAGTCCGCGGCGAGAGATTTTTCGATAAAGGCCTGGATTGTCTGGAAGCGCCGGAGTTCCTGGTCAATCCGGGATTTCGCGGCGTTGAGCTTGTCCTGAAGAACCAGTTGCTTCGCGACCCGTTCTTCGAGCCGCGCGCAATGCGCACTGAGTTCCTCGTAGCTGAGCTGACGATTCTTCACAGACCACGCCCATGCCGGGAGGCCAGGCTAGCTGGTTGCGTTGCGAACGATCGGGAACAGCGAAGTCGTGTAGCTATGAAACGCGTTTTTGCCCGCGAGCTGGGCATACTCGCTGAAACCGTAGATGCCGAGCCAGGGCACCATCTCATCCCCGCAAATCGGGTGCTGCATCTTCGCAATGATCTCGTCCTTCAACACGCGGTTGAACATCAGGCGGCCCCGGGCCATGCAGTCGGCATGGAACACCGCGACTGGCTTGCGGCCGTTCAACTGATCGCCCAGACGCTTCATTAAACGATCAACCCCCTCGAAAATCAGATGCTCATCCCGCTGCATCAAGACGTACCGGGTGCCGGCTTCAACGGAGGTCGGAAGATAGAACGACTGCTGATCGTCCGATACCTTGATCGGCACGCGCAGGATCTGCGGATTGTCGTAGGCGGCGCTTTCTTCGTCATTTAGATCCATACCCAGGCCGGCGATCGGCAAGGCATCGGCTGGAGGGGTTTCGGCCGGCAGTCCCAACTTGGCCATCAGGGTGGGCCAGGCGGGTTGTCCATCCAGCTCCAGTATCTGGTTTGCATCGCATTTTGTGACCTCGAACATCACCGCTTCGAGTGGCACGGACCCATGATGGACTCCGGTAACGAGCTCCAGCGAGTGATCCGAGAAACCAACAAGGACGAGTCCGTCTTCCATGACGGTCTCGTCATGGAACTGGAAGGTCCGCTTTGCTTTTCCGTTATCCGCTGTCGTCAGACCGAAGATCGTGATGTCGGTGCCAAACACCTCTTCGATACCCTGAATCACCTTGTCGCCCGAAACATCGAGTCCGGCAGAGAGGACATAGATCATATTGATGTCGTCGGATTGTGCTTTCAGATCGTCCGCGACAGATCGGGCGAGGTCCGCCGAGTTCCGTCCATTCAAGCCCGCTACCGATGCAACCGAAACCTCATCGCCTGTGATTGCCATGAGTGCCATGGACCGCATCGACTCGCTGACGCCTTCGCTCGCGATCACGCCGCTGCCACTTCCGCCGACGATATGGGCCGTCGGACAGGCTTCGCGGGCTGCGGCGATGAGCTGCGGGAAATTATGCCCGACTGTCGAGTAGACAATCAGCAGATTGCAGCCTTCGGCGGCGTCTTCTTCAAAAGCGCGATCGAGGCACTCCTGGACCGCGGTATTAGCGTTGACGGCATTGCTGCTGCCCGATCGGAAATGCAGCATGGTCTCCTCCCAGGTCGCCGTTTTCCGGCATTTCTTGATCAATTGAGAAACTGTAAATTCAGTATCAGGCGAGTATAGCCGAACTCTCGCGCATTGCACGATTTTCGATATGCTGCAAACCCCGTTGAGGTGAAGAACCAGACGGCAAATTATCGTCGTGACGCTCTCTCCTGACGGGAACCGGCAGCTTTCTGGACGGCGACCCCTTAAACATACTGCGCGTCTCGTCAAAGCCGGACCATTCCTCAAGTGCGGCCCAGGTCATGTCTGCGGTGACGTAAGCGTCCGCAGTGCCATGCTCTGGCGAAGCCGCCTGAGTGGCGGCGGTTTCAGTCTTGGTCTTGTGCCTGTTTCACGGCCATTCGGACTGGAAACGATGACCGGCGAATATCCCTGTCATGAACGCCTCGGCTGCCCCCTGTTCGTCAACGATCAGGCTACCGGCGGCATCGTGAGGCGACGTTATCCGGCCATGCCGTCATGCTCGTCGCCGATTTCCGGCAGAGCCGTCGATGTTGCCAAGGCTTTTCAGCGCATCATTGCCATCGTCGTCCCGTCCCATCCGGTAGCGCAGCAGCGGGCCGACATTCAGCTCGTCTCCCGGCCGGGATATTGCCTTGCAGGCAAGAGACGATCATGGTGATCAATGAGTTAAAATGCTTTCTCCGGACTCAGTAAGAATAGGAATTGAGTAATTCTTGTCTTTTTTTATGGGAAAACATGGGCTTTATCGAACTGCTTCATGGTTTGAAAATCTTGCAAAAACCACCGAATTTTGCGCTAACTAGTCGATCAGAAAGCTTTAGGATTCCGCCATATGGCGAATAATATCAGTGTCGCGCAAACCTTCGAAAGGCGCGGGACCTGTGTCCCGTTCACGACCGGGGATTCTCTGCGCCATACCCGCGCACGCCTTTATCAGCACGGGAACGATAGAATCCTTGAAGCGGTTATTCCGAGTTTTGGCGGCGGGCGGCGTGGCGAATTGATGGTCGTGCCCTGGAAGGACCTGCCGGATTTCGTGCAGCTATCGGATCGGGACAGGGAATTGCACGATGGCATTCCGGGGATCGTCGGCAAACATGGTATCGATCCGCTGCAGGTACGCGAGCTTCTCCACAAGGTGAATGCGGCCTATTCCGATGATCCGGAGGTCCGGGCTAAGGCGCGCGCGCAGGCCCAGCAGGATAGTCAGGACAAGGAAGTTGTCCGGATGTCCTGTATCGCCCAGCTGATGCGGGAATGCGGTATCGAGCGGGGCGACCCGGTAATGGCGGGGGCGAATACCAAAACGCTGGTCGACCTGATGACTGCCGAGGAATCACGGTCGCATTTCGATGTCGAGATGCTGATCGACCGGGTCTTCCTGTTCGCGTCTCAGCGCAGCGGCGTCAGTATCGACAATGTGCGGGAATGGCTGGAGCCGCTGGTTGGCCTAATCACGCCGTTCGGGACCGTGAAAGGCACCCAGGCGGACCGGACAAACGGACATCTGTTTCTGGAACACGTCAATCTGATGGAATTCCGCAAATCCGTCGCCGCCTATATGGAACAGAAGCCGGAGGAATACGGCGCCGCCGCCGAGGTGTTGCTTGAGGTGGTGGATCAGACGATCCGCTATGTGGACGAGCGGATCGTCACGCTCGATTCCCTGCTTGGCAGTTTTGCCGATGTCTTCTCCAAGCAGGATTCGAATGTTTCCTACCTGATCAAGCTGCGCCGCGACGTTGCTTTCGCCCTTGATGGCTGGAATGACCTGATCGACCACTGGACGGAAGCCGATGCCGAGGACTGTAAGAAAGCGGGAAGCGTTGAATACCGTGACCGGGCTGTGGCCTATGTCATGAATTTCCTGCCGATCATCCCGCATCGGGAACTGTATCCGGACGACGGCTTCGACGGCCAGGCCAGCATCGAGCGAGCCCGCGTCAAGATCGTTGCCGCCATGCACTCCTGGTCAACAGAGGCCCTGGACCAGGAACTTGCGCGCAGGGTCGAGAAAGGCCAGAAGAAGCAGTCCGATACAGAGGCGGGTCGCCTCATGTCCTGACCCCGCCTCGCGGGTATTCAGCGACGGTGACGCTGTGGGAATACCACCAGTGCAACACCGATGGTCGTCACCAGGATACCGATCCCGGCGACAGGACTGATCTCTTCTCCGAATGCAAGATAGGCCATCACGGCCGCCGTCGGCGGAACGAGATAGAACAGGCTTGCCACCTTCGTCGCCTGACCGTTCTTGATCAGCGTCATGAGGAGCGAATAGGCGCCGAGCGAGACGACCAGAGACAGCCAGAGATAGGCGCCGATGAAGGCCGGCGCGGGGACGAGAACCATGCTTTCGAACAGGGCTGCACCGGTAAGTGTGACGAGGAACGCGGTGGCGCATTGGATGGCGCTGCCGGTGATCAGGTTCATCTCGGTTGCGTACCGCTTCTGATAGAGCGTCCCGACGCTGATTGAAACCAGTGCCAGGATGGACAGGCCCAGGCCGGTCAGACTGACGCCGTCGACACTCATTCGGTCCGACAGGACAAGAACCATGCCGGCGAAGCCGACAAAGCAGCCCAGCCATTGCCGGCGCGTTGGCGGTTCGCCGAGAAACAAGCCGGAGGCCACGGCGGTCAGCACCGGTTGGAGCCCCGTGATCAGGGCGACGAGCGCGGAGGGCATGCCGCTATGGATGGCGATGAAGATGCTCGAGAGGTAAACCGCGTGCAGGCAGAAACCGACCACGGCAATGTCAAAGACACCGCGTATGCTCCTCGGCCAGCGGGCCCCGGTGATCAGTGCGATGGCTACAAAAATTGCGGTGACGAGGCCGAACCGGCTCGCCATGAAGGTGAGTGGTTCGACATGTTCGAGCCCGAACTTCGCGGCAATGAACGCGGAGCTCCAGAGCAGGACAAAGATCGCCGGAGCGGCGACCGGGATGAATTGCCTCATTCGAGGAATTCCGGGTGGGACTTTACGTAACGGTCCGCGAGCTGCGTCCAGGGCAGCGCATAGCCGTACTGGCTCTGCCGGGCGGAGACGGTGCTGTTGTCTGTAGGATGGCCGCCCTTGTCCAGGAAGGACTGATATTCGGCGCCGATTTCCAGAAACCTTCGCTGTGCCGCTTCATCCGTTTGATGGGATCCCGCAAGGGATCTGTCCATCTCGATGACGGCATGCAGAATGTCGTCGGCGGTATTGTCCTCGACGGCAAAGCCGCATTTCGCAACACCCTCGTCACTTGCATGACGGGCGACGCCCTGCTCCAGCATTGACCGCAGTCTTGCGGGTTTTCCATCGTCATTCGAAAGATAGGTTTTGAAAACCAGTTTATCCTGTGGATTCATCCACATGCCACATTGCAGGACGCCGTTCACCATGACCTGCGGCACCCCAAGGATGCGGAAGACCGCCTCTGGCCCGGAAGAACAGGTGATGCCGAAATGCGCGCGTTTGATCAAGCCGGGGTCCAGCAGGTCCGTGTAGTCCGGCTCCTTCCAGATATCGAGATAATGCGGATGCTCGAAGGGCGCTTCGACCGAGCCTGCCACGCCTGTCCGCAGCACCCAGTAGCCCTGATCGAGCAGATAGCGGATGGCTGGCTCGTAGGTTGCGATATCCGCCGAGCGGTAGAAATGGATTGTCTCTCCCGGGAGGAAGTTGCGGTCGCGCACATTGAGCACGACGATCCGGTCTGTCTCCGTAATACCGCGCCGTTCGCAAAACTGCTGGGCTGCTTGAGAAACTGTCTCCGAGACAGGCAAATGGCGGGGCTGCCGGGTGCTCGTGTTAAGGAACTTGATATAGTCGTCCAGAATGCCGGCGGGGCCACGCTGATACCAGGTCAATTGATTGACGGAAAGGGTGCCGGCGCCGATATGGCCCATCAGCATGATGTCCATGTCAGCGGACTCCAGGACCGAGATTCTCTGATCCACTATGCTTCTGACGCCAGTGCTGTGCGGCGCCACCGTGCTATCCGGAATGACGATGATTTGCCGGTCGTGATTCTCGCCGAACATTTCCCAGAGCGCATGCGGCTCCATCGCGAGGTGCCCGATGCGCCAGGCCAGCGGCATGATGTGGACCACCGTCTTTCCTTCGGTCGACAGGTGGGGGGCGACGGCGTGGACCAGTGCTGTGACCCGTTCTGGATGAAAAACCTGTTGGAGCGAGAATTCGTCCAATCGGTTCAGGTCATTGGATTGGCTCATTGGTCAAACCCCTATGTCAGAATGGGTTCAAGCGTGGCGCGCTCAGCCGTCAGCCATTCAAATATATCGTCCAGCACAGCATCAACCGATCGTTCCGGGCGCCAGCCGAAACTTTGCCCGACCCGCCCTGCATCGGTAATGAACCAGGGGATATCGGCCGGATTGGTGTCCGGATTGACGCCGATGTCGATGAATTTTCCGGAGCGTGTCGCACATGCATGGCTGAGTTCCTTAAGGGAAACTGCATTGCCGGTCCCCCCGCCGACATTCCATACACCTTGGGCCGCGATCTCGAGCCTGTCGAGCTGACGGACGATCAGGTCGAACAGGTCCTCCACATGCAACACGTCCCGGACCTGGTGCCCGTGACCGCCGAAACCGTTGTAGGACAAGGACCCGCCATACAGGTGCCGGGCTGCCCAGAGTGTCATGAATCCCTGATCCACCTTGCCCATTTGCCATGGGCCTGCCAGTACGCCGCAGCGGTTGATGATCGCCTTCAATCCGAAGGCGGCACGGTATTCCTCGATGAACTGTTCCGAGCTCAGCTTTGTCGCGCCGTAAAGAGAGCGGTGACCGGCGAGAGGGAAGTCCTCCGCAATGCCGCGCTCGCTCCATCCGGGCCCTGAAGCGCCGGCCGGAAGCGCCAGGCGGCGTTCTGCGGTTTCAAACGGCAGGGCACGGAGCGGCTCAATCGGGTAGACCCGGCTGGTGGACAGGAACACGAAGGCCGCATCATGTGCCCGTGCCGCTTCCAGACAGTTCAGGGTGCCGCGGAGATTGGTGTCTATCAGATAGGCGGGGTTCCCCCCATAGCCGGCCTGGACGGATGGCTCGGCAGAACACTCGATCAGCAGATCCATGGTCCCGAGCGCCGCGAGGTCGTTCGGATCGCGGATGTCGGCATGCTCGAACCGGACGCCGCCGGCGCGCAGGCGCGGCAAATTTAGCTCGCTGCCGCGTCGTTTCAGATTGTCCGCGGCGATCACATCCGCATCCGGATTGGCGCGTTTGAAGGCCAGAGACAGATTTGAGCCTACGAAGCCAGCCCCACCGGTGACGAGAATGCGCATATGCCTGACTTACGATCCAAAATTCTGAGCTTTCTTCGGCTTAACGCAGGCCCGTGCGAGGAGCAAACGCAAAGCGGATCAATTCATTTTAAAAACGCAATTGCATCCCACAATGCGGAAATCTATGATGCGGGCAGCCGGAGTGACATCATGTCACGCTATGAATAAGAATTGTATACAAAGCCCAAAGGGAAGATATCGATTTCATGACCGCAGCTCCCAAGCGATCAGATTCCGAGCGATCGGGCCAGATCCAGTCCGTCGCACGCGCCATCAGTGTTCTCAACGCTTTGGCCGCTGACGAAGAGGGCATGACCCTCACGCAAATCGCCCATACCGTGACGTTGCCGCCGTCGACGGTGCACCGCCTGCTGACCACCCTGCAGCAGGAGCGCTACGTTCGCTTCGACACTGAGCGCGGTGCCTGGCAGATCGGTGTCCAGTGTTTCGCCGTCGGCAATGCTTTCCTGCGCACGCGCGACCTGGTTGCCATTACCCGGCCCTACATGCGGCGCCTGATGGAAGAGAGCGGGGAGACAGTGAATCTGGCCGTCCGCGACAATGATGAAATGGTCTATCTGGCCCAGGTCGAATGCCGGGAAATCATGCGGGCCTTCGCGAAGCCCGGCGCGCGCGTTCCGATCGCCGGTTCGGCCGTCGGAAAAACGCTGCTTGCGCGGATGCGGACCGACGAGGTCTCCAAGCTGCTGGCGCGGATCGGGACGGAACACAAGACCCGCCGGACCATCGACGCCCTGCCGCGCATGGAGGCGGAGCTGGCGAAGGTTCGTGACGTCGAATTTGCCATTGATAACGAGGAGCATTCGGTCGGGTTGCGCTGCGTCGCATCGGCTGTCTTTGGCCATCACAGCGAGCCGCTGGCCGCGATTTCCATTTCCGGGCCGACGGCACGGATCACGGATGAACGGATCAGCAAACTGGGCAAGATCGTCTGCAATGTGGCCAGGGAGGCGACAGTCGCGCTCGGCGGAATTTGGCCGCACTCGGCCCCCTGATCAGCTCAGATATGCAACGTCAGTCGTACTCTTCGGAATAAAATCGCTGGTCCATTGAGAGCGCCGGCTGGGCGCAGCCGGCATTACCGACCACTTTCGCCGGAACGCCCGCAACGGTGGTGTTCTTGTCGACGCTTTTCAGCACGACCGACCCGGCACCGACCCGTGAGCATTCACCGACCTCGATATTGCCGAGCACGGTGGCTCCGGCGCCGATCATGGTGCCCCGACGGATCTTCGGATGACGATCGCCGGTTTCCTTACCCGTGCCGCCCAGGGTCACACCGTGCAGCAGGGAGACGCCATCCTCGACAACAGCGGTCTCGCCGATGACCACGCCGGTACCGTGATCGATCATGATGCCCTTGCCGATGCGGGCGGCGGGGTGAATGTCGACGCCGAAGACGCTGTTGATCCGGCTCTGGAAATATTTCGCCAGGAAGGTTCGGTCATGGCCCCAGAGCCAGTGGCCGATCCGATAGGCCTGCAGGGCATGGAACCCTTTGAAATAGAGGAACGGCTCGAGATAGCTGGTGCAGGCCGGATCGCGGTCGTAGGTGGCGGAAAGGTCTGCGCGGGCGGACTCGCCGATCGAGGCGTCGGACAGCATTGCATTGTGCACGACCTGATAGACGGAGAGATCGCTCATCTCCGTGCCGCCGATCTTCTGGGAGATCAGGTAAGCCAGGGCATCCTCGAAGCTGCGTTGATCCAGCACGCTGGCATGCATCCAGCTCGCCAGGGCGGATTCCTGTTTCGCCCATTCGGCGGCATCGGTGAGCATCGAACTCCAGACCGGGTCGACGACGGCTTTGGGTTTCGGATTGGCGTCCACTGTACTGTCCTCCGCGCCGCATGACCGGCGTTTGTGGAATCCGCCGCCCGTGCAGAGCGGCGGCCGCGTATTCAGGAAAGGTAAGTATCCCATTCCAGGAAGCAATATCCAGCTTCACGCATGAATATCATGCCAAAACCGCAAGGTAGAGGGCAAATCCGTAGGCAGCGGCGAGGGAGCCGAGCAACCCGAGCGCCAGATACCAGGCGAAGACGCCGCCGCGCACCAGGGCAAAAACCGCCATCGAAGCAGGAATGCTGGTGATGCCGCCGGCAATCATGAAGCCGAGGCCTGCTGCCGGGGTCATCCCCAGATCCATCAGGCCGCCGACCAGCGGAATGGCCGCATAGCCGTTGAGGTAACTCGGCACGCCGACCAGGATGGCCGCCGGAATGGTCCACCATTCGCTGCCGCCGAGATAGGTCGCCACCCGTTCAGCCGGAACGTAGGCCACCATAAGGCTTTCGAGAGTGAAGGCGAGGGTCAGCCATTTCAGAAGGAACAGACCGGACCTCCTGGCTTCACCGGAGAAGGCCTCCCGGCGCTCCCGATCCTTCCAGAAACCCCAGACAATCTTCTCTGTCTTCAGGGCGTTGGAACTGCCGCAGCCGCATGATTTGGTCAGGTCCGGGCGCAGGGCGTCCTTGAAGGCGCCAGCCTTCACCAGCAGATGCGTGCCAAACCCGGCGGTGGCACCGATGGTGAAAGCAGCGGCAAGCTTCGCGAAGGTGAACTCGAGGCCCATCACCGGCGTCATCAGGATGAACATTTCCGGGTCCATCAGAGGCGATGCGAGCCAGAAGGCCATGACCGGCGCCAGGGGCACCCCGGCGACGAGCAGGCCGGCGATGATCGGCACCACACCGCAGGAACAGAAGGGTGAGAGGGAGCCGAAGGCGGCCGCCAGCAGGATTGCCTGCGTCGCGTTGCCCGAAAAGGCCCGACCGATCTGGTGATCGAGTCCGCTTGCCCGGGCGAATGCGGCGACAGCGACAGAAAGGATGATGAAGGGTCCGACATGGACAAGAGCGTCGAATGTGAAACCGACACTCCTCGCTGCCTGGTCCGGGACCAGGAGGGCAAGGGCCGCGAATAGCAGAATGGTTGCAATCCAGACCCGATCGATCCGACCGAGTTGGAACGAGATGCTGCGCGTCAGGTCAGCTGTGGTCATGATTCTATCCGATCCTTCCGGTATCATCGAACTATTAAGTCAAAAAAACTCACGCGTCCTGCGTCTCGTCCAGCTGCACCACATCCAGGCCGTTGCAACACTCGGCGCAGAGATAGGTCACCAGGGCATCGGCCAGCTCGAAATTGGCCGTGCAGCGCAGCACCCGACCCTCCCGCTCCTGCCGTGCCAGACCGGCCCAGACCAGATGCGAGATATGGTGGGAAAGGGTGGATTTCGGGATATTCAGATGTTTCTGAATTTCGCCGACCGTCACCCCTTCCGGCCCCGCCTTGATGAGCAGGCGAAAGGCTTCGAGGCGGTGTGGGTTGCCAAGTTCCGACAGGCATTTCGAGGCGGTTTCTATGTCCATGATGGGAAGGTATGCACTGATTTCGGTTGAGTCAACGATAATTCTAGATTTATCGAACTAATATGATTTGGCACTGTCACGGAGCTTTCATGGAGCGCTGTCTTGCCCGCGCCAGAAAGCGGGCAGACAATGCGACCGTCAATTCGCTGATTTTGTGTGAGGGTTTCCATGGCGCGACCGCGTTTTCTCTTTGTCCTTTTCGACGGTCTGCGCCGCGACATGGTTCGGCCCGATACGGCGCCGGCCATTCATGGCTTCCGCCAGTCCTGGACCGATTTCCCCAACAGTGCCTCGGTCTTCCCGGTGGAAACCCGGGTGCAGGTCTCCAGCTTCGTGACCGGCGCTTTTCCCGGCCCCGCCGCGCTGCACAGTCTCGGCGACGAGGCCCGTCCGGGCCATGGCATCATGGGCAACAGTTTCTATGATCCGGCGCTCGGTTTCGACGGCCCGATGGACACATCGGACGATGCCAGGATGGCCGAGGCCGCCCGCCGCTACGGCCGGTTGCATGCCGCGCGGAACACAGGCGAAATTTTGCATGCGGCCGGCCTCAAATATGCGGTCGTCACCACGGGCAAAATCGGCAATGCCCGGCTGCTCAATCTCAACGCGGCGGAGCAGGGACAGCCCGTTTTCTCGATCTGGGGAGCTGACATCTCCAGTCCGGCCGCTGATTTCGACGGTGTGATCGAACGGTTCGGGCCGGTGCCGGAGCAACAGCTGCCGAATGTGGCCGTGCAGGATTATGCGGCCACCGTGCTGCTTGAGGAGTTCATCCCGAAGCATGATGCGGACATCCAGGTGATCTGGTTCAACGAGCCGGACCTGAGCTTCCATTACAAGGAAATAGGCTCGCCGGACTCCCTTGTGGCAATCAAGGCGGTAGACGATGCGTTTCGGCGCATTCTCGACTGGTGGGACGCGGAAGGCCGGGAAGAGGGCTGGCAGATCATCGCCGCGTCCGACCATGGCCAGATCACGGCCACAGGGCAGATCAACGTCGCCGAGGAGCTGACAAAAGCCGGTTTCCGGGTCGGCAAGGCCATCGGTCCGGATGTGGATGTCGTGGTCAAGCGCAGCTATGCGGGCGGTATCAGTATCCGGGACCGCGATCCGGCGATGACAGAGACAGTCTTTCGCTGGCTCATCGAACAGGACTGGTGCGGCCTTGTGTTCAGCCGGGAGGAATTGCCGGGCGCGCTGCCGATGAGCGCAATCAATGTCTCAAGCGTACGGGCGCCGGACCTCTATATGGTCCTGCGCACCTCCGACGGGGCCAATGCACACGGCTATCCGGGGCTGTGCTACGCCGACAATGCCGACATTCCGGCAGGGGGCGGAATCCATGGCGGGCTGCATCAGCACGAGATCAACAATCTGCTGACCGCGGGCGGAGACCTGTTCCGCCAGGATCACATCGTGGAGACCCCGACCGGCCTGGTCGATGTTCTGCCGACGATGTTGGCCGCGCTTGATGTCGAGGCGCCGGAAAGCACGACCGGCCGCGTGCTCGCCGAGGCCTTCCGGATCGAGACGCCGGCACCGTTCTGGAAGGAGTTGCTGATCCGGGCAGAGTGCGGGGCGTACGCCCAGGAACTCCGCGTCGCCCAGATCGAAGGCGTGCCGAACCATTATCTGCGCGGCGGAAGGCGCACCGCCTGAGGTCAGGCTGTGGCGCCGGCCCGGCGGATGGTCCGGTGCATCAGCAACTCGAAACGCATGATCAGGGCAAAACAGGCGGCGGTCAGCCCGACCGCGAGCCCCATCCAGACCCCGGCGCCCTGCAATCCGTAGGTGAAGGCGAGATAGGCCCCGGCCGGGAAACCGAGCACCCAGTATCCGATGAAGGCCAGGATCGCCGGGATCGTGGTGTCTTTCAGGCCGCGCAGATTACCGGCGCCGACAGCCTGTCCTGCATCGACGATCTGGAACACAGCGGCGATCCGAATGAAGTCGACGGCAAAGGCGATGGCCGTGGCGTTTTCCGGATCATCAAGCCGGAGATAGAAACCGACAATGGGCTCCGTCGCGAACCAGAAGACAAGCGCGGTCAGAGTGGCGAAGCCGACGCCGACAAAGGTCGAGATCCGGCCGGCCAGAAGGGCGTCGAGAATACGGCCCCGGCCCATGGCAAGGCCGACCCGGATGGTTGCTGCCTGGCACACCCCGAGCGGCACCATGAAGGCGACCGAGGTGCATTGCAGGGCGACGGCATGAGCGGCCAGCTGGTCCGGTCCGAACAGGCCGACCATGAAGGCGCTGGCGGCGAACAGACCGGCTTCTGCCAGAACGGTCAGGCCGATCGGAATGCCGATCTTCATGATCTCGATATAGCGTGCCCAGTCCGGACGCCAGAATCTGCCGAAAAGGTTGTAGCGGCGGAATTTCCGGTCGGTGACGACGAACAGGGTCTGCGCCAGCAACATGAAGCACTGAACAACCAGTGTGGCCAGTGCGGCGCCTTCCAGACCAAGGGCCGGAGCCCCGAAATTGCCAAATATCAACGCGTAATCCGCCATCGCGTTCACGCCGATGGCCAGAACGAGAATGATCAGAGAGGAGCGTGGCCGCGAATGGGCGGTAACCAGGTTGCGCAGGACCGTGAAGCACATCAGGGGGAGCAATCCCCACATGGCGATGCGGACATAGTCGGCCGCACTGGCGGCAAGCCATGGATCCTGCCCCATCAGCAGCATCAGGGACTCGCTGTTCCAGAGTAAAACGAGGCACGGCATGCAGAGCGAGATCGCGACCCAGAATCCCTGTCGGAGGGTGCGGCGGACACCGCGCAGCCTGATAGCGCCGATCTCGTGGCTGAACATGGCGGCGGTTGCGGCCAGCAGGCCGATGCCGAAGAAAGTCAGCGGGAAGATCAGGGAGGTTGCCAGCGTCGCCGCCGCCAGCTCTTCCGGTCCGAGCCAGCCGATCATGATCACATCGACGGTGCTCAGGGCGATTGTGGCGAGCTGGGTCAGGACCAGCGGCCAGGCAAGTTTCGAGGTGGCAGCCAGCTCATGGCGCCAGGAAATGGGGGCAGGTCGGGAGTGAAGAACAGACATGAAAACAGCTCAGGCTCAAAAGGAAGCAAAAATGGATGACGGCGCGGGCCGGAGGGCCAGCTACGCGGTCATTCGTTCCGCTAGAGCCTGCAAGTACGTTTCCATGCGGTGTCTTTAGACCGCATGGAGGAGAGGGTCAAGACGAACCCATAAGGGTTCGCCAAGCGCCATTATTTGTTGAGAAAATTCAATGGCAATCCGGGCCGGGGCCATTCCACAGCCGCCAGCTGCCCGGCCCATGACAGCGTCAGGTAAGCCGTTTTCAGGTCGGGGCCGCCAAAGCAAATATTGGTTGTGTAGGGATCGGCGGTCTCGAAGAAGTCGACTGTGCTGCCGTCCGGATGGGCGACGGTGATGCCGCCGGTCATCAGTGTGGCGACGCAGATATTGCCGCTCGCCTCGAGGGCGAGGGAGTCGAAACGCCGCCAGCCGCCATCGGCATTCACCAGCCTGCCGCCGTTCAGGGACGATGGGAAGCCGACCCGGGAGACCTCGCCCTCGCCGGTAATCGGGTAGGCGTAAAGCCGGGCCCCTTCCGTCTCCGCGACATAAAGGGTTTTCTCGTCTGGACTGAGACCAATCCCGTTCGGGGTCATGAAGGGCTGGATGACTTCCTTGATCAGGCTGCCGTCAGCCTTCGCGTAGTAGACCGCGCCGCGATCCATGTCTCGCGCCCGCACCTTGCCGAGATCGGTGAACCAGAACCCGCCGTTCCGGTCGAAGACGATGTCGTTCGGACCTTTCAGCGGGTGGCCGTCGCAGCTTTCGTAGAGCCGCTCGACCTTGCCGGTCGTCAGGTCGATCCGTTCGATCCGTCCTGTCGTGTAGTCCGCCGATTGTGCGATCGGTCGCATGTTGCCGGTCTGGGCATCGCGCTGGAACGCGAAACCGCCATTGTTGCAGACATAACAATGCCCGTCCGGTCCGATGGCGGCGCCGTTCGGGCCGCCTCCCGGCTCCGCGATGATCTCCTTCGTCCCGTCGGGAGAGACCCGGGTGAGGGTGCCGCGCCCGATCTCGACCAGGATGACGGATCCATCCGGCATGGCAATCGGCCCCTCGGGAAACATGAGCCCGTCGGTGATGACCCTTACTCTTGACACTTGTTTTTCCTCCCGCGCGATTGTCATGATTTTGCGGGAAGTATCGACCGGCGCCGGCGGCCCTTGTAATCCGGCAAACATTTTCCTTCGACGGGAACACTGACATGACACTGGAAACCGCGCTCGCGTTCGCGCCAGGCCGGAGCTCCTGGAGGCCCGCCCGCAGGCATCGAAGGGTCTGATCAGTGAGATTGCGGCCTATCCTGATCATTCTCGGGAATCCGAAAATCATCCTGTTCTACGGAGCGCTGCTGCCGACCTTTGTCGATTTCGACGCCCTGGCCGTGCCGGCTATCACCATCCTCGCCACCATTGTCGTCGCGGCGATCCTGGTCGTGAACAATTTCTTCGGGTTGATGGCCGCCGGGGCGCGCCGGATCTTTCGCTCAGGCCGTTCGGTGAAGATACTGAACAGAAGCGCGGGGAGCGCGATGATCGGTGCCGGAATTTTCATCGCCACCCGGTGAGGGGGCCGGGCTTTCGGTTATCCGCGACGGCGGCAAGAGAAGCGAAACGGCGGCTCCACCGGCCGGCGGATTGGTGATCTCTATCGTGCCGCTGTGCATTTCCGCCAGGATTTTGCAAATCGGAAGGCTGAGCCTGATGCCGTGATAACGGCCTTCATCCATGTCGCGCGACGCGGCAAAGGGGGTCAGGAGACGTTCGATTTCCTTTTCGGGGATGCCGTCGCCATTGTCGTGCACGGTAAAGGAGGCGGTGCCGCCGGGAGATACGCTGAATGTCAGTTCCACCCGCCCGTCATCCGGTGCGTGACGCAGCGCGTTTTCCAGCAGCTTGCCGAGTAAAGAATTGATCAACCCGGCATCGACATTGAGTATGAATCCGGGTGCGGGTGCATTCACGATCAGGCGCACGCCCTTGTTGTGCGGAAGCGTCGCGGCGGCGGTTTCCGCGCGCCGCAACAGCATTTCAACCTTGACCGGAGCGAAGACCGGCTCGACCTCGCCGCCTTCCAGCTTGGTGAGGTCCAGTACATTCTCGATCACATAAAGCAGATGTCGGGCGGCCTGATTGATGTTGCCGGCATAGCTCAGGTAGCGGTGGATCGTATCCGGGCCGAATCGCTGGCTGCTGACGATTTCGGAGAATCCAACGATCGAATTCAGTGGCGTGCGGAGTTCCTCGATCACACGGCCGACAAAATCGGATTTTGACTGGTGGGCGCGCGCCGCCTTGTTATGCAGGCGGGTCAGATCGTTTTCCGTCTTGGTCTGGCGAAGCTGCAATGCGTTGTAGGCGGATACGACCTGGCCGATCTGATCCGGGCTGTCCCAGTCGATCGGAATATGCGCGCCGCTGTCCCGCTGAATGCGAATGGCGGTCAGCATTTTGTCGAGAGGCTGGCTCACTGTGGCGCGGAGCACGAGATGGGCGGCGACGGCTGCGGCCACCAGCAGGGCGATGCCAAGCAGGGCAATGTAAAACAGGGTATATGTGAGTCGTTCGACAGCCAGTTCTTCACTCATGCTGACGACCAGGGTGCCGACGCGCTGATAACTGTTTGGGCCCATGTGATTGATGGCGACGCTGCGGGTCAGCGGCCCGTCGGCAGAAGGCAGAGACCCATACCGATTGAGCGTGGCCCCCTCGGCGTCAAGGACGGCAATTGTCGCGACATCACGGTCGGCAATGGTCTGCGCGACCAGCAGACCGATCCTGTCGTTGCGGCCATCCGCAACCGCTTCGCCCAGCAAGAGTGACTGGCGGGCGACCAGGGTATCGAGTTTGGTGGCAAGGTTTGCCATCGCCTGATGGTAGGCGACGGTGCCGTAGAGAGAAATCATCACCGTAAAGATGATCATGATTATTGGCACGAAACGCGTGAGATAGCGTGCGCTGATGGATGTCAGGCGCACCCTATTCGTGGTGTTTGGCGCGCTGGGGGGGGCGTTAGTCATTGAGGACATTCGCCGGGATTTGTCTGATAACGGGCCAGGTTCGATCGGCAATCGCGATATTCTTGTCGAGATCCGCTTTCCAGAGTGTCTGTGTAGCGCGGTCCAATTGCAGGTAGAGCTTGCCTTCGACGATCATGAATACTTCCGGATCGCCGTTGAACTTCTGGCCGACCGCGACGCCGTAAGCGCAATAACCGCCATAGTGCGGTTCATAGAGCCGCGGCTCCTGCAGGAAGGCATCCCGGTTTTTCTTTTCGGCGAAATAGTATGTGGCGCCGTTGTATTCGGCGGAAATGCTGGACCGGCCGCGTTCGGCCTGCTGGTTGGTGAAATAGGAGACCGGATCGTAGCCATGCAAAGCGATGCCGTTTTCGTTCAGATTGAGTGCAGGCGAGGCGCCGAAAGCCTGTGCGCAGCAGAACAGCGCAGCGAAAACGATCGCGGCGATGAGTGGTGCTGTCCGCGTAATTTCGGCGGTTTTGCTGTGGCTTCGGTGCATTGTGCGTACTCGCGAGTGATTGTCGGTATCACTTTCCCTGAAATTCGTTACCAATTTCTAAACTTGTGCGCCGCCCCGGTTTTCCGGAATGGCAATTGTTCTTACGCAGAGCCTGCAACATTTCGTCGAATTCGCTAGGATGCCGTCGAAATGCTAATTCGTCGTAAACGATGCCTAACAGGAGCAGAAAAATGGCAAGGCCGACACGGGTGGAAATTACGGAGGTCGGGCCGCGGGACGGCCTTCAGGCAGAGCCGAAATTCGTTCCGACGGAACTGAAGATCAAACTGATCAACGACCTGGTCGATGCCGGCGTCAAGCGCATGGAGTTCTCGTCCTTCGTCTCGCCGCGTGCCGTGCCGCAGCTTGCGGACGTTCTCGAGGTGCTGAATGGCGTTGACCGGTCCAAGGGCGCGGTTCTCGCTGCCCTGGTGCCGAATGTGAAAGGTGCGATCCGCGCTGCCGAGGCTGGTGTCGACGAGATGATCGTCTTTGTCTCCGCCTCGGAGAGCCACAACAAGAAGAACGTGAACCGGACCGTCGATGAGTCCCTGGCCGGCTTCGCTCAGGTGGCGAAGATTGCCGAGGAAGCGAAGATCCCGGTCTCCGCCGCGATCGCGACTTCTTTTGGCTGCCCGTTCGAGGGGAATATTCCGGCTGAACGGCTTGGCTATGTCGCCAAGCATTTCGTCGATTTCGGCTTCAAGAGCGTTGCGCTTGGCGACACCACCGGCATGGCGACCCCGCCGTTGGTGACCCGAAATGTGCGCTACCTGAAAGAACATGTGCCGAGCCTGCCGATCCATCTGCATTTCCACAACACGCGCGGAATCGGTCTGGTGAATGTGGTGGCCGGGCTCGATGAGGGCATCACGCATTTCGACAGCTCATTCGGCGGTGCCGGCGGCTGTCCGTTCGCGCCAAAGGCGACTGGAAACATCTGCACCGAGGATCTGGTCTATCTGATGCATGAAATGGGCATCGAGACCGGTATCGATCTCGCCAAGCTGATGAAGATCGCCAACATCGTTGAAGAAGCGCTGGAGCACCCGCTGCCGGG
Source organism: Nisaea sp. (assembly GCF_040217065.1). Lineage (GTDB taxonomy): Bacteria > Pseudomonadota > Alphaproteobacteria > Thalassobaculales > Thalassobaculaceae > Nisaea. Next base: position 180,095 of record NZ_JAVJNX010000005.1, read on the forward strand.
GCAGGTGATGAAGGCCGGGCCGCGGCTCGACCTTCATTCCATGGGGGATGTGCAGACGGCGGTGGGCTGAAGCAATGCCGCTTTCCGACATTAGGGTTATCGACCTGACGCGTATTCTCGCCGGGCCGTTCTGCACGCAGTTGCTGGCCGATATGGGTGCGGATGTCATCAAGATCGAACCGCCCGCCGGAGACCCGGTACGCAGTCAGGGCGTGGTCCGTGACGGAGTGAGCTGGTATTTCGCCCAGTTCAACCGGAACAAGAAGTCGGTGGTTCTCGATCTCTATACGGACGAGGGGAAGCAGACTCTCGCCCGGCTCATCGAGGAAGCGGACGTGCTGGTGGAGAATTACCGGCCGGGCGTGCTGGACAAGATGGGGTTTGATCAGGCGCGTCTCGATGCACTGAACCCTGGCCTCGTCGTTACCAGTATCAATGGCTATGGCTCCACGGGCCCCTATGTGGACCGGCCGTCCTTCGATTTCATCGCCCAGGCCATGAGCGGATTCATGAGTGTGAATGGCGCGGATGGTGACGATCCGATGCGGGCCGCGCCGCCGATGAGTGACCTGATCGCAGGCCTCTATGCCGCGTTCGGCACGCTTGCCGCGCTGCATGCCCGGAAGCGGATCGGCAAGGGGCAGAGGGTGGAATCCACTCTCACCGGTGGCCTGGTCAGCATGCTGGGGTATCTTTCGGCGGAGTATTTCGCTACCGGGGAGGTGCCGAAGCGAACCGGCAACGACCATCCGATCGTCGCGCCCTACGGCCTGTTCACCGCATCCGATGGCCAGGTCGCCGTGGCACCATCGAACGATGCGTTCGTGGTCCGGTTCCTTGAATGTATCGGACTTGGTAATTTGCTGGAGCAGCCGGATTACGCGACGAACGAGCGCCGGGTGCGGAACCGTCCAGCTCTGAACGAGCATATCAATGCGCGGATGTCGGAAGAGCCGGTCGACCACTGGATCGAGGCGATCAACAAGGCAGGCTGCCCGTGCGGCCGGGTGATGGACCTGCAGGAGGTATTCACCGACCCGCAGGTGCTGGCACAGGATCTTGTCCTGGATGTGCCTCAGCCGGACGGGACGACCATTCGCATGACCGGGTTCCCGGTCAAACTCTCGGACACGCCGGCGCAACTTCGTCATCCTGTCCCGTCTCTCGGCGGCGACACGGACCAGGTGCTGGCGGCGTTGACACCATCGGTCAAGAAAACAGGATAAATCAGGCATGAGTGATCGTAAGGGGCTGTTCAATACGTCAGCCTATGGCGGGCCGGGCTGGTCCGGGCGTGAGCGTACCCATCGCGAGGAGATCGGCGATCTCTGGGCGCCGTCGGGTATCGATACAGAATGGGCGCCGCTGAAAAGCGTGATCATGCATCGCCCGGGTGCCGAGCTGGATATCTCCCACAACGATCCGGACGCCGTGCAGATGCTGGCGCCGCTGGATATCGGCCTGGCCCGTGCCCAGCATGACGGGATCGCGGAAGCCTACCGGTCGAACGGTGTCGAGGTGCATTATGTCGACCCGCCCGCAGTACCGACACCGAACCAGATGTTCTGTGCCGATCTGTTCGTGATGACACCGGAAGGCGCCATCCTGGCCCGTCCGGCATCGACGGTGCGGGCAGGCGAGGAGCGTTTGATCGCGCGGCGGCTGGCCGATATGGGCGTGCCGATCCTGCGCACCCTGCGCGGCACGGCTCTGTTCGAGGGCGCGGATGCGATGTGGCTCGATCCGGAGACGGTGATGGTCGGCATGGGCCAGCGTACCAATGCGGAGGCCGTGGCCCAGATCGACGAGGTGCTGATCGAGATGGGCGTCGAGGTGCTGCCGGTCGACATGCCGTTCGGCTGCATGCATTTCATGGGGCTGCTGCGGATCGTCGACAAGGATCTCGCCATCTGCTGGTGGCGCCGCACGCCGCATGCCACGGTACGGGCGCTCGAGGAACGCGGTTATGAAATCGTCTGGCTGCCGGAAGGCCCGGACCTTGAGCTGAACCGGGCGATGAACATTGTCACCCTGGCGCCGCGCAAGATCCTGATGTGCGCCGGATACGACAGCGTGCAGAAGACCTATGAGGATGCCGGGATCGAGTGCGTGACGGTGGATTGCTCGGAGCTGGTGAAAGCCGCCGGGGCCATGGGCTGCCTCACGGGTGTGGTTCACCGCGAGGCGGTTTCCTGACGCTTTGACGGCAAAACCCGCGTTGCTCAGAAATCTGTGACGCGGCCCTTATGTTCCCAATCGCCGAAACGGGTCGGCTCGGGCCCGTCATAGCCGCCAAACTCTTCCTGATCGGGCAGACCCTTCGTCTCGGGCTTCAATTGCGGCGGTGTGACGAATTTTTCCGGGCCAACCGGTTTCGGTGCCGGTTTGGTGCCGCTGACGGTGACTTGCGTGAAGGTGCGTTTTGTCTCGCTCATAAAATACATATGGCTCTTCTGAGGCCCGGCGCCAAGTCTTGATACGTTCCTTGCGATGCCCATTTATCAGTCGTTCCGGCTGCGTCGCCGGATGGATGGAAACTCTCAAGAGGGATCGATGGGCTACGCACGTACCGCTTTGCTTCTGGCCGGAATGACGGCGCTGTTTCTCGGCGTTGGCTACATGCTTGGCGGCGAGGCGGGGATGATGATCGCGCTGGTCTTCGCGGCCGGCATGAATCTCTTCACCTACTGGAACGCCGACAAGATGGTGCTCGGCATGTATGGCGCGCGGGAGATCAGCCGCGCCGACCTGCCATGGTTCCATGACATGATCCAGCAGCTGGCGCACCGGGCGGAATTGCCGATGCCCAAGGTCTATCTGATCGAACAGGATCAGCCGAACGCCTTCGCCACCGGCCGGAATCCGGAAAACGCGGCGGTCGCGGCGACGCGCGGCCTGCTTGAGCGGATGAGCCATGAAGAGGTTGCAGGCGTCATGGCGCATGAGCTGGCGCATGTGAAGAACCGCGATACCCTGATCATGACCATCACGGCGACCATCGCCGGTGCCATCTCCATGCTGGCGAATTTCGCACTGTTCTTTGGCGGTAACCGGAACAACCCACTGGGGCTGATCGGCACGCTGGCGATGATGTTCCTGGCGCCGATGGCGGCCATGCTGGTGCAGATGGCGATCAGCCGGTCACGGGAATATGAAGCAGACCGGATCGGCGCGGAAATCTGCGGCCGTCCGCTCTGGCTTGCCTCGGCACTGGGCAAGCTGGAGAAGAGCGCGGCGGCAATTGACAATCACGCGGCCGAGCGCAATCCGGCGACCGCTCACATGTTCATCATCAACCCGTTACATGCCAATGCAGTGGACAGCCTGTTCTCCACCCATCCGAACACGCAGAACCGGATCGCGGCCTTGCAGAAGATGGCGGGCATGACCCGTGGCGGTCGGGGCCCCTGGAGCTGACCGGGGGGTGTCGTGCCTGGATGATCGGCGATCATTCAGTCATGTGATCGGACAACTCGTCCAGAAGACGCATGACTTCCTTAGACGCCTCTCCCGCATCCCAGACCAGTCTGATCGCACCGTCCAGGTCGCCCGTCATGAAGGTCTCGGCGGCGGCGATGCCTGCACGGTGGACTTCTTTGTGAGGCCCGATAAGCGCTGTCCAGGCAGGATGGCTTGTGAGCCGCGGATCGGTCTGGGAATCGTACCATTTACCCAGTCTGCAGCTATGGTGGTCGGCAAGTTCGTCGGGCTTGAGAAACGCGCGCCCGGCAAGCATCTGGGCAAGCCGGCGCATCCAGATCATATGGTCTGACTTCGCCGCATGGATCGTCGCGTTCGGGGCTCCTTCCTGAACATATGCGTCGATGCTGGTCGAGATGATCGGCGCGGTCCGTTCGAGAGCTGTGATGGCGCCGTCGATCAGCGAAACGTTTTCCGCACTCATCCGGGCAATGACGCCAACGCCGCTGGCAATTTCCTCGGTGGCGGACTGCTGTTCGATCAAAATGCCGGAAATCTCCTCCATGCGGTCTGTAACGGAGGTGATACCGCTTGCGAGACGGTCCATTTCAGAGCCAGCAGTCTCAATGGATTGCCGGCCTGTATCGACCGTTTCCGCGCCAGACTTCATGACGGTTACAATCGTGTCCATCTCCGACCGAAGCTCGGTGATACGTGAGCGGATATCGTCCGTGGCTTCCGCCGTCTGGTTGGCAAGGGTCTTGACCTCGCCCGCCACGACGGCAAATCCCTTGCCTGCCTCTCCGGCCCGGGCGGCCTCGATCGTGGCATTCAGGGCAAGCAGATTGGTCTGTTTGGCGATCGCCTCAATTGTGGAGACGATCTCGCCGATGCGGTTGGAGGCTTCGGCCAGGGCGCCGACCTTCTCCACGGCCGAATGCACGACCTCGAAAACCGCGCCCATGGCGGAAACCGCGCTGGCGGCAGCCTGTTTTCCCGTATCGGAGACGGCGACGGCGTCCTGCGCTTCCGCCGCGGCGGATTCGGAGGTCGCGGTGATGCTGCTCACGGTGGCCGAAAGTTCTTCGACCGCGGAGGCGATCGATTGGGTGCGGGAGTCGACCTCCCGGACGGAGCGGGTCATCTCGGCAACCTGACGGACGCTGTCATTCGCGGTCACCGACATTTCGACCCACTGTTTGAGTTGGCCCTCGGAATCCAGCGAATGGCCGTTGAACGCGGCGAGGATTTCAGCCGTGCGATCGCCGAAATAGGGTTCAAGTTGATCCTCGCGACGGGCCAGCAATGCGTCGATAAAGGAGTCCGGCAAGAGCACGATGTCGTCGAGTGCGATGGTATCAGCCAAAACCTTTTCCTTTCCGCATATCCGGGGTCGGCTTCAGCATTGCCGGTTTTGGTTAAGAAATACCAAACGTATCCGGGCTTTATCTGCCTGCGATGGCGCGATGACCGTGCCGGGGACATGTTTCCGGATGCATGGCCGCCCTGCTGCAAAAATGCTGGCCAGCGCGCCTGCGCTGGAGTAAGCGACGCGCATGGAAAAAGAGCAAAAACAGGACGTCTCCGCGGCCCGGAGCGTCGCCTTTGATATTCTCCGCGCGGTTCTGACAAAGAACACGCCGCTGGATGATGCCCTGGCCGTGCATGACGGCCTCAACAAGCTGCCCCGCCGGGACCGTGGTTTTACCCGTTCCATCGTCAGCACGACCCTGCGCCGGCTCGGCCAGATCGATGCATTGATCGAGACCGTGCTTGAGAAGCCCCTGCCGCGTCAGGCGACGGTTGTGCGCGATATTCTCCGGCTCGGGGTGGCAGAACTGCTGTTCCTCGACGTCGCGCCGCATGCGGCTGTCGACAGCGCGGTGACGCTGGTGGAAAGCCGCGGTCACCCGAAGTTCAAGGGACTCCTCAATGCCGTCCTGCGCCGGGTTTCCCGCGAAGGGGCGGAACGCCTGAAAGAGCTTCCGATCGAACTGAATTTCCAGCCCTGGATGATCGAAAGCTGGCAGGCCGCTTTCGGCGCCGAAACCGCGCAGGCGATTGCCGAATACTCGCTGACCCAGCCGACGCTCGATATCTCGGTCAAGGCCGATCCGGAACTCTGGGCGGACAAGCTGGAGGCCACGCTGCTGCCGACCGGCACGCTCCGCCGCGAGTTTGATGGCGCGATCACCGGCCTGCCGGGCTTCGACGAAGGCGCCTGGTGGGTCCAGGACGCGGCCGCCGCACTGCCGGCGAAACTGCTCGGCGACGTCAAGGGCAAGCGGGTCTTCGATCTCTGCGCCGCACCCGGCGGCAAGACCCTGCAGCTCGCCGCGATGGGCGCGGATGTGCTGGCGGTGGACCGCTCCTCCAGGCGTCTGAAGCGTCTGGAACGCAATATGGAACGCCTCGGGCTCTACGGCGATGTCGCTGTCGCCGATATCACCGGCTGGACACCGCCCTTCGCGCCCGACGCCATCCTGCTCGACCCGCCCTGCACGGCGACCGGCACCATCCGGCGCCACCCGGACATCCTGCACGCCAAGGGGCTCGGCGATCTCCACAAGCTGACGACCCTGCAGGCGAAGCTGCTGGCCAAGGCGGCCGGCATGCTGCAGCCGGGGGGGCGTTTGGTCTACTGCACCTGCTCCCAGCAGACCGAAGAAGGCGAGGCGCAGGTCGCCCGTGCGCTGGCGGAGTTGCCGCTGGAGCGCGATCCGGTGACGGCGGAAGAGCTGGGCGGTCTGGACAAGCTGCTGACCCCGGACGGCGACGTCCGGACCGGGCCGCATCTTTATCCGGAGCTGGGTGGCTTTGACGGGTTCTTTATCGCGCGGTTTAGGCGGGTGTAAGCTGGTGCCGCGCCCCGCACTTGTTCCCCGTCGGGCAACCTGTTAGGTGAAGGCCATGCAGCAGAACACACGAATCGCACCCTCCATCCTGGCGGCGGATTTCGCCCGGCTGGGAGCGGAAATCGAGGCCATCGACAAGGCTGGCGCCGACTATATCCATGTTGACGTCATGGACGGTCATTTCGTGCCGAACATCTCCTTCGGCCCGGCCGTGACCAGGGCGGTCCGCGGCAGCACGGCGAAGACATTCGACGTGCATCTGATGATCTCGCCTGTCGATCCTTTTATCGAAGCCTTTGTCGACGCCGGTGCGGACATCATCACCGTGCACCCGGAGGCGGGCGCCCATACCCATCGCACGCTGCAGCTGATCAAATCCTTCGGCAAGAAGGCGGGGATCTCGCTCAACCCGGGCACACCGGTCGAGGTTGTCGACAACCTGATCGATCTCTGCGACCTGATCCTGATCATGTCGGTGAACCCCGGCTTTGGAGGCCAGAAGTTCATCGACAGCCAGTTGCGCAAGATCGAGGCGGTACGGAAAAAGATCGACGCGACGGGACGGACCATCGACCTCGAGGTCGATGGCGGGGTGACGATCGAGACGGCGCCGGGCTGCATTTCAGCCGGGGCTGATGTATTGGTCGCCGGCACAGCCGTCTTTAAGGGTGGCCCGGATGCGTATGCCGCGAATATAGCGGCCATTCGCGGTGACAGGTGAGTTTCTGCTGAGCCTTTGGGGGCGGGCATGCGGACATTAAAGGAGCTCTATTTCGCCTCGCCGGTCTATCGCTGGCGCCTTGCGGCGAGGCCGTTGCTGGGGCTGAAGGACCGGCTTTCGGACGATCTGCCGGGCGACAGTTCGATCGGGCGCGCGATTCTTGACGGGCGCATGCCCCATACCCATGGCAGCTTCGTGCTGGACGCGGACCCTTGGAACGCGGAGCCGGGCGAGCCCGGTGCACTGGAGCATCTGCACGGATTTTCCTGGCTGCGCGACCTCCGCGACCTCGGCGGCGAGGCCGCCCGGCTGCGGGCCCGCGATCTGGTCGACGGCTGGCTGGCCCGGCACGACGAATGGGACGCGCTGCTCTGGCGGCCGGATATTCTTGGCGCCCGGCTGTCTTCCTGGATCGGCAATTACGACTTTTTCGGCGGCTCCGCCGATGACGAGTTTCGCGCCGATTTCTTCCAGTCCATCGGCCGCCAGTACCGGCATCTGACCGGCGATATCGAGGCCTCGGCGCCGGGCGCGCGGCGCCTGTTGGCGGCGAAGGGCCTGTTCGCCGCGATGGCGGTGATCGGGGAAGGGGCCGGCAAGTTCGGTCAGGCCCTGCAGTGGCTGCACAGGGAGCTCGACCGGCAGGTCCTGGCCGATGGCGGGCATGTCTCGCGCTCGCCGGCCATGCAGGTCTCGGTGCTCGCCGATCTGGTCGAGATCCGAAAGGCCTTGCGCCTGGCGGGGCATGCCGACGAGGATCTGGACGAGCGCATTTCCATGATGACGGCGATGCTGCGCCTGCTGCGTCATGGCGACGGCGGCCTTGCCCTGTTCCATCACGCCACGGAAGGCGAGGTCTGGTTCATCGACAGCCTGATCGCCCAGGCGGAAACCAAGAGAAAGTCTCTGGCCTCGGCGCCGGACAGCGGCTTCGAGCGGCTGGTTGCCGGTCGCACCTGCCTGATCATGGATACCGGCAAGCCGTCACCGTCCGACCATACCGCCCATGCCGGGCTGCTTTCCTTCGAGCTCAGTGTCGGCAAGCAGCGCATGGTGGTGAATTGCGGCGCCAGCCCGGCCGACCCGAAATGGGACGGCGCGCTGCGGGCGACGGCGGCGCACTCGACCCTTGTCGTCGATGATCGCAACGCAGCCGAGATCGAGGTCGACGGCATGCCCGGCGCCCGCCCGGCGCATGTCCATGCGGTCCGCTCGGACGTTGACGGCGACATGCTGATCGAGGCGGAGCATGACGGCTATTTGCCGACCCACGGGCTGAAGCATTTCCGCCGGGTCTATCTGTCGCACACCGGGGACGATCTCAGGGTCGAGGACCGGCTGGTCTATACCGGCGATCCGGGCGACCTGCCGAAGGAAGCCTGCATCCGGCTGCATCTGCATCCGAAAGTCCGCACGTCCATCATCCAGAGTGGCTCGGCGGCGCTTATCCGGCTGGGCAGCGGCTCCGGCTGGCGCCTGCGCTGCGACCGGGGACTGGCGCTGAACGAGAGCGTCTATTTCGGCCGCGGCGGTCAGTTCCAGCGCTGCGAGCAGCTGGTGATCCGGGAGCCGCTGGACGATATCCGGGCGTCCGGCGAGGTGACGATCCGCTGGGCCCTGCAGCGAGAAGACGGCAAGGCGGCGGGATGACAATCGGCTGGCCCTGATGGCCGCTGGAACGCTATAAGAGCGCCCATGCAACTGCTTACAGCCCTTGTCCTTTTCGCCGTCCTGTTCCTGGCCTCGCTGGTCGGGACACGCGCGCTGATCACCCTGCTGACGCGCCGCGCCGTGATCGATGTTCCGAACGAGCGCAGCAGCCACGCCGTGCCGAAGCCGCGGGGCGGCGGAATTGCCGTGGTCACGGTCATGCTTGCGGGCTGGATCGGCTGGCTGGCAATCGACGGGAGCCTCGACGGCAAGTCCCTGCTGCTTGCCGGATTGACGGCCGGTCTCGCGGTCCTTTCGTTTATCGACGATCTGAAGAACCTGCCGGCGCGACTCAGGTTGCTGGTGCAGGCACTGGCTGTCGCGGCCGGATTGCTGGTGACGGTTCCGGATGCCGGCTTCAGCAACGGTCTGCTGCCGGTCTGGCTCGAGCTTCCGCTTGCCGGCTTTGCCTGGCTCTGGTTCGTCAATCTGTTCAACTTCATGGATGGGATCGACGGTATCACCGGGGTCGAGACCATCAGCATCGGCGGCGGATTGATCGGGCTCGGCGTGATCACCGGGCTGGGCGCGGCGATACAGGTCCCGGCGCTGGCAATGGTTGCCGCGATCGCGGGGTTTCTGGTCTGGAACTGGCAGCCCTCGAAGATCTTCATCGGCGATGTCGCATCGATTCCCCTCGGCTTTCTTGCCGGCTGGATGCTGCTTGAGACCGGGGCGTCCTCCGGCGGTCTTGCGGGCTGGGCGGCGGTTCTGCTGCTGCCGGGCTATTACCTGTGCGATGCGACATACACATTGCTGAAGCGGGCGCTCCGGCGGGAAAATGTCTTCGAGGCGCATCGCCAGCATTTCTACCAGCAGGCGACGCAACGCGGTTTCAGCCATGCCGGAGCCTGTCTGGCCATTGCGGCGCTGAATGCCTGTCTGATTGCATTGGCATTGTTCGTGGCGCCGGCCTACCCGGTGTTTTCCGTGGCCGCGGGGCTTGCCGCCGTCATCCTGCTCTGCCTTCTCTTCCGCCGCGGCGGATTGAAGGCGGAGACAGTTGCCTGACATGGCGGCGCAGGGCCCCCGGGGGCAGACGTCCCCACGTATCTGGTTTAAGGTCATTGGCGTTTTGGGCTCGTTCGGGGCGGGGAAGTGATGAACGTGACACTGTTCGGCTCTAGGCGCAGTTTCCTGACCTTCCTGCACGATGTCGGGATGGCCGCACTGTCCTTCCTGATTTCGCTGACCCTGCGGCTCGGACAGGACATCCTGATATGGCCGCAGGAGGTTGTGGTTTTCGGGCTGGTCGCCTTCACCTGTGTCGCTGCCCTGGTCTTCTTTTCCATGCGTCTGGACCGCACGGTCTGGCGCTATGCGTCGATGAGCGACCTCAGCCGGATCGTCCGGGCGGTTGTGGTCTGCATCGCGCTGTTCCTTGCCGTGCAGTTCCTTGCCACCCGGCTGGACGATTTCCCGCGCTCCTTCCTGATCATCGAGTTCTTCGTCCTGACGCTGCTGCTGGCCGGGCCGCGCTTTGCCTACCGGCTGGTCAAGGACGGCGCCTTTTCCAGCCTGTTCGAGCGCAATGCGGCAGGCCGGGTGCCGGTACTGCTGATCGGGGCTGGCGACGGGACGGACGCCTTCATCCGGGAAATGGGCCGTGAACGCGAGGCGCCATACCGGGTCGTTGGCATCGTCGACGATCTCGGCGGCCGTGTCGGCCGCATGATCCGCGGCGTGCCGGTGCTGGGCACGCTGCAGGAGCTGGACAAGGTTGTGGCCGATCTGCGCAAGCGGAACACCGCGCCGCAGCGGCTCGTCATTACCCGGCAATCCATCGAGGGCACCGTCGTCCGGGATCTGCTGGACCGGGCGAACGCCCTCGGGCTTGCCGTTGGCAGGATGCCGAAAATGGCCTCTCTGGAGGGCGCGGACGGGGCTGCGGACACGGTGCGTTCCGTCAGCGTGGAAGATCTGCTGGGACGGCCGCAGAAGATCCTCGACCGCAAGGGTGTGTCCACCCTGATCGGCGGCAAGAAGGTGATGATCACGGGCGCCGGCGGCACCATCGGTGGCGAACTGTCGCGCCAGATCGCCGCCCTCGGCCCGTCCGAGATCGCGTTGCTTGATGCCGGGGAGTTCCAGCTCTACGAGATCGATCTGGAAATTTCCGAAAAATTCCCGGACCTGCCGCGCAAGGCGCTGCTCGCCGATGTCCGGGATGCCCGGTCGGTGGATGACCGGATCGCCGGTTTCGCGCCGGATATCGTCTTTCATGCGGCGGCCCTGAAACACGTCCCGCTGGTCGAGGCCAACCCGACCGACGGGGTGATGACCAATGTCATCGGCACGCGGAACGTGGCGGATGCCGTGGCCCGGCACGGTGTCGGGGCCATGGTCCTGATCTCCACGGACAAGGCGGTCAATCCGACCAATGTCATGGGGGCGACGAAACGGACCGCCGAGGCCTATTGCCAGGCCAAGGACCGGGACGAGGCGCGCCGGGACGGGCCGCGCTACGTCACCGTCCGCTTCGGCAACGTGCTGGGCTCGACCGGGTCCGTCATCCCGCTGTTCAAGCGTCAGCTGGCCCGGGGCGGTCCGCTGACGGTGACCCATCCGGACATGACGCGCTATTTCATGACCGTGCGCGAGGCGGTGGAGCTCGTCTTGCAGGCCGCGGCCATGGATGCGGGCGCGCGTGGCGCTGCGCGGCAGAGCGGCGCGATTTGTGTCCTCGATATGGGCGAGCCAGTAAAAATCGCAGATCTGGCGATGCAGATGATCCGGCTTTCCGGACTGACGCCGGGTGTGGATATCGAGATCACCTATACGGGGCCACGGCCGGGCGAGAAATTGTTTGAGGAACTGTTCCACGATGCCGAAGCCCTGATCCCGACCGAAATCGAAGGCATTCACCGGGCCTCGCCACGCACGGCCGATCTGGCGGTATTGTCGCGGGCGCTTGACGAGATAGAGGCGAGCGGACGGCAACGCGACGAGGACCATGTTCTGGGACTTCTGGCCCGGCTCGTGCCCGAGTTCAACGGCCAGACCGGCAAGTCTCCCGAACAGCCAGCTCAGAAAGTGGAACGGCCGGCCTGACGCGGCCGGGTGCTGTTCGCTGCATCCACCCGATCTTCCGGCGTGCCGCTCAGGTAGGCATTGTGCCGCTTGCGGAACTGGGTCGGCGTCACGCCGGTCCCGGCGGAGAAGAGCCGGGTGAAATAGGCCTGATCCTGGAAGCCCAGCCCGTAGGCGACCTCGGCCACGGACCGGGCCGTATAGAGCAGGTCACGCTGGGCTTCGAGCAAAATGCGCTGTTTCAGGATTTCAAGCGGCGTTCGCCCGGAGCGCGCCTGCGTCGCCCGGCGCAGGGTGCGCTCGGACGTCGCCAGCCGGGAGGCGTAGTCCGCGATGGTGAGGTGCTCGCGAAACCGCTCTTCCACAATGGCCCGAAACCGCTCGTAAAGATTGTCAGGGGCAGCGGATGCCTCATCGCTGCGCTGCTGGTCGGCAGCGGTCAGACGGACGAAGAGGCCGAGAATCCGCAAGAGGTCGGCGGCAACGAGCGCCTGCTTTCCGGCAAGGTTCCGACGGCTTTCAATCGAAACCCGCTCACAGGCCAGTCTTATTTCCTCGACGGTTTCCGCGTCTTTAGCCAGCGGCACAATCGTGGACGTCCGGATCACCCCGCGCGCCGTAGCATCGGCTGCGTGCTCGACAAGGTCGGTCAGGTACGCCACGGCAATTGTCAGCACATAGCCTTCCGTGCCGGGCTGGAAGATATAGCCGTGCACGGCGTTCGGCGTGACGGCGGTCAAGGCCGGCGCGACCAGCTGCGCCGTCGTGCTCTCGAGCTGCATTTCCGCGCCACCGTCGGTGAGGAGCAGGAACTGGAACAGCTCCGGATGCCGGTGTGGCCGAATTGTCCAATCATTGCCCAGGCTGCGCGTCGGGATGGTTTCGATATGCAGGAATCGCGGCTCGACGATGCCATTGGCATCACTGTAAAGATTGAAGGAAGGTATGAGATTCATCGGGAGTTCGCTGTCTCTCTGCAATCGCCGGGTTGGCCATGGGCAATCCAATAAAGATCAGTTTGGCCGGAATATGCAAATTTTTGTCCCTAACTTCTCTTCTGGGCGGCCGGGTTCCCGGCTAGAGTCGGATCGCTTTGGGAGGAAAGAGATCAATGAAAACGCAGGTCGCAATCATCGGGGCCGGCCCGGCCGGTCTTCTGCTGGCCCAGCTGCTGCGCCAGCATGCCATCGACTGCGTGATTCTCGAGGCACGCTCGGAAGAATATGTGCTGAGCCGGATCCGTGCCGGGGTCCTTGAGCACCCGACCGTCGAGCTGCTGCACGCCATCGGGGCGGGAGACCGCCTGGCCCGCGAGGGAATGCCCCACGAGGGGATCGACATGGTCTTCCGGGGCGAGAAGCGGCGGATCGACTTCCCCGCACTCACCGGCGGCAAGAAGGTGACCGTCTACGGTCAGCAGGAGGTCGTGAAAGACCTGATCGCGCTGAAGAAGAATTTCGACGGCCAGATCCGGTTCGAGGCCGAGAATGTCCAGCTGCATGACATTGACGGAGACAGCCCGTCGGTGAGTTTCACGCAGCGCGGTGTAGACACTGTCTTGAGCTGTGATTTCATCGCCGGGTGCGACGGATTCCATGGTGTCTCCCGGCCGACGATCCCGCAGGAACGGCTGCGCCTGTTCGAGAAGGTCTATCCCTTCGCCTGGCTCGGCATCCTGGCGGAGGCGTCGCCGGCCCAGGATGAGCTGATCTATTCCTATCACCAGAACGGTTTTGCCCTGTTCAGCATGCGCTCGCCGGAGGTGACGCGGCTCTACCTGCAATGCCACCCGGAAGAGAAGCTGGATGAATGGCCGGACGAGCGGGTGTGGAGCGAGCTTCATACCCGCCTCGAGTCCGGCGACGGCTTCCGGCTGAACGAGGGCAGGATCCTGCGCAAGGACGTCACGCCGATGCGGAGTTTCGTATGCGAGACCATGCGCCACGGCCGGCTGTTCCTGGCGGGGGATTCCGCGCATATCGTGCCGCCGACCGGCGCCAAGGGACTCAACCTCGCTGCCGGTGATGTAAAGGTTCTGAACGATGCGCTCGTTGCCTTCTTCAAGCACGGGGCCAGCGACCTGCTCGATGCCTATGAAGCGACGGCATTGAAACGTGTCTGGGCGGCGCAGCGGTTTTCCTGGTTCATGACGCGCCTGCTGCATCGGTTCCCCGACGGGGAGCCGTTCGACCAGGAAATCCAGATTGCGGACCTCGATTATTTCACCGGTTCTGACGCGGGCCGGAAGACCATCGCGGAGAACTATGTCGGCCTTCCGTTCGGGTGAGCGGAAATCGGCGATGAGGAAAGGTGTCGCCAGTTGGCGTCCGGCCCTTAACGCGCTATGACCGGTGCATGAGCCACGATATCAACGCCCTGATGAAAATGGTCGAGGCAGGCGACATTGACGCTGCCGAGCCCGGTCTTGTTGCCATCGTCGCGGAAAACCCGCGTCAGCCGGCGGCGCAATTCTATCTTGGCATTATCCGCCTGAAGCAGGACCGGAGCGCCGAAGCCGAAGCGGCATATGCCGCCGCCGCTCAAGGACTGCCGGGCGTGGCGGCTGTCCATTCGAACCTGGCGCTGGCGGCGCACCGGGCGGGAAGTGAAGCGGTTGCCCACCGCGCGTCCATCATGGCTCTTGTGCTGGCTCCGGAAGGGATCGGCCCTTACACGCTGCAAAGCGAGGCCGCATCGGCGCATGGCGATGTGGCCGGCGCCGTGACGGCGGCCAGCCGTGCCTTTTGCATCGATCCGGACCGGCAGAGCGGACTGTTGCTCGGAGCGGCGCAGGGCGCAGGCGATATCGAGCGGGCGGAGCGGGCAACCAGCCGTCTGCTCAATGCGGATCGTGCCGATCTCGGCGCCAGCATGCATCGGGCCTATCTGTTGCAACAGAACGGCAGAAGTATTGAAGCAGAATCCCTTTACCGGGCCTTGCTCCAGCGTGAGCCACACAATCCGGACCTCTGGTTCAATCTCGGCGTCACGCTGATCGGAGACGACAGGTTCGAGGCCGCGGCGGAGCCTTACGCCCGGCGTGCCCGGCTGACCCATGGCCGGCCGTTGAACGATGCGCCCGACTATGCGGACATGCCGGTGGCGCCCGTGCGGCCGGTTGACAGGACCTGTGCCCGGCATCGTTTGAAACATGATGCCGAACAGTATCGCTATCTGTCGGAGCGTGATGCTCTTCCGGACAGTTACAGGGAAGAGTGGCAGGCTTATCAGGGCCTGCTGGACGGGTTGAGTGAAGAGCAGCGCAATGCGATTTCCTTCGAGCTCGATGATGCGGCGTTCGGTCAAATCGAACGGTCCTACAATCGACTCGTCCATATCGCGGCGACGGGCTGGCAGGGGGCGGACCCTCTCAATGCCGACCTGGACTGGGACGGGATCGAGGAGAGCTATCTGGACGGCGATCCGCGGGCGATTGCCATCGATTCCCTGCTCAGCGAAGACGCGCTCGCCAGGCTCCGCCGGTTCTGCTTCGAATCGACGATCTGGCACCAGCTGAAAGGGGCGGGATATCTCGGCGCCTATTACCGCGACGGGTTCAATGATCCGCTGCTGTTCGCCATCGGGCGCGGCCTGCGTGCCCGGATGCCCCGCGTGCTTGGCCCGCACGGCCTGAAAATGATGTGGGCCTACAAGTACGACCAGCATATGGCGGGCATCAACCCGCATGCCGATTTCGCCGCGGTGAACGTGAATTTCTGGATCAACCACGGCGAGTCCAACCTGGAGCCCGATACCGGCGGCCTGCTGGTGTTCCGCAAACCGGCTCCGAAAGACTGGACCTTCGAGCGGTACAATGCCGCGCCTGCATCCGAGATCTACGATTTTCTCGGCAGCGAGCGGGACAATCCCCTGCGCGTTCCGAACCGCGAGAACCGGGCCCTGCTGTTTGATTCGCGACTGTTCCACGAAACCGACCGGTTCCGTTTCCGCGACGGCTATATTCACCGGCGGATCAATATAACCATGCTGTTCGGACATGGCGGAGGCTGACACCCGGCAGGCGGCGCATTTTCGCCAAAGAGCGGGCGAGGCCGCCGTTGCCGGGGATGCTGAAGCCAGCCTGGATGCCGCCCGCCGGGCGTTGCTGCTGGTGCCGGCAGATCCGGCAAGCGGGTATTATCTCAGTCTATCAGCGAGGAATATCGGTGCCGCTGCGAACGCGATCCGCTTTGCGCAGTGGGCCATAGCGGTGCTTCCGGGGCGTTGCGCCGTGCCGTTGCATCGCGAGCTCTTCACGCTCATCGGTCTGGCGGGAGACAGCATTCCCGCTCTGCGGCGCGCAGCACTCGTCGTGCCCGGGAACAGCGACGGTTACTACAATATCGGCAATGCGGAGGACCGTGCCGGCCGGCCGGAATCCGCCCTTCGATGCTTCGCCGCCGCCAATGTCACGCGCCCGCTGCACGACGGAACTCTCGGCAACATCGCCCGGATCAAGGCATTGATCATTGGGAGTCCGGATGCCGGCGCGGCCGTGCGGAGAGCTCTTTGCGCCGCTCCGTCCGATTTTCTGTCGTTACGCCATTGCGGCCTGTGGCGGCGGCGCGAGGATGATCCCGAAGACGCGGCGCGCTGGTTCCGGCGCGCCGTGGCTGTCAACCCGGTGAGCCGTGAGGCGCAGGGTGAACTCGGACGCACCCTGATGATCATCGGCGCACTTCAGGAAGGGTGGCGCCGGCTGGAATATTTCAGGCTGCCTGAGTGGGAGCCGCCGATCGACGGTTTGCCGCGATGGGACGGAAAACGTCTCCCTCAAGGGGCCCTGCTGCTCTGGAGCATGGATCAGATCGGTGACGAGTTGCAGTTCTCGATCTTCCTGCAACGCGCGATCGAAGCTGCCGGCCGGGTTTCTCTTTTGGTCGATCCCCGGAACCGTGCACTGTTCAGGGAGCTTTATCCTGAAGTGAGGGTGATCGACTCGCTCGAGGAGGCGCTGACCGGCGATGCGGACCGGTGCGCGGCGGCCTGTTTTCCATTTGATTTTGTCGGCTGCTTCTTTGCGCGCGCGCCAGAGGGCCTGAGTGAAGGCGGCCGGGAGCGGGTTCTCTCAAGGCATCGTCCGCGCCGCGATCAGGCCCGGATCGGTATCTCATGGTGGTCTGGCGCCCCGATCATCGGTGGGCTGAAATCCACGGATCTTGAGGATTGGGCTGAGGTTCTGAAGGTCCCGGGATGCCGCTTCGTTTCACTGCAATATGGTGACGGAGCGGAAGATCTGAAGGCGTTCCCGGAAATCGGGTCCATGCCTGACTTCGATCCCTATGGCTCGACGCTGGATTTTGCGGAAAGGGTGGCCGAACTGGATCTGGTGATCACGGTGGGCAACACGACGGCGCATATCGCTGCCCGGACAGAGACGCCGGTTTGGGTTCTGCTGGCCGCTGGTCTCGGGCCAAGCTGGATCTGGCTGCGGCAGGGCACGCGCACGCCGGCATACCCGAATGCAAGGCTGTTCCGGCAACCGGTACCTGGTGACTGGAAGTCTGTCTTTCCTCAGGTGCAGTCTGAATTGTCTGGCTGGGTGCAATCTCGTCTATGAGAAGCCAGCTTTGGGGACGGGATCAGAGAAGAGACATCGGCGCGGTCGTTTTCTGTTCGTAGAGAAAGATCGAAATCACCATGTCGACTGTCGATCCGTCGGTGGCGAGAGGCAAGTGGAGACGTTCGATTGGAGCGTAATCGAGAGCGAATTGAATGCTCGGTGAGCCAATCCGGTGCGTGGGCAGTCCCGTTTCCACAACATGCACCCGGTCGAGGTGGGGAAAACTCTGCTCGAAATTCGGAAAGGCTTCGTCCAGGTAAGTGCCTTTGAGTTCGCGCCGCATCGCGCGAGTAACGTCCGTGCCCTGAACCCGAACTCTGAACCGCACAGGATCCCGCGTTACGTCGACCAGCACGAGGTGCGGCAGGAGCAACGGAATATGGATTGGGTCGAAATTCGTGCGCGAGGGCAAATGATCGCCTGGATGTATCGACATCCAATACTCGGCAAATTGCCTAACTTTAGGGTTTTGGATCGTTGACAGGATGGCTTGCAGTTCCGCGAGACTTTGCGTGGCACGATCCATTAGTAACCTTGAATGTCTCTGGTGGAACTCTGTGGTTATTCTATACGAAAGAACGCGCGGTCATGAAGCCTGGAGAAACCACAGAATCATAAAGGTTTAGGCGCGCTGTCCGGCATCAGGCAAAATGGCGGGGTCAAACAATAAAAGCATGGCGATATCTATGAGAAAGACGTGGCTGCACGAGGTTATTGTCGGGCTGCTCGAACAGATGCGCTGGTCCTATCTGCCGCCCCTGATGGTCTATCTCGCCTATGGTATTTCTGGACTGACCTCGATCGTCGGCACTTTTTTCGTGAAGGAATATCTCGACCTCTCCGCCGCATTCCTGGCAGCGCTCGGTTTTTGGGCCGGGATTCCATGGGCATTGAAAATGCCGGTGGGGCACCTGATCGACATCATCTGGAAATGGAAGGCGGTCCTCGTCTATCTCGGCGCGCTGCTGGTGTCGGCCAGTCTGCTGATCATGTACGGCCTGATTGCGCATACTGACGCGATGGCGGCAATCATGCCGGTCGCGGCCTGGTTCGTCCTCAGTGCCTTACTCTCGCCGACGGGCTACATCCTGCAGGATGCGGTCGCCGATGCCATGACCGTCGAAGCGGTTCCGATACTGGACGAGAACGGCGAGCCGTTCGCGGATGACGACGTCAAGGCCATGCATACCACCATGCAGATGCTTGGCCGGTTCGCGCTGATCGGCGGGATCGCGCTCGTGGCGGTGATCAACATCACGATGTTCGATGGCGTGGCCGATATGAGCGAGGCGGAGAAAGTCGGCATTTATGCCGATATCTACCTGCTCGCGCTTGCCGTGCCGGTGATCTCCGTTATTGGCGTCATCCTTGGCGGGATGATGCTGCGACACCGTGCGCGCAAGCTGCTTGCGACTGGCCTGCCGGCCTCCGAAGTCGATGCGATGCTGTTCCGGCCGGATGGCGAAGCGCACCCGAACTGGTGGATCCTCGGCGGCAGTCTGGTCTTCGCCGCCTTCACGATCAGCGTCGGTCTGAGCGGCTTCGGATATTCGGAGGAGGTCGTCTTTGCCGGATCGATGGGGATCGTCTGTTTCCTGATTTCCCGTCTGTTGCCGGAGCTGCAGCCGGCCCAGCGGCTCGCACTTATCGGGACCTCGATTATCGTCTTCGTGTTTCGCGCGATACCCTCGCCGGGCGCTGGCTCTGCCTGGTTTAATATCGACGAGCTTGGCTTCGACCAGCAGTTTTTTTCCGTCCTGACACTGATCAGCGCAGGACTTGCGATGGTCGGTATGGTGGTTTTGCGGCCGCTTATGGCGACACGCTCAATCGCCTATATCGTTGTTTTGCTGTCCATATTCGCCGGAATTCTCTCGCTGCCGGACATTGCGCTTTATTACGGCATCCACGAATGGACGGCGCCGTTGACCGGCGGGGTGGTGGATGCCCGGTTCATTGCCCTGATCGATACGGCGATTGAGTCGCCGCTGGGCCAGGTGTCATTGATCCCCGTACTTGCCTGGATCGCCAAGACAGCACCGGTACATCTGAAGGCGACCTTCTTTGCGGTGATGGCGTCCTTCATCAATCTTGGCCTCTCCGCGGGAGCCCTCGGCACGAAATATCTGAACCAGATATTTCTGGTCACGCGCGAGGTGCGGGACAGAGCCACTGGAGAAGTGCAGGTTCCAGCCGACTATAGCGAACTCGGGATGCTGCTGATCACTGTCGCTATTCTGACCCTGGCGCTTCCCCTGATCGTCGTTGCTGTGATCCAGCCCACACGTTTCAGGGCTCCCCGATAAACGGTACCTGGCCCGGCACCTGCTGCAACAGCAGCTTGATGTAGGAGCGGAGCAGCAGGATCTGCTCTGCCAGCACCTGCGGCTCTTTCAGGACCTTTGCAGGATTCCGCTGCTATGCACCGCGTTGGAGATCCTGTCGTCCAGAGGTGCAATGACCGCGCGTCTTTGCGGCAAGGCCGATTGTGAATGAGGGCCGGGACGTCGCGGCAGACAATCTGGTCCTGATGATCAAGGCTCTTCGCGCCTGGGTCAGCGGTGCAGGATTGTAACGCTCTCCGCCGCTTTCTCTTCCCAGCCGGCCTGCTCCAGTTTCGGACGGTCGGACTCTTCCGCCGGATAGCCGACGCACAGATAGGCCGTCAGGGACCAGCCTTCGGGCACGTCCAGCGCCCTGGTCACCCGAACCGGGTCGAGAATGGAAAGCCAGCCCGCGCCGATACCTTCCGCGCGGGCGGCGAGCCAGAAGGTGTGGATCGCGTTCACGGTCGAGTAGTCGAGCATTTCCGGCATGGTTTGCCGGCCGAGCCCGTGACCGCGCGCGGTTCCGTGATCGGTGAAAATCGCGACCTGCTCCGGCGCCTGGTCCAGTCCTGCCAGCTTCAGCCGGGCATAGAGCTGCTGGCGCTCGCCGTCATATCCTGCAAGAGCATCCCTGTTGGCCTCTTCAAAGGCGGACCGGACAATCTTTCTGCGCTCCGGGTCGGAGACGGTGACAAAGCGCCAGGGCTGGCTGTAGCCGACGGAGGGAGCGAGCGAGGCGGTCTCCACCAGCCGCTGCAAGGCTCCCTCGGGCAGGGGATCAGGCCGGAAGGCCCGGACATCCCGGCGCCAGCGCAGCAGCTGTTCGAACCGCTCCCTGAAGGCGGTATCGAATTCCGGAGCGGGGCTGTCGCCGGTCATCGCCCGTACTGGTCGTCGAAGCGCTCGATATCGTCCTCGCCCAGATAGACGCCGGACTGCACTTCGACGATGATCAGCGGCTCGTCGGTCGGGTTTTCCAGCCGGTGGATCCAGCCCAGCGGAATGTCGACGGACTGGTCCGCATCGAGATGAATCACATCGAGCCGATCAATTGTCGGCCCCCGTGTGACCCGGGCCTTGCCGGTGATGACCGTCCAGTGTTCGGCACGATGCTTGTGGCTCTGCAGCGAGAGCCGGCCGCCCGGCGTCACGGTAATCCGCTTCACCTGGTAGCCATCGCCGCTGTCGATATTGCGGTAATTGCCCCAGGGACGGTGCGTGGTCGCATGGCTGATCGCCTCTGGCCGCCCGGCCTGCTTCAGCGCTTCGACAGCCAGTTTGACATCCTGGTCCGCGCCCATGGAAGCGACGAGAATGGCATCCGGCGATTCCACCACCACGAGGTCCTCGACGCCAATCACCGTGACCAGCCGGGTTTCGGCCCGGACCAGCGAGTTCCGGGTCTTGTGCAGCCAGACATCACCCTGAACCGCATTACCGTCCGCATCCTTGTCCTGGACGGCCCAAAGCGCACTCCAGGAGCCGACATCGGACCAGCCGGCATCGAGCGGGACAACGGCGCCGAGGCCGGTCTTTTCCATCACCGCGTAATCGATCGAGATCGATGGGGCCTTGGCGAAGGCGGCTGCGTCGAGCCGGCGGAAATCCAGATCCGAGATGCCTTTGTCCAGGGCCGCCTTTGCGGCCATGAGGATATCCGGTGCCAGGCGTTTCAATTCGGCGAGGAAATCGGCAGCACGGAACAGGAAGGTCCCGCTGTTCCAGTAATAGTCTCCGGCGGCGAGATAGGTTTTTGCGGTCTCAAGATCCGGTTTCTCGACGAATCCCTCAATGGCAAAACAGCTGTCCATACCGTCCAGAGGGGCGTCCCGCCGAATATAGCCATAGCCCGTCTCCGGCCGGTCCGGGGTGATGCCGAAAGTGACCAGTTGTCCGGCCCGTGCCGCGACCGCACCCGTCTCAACGGCGGCCCTGAAAGCGTCCGGTCGCTCAATCCTGTGATCGGAGGCAAGCAGCAGCACCAGGCCTTGCGGATCGACGCTCTGGACATGCAGAGCGGCAATGGCGGCCGCTGGCGCCGAATTCCGGCCGGCCGGCTCCAGCATGATCGCGGAAGGATTTATACCGGCGCTCTGCAGCTGTTCGGCCACGGCAAACCGGTGCTCGGCATTGCAGATCACGGATGTCGGGCCGAAGCCGGCATTCTCGGTAAACCGCAGGGCGGTTTCCTGCAGCATGGTCTTCTCGGACAGCATCGGCAGCAGCTGCTTCGGATAGAGCGCGCGTGAGACGGGCCAGAGCCGGGTGCCGGAGCCGCCCGAAAGGATGACAGGATAAATCATGTGCAATCCGCGCGATTTCTGTATCTAGAAAGGCTTACTAACATAGAGCAGCGGACGAAAGCAGATCATGATTGTCGTGTTCGGATCCATAAACGCCGACCTGTTCTTTTCCTTCGTGAAATTGCCGCGCCGCGGAGAGACCGTGCTGACCGACAGTTTCACATTCTGTCCGGGCGGCAAGGGCGCGAATCAGGCGGCGGCCGCGGCCCGTGACGGCGCTGCCGTCCGGTTCGTTGGCGCTGTCGGGCGGGATACGAACGCTGCGCCATGCCTTTCGGCTCTTGCCGCGGCAGGTGTCGATGTCTCCGGCATCCGCACCGTCGACGGCGTGACCGGCACGGCGGTGATTTCGGTCGAGGAAAGCGGCGAGAACCAGATCCTGGTGGCCAGTGGCGCCAATATGAAGGCCTCGTCGGACTGGCTGACGGACGATCTGTTGAGCGAGGGAGAAACCCTGCTCCTGCAGATGGAACTGCCGCAGGCGGACACCGAGGCGGCAATCCGGCGGGCACGGGCGCGGAATTGCCGGGTGATCCTGAATGATGCGCCTCTCGGCCCGCTTTCAGCGGAAGCGCTGCGCGAGGTCGATATCCTGATCGCAAATGAAGAAGAAGCCATGGGCCTGCTCGGCGCCGGCGCCGGGCTCGAGAATGCCGATCTGGCGCGCGGCCTGGCCGGTCTCTGCCGGGGAACCGGCATCGTGACGATCGGCGCCGACGGGGTTGTTGTCGCTGCGGAAGGGCACTGTTTCCAGGTTCCGGCACTGCCGATCCGGCCGGTCGACACGGTGGGCGCGGGCGATACGTTCTGCGGCGTTCTGGCGGCGGCACTGGATCGCGGGGCAGGTTTGATGGACGCATCCCGGCGCGCGGCGGCGGCGAGTGGTGTCATCTGTACCTTGCCAGGTGCCCAGTCCCCGGAGTTGAATGAGGCACGGATCAACGCGGCTTTGGCCGACCTGCCTTCCGTGCAAACATATTCTTGACGACAGAACCAACGAACGGGCTGGAAGCTGCCCGGTGAGGACAAATCATGGTCACTGAAACTCTTTATGAGGGCGGCACCATTCTCGACGGAAATGGCGCCAGTCTGGAAAATCACGGTGTAATGGTGCGCGATGGCAGGATTGCCGAGGTGGCGCCCGCCGAGAGGTTCCAGGGTTTCACCGGCTTCAGGGTCGATTTCACCGGCGGCACGCTGCTGCCGGGACTGGTCGATTGCCATGTACATCTCTGCATGGGCGGCGAGGGCAACCCGGCCTCGGTCCAGGCGATGATGACGCCGGGCCAGATCACCATGGCGGCCTACAAGCACGCGCAGACCTCGCTCATGGGCGGGATCACCGCGCTCAGGGATTGCGGCGGCAAGGACTATCTGGAACTTGCGGTGCGCGATGCCTGCAACAGCGGCGCACAGATCGGGCCGAGCATCCTCTGCTCCGGCAAGATCATCTGCATGACCGGCGGGCACGGTAACCGCAACGGCCGCATTGCCGATGGCGTGGATGAAGTGGTCAAGGCGGTGCGCGAGCAGATCCATGCCGGCTCCGACCTGATCAAGCTGATGGCGACCGGCGGCGTGATGACCCCGGGTGTCAGCCCCGAGGACGCGCATTTCACGGCGGAGGAGATGGCCGCGGGTGTGGCCGAGGGCAAACGCTTCCACAAGCGCGCGGCCAGCCACGCTCAGGGCGGTCTCGGTATCCTGAACGCCGTCCGCGCCGGTGTTGCCTCCATCGAGCACGGCATCTTCATGGACGAGCAGTGCCTGAAGGAAATGCTGGAAGCGGGAACCTATCTGGTGCCGACCCTGGCGGCGGTGAAATACATCGTCTCCAACAAGGATAATGGCGTTCCGCTGCAGGCTGTGGAGAAGGCCATGCGGGTCGAGGAACGGCATATCCAGTCAATCAAGATGTTCTATGACGCCGGCGGCAAGATCGCCATGGGCACCGACGCGGGCACGCCGTTCAACAAGCATGGCAAGAACGCGCTGGAGCTGCGTTACATGGTCGATATCGGCATCGCGCCGATGGACGCGATCATCTTCTCAACCCGCAACGGCATCGACCTGATGGGTCTCGAAGACCGTGGCACCGTCGCTGCAGGCAATCACGCCGATCTGCTGATCGTCGATGGCGATCCGCTGGCCGATATCGACCGGGTTGCGGATCGGGCGAACCATCGTATGGTGGTGAAGAACGGCGTTCCGGCCCGGATCCGTACGGATGATGCCGAGCACGAAACGCGCAGCCCGGCGGACAATGTGCTCCGCTTTGCTTCAGCTGCAAACGCGGCCTTTTGAGTTCAATGAACGGAGCCAGTCCCGATGCCCATCAATAACCGGATCGCCGAATTTCACGAGGAAATGACCGCGTGGCGGCGTGAGCTGCACCGGCATCCCGAAACAGCGTTCGAGGAACATTGGACCGCCGCCTTCATCGCCGAGAAGCTGGAAAGTTTCGGTGTTGAGGTGCATCGGGGCCTCGCTGGAACCGGCGTGATCGGCACTCTGAAGGGGAACGGCGAGGGAGGTGCCATCGGCCTGCGTTCCGATATCGATGCGCTCGATATCACGGAGCAGACCGGCGTCGAATACGCGTCGGAGAATCCCGGCAAGATGCATGCCTGCGGGCATGACGGGCATACCACCATGCTGCTCGGCGCGGCCAAGTATCTGGCGGAAACCCGGAACTTCTCGGGAACCGTCCAGTTCATCTTCCAGCCTGCGGAAGAGAACGAGGGCGGCGGCCGGGTGATGGTCGAGGAAGGCCTGTTCGACAAGTTCCCGGTGGATTCCGTCTGGGGCATGCATAACTGGCCGGGCATGCCGGTCGGAACCGTCGCGGTCCGTCCAGGTCCGATGATGGCCGCCTATGACATGTTCGAGCTCGACATCACCGGCGTCGGCGGCCACGGCGCCATGCCGCATCTCGGTATCGATCCGATCCTGGTCTCGGCCCAGGTCGTCACTGCCCTGCAGAGCATCGCCAGCCGCAATGTCGATCCGATGGACGCGGTGGTCGTCTCCGTCACCAAGATCCACGGCGGCGATGCCTATAACGTCATTCCGGGCATGGTGCAGCTCGCCGGCACCACCCGCTCTTTCCGTCCGGAAGTGCGGGACATGATCGAGCCGAAGATGAAGCAGATCATCGACGGTGTTTGTGCCGGTTTCGGCGCGACCGCAGAGCTGCGCTATGAGAAGCGTTATCCGCCGACCGTGAATTCCGAAGCCGAGTCAGAGATCGCCGCGCAGGTGGCGGAAAGACTTGTTGGGAACGAGATGGTCGTCCGCGACCCGACTCCGAGCATGGGCGGCGAGGATTTCGCGTTCATGCTGGAAAAGAAGCCGGGCTGCTACATCTGGATGGGCAATGGCGGCGGCGGCGAAGGCAAGATGCTGCACAATGCTGGTTACGACTTCAATGACGAGGCCCTTCCCTGGGGCGCCAGCTACTGGAGCCAGCTCGTCGAGAACCAGCTGCCGCGGGCGGGATAAACTGCGGCGATCAATCAGGGGCAGACGCGAGAGGCCGCTGTCGCATGCTTTCGATACGCCATCTCGTACGCTTGCATCTCGGCCCGATTGATCTCGAGATCGCCTCGGGGGAGTGCGTCGCCCTGCGCGGACGGTCCGGATCGGGGAAATCGCTGTTCCTGAGGGCGATTGCAGACCTGGACCCGGCTGGCGGCGATATCGCACTGGACGGGACGGGCCGGAATACCATGACTGCGCCGGATTGGCGTCGACAGGTCGGCTATTTGCCGGCGGAGACCGGCTGGTGGGGTGATCGCGTAGGCGCGCATTTCGCAAACTGGAGTGCATGTCGGCCAATGGTCGAACGATTGGGGCTGGACCCGGCCGCAGTCGACTGGTCCGTTGCCCGGCTTTCCTCGGGCGAGCGTCAGCGTCTCGGATTCGTCCGGCTGCTGGAGAACCGGCCCCACTGCCTGCTTCTGGACGAGCCGACCGCATCACTGGATGAGGTGGCGACGGAAGTGATCGAAGAGCTGGTTGCGGAGCATTGCGCTGCTGGCGGGTGCTGTCTGTTCGTGACTCATGATACCGCACAATTCATCAGGGTCGCCCGGCGCGGCTTCCTGCTCGATGCGGGCAAGCTTGTTCCGGACGGTGGCACATGAATTACGTAACGCTCGACTATGTGGATCTGGCATTGGCGGCGTCCCTGCTTCTGATCAACGGCGCGGTCTCCGTCGCGCTCTCGCTTGGCCTTGCCCGCAGTCTCGCCATCTCGGCGGTCAGGATGGTCGTGCAGCTGCTGCTGATCGGGCTGATCCTCGACTTCCTGCTGGCGACTGTTTCGCCATTCTGGACCGGTCTTGCCGTCCTGGTGATGCTCGGGTTTGCCGGATACGAAGCGATGGCCCGGCAGGACCGGCGGCTGAAGGGATTCTGGGCCTATGGGCTGGGCACCGGCGTGATGACACTTGCGGCGGTGCTGGTGATGGGGTTCGCCCTGATCACCCAGGTTTCGGCCGATCCCTGGTACCACCCGCAATACCTGTTGCCTTTGCTTGGCATGGTGCTGGGCAATTGCATGACTGGCGTGGCGCTGGCCATTCGCTCCATTACCGGAGCCTTGACTGGTGAGCGGAATGCCGTCGAGGCGCAACTGGCTCTCGGCCGCCCGTTCCGGCTCTCGACCCTGCCGATAGTCCGTTCCGCCCTGAAGACGGCCCTGACCCCGACCATCAATGCAATGGCAGCAACGGGCCTGGTGTCGTTGCCCGGAATGATGACCGGGCAGATCCTCGCCGGCATTGACCCTGTCGAGGCCGTAAAATACCAGCTTCTCGTCATGTTCCTGATTGCCGGGGCAACGGCAATCGGGACCACCGGGGCTGTGTTTTCCATCAGTTGGCGCCTTTCGGACCATCGTCACAGGTTAAGGCTGGATCGATTGACCGATATCGGTGACGAATGAAAAAAATTCCTCTTCGTTTAGTGAGTTTTTCACTGAATTTGGATAAATTTTGATTATTGTTAATATGCGAAATATTTGGAATTTGTGATTTTCTGAAGTATACAACTACGACATTTATATAAGTGCTGTGCCTTTATTGACCTATCGAATGGTAGCTGAATATCGGGCATGTGCGTCCGTGCACACGAGGGAGCCGCATAGAAAAATTAGGCAAGGATTTTGAAGATTATGAATTACTTTTCTGGAGACCATGGCGAACGGTTGCAAAGTGATCGCCTGCAGAGCACCAACGATCGTAGAGATCTGGTGCCCGTTGCGGTCAAGACTGTGGCGACTTTATTTGACCTCTGGGCGTTGCCGCCGCGCAAGGCGGCCAAGTTGTTGAATGTCGATGACGGGGCTTGGACTGCAATGGACGATGGCAGCCGGAAAGGGATTCTTTCAGCCGAGCAACTGGGGAGAGCTTCTGCGTTTGTTACAGTTTATCGAAGTGTGGCTCAGGCTTACGGGGAAAAGGACGGTGGAAGTTGGCCGATGGAGAACAATCGGCTCGACCCGTTTTACGGCAAGCCGCCGGTCGACTTCATGGCTGCTGGAGGTCTCGACAGGATCATGGCTGTTCGCCGTCACTTGAGCATGGTCCGTGATGCCGCCGCGGTATGAAACGGTCTCTCAAGACGGCTGCCTGAACCGGTGGCAAACCGATTTCTCAATTCAAGCGCTCTTGCGACGGTTGGCACATGAAAACTCCGGATAATTCCACGCGATCGCAGTTGGAGCCGACGGAACTTGCGGACGATGAGATCCGGAAGGCAGGACTGGCCATTCTCGACGGAGGGTTCCGGCAGGAGTTCGGTCGTGATGTCCACCAGATCAGCTTCGTTGAGGAGATGGAAAGTCTGCCTGAACCGAAGCTCGAATTCCTCTACAAGCTCTGGCTCGACAAGGCCGATCCGGAGACCGGCCGACATGACCGCGTCGATTTCGACATGCTGTCCATGTTGCCTGCTGTCGGGAATATCATGATCCTCGACGTGCTCAGGAACGGGTACGACGCCCGCTACCGATTGTATGGAACCGGAATTTCGGACGCATCATCAAAAAACTGGACCGGTCACACGGTCTCCGAGATGAACCGGACGACCCGTCATGAGCTGGCGCTGATGTATCGGTCTGTCTATCTGGCTGTTTACGAATCGAACTGGCCGATTTACTCCGAGCATCTGGCACCGCATTGGCTCAGCGGAAAGGTCTGGCGCCGTCTGGTTCTGCCTGTTTCCTATGGTGGGGAAACCTGCGAGCAGTTCATCGTCGGGAATATTCCTGTCTCTGCGCTATTGGCTGATGCCGGACGGAATGGCGATCTGCTCTAGGTCTTTACACGACCGCCGGATCAGCTGCAGGGGGCGTTGTAGAGCCAGCCGCCATCAGGATGCGGTCGGGCATAGACGTCGATCGACTGATCGAACCGGACATAGCAGGAGAATAGCGGCAGGGTCATGAAGTTGGTCAGCACCAGCGAGACCGTGTCGCCGCCATAAAGGGTGCCCTGCAGGCAGATCTTGGTCCTCCCGTTGCGTGGCAGACGGAAACTGGTCCGTTCCCGTGTCTTGAGCTGCACCCGGCCGGTGATTGTGAAGGGCGCCCGGTTGCGCACCAGCACGCAGAGCTCCCCGGTCTGACCCGCGCCGGGAGGCGCCTTGCCGTCGCGCCGGTTGAACACGGTCGCCTGTTCCTCCTCGCAGGCCGCAAGGCCAAGCGTGACAAGAAAGACCAGCATGAGGGAGAGGGCGCGGAAGCGGTTCATGGGGCCAAGCTAGAGACGGGGTGGCAAGGCGTCAATGCGGTGCGGCATCGCATTACCCGCGCCGGTTCTGTGCTCGTGGGTCCAGCGCATCCTGCAGCCCGTCGCCGAGGAAATTGAAGGCGATGACGGCGGCGAAAATCAGCAGTCCCGGCCAGATGGCGAGCATCGGTGAAACCGAGATCAGATCCTGCGCGCCGGTCAGCATGTTGCCCCAGCTCGGGATCGGCGGCTGGATGCCGAGACCAAGGAAACTGAGCACGCTTTCGAACAGGATGACATTGCCGATGGTCAGGGTCATGGCGACCAGGATGGGCGAGGCGGCGTTCGGCAGCAGGTGGCGGAACAGGATGCGCGACGGCGGCAGTCCCTGGGCTCGGGCGGCTTCTATGAAGTCCCGCTCGCGCAGGCTAAGAACCGCGCCGCGCACCAACCGTGCCGTTGTGGTCCAGCCGACCAGAGCAATGATGGCGACAATCCGGTACAGGCTGAAACCCTCGGACTGCACCAGTTCCGGCGGCAGGCCGGTCTTCGCCGGATCGATGGCGGCCAGAACGATCAGCAACGGCAGCAGCGGCAGGGAAATCACCCCGTCGGCGAGCCGCATCAGCACCGCATCCGCAAAACCGCCGCGATAACCGGCGCTCAGCCCGATCAGAGTGCCGATCAGTGTGGCGCTTGCGGCGGCGGCGATGCCGACCGTCAAGGAGACCCGTCCGCCGTCGAGCAGCCGCATGAGCAGGTCCCGGCCAATTTCGTCCGTACCGAGCGGGTGGGCGGCGGATGGCGGGGCGGAGATATTGAACAGATCGATGGAGGTGGCGTCGGTACCGAGAGCGGCGCCGACCAGCGGCGCGCCGAAACAGGCGAGCAGCAGGCAGGCGAGCAGGATCATGCTGGTCGTGGCGGAGCCGTTGCGTTTCAGCCGCGAGAATGCGCCGCGCCGGGGCGCCGGCTGGAGAGAGGCCATGCTCATGCCCGGCCTCTTCCCGTCAGCCGGATACGCGGGTCGATCAGGGCGTAGGCGATGTCGGCGGCGATGTTCGCGGCCAGGGTGACGCTGGTGGCCAGCAGCAGGCCAACCAGGGCGAGGTTGTAGTCGTTGCCCATCACCGCGTCGTAGATCGTCTTGCCCATGCCGAGATAGGCGAACATGGTCTCGACGATCAGGGCGCCGGAAAAAAGGGCGCCGAAATCGAGCGCCATGATGGTGACCACCGGGATCAGCGCATTGCGGAAGCCGTGGCGCCAGAGCACGGTCCGCTCTGTCGCCCCCTTCGCCCGGGCGGTGCGGATGTAGTCCTCCCGTAGCACCTCGATCATCGCGGCGCGGCCGTGCCGGGTGTACTGGGCGATGCTGGCGACGGCGAGGGTAAGTACCGGGAGCACAAGATGGGCGGCCCGGTCGCCAAGGCCGCCATCGCCGACGGTCGCCATGCCGCCGGCCGGGAACAGGCCGAGACTGACGGCAAAGAGCAGGATCATCAGCAGAGCGAGCCAGAAAGGCGGCACGGAAATACCGGCGAAGCAGAGCAGGTTGATCAGCCGGTCCGCCATGCCGCCGGGCCGCCGGGCCGCCGCGATGCTCGCCGGCAGGGCGACGGACACCGCCAGAAGGAAGGCGAGGCCCATCAGCAGCAGGGAGTTGAGGAGTCGTGGTCCCAGCACATCGAGGACCGGCGCGGAGAACAGCCGGGAATAGCCGAAATCCCCCTGCAGGGCGCCCATGAACCAGTTCCCGTAGCGCTCCAGGAACGGCTGGTCGAGGCCGTGCAGGGCACGCAGCCGTGCCACGTCCGCCGTGGTCACGTTCGGGTCGCCCGACAGCATCAGGTCGACCGGGTCGCCCGGCATCAAGGCCAAGAGTCCGTAGGTGACGAAGGACATGACCCAGAGCACAACCAGCGCCTGGCCGAGCCGGCGGACGAGGTAGCCGGTCATGGCTGCCCGGGGTTTCTCATGGAGTCACTGGCTCGCGCTCGATCCGTCGCGCCATTGTTCGATCCAGTAGGTGGAGCTGTATTTGTGACCGGTTGGACGCAGGCCCTTCAGCCATTTCGGCAGGATATAGGCATCGGAGCGGAAATAGAGCGGTAGCACGGGCAGGTCGGTGGCGTAGAGCGTCTGCTGCCTGGCCCACAGCTCCCGGCGTTTTTCCCTGTCGAGCTCGATTTCAATGGCGTCGATCAGCCTGTCCATCTCGGGACTGCTGTATCCTGTCGCGTTCTGGCCGGACCAGTTGTTTGCTTCTGTCGGAATGGAGCTTGAATAGAGCGTGGTCTTCGGCAGGGCTTCCGGGGCCGACAGCCAGGCGAACATGGCCATGGCCGGGAATGCCCGCTTCCGCACGGTTTCGCCAAAGAACACCCGGGCCGGCTCGTTGCGGATCGTCACCTCGATACCGACCTGTTTCCAGTAATTCTGCAGCACCTGCTCCACCAGCTCGCGAATCCGGTTTCCGGCCGTGGTCATGATCTCGAGACTGAGCTTCGTGCCGTCCGGCCTGTGCCGGATGCCGTTCCTGATCTCGGTCCAGCCGGCTTCGTCCAGCAGTGCCTTTGCCCGGGACGGATCGTAGGGGTAGGTCGGAAGTTTGTCGTAATACGCCCAGTCCAGCGGATTGACCGCACCATGGGCGACCGGCTGGTTGCCGGCGAACAGCTTGTCGGAAATCGCCTTGCGGTCGATGGCGTGCAGCAGGG
The DNA here is from genome assembly GCF_040217065.1 of Nisaea sp. Lineage (GTDB taxonomy): Bacteria > Pseudomonadota > Alphaproteobacteria > Thalassobaculales > Thalassobaculaceae > Nisaea. The sequence continues at coordinate 211,478 of NZ_JAVJNX010000005.1, forward strand.
CGCGTCGGACCTTGATGTCGGCCAGTACCGGGTTGTCGAGATTGAACTCGATATGCTCGTAGATCAGGCCCGGCTTGTAGATGACGTCGAAGGTGTCCCCGTGGCGTTTTTCGAAGCCGAGTGCCTGATCCAGGGTGAGACCGGCTTCGCCCGCGATGTAATCGATCGAGCCGGACAGCAGGTTGGCCTCGAGCGCGGCGGTTTTTTCGATGGTCTTGACCACGATCCGCTCGAAAGCCGGCGGCTTGCCCTGCCACTGCTCATTCCGGGCCAACACGATATAGGCACCCTCATTGACCTCCGTGACCCGATACGGGCCGTTATAGAGGCCGGGTGTTCCGGGCGCGGTCTTGTACAGGGTCCGGTTCTTGTATTCCCGCGGGTTGGCGAAAGCGGCGCGTTCCAGGTGGGCGGGCAGCAGCTGGAAATCGCCGAGCGTGTTGTAGCGGTAGTCGATCTTGTCGAGGACAATGGTGAAGGTGCGCTCGTCCTCGACCTCGATATCGACGATTTCCTGATAGCTGCTGGAATCCGCCACGCCGGTTTCCGGATGCCGGCCGACCTCCCAGCTGAAAAGAACGTCGTCCGTCGTGATCTCTGTGCCGTCGCCCCAAACGGCGCCCGGCTTGATCGTGTAGGTCGTGCGCACGCCCTCGCGGCCGGTTTCCTTTCCCGTCGCATCAAGGACCGGGAAGCGCTTCGCCCGCTTGTTTTCAAATGTCGGCAGTTCGGTGCACCAGAGGCAGATCGGCTCCCAGTCATGCCCGAAGATTGTCATCTGCCGCTGCGCCATGCCGAGCACGTAGGTCTTCACCAGCATGGAATCGATCATCGGATTCAGCGTGGTCGGGAACTGGGTCATGCCGATGACGAGCTGTTCGCGGGCATCGGCAGGGCGGGCAAGGGGGAGTGCGGAGAGAAACAGGAGCAGCCAGATGGTCAGGACGCGGGCGGATCGTCGCATCGGGGGCTGTCTCCGTCTCAGTGGGTCGATACTCTAAGGATAGGGGGCGCGGCGGGTGATTTCCAGCGCCGCGCCCCGTCCTCGGTTTCTTCAGGTCAGGGGTATGTCCAGCACGTGCTTCTTGAAGGCCGGGCGCGCGGCAATGCGCGCGTACCAGGCTTCCAGCGCCGGCATGGACGGCCGGTCCTGGATCAGGGTCAGCCAGCGGTAGCAATTGATGGCAATGGCGATGTCCGCCATGGTCAGCCGGTCGCCCATGATGAAGTCGCGGCCCGTCAGCCGTTCATCAAGGATCTGCCAGATCGCGATCATGCTTTCCCGTGCGGCCTCGATCGCCGCCAGATCGCGCTCTGCTTCGGGAGTCCGCACCAGGCCCCAGAAAATCACCGTGATCGGGGCCAGAACGGTGGTCTGCAGCCAATCCATCCAGCGGTCCGCATCGGCATAGGCACGCGGGTCCGCCGGGGCCATGTCGCCCGCCGAGTACTTGGTGCAGAGATAGCGCACGATGGCGTTGGATTCCCAGAGGACAAAATCGTCCTCGATAATCGTCGGGACCCGGGAGTTCGGATTGAGAGAAAGGTAGTAATTGTCTTTCGTGTTGGCGAAGGTTCCGCCGAAGTCCTCGCGCTCGTTTGGTATCGACAGCTCCTCGCAGAGCCAGGTTACCTTCTGCACGTTGCTCGAATTGTTGCGGCCGAGAATCCTCAGCATCACTCTTCCCCTATGTTGGTTTCTTATTAGACGTCGACGGTTTCGCGGGTCGCGGCCCAGCCGTCCGGATCGCGCAGGAATTGGCGCACCTCATCGAGCTGCGCGCTGGTGAAGCCACGCTTCTCCGCCGCCGCCAGTACGTCCCACCAGGTGCAGAGTCCGTGCAGATCGACGCCTTTCTCCTTCATCGAGCTGGTGCTCTGCGGGAAGTTGCCATAGTGGAACACCACGAAGCAGTGAGCGACCTCGCCACCCGCCTCGCGGATGGCGTCGATGAAGGAGAGCTTGGAGCCGCCGTCCGTTGCCAGATCCTCGACCAGCAGGATGCGCGCGCCGTCCTCGAAGGTGCCCTCGATCCGGGCATTGCGGCCGAAGCCCTTCGGCTTCTTGCGGATATAGAGCATCGGCAGGCCGAGCAGGTCGGCGATCCAGGCGGCAAAGGGAATGCCCGCCGTCTCGCCGCCGGCCACGGCATCGAACTGTTCGAACCCCGCTTTCTGGGCAAGCAGCTCGACACCCATCTGCATCAGCTGCTTCCGGGCGCGCGGGAAGCTGATGATCTTGCGGCAATCCACATAGACCGGGCTGAGCCGACCGGATGTGAAGGTGAACGGCTCTTCCGGGCGGATATGAACGGCTTCGATCTCGAGCAGGATATTCGCCGCGGTCTCGGCGATGCTCTGGCGGAAGTCGGGTGTCTGGCTCTCGTCCATCGACGGGGATCTCCATAGGCGGGCAAGTCGATTTTTGGCGAGCATAAACCAAGCGTCAGCGCTGTTCACCCTCGGAAAGCAGGATTGTTTTCAGGCGGTCGTGAGAAAGCGCGGCTGCGGGCTCGTTCAGGACCAGTGTGCCCCGATGCAGTACCGCGATCCGGTCGGCGACAGCGAGGGCCGTGGCTGTGCTTTGTTCGGCAAGCAACACGGCGGCACCATCGTCCGCGAGCCGCCGGATCGCGGGAAACAGCTCCTGGCAGATGACGGGCGCAAGCCCGAGGGAGGGCTCGTCCAGCAGCAGAATCTCCGGGCGCTGCATCAGCGCGCGGGCGATGGCGACAACCTGTTGCTGCCCGCCGCTGAGGCTCCAGCTCTCCCGGTCGAGAATGCTGCCGAGCAGGGGGAAGAGCTCCGTGAGCTCTTCGATCCGTGCGAGGCGTTGCCTGCGTGGTGTCTTCATTGCCGCATGCAGCGTGTCCGAAACACTCATGCCAGGGAACAGCCGGCGTCCTTCAGGGCAATAGCCGATGCCGCGCCGCGCCCGGTCCGGCGTATCTCTTCCGGCAAGTGACTGGTCCCGAAACAGGATTTCGCCACCTGTGAGTGTTTCCAGCCCCATGGCGGCCCGCAGCAGGCTTGATTTACCGGCGCCGTTGAGACCGATCAGGGCGACGATCTCGCCTGATGCGACCTCAAGTGTAAGACCGCGCACAGCCATCGCACCGCCACGCCGGACCGAGACATTCCGGAAAGAGAGGAGGGAGGCACTCACAACGGGCTCTCCCCGAAATAGGCGCTGATGGCCGCCGGATCGCGGGCGACGTCAGCAGGCGTGCCCTCGGCAACGACCTGTCCGGCACTGAGGCAGATCACGCGGTCCGCCAGGGGCAGCAGGAAATCCATCGCGTGATCGATCAGCAGGATGCCGTGACCCGCATCCGCCAGCCGCTTCAGCAAGGTGGAAAGCTCCGTGCGTTCCACCTCGTTCATCCCGGCGGCCGGCTCGTCCAGGGCGAGTATGGAGGCACCGGCGGCAAGCGCGCGGGCGATTTCGAGATGTTTCAGGGCTGCTGGTGGCAGGGTTCCGGCTTTTTCGTTCGCACCGTCTGAGAGCCCGACTTCTGTCACGCGGGCATCGGCTCTCTCGCCCTCTGTCGTGACCGCCTCGACGCTCTCCAGCACGGTCAGGTCCGGCGCGATCTGCGGATGCTGGAAGCTGCGGCAGAGACCGGAACGGGCGATATATTCCGGAGGCCTTCCGGTAATGTCGGCATCACCGAGCAGGATGCGCCCGCCATCCGGCTTTTCGATGCCGGAGAGCAGGTTGACCAGCGTTGTCTTGCCGGAGCCGTTCGGGCCGATCAGGCCGAGAATTTCGCCGGGGGCAAGGGTGAGGGAGACGCCGTCGAGCGCGGTCACGCCGCCGAACCGTTTTGAGACTGTCTCAACGGACAGTGTGAGAGGGGCAGGATCACGCGGTGCCTCGGCATCGGCCGTCTCGACCGGGGGCATTTTGCTTTGCCCGAACAGGCCGGCAAGGCCGCGCGGCAGGAAGATGATGGCGGCGAGCAATGCGGCGCCATAGACCACGAGATAATAGTCGGCAAAATCCCGGAACCATTCCGGCAGATGGACAAGCAGCAGGGCGCCAAGCACGGCCCCGACGGGGGAGGCGCGGCCGCCGATCACGGTCATGGCGAGAATCAGAACGAGGACATGGAATTGCAGCACGTCCGGCGAGACGACACCGATCGCATGCGCCTGCAACGCCCCCGCCAGGCCGCCGAGGGCTGCGCTGGCGACGAAAAAGCGAAAGCGGATCGCCGCCCCGTCGATGCCGAGCGTGGCGGCGGCAAGAGGCGCTTCCCGCAGGGTCTCGACCGCGAGCCCGCGCTTCCCGGCCGTCATCCGGTGCGAGATGCTGAGGGCAAGTCCGACACAGGCCCAGACAAGTATGGTCAGCGGCAGGCCATGCCCGAGTGAAATCGCGCCGATCTCGATGGGCGGAATTCCGAAAAGGCCATTTGCGCCACCGGTGACCGCCGTCCAGTTGGTGGCAACGAGCAGGGCGAGCTGGGCAATGCCGAGGGTGGCGAGGGCGAAATAGTGCGAGGCGAGCCGGAGAACGGGGATGGCGATGAACGCTGCCAGTAGGCTTGGCAGCAGGATTCCGGCCGCCAGTGTCATTGGAAATCCGAGACCAAGTTCCAGCGCGCCAAGACCAGCCGCATAGGCGCCGAGACCGAAGAAACATCCTTGCGCCAGCGACAGGGCACCAAGGCGGCCGAAGATGAGCTGATAGCCAATCGCGGCAATGGCATAGATCCCGGCACGGGTCAGGACATGCAGGGCATAGTCACCTGCGAAGAACAATGCATAGAGCGCCAGCGCGATTGCCGCGATGCCCAGGGTCAGACGGGCGCGCGGGTCAGACACGGGCGCGGGCCCGCTCCGGCAGCAACCCGGAGGGCCGGAAGACCAGCATGACCAGCAGCACTGCATAAAGCAGGGCTTCGGCTACCAGATAAGAGGCGAGCGCGGCGACAAGCGTCTCGAAGATGCCGATCAGCAGCGCGCCGATCACGGCGCCGTCGAGCCTGCCCCAGCCGCCGATGGTGACCGCGATATAGGCTTTCAGCATGAACAGCCCGCCATCGTTCGGGCTGACGAAGAACTGGTTGGACAACAGCAGGCCGGCCGCACCCGCAAGCGCGATGGCGAGGGCGAAGGAGAGGGTGATCATCCGCTTCGGGCGGATGCCGATGGCAGCAGCCATTTCCGGGTCCTGCGCCACGGCCCGCATCCGCCTGCCGGTCTGGGTGCGGCCGAGAAACAGGCCCGTACCGGAAATCAGCAGGGCGGCACAGACCATCACGGCAATCTGCTGAAGCGAGACAGAGAAGGCACCGATGCTCAGGCTATCGCCCGTAATCAGTGGCGGTCCGGCGCGGGGTGCCGCTCCGAACAACGCGTTCGCCAGATGCTGCAGCACCAGCCCGGCGGCAATGGTGCTGACAAAGACAGCGACCTGGTGACGCTTGCGGACCGGGAAATAGGCAAGCCAGGCAAACCCGGCCCCGACCAGTCCCATCAGCCCCATCACTAGTGGCAGCAGGAAAAGCCCCGGCAGGGCCGTCGCCTCACCGATCAGAGGAGCGAGCGCGATGGCGGCGAAACCGCCTGCCATGACCAGCTCGCCCTGGGCGAAATTCACGGCCCCGGCCGCATTCAGCACGATGACGAAGCCGAGCGCGATCAGGGCGTAAGCGGCCCCAAGGGCGAGGCCGTTCAGCAGGATCTGGGTAAGGGCAATGGTTGACATGTTGTGGTGCTGCCAGGCGACCGCTTATTTCACGCCGCTGACATTCTCGTAGCGCCGCTTGATTGCCGGCACCGCGCTTTCGCCATCGTAACAGACGATGAGGGCGTCATGCGCCATATTGCCCTTGCCGTCGGATTTGTAGGTCATGGCGAGCCCGTCATAGCTGTTGCTTGCCAGCCAGTCTCGCACTTCGGTGGCTGTTCTGGCGCCAGCATTCTTCGCCGCGATCAGCATGGATGCGCCGTCATACTGGGCCAGTGCGAAGGCGTCCGGCTCGGTGCCGAAACGAGCCCGGTATTCCGCCGTGAAATCCTCGACCGGACCTTCCGGCTCGGAGATCGGCGAGGAGGCGCTTTCGGCACAGACACCGCCGAGCTGCTGCGGCTCCAGCAGGGCGGCCGTGGTCGGCTGGTGCATGGCGGAGCCGGCAAGGATTGGCAGGGCGATGTTCTGATCCCGGGCTTGCCGGATCACCAGAGCGGTGGAGCCGGAATGCAGGTGCAGCAGGATCAGGTCGGGTTTGGCTTCCTGCATTCTTGTCAGGGCTGGCAACATGTCCTTCACGGAGATGTCGATGGCTTCCTCGAACACCAGCGGCGCACCGAGATCCTGCATGATCCGGCGCAGATGCTCCGCGCCGCTCTGCCCGTAGGCGGTGGTCTGGTACAGCAGGGCCGGGCGCTTTGCGCCGAGCTCTTCGACCGCGTACCGGGCCTGCGCGACTTTCACCACGCTGTCGCCGGGGAAGAAGCGGAACACCCAGGGAATGCCGATCTCGGTGATCTTCGCCGTGCCGGATACGGTGAGCAGCGGCACACCGGCACGGCCTGCGATCGGCAGCATGGCCAGCATCTGCGTGCCGAGCATGGAGGCAACGGCGGCGCTCGGCTTGTCTTCAAGCGCCCGGCGCAATGCGGTAACGGCGCCTTCCGGGGAGGTGCCTGTGTCAGTCACTTCAGCATCCAGATCGAGATCCTTGCCGTACCGCTCGATCGCCAGCACCGCGCCGTTGCGCTGGGCAGTGCCCTCGAGCGACAGGAAGCCGGTAATCGGCACCAGAACGGGGATGGTTTCGGCTTTTGCTGTCAGACTGCTGACCAGCAGCGCGGCCAGCGCGACGGCGGCGGATTTCGGGAACATTTCCGGCACTCCAATCGGTCCGTTCGACGGAACGTGAGATTCAAAATCGGGGCGAGAGGAGTGTACGCGACCGCCTGTGCGGTCTCGTGACGTCTCCCTGCGCCGGCATGACCCGGATCAGGTTCGATGGGTATCCTCTCAGTTCCAGGTCGCCCCGGAACACCCCAGCATCACGCGACCAACCTGCGGTGGGGAGTGATCCTTGTCAAGAGACGGGCGAGGAATAGGCTGTGAGCAGATTGAAAACGGAATAGTTCCACGGAGTGGTTTTGTCCGGCGGCATCCTCCGCCTATCATGCCGGCAACAAAATTTGCTCATGCGGAGGAGAGCCACAATGTCGAAAATCAAGATCGCGGTCATTCCCGGAGACGGAATCGGCTGGGAGGTGATCCCGGAAGGCATCAAGGTGCTGGAGGCGGCCGGGGCGAAGTTCGGCATTGAGTATGATTTCACGGAATTCGACTGGAGCTGCGAGCGCTACAAGAAGACCGGCCTGATGATGCCGCTGGACGGCATCGAGCAGCTCAAGGAATTCGACTCGATCTTCCTCGGCGCCGTCGGCTTTCCGGGCGTGCCTGATCATGTCTCGCTCTGGGGCCTGCTGATCCCGATCCGTCGGGAGATGGAGCAGTATGTGAACCTGCGCCCGATCCGGATGCTGAAGGGCATGAATTGCCCGCTCGCAAACCGGACCTCGGAAGATATCGACTTTTATGTCGTGCGCGAGAATAACGAGGGTGAATATTCCTCCATCGGCGGTCGCCTGTTCGAGGGCACGGACCGTGAGATGGCGATGCAGGAAAGCGTCTTCACCCGCACCGGGACCGACCGGATCATGCGCTTCGCCTTTGAGCTTTGCCAACGCACGGGCAAGAAGAAGGTGACGTCCGCCACCAAGTCCAACGGCATCATCCATACAATGCCGTACTGGGACGAGCGTTTCGCGGCGATCTCGAAGGAATACCCGGATCTGGCGACGGACCAGTATCATATCGACATTCTGGTCGCGAATTTCGTGCTGCATCCGGACTGGTTCGACGTGGTTGTCGGCTCCAACCTGTTCGGCGACATTCTCTCCGATCTCGGCCCGGCCGTGGCCGGCTCCATCGCCATCGCGCCGTCCGCGAACATCAATCCGGAGAAGAAATATCCCTCAATGTTCGAGCCGGTGCATGGCTCCGCCCCGGACATTGCCGGCAAGGGCATCGCCAACCCGATCGGTCAGATCTGGTCCGGTGCCATGCTGCTGGAGCATCACGGCCACCAGGAGGCGGCCGATGCCATCGTCGCGGCCTGCGAGACGGTGATTTCCGGTGGCGGGCCGAAGACCCCGGATCTCGGCGGTCAGGCCAGTACGACGGATCTCGGCGACGCCATCGCCGCCGTGCTCCGGGGCTAACCCGATGCAGTCGCCCGTTTATTTCGAGGACCTGGAAATCGGCCAGGTCCTCCGTTCCCAGCGCAAGACCATGACGGAATCAGAGATCATCGATTTCGCCTGGAAATACGACCCGCAGCCATTCCATATCAGTGTGCCGGACGCCGAGGAGAGCCATTTCGGCGGCGTTATCTCCAGCGGCTTCCAGACCCTTGCCGTCAGCTTCAGGCTGGCCTGGCAAGCGAACGGGCTGCAGGCGACGAATCTCGGCGCCGGGACCATCGATCAGCTGAACTGGCTGAAACCGGTGCGGCCGGGCGACACGTTGAGAGTGGAGATGGAGGTGCTGGAGAAGCGTCCCTCCCGGACGAAGCCGGATCGCGGCTTCGTGCGGTTCAAATACACCACCTTCAATCAGGACGGCGAGGCGGTGATGACCATGGAGTGCCCGCAGATCGTGTCTTGCAACGGTACCTGAGTGCCGCGGGTTCAACCGCCCATCTGTGCGCTCTGGCTTTCCAGATGTGCCACAAGTTCGGCCGGCAGAGAAAGTCGCGTGGCCAGGGCTTCCATGTAGGCCTGTTCCATCGGATGATCTGGATCGATCGCGAGGCGTGACGCCAGATAGAGCTCAGCGCCTTGCTCCGGGCCATCGGCAAAGTCTGCTACCTCTTGCAGGCTCGGCGGCTTGGCGAGTGCGTCAAAGATGAAGCCTTTCTCCGTTGCTTCAAGATCAGTCGCCCCGACGCGTTCGAAAATCAGTTTTTGCTCGTCCGCGTCAATATGGCCATCCGCATTGGCTGCTCCAATCATCGCCAGAACAAGAGCCAACTCGAATGATCGACCGTCTGCTGCCGGCGAGGCCGCCGGGTCGAATTTCGATCCAGCCGGAGCGGCTGGGGGGAGTGTCGGAACGCTGCCTGTAGGTCCGGGTTTGGGAGCCGAGTTTACAGCCGTTTGGGCGGACTGGCCGTCCTGCCAATTCTGGTAAGCGCGATAAGCAAGAGCGCCAAGAGCGGCGGCGCCGCCATAGCCAACCACCCCGCCGGCGAGTTTCCCTGCTTTCTTCCGTGCTTTCTTGTTTCCAAGTAACACGCCGAGTAACCCGCCTGCCGCAAGACCGCCGACCACACCTGCCGTTCCGCTATTTGCAAGTTTTCCCTGCGCCGACCGAAGGGTTGCACCTGCAGACTGGGCTGCGTTGGATCCAAGAAATTGCTGAAGAATATTCTGCGGGTTCATCGGGTTCCTCTTTTCAGTTTCCGAAGGAACAGGTGGGGGCAGAGGATCGTTGCTGCAATAAGTAAAGTCAGGTGCGGAACCGGTTTCGGGAGGACGAGGTCATCATCGCGAAAACGGCTCAACCGGATTGATTGTTGGCGCTCATTACGGAATTCCGACATTTTTGCGTCAAATCGTGGGTATTGAGTCACGGCAGAGTCCTGAAACCGTCATAGCGCTGCGGCGTGCCGGTCAACCCTTCTGAGTAATGTCGCGATCCTTGGGAAGGGGTCGCATGTCACATACTCAGAGCCAGCCTGTTATTCAGGTCACGAACGTCTGCAAGACATTTCCGAACGGGCGCAAGGCGCTGGACGGGGTATCCGTCCAGCTTGAAGCGGGCGAGATGGTGGCGCTGATCGGCGCCTCCGGCTCCGGCAAGTCGACGCTGATCCGGCATATCGGCGGCCTGATAGTTGCCAACAAGGGCGCTGACGGTGGCGAGATTGCGGTATTCGGCGATCAGGTACAGGCCGGTGGTCGCCTGACCGGCGATGTGTCGCAAGTGCGTCGTCGTCTTGGGGTCATCTTCCAGCAATTCAATCTGGTGCCGCGTCTGACGGTGTTGACCAACGTGCTCGCGGGACGGCTCGGCCGCATGCCGAAATGGCGCGGCGTCCTCATGCAGTTCTCCCATTTGGAAAAGCAGCGGGCCATGCAGGCGCTCGCCCGGGTCGGCATCGCGGCGACGGCGCGGCAACGTGCGGCCACGCTCTCCGGCGGGCAGCAGCAGCGCGCGGCCATTGCCCGCAGCCTGGTGCAGGAATCCGAAGCCATTCTCGCCGACGAGCCGATTGCCTCCCTCGATCCCGCTTCGGCCCGCCGGGTGATGGAGACACTGTCCGATATCAATCGGACGGAAGGCACAGCCGTACTCGTCTCGTTGCATCAAGTCGAATATGCCCGGCGCTACTGCAAGCGCACCATCGCCATGCGGGACGGCCGGGTCGTTTTCGACGGCCCGTCCCACGATCTCACCACTGCTTTTCTCCGAGAAATCTACGGCGAGGCCAGCGAAGAGCTGATCCTCCCCGATGCCGAGGATTTCGCGGAGGCACACGAGACGGCGGAAGGGCGGCTTGCCGCATTCGCCTGACCCCATCCCCCAGCATCTAGAGGAGCTGACCCCATGACCATCTTCACCCGCCTGACCGCCGCCGCGGTTCTGGCAACCGGCCTCGCGACAAGCGCCATGCCTGCCTTTGCTGATCGCGAAGATCCCAAGGAAATCAATTTCGGCATCATCGCTACAGAGAACAGCTCCGCCCAGCGCGAGAAGTGGGGACCGTTCCTGCAGGCGCTCGAAGCGGATATCGGTATGCCGGTGAAGCCGTTCTTCGCGGCCGACTATGCGGGTGTGATCGAGGCCATGCGCTTCGACAAGGTCGATATCGCCTGGTACGGCAACAAGTCCGGCATGGTCGCCGTCGACCGCGCCGGTGCCGAGATCTTTGCACAGACGACCGAATCCAACGGCGATCAGGGGTACTGGTCGGTCATGGTCACGCACAAGGATTCTGGTCTGAGCTACGAAGACGTCATGAAGTGCGACAAGAGCTTGAATTTTGGCCTTGGCGATCCGAACTCGACCTCGGGCTTTCTGGTGCCGTCTACCTTTATCTTCGCCAAAGAAGGCGTTGATCCGAAGGAATGTTTCAAGATTGTCCGCAATGCAAACCATGAGACCAACCTGATCTCCGTCGCGACCAAGCAAGTCGATGCGGCCGTTGCGTCCTCCGGTGGTCTCTACAAGCGCCTGAAACTTGCCAAACCGGAACTGTTTGCCGAGATCAAGGAAATCTGGCGCTCCCCGCTGATCGCATCCGATCCGATGGCCTGGCGCCCGGAACTGAACAAAGATCTGAAAGCCAAGATCATGAGCTTTTTCATGACCTATGGCCGCCTCGGCAGCGATGCGGAAGTGACCACGGCGCGTGAAATCCTCGCCATGATCGATATGGGCCCGTTCGTGCCGTCCTCGAACGCCCAGCTCTGGCCGTTCTATGAGATGGACCAAATCCGTCAGCGCATGTCCATCCAGGGTGACGACACTTTCTCCCAGTCCGAGAAGAAAGAGAAGATAGCCAAGATCGACGAGAAGATCGCGGAAATCCGTCGCGCCGCCGAAGCGCGTCCGCGCAAGTAATCCAGATCCCGGTCCGGTGAATCGCCGGGCCGATATGCGGGGGCCACGCGGCCCCCGCTTCTTTTCGGGAACCAAGTCCCATGAGTGTCAGCCATGAATAATAGCGCCGCCAACGGAACCCAGCCCCGCCTGGAGGACATCGTCGTGCCTGGGCGTGGCCGCCAGGAGCAGGCGTTCGACTACCTGCTCTGGGGCACTTTCCTGATCATGCTGGTCTGGAGTTTCGTGCCGTCGGACATGAACCGTATCGGCGATGTGTTCAGCGGCGGCGGTAACATGGCGATGCTGCTGTCCGATTTCCTGGAGCCGAATTTCCGCTATTGGCGGAGTTATCTCGACCTGATGCTGGAGACCGTGCAGATGGCGGTCTGGGGCTCGTTCCTCTCGGTCGTGTTCGCGGTGCCGTTCGGCCTGATGTCCGCGTCGAACCTGGCGCCGGCCTGGCTCAGCTTCCCTGTGCGGCGTCTGATGGATGCGTTCAGGGCGATCAACGAGCTGGTTTTTGCCCTGGTTTTTGTCGCCGCTGTCGGGCTGGGTCCGCTTGCCGGGGTGCTGGCGCTGGCCATTCATACGACCGGTACGCTGGCGAAGCTGTTCTCCGAGGCCGTTGAAGCCATCGATCCGCGTCCGGTCGAAGGTATCCGAGCGACCGGGGCCACGAGCCTGCATGAAATTGTCTTCGGCGTTATCCCGCAGGTCCTGCCGCTCTGGATTTCGTTTTCGCTCTACCGGTTCGAGGCAAATGTGCGGTCGGCCACGGTGCTGGGTATCGTCGGTGCCGGCGGTATCGGCATGTCCCTGTCGGAAGCCCTGCGGGGATTCGATTACGGATCAGGCGCAGCGATCCTGTTGATCATTCTGGCGACGGTTTAGCTGTTCGATATTTTTGGGGCGCGCTTGCGCAAGGTGGTGATCGATGGCGAGGATCACGCACAGTTCGTCATCTATCTTGCGATGCTGGCAGCGATTATCGTCGGGATTGAGTTTGTGCTGCGCGCCGGCCCGTCTTGATGGCGCAGATCCCGGGACAACGGCCGCAGCTGAACGTGTTGGAAATCTGGAGTAGCGGATACAGGCCGGAATCCAGAAAATGGAATACTTGGCTGGCGTCTTGATCAGTTTTCGCGGATACCGCGACCGAGCATAATACCGCCGACAAGCGCTACCACGCACCATGTGATGATCACCATTGCAAGAGTTACCATCTTCGATCTCCTACTACATGGTGACAGAATTAGTGGAAAAATTGGGTTAATGCAATATTTACCAATTCGAAAAATCGAAAAAAAATTTAGCGCGAAAACTGAATTGTTCGTGCCGGTTGTCGATGCACGCTGTGCTGCATGAGCCCGGCATGCATCGACAGTTTCAGTCGAGTTCCGCCACCTGATTGCCTTCCAGCGGAACCTCGAACGCATTGATGGTCATGGAAATCAGCGTGTAATAGCCGAGCAGACCAACAAGGTCGATCAGCCGCTGCTGACCCAGCACCTCAATTGCTTCGGCATAGAGCGCGTCGCCGATCTTGTGGGTTTCGTGCAGGGCGCGGGAGACATCATGGACGACGCGTTCGTCGGTTTTCTCGAATGACGGGGTGCGCCGGTCCCGGATGGCGTCCAGAACCGCTTCTGAAATACCGGCTTTCAACGCGAACGGCTTGTGCACGGACCATTCGAACTGAGCCCCCCAGAAGCGGCCGGTAACCATGATGGCGAGCTCGGAAAGCCGTGGCTCGAGCGTACTGTCGAACCGGGCGAACTGGCCCAGCTGCTGCGCCTTGTCGGCGAGAGCCGGGCTGTGCAGCCAGATCTTCAACGGGCCTTCGACCCGGCCGCGGGGACCGTTGACGATGGCATCGTGGATTGTTCGCTGCGCGTCGGACATGTCTTCGGGCTTGAGGGCGGGGACGCGTGACATGATGCTGGACTTCCAGTTCTTTGTTGTGGCTCAGGCGGCGTCGGCGCAGAGCTTCTCCTTGCGGGCGGCACCATCATGGGCGTCCAGCAGCCGCTCGCGCCAGGACCAGAGCGGATCGTCCTCGGCGAGCAGCTCGAACGAGCTGGAAATCCGCGCCCACATGAGCGTGCCGAAGAGCGCGTAGTCCGAAAAGCTCGGCCCAGTGCCGCCGAGATAGGCTTGCTTCTCTATCACCGCACGTGCGGGTGCCAATGCCTTGTGCAGATCGGGAAGCCTGTCTTCACGCCCCTTCTGGACCTCTTCCAGAGATTTACCGAAGCGCGCCTCGCGGGTCTCCTTGAAGTAGGGCTGATCGCGCTCGTCGCAGGCAAGATAGACGTCATGCACGATGCATCCGGCAACCAGCGGGTTGATCGTCCGGTTGGTCCATTCTGTGACAAAGAGCGCGCCGCCCCGGCCAGCCTCGCCACCGAAAAGACTTGGGCGGTCCGAGTAGGTCTCTTCGAGATAGCAGGCGATATCCCAGCTATCGCAAACCACGGTGTTGGCGTCTTTCAGGACCGGAACGAGTTTCTGCCCGCTGAAGTCGAGCTTGTCCTTTTCGCCGAAGCGAACGTGCTCGACCGTTGCATCCGCCTCGAGGCCCTTGTGGGCCAGGGCCATGCGGGCGCGCCATCCGAACGGGCTGAAGCGGGCACCGTTTTTGGCGGACAGATCGTAAAAGGTAATGGCCATGGCGTGTCTCCGTGACAGAAGCGATTGGTCTTTCGGTGGCGATCTTGCCGTGCCGGGCGCCTGGCAACAAGCCTAGAAGAGGGAAGACAGCCCTTGCTCGCGGGCACGTGTCTCCATGACGTCGATTTCTTCATAATCGGCATCGGACAATGGGCTGAATCCGCAGATCAGCAGGGCGTCGCGAGCGGATTGTGCCGCTGGGTCCGCGAGAGCCCGTTCAATCCCCCTCCGCATGGCAGCTACGGTCGCGCCACTGGTCGCCGCCGGCACGGCGTACGGCAATCCCGGCGCATCCGGGGTCCAGGCGAGAATCTCAATCGTATCGCACTCTTGTGGCGCATGTTTCTGCAGCAGGGCCAAGGTCACGCAATCGATGGCGGCCGTGTCTGCTTCGCCGGAGGATACCAGAGCGACACTTGCCCGATGGCCGCGGCTGCAGATCGCATCCCCGAAGAAACCGGGTTCAACTCCCTTTTCCGCGAGCAGGGCGCGAAAAGCGCTCATTCCGGACTGGGAGTGCGCGCCGTTATAGGCGAGCCGTGCGCCGCGCAGTTCGGCGATGGAGCCGATCCCGGCGCCGCGCTGAACGATGATCGCACTACGGTAGCGCGGTCCGCTGCATCCCTCCGCCCGATAGCAGGGCGTCCCGACGACCCGGAGCGTCCGGCGAAACTGTTTGCGCAGCGGATAGCCACAGATCTGGGTGAAGAACAGGTCCGGCGCCGACCAGGGTACACTCTCTTCCGGCAACCGGGTCCGGTGCCGCGGGATATCCTCCAGTCCTTCCGCCGCAAAGCCCCGTGCCAGTGCGGCCCACCAGGCATCGGTCGCGTCCCGGACCTCCGGAAAGTCGTACATGTCGAGCGAAGCAATCATGCGGCGTCGTGTTCCGGAAATTGTGCAAACAGACCGTCGATATAGTCTCCCAGGGCATGGCTCTGCACGACCGCATCGCGGATCAGTTGGTCGAAATGGTGTGCCAGCGTACGGATATGCTCGGTGGTATTGAAGACAAAGAAACTCTGCCCGAGATAGAGCGAGGCGCGCAGTGGGCCGAAAATGGTCAGTGGTGCGGAAAAAACTCTGCGACCGTCATACAGGTAGATACGCATCCGCGGATAGAGTTCGTCGTGAAGTTGTTTCATGTAGAGCAACTGCGCGTATCTGAGCGACGGCGCGAGATCGCCCCAGATGCCTGCTCCCGCGGCGAAATCGTCAAGGGCCTGTCGCGGCATGCAGATCTCGATATCGGTCTCGGGGCGTCGTGTGTATGCCAGACGGTCCTGCGCCCGCTCCAGCGCGCTGTCGCGCTCGAAAACCTCCACGGCGCCGTGCTCGTAGGCAAGGATTTCCGGGGTCTTGACTTGGTCCGGCAGGTTGGTCGGGACATAGCGGATCTTGTAGCCGACGGCTTCCGCATGCCATTCGGCAATATTACGGTCAGCCGCCGCTCGCGAGGCCTCGGTGATGTGGATGGATCGTTGCAGGATCTCTGCGCCGAGCTGTTCCTGCTGGGTCAGGCCCAGCAGCCAGTCGAGGCTGACCTGCAGGGCCGAAGCGATGGACGCCACCGTATCGGCGCGGGGCAGCCGTTCGTTGTCCGGCGACAGCAACTGGGACAGGGTTGAACGGTCAACCCCGACGCGCCGTGCCAGGCTGGAGCGGTTCATACCCGCCCGCTCCATGCTTTCGGCCAGACGGGTTCGGAAAATTTCGACGGTGTCTCGACGATCCAAGTCAGATACCTGCGAGAAAAAGAAGCGATGTTTCTTTATATCTGCGTTTGGGGTGAGTAATCAACAATAGTCGTGAAAGGAGCGCAAACGCTCGTTGTTGTGGCGGTGCGGTGCAGCATAGTCTGCCGACATGTTTGAACGCTCTCCGTTACCGACCGCGCTGAAAAATCCGGAAGCTGTTGTTTCCACAGGAAATGCAGGCGCTGCCCTCGCACCTCACATCCCTCCGGTTGAATGGCAGACCGTCGCACTTTGGGTTGTTATTCACGGTATCTTCGCGGCCGTCACCTATTGGTATGCTGCGCTGCCGGTATGGGTGGTGGCGCTCTTTGGTGCGCCGGTGGTTGCCTGGCATGCGAGCTATCAGCACGAGGCCATCCACGGCCATCCAACCCGGGTCGGATGGCTCAACACTCTGCTTGCAAGTCTGCCGCTGATGCTCTGGGTGCCGTTCGGGATCTACCGCGACAGTCATCTGAAGCATCACCGCAATGAATTCCTTACGGATCCGATCGAGGATCCGGAATCCTTTTATGTGACGTCGGAGCAATGGAGGGGTTTTTCGATGCCGCGCCGGATGCTGTATCGCGCAGTGAATACCCTTGCCGGCCGCCTCCTGCTCGGTCCGGCCTTTGTCGCTGTCTCGTTCCTCTGGCGTCAGGCGCGGGATCTGATGCACGGGCAGGGGCGTCTGAAGAACTGGGCCTGTCACGCGGCTGGGCTGGCCGTGCTCGCGGTCTGGATTGTTGCCGTCTGCGACATGCCAATCTGGCTCTATATCCTTTGTTTTGCCTATCCGGGAACCGGTCTGCTGCTGCTCCGGTCTTTTGCCGAGCATCATGCCGCGCCGGACGTCGAGGACCGGACCGCCATCGTCGAGGCGGAAGCCCCGCTGGCCCTGCTGTTCCTGAACAACAATCTGCATGTCGCGCATCACAGCAGCCCGGGCGTGCCGTGGTACGCGCTGCCGCGATACGAGGTGCTGCGCCGCCGGATGAGCAACCGCCGGCAGGAGCGGATCTATCGCGGATATCGTGACGTGGCGCGGCGATGGCTGTTCCGTCAGAAGGAACACCCGGCTCACCCGCATTTCTGAATGCGGCCGCTCGTGTCTGGTCGCTATTCGATCCCGGGGGCTTCCCGCCGTCTGGCCATATAGGCTTTCAGCTCTTCATCGATCCCGGGGTCGATTGCCGGCGCTTCATATTCCGCCAGCAGGGCGCGGTATGTCCGGTTTGCCCGGGTCAGTGCGTCCGGGCTGCCGGCTTCCTCCCAGCTTTCGTAATTGCGCCAGTCTGAAAGCAGCGGCTGGTAGAAGGCTGTCTCATAGCGTTCCAGTGTGTGCGCGGTGCCGAAGAAATGCCCGCCCGGTCCGACATCGCGGATGGCTTCCAGGCCGAGGCTCGCCTCATTGATCTCCAGCGGCTGCAGGAACGCGGCCATGCCCTGCAGCAGTTCGAGATCGGTCACGAACTTCTCGAAGGAAGCGGTGAGGCCCCCTTCCATCCATCCGGCAGCATGCATCACCAGGTTCGTGTGTCCGAGCACGACCGGCCAGAGCGACATCATGCTCTCCCAAGCCGCCTGTGCATCAACCGCGTTCGAGGCATTGGCGTTCGTCGAGCGGTAGGGCAGGCCGTATTTACGGGCGAGTTGGCCGCCTACAAAAGCCGCCTTGGCATATTCCGGCGTGCCGAAGGCGGGGGCGCCGCTGCGCATATCCACATTAGAGGTGAAACCGCCATAGATCACCGGGGCGCCGGCACGGACCATCTGGGTGAAGGCAATGACGGCGAGCGCTTCGGCATTCTGCTGGGCGAGGGCGCCTGCGATGGTCACCGGGCTCATCGCGCCAGAGAGTGTGAAGGGGGTGACGCAAATGGCCTGGCCATGACTGCTCATCTCCATCAGCCCCTGCAGCATCGGGACATCGACCCGGAGCGGGGAGGAGGTGTTGATGATGGAATGCAGCCCGGGCCGGTCGACGATGCTGTCGCGGGTCTCGCCGCGGGCGATGCACAGCATGTCGATGGCATCGCTCGGCCGCTGGCGCCCGAGGGAATAGGCGTGATGCACCTTGTCGGACAGGGTCAGGAAGGAATAGTGGCAGTCCAGATGCCGTGTCTGCGGGGGCAGGTCGACTGGCTCGACCGGATAGCCGCCAAAAAGATGGATGATGTTCGCGGTCTGGCCCATGCGGATGAAATTCTGGAAGTCGGCGTAATTGCCGTCCCGGCGTCCGCCTTCAAGGTCGCTGCAGAAGGGAGCGCTGGCGATACTGGCAAAGTTGATGTTGTTGCCGCCGAAGACGAGGTCCCGTTCGGGGCGACCGCCATGGAGGGTGAATTCCGATGGCGCTTTCGCCACATATTCAAGCACCATATCCGGGTCGAAACGGACGCGTTCCGAGCCTTCCGCGACATCAGCGCCGCACTGCTTCAATATGCCGCGTGCCGTCGCATCTAGAAAATCGATCCCGATCTCGCTCAGAATGCGTAACGATGCGTCATGGATTGCCTCAAGCTCGTCCGCCGAGACGATACCCATGGGCGGATAAGGTGAGCGAAGCCGGCGCCATTCGGCCTGCGCGATTTTCTGCCGACTACCGGTAGAGTCCGAACCTTGCCGTGTTCGTCCGCGCTTTCTGGTTCTGTTTCGGGGTTCGGCCATCGTGATTGATGCCTCCTACTAAGACCTTTTTATTGCCGTAATCTTGCCTATTTTAGGAGGGCTAGTGTCTAGCCATGCGGCGACAAAACTTTAATGTTGGCCGTCGCATTTGGAATGAGAAAGAATAGAATTTGAAACAACGAAAAGACTGTTCGGCATTTTGTGCACGGACTCTCTTTCTTGGTGCTTTTGGAGAAGTCGTTCTGTATTTAAATCCCAATTTTAATAAGATAAAAATGCTAGAATAAATTAAAGGTAATTTTCTCTTCGTTTAAAATGTAAGTTAATTTATTAAAATTTGTTAATGAACATAGTTAATTTATTTTAGTCTTAATTTTACTGTCACCAAATACTATTCTACGAATCCTTTAGTTTTTGTTGGAAATAACACCGAGCCGTTGTAGAAACCGGTCACACTCGGTCCTATGTTTTGATTGTGTGACCGAGAACCAACTTCACT
Organism: Nisaea sp.; assembly: GCF_040217065.1. Classification (GTDB taxonomy): domain Bacteria; phylum Pseudomonadota; class Alphaproteobacteria; order Thalassobaculales; family Thalassobaculaceae; genus Nisaea. The sequence goes on from NZ_JAVJNX010000005.1 coordinate 230,658, forward strand.
CAACCTGCTAGAGACTGAGAATGCCCGCAGCAAAGCAAGCATTGAATGGTAACGAGGACCCGAACTATCGCGTGACGAACAACAACGCGATTGACGTCCATGTCGGACGTCGTGTTCGGTTGCGCCGCACCCTCCTGGGCATGAGCCAGGAACAATTGGGCGAAGCGCTGAATATCACCTTTCAACAGGTTCAGAAATACGAGCGCGGCTCCAACCGTATCAGCGCTTCCCGCCTTTGGGATATCGCGCAGATCCTTGATGTTCCCGTCAGCTTCTTCTTCGACGATATGACGGATGACACGGCGGCGAACTCACCGCGCAAAGTGCGGTCCGGCTCGTCGACGACAGAATATGAGGAAAAGCCGAACGACCCGATGGCGCGGCGTGAAACGCTTGAGCTGGTTCGAGCCTATTACAACATCACCAATGTCGGTGTGCGCAAGCGCATCACCGAAATGGTGAAGTCCGTCTCCCAAGCCCTGCCGGGCGACGTCTAAACAGTTCCTGTGGCCTGGAAATGGGCCATTGAATGAGAGAAGCGGATGGCCCTTGGCCATCCGCTTTTTCTTTTTTACAACCTGATCGGAGTTCCGGTCCGGCTCAGCCGAGCGCGACGACGGGTTCCATCCTGTCCAGGATATCGTCGGCGAGGTGACACTTGATCTGGTGGCCGCCTGCCAGTGTCCGGGTCGGCGGCAGATCGGTCTCGCAGATGTTTCCCGGGACCGCGTTCTTGTGCTGGCAGCGGGTCTGGAAGGGGCATCCGGATGGCGGGTTCATCGCCGAGGGAATGTCGCCGTCCAGCACGATATGTTTTTTTACCACCTTCGTGTCCGCGATCGGGATCGCGGAGAGCAGGGCCTCGGTATAGGGGTGATAGGGCGGCGAGAAGACGTCTTCAGTCGTGCCCTGTTCGACGATATGGCCGAGATACATCACGACCACCCGGTCCGCGATATAACGGACCACTGAAAGGTCGTGGCTGATGAACAGCATCGTGGTGCGCGAGGCCCGCTGGATGTCCATCAGCAGTTCCGTGACGGCCGCCTGCACTGAGACGTCCAGCGCCGAGACCGGTTCGTCCGCAACCACGACTTTCGGTGCGCCGGCGAACGCGCGGGCCACACCAATGCGCTGTTTCTGGCCACCGGAAAGCTGGCGCGGCATGCGTTTGGCGAATTCGCGCGGCAATTTTACGAGATCGAGCAGCTCGAGCATGCGCTCCTCGCGCTCGTCCGGCGTGTTGCCGATGCCGAACCGCTCCAGCGTCCGGACAATTTGGGCGCCGACGGCGTGGCTCGGATTCAGGGTGTCGAACGGATTCTGGAACACCATCTGAATGGAACTGATGGTGCCGGTATCACGATCTCCGATATCGGTACTTCCGATTTCGAGATTGCCAAGCGAGACAGTGCCTTCCGTGGCGGTCTCGAGGCCAAGCAGAATCTTGGCGAGGGTGGATTTTCCGCAGCCGGATTCACCCACGATCGCGACGGTTTCCGCTTCACGGGCGTTGAAGGTGATTTCCTCGTTGGCCTTGACGACGCGGCTCTCACCGCCGCCGAACATCTTGTTCGCTGCCACTTCGTAGTACTTTTTCAGCCCGTTGACCGTGAGGATGACCTCGCCCGGCACTGTCGGCTCAATGATCCCGTCATGTGTTGGCGGCGCGTCCCAATCGATTTCCGCCACCCGCTCGCAGCGCGAGAAATGAAACTCTCCGACGCCGGCATCCTGCATGTGAATCTCGCCGATGTCGCATTTTCCGGCCTCAAAAAATGCGCAACGCGGTCCGAAATTGCAGCCGGCCGGGCGCTCGTGCGGCAGAGGCAACTGGCCGGGAATGGCAACCAGAGGGTGGGAGTATTTGTCCGCACCGGGCAGCGGGATGGAGCGGAACAGGCCCTGGGTATAGGGATGCCGCATCTGCTCGAACACGTCGTTCACGGACCCGGTCTCGACGGCTTCACCGGAATACATCACCGTGATCCGGTCGCATGTCTCGAGTATGAGGCCGAGATTGTGCGAGATGAACAGCATCGAGGTGCCGAAACGGCTGCCAAGTTCTTTCACCAGATCGACGATGCCGGCTTCGACCGTGACGTCGAGAGCTGTCGTCGGCTCGTCCATGAGGAGCAGCGCGGGCTTGGACAGCAGGGCCATGGCGATGACGATGCGCTGCTGCTGGCCACCGGAAAGCTGGTGCGGATAGGAATCCATCATCCGCTCCGGATCGGGCAGGCGCACCAGTTCCATCATCTCCAGAGCCCGGTCATAGGCCTCCTCGACCGAGGTGTTCTCATGCAGGATCGGCACTTCCATGAGCTGCCGTCCGACCCGCATGGCGGGGTTCAGGCTGGCCATCGGTTCCTGATAGACCATGGCGATCTCGGAGCCGCGGATTTTCCGCAGGTCCTTCTCGCTCATGCTGGTCAGCTCGCGGCCCTTGAACTTGATGGAGCCGGCCGTGATCTTCCCCCGGTTGGAGAGATCCCGCATGACGCCGAGGGCGACTGTGGACTTGCCGCAGCCGGACTCGCCGACCAGCCCCATGGCTTCACCAGGCATGACCTTGCAGGAGAAATCCATCACGGCGGGGATTTCGCCGGCGCGGACGAAGAAGGAGATTGAAAGGTTCGTGATTTCCAGGATCGGTTCTGTCATGGCCTTGCCTCCCTCAATCTTTCAACGACTGTTCGCGCAGTCCGTCGGCCAGGAGATTGAGGCCGAGAACGAAGATCGCGAGCGCCAGGGTTGGTGGCAGGGCGATGGTGGGGACGATCCGGATGAAGGCCCGGGTCTGGTTGATCATCGAGCCCCAGTCCGGGCTCTCGGGCGCCAGTCCGAGACCGAAGAAGCCGAGCGTACCGAGCAGGATCGTCGTGTAGCCGATCCGCAGGCAGGCATCGACGATCAGCGGACCGCGTGCATTGGGCAGGATCTCCCAGAGCATGATGTACCAGGCATTCTCGCCGCGTGTCTGGGCGGCGGCGACATAGTCCCGCGTCTTGATATCCATGGTGATGCCGCGGACGATACGAAACACCGTCGGCGAGTTCACGAAAACGACGGAGGCGAAAATGTTCAGCTCATTCGGCTCAAGCGCGATGATGCCAAGCGGGTCGGCGTTGAAGACCAATCCGGAATAAAGCCAGCCGCCCACCAGCAGCACGCAGACAAGCTGGATGGCCAGCAGCCCGGGCCGCGTCGCATAGCGGCTGTAGAACAGCACGCCGAAGAACAGGATCGGGAAAATGAAGAAGAAACCGGCCATGGCCATCGGGATGGGCGTTTCCCGGATGCCCGGCGTGACCAGCAGGTAGAACAGCAGGATCACCGGGAAGGCGAGGACCAGGTTGGCCAGGAACGACATGATCGAGTCGATCTTGCCGCCGTAATATCCGGCCGGCAGTCCGATGGTGATGCCGACGATGAAGGCGAACATGGTCGCCGCGGGGGCGATGATGAGCACGAAGCGCGAGCCGTGCACCATGCGGCTGAACAGATCGCGTCCAAGATTGTCCGCGCCGAAGAGAAGCGCCTTGCCGGTCTCCGCATCGATCGCGCCGGGGGGCTTGCGTTTCAGCATGGCGAACTGTTCAAGCGGATCGAAGACCGCAACCCAATCGGCGAAAATGGCCGTCAGGATCCAGAACAGTACGATCACAAGGCCGACCATGCCGATTGTGCTGCCGAACAGACGGCCGTAAAGGCTGAGGCTGTGGCGGAAGTGGTAACTGACGGACAGGATGACAGCGAGAGACAGCCAGACCGGCCAGAACTGGCTGATCACTGTTCCCCAGATTTCGAAGAAGCCGATATATTCCATTGCCTGATCTCCCCCCTCAATTCACGCGAATGCGCGGGTTGAGATAGGCGTACCCGATATCCGATATGAGCTGCGTGAGCAGCACGACGACGACCGACACCAGTGAACAGCTCAGCAGCAGATCGATGTCGTTATTGTCCGCCGCTTCCACGAGGGTCCAGCCGAAGCCCTTGTAATTGAAAAGCTTTTCGACGATGACAACGCCGGTCAGAAGCCAGGGGAATTGCAGCATGATCACGGTGAAGGGAGCGATCAGCGCATTCCTGAGCGCGTGACGCAGCACCTGGGCGCGGAACGATAATCCCTTGAGGCGCGCGGTGCGGATATATTGCGCCGTCATGACCTCGGCCATCGAGGCGCGGGTCATGCGGGCGATATATCCGGTGCCGTAGATCGCCATGGTCATCACCGGCAGCGCGAAATTATTGAAGTCGATGCCGCCGGCTTTCGAGACGCCTTTCAGGACGCCGAGCCAGGAGGCGAACAGAACGGTAAAGAGGATGCCCGAGACATATTCGGGCGTCGCCGTCGAGGCGATGGCCACGACCGAGAGGCTGCGGTCTGTTTTCGATCCCTCTCTCATCCCTGCCAGTACACCGATGATGAGGGCGGTAGGCACCATGGTGATCATGACCCAGAACATCAGGGTCCCGGTATATCCGATGCGCGGGGCGAGGACCTCCGCCACCGGCTTGCGGAACCGGGTGGATTGGCCGAAATCGCCTGTCGCGGCATTTCCGATCCACTCCGCATAGCGTGACAGAATAGGCCGTCGGTAGCCTTCCTTCAGCAGCCAGCTTTCGACCGCTTCTTCGGTCATGCGGTTGTTGTTCTGCTCAAGCGCGAGCTTTTTCAGGTTCGGCTCGAGATTGACCAGATAGAAAACCACGAACGTCAGGCAGACCATGGTCGCGACCATGACCCCCAGTCGTCTCAGGATGAATAGCAGCATATTGCCCCCGCATGCCCTGTCTCGGGCGGGCCTTCTTTGCCCTTGAACCTCCCTTTTCGGGAGTTAAGAGCCCGCCCCGGCCGGAACCGGGGCGGGCCCGTCAGTATCGGATCAGGCTTCGTCCAGCCAGACTCTCTCGAAATGCATCTCGAAGGTCGGATGCATGGAATCTCCCTGGACAGACTGTGCCATATGCTTGAACAGAGAACGCCAGTAGGGCTGGATGATGATGCCGGAATCCTGGAGGGTTTTTTCCAGATTCTCCATTACCACGCGGCGCTTGTCCGCATCGGCTATGGCAAGGGCTTCATCAAGCATCTTGTCGAACTCCGGATCGGACCAGCCAGCCTCGTTCCAGGCCTCGCCCGACCGGTAGGCCAGGGCCAGAACCTGCACGCCGAGCGGCCGCATGTTCCAGTTGGTGGTCGAGAACGGATATTTGGTCCAGTTGTTCCAGAAGGAGGACGAGGGAATGATCGTCCGCTTGACCTTGATCCCGGCATCCCGGATCTGGGCGGCGATGGCGTCGGTCGTGTTTTTCCGCCAGTCGTCGTCGATCGAGATCAGCTCGTGCTCGAAATCCGACTGCCCCGCGTCGGCGAGCAGCTTCTTCGCGGCTTCCGGGTCGCGTTTGACTTCCGGCAGCTTGAAATACTCCGGATGCATCGGGCCGACATGGTGGTTTTCGGCCACGCTGCCGGAACCCCCATAACCGATCTGCAGGACGGTGGCATTATCGACGGCGAGCTGCAGGGCGTTACGGACGCGAACATCGTCATACGGTTTGTTGGAGACATTCATGCGGGCGACGATGGTGGCTGCCGTGACGGCTTCGGACTTCTTCAAGTCCAGACTGTCGAGGATTTCCACGAAGTCAGCCGTGGTCTGGTAGTTGACATGAACATCGCCTACTTCGAAAGCAGCAACCTCGGCTGCCGGATCTGTGCCGTAGTCGGTCCACTCGATGGCGTCGAGATAAGCCTCACCACCCCACCATTTGCCGTCCTTGCGCCGCACGCAGCGGGCGGAGACGCCGACTTCGAGCTTCTCCAGCTCGAACGGGCCGGTGCCGATCGGATTCATGGAAAGATCGGCGCCGTTCTTGTCGAAGTCGCGATGCACGATCAGCGCCGGGTAGTCGGTGACGCCCGGGATGATGCTGATGTCCGACTTTGGCAGGGTCAGCTTCACCGTGTGGCTGTCGACCTTGGTGATTGCCCCGGCCAGAGCCTTGCCTGTATCGGCGTCGATCAGCGTTGCCATGCGGCCGGCCATCGAATTGCCCTCGACGTCCTTCTCGCACCAGCGCTCGAAATTATAGACGACATCATCCGCGTTGAATTCGTCGCCGTTGTTCCAGGTCACACCCTTGCGGACCTTGAGGACATATTCTGTCGCGTTGTCATTTACCTCCCAGCCTTCGAGCAGCCCCGGCTCGAAAGTGTAGGCGGATGTGTAGACCACCAGGGTCTCGCAGACCTGGCGCGCAACATTGCCCATCTCGGACCAGTCGAAGATCCGCGGATCAACCACACGGCGAACACTCATGGAAACCTTGAGGGTACCGCCCTTCTTGCCCGCCGCATGGGCCGTCTTCGGCGTCGCCATGCCGAGCAGGCCGTATGCGGTGGCCGTCGTCGCGCCGAACGCACTCGCCAGCGCGAGGAACTCGCGCCGATCCATTTTGCCTGCCTTGGTGTCTGCAGCCCAACTGCTGACCATGTGGTGCAGCGGCCGTCCGGAACGGCTTTTCAATTCCCTGTTCATATTTTGTCTCCCTGTTGTGCAATGGTGCGCCGGAGCACGCGTGGCGCGGATCATAATGCGCTAAAGACGACATAAAAAGTGTCGTTTTCAGGTCATTCGTGGCCGGTCCTGCTATGTGACGCTACAGCAGATGTCCAAGGCACTCGGAACATTCCTGCCAATATTTTGCCTCCGGTTCAGATCCGTTGAAATCGAACGTGTGAGTGCGCTTTGTTCATTTTATTTTGGTCTCACTGTTCGACTGCGAACGCAGATTTAAGAAGTGCCTGCATGTGAGCATTCGTTTTGAATGGTCCTGAAGACGCTGCGTTTCGTTCATTAACGGTCATCATGAGCAACGCGTAATGTCGATGTCAAAGAATTTATCCGTTAGCGACAACAGGTCTATCGGAAGACAGAAAAGGTTGATCGGAGATCGGAAATCGGCCATTCCAAGACTATTCAAAAAAGGACGTAGAATGCACATAGAAGACGCTTTGAGAGAAGATCTGGACATTGTGGGTATTCTCAACGAAGCGGAAGTTCCCCACGTCAACAGCATCGATGCAGACGGCTTTTTCTGGTTTCTTGGGAGGGCGGATTATTTTCGTGTCGCCAGGGACGGTGACGCGATCATGGGGTTCCTCATCGGCTTTCTGCCTGGTCGTCCCTATGACAGCCTGAATTATCGATGGTTCAGCGACAGGTATCCATCATTTCTTTACGTGGACCGCATCGTTGTCTCGCCCGCGGCGCGGGGGCGGGGCGTCGGGCGCGCGCTCTATCGGGACTTCACCCTTTTCGCGACGGGCCGGGTCGACCACCTTACGTGCGAAGTGAATTTGCGACCTCCGAACGACGGATCTCTGCGCTTCCACAGGAGTTTCGGTTTCGTCGAGGTTGGCCGCCAGGAAACGGAAGGAGGGTCCAAGGAGGTATCCCTTATGGCCATGAATCTGACTGTGGCCGCGCCGCACGGTCAGAACAATGCGTAGGGGTCCTTGATGGGGTGGTCGTTCGAGTGACGGATCCAGCCCTTGACCACGCGGTAGACGAACCAGAGCCAGCCGGCGCCACCGACCAGCCAGGCGAAAGGAATCAGGATCCAGGTCGCGGTGAGTGCCGCCGTCAGGACGATGGCGATAATCTGGATCCAGAAAGTCCGGATTTGCCAGGTGATGTGCCCGGACAGAGGTGAGCCTTCGAGATCACCACGTTTCAGGTAAGCGAGAATGACCCCGAAAATGGACGGCAGCCCGAAGACGATAGCCGCACCATAGAGACCGTAGACGATGTGAACGGCGAGGCGGTCATTTTCCGAAAGACCGAGGGAGAAGGGAAGCGTCCGTGGCCGTGTGACCTGATTGCCATTGTTCGGATTTGTTTCGGCCATGTGCAGTTCTGTTCCTTTGCCTGTCCGGTAGACGCTCTTAACGTTGGCCTGCCACGTACATCATTCAATAGGTCCGTCGCGGCTGACGGCAGCAAGGGAAAACTGCAATGGCGATGAATACGGGAAGCGGTCCGACCGTCGATCTCTACAGCGATACGGTATCGCGTCCGACCAAGGCCATGCGGCAGGCCATGGCCGATGCTGACGTCGGCAACGAGCAGGCGATGGAAGACCCGACCGTCAATCTCCTGTGTGCGCGCGTTGCGGCTCTGTTGGGCAAGGAAGCTGCGATCTTTCTGCCGTCTGGGACCATGTGCAACGAGATCGCGTATCGGGTCTGGGTCGATCGCGGCGAGGAGATCGTGCTCGACGAGAGTGCACATGCGCTGCATTTCGAGGCCGGCGGTCCGGCAGCGCTTGCGGGGGCGATGTGCCGGACTCTGAAAGGCAGCAGAGGCATTTTCGATGCGGCACTCCTTGAAACGGTGATCCGCGCGCCGCGCGGTCATCATGGCCAACGCCAGAAACTGGTGAATATCGAGAATACGGCCAATCTCGGCGGCGGAGCCGTCTGGCCGCTCGAAACCGTCGCCGAAGTCGCCGATTGTGCGCGCGGGCACGGGCTCAAGGTGCACATGGATGGTGCGCGGTTGCTGAACGCGGTGATCGCTTCCGGGACGCCGGCGTCGGCCTATGGTGCGCTATGCGACTCTCTCTGGATCGACCTCTCGAAAGGTCTCGGTTGTCCCGTCGGAGGCGTGCTTGCCGGCAGTGCGGAATTCATCCAGCGGAGCTGGCTCTTCAAGCATCAGTTCGGGGGAGCGATGCGGCAGGCAGGAATTATTGCTGCTGCCGGAATCTATGCCCTTGACCACCATGTCGAACGATTGGCGGAGGATCACGCCAATGCCCGCTACCTTGCCGAAGGGATAGCGTCGATCCCGGGATTGTCCGTCTCGGTCGACGAGATCGAGACCAACATGGTGTATTTCGATATCGCGGCCCCAGCCCTCGATGCTGCCGGCCTGTCCGAGCGCCTGATGCGCGAACACGGGGTGCGGATCGGTGCCATGGGAGCACGCCGGATGCGTGCCGTGACCCATATCGATGTCACGCTAAATGGCGTCGAGGTGGCGTTGGCGGCGCTCAAGACCGTGATGGACGGAGCCTGACGGTCAGGAGTCCTTCAGCGCGACATCAAGGTCGGTGTCTGTAAACTGCGCACCCGAGGTCAAAGCGCCTTTCATGTCGGTACCGGTGAGATTGGCGCCTTTGAACCGGGCGCCGGTGAGATCCGTGTTTCGAAGCAGCGCGCTTTCCAGATCGGACGGCCAGAACCGTCCGGTCGGATTGCCTTTGGCATCCTTCAGTTCGACCGGGTAGAGCAGCGCGCCGTTCAGCTGTGCGTCCGTCAGATCGGCCGAAATGAGCTTGGTGCCGGAAAGATCGGAATCCCGAAGGTCGGCCCGGGAAAGCTTGGCGCCTGTGAGGTCGGTCATCACCAGTTGGGTGCGGCGCATCTTGGCGCCGGTCAGATCGACATCGCGCAGGTCCGCGCCGGACAGGTTGATGTCGCTCAGATCGACGTCTTTCAGGCTGGCGCCGGCAAGCTGTGCGCGGGTGCCGCCACGGCCCTGTTCGCGGATCCAGAGCTCATGGTCGTTGACGATGTCCCGGAGAGAGCGGCTGCGGTCGCCGGACTCCGTCACCAACTGAGCACCGCTCAGGTTGGCGGTCGACAGATTGACCCGCTCGAGAATGGCGCTGCTGAGATCGGACTTGGCGAAACTGGTCTCCGAGATCAGCGCGCCACGCAGGTTCGCCCCGCGGAGGTTGGCGCCGATAATCTTGGCATTCGCCAGGTTGGCCCCGGACAAGTCCGCTCCGGTCAGATTGGCGTTTTCAAGGTTCACACCGGTGAGATTAGCGCCGCAGAGCAAGGTGTTCTCCAGGTTCGACCCGATCATGCTGGAATTGGACAGGTCCGTTCCGGACAGATTGGCGTTGTTGATGTCGGCCTCATCCATCGTCGAGGAGGACATCTCGGCGCGGATGAAGGTCGGCCGCTCGCCGGTCATGTCGTTTATGATGGCGCCGCCGCGCATGTCGGCTTCCTTCAGGTTGGCGCCGCTGAGATTGGACCCGCGAATGGTCGCGCCACGCAGGTCAGCCCGCATCATGACTGCATTGGACAGGTCCGTATTGTCCAGATTGGCACAAAACAGGTCCGCATAACTCAGGTCAGCGCCAGACAGGAAGGTGTCTGAGAAATTGGTGCCGGACAAACGTGCCGACTGCAAATTGACGCGTGCCAGCTGAAAGCCGGTAATATCGAGGCCCGACAGATCGGCACGCGCACCGCCCGGCTTTCGTTTCAGCCAAAGCTCGTGGCTCTGGATTGCTTGAAGGATATCTTCCGGCGTCATCGGCTCAGGTTTCTTTTCATCAGCGCATGACCGCAGAAATGCGGGCATTCCAGAGAACCATCGAAGGTCCGGTTCAAGTCAATTACGATCATGGCCACCCATCCACAATGATTCCAAGGCATGGATTGAGGTATTCCCGGGATGGCCGGACCGCATCTTCTACGCGTGCCTGCAAGCTGAGGCGTTCGCAAAAGTCTTTCAGAGCCGAAAAGCCGTCGGTCTGGCTAATATCGTTCGTGGCGATACCGATTTGCCTTAGCGGGAGAGTCTGGATTGGCGTGTTGTCTGCGTTCCGTAACAGATAGATCACAAACCCGCTCGCAAGCTGTTCTTCTTTCTCGCTTCTTTGCTCGCGCACGTCATCAGCAACGCGGTCAATCAGTTTTTCGATCTCGGCGCTGAGTTGAGCGAGTTGTTCGGTTTTTTGCGCTTCATCGATCAATTTTTGGGCATTCCCCAATGGTCGGTCTGCAGTATTCTGGCAAGAAAGCTCGTCCGAGCGCTGCATTCGCAGCTTCCCCATTCGAGGGTCAAGGAGAATTTCCTTCGAGATCGCGGCACTGCGGCCTTAAGGCGCCGGTCAACGCTATGGCTTTCGTATCAGTTTTTGTCTGTTTTTCCATTTGATTTTGCAACTGCAAGCTGTTCTGGTTTGAAGATTGCGTCGGTCAGATTTGCATTGGCAAGATCGGCGCCGGTGAGATCGGCGCCGGTAAGATCGGCCCCCGCGAGGTTGGCATTCTGCAGGTCGGCATCCTTCAGATTTGCGTTCACCAACTTGGCGCCAGACAGGTTCGCCGGCCATTTTCGACCGGTGAGCCTGCCTTTCTGATCCTTCAGATCAACAGGGCCGATCACGGCATGTGAAAGATCGGCATCCGTCATGTCCGCGAGCGCGAGGTTGACCCCTTCAAGCGTCGCGCCGCTTAAGTTGGCGCCTTTCAGACTGGTGCTGGAGAGATCGGACATTACAAGCAGAACGTTCGATAGATTCGCCCCGCTCATATTTGAGCCATGCAGGTCTGCGCCAGACAAATTGACAGCGGCCAGGTCAATGAAGCTGAGGTCGGCGTTCTTGAGAATTGCACGGTCGCCGAGACGCCCGTCCTCCCGGATCCAGATGTAATGCATGTTGAGTACTTCACGGACCTCGAAAGGCAGGGAATCTTCGTTTCGGACCATGTTTGCGCCGGTCACGTCGGCGCCCGAAAGGTCGCAACCGGTCAGATTGGCGCCGGAAAGGTTGGCATGTTTCATGATCGTATTGTCGAGCAATGCGCCCGACAGATTGGCATCCTGCAGGTCGGCACCGGAGAAGTCGGCTTCGACCAGAATGCAGCCGGACAGATCGGCTCCTTTCAGATCAGCCTTACGCAAGTTGACGCCGGAAAGGTTTGCTCCGGCCAGCTGTGCGCCGGCGAGACTGGCATTCGGCATGGCCGAATAACTCAGATCGGCGCCCTGCTGGTTCGATGTCGGGCCATCCCGCTGGCCTTCGTCATCGTCTGTGCCGAACATGAGCGTGCCGCCGCGAAAGTCGGCGCCCACCAGATTTGCACCCTTGAACGCGACATTGCGGATGGAAGCGCCCCGCAGATCGGCATTCTGCAGGTCGGCATCCCTGAGATCCGCGCCATCGAGGACCGCACAGAACAGGTCTGTGTGGCTGAGATTGCTGCCGACCAGGATGGTTTTCTGCAGATTGGCACCGGATAACTTGGCGGACTTCAGATTCACCTTTTCAAGCGTAAATCCTGAAAGGTTCGCACGTGCAAGATTTGCCCGAGACCCGCTATGCGCGCGGCTCAGCCATTTTTCGTGCTCGTCCAGGATATTCGCAATTTCCTGAGGCGTCATTTTAGCGAACCATGCCCATGTCAAATGTGCTCTACCATGAGCGTGCTTAATTTTGTGTAAATCCACACGGAACAATAGCCTCCGGAGGGGCTATGTGGAAGCGCCAAGAACGCCAGAGATCCAGCACTCGGCAAGGCATTACCAAGTGGAACGAATTGTTTATTAAGAAACGTTAATTTACATAAAATTAAATATGAAAATCCAGAAATTTTTTGGGCGCTCCAGTCACCAGTGGATCAAGCTGCACGGACATTAGTCGGCGGCTTGTTTTGCCGGTTCGTCACCTTCGGGGGAGACCGGCTCGGTCGGAGACTGTTTTCCGGGTTCGACAAGACTGAGGCAGATGGAAAGCAGGGGAGGAATGATTGCAAGGGTCAGCACTGCCGACAGGGAGAGACCGCCAATCACGACGGAACCCAGCCCGCGATAGAGCTCGGAGCCGGCGCCCGGGAACACGACCAATGGAAGCATCCCCAGGACACTCGTCAATGTGGACATGAAAATCGGCCGGATGCGGTTCCGGGTCGCTTCGATGATCGCGGCTCCGGATTCCATGCCGTCCTCGCGTATGTGATGCAGTGTCTTGTGCACCAGCAGGATCGCATTGTTCACGACAATCCCGATCAGGATGACGAACCCGAGCAGGGTCAGCATGTCGAGATTCTGGCGGATGAAGATGTTCAGGGTGGCCAGCCCGACCACGCCGCCGGCGGTTGCGAGCGGAACCGAGAAAATGATGACCAGTGGATAGAAGAAACTTTCGAACAATACGGCCATGACCAGATAGACAATGACCAGAGCCATCACCAGATCGAGCACCATCTCGTTCCAGGTCTGCGCAAGTTTGTCGGCTGTACCGGACATGCGGATGCTGATCCCGGGAGGTAGGCCGGCTTCTTCCATCGGCCGGATCACCTCGTCCCGCATCTTGTTCAGGGCGGCCTCGAGCGGCATGCCCGACGGGGGCGAGACGACGAGGGTGATGGTCCGTTCGCGGCCGACATGGCGAATTTCGGTCGGCCCGGTTGTCACGAGCACGCTGGCGAGCGACCCGGCAGGGACGATCTTGCCTTCCCTGGTGACGACCGGCAGATCGGCAACGCCCTGAGTCTCGAGAATGTGGTTCTCCGGACCGGTCAGCGTCAGATCGATACGCTCGCCCTGCACCGTGATCTCGGCCACCCGAATCCCGTCATTATAGGCGTCGACCGTGAAACCGAGATCGCGGGCGGTGACGCCGTTGTCGGCGAGCAATGTCCGGTTCGGCACGACCCGCACTTCCGGCGCGCCGAGCGACAGGGACGGCAGCGGGCGTATCTGCGTGCCCTCGTCGCGGGGGAAGGCCTGGCCAACCTTGAAGAAGGTTTTCTGGGCAATCTCGGTCAACTCTTCGAGCTCGCCGCCGGAAATGTCGAGATCGATCGAACTTGTCCCCCCGACGCCGCGTCCGAACAGGGAGCTCTGGCGGAAGAAACCGAAGGTTCCGGGTTCGGTGAAGAGCGATCGCCGGAGCACCGGTATAAGGTCCTTCGCCCGGGTCGGATCCGAGGCGGCGGCGCCGACGATCACATTGGCCCGGAAAGCGACAAAGAAGAACCGCGACATGGTGGGGGTGCCGTCCTCCATGACCTTTTTGGTCTCGGTGAAGTCCCAGATCGGCTTGGTTGTGTTCTCCAGCTTGGCGGCAATTGCGGCCATGGTGTCGAGATTGTAGCCCGGCGGCGGCTTGACGAAGCCGATAATCAGATTCCGGTTACCTTCGGGCAGATAATCGAGCTCGGGCAGCATGGCCCAGGTCGCTGCGATGCTGCCGATGGTCATGCCGCCGATGACGGTGAAGGCGAGGAGCCGGTTCTGCACCACGGCGCGTGTCTGCTTCATGACGACGGCCACGAAGGTACGGGCAAAGGGATCGATCAGCGGCCAGCGCCGCATCGTGCTCGGGTGGCCGACCTCGTTCTTCAGCAGCCGGCTGGCAAGGGCCGGAACAACCGTGGCGGAGACGATAAGGGAAAGACAGACCGCGACGGAGATCGCGACGGCGATATCCCTGAAAAGCTGGCCGACTTCCAATTCCATGACCAGGATCGGAATGAACACCATGACCGTGGTCAGGGAGGACACCAGTACCGCGCCCCAGACCTGCTGGGCCCCGCGATAGGCCGCGTCATTCGGGCTGTGACCGAGTTGCCGCAGGCGGAATATATTCTCCAGCACAACGATGGCGGCGTCGACCACCATGCCGACCGCGAAGGCGATGCCGGCCAGCGAGATCACGTTGATGGAGCGGCCGAGCGCGGCCATGGCCACGAAGGAGCCGATCACGGAGACGGGGATCGCCAGACTGACTACCAGCGTCGCGCTGCCGCTGCGCAGGAACATGTACAGCACCAGCGCGGCCAGAACGCCGCCGACCCAGATATTCTGGCGGACCAGCTCGATGGAGGAATTGATATAGGTGGTTTCGTCATAGACCTGGATCATCTCCAGGTCCCGGGCCGCCAGATACCCCTCGTTCAGCTCGCCGATGGCCTTGCGAACGTCTTCCATGACCTCGATCACATTGGCCCCGGTCTCGCGATACATCGGCACGGCGAGTGCAGGCACACCGAACTGCCGGATGCGGGCGACCGGATCCTTGAAGCCCATGCTGACCGTGGCGACGTCCGAGACTGTGACCCGGGCCACGCGCCCGGTCATAGGGTCCTCGATGGAACGCAGAACAACTCCGCGCACATTCTCGATACTCTCGAAATCGCCTTCGGTGCGGACCACGTAGCGGCGCTTGCCCTCGTCGACGGCACCGGCGGAGATCGACGCATTGGCGGCGCGCAGGGAGGCCAGCAGATCGGGGATTGTGAGCTGGTACTGGGCGAGCAGCTGCGGATCGATCTCGACCCGCATTTCCCGCTCAGCGCCGCCATAGATGCGTGCCTCGCCGATCCCGGAAATCCTCTCGATCCGGGCCTTGACATAATCTTCGGCGAAATCGCCGTAGGTGTGGATGGGTGTGTCGTTGCCATCCTTGCGCAGGAGCACTGCCCAGGCAATCGCGTTGTCTTCCGCACCGGCAGTCTGAAATGTAGGCTCGTCCACTTCGTCAGGATAGTTGCCGACCCGGTCCAATCGGTTGGAGACCAGCAGCAACGACTTGTCCATATCGGTGCCGGGCGCGAATTCCAGGGTGATCCTGCCGCGCCCGTCCTCGGAGCTGGAGATCATGGATTCCAGGGACTCGAGCCCGCGCAACTCGTCTTCCTGGCGGTTGACGATCTCGCGCTCGATTTCGGCAGGTGCGGCGCCCATCCAGTTCGTGGTGACGGTGATAACCGGTCGGTTTACATCGGGGGCGAGCTGAATCGGGATGCTTTGCAGGGCAACGATGCCAAACATCACGATCATCATGACGATCGCAAGAACGGCGACGGGCCGCTGGATCGAATGCCGGATCAAGCTGTCCATCGGCTCAGCCTTTGACCTGGACGGCGACGGGCTCGCCCGGACGCAGGCGTTCGTTGCCCTTGATCACCGTGACGTCGCCGATCTCGAGGCCGGCCGTCACCTCGAACCGGTTGCCGAGGGATTCGCCGATCGTGACCGTCCGCATTTCAACCTTGCCATCGCGCACGACATAGACCCGAGGGGTACGGCCATCCAACAACAGAGCGTCTTTGTGGACACTGACCACCTGGCGCACGATGCCGATGGGGATATGGATGGTGACGCTCTGGTTCTCCGCAATCTGCACAAAATCCGCAGGCAGATTTGCGGTAAAGCGCACGGCCCTGCTGCGCGTACGCGGATTTTCCTCCGGGATGATTGCCCGCATGGCGACGCTCAGTCTCTGCCCGTTTTGCAGCACGGCGTTGACCGGAATACCCTCGCGCAAGCCGGCCAGCCGCTGTGCCGGGACATCGGCCTCGATTTCCAGATCCGTATCGTTCATCAGGGTGACGATCGGATCACCCGCCTGGACATAGTCGCCCGCGACCACGTGGCGTGTCAGGATCACGCCGCTGTAGGGTGCGCGGATCGCGGCATCGGCCAGGGAAATCTCGGTCAGGCTCAATTCGGCCCGGACCCGCTCCGTTTCCGCTTCTGTCTCCGCCAGACTGGCGGCTGCAGCCTCCAGGTCACGCTGGGCATCTTCAAGAGCATTCATCCGGAACGCGTTGGAGCCGCGCAATTGCTCTGTTCGCGAGAGCATCTGCTGCGCCTTGGCCAGATTGGCTGCTGCGCGGGTGCGCTGTGCGTCTGATTTCTTTAGTTCCGCTGCCCTGAGCTGCCGTTGCGCCTGCAGCCGGTTGTCGGAGAGCCTGGCCAGCACGTCACCCTTATTCACCCGGTCACCGGCGCGGACGGAGATATCGGCAATTCTTTCCGAGATCCGTGTCGCGACGGGGCCAAGTTGGACGGCGACAAATCGCGCTGTGACCGGTGCCGTCTGTGTCAGGGCCTCTTCCCGAACCGTGTCGACTTCGACCGGACTCGCCTTGCCTTGTGCCCGCACCTGGCCGGGCATGCCGGTCGCTAAAGCCGCCGCGAGCAGCGCGACGACGAAAGCGGAGGAAAAGGTATTCAACATTTTTGGCATTTCGCGCACGCCTTCTGACGCCAAAAGTCACGAGATCCGCGTCGGTAAGGTGAAGTCAGTTTCTTCTGGAAATAGCGGAGAGCGTTTCATTTTGCCGGGCTTCTTCAGTATTCGCAATGGGATCTAACATGGATCTGTTGCCGGTCGCGGCAAGTTGATGCTGGATGGAACTCCTGCCTTCTTGGTAAGAACGAGCAGGGCCGCAAGATTGATCGCCGGTGCCTGGAAAAAAGTTGGGGGAGGCAAGACATGGGAACCATTCTTTATACCCATGCGGACTGTTTTGGACATGACCCGGGGCGCATGCACCCGGAACATCCGGCGCGTCTGAAAGCGGTGCTCACGGCCTTGTCTGCCGACGAGTTCAACGGACTTGATCGCAGGGAAGCGCCGAAAGCCACGGTCGATCAGATTGCCAAGGCACATCCCCGTGATTACGTGGATGCGATTCTGGAGGCCGTTCCGGAAACGGGCGAGCGCTCGATCGACGGCGATACGATCATGTCCCCCGGAACCGGCGACGCCATCCTGCGATGTGCCGGGGCGGTCTGTGCGGCGGTCGATGCGGTGCTCGGCGGCGAAGCGGAAAACGCCTTCTGTGCCATGCGTCCGCCGGGCCATCACGCAGAACCGCGTACGCCGATGGGCTTCTGCTTCTTTAATCAGATCGCCGTTGGCGCCGAACATGCCCGCGCCGCGCATGGGCTCCGGCGTGTTGCGATCGTCGATTTCGACGTGCATCACGGCAACGGCACGCAGGCGATCTTCGAGGCAGATGGCGGGGTCTTCTATGCCTCGACGCACCAGGCACCGCTGTTTCCGGGCACCGGTCACCAGAGTGAACGCGGTGTCGGCAATATCGTGAACGTGCCGTTGCCTCCGATGTCCGGCAGCGAGCAGTTCCGGGCGGCTATTACCGAAATTATTGCGCCGGCCCTGATCGATTTCCAGCCGGAACTGCTGATGATCTCGGCAGGGTTCGATGCCCATATCGACGACCCGCTGGCCTCGCTCTGTCTGACGGAAGAGGATTTCACCTGGGCGACAGAGGAGCTGATGCGCCTGGCCGACCTTGTCTGCGACGGGAAAATCGTCTCCACGCTTGAAGGTGGCTATGACCTCGACGCGCTGGCGGTTTCGACTGCGGCCCATGTCCGGACATTGATGACCGCCGCCGGATAATCTTGTGGAATTGGATGCCGGCCTCGGGCCGCCTGAATGCGGGCGCGGTGCCCTTGTATCGGCGGCTGGCGGCGCCTATTGTCGGGCACTGGCCCGAAGGAGACCGACGTGAGTGAGACGATACCCACCGCAATCAAGAGCCTCAGTTTCGAAGAGGCGCTGACGCAACTTGAAGAGATTGTCGGCAAGCTAGAATCCGGCAGCGGAACTCTTGATGACGCCATCAACGCCTATGCGCGCGGTGCCGAACTGAAGGCACACTGCCAAAAGAAGCTGGACGAGGCGCGCATGAAAGTCGAAAAGATCCGGAAATCCGATGCAGACGGTGCCGTGTCGACTGAACCGTTCGAAGCCTGATCTGCCATTTATCCCGACACTGTCCAGGACCGCCGCCGCCCATGACCCAGCTTGAAGACGCGATCGCGACGACCGCGCGTGAAGTTGAGCGCGTAATGGAATTCCTGCTGCCGAAGGCGAGTGATGCCGAAGCGCGGGTGTTCCAGGCCATGCGCTATTCCTGCCTCGGTGGCGGTAAGCGTCTGCGGCCGTTCATCGTCGCCCAATCGGCCAAGATGTTCGCTGTCGATGAACGCTGCGCCTTGCGGGTCGGGGCTGCCGTTGAGTTTCTGCACTGTTATTCGCTGATCCACGACGATCTGCCCGCCATGGACGACAGCGACCTGCGCCGCGGCCGACCGAGCTGTCACAGCAAATTCGACGAGGCGACGGCCATTCTCGCCGGTGATGGCCTGCAGGCGTTGGCGTTCGAGGTGCTGGCGGCGGAAGAGACCAGTTCCGATGCTTTCGTGCGTGCCAAGCTGGTCTCAAATCTTGCCAAGGCGGCAGGTGGGGAAGGCATGGTCGGTGGTCAGATGATCGACCTGCTGGCCGAGGAGAATGAGCTTGATATCGGTGCCATCACCCGCATGCAGCGGATGAAGACCGGTGAAATCTTCGCGTTCGCCGCAACCTCGGGCGCGATCATGGGGCATGCGTCGGACCGTCACATCCACGCCCTGCATTCCTTCGCGCAGGAATTGGGGCTGGCATTCCAGATCGCCGACGATCTGCTGGATGCAGAGGGCGATTCCAATACCACCGGCAAACCGGTCGGACAGGACGGTGCGGCCGGCAAGGCGACCTTTGTCTCCGTTCTCGGCATCGAGCGGGCGCGCTCGCAGGCCAGGCTGCTGGCAGACCAGGCGGCACGCGCCCTTGATTTATTCGGTGAGCGGGCAGACCTTCTGAAGCAGGTGGCCGCATATGTGGTTGACCGAACGCACTGAGCCCCAGGGCTGAACCAGGGCTGAATTGGATTCATGACCGAACGCAGAACCCCGATGCTGGACAGAGTCGCCACCCCGGCTGACTCCCGTTCGCTGAGCGATGCGCAGCTGAAGCATCTTGCCGACGACCTGCGCCGCGAGACCATTGATGCCGTCTCGGTCACCGGCGGTCACCTCGGCGCCGGGCTCGGTGTGGTCGAGCTGACGGTCGCCATTCACAATGTTTTCGACACGCCGCGCGACAAGGTGATCTGGGATGTCGGCCACCAGGCCTATCCGCACAAGATCCTGACCGGCCGCCGCGACCGTATTCGCACCTTGCGTCAGGGTGGCGGTCTCTCCGGCTTCACCAGGCGTTCGGAAAGTGAATACGACCCGTTCGGCGCCGCGCACAGCTCGACTTCGATCTCTGCCGGACTCGGCATGGCCGTGGCCCGGGATCTGAAGGATGACGACTTCAATGTCGTCGCGGTGATCGGTGACGGCGCGATGAGTGCCGGTATGGCCTATGAGGCGATGAACAATGCCGGTTCCCTGAAGAACCGGATGATCGTGGTGCTGAACGACAATGACATGTCGATCGCGCCACCGGTCGGCGCTCTCAGTGCCCATCTGTCGCAGCTGATTTCCTCGAAGCCATACCGCAGCCTCCGGGAACTGGCGAAACAGATCGCCCAGCATCTGCCGAAACCGATGGAAGAGACGGCGCGCCGGGCAGAGGAGTTCGCCCGTGGCATGGTCACTGGCGGCACGCTGTTCGAGGAACTCGGCTTCTACTATGTCGGCCCGGTGGACGGGCACAATCTCGACCACCTGTTGCCAGTGCTGCGCAATATCCGCGACATGAAGCGGGATCGTCCGGTGCTGTTGCATGTGGTGACGGAGAAGGGCCGCGGCCATCCGTTCGGCGTGCAGGCGGCCGACAAGTACCACGCCGTGCCGAAATTCGATGTGGTGACGGGCGAGGTCAAGAAGCCGGTCTCGAACGCGCCGAGCTACACGGCGGTTTTCGCGGACTCGCTGATCAAGGAGGCCGAGGAAGACGACCGGATCGTGGCGGTAACCGCCGCCATGCCGTCCGGCACCGGTCTCGACAAGTTCGCCAAGACTTTCCCGGCGCGCAGCTTCGATGTCGGTATTGCCGAACAGCATGCGGTGACTTTCGCGGCGGGAATGGCCTGTGAAGGCATGAAGCCCTTCGTGGCGATTTACTCCACTTTCCTGCAACGCGGTTACGATCAGGTTGTCCATGATGTGGCAATCCAGAAGCTGCCGGTGCGATTTGCCATTGACCGGGCGGGACTGGTCGGTGCCGACGGGGCGACCCATGCCGGGGCCTTCGATCTGGCCTATCTCGGATGCCTGCCGGATTTCGTGTTGATGGCACCGTCGGACGAGGCCGAACTGAAGCACATGGTGGCGACCGCCGCGGCGATCGACGACCGGCCGAGCGCTTTCCGCTTTCCGCGCGGCGAGGGTGTCGGGGTGGAGTTGCCGGCGCGCGGGGATGCGCTTGAAATTGGCAAGGGCCGGGTTGTCCGCGAAGGCTCGAATGTTGCGCTGCTGTCCCTTGGATGCAGGCTTCAGGAGTGTCTTACGGCGGCCGACGATCTGGCCGCGCGCGGCCTGTCGGCGACGGTCGCCGATGCCCGGTTCGCCAAACCGATCGATCGCGATCTGCTGCGCCGGCTCGCGCGTGAGCACGAGGTTCTGATCTGCATCGAGGAAGGCAGTATCGGCGGATTTGCCAGCCAAGTGCTGCATGCGCTGGCGGAAGAGGGTCTGCTCGATTCCGGGCTGAAGGTAAGGCCGATGGTCCTGCCGGACCGGTTCCTCGAGCACGATTCTCCCGAGCGCCAGTATCATGAGGCCGGGCTTGATGCCGCAGCCATCGTTGCGACCGTTCTCGGCGCTCTCGGCGTCGACCAGGCCTCGGCGCCGGTCCGCGCCTGATTCGCTGAATGGCAGCGGGGCGGCTTGACCTGGTCCTGGTGGAGCGCGGCCTTGCCGACAGCCGGAGCCGGGCGCGTCACCTGATCGAGGCCGGTCAGGTGAAGGTCGACGGCGCCACGGCGACCAAGCCTGCAGCGAAAGTCACTGAAACAATGGTCGTTACGCTCGATGATGGAGCGCTCAGATGGGCCTCCCGTGCCGGGCTGAAACTTGAGCATGCTCTTGAGATCTTCGATATCGATCCTGCCGGGCAGGTATGCCTCGATATTGGGGCCTCGACCGGCGGCTTTACCGATGTCCTGCTGGACCGGGGCGCGCTCCGCGTGCATGCCGTCGATGTCGGGCACGGCCAGCTTATTCCGCGCCTTGCGGGGGATGAGCGGGTCAGGGTCTATGAACGTCTTAACGCCCGGTACCTCCAGCCAGAGACGATCGGGGAGCCGGTAGGACTGGTCGTATCGGATGTCAGTTTCATCTCTCTCAGGCTGGCACTACCGGCGGCGCTGTCCTGCGCGTCGTCTGGCGCTCGGCTGGTAGCGCTGGTGAAACCGCAATTTGAGGTTGGCGCGTCCCGTATCGGCAAGGGTGGTATCGTCCGGGACGATGCGGCGCGAGGCGAGGCGCTCCGGTCGGTCCTTGATTGGCTCGAAAATGACGCGGGATGGACCCTTCGCGGGAACGCGGACTCGCCGATTTCCGGAAGTGACGGGAATCAGGAATATTTAATTGCCGCCGAAAAACCATGATACGCTTCATGGATTGAATAAAAGGCGGTGTCCATGACAGAAGCAGACCGCGAGAGTTCCGGGACAGATCCAAAGCCGCGCCGCGCCAGGAAAGTGGACGCGCAGGCATACGATCCGGCCTGCCTGCGGTTCAGCGAAATGCTGGCACATGGATTGGGTTCCAGCGGCAGGGCCTGGCTGGACGCGGTGCGCGCAGGCGATGACCGCGACGACACCGGACTTGCTGCCCGGGCACTGATCCGGGTGGAAGAACGCGATATCCGCCGGCAGCGCAATATTGAGGCCATATTCTCCCTTGCCATGACGATGCTTGAGATCGACACCTCAGCTGAGGGGCATGTGGATCCGGACTGGTGCGTCCGGTTTATCGAAGCAGCGGCGGATTGCGGCGACAGGGCCGGCCAGGAGATGTGGGCGGCACTGCTCGCGCTGGAAGCCGAGGAATGCGGAACGGTGCCGCAGGTTACCTTCCGTGTCATGGGGACGCTCAACCGCAGCATGATCCGCTGGATCGCAATTCTGGCAAAGTTCCGTATCAACAATTTCCTGGTGCGGCTCTCGGACGAGTTTTTCGGGGCTCGGGAGCTGACCGGCGACTGCATTCTGCTGCTT
This sequence comes from Nisaea sp., assembly GCF_040217065.1. Lineage (GTDB taxonomy): Bacteria > Pseudomonadota > Alphaproteobacteria > Thalassobaculales > Thalassobaculaceae > Nisaea. The sequence goes on from NZ_JAVJNX010000005.1 coordinate 253,234, forward strand.
GAGGAATATGGCCTGCTCCGGACAAACCGCGATCTGAGCAAGGTCTTCTCGTCCCAGAAAGCCGACAGTTTCTCGACCAATCTGCTCTATGCCGACAAGGTTGTCCGGGTCAGCCACGACGATCCGGGAGCCGATCTGACATTGCCGTGCTACCGGCTGAGCGATGCGGGAACGGCGCTGGTCCGCGCTGCCGGGCGGCTCTCCCGGGTGGAGGCGGATCTCGAGTACCTGCTGGAAATCGTCAAGCTGGTCGAATCCCAGGGGTACACGGTGGCGCAGGCGGACATCCTGGCGCGCACGTCGGAAACCGTCGTTGCCAAGCATTCGCCGTTCTGCGAGCTGCGCACCCTGAAGAGATAATTCGGCAACAGACAAAAAAACGGACGGCACTGTCGTGCCGCCCGCTCATGCAGCCGGACGCGAGAGGCGCTACGCGGCCTGGCTGCGGGTATCGGCCTCCTGTTCGACGATCGTCAATGCCGTGCAGAGCAGTTTTGCTTCCTGCGCGCCGAGCTTGGCCCGGCGCGACAGACGCCGGAGCAGCTCCGCCGCATCGCTCAGCCCTGCATAATTCTCCGCCGTTTCCTCGCTCTCCGCGATCCGGCTCTTCGGCCTGCTCTGATAGCGGGCATAGTCTTTCCAGATGGCGACATCGTGGGTCAGTCCGCCGGCACCGTGCAGGAGCAGATATAAAGCGTGTCCCATAATTTTTCCTCACTAGTCAGTTGCTGTTCACAGATACCTCTTGGTTCTGAATATCCTGCTTCGAAGCCTGAAAAACAAATGATTGATATTCACCTATTGTGTTAGTTATATTTACATATTGTGAGCAGGCAGCTTCCCCCTCTGACAGCCCTCCGGGCCTTCGAGGCCGCCGCCCGTCTGGGTGGGGTTTCGAAAGCGGCGGATGAGCTTCACGTTACCCATGCGGCGATCAGCCATCAGATCCGCGCGCTTGAGGAATGGTTCGGACTGTCGCTCTTCGACCGAACCGGCCGGCAGATCAGATTGACAGAGACGGGAGCCAGACTGCTTTCGCCGATCTCGGCGGCGTTCGACGGTATCGCGAATGCGGTGAAACTGGTTTGCGAAGATGCCGGTCAAAAGGTCCTGACAGTGTCCGCGGCGCCTTCCGTTGCCTATAAGCTGCTGGTTCCCCGCCTCGGCTCCTTCGCGGCGACTGAGCCGGATGTTGAAGTGCACCTGCATCATTCCGTGGCGCTGGCCAATTTTGTCTCCGACGGTGTCGATGTGGCAGTGCGGTTCGGCAGAGGGGACTGGCCCGGGACCGTGTCAAAGCGGATCATGGACGGCTTTGCGCAACCTTTCGCCAGCCCGATGCTGCTGCAGGGTGCCGGTTTCACGCGCGCCGATCTGCCGCTGACGCCGGAACAGATCGCGACCCTGCCGCTGCATCACGAGGATTCGACGGAGTTCTGGCGCATCTGGTTCGAGAAAGCGGGTGCGCCCGGTCTCCGCTTCCGGCGTGGCGCGGTGTTCCACGATGCCGCGTCGATCCTGAATGTTGCCGTTGCCGGGCAGGGGGTGGTTCTCGCGCGGCCGGCGCTGGCCGAGTCGGAGCTCAGCAGTGGAATGCTGGTCGCATTGTCGGGTGTCAAGATAGAGGAAGATGCCGGATATTATCTGGTCTATCCGCACGCCAAGGCATCAGACCCCCTGGTCCGGTCGTTTGCGGCCTGGGTCATCGCCGAACTCGCCCAGTCAGGCGGGGCTGCGCGTTATTCCGACAAGGCCTTGGGGCCTTGATCTGATCCATATCATTTCCTATCCGCGTGCATTTCAGGCGCCCTAAATCGAGTAAGGGTCGCAATGCGGACATCGGGTCGATTTGCGCTCACTCATGCTGCATGAGACAATAATAGATAGCAAAGAGAGCACGTGCAATGCGGCGTGCCGGTTCGGAAATCGATCCAGACCAAGAGTTTAACGTCAATGAATCCGGCGAACCGCAATGGCGGGATGTGCCAAGGGAGGCATTATGAGCGATGTAACGGAGCGCGTCCCCGATGGGGAAGCGAATGTTATCGATACAGACTATGAAGTCGGCCAGCACAATGTGCAGCCGCAGATTGGCCCGTTCGGGATGGATATCCATAACCCGGTCTTCGCCATTTCTGCCGGTGGTATCATGCTGATGGTCTTCTACGCGCTGGCCTTGCCGGAGCAGGCCGGTGCGTTTTTCGGCTGGCTGCGGCCAACCCTGACCTCCAATTTTGACTGGTTTTTCCTGGCCGCAGGCAACATCTTCGTCATCCTTGCGCTGGTGCTGATTGCCTCGCCGCTTGGCAAGATCAGGCTTGGTGGAACAGAGGCGAAACCGGACTATTCCTACACCGGCTGGTTCTCGATGCTGTTCGCCGCAGGCATGGGCATTGGCCTGATGTTCTATGGTGTGTCCGAGCCGATCTCGCATTTCTCATCGTCCTTCGCCGCCGGCGCCGGCTCGCCGGAAAGCTGGGCGCCGCTTGCCGGTGCGGCCGGTGACGCTGTTGAAGCACGGCGGCTCGGTATGGCCGCGACGATCTTCCACTGGGGCCTGCATCCCTGGGCGATCTACGCCATTGTCGCTCTCGCCCTCGCGCTGTTCTCCTACAACAAGGGCTTGCCCCTCAGCATCCGCTCGATCTTCTATCCGATCTTCGGCGAACGGGTCTGGGGCTGGACCGGGCATGCCATCGACACGCTGGCCGTCTTCGCCACCCTGTTCGGGCTGGCGACGTCGCTCGGTATCGGGGCGGAGCAGGCGATAGCGGGTCTCAACTTCCTGTTCGATATCCCGGTGACCGACACGTCCAAAGTGGTGCTGATTTCCGGTATCACCGTGCTCGCGCTGGTGTCTGTCGTGGCCGGCCTCGATGCCGGCGTGAAGCGGCTTTCCGAGATCAACATGGTGTTGGCGGTTCTGCTGCTCGGCTTTGTCATCATTGTCGGGCCGACCCTGGCGATCGCCACTGGCTTTTTTGCGAACCTGCTGGCCTATCTCGAGTATCTGCCGGCACTTTCCAATCCGGTTGGACGGTCCGATGCGAATTTCTCCCAGGGCTGGACATCCTTCTACTGGGCCTGGTGGATTTCCTGGTCACCCTTCGTCGGCATGTTCATTGCCCGGGTCAGCCGGGGCCGGACAGTGCGGGAATTCCTGATCTGTGTGCTGATCATTCCGTCCGCCGTTTCCATACTGTGGATGACGGCATTCGGCGGCACGGCGCTCACCCTGCTTGAAGCCGGCCAGGAGGAGATTGCGAGTGCCGCGCTTGAGCTCAAGCTGTTCACCATGCTTGAGCAACTGCCGTTGCACACAATCACATCCTTCGTCGGTATCGTGCTGGTGATCGTGTTCTTCGTCACCTCGTCCGACTCGGGCTCGCTGGTGATCGACACGATCACGGCCGGCGGCAAGGTGGATGCGCCGACCCCGCAGCGGGTGTTCTGGGCAACTTTCGAAGGCATGGTCGCCGTGGCCCTGCTGCTCGGCGGTGGTCTCGGCGCTCTTCAGGCAGCCTCGGTCTCGACAGGTCTACCCTTCGCGGTGGTCCTGCTGCTCGGGTGTGTCTCGCTTGTGAAGGGACTTATGAGCGAGCCGCGCAGCTCATAGCTGCTTAACTCTTAGTGCAAGCCGCCGGTCCCTTGGACCGGCGGCTTTTTTGTCTCAGGCCCGTGTCGGTTCGACCAGCAACTGGGACACATTGACGGTGGCCGGTGCCGTCATCGCATAGAGGATGGCCGCCGCGATGTCCTCCGGCGCAAGCGTGCCGGGAGCATTGTCATAGAAGCTCTGCGCCTTGCCGCCATCGCCCCAGCGGCTTTCCGCGAACTCGGTCCGGGTCAGGCCGGGCAGGATTTCGGTCACCCTGATGTCAGTCTGTGCGAAATCCATGCGGAGGCCGTCCGTGAAGGCCCGGACGGCAAATTTCGACGCGTTGTATATACTTCCGCCGGGATAGACCCGAAGCCCGGCTGTGGAGCCAAGGGTAACGATATGGCCGGTGCCGCGTGCCACCATCTGGTCGATGACGGCCCGGCAAACCCGGATCGTCCCGTTCACATTGGTGTCGATGATATCGGTCCATGCATCGGCATCGGCCTGATCGAACCGGGCACGGCCGCCGACATCGTGGCCGGCGCAGACCACGGCGCCGTGAATATTGCGCCAGCCTTCGGGCATGCGTTCGATCATGGAGGCGGTGGACTCCGGGTCGGCGACGTCGAGCTGCAGCGGCAGACAATGCCCCGGCCGGTCTTTCGCGAGAGATTGCAGGCGATCCATACGCCGCGCCGCCGCGATGACACGCGCACCGTCGGCCAGCAGGCGCTCTACCGTGGCCGCTCCGATGCCGGAGCTGGCTCCGGCGACCAGCACGATCTTGTCTCTCAGCTCGAATTTGTCCATGGGACGCCCGTATTCCAGTTATTGCACAAGGGGCCTCACCTTCGCCGCCGGTTTTGGACGGGTCAAGCGTGATCCCGCACGGTGCTGGCTTCAGCAACCAGGTCGATCCAGCGGCTTGTGAATTCGGCGCAGAATGCCCGGGCTCCTGCTTCATGCTGTTCCAGCTCTCCTGCAAGTTGCTGGTGCCATCCTGGGCGTTTCGCATCGAGATAGCCGGAATGGGCCGTGCTCCAGCGTTCCGCCAGAGTGCGTCCGACCTCGAAATGGAACTGTGTGCCGTAGCTCACGGACCCGACCGAATAGGCCTGGTTCTCATAAGCAGCGCTGGTCGCGAGATGCGTTGCCCCGGGTGGCAGGGTGAAGGTATCGCTGTGCCATTCGAAAATCGGAACATCCGGGTCGAGAGAGCTGGCCAGCGGGTCTTGAAGACCGGCGGCTGTTGGCGTGACCGGGACATAGCCGAATTCCAGCGCCTGGCCGACGATATTGCCGCCGCCATGGGCCCGGGCAAGGAGCTGGGCACCGAGGCAGATGCCGAGCACTGGACGGCGTGCCGTATCGAAGGCGCGCATCAATTCCAGCAAGGCCGGAAAATAGGGAGAGCCGCTATCGTCCAGTGCGTTCTGCTCACCGCCAAGTACGATCATGCCGTCATGCCTGTCCGGTCCGGCGGGCAGGGGCGTCCCGTCGAACGCCTGCACGACATCAAGCACGACGTCGCGGTCGGCGAAGGTGTTTGCCATCTCGCCGATATCGGTGCCGCCGTAATTTTCGATGACCAGAATGCGCATCGCTTCAGAGGTCATCGGATGTCCTCACGATAACGCCGTGTTCCGCCAACTCCGTCCTGGCGGCGGCGAGTGATCCGTCAAGATCGATGGCCCGGCAGCCGTCTTCCAGCAAAGTAACCGTGAAGCCAAGCTTGGTAGCGTCGACAGCGGAGAATCGGACACAGAAATCGGTCGCCAGCCCGACCATGACCAGATGATCGACCGCGCGTTCCCGCAGGTAGCCGGCAAGACCGGTGGTCGTAGTGTGGTCGTTCTCGAAAAAGGCGGAGTAGGAATCGATTTCGCTCCGGTAACCCTTGCGGACGATCAGACTGGCGCGGTCTGTCTCGAGGTCGCTGTGAAAGGCGGCACCCGGGGTTCCCTGGACGCAATGCACCGGCCAGAGCACTTGCGGGCCGTATGGCATGTCGATCAGGCTGAAGGGATCGTGGCCCGGATTGTTGGCGGCGAAGGAGCTGTGATCGGCCGGGTGCCAGTCCTGGGTCAGGACCACGTGATCGAAACGCTGCATCAGCCGGTTCGCGACGGGAACCACAGCATCACCCCCGGTAACGGCAAGCGCGCCGCCGGGGCAGAAATCGTTCTGCACATCGATCACGATCAGCGCGACATCCGGACCGGTCTTCATTGCACTTCTCCGTTATTGAAATTCGAGATCGGACGAGAATTCAGCAACATATTTATGGGGCTTCCTTGCGCCGGAGGAAACCTGCTGTTGCACCGTCGTGACGGTGTTTGCGCCGATCGGGCTGAAACAGGGCAGGCATTCTTGCGCATTCCGCTCGATGAACGCTGTGTTTTCAGGGCTATAGAAGAGGCGGGAAGTCGTTCGCATATGGGGAATATCGTCATGGAAACACCGGCAGGGATCAAAGGCGCTGCCTGGGCGCCTGTACGGATGGGCGCGCAGGGAGCCGTGGTGACAAACCATCCCCTGTCCTCGATGGCGGGCATGCGCATTCTGGCAAGTGGAGGCAACGCGGTTGATGCGGCGGTCGCCATCGGCTTTGCGCTGGGCGTTGCCGAGCCGCAGGGCTCCGGCATCGCGGCCGACGGCTTCATGATGATCCACATGAAGGAAGGAAAATCCCTCTCCATCGCGAACGGCACCGGCACGGCGCCGATGGCCGCGACGCCGGAACGATTCGCGAGCGGCATCGAGAACAGCGGTATTCTCTCCGTCTCGGTGCCTGGTATCTGCGATGCTCTCCTTGCCGCGCATGCACGTCATGGGCTTTTGCCGCTGGCGGACTGCATTCAGCCGGCAATCGAGCTTTGCCTGGAAGGCGTTCCACAGACCCATTTCCAGTGCGGTCTGGCGGAGAGCCAGAACCTTCTGCACAGCTTTCCCGCATCGGCGGCGATTTTCGCACCGGACGGCGTGCCGCTGCAGCCGGGACAGATCCGGCGCAACCCGGACCTCGCCAAAACCTACAAGCTGATCGCCGAGCATGGGCGGGACGCGTTCTACAAGGGACCTCTCGCCGACGCCATCGTGGCCTTTTCCGAGCAGGCAGGCGGCATCCTGACGAAAGAGGATTTCGCCAATTACCGGATGGAATGGCAGGAGCCGATTTCGACGACCTACCGGGGCCGCAGCGTTTACGAGGCGCCGCCAAATTCCTCCGGCCATGTGCTGCTGCAGGAACTGAACCTGATCGAGCATTTCGACATGGCCGGGCTCGGTCTCAATTCCGCCGATGCAATTCATGTGATGGTGGAGGCGAAGAAACTGGCATTCGCGGACCGCGAGGCGTTTCTGGGGGATCCGGATTTCGTCAATGTCCCCATCGAGGGCCTGCTTTCCAAGGACTACGCGGCCGACCGCGTCCGGCTGATCGATATCCAGCGCGCCGCCGAAAAAGTGATGCAGGGCGACCCATGGAAGTATCAGGCGGGTGGTCCGGAAGGCGCCCGTCCGGGAGCTGGACTCCGGGAGACGCACTCGGATACCACGCATTACTGCGTGATCGACCGTTGGGGCAACGCGGTGGACGGGCTGCAGAGCCTGTCCGGGCATTTCGGCTCCCAGGTCGTCTGTCCGTCCACCGGTATGTTGCTGAACAACCGGATGAATTACTGGCATCTGGATGAAGGGCATGCGAACCGGCTGCAGCCCGGCAAGCGGGTCCGCCACACGATGAACCCGGTCATGGTCTTCGACGGCGCGGTCGGGGCGGGAGGCGCGCTCAACCTTTGCTGCGGCACGCCGGGTGCGGATGTGCAGGTTCAGGTGAACATGCAGCTCATCGCGGCGATCTACGATCACGGCCTCACCGTGGCGGAGGCGATCCACGCGCCGCGATGGACGCATATCCAGACCGGGATGACCTCGCAATATCCGCACAGGAGCGTGGACGGCATGATCGGAGAATCCCGCCTCGGCGACACGGTGTTCGAGGATCTGACCGGACGCGGTCACCCGTTGAAGAAGGTGGGAGCCTGGGCCGGCGGGGCGAGCGCGGGGGCCATTCAGGTGAGCGCATTCGGCAGCTATCTCGCCGCATCCGATCCGCGCCGTGACGGGCTGGCGCTGGTGCTCTGAGCCGATCAGGTGGACGAGACGGACGTCTGTAAGAAGAAGGCCCCGCCAAAGGCGGGGCCAAGTGAACTGTCCGGCAGGCTGGCAACCGGAACAGCGAGGCAGTTCATTCAGGTGCCGAAGCGGGCGCCGACCTCAAGGCCGTGTTCGGCGATGAAATCCTTTGCAGAGATTTTCTTGCCGCCGTCATAGCGCACGCGCTGGACAAGGATGCCGCCGCGTCCCGCATTGATGACGAAGCCGTCGTCGGTGATGGCGCAGATCCGGCCGGTCCGTCCGGAGCCGTCGGCCTTCTGGCTGTCGAAGATCTGCAGCTCCTTGCCGTTCAGCGTCGTCCAGGCACCGGGCTGCGGGTTGCAGCCGCGAATCTGGTTGTAGACTTCAGTCTGGCTGCGGTTCCAGTTGATCTCGCCATCCGCCTTGCGGCACCAGCCTTCATAGGTGGCTTTGGACTCGTCCTGCGGCGTATGCGGCGGGTTGCCGGCGCGGATCAGGTCGATGGACTCGAGCACCGCTTCGATACCGAGCGGGAAGACCTTGTCGAAATACACAGAGCCGAGCGTGTCGTCCGGGCTAATCTCGACTTCCTTCTGCACGCAGATATCGCCTTCATCGAGGCCGTCATCCGGATAAAAGATGGTGAGGCCGGTCTTGTCCGCGCCCCAGATGATCGGCCAGTTGATGGAGGACGGGCCGCGATGCAGCGGCAGCAGGGACGGGTGGAAGCAGAGCGAGCCATGCTTCGGCACGTTCCGGGCCTCTTCCGGTATGAAGATGATGACATAGGCCATCATCATCAGATCGGCGTTCCAGCTCTTCAGTTCCTCGATCACTTCGGGCAGGGAATAATCGGCGGGCTGGCACACGGTCAGGCCATGCTCCAGCGCGGCTTCCTTAACCGGGTCGACCGGGCGGCCTTCCTTGTCAGGCGCCGTGTAGACGGCAACGATCTCGTCCTCGCCCTTTTCCAGAATGGCTTCCAGCGCGGCCTTACCGAAGGCCTGCTGTCCGTTCAGGATAATGCGCATTGTGCTCCCTCCCCACCGCCCGGGGCGCGCCGGGCGGACATGCTATTTAAAGGTGCGGGGACGGAATGTCCCCGCGCCGTATCGGATTAGAACAGGCCTTCGATCTGGTCCTGATCGTTCAGCGTGATCTTCTCGGCGGCCGGGACGCGCGGCAAGCCCGGCATGGTCATGATATCGCCGCAGACCGCAACAATGAACTCCGCTCCGTTCGACAAACGCACTTCACGGATCGGAAGTGTATGTCCGCTTGGCGCGCCCTTCGCATTCGGGTCGATCGAGAAACTGTACTGCGTCTTGGCAATGCAGACCGGGAACTTGTCGGCGCCGAGCGCTTCGAAATCCTTGATCTGGTTCAGGACCTTCTGGTCCGCGACCACCTCGGCGGCATCGTAGATGTTCTTGGCGATGGCTTCGATTTTCTGAAGCAGGCCGAGATTTTCATCATAGAGCGGCTTGAAGTTGGCGGTGCCGCCTTCGACCAGTTCCACGACTTTCTTGGCCAGATCCTCGGTGCCGGCGCTGCCGTCGGACCAGTGGGTGCAGATGACGGCGTCGACGCCGACAGAAGCCAGCTCGTCACGGACAGCGTTGATTTCCGCGTCTGTGTCGGTGATGAAACGGTTCAGCGCGACCACGACCGGCACACCGAACTTCTTGGTGTTCACCACATGGCGCTTGATGTTCGAGGTGCCCTTGACCACGGCGTCGATATTCTCCGTGCCGAGATCTTCCTTGGAGACCCCGCCATGCATCTTCAGCGCCCGGACCGTGCCGACAACAACCGCAGCGGACGGCTTCAGGCCGGCTTTGCGGCATTTGATGTCGAAGAACTTCTCGGCGCCGAGATCGGCGCCGAATCCGGCTTCGGTGACCACATAGTCGCCAAGCTTGAGGGCGGTCTGCGTGGCCATGACCGAGTTGCAGCCATGCGCGATGTTGGCGAACGGACCGCCATGGATGAAGGCCGGGTTGTTTTCCAGCGTCTGCACCAGGTTCGGGGCCAGAGCGTCGCGCAGCAGCACGGTCATGGCGCCGTTGGCATCGACCTCACGGGCGAAGACCGGCTTCCGGTCACGGGTATAGGCGACGATGATGTTGCCGAGACGGCGCTTCATGTCCTCGAGATCGGTCGACAGGCAGAAAATCGCCATCACTTCGGAGGCGACGACGATGTCGAAGCCGTCCTCGCGCGGGAAGCCGTTGGCCACACCACCGAGGGAGTTGGTGATCTGCCGAAGCGCCCGGTCGTTCATGTCCATGCAGCGCTTCCAGGTCACCCGGCGCTGGTCGATCTGGAGCTTGTTGCCCCAGTAGATGTGATTGTCGATCATCGCGGCGAGCAGGTTGTTCGCAGCGGCAATGGCGTGGAAGTCACCGGTGAAATGCAGGTTGATGTCTTCCATCGGCACGACCTGGGCGTATCCGCCACCGGCGGCGCCGCCCTTCATGCCGAAGCACGGGCCGAGGCTCGGCTCGCGCAGGCAGATGATGGCTTTCTTGCCGATCCGGTTCAGCGCGTCGCCAAGGCCGACCGAGGTCGTGGTCTTGCCTTCGCCGGCCGCGGTCGGGTTGATGCCCGTGACGAGCACCAGCTTGCCGTCGGGGCGGCTCTTGAGGGACTTGATGTAATCGAGGTCGATCTTGGCCTTGGTGTGGCCGAAAGGCTGAAGGGATTCGGCCGGGATTCCCAGTTTGTCGCCGATCTCCATGATCGGCTTCATTTTTGCTTCGCGGGCAATTTCAATATCGGACATGACCATGGTCTTTTGACCTCCCCTGGCGTGATGCGGCATCCGAGACCCCCGGTCCCATCGCTCTTGTTCTTGGTATATTGGTATACCAAGTACCTGAGCGCGTAAATGAAAGTTTTCGGTCCCCGGAAACGCGTTGCAATTGATGCGATAGCATTTGGTCGTGCCAGCTTTTCTAAGGCTATAAAATTTCCGACCTGTTCTGGACCATGATTGTCACCGGGGCAGATAAGAGAGCGGATTGCGGCGGTTGCCGACGGTATGCTGACAGACTGGAAATGAATGTGGTTACCCGGGAATCCGCGCGGCTATGCCGTCGCCGAGATGTATGGGGCAAGCGGCACCATGTCTTTGCCGCCGACCATGGGGACGCAGTCCAGGGGAAAGTCGTTGTGAAACTCGACGCCGGCGGATTCGGCCCGGTCGAGAAAATCTTCCAGATGCTCCATCGCACCTGTCGGCAGATCATGCAGCACCATCAATGTGTGGTTCCGGGACGCGATCTGTTCCAGGGCGCGGTCGACCCAGCCATCCGGATCGGCCCAGTCTCTGGGAATCGCATTCCAGAGGACGCAGCTATAGGCATTTCTCTTGAGAAACGCGACGACCTGCGGGTTCAGGAGGTGCGGGCCGAGCTTTCCGCCGCCGCCGAACGGGCGGAACAGCTTTTCCGTCTCGCCCGTCTTGGCCACCAGCGCGTCGGTTTTCTCCAGTTCGGAAACGGCAGCGGCGGTATCGTCCATCTGTCCGAGCGGTGTGCTGTGGGTGAAGGTGTGATTGCCGATCCTGTGACCTTCCTTGCGGGCGCGCTTGGCCAAGTCCATCCGCTCCGGGTCGAGCAGCTTTTGGCCGATGACAAAGAAAGTCGTAAGGAGTCCGCGCCTGGCAAGAATATCGAGAACCCGGGGCGTTACCTCCGGCTCCGGTCCATTGTCGAATGTGAGCGTGACTTTCTGCATGGACTGCATTCCGGCACCGGCGCCGCCGCCTGTCAACGCGGGCTCGCCGTCAGTTCCTCAAGAACAGCACGGCAGCCGGAAATGCCCTGTGTATAGACGGCCTCAAGCCAGGCCGGGTCATCGCAGAACAGCGAATCCCGCAGATGTGCCTTGATCTGCCGGCCCAGCGGCGTCTGCGCGTCGCCGTGGAATTTCAGCCAGGTGTCGGCCCGGTGCGCGTCGACAATGTGGGCAACCGGATAGGTACCGAATTCCAGGATGACCTTGATGGGGGATTCGGGGCAGGCGACATCGTCGAGCACGTCGCAGGCGAAATGACGGGCCGGGCTGCCGCCGGTATCTCCTTGCGGTACCTCCTTGCGGATCACTTCCAGCGCGCCATAGCCGCCAAGCCCCGTATGCAGATCTGCGATCGCCAGTCTTTCCGCTCCGGCGCCATGCCGGGCAACGGTGTCTGACAGGTTGGCGACGGTCCAGCTTCGTGCGGTACCGCCGTAGAACAGCCCGTTCGCGTGGCCATACTGGCCGGAAAGGACATTGCGGCTGTAGTTCTCGAAACCGTTCTCCGCGATATAGGCGGCGATCCGTGCTTCTGCCGCATCGCGCTCGGGACCGGACCAGCTGGCCGGGCAAAGCGCGTCATGCAGGGCGTCGTAATCCGGGTTCTGCGGAAGCGGATCGAAGGACAGGCGGTTGTTGCGGTTCGGATCGATATTGTTTTCGTCCGTCCGGGTCATGGCGGCGGAGCCGAAGGGATTGACCGCATGGATGAAGACCGCCGCCGTGTCCTGAGGCAGCCAGGCCTCGATATTCTCATCCTCCAGCAGGCCAAGCTGGATACCGGACCCGGTCGTCAGTTCCGTGCCGTGCAGGCCGGAGCTGATGAAAAACACGCGGCGTGCGGTATCGGGGCCGACCCGCACAATGTCTGTTGCAACAACGGCCGGAAACTGATCGCTCAGGGGATGGAGGGCTGTTTCCACCGCATATCCCCTGGCCTTTGCCGCTTGCAGAAAACGGTGGCGGGCGGTGAAGTAGCTGTCGGAAAAGAGGCGAAGGGACGGGTGCATGAGGGCGGCCGCGAGAGTGGAGACTGTGCCGATCATTAGGCGCTGCGGTTCATTCTGTCCAATGAGCATCCTGTGCTGGTGGTTATTGACATGACGGAACAAAAAAGGAACATTCCCGCGTCGAAAGCATGATTGCGAGAGGGAAGCAAGGCAATGGAAACAAAGAGCCGGGAAGGTGGGTGCCTGTGCGGCGCCGTGCGTTTCGAGATTTCCGGGCAGATGAAGCAACCCGTCGCGTGTCATTGCGCCATGTGCCGGAAACAGGCCAGTCAGGCTTGGGTTTCTTCGACCCTGAACAAGGAAGACCTCAGGATATCGGAAGACCGCGGCCTGAAATGGTACCGCTCCAGCGACTCGGCACGCCGCGGCTTCTGTACGGAATGCGGCTCCGCGCTGTTCTTTGTCGAGATCGACAGCCCGCGCATCTCGGTTTCTCTTGGCGCGCTTGATGCCCCCACCGACTTGACTATCCGGGGGCATATCTATGTTGCCGACAAGGGCGATTATTACGAAATCGGCGACAACCTGCCCCAGTTCCCGGCATCGGATCACTAGAGGTCGGACGAGGCTCCTGCAGCGACGGCGTCAGATTTGCAGACCGGAGAACTGCATGAGCTCGCCTGTCAGGTCGGTCGAGCTGTCCCAGGTGATCACGTCCTTCGCTCCGGCCGGCAGACGGCGAGCAGCAGATCCTTCAGCGCAGTTCCTGTTCGGTCCGAGGTCGAGCGGCAACATGGCGCCGATCAGATCGTAGTGCAGGTCGGTCCCGTTGCCGACAAAAGGCCCGAGGCACAGATGTGGCAGGAGGCCCGCGCCGATCTAAAGAGGACCGAGATCGGCGCCTTTTTCGGCCCCGGCAAGGACTGCCAGACGCGGATCGGCCGGGCGATGCGTACAAAGGCAGCCTGCTTGTCCGCATCATTGGTCCGGGCATGTCTTGCGCCGAGCCAGTACCTGAAAGCGCCGATTATTGCGCACGCTCATGGTTGCTCATTTTCATGGCTGACATCGCAGCCTGAACCATCGGACAAAGCAAGAGATTGGATAACAGGTTCCGGTACTTGGGAACCTGTTTGCCCTGCCTCGGCAAAGATAACGGGCTAGGTATAAACCAATAAGAATAAAGTGATTTAATTCGATGATCCCGCAATGGTAGAAATGATTTCTGCTGTGACGTAGAGGAGCCATCGATATGCGTTCCGTCTTCATCAGGCTGTTGGGCTTTTTCGCGGTTGTGTCGATCCTTCCTGGCTGCGCCATGGCTGGCCCGGAAGCAAGGGATGTCGCACCGGATATGGTGCTCGATATGCGCGGGAATGCCGCGGATACAGAGTCCCGGATCCGAAACGGGCGGATCGCATTGCCATTCCTGTTTGAGCCTGCGCCAGTCGGGCTGGATGGCAAGGACCACTTTGTATTGCGGCGCCCGGGCCAGGCACTGACGGTTTCCCCGACCGGTATTGCCATTTATCTCGCACCAGCGGCCAAAGGTCTGGGACAAATTGTTCCGGGCTCCGAGCCGAATCGATTGGAGATGCTGTTCGACGGTGCCCGGCAATCCGTCCGCCCGGAGTCCGTTGGAGAGCCGGCGGTGCTGGTGAACAGGTATTCCGGCAGCCGGCCGGACGAATGGGAGCGGAATCTTCCTGCCTACGAATCTCTACGGATGCGCGATCTGTATCCGGATACGGATCTCTCTCTACGCACCGAAAACGGTCAGCTGGAATATGCCTTCGCCATCGGTCCGCAGGGAAAGGCCGAGGCGATCCGGCTGCGCTTTGCCGGCGCGAGGCGGCTGTCCCTGAGCAAGGAGGGGGATCTCCTTGTTGAGGCGCGCAACGGGCGGGTGCTGCGGCATCGGGCGCCGCTGGCCGTCGAGCATGGCCCCTCCGGTGCGCGACCGCTGCCGGCATCCTTCAGGATCGACGGCAGCGACACGGTCTCCTTCAGGGTGCGCGACCGGCGCAAGGGAACCCGCCTGACGATCGATCCGGTGATCAATTTCGGCACCTATTTCGGCGGCTCCCATTATGAGGCGGGCGGTGTCGGTTCGGCGTTGTTGCCGATTCCGGGGCTGGATCTGGCGGTTGCCGATGACGGCGATATCCTCGTTGCCGGATCCACCCATTCGGTCGACGGAACCAGTCTGGCATTCGCCCTGCGCGTGGATATTGATGCGTCCGGTACGCCGACCTACGAATATCTGACCTATCTTGGCGATACGGGGGACGACCGGGCGCTTGCTATTGCGGCCGGACCACGCAGTTCGGCCTTTGTCTGCGGACGGACGACGAGCGCGCAATTTCCCCAGATCGGCCAAACCTTTGACCGGGTGGCTCCGGTGACTGGCGCTGCCGGATTCATAGCCCAGCTTGAGCCCGACGGTGTGCTCGGACGCAGCACCTTTCTGAAGGCCGGATATGTCACGGATATCACGGCCTGCAAATATGAGAACACGGGCGCGGCGGGCGGTGGGTTTCCCGGCAGTCCGCCTGTTCCCGGGGTCTATCTGACCGGCTACACGCTGCCCGGTGAACAGACGGACCTGGATCCGCGTCTGGTGTTTCCCGGTGCGCCGCAAATCCGCTATCGCGGACATACCGACATCATCCTGGCGAAATTTACAGACGATCTGGCGGAGCTGGACTATTTCACCCTTCTGGGCGGTCGCTATTCCGACAAGGGGCTGGGTGTGGATGTCGTTGACGGTGTCCTCTTTGCCACCGGACTGATGGAGGCGCCCGAAACTCCCATGACGCCGGACACCATCTCCGGCCCGACGCTGACGCCGGAGCAAGCCGAGGTCTGTGACGATCTGATCCACACGGCGGAATGTCTGGAAACTTTCGTGTTGCGTCTGAATGCGGACGGCACGGCTTTCGATTACCTGACTCTTTTCGGCGATGACTGGGGTGATTTCGGACACGGCATTGCCGTTGACGATAACGGATTTGCCTATGTGTCCGGGACTCGTTGGAGCGGTGGGTCGATCCGTCAGGCCTATCTGGCGAAGGTCCGGCCAAACGGCAATGCCTTTGCCTTCAACGAGCGCTCTCCCGGCTATTCTTCATGGGGCTTCGATGTCGCCCTCGATACCTCCGGCGTGAGCCACGTCGCCGGGGCCACGGAAGTCTGGAACATGGCCGTCGGGGACGCGGTCGATCCGGACTATAACGGCGGAGAGGACGGCTTCTATGCGATCCATAACCCTTCCGGCACGGTGGATTACCGCACCTTCCTCGGCGGTGAGGGGATCGACCGCGCCTATGCGCTGGTCCGCGACCATGACGGATGTACGGTGATCGGGCTCGAGACCTGGTCCGACGTGATCGACCTGCCTCTGCCGGGGGCGCCGCAGAATGCGCGCGCCGGATCCTCGGACATTCTCCTGCTGCAGCAATGCGAGGCCGAACCCTTCGAGGGGTTGAACCTGGTGAAGCAGATGACCGGGCTGGTCGGGCCGGGGGATTCGGGAACGCTGCGCCTGATTGTGGAAAATGCGTCCTATTTCAAATCCGGACCGTTCCAATTGCGGGACACCCTGCCGTTACCGTTCGACCTGACCGGTGTCAGCCATACGGATTGTTACATGAGCGGACAGGCCGTGATCTGCGACTTTGCCGGTATTCCGAGCGGCGGCGAAATTGTCGTCGTGCATTTCACCAACATGATGTTCTGCGAGATTCCCGGCGAGCTGACCTTCCGCACAAACACGGCGAAATTATCCGGGCCCGGGTCGTACGAGCGGACCGCAAGCTTCGACATGCCCTATACAGATTGCGGCGTGCCCCCCTGTACGGATCAGCAAGACTGCCCCTGTAGAAGCTCTGCGGATTGCCCGGACGGAATGATCTGCAAAGGGGATTGGATTCCGGTCTTCCGGCGGAACAAGATCATCTATCACCTGATCGGGCCGAAGACTTGCAGGCCGGAATAGGGCAGGCGGCCCCGCTGCTGTGGGCCGCCCGCCGAACCCGGTTCAGTCAGCCGCTTCCGGCGCCTCTTCAACCTTACTCTTTCGTCCGAACAACCGCATCACGAAGACGAAGAACACCGGTACGAAAAAGACCGCGAGCACTGTTGCCGAGATCATGCCGCCGAGCACGCCCGTGCCGATGGCATTCTGGCTGGCCGCGCTCGCGCCCGTCGCGATGGCGAGCGGAAGCACGCCGAAGGAGAAGGCGAACGAGGTCATCAGGATCGGCCGGAAGCGCAGCCGGGCGGCCTCGACCGTGGCGTCGAGCAGGGACTGCCCCTCGGCACGCAGGTCCTTGGCGAACTCCACGATCAGGATCGCGTTCTTCGCCGACAGCCCGATGATGGCAATCAGACCGACCAGGAAATACACGTCGTTCGGCATATCCCGCGCCATGACGGCGAGGACGGAGCCGATCGCGCCCAGCGGCACGACGAGCATGACCGAGAGTGGAATGGACCAGCTCTCGTACAGCGCCGCCAGCAGCAGGAATACGAAGACGATACTGAGGGCGATCAGCAGCGGCGCCTGGGCGCCGGACTGGATTTCCTGGAGGGACTGGCCGGTCCATTCATACCCGAAGCCTGGGCCGAGATCGTCGGCGATCCGTTCGATCTCCGCGATGGCATCGCCCGAGGAATAGCCGGGCGCCGCCTGTCCGCTGATTCGGATCGTCGGATACCCGTTGTAGCCGACCACCTGGGCGGCGCCGCTGACCCACTCCACGGTGACGAAATTCGACAGGGGCACCATGCCGCCGTGGGTGTTCCGGACCGTCATCTTGAGAATGTCTTCGGTCGACATCCGCTTGTCCTGATCCGCCTGCACGGTGACACGTTGCATGCGGCCCGCGTTCGGGAAGTCGTTCACATAGGTGGATCCGAGCTGGGTCGAGATCGTGTCGTTTATGTCCGCGAAGGTCACGCCGAAGGTGTTTGCTTTCTCGCGGTCGACAACGAGATTGACCTGCACGGCGTCCGGCAGACCCGAAATACGCAAACCCTGCAAAACCGGGCTCTGACCGCCCTGGGACAACAGTTGGCTGGTTCCCGCAACGAGTGCCTCGTGACCCAGACCGCCACGGTCCTGCAGCCGGAAATCGAACCCGCTGGAATTGCCCAGCCCCCGGATCGGCGGCGGCGACAGGGCGAAGGTCCTGCCATCCTTGATCCGGAACAGCTTGCCGTTCGCCCGTCCGGCAATTGCCGTGGCCGAATTTTCCGGTCCGCGCTCGCTCCAGTCCTTCAGCGGCACGAAGGCGATCGCGGCATTGTCCCCGGTTCCGGAGAAGCTGAAGCCGGCCACTGTCACGATCTGGGCCATGCCCTCTTCGTCCTGGAAGGCCGCTTCGACCTGCTTGATCACCTCCAGGGTCCGGTTGGCGCTGGCTTCCGCGGGGGCCTGCATGTCGACCAGAAGATAGCCCTGGTCTTCATTCGGGATGAACGCGGTGGGAAGCTGTGCCCACAGATAGCCAAGCCCGGCAAGCAGGGCGAGATAGATGATCATGTACCGCCCGGCCCGGCGGGTCAGGCGGCCGACAAAGCTGCTGTAGCCGCGTGTGGTTTTGTCGAAACTGCGGTTGAACCAGCCGAAGACGCCGCGTTTTTCCATGGAATGGCCGGCCTCGACCGGCTTCAGGAAGCTGGCGCACAGAGCCGGCGTGAGAGACAGGGCAAGGAATCCGGAGAACAGGATGGAGACAACCATGGTCAGGCTGAACTGCTGATAGATCACGCCGACCGCGCCCGGGAAGAAGGCCATCGGGATAAACACTGCCGACAGCACCAGAGTGATGCCGATAATGGCCCCGGTGATCTGTTTCATCGCCTTGCGCGTCGCTTCACGCGGCGAAAGACCTTCCTCGCTCATGATGCGTTCGACATTCTCGACCACGACGATGGCGTCGTCGACCAGGATGCCGATTGCCAGCACCATGGCAAACATGGTCAGCACGTTGATCGAGAACCCGGTGGCCATCATGACCGCGCAGGTGCCGAGCAAGGCGACGGGAACAACCAGTGTCGGGATGAGGGTGTAGCGGAAGCTCTGGAGGAAAATAAACATCACCACGAAAACCAGCCCCACCGCCTCTATCAGCGTATAAAGCACTTTCTCGATTGAAATCTCGACAAAGGGCGCGGTGTTGTAAGGGATCTTGTATTCAACGCCGTCCGGGAAGAAACGCGCGAGTTCCTCCATTTTGGCTTCGATCGCGTTTGCCGTGTCCAGTGCGTTGCCCGTGGGAGATAGCTGGACACCAAGGGCCGCTGTCGGCTGTCCGTTCAGACGCGCCGCCGAGGTATAGGATTCACCGCCGATCTCGATGCGGGCGACGTCACGCAACCGGACAGTTGATCCGTCAGGCTGTGCACGGAGCACGATGGCACCGAATTCTTCGGGGGTCTTCAGCTGTCCTTTCACCAGAACGCTGGCCGCGATCTGTTGATCCTCTGCGACCGGCTTCGCACCGATACGGCCGGCAGCGACCTGGGCATTCTGGGCCTGGATCGCGCCGACAACGTCATCGCTGGTGAGATTCAGGCCAAGCATCTTGTCCGGATCCAGCCAGATGCGCATGGACTGTTCGGTGGAGAACAGGCGTGTGTTGCCGACCCCTGCAATCCGTCGGATTTCGCCGTCGACATTCCGGCTGAGATAGTCGCCGAGCCCGATCGCGTCCATCGTGCCATCGGTCGAGGTGAGGGTGACAACGAGCAGAAAGCCGGTTCCGGCCCGCTCTATCCGCATGCCCTGTCGGGACACGGTTTCCGGCAGGCGCGCTTCGACACGGCTGATCCGGTTCTGCACCTCGACCTGCGCGTCGGCGACATCGGTGCCGGGCTCGAAGGTGACGGTGATGCTGATCTGTCCGGATGCATCGGATGTCGATTCAAAATACAGCAGTCCCGGTATGCCGTTCAGCTCATTCTCGATCGGGCGGGTAACGCTCTCGTACATGTCCTCCGGGGTCGCGCCCGGATAACTGGTGCTGACGGTGATCTGTGGCGGTGCGACGTTCGGATATTGTGATACGGGCAGGAACGGGATGGCGAGGGCGCCAGCCAGCATGATGAAGATGGCGACGACCCATGCAAAGATCGGCCGGTCAATAAAGAAGCTTGCCATGTCTGCTCTGCCTTACTGGGCGTTTGAATTGGCGGCTTGCTGCCACGGCTGGGGCGTCACCTTCGCGCCAGGTCGGATCTTCTGGAAGCCTTCAACGACAATCTGTTCACCGACGGCAAGTCCGCTTTGCACAACCCAGCGATTGCCCGATGTCTCGCCAAGAGTGACATACCGAAGCTCCAGGGTGCCGTCAGGCTGCACAATATAGAGCCGGGCTTTCCCGGCGGTATCGCGCTGGACCGCCTGCTGAGGCACGGCGATTGCGTTGTGCCGGATGCCTTGCTCGATGCGCACCCGCACATACATGCCGGGCAGGAGAGCGGAATCCGGGTTCGGGATTTCCCCGCGCAGGGTGATCTGGCCTGTGTTCGAGTCGACAGTGCTTTCCTGAAGCAGCAGCTTTCCGGTTTCCGGGTAGACGGCGCCGTCATCGTAAATCAGGTGAACGGTTGCCGCGCCATCGGCCGAGACCGAGACTTCGCCGCCCTTTATGGCCCTGCGGAGCTCACGGAGTTCCGAGGCCGACTGGGTGAAATCGGCATAGACCGGGTCCAGCTGCTGGATAACGGCAAGATTCTCGACACCGGTGCTTGCGACGAGAGCACCTTCAGTGATCAGGGCGCGGCCAATGCGCCCGGAGATCGGTGCCTTGACCTTTGTGTATTGCAGGTCGAGCTCCGCTGCGGCGAGCCCGGCCCGGGCGAGCGCGACATCGGCATCGGCCTGGGCAAGGGCGGCGACCGCATCATCGCGGGTCTGGGCGCTGGCCACCTTGCGTGACTGCAGTTCCTGCTGCCGGTCGGCCGTCCGTTTGGCCTGTTCCTGAGACGCTAGGGCGCGGGTCAGGGTTGCCCGGACGCTCTGCACCTGGATCTGAAACGGCGCCGGATCGATCTTGTACAGAACGTCGCCTTGCTGAACCAAACCGCCCTGGGTGAAGACCCGCTCAACGACAATTCCGGAGACCCGCGGCCTCACTTCGGCGATATTTGTCGGCGCGATACGTCCCGGGAGTTCGTTTACAACCGGAATGTCTTCGGCGGCGGCGGTAATGATGCTGACGGCGACAGGCGGCCGTGCCGGAGCGGCGGCTGCCGGTTTGTCCTCTGTCAGGTCAATATCGCAGGCAGCCAGGGCCGGCAGGATCGCAAGGGTCAAGACCAGAGCCCGGAAAGTCTTGGTGAGAGGCATGACGAACTCCAATGGGGCGATCCGGCGTCTATCCAGGGGAATGTGCTGCGGATCAGTGTGGGCGATGGGGTGATGAGGAATATAACGGTGGTTCAAGGCGAATCCGTCACGGTGTCGCAGGCGCGCTCTTCTGGTTCCTGATCGACAAGCCAGCGAATTTCGGAAATAAGCCGCTTCCGTTCCTCGCTCGGCCATTCGTGGAGACCGAGCCATTCCAGTGATTTCAAGCCCTCAACAGCAAGAAATGCGAGGAGAGGCCCGCGCGGCTTGTCGGAGGTGTCCATTATATGGGCAATGCGCTGCGCGAACATCTCCCGCACCGGGCGGCGTAAATCGGCGTCCTGGGAAACGACAGCGCAAAGGCCCAGGGCGACTTTGCGATCTTCGTCCGAAAGTCCCTGTAATTCCGAGCTCAACCTGGCGCGGATCGCAACATTCGGCACCGGGCCCAATGCCTGTTCGATCTCCCCGATCCGGTCACTCTCCGTGGCGATGCGCCGTTCGATCAGGGCTTTGATCAGGGCCTGTTTCGTCTTGTAGTCATACAGCACGCTCGCTTTGCTGATACCAGCTTCACTCGCGACGGATTCGATCGTCAGACGGCCCGCCCCATCCCGGGCCGCCACAGTCTGCGCTGCATCCAGTAAAGTTTCGCGATCAATCGATCTTGGGCGTCCGATCATATCAGCAGGTGTTTCATTTTATTTCCGAATGGTCGGAAAGTAATCACGAGCTGACCATTGTCAAGATATCGGAGCGAATAAATTGTGCGCTGCAGCGTGTGGTTTTCTGCATAAGCGAAGGATGCCGGAGCGATTTCGAGCCGGCGGTCGTCGCATGGCTGGTTCCGCAGGGCGGTTCGGAATAACATCTTGGTCAAATTCAGGGAGAGTCGACGGTGCGGCCAATCGGTGGAGACAGCGGCAATGATACTGATCCGGTTTGGTCGGAACCGACGCCGGAAAGTGTCGGGACGTCAGCCGATCGCATCGTCAACGGTGAGCGGACCCCGGAATACGACCATCTCTGCGGTCTCATAGAGTTCGTCACTCCGGATACCAAGGTCCCGGAGCGCAAGCTGGTCTTTCTTCATGAATACTGGAAGACCATTCGGGATACGGAGAGACGCCTGCCTATGCGGCGGGATATCGACGTTCTCGAACTCCGCGAGGCGATTGGAAACATCATGATGCTCGATGTTCTGGATGATGGCTTTGACGCCCGCTACCGGGTTTACGGGACCGGTGTTGTCGAATATGCCGGTCACGACTGGACCGAAAGCACGGTGTCGGAAATGTGCAGGAAAACCCGGACCCCGCTCGCTCTGATGTACCGCGCCTGCTATCTCGCCGTTTACCGTACCGGGCAGCCGCTCTATACGGAATCCAAGTCACCGAGCTGGCTCGCGCCAAAAGCCTGGCGGCGCATGATTTTACCCTATGCCGATGAAGATGGCGGCTGCATCGGCTTCATGGTCGGGAACGTCCCTGTCGAGCCGGGTACACTCGGGCGTAACCCGGAAGGCTCCCTGATCTACCGGAAACTTTGATGCTCCTATCATCTCCGCTCCCAATCGCGCTTCGTGTGACATTCACAGCAGAGAGCTGTTTTCGGCGCTGGGCTCTCCGGCACTGCGCAGCCGCCTGGGAGCCAATACAAGAGCAGCCCGGTCAATGCCGGGCTGCTGCTGAACAATGCGCGAAAGTGATCTAGCGGATCACTTCGGGCCTTCCCATTCGTCCATGATGGCGTGCTTCATGGCCCGCTTCTCGGAGCCGGATGCTTTCCAGTTGTTGTTGATTGCAGCGCCTTCCCAAGAGCCGTAGGTCGGGTTGGCGAACATGATCCACTGCTTGCCCCACATGGCCTGGTATTTCTCAAAGGTTCCGAGACGCTCGGAAGGGGAGCCCTTAACGTTTTCGTCCGTGAAATCGCCGAGATTGTCGCCGAGTTGCAGCAATATGCGATAGCTGGCGGCCACATGTTCCCGGCGCGGGGTCTTGTTGGAGGATTTCCACTCGTCCTTCTCGCCGCGCAGCAGGACCACATCCGTATCCTCGTCGACCGGATAGCCGAACTTCTTCAGATTGGCGCGTGTGGCGTCCTCGCCCGGAGCCTTGCGGTTCGACACGTAGATCACTTTCACACCCTTGGACTTGGCGTATTTGGTGAACTCGACCGAACCCGGAATGACGCGGGAGGTCTGGCTTTCGACGAAGGGTGCCCAGGTCTTGGAGCTGTAATACTTGTCCTTCTCCACGATCCAGGCCTGGTAGGGCGAGTTGTCCAGCACGGTCTCGTCGATATCGAGAATTACCGCCGGCGGCTTGGACTGATAGTCGCCGGTCTGTTCCAGTGCGGCGGTCCAGCTCTTGTCCGCCAGGGCCTGGTCGAGGCGCAGCATGGCGAGCTGGTAGAGCGCGGAGGCATTGGCCTTGTACTCGACCGAATTCTGTATCCAGTAGGTAGCGTTCAGGCCGTCATGGGCCCCGATATCTTCCGCATGCGCGGCACCGGCCGCGCCGAAGCTGAGGGCGGCCGCGGTGAGGCCGGCGAGTGCGGTGGATTTGAGGAGGTATTGCATGGTCTGACCCTTTCTCTGACCGTGGCCGGAGGGGGCGAGCCTGCTCCAGCGTGGCGCACATGCTGTCATGAATTTGCGACAACGTGCTAGTGCGTTTGGGGGGCGAGAACGGGCGGCCGCCAGCGACAATCTGACCTATGGCCGAGACGCCGGCGACACTCCAGATCCGCTTCCAGGGCGGAGGTGCCGATGGAACGATTTCCCCGGTGGCGCATTCTGCCCTGTAGACACACAGCCTTTAACCGGAGAGAGAGACGCCGCCATGGCAAGCAAGAAAACCCTGAAAAACCTGCAGACCGCGCTCGGTATGGAACTGACGGCCGCGCACCAGTACCAGCTGCATGCACATGTCCTTGAGGATTGGGGCATCGACCGGCTGGCCTCCCAGATGCGTGAGGAAATGCAGGAAGAACTGGGCCACTCGGACGCCTTCATCGAACGCATTCTGTTCCTGAACGGGGACCCGGAGCTGAAATTCGCCAAGGCGCCGGCCCGCGCCCAGTCCCTGAACGACATGTTCCAGGCCGACCTGGACGACGAGAAGGGCGCCATCAAGTTCTACACCGAAGCCGCTCGGGAAGCGGCGGAAGAGGGCGATATTGGCTCCCGCGTGCTGTTCGAGAAGATCGCGATGGAAGAGGAAGGTCACATGTCCTGGCTCGACCTGCAGCTCAGCCTGATCGCCCGGATGGGCGAGCCAGCCTATATCGCCAAGCACATGTCCGTGCCGGGCGAAGGCGGGGAGAACGATTGATCTCGTCGCGTGCCTATCACTGCGTATGTTAACAGTCGGTTAGCGTTAAGTGTCTAAATTCCAGAGGAGTTTCGATCGCTTATCCGGAGCGGTTGGCGAGGTCTTGACCGATGTTAAATACCTCGCCCAGCCACTCTGAAGAGGTCAGGCTGGCGATGTAACTTTCAGGCAGTAACCGCTCTTTCATGACAGAGAATCATAAAGATCCGTCTGTTATTGGCGGTGGAGGCGGGACTCGGGCGACGATTGTTCTTGTCGTGGTGGCGGTACTGCTTGTCGCCAGTGCGTCGCTCTATTTCGCTGCTCTGCAGAATGCGGATAACGAGGACCGGCACACTGAGATCCTGGCTTCCGAGGCCCGGGAAGCAGCCAATGCGGTGGTGCAATTCGTTAGCGGGCGTCAGCGCCTCGTTGAGGCGTTTGCCTATGACAATCAGGATCTGCTGGCCGCCTACGCGGAAGATGTCGGCGACGAGGAGCTCCGGGCCCGCATCGACGAGCGCCTGCGGCGCTGGTTTCCCAGCTACTTCACTTTCACGCTGGCTAACCGGGATGGGGAGGATCTGGTCGACGATCTGGAGGGGTTTGTAGGACGCCAATGCCAGGCGAATATCCAGTCTTACGTCTCCGGGCTTGCCAATGACGCGGACGATAGGGGTTACCAGACCGTCATCCATCCGCAGGCCAACAACTACCATTTCGATATTATGGCGCCGTGGCGAAGTGGCACGCAGCTGAATGGTGTCTTCTTCGTCAGTTTCTTTCCCGATGTTCTGCAGTCCCTGATCAGGTCCTACCAAAATCCAGGCCACTATCTCGCGCTCGTTCACCGCGAGCGGGACTATCTGATCGAAATCAATGCGGACGGCGCGCGGGACGAAATCGCGGCGCATCGTGACATCTCTTTGACAGAAGCTGAGATCGATGAAATCCGGGTCAGCGTGGATATTCCCGGTTCTCTCTGGCGGCTGGTCGGATATGTGGAGCCCGGCCTCATAGATGCCGAGAATGCCGAGAACTGGTGGAGCGCCGCTCTTGTCCTGCTCCTGGTGCTTATCGCCGGGGGGTTGAGCCTCAGGAAAATCCTCGCGCTCGACCGTGAACAGGCACGGGTCCTCGCTCAGTTGAGGTACTCGAACGCAAACCTTGCGGAACTCGCAGAACAACAGGCATCCCTGCGCCTTGCGGCAGAAGCCGGAGAGAAGGCGAAAGCCCAGTTTCTTGCTTCGATGAGCCATGAGATCCGCACGCCTTTGAATGCTGTCATCGGTCTGACGGACCTTGTGCTGAAAACCGATTTGTCGGATCACCAGCGGGGCCATCTCTCGCGCGTCGTCAGGGCTGGCCGCTCTTTGCTCGGCCTGATCAACGATATTCTGGATTTTTCAAAGATCGAGGCAGGCAAGCTCCAGATCGAATCCGTTGAATTCGATATCGACGAAGTACTGGAGAATCTGGCTACGGTCGTCAGCACCAAGATCGAGGAAAATGCCAACGAACTCATCATTTCTGTCGACCGGAATATCCCATCCGCGTTGCGTGGCGATCCGTTGAGGCTGGGTCAGATCCTGATCAATCTCGTGGGAAATGCCGCCAAATTTACGGAACGGGGCGAGGTTGTCGTGGACGTGGCGCGCGTGCTCGAAGACGGCCGGGAATGGCTGCATTTTTCCGTGCGCGACACCGGAATGGGAATGACCGAAGAACAGATGGACCGTCTGTTCAAACCCTTCACCCAAGCGGATCAATCAACCACCCGGACGCATGGCGGAACCGGTCTCGGTCTCAGCATCTCACACCAGCTTGTTGAGGCCATGAGCGGAACAATCGGCGCGGAAAGTTCTCCGGGGGAAGGCAGTCATTTTTTCTTCCGAGTGGCATATGAACCACTAGAAGGCGCCGTGCCGAGGCGGACCTTCGAGGGGATTGACGCGCGGGCAACCCGGGTGCTTGTCGTCGATGACAACAGGATCGTGCGCGACACTCTTGGCGAGGCGCTCACCAGTCTCCGTTTCAAAGTCGACGTGGCCGCGTCCGGACAAGAAGCCATTGCGATGTATCAAACGGCCCGGAGCCGGTCGCCCTATTCGGTCGTCCTTGTGGACTGGCGGATGCCGGGCATCGATGGACTAGAGACCATCAAACGCATGCAGGCCGAGAGCGGCCTGGAACACATGCCGGCAATCATCATGGCTTCGGCGGAAGACATGCAGGGCATAGCCGGTGATCTCAGAGCCCTCGGAATTGAGCATTGTGTGAATAAACCGATCAATACGTCCGTGCTGATCGATACCATGATGGCCTTCTTCGATGCAGGCAGTAACCGTCGTCCGGCGAGACTCCGTCTCCATTCGGCAATCCAGGATCCGACAGCCGAAAACGCAAACATCCACCTGCTGTTGGCCGAAGATGTTGAGCTGAACCGGATGGTTGCTGTTGGTGTGCTGGAGAATGCAGGTATGACGGTAGATATCGCGGAGAACGGAGTTCAGGTGCTTGAGATTCTGAAGCGCGAGGGCAAAGACCGTTATGCCGCTGTACTGATGGATATCGAGATGCCGGAGATGGACGGGCTGACGGCAACCCGGAAGATCCGGGAAGAACTAGGCTTCACGGATCTTCCGGTGATCGCCATGACCGCGCATGCCTTGGCCGAGGAACGCGAGCGCTGCACCGACGCTGGAATGAATGCCCATATCAGCAAACCGTTCGAGGCGGCGGAGCTAGTCTCTACGATCAATCGATTTGCGGCCGCAGCTCCCAAGGAATAGTCGCTAGATACTGCTTCCGGTTTCAATGAGGGCAGACCGGGCACACTTCTCCATTTGGACCTGACAGAATCTGGGGGCGCCGCGACCTTGAGAGCGCGCGGCCGGATTCACTTTCCTAGTGGCAAGGCAGAATGGGATGAGCGGGTTTGCCACTATTCACACTCAAACCGAAATGCTGCACTGCAAACTGGGTTTCTCTCAATGATGCCAGATCTTTACCTATGCGCGTACGATGTGCCGGGCTGATCAACAAATCATGCTGGCAATCGATTTCACAAAGCGTCATCATATTGCAATGCGGCATGAATATACGGAGGCTCTATGCCGTGTAACGGGGATCCTTGGGTGGAGGATTTCCAATAAAAACAAGGGGGACTTCATGAGTAAGAGAATCTTGATTGCCGGTCTGGCGCTCTGCGCTTTTGCCGGTACGGCGGCAGCCGATTGCCCGCCGATCACGCTCGCCGATATGAAAGGCGTGAAGGCGGGGGCCTTCCCGTAGCAATATGAGCTGGCTGAATTCGAGGCCGCTGCAGGCTGCAAGCTGGCCTTTTCGGCAAATCCGAAATCGGCGGACCTGAACAGCAGGATCCAGGGCAACGGCGCATTGCCGTCACTCGCCGAACGGCTCCCGGCAGAACCGCTCGTGGTCGTGCCGTACGATCAGGTCGGCAAATATGGCGGCGTTCTCGACGGTCTGTCGAACGCACCGGAAGCCGGCACGTCCGATCTGCTGTCCGTCCGCCATGTCAGCCTGGTGCGCTACAGCGACGATCTCGCGACCGTCGTGCCGAACGTGGCCAAGAGCTGGGAATGGAACGCCGATTTCACGAAGCTGACCATTAAGCTCCGCAAGGGCCACAAATGGTCCGACGGTGCGCCGTTCACATCCGAGGACATCAAGTTCTGGTACGACGACATGGTGCTCGACGAGAACATCATCAAGAAGCCGAAGGACTATGTGCTGGTCGCCGGTGAGCGGATGACGCTGGAAACCCCGGATGCCGAGACCGTGGTGTTCAACCTGCCGGCGCCGAAGCCGGGCCTCATCGCCCACTTCGCGACGCATTATTCCCAGCCCTTCATGCCGAAGCATTTCCTCGGTACGTTCCATCCGAAATACAACCCGGATGCGGACGCGAAGGCGAAGGAACTCGGATATGAAAACGGCTATGCCGTGATCTCCGCCTATTATGGCAACTCTGACTGGACCGACACGCCGTCGATCATGCTGTCGGATCCGGAAAAAGCGCCGAAAATGCCGAAGGGCGTTTATCCGACTCTGGAATCCCACATTGTCGTGGCTGAATCCACCGAAGGTCGCCGTCTGGTGGCGAACCCGTATTTCCACATGGTCGACACGGCCGGGAACCAGCTTCCATACATCAATGAAATCGATGAAGTGCACATCAACGAGAACGAGGTGCGCATCCTGAAGGCCGTGAACGGCGAGATCGACTACAAGTCGCAGTCCCTGCAGCTTCCGTCGGCGCCGATCATGCTGGAGAACCAGGAAAAGGGCGACTACACGGTCGACCTGAAGCCGACCATCGCCATGCTGACTTTCTCCTTCAACGTCACCTCGGCGGATGAGGAAAAGCGCAAGGTCTTCGGTGATCTGAAGTTCCGTCAGGCCATGTCTGTGGCAATGAACCGGGCGGAGATCAACGAGGTCGCTTTCTTCGATCTCGGTCAGCCGAAGCAATATGTCGCCTTCTCGCCCACCCCGGATTTTATCGATCCGAAATGGGAAAAGCATTACGCCCAGTTTGATCCCGATCTGGCCAAGAAGCTGCTGGACGAGGTCGGCGTGGTCGACAAGGACGGCGACGGTGCCCGCGATCTGCCGAATGGCGCTCCGCTGGTCCTGAACCTGCAGTTCGCGACTCAGGGCATGCCTGGCCAGGTTGCGGAACTGGTTGCCCAGCATTGGACCAATGTCGGCGTCAAGGCGACGGTGAAGGAAGTGACACCGGACGAGTATCGCTCGGCTCAGTCCTCCAACCAGCTCGACGTCATGATGTGGCAGAAGGGCCAGCCGCTCGCCATCGTGCTCGGAAATTCCGAGCTGTTCCAGCCGCCATTCGAAAACTATTTCGGTGGCCGGACGGGCATGCTCTGGGCCGAATATGTCGACAGCAACGGTACCAAGGGCATCAAGCCGCCGGCATTTGTCGACCAGATGCTGGCTGATATCGATGCCTTCCAGTCCGCTCCGGTGGGCACGAAGGAATCCGCAGAGATCGGGCAGCGTCTTGTGCAGAACATGACCGAGAACCTGCTCTTCCTCGGCACGGTGCAGGCGCCGAATCCGATCTATCATCGGAATGCGCTGAAGAACTTCCCGGAGTTCAAGACCTGGTCCTACGAATATTACCGGACCTATCCCTATCGTCCGCAGCAATGG
This sequence comes from Nisaea sp., assembly GCF_040217065.1. Lineage (GTDB taxonomy): Bacteria > Pseudomonadota > Alphaproteobacteria > Thalassobaculales > Thalassobaculaceae > Nisaea. The sequence continues at coordinate 282,598 of NZ_JAVJNX010000005.1, forward strand.
TTCCTTGCTGACGAGAGCTGATCTCCGCGCGGCGGGGCCGGGGCACCAGCCCTGGTTCCGCCGCGTCGGCTTTAGATCGATGACCTGAAAAGATCGGTCGATCTAAGACCGACGGGGGCGGGGATATGTTGCGATTCATTCAATTTGCCTGCACACGCGCGGCCATGGCTGTGGTCACGCTGCTGCTGGTTTCCTTTATCGTCTTCACGCTGATGGAGATGGTGCCGGGGAACTGCGCGGAACGGTATCTCGCCTTCAAGAACACCCAGGGCGAGCAGATCAGCATCGAGAACATCCGGGCGGAAGAGCAGCGTCTCGGCCTCGACAAGCCCTATATCCAGCGCTGGGCGGGTTGGGTCGGCAATGTGTTCCTGCGCGGGGACTTCGGGGACAGCTGCATTCTGCGCGTCAATATCAACCAGCTTCTGGGCGACAAGATCTGGATCTCTCTCGGGATCTGTTTCACAGCTCTTCTGGTTGCCTACCTGATCGCACTGCCCGTCGGTATCATATCGGCAACGGTGTCGAGCCCGGGGCTGAACAACAGTTTGCGCCTGGTGTCCTATCTTGGCCTCGCGCTGCCGAATTTCCTGCTGGCGCTGATGATCATGCTGTTTTCCACCATGGTCTTCGGCGACACCCTTACAGGGATGTTCTCAAAGGAATTCCGCGATGCGCCCTGGTCCTACGACCGGGTGATGGATTTTCTGTCGCACGCCTGGCTGCCGATCTTCATTCTCGGCTGGTCCGCCACGGCCTTCGCCCTGCAGACGGTGCGGGCGCTGATGTCTGACGAATACGGCAAGCTCTATGTCACGGCGGCGCGGGCGCGCGGGGTCACCGGCGGTAAGCTGCTCTGGCGCTATCCGGCCCGCCATGCATTAGGCCCGATTATCAATTCTCTCGGTTTCGATTTGAACCGGGTCTTCAATGAGCTGCCCATCGTGGCGGTAATCCTGACCCTGTCGGAGGCGGGCTCCCTGCTGCTGGAGGGATTGGCCCGGTCAAACGATCAGCAGCTCGCGGGAGCGATCATCTTCATGCTGACCGCCGCCATCGTGTCGCTTAATTTCATGACCGATATCCTGCTCTCGCTGATTGATCCGCGGGTCCGTAAAAGCGTGATGGGAGGCTAGGGCGATGGTCGATCAAACAGCCACAGATGCGCCGATCAAAAGCGCGGACCAGAAATCCAAGGAAGCCTATTTCACGGCCAGCCAGATGCAACTCGTCTGGGCGCGTTTCAAGAAGAACAAGGCGGCCATGATCGCCGGCACGGTGCTGATCGGCATAATCCTCATGGGCTTCTTCGCGCCGTTCCTGTCCCCCTATGACCCGACCATCGCCGGGCGCGACAAGGAATATCAGAACGGCGCGCCGCAGATCCCGATGTTCTGCGATCACAATGGCTGCTCCTTGCGGCCTTTCCTGCACACCTTGGAGCGGACCCGGTCGATCAAGACGAACTTCCGCTGGGTGACGGAGATCAACACGGAACAACGGCGCTATGTCGAGCTGTTCCCGACCGGCTGGGAATACCGGCTGTTCAGCTTCGAGCTGAACCTGCCGGGCGAGGCGCTGGATATCGCCATCCCGGGGTTCCGTATGACCACCCACCTCTTCGGTGTGGACAAGGGCGGCATCCATCTCTTCGGTACGGACCATGCAGGCAAGGACATCTTTTCCCGCACCCTGCACGCGATCTATACCTCGCTTGCCGTTGGTACCATCGGCGTCTTCATCAGTTTCGTGCTGGCGTTGATTATCGGTGGAGCGTCCGGTTATTTCGGCGGCTGGGTCGACGGCGTGCTGCAGATGTTCACGGACGCGATCCGGACCGTGCCGGCTATCCCGCTTTTCATGGCATTGGCCGCCTTCGTTCCGGACGAATGGAGCTCGGAAGCGCGGTTCTTCTTCATCTCCATCATTCTCGGTTTCATCGGCTGGCCGACGCTGGCACGGCGTGTGCGAACGCATCTGCTGACCGAGCGGAACCAGGAATATGTGCTGGCCGCCAAAATGTGCGGCGCCTCCGCCAACCATGTCATCCGGCGCCATCTGCTCCCCAGCTTCACCAGCTACATCATCGTGGATCTGGTGATTTCGTTCCCCTACATGGTGTTGTCCGAGACAGCGCTCAGTTTCATCGGGCTCGGCCTGAAGGAGCCTGTCAATTCGCTCGGCGTGCTGTTGCAGAGTGTTACCAGCGCGGACGTGCTGCTGAATTACCAGTGGTACTTCATCCCGGTCATTTTCTTCGTCGGCATGGTGCTGGCCTTCGTCTTTGTCGGCGACGGACTGCGCGACGCGGCCGACCCTTATTCGGATCACAAATGATGGCGGCGCCCCTTCTTTCCGTCCGCAATCTGACGGTGCAGTTCAAGACCGATGAAGGTCTGATCACCACGGTCGACAATGTCTCCTTCGATATTGCCGCCGGTGAAGTCCTTGGCCTGGTTGGCGAGAGCGGCTCCGGTAAGTCCGTCACGGCAAAGGCTTTGATGAAGCTGAATGCCGGCAACACGGTCTACGGGCCGGAGAGCAGCATCACGCTGAATCTCGATGACGGTCCGGTCGATGTGCTGTCACTGAGCAAGGCAAGGGATCTGAATGTCGTTCGCGGCGGTGCCATCTCGATGATCTTCCAGGAGCCGATGGCGAGTTTTGCCCCGGCCATCACCATCGGCGACCAGATGGTCGAGCAGCTCCTGCTGCACAGTTCGATGAACAAGAAGCAGGCACGGGAGCTCTCGATCGAGATGCTGAATCGGGTCGGGATCTCCGATGCCGGCACACGGATCGATCAATATGCGTTCGAGTTTTCAGGCGGTATGCGTCAGCGGGCGATGATCGCCATGGCGCTCTCGACCAGGCCGAAGTTGCTGATCGCGGATGAACCGACCACGGCCTTGGATGTGACCATTCAGGCCCAGGTGATTGATCTGATGAAGGATCTGATCGGTGAGTTCGGCATGGCCATTCTCTTCATCACGCATGATCTCGGCGTGATCGCGCAGACGGCGGACCGGGTGGCGGTGATGTATCTCGGACGTGTGATGGAGACAGGCACTGTCCGTGAAGTGATTCGCACACCGGCCCATCCCTACACGCAGGGCCTGCTGAATGCCTTGCCGAAGCTCGACCATCTGGACGAGCCCCTGACGCCGGTTCCAGGCGACATCCCGAGCCCGCTGGAGCGCCCGGACGGCTGCGTGTTTCATACACGCTGCTCGAAATTCATCCCCGGGACATGCGATGCGGACCGGCCCGGATATGCGCGTGTTTCGGCCAGTCAACAGGCCGCTTGCGTCCTCGTTGAAAATGCCAAGGAGGCCGCATCGTGAGTGTTCAGGATAGCCATGTCTGGGTGAACCGGCTTTCGGTTCATTTCGGCGTCGGAAAAGGACTGTTGGGCGGCGGAGGCGGTGTGCTGAAGGCAGTGGACGAGGTGTCGCTGGAAATCCCCCGCGGGTCTTTTTTTGGCCTGGTCGGTGAAAGCGGGTCAGGCAAGACGACGCTCGGCCGGGCCATCCTCAAGGCGGCGCCGATTACCGGCGGCGAGGTGCGGTATCGCGACGAGGATGTGGATTTCGACGTCGGACAGATGAGCAAGGCGGAGTTGAAGGAATATCGCCGGCGCGCCCAGCTCATTTTCCAGGACCCGTATGCGGCACTGAGCCCGCGCATGACCGTGCGTGACATTATTGCCGAGCCGCTGGAAGTCATGAAGCTGACGAAGACACGCGAGGAAACCGACGAGCGTGTCCGTGAGATTGCTGCGAAATGCCGCCTCAATCTGGAGCATCTAAGGCGTTTCCCGCACGCGTTCTCCGGCGGTCAGCGACAGCGTATTTCGATCGCCCGGGCGCTGGTCTGCGAGCCGAAATTTCTGGTCGCTGACGAGAGCGTGGCGGCGCTCGATGTGTCGATCCAGGCGGATATCCTGAACCTGCTGAAATCCCTGCAGCAGGAAATGGACATTACCTTCCTGTTCATCAGCCACGATCTCAGCGTCGTGGCCCATATCTGTGACTATGTCGCGGTGATGTATCTCGGTGCGATTGTCGAACTGGCGCCGAGCCGGGAACTCTTCGCAGGCCCGAAACATCCCTATACCAAGGCCCTGCTTTCCGCGATCCCGTCCCTCGACCCGGATGACCGCGGCACGGCGCAGAAGCTGGAGGGGGAAATTCCTTCCCCCCTGAACAAGCCCTCCGGATGCCGTTTCCACACCCGCTGCCCCGTGGCCGAGGCCCGTTGTGCCTCCGATGTCCCTGCCTGGCGGGAACTTTCACCGGGGCATCGTGTGGCTTGCCATTTCGCGGAATGACACCGCCGTACCGTCTCACCGGAAGGTGAGGGGGCTTCCGGGAGAGAGAGTGGAACCCGGCTTGCTTACCTGCGATTTATCGAAACCGTTAGCATTGCGTAAACGGGCATGCGAATTGCATATTATTCCGTAACTTCAATTCGGTCGCATTCGCGCTTGAGTTGGCATGGAAGGCTGTTAAGATTCGGTTAGCAATAAATTCGCGCTAATATCGGCCAATCTTGCGAGAGAAATTCGCTTAAACGGCCGGTTGAAGACAGAAAGTAAGTGCGGGTACACACGTGTTAGGTCGCTCAAAAGCAGTATTCGAAATACTGGCGCTCCGGGATGGTTCGTGGTCGATTGTGGCCACCGCGCCATCGAAGGATGAAGGTCAGGCCGAAGCCCTGAAAATTCTGGCCCGCGCCGGGAACGAAGGCGTGCGGGTCGTCGCCGACACCGGCAAACCTATCAACAGCCTGTCCCCGGAAGAGATCCTCTTCGAGCGCATCAAGCCGAAGGGCGATGAAAAAGTCTTCATCCAGAATATCGATGATGCGCCGGTCTGTTACGAGCTTGGCGATTTTTTCGCGACCGAGGGGCGGACGACGGTCAACCGGCTGTTCCGGGCCTATCTCGACAAGCATAATCTGACCGCAACGGAAGCCATGCATTCGGCGCGTGAAATGAAGCGCCTGCTAGATGACGGCACGTTGATCTTTTCTGCCGTGGCCAAGGTTGCGACCTTCCAGGCTGCGAAACTTGACGATACCAACGCAAACGAACGGCGGGAAACGCTCTTTGCCTTTGTCGATCAGATCAATCACGCGGCCCAGAAGACCCTGCAGCGTCCCATGCCGCGGATCAGGGATGTCGGGTTCAATGAAGCGATCGCCGAAATCAAGGCATCTGCAAAACCGGAGGAAGTCGACTATCTGATCCGCACGGCGATCAGCACCGAGTTGGTCGAGAACCGGAGCTTCGTTGGCAAGTTGGGGCAGGTCGTCGACTGGGCAGTGATCGCCGAAGACCCGGACGGGATGGCCGCGCTGGATATCTTTGTTTCCGATATTCTGCACAATGCGGACGTGTTGCGCGAGATGCTCGGTCATCAGCGTGATCTGGCCAGCGCCTTGATCACCATGATCTGCTTCGCGAATGGCGAGCCGATCGGGGAAGAACCGGAAGATCTCAATCCGGAGCACCGGGATTACACGAACATCCAGCTGAACAAGCTGATCGGGGCGGGCAAGCTGCCGGAGAGCAAGCTTGTCCTTGTGGATCGGGTCCGGCGCCAGCTCGAGGGACTGAGCCCCTTGTCCAAGGGAGACCGGGAAGAGGAGCGCGAGGTGTTCCACGGGCTGCTGGACAAGCTGATCCCGGACGTCAACATGGTTGGCGGCGCCGACATGGCCGAGGCCGTGACCGCACGGCAATCAACCATCATCAACAAGGGCGGCCAGAAAGGCATGAAGGAGGCGACGGCCTCGGTGCTGCCGACGCTGGCCGATCCCGGGCGCAAGACCGGCTACCTTCTGGCGCTGCTCGAAAGCAAGCTCGGCCGCGAGGTGCTGGGCGCCGAAATCGACAATCATCTCGACGCACTGCTCGTCGGCTCGCCGTCGGTGAACCATCTGGTGCGCGAGAAGCTGCCGCCGAACAAGAAGATGGCGAAGGTCACGTCGATCTTTAACCGGATCAGCAAGTCGGCCCTGCCGGATAACCGCAAGCAACAGCTGACATCGCGGCTGGATGAGCTGCTCGCGACCTATATCGTGGACGGCAAGATTCTCGACAAGATCGACAATTCGGAGCGACCGCTCCATGTCCGCGCCTTCATGCTTGTGAGCATGGTGCAGCCGGAAATGCTGCCGAAGGGGAAGGCGTCAAACCTGGCCAGGGAAATCATCGTCAATCATCTGAAGCGGCCGAACTTCGAGTCGGAACTGGTCTCCCAAATCCCGGATCCGAAAGAGCAGGCCAATACGCTGCGGAAGTTCCACGAGCAGCTGCATCGCTGTGGCTTCTTCGGGTGAGTGCCAGCTTCGTGTCAGCCCAGCTCCATCTCGAACTCGTCGGCGAAATCGCCCCACTCGTCGTCGCTGTCGTCGGCGGTGCGCGCCGCCTCGACGAGACCTTCCAGGAGAAGATTGTAGCGCCCCCAGGTTTCCGCGTCTCCGCGCGCCCGGTTCGCGGCCCACGCCGCGGCGAGAGCCGTCGCCCTGGCTGCGTGAGTCCGGGCAGCCGCGGCACGCGCCGCTTCCGCCGCGGCGGCCGCCGGGACATTGTCCTCGCGGACATAGGCGCGGGACAGGTCACGTGCTTCCGCCCTGGCGGCAACGCGGAAATTCTCATTTCCGGTTTCGAGATATTTGCGCACGCCGTCCGGCATCTCCCACAGCTCGGCGACGTCGAGCGCGACCTTGCGGGCGAATTCCCGCAGCAGGTCCTCGCCGTCGACGCGCCACAATACGGTGCGCGTGGCGCAGACCAGCTTGTCGTCCTGCCGGGTCGCGAGATCCTGGCACTCGACCCGGCAGATGGTGTTTCCGGGTGCGTATTTCAGGGCATCGAGAATGCGCTCGGAGGCATGCAGGCCGGAGACGCAAAGGGCAGGCGCGGCGTCATGCGCCAGCCTTTCGCCGTCCGCCGGCACGGGGCGGCCGTCGCGCAATGTTTCATCGACAAAGTGCCAGGCAAGCAATTCGCCGGAGCCGTTCTGAGTTCCGTTCGGGATCACGTTCTGTTCCGTCATGTCATGTCCATCGCAATGCGCGTCATGGTTCGCCCTTATCGTCCTATAGCGCCCGGCGCAGGGCAAGCGCTTGATGGAGCGTTGGTTTCGAGAATTTCAAACTGTGCCGCCGGCACGGATCACCGCAACGGCTCCTATGGCCGCCGGCAGGCTGTTCCGAGCCGCCGGGCGAGGTCAGTATTTCATCAGGTCCGGCCGTTTCACGGCAATTTGCCGGTAGGCAAAACCAGATCGATATGGAACCATGAAACCCTTGATTCGAAGATAATTTTCACCCCTGGCAAATGGTTCCAGCATGCCTAAGGTCCTGATAGTCGACGATTCCCGTCTGGTCCGCCTGACGATCAAGACCATCCTTGGCCGGGCCGAGGGGTTCGAGGTCGTCGGCGAGGCAGAGAACGGCCGCGAAGGGGTTGATCTCGCCAGGGAACTGAATCCGGATGTGGTGACCCTCGATATCGAAATGCCGGTGATGAACGGGATCGAATGCCTGCGTCGGTTGCGGATTCTGTCACCGGCCAAGGTCATTGTCCTGTCCTCGCTCACGCATCCGGCCTCGCCAAAGGCTGTCGAAGCGCGCCTTGTCGGTGCCGATGCGGTGATCGGCAAGCCGTCCGGCTCCGTCAGCCGGGACGTTGATGCGAGCGGCGGAAGCCTGCTGATCGATACGATCAACCGCCTGATGGACGCAGCGGGCGCAACCGGAGGGGCGTCGGCATGAATGCCGTGGAGAGTGTCTTCGAAACCGAGAAGATTCCCGTTCTGCTGTTCCTGTCGGACGGCCGCCGCTATGGCGTGAGACTGACCAGCGTCCGCGAGGTCGTCGAGATCGAGAACATGGAGCCGATCGAGGGCGAGGCAGACGAATATATCGGCGTCATGGTCCTTCGGAAGGAGCCGATCCCCCTGGTTGTGGTGCGGTCCCGTGCGCATGCTGCCGATGTCGATCTGCATTCCGAGCTGCCGATGTGTATCGTCCTGCAGCGTGGGCATTCGGCAATCGGGCTCGCGGTACAGCGCATCATCGGTATCCGCAATTTCGATCCGGCGCATCCGACCAAGGGGCTTGTCGCGACGGACCAGCCGCAGCACGCCTATCTCGATGACGAAGGACAACTGGTTCAGGCCGTCGACCCGGACCGCTGGTTCAATGCCCAGAGTGCCTTGCCGCTGATCTCCGACCAGCGCGCCATGAAGCTTGTTTCCGAGCAGGAAAAAAAGATCGAACGGCCGCGCCAGCGCTATATGGCGCTGACCATCCGCGACCATCTCTATGCTGTCGATTCCAGTCTGGTCGAGCGGGCGCTCGACGATGTCGAGACGACTCCCCTGCCGAAACGGCCCGGCGTGAAGCTCGATTCCGTGATCGAGGTCAGTGGTGCCGTGATGCCGGTCCTGCGTCTGTCGCGCGGCGGGTTCAGCGAGCAGAGCATCCATATCATCGTGAATTACTATGGCCAGAAATGGTCCATTGCCGCGGAACGGGTGCTGGGAATTGTCTCCGACGAGAGCCCGCTGAGGCCCTCGGACGATGAATCCCAGTCGCGGGTCATCTCGCACAAGGGAGCGTTCCACGAGGTGATCGACGTGCCGGCACTGATCGCGGAGATGGTGCCTGATTTCGTTCGATCCGGCGATTCCAGAGGATAGGCGCATGAGTGGTTTCGATGACGACGGCGCCGGCAGGGAAATGTGGGAGCTCTTCGAGCAGGAGAGCGAGGATTATCTCGGCCAGATCGAGGATCTTCTGTCGGGCAGTGCCGCCGATCTCGAGAATGCAGACACCATGGGCGCCCTGTTTCGCGCCATGCACTCCCTCAAGGGAGTGTCCGCATCTCTTGGCCTGACCGGTATCGAACTGGTCGCGCATCACGCCGAGGATCTGCTCGACATGTTCCGGAACGGCGAGGCCCGGCCGGACGAGGCGACGCGCGAACTCCTGTTGCAGACCGCCGATACTCTGGTTGCCTTGCGCGAACAGAGTATCGCGAGCACAAGCGACGCGCCGGCCGACATGCAGCTGGTGGCGCAGCTGACCGGCGCCAAGGCGCAGTTGAAGAGCGGTGGCGTGATTGCCGCGCCGGTGCCGCAGGCTGCTCCGCAGCAACCGGCCCCTGCCGCGGCGGCGCCGCCTCCGCCGCCGCAAGTGGCACCCGCGCCGCCACGACCCGCACCGCCGCCATCCCCCGCGCCGGTCGAGGAAGCTACAGCCGAGACCGGTGTCCGGCAGATGTCGATGCAGGTCTCCCAGGAGGCGGCCGATCCGTCGGAGCCTGAATTCCAGCCGGAAACGGTCGGCCCGTTCGATGAGGTGGTGCGGAGCGAGCTTGGTCAGCTTGCCGAGGCGCTGGAGAGCCCGACGCTTGAAGCCCTCGACACGCAGGCGATTTCAGGGTCGATCCTTGCCATCCGGGAAGTCGCGAATGAGGTCGGCTATCTCGGCATCTCGGATGTCCTGAACGATATCGTAATCCAGCTCCGGGAATCCGGTCCGCTCGACCGAACGGAGCTGACTCGCGGTCTGTGCGTTTTCGTGCACCGGCTCCGGTTGCTGTCGGAACTCGCGAATTCCGGGCTTTCGATGGAAGATGTGGACGATTCCATGTCACCCCATATCTCCCGAGAGGCGCGCGAAGTCGTCGACCGGCTTTCGGCCGGCGGGGGAACATCGAAGGACTGGGAGCTGGTCGGCATTCTTGCCCGCGCTCTCGGGGTCCAGAGAATTTCGGCCCTGGCACGGCTGGCCAGTGAACTGACCGTGGAACCGGACTGGCGCGACCGGACCGATGCCATGGCGGTGGTGGAAGAGATCCGGCGCGAGAGCCAGGTGATTGGCATCGAGGGTCTCAACATATCCTCGCTCGATATGCTGCGTGCGACCTATGACCGGTTGCGGGATCAGATGGCCCTGTTGCTCACCAATGCCGAAGCGGCGGTGGCCGAGCTCCGGACCTCTCTCGGCGACGAGATCTTCAACAGCCTGTCACCGGCTGCCCGCCAGGAAATCGCGGATTTCCTGAAGCAGCCGAACGCGAATCTTGTCGAGATCCAGGCCATGCTGCCGGATGGGCCGGCCTCGACACAACAGATCATGGCCCGGATCTATCAGGAAAAAGTGATGTCCAATCGGGTTCTGGTGGATACCCACCCGGACCTTTACCAGTTCCTGGTCGGCATTATCGGACCCGCCGACCCGCTCATGGCCGTCCTGCAATCGATTGACGGAGCGCGTGCCGCGTTGCAGTCCTGGGCTGTTCTGGCGAGCAATGCGGTGCAGACAGCGGTTGCCCCGGCACAACCGGCGGCAGCAGCGCAACCGGCAGCGGCATCCCGCGCTCCGGCAGCCGAAGAACAGCCGGGCGTGATGCATATCGGCGACGACTGGACGGTCGACGGCAACGCGGCGCCACGACCTGCCGCTCCTGCCGCGGTACCGCGGGCAGCACCGCTCGCCCCGCCGCCCGATCCGGGAGCGGTTGCGCCGGCACCGCCGCAGGCCGCCCTCGAGCCGGTTGCGCCCGATGCGAAAGTTCCGGCCGAGCGCTCCGAAGCCGCCGCACCGAAATCGGGCGGCAGCTCGCTTCGGGTGTCGTCGGAGCTGGTTGACAATTACCTCGACACGGTCGCCGAGCTACGCCTGTGCCTTTCCCGGATCGAGCAGGGGGCTTCGGAGGCCGGATTCGCCAGCACAATCGCGGAACTGAGATCCCTGGCGAAGCAAACCGGTGCCCGGAAGGCCGAGAAACTGCGGTATGCGGCCAGCCAGATCGACGATGCGGGCAAGGTTCTTGCCAGCCAGATCGCCAAGGCGGAAACCACATTGCGGATGCTGCATTCCGTGACCCTGCAGCTGCGTGTCGTGCCCATCAGCATCGTGCTGGGACGGATGCCGCGTCTGGTGCGTGACCTGGCGCGCAGCCTGAACAAGCAGGTCGATCTCGATATCGAGGATGGTGACATCCAGATCGACAAATCGATGGTGGACGCCCTGATGGAGCCACTGGTCCACATGATCCGCAATGCCATGGATCACGGGATCGAGTTGCCGGACGAGAGACTCAATCTGGGCAAGCCCCAGAAAGCGACGCTGACATTACGGGCGACACAGAGCGGCAATGTCGCGCAGATCATGATCGCCGATGACGGACGCGGCCTGAACTCGGCCCGGATCCGGGCCAAGGCCATGGAGCGTGGCCTGCTGTCGGATCAGGATGCTGCGCGCATGTCCGAACGGGAGATCCAGCGCCTGATCTTCGCGCCCGGTTTCTCGACGGCGTCAGCCATCACGGAAACTTCCGGACGCGGCGTCGGCATGGATGTGGTGCTGACCACGATCCGGCGGCTTGGCGGATCCATCGATATCGACAGCATCGAGGGTGAGGGAACGAAGTTCTATCTGAGCTTCCCGGTCTCCGCGGCACTGCAGCGCATTGTCGTAGTGACCGACGGCGAGCGGGATCTCGGCCTGCCGGAGCGTTCGATCGTCGAAGTCATCGAGGTTGCCCGCAATCAGATCCAGGAAGTCGGGGAATTCGCCGGCATCCAGCATCGCGACGGTTTCCTGCCGGTGCGGGCGATTGAAACCATGCTGGGGTGGGAAACACCGGAATCCGCGGCGCGTCTGACCGCATTTCCGGTGGTGATCATCGGCACGCCGCAGCGCCGGATCGGCGTTGCCGTTGCCAGGGTCAAACGCCGCCAGGAAGTCTTCATGAAGGAACTGCATCCGGCGCTGAACGCGGTGGATGTCCTGGCCGGTGCCACGGTGATGGGGGAGGGGCAGCCCCTGCTGGTTCTGGACCCGGAAACGCTGATTGCGATTGCCGGGGCGTGAGTCCTATTTTGGCAGGGTGAGCGTGACGCCGGAGATCCATCCGGCGATTTTCTGCAGCGGCAGGACGGTATCCGCCGCCTTCTCCTCGAAGGCAACCTTCGGCATGCCGTAGACGATGGAACTGGCTTCATCCTGGGCGGCCGTGCGCGCGCCCGCACGGCGCATCTCGAGCAACCCGTCCGCACCGTCCCGTCCCATGCCGGTCAGGATCACACCGACGGCTTTCTTGCCCAGTTCCTGCGCCGCAGACTTCATCATCACATCGACCGCCGGGCAGTGACCGCCGATCCGGTCGCTTTCGCCGAGTGCGGTCCAGATACCCTTGTTTCCCTTGCGCAGCCGGAATTGCCGGTCACCGGGCGCCACCACGGCGAGCCCCGGACGAAGCTGCTGTCCGTCATGGGCGATCACGACATCGATTGCGCAGGACTGGTCCAGCCGTTTGGCGAAATCCTCGACATAGTCCTTCGGCATATGCTGCACGATGGCCACGGGCGGGCAGTTGCGATCGAGCCCCGACAGCACCGTCAGCAGGGCATCCGTGCCGCCGGTTGACGCGCCGATACAGATCACTATGCCGAGATAAGGCGCGCCAAAATCCTCAGGCGCACTCGGTTTGGACTGCTCCACCCGGGCGCGCTCCAGAACGGGCCGTGGCGCTGCGGACGCCGGCGTCGGGGCGGAGCGCGGCCGGTCAATGCGGACTTTCTTCAATGCGCTTTCGATGCGCGGCGCTGCGGCCCGCAATTCCTCGCGGATATCGAGTTCCGGAATTGAAATCAGTTGCCCTGCCGGGATCTTGAGCCGGGTTGCGACGGCACTTCCTTCGGCGCTTTCGCCTGCGGTGATCAGAAGCACCGGACGTCCGCAAGTCATGACCAATTCGAACACGCCGGCGAGGCTGGGATAGTCATTGTCTCTGGCGGCGAGCACCACGATTTCCGCGCCGGCGAGCCGGTCCGGCGTGGCGCGGTTTTGCGAAACCGCAATAACCTCCGCACCGCCGGTCACGGGCATTATGGTTTCCGTGACGACCTTGCGGAGCAGCGGGTCTGAGGCGACAACGAGAATGCCGTCTGGTCCGTTCAAGTGGCCTTCTTTCTGAAGATGGCGGGACGGATTTGATCCAGATAGATCCGTGCGTGATCCGGGTTGTCGGTATGACCGATGAAGAGATAGCCGCCCGGTGCAAGCATCGTGCTCAGGTTCCGCACCAGGTTTTCGCGGGTCGCATCATCGAAGTAAATCATCACGTTTCGGCACAGGATCAAATGAAAGCGACCGCGCAACATTTCGAGTGGCTCGGTCAGATTGAGCCAACGGAACATAACATCGTCACGTACCTGCTTTACCACGCGATAGGTATCATCGCCGAGATATTCGAGATATTTCTGCTGCCAGGTCATCGGCATGTGGCGGAAAGACTCGGCTCTGTACTCGCCAATTGCTCCCCGGCGCAATGTGGCTTTGGCAATATCCGTGGCCAGGACTCCGGCATCCAGATCCTGGTAGTGTGCTCCGAAATATTCCCGCATTGCCATGATAATGGAATAGGCTTCCTCGCCTGCCGCCGCGGCGGCGCTCCAGATCCGGATGTCCTTCGTCCGCTCCCGGCGCAGACGTTCCTCAAGCTCCGGCAACAAGGTAGAGGCCAGGAATTCGAAATGCGCGGGTTCCCGATAGAAGTAGCTGTGATTGGTCGAAAGGTGCTCGACCAGATTAATCAGCAGGTCTTCGCGACCGTCGCTGCGCGCTTCACGCAACAGCTCCGGTATCGTCTCGTGACCTGACTGACTCATGAAGGCACGCAGGCGTGAATGCAGGAAACTTTCCGCGTTCGCTGGAACGATGATCCCGAATTTATGGTGCGCCAGCCGGCGGAGTTCGTCGAACTCCGCCGTAATCGAGTCAGTACTTTCCAAAGTCACCGGACGTGATCTTCTCTTCCGGCGCCGGGCGGCGCTCTTCTTCGTCGGATTCATCGTCGGACCGGGCAGCGGTCTTCTTGCTGGCAGTCTTTCTCTGAACCGGCTGATCGCTTTCGCTCAGCTTGAAGCGGGAGACGGACTCCTCCAGCTCGCGGCCCCGGCCGGCCAGGGCTCCGGAGGTTGCGGCCATCTGTTGCGCTGCCGCCGCGTTTTGCTGGATCACGGTGTTCAGCCGGTGGATGGCGACATTGATCTCGTCCGCGCCGACAGACTGCTCCTCGCTGGCGGCAGTAATGCCCTGGACCAGGTCCTTGGTTCGGGTGATTTCCGGCAACAGATCGTTCAGCAGCCGGTTCGTGTTCTCGGCAGCCTCCCGGCCGTCGGCGGACGCGTCCTGGATTTCACTGGCGGCCTGCTTGCTGATTTCCGCCAGGCGGGACACCTCGGAGGCGACAACCGCGAAGCCCCGGCCGTGCTCACCGGCACGGGCCGCTTCGACGGAGGCGTTGAGAGCCAGCAGTTCGATCTTGCGGGTGATTTCCTCGACCACCAGGATCTTGTCGGAAATGTCCTTCATGGCAGCCGCTGTCTGGGTCATGGCCTCGGCGCAGCGTCCGGCTTCGCCGGCCATGCGTTCCGATGCCTTCTCCGTCTCTTCGGCGTTCTTTGCGTTCTGCCGGATGCCGGCGGTCATTTCCTCCATTGCAGCAGAGGTCTCCTGCACACTGGAGGCCTGGTCGTTCACGCCGTCGGATACCTGCTGCGCGGTCTGCCGGAGCTCGCCGCTGCCCGAGGTCACCCCGCTGGATGCCGTCTTGATGGTGCCAAGCATCTCCTGCAGATTGCGCTGCATCGCGTTGATTGCTTTCAGAACCCGGCCGATCTCATCGTTCGACGTGCTGACCGGGACCGGAACCGAAAGGTCGCCGGCGGCGAACCTGTCCACGGTCGTCACAGCAGCGTTCAGACGGCGACGGATGCTGATAGCGAGCGGAATACCGATGATCAGTGAAAGGCTGACCGCAACGATAGCGGCAATGCTGAGGCTGCTGATGGCCAATTTCTCGGCGGCCTGGATCGTCTCGATTGATCCTTGGGACATGCCGTTGACCTTGTTCAGCAGTTCATGCACGCGAGAACTGACGGTGACCTGAGTTTCCTCGATCTTGTTCATATGTGAACTGAGGTGCGACAGCCGGGGGATGCGCCCGCCCGCAGCTTTGATCAGGGACTTGAGCTGGACAATGACCGTGTTGCCGGTTTTCGTGATGTGGTCGTGTGCCTCTTCGATTTCGGCCAGCAGCTTTTGGATTTCGGCATAGCGAATACCACGGTCGCCGCCAGCTTCGATGATCGGGGCAAGCAGCAGATTTACCGAGGACAAATGTTCGTCGACCGCAGTGCCGTATGATACGAATTTTTCAAGATACTCGTCTGCGGCATCGCCGCGTCCCTGCGCGGCAATCGATATGGCGATGTGCAGGGCCATTTCTTGTTCAAGCTGGTTTTCGACGATCGAACCGACCAGAACTGAAACGGGTGTGTCGGTCAGAATGATCTGGTCGACCTGACTTTTTACGGCCGTCATCGTCCAGATGGAAAAACCGGCGAACGCACATAGCGCCGTGGCCATGAACACGACCAGCGCCATGAGTTTTGTAGACATATTCAAAGACATTAAAGCGGCCCCCTGATGTTCTTCGAATGGCCCCGCGCAGCCCAGGCGTTCTGTCGGGCAAATCCGTATGCGGAAAACACTATAACTTTGTGGCCCG
This sequence comes from Nisaea sp., assembly GCF_040217065.1. Classification (GTDB taxonomy): domain Bacteria; phylum Pseudomonadota; class Alphaproteobacteria; order Thalassobaculales; family Thalassobaculaceae; genus Nisaea. The sequence continues at coordinate 298,199 of NZ_JAVJNX010000005.1, forward strand.
GACTGTGCAGCCACATTGTTGATTATTTATTGAAATTTTTGATGGATTTAGAAGCTTTTGCAGATTGCGAAAGCGAGGGGCCGTCGGACTGTATGCAGGCCCGGTCTCCGGCTATTGCCCTTTTATTCAGGAGTCGGACACGTGCTTTTTCGGCGCGGTGATGTCTTCTGTGCCTGTCGTGTGCCTCTTGATGCCGCTGGGTTGCCTTTAGGGGAAGGATATCAGGCTTCAGGTCTGTTTGCGGCAATTGCATCAAATGATTAATCCAAGGGGCAAGTCAAGAAAAGATTAAAAAACAGGCATTGCCCAATATTAATGCAAAATTAGTCTCTTCGCTCCACCTGTATTCGTTCACTCGAGTATCGAGATATCTCGATAATAAATTGATAAGTCACGTTTTTAGTGAAGTCCTTCCAATTGCCGGAGCTATGGCACGGTGCTTGCTGTTTGTTGTGCGGTGCAACAATAGATCCTGGATCTGGGAGAATAAAATGGGGAAGCTCACAAAGTGGAAAAGCGCCATCGCCGCGACGGCCTTCGGGCTCGCTGCGACGGCTGGCATGGGGATCGCGCAGGCGCAGGAAACGATCAAGGTCGGCATTCTGCACTCGCTTTCCGGAACCATGGCGATCAGTGAAACCACGCTGAAAGACGCCATGCTGATGCTCATTGACGAGCAGAACAAAAAAGGCGGCCTTCTTGGCAAGAAGCTTGAGCCGGTCGTTGTCGATCCGGCGTCCGACTGGCCGCTCTTCGCGGAAAAAGCGCGCGAGCTGATATCCAAGGACGGCGTTGCCGTGACCTTCGGTTGCTGGACCTCGGTGTCCCGCAAGTCCGTACTGCCCGTCTTCGAAGAGCTGAACGGCATGCTGTTCTATCCGGTCCAGTATGAGGGTGAAGAATCCTCCCGGAACGTCTTCTACACCGGGGCCGCGCCGAACCAGCAGGCGATCCCGGCCGTTGACTATCTGCTCGGTTCGGAAGGCGGCGAAGCCAAGCGCATCGTTCTGCTCGGCACCGACTATGTCTATCCGCGTACGACCAACAAGGTCCTGCGCTCCTACCTGAACGGCAAGGGCATCAGCGATGCCGACATCATGGAGAATTACACGCCGTTCGGTCATTCCGACTGGCAGACCATCGTTGCCCAGGTGAAGGAATTCGCCAGCCAGGGCAAGAAGACCGCTGTTGTGTCGACCATCAACGGTGATGCCAACGTGCCGTTCTACAAGGAACTGGCCAACCAGGGTATCAAGGCCGAGGACATTCCGGTCATCGCTTTCTCCGTCGGTGAAGAAGAACTCGCCGGCCTCGATGCCGGCCCGCTGGTCGGTCACCTGGCCGCATGGAACTACTTCATGTCGGTCGACACGCCGGAAAACGCCGAGTTCATCAAAACCTGGCACGCCTTCATCAAGGACGAGAAGCGCGTGACCAACGATCCGATGGAAGCGCACTATATCGGCTTCAAGATGTGGGTGCAGGCGGTCGAGCAGGCCGGAACCACCGACGTCGATGCGGTGCGCCAGGCGATGTACGGCCAGACCGTCAAGAACCTGACCGGCGGTACAGCGGTGATGAACACCAACCATCACCTCTCCAAGCCGGTCCTGATCGGTGAAATCCTGGAAGACGGACAGTTTGAAATTGTCTCCGCCACCGACGGTGTTGTGGTCGGCGACGCCTGGTCCGACTTCATCCCGGAAAGCGCCAAGCTGACCGCCGACTGGACCTATCCGTGGGTCTGCGGCAACTGCGAAAAGCCGCGCTTCTGATCCCAAGTGCGATCCGGGGCGCGGACCTGTCCGCGCCCCGGCTTCTTCGAAACGCGCGCTGCGACGGGAAAGGAAATCGTGATGTCCGCATGGCAAAGGATGCGCGGGGGCGCATTCCGCCTCTCGCTGATCTTATGGGCTCTGGTGGCGGTGCTGATGCCGCCCGCCGCGATGGCGGCGGACGATCTCGGTTCCTTGATTACCGAACTCGGGGCAGCCGGCCTTTCGGAGAAGCAAGCTGTCGTCGACCGCATGGTCGCGACCGGGAAGCCGGAAGTCGTCACCATCCTTGAAGCCCTGGTCGGGCGGGATCTCTATACCCGCAAGAGCGACGACAAAGTCGTTATCGGTCGCAAGGCCGACGGTGGGATTCTGCTGGTCGATCCAGTTTCCGGTGAAGAACTGGAGACAGTCGGCTCCCGCGCGGTGACCCGGGTCAAGACGAACAACAGCCTGCGCTCCACCGTGAAAGCGGTCATGGGAACGCTCACATTGATGAGCCCCGACCCGCAACGGCGGCTGGAGGCGGCGGACGGCCTGTTGAAATCAAGCGACCAGGCGATGCTGCCCTTGATCGAGACGGCGTTGGCCAAGGAAGAAGACGTGGCGGTGAAAACCGCGCTGCAGCTGGCCGAGGCGTCCATCAAGCTGCAGTCCGAAAGTGCGGCGGAGCGGATGGCGGCGGTGCAGTCTCTTGCCGACAGGACCGACCCGGACAGCCGGGTCATGCTGTCCCGCTTGTTGCTGAAGGACGGGGAGGTCTGGCGTGAGCCGGATGAGGCCGTTCGTGCGGCCGCCGGAGAAACGCTCGCGTCGATGGAGCGCCGGCTGGAAATGTGGCGGATGGTCGAGCATCTCTATCAGGGGATCAGTCTCGGATCCGTCCTGCTGCTGGCCGCCATGGGGCTTGCCATCACCTTCGGTGTCATGGGCGTCATCAACATGGCGCATGGCGAAATGGTGATGATTGGCGCCTATACAACATTCGTCGTTCAGGAAGGCTTCCGCGCCTTTGCGCCGGGCCTGTTCGACTGGTCTCTGGCTTTGGCCCTGCCGGCAGCGTTTCTTGTCTCCGGCCTTGTCGGGGTCGCCATCGAACGCGGCTGCATTCGCTATCTGTATGGCCGGCCGCTGGAAACCCTGCTCGCCACCTGGGGAATCAGTCTGGTCCTGCAGCAGGCGGTGCGCTCCATCTTCGGGCCGACAAACCGGGAAGTCGGGGCGCCGGAATGGATGCAGGGCGCGATGGAATCCGTTGCCGGCATCACGCTGACCTACAACCGGCTCTGGATCATCCTGTTCTCGTTGTGTGTTCTGGGCGCGGTTCTTCTGGTGCTGAAGAAGACCGCCTTCGGCTTGCAGATGCGCGCCGTTACGCAGAACCGCAACATGGCGCGGGCCATGGGTATTCCGACCGGCCGGGTCGATGCCATGACCTTCGGCCTCGGCTCCGGCATTGCCGGGATCGCGGGTGTCGCTCTCAGCCAGATCGACAATGTCAGCCCCAATCTGGGCCAGGCCTACATTGTCGACAGTTTCATGGTGGTGGTGTTCGGCGGTGTCGGCAACCTCTGGGGCGCCTTCGCCGGCGCCATGTCGCTGGGGGTGGTGAACAAGCTGCTCGAGCCCTGGGCCGGGGCTGTCCTCGGCAAGATCCTGGTGCTGGTGGCAATCATCCTGTTTATCCAGAAACGGCCGCGCGGACTCTTCGCGCTGCGCGGCCGCGCAGTGGAGTCCTGAGCCATGTCGCTGCTGCAACGTCTCTACGCGCCGCAGGCCCAGGCACCGGCCAAGGGCCGTTTGGCCAGCGCTATCCTGCTCAGTGTCCTGGCCGCAATCGGCATCCTGGTGCCGCTGCTGAACCTGACACTGGCCCCGGACTCCGCGCTGCATGTGCCGACCTATCTGGTCAGCCTGCTCGGCAAATATCTCTGCTTCGCGATGCTGGCCCTTTCGATCGACCTGGTATGGGGTTTCTGCGGCATTCTCAGTCTCGGGCACGGGGCTTTCTTCGCCCTCGGCGGCTATGCCATGGGCATGTATCTGATGCTGCAGATCGGCGACCGCGGCGTGTATGGCAATGCCGAATTGCCGGACTTCATGGTGTTCCTGAACTGGAAGGAACTGCCCTGGTACTGGTACGGCTTTGACTTCTTCCCTTTCGCCATGGTGATGGCGCTGTTCGTGCCCGGCCTGCTGGCTTTCGTCTTTGGCGGGCTGGCCTTCCGGTCGCGCGTGAGCGGGGTTTACCTGTCGATCATCACCCAGGCCATGACCTACGCGCTGATGCTGGCCTTCTTCCGCAATGACATGGGGTTCGGCGGCAATAACGGCCTGACGGATTTCAAGGATCTGCTGGGCTTTGACCTGCAGTCGGATGTGACACGTGCTGCGCTGCTGGCGGCGACCTGCGCGGCCCTGGCTGGCTGCTACCTGATGTGCCGGGCCATTGTTGCCTCCAAGCTCGGGCGGTTGATCGCCGCCATCCGCGACGACGAGGCACGGGTGCGCTTCCTCGGCTACCGGGTGGAGAACTTCAAGCTCTTCGTCTTTGTCCTGTCCGCCATGATCGCGGGCCTGGCGGGCGCGCTCTATGTGCCGCAGGTGGGCATCATCAATCCGGGCGAATACGCCCCGGCCAATTCCATCGAAGCCGTGATATGGGTCGCCATCGGCGGCCGCGGCACGCTCTATGGCGCGATCGCCGGCGGTGTGCTGGTAAATTACGCGAAGACGGTGCTGACCGGCCTGATTCCGGAAATCTGGCTGTTTGCCCTCGGCGGCATGTTCATCGCCGTCACGCTGTTCTTTCCGAAAGGCCTGGTGGGCAGCATTCCGGCCGCGTTCGATTGGCTGAAGCGCCGGTTTGGCAAACGGGGCGAGACGGCATCCACGCCCCTTGCAGAGGAGCCTGGCCAATGACCATCACCGGCAAGGCCTCCTATTCGGAATCCCAGCTTTATGTCGACGGGGTGACGGTCAGCTTCGACGGGTTCAAAGCCCTGAACAATCTGAGTTTTGTGGTTGAGCCCGGTGAAATGCGCGCGATTATCGGGCCGAACGGCGCCGGCAAGACGACGATGATGGACGTGATTACCGGCAAGACCAAACCGGATCAGGGACGGATCATCTTCAAGGGTGACATTGATCTCGGAAAACGGGACGAGGCGGCTGTCGTCGCCCTCGGCATCGGCCGGAAGTTCCAGCGCCCGAGCGTGTTCGAGAACCATTCCGTCTTCGACAATCTAGAGCTCGCGATCAAGTCGAACCGGAGCACTTTCGCCTGCCTGTTTGACCGGCTTGATCAGGATCGCAGGTCGAAGATCGACAGCACGCTGGAACGGATCGGCCTCGCCGGTGAACGGAACCAGATGGCCGGGAAACTGTCGCACGGGCAGAAGCAGTGGCTCGAGATCGGCATGTTGCTGGTACAGGATCCGGAACTTTTGTTCCTGGACGAACCGGTGGCCGGCATGACGGACGCCGAGACGGAAGCGACGGTAGAGCTGCTGCGGGATCTGCGCGGCGAGCGCTCCATCGTGGTTGTCGAACACGACATGGCATTCGTGCACGCCCTCGGTGTGAAGGTCACGGTGCTGCATGAGGGTTCGGTGCTGGCCGAGGGGTCCATGGACCAGGTGCAGAACGATCCGCACGTCATCGAAGTCTATCTGGGGCGCTGATATGCTGAAAGTTTCCGGGCTTCATCTGCATTACGGCGCGAGCCACGCGCTGCGTGGCATCGATCTTGTGGCCGAACGCGGCAAGGTGACCTGCGTGCTTGGCCGGAACGGGGTCGGCAAGACCAGCCTGATGCGGGCGGTGACCGGGCTGGAAAACCCGAGTGCCGGCAGCATCCATTGGGACGATATCGATCTGTTGGCCCTGCCCGTGCACCGCCGTGCCGCGGCCGGAATCGCCTTTGTCCCGCAGGGGCGGGAGATTTTCCCGCTGCTGACGGTCGAGGAAAACCTGAAGACCGGATTTTCCGCCCTGCCGCGCAGCAAGCGCAGCGTGCCGGACGAAGTCTTCGAGCTGTTCCCGGTGCTGAAGCAGATGCTGAAGCGCCGGGGCGGCGACCTGTCCGGCGGTCAGCAGCAGCAGCTGGCCATCGCCCGCGCACTGGTTCTCCGCCCCAGCCTGCTGGTTCTCGATGAGCCGACGGAAGGGATCCAGCCCTCGATCATCAAGGATATCGAGCGGATCATCGCGCTGCTCGCATCTCGCGGAGACATGGCCGTGATCCTGGTAGAGCAGTATTTCGAGTTCGCGCGTGCTCTGGCGGACGAGATTGCCGTCATGGACCGTGGCGAAATTGTGCTTGCCGGGGAGAAGACAGCCTTGTCAGAAGACGCTGTCCGTGGACACCTGACCGTCTGAGCCCCCTCAGCCTGTCGCGCCTGTGTCCTCAGCCGGTAACGCTTCGCGGCCAATGCGGGGCAAGACGATGGTGACGCATGTCCCTACGCCAAGCTCGCTTTCGATCAGGCAACGGCCGCCGAGAAACTCGCCAAGGGACCGGACAATAGAGAGTCCGAGGCCGGTTTCTTCCTTGGCGACATGGGGATGGATTGACGAGTGAGAGAAAGGCTTTGCGACTGTTGGAAGCCGGTCTTTCGAAATCCCGACGCCGGCTCTGGAATATCGTTACGGGCTGTATCGACACACGGCGGTCGCGGAGGAGACGGAGAATTATCGCCCGAAGCTCCTGGCGAAGATGAAGCTGTGGGTGGCCGAATAGGAAGCTGTGCCCAACATTTAAGCAGCGCCTGGCGCGTTGCCTGTAGCGTGGGCGTTGATCAACGGGCTGTCGCCGGAGGTTCTAAAAAACCATCTGTAAATATCTGAAAATAAAAGATAAAAAATCTCCATGAGACAGAGTGAGCTTTGGCACGGTGATTGCGGTTATGCTCGTGAAATGGGGAGCCGTGAGCGTCAAATGTTCGCCACCAAGAGAACGAACGGCGGAAATGCGGGGCTGCTTTGAGCGTGGCGCTCGCGCAGGTCGCAGAGTCCGTGCAATTGAGCCGCGCGACCGGAGCCGCGCGCCTATCCGTTGAACGTCGCGACGGCCGTTCCGTCGCCGCAGATCTCTATTCCGCCCAGCCCTTGCGTATCCTGCTGCCGCGTCCCGGTGTCGGTGAGTCGCTGACAGCCGTTCTCGCGAACCTGTCGGGCGGGATCGTCGGCGGCGACCTGTATGAGACGGAAATCGGCGTCAATTCGAACGCCAGTCTTACCCTGACAAATCAGGCGGCCGAGAAAGTCTACCGGTCGTCTGGCGCGGAGGCGGAAAACCATCTGACAATCCGGGTCGCTGACGGGGCGTCGCTCGAGTGGCTGCCGCAGGGCACCATCCTGTTTGACCAGGCGCGGTTTCGCCAGCGGGTCCGGTTCGACATTGCCGCCGGCAGCACGCTGTTTGCCGGCGCCATTTCCATCCTTGGCCGCAGTGCCATGGGCGAGAGATTCGCATCCGGGCGTTATCGTGAGCATTGGGATTTGACGCGGGATGGGCAGCTGATCTGGGCCGACCGGTTCGAGCTGGCCGATCCGCTCGCGGCTGCTTCCGTTTCATCCGGGCTTGGCGGTGTGAGCTGTTTCGCGACGGCGTTGTTCGCCCGGCCGGATGCGGCCGATGATCTTGACTGGGCGCGCGATGCTCAGGCCGGGGCGGCGGGAGATATCCGGTGCGGCGTGACGGCCATTGACAACAATCTTCTGGCGATGCGCTGGCTCGGGCCGGATGCCATGCGGCTGCGCAACGCGGTCGGCGCTTTCTGGAGCGCGGCGCGGGTGCGCTGGCTCGGGCTGCCGGCGCGGATGCCCGTGATCTGGCGAATTTGATGAGTTTGATAGGAATGTCTGAGGGGAGGCCGGGGTGAATCTGACACCGAGGGAAAAAGACAAGCTGATGGTTTCGGTCGCGGCCATGGTCGCGCGCGGTCGGCTGGAGCGGGGCGTGAAGCTGAACTACCCGGAATCGATCGCGCTGATCACCGACTATGTGGTCGAGGGGGCGCGCGATGGCCGTTCTGTGGCCGACTTGATGGCGGCTGGCGCCAGTGTCGTGAAGCGCTCCGACGTGATGGAAGGGATTGCCGAGATGATCCATGAAGTCCAGGTCGAAGCCACCTTTCCGGACGGGACCAAGCTGGTCACCGTCCATGATCCGATCCGCTAGGAGGGCGCCATGATCCCCGGAGAAATCATCGCGGCCGACGGCGAGATCGTTCTGAACGAAGGCGCCGAGGCCATCACCATCGAGGTTGCGAACACGGGCGATAGGCCGGTGCAGGTCGGCTCGCACTACCATTTCGCGGAAACCAATCCGGGCCTTTCCTTCGACCGGGAAGCGGCGCGCGGCATGCGGCTGGATATCCCGTCGGGCACGGCGGTGCGGTTCGAGCCGGGACAGACCCGAACGGTCGATCTCGTGCCCTTCAAGGGCGAGCGGAAAGTCTACGGTTTCAATCAGGCGGTGATGGGGCCGCTCGGTGGGGGAGGAGCCTGACATGCCCTACAGGATCTCACGACAGGACTATGCGGGCATGTTCGGGCCGACCGTCGGCGACAAGGTCCGGCTCGCCGATACCGACCTGTTCATCGAAGTCGAGGAGGACCGCACCTTCTATGGCGAGGAAGTGAAGTTCGGGGGCGGTAAGGTGATCCGCGACGGTATGGGGCAGTCCCAGGCAACGCGCGCGGACGGGGCCGTGGACACGGTCATCACCAACGCATTGATCCTCGATCATTGGGGCGTGGTGAAGGCCGATATCGGCATAAAGGACGGCCGTATCTTTGCCATTGGCAAGGCCGGTAATCCTGATGTGCAGAGCGGTGTGAACATCATCGTCGGCCCAGGCACGGAAGCCATCGCGGGTGAGGGCAAGATCATCACCGCCGGCGGCATCGATGTGCATATCCACTTCATCTGCCCGCAGCAGATCGACGAGGCGCTGAATTCCGGCGTCACCACGATGATGGGCGGCGGCACCGGACCGGCAACGGGCACGAACGCGACAACCTGCACGCCGGGCCCGTGGCATATCGAGCGCATGCTGCAGGCTGCCGAGTCCTTCCCGATGAATCTAGGCTTCTTCGGCAAAGGTAACGCCAGCCAGCCCAAAGCCCTGCGCGAGCAGGTGCTCGCCGGGGTGTGCGGCCTTAAACTGCATGAGGACTGGGGCACGACGCCGGCGGCCATCGACAATTGCCTCTCGGTCGCCGACGAGATGGACGTCCAGGTGCTGATCCATACGGATACGCTGAACGAGTCCGGTTTCGTCGAGAACACCGTGGACGCCTTCAAGGGCCGCACCATCCACGCCTTCCACACCGAGGGCGCGGGCGGCGGCCATGCGCCGGACATCATCAAGGTCTGCGGGCTTTCGAACGTGATCCCGTCCTCGACCAACCCGACGCGGCCCTTCACGGTGAACACCATCGACGAGCATCTCGACATGCTGATGGTCTGCCATCACCTGTCGAAAAGCATCCCCGAAGACGTCGCCTTCGCGGAAAGCCGGATCCGGCGGGAAACCATCGCCGCCGAGGATATCCTGCATGACCGGGGCGCCTTTTCGATCATCGCCTCGGACAGTCAGGCCATGGGCCGTGTGGGCGAGGTGCTGATCCGGACCTGGCAGACGGCCGACAAGATGAAGAAACAGTTCGGTGCACTGCCGCAGGAGAAGGGCAACAACGACAATTTCCGGGCCCGGCGTTATATCGCGAAGTACACCATCAACCCGGCCATCGCGCAGGGTATCGACATGCATGTCGGCTCCGTCGAAGTCGGCAAGCTCGCCGATCTGGTGATCTGGTCCCCCGCCTTTTTCGGTGTAAAACCGGACATGGTGCTGAAATGCGGCACCATCGCTACCGCGATCATGGGAGACCCGAACGCGTCCATTCCGACCCCGCAACCCCAGCATTACCGGCCGATGTTCGGCAGCTTCGGCCGCTCTTTGACGAAGAGTTCGGTCACCTTTGTCAGTGAGGCCGGTTTCGAGGCCAATGTCGGAAACCGTTTCGGATTGCAGAAGGAGACCTTGCCGGTCCGCAACACCCGTGCGGGGATTTCGAAGAAGTCGATGATCCTGAACGATGCCATGCCGGATATTTCGGTCGATCCGGAAACCTACGAGGTCCGGGCCGATGGCGAGCTGCTGACCTGCGAGCCGGCGACGGTGCTGCCGATGGCTCAACGCTACTTCATGTATTGAGGCTCGGATGGCAAACGCGGACTCTGTGGGGAAAGACCTTGGCCGGGCGGTGGCGCATGCCCCGTCCGGGCACTGGGACACCGGTGCAGAAGTTGACCGGGTGACACTGGCCTTCGATGACCGTCATCGCCGCCGTATCCGGCTGGACACGGATGGCGGGGCGACTGTGCTGCTGGATCTGCCCCGCGCAGTCGCGCTCTCCGACGGTGACGGCCTGTCGCTAGAAGAAGGCGGCTGGATACGCATTGTGGCGCCGCCGGAGGCTGTGATGGAAGTGCGGGCGACTGACCGGCATCACCTGCTGCGGCTTGCCTGGCATATCGGCAACCGGCATTTGCCTGCGGAAATCCTTGAGGATGCGATCCTGCTGCGGCCGGATCATGTCATTGCGGATATGCTGCGTGGGCTCGGCGCCACGGTGACGGAGGCGGAGCGGCCGTTTCAGCCCGAAGGCGGGGCGTACGATCACGGGCATGGACACGACCATGCGCATGACCACAGTCACGATGGCCACAGTCATGATGCGGGGCATTCCCAGCATCATCGCCATCATGACTGATGTTTCGGCAACCCGGGCGGCGTTGCGCCTGCAATCCTGGTTGTCCCCGTCCTTTCCAGTCGGGGCCTACAGCTATAGTCATGGGGTCGAAGCGGCGATAGAAGCCGGGCTTGTCACGGATGCGGAGACGCTACGCGATTGGCTGGAAGGTTTGTTGAGGTTCGGCTCCGGCGCCAGCGATGCGATCCTGCTGTCCGAGGCATGGCGTCATGCCTCGGCTGGTGACGCGGAAGCTCTTGGCGCCCTTACGGAAGTCGCGACAGCCCTGATCCCGACTGCCGAATTGCGGCTGGAGGCAACATCCCAGGGCACGGCCTTCGTGAAGACCGTCTCGGCGGCCTGGGGAGTGATCGAGCAGGTGGCTCTGCCGCCCGCACCGCCGCTGCCGGTGGCCTACGGAGCCGTCACCGCCGCTGCTGGGATCGCGCTGGAGCTTGCCGGGCCACTTTATGTGCAGGCCTTCGTTCATAATATTGTTTCAGCCGCCGTCCGTGCGGTACCACTCGGACAAACGGACGGTCAGCGGGTGATCGCGGCGCTGGAAAGCTGCGTCGATGACGTCTGGTGCGCGTCGGAGGGATGCGGCGCCGACGATATCGGCACGGCGGCGCTGATGGCGGAATGGAGTTCGATGCAGCACGAGGCCATGGATGGCCGGCTGTTCAGATCGTGAGGGAGAAGGATATGGCAACGGGACCTCTTCGGGTCGGCATCGGTGGGCCGGTTGGCTCAGGCAAGACGGCACTCTGCGAGATGCTGTGCCGGGAGATGAGCGCGGACACGGATATGTTCGTGATCACCAACGACATCTACACCAAGGAAGACCAGAAGATCCTGACCCGCACCGGCGCGATCGCGGCGGAACGGATCATGGGGGTCGAGACCGGTGGCTGCCCGCACACGGCGATCCGCGAGGATGCCTCCATCAACCTTGCTGCCATCGATACGATGGTGGCGTCCTTTCCCGACGCGGAGCTGGCGCTGATCGAGTCCGGCGGGGACAATCTGGCGGCGACCTTCAGCCCGGAACTGGCCGATCTGACGATCTATGTGATCGACGTTGCCGCCGGCGAGAAGATCCCGCGCAAGGGCGGGCCGGGCATCACCCGCTCGGACATGCTGGTCATCAACAAGACGGATCTGGCTCCCTTGGTCGGGGCCGATCTCGGGGTGATGGCGGAGGACACGAAGCGCCAGCGCGGGGACCGGCCATTTGTCTTCACCCAGTTGAAGAATGGTCACGGGGTCACCGAAATCGCAGCCTTCATTCGCGACAGGGGCGGGCTTGCCGGGAAGTCGAGCGCCGCATGAGGCATTGTTGAATTAAGGCCAAAACCGGAAATGGTGGTCTTGGTCTGGCGCTTTCCGGGCTATGTTATCCAGCATGAAGGCCGAACTCTGTCCCTGTTCGCGGGGATTGTATGTGGCCGAACAGTTCTGCCGTGCTTCTGACTGGATGACATAATGGCTCGCTTTGGATTGGCGCTACTCGCCGCATTAGTGCTGCTGGTGATCTGCTCCCGGATCACACAGCCCCAGAAATTTCCGGAGACATTGGTCGCGCTGGGTTACGGCGAGCGGTCTGTGACACGCGTCGAGTTTTCAACTTTCAGCGACCTGACCAGTCTTGTCGAGCAACTGAATTACACAGCCGAGACGTGGGCGGCCGGACAGAGGGAGGTTCCGCGCCTGGTCTTCGTCCGGATTCCCGAGCGTTTCGCCGCAGTCACGGTCAATGAAGTGACCGTCGAGCAGAAGAAAAGCCTGTTCTTCCGCATGGTGCTTCCGGTGTTGCTGATCGCGAACGAGGAAATCGCGGCTGAGCGCGAATTGCTGATGCAGCTCAAGGAGGCGCTGGCGACGCAAAGGTTCCTTGACGCGCGGCAGCTCAAGACATTGCGCCGGCTGGCCGACAAGTACGAAGTCACCATGCAAGGCGATGCGGTGTCGATCACTGCCGTGCTGGGCGTGCTGGAGCGGCGGATTGATATCGTGCCTCCGTCACTGGGCCTCGCACAGGCAGCATCGGAGAGCGGTTGGGGCACCTCCCGTTTTGCCCAGGAAGGTAATGCCCTGTTCGGGCAGTGGCGGCTCGATGGAAAGGGCATGGTTCCGGAAGAGCAGCGATCTTCAAAGGGTGACTACAAGGTGGCCAAGTTCAAGACACCGCTCGGCTCGGCCCGGAGTTATCTGAGAAACCTCAATACCCACGGGGCGTATAGGGAGTTTCGTAAACGACGGGCGGCAGCACGTGCTGACGGCAGGCCGCTTTCAGGTGCCACTCTGGCGTCATTCCTGACGCGCTATTCGGAACGGGGCGCGGATTACGTGAAAGAGATCGTCAGCATCATCAAGTCCAACAATCTGTCGGTCCTGGACCGGAGCTACCTTGTCGACGGCGATGTCTATGAGTTGGTACCAGTCTGGCGCGCTGAGGGCTGACTGGATCTGCGTCTTTTTCCGGAGCCGGTGTCCGGAAGCCTGATGTCCTGCCCGGCAGGCGTCTCGGGCGGTGACCGAGATGCTTCGCCGACGTGGACAAGAACTTCGCCGTTATTCATCCATTGTTAAAACCAGTAAATTAGTCTGCAAGTAAGCTTGGAGGCCGCAACCTTTGGAACAGGTGTATCTGTATTTTTTTTGCGGCCTTTCGTTTGTCCTGATGGGCGTTGCCGTTCTGGCGCAGATCCGAAGCACAAGCAGCTTCACCGAAAGCCGAAACGTCCAGTGGATTGCGTTATTTGGGCTGCTGCACGGAGTCAGTGAATGGCTCGAGATGTTCAGCTTGCTGGGGCAAGATCCCGCAATTCTTCATGCGGAAGCCCGGATCTCAAGCATTCTCAATGCCTTGTCTTATATTCTTCTCATGGCCGGGGCCGTGCGTCTGCTGACGGAATCCATTTGGCGGCTCGTTGGCGGTGGCTTCGTCGTGGCGTGGGGCGTGGTCACAATCTGGCTCTGGCTTTACAGCGCGCCGACATCCGAATTTGACGTCAGCAACAGGCTTTTGCTCGGAGCTCCGGCATCTCTTGCGGCCACAGTCGCATTTGCCCGTCTCGCTGTGAATCCTGACTCAGCGATGATGCCGGGCTTGCTCCAAAAAAGGGGGCTGATTGCTGTTGCCATGGCATTCGGCGCTCATACGCTTCTGACAATGATCGCAGAACCGTCGGGTCTTTTCCCGGCGACTCATTTGAACGAAGATTGGTTCTTCCGGACGGTCGGGCTGGACGTACACTTGTTCCGGGCGGTTGCCGCCATTGCGATTGCAACCGCGTTGCTGTCCGTCTTGCGACAAATCTCCGACGCGCGGATTGATGGATTTCGTCAGCGCGAGGTTTACCTGCTGGAAGCTCTTGATAAGTCGTCAATGGGGGTCAGCGTATTCGCTCTTAGTCCGTTTGAGAGGCTTTATGAAAACCGGACATTCAGTGACTTGGTTGGACACCAGATTGACGGTGATGCGCAGGCCGCCGGGCCGGAGACCTTCGTCAATGCCTCAGATTACGATCAGATGATCAGAAATCTGAAGCGGGGAATCGAGAACACAAACATGGTTTCCCACAGAGTGCGGCCGTCGACCGGTGAAACTTGGTGGAGCGCTGTCAGCACGCGCAGGATCCACTTTGCAAACCGGGACTTGGCGCTTGTATCGGTCCTGGATATTTCAGACCTCAAACAGCGGGAATCAGAGCTCGCCGAGAGCGCTCTTCAACTCCGGACCATTCTGGAATCCTGTTCCACCGGAGTTTGTGTTTTTCGATATGATTCAACCAATCACGAATATCTGTATGCGAGTAATCGCCTGCTGGAAATGTTCGGTGCGAGGAATCTCGAAGAGCTCAATTCCTTTGGGTTCCTGAATACCTTTGCGAACGAGAAGGATGCCATCGACATACGCAACCGCCATAAGGTGGGTAAGTACAAAAGAGATGCCGTTTATGAGCGGATTCGCCTCGACCGGAGCCATTTCTGGGCGATGGGAACGGCGACTGGGATTGAGTTCGAAGGCCAGCCGGCAACCATAGCATGGGTCACCGACGTTACAGGCCGCGTTGAGGCCGAGCACAAGATCGCACAGCACGCCAATCAGCTCCGTTCCTTTCTAGAAAGTAGTGAGGCCGGGATCTCCGTGTTCCGTCGGGGAAGCCTGGAGCGGGTCTACGCCAACCAGGGTTTCCTGAGGCTTTTTGGACTCGCCTCGCATGATGAACTCAACGGGATGGATCTGCGGAAGACTTATGTGAACCCGGAGGATGCCGATTTCGCCATTGACCACCTCATGACCGGTGCTGGGCCGAGCAAATTCGTTATGGAACGGCAACGGGTTGACGGATCGAAATGGTGGGCGCGGATCGAAACCAAACCGATCGAATTCGACGGTGGGATGGCGACAATTGTCTGGCACTACGACATAACAGAGCAAAAGCGGGGTCAGGAGGAACTGGAGGCCGGAGCGCGCCGCATTGGGGAGATCCTCGATAACAGCGAGGCCGGAATTTCAATTTTCGAGGTGGAAACGTTCGAGCGCCGGTATGTGAACAGCGTGTTTCTCAAGATGTTTGGCGCTGAGACGATCGAAGAGATCAATGCGGTCGATTTTCGGGATACTTTCGAGAATCGTGCGGTGGCGGAATCGGTAATTGAGAAGCTCCGGAAGGGGCATCTGATGGGGCGCCGCTCAGAGATGCGCAGGCGGATCGATGGCTCGACCTGGTGGGCCGTTATCGATGCCAAGAGGATTGAATTTGACGGCGAGCCCGTTGTCATTACGTGGCATTACGACATCAGCGAGCAAAAGCAGGTCGAGAACGAGTTGCGGGAGACGGTTGACGTCTTGCGGCAAACCCAAGAGGAACTCGTCGAATCAGAGAAAATGGCATCTCTCGGAGGCCTCATCGCCGGAGTTGCGCATGAGATCAACACGCCGGTCGGCATCTGTCTGACAGCGGCATCCTCGCTGGAACACCAAGTCTCGGTCCTGCAGAAGGAATTTGATCGCGGTGCCCTCACTCACGGGCGGTTCAAATCAACACTCGAGACCCTTTCGTCGGCGGCCGATCTCGTCAGCCGGAATGCCCGGCGGGCCGGAGCACTGATATCAAGCTTTAAACAGGTTGCCGTGGATCAGACCAGCGACGAACGGCGCAAATTCATGCTGTTTGACTATATCGAAGACGTGCTGATCAGTCTTGGCCCAGAACTGAGCCGCAGAAAAATCGATTACCGCCTAGAAGGCGGTGACAGGGAGATCGAGCTGAATGGATATCCCGGCACTATCGGCCAGATCATGACCAATCTCTCAATGAATGCAGCCTTACATGCCTATGATGCCGAGTCCGGAGGGACAATCGAAATTCTCTGCGAAATGCAGGCTCCCGAAGATATCGTTATTACGGTCAGGGATTTCGGGAAGGGGATGGATGACGAGACCAGGCGCAAGATGTTCGATCCGTTTTTCACGACCAAACGTGGCGAGGGCGGCACCGGCCTTGGCATGCATATCGTCTATAATCTGGTAACCCAGCGCCTCGGCGGTCGTATCAGTTGTCGCTCCGCGCCGGGTGAGGGCACGACTGTCGAGCTGCGGTTCCCAATCGTCTGTGGGTGACCGGCCAGTGGTCAAGGCAGGCGTCAGAGATTGTCGAGACTGTGTTTCGCCAGTAGAGCGATCAGGAGCTCTCCGGCGGCTGCCCGGTGTGCCGCGTGAATTTTCCGGGCACCTTCCGCGTCTCCTGACCGCAGGCAATGGAGCACGGCGCGGTGGTCTTCCGTCGAGCTTGAGGGGCACGGTCGCATGGTCAGCGTCGCCATCCGGGCACGATGTACCTGCGTGCGATATCGTCCCGTCGCTTCCACCAGTCGCCGGTTTCCCGAAGCTTGGACCAGCAGGGCGTGAAACATGTCATCCGCCTCGGCCCAGGACACCAGATCACCATCGACCAGAGCATCCTGCATTTTCTGGGTCGCGCGCTCCATCGCTTCGAGCTCGGCCTCGCTCAGACCCCGCCTCGCGGCAAGCTCCGCGGCCAGCGGTTCGAGCACCGTCAGCAACTGATAGATTTCCGCCATGTCCGCTGTGGAAACCGGAAGAACCTGCATCCCGCGGCGCGGGCGGACGACGACCAGGCCTTCGCGTTCGAGCCGGAGTGCCGCCTCGCGCACCGGCGTTCGGCTGACCCGGATCTGGTCCGCAAGTTCAGTTTCAAGATAGGACGCTGACGGTTTCAACCTGCCGTCAAGGATCATGGCCTTGATGGCATCATAGGCCTTCGCTCCTGCGCTGGGATGTTTCTCGTCGGTCAATTGGTATGCCGTGCGTGAAGGTGTATCTTTTGTTGCCGCTCGGCGGACCGGTAGGCAGCCTCTTCGATGCGGATGTTCTGCAGATAGTCATTTGCACCGGTTTCCAGCGGCGTGTCATTCAGCAAATGCGAGATGACATGCTGTTGGAAATGGAAAACACAGTCTCCGCCAAAATCACGATCCTCGAATGCGTAGGCAACCTTCGTGGCGTCTGTCGCTCCGCGCGACCGGCGGGCGAGATGCC
Source organism: Nisaea sp. (assembly GCF_040217065.1). Taxonomy (GTDB): domain Bacteria; phylum Pseudomonadota; class Alphaproteobacteria; order Thalassobaculales; family Thalassobaculaceae; genus Nisaea. Next base: position 315,311 of record NZ_JAVJNX010000005.1, read on the forward strand.
CATAACCGTCAAGAGTTATCGTCGCATCGTCACCTTCCAGGGTGAATTCTCCCATTGTGAGCCTGTGATTCTCCGCTGCGTGGTCCAGCGTCCGGTTTGCATCGAGCGTCACGCGAAGACCGTTGCGCCAGGTCAGGATCAGCATACCGGCATCTTCGCCCCGGATCACGGGGTTGGCCCGCCAGAGGTCCGCATAGACTGTGTCCGGCTCCCCGAACAGATAGCGGAAAACGTCGATCCAGTGGATGCCGGTTTCGTGGACGAGGAAACGCTCCATGTCCCGAAAGTAGGGTTGGCGTGACAGATAGGCATCGGCTCCGGCCCCATCTCCCGGCCTCAACCTGAAACAGGCCTGCCGGACAGCACCGGTCCGGCCGCTGTCAATCTCGCCCCGGATTGCGCGATACCATGGCATGAAGCGGAAATTCTCGTGCACAACAAGCTTTGTGCCGGCCTGTTCGGCGGCTTCGGTCAGTTCCTCCGCTTCTGCCAGCGATCGGCAGAAGGGTTTCTGGCAGATGACGGTCGGGATTTTTCCAAGCAGCGGGTGAATGAGATCGGCCTGATATGCCGGTGGGACGGCAACATCCAGCACGTCCGGGGTTCCCGCCGCGAGGAGCGCATCGACATCCGGCTGCAGGGTAAGACCCGGATAGAGAGCCGCAAGTTCGGTGCGGCGCTCGTCCAGCAGGTCGGCGACGCCGATCAGATCGACATTTTCAATCCTTCGCCAGGCATTGATGTGAAAGCGGCCGAAATAGCCGCCACCGACCATGCCGACCGTGAGACTCATGCTGCCACCCGGCTCATTACCGCGTCCGACATCTGTTTGGTGTTCGCCGTACCGCCGAGATCGCCGGTCAGAATTGTTCCCTCGCGGATCACGGCGCTGACGGCATCGTCGATTATGGCTGCTCCCTCACCCAGGGCCGCATCGTCATGCTCGCCGGCAAGCCAGTCCAGCATCAGGGAGGCGGAAAGGAACATGGCCAGCGGGTTGGCGATGCCCTTGCCGGCGATATCCGGTGCACTGCCGTGGCAGGGCTGGAACACTGCATTCTCGTCCCCGATATCCGCGGACGGCGCCAGACCGAGGGAGCCCATGATGCCTGCGCCGAGGTCGGAAAGAATGTCGCCGAACATGTTCTCGGTGACGACGACGTCGAACTCCCAGGGTTTCTGCACCATCCACATGGCGAAAGCATCGACATAGGCGCTGTCGGCCGCAATGTCCGGAAAGGCCTTCGCGCGCTCCTCGAAGATCGAGCGGAAGAACCAGAAGGAGCGGAACACGTTCGCCTTGTCGACGCAGGTCACCCGACCAGGGATGCCGCGTTTCACGGCCCGTCTCTGGGCAAGGCGGAAAGCGAAATCGAACAGTTTCTCGCTGGTTGCCCGGGTGATCCGCAGGGTCTCGGTCGCGTAGCTGTTGTCGACGACCTGGCCTTCGTGCATGTGGGCAAAAAGGCCTTCTGTCGATTCCCGGATCAGCACGAAATCGGTTTCGAACACGCGCGGGTCGGCCAGCGGTGTCGGCTGCCCGGCATAGAGTTTCACCGGACGGACGCCGGCATAAAGGCCGAGCGCGAAACGGAGATCGATCTGCGGGGTGATTTCCGTGCCATCCTTCTTGCGTATGTTCGGCAGGCCCATGGCCGAAAGCAAAATGGCATCCGCATCACGGGCGGCGGCGATGGAAGAGGCGGGCAGGGATTCACCAGTTTCCGCATAGTGCCGTGCTCCGGCGGGCAGGGAGTCAAATTCCAGCTTGCGACCGATCCGTTCCGCCACCATGTCAAGGATCGACCGTGTAGGGGCCATGATTTCAGGTCCGATACCGTCTCCGTCGAACAAGGCGATGCGATAAACGCGGTTACTCTTCATCTCGGGTATATCTCACAGATTTGAAATAATGTATGCATTGATGCGTACGTTATCGGTGGGCAGCGGGATAAACGCAATGTCAAAACGCGCAGGACAGCGTTCGTGCATTTGGACTTAATCATTGATGCCATCCTGATGGTTGAACGTGAGTCCGCAGCGTGTTCACCTCTATGAGCGGCAGCGAGATCTCGGGGGGACGCGATGCGGGCTGAAATCAAGACGTGATGGCAAGCCAGATATTTCGCTGGGATGAGGCCGGTACCGCTGGGCAGGTGCAGGCAGGTGGCGCGATGCTGGAGACCTATACAGTCGGGCCGCCTCCGGGCATCGCGCCGACCCTTGTGCTGCTGCATGAAGGCCTCGGCTGCACCAAGCTCTGGCGCGATTTCCCCAGGCAGATCTCGGCTGATACGGGCTACGGCGTGTTTGCTTATTCCCGTGCGGGATATGGAGCCTCCGACCCCTGTCCGTTGCCGCGACCGCTTGACTATATGACCCGGGAGGCAGTTGCCGTGCTGCCGGAACTGCTGGATGCGGTCGGCTTCAGGGATGGCGTGCTGATCGGGCATAGTGACGGCGCCTCGATTGCTGCCATTCATGCTGGTGTGCAGCGTGATCGGCGGGTCCGGGGCGTGGTTCTGATGGCACCGCATTTCTTCACGGAAACGATGGGCATCGATGCTATTGCGCAAGCCCGGACCGCCTATGCGGACGGGGACCTTCGCGCCCGCCTCGGTAAGTATCATGCCCATGTCGATGCCGCCTTCCGCGGCTGGAACGATGCCTGGCTCGATCCGGGTTTCGAGCAATGGGATATCCGGAGCGTCCTCGACGGTGTCTCTGTCCCGGTGTTGTGCCTCCAGGGAGAGAGCGACGAATATGGCACCAGGGCGCAGGTTGAGGTGGTGGCTGAGAGGGCACCCGTGCCGGTAACCATTCACATGATCCCGGACTGCCGGCACTCACCGCATCTGGAGGCGCCAGAGAGAGTAAGAGCAGACATTGCCGCGTTTCTCGCTGGTCTCCCCGGCGGCGCCACGCGATCCGAACCAGGAGAGAATGATGCTTGATGGCTTCAGGACGGAAATGATCGCGACCAGCGGAACCGAGATCTTCGTCCGGTCGGCTGGTTCTGGCGATCCGGTGCTCCTGATTCACGGTTTTCCGCAAACCGGTGCCTGCTGGCACAAGATCGCGCCGCAGCTGGCGGAGAAATTCACTGTCATTGTCCCGGACCTGCGCGGCTATGGCGCCAGCGGCAAGCCGGCGCCGTCGCCGGATCATGCCGCGCACAGCAAGCGGGCCATGGCGCGCGATCTGGTCGAGCTTATGGCGGCGCTTGGTCACGAGCGGTTCGCTGTTGTCGGTCACGATCGGGGCGCGCGGGTCGGCTTCCGGCTTTGCATGGATCATCCGGAGCGGGTGACGCGGTTCTGCTCGCTCGACGTTATTCCGACTGTCGACATGTGGGAGAAAATGGATCTCGCCGGCGCCGTCGGCGGTTTTCACTGGTCCTATCTGGCGCAGCCCGCGCCTGTTCCGGAGACCATGATCGGTAACGATCCCGACTTCTTCTATGCCTACCTGATGCGAAAATGGGCGGCGCCGGACTTCGTGTTCGAGGAGGAGGCGATGGCAGCCTATCTCGCAGCGATGCGTGAGCCGGCTGCAATTGAAGGGACGTGTGAAGATTATCGCGCGGGCGCGGCCATCGATGTCGCACACGACAAGGCCGACCGGGAAGAAGGACGGACGCTGTCCTGTCCGCTGCTGTTTCTCTTCGGTGCTGTGCGCGGCTTCGGGGGACCCGGAGGGCCGGCCGATCCGCTGGACACCTGGCGGAAGTGGAGCAGCAGCACGGTCGAGGGCGGCCCTGCGCCATGCGGCCATTTTCTGCCGGAGGAGGCGCCGGAGATTGTTCTGAAGCAGTTGCTTCCGTTCTTGCTGAGGGAGAACTGAAAATGCAATACACGCCGCTTCTTGGTTCAGGCGGCGGGATGCTTGGCCTTGGCGGACGCGATGTCCGATAAGGATAAGGACTTGATTGATACTGGCGCATCAAAAATGTGGGCCTATTCCCTGGAGGACGTGACCGGTTTCATCGAAGACCCGCGCTTGCTGGAGCTCCTGAAATACTGGATCGGAAAACGTGCCGGCCGGCTTACTCCGTCGCGACAGGACATTGATCCCAGCGATATCGGCGGATTGCTTTCCCGCATTTACCTGGTCGATTTCGAGGAACCGGATGTGTTCCGGTATCGCCTGGCCGGAACCGAGGTCGCCGAAACTTTCGGGCACGGCAATCTCAAGGGCAAGACTCTGGATGACATTCTCAGTCCCGGCGGCAGGGATTTCGTGACCAGCCGCTGGATGCCGGTGATCCGTGAGGGCGCGATCGTGTGCATGAAGGGACAAGTCTACAATTCCGTGAACCGATTTGCGTTCGGAGAACGGCAATTGCTGCCGCTAGCAGAAGAGCGGGATGGTCCGATCACCGGCCTGCTCGGGGTGACGGTCTCGCGATGGGTGGAACGCCTTGGTTCGGAAGAGCGCCGCAACTCCGACATGATCCTGTTTCCGGCGGCGAAGATTCCCTGAGTGGTCGGTATCACCGCGGCGACGGCAGTTTCCAGGTCGACGTTGCCATGGCGGCGAGTTTTCCGTCCTCGCCGAAAAGTCGGGACTCAAGAAAACAAAGCGAGCGCCCGCGCCGCAGCACCCGACCTTCGCAGGTTGCAGTGCCCCCCGTGAGAGGCAGCATGTATTGCACCTTCATCTCAAGCGTGGCGCCGCCGGTCCCGGTCAGGTGTTTCAGCAGATGGCCCATGGAAATATCCATGACCGTCGCAATGGCACCGCCATGCAGGCTGCCCTGGGGATTGAACAGGAAATCCTCGACCGGGAAACGAACTCTGCAGAGGTCTTCCTCATATTCGAATCCGAGATCGAGCAACCGGGCCAGAAAAAACGTCTCGAATTCCTGGCGATAGGTTGTCAGCGCGGTTTCGAACCGGGCGCGTGCACGCTCTTCATTCATTCTCGGAGGTACTCCGTTGGTTGTCGGCGCCCGCACAGGCGTCGATGCGATTCGGCATGTGCTCATCTACGAAGATTGCACGGTTCTGGCTATGGCCCTGGTGGACGGAATGCAGGGATTTGCGTATGGCGAAAACCGCAGGTGTCTCGACGCCTGAATTTCGAGGAAAGGATAAGGGGCGTCTGTATGCGTGATAATCTGCGTTTTCACCTCGCGGTGTTCGCCGTTTGGAATGGCCTGGTTGGGAGAATAGAATGAGTCCGGACGCAGCAATAGACTGCCATCTGCATATAATAGGCGCACCGGCTCAGTATCCGCTGGATCCGAAGCGCCGCTATACGCCGGCGGAAGCATCGGCTCCGGACTATTGGAAGGCGGTCGCCAATACTCCCGTGGGCCGGATTGTGATTGTACAACCCAGTTTCTACGGCACGGACAACAGCTGCCTCGTCGATGCCTTGCGGGAAGCCGGCGGCCGGGCCCGTGGCGTCGCCGTGCTCGATGCATCGGACATGACGGACGGCGCGTTGCAGGTCCTGCATGAGGCCGGTGTCCGGGGGATCCGCATCAACACGCTTTCCAACCGGTCCGGCGCCCGGCCGCTTGCCGACGCGCTTGGCGATATCGTTGATGCTCTGAAAGGCAGCGGATGGCATATCCAGGTTCTGTGCGACCCGCAGGATTTTGCACTTCTGACGGAGATTCAGGACAAACGCGCCTTGCCCCTTGTGCTCGATCATTTCGGGTTTCTGACACCGAATGCGTCGCCGGATGACCGGGCCGGACTGCTGCGGCTGGTTGACGGTGGTGCCTGGATCAAGCTGTCCGGCACCGACCGGCTTGGCGGTGCACAGAGTGGGCCCTGGTTTCGTGATCTGGCGACCGAGATCGGCGCGCGCGCGCCGGACCGGATCGTCTGGGGCAGCGACTGGCCCCATACCCCATTGCATAGCGACGTCACGCTTTCGGCGGCGGTGCCTGTCCCGTCGCGGAAGATCGACACAGTGGCATTGTTCCGGACGGCGGCCGGCTGGTTCAAGGATGATGATCTGAGGCGCCGGTTTCTCTCCGGCAACGCTTCTGCGCTCTATGACTTTCAATCTGATTAGGGTTAACGCCGATCTGCTTTTCGATTGATTCTGTTGGAATCGGCCCCGAACGATCGTGCCGCGGTGCTCTAAACCCAGTTTTCATGCGGGTTTTCGTCGATTTTTGACCACGCTCAATGGATGTGGCGTCCGTATCGAACTTAACGTCTCTCACGTTAAGGCTTTGATTTAAATGGATTTTTATTTTGAGCGCGCCGGGTGCTGGAAATTAGCCGCGAATCTCGTGAGAAATCTCATATTTTCAAGCGATTCCGGGGCTTGCAGCGGAGAACAGAATCTCAGAGACTTCGGCCCATCCATACAACGGGAGATCAGTTCATGAATAAATCCGAACTCAGCGCGGCGGTAGCCACCAAAACCGGCCTTACTCAGGCTCAGGCCGAATCAGCGGTTAACGGCGTGATCGACGCAGTGACCGATACGCTGAAGAGCGGTGGCGATGTCCGTCTTGTCGGCTTCGGCACGTTCTCTGTTTCCGAACGGGCGGCGACCACTGGCCGTAACCCGCGGACCGGCGAAACCATCAATATCGCTGCTTCCAAGCAGGCGAAGTTCAAGGCCGGTCAGGCCCTGAAAACCGCTGTCAACGGCGGCTGATTCATTCATCGATCCGGGCGCGATGCAAATCGCGCCCGGATCGTTTCCGGACCTGGTATTTCCAGCCGCCCGCGGGGCGATTTTTTTGTGCCTGGAATCCTGCCGGCTTGCCGTCAGTCCTTGAACGGCTCTTCCTCGCCGTCCGGCACCGAAACGCGGAAGACATTCAGGTTGGCGGAGATCATGGCGTAGTACCCGGCCAGGGTGACGAGATCGGCCATGCCCCGGTCGCCGATCAAGGCAAGGGCCTCAGCGTAGGTTTCGTCCGATACATCGCCGGTCTGCATGAGTTCGGCGACAAAGCCCAGGATGACACCGAGATCCGGATTGTCCTTCGGTGCCGCGCCGCGCTTGATCGCGGCGATGTCATCCGGGGTCATGCCCTCCTTCAGGGCGATCTGCTCGTGCGCCCACCATTCATATTGCGAGCGCCAGTGCCTGGCGACGGTCAGGATGGCTGTTTCGCGCACGGCGCCCGACAGGGAGGATTCAAAGCGGAGCTTCACGCCGAGCGCCTGGGCGGCCTCACCCGTTTCCGGCGTGTGCAGCCAGGCATTGAACGGCCCGCGCAGGGTACCGTCGGCCTCCATCATGTCGATACCCGGGCCGGATTTGAACCGGACACCTCCTGTAATCGCCTCATAGAGCGAGGCTTGCGCAGGCGATAGTTTGTCGGGAGTCATTTTCGGAAGACGGTCCATTTCGGGTCCTTCGGTAGATGCGGCACGGAACGGCCGACAGGAGGGAAGGGAATGATACCCCGGCCTCCGGACTTTTCCAGTTCCGGATTGAGCTTCAAACCAGCCGCGATGTCCGTTTCCGGCCAATACAGGTCCGGACGAGGCGATAGAGCCTTCCCGGCTTTCCGCCACACTGAAAGCCTTCCGAAGGGACTTCGGAGAGGGGCGGCGCTCAATGACCGCCCTGGCAAACAGGCGGCGGATGACCGCTGTGGGGAGGATGAGACCGTGCCAGGAACGGAGCGCCGGTCCGGACGTCGCTCGGGAGGCAGCCGCAGAGGCGGCGGCGAGAGTTCGGTCCTCGACCGACAGAGACCTTTCAAGCAAATCACGAATCCATTCCCGCCGATCGCGCCGATGAACACGGATCAGCTCGAGAGGGTGCATGACATCTCGATGCGGATCATCGAAGAGATCGGTATCGAGGTCATGAGTACGGATGCCAGACGGCGTCTTCGTGACGTCGGTGCCAAGGTGGATGACGGCACCGGTATCGTTCGCATGGATCGCGCACTGGTCACGGATCTGGTAGCGAAGGCGCCGGAGACCTTTACGCTGACACCGTGGAATCCAGAGCGGACCGTCAGGATTGGCGGCAATGTCATCAATTTCGGCATGGTCTCGGGCCCGCCGAATGTGCATGACGCGATCCGCGGCCGGCGGCCGGGCAATTTCGCGGACTACAAGGATCTGATGAAGCTGGCGCAGAGCTTCAACGTCATCACCATGTTCGGCAACCAGACCCTGGCGCCGACCGATCTTCCGGCCAATTCACGCCATCTCGATACCTATCTCGCCAACCTGACCATGACCGACAAGGTGTTTTCCGGCATGTCGATCGGCAGCGGGCGGGTGCGCGACCTGATGGAAATGCAGGCCATTGCCCGCGGCCTGTCCGTCGAGGATCTGGCGGGGAGCCCGTCGGCAATCACCAATATCAACGTGAACTCGCCGCGCAAGCTGGATCGCGAAATGTCCGACGCCGCGACGACCCTGGCGGAGAAGGGACAGGCTGTGGTGGTTACCCCGTTCACCCTGATGGGGGCAATGACACCGGTCACTCTTCCTGCCGCGCTGGCCCAGCAGAATGCCGAGGCCCTGCTGACCATCGCGCTGATCCAGGCGGTGCGCCCCGGTGCGCCGGTGATCTATGGCTGCTTCACCTCGAACGTGGACATGCGCACCGGCGCTCCCGCCTTCGGCACGCCGGAGAATGCCTGGGCCAACCTCGCCGGAGGCCAACTCGCCCGGCGATACAATCTCCCCTACCGGACCAGTGCGTGCAACGCTTCCAATATGGCCGACGCACAATCCGTCTACGAAACGGAGATGGCGCTCTGGGGCGCGGTCATGGGGCATGGAAACCTCGTCTATCACGCTGCGGGCTGGCTGGAGGGCGGGCTTGTTGCCTCCTTCGAAAAGCTGATCCTCGATGTCGAGATCCTGCAGAACATGGCGGCGTTCCTGGAGCCGGTGGATTTCTCCGATGCCGAGTTCGCCTTCGAGGCGATCCGCGATACCGCGCCGGGCGGTCACTTCTTTGGCGCTGGCCACACCATGGAACGCTTCAAGACCGCTTTCTACGAGCCGATGGTGAGCGACTGGCAGAACCATGAAAACTGGGAGCTTGCCGGTGCCCGGGACGCCAGCATGCGCGCGACCGACATCTGGCAGGAAGCATTGACGCGTTACGAGGCGCCGCCGCTGCCCTCCGACCGACGTGAGGCGCTGGAAGCTTACGTGGCACGGCGCAAGGAAGACATCGGCTCGGGAGAGCCGTAGGGAAACAGGTTTCAGCGGAAGCAGCGATGTCGACACCCTTCTCGGTTACGGCTCCCAAAATCGATCCATATCGCAATCCGGTGCACGGCCACAGCCTCCGTCCGGACAATACGCCCGACGACAATGACCGGGTCGAGATCGGACCGACCGCGCTCGCCTTCCGGGAATGGGAGGCCGCCGGGATTGCTTGCCCGGACCTGCCGGAACTGCGCCGTCACCGCTGGGAGCGGCTGACCGCCGCGATCGTCGAGCGCGATCTGGCGGGGCTGCTGATGTATGATCCACTTTCGATCCGCTACGCCACCGACACCACGAACATGCAGCTCTGGGCCGCGCATAACCCGTTCCGGGCCTGCCTGCTGCTGGCCGACGGGCACATGGTGCTGTGGGAATATGGCGGGCTGAAACACCTCTCCGTGTTCAATCCACTGGTGAAGGAAGTGCGCAAGGGCGGGTCCTTCTTCTATTTCTCGACCGGCGACCGGACAGAGGAAAAGGCGGAACTCTTCGCCGCGCAGATCGACGAATTGCTGCGGGAACACACACCGGGCAACCGCCGTCTTGCGGTCGACAAGATTCAGATCGCCGGACTCCGTGCCCTCGACCATCTCGGCATCGAGGTGATGGACGGGGAGGAGGTGACCGAGCGGACCCGCGCCATCAAGGGGCCGGAAGATATCCAGGCCATGCGCTGCGCCATGCATGCCTGTGAGCAGTCGGTTGCCACCATGCGCGCGGCTGCCCGTCCTGGCCTGACGGAAAACGATCTCTGGGCCGAGTTGCACAAGGAGAATATCCGCCGCGGCGGCGAATGGATCGAGACCCGTATCCTTTCCTCCGGCCCGCGCACGAATCCCTGGTTCCAGGAATGCGGCCCGCGGGTGATCGGCAACAATGAGCTGGTGAGCTGGGACAGCGACCTGATCGGCTGCTACGGCCTGTGTGCGGATATTTCCCGCTCCTGGTTCATCGGCGACGGAAAGCCGACGGATGAACAGAAGCGCCTGCACGCCATCGCCCTTGAGCACATCATGACCAACCGGGAGCTGCTGAAACCCGGCGTCAGTTTCCGCGAACTCTCCCTCGGCGGTCACATGCTGCCGGAGGAATTCGTGCCGCAACGCTATGGCTCCAAGTTCCACGGAGTCGGCCTGTGCGACGAATGGCCGGCGATTCCCTATCCGGAGGATCTGGATAGCAAGGGCTATGACGGAGTGCTGGAGCCGGGAATGACGCTTTGCGTCGAAGTCTATCTCGGCGCCGTCGGCGCGCCGGACGGGATCAAGCTGGAGAACCAGGTGCTGATCACCGAAGACGGCTACGAGGACCTGACGCACTGTCCGTTCGATGAGAGGCTGATGGGGTGAGATGCGCAGAGCGCATTCACACGTGCCGGAACACCAGCACCCCGAAGACGATCGCGATCCCGAGCGGTCCCCAGAGGAGGGTGCCGACAAGCCCGAGCCATGCCAGGAAGATGAACGCGCTCCCGACCAGCCAGATGAACAGGCGATCGCCGCGCGTCGTGGTCAGTCCGAGTATGCCGTCGCGCGGGGCGCCGCCGGGATTGCGCAGCTCGAGCACCGTCATGGTGCCGAGGCAGCAGGCAATGAAAGCGAAGAAGGCGGCGGTGGGCCAGGTCCAGGCCATCCAGCTGAGTCCCATGCGCTGTCTCCTTCCCTAGACCCGCCCGAGGGCGAAGCCCTTGGCGATGTAGTTGCGGACGAAATAGATCACGAAGGCGCCCGGGATGATGGTCAGGGTACCGGCTGCCGCGAGCAGGCCGAGCTCGTAGCCTGACGAGCTTGCCGTCTTTGTCATGGTCGCCGCGATGGGTTTCGCCTCGACCGCCGTCAGGGTCTTCGCCAGCAGCAGCTCGACCCAGGAGAACATGAAGCAGAAGAAGCAGGCGACGCCGATGCCGGCGGCGATGGTCGGCACGAAGATCTTCAGGAAGAAGCTCCAGAAGGAGTGGCCATCCACATACGCCGTCTCGTCCAGCTCCTTCGGCACGCCCGACATGAAGCCTTCCAGGATCCAGACCGCCAGCGGGATATTGAACAGGGTGTGGGCCAGGGCCACGGCGATATGGGTGTCGAACAGGCCGACCGCCGAGTAGAGCTGGAAGAAGGGCAGGGCGAAGACGGCGGGCGGCGCCATCCGGTTGGTCAGCAGCCAGAAGAACAGGTGTTTGTCGCCGATGAAGCGGTAGCGCGAGAAGGCGTAGGCGGCTGGTAGCGCCACTGCGACCGAGATCGCCGTGTTCAGGGTCACATATGTAATGGAATTCACATAACCCATGTACCAGGTCGGATCGGTGAAGATGGTGATGTAATTGTCGAGCGTGAATTCCTGCGGATAGAGCGTGAAGCTGCCAAGGATCTCGTTCGTGGTCTTGAACGACATGTTGATGAGCCAGTAGATCGGCAGCATCAGGAACAGGATATAGAGGCTCGGGACCAGCCATCCGGCGGTTTTTTTGACGTTCATGTCACTGTTCCTCGTTCCGCGTCATCACCGTGTAGAAGACCCAGCTCAGCGCCAGGATAATCAGGAAGTAGATCAGCGACATGGCCGCCGCCGGGCCGAGGTCGAACTGGCCGAGGGCGATCTTCACCAGGTCGATGGAGAGCAGGGTGGTCGCGTTGCCGGGCCCGCCGCCGGTCAGCACGAAGGGCTCGGTATAGATCATGAAGCTGTCCATGAAGCGCAGCAGGAAGGCGATGGTCAGCACCCGCTTCAGCTTCGGCAGCTGGATGAAGCGGAAGATCGCCCAGCTTCCGGCACCGTCGATCTTGGCGGCCTGATAATAGGCGTCCGGGATCGAGCTCAGGCCGGCATAAGCCAGCAGCACGACGAGCGAGGTCCAGTGCCAGACATCCATGAGGATCAGCGTGAACCAGGCATCCCCCGGCTGGCGGGTGAAATTGAAGTCGAAGCCGATGGCGTTCAGCATATGCCCGAGGAAGCCGATATCGGGCAGTGCGAAGATGTTCCACATGGCGCCGACCACGTTCCAGGGGATCAGCAGCGGCAGGGCCATGAGCACCAGGCAGACGGACACCCACGGCCCCTTGCGCGGCATGGTCAGCGCAATGGCGATGCCGAGGGGCATCTCGATGGCGAGGATGCTGGCGGTGAAGATGGCCTGCCTGCCGAGGCTGGCATGAAAGCGGTCGGATTGCAGGATGTCCTGGAACCAGATCACCCCGGCCCAGAAGAACTCGTTGTTCCCGAAGGTTTCCTGGAACGCGTAATTGACCACGGTCATCAGCGGGATGATGGCGTTGAAGGCAACCAGCGCGAAAACCGGAAGGACAAACAGCCAGGCTTTGTTGTTCTGCAGCTTGTTCATATGTCCGCTCCTCCGGCCACCAGCCAGCCATCGCGATAGACCCGTGTCCGGTCGGCCTGGAAGGACAATGCGGTCCTGCCGGTCGGGATCTCGATCCCCTCATTCACCAGAAGCTTCACCGGCGCATCGCCGACCCGCGTCTCCACGATCTGGTACCGGCCGCTGTCGCTGACCTTCACCACCTCGGCTGCGATGCCGTCTTCTGCGAGACTGATGAATTCCGGCCGGATGCCGAGCCGGAGCGACCCTTCAGCTCTGTCCTTCACCGCGCCGGCATTGCTGGTCTCGATGGGCTGGCCCTGCAGGAAAGCCTGGCCGCCCTTCACCTCGCAATCGAGAATGTTCATGCCGGGCGAGCCGATGAAATGGCCGACGAATTCGTGACCCGGAGTCTCGAACAGTTCGACCGGTGTGCCGATCTGCACCACCTGACCGACATTCATCACAACCACCTTGTCAGCGAAGGTCAGGGCCTCCGTCTGGTCATGGGTGACGTAGATCATGGTTCGTTTTACCCGCTGGTGCAGCTCCTTCAGCTTGGAGCGAAGCTGCCATTTCAGGTGCGGGTCGATCACCGTCAGGGGCTCGTCGAACATGATTACGTTCACGTCGGAGCGGACCAGTCCGCGGCCGAGGGAGATCTTCTGCTTGCCGTCCGCGGTCAGGCCCGAGGCGCGGTTCATCAGGGTGTCCTCGAGATCGGTCATGGCGGCGATCTCGCGCACCTTCTTGTCGACCTCGGATTCCGGAACGCCGCGATTGCGCAGCGGGAAGGCGAGATTGTCGTAAACGCTCATGGTGTCGTAGACCACCGGGAACTGGAATACCTGGGCGATCTGGCGCTCGTCCGGGGACAGACCGGTAACATCCTTGCCGTCGAAAAGGACGCGCCCGTGGCTCGGCGTCAGCAGGCCGGAGATGATGTTCAGCAGGGTGGTCTTGCCGCAGCCGGAAGGGCCGAGCAGGGCATAGGCGCCGCCATCCTCGAAGGTGATGTCGAGCTGTTGCAGCGCATAATCTTCCGGTCGCTCGGGGTTCGGCCCGTAGGCGTGCCGCAGATCGTCGAGGGTGATCGTCGCCATCGCCTTACTCCCGGTTCCGCGCTGCGCCAGCGGCGACCAGCGCACCGTCCGGGGCAAAATACATGGCCTGGGCGAAGTCGGCATGGAGCCGTGCTTCGGCGCCGACCTCGAAGGCATGGATGCCATGGGCCTGGGAAACCCAGGTCCCGCCGCCCTTGGCGAAATGGATGATGCTTTCCGAACCGCTGAGTTCGGTCACCATGACCCGGCCTGAAACCGGCACCGGATCCGTGCCGGTTGCCGCGGGGGAGACGAAATGCGGCCGGATGCCGAGTGTGTAGGGACCGTCCGAAAGAGAGGAAGCGGGGCCATTGGCAACCCAGCGTGCGCCCTCAGAATCGGTGAAGTGTTCGCCTTGTTTCTCGCAGGACATCACGTTGATCGGCGGATCGGAAAAGACCTGGGCGCTGAGCAGGCTGTTGGGCTTGCGGTAGATCTCCCGGGTCGGGCCGAACTGGGTGACGGCGCCTTCGAACATGGTCGCGGTATGGCCGCCAAACAGCAGGGCTTCGGTCGGCTCTGTTGTCGCATAGACCACGATGCAGTTGCGGTCGGCGAACAGGCGCGGCAGTTCGTCCCGCAATTCCTCGCGCAGTTTGAAATCGAGATTCGCCAGCGGCTCATCGAGCAGCACGAGGTCCGCATCCTTGACGAGGGCGCGGGCGATGGCGGTGCGTTGCTGCTGGCCGCCGGAGAGGGCACTTGGCAGGCGGTCCAGCATCGGGGTCAGGCGCAGCAGCTCGGCCATCTCGCCGACCCGTTTGCGGATCAGATCGTCCGGCGCGCGCGCCACCCGGAGCGGGGAGGCGATGTTCTCATAGACCGTGTAGTTCGGGTAATTGATGAACTGCTGATAGACCATCGAGACGTTGCGCTGCTGCACGGGCATGCCGGTGACGTTCCGGCCATCGAACCAGATCTCGCCTTCCAGCGGACGCTCGAGTCCCGCCATCAGCTGCATCAGCGTGGTTTTCCCGGCCAGCGTGGAGCCGAGCAGGATGTTGAAGCTGCCGGGCTCGAACGTCAGGTCGGTCGGGTGGATATGCACCACGTTGCCGACACGCTTGCTTGCGCCTTTGAGTGTGAGTGTCATGGCCTCTCGAGAGGTCGGCGGATGATCGCGGGCCGTCCCGCCGCATCCGCAATACAAGGAAATCTAGAAAAAACCGGGGCCGGATCAAGGGATACGGCCCCGGAGGAGTGGAGTCTCCGAGTCAGGGAGAGCGGTCCTAGTTCTGAGACCAGCGTTTCACCAGCTCATCGTAGGAAACTGTTTCGCCTTTCGGCTTCTCGTTGGCGAGCGGGGCTTTCGCGCCACCCTTGCCGAGCCATTCGGACGGATCCTTCTCTTCGTTCAGACGCGGGCCGCAACCGCCATAGGTGTTGTTGGCCTTGTCCGCACGCTCCATGCGCGCCATCACCTGATCCATCTCGCTCGCGAGACGGTCCATGGCTTCCTGCGGGGTGAAGGCGCCGGAATTGACGTCACCGATCTGCTGCCACCAGAGCTGGGCCAGCTTCGGATAGTCAGGCACGTTCACGCCGGTCGGCGACCAGTTCACCCGGTCGGGCGAGCGATAGAACTCGACCAGACCGCCGAGCTTCGGTGCCCGTTCGGTGAAGGACGCGTCATTGATGTCGCTGTCCCGGATGATGGTCAGGCCGACATGGCTCTTCTTCAGAGACACAGTCTTGGAGACCACGAACTGGGCATAGAGCCAGGCCGCTTTCCGGCGGTCGACAGGGGTGGATTTGAACAGGGTCCAGGAACCGGCATCCTGATAGCCGAGCTTCTGGCCTTCTTCCCAGTACGGCCCGTGCGGGGACGGAGCCATCCGCCAGAGCGGGACACCGTTATCGTCCACGGTGTTGTTGCCATCGCTTTTCGGCGCCACCATCGAGGCCGTGAAGGCGGTGTACCAGAAGATCTGCTGGGCGACATTGCCCTGGCTCAGGGCCGGCAGCGACTGATAGAAATCATAATCGGCCGCACCCGGAGGCGCATATTTACGCAGCCATTCGTCCCATTTGCGGATGGCGTAGACCGCCGCCGGACCGTTGGTTCCGCCACCGCGGGCGACGGACGCGCCGGCCGGGTTGCAGGAACCTTCCTCCATCCGGATGCCCCACTCGTCGATCGGACGGCCGTTCGGCAGACCTTTAGAGCCGGCACCGGCCATGGAAAGCCATGCATCGGTCATGCGCCAGCCGAGATCGGGCGCGCGCTTGCCGTAATCCATGTGGCCGTAGATCCGGACGCCGTCGATTTCCTTCACATGCTCGGTGAAGAATTCGGCGATGTCCTCATAGGCCGACCAGTTCACCGGAACGCCGAGCTCGTAGCCGTACATCTCCTTGAACCTGGCTTTCAGCTCCGGCTTGCTGAACCAGTCGTAGCGGAACCAGTAGAGGTTCGCGAACTGCTGGTCAGGCAGCTGGTAGAGCTTGCCGTCGGGACCGGTGGTGAAGGACTTGCCGATGAAATCGTCGATATCGAGCGTCGGCAGGGTGACATCCTTGCCGTCGCCGGCCATCCAGTCGGTCAGGTTGACCGCGAGCTGAAGCCTGGAATGGGTCCCGATGAGGTCCGAATCGTTGATATAGGCATCGTAGAGGTTCCGATTCGTCTGCATCTGCGTCTGAACGGCCTGAACCACTTCGCCTTCGCCGAGCAGCTGGTGATTCACCTTGATGCCGGTGATTTCCTCAAACGCCTTGGTCAGGGTCTTGGATTCATACTCGTGGGTCGGGATCGTCTCGGACAGGACATTGATTTCCATGCCCTGGAACGGTTCGGCCGCCTTGATGAACCACTCCATCTCGGACTTCTGGGCGTCCTTGGAGAGAGTGGAGGGCTGGAACTCGCTGTCGATCCATTTTTCGGCTTCTGCCATGCCCGCCTTTGCGACGTTCGGCACAGCGAGAAGAGCCGTGACCGCAACCGCAGCCATCAGTGTCTTCTTCATTTATTCCTCCCAGCTTGATCGCTGCTGGGACTATCAAACGAAAAAAAGCGAAGGTCAAGCTATGCTCGCTGGGTATCATTCAAATACATGGTTCGCGGTATGATTTATGTGGTTCATCGAATTATGATGATGGACTATAAATATAGATATATCAATTGATTATGATCAGAATTCTGGATTCTGCTTGCGGAAATATGGATGGCGTCCCGATTGAATTCGTATTGAATGCTTGTCTCGAAAGCGAAAGAAAACGAATATGGGCTGATTTTCAACACGAAAGCCGTCTCGATGTGTTTTCATATGAACATTCCAGTGGTGATTCCGGCCGCTGGATTTCTCGATTGAACGTTTGCGAAAGGACGCGAGATGGATGCGGTTTCGCCGCGGCAAACCGATATCCTGAGAATGGCCCGGCAGTCCGGGCGTGTCGGCGTCGACGATCTCGCGCTTCAGTTCGAAGTGACGCCGCAGACCATTCGAAAGGATCTGAACGAAATCTGTGATGCCGGCTTGCTGCAGCGGGTGCATGGCGGCGCGGTCTATCCGTCCGGTGCCATCAACTATGCCTACGATGCGCGGCGCTCGCTCGCGGCGGAGGAGAAGCGCCGGATCGGCGCGGTCGCGGCGGCGCTCATTCCGGACAACAGCTCGGTCATCCTGAATATCGGGACGACGACGGAGCAGGTCGCCTTTGCCTTGCGGGATCGCGAGGGCCTGATGGTCATCACAAACAATATCAATGTGGCGAACATCCTGCGGGAATCGCCGTCCACGGAAGTCATCATCGCGGGTGGTCTTGTTCGCCGGGCGGATGGCGGGATTGTCGGTGAAGCGACCGTCGATTTCATCCGCCAGTTCAAGGTAGATCACGCGGTGATCGGTGCCTCCGCGATCGACGAGGACGGGGCCATCCTTGACTACGATTACCGCGAGGTCCGGGTTGCACAGGAAATCATCCGGCATGCTCGCCGAACGATCCTTGTCGCCGACCACATGAAGTTCGATCGAAACGCGCCGGTCCGGATCGGACATCTGAGCGACATCGACATTCTGGTGACCGACGCCGAGGTTCCGGAAAGTGTTCAGGACCTTTGTGCGGTTCATGGCGTTGTAATTGCCCGTGCACCCGGGGTTCAGAGTGAAAACGATCCAAGCTGAGAGGAATTCACCGATGTATGACATCGCCGTAATCGGTGGCGGTATCAATGGCTGCGGCATTGCCCGGGACGCGGCGGGGCGCGGCTATTCCGTCTGCCTCGCCGAGATGGCGGACCTCGCCAGCGGGACCTCGTCCTGGTCGACCAAGCTGATTCATGGCGGGCTGCGCTATCTCGAGCATTACGAGTTCCGGCTGGTGCGGGAGTCTCTGGAGGAACGTGAAGTGCTCTGGGCCATGGCACCACACATCGTCCGGCCGATGCGGTTCGTGCTGCCGCACCATTCCGGTCTCCGTCCGGCCTGGCTGCTACGGCTGGGCCTGTTCCTCTACGATCATCTCGGCGGGCGCAAGCTGCTGCCGCCGACCCGGGTGCTGAACCTGACGTCGGACGCGGCGGGTGAGCCATTGAAGCCGGCATTCCGCAAGGGCTTCGAATATTCCGATTGCTGGGTGGATGATGCCCGGCTCGTGGTGCTGAACGCCCGCGACGCGGCGGATCGCGGTGCCGACATCCATACCCGCACGCAGGTTGTGAGGGCGGTGCGTGAAGACGGACACTGGCGGGTGACCCTGCGTGATCTGCAGACCGGCACGGAACGGGACATCACGGCGCGGCTGCTGGTCAATGCTGCCGGTCCCTGGGTTGACCGGGTTCTGGATGATAGCTTCGGGCGCAACGGCGCGCGGAATGTCCGGCTGGTGCAGGGCAGCCATATTGTCGTGCCGAAACTCTATGAGCACGATCGCAGCTATATTTTCCAGAATGCCGATGGCCGGATCTTCTTCACCATCCCCTACGAGCGGGATTTCACCCTGATCGGCACGACCGACCGGGACTATCAGGGGGATCCGGCAAAGGTGGCGATCACGCCGGAGGAATCGGCCTATCTGTGTGCCGCCGCCGGTGAGTATTTCAAGCAGCAGGTCAAGGTCGAGGACATAGTCTGGACCTATTCCGGCGTGCGGCCCCTGTTCGACGATGGTGCCTCCAAGGCGCAGGAAGCGACCCGGGACTATGTGCTCCGGGAAGAGGGGGCACCCGAGGACGGCGTGCTGGTGAATATTTTTGGCGGCAAGCTGACCACCTATCGCCGGCTCGCCAATGCGGTGCTGAAGAAGATCGAAACCGCGCTTGGTCCGAAGGGGCCGGAATGGAGCGGCTCGAAACCGCTGCCGGGGGGCGATTTCCCGGTGCTCGACTTTGAGAAAAGGCTGGTGGACCTGAAGCAGCGCTATCCGTTTCTCGATGAGGGCACGGCACTCCGGCTGGAACGCCAGTACGGCACGCTGGTGGAGGAAATCCTCGGCGACGCGAAGGCACTTTCGGATCTCGGGCGTGTTTTCGGTGGCGGGCTGACGGAAGCGGAAGTCCGCTACCTGATGCAGCACGAATGGGCGGTGACAGCTGAGGATGTCCTGTGGCGGCGCAGCAAGCTGGGACTCCGGTTGACGAAGGCACAGGCCGATGCGCTCGAGGCCTTCATGGTCCAGTTATCGTCTTATGCTGCTTAGGTAATCTTATTTCTCTAGCGGGTTGCAAATAAGGCGTTTTGTTATCATTCTGGCCGCGATCCGGCGGTCTGTCCGGACTATTCATCCGGGAGCCTTTTCATGTTGGGTCCGAAAGCGGGCGGCCTTTCCGGCGCCTTCTACGGGAACGCCTATATTCTGCTCGCCCTCACGACAATGATGTGGGCTGGCAACGCTGTCGCCGGACGGTTGGCCATCGGCGAGGTGTCGCCGATGGCGCTGGTTGTTCTGCGCTGGGCCGGCGTGGTGCTGCTGATGGGGCTTGTTTCGCGTAAGAAGGTTCTGGCCGAGTGGCCGGTGTTGCGGCAGAGGTTATGGTTCCTGTTCGCCCTTGGCGCCCTCGGTTTCACCTTGTTCAACGGACTGTTCTATGTCGCCGCCCATTCCACGGTGGGGATCAATATGGGCATCCTGCAGGGCTCGATCCCGGTCTTCGTCCTGATTGGCGCGCTGCTCGTCTACGGGACGCGCGTCTCGCTGGTCCAGGGTGCCGGCGTGATCCTGACCATGGTCGGGATCACACTGATTGCCGCCCGTGGTGAGTTCGAACGCCTGGCCGCACTGGAGTTCAACAAGGGCGACCTGCTGATGGTCATGGCCTGCGCGCTCTATGCCGGCTACACGGTCGCGCTGCGGAAGCGGCCGAACGTCTCCGGCCTTGCCATGTTCACCGTGATGGCGGCTGCCGCTTTCGTCACAGCGCTGCCGCTGGCCGCCATTGAAATCTATCTCGGCGATTTCCAGTGGCCGACGCTGAAAGGCTGGGGAATCGTGCTGTTCGTCACCCTGTTTCCATCTTTCCTCGCGCAGATATTCTTCCTGCGCGGGGTCGATCTGATCGGGCCGGGCCGGGCGGGCGTGTTTGTCAATCTCGTGCCGGTGTTCGCGGCCGGGCTCGCCGTGGTGATATTGGGTGAGGTTTTCGCCTGGTATCACGCCGCTGCGCTCGTCCTCGTTCTCGGCGGCATCGCGCTGGCGAACCGGACAAAGAGCTGAATTCGGCGCAGCCGGACTTGCCCTTTTCGGATGACCGCGTATGACTGGGAAAAACATGACTGTTCCCGGTCAGTGACCGGTCTGAGAGGAGAGCCCCTTGAGCGCACACCCCGTCACCGTCGTCGATCATCCGCTCGTCCAGCACAAGCTGACGATCATGCGCAAGGCCGATACGACCACGTCGAAGTTCCGTCTTCTCCTGAAGGAAATCGCGCACCTGCTGGCCTATGAGGTGTTGCGGGATCTGGATGTCGAGACAATCGAGATCGAGACGCCGCTGGAAACCATGATGGCGCCCCGCCTTGAGGGGAAGAAACTCTGTTTCGTCTCCATCCTGCGCGCCGGTAACGGCCTGCTGGACGGCATGCTGGAGTTGGTGCCGTCTGCCCGCGTCGGCCATATCGGTCTGTATCGCGATCCGAAGACGCTGGAGCCGGTGGAATATTACATGAAGCTGCCGGAACGCCGCGAAGAGCGGCTGTTCATCGTCGTCGACCCGATGTTGGCCACCGGCAATTCCGCCGTTGCCGCAATCGAGCGCCTGAAGCAGGAAGGCGCCACCAACATCAAGTTCGTCTGCCTGCTTGCGGCGCCGGAAGGCATCGAGACTTTCCAGAAAGCGCTGCCGGAGGTACCGATCTTCACTGCGTCCATCGACAGGCAGCTGAACGAGAAGGGCTACATCATGCCCGGGCTCGGCGATGCCGGGGACAGGATGTACGGCACCAAGTAGACACAGCGATCCGATTGGGGCGGGAAGCATGACATCACCGAAGCCGTTGGCCGGCAGGCGGGTGCTGGATCTGACGAATGTGCTGGCAGGGCCATTCTGCTGTCACCAGCTCGCCCATCTGGGGGCGGAGGTGATCAAGGTCGAGGTGCCTGGAAGTGGCGATCTTGCCCGCCAGCTCGGCTCGGACCGGGAGCTGAACGAGGCCATGATGGGGGTCTCTTTCCTGGCCCAGAATGCCGGCAAGCGTTCCATCACGATCAATCTGAAATCCGAGGACGGCAAGGCCGTGTTCCGGCGCCTGGTTGCCGGAGCGGATGTGTTGGTGGAGAATTTCCGGCCGGGCGTGATGCAGCGGCTCGGGCTCGGTTTCGAGGTGCTGAAACAGTCCCGCGCCGACCTCGTTTACTGCGCGATTTCAGGCTTCGGGCAGGACGGGCCGATGCGGGATCTGCCAGCTTATGACCAGATCATCCAGGGCATGTCCGGTGTCATGAGCATCACCGGTGCGCCGGACACAGCGCCCTACCGCGTCGGCTTTCCGATCGCAGATACCATCGGCGGCCTGACCGCAGCCATGGCAATTTCGGCGGCTTTGGCGGAGAAAGACCGGACCGAGCCGCGGTTCATTGACGTCGCCATGCTTGAAGCCGTTCTGGCGACGATGGGCTGGGCCGTCTCGAATTTCCTGATCGCGGGCCAGCCGCCGCGGCCGCTCGGCAATGACAATGTGACGTCGAGTCCGTCCGGGACATTCCAGACGCGGCAGGGGTTGCTGAACATCGCGGCAAACAAGCAGGAGCAGTTCGAGGCGGTGTGCAGGACCGTCGACCGTGCCGCTCTGATCGCCGACCCGCGCTTCTCGACACGGTCCGGCCGGCTTGAAAACCGCGTGGCCCTGGCGGCCCTGCTGACCGAAGCCCTGATGCAGGACGACGCCGAAAGCTGGGAAGCACGGATGAATGAGGTCGGCGTGCCGGCCGGCCGGGTGATGACCGTGCCGGAAGTCCTGGCGGTGCCACAGGTCGCGGACCGGGGGCTGGTCGAGACATTCGCGATGGTTCCGGGCGTGGGACGCGATGTGAGCGTCGTTGTCCCGGGAGTGAAAATCGACGGAGAGGCGCCGCGCGTCGACACGCCGCCGCCTGTTCTCGGCGCGGAGACCGACGGAATTCTTGCGGAACTGGGTTACTCTGCCGACGAGGTCCGGCAATTGAGAAATAGCGGCGCGGTGTGACGCGGACGGCTGCCGAGGGAACGGGGATGAAAACCGCACTGATTGTTATCGACATGCAACTCGGATCCTTCGCACCCTATGCAAGCCGCCACGATACGCCGGGAACGATCGAGCGCATCAACAGGGTGGCCGCGAAGGTCCGCGCAAAAAGCATGCCGGTGATCTTCGTGCAGCATGACGGTCCGGAGGGCGATCCGCATCACCCGGACGCACCGGGGTGGCATCTTTTTGCCGGAGCTGGAGAAAGACCTGTCAGACCCTGAGGTGCGGAAGACGTCGTGTGACGCCTTCCTCGACACCGCCCTTGCGAAGCTGCTGGAGCGCGAAACGATCGAGCAGGTCATCGTGACGGGGAATGCGTCGGATTTCTGCGTGGATACGACCGTGCGCGCGGCGCTCGCCCGTGGCTACCGGACCATCGTTCCATCTGACGGGCACACGACGGCGGACCGGCCTTACCTGTCCGCCGCGAAAATCATCGAGCATCACAATGCGGTCTGGTCCGACTTCCTGTCGCCCGTCGGGCCCGCGATGGTGATACCCACCGATGCAATAGATCTGGACTAAATATCCTCGCAGCTCAGGCTTTTTTCGCTTGCCAGTCTTTCAGCGCCTCGTGTGCCTGATCCGGGCTGGCCATTGTCTCGTCATGTCCTTCGCGCTTGGCGGTCAACTCGATGACATAACCGTTCGGGTCGCGAAAGTAGATCGAGTCGATGAAGCCGTGATCGGCAACGCCCCGCGTCTCGATTCCGGCATCCTTGCCCTTCTGGTGCATTTTCTTCAGATCGTCCGGTGTGACCTCAAGCGCGATATGCAGGTCGAAATCATGCTGCTCCTTGAACTCGAACGGGCGGTCCGGCGCCTCGAAGAAGGCAAGGGCGGAACCGTCGTCCATCCGGTAGAACGAATGTAGTGTGCCGGTCTGCCGGCCACTCTTTGTTTCCGTAATCTCAAAAGCGTGGACCAGCGGCAATCCGAGGAAATCCTCGTAGAATGCGCGCGTTTCCTCTGAATCCCGGCAACGGTAAGCGTTGTGGTGCAGTCCCTTGATCATTGCTTCCTCCGGATCGGCACTATGGACTGGATTTTTACCTGACTTTCGATATCAGACATTCACGAGAGATAATCGGACTATCCATTCTGGAACAGACCATTCTCTCCCTAGAGGATAATATCCGATAATCGACTGAAATTCGCAGAATTAACTTGTCGCTAAGGAACCGGGCGTAGTCTCGCTTTGCAGCAGTGGAGAGCGCTTTGTTCCTGATAGTTTGGCATCGACGGGATTTGGACGCCGAGAACGATCAGGCTTCTCGGAGCAGGTAATGAATCCTTCGAACGACTCGTTTCGGGAAGTTGACGCGCTCGCTGAAGAGAGGGCGCGCCTTGAGGCGTTTGCCGATGTCTCGCATGGTTGGTTCTGGGAAACCGACACGAATCATTGCTTTGTCTACATGTCCGGCTCGGTCGAGCGATTGGTTGGCAGATCGCCGGAATGGCACTACGGCAAATCCCGCGTCGATCTGGGCGGACGCAATGTGAAGCCGGAGATCTGGCAGGCTCACCTGGATGCCCTGGCCGCCTCGCGCCCGTTTGACAGTTTTGTTTATCACCGGCCGACCTCGAGCGGTGAGCTCTGGGTGCGGACGAGCGGGGCGCCACGCTTTGATGCAGAGGGAACCTTTCTTGGGTATCGCGGGTTCGCATCCAATATCACCGAAGAAATTATGGTCCGCCGGGAGGCGGCCTTCCTGAAAGAAGCAATTCAGCAAATCACCGAGCCATTTGTTCTGTGGGGACCCGATGATCGTCTGGTCGTCTGTAACGACGCGTACCGCAAACTGAACGAAAATTTCGCCTCCATCCTGGTGCCGGGAATTGCTTTCGTGGACGTGCTGCGTGCCATTGCCGACGAAGGCCGTGTCTTGGATGCGATCGGGCGTGAGGAAGAGTGGATCCTGCAACGGATGGAGAATCACCGGCTGCCGGAGCATTCCTACTATCTGGAGCTGGCGGGCGACCGACATATGATGATCCACCAGCAAAAGCTCTCGAATGGCGCTGTCGCCTGGTTCGGCCTGGATATCACGCAACTGAAACATGCCGAGCGTCGGGCGGAAAAGGCTCACAGACAGCTGACCGATGCGGTCGAGGCGCTGCCGGATGGCTTCTGTCTTTACGATTCAGACGATCGTCTCGTGCTGTTCAATTCCCATTATGCGGCGTTTCTGAGGACATTCCACGTGGAGGCGGAAGTCGGCCTCTTCTACGAAGACGCCTTGCGCCAGGCTGCCGCTTCGGAATTGTTCGAGATCCCGCAAGATTCAAGAGAAGAATGGATACAGAAGAGGTTGTCATTGCATCGCTCGCCCGATGTCGTGCGGTTCGATCGCCCATTCAACGGGGGATGGACGAGGGCGATCGAGAGCAGCACGCGCGACGGGAGCCGGGTGGGGCTTCGGATCGACATTTCCGAGTTAAAGGATCAGGAAGCAGAATTGCGGCGCGCCCGAGAGGCGGCCGAGATTGCGAACAGCGCGAAGTCGATTTTCCTCGCCAACATGAGCCACGAGCTTCGAACGCCCTTGAACGGGGTTATCGGCCTCAGCCGGTTGCTCGCCGAAACGCGGCTTGATGAAAAGCAGCGCGATTACATGGCGAAGATCGAGGCGTCATCCGAAAGCTTGCTGTCCATCGTCAAGGATGTTCTGGATTTCTCCAAGATCGAAGCCGGCGAAATGACTCTTGAGTACGTTGATTTTGGTCTGGACGCCGAGCTCCGGCGTCTGAGTGACGTGATATCGCTGCGGGCAGCGGAGAAAGGTCTCAATTTCCGGGTCGAAACAGACCCTGACACGCCGATGAATCTCAGGGGAGACCCAACGCGCACCGGGCAGATACTTCTGAACTTTCTTAGTAATGCCGTGAAGTTCACTGAGCGCGGCGAGGTGGTGCTGTCCATCGAAACCGAGGCCATTGCGGATGGCTATGCGACCTTGCATTTCTCCGTCCGGGATACCGGTGTCGGAATGACAGACGAGCAGGTGGAGAATGTCTTCAAGCCGTTCACACAGGCGGATCCGTCAACCACAAGGCGGTTCGGCGGCACCGGGCTCGGGCTCTCCATCAGCCGGTCGCTCGCCGATCTGCTGGGTGGCAGGATCTGGATTGAGAGCACGCCAGGCAAGGGCAGCACATTTCATTTCAGATTACAGCTCGCGATCGGTTCCGCTTCCACACCGTATCAGACGAAGGCATTTGAACGCCTCGCTGACCATCTCGTTCTTGTCGCCGATAACAGTGAAACCGCCCGGATTCTGATGCAGGAGATGCTGTCCCGGATGGGCATAGAGGCCCATGTCGTCGACGGAGGCGCGGAAGCGATCGCAGCAGCAGCCGAAGACGGGCCGTTTGATGCATTTCTGCTCGATTACAGAATGCCGGATATCGATGGCCTCATGGCGTGCCGGAGCATATGCGAGGCGGCGAGAGCCAAAGGCGCTGACAGCCCCCGCATTCTCATTGTTTCCGCCGATGAGACGGCATTTCTGAAAAATGCTGCGCGTGAAGCCGGTGCGGTCGGCGTTTTGACGAAACCGATAAATGCGTCGTCCCTATTCGACGCCGCAGCACTTCTGTTCGACAAGGCAGAGCTTATGTCCGTGAACGAAGGCAAGTCTGTTCCGCCCGATGGGTTGCGGGGATTGCGAGTATTGCTGGTCGAAGACAACGCGATTAACCGGGAGGTCGCGGTCGCTGTATTGGGCAAAGCCGGTATCAGTGTGACGGAGGTGGAGAACGGAGCTGCGGCGGTGGCCCTTTTGAGGACTGCCGGTCGCGCGGCCTTTGACGCTGTATTGATGGATATTCAGATGCCTGTAATGGACGGTTATGCGGCGACAGAAATCATCCGGGACGCGCCTGAATTTGACGATTTGCCAATCATTGCGATGACCGCCAATGCAATGGCGAACGAACGGGAAAAATGTTTCGCTGTTGGTATGCAGGACCATGTCGCAAAGCCGATAGATAACAGGAAACTGTTCGCCGCACTCTGGAAATGGTGCAAAGTCGAGGATGACGGTTTGCCGTCTGTTCTTGATGGGGAGGCGAACCGAGCCAGTTCGGAAGTGGGTGAGTTGGTCAACAATAACAACGAAACCGCGCTGACATCAGATGATCTTGTCGCGCGTTATGAGCCGCTTGCCACGATGATCGGCGATGCCTCCATGGTGGGCCGCTTCCTCGGCCAGTTCCGGGAAAGCTTCCAGTACGCGCGGTCCGAATTTGCCGGTTATGTCGATGCGGGCGATAGCGAGGGTGCGCATCGCTACGCTCACCAGATCAAGGGCGTCGCGGGAAATCTGCGGCTGAATGATATCTTCGAGCAGGCGAAACTGGTTGAAAGCCGCTTCAAGGACTCAGGGTCGCCCCCGGAAGCGTGTACTGCCGAGCTGGAGGAACTGCTGGACCTGATCGAGGCAGAGTTGCTTCTGATTGACCGGCACCTGACCGAGAACGCCTAGGTCTCGAAAGAAATCAATCTCTTGTATAGATGCCAAGTCGCATGCCCCAGAACGGGCAGCGTTATCAGCAGCCCCAGAAAAGCCGGTAGCATCGAGATATAAAGGGTCAAGCCGATGACGGCGGCCCAGCCGATCATGATGAGCGGACTCATCATGACAGTCTTGAAGCTGGTGATCATCGCGGTGATGAAATCGTGGTCCTGTTCCAGCAGGAGCGGGAAAGACATGACGGTGGCTGAGAACAGGATCAGCGCAAGCACCGCTCCGAAGATATGTCCGAGGACGAGAAAAGCCAGACCGTCATAGGTGGTCAGGATCACGGTCAGGAAACCGTCGAAACTGGTAAAAGACTGAAAGCCAAGAAAAATCGCGAGAAGTACGCGGACCTGATACATCCACATGATCAGCACGAACATGGTGACGAAAGCCATCCAGCCGAGCTCGCGGCGCCGCTGGGCGAAGATGACGTCGAGAACGTCTTTCCATTCCAGATCCTGACCCGCGGAGAGCCGCCGGCTGACCTCGTACAACCCGACTGCAGCGAACGGACCGATCAGGGAAAAGCCGACAGCGGTCGGATAGGCAAGGTAGGACAATCCCAGGGCCCAGGTCATGGCCAGAATGGCCAGGCCGCCCAGCGCAAAAAAGCCGCCGAAGAACAATCCGAATCCCGGAGCTCTCAGGAAGTCTTTCCAGCCCTCTTGCAACGCGGCCTTGATATCCGCGAGCGTTCCGGCCCGGATGACGATTTTTGGAGGGTATGCTGTTTCGGATGTCACGCTCAGTCCTCCCATAATGCTTTTCCATTGATTCTAGGACTTCTTGCGATCAAGAGGAAGCATCCGGGATGTGGTGTCTGTGCGCCGTCCGGAATGGTCCTGGTCCCGAATGTCGGCACTGCATGAACGCAATCACTTGACCGCTTGCCAATTGCGGATATTTTGGTTGCGAAACGCAATTTCGCAAAAGTGCCTCAGCACCGATAAGTCGCACTTTGCAAAGGGGTCCGGACCGCAAGTTCTTGCAAAACCGGGCCACCAGGGAGCCTAAAGGAGGAATTTCATGGGCATTACTCTGCATTCATTCCGGCGCGCTGCGCTCGCCGGGGCTGCTATCACCGTCGCTTTTGCCGGTGCGGCCTTGGCCGACGCCAAGCTGCCGGACCAGTTGGCCTGGACGGCCTACGGCACCGGTACCGCCGGCTACAATCAGTCGGTCGCCATTGGTGGCGCGTTGAAAACCAAGCTTGGCGTCAATCTGCGCGTCCTGCCGGGCAAGAACGATGTTTCCCGGACCGAACCGCTCCGTCAGAAAAAGGTTCAATTCTCGGCCACTGGCGTCGGTGCCAGCTTCATGGCGCAGGAAGGTGCCTTCGATTTCGGCGCCAAGCGCTGGGGTCCGCAGCCGATCCGCGCGCTGATGATGAACAATGGCGCGATCGGTCTCGCCGTCGGTGTTGCCAATGATGTCGGCGTCAAGGAATACAAGGACCTGAAGGGCAAGCGCGTTGCCTGGGTCAAGGGATCACCGTCCCTGAACGTCAATACCGAAGCCTATCTCGCCTTCGGCGGCCTGACCTGGGACGATGTCGAGAAGGTCGAGTTCGGCGGTTTCGGGGCGTCCTGGGCCGGCATGGTGAACGGCCAGGTCGACGCGGCCTTTGCCTCCACCAGCTCCGGCAAGGCTTATGAAATGGAAGCCAGCCCGCGCGGCCTTCTGTGGCCGCCGGTCCCGGCAAGCGACACTGCTGGCTGGGCGCGTATGACCGAGATCGCACCGTTCTTCCAGCCGACCATGGCCACCGTCGGTGCCACTATCAAGAAAGAAAGCCCGGCCGCGACAGCTGCTTATCCGTACCCGGTTCTGGTTGCCTATCCGGATCAGGACGAAGATCTCGTCTACAACATGACGAAGGCAATGGTCGAACTGTTCGACGACTATGCCGGCAAGGCCCCGGGCATCAATGGATGGGCGCTGGACAAGCAGAACCTGAAATGGGTCGTGCCGTATCATGCCGGCGCCATCAGGTTCTTCAAAGAGGTCGGCAAGTGGGGTGACGCAGAAGAGGCGCACAACAACGAGCTGCTGCGGCGCCAGGACGTTCTGCAGAAAGCCTGGGCCGACTTCCTGACCAAGAACGTCGCCGAAGACTCTTGGGCCACGGAATGGCGGACTTCCCGTCATGCGGCACTGAAAGCTGCCGGTCTTGGCGCGGTCTTCTAAGGCGCGCGAACTCTCCCTTCAAGGCCCGGGGACGGCGCATGGTGCGCCGTCCCCGGGTGATTCCCGGTGCAGCATTTTTGAGTTGAGGCGCTCCCCATGAGTGAGCAGATTTCCCCGTCCTCCAAAACGGACAACGACACTGGTAGCGAAGTCGACGAGAAGCTGCGCACACGCCCGCTCAGTGGCATCGCAAAATGGATCTTTGTCCTGTTCACCGCGGCTGCCATCCTGCTGTCGGTCAATCAGCTCTTCAACTTGCAGTTCTTCGCCGGGGTTGTGATCCTGGAAGGGCGCTATCTTTTTCTGCTCGCGGGACTGTTCCTGTCTCTGACTTTTCTGTCCTTTCCGCTGCGCGGCGAGCCCGGCGCCTCGGTTGCCTGGTACGACTGGGCGCTTGCCGCCCTTGCCGCAGCAGTCTCCGGCTATTTCGCCTACACGGCTGACATCAGCCTGGAACAGGGCTGGGAATATGCGCCGCCCGAGACCGCGCGCTGGATTTCCTTCCTGTTCTGGGCCCTCATCATGGAGGCGACCAGACGCGCAGGCGGCCTGGTGATTTTCCTGATCGTTTTCGTCTTCTCGCTTTACCCGACCTTCGCGGACATCATGCCGGGACCCATTTCGGGTTTCTCGCAGCCATTCGTAGACGTGATTCCCTATCACATCATTTCCTCGGAGAGCTCTTTCGGGATTCCGATGCGGGCTTTCGGCAATCTGGTGATCGGGTTCATCATCTTCGGCGCGGCCCTGCAATATACCGGTGGCGGCGCGTTCTTTAACAACCTCGCGCTCGCGCTGGTCGGCAATCTGCGCGGCGGCGCCGCGAAAGTGGCGATCTTCGCTTCCGGCTTCATGGGCTCGCTCTCCGGCAGTGTGATCTCGAACGTGCTGACCACAGGCGCGATCTCCATTCCGGCAATGAAGAAGACCGGGTTTCCGGCCCGCTACGCAGCCGGCACGGAAGCCTGCGCCTCCACGGGTGGCGTGCTGATGCCGCCGGTCATGGGCACGACGGCTTTTGTCATGGCGTCCTTCCTCGGCCGGCCTTACCTGGAAATTGCCGCTGCCGCTGCCATTCCGTCGTTGCTCTACTATTTCGGTCTGTTCATCCAGATCGACGCCTATGCGGCGCGCCATAATCTGAAAGGCATTCCGCGGGAGCAGCTCCCGTCGATCTGGCAGACGATGAAAGAGGGCTGGTACTACCTGTTCGTCTTTGCCCTGCTGATTTTCCTGATGATGTTCCTGCGCCAGGAAACCTGGGCACCGTTCTACGCCACGGCCCTGCTGCTGATCATCAATCAGCTTTCAAGCAAGCATCGCTTCGATATCAAGGGCTTCTTCAATCTGATCTACAGCGTCGGACGCGGCCTGACGGAACTGGTTGCTGTGCTGCTCGGCATCGGCCTGATCGTCGGTGCCTTCTCGGCGACCGGCCTTGCCGGAACCCTGGTGAACGACCTGATCTTCCTTGCCGGCGGCTCGGTCTTCATGCTGCTGGTCATGGGGGCAATCACCAGCTTCATCTTCGGCATGGGGATGACGGTGACGGCCTGCTACATCTTCCTCGCCGTGGTGCTCGCCCCGGCGCTTGTGAAAGCGGGCCTCAACGAGCTGGCAGTCCACCTCTTCATCCTCTACTGGGGCATGGTGTCCTATATCACCCCGCCGGTTGCGCTCGGTGCTTTCGCGGCTGCCACCCTGGCCCGGACCAACGCGCTTGCCGCTGGTGTCGAAGCCATGCGGCTCGGCAGCATCATCTATTTCGTGCCGTTCTTCTTCGTGCTGAATCCGGCCCTGATCGGTGAGGGCGAACCCGCGGAAGTGATCTTTGTGCTGGCAACCGCGCTTCTCGGTGTTTATCTCATCGGCAGCGCGCTGCAGGGATATATCGCCGGTTTCGGAAGCGTCGGATCCGGCACGGTTCCGATGGCGGCACGGGCCCTGCTGCTGATCGGCGGGCTGTTCTTCGCTGCCCCGGGGGATGTGATTCCCGGGATGTCGCACCTGCACATGACGCTGATTGGCGCGATGCTCAGTGCGCCGGTCCTGCTTTTCGCCCGGATGAAGCGGCGCAGGGCGGCAGCAATCAGCGGATAAGGTAGGGGTTGGTGCGGCGGGGGACGGTGCCATACAAGCACCGTCCTGCGGCGAAAGGCATCGGCCGTGCTGGTGTCGCCCTGCACCTCCGTTGCCATCCGCCGCCATGCCGCGCCGCCCGCTCTGTTTAGGTGAGGCATGTAACGAAGTGATTGCTGTTCAATGACTTTCCGATGTCGCTTGGTCTGGAAACAGGCATAATTCTGTCGAAAAACATCAAGGTGGCCGGGGACAAGACCCTTCTTTGGCTGAATTCGACTGGATAATTTTCCGCCCGGACGCGAAGATACCGTCCCAAATCTCGCGAACATGGCCGTCGGTCCAGGTCCTTGGACGCACCGCGACGATTTCCACGGCTTCTGTTCTCCACTGATCGCTGTCTCTGAGGAAGCACCATGTCCGCCGACCTTATCCCCGTCTTTGACGGCCATAATGACACTCTGCTGCGCCTGGTCCTTGACCGTGACAACCGGGATGTGAAGAGCTTCTTCGTGGCGGGAAAATCGGGGCACATTGATCTTCCGCGCGCCCGCAAGGGCGGATTCTGCGGCGGGCTGTTCGCGATGTTCACGCCGTCACGGGGGCTGAGTGAGAAAACCCTGGATCTGTCGCCTGACGATCCGGGAAACTTCGCTCCAGTGGCGCAGAAGGTCGCCGAGCCATTTACCCGGAAAATGTTTGAAATGGCACGGGCCATCGAGCGGCTCTCCGACGGAGATGTCGTGATCGCGCATTCTGCCGGCGAGGCCCGGCAGGCCATGGCAAACGGCAGACTGGCAATCATTCTGCACATCGAAGGGGTGGAGTGCCTCAGCCCCGACCTTTCCAACCTGCATGGGCTCTATCAGGCTGGATTGCGGTCTCTCGGTCCGGTCTGGAGCCGGAAAAACGCTTTCGCCGATGGTGTGCCGATGGATTTCCCGGGATCGCCCGATACAGGTACAGGACTGACAGAGGCTGGCCGGGACCTGATCCGGGCCTGCAATACGATGGGGATCATGATCGATCTTTCGCACATCACGGAAAAAGGCTTCTGGGATGTCGCGAAACTGTCAACCAAGCCCCTTGTGGCGTCTCACTCGAACGCACATGCGATCTGCCAGTCGCCGCGCAATCTGACCGACCGGCAGCTGGATGCCGTGCGTGCGAGCGGCGGTCTGGTTGGTGTCAATTTTCATGTCGGCTTCCTGCGTCCGGATGGCGCAAAGGATGCTTCGACCGATCTGGACCAGATCGTCGCTCATACCGACCATCTGCTCGAAAAGCTCGGCGAGGACGGCGTTGCGTTCGGTTCGGATTTTGACGGCTGTACAGTACCGTCGGCGCTGGGAGATGCGGCCGGCATGCCCCGGCTGATCGATCGGTATCGGCAGGCGGGCTATGGTGAGGCCTTGATCCGCAAGATTGCGGCGGAGAACTGGCTCTCCCTTCTGGAGCGGACCGGTATTTAGGTCACGCGAGACAAGAGAGCCATCCCGGACCTCGGGCGAGGTCCGGGATGTGCGTGTCGGTCAGTCGACCTTCAGGTTTGCAGCAAAAGCACGGCCGCGGCGGGAATCTTCTTCAAGATCGAAAGTGATCTTGGTGCCGTCGGGCAGGTCGCTCAGACCAGCGGTCTGCAGAGCGGTGATGTGCACGAACACATCTGCGCCACCGTCATCCGGTTTGATGAAGCCATAGCCTTTGGTGGTGTTGAACCACTTAACTGTTCCTGTCGGCATTTTCATCTCCTTGTCTAATCAATGCCAATTTCATAA
Source organism: Nisaea sp. (assembly GCF_040217065.1). Taxonomy (GTDB): domain Bacteria; phylum Pseudomonadota; class Alphaproteobacteria; order Thalassobaculales; family Thalassobaculaceae; genus Nisaea. Next base: position 348,124 of record NZ_JAVJNX010000005.1, read on the forward strand.
CCGTCCCGAATTCCCGGTCCGGCTGTGACTCGAACGCCAGTTATGCAGCTTCCCGGCGTTTCGATTGCTTGCGCCGGAGGGTGGTTTCACCTCCGCCGCCATTCGGTTTTCCATGCGGAGCTTTCGGCTTGTTGCCTGACTTCTGCGGACGGCGATCCGATTTCTCGCCGGAACCGTTCGCCTCTTTCTTACCAAAAGACTGACCGCCGCCGCGTTTCGGACCACGTCCCTTGCCGGAGCCGTTCGGACGCTGGCCACGGCGGTTTCCGCCGTCGTTTGCAGGGCGCCGTTCGGGAGCCGTTCCGCCGATCACTTCGATCTTCTGTCCGGTCAGGCGTTCGATATCGAGCAGATAGGCGAATTCGTCCGGATCGCAGAGAGACAATGCAGCACCGTCGGTGCCGGCCCGCGCCGTGCGGCCGATACGGTGCACATAGCTTTCCGGTTCGTTCGGCAGCTCGAAATTGATCACGTGGGTGATGTCGCTGACATCGATCCCGCGCGCGGCGATATCGGTGGCCACGAGTGCACGGCAGGCGCCGTTGCGGAACCGCTGCAGGGCCCGCTGGCGCGCGCTCTGGGTCTTGTTTCCGTGCAGGGCTTCGGATTCGATGCCTGAGGCGGTGAGCATCTTCGCGACCCGGTCGGCCTTGTGCTTGGTCCGGGTGAAGATGATGACCTTGTTGAAGTCGGGGTTCGACAGAACCTCGAGCAGGAGCCCTTGCTTCGCGCCAGAGGCGACATGATGGACACTCTGGTGAATGCGCTCCACCGTCAGCTGTTCCGGCGTCACTTCGACCCGGCCCGGCTCTTTCAGCAGGAACTGCGCCAGCTGTTCGACTTTCGGCGGCATGGTGGCGGAGAACAACAGGCTCTGACGTGCCGTCGGGATCATCTTGGCGATCTTGCGCACGTCATTGATGAAGCCCATGTCGAGCATCCGGTCGGCTTCGTCGAGCACCAGATGCGTGACGGAGCCGAGTGTGACGCAATCCCGTGCCACGAGATCGAGCAGGCGGCCCGGCGTGGCGATCAGGATGTCCGCGCCGCGGCCGAGGGCGGCACGCTGCGGCCCGAAGGCGACACCACCAACGACAACGACTTTCCGCAGGCTGAGATGCCGCGTATAGGTCGAGATGCTCTCGCCGATCTGAACCGCGAGTTCGCGAGTCGGAGCGAGGATAAGGGCCCGGACGGTTTTTGGAGGCGGCCTGCGCCGTCCTGCTTTGTCCGCTTCGCTGAGCTGATGCAATATCGGCAACGCAAACGCGGCCGTCTTTCCCGTGCCGGTCTGGGCGATCGCGAGCAGGTCGCGCCGGTCCAGAAGCAAGGGAATCGATTGCTGTTGGATGGGAGTGGGGGTTTCGTATCCAGCGTCTTTCAAAGCACGCAGGATGGGCTCGCACAAGGCGAGCTCTGAAAAATTAGTAGCAGTCACAGAGTCATTTGGTCCATTGCAACGTAGCGCTATCGGGTCCGCAGACCATAGACAGGGCACCGTATCTGGCCGTCTTCCACGCGCACTTGGAGCAAACGGAGATTTATCCAATTGCAGGGTAACAGAAGGCCCTTCAAAGACCGACGCGCGATCACCCCACGTTGCCATAGAAGTGATGGTTAAGATCCGAGAAGTCAAGAATTTGATTTCGCAGTGCGGGATAGCGCGGCCAGCCGGGGCCGCGCCGGACGGATCACGGAACGCCGATCGCATCCGCCTGCTGTTTCAACTGCGCCTTCAATATCTTCCCCGTCGCGGTCGCCGGGAGGGCCCGCAGGAAGACGTAGTGGCTCGGACATTTGTAGGGGGCGAGATTGGCCCGCATATGGGCTTCCAGGGCCTCCTTTTCTATGGTCCGCCCGGCGATCGGCTGGATGAAAGCCACCACCTCCTCGTTATCTTTCGCCACACGGCCGACGACGGCCGAAATGGCGATGTCGGGATGCTGGGCAAGAACACCTTCAACCTCGGCGGGATAGACATTGAAGCCCGACCGGATGATCAGCTCCTTCAGCCGGCCGACGACATAGAGATTGCCGTCGGCGTCCGTCCGTCCGAGATCGCCGGACTTGAACCAGCCATCAGATGTCATGACCTGGGCGGTTTGCTCCGCGTCGCGATAATAGCCCTTCATCACATTGGGGCCGCGAATCCAGATCTCCCCAACATCGCCGGTCGCCGTCGGCAGGCCCGTATCCCGGTGGGCGATCCTGAACTCAACATCGGGGATCGCCGGGCCAACGGTTTCGTCCGTCGCCGGACGGTCCATCCGGGTGGTGGTCACGGTCGGCGCCGTTTCTGTCAGGCCATAGCCGTTGTGCAGCGGCTGCTTCCACATGGCTTCTATTCTGGTCTTGATCGCAAGGTCGAGCGGCGCGCCGCCGGCGGAGAGATAGCGCAGCCTGGGCGCGGGCAGCGGCGCGCCGGTTTTCGATGCAAGTTCCAGCAGGTGGGCATACATGGCCGGGACACCCTGGAAAATGGTGACGCCATCCTCGGCAAGCGCCCGTGCGGCATCTTTCGGCGCAAATCTGGAGACGGTGCGGAGATGCCCGCCATGGGCCAGCGTGCCGAGGAAGACCGAGGCAAGGCCGAAAACATGTGACGTCGGCAGAACCCCATAGGCGAGATCCTTCGGTCCGATATTCCGGATGCTGCCGGAGACTTCGGCGATGAACAGCAGGTTGTCATGGGTCAGCATGACGCCCTTGGGCTGTCCGGTGGTCCCCGACGTATAGATCAGCGCCGCGACCTGATCTGTCCCGTCGATGCCGGGCGGCTCGGTCTCGGCGGCATCGTTCAGCGGGCCGATCTGCACGCCGGCCAGCGGCGCCATGTCGAACGGTACGGCGCCGGCGGCTGCCGCATGGGTTGCCGCGTCCGGTGACACTCCGGTGGTGTAGAGCGTGGCCCGGGCACCGGCATGGGCCGTGATCTTCAGGATCTCGTTGCCGGTGAGCCGGGCATTGACCAGAACGGTCCAGGCGCCGATCCGGGACAGGGCGAAGATCAGGACCTGCAGGGCGGCGGCATTCTCGTTGACCAGCACCACCCGGTCGCCGGCACGCACGCCGGAGTTGGTCAGTGCCCGCGCCGCGTTGTCCACGGCGTCTTTCAGGCCGCGCCCGTCGAGCGCGATGTCGTCGTCGCTCAACAGGATGCGGTCGGCGGCATCGTCCGCTCTGCGGTCGACGATCGCGTGGAGATACGAGCCTTTTGAAAAGCTGCGTTCGAAACTCTCGGTCATTTCAGGTCCGTCCGGTCGGCAGGCAAGCTGGTGGATATGTCGTTCAGGTGTTAGAGGCGACGACACGAAAACTCTGGCTGCCCATGGTCAGGGTTTCCGCCAGCCGCATCAGACGTGGCCCGAGATCGGTCTCCAGCTTTTCGCGGGACAGCAGGAAGCTCGGGCCGCCGCAATTGAGCGCGAAAATGGCCGAACGGTCCGGCATGACGACCGGGACACCGACGGCATGGACATCCTTGTGCCAGTCGGCGAGCGAAAAGGTGAAACCGTAATTGGCGATATCCCTGATCGCCTGGTCCACGCCCTCTTTCAGCCGGGCATAGCGCTCCGGCTCTTTCCGCTCGATATGTTCCATGAGATAGCCGCGTTCGTCTGCCGGCAAGGCCGCGAGAAAAGCGCGCCCCATGGCGGTTTCGGCGATCGGAATGCGGGAGCCGACATCAAGGCGGAGTGTCAGTGCGCCATCGCCGCGGCAGGTTTCCAGATAGAGCATCTCGAGCCGGTCGCGGGTGCCGAGAGAGATGGCGGCGTCCACGTCATTCGCCATCTGCTGCATCAGCGGGCGGGCCCGGGCGCGGATGTCGAGATTGGAGAGAAAGGAATAGCCGAGGGACAGGACGCTCGGGCCAAGCTGATAGAGCCCGGTGCTGTCGTCCAGGGTCAGATAGTCAAGTGTCGTCAGCGTATGGGTCAGGCGGGAAATTGTCGGCTTTGGCAGCTTGGTGCGCTCCGCGAGTTCCTGGTTGCCGAGGCCGCCATCTCCAGGCTTGAAGGCGCGCAGGATCTCGAGACCGCGGGCGAGGGCGGTAACGAATTGACGATCCTTGCCGTCTTCATTCTGATCGGTGTTACTGGACATCGTGCCTGGCCGTTCCCTTTTTCGATCCTGAGCCTTGAGGCTCAGGCCCTGCCTCTCGGTCGCGGGCAGGTTCGCTTTGAAATATGCCACGGCTGGCGCGCAAAGGTCAATTTGCGGAACTCAGTTCCGCGTGTCGAAATTAAGCCCGCTGAATCCGGTCGCAAACGACGGCCCGAAAGCCGCCAGGCTATGCTCGCGGCGATGTCATTTCGATCTGCCGCCGAGCTGTATTAGCGTGCGCGCCGCAAAACATCTGCTGGCAGAAATGGAGTTCCTATCGTGCTTTTTCGACGCGGCATGGCGACGCTCTCGGTCATATTGGGCCTCTTCGGTGGATCCTCCGCAGGCGCGGCTGACAAGGCCTCCACGGAATGGACGCAGGTGCTGGAGGCCGCGCGGGGCCAGACCGTTTACTGGAACGCCTGGGGCGGGGATCCCCGGATCAACGCCTATATCGACTGGGCCGGAGAACAGGCGCATGAGCGATTCGGTGTCTCTGTCGTACATGTGAAGCTGACGGATACGGCCGAGGCTGTTGCCCGTGTGCTTGCCGAGAAGTCCGCCGGGCGGAGCGAAGGCGGTGCGGTCGACCTGATCTGGATCAACGGAGAAAATTTTGCCGCCATGAAGCGGAACGGACTGCTGTTCGGGCCGTGGCTCGACCGGCTTCCGAATCACAGGCTGACCGATCCGGCGAATAACCCGGAACTCAACCTGGATTTCGGGGTTGCTGTCGATGGGCTTGAAATGCCCTGGGCGCGGGCCCGGCTGGTTTTTTATCGCGACACGGTCGTTCTGCCGGAGCCGCCGCTGAACACCGACGCCTTGCTTGCCTGGACCCGCGAAAATCCGGGCCGTTTCACCTATCCGCTGCCGCCCAGCTTTCTTGGGACGACCTTTCTCAAGCAGGTTCTGATCGAGCGCGCCGCCAATTCATCGGCACTTTACAATCCTGTATCGGAAGCCGATTTCGCGGCCATTTCCAAGCCGCTGTGTGATTATCTCGACGCTTTGCACCCGACGCTCTGGCGTCAGGCGCGCAGTTTCCCGGAAAATGCCGGCGGCATGCGCCGCCTGATGAGTGACGGGGAGATCGATATCGCCTTCGCTTTCAGCCAGGCCGACGCGTCTGCGGGAATCGACAGTGGCGAGCTGCCGGCGACGGTGCGCAATTACGTCTTTGACGCGGGCACCATCGGCAATGTCAGCTTCCTCGCCATTCCGTTCAATGCGGGCCACAGCAACGCAGCCATGGTGCTGGCGAACTTCCTGCTCTCACCGGAGGCGCAGATGCGCAAGCAGGATCCCGCTTATTGGGGCTCGGCCACGGTTTTGTCCCTCGGGCAGCTGACTAGAGAACAGGCGGACGCATTCCGAAACCTTGATCTCGGACCGGCGGCATTGCCGGCGGATCAGCTCGGCACCATGCTGGCGGAGCCGCATCCAAGCTGGACCGAGGCGCTTGAGGCGGAGTGGGTGCGGCGGTACGGGGTCCGGTGACCCTGTCATCGGCGGTGCCGGGCAAATGCTGAGACTTGCCCCCTATCTGGTCGCGGCCATCCTGACCCTCCCGGTTCTTGCAGGAATGCTCGGGGCGTTGATCCCATCCTTCGGATTCCTGCCGGTACTCGGAAAGACCGATGTCGGGTTCGGGCCCTGGCGGGCCTTGCTCGCCTGGCCGGGACTGGGGACATCAGTTCTGCTCTCCTTCCTCTCCGGATTGGTGACGGCCGCCATCGCGCTCTCTCTGGCGTTGCTGTTCCTCGCAATATTCTTCGAGACAAGGGCGTTCACCTGGCTCCGGCAGGCGATTGCGCCGCTGCTGGCGGTCCCGCATGCGGCGGCGGCGTTCGCGCTGGCCTTCCTGATTGCCCCCTCCGGGTTTCTCGCCCGGCTGATGTCGCCCTGGGCGACCGGCTGGCAGCGCCCGCCGGATCTGCTGATCGTGCAGGATGAATGGGGCCTCTCCCTGATGGCGGGGCTGGTGATGAAGGAAGTGCCGTTCCTGTTGCTCATGGCGTTGGCGCCGCTTGCGCAGATCCACGCGGGCGAGCGGATGCGGCTGGCCCGGTCCTTCGGGTACGGACGGGTCTCGGCCTGGTTCAAGACGATTGTTCCCGCGCTTTACCCGCTGTTGCGGTTGCCGGTCTATGCGGTGATCGCCTATTCCTCGGCCAATATCGACGTGGCGCTGATCCTGGGGCCGGTCTCGCCGCCGCCGCTGGCAGTGCAGATTTTGCGCTGGTCGAACGATCCGGATCTCGATTTCAGGATGATCGCGTCGGCCGGCGCGATCCTGCAATTCGTCGTGACGGCAGGCGCGATTGCCGTCTGGATCCTGGCGGAACGCTGTGTCGGACTGTTGGTGCGTGGCCAGCTTGTGTCCGGTCGAAGAGTGGCCGGTGATGCCGGTTTTGCAACGCTGGGGCGGGGTTTGTTTCCGGTGCTCATTCTCGCCTCCATGCTCGGTATTGCCGCCCTTGGCCTGAATGCTTTCGCCCGGGTCTGGCGCTTCCCCGATGCATTGCCTGGCCGCTGGACGATGGCGCACTGGCAGAGCGTCGCGGAAACGGCCGGCGGGCCGATCGCGGCGACGCTCTGGATCGCTCTGCTGACAACGCTTCTGTCCGTTGTGCTGGTGGTGTGCGTTCTTGAAAACGAACGGCAGCGCGGCGCGCGCTCCGGCCGGGCTCTGGAATTTCTGATCTATGTGCCGCTCCTGGTGCCCCAGATCGGGTTCATTTTCGGTCTGGTGCTGCTGGCCGAGATGGCGGGTGCCCCTCCGGGCGGCGGTCTGGTCGCGGCGGGACATGTCATCTTCGTGCTGCCGTACGTCTATCTCTCGCTGGCGGAAGCCTACCGGCGGCAGGACCCTGCCTGGACGAAGCTCGCCCGGACGCTGGGTCAGAGCGCGTCCGGCGCGTTCTGGAAGGTCCGCCTGCCGATGCTGCTGACGCCGCTCCTGACGGCCTTTGCCGTCGGCGCGGCCATCAGCATCGGCCAGTATCTGGTGACCCGCCTGCTCGGCGCCGGCCGGGTGGAGACGGTGACGACGGAGGCTATCGCGCTTGCCGCCGGGGGCGACCGCCGGCTGATCGGAGCCTGGGCCCTGACGCAGGCCATCCTGCCGGTGGCCGGGTTTGCGCTGGCGCTTGCCGCACCACGCCTGATCTGGCGCAATCGTCGCGGTATGCTGGGAGGGAGCCGGTGAGTTTGGGACTGGGATTGAAAGATGTCCGGATCACCTTGGAGGGCCGGGAATTGCTGGCGCTCGATTGCATGATCGCGCCTGGAGAGGTGCTGACCGTCATGGGGCCTTCCGGTTCCGGCAAGTCGACATTGCTGTCCTTTGTCGCGGGATTTCTGACCGCCCCGTTCACGGCTGAGGGCCGGATCGAGCTGAATGGCGCCGATATCACCGACGCGGCGCCGGAGCTCCGGCATGTCGGGTTGCTGTTCCAGGACCCGATGCTGTTTCCGCATCTGAATGTCGGCGGCAACCTGTTGTTCGGCATGCCGCCGGGAGGTCGTGCCCGCGCCACGGCTGCAGGGGAGGCGTTGGCACGGTTCGGCCTGGACGGTTTCATGGACCGGGACCCGGCGACGCTTTCAGGCGGCCAGGCGTCCCGCGTCGCACTGCTGCGGCTTCTGCTGTCGGAGCCGAAAGCGGCGCTTCTGGACGAGCCGTTCTCGAAGCTCGACCGGCACCTGCGCGGGGACATCAGGCGCTTCACCTTTGAGCGCCTGCGGGATGCCGGACTGCCGTCGATCCTGGTCACCCACGACCCTGAGGATGCGGAGGCTGCCGGAGGTCCGGTCGTCGAGCTGGCCATTTAAGCCAAAACTGTGAAATCGGTCCGCTTCCGAACGCGAAGGGAGCGAACACGGATCGGCGCTGGACCGGATGCTGAACTTGGCGTTATCCAAGTAAATTCTTTGGATTGGGAGATCCCGACATGAGCACTGCTGTCAATCGCCGCTGGCTGCTGGCATCGCGCCCCGAGGGCGCGCCGGTAGTGGAAAATTTCCGCTTCGACGAGGCCGTGCTTCCGGTGCCCGGTCCCGGCGAAATGCTGCTGCGGGTGATCTATCTCTCCCTGGATCCCTATATGCGCGGCCGCATGAGCGACGCGAAATCCTATGCCGCACCGGTGCCGATCGGCGGACTCATGGAAGGCGAGACCGTCGCCGAGGTCATGGAATCGCACAACCCCGATTTCGTGCCCGGTGATATCGTGCTTGCCCGCATCGGGTGGCAGAGCTACGGGCTGTCTGATGGCAGCGGCGTGCGCAAGATCGCGCGCGGCTCCGTGCCGATTTCCACAGCGCTGGGTGTGCTCGGCATGCCCGGGCTGACCGCCTATGCCGGGCTGAAGAATATCGGCATGCCGAAAGCCGGTGAGACGGTTGTGGTGGCCGCCGCGTCGGGCCCGGTCGGCTCCGCTGTCGGGCAGATCGCGAGAATCCGCGGCGCCCGGGCCGTCGGCATCGCCGGTGGGGCGGAGAAGTGCGCTTACCTGATCGACGAGCTTGGTTTCGATGCTGCGGTCGATCACCGTGCCCCCGATTTCGCCGAGCAGCTTGCCAGGGCCTGCCCGGACGGCATCGATGTCTATTTCGAGAATGTCAGCGGCAAGGTGTTCGACGCGGTCTTCCCGCTGTTTAACCAGTTTGCCCGGATGCCGGTCTGCGGCACGATCGCCTTCTACAACGCGACGGGCTTTCCCGAAATGGAAACGATCGTGCCGGCGCTGATGCGCGCGGTGCTGACCAAGCGGCTCCGAATTCAGGGCTTCATCGTCTATGATTTCGCCTCCGACTATCCTGATTTTGCCCGCGATATGGCCGGCTGGATCGCCGAGGGGCGGGTCAAGTATCGTGAGGATGTCGTGGACGGCATCGAGAAGGCGCCAGACGCGTTCATCGGCCTCCTCAAGGGAAAGAATTTCGGAAAGATGGTGGTCAGAGTAGGGCCGGACTCAATAGACGAATAACCGGAAGAGTCGCTGGCGTTCACAGAGAGCACAAATCTCTGGATTGTCGCCGCGTGGCAATTGACAGCACGGCACCGAACCGCAAGGCTCGTCGGGTGCCGCAGTCAGGCACCGAGTGGCAAGACGGCTTCGGGGGCGGGCCATGTCCGATCAGGCAATCAGCGATGCATATTCCGAGCGGCCCTGGGAGGCTCCGGACCGGCATGAGCCGGTGGTGCGGCTGCGCGGGATCGTCAAAAAATTCGGCAACATAGAAGCGGTCGCCGGGATTGATCTCGACGTCTATCGCGGTGAGATTTTCTGCCTGCTGGGCGGCTCCGGCTGTGGCAAGACGACCTTGCTGCGCATGCTCGCCGGGCTCGAATCGCCCAATGCCGGCAGCATCGAAATCGATGGCGAGGACGTGACAGGACTGCCGCCCTATGAGCGGCCGGTGAACATGATGTTCCAGAGCTATGCGCTGTTCCCGCATATGAGCGTGGCGGCGAATGTGGCCTTCGGCCTGAAACGCGACGGCGTCCGCGGCGATGAGCTTGAATCCCGGGTTTCCGATGCCCTGGCGCAGCTGGAGCTGACCGATTTCGCCGGCCGCCGGCCGCACCAGCTGTCCGGTGGCCAGCGCCAGCGGGTCGCCCTGGCCCGTGCCATCGTGAAGCGCCCCAAACTCCTGCTGCTGGATGAGCCGCTTGGCGCGCTCGACAAGCGGCTGCGCGAGAATGCCCAGTATCAGCTGATCAAACTCGCGGACGATACCGGCATCACCATGATCGTGGTCACGCATGATCAGGAAGAGGCCATGGTGCTGTCGACCCGCTCCGCCGTTATGGACAAGGGGCAGGTGCGGCAGGTCGGCACCCCTACGGAGCTGTACGAACGGCCGGGATCGCGTTTTGTCGGTGCCTTCCTCGGCAACATCACCCTGTTCGACGGCACGGTCGCCGCGATCCGTGACGGGATCGCGGAACTGAAGGCAGATGGCCTGAACGCGCCGCTGTTCGCTGCCGCCGGTCAGGTGGCGGTGGGGTCTCGCGGTGCACTCGCGGTGCGGCCGGAGAAGGTCCGGATCGGACGTCAGGGAACCGCTCCGGAAGGCCAGGTCAACCGGCTCGGCGGAACGGTCGAGGGCCTCGCCTATCTGGGGGACGTCACCTCCTACAGGGTGCGGACGGAACACGGGACACTGGTCGAGGTGACGCGGGCCAACAGCGAGAATGCGGCCAAGCGCGACGTTGACTGGGATGATCGGGTTGATCTCTGGTTCGAGCCCGAAAACGCGCTCTTGCTCGGAGCCGACTAGATGGCGGACGCATCGGCATCCGGCCCGGCGACGGCAACTGCGGGAAAATCCTTCTGGTTCTCCGGCAAGGGGGCGGTCGCGGGCATTCCCTATCTGTGGCTGTTCGTGTTTTTCCTGGTTCCCTTCGCCATCGTGTTCCGGATTTCCCTGTCGGAGCCGATGATCGCGCAGCCGCCCTATTCGCCCCTGTTTGGTGCGGACGGCAGCTATCAGGGCTCGTTCTTCAATTATCAACTGCTGTTCGAAGAGGCGCTGTTTCGCAGCGCCTATCTGAACTCGCTCTGGGTCGCGGGCGTCTCGACGCTGGTCACTCTGCTGATCGGCTATCCGATGGCCTATATCATCGCCCGGGCCCGGCCGATGGTGCGCAATCTTCTGCTGATGGCGGTCATGCTGCCGTTCTGGAGCTCGTTCCTACTCCGGGTCTACGCGCTCAAGACGATCATGGCCGATACCGGTCTGGCGAACGGACTGCTGCTCCATCTGGGCCTGATAGACGCGCCCATCCGCATGCTGCAGACCGACTTCGCGCTCTATGTCGGTATTTCCTACACCTATCTGCCCTTTATGATCCTGCCGCTCTACGCGACGCTGGAGCGGCTCGACTGGTCTCTGGTGGAGGCGGCGGAGGATCTCGGCTGCCGGCCCTGGAAGGGCTTTCTGCTGATCACCCTTCCGCTATCGGTCCCCGGCATGATCGCCGGGGCCATGCTGGTTTTCATTCCGGCGACCGGCGAGTTCGTCATCCCGAACATGCTCGGTGCCTCGGATACCCTGATGGTCGGCCGGATGCTCTGGGACACCTTCTTCAGCGAGCGTGACTGGACACTGGCCTCCTCCCTGGCGGTGGTGCTGCTGCTGCTGCTCGTCCTGCCGATCATGCTGTTCCAGATCGTCCAGGCGAGACGGGAGCAACGGGCGTGAGCCGGCGGGGCGGCAAGATGGCATTGCTGGGGCTGGTGGTTGCCGGTTTCGCCTTTCTCTATCTGCCGCTGGTCGTGCTCGTGCTGTTCAGTTTCAATGCCTCGAAGCTGGTCAGCGTCTGGGGCGGCTGGTCGACGAAATGGTATGTGGAACTGTTCAGCAACGAGCAGATCCTGAATGCGGCCTGGCTTTCCCTGAAGATCGCCATGATCAACGCCACCGGCGCGACCCTGCTCGGCACCATGGCGGGTCTGGTGCTGGCCCGGTTCGGCAGGTTCGGCGGGCGGACCCTGTTTACCGGGCTGATCGCGGCGCCGCTGGTCATGCCGGATGTGATCATCGGCATCAGCCTGCTGCTCACCTTCGTGTCCATGGAGCAGCTGGTCGGCTGGCCGCACGGGCGCGGCCTCGACACTATCCTGATCGCCCACATCACCTTTTCGACGGCCTATGTCGCGGTCGTCGTGCAGTCCCGGGCAAGCGGTCTTGATCGCTCGATCGAGGAGGCGGCGCTGGATCTCGGCGCCCGCCCGATGACGGCCTTCCTGCTGGTCACCCTGCCCATGCTGGCCCCCGCACTGGCCTCCGGCTGGCTGCTCGCCTTCACGCTTTCGCTGGATGACCTGGTGATTGCCAGCTTCGTCTCCGGGCCCGGATCCTCGACCCTGCCGATGGTGATCTTCTCCAAGGTTCGGCTCGGCGTGACGCCGGAGATCAATGCGCTGGCCACACTCCTGATCGGAGCGGTCGCGCTTGCCGCCGGGGCGGCGACCTGGATCCAGATCAGGCGGTCGAACCGAGCCTGAGCAGCGCCTGTCGATCGATCTTGCCGGTACCGGTCTTCGGCAGGTCTTCCAGGTAGATGAAGTCGCGTGGTGCCTTGTGGGGCAGCAGGGTCTCCCGGATATAGGTTTTCATGGCGGCGGTCAGATCATCGCCCGGCTCTGCGCCATCAGCCGGCCTGACAAAGGCGCGCAGGATCGTCCGGCGATCGGCCAGCTGCACTGCGGCGACGGCGCATTCCAGGATGTACGGGTGTTCGTTCAGGCAAAGCTCGACTTCCATCGGATAGAGCCACTGGCCGCTGACCTTCACCAGATCGTCGACCCGGCCGAGGAAGAAATAGAATCCGTCCTCGTCGCAGCGGAACCGGTCACCGGTATAGATCCAGCCATCGCGCATTGTCTCGGCAGTCTTGTCCGGCCGGTTCCAGTAACAGGGGGCGTTTGAATCGCCGCGTACCGACAATACGCCGTCTTCTCCTGTTGCCACCGGGGCGCCGTCCGGCGTTGTCAGCATGACCTGATAACCGGGCACCCGCCTGCCGGCGGCGCCGATTTTTTTCTCTGTCGCTGTGTTCGAGAGATAGATGTGCAGGACCTCGGTCGAGCCCAGTCCCTCCACGATCTCGTGCCCGAAGCGATCCTTCCAGGCATCGAAGATTTCCTGCGACAGGATCTCTGCCGCTGAAATGCACATGCGCACGGAGGAAAGGTCTGCGCTCGCGGCGGCAGGGTCCTTGATCATCGCCGTATAGAGCGTCGGCAGGCCGAACAGCAGGGTCGGCTTGAAACGGGCGGCCATCTTGAAGACGGCGTCAGGCTTGGGCCTGCCCGAAAACAGGACAACGCTGGCACCCGCATGGAACGGGAAGGCGAGGGCATTGCCGAAGCCGTAGGCGAAGAAGATCTTCGGAATCGAGAAGCAGATATCGTTCGGGCCGATTTTCAGAATGTGCCGGGCATAGCTTTCCGCCGTGTAAAGCGCGTCATGCTGCAGGTGGAGAATGCCTTTCGGCCGCCCGGTGGAGCCCGAGGAATACATCATGAAGGCGGGATCGTCCCGGCCGGTCGGTGCCGCGTCGAGCGCCGCGCTCTGTTCAGCCAGCCAGTTGCCGCCGCTGATGGCTTCGGGCACGCCCGACGGCCCGGCTCCGTTGACCGAGACAGCGATGAGGGATGCCAGCACAGAGGTGTCGAGCGCCGTTACCGTATCGGCATGTTCTTCATCGAAGATCAGGACACGTGCGCCGGCATCCTCGAGATAGAAGGAAATCAGATCGGGGGTAGACAGTGTGTTGGCCAGAATGGGCACCAGCCCCGCCCGGATGGCACCGAAGATCGCGGCGGGATAGGCCGGTGTGTCGGACATCAGCAGCAACACCCGGTCGCCGCGATCGAGGCCAAGCGCCAGCAGACCGTTCCCGAACCGGCTGGCATCCTCCGCCAACGCGCCGTAAGTCCGCGGCCCGGTGTCGGAAAAGACCGCAATCTTGTCTGAAAGTCCCCGATCCAGATTGTCGTAGAGCAGGCTGGAGGCGTTGTAGCGCTCGGGCACGGAAAACCCGATTTCCGCGGATTCCTGCGCGTCTCTGGGAACGCTGTCGCGGATCGTCTCCGGCATCATGGCCGGGCTCCCGCGTCGCCGGTCCAGTGCGGGCTGTAGGTGGCGAAGAATTCTGGCGCCAGGCGCTGCAGCCTTTCATCGTCCATGCGGCCGCTGCGCTGGATATAGGAATAGGCGAAATCGGCCGGAGCCAGCTTCATATGGCTGGCGAAATCCTCGTACCAGGCCGCGCTTGTGTTCGCCGCGCGGACAATCTTTTCCGTAATCGGTTTGCGGGCAGCTTCGTAGGCGGCAAGCGCGGCCGGAATGTCGTCCGGCGTGGCAAGTACGGCCTTTGAGAGGGCGAGGGCATCCTCCATCGCCAGCCGGGTACCCGAGCCGATGCTGAAATGCGCCGTATGGACGGCATCGCCGATCAGCACATGCTTGCCGCTGTGCCAGCTCTTGCAGGAGAGTTTCGGGAAACGGCGCCAGTAGGAATTGTTCGTGATCAGGCTATGGCCCTGCAGCACGTCCGCGAAGACCTCCTCACAATAGGCTTTGGTCTCCGCTTCTCCCATGCCTTCAAAGCCAGCGGCCTGCCAGGTGTCCTCGTCCGTCTCGACGATGAAGGTGCTGAGGGTTGGGGTGTAGCGGTAGTGATGGGCGTTGAACGGCCCGTCTTCCGAGCGCCGGAACGACTGGGTGAGGGTATCGAATGGCCGGTCCGTGCCATACCAGATGAAGCGGTTTTCCAGCTGCGGCATCTCAATGCCGTAATCCGTCCCATCGCCGCGAATGAAAGAGTTCAGCCCGTCCGCCCCGACGATCAGATCCGCATCGTCCAGCCGGGACAGGTTGTCAGCTTCGGTTTCGAACCGGGGCTCGATGCCGACACTCCGGGCCCGTTCCGTCAGGATCTTGATCAGGTCGAGCCGTCCGATGGCGGCGAAGCCCATTCCGTCGATATCGATCCGCTCCCCTTCAAGGTCGAGCGTCAGGTTCCGCCATGTTTCCATGGCGGGCAGGATCGCATCGTGTGTCTCGGGATCATCCGCCGCCATGAAGGCCAGCGCCTGGTCCGAAAACACCACGCCGAAGCCGAAGGTCGCGCCTTCCGGGTTGCGCTCCACAAGCGTTACCTCGAAGTCTGGCCGCTGCCGCTTCACAAGGTAAGAGAAGTACAGCCCGGCCGGACCGCCGCCGATAATTTCAATGCGCATTGGCATTTCCCCATTTAATTGCCGCCATTTTTCCTGCTAAGGCGCGGACTGACAATACCTCGCCAAGATTGAAACGGACTAAGGAGCCACTATATAGTTATCCTATCAATAGGAAAATTATTATCGTATGGAGATTGGAATGTCACCTAAGTCATTGCCAATTCATGCAAGTGTGGGCCGGAGAGGGGTGAACAGGCAGGATGATGTTGTTGTCGTAAAAATGGCTCTGCGGGTTCTCAGGGACCGGCTGTCCTATCGGCCGTTCTACGAAGCGGAAATCAACGGCGTAGCTAGCGATAGAACGGTATCGGCAGTCGAAGCTTTTCAAGCGTCACAAAATGAGTCGACGGCAGATACACTCCAGCCGAACGATCCTGTCCATCGGCATCTGACTGAAATGGTGCGGCGAGAGCTACGCCAATCACCTCATGTTCGGACACCGTATCTGGAGTTTGACGGGACAAAATTGTGTTGGTTCGGCCATCGTGAAACTCAGACTTGCTGGCCCGCAGTATCAGGTGTGTCCGGATTTCAGACGAAGGGATTTCAAGCACTTAAAGACAAAGGCCCGTTGCCGGAAGGCAAGTGGCGTGTCAGGCAGGATCGATATCAGAGATTTGACGACGCGCCGTTGATAAACCGTCTCGCCTCATATCTTCTCTTTTTGAACATCAAAGTGACGAATTGGCCAGGAGGGAAAATAGCATGGGGCAACCATAGAGTATGGATAGAGCCAAGCAGGGGAAACGATGTTCATGGAAGAAGCGGTTTTTCGATTCATGGCGGAGCTTTTCCAAGATCTGCTGGATGTGTCGATTTAACGGATAGGATGTCGGATTTTGCAGAAAAGTTCAGGACGTATGGCGCCGACATGGATTTGATCGTGAGATATTGAGCAGGACCTGTGCCTAACTGAATGAAGAGGACCAGAAATGAGGTGCCGACAGTGAAAGTGGGCCAACTTCGGTTGCTGCTATGTATCGGGCCGGCATTGATCATCGTCTCCAGCCTGTTCGATTTGTATTGGTATTTTGATGATCCGGTGTCCTATCCAATCCCATGGGAAGGGGGAGGCTGGAGGTATGACAGCCACTGGAATTATGTCGTTTCAAGCGTTTCTTGGATAACCCTCGCTGCAATCCTGCTCATGTTTCATCTTCGCAAAGCGGGACCAGCCTTTCAGATGTTTGGCTGGGTAGGGTGTTTCCTTATTACTGGATGGATGGTGCTGCATTTTCTCTGGTCTGTCCTCGCCCTGATTGGTTGGACAATAGGCGCACAGATTCCGGCTCCGTTTTATTGATCTCCGGCCCGAACTTATGTGGAGGGCGCTTCATGGACCAGATTACGCAACGGTTTGGCGGAGCGGTGAAAGCGCCTTTTACTTCAGTACGGACTGTCGACGTCTCCCATTTCGACATAGACGCTCTTGAGCTGGCTGTAATGCTCGATCGCGGCGCGGGCGTTCTCGCGGCCGATGCCGGATTTTTTGACACCGCCGAAGGGCATTTCGATCGGGGTCAGATTGTAGGCGTTGATCCAGCAGGTACCGGCCTCGAGTCCCGCGACAACCCGGTGACCGCGCTGGATATCCTTGGTGAACACACCGGCGGCGAGGCCGAAATCGGTGGCATTGGCGCGGGCCAGGACTTCTTCCTCGGTATCGAAATCAAGCACGCACATGACCGGGCCAAAGATTTCCTCCCGGGCGATGGTCATGCTGTCCTTCACATCTGAGAAGACGGTCGGGGCGACGAACCAGCCGTCCGGGAAGGACGGTACCGTGGCGGCGTCACCGCCGATCAGCACGAGGGCGCCTTCATCGCGGCCGGTCTGGATGTAGCCGAGCACCTTCTCGAACTGCGGCCTGGAGACGAGGGGGCCGAGATGGGTCTCTTCATCCATCGGATCGCCGAGACGAATCTTCGCGGTGCGCTCGCGCAGACGGTCGAGGAATTTCTGCTTGATGCTCTTCTGCACGAAGACGCGGGTACCGTTGGAGCAGATCTGGCCGCTGGAATAGAAGTTGCCGAGCATGGCGCCGGAGATCGCGTTCTCGATATCCGCATCCTCGAAGACGATGATCGGGGATTTGCCGCCGAGCTCCAGCGTGACCTGTTTCAGCCCTTCCGCTGCCGCCGCCATGACCTTCGCCCCGGTCGGCACGGAGCCGGTGACGGAAACCTTGTCCACGCCCGGATGCGCAACCAGGGCCGCGCCGACATCCCCAAAACCCTGAACCACGCTGAAGACGCCGTCGGGAAGGCCCGCTTCCTTGTAAATCTCCGCCAGCTTCAGGGCGGTCAGCGGCGTGGTTTCCGACGGCTTGAAAATCATCGCATTGCCGCAGGCAAGCGCCGGGGCCGACTTCCAGCAGGCGATCTGGATCGGGTAGTTCCATGCGCCGATACCGACGCAGACACCCAGCGGTTCGCGCCGTGTATAGGCAAAGGAGCCGCCGAGGTCCGTATACTCGCCGTGGATGTCCGCCGCGATGCCGCCGAAATATTCCAGGCAATCGGCGCCGGAGGCGGCGTCCGCCACCAGTGTTTCCTGCAGCGGCTTGCCGGTATCCAGCGTCTCCAGCAGTGAAAGCTCCCGATTGCGCGCGCGGATCAGATCCGCCGCCTTCCGCAGGACCCGGCCACGCTCCGCACCGCTGAGGGCGGCCCAGATTTTCTGGCCTGCGCGGGCTGCAGCGACCGCCTTGTCGATGGTGGCAGCATCCGCCGCATGGAGTTCCGCGATGGTCTCGCCCGTGGCCGGGTAGAGACTGGTGAAGCTCTTGCCCTTGGGGCTTTCTATCGGGCTGCCGGCGATGAAGTGGGAGGCTGTCGGTTGCGCGCGCATGTGGCTTGTCCTTCTGTCGGTATCAGCGGCTGGCAATCTTAGCGGTCCGATGTTTCCCAGCGCGGATTGATCCAGGGCTGCTTGTTGGAGGGCGGCAGCGGCGCCTTGCCAAGGATATGGTCGGAAGCCTTCTCGCCGACCATGATGGAGGGACCATTCAGGTTCCCGTTTGGAATGCGCGGGAAGATCGAGCTGTCCGCGAGCCGAAGCCCTTCGACCCCGATCACCCGGCATTCCGGGTCCACCACCGCCATCGGATCGTCCGCCGCGCCCATCCGGCAGGTGCCGGACGGATGGTAGGCGCTCTCCACCTCGGAACGGATGAAATCATTCAACGCCTCGTCGCTCGTCACATCGTCACCGGGGGAGATCTCCCTGCCGCGATAAGGCGTGAAGGCATCCTGCCCGAAGATATTCCGGGTCAGCCGGATACAATGCCGGAAGTCGGCCCAATCATCCTCATGGCTCATGTAATTGAACTTGATCACCGGCGCGTCCATCGGGTCGGCGGAGCGCAGGGTAACGGTGCCGCGCGATTTCGAGCGCATCGGGCCGACATGGGCCTGAAAGCCGTGGCTCTTGGCCGGCGACTTGCCGTCATAGCGGATCGCGACCGGCAGGAAGTGATACTGGATGTCCGGGTATTCGACACCCGCCTTGGAGCGCAGGAAGGCAGCGCTCTCGAAATGGTTGGTGGTACCGAGGCCTGATTTGAACAGCAACCATTCGAGGCCGATGAGACCCTTGGAGAACAGGTTCAGCTTTGAATAAAGGCTGATTGGCTGGGTGCATTCCTGCTGGATATAGAGCTCCAGATGGTCTTGCAGATTGGCGCCGACGCCCGGCCGGTCGGCCCGAACCTCGATACCATGCTGGCCCAGCTCTGCTGCGGGACCGATGCCGGAGAGTTTCAACAGCTTCGGTGAGTTGATGGAGGACGCGGCGAGGATCACTTCGCGGTTCGCCGTGATGGTCTCGATGCTCCCGCCACGGGCGATCTCGATGCCGGTGGCGCGCTTGCCGTCAAACAGGACACGGCGGGCGAGGCCGCTCACCATGGTCAGGTTCGGGCGCTTCAGGGCCGGTTTCAGATAGGCGTTCGCGGCGGACCAGCGACGGCCGTTATGGACCGTCATCTCCATCGGCCCGAAGCCTTCCTGCTTCTCGCCGTTATAGTCTTCCGTCATCTCGAATCCGGCCTGCTGACCGGCTTCGACGAAGGCGTGGTAGAGAGGGTTTTTCCTGGGGCCGCGGGTGACATGCAGCGGGCCGCCCGTGCCGCGCCAGCCGTCCTGTCCGCCATGGCTGGATTCCATGCGCTCGAAATAGGGCAGCACATTTTTGTACGCCCAGCCCGTCGCGCCCTGTTCCTCCCAATTGTCGTAATCCCGGGCGTGGCCGCGGACATAGACCATGCCGTTGATCGAGGAGGAGCCGCCGATCACCTTGCCGCGCGGGCAGGCGAGGCGGCGGCCGCCGAGATGGGGTTCCGGTTCGCTCTGATAGCCCCAGTCATAGCGGCTCATGCTCATCGGATAGGACAGGGCGGCCGGCATCTGGATGAAGGGGCCGATATC
This sequence comes from Nisaea sp., assembly GCF_040217065.1. Taxonomy (GTDB): domain Bacteria; phylum Pseudomonadota; class Alphaproteobacteria; order Thalassobaculales; family Thalassobaculaceae; genus Nisaea. The sequence goes on from NZ_JAVJNX010000005.1 coordinate 367,418, forward strand.
GCTGCCTCCATATTCCACGACGATGACCGAATGCTTGCCGTCGGCCGACAGCCGGTCGGCCATGACAGCGCCTGCGGAGCCGGAACCGACGATCACGAAATCTGCCTGCATGGGGTTCATTCACCGCGCGGGAAACGCGCGGCCTCCTCAAGGGTGTTGAGATCCATGTGGTTGCGCATATAGCGCTCGGACGCTTTCTGCAGCGGCTGAAAGTCCCATGGATAATAGGAGCCGTTGCGCAGGGCTTCGTAGACAACCCAGCGGCGCGCCTGGCTGTCCCGAACCTCGCGGTCGAATTTTTCCATGTCCCAGCGCTCCCGCATCTCGGCCTGGAAGGCCGACAGCGTTTCCGCATGAGCCGGATCTGCGGCGAGATTCACCAGCTCGTCCGGGTCGGCCTCAAGATCAAAAAGCTGGGGCGGGTCGAGTTCGCAGTGATTGAACTTGAAGCGCCCGCGCCGGATCGAGACCAGTGGGGCATAGGAGCCTTCGGCTGCATATTCGATCAGGACTGGAGAGGTTCGCTCTCCGCCATCGATCAGCGGTTTCAGGGATTCCCCGTCCGTCCAGGGGGCGACTTCGGACAGATCGACGCCGGCGATATCGGCAAGGGTCGGCGTGATGTCGATGGTCGAGACCGGCGTGGTCACGGTTTTGCCCTCGATGCCGGGGCCTGCGATCATCATCGGCACCCGGGCGGAGCCCTCGAAGAAGCTCATCTTGAACCAGAGCCCGCGCTCTCCCAGCATGTCGCCGTGATCGGAACAGAAAACAATCACTGTATCCTCGTCCATTCGGCAGCGCTTCAGGGTATCCAGCAGTGTCGCGATCTTGTCGTCCAGATAGGAGATGTTCGCGTAATAGGCTTGGCGGGAGCGGCGGACATGCTCGTCGGTGATGTCAAAATTCCTGTAGTCGTTGGCGAGGTAGAGGCGCTGGCTGTGGGCGTCCTGATTCGCGAATGGCACGGCCGCGACGCGCGGCTTCAGCTCCGGGCAGTCTTCATAGAGATCCCAGAAATTCCGGCGGGCGACATAGGGGTCGTGCGGATGGGTGAAGCTGACCGTCAGGCACCAGGGGCGTTCATCGCCGCCCCGGGAAAGCTGGTAGAGCTTCTGTTCCGCGTTGAAGGCGACCTCGTCGTCATATTCCATCTGGTTGGAAATCTCGGCGACGCCCGCGCCGGTGACCGAGCCGAGATTGTGATACCACCAGTCGATCCGCTCGCCGGGCTTGCGGTAATCCGGCGTCCAGCCGAAATCGGCGGGATAGATATCCGTCGTCAGCCGTTCCTCGAAGCCGTGCAGCTGGTCCGGCCCGACAAAATGCATCTTGCCGGAGAGGCAGGTGTAATACCCGGCGCGGCGCAGGTGGTGGGCGTAGGTCGGGATGTCGGAAGTGAATTCTGCCGCATTGTCATAGACGCCTGTCCGTGACGGCAGGCGGCCGGACATGAAGGCGGCGCGGCCGGGTGCACAAAGCGGGCTGCCCGTATAAGCATTCCTGAACCGGACGGATCGTGCCGCGAGAGCCTTCAAGGCCGGCGCGTGCAGGAAATCCGCCGGGCCGTCCGGGAACAGGGTTCCGTTCAACTGGTCGACCATCAGGATCAGGATATTGGGCTGCTTCGTCACGTCTTTCCCCCGGCTGTGAGTTGCGCGTCGATATAGTCTTCCGTCAGACGGATCGCGGCGGCGCGGTCGGGGTCGCTGTCCAGCAACGCGTGGCGGAGATAGAGGCCGTCGATCAGCGCGGCAGTGCCCTCTGCAATATGCTGGGCATGTTCCCGGTCGGTCAGTTGCGTCAGCGCGTGCTGCAGATTGCTGCGCAGGCGGCGGGCGTAGACGGAGAGAACACGGCAGGCCTCGCCCATGCTCTGGGCTTTCACATAGAAGCTGAGCCAGGCGGAGATGGTTGCCGGGCGGAACTGGTCGGACGCGAAGTTCGCATGGATGATGCCGGACAGGCGCTCTCTCGGTGTTGTCGCGGCACGCAGCGCCACGACGACTTCGACCGAAAGCTCGCTCAGCAGATGCCGCATGGTGGCGACGATCAGCTGATCCTTGCTGCCGAAATAATGATGCGCGAGGCCGGCCGACACACCCGCCTGCCGGGCGATCTCGCTCATTGTCACCTCGAAGGACCCGCGTGCGTGAATAGCCTCGATCGCAGCATTGATCAGGGCTTTGCGGCGGATAGGTTCCATTCCGATCTTGGGCATGTGCGGCAGGTCCTTTCGGGCCCGACCGTATTTTTGATTGACTGCTCAATCAATAAAAATCTTGCACTGGATTTGCTATAATGTTTGCCTACTCCGACCAATAACGGGGGCAATCCAAACAGGGAGCATCAATCATGCTGAAATCCAGAACTGCATTCGCCATCGCCCTGGCGGCCGGGATCATGACGTCCGGCGCCGCGATGGCCGACAATCACTGCTCGACCGTTCGTTTTTCCGATGTCGGCTGGACCGATATCACGGCGACGACTGCAGCCACCACGACTGTACTCGAAGCGATGGGCTACGAGACTGATGTTAAGGTGCTTTCCGTCCCGGTGACTTACGCATCGCTGAAGAACAAGGATATCGATGTCTTCCTCGGCAACTGGATGCCGACCATGGAAGGCGATATCGCAAAATATCGCGATGAAGGCTCGGTGGAGACCGTCGGCGTTAATCTCTATGGCGCGAAATATACGCTCGCCGTGCCGCAATATGCCTACGACGCGGGCCTGAAGAGCTTTGCCGATATCGCCAGGTTCAAGGACAAGCTTGACGGCAAGATCTACGGCATCGAGCCGGGCAATGACGGCAACCGGTTGATCCTCGACATGATCGAGAAGGATGCCTTTGGCCTGAAGGGCTTCGACGTCGTCGAATCCTCCGAACAGGGCATGCTGGCCCAGGTGGCTCGCGCGGTGAAGAAAGAGGAGCCGGTTGTGTTCCTGGGCTGGGAGCCGCATCCGATGAATGCCAATTTCGAGATGGCCTATCTCTCCGGTGGTGACGATTTCTTCGGCCCGGACCTGGGCGGGGCGTCGGTACTGACCAATATCCGTGCCGGTTACGCCAAGGAATGCCCGAATGTTGGCCGTCTCCTCGACAATCTGATGTTCTCGCTCCGCATGGAGAACGAGATCATGGGCGCCATCCTGAACGACAATGAAGAGCCGAAGGATGCGGCCAAGGCCTGGCTCAAGGCAAACGCCGGTATTCTCGACGCCTGGCTCTCGGGTGTGACGACGGTCGACGGCAAGGCCGCGCTTCCGGTCGTGCGCAAGTCGCTCGGCCTTTAAGGCATAATCTCCGGAAGAGGCGGCATGCGTGCCGCCTCTTCTTGATTGCGCCCATGAGCGGCGGCAGGGCAGGGGGAGCTTTCCGTGGAATGGCTGACTGAAAACAAACTTCCGATCGGCAAGGCGGCGCGTGTGTTCGTCGACTGGCTGACCGATCATGGTGCCTGGTTCTTCGACGGACTCGCTGCCGGCCTCGAATTCATGATCGACGGCATCCTCTGGGTGCTGCAGACGCCGCATCCCCTGCTTGCCGTCGCCATCATGGCCGGGATCGCCTATGCGGTGCGCCGGACGATCACCTTTCCGCTGCTGGTCGCAGCCGGCCTGTTGCTGATCGTCAATCAGGGCTACTGGGAGGAAACCACGGAGACGGTCGCGCTGGTGCTCGCCTCCTCCGTGGTCTGCATGGGAGTCGGCGTTCCGCTCGGTATCGCCGCCGCCCGGCGTCCCTGGCTGTTCTCCGCCATGCGGCCGGTCCTCGATCTGATGCAGACCATCCCGACCTTCGTCTATCTGATCCCGGCGCTGATCCTGTTCGGGCTCGGCATGGTGCCGGGACTGATCGCCACGGTGATCTTCGCCATTCCGGCGCCGATCCGGCTGACCCATCTCGGCATTTCCTCGACGCCGAAAATGCTGATCGAGGCCGGGGAGGCCTTCGGGGCGACGCGCATGCAGCTGCTCTGGAAGGTAGAGTTGCCCTATGCCCTGCCGCAGATCATGGCGGGGCTGACCCAGACCATCATGTTGTCGCTTTCCATGGTCGTGATCGCGGCGCTGGTCGGGGCCGACGGGCTCGGGGTGCCGACATTGCGCGCGCTTAATCAGGTGAATATCGCGAAGGGCTTCGAGGTTGGTCTCGCCATCGTGGTGATTGCCATCATTCTCGACCGCCTGTTCCGCGGACGCGGGGAGGACGGAAAATGACAACACCCGCCGTACGTTTCGACAAAGTGAACATTGTCTTCGGCAAGCGGCCGGAGGAGGCCCTGCCGCTGATGGACAGGGGCATGGACCGCACCGAGATCGAGGCGGAGACCGGCCAGGTTCTCGGCGTGCATGATTGCAGCCTGACGGTCGATCCGGGAGAAATCGCCGTCATCATGGGCCTTTCGGGCTCCGGCAAGTCGACCCTGTTGAGGGCGGTGAACGGCCTCAACCCGGTGACCCGCGGTGCCGTCTGGGTGCATGACGGAGAGCGGGAGATCGACGCCGCCAGTGCGGACGAGGCGACATTGCGCCGGCTGCGCACGGAGCACGTCACCATGGTGTTCCAGAATTTCGCCCTGCTGCCCTGGCGCACGGTCGCGGACAATGTCGGCCTCGGCCTGGAGCTGTCCGGCGTCGGCAAGGCGGAACGCGCGGAACGCGTGGCGCGCCAGCTCGCCCTGGTCGGTCTCACCGAGTGGGCGGACCGCAAGGTGCATGAACTGTCGGGCGGCATGCAGCAGCGTGTCGGTCTGGCCCGCGCCTTTGCCACCGAGGCGCCGGTGTTGCTGATGGACGAGCCGTTCTCCGCACTTGATCCGTTGATCCGGGCCAAGCTGCAGGACGAATTGCTCGAGCTGCAGTCGCAACTCCAGCGCACCATCATTTTCGTCAGCCACGATCTGGAAGAGGCCCTGAAACTCGGGTCGAAAGTCGCGATCATGGAAGGCGGGCGCATCGTCCAGTGCGGCACCCCACATGAGATCGTGATGAACCCGGCAAATGCCTATGTGGCAGAATTCGTCTCCCACATGAATCCGCTGAGTGTGTTGCGGGCGGACTCCGTGATGGCGCCGGTTCCGGACGGCACAACGGTGCCCGAGGGCGCACAGGATATCGGTTCCGGTGTGCTTGCGAGCGGGACGGTGCCCGTTGCTGCGCCGGAAACGCCGATGGCGGATCTGTTGCGCTGCCGCCTGCAAACCGGCGAAACCATCCTCGTCGTTGCTGACGGAAAGCCCGTGGGGCGGATCGGGGACGCCGAAATCTATTCCTCTCTCCTCAAGGAATAGGGTACGACTCACAAAATATGAACTAAAGTGCAGGAGGAAGCCCGTGTCGGACAAAGGCATCGTCATTGTCGGGGCCAGCCACGGCGGCGTGCAACTGGCGGCCAGCCTGAGAGAAAAGGGCTATGACGGCCCCTTGACCATGCTGACCTCCGAGCCGGATCTTCCCTATCAGAAACCGCCGCTCTCCAAAGGCTATATCAAGGAGCCGGACGCGAAACCGACGCCGCTCCGGCCCGAGAAATTCTATACAGACCGGTCCATCGACCTTCGCCTCGGCACGACGGCGACCGCGCTTGATCTGAGTGGAGGGGAGGTGCGGCTGGCCGACGGCTCCGCCATCTCCTGTTCCCGGATTGCGCTGGCTGTGGGCTCCCGCCCCCGGAGAATCCCGATCCCGAACATCGATGCGCCGGGCGTGCTTGAGCTCCGGACCTATCAGGACAGCCAGGCGATCAAGGCCGGCTTCAATGCGGCCGCGTCCGTGCTGGTCATCGGGGGCGGCTTCATCGGACTCGAAATCGCCGCGACCGCTGCGGTGCTTGGCAAGCAGGTAACCGTGCTTGAAGCCGAGAATCGGCTGATGGCCCGTGCGGTCTCGCCGGCTGTCTCGGCCTATTTCTTCGGCTACCTGACCAGCCTGGGCGCAGATATCCGGCTGAACGCCCGGGTCTCCGGCATCCGGCTGTCCGGCGGGATCGCCTCCGGCGCCGACCTTGCCGATGGCACTGTCATTGATGCCGGGTGTGTCATTTCCGGGACCGGCGTGCTGCCCTGCACCGAACTTGCGGAAGCGGCGGGGCTGGCGATCGAAAACGGCATCGCCGTCGGGCCGACCATGCTGTCCTCTGTTCCGGAGGTCGCGTCCATCGGGGACTGTGCCAGTTATATGCACTGGCAGATCGGCCGCCGGGTTCGTCTTGAATCCGTGCAGAACGCCGTGGATCAGGCCAAGACAGCGGCCGCCGCGCTGCTGGGCGATGCCGAGCCCTATCACGAGGTGCCCTGGTTCTGGTCCGACCAGGCCGAGGCCAAATTGCAGATCGCCGGGCTGTCCGACGGCAGCGAAACGGCTGTGCTGCGCGGTGATCCGGAGAGCGGCTCCTTCTCCGCCTTTCTGTTCGCCGCCGGCAAGCTACGGTGCGTCGAGTCGGTGAACAAGGCAGGTGATCATGCCTTGGGGCGCCGGCTTCTCGCCATGGATGCTGGCCTGACGCCGGAGCAGGCGGGAGATCCGGAATTCGATCTGCGCGCCTTGGTCAAAAGGGCGCGATCCTGAGGTGCGGTGCGGCCTCACGCTTCTGAATTCAACCGCGCTTGTGGTGCGGGGTGTGCTCTTTCGTCGCGTCGTGACGAGCCATTTCGCTAAATAAGCAGGCATTCATGCCGCAATTTATGTATTCCATGGCATAAAGTGTGTGGTATACCAGAACCCACGCATCCCGCCATGGGAGCGTCCTCTATTGGTCGAACGACCGGGGAAATCCGCATGAACGAGTCTTCAGCGTTGATGGTGACGCCGATCGCGGCCGAAGTCAGTCTCAAGGACAAGACTTATACGGCCCTGAAAGACGGTATCGTCTCGATGAATATTTATGATCCGGATGCCAATCTGCGGCTCGACGAGCGGCAGTTGTCCGAGCAACTCGGGATCAGCCGGACGCCGCTGCGCGAAGCGCTGGCCCGGCTGGCGCAGGAAGGGCTGGTCGATATCCAGCCCCGGCGCGGCGTGTTCATCGTCCGCAAGACCAAGGCCGAGATCATCGAGATGATCAAGGTCTGGGCGGCGCTCGAAGGCATGGCGGCGCGGCAGGCCACGGAAGTTGCCTCGGATGCCGAAATCAGGCAACTCCGCCGGATCTTCCAGGAGACGGAAAAGGGCCGGCTGGAAATCGACGAATATTCCAGCCGCAATATCGATTTTCATCAGGCAATCCTGAAGCTCGGCCATTCGCCGCTGATTCTGGAAATGACTGACAAGATTTTTCTGCATGTCCGTGCCATCCGTGCCCGGACCATCGGTGAGCAGGACCGGATCACCCGGTCGATGCAGGATCACATGCATATCGTCGAGGCCATCGAGGCCCGTGACGGGGAGCTGGCGGAACGTCTGGTCCGTGACCATGCGCTTGCGCTCGCCAAGCATGTCGCCAACAACGTGAACTATCTCGGATAACCGAAGATCAAGCGGCGGTGCGCGTTGTAACGACCGCCTGTAAAAAAGGGAGCCTGACTATGAGCGATACCGCTACCGATACTCTGAAAGAAAAAGACCGCTCCGGCGAAGTCGTTTCCGGTGGCCATCTGGTCGCGAAAGCCCTGAAGAACGAGGGTGTCGATACCATCTTCACGCTCTGCGGCGGGCATATCATCGATATCTATGACGGCTGCGTCGACGAAGGCATCCGGATTGTCGACTTCCGGCACGAGCAGGTCGCGGCCCATGCCGCCGACGGTTACGCCCGTCAGACCGGCAAGCTCGGCTGCCTCGTTACCACGGCCGGCCCGGGCTGCACCAACGCGATGACCGGTGTAGCCACCGCGTTCCGTTCGGAAAGCCCGATGCTGCATATCGGCGGACAGGGCGCGCTGACCCAGCACAAGATGGGCTCGCTGCAGGATCTGCCCCATGTCGATATCATGGCGCCGATCACCAAATTCTCCGCCGGTGTCCGCTCGACGGAACGCGCGGGCGACATGGTCTCCATGGCGGCCCGTGAATGTTTCTCCGGAGCCTATGGCCCGTCCTATCTGGAAATTCCGCGCGACGTGCTGGACCGCGAAGTGCCGCTGTCGAGCGCCGTTATCCCGGAGCCGGGCAAGTATCGCGCCTCTGTCAAATCGATCGGCGATCCGGCTGATATCGAGCGTCTGGCCGACCTGATCGTCAAGGCGGAGCGTCCGGCCATTCTCGTCGGCTCCCAGGTCTGGATGAGCCGCGGCCATCAGGCGGCGATCGATCTGGTCAAGGATCTGAACATCGCCTGCTACATGAACGGTGGCGCCCGCGGCATGCTGCCGCAGACGGACAGCCATTATTACAACCGGACCCGTCGCCTCGCCTTCCAGAAGGCGGACCTGTTGCTGATCGTCGGCACGCCGTTCGATTTCCGCATGGGCTACGGCAAGCGTATCCGTGAAGATCTGACGCTGGTGCAGATCGATCAGTCTTACAGCACGGTCGGCAAGAACCGGGACGTGGATCTCGGCATCGCCGGCGATCCGGGCGCGATCCTCTCCGCCGTGCACGCGGCCATCAAGGGCCGGGTCGACAATGGCTCCAAGGGCCGTGACGGGTGGCTGAAGGAACTGCGCGCGGCCGAAGAGGCGGCGACCGAAAAGCTGATGCCGCTGTTCCTGTCCGACCAGTCCCCGATCCATCCCTACCGGGTGGCGTGGGAGCTGAACGAGTTCCTGACAGAGAAGACGGTCTATATCGGCGACGGCGGCGACGTGGTGACGATCTCCGCCCAGGCCGTGGCACCGAAAGGCCCGGGCAACTGGATGGATCCGGGTGCGCTCGGCTCGCTCGGTGTCGGCACCGGCTTCGCCATCGCGGCAGGTCTGGCCAATCCGGAGAAGGAAATCCTCTGCTATTACGGTGATGGCTCCTTCGGCATGACCGCCTTCGACATGGAAACCGCCAACCGGTTCGGCGTGCCCTATATCGCGGTCATCGGCAACAACTCCTCGATGAACCAGATTCGCTACGGCCAGATCGCAAAATACGGCGACCAGCGTGGTAATGTCGGCAACAAGCTTGGCGATGTGCCGTTCTCCAAGTTCGCCGAAATGCTCGGCGGCCATGGTGAAGAGGTGCATGAGGCGAACCAGATCCAACCCGCCCTGCAGCGTGCCCGTGAAGCGGTGAAAACCAGCGGCAAGTCCGCAGTGGTCAATATCTGGGTCGACCCGAACGAATACGCACCGGGTACCAAGAACCAGACCATGTACAAATAAGCGGAAGGGCGTGCCGGGTCTCCGGCGCGCCCTTTTTCCGTTAATCCGCCAAGGGGGAAGAGAAAGACAATGAGCGAAGCGTTGAAAGGTGTCCGTATTCTGGACATGACGCATGTGCAGTCGGGCCCGACCTGCACCCAGTTGCTGGCATGGTTCGGTGCCGATGTGATCAAGGTCGAGCGCCCGGGTGTCGGTGACATTACCCGCGGCCAGCTCCGCGACCTGCCGGACGCAGACAGCCTCTATTTCACCATGCTGAACAGCAACAAGCGCAGCGTCACGCTCAATACCAAGACCGACAAGGGTAAGGAAATCCTGACGCGCCTCATCGAAGAGTGCGATGTCATGGTCGAGAATTTCGCGCCGGGCGCGCTCGACCGGATGGGCTTCACTTGGGAACGCATTCAGGAGATCAACCCGAAGATCGTCTATGCCAGCATCAAGGGTTTCGGCCCTGGCGATTTTGAAGACTGCAAGGTCTACGAGAATGTCGCCCAGTGCACTGGTGGCTCCGCCTCCACCACCGGCTTCGATGATGGCCCGCCGACCGTTACCGGCTCCCAGATCGGCGACAGCGGCACCGGTCTGCACCTGGCGCTCGGCATTGTCACGGCGCTCTATCACCGGACGAATTCCGGCAAGGGACAGCGGGTCGAATGCGCGATGCAGGACGGCGTGCTCAATCTTTGCCGGGTGAAACTGCGTGACCAGCAGCGCCTGGAACACGGTCCGCTGAAGGAATACCCGCAATATCCGAACGGCGAGTTCGGCGAGGCCGTGCCGCGGGCCGGCAATGCCTCGGGCGGCGGACAGCCGGGTTGGGCCGTGCAGACCAAGGGCGGCGGCCCGAACGATTACATCTATGTCATTATCCAGCCGCCGGGCTGGGCGCCGCTGATGAAGACCATCGGTCGCGAGGATCTGATCGAGGACCCGGAGTGGGCCACGCCTGAAGTTCGTCTGCCGAAACTCGACAAGTGCTTCGCCATGATCGAGGAATGGACCAGGACCAAGAACAAGTTCGAGGTCATGGAAACGCTGAACGCGCTGAATGTGCCGTGCGGCCCGATCCTCTCCATGAAGGAACTGGCGGAAGACAAGTCGCTGCGTGCGACCGGTACGGTGGTCGAAGTGCCGCACCCCCAGCGTGGCACCTATCTGACTGTCGGTAATCCGATTAAGCTTTCCGCATCACCGGCAAAGGTGGAACGTTCGCCGCTTCTGGGCGAGCATACGGATGAGATTCTGACGGCGGTGCTCGGCATGAGTGCCGACGATGTGGCCGCAGCCAAGGCGGAAGGCGCCGTCTAGGCCGGTTCAGCCGATACGGGATAGAAGGCGGCGCCGGCTTGTTGAAGCCGGCGCCGTTTTCATAAGACGGGTAGAAAAACGGGGGTAGGGGCATGAAGGTTTGTATCTATGGCGCGGGCGCGATCGGCGGCTATCTCGGCGCGGAGCTCGCCCAGGTGGATGGTGTCGAGGTTTCGCTGATCGCGCGCGGCGCGCATCTGGCGGCGATCCGGGAGAATGGCCTCAAACTCCTGATCGGCGAGGAGGAGCGCGTCGCGAAAGTCACCGCGACGGACAATCCGGCGGAACTCGGCCCGCAGGATTACGTGATCGTCGCGCTCAAGACCCACCAGGCCTGGGATGTGGCGGACCAGATGGTGCCGTTGCTCGGCCCGGACACCGCTGTGGTGACCTGCCAGAACGGTGTGCCCTGGTGGTACTTCTTCGGCGTCAACAGCGCCTATCAGAACCTGCGGCTGAATTCTGTCGATCCGGATGACCGGCAATGGGATCTGATCGGCCCGCAGCGTGCCATCGGATGCGTCGTCTATCCGGCGACGGAGATTGCGGCTCCCGGAATCGTCAAGCACACCTACGGCAACAAGTTTGCTCTCGGTGAGCCGGACGGCAGCGTGTCCGAACGGGCGACACGTCTCAGCCAGGCACTGCAGCAGGCTGGATTCAAGGCGCCGGTCATGCCGAATATCCGGGATGAAATCTGGCTGAAGCTCTGGGGCAATCTCTGCTTCAATCCGATCAGCGCCCTGACCCGTGCGACGCTCGACGTGGTGGCGACCGATCCCGGAACCCGAGCGCTTTCACGGGCGATGATGGAAGAGGCCCAGCGTATCGGTGCCCGGCTCGGCGTGCATTTCCGGGTCGACGTGGAACGCCGGATCAACGGCGCGGCCAAGGTCGGCGCGCACCGCACCTCGATGCTGCAGGATCTTGAAAAAGGCCGGCAGCTCGAAGTGGACGCGCTGCTGACGGCGGTGCAGGAAATGGGACGGCTGGTCGACTTGCAGACGCCGCATATCGACTCCGTGCTGGCTCTGATACAACAGCTGGGACGGACGCAGGGACTCTATCCGGTCTTCCCGGAAGATTCCGGCAGCCCTGAATCCCTTGTTGTCGATTGAACCGGAGTGAATTTCTGATGACGGATGTAACGCTTCCGGCCGAGATGAATGTGGTTGAAATCAGCGTGCCGGGCGCACCGGAGGTTCTGGTGCCGGGCAAGCGGCCGGTACCGGAAGCGGCGCCGGGCGAGGTACTGATCCAGGTCGCCTATGCGGGAGTGAACGGGCCGGACCTCGTGCAGCGCCGGGGGCATTATCCGCCACCGAAAGGCGCGTCCGATCTGCTCGGCCTGGAGATTTCAGGCAGGGTTGTTGCGGTTGGCGACGGGGTCGGAAACTGGTCCGTCGGAGACATGGTCTGCGCGCTGACCAATGGCGGCGGCTATGCGGATTATTGCGCGGTCGATGCACGGCACTGCCTGCCCTTGCCGCACGGTTTCAACCTGCTGGAAGCGGCATCGGTGCCGGAGACCTTCTTCACCATCTGGTCGAATGTCTTCATGGGCGCGAAGCTGTCGCGCGGCGAAGTCTTCCTGGTGCATGGCGGCGCCGGCGGTCTCGGCACGACGTCAATCCAGCTGGCGAAGGCAATCGGTGCAACCGTCGTCGCCGTCGACAGTCCAGCGGAACGCTGCCAGGTCTGCAGCGATCTCGGTGCAGACCTCACCGTTGATTTCCGCGAGCAGGATTTTGTCGAGATCATCCGCGGCGCGTACAAGGGCGCGGACGTCATTCTCGATATCATCGGCGGCGAGAATATTGCCAAAAACATCAAGGCTTCCAAGCCGGACGGGCGGATCGTGCAGCTCGCCTTCAACGGGGGCTCCAGGGTTGAGATCGACCTGATGCCGGTGATGCTGAAGCGGCTGACCTATACCGGCTCCACGCTGCGCTCCCGGACCCCGGAGAACAAGGCGGAGATCCGCGACAGCCTGGCACTCAATGTCTGGCCGATGTTTGAGGAAGGCAAGCTGAAGCCGGTGGTGAGCAAGACCTTCCCGCTCGCCGAAGCGGCCGCTGCCCACGCCTTCATGGAAAGCGCCGGGCACAGCGGCAAGATCATGCTGGAGGTCTGCGGGGACATCTGATGGTCTGCCGCCCTGGTGTTTCGACTTCATTCGCGCGCCGTCTTGCCTCAGGCTAGGACCAAAATTTCAATGAAGTCGAATGAGGTATGGCATGAAACCCAGAATCAGCATGGTCGCCCTGGCTGTCAAAGATCTCGCTGTCTCGCGTGAGTTTTACGAAAAGGGCCTCGGCTTCCCGAGGCTCGACTCCCCGCCGAGCGTAGCCTTCTTCAATCTGAACGGAACCTGGCTCGGGCTGTCCGAGCGGGAAGACCTTGCGGCGGATGCCGGTGTGTCTTCCGAGGGGAGCGGCTACCGGGGTTTCAGTCTCGCGCACAATGTTGCCTCTCCGGAGGAGGTGGATGCGACGCTGGAGGCTGTCGTCGCGGCGGGTGCAAAGCTGGTCAAACCGCCGCAAAAGGCCCATTGGGGCGGATACCACGGCTATTTCGCCGATCCCGACGGCCATCTCTGGGAAATTGCCTACAACCCGTTTGCCTGGGTTGGCCCGGAGGACAAGGACTAACGGCGGCGCGCGAGAGACCTGATGCCGGATAGCGATCTGGAGAAATTCATCGAGGCACAAGGGCCTGTTTACGCGCAGGCCCTTGCCGAGCTGAAAGCGGGCCGCAAGACCTCCCACTGGATTTGGTATGTCCTGCCCCAGCATGTCGCGCTCGGCCACAGCCCGAGGGCCATTCAGTATGGCATCACCGATCTCGATCAGGCCCGGTGCTATCTTCGAGATACAGTGCTTGGCCCTCGGCTCAAGGCTTGCGTCGAAGCTGTCCTGCCGCATAGGGACAAAACGGCATTCGAGATTTTCGGCTCTCCGGACGACATGAAATTCCGCTCCTGCCTCACGCTGTTCGAAACTGCTGCCGAAGAGAGGGCCGATCGCGAGCTCTTCGGTCGGGCACTGGATCTCTTCTATAGCGGTGTGCGGGATGAGCGCACGCTGGCGCTCATCGGTGAGGATCTATAACAGCGTCAGCACCGGCAGCATCAGCAGCAGCCCGACGATCCCGAGGGCCAGCGCCGGGCGCATGAGCTGGTTTTCCTGACCCGCCAGCCCGGAGACGGATGCCGCGAGGACAATCCGGCCGGGCGAGGCGAGGGTGATATTGGCGCCGGCCGCGTTCTGCGCTGCCGCGACCACGATGGGATCAAGCGCGAGCCGTCCCGCGACCGTGCTCTGGAAGGCCATGAACAGTGCGTTTGATCCGGCATTGCTGGCTGTCAGGAACCCGCCCAGGCCGCCCACGGCCGGAACCGCGAAGAGATAGGCCGTGCCCGCCGCGGCGGCGACGGTTTCCGCCAGCCGGTCCGTCATCCCCGCATGCAGCATGACATGCCCGAAACAGATGAACCCGGCGACCGACAGGCTGGCGATGCTCCATTGTTTCAGCGCCTGCGGCACAAGCAGACGGACTTCGGTGGCGGGGATACGCAGGCACAGGATGCCGGCAAGCGCCGCCAGCAGCATCCAGAAGCCTGGATGGTGGATGATGGACAGGGTGAAGTCATAGGCGGGCATGTCGATGCGCAACAGGGAGCTGGTAAAGGCTCCGACAGCCGGGACGAGGCGGGTCAGGCTCAAGGTTGCCATCAGCACGAAGAGCGGAAGCGCGGCGGCCAGCAGGCCATGCCCGTCCGTTCGCGCCTTCGACCGGAGGCGCGCCAGCACAAGCCCGGCGAGCGCTACGGCAAGGCCGGCGATACAGCCCGCGAGCTCGACGCTGATCCAGGCACTGGAAGCCCAGAGCGTGGCAGCGAGCAGGGCGCTGTAGGCAATGGCGGAGAGGATGTTCGAGACACTGGTGAGGCTTTCCCCGGCAAAGCGGAGGGTGGCGAAGGCGCAGAGCAGGATGAAGGGCAGGCTGAGCCAGACTGCCGTTATCGCCGTTTCGCGCGCGGGGAGTTCGGACAGATCCGCGCCAAGCACGGTGCCGATGGCAAGCGCCCCCCAGGGCACGGCACACTGCCCGAGCAGGGCGATCAGGGCCGCGCGGGCCGGCGGATAGCCGAGCGCGATCAGCAGTGGCACGGTGACGATGATACCGACGCCGAAACCGGTCGCGGATTCGAAGAAGACGGAGACGCCGAGCACGAGGACCAGCACGCGCTGCGCCGGGTTCGGGATCGCGTCGGCGGCTGCCTTGCCGAGCCGCTCCAGCGCACCGCCCCCACGCAGCACCCAGTACAGGGTAACGCCGCCGAGCAACACATAGGCGACGGTCGCCGTGGTCAGCAGCCCGTCGATGACGGCATCCGCGATGGCATCTGACTGCAGGTGGAATGCGGAAACAGTGGCGGCGATCAGGATTGAGACGGCGAGCCCGAGACCGCCCGCCCGCATGGCGGACTGGCGGGCGACAAGGATCGCAAGGGTCGCCAGGATGAGCGGCGCGGCGGCTGTCACGGTGAGCATGCGGGCGTTTCCGGTGTTTCATTTGGCGGCGACCCGTTCTGGTGCGGGCGGTTCGGGATCATAACCGCAAGATCGGTCGGGCAGCGAGGCCGAAGCGATGGCATGCTTGTGCCATGAGAAAGACGACGGAAACCTCCTATGTCGAACGCATTGGCCGGGTCCTGGACCGGATAGCAAAGGATGCGGACAGACCGCTACAGCTTGGCGAGCTGGCGGATACAGCCGCCTTCTCTGTCTATCACTTTCATAGGGTGTTCCGTGCCTTGACGGGGGAGACGGTGCAGGAGGTGGTGCGCCGGGTGCGAATGTCTCGTGCGGCCCATGTCTTGCGCATTGAGCGGGCAACCGTGACGGAGACGGCGTTGGCTGCCGGGTACGGCAGCCCGGAGGGGTTCACACGGGCCTTCCGGCAATGTTTCGGCCTGCCTCCAAGCGCTTATCGGACGGCCAAGGCGCCGCCTCCCTACCGGCCGCTGAATACCCGTATTCATTATCGTCCGGAGACGGGAAGCATCCGTCTGATCGCGGACAGGAAGGAGCATGGCATGCAGGTTGAAATCAAGGACATGACACCGGATCCGATCATCGCCTGGCGCCATGTCGGGCCGTATTACGAGGTTGGAACGAGCTTCGGGGCGCTGCATGACTGGCTCAGAAAACATGGACTCCATGAGCACGCTACCGGCGTTTTCGGCCTGTCTTACGATGATCCGGGAAGCGTTCCTGAGGCTGAGCTGCGCTATGATGCCTGTGTCTCGTTCCGTTCCGATGCACAGATACCCGCCGAATCTTTCCCCGAAAATGTCCGCGTCGACGCGCTTCCGGCGGGCCGTTATGCCTGCACGTTGCTCGAAGGCTCCTATAGGGGCATGGAAGATTGCTTCCACCGGCTGCTCGGCCTCTGGTTGCCGGAGAGCGGGGAGAGCCTGGACGAGCGTCCATGTCTCGAATGGTATTTGAATGACCCATCCGAGGTGGCGGAGGCCGAGCTGCGTACGCTGATCTGCATTCCGCTGAAAGGCTGAGGCGATGGAGAAGCTGTTCCGTGCCGTCGATGAACCGCAGCCGGGCCCGTTCATCCGGCAAGCGGTCGAGGAGGGGCGCGGATTCGTCGTGGACTGGTATGCGAAAGCGGAGTGCATCCCGGACCCGGAGGAATGCCGCCGCCGTGTCGGCACCCACATGCCGGAGATGCTTGGTTTGTTTGACAGAATGGCGGGGTGTGCTGGCGACGACCCGGCCATGATCGCCGCCCTTGCCGGGATCGACCCGCCGCCGTTTATCCCTGCCGGCTGCTCCGTCCGCGCCTTCACCCGGCCGCGCCCGACCATGCTGCGCAACTACGATTTTCATCCGGATGCGACCTCGGCGGTCATCCTGCGGACGGAATGGTCAGGGCGTCATGTACTCGGCATGTCCGAAGGGGGCAGCGGCCTGCTGGACGGGGTGAACGATGCGGGCGTGGCTGCCGCGCTCACCTTCGGCGGACGGCATGTCTACGGAGCTGGTTTCAGTATCGTCCAGATCATCCGGTACCTGCTGCAGGTGGCCTCCGACGTGAAAGAGGCGGCGGACGTGCTGCGCCGGATAGCCCTGTGCCTGGGCGCAGAATGTACTGGTACAGGACAGGTCCGGAAAGTCGGTCTGAGCCGAGCTTGCGCCGGACCGGTCGCCGCTCGTTTTCGACGGAAATGTCGTTACGAACCATCAGGCGGATGTGGAGCCGTTCCCGGATTCCGCCCGGCGGTTCGATGCGGCCTGTGCGTTGGCGGAGGATGCGGAAGCAGCGCGCGCGGTGTTTGTTGAGGGGGACCTGTTCAAGCAGGATTTCGACGATTGGCTGGGAACGCTCTATACGGCGGAATATTTGCCGAATGAAGGCGCTGTGACGTTCCATTGGCGGGATGGAAGCTGGCGCCAGTCCCTCGCGCAGTTCGAGCCGGGCGAACGGCGGGTAGTTTATTCAGATTAAAACACTGTTTTCACATAAAAAAACGTCATCCCGCACTTGATGCGGGACCCAGGGAACGAAGAGCGTTGCACTACGATCATCTGGGTCCCGGCTCTCCGGCCGGAATGACGGTTTTAAATTGGTGTTCGGCTTAGTCCGCCAGAATACCTTCAACCAGCTTTTGCACGGAGAGCGCATCGGCGGCTGACGGCATGGTGTGCTTGCTGCCATCCATCCAGCGGGCAACGTTGTCGATCTGCCGGGGCACGGAGACCGAACGTGGATCGGCGGGCAGTTCCATGCCCAGCTCCCACGGCCCGCCGCTGGTCTGCTCCAGGATGTAGAAGCCGCTGAGGCGCATGCTCTTCTTCGTGCCGTAGAAGGTGCCTTCGATCCGGTCCGGACCGACACCGCCGACAGCGCCGCTATAGCTCACCGGAACGCCACTGCAGTCCAGCATGGCATGGACATGGGTTTCGCAGAGTTTCGGATCGGCCTGATAGGTCGGCTTGCTCCAGAGCAGATTGGCCCGTCCGAGGAAGCGTTCGGTGATGTAGAGATAGTGCGAGGTGACTTCCCGGGTGTAGCCGCCCTGATCGCGGAACCGAAGCCAGTCGGCGTCCGCCTGCCAGTCGCGCGGCCATTGGGAGAAATGCATCACCAGCTCGGCGCTGACGATATCCCCCATGGAGCCGTCCTTCATCGCGGCTTCGATCATCTCGACGCCTTCAAGCGATGCCTGGGAGAAGTTGACGACGTTCGGCGTCTTGGTCTCTTCCAGGCGGAGGACCATTTCCTCGCTTTCCGGCACGGAGATACCGAGCGGTTTTTCGCAATAGACCGGCTTGCCGGCATCCATGGCGAGGTCGGCATAGTGCTTGTGGAAGGCGGGCGGGCTGGCGATGTAGACGAGATCGGCTTCTGGCGCCGCGATCATGGCTTCGGCACTGTCCCAGATAGTCATGCCCGGGAATTCGGCCCTGGCGGTGGCGACGGACTCAGCGCTTGGGTCCCAGGCCCCGATAACCGTGAAGCGGTCATGCGGGATCATGTACTGGATCATGCGCCGGCCCATGATGCCGAGGCCGATGACGACGATATTGTGGCTCTTGCTCATTGGTCTTCTAGGCTTTCTGTTCTTCTGTAAGCGCTTTTAGTAACCGGTGGCATGACCATCCTTGCGCGGGTCGGAGCCGGCCTGAAGCACGCCGGTTTCCGGATCGCGCCAGACGCACTGGCTGCCGCCGATCGGCTTGTCGACCCGATCGAGCTTGTGCCCCTTGGCTTCCAGAGCGGTGTAAGTCTCCGGTGCGAACTCGCTCTCGACCTGCAGGATACCTTCGGTGGCGAAGCTGCGCGGAGCGTCCATGGCTTCCTGGATGTCGTGCCCGAGATCAACCACGTTGGAGATGAAGTTGGCCTGGCCGGTAGACTGATACTGGCCGCCCATCACGCCGAACGGTGCTACGGCAGTGCCGTTCTTGAAGACGTAGCCCGGGATGATGGTGTGCATCGGGCGCTTGCGCGGCGCGATGCAGTTCGGGTGGCCTTCCTTCAAGTGGAAGCTGTTGCCGCGGCTGTGCAGCATGACACCGGATTTCGGCGCCATGATGGTGCTGCCGAAGCCGGAGAACAGCGAGTTGATGAAGGAGATCGCGTTACCCTGCTCGTCGATGCAGGAGAGATAGATCGTGTCGCGATGCAGCGGGAAGTCGCTGTCCTCGAAATTCCCGGCCTTGTCCATGTCGACCATGGCGCGCATCACGGCGGTGTGCTCCTCGCCGAGCATCCACTCGACCGGTACATCGGCGAATTTCGGGTCGGCGACAAAGCAGTCCCGCTGGTGGTAGCCGATCTTGGTGGCTTCGGCGATCACGTGCACCCGGTCCGCTTCGCTGAGCGACTTCATGTCGAAGCCGGCAAGGATGTTCATGATCATCAGCGCGCAGACACCCTGGCCGTTCGGCGGGATCTCGTAGATGTCGTAGCCTTTGTAGTCGGCCCGGATCGGCTCGACATACTCGGCGTCGGCCGCGGCGAAATCGTCCATGGTGTGCAGCCCGCCGAGGGAATTCAGCTTGGCCACCATGTCCTCGGCAACCTCGCCCTTGTAGAAGCCGTCGCGGCCACCGGCGGCGATCTTCTTCAGGGTCTCAGCCAGCTGCGGCTGTTTGTGCACGGTGCCGGCCCTTGGCGCCTTGCCGTCGACCAGCATCGCCTTGGCGGAGTCCGGATCGGCGGCCAGCGCTTCTTCCTCGCTGACCCAGTCGAAGGCAACGCGCGAATGCACGACATAACCCTGTTCAGCGAACTCGATGGCCGGCTGCAGGATTTCGGCGAAACTCATCGAGCCGTGATCCTCAATCAGCTTTGCCCAAGCGGCAATCGCGCCGGGCACCGTCACCGCGTGCGGGCTGTGCAGCGGGATCTCGTCCCTGACGCCCAGCTCGTTCAGCTTTGCCAGTGTGGCGGCGGCCGGGGCCTTGCCGGATCCGTTCATGGCGATCGGCTTGGTTGCGCCTTTTGGAGCGTACAGCGCGAAACAGTCGCCGCCGATGCCGGTCATGGCGGGTTCGACCACACACATCACGGCGCAGGCCGCGATGGCCGCGTCGACTGCGTTACCACCGGATTTCAGGACTGTGAGGCCTGCCTGGCTGGCCAGCGGATGGCTGGTCGCAATGGCCGCCCGGCGGGCATAAACGGGGGAACGTCCGGGGAGTTGCAGATTTCTCATGGCTTTGGCTCTATCTGGTCTGAAAAAGCGCATTCATGCGCGGGCGTGCGGCAATCTGTGCAGGAACCGGCGTGGACACCGGAAACAGGGTTTCCCTAAGATGCGGCGCAGATTGAGGCAAGCGCCGTGGAACATCTTTCCACAATTCGGAACGTGCAACCAGATGGCGCAGGATACTGGGGAGTGAAATGAATCAGAAGACCGTAATTACCTGTGCCGTGACCGGCAGTGCTGACACGACCGGCAAGAGTTCGGCTGTGCCCGTCACGCCGAAACAGATTGCCCAGTCGGCACTTGATGCGGGCAAGGCCGGCGCTGCCGTCGTGCATATCCATGTCCGGGATCCGGAGACCGGCAAGGCGAGCATGGATCTTGAACTTTACCGGGAGACGGTGGGCCGGATTCGCGAGACCGGGTCCGATATCGTCATCAATCTGACGACCGGTCCGGGCGGCCGCTTCATTCCGGGCGATGTCGAGCCGATCGACTTCGCCGCGGGCACCAGCCTGAAGGCGCCGGAAACCCGCATGCAGCATATCGCGGATCTGTTGCCGGATATTTGCACGCTGGACGTGGCGACGCTGAATTTCGGCGAGCATGCGATGGTTAATGTACCGAAGCATCTGCGCGCCATGGCCGACCGGGCGAAAGAGCTGGGCGTGGCGCCGGAGCTTGAAGTGTTCGACAGCGGCCACGTCCTGCTGGCGAAGCAGCTGATCAAGGAAGGCCATCTGAAATCGCCTGCCCTGTTCCAGCTCTGCCTCGGCATTCCCTGGGGCGCGCCGGCGACACCCGAAGGCATGGCCTTCATGAAGAGCCTGCTGCCGGAAGACGCGATGTGGTCCGCCTTCGGCATTTCCCGGGGCGAGTTCCCGATGGTGGCCCAGGCGACCATGCTTGGTGGGCACACCCGTGTAGGGCTGGAGGACAATCTCTACATGGCGCGGGGCGAGATGGCGAAAAGCAACGCGCAGCTTGTCGAGCGTGCGGTGCAGATCATCGAAAGCATCGGCGGCGAGGTTGCGGACCCGAGCGAGGCCCGCACGGCCTTCGGCCTTGTCCGGCGCAACGACTGAGAATTGGAACAGACATGTTGAAAGCTGATCTCAGCGGCAAGAAGGCGCTGGTCACGGGCGGTGCGTCCGGTATCGGGCGGGCGACGGCTCGTCTGTTGGCGGAATGCGGGGCGGAAGTCGCGGTGAACCATCTGCCGGACGACCCGCGGGGTGAGGAGACCGTGGCTGCTTTCCGGCAGGCGGGTAACAAGGCGCATGCTATTCCGGGCAACGTGGCCGACCCGAAAGACGCGGACCGGATGGTGGCGGACGCCATCGAGGCGCTCGGCGGGCTCGACATCCTGATCAACAATGCCGGCACGCCGGTCTCGCTCGACCCGATCCCGTTCGAGGATATGGATGCGATGACGGAGGAATTCTGGTCCACCATCATCAATACCAACCTGATCGGCCCGTTCCGCTGTGCCCGTGCCGCCCGCACGGCGCTGACGGAGAGCCGGGGCTGCATCGTCAACACCGCCTCCATCGCGGCTTTCGGCGGCATTGGCAGTTCCATTGCCTATGCCGCTTCCAAGGCCGGGCTGATGAACCTGACCAAGAATCTTGCGAAGGCGATGTCACCCGAAGTACGGGTAAATGCGGTGGCGCCGGGTCTGGTACGGACCCCCTGGACCGACGGTTGGCCTGCGGAGCGGAAGAACACCTCGGTCGCCAATTCCCTGCTGGGGCGTATGGTCGAGCCGGAGGATGTCGCCGAGACCATGCTGTTCTTCTGCGCCAACGGCGCGGTTACCGGGCAGACCCTGCTTGTCGATTGCGGCCGGTTCGGCGCCTGATTTTCATTTCCAGCGGAGCAAGCGGCCATGAAAGCTTATGAAATCAACTCCGATGGAGGCGTCGACGCCCTTGCCCTGACCGAGCGTCCGGACCCAAAGCCGGGCCCTGGCGAGGTTCTGGTCCGCGTCCGCGCGTCTTCCATCAATTATCGTGATCTTTCGACGGTTGAGGCGCCGGTGCCCCGTGGCATTCCCTATCCGCGCATTCCGAATTCGGACGGGGCGGGCGATGTGGTCGAGGTCGGCCCCGGTGTGACCCGCTGGAAGGCCGGCGACAAGGTCTGCGGCTGCTTCTTCCAGGGCTGGCTCGACGGCCCGATCACGCCGGAATGGACGGGGCAGGCTCTTGGCGGGGCGATCGACGGCATGCTGACCGAGTACCAGGTATTGCGGCAGGACGGATTGGTCGCCATGCCGGAACATCTGAGCTACGAGGAAGCCGCGACGCTGCCCTGCGCCGCGCTGACCGCGTGGCACAGCCTTGTCGAGGTCGGCCGGGTCAAGGCAGGCTCGACCGTGTTGTTGCTGGGGACCGGCGGCGTATCGGTCTTTGCGCTCCAGTTCTGCAAGCTGATGGGCGTGCGCGCGATCTGTACCTCTTCCAGCGACGAAAAGATCGCGCGTCTGAAAGCGATGGGGGCGGATGAAACTGTCAATTATCGCGTGCATCCGGAATGGCAGGAGCAGGTTCTCGACCTGACCGGTGGCAAGGGCGTTGATCACACGGTCGAGGTCGGCGGTGCCGGGACGCTGGAACGGTCGGTCGCCGCAACCCGGATTGCCGGCAGTATCGGACTGATCGGGGTTTTGACCGGCGGTCAGATCGATCCCGTCGCGATCATGCGGAAATCCATCCGGTTGCAGGGTATCTATGTCGGCTCCCGGCGGATGTTCGAGGAGATGAATGCCGCAATTTCCCAGCATGGGCTGAAACCGGTAATCAGCGACAGATTCGCGTTCGAGGATGCCCGCAATGCATTCCACGCGATGCGGGCTGCCGGTCATTTCGGGAAACTTGTCGTCAAGCTCTGATCGAGTCTTGAATAAGAATATATGCACGTTTAGGTTGCGTGATTTTTTGCTCTCCTCCATGATTGTCGGAAACATGGGGGAGAGCCCTGATGACCGATTCCGATTTCACGCCGATTGCGAGCAGATCCAAGGACGAGATCCGCAAAGAGAATTTCTGTGCCGGGGAAATCTACCGGCTCGAAAGCGAGATACTGACGGCACGCCGCCGGACATTCGGCGGCTCTTCCGGATCGCGCTTCGCCGGTCTGGCAATCTCCGGAGGCGGGATCCGGTCCGCGACTTTTGCCCTCGGGCTGCTGCAATCTCTTGCCCGTCATGATCTCCTGAAGGGGTTCGACTATCTCTCGACCGTCTCCGGCGGCGGTTATATCGGTGCGTCGCTCAGCTGGCTCTTCGGGCGGAATTTCGAGGCTGCGCGCCGGGCCGATGAGATGAAGCATGGCGGGAAAGCGGCGTCCGCCCCCTATGGTTCAGGCTCAAGGGTCTTTCCGTTCGGCACCGCCTACCCAAAGGACCGGTCCGATCCTGCGCACTGGACCGGCATGTTGCGTTTCCTGCGCGAGCATGCGGCCTATCTTGCGCCGAGCCCCGATATCACGCTGCTTTCCGGGGTGGCTGTCCTGCTGCGTGGCATTCTGCTCAATCTGCTGGTCTGGATTCCGATATTCATCCTGCTGTTCCTGATCCTGATGATCGGCTTCAGATGGGACAGTTGGCCGGACCTGATGCAGCTGATGCTCGGGGCGGACCGGGACCCGGCCGGAAAAGATGTCCCCCAGGAAGTCGCCGAGCTTCTCGGTGCCGGCTATATCAATCTTCACGAGATTATTCTGATCTTCGGTGCTCTCTGTCTCGGCTGGTTCGGTGTTGTCTCACTGATCTTTGCCATGGGCACCTTCTTCATCACCAGCTACCGGAAGAGAGATGGCCGGGTCGCAAGCTGGGGTGCGCGGCTGTCCTATATATTGC
The DNA here is from genome assembly GCF_040217065.1 of Nisaea sp. Lineage (GTDB taxonomy): Bacteria > Pseudomonadota > Alphaproteobacteria > Thalassobaculales > Thalassobaculaceae > Nisaea. The sequence continues at coordinate 391,080 of NZ_JAVJNX010000005.1, forward strand.
GCCGCCAGTTCGATCGCCGGACCAAGCTTCTGCTGCCGATCGGCGTGTTCGCGATTGCTGTCGGTGCGTTGCCCTATATTGCGGGGGCTTTCTACAAGGCGATCGGTTCCTTCGGAACGACCGGTGCGGGCGCGCTCGGCACGGGATTGCTGGCCGGGTTGGCGTCGGTGCGGAAATCCGAGAATGCCGTGGTAAAAGACCTGCTCCTGCCGGCTATCGCTGCCCTGGTGCTGTCCGGCGGCCTGATCTTCACCTGCTATCTCGCACTGCTGGTGCATGTCGGCGGCTTCATGGTCGACCTCAATGACCAGAACGATGTCACATTCCTTCATGTCGGTGTCGGTGACGGGGTGTATCTCGGCTTCCTCGCGGTCGCGCTGCTGAGCGGCTATTTCGTCAACACCAACTACATCTCCCTCCACCGGTTCTACCGGGACCGGCTGATGGAGGTTTTCATGCCGATGCCGGCGGCAATCCGGCGCAACCGTTCGGGCAAGGCACTGGGCGCCAATGTTGAGATGTTGCGCGAGATCAGCGACCCGGAGACCGGGGCGCCCTACCATCTGGTGAACACCAATCTGATCCTGGTGGATTCGGAAGATTCGCTGTATCGCCGCCGGGGCGGCGACAATTTCGTGATGTCACGGGTCTATTGCGGCGGCGATGCGGGCGGGTTTCAGCCGACAAAGGATTTCGCCGGCGGGGACATGACCCTGGCGACGGCCATGACGGTTTCCGGCGCGGCGGCGAATCCGAATGCCGGCGTGGCCGGCACCGGAGCCACCCGCTCCAGACCGGTCTCCTGGCTGATGAGCCTGTTGAATGTCCGGCTGGGCTACTGGGTCCGGAACCGGGATGTCGGCGGGTTCCTCTTCCGCCGCAGCAAGCCGAACCATTTCGACGTCATGGCGGTCGAAAGCGGACTTGTGCCGCAGAGGGAAACCGGAAAATGGTACCAGCTCAGCGACGGCGGACATTTCGAAAATCTTGCGATCTATGAACTGATCCGGCGGCGCTGCAGCCTTATTCTGGTGTCCGACGGCGGTGCCGATCCGCACTATAAATTCGGCGATCTGCAGAATGCGGTCCGGCGGGTCAGCCAGGATTTCGGGGTCCAGATAGAATTCGGCCGGTCCGTCCTGAGCGAAGAGGAATACCTGAAGGCCTATGCCGGACGGGACCTGCCGATCGGACCGCTCACGCCCGAAAACACTCTGAGCTTCGACCATTGGCGGAACCGGCTTTCCAGCCTGGTCCCGCGCCGGCCAACAGGTTTTCCGGTCGGCGGGAAGGCGGCTGACCACGGCTTTATCATCGGCACCGTCACCTATCCGGCGCGGGATGACGGCACGCCGGAGGAAGAAGGCACGATCATCTACGTGAAGGCGACCATGCTCGACGGTCTCAGCCTGGAAACACGGGGATACAAGACCGACTACCCGGATTTCCCGCATCAATCGACCGCCGACCAGTTCTTCGACCCGGCCCAATTCGAGGCCTACCGGGAGTTGGGAAATGCCATCGGAGAGGATATGATAAAGGGCGCGCGCCTGAGATCGTTGCTGGGACGCGCCTGGGGTGCGGCGGACGGCGGCGACTGACCTCCCGGTGTCATCGCCCGCCGCTCCCTGGTACGCAAACGCTTTGACGGCGTGCCGGCTCCCGACGGGGCTATTCCCCCTTGAAGTCGGGGCGCCTTTTTTCGATGAAGGCATGCATGCCCTCGCTCTGGTCGGCGGTGGCGAACAGGCCCTGGAACATGGCCCGTTCCAGCGCCATGCCGGTTTCCAGCGAGGCGTCCTGTCCGCGGATGATGGCGGACTTGATCTGCTGCACGGCAATCGGCGGCATCCGGGTGATGTCCTTCGCCATCTTGTAGGCGGTTTCGTACACCTCGGCGTCCGGCACGACCTGGCTGGCGATGCCGATGGAATAGGCTTCCTTGCCGTCGATCGGACGGCCTGTGAGGCAGAGCCGCATGGCCTGGAACTTGCCGACGGCGCGGGTCAGGCGCTGGGTGCCGCCGGCGCCCGGCATGATGCCGACCCGGACTTCCGGCTGGCCGACCTGGGCTGTCTCGCCGATGACGATGATATCGGCATGCATGGCCAGCTCCAGCCCGCCACCGAGCGCGTAGCCGTTGATCGCGGCGATCACCGGTTTCGGGTAATCGGCGATGTTCTGCCAGAGCCGCTCGGTCCGGCGCAGGAACATCTCGACCGTGGTCCGGTCCGCCATGTCCTTCAGGTCCGCACCGGCGGCAAAGGCCTTCTCGTCCCCGGTCAGCACCACGGCGAGCACGTCCTCGTCCTCGGTCAGCTCCCGGAAGATCCGGGCCAGCTCCTGCCGGACTTGGAGATTGAGCGCGTTCAGCGCGTCCGGGCGGTTGATGCGGACAATGGCGATGTGATCGTTTTCCTCGCGGTCGCGCGGATGATCGAGAATGACGACGGACACGGTTGGTTCCCCCTTGATTGGGCCGCCGCGCTGAGCCGCGCGGTCGGCATGATTATGCTTCCCGACTGGAAATTGACCGGGATATTAGGCTGTGCATACTGCACCGACAATAAGCTGCGAAATTGAGTTTCGCAAAAAAGAGATTTGGGAGCCGACATCATGACCGAAGCCTTCATCTGCGACGCCATCCGCACCCCCATCGGCCGTTATGGTGGCAGCCTGTCTTCCGTGCGCGCGGACGATCTCGCGGCGCATCCGATCCAGCAGCTGATGGCGCGGAACGGCTCGGTCGACTGGAACCAATTGGATGATGTCTATTACGGCTGCGTCAACCAGGCCGGAGAGGACAACCGCAACGTGGCCCGCATGGCCCTGCTGCTGGCGGGGATCTCCTCCGAGGTTCCGGGCGCGACGGTGAACCGGCTCTGCGCCTCGGGCATGGAAGCGGTGAACGCGGCGGCCCGGGCGATCCGCTCCGGCGAGGGCGATTTCTTCATCGCCGGTGGCGTCGAGAGCATGTCCCGCGCGCCCTTCGTCATGGGCAAGGCGACCAGCGCCTTCGACCGCAATGCCGAGATCTATGACACCACCATCGGCTGGCGTTTCGTCAATCCGCTGATGGAAAAGCAGTACGGCACCGATTCCATGCCCGAGACGGCGGAGAACGTGGCCCAGCAGTTCCAGATCAGTCGCGACGACCAGGATGCCTTCGCGCTGCGCTCCCAGCAGCGTGCCGGTGCCGCGATGGAAAATGGTCGGCTCGCCCGCGAGATCGCCTCTGTCGAGATCAAGGGCCGCAAGGGGGCCGTGACCGTGGTCGACACGGACGAGCATCCGCGCCCCTCCACCACGCCGGAAGCGCTGGCCAAGCTCGGCACCCCGTTCCGCAAGGAAGGCGGGTCCGTCACGGCCGGTAACGCCAGCGGCGTGAATGACGGCGCCGCCGCCATGATCGTCTGCTCCGAGGAAGCCGCCAGGCGACACGGCCTGACCCCGCGCGCCCGCATCGTCACCGGTGCCGCCGCAGGCGTCGAGCCGCGCATCATGGGCGTCGGCCCGATTCCGGCCAGCCGCAAGGTGCTCGAGCGCGCCGGCCTCAAGGTCGGTGATCTTTCCGTGCTGGAGCTGAACGAAGCCTTTGCCGCCCAGGTGCTGGCCTCGCTGCGCGAGCTCGGCATTGCCGACGACGACCCCCGCGTGAACCCGAATGGCGGCGCCATCGCGCTCGGCCATCCGCTCGGCGCCAGCGGCGCCCGGCTGCTGATGACGGCGACCGAGGAGCTGCACGACAAGGGCGGCAAATACGCGCTCTGCACCATGTGCATCGGCGTCGGCCAGGGCATGGCAACCATCATCGAGAAGGTCTGAACTGATGACATTCGATGCGAAGCGTGCCGATTTCACCGTCGGCGTGATCGGCGCCGGCGCCATGGGGCAGGGGATCGTCCAGGTCTCCCTGCAGGGCGGCATGAACGTGGTCCTGTTCGACGCCAAGAAAGGCAGCGCCGACGCCGGGCGGGAGCAGGTCATCAAGCGCCTGGAACGGCTGGTCGAGAAGGGCAAGCTGACGGCGGATGCCGTCGCCGACATGGCGGCGAAGGTCACAGTCGCGAAATCCCTCGCGGATTTCGCCGTTTGCCACACGGTGGTCGAGGCGATCTTCGAGAATCTCGAGGTGAAACAGCAGGTCTTCGCCGATCTGGAAAACCACGTCAGCGCCGACTGCCTGCTGACCTCCAACACCTCGTCGCTGCCGATCGGCTCCATCGCCCGGGTCTGCAAGAAGCCGGAGCGGGTGGCGGGTTTCCACTTCTTCAACCCGGTGCCGCTGATGCGCCTCGTCGAGGTGATCCGCGGCCCGGCGACCGAGGAATGGGTGATGGACGGTCTCTGTGCGCTCGGCGAGCGTATGGGCCGCACGCCGGTGAAGGTGAAGGACGCGCCGGGCTTCCTGGTGAATTTCGGCGGCCGGGCCTTCACCACCGAGGGCCTTGCCGTGGTGCATGAGGGCGTCGCCACACCGGCGCAGGTCGATGCGGTGATGCGCGATTGCGGGCATTTCCGGATGGGGCCGTTCCAGCTCATGGATCTGACGGGGATCGACGTGAATTACCCCGTCTCGATGATCGTGCATGAGCAATACAGCTACGACCCGCGCCTGCGCACCGTGCCGCTGCACAAGGCGCTGTACGATGCGGGCCGGTTCGGCCGGAAGACCGGCATCGGCCATTTCCGCTATGACGAAAAAGGCCAGGAGATCGACCCGCCGAGCCCGGATCACGAGACCAAAGCCGCCCCTGCGGTGCAGGTCTATTGCGCGGGGCCGGCGCCGGAGCTGGACGACCTCCTGGCGGGGGTCGCGCTGGACGAGACCGATGACGGCAGCTCGCCCATCGTCGCCGCTTTGTTCGGGGAGGATTGCAGCACCTTCGCCAGCCGCATGGGCATCGACCATAGCCGCCTTGTCGCCATCGACGTCACCGGCGATACCTCCAAGCGGGTGACCATCATGTCCGCGCCGGGCGCGTCCGCCGATGCCCTGAACGCGGTTTCGGCGGCCCTGCAGAAGAACGGTCGCAAGGTCACCGCGATTGCGGATTCGGCCGGTTTCATCGGCCAGCGCATCCGCGGCATGGTCGGCAATCTCGGCTGCGAGATGGCCCAGATCCAGATCGCCGATCCGGACTCCATCGACCTCGCCATGAAGCTCGGCCTCAACTATCCGCTGGGCCCGCTGGAGATCATCGCCGATCTCGGCGTCGAACGGGCCTTCGCCATCATGGCGGCAATGCATGCCGTCAGCGGCGACGACCGGTATCGGCCTAGCGTCTGGCTGCGCCGTCGGGCACAATTGGGGCTGGATATCAAAACCCCCAATTAAGAGACGCGAGGAAACGCCATGAGCGGCGAGAACAATCCCGGGACCCCAGAGACCGAAGGCCAAGAACGCAAACCCTTCATCCTGGAACGGCCGCTCTGGCGGGGCGTCTTCAACGGCGTCGTGCTGTGCCTGCTGATGATCGGCGCCCAGTATAACGGCTGGATCGGCGAAGGCCGGCCGGTCGGCGGCGAGGATGTCTACCGGGCGATGGTCTACGGCCTGGTCTTCGGCACGGCGATGTATCTCTACACACTGTGGCGGGTCAGGCGGCAGGACCGGGCCCGCATTGCGGCCCAGAAAGCCGCGCGCGACAGCGCCGAGTCCGGGCCGCCGCCCTCCGACGAGAAGTAATCCCCCGGAGCGGACCCCAGGAGCCGAGAATGGCCCAGTACAAGATCTATGGAGAGCGGGCCCATCTCGCCCGCCACCGCGCGGCGCTGTCCGACATCCTGCACGGTTGCAGCACCGACTTCCTGAAACTCCCCGCAGACAAGCGCTTCCACCGGTTCATTCCGCTGGAGCCGGAAGACTTCATCCGCCCGGCGGACCGGAGCGCGGCCTATACGGTAATCGAGATTTCCATGTTCGAGGGCAGGGCGCCGGAGACCAAGAAGGCGCTGCTGCACGGGATCATGCAGCGGGTGCCCGCGGGGCTCGGCATCCCGCTCGAGGATGTGGAGATCACGATCTTCGAAACGCCGATGGCGCACTGGGGGATCCGGGGGAAGACGGGGGATGAGCTAGTGTTGGGGTATAGGGTTGGGTGACGTTGTGCAATTGTGGGGACACACTTCTTAATTCGCTGATCTCTAGGGCACGTCATCCCGAACCTGATCACCGAGGCGGTGTTTGGCGCAGCCTGGCCGGCAGGTTAGTGTGTGATGCATTCCCGTGGCTGTCCCGCACGGCCATTCCCGAAACGGATGACTGACCCGCCGCGCCGATGACCCTTGCAAGTTCCGTCACCCTGTTTCTCGTCCTCGCCGCGATGGCGGCACTGCCAAGTTCCAGCGTGGCGCTGGTCGTGGCCCGGTCGGCCCTGTCCGGGGTGCGGCACGGTTTCGCGGTGGCGGCCGGGATCGTGGCCGGGGACATGCTCTTCATGGCCATGGCATTCCTCGGCATGGCGGCGCTGGCCAATCAGCTCGGGGCGCTTTTTGGTCTGATCAGGTATGCCGCCGCGCTTTACCTTGTCTGGTTCGGCATCGGCCTGATCCGCAGTCAGTTCGTACAGACGGGCTCCGGCGCGCCTGCGCCCAGGCCCGGCGCCGCGCGGGGTGGTCTGGCGGCGAGCTTCGGGGCGGGGCTGCTGCTCACCCTCGGCGACATCAAGGCGATCTTCTTCTACGCCAGCCTGCTGCCGGCCTTCGTCGATCTGGCGGCCTTGTCCCGCGCCGATATCGCTGTGCTGGCAGCCATCACAATTCTCTCCGTCGGCGGGGTGAAGGTGGTCTATGCCCTGGCGGCACGACGGCTGGCGGCGACGGCGCGGGGCTTTGCCTACCAGCGCCAGGCGAAGACGCTGGCCGGCGCCTTCTTCGTCGCGGCGGGCGGCTATCTTCTGCTGAAGCCCTAGGGGCCCTGTTCTCGACAGTCTGCGCCGTCATGCCGGGCTTGACCCTGGTTCCATGGATATGGACGAGGATGAGGGAGGGACAGGGAGCCGGACGGCGGTGCGCGCTTGCCCGCGCGGAGCAGGGGCGTATAAGGAACGGCCCTGTTTTTCCCGAAAGAGCTCCCATGTCCGACCAGGATGACGAATACGTCTATGACGAGGCCACCGGCGAGTGGCGTCCGACTTCCGAGGTCGCCGCCGAGAACGCCGCGGCCATCGAGGTCCGCGACGCGGCGGGCAACATACTCGCGGACGGGGACTCTGTCGCGCTGGTCAAGGATCTGAAGGTAAAAGGCGCCGGGCAGACCCTGAAGCAGGGCACGGTGATCAAGTCGATCCGGCTGACAGCCGATCCGGAAGAGATCGACTGCAAGTACGAGGGTATCAAGGGGCTGGTGCTCAGGACGGAATTCGTCCGCAAGCGCTGAGGCACGGAGCCTGCCCGCTCATTGCTCCGGCTTGTTCGCGTGGTCGTTCAGGTAGGTTTCCAGGTCCTTCACCGCGACACGCCAGTCGCGGCCCATCTTGATCGCGCGCAGCTCGCCGTCGCGGATCCAGTTGCGGACCGTGCTTTCCTTCATTTTCAACAGGTCGGCGACCTCATGTATGGTCAGAAGCGGTTTGCTGAGCATGGCATCGTTCATTCTCTGGTGGTCGTTATTATCATTTTATAGCTGTTTGTTGAAATTAAGGCATATGAACATATATCAGTGGCGGTTTTTGATATTCCGTGTAGTGAGTTCCATATGTCCTCTCCCGTTTCCGCGTTGCCGTCGTCCGTCTCGAAGCTGTTGAACCACGAGGCAGCGCCCGGCGTGCTGTTGTTCGTGGCGGCCATTATGGCACTCATTCTCGATAATTCGCCACTGGCCTGGTTGTATGACGGGCTGTTCGACACGAAGCTGACGGTCGGTGTCGGACCGCTTCTCATCGATAAGCCGCTGCTGTTGTGGGTCAATGACGGTCTGATGGCGGTCTTCTTCTTTTATGTCGCCCTGGAAATCAAGCGGGAGCTCGTGGATGGCCATCTCTCCGATCCGCGCGAGGCGGCATTGCCGACCGTCGCCGCGGTCGGCGGGATGGCGGTGCCGGCGCTGGTCTTCCTGTTCTTCACCTGGGGCCAGGCGGCGGAAATGCGGGGCTGGGCCATCCCGGCCGCAACCGACATCGCCTTTGCTCTCGGCGTGCTGGCGCTGCTCGGCAAGGGCGTGCCACCGGCACTGAAGGTGTTTCTGCTGTCGCTGGCGATCATCGACGATCTCGGCGCCATCGTCATCATTGCCCTGTTCTACACGGCGGATCTGTCCGGGATTTCCCTGCTGTCCGGCATCGTCGGTGCCGCCGCTCTGTTCGGGATGAACCGGATGGGCGTGACGCGGATTGCGCCCTATGTGCTGGTCGGCATTGTGATGTGGGTCTGCGTGCTGAAGTCCGGTGTGCATGCGACGCTTGCCGGTGTCGTCATCGGCCTGACCATCCCGCTCCGAACCAGGGAAGACGAGGAGCCGCCGCTGCTGCGGCTTGAACACGACCTGAAACCCTGGGTCGGGTTCTTCATCATGCCGGTCTTCGCTTTTGCAAATGCCGGGATCCCGCTTTCCGGGCTCTCGTTCGAGGATCTTCTCGCGCCTCTGCCGCTCGGCATCGCCCTAGGTCTGTTCGTCGGCAAGCAGGTTGGTGTCTTCGGCTTTGCCGCGCTCGCCATCCGGTCCGGATTTACGCGCCTTCCCAAGGACACGTCGTTCCTGCAGATCTATGGCGTCTCCCTGCTGGCGGGCATCGGGTTCACCATGAGCCTCTTTATCGGCACGCTTGCCTTTGCGGATGCCGAGCACGCCCGCGCAGTCCGGCTGGGCGTCATGAGCGGATCTATACTTTCCGGCGTGATGGGATATGCGGTGCTCAAACTGGCGACGCGCCGTGCTGCCGAGCCGGCCGCTGGCGCGGTCTCCGCGAGGGCATGACCGCATGGACCTGAATTCCCTTCTGGGCCTTGCCGCCGGCACCTTGGGGTCGCCGGTGGTACTTTTCTTCATCCTCGGTTTTGCTGCAGCGCTGGCACGTGTCGACCTATCGCTGCCGCAACCGATTGCAAAGACCGTCGCGCTTTACCTCATGCTGGCGATCGGCTTCAAGGGAGGCGTCGGGATCGCCGAGAACGGAGCCGGGCTGGCCAGTTTTCTGCCGCTCGCGGTCGGCATCCTGTTCAGCGCCCTGTTCCCGTTCCTCGGCTATGGTGCGCTCCGGCTGACGAGCAGTCTCGGCCGGACTGACGCTGCGGCGGTGGCCGCGCATTACGGGTCTATCAGTATCGTCACTTTTCTCACTGCGATCCAGGTGTTGTCAGACCGGGGCGACACGGCAGAGGGCATCCTGGTCGCGGTGGCGGCTGGCATGGAGGTGCCAGCAATTGTCGCGGGTCTCTGGCTGGCCGCGGCGGCCGGCAGACCGGGCGATGCGGCAGGGGTGGATGCCCGGCCCGCCCTTTCGATCCGCGAGGCGGCCCTCAACAGTTCCGTTGTCCTGCTGCTCGGGGCGCTGGCGATTGGCTGGTTCACGGGGCCCGCCGGCATGGCCGACATCAAGCCCTTCATCGCGGATCCGTTCAAGGGGGTGCTCTGCCTGTTCCTGCTCGATATGGGGGCGGTGGCCGGGCGCGGCCTGCTGCAGAACCGCAAGGCGATCTCTGCCGGTCCGATCCTGTTCGGGCTTTACATGCCGCTGGTCGGTGCCGCGCTGATGGCGATGGCGGTGTGGCCCCTCGAGCTGTCGGTGGCCGGAAAGGCGCTGATGATGGTGCTCGCGGCCAGCGCCTCCTACATCGCCGTGCCGGCGGCGATGCGGCTTGCCCTGCCGCAGGCCAATCCGGCGATCTACACCACGCTCTCGCTCGGCGTAACGTTTCCATTCAATGTGGTGATCGGCATTCCGCTCTATATCGCGCTCGCGGATATGCTGTTCTCGGTTGCACGATAAGGAGGAACTCCATGCAGACTCATTCGAAAGTGCGTCTGGACATCCTGATCGAGCAGCTGGCGGTCCCGCGTCTCGCCGCCATGCTGGACAGCCTGCGCGGGGTTAACGGATACACCATCCTGCCCGTCCAGGGCGGCAGCGGCCTGAACGGGATCTGGACGCGGGATGGGCAGGTGGCCGGCGCCGAGGGCATGATGATGCTCTGGTGCATACTCGACCGGCATCACAAGGACACTGTGCTCGAAGCCGTCTTCGGGTTCGTCAATGAGAGAGCGGGCCTGATCACCGTGTCCGATGTCAAGGTCGTGCGCGCCGACAAATTCTAGCTCTTTTCTGTTCGCGGCAGCGGTGGTGTTGCCCGCGACGGGATCAACCATTGCCCCGATGGCTCTTCTCAAACCCGACCGTCAGCTCTAATCTCCGTCGCCTACCTGACCGGGAGATCCCATGCCGCGTATCGACGCCGCTTTTGACAGCGGCAACATAGAGGTCGTCACGGCGACCGACCCGAACGACATCCAGCTTCGCATCGCCAAGGATACCGGGTCCGATTTTTACCAGTGGTTCCATTTCCGTCTGGCCGGCGCGGCCGGGCGCGGGGTGACCATGCGGATCCTGAATGCCGGCGGATCGAGCTATCCGAAGGGCTGGGAGAACTACCGGGCCTGCGCCTCCTATGACCGGGACACCTGGTTCCGGGTACCGACATCCTATGACGGCACGGAGCTGACCATCCGGCATGTGCCGGAGTCGGACTACGTCTGGTACGCCTATTTCGCGCCCTATTCGATGGAGCGGCATGAGGATCTGATTGCCGCCGCCCAGCAGTCGGAGCGTTGCGCCGTCGAGGTACTCGGCGAGACCCACGACAAGCAGACCATCGACATGCTGACCATCGGCGCGGCGGCGGAAGGGCGGAAGCCGCTCTGGGTCTTCGGCCGCCAGCATCCGGGCGAACCGATGGCAGAATGGTACATGGAAGGCTTCATCGAGCGCCTGCTCGATCCGGCCGACGGCACCAGCCGGGCACTGCTGGACAAGGCGGTGATTTACGCCGTGCCGAACATGAACCCGGACGGCACCCGGCGCGGCAATCTGCGGACCAATGCGCTGGGCGTGAACCTGAACCGCGAGTGGGCTGCGCCGAGCCCGGAGAAGAGCCCCGAGGTGCTGGCCGTGCTGCAGGCCATGGACCGGCTTGGCGTCGATCTGTCTTTCGACGTGCATGGTGACGAGGCGATCCCGTATAATTTCATCGCGGGAAGCTATGGCGTGCCCGGAATTTCCGACGCCCATGTCGCCATGCTGGACCGGTTCCAGCAGACCTATGCGGCGATGAACCCGGATTTCCAGACCGCGCACGGCTATCCGAAACCGGCGCCGGGAAAGGGCAACCTGACCACTTCGACCGGGCATATCGCGAACCGGCTGGGTGCGCTCTCCATGACGCTGGAGATGCCGTTCAAGGATGCGGACAACCAGCCGGACCCGGTGCATGGTTGGGACGGCGAGCGCTCGAAGATTCTTGGCCGCTCTTTGGTCGATGTGCTGCTGGCGGTGGTGGACGACCTGCCGCCCCGCATGAAAAGGAACTGAAACGTGACGATCACGGTCTATGGCATTGCCAATTGCGATACGGTGAAGAAGGCCCGGAAGTGGCTGGACGCACGCGGCGTTTCCTACAATTTCCACGACTTCAAGAAGGGTGGGCTGACGCAGGATAGAGCGGCAGAATGGATCGCCGAGCTTGGCGTCGAGAAGGTGGTGAACAAGCGTGGCACGACCTGGCGTAAGCTCGATCCGGCCATCCAGGAGAGTGTCAACGCCGACAGCGCGCCAGCCTTGCTGGCCAGCCAGTCCTCCCTGGTGAAGCGCCCGGTCATCGATCTCGGCGAGATCCGCCTGATCGGTTTCGACAAGGCGGTGCAGGCCGATCTCGAAACGCTGCTCGGCTGACGGCCGATGGCTGGCAGCTCCGATGTCATCGTTGTCGGCGGCGGTCTGGTCGGCTCCGCCGTTGCCTACGGTCTTGCCCGCGAGGGTGCATCCGTCACCATCCTTGACGAAGGCGACGTTGCCTTCCGGGCCTCGCGCGGCAATTTCGGGCTGGTCTGGGTGCAGGGCAAGGGTGACGGCATGCCGGACTATGCCAGCTGGACCCGGCGCTCCAAGGATCTCTACCAGGGTTTCGCCGATGGCATGCTGGAGCATAGTGGCCACGATATCGAACTGAAGCAGGAGGGCGGTCTCGAGCTCTGCCTCGGCGAGGAGTCCTTCCGGGCAAACGAGGGCGAGATCCGGCGCATGCACAACCAGCCCGGCGTCGGCGAGAACGACCGGGAGATGTGGAGCGCGGAAGAGGTTCGCAAGGTCATGCCGCTGGTCGGCCCGGAGGTGACCGGTGCCAGCTACAGCCCGCATGACGGGCACGTCAATCCGCTCTACCTGCTGCGCAGCCTGCACGCTGCCGCCCGGACGCTCGGTGCGCGCTATGTCAGCGGGGCGAAAACCCTTTCCATTGCACAGGATGGCGAGGGATTCCTGGCCGAGACCGATGCCGGAATCTTCCGGGCGGGCAAGGTCGTGATCGCCGCCGGTATCGCCAACAAGTGGCTCGCCCCGATGGTCGGGCTGGATATTCCGGTGGAGCCGAACCGGGGCCATATCCTGATCACCGAACGGATGCAGCCGGTCATGCCGATGCTGCTTGTCAATGCCCGGCAGACCGCCGACGGCACCATCAATTTCGGCAACAGCCATGAGGATGCGGGCTACGACACCTCGATCAACCCGGCCAAGCTGGGCGAGATCGCCCGGAACGTCGTCCGGTATTTCCCGATCCTGAAGAAAGCCCGCGTGGTCCGCACCTGGAGCGCGCTGCGGGTGATGGCGCCTGACGGTTTTCCGATCTATCGCGAGTCCGAGGCGGCGCCGGGTGCCTTCAGCATCTCCTGCCACAGTGGCGTGACGCTGGCCGCGGCGCACGCCCTGGAGCTTGCCCCTATCATCCTCAAGGGCGGTTTCAACGACCGCTTTGCCGCCTTCTCCCCGGAGCGCTTCGATGTATCGCCGGCTGCCTGATCCACGCACCCGTGCGGTGCGCTTCACATTCGAGGGCGCGACCCTGTCGGCGCAGGACGGTGACAGCGTCGCGGCGGCGTTGCTCGCCGCCGGGATCGGACATTCCCGGACGACGCCGAAATCCGGCGCCGCCCGGGCGCCCTACTGCATGATGGGGGTCTGCTTTGAATGTCTGATCGAGATTGACGGTATTCCGAACCGCCAGGGCTGCCTGGTCACGGTGCGCGACGGCATGGATGTGCGCCGCCAGCTGGGCGCGCCGGGACTGCCGGGCGACGCCGTCGGGGAGGGCAGTGAATGACCCGCACCGACCTTGCCATCATCGGCGCCGGCCCGGCCGGTATGGAAGCCGCGGCGACGGCCCGGGAGGCCGGCCTGTCCGTGCTGCTGATCGACGAGCAGCCGGAGCCGGGCGGACAGATCTGGCGGGCGATCGAACGGAATACGACGCATCGGCCTGACAGCTTGGCATTCCTCGGTCCGGACTATGCGGCCGGCAGGGCGCGTACCGAACGGTTCCGGTCCTCCGGGGCCGGCTACTGGCCGTCGGCCATGGTCTGGCATCTCGACAGTCCGCCGGAGGGTGAGAAGACCGTCGTCGTTGCCTGGGACGGGGTGACCCGTCAGGTGCAGGCGCGGGCCGTCCTGATCGCGACCGGTGCCATGGAACGCCCCGTACCGGTGCCGGGCTGGACCCTGCCGGGCGTGATGACGATCGGAGCCGCGCAGACACTGTTGAAATCATCCGGCCTCTATCCCGACGCGCCGCTTGTGCTGGCCGGGTGTGGTCCGCTTCTGCTGCTGTTCGCCGCGCAATGCCAGGCCGCCGGTATCCCGGTCGCCGCCGTGCTTGACACCACGCCGCCCGGCGCCGCCATGCGCGGGTTGCCGTTTCTGCCGCAGGCATTGCTGCTCGGCTGGCGCACGCTGCTGAAGGGCCATCGCCTGATGCGCGTGCTGGCCCGCTCCGGGATTCCGGTCTACCGCCATGTCCGGGAGCTCGAGGCGCACGGAACGGAGCATGTCGAGCGCGTTCGGTTTGTGAGCGGCGGGCAGCCCGTCGAGCTCGAGGCCACGACCCTGCTGCTGCATGAAGGGGTGGTCCCCAATCCGCAGCTCACCCGGCTGATCGGCTGCGAGCATCGCTGGAACGTGGCGCAACGCTGTTTTCATCCGGTATTGAGCGATCGCGGGGAGACCAGTGTTCCCAGTGTCTTTGTCGCCGGAGATGGCGGCGGCATCGGCGGTGCTCTGGCGGCTGAACATGCGGGGCGGATTGCTGCCCTGGAGATCGCCGAGGAACTTGGCGCGGTGAACCGGCCGTCCGGGGATATCGAAATCGTCAAGGCGCGCGATCACCTCCGGGCAGAAATGGCCGTGCGGCCACTGCTTGATGCGCTGTATCCGCCGCCCGCCTGGATCGGCAAGCTCGACGGAGATGTGCCTGTCTGCCGCTGCGAGGACGTCAGCGCCCGCGCGGTGCGCGGAGCGGCCGTCGATGGGGCGCCCGGGCCGAACCAGGCGAAAGCTTTCCTGCGTGCCGGCATGGGCCCGTGCCAGGGCCGGATGTGCGGCCTGACCGTGACCGAAATTCTGGCCGATGCGCATGACAAAAAACCCGATGAGATCGGCTATTACCGAATCCGTCCGCCCATCAAGCCGGTGACCGTCGGAGAACTGGCGGCGCTGGATGGACCGGACTAACCTGGAGGAAAGACGTGGGTAAAGATCAAGTGCATGCCCTGGAAGTCGGGCTGCCGGTGCCGGATGTCGAGGATCTGTCAGAGGAAACCCGGAAATATTGGGAACTTTGCCTGGAAAAGCTCGGCATGGTGCCGAACGTGATCAAGGCCTACAGCTTCGACGACACGCATCTGCGCGGCTTCACCACGCTCTACAACACGCTGATGCTCGGCCCGTCCGGCCTCAGCAAGCTGGAGCGGGAAATGATCGCCGTCGTCGTCTCGTCCGTGAACCATTGCTATTACTGTCTGGTCGCCCATGGCGCGGCAGTGCGTGAATTGTCCGGCCGTCCGGAGCTGGGTGAAGGTCTGGCCTTCAATCACCGTTATGCCGATCTCGATGCGCGCGAGCAGGCGATGGTCGCTTTTGTCGAAAAGCTGACGCGCGCGCCTTACGACATGGCGGAAGCGGACCGTCAGTCCCTGCGAGATGCCGGCTTTTCGGACCGGGACATCTGGGACATCGCCAATGTCGCCGGATTCTTCAACATGTCGAACCGGGTTGCGAGTGCCGTGCACCTGATGCCGAACGCGGACTATCACAAGGCCGGGCGCGGCTGACGCCGGGCGGCTCGCATCAGCGCTCGCGGCTCTGGCGGAACTCGTCGATTGTTTTCGGCTTGCGGTAGTAGCTCGGCATCGACCAGTTGAAGATGATCGCCATGGCGCGGACGGCGAAGGTCACGACGAAAGCGGCTACCGCCGCCTCCAGCCGTCCGATCGCCAACCCCGCCAGCGCAACGTAGGTGATCGCGCCGAGGGCCGCCGCGGTGACGTAGATCTCCCGGCGCAGGATGATGGATTCCTCATTGCCGACGACATCGCGCACGATGCCGCCGACCGATGCCGTCACCACGCCCATGACCACGGCAATCAGCGGCCCGGTGCCGTGATCCAGCCCCTTGAACGTGCCGACCACGGTGACGAAGGCCAGCCCGAGCGTATCGAACCAGAGTACCAGCCGGATCCGCGATTCCACCTTGGGCGCGAGGAAGAACATGACCGTCGCGGTGAGCAGGCAGGCGATCACATGGGACGGGTCGGCAACCCAGAATACCGGGACATCGAGAACGAGATCGCGCACCGTGCCGCCGCCGACGCCGGTCAGGATCGCGAGCCACATGAATCCGAGAATGTCGAGCCCCTTGCGGGAGGCGACGAGCGACCCGGAGATCGCGAAGGCGACAGCCGCCAGCATGTCCATGACGAAAGTCAGTCGTGAAAGTTCAACGATGTCCTGCATGGTTTCTCCCCCGATGCCGATATTACAACGGATCGTGGGTAACGCGCTCTTGTTCTCATATGGAATGACAGGTGGGGCCGCCAGTGCGTTTATCCGGTGCGGAATGCTGGCATAATGATACTGCTGCCGTCCTCGATGGACTGTCGGGGCGACAGAGCGATTTTCAGAGTCCGGCGGTGCCGAGGGAGAATGTCATGGCAATAGATCCTGAGCGGAAACGGGCCGATACCCCGGCCGGGCATGTCTCCTTCCGGGAAGCCGGTGCGGGTAGGGGCAAGCCCGTGCTTCTGGCGCTGCACGGGCTCGGCGGCAATTCGGCGACCTGGCGGGCGCAATATGCCGCGCTCTCCGACGCATGGCATGTCATCGGCTGGGACGCCCCGGGGTATGGCGAAACCATGGTGGTCGGTCCGGACCAGACGGCGTTTGCGACCCTCGCCCTTGCGCTTATGGACCATCTCGGCGTCGGCGGTTTTTCGGTGATCGGGCATTCCATGGGCGGCATCGTTGCACAGGCGGTGGCGGGCGAGGCCGGCGACCGGGTCAAGCACATGATTCTGTCCTGTACCCATTCCGGCAGCGCTAAACCGGCGAGCGAGCCGCTTTCCGGGAGCTACGCGACGCGTATCGCGGCGCTGGAGAAAGAGGGGAGCGCGGCCTATGCGGCGCAGCGCTCGGGCATGATGGTCGCGGACGGTGCGCCGGCGGCGGTGCGTGCGACGGTCGAGGAAATCGCCCGCGGGGTGACCGCCGCCGGGCTCAGGACCTGCGCCACCATGCTGCACCATGCCGATACCCGTCCGGTGGCGCCGTCGATCCGCTGCCCGGTCCTGCTGATCTCAGGTGCGGGCGACAAGGTGGTGTCCCAGCGCCAGTCGGAAGCGCTCGCCGCGCTCTATCCTGCCGGGCGACACGTCCGGTTCGACGGGGTCGGACACGCTCCCTACATGGAGGCGTCGGAGACCTATAACGCACTGTTGAGGGAAAGCCTCTCAACATAGGCTTGCCACCTCGCCCGAAAATGCGCGCTAATACGGGTGGAGGTCACCTGATATGCCGCTTGCGCGTTCTATCGGTGTTTTGCGTAATTCCGCGATCAGCGCGCTCGCCGCGCTCTTCCTTTATCCGGAAATATCCTTCGCCCAGAACCAGATCCCACCCCAGCTTGTCGATCTGAAGCTTCTGCTTGCCGTCGATGTTTCCGGCTCGATCGATTTCTGGGAGGCCAACCTTCAGCGCGACGGATATGTGCAAGCGCTGAAGGACGAGACCGTCATCAACACGATCCTGTCCGGCCAGACCGGCAGGATCGCGCTCAGCTATGTCGAATGGGCCGGTGGCTCTCACCAGCGCGTCGTCGTTGACTGGAGCCTGATCGACAGCCGTGAAGCCGCTCATGCCGTCGCCAACCGTCTTGCCGAGCGACCGCATATGGCGGGACGGCGGACCTCGATCGGCAATATGCTGAACTACGGGACGAACTGGCTCCAGGACACGCGGTTCTTTGCGGAACGCCAGGTGATCGACATTTCCGGAGACGGACCGAACAATACCGGCGCCAAGGTCGACGAGGCGCGCGACCGGGCGATTGCCCACGGCATTACAATCAATGCCCTGCCAATTCTCAATGAACGGCCATCGCCATACGGATTCCCGAAACTTGTCGATCTCGATGTCTATTATGAGGAATGCGTGATCGGCGGCAGCGGCGCCTTTGTCATTGTCGCCAAGGGCATCCGGTCTTTTGCCGCAGCCGTCAGGCGCAAGATGATCCTCGAGGTTGCCGGTCTGACACCTGAAGGGCCCGTCAGGGTGGTGCCGGTGCAGATGGGAAGCGGAGCGAAGCCCTATCAGTGCGATATCGGGGAGCAGCAGCTCCACGAATTTCTCAATAGGGGCGAAGACTAGTTGAAGAAGCCGCTCCGGTGCAGTTGCACGTGGAAGTCCCGCAGTATCTTTTCTTTTTTGGCCTCGTCCGGGACCTGCGCCACCAATTCGGTTTCGAAGTTCGGGCGGCGCAGATGCTTGACGATGATTTCCCGGGCGAGCTTGGAGGCCTTGCCGTCGGGGAGCATTTCCGGCTGGCACATGCTGACCAGCATGAAGGCGCGGATATGCAGCGGCTTATTCGGGTCGTCCAACCGGTCGAGGATCTTGCCGTCGACCACATAGGACGCCAGCAATTCGTCCAGATGCTGCGTCAGTTGCTGTTTGCGCGCATCCGGCAGGTTTGACTTCTGGATCCTGTAGAAGATGGACGTGATCTTCTCCATCTTCTTGTTCGGGGCCACGTTGCTCCGGACGATCTGGTTTACGGATTCCGGGGTCATGAACAAACCGTTCAGATGCTGCTCGATATCGTCCTTCAGCAAATCCTTGCCCAGGTCGCTGTCCATCAGGGACAGCAGATAGCCTGCCTTACGGCCCGGATCACGCAGTGCAGGCAGCACGCTTGCGGTGGCGTCCTTCATGCCGCGTTCACCACCCTTGTTGATGATGTGCGATTGACGATGCGTGATGGCTTCGGCCATCTCCGGCCCGCCGGTCAACTCGGTACCCGGTATCAGCCGCTGCAGCATTTCGCGGAAGATTTTCGGTTCCTCGGCGGCGTCCTTTGAAAGAGAGCCGTTGCTCTGCAATTGCCGGCATACCCGGTCCATGACGGACAATTTTGATTCCGGAAGCTTCTCGGCCTTGAACAGAGAGTTGATCTTGATCGCGGTCGCTTCGGTCGAGGCAGGGTCGGCCGCTTTTTCCGGGTCGATTTCCCGGACGCCGTCGGCGATTTCGATCAATGTAATCAGAGCGTCGGAGAGCGTGTTCTGATCGCCAAGAAGGTCCTGCAGGACGGACGCGTTGCTGAGCGCATCGCTGATGAACCAATCGAGATTGACGAGCGCTGGGTCTGATTCGCATGCATCAGCCCAGTCGACGGACAGGGCGAATTTTCCCCACCAGTTCCTGACATTAACCAGCTCGCGGCTGGCAGCAACCCGGAACAGATACCCTGGCGACTCACCATTCGCCTTCAGGTTGATCTGGTTGATGGCCTCGTTGATGTCGGTCCTGGCGAGTGAGGGCAGATCAGCGCTCTCGGCATTCTTGGCGCGCTGGTTCATCCGGTCGACAAATCCGAAAAGCGTGTCCCGCCGGGAAGCCGTTTCCATGCCTTCGACATTGCTGGCCTGCATCTGCGCGACCTTCGAAATGGCAGACGGCAACAGGCTCTCGAAATCCATGACCCGCTTCATTTCGCGGGCATTGTGCATTATTTCCGTCGCCGTCACGGTGTTCTTGTCGAGGTAGCTCCGGAACAATCGATTAATGGATTTCCGGCCCCCACCCGAGAACAGGTCTTCGATGGTCTCGCAAACCGGCGCCAGACTGCTGAACTCTCCGACCGTGATCCGGTCACCGGCGCCTGTCGGACGGAGTTTTTCGAACAGGATATCGCCGGGCGACGGGTTGCTGATGTCTTTCGCGGTTTCCTTGAGGACGCGCACGCCCATGACACCCGGCCGACCGAGGAACTGAAAGGCAGTCTTTTCGGCGGTTTCCAGGTCACCCGCGGCGCTTTCAATCGCCCAAGATCCCTCCCTGAGTGTGAGGATCTCCAGAGTTTTCTTACGAAGCATTCTGCTCGACTATCCCCGTCGAATTTCCAACTATTTTATTGGCAAAATGCCGATGGATAAAGACGTTTTCAAAAATGGGGTTAGTGGAGCGAGCAATGTTGACGAATGCTCCGCCAGCCAACCACTCAAATTTCAGCCTTGGGTTTACTCTCTCTATGTTCATTCCAAATATTCAGCAGGTTGCCTGAAAAGGTAATCGCGCCGCCGATCAAGACAAACGGATTCCACGGCTCATGATAGAGCCAAAATCCAAGGACCGCGACCAGCGGTAATCTCAGGAAGTCGAGTGGACTGACGATTGTTGCGTCCGCATGGGCCATGGCCCGGGCGATACAATAGTGCGAGGTGATTCCGCCGATACCGAGAATGGCCACAAAGGGAAGAAGGTCCTGGGATGGTGTGACCCAGAGCATTACCGACGGGATCAGACCCATGGGGAGCTGGATCAGATTCATGTAGAAAATGATCTTGAAGGCTCCCTCCGTCGAGGCGAGCCCGCGGGTGAACACGTAGGTGAAGGCAAAACAGACGGCGGCGCCGATCACTGCGAAGGAAGCGGGCTGCAACAGCTCTGATCCTGGCCGCAATATCACCAGGATGCCGGCAAATCCGAGGAGAACGGAAATGATCCGTATCCGCGTCAGGCGCTCTTTCAGAAAGATAGCAGCCAGGATCGCGGTCCAGATCGGCGCGCTGAACTCGAGAGAGAAGACGGCGGCGAGCGGCAGTATACTGACACCGAAGATCCAGCCGAGCTGACCGCCGAAATGAATGATGTTCCGGCCGAGATGCACCTTGAGTCGGGTTGTCTTCAGGCCGACGCGACCGAGCTTCCAGGCGTAGGGGCTGAGCAGGGCGACACAGATCACTGTCCGCATGAAAGTGACCTGGAAAACCGAGATTTCCTGGGTCAGCTCACGGGCGGCTACGGCCATCGATGTAAAAGAGGCGAGCGCGCCCATCATCCAGAGGACGGCGAGCAGTGGCTGCGATGGTGTGTTCGTCGTGGACATGAATGGTGTTCACAGCTATCAGGGGCGTGAAATACGGTCGGCTGGCAGATGCGTCATGCCGGATGGCTCGCATCCTGCGATATTTCACGGCCGGGGTCTTGCCGAATATTCCCCCGCTCCGGTGCCCGTCCGGAATTAGAACCTTTCAAAAAAAATGCCTCCGATCCGGAGTTTCGAGTTGATTTCCATGGCGGCGGGGTTAATTAATTGGTACGAAATTAGTCCGCTTTATGGACGGTGCGATGCTGAAACTGAACAAGATGACGGATTACGCGGTCGTGGTGCTTGGCCAGATGGCTCGGGACCCAGGTCGCGTCCGGACTGCCGCGGCATTGTCGGAAACGACGGCGATACCGTTGCCGACCGTTTCCAAGCTGCTGAAAACCCTGGCCGGTGTCGGTCTGGTCACCTCTCACCGCGGAGCCAATGGCGGGTATTCGGTCGATCGGGCGGCGGAGCAGGTGACGGTCGCGGACATCGTTCAGGCCATTGACGGACCGATTGCGCTGACGGCCTGCGTCGATGTCAGCGACGGCCAGTGCGAGGTCAGCGGCTCCTGTCCGATCAGCGGTAACTGGGACCGGGTCAACCAGGCGGTCCGGCGGGCCCTGGAAGACGTCACTCTGGCTGATCTGCTGGACCCGACGGAAATGTTTCCGCTGCAACCGGCCGCTTCGCGGGTCCGCGAAGTGGTGGCGGCGGAGAGCTGACGGGCCGGATTAGGGCCCAACAATTGATACTGATGTTTTGAATAACGGGATTAGACAATCATGGCGGCAACTGTCGAGACCATCGAGCAGGTCGAACAACTTGGTACTGAAAAGTACAAGTACGGGTTCGTCACAGACATCGAGTCCGATATGTCCCCGAAGGGCCTCAGCGAAGAGGTGATCCGGTTCATTTCGGCGAAGAAGGAAGAGCCGGAATGGATGCTGGAGTGGCGCCTGCAGGCCTACAAGCATTTCCTGACGATGGAAGAGCCGGACTGGGCAAAGGTCGCGTATACGCCGATCGATCTGAGCGACATCTATTACTACGCCTCTCCGAAGCTCAAAGATCGCCCGAACAGCCTGGACGAAGTTGATCCGGAGCTGCTCAAGACCTATGCAAAGCTGGGCATTCCGCTGAAAGAGCAGGAAGTCCTGGCCGGCGTGGTCGCGGTCGATGCGGTGTTCGATTCCGTCTCCGTTGCCACCACCTATCGCAAGAAGCTGGCGGAATACGGCATCATTTTCTGTTCCATCTCCGAAGCGATCAAGGATCATCCGGATCTGGTGAAGAAATATCTCGGATCGGTCGTCCCGTATTCCGACAATTATTTCGCCACGCTGAACTGCGCGGTCTTCACGGACGGGTCTTTCGTCTACATCCCAAAGGGCGTGCGCTGTCCGATGGAGCTTTCCACCTATTTCCGCATCAACGCGGAGAATACTGGACAGTTCGAGCGCACCCTGATCATCGCCGAGGAAGGCTCCTACGTCTCCTATCTGGAAGGCTGCACGGCGCCGCAGCGGGACGACAACCAGCTTCATGCCGCGGTCGTCGAACTGGTGGCGATGAAGGATGCGGAGATCAAGTATTCGACGGTGCAGAACTGGTATCCGGGCGACGAGACCGGGGCCGGCGGGATCTACAATTTCGTGACCAAACGCGGCGCCTGCCGCGGCGACAGCTCGAAGATCTCCTGGACCCAGGTCGAGACCGGCTCCGCCGTGACCTGGAAATATCCGAGCTGCATCCTGCAAGGCGACAATTCGGTCGGCGAGTTCTATTCGGTCGCCATCACCAACAACGCCCAGCAGGCCGATACGGGCACCAAGATGATTCATATCGGCAAGAACACGAAGTCGACGATCATCTCCAAGGGCATCAGCGCCGGCAAGGCCGACAATACCTATCGCGGCCTGGTGAAAGTGCTTCCGGGGGCCGAGGGCGCCCGCAACTACACCCAGTGCGACAGCTTGCTGATCGGCGATCAGTGCGGCGCCCACACGGTGCCCTACATCGAATCCCGCAACCCCTCTGCCCGGATCGAACACGAGGCAACGACCTCGAAGATCAGCGAGGACCAGCTCTTCTACTGCTATCAGCGCGGTCTTTCGGAAGAGGACGCGGTCTCGATCATCGTCAATGGCTTCTGCAAGGAAGTCATGAAGGAACTGCCGATGGAATTCGCCGTCGAGGCGCAGAAACTCATCGGCATCAGTCTTGAAGGCAGCGTCGGCTGACGCGCCAAAACACCAAATAAGAATACGTTCGGAGAGAGATATGGCTCTGTTGGAAATCAAGAATCTGCACGCCTCGCTGGAAGAGGAAGGCAAGGAAATCCTGAAGGGGATCGACCTGGTCATCCAGCCTGGCGAAGTGCACGCGATCATGGGGCCGAACGGGTCCGGCAAAAGCACCCTCAGCTATGTGCTGGCGGGCCGCGACGGCTATGAGGTGACCGAAGGCGAAGTCACCTTCGACGGCAAGGACCTGCTCGAGCTGGAAGCGAATGAACGGGCCAATGAAGGCGTCTTTCTGGCCTTCCAGTATCCGGTCGAAATCCCGGGTGTTCCGGGCATGACCTTCCTGCGCGAGGCGCTGAATTCCAAGCGCAAGTACAACGGCCAGGACGAGCTGGATGCCATGCAGTTCCTGAAGCTCGTGCGGGAGAAGGCAAAGTCGCTGGAGATGGGCGACGACATGCTGAAGCGGGCTGTGAATGTCGGTTTTTCCGGCGGCGAGAAGAAGCGGAACGAAATCCTGCAGATGGCGGTGCTCGAGCCGACCCTGTGCGTCCTCGACGAGACCGATTCCGGCCTCGATATCGATGCCTTGCGGATTGTTGCCGATGGCGTGAACGCGCTGCGCAGCGAAAATCGCGGCATGCTGCTGATCACCCACTATCAGCGTCTGCTGGACTATATCCAGCCGGACTTCGTGCATGTCATGGCTGCCGGCAAGATCCAGCAGTCCGGTGGCAAGGAGCTCGCGCTTGAGCTCGAGAAAAACGGTTATGCCGACTTTACGGGCAAGGCCGCCTGAGCGGGTTCGGAGAACGAAACATGCCCAATGACATGGCTAACGACAATTCGCTGCTGAAGGCATTCAGCATGGCGACCCCGCTCGCCGGTGCGCCGGACTGGTTCGACGCGGTCACCGCCGCAGGCGCGGCGCGTTTCGAAACACTGGGGCTGCCGACGAACCGCACGGAAGCCTGGAAATATACCAGCCTCCGGGGCCTGAGCAGCCTTGCCTTCACGGCACCGTCCGCCGACGGCGCGCGTGTCGAGATACCGCGCGACAGCGTGGCAGATATCAAGGGAATCGAGATCGTCCTGGTAAATGGTCGGCTCGATATGGATCGTTCCGCCCTGGAAAACTTGCCAATCGGCCTGGCGATTACGCCACTGGCGGAGGCAGTTGAATTCGGAAATGGTGCCGTCAAGCACGCCCTGCAGGATGAGAGCGCTACCGCCGGGCTGCCGCTGGCTGCGCTGAGTACGGCCGGGATCACCGGCGGCGTGCTGATTGAGGTTGCCAAGGATGCGGATATCGCCAAGCCGATCCACATCATTTCGATCGGGGCGGCCGGCGACGAGCCTGTGGCCTATGCGCCGCGCACTGTCGTCTGGATTGGCAACCGGGCCAAGGCGACCCTGGTGGAAAGCCATGTCGGTGTTGGCGAGGGCAGCTATTTTTCCAATTCGGTGACCCATGTCACCGTGGAGGACGAGGCGGTCTTCCATCATTACAAGCTGCAGAACGAGGCCCGCTCGGCCTATCACGTGGCCATGACCCATGTGACCTGCGGCGAGAACGTGATCTACGACAATTTCGCCCTGTCCTGTGGCGGCAAGCTCGCCCGGAACGAAATCCGCGGCAAGCTGGACGGCTCCGAGATCCTCTATGCGGTGAACGGCGTCTATATGGCGGCGGCAAACCAGCATCTCGACAACACCACGTTCATTGAGCATGCCAAGCCGAACAGCCAGTCGCGCGAGATCTACAAGGGCGTGCTGGACGAGAACGGCCGCGGCGTCTTCCAGGGCAAGATCCTGGTGCAGCGTCCGGCGCAGAAGACGGACGGCTACCAGATGAACCGGGCCCTGCTGCTCTCCCGCAAGGCGGAGATCGACAGCAAGCCCGAGCTGGAAATCTATGCCGACGACGTCAAATGCAGCCATGGCGCCACAGTAGGCGAGCTGGACGACGATCAGCTGTTCTATCTGAAGGCGCGCGGCATTACCGAACATGATGCCCGCAACATGCTGATCGAGGCCTATCTCCGCGATGCGCTTGAAGAAATCCGGGTCGATGCCGTCGCTCAGGCCTTCGGTGTGAAAATCACCGACTGGCTGGCCGAGCGCGCGAAAAGAGAGGATGCGGCACGATGAGCGAGGCGGGGTACGACGTCGAACGCATCCGGCAGGACTTCCCGGCATTGTCGATGCTGGTCCGCGGCAAGCCGCTGGTCTTTCTCGACTCGGCTGCCTCGGCCCAGAAGCCGCGGCAGGTGATCGATGCCGTGACCAAGATGTACGAGGCGGAGTACGCCAACGTCCATCGCGGTCTGCACTATCTCAGCGAGCTGGCGACGGCCCGCTACGAAGGCGCGCGGGAGAAGGTGCAGACCTTCATCAACGCCAGGCACAGCCACGAGATCATCTATACCCGCGGCACCACGGACGCGCTCAATCTGGTGGCCCAATCCTATGCCCGGGCTTTCCTTGAGGAAGGCGACGAGATCATCATCACGACGATGGAGCATCATTCCAACATCGTGCCGTGGCAGATGATCCGGGACGAGAAGGGGCTGGTGCTCAAGGCCGCTGATGTGGACGAGGAGGGGGTGTTTCATCTCTCCTCGCTCGAGGCGCTGATCACGGACCGGACGAAGATCATCGCAATACCGCATGTATCCAACGTGCTCGGCACTGTTCTGCCGGTGAAGGAAATTGCCGCGCTTGCCCACAAGGCCGGTGCCGTTCTGGTCGTGGACGGGGCACAGGGTGTTACCCACATGCCGGTCGACATGCAGGACCTAGATTGCGATTTCTACGCTTTCTCCGGCCACAAGCTTTATGGCCCGACCGGGATCGGCATTCTCTACGGCAAGGAAGAATTGCTGGAGAAGATGCCGCCGGTGCAGGGCGGCGGCGACATGATCAACACGGTCACGCTCGAAAAATCGACCTGGGCGGACCTGCCGCACAAGTTCGAGGCGGGCACGCCGCCGATCGTGCAGGCCGTCGGCCTCGGGGCGGCGGTCGATTATGTGAACGCTATCGGCATGGCGGCGATCGGCGCGCATGAAGGCGATGTGCTGACTTATGCGACCCAGCGCCTGGCCTCCGTCGAGGGGCTGCGCCTGATCGGCACGGCGCCGGGCAAGGCCAGTGTGCTGTCCTTCGTCATGGAGTGCGCCCATCCGCACGATATTTCGACGATCATCGATCAGGCCGGTGTCGCGGTGCGCGCCGGACACCATTGCGCACAGCCGTTGATGGAGCGGTACGATGTGCCGGCCATGGCCCGGGCCAGTCTCGGCCTTTACAACACCCGTCAGGATATCGACGCACTGGTCGACAGCCTGGAAAAGGTGAGGGAGATCTTTTCGTGATGCACGCAGGCCCCGGAATGCATGACTTTCTGGATATCCCGCCGCCGGAGGAAGGCATTGTTGCCGAGGTCGGCGAGCCGCTTGCCGAAGGGGTGGCGGTGGCCAAGGAAGACGCCATCATCCTGGCGCTGAAAGAGGTCTATGATCCCGAGATCCCGGTCGATATCTACGAGCTCGGTCTGATCTACGAGATCGCGATTGCCAATAACGGCGACGTCAAGATCCTGATGACGCTGACCGCGCCGGCCTGCCCGGTTGCGGGCCAGCTGCCGATCGATGTCGGCGAGAAAGCGGCCAGCGTCGAAGGTGTCGGGCGGGTACAGGTCGAACTGGCCTGGGAGCCGGCCTGGACGCCGGAACGGATGAGCGACGAGGCGCGCCTCGCTCTCAACATGTTCTAGAAAAGGCTCCGGCTCATCCCTATATTGAGATGGCAGGCGCGTAGAGGAAAGAGACACCATGTTTCAGCCCGGTAAAGCCCCGATCACATTGACGGACGCCGCTGCGGAAAGGGTCAAGTCCCTGATGGCGGCGAAACCCGAGGACGGCGTTCTCGGTCTGCGCGTTGGCGTGAAGGCCAAGGGATGCTCCGGCCTCAGCTATTTCGTTGAGTACGCCAAGGAGCGGAAGAAGTTTGAGGACATGGTGGAGGACAAAGGTGTCACCATCTTTGTCGACCCGACATCCGTGATGTTTATCCTCGGCTCCGAGATGGATTTCCAGGAGGACAAGTATTACTCGGGGTTCGTCTTCAACAACCCGAACGAAGAAAGCCGCTGCGGCTGCGGCGAGAGCTTCAACGTCGCCTAATTGAGGAATTGCGATGGTTGCGAGTTTCATTCAGACCGGCACTTCGACAGACCAGAAAAGTCTGAACTCCGCAAAAGAGCTCATGGATGAAGCTGATGCTCTGGTCCATCAGGCACGTGAATTGTCCGCTCAGGTAAAAGAGGCGAAGGCGAACAATGACGAAAAGCTCGCATCCAGTCTCGAATCACAGGCGCGGTCATTTCTCAAACATGCTGAAAAGTTAAGTGGAATCGGCATGAAACTGCTTGGCAAGAAGGCGGTCTGACCGTGGCGGAGACCGATCTCGATACTTTAATCGCTTCAGTATCGGAAAAGGTTTCGGGTTTCAAAAGCACGTACGACGAGACAGCTGACGAATTCGCTGCGCGGAAAGCTGCCAAAGACCGGTCTTACATCGGGTATATTGTCGTCGGAATGTATGCGGCGGCTGTCTTGATCGTCTTGTTCGCAACATGGCTGAACTTTCCGGAATTCACATGCACTGCCGGAACTGATTGCCAGACAAAAATTGGACATTGGCTGGAGCTGGCAAAATTCATGCTTGAGGTGATTTCCGTCGCGGTATTGCCGGTTGTCACCTTGGTCATCGGGTTCTATTTCGGCTCCGAGCGCTCGAAAACCAACAATACCTGATTTTCCCGTCCTCTCTATCGGCCCCGGTTTCTCGCAATAATTTTCAATGATTGGGGCTGTCTTATGCGGCTTCTCTGTATCGAAAATATTGCACCTGCGTAATCAGGCTGGCGCAACCTCTAAGAGACGCGCATCATTCAAGAGTGTGAAGTGACATGCCGGATGAGGCCCGCTTGAACCCAGAAATTGAAGACGGCAAGGACGCGCCTCTGCGCGAGAATATCCGGCTCCTCGGACGCCTGCTTGGCGATACGGTCAGGGAGCAGGAGGGCCAGGATGTCTTCGATATCATCGAGACCATCCGGCAGACCTCTATCCGCTTTCACCGCGATGACGAACTGACGGCGAAACAGGAACTTGAGAGCATTCTTGAGCGACTGAACCCTGACCAGTCGGTACAGGTGATCCGGGCGTTCAGTTATTTCTCGCATCTTGCGAACATTGCCGAGGATTTGCACCACACCCGCCGGAACCGGGCCCACGATATTGCCGGTTCAGCCGCCCGGCGCGGCACCATCGAAGCCGCGCTTGGCCGCGCTGCCGAAGCCGGATTTTCAGCCGGCGGCCTGGAGGCCTTCTTCCGCAACGCCTTGGTCAGCCCGGTGCTGACCGCGCACCCGACGGAAGTGCGCCGCAAGAGCACCATGCGCCGTGAAATGGCTGTCGCCGATCTCATTGCCAAACTGGAGCGGGGGCCGTGGACGGCGGAAGAGGCGGAGGATATCGACGCCAAGCTCGGCCGGGCGATTCTCACGCTCTGGCAGACCAACCTGCTGCGTCAGAGCCGGCTCGATGTTGCCGATGAGGTCGAGAACGGTCTGACCTATTACGACTACACCTTCTTCCGCGAGCTGCCGCGCCTCTATTGCCGTCTCGAGGATCGTATCTCTGCGATGGATACGACCATGGACGGGAGCGAACAGCCCGTCGAGCTGGCGTCTTTCCTGCGTATCGGCAGCTGGATTGGCGGCGACCGGGATGGCAATCCATTCGTGACCGCCACAGTCGTGGAGCGCACCCTGCAGATGCAGAGCGAGCGTGTGCTCGGCTTCTATCTGTCGGAGCTGGAGAAGCTGGAGGACGAGCTCTCCCTCTCGCTGCGTATCGTATCGGTTTCGGAGGAACTGGCCGATCTCGCGGGCAGCGCGGACGACGTCTCTCAGCACACCGTGCTGGAGCCTTATCGCCGTGCGCTCTCCGGTATTGGCAGCCGTGTCGCGGCAACGCTGGAAGCCGTGAAGGAGCCGTTGCCGGCCGATATGCTGCCTGCCCATGGAATACCGCCGATGGAGAACGGCGAGCACTCTGCATTCGCCAAATATGAGAGCCCAGACGCCCTGCGCGCGGATCTGGACATCGTCCATGAGTCTCTGGTCGCGCATGGCTCCCGCCAGCTGACCGAAGGGCGTCTGCGGCGCCTGCGCCGTGCGGTCGATTGTTTCGGCTTCCATCTCGCAACGCTGGACATGCGGCAAAACTCGGAGGTGCATGCCCGCACCGTGGGCGATCTGCTGCAGACGGTCGGGGCGGTGCCTGATTATGCTACTCTGGGTGAAGACGAGCGGGTCGCTCTGCTGTCATCGGAGCTGGAGACTCTCCGCCCGCTGCTGCGTCCATTCGCGAGTTATTCGGAAGAGACCGAGAAGGAGCTGGCGATCTTCAGGGCCGCTTCGGCGGCACACAGGCGCTATGGACCGCGTGCGATCACCACCGCGATCATCTCCAACACCCAGAGCGTCTCGGACCTGCTTGAGCTGGCGATTCTTCTGAAGGAGGTCGGCCTCGTCACGCCGGAAGGCCGGAGCGCCGTCAATATCGTCCCGCTGTTCGAGACCATCGAGGATTTGCGCAATTGCGTCGGGATCATGGAACGGTTGCTGT
The DNA here is from genome assembly GCF_040217065.1 of Nisaea sp. Lineage (GTDB taxonomy): Bacteria > Pseudomonadota > Alphaproteobacteria > Thalassobaculales > Thalassobaculaceae > Nisaea. The sequence goes on from NZ_JAVJNX010000005.1 coordinate 420,655, forward strand.
CGATACCGGCCTATCGCGCGCTGGTGGACGATCTTGGCGGTGTCCAGGAAGTCATGCTCGGCTATTCCGACAGCAACAAGGACGGCGGCTATCTGACCTCCGGCTGGGAGCTCTACAAGGCCGAGATTGCGTTGATCGACCTGTTCCGGCGGCACAATGTCCGGCTGCGCCTGTTTCATGGCCGTGGCGGGACGGTCGGACGCGGCGGCGGTCCGAGTTTCGAAGCCATTCTGGCTCAGCCTGCGGGGGCGGTGGACGGTCATATCCGTCTGACCGAGCAGGGCGAGATCATTTCCAGCAAGTACACCAACCCGGATCTTGGTCGCCGAAACCTGGAGATTCTTGCCGCGGCGTGCCTTGAAGCCTCGCTGTTGCGGCCGGACCGGGACGATGTTGCGCCGGAATTTCTGGAGGCAATGGAAGAGCTCTCGGCCAGCGCTTTCAAGGCCTATCGTGCGCTGGTCTATGAAACGCCGCGCTTTGACGAGTATTTCTGGGGCTCCACGGTCATCAACGAGATCGCCACCCTCAATATCGGCTCGCGCCCGGCTTCCCGGAAGAAACTCGGCAAGATAGCGGATCTGCGCGCTATTCCATGGGTCTTCAGCTGGTCGCAATGCCGCCTGATGCTGCCCGGATGGTACGGCTTCGGCAGTGCGTTCCGGGACTGGCTGGCGGCACATCCGGACGATGGACTGGACCGTCTTCGTGCGATGTATCGGGAGTGGCCGTTCTTCAAGGCGCAGCTGTCGAACATGGCGATGGTTCTGTCCAAGACCAATATCGCTATCGCATCTCGCTATGCCGATCTGGTCGAAGACGGGGCATTGCGGGATGCGATTTTCCAGCGGATTCGCGATGAAAGGGACGCCTCCATCGAGGCTCTGCTCCAGATCATGCAGGATGAAACACTGCTGGATGGGAACCCTTTGTTGTCACGGTCGATCTCGAACCGGTTCCCCTATCTCGATCCGCTGAACCACCTGCAGGTCAACCTGCTCCGCGACTATCGCCGGGATGCGGAAGATCCGAAGGTGCTGCGCGGTATCCAGCTAACGATCAACGGGATCTCAGCAGGGCTCCGCAACAGCGGCTGAGCGGCAAGAGGCCCATAGGGAAGTTTTTCAGCCTTCCATTCCGGTGGGCAGTTCCGGCTATACTCGTTCGTCAGCCAAAGCTGCGAAGCTTCCAGCCAGTATGAACAGGCGCCACAGGCACTGCCTGTTGATTTGCGTTGTGTTCGCAGTCAATAGTTCCATAATTATCGAACAAATGGAAACGAGGTGCGCCACCCGGCGCTGCCTGACAGGAAAATGAATGTCACGTCGTCCGACCGCTAATCTGACCGAGGCCGATCCACCGGCGACTGCCGATCTCGATACGATCAGATCCCTGCTGCCTTATCTCTGGCCAAAAGGTCAGTTCGAGATGCGGGCGCGGGTGGTTGTGGCGATTGCCTGTCTCGTCCTGGCGAAGGCGGCGTCGGTCTATGTCCCGATCCTCTATAAGGAGGCAGTGGACCTGATCTCGGGCGACACGTTCGACTACACGGCCCTGCTGTGGATCGTTGTCGCCTACGGCATGACGCGGCTCGGCCAGCAGGCCTTCGCCCAATTGCGCGAGTTCTTCTTTGCCCGCGTCGCCCAGCGGGCGATCCGGGCGGTGGCCATCAAGACGTTCCGGCATCTGCACCGGCTCTCCCTGCGCTTCCATCTGGATCGCCAGACTGGCGGGCTGACCCGGGTGATCGAGCGGGGCACGAAGGCCATCGAGTTCCTGTTGAATTTCATGCTGTTCAACATCCTGCCGACGCTGTTCGAGATCTTTCTGGTCTGCGGCGTGCTCTGGTGGATGTTCGACTTCCGCTATGCCATCGCGACCTTCGGGACGATCTTCTGCTACATCACCTTCACCATGCTGGTGACCGAGTGGCGGCTGAAGATCCGGCGCCGGATGAACACGATGGATAACCGCGCCAACACCCGCGCGGTCGACAGTCTGCTGAACTACGAGACGGTCAAGTATTTCAGCAACGAGACGCATGAGGAGGAGCGGTATGACCGCTCCATGCGGAGCTATGAGGACGCCGCCGTCAAGAGCCGGACCAGCCTGTCGCTGGTCAATGTCGGGCAGGGCGGGATCATCGCCATCGGCCTGATGGTTGTCATGGCGCTTGCGGGCGGCGACATCGCCGCCGGCAAGGCGACGGTCGGCGATTTCGTCATGGTGAACACCTATCTGATTCAGCTCTACATGCCGCTGAATTTTCTCGGCTTTGTCTATCGCGAGATCAAGCAGTCCCTGACCGACATGCAGCAGATGTTTCTTCTGCTCGACGAGGAGGCGGAGATCGAGGATGCGGAAGATGCGACCGACCTTGTGGTCGACAATGGCGCGGTCCGCTTTGAGAACGTCAAGTTCGGCTATTCGGCTGAGCGAGGCATACTGAAAGGCATCAGCTTTGACGTACCGGCGGGCAAGACCGTTGCGCTGGTCGGCCCGAGCGGTGCCGGCAAATCGACCATTTCCCGGCTGCTGTTCCGGTTCTACGATATCGACGAAGGCGCCATCCTGATCGATGGTCAGGATATCCGCTCGGTGACGCAGGCGAGCCTCCGCAGGGCCATCGGGATCGTGCCGCAGGATACCGTGCTGTTCAACGACACGATCTATTACAACATCGCCTATGGCCGGCCGGGCGCGAGCAAGGCGGAAATCGAGGAGGCGGCCCGGCTGGCCCGTATTCACGACTTCATCATCAGCCTGCCGGATGGATACGAAAGCACGGTCGGTGAGCGCGGTCTGAAGCTTTCGGGTGGTGAAAAGCAACGTGTGGCGATTGCCAGGACATTGCTGAAGCAGCCGAAGATCTTTCTCTTCGACGAGGCGACCTCGGCGCTCGACAGCCAGACGGAAAAGGCAATCCAGACCAGCCTTTACGAGGTCAGCCAGGATTACACGACCCTGGTCATTGCCCACCGGCTGTCGACGGTGGTCGATGCGCACGAGATCATCGTGCTGCGCGAGGGCGAGATCGCCGAGCGGGGCAATCATGAGGCGTTACTGGTACAGGACGGGATCTATGCCGCGATGTGGCGGCAGCAGATGCGGGAGCAGACCGTTGCGGATACGGTTGAAAAACTGGACGTGGCAAAGGTAAACACCTAACGCTTCTTCGGGTCAAAATGATCTAGAACGGAACAATGAAAGCTTACAGCCGCAGCAATCCCAGTCCCCGCTATACGGAGTTGCTGGAACTCTACAGGTCAATGCATGCAAAAGGATTCGACCGTAACGAGGATGGAGTAGTCACGCATGTCCGCGCCGAGGAGGCATATCCGGGGCAGCAGCTCTTGTCTCACCTTGGCCGTGTACGGGAGTTGATCAACAAGTATGGTGCTGCAGCTATTCTTGATTACGGCTGCGGCAAGGGAGCGCAATACCGCTCCGTCCATCTGCGTGATCAGAATGGTATAACTGGCACGGTTCAGCAGTACTGGGGCGTTTCGGAGATCAGGCTGTACGACCCGGGTGTCCCGTCATTCTCGCGCCTTCCTGAAACTGCGTCGGACGGCGTCGTCTGCACCGACGTTCTTGAGCATATCCCCGAAGCTGACTTGCCCTGGGTTGTGGGAGAAATGTTCAGCCTGTCCCGTAAGTTCGTCTATGCGGCCATCGCGTGCTACCCAGCGCGAGCCATTCTTCCCAACGGCGACAATGCACATGAGACCGTACGGCCGCCGCATTGGTGGCAAGCATTGTTCACCAAAGTCGGGCATGACTATCCGGGTGTTGTCGCTGTTCTGGAATGCGAAACAGTGAAGTAGGAGGCTGATTCATAATCAGCCAGCATGTGGAGAAGAACGACAGCGGCAGTGATCACAATAAACTGCCGCATTGATCAGGAAAATCTACTGGCCCGATAACAGGATCGGACCGATCCTTGCGAACTTGCCGGCCCCTATCGACGGATTATTGCACACTCTCCATAGTCTTCCCGAAATCATCCGTTTTCAGGAGGCCGCAATGGCCCTCGTCGAGCCGAAGAACAAGATCGAGACCCTGCGTGAGCTGGAGAAGAAAGTTCTCTGGCTTGCCATGTGGATCATCCATAATGCGAACCATGTCCGGCCGTCCCGCGACGGGATCAAGGTCGGCGGGCATCAGGCGTCCTGCGCTTCCGTCGCGACGCTGATGACCGCGCTTTATTTCGACGTTCTGAAGCCGCAGGACCGGGTCGCGGTGAAACCCCATGCCAGCCCCGTCTTCCATGCCATTCAGTACATGATGGGGCGGCAGGATCAGTCCGCGTTGGAGAGTTTCCGTGCGCTCGGCGGGGCGCAGTCCTATCCGTCACGCACGAAGGACCGGGACGAGGTGGACTTCTCCACCGGATCCGTCGGTCTCGGCGTGGCCATGACGCTGTTTGCCTCCATGGTGCAGGACTATGTCCGCCTGCATCATCTGGTGCAGGATTCCGGCCTGCAGCAGCAGCCGGCCGGCCGCATGATCGCGGTCATGGGCGATGCCGAGCTCGACGAGGGCAATATCTACGAGGCGATGCTCGAGGGCTGGAAATACGATGTCCGGAATCTCTGGTGGGTGATCGACTATAACCGCCAGAGCCTGGACGGCGTGGTATCGGACGGGCTGTTCCAGAAGATCAGGCAGTTTTTCGGCACCGTCGACTGGAACGTCCATATGCTGAAATACGGCAAGAAGCTGGAGCGGGTGTTCCAGCAGCCGGGCGGCGAGGCGCTGCGGAACTGGATCGACGAGTGCCCGAACGACCTGTACAGCGCGCTGACCTTCAAGGGGCAGGCCGGGGGCAGTACCTGGCGGGACAACCTGAAGCGCGACCTGCACGGCGTCAAAGGCATCAAGCCGATCCTCGACGCGCATGACGACGAGGCCCTGCATACGCTGATGACCAACCTCGCCGGACACGACATGGAGGCGGTGCTGGATGCCTTCCATGGCGTGAAGGATGACGACGGCCCGCAGTGTTTCATTGCCTACACTGTGAAGGGCTTCAACACGCCGCTTGCCGGCCACAAGGACAATCACGCCGGGCTGATGACGCCGGACCAGATGGCATTGTTCCGCTCCCATATGGGGGTGCCGGAAGGCGATGAGTGGGATCCGTTCGCCAATCTCGGCATGCCGGCGGAAGAAGTGCGCGACTATGTCTCCGGTGTCTCCTTCAATCGTGGTGGCTCGCGCATTCACAAGGCGGCGCGGGTCGAGCTGCCGGACAGCATCGTCCCGAAGCGGGCTGCGAAAACCTCAACCCAGCAGGCCTTCGGCGCGGTGCTGAACGAGCTGGCGCGCGGCAATTCGGCGCTTGCCTCCCGCATTGTCACCACCTCGCCGGACGTGACGGTCTCGACCAATCTCGGTCCCTGGGTGAATCAACGCGGCATCTTCAGTCTCGATATGCGGAACGATGTGTTCCGGGACGAGAAGGTGGCCTCGGCGCAGAAGTGGCTGCGGCATGGCGGCGGGCAGCATTTCGAGCTCGGCATCGCGGAGAGCAACCTGTTCCTGATGCTGGCCTCTCTCGGCCTGTCCGGACCATTGTTCGGCACGCGGTTGCTGCCGGTCGGCACGCTCTATGATCCGTTCATCGCGCGCGGCCTCGATTCCCTGAATTACGCCTGCTACCAGGGCGCCCGCTTCATGGTGGTGGCAACCCCGTCCGGGATCACCCTTGCGCCGGAAGGCGGTGCGCACCAGTCGGTCTCGACACCGTTGATCGGCATGGGACAGCCGGGGCTTCTCAGCTTCGAGCCGGCCTATGCGGACGAGGTGGCGGAGATCATGGCCTGGGGTTTTGACTATATGCAGGCGGATGATGGCGGTGCGGTCTATCTCCGGCTGTCGACCCGGCCCCTGGAGCAGCCGGAACGCGAGATAACGCCGGATCTGCGTGCGGACATCGTTTCCGGCGGCTACTGGCTGCGTGAGCCGGACCCGCAGGCACCGGCGGTGATTGTCTATACCGGTGCGGTGGTACCCGAAGTACTGCAGGCGCGCGAGATGCTGGAGGAAGAGCTGCCGGGCATCGGCGTGCTCGCGGTCACCAGCGCGGATCGGCTTTATGCCGGCTGGCAGTCCCGGACCCGGCGGCCGGACACGCCTGTCTCGCACCTGGAGAAGCTGATGGGGGGACTCGGACCGGAAACCCGAATCATCACCGTTCAGGATGGCCATCCTGCCAACCTGAGTTGGATCGGCAGCGCGCTTGGCCGCCGCCTGTTTCCGCTTGGCGTCACCGGGTTCGGCCAGTCCGGCGACTTGCCTGACCTTTACCAGACCTATGGTCTCGATGCGGAATCGATCATGGACGCGGTGGCGGCGGCCTGTGTCGACAAGGCGCGCGGCACGCCGATGGCGGTCTAGCCTCAGGCGAAAACGGCCTTCAGCTTGAACCGGGGGACGGGGTGGTCCCAGTCGCCGCCCTCCAGCAACCGGGCGGCGGCATAGCCCCAGTCGTCCGAGCCTTTCGCTCCCTTGCCGTTGCCACAGATCGCGACGGCAAGGCGGTCGCCGGCGACATAGTCGATATAGGGCAAACCTGATTTGCTGAAGGTGGTGACGCAACTGTCCGTATGCCGGTCCGGACAGTTCTTCAGGACCGGGATCAGGCTCTCGAAGACATCGGTGAGTTCCACCCTGTTGCGCTCGGAGCCGGCGGACTTGAACCAGGCCGCCAGGTCGTCCGTTGTGGTCAGTTTTGCGTCCGCTTCGGTGCCGATGCCGATCTTTGCGTAAAGCTGACCGTCGGGATAGCGGATCGGTGGCAGGACATAGGACCCGGCAAACCTGTCGATGACGGTCGGCATGGTCTCCAGCGCCGCAGCGGCCGACTCCGTGACCCTGACGAGCAGGACGGTACGGGCGTAGACCGTCGTCGCAAGCGGGCGCGGCAGCAGCTTCATCGCTGTCGTATAGCCGCCGGTGGCGACCAGGACCCGTTCGGCCTGCAGCGTCCGGCCGTCGCCCGTGGTGACGGTGACATGGCTGCTTTGCACATCAATGCCGGTTACCGTCGTGCGGATGATTTCGGCGCCTTGTTTCTCCGCCACTCTTGTCTGCGCCGCAACAAGCGCGCGTGGGCTGATATGACCGGCTGTCCCTGTCTCCCGGATCCCGGCGCAATCGTCTGGCAGGGACAGGAAAGGATAGAGCTCGCGCATTTCATTCGCGCCGATCACAGTAGTATTCCCGCCATTCTCGCGTGCCAGGGCGACGGTCGGCTTGATGTCGGGGTCTTCCGAGCCGAGAATCATAAGGAAACCGGTCGGGGTGAAGAAGGCGATCCCGCTCTCGGTTTCGATTTCCGGATACCGGACGATGGAGCGGGCGGCGGTGATGGACCATTCTGGCTCCGGATCGTAAATCCGCGTCAGCCGTCCTTCGTCGTAGTGACTGGCGAACACGCCGTCATGTGACTGCCGGCTGGCCGGCTCATCGGGGCCAATGACGGCGACGCCATCCTGCCAGGCGGACAGGTGCCGGGCTGCGGCCGATCCGATCAGCCCGCGGCCCACGATTATATGGCGGTACATAAATATCTCTCCGGCATTACGATAGCCGGAATCCTAGTGCCGTTCTCGCACCGCTTCCAGTACTGGAAAGATGAAATCAGGGAAAACAGGTCTGTTCTTGCACGAACAGGCCGCTGGACGGCGCCGTCACTGCGGTCAAACCACCAGATACGGCAGCGCAGCGGTCAGCCAGACCAGGACGTTGAAAATGATCGCACCCATTACAACGCAGGATCGTCTCAGGTTTTCCGCTTTCATGGTCATGACCCTTTCCCCCATGCACCCTGTCATTGTCTTGGAGACGGACAGAGGCACCTGAAAGTGAACAGCCTAGGGGCCGTCCGACTTTCTCACAAAATAAATTCTCGTGATCGAACGTGACCGAATTGTGAATTGCTCAAGGCAGCCGATGCGGACGGTTTTTCCTTTTAATCGCAAAATGCTGGTACTCGACGGAGGAACGGGCAACAAATTCAGAATTCAAACAGGGAGGACATCCATGCTGATCGGCGTACCGAGGGAAATCAAGACGGACGAGAACCGGGTTGGCCTGATCCCGTCCAGTGTTCGGGAACTTGTCCATCACGGTCATCAGGTTCTTGTCGAGACCCATGCCGGCTACGGCATCGGTCTCGACGATGAGCTTTACAGCGCTGCCGGTGCCGTGATCGCTGAAACCGCGGAGGATGTCTTCGCCCAGGCGGACATGATCGTAAAGGTGAAGGAGCCGCAGGCGGCCGAATGCAAGATGCTGCGCGACGGCCAGATCCTTTTCACCTACCTGCATCTGGCCCCCGACCTGGCGCAGACAAAGGGGTTGATCGAGAGCGGCGCCATCGCAATCGCCTATGAGACGGTCACCAGCGCTCGCGGCGGCCTGCCGTTGCTGGCGCCGATGAGCGAAGTGGCCGGACGCATGGCGATACAGGCCGGTGCCCATTGTCTCGAGAAGGCACAGGGCGGGAGCGGAACCCTGCTTGGTGGCGTGCCGGGGGTGCCGGCAGGCAACGTCGTGGTCATCGGCGGTGGTGTGGTCGGTACCAATGCGGCACGGATGGCGATGGGACTTGAAGCCAAGGTCACCGTGATCGACCGGAGCCTGGAGCGGCTCTATGAGCTCGATATGCAATTCGGGCCGATGCTGAATACGATTTATTCGACGGTGGATTCGATCGAGGAACATGTGATGACCGCGGATCTGGTGGTCGGTGCCGTTCTTGTCCCGGGCGCCGCCGCGCCGAAACTGGTGACGGATGCACTGGTTGCGAAGATGCGGCGCGGCGCGGTTCTGGTGGATGTTGCCATCGATCAGGGCGGTTGCTTCGAGACCTCGCGCCCGACCACGCATCGGCAGCCGACCTACATGGTCCACGACGTGGTGCATTACTGCGTTGCCAACATGCCGGGCGGTGTTGCCCGTACATCGACCTTCGCGCTGAACAATGCCACCCTGCCGTTTGTATTGGCTCTGGCGAACAAGGGGCACCGGCGGGCATTGGCCGAGGACCGGCACCTGATGGAGGGCCTGAATGTCCATCGCGGCGAGGTCACCTACAAAGCGGTGGCGGATGCACATGGTCTGGAATTCAAGGTGCCCCAGGAAGCATTGGGTTTGTAGGGAAGCGTTGGATCCTTAAGGCGAAGCCAGGCGCTATTTCGACAGTCCGAGAAGATCCCGCATCTTGAACCAGGCCATGCCGAGTGCAAGCACGGCCGTGCGGGCGGGGCCGCCGGGAAATCGCAGGTTCGGCAGGCGGGCGAAGGTGTCGAACCGTTCGGCATCGCCCGCCACGGCTTCGGCGATCAATTTGCCGGCCAGTCCGGTCAGCGCAAGCCCGTGCCCGGAGAACCCCTGCGCGTAGTAGATATTGCTGCCCAACCGTCCGAAATCCGGCATCCGGTTGGCGGTGATGGCGATCTTGCCGGACCAGGCATGGTCGATCGCGATCGTGCTCAGATCGGGATAGACCTTCACCATCCGTCGGCGCAATGTATCCGCCGCATTCGTGATCGGGCGGCCGGAATAACTGGCCAGGCCGCCGAACAGCAGGCGGTTGTCCACGGTCTTCCGGAAATAGTTGAGCGCGGTGTTTGAGTCTGCCACGGCCTCGTCGCCGGGTAAAATCCGGGCAGCCTGATCCGCGCTCAGGGGAGCTGTGGCGGCGACGGCGCTGAGCACGGGCGCGACGCGGTAGCGGATCTCCGGCACGAGATCGTCCAGATAAGCATTGCCGGCCAGAACCAGCATACGCGCCCTGACCCGCCCGTTTCCGGTTGCAATGGTGGCCGTTGCGCCCTTCTCGATGGCGATGGCGCGGCTGTCCTCGAAAATCCGGGCACCGGCGTTCCGGGCGGCTTCTTCCAGGCCGTGGAGATAGGCGAGGGGATTCATGTGTCCGCTGCCCTGTTCCAGCAGCGAGGCGCAGTAAAGCCGTGAGCCCGTCGCTTCTTCCGTTTCGGCGCGTGACAGCAATTCAAGATCGGTGAAGCCATAGGTGCCGGACCAGGACTGCGCCATTTCCTGCAACCCCCGCTCCTGCCTGCTGTTCAGGGCGGCGTGGATATAGCCCCGTTTGTAATCGGCCTGTATGCCGTGGCGGGAGATCCGGCTCTGTATATCCTCGATGGCTTCACTCGACATGCCCCAGAAGTTCTTTGCCGACTCGAGACCGGAAATGCGCTCGAATGCTTCCATGCCGCAGCCATAGCCCATGCAGATTTGACCGCCATTGCGGCCCGATGCGCCGTCGCCGATTCGGCCGGCTTCGAGCAGAACCGTGTCATATCCGCGCTCCGCCAGATGCAGGGCAGCGGAGATACCGGTCAGGCCGCCGCCGATGATGCAAATATCGGCGGTGATTTCGTCGTTCAGCGGCGGACGCCGCTCGTGCTTGGATGTGAATGCATGATAATAGGTTGGGGTAGTCATCGCGCTTATCCGTTTTCAGATATCGGAGCCCTATCACGCTTGTCGTCCCCGGGCGAGGCGGATGATCATGTTGAAACGGCTCGCGGAGCATTTATGTCAGTCGATCTTAAATCCTGGATCAGTGAAAGACGGATAACGGAAGTCGAATGCATGGTTTCGGACCATGCCGGCATCCCCCGCGGCAAGATCCTGCCGGCGGCGAAGTTTCTGGATGGGATTGGAGAACGCGGTCTGCGTCTGCCGGAGGCTATCTTCGGTCAGGATGTGACTGGCAGCTATATCGAGGAAAAGGATCTCGACCCACGGCGCAGCGACATTTTCCTGGCGCCGCAGGCGGATACGATACGGATGGTTCCCTGGTACAAGGAACCGACGGCACAGATTATCAACGACGCCTATTATCAGGACGGCTCCCCGGTCGATATCGCGCCGCGCATGGTGCTGAAGAAGATCCTGCAGCTTTATGCAGACAAGGGCTGGCGCCCCGTCGTCGCGCCGGAGCTTGAGTTCTTTCTCGTGAAGGTGAACCCCGACCCGGACTATCCGTTGGAACCGCCGATCGGCAGGTCCGGCCGTCCGGAAACCGCGCGCCAGGCCTTCGGCATCGATGCGGTGAACGAATTCGATCCGTTGTTCGAGGATATCTACGACTATTGCGAGGCGCAGGACATCGATATCGATACGCTGAGCCATGAGTCCGGCGCGGCGCAGATGGAGATCAATTTCAACCACGGCGACGCGCTGGAGCTCGCGGACCAGACCTTCCTGTTCAAGCGGACCGTCCGGCAGGCGGCACTGGATCATGGCGTCTACGCCACTTTCATGGCGAAGCCGATGCAGGACGAGCCGGGCAGCGCGATGCATGTGCACCAGAGTCTCTACGATGCGGCCAGCGGCCGGAACCTCTTCGCGAACGAGGATGGCAGCCATTCCGGGGAGTTCCTGCATTTCATCGGCGGGCTGCAGAAATACCTGCCGGCGGCCCTGCCGTTTCTTGCGCCATATGTTAATTCATACCGCCGCCTGATCCCGGATAGCGACGCACCGATCAACATGCACTGGGGGGTCGATAACAGAACCACCGGGTTGCGGGTGCCTATCTCGAAACCAAACGAGCGCCGGGTGGAGAACCGCGTTGCCGGTGCGGACGTCAATCCCTACCTGGCAATGGCCGCTTCCCTGGCCTGCGGTTATCTTGGCCTTGTCGAGGAAATCGAACCCTCGGCGCCGATCGATACCAGCGCCTACTCGCTCGCCGCGAAACTGCCGCGTCATCTGGAAGACGCCTTGTTGCGGCTGAACCGGGCCAAGCCGCTGAAGGAGATCATGGGGCCACGCTTTGTCGATGTGTTTACGTCGGTAAAGCTTGCGGAATCGGCGGCTTACCAGAAGGTCATCAGTGCCTGGGAACGGGAATTTCTGCTGCTCAATGTCTGATGCGCGTGATCTGGGCCCGGTCCCGACCATCGAAAGCACCGGCGGCACGGCGGCGTTTTTCCAGATGGCTGACGGGGTGCGGATCCGTGTCGCCCAATTTCCTGCTCCGGCGGGAAAGGCGGCTGGCACAGTCCTGATGCTGACGGGGTTCACCGAATTCATCGAAAAGGGGCTGGAAAGTGTCGCGGCCCTGCGGGCGCGCGGGTTCGGGGTGATTACATTCGACTGGCGTGGGCAGGGGCTTTCAGACCGGCTGCTGCCCTATCGGCGCAAGGGCCATATCCCGGATATGCAGCACTTCCTCAACGATCTTGAGGAAGTGCTGCGGATGACGCGCTTTGCGGAACTGCCTGGCCCGCATGTCATCATGGGACATTCCATGGGAGGGCATCTGGCGCTGCGTGCGGCACATGATCATCCGGGGCTTTTCGACCGGGCAATCCTGTGTGCGCCCATGGCGGACATTCTGACTGGAGCTTGCCGCAGGATGCTGGCCTATGGCTTGGCAAAAGCCGCGGTGAGTATCGGTCTCGGCGAGAGCTTCATTCCGGGGGCCGGTCCCTATGTGCCGGGACAGATGCGCTATGAAAACAATCCTCTGACCACGGACCGCGCGCGGTTCAACCGCATCCAGGAGCAGATCGACGCCAATCCGGATGTTGCCCTCGGCGGTCCGACATTCTCCTGGGTCTATTCGGCGTTCCGGTCGATCCGGCTGACCAAGCGCTCGTCCTACCTGTCGAAAATTCGCATTCCGGTGCTGATACTCAGCGCCGGCCGCGAGAGGATTGTCAGCAATGCAGGGCAGCGCGAGGTCGCGGATATGCTGCCGGACGTCCGCATGGTGACTTTTGCGGACGGTGCACACGAGCTTCTGCTGGAATGTGATGCGGTGCGGCACGCCGTCTGGGCCGAAATCGACGGGTTCCTGAAGGTTGCGGAGCACGCCTGAAACAACAAACCGGTCCGGCTTTCCACTCTTGCGTGCGCGTGATTAAATGTCCCGGGAACAAACAATATAGAGCTTGGGTGATGTCGTGCTCCTGATCGAACGCCTGTTCGCCAGTTTAACGATCTGGCTATGCGCGCTGTGCGATGTGACGCAACTTGATGTCGATCGACACAAGGAACGGGAGTTCGGAATCAAGGCAGTGCCACATCATGCCGAGAGCATGAAGGCTGCGGACCAGGCCCAGACCGTCGTCCGGTTCCGAAGATAAAGCTGAAATCCTGCAGTCGCAGACCTGCCTCTTTCTACTCCGCGTTTCCGCCTTTTTGCCGTCCGGATGTGAAGATGTTCGGTTTGTGTTGTCTGAGGTTGTGGCGGGGGGCACCTTTCCCGAACTGGTCTCGATTGGTAGGTTAGACGTCGACATGCAGGAGCTGTTGAAAGCCACGTGAATGAAATTGCATCCACATGGGGTTCGCGAAATCTGGACGGAAGGACGCATTCTGTTTTCAAGGAATGCCGGACCGTTCAATCTGGAACATCTGCAGGATGCGACAGAAGAATCGCGTGAAGAGCGGAAACGCCTGACCCGAACGGGCCCGTGGGGAACGGTCGTCATCATGAGTGACAGCGTGATGTTTACACCCGAAGCACTCGATATGATCCGCGACAATATGGCCGATTCGGAGCGGAACGGGGAGCTCGTTGCCGCCGCTTTCGTTGTGCCGCCGGGAACAGAGGGACGCTGGATCTGTGAGAGTCTTTTCGCGCCAATCTACGGAATCGCCGGGGCAAAGTTCAGACTGTTCGAAATCCTGCCGCCGGCAAGCGACTGGGTCCTGAAGGTGATCGACGACGCGCGCAAGGCCCGATCATCTGATCAGGCCGAACACTAGGCGTCTCAACGAACTCAGAACCAGCGCCGGATCAGCCGGAAGGCGAGCGGTGCCAGAATCACGATGAAGGCAATGCGGAACAGATGGTGGGTGGCGACGAAAGCCACGTCCTGTCCAATCCCGAGGGCCACCATGCTCATCTCCGCCAGACCGCCCGGAGCATAGGCAAGCACCAGCACGTACCAGGGCAGGCCGGTGATGTCCTGCAGCAGGAATCCGGCGCCGACAGCGGTTACCAGCAGAATGACCGAGGCGCCGAACGAGGTCCGGATGATCTTCAGGACCTCGCTGACCGCCGTCCCGGCAAAGCGGCAACCGACGCCGGTACCGAGCACGACCTGTGCGGCGGCGATGAGCATGCTTGGCGGCGCACTCTCGCTCAGGCCGGTGAGGTGGATGGCCATGCTCAGCACCATGGCGCCGAGCAGCGGTGCCGCGGGCAGTTTCAGGCGCATGGCAATAATCGGCCCGAACACGGCGCAACCCGCCATCAGTGCCCATTCGTGGACCGGCAGGTCAAAGCCGGACCCGGCTGGCAGCATGCCGGGTTGCGGGTGATAGTCGCCGAAGACCCGGAACAAAAACGGGATGATCATCACCACGATGAGAATACGGGAGGCATGGGTCAGGGCGATGATCCTCTCATCGCCGCCCATCGCCTTGCCGACGATGACCATTTCGTTCAGCCCGCCGGGTGAGGATGAGAAATAGGCCGTGACCGGGTCATACCGGGCAAAACGCCGGAGGAAGACCAGAACCAGGATCAGGGCGACGACGCCATAGACCAGAAGGCCGGTCACCGAGATGGCCCATTTGCCGATATGGTCCAGCAGCGCAGGCGAGAAGGCACTGCCCAGCATAACCCCGAGAATGGCGACCATGGCCATCCGCACACTGGATGGCAGGCCGATATTCAGACCGGCAATGGAGCATACCGTCGTCGCGATCATCGCCCCCATCATCCATGGCAGGGGCAGTCTCAGATAGGCGAAGAGGAAGCCACCGGCGCTGCCGATGGCCAGAGCCAGAAGCGCCCGCGGCAGGGCGTTCGGCTCTTTCTCTCTTGGATGGGGCTTTGTGGCTGACTCTGATTCGGATGCGCCGGAGGCCTGGGTGTCGGTCAATTCATTTGGTCGCTTCGGCGCATGCCGAACGCTTTCTTGCATGTCGGGGCGGGAGCGCAAGCATAGGGCGGTTCACTGCCTCTATTCAACAAATCGACCGAGCCTGACTGCGGTCAGGCCGCGGCTCAGCCGCCGCGATGGCATGATCAGGACGCAATTGTCGTGCGGCGTCTCGACCGGGCGGTCTCCGTCCCGTCCAATTTCCGTTCCCGCGTAGGGGATCACTTCCATGCCGACGAAATCATGATGGAAACAGAAGGCATCCGAGGTGACGGTAACCACATCCGTGATCTCGATGACGGATTGTTCGGCCCCGGCGCCGGAGCCGACATGAGATTCCAGGGTCCGGTCGTCGATCTGGTCCATGGCCCGGAGAAAGCGATAAGTCACCTCAAGGGCGGTATCCGCGGAGGATCTTGACCAATGCTGGCCGCACTCAACGAGCAGGGAGCTGCGCGGATCGTCGGGATCATCGAAAAAGTCATAGTCCCGCATCCGCCGGCCGGTGGCGTGGCCCGCATCAAGGACGATAATGCCCGGTACCCCGACTTTTTCCGCAAGCAATCGGCCTTTTCTGTGGCGGCCGGCCAGAACAAGCGGCTCGGTCTCATTTTGCATGGAGTGAATGTCCAGCATCACATCCGCCTCATCGACGATCGAACGAATTTCGCGGGCCCTGGCCCGCTCGAGACTGCGGGTGTCACCCTCGAGGATATCGAGATCCCAGACGCGGTTGAAATCCTCGTCGATGAATCTGGAAAAGGCCGGATAGTCTGCCCGGAATTCGGCATTGGCGGCCACGTTGCAGAAACCGAGTGTGAGCGATCCGACGCGGGGGCGGATTTGGTGCCGGAACAAATGATCAAGTGCGATCGCTCCGCAAAGTTCGTTGCCGTGGACGAGGGCAGTGATCAACACGTTCGGGCCGGGGCGGTCGGACTTGAAGGTGGTGAAATAAGGAACGTCACGATTCCCGACGCGATAGGCCGAAATATCCGGCGCTTCGACTTCCACTCTATAGCGGCCTGCCGTCGTTGCCGACACTGCATCAGACATACGCGAATTCCTCGATCAGTGCGCTCCGAGCAGGCAATCGGATTATCCTAGATAGTAAACCTAAGGCTTTCGCAGCGACAAGCTTGCACCGTTCGATTGGACGCGCTCACAAGTCTTGCCGCGTCTCCCTTTATGGGCCATTCTCCCGGATCAAATGGCACCGGGCAGGTAAAAGCCGGGGCAAATCAAAGTGTGATTATTGACAGGAGGCAGGGATGAAGGCACTGCGCAAGCTAGGTCTTGCGGCCATGGCGTTGTCCGCGATGACCGCGAATGTGATGGCGGCCGATATCGTAATTGGTATTCGGTCCGAACCGTCCTCAATGGACCCGTATTTCCACAATCTGACGCCGAACAATGCCATGATCGGGCATGTGTTCACGCGTCTTGTGGGCTTTGACGAAAATCAGCAGCTTTTCCCGAGCATTGCTGAATCGTGGAAGACGGTCAACGACACGACCTGGGAAGTCAAGCTGCGTAAAGGCTTGAAATTCCATGACGGTTCCGACCTGACGGTCGACGATGTGATCTTCTCGTTTGAACGCGCCGATGGGTATGAAGGCGGTAATTCCAGCTTCCGTACCTATACCAAGGGCAAGAAGCTGGTGAAGGTCGACGACCTCACGCTGCACATTGTTACCGAGAGCCCGTATCCGTTGATGCCGAACGATCTGACCACGGTCATGATCATGTCGTCGGAAGCCAAGGGCACGGACAGCTCGGGCAAGAACAAGGGCATTTCCGCCAAGGACTTCAATGACGGTCTCGCGACCATCGGTGCTGGCCCATACAAATTCGTCGAGTGGAAAAAGGGCGAAGAGCTCGTCCTCGAGAAATTCGATGGCTATGTTGGTGAGATCGCCCAGCCTTGGGACAAGGTGACCTTCAAGTTCATCAAGTCCGAGCCGGCCCGCGTGGCGGCTCTGCTCGCCGGTGACGTCGACGCCATCGACAATGTGCCGACGATCGATGTCGAGCGTCTGAAGGGTGACCCGCGGGTCACCGTCAGCTCCGGTATTTCCAATCGGGTCATCTACCTTCACATGGACCAGTTCCGTGAGAAGTCCCCGTTCGTGACGGCCAAAGACGGTAGCGAGATAAAGAACCCGCTGCTGGACCCACGGGTCCGCAAGGCTCTGTCCATGATGATCAACCGCGAAGCGATCGTGAAGCGGGTCATGGAAGATGTCGCCATTCCCGCTGGCCAGCTGCTGCCGGAAGGTTTCTTCGGCCGCTCTCCAAAACTCACGGTCGATGCCTATGATCCTGCCGGTGCCAAGAAGCTTCTGGCGGAAGCCGGTTATCCGGACGGTTTCGCCCTGACCATTCATGGTCCGAACGACCGCTACATCAACGATGCCAAGATCCTGGAAGCGATCGGTCAGCTGTTTACCGGCAACGGTATCCCGACCAAGGTCGTGACCATGACCAAGAACGTCTTCTTCAAGCGGGCCTCTTCGGGCGCCGACGGTCAGCCGGAATTCAGCCTCGTGCTGGTCGGCTGGGGTTCGGGCACCGGTGAGGCTTCCTCGCCGCTGAAGTCGCTTCTGGCAACGCATGACAAGTCGAAAGGCATGGGGGCGTCCAACCGTGGCCGCCATTCCAACCCGAAGATGGATGCGCTCTTGATTGAGGCGCTGGCAACGGTCGATGACGCCAAGCGTGGTGCACTGCTTGCCGAGGCAACAGAAATAGGCATCGGTGAAGACCAGGGCATCATTCCGTTGCATTATCAGGTCAACACATGGGCCACGAAGAAGGGCCTGAAGTACATCCCGCGTACTGACGAGCGGACGCTCGCGACCGGCTACCTGCCGGAGTAAGATAAACTTTCGAATGTCAGCCGGGCCAGGTGGCCCGGCTGTATTCTTCAACATGCTGGTGTCGGGATAGAGAATGACCGTTTTCGTCATTCGCCGCCTGTTGCAGGCGGCGCTTGTTGTTTTCATCATGTCGCTACTGGTGTTCGGCGGCGTGTTTCTCGTCGGGGATCCCGTGGAGATGCTGGTCGCGGATGACGCGGACCAGGCCGAGCGCGCGGCAATCATCAGGTCCATGGGACTCGATCTGCCGTTCTACATGCAGTATCTGCGCTTTGTCGGGAATGCATTGCAGGGGGACATGGGGAATTCCTTCGTGTTCCAGGAATCAGCGATGCATCTGATCGCCGAGCGCATGCCTGCCACGTTCGAGCTGGCATTCGCCGCGCTGTGCATTGCTGTGTTCCTTGGTATTCCGCTTGGCATCTATGCCGGCCTCAACGCCAATTCCTGGATTTCCAAGACCATCATGACAACCTCGATCCTCGGCTTCAGTCTGCCGACTTTCTGGGTCGGTATCATGATGATCCTGTTCTTCGCCGTGATCATGGGCTGGCTGCCTTCCACCGGCCGCGGCGATACTGTCGACGTGTTCGGTATTCCGCTGAGCTTTCTGACACTCGACGGCCTGTCGCATCTGGTGCTGCCGGCGGTCAATCTGGCGCTATTCAAACTGTCGATGGTGATCCGTCTGGCCCGTGCCGGAACCCGCGAGGTTGTGCATCAGGATTATATCAAGTTCGCCCGGGCCAAGGGCCTCAGCGACACCCGCATCATTGGCGTGCATCTTTTCAAGAACATCATGATCCCGGTGGTAACGGTGCTTGGTCTTGAGTTCGGCGGCCTGGTCGCGTTCTCGGTGGTGACCGAGTCGGTGTTTGCCTGGCCGGGCATGGGCAAGCTGCTGATCGACTCGATCAATTTCCTCGACCGCCCGGTGATCGTCGCCTACCTGATGTTCGTCGTCGTGTTGTTCGTGTTCATCAACCTGCTTGTCGACGTGCTCTATTCAGTGCTTGATCCGCGCGTCCGTCTGCAGGAGATGAAGTCATGAGCGCTGTTCAGGACAATGCGGTGCAGGGCGACTCCGAAACGAATCCGGCGGCAGTGGATGTGGAAACGCCGTTCCGCCGGTTTGTTGCCGATTATGCGGAAAACAAGATTGCTGTCTTTGGTGCCGTCAGCGTTCTCATGGTCGGGCTGATTGCCTTGTTCGGGCCGCTCATCGCGCCGACAGACCCCTATGATCTTGCGTCCGTGACCTTCATGGATAACCTGCTGCTGCCGGGCGAGCAAATGGGCAGCGGCGTTACCGCCATGCTCGGCACCGACGGTCTTGGCCGCGACATGGTCAGCGCCATGATCTACGGTCTCCGCATCAGCCTCGGCGTCGGTATCGGCAGCGGTATCATCGCTTTGCTGATTGGCGTGACGTTCGGATTGTGCGCCGCCTATTTCGGCGGCACGGTCGACACCGTGATCATGCGGGTCGTGGATATACAGCTGAGCTTCCCGGCCATCCTGGTGGCGCTGGTTCTGCTGGCGACCCTCGGCAAGGGCGTGGACAAAATCATCATCGCGCTGGTCGTGGTGCAATGGGCCTATTACGCGCGGACGGTGCGCGGCTCGGCCCTGGTGGAACGCCGGCGGGAATACATCGAGGCGGCAACCTGCCTCGGCCTGTCCAAGCCGCGGGTGATTTTCCGGCATATGCTACCGAACTGCCTGCCGCCGCTGATTGTCGTCGCCACCATGCAAGTTGCACATGCGATCTCTCTGGAAGCGACCTTGTCCTTCCTTGGTCTCGGCCTTCCGGTGACGGAACCGTCTCTCGGCCTGCTGATCGCAAACGGTTTTGAGTACATCATGAGCGGGAAATACTGGATCAGTGTCTATCCGGGACTGGCTCTACTATTCACGATCGTGACGATCAATCTCGTCGGTGACCGTCTGCGCGACGTTCTCAATCCCCGTCTTCAGAAGTAGGTCCAGGTCAGATGAGCGATCAAGCGACCCTCGAGGTCCGTAATCTCCAGACCCATTTCTTCACCAAAGCCGGTGTGGTCAAAGCGGTCGACGACGTTAGTTTCTCCGTTGGCAAAGGCCAGATTCTCGGGCTCGTTGGCGAGTCCGGTTCCGGCAAGACCGTAACGGGGTTCTCCATTCTCGGACTGGTCGACGAGCCGGGCCGGGTGGCTGGAGGTGAAATCCTCTATCGCGGTGAAAACCTGGTAGGCGCCAGCCAGGAGAGGATGCGGAAGCTGCGCGGCAACAACATTGCCATGATCTTCCAGGATCCGATGATGACGCTGAACCCGGTCCTGCGGATCGATACGCAGATGATCGAGGCGATAAAGGCGCATTACAAGGTATCCGATGACGAAGCCCGTCAGCGTGCCCGGGATGCGCTTGGCCAGGTCGGAATTCCGGCACCGGACGAACGTCTGAAGAGTTATCCGCATCAGTTTTCCGGCGGCATGCGGCAGCGCGTGGCCATTGCCATCGCGTTGTTGAACAAGCCGGACCTGATCGTCGCGGACGAACCGACCACGGCGCTCGACGTGACCATCCAAGGGCAGATTCTCTACGAAGTGCAGAAGCTCTGCGCGGAAACCGGCACGGCGATGATCTGGATCACCCACGATCTTTCTGTCGTTGCCGGGCTCGCGGACAACGTGGCGGTGATGTATGCCGGCCGCGTCGTCGAATCCGGCACGGTGGACGAGGTGCTTGATTCTCCACGGCATCCCTATACGGCAGGCCTGATCGGGTCGGTGCCGAGTCGCAATGCCCACGGCCAGCGCCTGCAGCAGATCCCGGGCATGACGCCGTCGCTTCTGAATTTGCCGGCCGGTTGTGCCTTCAAGACACGCTGCAGCTATTCCACGCCGGTCTGCGACGCGGCGCCTGTTCTGTCCGAGGTTGCCGGGGGCCGCCAGGTCCGGTGCCATCATCCGCTCGTGACCGAGGCGGTCTAGATCATGACAACACAAATGAACAAATCAGCAGCCGCGACCGATACGCCGATCCTTGAACTGGACGGTATATCCAAACGCTTCGTGAAGCATCTCGATCTGGCCGGCAAGATTGGCCAGAAACTCGGCGCCAACGTGCGTGAGGAAACCGTGCACGCGGTTGACAATGTCTCCCTGACCATCGCCGATGGCGAAGTGGTCGGGCTGGTAGGAGAGTCCGGCTGTGGCAAGTCCACCCTTGGCCGCGTCGTCGCCGGAGTGCATCAGCCAAGTAACGGCCGGATGTTTTATCGCGGTCAGAACGTGACGGAACAGAATGCTGCCGAGGCGCGGGAAGTCCAGCTCAAGGTTCAGATGATCTTCCAGGATCCGATGAGCTCGCTCAATCCGCGGCTGCGGGTGAGCGATATCATCGGAGAGGCGCCGCGGGTGCACGGCATCGTCCCGAAAGCGGAGCTTCAGGATTACGTGGAAAGCGTAATGCTGCGGGTCGGGCTCGATCCGAGCTTCATAAAGCGCTACCCGCACCAGTTCTCCGGCGGCCAGAGGCAGCGTATCGGCATTGCCAGGGCGCTGGCGGTGAAGCCGGATTTCCTGGTCTGCGACGAATCCGTCGCCGCTCTCGATGTCTCGATCCAGGCCCAGGTTCTGAACCTGTTCATGGATCTGCGCGAGGATCTCAATCTCACCTATCTCTTCATCAGCCACGATCTCGGCGTGGTCGAGCATCTGAGTGACCGTGTGGTCATCATGTATCTTGGCCGCGTGGTCGAAATCGCCCCGACGAGCGAGCTATTCCGCGCGCCAAATCACCCCTACACCAAGGCTCTTCTCGAAGAGGTGCCCCGGCTGGACACCAGGAAACGCAAGTTCGTTCCGGTCAAGGGCGAGATCCCGTCGCCGATCGACCCGCCGCCCGGTTGCCACTTCCATCCGCGCTGTCCGCATGCAACGGAACGGTGCCGTGTGGAGCAGCCGGCTTTGCGGGAAGTCGCGCCGGGGCGGATTTCCGCCTGTCACCTGAACGATGGTCTCTGAGACGCACGGCAATATCCGCATTCGCCGGATAGAGGGTGTTCTGACGGAACGCCATCCGGTCGCCGACAGCGTTCCGATCCTGTTCGATTCGCCCCATTCCGGTCGTACCATTCCGCACGACTTTGTCACCGATGTCAGTCTGGCCCAGCTCAGGACCGGCGAGGACGCGTTTGTGGATGAACTGGTTTCCGGGTGTCTGGAGCATGGCATAGGGCTGGTCCAGGCGGAGTTTCCGCGCACCTATATCGATGCCAATCGGGCGGTCGACGACATTGACGATGACCTGCTTTCCGAGCCCTGGCCTGGCGGCGCAAGTCCGACGGACAAAAGTGCGCGCGGCATGGGCCTCATCCGAAAGCATATCCTGCGCGATGTGCCGCTCTATGCGGAGCCGCTCTCGGTGAACGAGGTCGCGGCGCGGATCGAAGCCTATTACCAGCCCTATCATGAAGCAGTGCAGGCGAGTCTGGACCGGCTGCATGGCAAGCATGGCAGGGTCTGGCATGTCGACTGGCATTCAATGAAGCCGTTCGGCAATCCGATGAATGTGGATGACGGGCAGGCGCGCCCGGATTTCGTCGTAAGCGATTTCGAAGGCGAGACGGCCGATCCGGGCTTGGTCGAGGCCGTGGCCCGCTGGTTCGGGGAGCGGGGCTACAGCGCGTCAATCAACGATCCGTACAAGGGGGCGGAGATGATCCGCCGGTATGGCGCGCCGGGAGACGGCCGCCATTCCATTCAGGTCGAAATCAACCGGCGGCTTTATCTCGACCCGGACCGGATGACGAAGACAGACGGATTTGCGCATCTGAAACAGCATCTGGATGCGTTTGCGCTCTGGCTTGTCGGTTATACGCAGACAGGCTGAGAATTCTCAGCCGCCAGTCGGCTGCGCGCTATGTACCGCCCTGCGCCTTGCGTGCGGCTTCCTCGATCCTCTGCAGTCTGTCGATATGTTGCTGGGCCTTTTTCGCGTTTCGCACATATTGCGCCGCGCGCTTCTTGCGTTCCTCGATATAGGTCTTCAGGTCGTCCTTGACGGCCGGCGTGTTATCGCAACTGTCCCAATAATCGGTCATGAGTCATCCCCATAATGCGCATGCCACAGTTTCAGTGCGTCATCATCCGGCACCAAACATAACTATTTGGTAAACAAGTGCTCGATGAAAGCCTTGGCGCAATGGATTGAGTCTGGACTGGTTAGAGCGCCGATATCGGGTTATCCGGACATACCATGGTTACGTCCGGCGGGAGACGGAGCATATGGTAGGGCTGCGCGGAGAGAGCCGGGCTCAGGGAGAAAACTGCTCTTTCAGAACCCGCTCCTCCAGATTGTGCTGGGGATCATAGAGCAAGGTCAGGGCGACGGTCCGGTCTTCGCGTACGCGCACCCGGACGATGTCGCGCACCTCGGTAGAATCCGCGGTGGCGCTGGTCGGGCGTTTCCCCGGATTCAGTACCTCGAACTCGATTTCCGCCTTGTGCGGTAACAACGCGCCGCGCCAGCGCCGTGGGCGAAACGCGCTGATCGGGGTGAGGGCCATGACGCCGGCGCCAAGCGGTACGATCGGGCCGTGGGCCGAGAGGTTATAGGCGGTGCTGCCGGCCGGTGTTGCGATGAGCACGCCATCGCAGACAAGTTCTTCCAGCCGTACCACACCATCGACGGTGATTCTGATCTTTGCCGCCTGTGCCGATTGCCGGAGCAGGGAGACCTCGTTGATCGCCAGGGCCCGTGTCACAGTGCCGTCCTGCGCCTCGGCATCCATTCTGAGCGGATGCAGGATGACCTGCTCGGCGGCGGCAATGCGCTGTTCCAGGCCCTCCTCCATATATTCATTCATCAGGAAGCCGACAGTCCCGCGATTCATGCCGAAGACCTTCAGCGGCCGGTCGAAATTGTCCCGGAGAGTGTCCAGCATCAATCCGTCCCCACCCAGCGCGACAATCACGTCCGCATCGCCCGGGGCATGGTTTCCATAGCGTTTCGTCAGTGTGTTGAAGGCGTCCTGCGCGTCCGGAGCTTTGGAAGCTTTGAAGCAGATTTTCATGACGGGACTTCCGATTGGGAACCATTTCAGCCGGAGGGAAGCGGTGCGCGTACCGCTTCGGGCTTTATTCATTCGCGTGGACTATGCATGATCCAGCGAAACACGACCATGGAAAGATCGGTCGTCTCGATAAAGCATAACAGGGAAGAAATGGCATGATGCGCCACCGACAATTTACCCTCCGCGTTGCCTTCTGGCTCGCCGTGGTGCTGCCTTTCGCAGGTCATGCCGGGGACGCTGCGTACGCCTCCGAGCGGTATGAAGGGTACTATTACCCGGAAAATCTTACCGAAGAGCACTACGTCTCGCCGGCCCAGAAGCTTCCAACCGCGACGCGGGAAAGCCGCCTTGCCTTCGTCTCGGGTGTCGCCTTGAGCGCCAGTGATCGTGCCTACCCGCCGCAGCGGGCCATGTTTGCGAAAGGCGACCAGGCCCAGAAGCTCATTGTCGTCAGTCTTTACGATAATCACATGACCACTCTGGCGCAGGCGCGTGCCGTTCTTGCCCTGATGACCGGGGTGGCGCGGACAACAAAGATCTTGCGCGACATGCAGGTCGAGTCGGTTTTCAACTTTCTCGATTTCTGCAAGATGCTGGGCTTCACGGAACTGACGATCAGCGACGGTCGTACCTTTGCCCACCGCTTCGTTCTGGAATGAAGACGAGGTGTCAGCGCATCAGGTAGAGGCACATCAGCAGGGAGGGGGTGTCGAGCCGCGGCAGGGCAAACCCGCCGCCATGGCAACGTGCTCCCAGCACCGAAAAGGCGGCCATGGGCAGCTGGAACTGCATTTGCCTGAGGGCGAAGCTCTGTAGCTGTCTCGAACGATTCCGCATGTCCGTCTCCGCGTTATGCATGGAACAGATGACGGTAAGACGGAAGCTGCCGCAAATCCGTGAAGCCAGCCGGGCGGCTCAGCCTCCGGTCACGCTCATGTGACGGCTGACGGCTGGGCCATTATGGCGCCGGTCGATGATGAAATCGTGACCCTTCGGCTTGCGTCCGATGGCTTCCTCGATTGCCGCGACAAGCGGCTCGTCGCTCTCGCTTGCCCGCAGCGGCGCCCGCAGGTCGGCGGCATCATCCTGGCCAAGACACATGTAGAGCGTGCCGGTGCAGGTCAGGCGGACCCGGTTGCAGCTTTCGCAGAAATTATGGGTCAGTGGCGTGATGAAGCCGAGCCGGCCGCCGGTTTCGCCGACGGTGACATAGCGGGCAGGGCCGCCGGTCTTGTAATCAATGTCCGTCAGCGTGAAACGCTCGGCGAGCTTGGCCCGGACCATGGAGAGCGGCAGATACTGGTCGACGCGGTCTTCGCCGCCGATATCGCCCATCGGCATGACTTCGATCACCGTCATGTCATAACCGTTGTCGCCGCACCATTGCAGCATGTCGGCAAGCTCGACATCGTTCACGCCCTTGAGGGCGACGGCATTGATCTTGATTTTCAGGCCGGCGCGCTTGGCTGTCTCGATGCCTTCAAGCACCTGGTCCAGCCGGCCCCAGCGGGTAATGGCCTTGAATTTTTCCGGATCCAGCGTGTCGATGGAGACATTCACCCGGCGGACGCCGCAATCGTAGAGTTCATGCGCGAAGCGGCCGAGCTGGCTGCCGTTCGTGGTGACCGTGACTTCTTCCAGTGCGCCACTGTCGAGATGGCGTTTCATGCTGCGGAACAGGCTCATGATGTTCCGGCGGACAAGAGGCTCGCCTCCAGTTAAGCGCAGCTTGCGCACGCCAAGACCGATAAAGGCTGAACACATCCGGTCCAGCTCTTCCAGACTCAGGATGTCCGATTTCGGCAGGAAGGTCATGTTTTCGGACATGCAATAGACGCAGCGGAAGTCGCAGCGATCCGTCACTGAAACCCGAAGATAGCTAATGTCACGCCCAAACGGATCGAGCATTGGTTCTCCCTTGTGGTCGCCAAGATCATTTTCGGAGACCGATATATCCAATCTGATATAGCGCTCGGCGTTCCCGGCTTCAATATCGCGCTGAATTTCTCCGGCGTCGACTGTCTGATTTACCGCGATGTGGATTGCCTGAACTCGGCTGCCTGCCCATAGTTAATGCATGACAGATGAATCTCCAGACTACCTCATCCGCCCGCAACCTGACGATCCACGCCTGACGCGGCGGGTTTCCGGACTCGATCACGAGGGCCGGGAGCAGGAGATTTCCGTGATCATGGAGCGGCCGTTGACGATTTTCCTGAACGGCCAGGAAATCGTGACCGCCATGACCATTGGAGACTTTCCCGACTATCTTGCCGTCGGCTTTCTGCTTAATCAGAACATGCTGCGCCAGGACGACCGGATCACCGGCATCGAGTATGACGACGATCTCGATGTTGTGGTGGTTCGTACCGAGCGCGAAACGAATTACGAGGAGAAACTGCAAAAGAAGATACGGACATCAGGCTGTGCCCAGGGTACCGTCTTCGGGGATCTCATGGAGAAGTTCGAGGATATCGCCCTGCCGCGTGATGCGGTGCTCCGCACCTCCTGGATCTACAGCCTCTCCAGGCAGATCAACAACACGCCGAGTCTCTATCTCGAAGCCGGGGCGATTCATGGCTGTGTCCTCTGCAAGGAAGACAAGCCTCTGATTTACATGGAGGATGTCGGCCGGCACAATGCCATAGACAAGATTGCCGGTTACATGTTCCTGAACGGCATCGAGCCCGGCGACAAGATTTTCTACACGACCGGGCGGCTGACCAGCGAAATGGTGATCAAGACCGTGCAGATGGGCATTCCGATCCTGATATCCCGCTCGGGCTTCACGGCGTGGGGTGTGGATCTGGCCCGCGAGGCCGGCCTGACCCTGATCGGTCGCGCAAAGGGCAAGCGGTTCATCGCGCTCTCCGGTGCTGACCGGCTGAATTATGACGCCGACTGGTCTGCCGTGGCGGACGAGCCGCGCAGGAGCGGCCGGAAGGCGAGCGTGGCATCCGATGCCGATTGATACCGGAGACATCGTCGGAGTCCTGCTGGCCGGGGGACAGTCGCGCCGCATGGGCGGCGGGGACAAATCCCTGCAGCATCTGGCCGGCCGTCCGATCCTTGAGCACGTGATCGAGCGCGTGACGGGGCAGGTGGGCTGCATCGTGCTGAATGCCAACGGAGATCCGGCCCGCTTCGACGCCTATGGATTGCCGGTAGCGCCGGATGTTGTCGCCGGTCAGCCTGGACCGCTTGCCGGCGTGTTGACCGGGATGACCTGGGCCGCAGCCCATATGCCGGCGGCGCGATGGATATTGACCGTTGCAACCGATGCACCGTTCGTGCCGCGCGACCTCGCGCACAGTCTGGGACGGGCCATTGAAGACAGCGGTGCCGACCTTGCCTGTGCCTCGTCCGGGGGACGCAGACACCCCGTTATCGGCCTCTGGCCGGTGGCTCTGGCAGGGGCCTTGCGGGAAGCCCTCGAGGTGGACGGCGTTCGCAAGGTGGATCGGTGGACGGCGCAATACGACATGGCAATTGCCGATTACCCGGACGACCCCGTCGACCCGTTCTTCAACGTCAATAAACCCGAAGATGTAAAAGCATCCGAATTGTTATATAATAGGCATATTCGGTAGCGGATTTATTTTCGGAATTTCGTAGAGTTGCTTCTCATACTTGTCTCTTCATCGTATGGTCCGGCTGGTATTCGAATGTTAAACAATGTGAGCAGTACTAATATGGTGCGCTTGAAAGCCGCGACGTTAACCATGGCTTTGCTTGTTGGCCTCTCCGGTTGCTTTGGAGAGGAAGAAAAGCCGGGGCCAAAGATGGATTTCATCAACATCAGAAATGATTCCTCTACCGAGGTCAGCGTCAGGGTCAAGCTCTGGACCAAGGAAGCGCTTCCCGTGCAGGCCGGCGATTCCGCGCGGATCGAATTCAAGGCCGGGTCGCGCACAGTCCAGGTCGATGCGCGCAGCCGGAAGCAATGGGATGATTGCTGGGTAACGATGCAGATCGGAGAAACCCTGGTGGTTTCCGATGCAACTGAACGTATCGGCTGTTCCGTGGAATAAGAGGCTGGTAAAGGCGCGTGGCCGCATACGCCGCGGAACTACTCCGCTGACAGCAGGATTTGCTCACCGAATTTTTTGAACGCTTTCACGCCGCCGCCATTCGCGATGACCGATCTGATGGCATCGCGGTCGACGGGCTTGAAGCCGCCCAGTGTTCTGATGCCGTAGGCGTGGAGCGCGGGAGAGAGCGGCGTGCCGGGCCCCACGAGTGTGACCGGGACGTTCTTTGCGAGCCGCAGCAAGCCGGGCAGGGTTCCGTTACACCAGGCCGACGCGGTGACCAGGAGCTCTCCTGCGCCTGGAATGACGTAGGCCGCTGCGTCCGCCGGCAGATCGTCCGGTCCAGGCGACATTTCCAGGACGATTGCGCCTGGTCGCTTGGCCTGCAAAGCAGGGAAGCGCCCGACGATCACGGTCCTCCTGCCGGGATTTGCGTGATCCGAGAGCAGGCCGTCGCCTGGTACGGCATGCGGCGGAGCGGGTATACCCGCATTGACCGCAGCACAGGCCAGGGTTCGTGCCATTCCGGACAACTGACGCAGACCGGTCGCCACCGTGGATAGCGGCACGCCGATCATGGTTGCAGGATCGAAAGGCGCGGCCGTGTCGTCGGCGGCACTGGATCGGTGTGCCATTGCGGCAAGTCCCATGGAGCCGCCGGTTTCTACCGCCGCCCAGTACCGGCCGAGCGTGACCGATGTTATCGGCAATGAGGGTGTGTTGCGGATCAGTTCTTCATCCATCCGCTCCGGTCCCCACCAGTAAGGCAGCTCGTCCGGCGTCAGGGGAACGGGGGCGAGACCGCAACGCCGGCCGATGGTCGCAAGAAGGGCGGCCGGACCATGGAACAGCACCGGGACGGAGTTCTTGATTGCGACGGAGACGGTTTCGTTCAGCGCAGCGTCAACGTCAGGCTCTTTGATTGGCAGCTCGATAAAAAGCAGATCGCAGTCGAGGGCGTCGCCGGGGGACTCCGATGGAAAGCGTTCAATTCTCCAGCGGCGCCGATCAAGGCGGGTGAGAAAATCCCGAGGCGACGGGTCACCGAAATGGTCGGATTCCGAAAGAAGCCAACCGGGTTGGAGGCCAGGGAGCGGCAGCATCATGAGGCTAGCAACTCGCTTCTGCGCCGGGGAGCCTATTCAAACAACACTGAGTGTCACCCGAACCGCGCGGCGCGGCGTTGCTCGACAATGTCGTCGGCAGCAACCAGATCCACCTTGGCACTGTTGATAAGCTGCTTGCCGCGATGTTCGAAATTCACTGTGACCCGGTCACCGACGACAGATTGAATCTGGCCAATCCCCCAATCCGGTTCATCTGCGAGCAAAACAAAGCTGCCGGGTAGGAGAAAATGGGCCATGGGATCCTCGTCGTAGGGGCACTTCGACGCTCTCACGCCGGTTAAATTCGCGCGATTAATGAATTGTGAAGGAAAGCGGAATCAAACTTCAATAAGATTTCATACAGAGTTTTCCGAAAGCTGAAACAAGAGACGGCGAGCACACTCATCTCACACTGGCGTCGTCGCAAAAAATGTCCGAGAGTGTCTTGCATGAAAGAGCATATGGTATTGATCGATATACTGTTATCCCGGCTGTTTCACGATCTGATCAGTCCGGTCAGCGCAACGGTCAATGGCGCCGAACTGATTTCGGACGTTGGCGGCGCAGGGTCTGATCTTGAACAGGAAGCGCTCGCCCTTATTGGAACCAGCGCGCGACAGGCATCGGAACGGCTTTCTTTTTTTCGAGTCGCCTTTGGCGGATCCGGATCCAACAGTGACCATTCCTTGGCGGACGGCGCCAGACTCACCGCGCCTTATCTCCAGGCACGCAAGATCGATTTCGTCCTTGAATGCCCGGTCGATCCCAAGCTGGTTCGGCCGCGGCCCGGCGGAATCAAGGTCCTTCTCGGCATGGTGAGCTTCCTGTGCGAATGCCTGCCGCGCGGGGGCAGCATTACTCTTACTGTTTTTGATGATGGGGGGATCGTTTCGAGCTGTCGGCAGAAGGTGACGGCGCGAATATCCCCGATGACGTGAGAGCGGCCCTTGAGCCGGATTTGCCGGAAGGCGATTTGACCAGCAAGTCGGTTGTCGCGCATGTCGCGGCAGTCAACGCCCATCGCTTTGGGCTGCATTTCTCCGCTTCGGAAGAAACCGGCCGGGTCAAAGTCGATGTTAATTTCACCTGAAAGTAGGTGGAACCGCGTTGGCCATGAATTGTTCCCGCAGTGTAAATGGGTTAACGCTTTCTTCAATGGTTTGGC
Organism: Nisaea sp.; assembly: GCF_040217065.1. Taxonomy (GTDB): domain Bacteria; phylum Pseudomonadota; class Alphaproteobacteria; order Thalassobaculales; family Thalassobaculaceae; genus Nisaea. The sequence goes on from NZ_JAVJNX010000005.1 coordinate 450,782, forward strand.
CTAGGCTCGAACCGGATTGAAAAGACACCAACAACGCGGCGCTATGCGCTTGCGGGCCAACTTCAAGATGGCCGTCGAACGAGATAGATTGGGGTAAAGTGGATGGATGAGCTGCTCAGCGAATTCCTCACGGAGACGTCCGAAAGCGTTTCGGAGCTCGACGTAGAACTGGTCCAGCTGGAACAGAATCCAAATGACCAGGGCCTTCTTAGTAATATTTTCCGGCTTGTCCACACGATCAAGGGGACCTGTGGTTTCCTTGGTCTGCCTCGGCTGGAAGCCGTTGCTCATGCATCGGAAAATGTTCTCGGCAAGATTCGCGACGGCAACCTCGAAGTCACGCCTGATGCTGTCACGCTCATTCTTGAATCCTTCGACCGGATCAAGTGGCTTTTGTCTTCGCTCGAAGAGAACGAGGTGGAGCCTGAAGGTGATGATCAGGACCTGATCGACCGCCTCAACCATGTAGCTGACGGTGGCGCGCTTGACGACGTTTCTGCGCCCGGTGCCGCTGCGGAGCCCGAGCCGGAGCCGGAGCTCGAAACAGAGGAGCCGGCTCCCCCCCGTCCGGGTGAAGTGAGCCTTGAAGAGCTGGAGCGCGCCTTCATGGAAGCGCCGGGCCCCGATGACGTTGCGTCTGACGAGCCGGAAGCCGAAATTGCCGACGCGGCGTCAGCGGATGAGGCTGTCGAGCCCGATCCCGCACCGCCGGCGCCGAAAACCGAAGTCGCCGTCAGCGCCTCCCAGGGCGTGGCGAAACCGCCCGAGCAGGAAAAGCAGGTGCGTGAATCCGCGGTCGCCAACCAGACCATCCGGGTGAATGTCGATCTGCTCGAGAATCTGATGACGATGGTCAGCGAGCTGGTTCTGACACGCAACCAGCTGATGCAGATCTCCCGCAATGAGAAAGACAGTGAATTCACGGTGCCGCTGCAGCGCCTGAGTCAGGTTACGTCGGAGCTGCAGGAAGGCGTCATGAAGACGCGTATGCAGCCGATTGGAAATGCCTGGTCGAAACTGCCGCGCCTGGTCCGTGATCTCTCGATCGACCTGAACAAGAAGATCGATCTGCAGATGCTCGGTGCGGACACCGAACTCGACCGTCAGGTGCTGGAGCTGATCAAGGATCCGCTGACGCACATGGTTCGCAACTCGGCGGACCACGGTATCGAGGACGGCCCGACGCGTATCGCCGCAGGCAAGCCTGAGACCGGTACCGTGACGCTGAACGCCTACCACGAAGGCGGACACATCATCATCGAGATCAAGGATGATGGTAAGGGCCTCGACCCGGAGAAGATCAAGGCCAAGGCCATTGCCAACGGGCTGGTCGCTGAATCCGAAGCGGATGCGCTTTCCGAGCAGCAAATCCACCAGTTCATCATGCGGGCCGGATTCTCGACGGCGGCACAGGTCACATCCGTTTCCGGCCGTGGCGTCGGCATGGATGTCGTGCGCACGAACATCGAGAAGATCGGCGGCACGATCGAGCTGAAATCCACGTTCGGCAAAGGGTCGACCTTCATCATCAAGATTCCGCTGACCCTGGCGATTGTTTCCGCGCTCATCGTTGAGTCGGGCGGTGAACGCTTCGCCATTCCGCAGCTCAGTGTGGTGGAACTGGTCCGGGCCTCGAGCAACAGCGAACACAAGATCGAAGAAGTCCACGGCACGCCGGTTCTGCGCCTTCGCAACCGTCTGCTTCCGCTTGTCTCGCTCAAGCGCATGCTGCGTCTGGACGAAAGCGAACAGGAAACACCGCAGGAAACCTTTATCGTGGTTCTGCAAGTCGGCACCTATTCGGTCGGCATCATGGTTGACCGGGTCTTTGATACCGAGGAAATCGTCGTGAAGCCGGTGGCGCCGATCCTGCGCAATATCACGCTCTTCTCGGGGAACACCATTCTCGGTGACGGTAGCGTGATCATGATCCTTGACCCGAACGGGATCGCGGCCGCTAGCGGAGATCTCAAGATGGTGGATGAGGAAGGCAAGGACACGGCCCGTCATCTGACGCACCAGTCCGATGTTTCGTCGCTGCTGTTGTTCCGAGCCGGTGGCAAGAGCCCGAAGGCGGTGCCGCTCGCGCTGGTTGCCCGCCTGGAAGAGATCGACCTGGCGACGGTTGAATATTCCGAAGGCCGTCCGCTCGTTCAGTATCGTGGCCAGTTGATGCCTCTGATCGCGATGGAAGAGGAGCTCAAGCTTGAGGCCGAAGGCCGTCAGCCAGTGCTTGTCTTTACCGACAATGAGCGTTCGATGGGCCTTATCGTCGACCAGATCGTCGATATCGTCGAAGACCGGATCAATATCGAGGTTCGTCCGGATGCCCCGTGGCTGATGGGCAGCGCGGTGATCGCAGGCAAGGCGACGGAAATCATCGATGCCGGTTTCTACCTGACCCAGGCCTATGGGGACTGGTTCGGAGCGGCGGAAGGCGACAGCAAGGAGCCGACCGCGCCGCGGCGTGTGCTCCTGGTCGATGACAGCGCGTTTTTCCGTAACCTGATCAAGCCTCTGCTTTCGGTTGCAGGGTATGACGTCACGACGGTCAATCACGCCGAGGCCGCTCTTGAGCTGTGTGAAAACGGCGCGGATTTCGACGCCATCATCAGTGATATCGAGATGCCGGGAATCGACGGGTTCGAACTGACGCGTCGCCTGCGCGAAATTGCGCGCTGGGAGGATACGCCAATCATCGCCTTGTCGTCCCATACCGGTCCGCGTGACCTCGATAGGGGCCGCGAAGTCGGTTTCACGGATTATATCGCCAAACTAGACCGGGACGCGCTGCTGGAGACATTGGCGCAAACCATTGACGCGTGAGTGAGGGAAAGATGTCTGATTTACCAGCTACTCAGTCGACCGGGCACAGCGTTGTTGCGCTTGGTGAGCTGAAACAGTTCGTCTCGATCATGATCGGAAAGCAGCTTTTCGGCATACCGGTTCTTCAGGTGCATGACGTGCTCGGCCCGCAGCGGATCACGCGCATTCCGCTTTCGCCGAAGGAAGTGGCGGGTTCGCTGAATCTCCGCGGCCGGATTGTCACGGCAATCGATATCCGTAGCCGCCTGAACATGCCGCCCCGTGAGGGCGACCACGAAGGTATGAGCATTGTGGTCGAGGATCAGGGCGAGTTATACAGCCTTATGGTGGATTCAGTCGGTGAGGTGCTTTCACTGGACGAAGCCAAGTTTGAACAGCATCCTGCGACACTGGATGGGAATATTCGAGAAGTTTCGACGGGCATTTACCGGCTCGATAAGAGCCTCTTGGTCGTGTTCGATGTTCGGGCGCTGCTTCGCTTCCAGGGAGAGGAAGCGGCTTAGTGTGCAACGGATTGTCGTCTGTGCGACAATCGGCGCGTGATAATTCGCGGAGTTTCATATGAAAACCTGCCTGATTGTGGATGACTCGAAAGTCGTTCGAATGGTGGCCCGGAAAATCCTGGAAGAACTGAGGTTCGAAACCAGTGAAGCGGAAGATGGGCAGGTAGCACTTGATGCCTGTAAGGCCAAACTGCCCGACGCGATCCTTCTGGACTGGAACATGCCGGTCATGAGCGGCATCGATTTCTTGCGCGAATTGCGCAAGCTGCCGGAAGGCGATCAGCCCCAGGTCATTTTCTGTACGACCGAAAATGACATGGCGCATATTCAGGAGGCTCTCTCTGCCGGAGCTAACGAGTACATCATGAAGCCGTTCGACAGCGAGATCATCGAAACAAAGTTCTCCCAGATCGGGCTGCTGTAAATGCGCGGACAAAGTGCGTCCGCGGAAGCAAAGCCGCGGTCAACCGACCCGTACAGGGTAATGCTTGTGGATGACTCGGCGGTGATCCGAGGTTTGTTCACGCGTTTTCTCGAGGTCGATCCGGACATCAAGATCGTGGCGTCCGTCGGAGACGGCCAGCGCGCAATCGATGCCCTGAAAAACAATGATGTCGAGATCATCGTGCTTGATATCGAAATGCCGCGCATGGATGGTATCACCGCGTTGCCTGAACTTCTGAAAGTCGATCCGAACGTGCAGGTCGTGATGGCATCGACGTTGACGGCGCGGAATGCGGAAATCTCGCTCAAGGCCCTCGCACTTGGCGCCAGAGACTATCTGACGAAGCCGAGTTCAACGTCAGAGATGACAGGTTCTGCCGATTTTCCAAGCGATCTTCTGAGTAAGGTCAAGGCGTTCGGTGCGCAGCGCCGGCGCAGGTCAGGTACTGCAGCGCCTTCCGCCTCATCTGCACCCAGTCGTGTGGCGGCGCCAAGGGCCGAGCCGGTTGCGGGGCGGGCCGCAGTCGCGACACCGAAGGTTGTGCGCTCCGGCGCCGCTCGCAGCGAGTTCACTTTGCGCAAGCCGAGCGGCCGACGGGCCGATGTAATTGGTATCGGAAGCTCAACCGGCGGACCGCAAGCCTTGTTTCGGGTGCTGGCGGATATTCCGAAAACCATTCGGCAGCCCATTCTCGTCACGCAGCATATGCCGCCGACCTTCACGACGATTTTGGCTGAACACATCACGAAATCATCCGGCTGGGTTTGTTCCGAGGCGAAAACCGGCGACGTTGTGGCCCCGGGGCGGGTCTATCTCGCTCCTGGCGGCTATCACATGACGGTGAAGGCAGAAGGCGTTGAAAAAGTGATCGCGTTGAATCAAGAGCCGCCGGAGAATTTCTGTCGGCCGTCGGTCGATCCTATGATGCGCAGTCTGGTCAAGGCTTACGGGCGTGTCCTCGCGGTGATCCTTACTGGCATGGGCCATGACGGGCGTGAGGGATGTCGCGGCGTTGTGGAAGCGGGAGGCGACATTGTTGCACAGGATGAAACGACCAGTGTCGTCTGGGGCATGCCTGGCGCCGTGGCACAAGCCGGATTGTGTTGTGAGGTTCTCCCGATTTCGGAGATTGGCGCCAGCGTTAATCGACTGGCGAGGGGGTAGGCTGGCATGAACAGCTCTGATTTCGAATTCCTGTCGTCCATGTTGTACAAACAGTCGGGCCTCGTCCTGACTCCGGACAAGGGGTATCTGCTTGAAACCCGGCTGCAGCCGGTCGCCCGCAGCCATGGCCTGAGTTCGATCGAACAGATTGTCTCGACCCTCAAGTCCCGGCGCGACGAGAAGTTGGTCAATTCGATCACCGACGCGATGACGACCAACGAGTCCTTGTTCTTTCGTGACCGGACACCCTTCGATCAGTTCAAGACGGTCGTCCTGCCGAGCCTGCTGCAGTCCCGGGCGGCAAAGAAGTCCATCCGGATCTGGAGCGCGGCCTGTTCCTCCGGGCAGGAGCCGTACTCGCTCAGCATGGTGCTTGACGAACTCGCCTCGAAACTCGCCGGCTGGCGGGTCGAGATTGTTGCCACCGACATTTCGGCAGAGATGGTTGCCCGTGCCCGTGCCGGTATCTACTCCCAGTTCGAAGTGCAGCGGGGTCTTCCGGTTCAGCTATTGGTGAAGTATTTCCAGCAGGACGGTGATCGCTGGCAGCTGAACGAGAAGATCCGCCGGATGGTCACATTCCGTGAGTTCAACCTGCTGCAGGATCCCCGGGCGCTGGGCAATTTCGACATCGTCTTTTGCCGGAACGTGCTGATCTATTTCGATCAGGAGACGAAACGGAAAGTGCTCGAAGGTGTCTCCCGCCAGATTGCGCCGGACGGGTATCTCTATCTCGGCGGCGCCGAGACGGTCATCAGCATCACCGACAAGTTCCAGCCGGTGAAAGGTCAGCGCGGTATGTATCAGCCGACCGCCAAGGATGGCCAGAAACCAACGGTCTGACGTCGATCAAACCGACGCCTGACATGCAGAAAGGGCTGAACCGTTTACCGGTTCAGCCCTTTGTCTGTCAGTGCAGATGGCCTGGATCTGAAAGCCTTACTCGGCAGGCACCTTGATTTTTTCGCCGGCATTGGTGGTGGCGTCGGCAGGGTCTCGCAGGACATAGCCGCGACCCCAGACGGTCTCGATGTGATTGCTGCCGCCCGTTGCCTTGGAGAGCTTCTTGCGAAGCTTGCAGACGAAGACGTCGATGATCTTCAGTTCCGGCTCGTCGATCCCGCCATAAAGATGGTTCAGGAACATTTCCTTGGTCAGGGTCGTGCCCTTGCGCAGGGACAGCAGCTCGAGGATCGCAAATTCCTTGCCCGTCAGGTGGACCGGCTGGTTCCCGACCTCCGCGCTGCGGGTGCTCAGGTTCACGGCGATCGGACCTGTTGTGATCACCGATTCCGAATGCCCCTTGGAACGCCGGATGATGGCCTGAATCCTGGCAATCAGCTCGCGCCGGTCGAAAGGCTTTGTCAGGTAATCGTCAGCGCCGAAGCCGAGCCCCTTGATCTTGTTGTCCAGCTCGGAAAGACCGGAGAGAATCAGGATCGGGGTTTCAACCTTCGAGCCACGCAGGCGGCGCAGGACCTCGTAGCCGTCGAGATCCGGCAGCATCAGGTCGAGGAGAATGATGTCGTAGTCATAGAGTCGGCCGATCTCGAGGCCGTCCTCGCCGTGTTCCGTTACATCAACCACAAAGCCTTCGGCTTTCAGCATGAGCTCGATGCTCTGCGCTGTGGCGAAATCGTCTTCAACTAGGAGTACACGCATATGACTCTCCCTCAAATAGGCTTGGGCAAAGGTTAACGCGGTAACATAAACAAACCGTTAACCTGAGATAGCGCCCGGTCGAAAGCGTGCCAGGCGTTCTTGTTAGTGATAGACTCACACTGTAGGCCAGTTAACACGGCCCTGAAAGCACTGGTCGTCTTAAGGAGTTTGGTCGGGTGGTCACTGCCCTCGGGAATCTGGCATCGGAAATCGACAAGATCGCCGAATTTCGGCTCTACGGTCGTGTGACCGCCGTGCTCGGCATGATGGTAGAGGTTGGTGGGGTGGACCGGGCGCTTTCCATCGGAGACAGGCTGCATCTGCAGGCCCGGGGCGGCAAACGCGTCAGCTGTGAAATTGTCGGTTTCAAGGATGGCCGGGCGCTGGCCATGCCATTCGGTGCCCTTGACGGCATCGGTATTGGCAGCCGGGCGGAAATTTCCGACGCGGCGCCGGTGGTCTTTCCGCATGACGGCTGGCTCGGGCGCGTCGTCAACGCAATGGGGGAGCCTGTAGATGGCAAGGGGCCGCTTGGTGACGGCCCGCGTGGCTGTCCGGTCAAGACGCAGCCGCCGGCGGCACACACGCGCCAGCGGGTCGGCCTGAAACTGGATCTCGGCGTCCGCGCCATCAATACCTTCATGTCGGTCTGCAAAGGCCAGCGGATGGGAATTTTCGCCGGCTCTGGTGTGGGCAAATCAATGCTGATGTCGATGATCGCGCGGTTTACCCAGAGCGAGGTGAATGTCATCGGCCTGATTGGTGAGCGCGGTCGTGAGGTGCAGGAATTCATTCAGGACTATCTTGGCGAGGAAGGCCTCGCCCGCAGTGTGGTTGTGGTTGCCACATCCGACGAATCCCCGTTGATGCGGCGCCAGGCCGCCCATCTCACATTGGCCGTCTCCGAATATTTCCGTGACGAGGGCAAGACCGTCATGTGCATGATGGACAGTGTGACCCGTTTCGCCATGGCGCAGCGCGAGATTGGCCTCGCCACGGGTGAGCCGCCAGCCTCCAAAGGGTACACGCCGACGGTGTTTTCCGAACTTCCGAAATTGCTGGAGCGGGCCGGGCCGGGTGCCGGAGAAGGCACCATCACCGGTCTGTTCACGGTCCTGGTGGAAGGCGATGACCACAATGAGCCGATTTCGGATGCTGTCCGCGGGATCATCGACGGCCACATCGTGCTGGAGCGCGGTATCGCCGATCGAGGCCGTTATCCCGCGATCAACGTATTGCGGAGCGTTTCCCGGACCTTGCCGGACTGCAACACGCCGGAGGAAAATGCGCTGGTCCGGCGCGCCCGGGCTCTGATGGCGACATATGACAACATGGCTGACATGATCCGGCTCGGCGCCTATCGCAAGGGCAGTGACCCCGATGTCGATGAGGCCATCATGTATCATGCGTCGCTTGAGCGTTTCCTGTCGCAGGACAAGAACGAGCCGGCGTCCCTGGAATCGGGCTACGCCCAGCTGGATGCCATTCTTTCCATGGTCGGCGGCACGGACGCGCAGGAAGAGCAGGGTGAACCGTGAGCCAGTTTCAGCAACTGACCCGTCTCCGGACCTGGGAGTTGGACGAAAAGCGCCGGGCAATGGGGGTGCTGCTGCAGGAGGAGGCTGCATTGCAGGCCCAGGCCGATGCCATGCGGCGCGAGTTCGAGCGCGAGAAGCAGGCCGCGGCGGGATCGCTGGAAGCGCGCCGGACGCTGGAAGCCTACATGCACCACTTCAAGACACGTGTGCAGGCGCAGCAGGAAATGATCGAAGCGAAGAAACGCGAAATCGACGCCGCCAACGAAGAGGTCCTGGATGCCTATCAGGAGCTGTGCAAGGCCGAGGCGGTGATGGATGAGCACGAGGCCCGTGAGGCTCAGCGTCTCGGCAGACTCGATCAAATGGAAATCGACGAGATCGCCCTCAACATGATGAAGCAGCGCCGGGTATAGATGCCTGTACGGGCTTCAGGCATAGATGTCGGGATTCTGATTCCCGTCCGGTATCAGGTCGGCGACGGGAAGCGGCGGAAATTCTTTCTGGACCTTGAAGCTTACCGCGCCGGACATGCCGGTTCGGCCTGCCGCTGTGTCGAATATGTCGATGATGTCGGCCCGCATCTGCTGCGGCAGCGCCTGCCGCGTGCGGATAAGCAGTGACATCGACTGTTTCGCGACGGAGCCGTCAATCTGAAAGGCGCCGAGGCCGCTGAGCATCAGGTCGACGACAAACCTGGTTTCGGCATCGCTTGCGTTCTCCCCACTGTCTTCATCGTTTTCGCTGTTCTCCTCGCCCTTCGCTTCATAGGGCGGCGGGAGGACGAACAGGCGGATCTGTTCCAGCGTATCCTGGGTTTGTATCGGCATGAAGAAGGCGCGCCAGCCTCCGGTTTCGGGCCCGCCGTCGCTCGCTTTGGTCAGAGACTGGAAATCACCGGAGAGGGTCGAAAGCAGCCGGGCATGCGACTTTTCCAGGGCCTGGCCCGCATCTCTGCCGAGCCAGCCTCCAAGGGATCCGCCGCGTACCGCCGCAAGGAAGAACAGCATCGACGCGGTCAGCTGTGGTCCGGGGCGGGCGATTGTGGAGGCGATTTGTGCCGCGCTCTGCGGCGCGGCGATTTCGAGCGCACGGAGACTTTCTTCCAGCGCCGGCCATTCCCGGGAGAGAACGGATAGCGGCGTCTGTGACCCAGTCCCGGTCAGGCCGCGCATGTCGCCTTCGGCCCGGCCGAGCATCTCCATGCGGACTTCGGACTGCAACTGACCGGTGCCGGCGCGTGCCGCGACATCGAGAAGGCCGACCGATGAGTTCACAATGGCATGTCCGCTTCCGCCGGAGGCAACGATGGTTCCGGAAATCACGGTTCCGCCGCCGCCGGACTGCGCCGGTAAAGCATTGCTGGTCTGTGCACCGACAGACAGGACCCGAACGGGAAAGTCGGTGCCGGGCGGAAGCGCGGCGGCGGGGCGCGGGGCAACCGTTCCGGCGGCGGTTGGCGCTGCTGCACGGGTTTGGCCGGTTGTCGTTGCCGCATTTCGGCTGTCCTGAAGGCTGGGGGGGGCTGTGGTCGCCGAAATGGCGGCGGACTGCGGTGCCGCGCTTGTCTGTCCGGCGGTTGTCGCCCGCGGCGCAATTGTCGTGGTCACTGGAGCGGGCGTACCGGACGCGGTGGGTGCTTGCGTCCCCGGCTGTGTTCCAGCCGTGGGCAGAGAGGTGGCGCCGCGCGCTGTCACCTGCGGTGTCTGGGCTGACAATGGCTGCGTGGCGGCAGGGTTTTGCTGCGAGGCTCCCGGTATTGCTGTTCCAGCCTGTTGCGGCGATGCCGGTGTGCCTGGCAGGGACGATGCCCCTGTCGCCGGTTGTGGTGCGGCGGCTCCGGATGAGGAGGGCGTTGCAGCAAGCGGCGCTTGCGGCACTATGCTCGACGGTTTCAGCTGCGTGCCGGTGGCCAGCAGGTATCTGGCCGCCGCCTGAGCCGCCTGCTGCGGATTTATCCCGGCTCCGGCGGCCGGGATCGGCGCACTGGCGATACCCTGCGGCAAGGATGTCGGACGCAGCACGATGGCGCGGGCGATTTGTCCGCTCGAAAGGTCCGGCAGGGGCTTTGGAGCCGGCGCCGTGGCGGACGCGGCGCTGCTCGGCGTACCCGCTGCAGAGGTTTGCTGTGCGGGGGATGCGGTACTGGTTGCCGCGATATTCCCCGAAACCGGGGCACGGGGCTGCAGCACGGCCTGCAGACCGTTATTCGTGCGTTGCAGGATCAGGTTGACGACGGCGCCCGGACGCAGGAAGGCGGGGATCTGCCGTGGATTGACCTGGATCGCTGCCTCACCCGCCGGTGTGCGTACCGTGACAGTGCCGTCCGTCCTGACGCGGACAACCTCCACATCCTGAGCCGCGGGTTGCGAAGCCTGGGCCTGCGTCGACGGCTGGGTTTGTGCGGTGGGGCGCACCGTGGGCGCTCCCTGGGAACCGGCATTCTGGTGGTTGGGTGGCGTTGCCGGGGCCTGCGTCTGTTGCGGCGGCGTTTGAGATTGCGGCGTTGGGGACGACGGCACTTGCGGTGCGGGGGATTGCCGGGTCTGCGCTGGTTGGCCTTGTGGCAATTGTGCCTGGCCCTGCTGACCCCGGGATGTCTCCGGGGCCTGGGGCGGTTGCCCCTGGGCTGGCTGGGCTTGCCGCGCTGCCTCGGGTGCAGCGGCAGCGCCTTGCGCCGGCCGGGCCTGGCCGGCGGATTGCAGTGCGTCCGCGCCACTGGTCACCCGTCCTTCGACCGGCGCGTTGGCCGGCTGGGCGGGACTTGTTGCCTGCGGTGCAGGGGCGGTGGGTTGGACGGTGCTCAATCTGCTCTCTTCGGCTGCTACAGCAGCTTGTCGACGATGGCCTCCACGTCGGTCGCGGCCGGGGCCGACGGATAGCGGCTCAGGATCGGGCTCTGGTTTCGGATCGATTCGATGACTTTCCGGTCACGGCGAACGATCCCGAGCAACTGCGGCTCGAACTTAAGGAAATTCATCGCGGCCTTGCGCAGGGTATCGTAGGTCTTCCGCCCTTCATTCACCGAATCCGCGCTGTTCACGACGATAGAGACATCGCAGTGCGGATCATTCTGGTGCGCGACTTTGACGAAGGCATAGGCGTCCGTCAGCGAGGTCGGCTCCGCCGATGTGACAACGATGATCTTCCCGGCCCGCGCCGCCAGCATGCGGACGGTCCGGTCGAGGCCCGCTCCAAGATCCATGACCACACGGTCATAGCTGCCGGAAAGCTCAACCAGCTCGGTGCCGAGAGACTGCAGCCGGTTCGACGGCAGGGTTGCCAGACTGCCTGAGCCGGAGCGGCCGGCAATGATATCGAAATTGCCGTCCTCGTAGCGCACCTTGGCCTGCGAAAGGGACAGTCGCCCGGCGATCACCCCGCCGAGGTCACGCTGCGGCATCAGACCGAGCTGAATGTCGACATTCGCCAGGCCGAGATCGGCGTCAAACAGCAGGACTTTTTGCCCCATCCTGCTAAGTCCATGCGCCAGTGTGACCGAGAACCAGGTCTTGCCGACGCCGCCCTTGCCCGAGGCAACGGCAAGAATGTTCGCGCCTTTGGTGGCAGGACCGCTGGCCGCGGTCGGGCGAGGCTTGTCTGCGGGCGACATCATTGGACTGATCCTTGGGTCCGTTCCATCAAAGCGACCTCAACCATAGGCACCCCGTGCCGTCTGCTGCTGGTCGTCGAAATTCTCCACCACAGACTTTGGCAGCAACAATCGTGCCAGTGTGACGGGGTTCATCGGCCGGAGTCCGTCGGCCACGCTCGGGCCAACGCCGACATCGGTCATTTGCAGGCCGGTGAGCGCGGCGGCGCTGAGATACGAGCCGAAACGGCGAGTCATGTCGATCCGGGTGAGGAGCAGTCGGCGGGCGCCCAGCTCACGGTAGATGCCGGCAATCTCGGCGGCTTCCATCGGATCAACCCCGCCGGCCATGACAAGAATGACATCCGCGTCGACGGCTTTGATCAGTCGTGCCTGACGGTCGATATCGTCATCGTCAAACGGATTGCCGCCGGGGCAGTCGATCAGGATATGGCCGCGGCCACTGGCTTCCGACACGGCTGTTCTCAATTCCCCGGGGATCCCGGCGCTGATCAGCTTCAGCTTCAGGATCTTGGTGAAGGCTTCCAGCTGGGCGAATCCGCCGGCGCGGACCGTATCGGTCGTGATGACGCGCACCGGCTGTTTCTGCATTACGATCCTGGTTGCCAGCTTGGCAATGGTGACCGTCTTGCCGGCGCCGGGCATGCCGACCAGCAGAATGGGTTTTTCCGCGGTGCCCATCGGCATCGGGGCAAAGGAAAAATAGCGGTCGAGAGCACCGGCAAGTGCGAGCACCGGGTCTTCCATCGACAATTCTTCCACGGCGCTGATCAACTCGTCCGATATCTGTGGCGGAACGCCGTTATTCAGCAGGGCATCGGCGATGATCTCGACCGGGTCGCCATAGGCCCCGTGAAGGCTATCGTCGTCGAAATCATACTCGTCCTCGACCTGGTCGATGGCGGCGGTGATGCGCACGCCCTGGCCGTCTTCACCGGCCTGGGTCGAAACAATGATGGCGTCTTCGCCGAAATGCTCTTTCACGAGCATCATGGCTTCGTTCATCGTGTCGGCGGAAAAAGTCTTCAGGCGCATACAGTCCTCACAGGCAATGCGCTCCCGCTTCGCGCCCTAGATAAAAACTACACTTGGCCAAGGGTCTTGATCCGTGCCTTGGGGTGAATTTCATTTTGAGACATTACCACAGTCTGCGGCCGGAAACGCTCGACGATAGAGCGGACATAGGGCCGGATCCCCGGAGATGTCAGGACGGTCGGGAATTCACCGACTTCGGCAAGCTGGTCAAGGGCATTCCTGAGTGCCGTGATGAAATCCTGAAGCTGGCTTGGCGGCATCGAGAGCTGCTGTTCTTCACCTTGTCCGATGATCGAGTTGGCGAAAGCCTGCTCCCAGTCGGGCGACAGGGTCACCAGATGGATGACACCGTCATCCGCCGTGTTCTGTTCACTGATCTGCCGGGCGAGCCGGGTACGGACATGTTCCGAGATCAGGGTGATGTTGCGGGTGAAAGTCGAGGCTTCGGACACGCCTTCGAGAATGGTGGCCAGGTCACGGATCGAGATCCGCTCGCTCAGCAGGTTCTGCAGAACCCGTTGCAGGCCGCCGACGGAGATGTTCGACGGCACCACGTCGGTGACCAGCTTCTGGTATTGATCGGGTAGCTCGTCGAGCAGTTTCTGGGTCTCTGTATAGGACAGCAGATCGCGCATGTTGTCGCGGATCAGTTCCGTCAGGTGCGTGGTCACCACGGTCGACGGATCGACCACAGTATAGCCTTTGAAGAGAGCCTCCTCGCGCTGCTCCGGGCCGACCCACATGGCGGGCAGGCCGAAGGTCGGCTCGCGGGTGTCGGTTCCGGCAAGGTCGATCTGGTTGCCGCCGGGATCCATCACAAGCAGGCGGTTCGGGCGGATATCGCCGCGCCCGACCTCGATTTCCTTGATCCGGATGACGTAGGTATTGGCCGGCAGCTGAAGGTTATCCTGGATCCGGACCTGCGGCATGATGAAGCCGCTTTCCACCGCGAGTTGCCGGCGCAATGCCCGGATCTGGTCTGTCAGGCGCTGGCCCTCGCTGGTCTCGTTCACCAGCGGCAGCAGTCCGTAGCCCAGTTCGAGCCGTACCAGGTCGATATGCAGGGCAGCCGAGATCGGTTCTTCCGGCGGCGGTGCGGAAGCTTCATCCACTTCGCGCTGCACTTCCGCCGCGGCTATCTTGTCCTGACTGGCGTTGATCATGAAGGCGAGGCCGCCAACCGCGGCCGCGAGCGCCAGGAAGATAAAGGTCGGAAAGCCGGGCAGCAGCGACAGGATGACGAGCAACACGGCGCAGAGCGCCAGAGCTTTCGGATAGCCGCCGAGCTGGCCGAAGACGGCTTTCTCGGTCGTCCCGGTGGTGCCGCCCTTGGTGACCAGCATGCCGGCGGCGGTCGATACGATCAGGGCAGGGATCTGGCTGACAAGCCCGTCGCCAACGGTCAGCAGCGTGTAGGTCGAGAAGGCGTCGGAGAAACTGACTCCCTGCTGGGCGATGCCGATGACCATGCCGCCGATCACGTTGATCACGGTAATCAGCAGACCGGCGACGGCGTCACCGCGGACAAATTTGGAAGCACCGTCCATGGCCCCGAAGAAGGTGCTCTCCGCACTCAGTTCCTCGCGCCGCTTCCGTGCCTGATCCTCATTGATGAGTCCCGAGGACAGATCCGCGTCGATCGCCATCTGCTTGCCCGGCATCGCATCGAGACTGAACCGCGCGGCGACTTCCGCGATACGGCCGGAGCCCTTGGTGATGACGATGAAGTTCACGATCACAAGAATCGAGAAGACGATGATCCCGATGGCGGCATTGCCGCCCATCATGAACCCGCCGAATGCCTGGATGACATCTCCGGCAGCATCCGTGCCGGTATGACCTTCAGCCAGGATCAGCCGTGTTGATGCGAGATTGAGCGACAGTCGCAGCATCGTCGCGATTAGCAGGATCGTTGGGAAAGCATTGAAATCAAGCGGTTTTTCGATGAACAGAACGGTCATCAAGACAACCACGGACAAGGCGATCGAAATCCCCAGAAGGACATCGAGCAGCATTGTCGGGACCGGCAGGATCAGGACTGCCAGGATGCCGATCACACCAAGCGCGAGGAAGATATCGCCCCGCCCCGCTGCTGCCCTCAGGCTGCCGAGATTGATGGACGGAAATGCCGTTCCCGATCCGCCGCCACCTTCCGGTTGCGGAGATTGATTGGAGGCATCTGTCATTCAAGGCCTCTCAACATCACTGCTCGTTTCTCCATGTCGGATGGCGTCCCGGTGTCCGTACCGCGTTTCAGACTGTCGCCCGATCCGCTTCACCCGGCGGGGGAACACTAACGCCTTCCTCGGAATAGGCCTTCAGCTTGTTACGCAAGGTCCTGATGGAGATGCCGAGGATGTTTGCGGCATGGGTCCGGTTGCCGAGGCAATGGCTCAGCGTATTGATGATGAGCTGGCGCTCGACATCCGCCACCGTGCGGCCGACGAGATCGCCGGTGGCTTCGGCAGCCGGTGCCGGGCCATTTGATTCGGGTGCCACCGGTGCAGCGTTCGGCTCGTCGAACGAATCAGGCTCGAACGCATTCGGTGCCGGGGACGATGCCGGGCGGGATGCCGGCGTCGCCTGCAGGGGCGGTGCTTCCTGCGGGGGCGGATTCGTTTGCTCACCGGTCAGGGTGATGGCGTCCACCCCGATTTCGTCGCCGGAGCAGAGCAGGACAGCCCGGTGCATGGTGTTTTCCAGCTCACGCACATTGCCGCGCCAATGGTGGCCTTGCAGCCGGGCGATGGCATCGTCGCTCAACGGCCTGTCGGCCACGCCGTTGGCGTCGGCATATTTCTTCGCGAAGTGGGTTGCGAGGAGCTTGATGTCTGCCGGCCGCTGACGCAGTGGCGGCAGTTGCAGATTGAAAACATTGAGCCGGAAATAGAGATCTTCCCGGAAATTGCCTTCCCGGACATGGCGCTCGAGGTCCCGGTTGGACGTCGCCAGCAGCCGGATATCGACCTTCACCGGCTGGTTGCCGCCGACCCGGTCGATCTCGCGCTCCTGGACCGCGCGCAGCAGTTTTGCCTGCAGGCGGATGTCCATTTCGCTGATCTCGTCGAGCAGCAGTGTGCCGCCATTTGCTTCTTCGAACTTGCCGACCCGCCTGGCGACCGCACCCGTGAAGGCGCCCTTCTCATGGCCGAACAGCTCGGATTCAAGGAGGTTGTCGGGGATCGCGGCGCAGTTCACCGAGACGAACTGCTTGTCGGAACGCTTGCTGCGCTCGTGCAGATAGCGGGCAAGCACTTCCTTACCGGTTCCGGACTCACCGGTGATCAGCACACTGGCGTCGGACGGCGCGATCTGATCGGCGAGCTTGAGGACGGCCCCCATGATCGGGTCCTGGAAGATCACCGAGCTCTGCTCTTCGGTGACTGCCGCGAGCACGGCGGCGATCAGTTCCGCGTTCGGCGGAAGCGGAATATATTCCCGCGCCCCGGCCTTGATGGCCGCGACGGCGGCATCGGAATCGTTCTCGAGCCCACAGGCCACCACCGGCGTGTTGATCCGTTCCTGGTTCATCGCCCGCAGCAATTTTGCCACCGGCTGGGCAACGTCGATCATGACGAGGTCAGCGCCCTGTCCGCTGCGCAGCGCATGCATAGCGCCCTCGACATTGTCCAGGTGACTGACTTTCGCGCCCTTCTTGAGGGCGATCTGACCGGCTGCGCTAATATGTCCGCCAAGTGTGCCGACGATCAGCAATCGCATCTGTCAATTCTCCGGTTTGGGCGGCCGGATAGGAGCCGCCCGGATCTTCACTCGTAATAGTCGAGCCGCTGTGATGGCGGCAGTTTGGTATTCAGCATGCGTTCAAGAAGCCGCGGGTTCTCCTGCCGGGCGATGGACATCGCACAGGCATGGTAGATTTCGCACTCCAGCAGCTCCGCTTCCGCATTACGTTCCAGCTTGGCCGCAATCGGCGCCAGCACCATGTAGGCGAGGATGGCGCCATAGAAGGTTGTGAGCAGGGCAACCGCCATGGCCGGCCCGATCGAGCCCGGGTCATTCAGGTTGCCGAGGAGCTGGATGAGGCCGATCAGGGTTCCGATCAATCCCATGGACGGAGAGACCTCGGCGGCCCTCCGAAGCACGCCGGCGTGACGGTGCCGGATATCCTGTATGGCATCGATTTCCTGGGCGAGAACCTGATCGATCTGGTGTGGTGTGGAGCCGTCGACTGCCATGGCGACGGCGCGCTGCAGGAAGGGTTCGCTGTCGATGGACGGGATGATCGCGTCCAGTGCAAGCACGCCATTGTCCCGCGCGATGGCCGCGAGATTGAGGGATCTTTCGCCAGCCTGCCGCGGATCATGCCGATTGGGAATCAGCGTTTCCAACACAGCGCCGATGGCACCGAACAGTTCGGAAATGCTGTAGGATACGAGAGTCACGGCGAATGTACCGATCAGGACGATCAGGACGGCCGGCAGATTGTAGAACGAACTGACCGAACCACCGAGAACCAGGGCGGTCACAACCAGTCCAAACGCAACGGAAAGCCCCAGGATCAGGGCGATATCGATTGTGCGTCCGCTTGCCGGAACGTCGAACGTTCTGACCCGGGCCGGACGCGGGCGTGCATCGCCATTCTCTACAGTCGCGCGGTCTGCCATCAATTTTTCCTGATCCCGCCGCTTAGCTGCTTCTGTCGGATTTGATGATTTCCGTCATGGTCACGCCAAGGCGTTCGTCGACGATCACGACTTCGCCGCGGGCCACGAGACGGTTGTTTACGTAGATGTCGATCGCTTCGCCAACCTTGCGGTCCAGTTCGACAACGGCGCCGCGACCGAGCTTGAGAAGCTGGCTGACCTGCATGCTGGATTTTCCCAGCACGGCGGAAACCTGAACAGGAATGTCGTAGACCGCCTCGAGTTCCCGCGCGCTGATCTGCTGCCGGGCCTCTTCGGGAACCACTTCGGGCGGTTCCTCCGCGGCCTGCTGCTCCATGGCGGCAGCCATATCCAATTCTTCGAGATCTTCGAAATCGACATCGCTTTCGTCGGACATATCGCTCTCCTCTGGCGGCCAGGTGGCGCTAGTTCTGGATCAATTCAGCTTCGCTGGGATTGCCGTCCTCGTCCACACCCTCGTCGGGTGTTTCCGGGACTGCGTCGAATGTTTCAAGGGAGGACGCCTCGACCGATGCGGGTTCGTCATGCGCCTCATCGTTCTCGGGTTCTGCTTGCTCGTCGGGCAGGGCCTGTTCTTCCGGTTCGGGCACGTCCACCGGCTCAGATTCCGGCGGCATGTCGGAGCCGATATTTGACCGGACGGGAAGGGCGGACATGGTCCGTTCCACCATTTCGTCGATCTCGTTCCAGGTTTCATCCAGTGCCCGTTCGACGGCACCCGCGGCCCAGGATACGCGGCAATCCGTGGCGACAAGTTCCGGGTCACCGACCAGGACGACTTCGCCCTCGTAGCCGACACGGGATGCCATCAGCTGGACCTTGTCACGGAGCGGTGCCTCCAGCTCCGCGGCGACGCGGATCATTACCTTTGGCTGCTCGGTGAGAAACTGGAATGCCTGGTTTATGACATGCTCGATTTGCGGCAGCTCGGAACCGCGTGTCAGTTCCGGCGCCATCTTTCGCATGATTGTTGCCGATAGCCGGACGGCGTCACGCTGCATTTCCCCGGCCCATTGCCGATGCAGCTTGTTCAGGGCGTCAACCTTGCTGAGAACACCTTCGAGGCTGACGGAAACCTGTTGCTCGATACCGGCCATGGCGGCGGACATGCCTTCCTGGCGGCCGAGCTGGTAGGAGGCTTCCTTTGCTTCGTCGACTTCATCCTGGCTGTAGGTTGGTGCCGCGTGTTCCTCGGCTTCCAATTCCGCCTGTCGCGCGGCCTCGGCCGCGCGGCGCATCTTCTCCTGATATTCCTCATCGAAAATATTGTCGAACAGGAAGCGTGATTTTTGCGTTGTCATGCCGCCTGGTCCGTCGAACAAGGCTCAGCGTGACGGTGCCTGGTGATCATCAACCGCCGCCCCCGGTATTGCCGGCTTCCTGGTACATCCAATTCCGGATGATGGCGACAGCTTCCTCCGGATGTTTCTCGACGATCTCGCCGATTTTCTTCAGGGAAGAAGCGCGAACCCGGCCTTCGACCTGATTGATGTCGATCATCTGATCGAGCAGGCTTTCCTCTTCGTCGTCGCCATCCAGAAGTTCGGCCATATCGGCCGTGGCGCCCGGACCGGTCAGCTGGGCGATGGCGTCCGCGCCGGCAATCATGCCGCCGGGCCCACCGCTTGCGGCCAGCGTGGTCGGCATGGATTCAAAGAGACGGGTCAGGACCGGGCGGACGACCAGCAGGATAACGAGAAGTCCGACAACCGCCAGGACCAGGACTTCCGCGAGTTGCAGGAACTCGTCCTTGGAGATGCCGAACAACAGGGATCCGTCGTCGAGGTCCAGCGGCTCAAGCTTGACGAACTGCATGTTGACGACCTCGATGGTATCGCCACGGGTTCCATTATAGCCGACCGCGGAGCGAACCAGCGTCGCGATCTGTTCAAGTTCTTCCGGGGTGCGCGGCTGATAGACCTTGTCGCCGTCATCATTCTCGACATAACGCCCGTCCACCAGGACCGCGACGGAGAGATTTTGAATTTCTCCGGCTTCCTTGACCCGGTTTCGAACGGTGCGGCTGATCTCGAAATTCACGGTTTCTTCGGTGCGGGCGGACTCCGAGCGGGCGGACAGGTCGCCGGCTCCGGCATTAGCCTCGGATTCCGGTAGGTTGTTCTCTACCGAGACCGTATCCTGCTTGTTGCGTTCCTGGGAACTCTCGCTCTCTTCGATTGTCTGTGTCGAGCGCGCGACCTGGCTGTCCGGATCATAGATTTCGGATTGTTCGGTAAAGCGGTCATAGTCGATATGGGCGCTGACTTCCGCCCTGACCCGTCCAAGGCCGACAATGCGTTCGACCAGTTCCTCGACGGCTCCCCGTATCCTGTTTTCAAAGGCCAGCCGCATCTCTTCCGAACTCTGGCCGGGAAGGGTGCCGTCCTCGTCATTCGTGCCCCGGGCCAGCAGTTGGCCCCGGCTGTCGAGGATGGAGATATTCTGTGGTTCCATGTCCGGCACGGCGGCGGCAACGAGATGCTGGATTGCCAGCACCTGTTCGCGGCCGAGGCGGCCCGCTCCCTGCACCTGCAGCACGACGGATGCGCTCGGCTTGCGGCGTTCACGGCTGAACAGTTCGCGCTGCGGCAGCACCAGATGGACGCGGGCACCGCGAACATTGTTCATCGCGCCGATGGTCCTGCCGAGCTCGCCTTCAAGCGCGCGCACCAGGTTCACATTCTGCACGAAATTCGTTGTGCCCAGGCCGTCCGACTTGTCGAAGATCTCGTAACCCATGGTGCCGCCGCCGGGCACGCCCTGTTCGGCGAGAGTCACACGGAGCTTCAGAACCTCGTCCCCGGGGACATAAACCTGCTGGCCACCGGCTTTCAGCTCATACTCGATGTTGCGGGCTTCGAGCTCCTTGACGATGGCGCCGCTGTCACCGGGGTCCAGGTCGCCGTAAAGCAGCGACATCCCGCCGGTTGAGAGACGGGAGGCCAGGAATATGAAGAAGCCGAGGACCGCAACCGCCGTGCCGACAAGGGCCGCGATGCGGATGGGGCCTAGATTCCTGAGTAAGTCGACCAGAGGATTCATGGGTTTTAATCCCCGCAGTTGCGCGCAGCAGATGCCCGAAATTGATTCGGGAGGTTTCTGTCGATATATTGCATTTTATATGTATCTTTCGAAAATTGAAAGAACCCTCTGGGCAAAAACTGCCTAGTGAATATATCTGACTGTGAATCGAAAGAGAACAATTAATTAGAGCGTGAACTTGTGCTATTGGTTAAGGAATAATTGACCGCGAATATTCTTGGCAGCACCGATTGGTCCCCTGGCGTGCGTCGTGGAGCGATAATTATGGCGAAAACCGATTCCCCAAAGCGGAAGTCCAAGGCTTCGCAGTCCGCGTTATCTTTCACGGGGGCGGTAGATATCTCGAAATCCCGTCATGTCGCATTGGCAAACGAGGCGACACGCCTGCTGAGCGCGGGGCAGCTTGAGCCGGCTCGAAAGCTGTACATGGAAATCCTCAATGAAAATGAAGAGGACGTGTTCGCTTTACATGGGGTTGCGCTCGTTGCGCGGGATATGGGGCGTTTGCCGGTTGCCGTCGAACTGATGAAGAAGGCACTCGAGCTCGACCCGCGGAACCCGATGATATCCAGTAATCTGGGTACGATTCACGAAGCAATGAAGAACTATGAGGGGGCATTGGCCGCCTACAAGAACGCCGTTAAATGGGGCATTCGCGACGGCATAATCCACAACAATATCGGCAGCGTTCTTTCTAAGCTGGGGCGCCGGGCAGAGGCTCTGATATCGTTCCGGAAAGCTTTGAAAGAAGGTGTCGAGTTCCCGGAGGCCATGACCAATATGGCGACCATGCTCGGTGATCTCGGTGATTTCAAGCAAGCCGATTATTACTTTCGCCGTGCACTGGAACTGGATCCGGAAAGTGCGCACGCACACCACAACCTCGGCATCGTTCTGCTGCGTCAGGGATTCTGGGACGAAGCGTGGTTCCATTGCGAGTGGCGTATGGTTGCGACCAATCTGGGTGTGCCGTGGAGGAAGTTTCCGCAGCCGCTCTGGAATGGGAACCCGTTTCAGGGTGCGCGGCTCATGCTCTATGCGGAGCAGGGCATCGGCGATGAACTCAGATTTGCGAGCATGATCCCCGAAGCGATCGCCCGGGGCGGAGAGGTGGTCGTCGAATGCGCGCCGCGTCTGGTGTCGCTGTTTCAGCGCTCTTTTCCGCAAGTCAGGGTGGTGCCGGCCAAATACTGGCCGGCGGAAGAGGGCATCGAGCCGTTTGACATTGCCTGCCCGTTCGGGACGCTGGGACGATTGTTCCGGCAAAGCAAGGAAGCGTTTCCGGTTCATTCAGGGTATCTGAAGCCTGATCCGCGGCTCGTGGACCAATTCCGAAAGCGTTTGGAGCAGGCTGGTCCGGGCCCTTATGTCGGCTTGTGCTGGCGCAGCGGGCTCGCGGGTGCATACCGGACGGAATATTATTCGGCGATCGAGGACATGCGCACGCTCATGAAGGTCGACGGCGTGACTTTCGTGAATTTGCAATATGATGCGACGCCGGAAGAACTCCAGACGGCAAAGTCAGATTTTGGCGTTGAACTGGTCGCCTGGGATGACGTGGATCTGAAGAACGATCTGGATAAGGCGGCGGCGCTGACGCGTTGCATGGATCTCGTTGTCAGCCCGGCGACATCTGTCTCGGTCATGGCCGGCGCCCTGGGAGTCGAGACAATCGAATTCCGGCCGTTCCCGATTCCCGACAGTTACTTCAAGAACGGGCGGTGCCCCTGGTTCCCGAGTGTGCGTTATTTCGCAAAGCGGCAATCCGAGAAATGGACCAAGATCCTTCGCAAGATCGCCACTGAAATTGAAGCTCTGAAAGCGTGATTCAGTCTTCGGTACGCAACCGTCGTGAGGCGCGTCGGTAATCTTGCACCCGCGTTGCCCGCAAGGCCCGTGTTCCATGACTCTTTATCAGTTGCCGCCAGTTCGCAAACTCCTCGTGGCTGAGGCTGTAGCGCGCGCAGGCCTGCTCAAGCGTGACCAAGCCGTCCTCGACAGCGCGGACGACCTGCGCCTTGCGACTGACGACCCACCGCTTGGTGTCTGCTGACGGCAAATCGTCAAATGGGTCCTCCGATGCTTGGAGGGGTTCTGCTGCAGTCAGGGTCATCTTTTTATTCGGGTGCTTTTCTGCGGTCATCTTTTCAACGCATGATGAAAATGCCGGTCGTTGATAAAAATAGACCCCGCTCCCTAAAAAATCCTTAAGACCCAGCACTTTCTGTTGTGGGCATCAGCAAAAAAAAAGCCCCGGCAATAAGCCGGGGCGAAATAACTTCGGTAGAAAGTGAATGAAGACAACGCTTATCGCTTGATGCGAATGATCTCGTCCAGCAGTTCGTCGCCGGTGGTGATGATCCGTGTCGCAGCAGAATAAGCACGCTGTGTGATGATCAGATCGGTGAACTCGGTTGCGATATCCGTGGTTGAGTTCTCCAGGGCACCCGACTGGATCCGGCCCGTGCCGCCATTTGTCGGGATGCTGAGGACAATGTCACCAGAAGTCGAGGTGACCCCGTAGGCGTTTCCGTTCGCCGAACTCAACTCGGTCGCGGCGGGTACCGTCCCGAGGGGCAATCGATAGATGTTTCTGGACTGTCCGTTGGCGAAGTTCGCGGCGACCAATCCTTCATCCGAAATGGAAACGCCTGTCAGGGCCGACGGACCGGAACCGTCCTGGTTCAGCAGCGAGGTCTCGAAGTCCCCGTTGAACTGTGACATGCCGGTAGGCTGCCCGAATGTTCCCCAGTTGAGGGTGATCGTGTTGAGCGCAACCGATCGGCTGAATTCGCCGGAGCTCACGGTCAAGGTTTCCGTTGCGGAAGCGTTGGTCGTTCCGGCGGCGCCGGCTCCGATCGCTCTCAGGCTGCCGTCCGGATTGAAGACCATGGTTCGCGCGGCACCGCCGAGCGACATGGAGGTTGCGCCCGTCGAGCCCGGGTTCCGGATCAGGGTGAAATCGTAGGTCCAGGTGTTCGCGGCGGCGGATTTTGTCCAGGTGGTCCGCAGCAGGTAATCGAAGCCCTGGGAGTCATAGATCGTGATGTTTGTCACGACCGTAGAGCTGGTTGCGGTATCTGCCGGCAGGTTGCCGTTGATGGTCACCTCATCCGTCGCGTTCGCGATCTGGCCGAACTGGGACAGGTCAACCGTCTCCAGGCTGGTCAGCAGGTCGCGGGTATTCTGGTTGACGATGTTGCCCGAGACATCGGTGCGCCAGCCCTGCAGGTAGTATCCGGCGGTATTGATCAGACGGCCGTTCTCGTCCGTGTTGAACGCGCCGGCCCTGGTCAGCAGGTATTCATCGTCGGAACCGGGCTCGGCTGCACCATTGATCACGAAGAAGCCATTGCCGTCGACCGCGATGTCGGTCGTGCTGCTGGTACCCTGCAGCAGACCCTGGCGGCTTGGATCCGTCAGCGGCTTGCTCTGCACGCCGCCCGGCGTGAAGGCCGTCGCTGTCGGGCTGCGGGTAACGAGGGTCTGGAAACGTGCCTGGGTTTCCTTGTAGCCGACGGTCTGCGAGTTCGCGATGTTGTCGGAGATGATCCCGAATGCGGTCGCCTGCGACGCAATCGCCGCAACGCCTGCAAAAAGTCCACCGGTAACACTCATGTTAAATCTCCATTCGCTTGACCAGGGCGTGACCCGCTGGCCGTTTCTACCGATGATGCCGGTCTGGCATCGTGGCCGGGGGCTTCTCTCTGGCCGCCCGGTCCTTCCGCTTTAGGTGGCGGAAACGCGTGTTACTTCATTCATTTCGACGATGATCTTTCCGACCATCAGGCTCGGCCCATCCTCTCCGGTAACAACACCGGTCACCAGACCGACAGCTTCGACCTCTGCCGCAATGCCGTCATTGTCAGCGTCGAGTGCATTGATCTGAATTGAATAGGGGCCGTTCGGCAGTTTTTCGCCATCCGCGTCGGTGCCGTCCCAGTTGAACTCAAAGCGTTCGCCCGGAGCGGTCTGGCCAGCTTCAGAATAAACCAGCTGTTTGGCCGCATTGAAGACGTTGATGGTGGTCGCGTTGGCCTCGGATGGCAGCATGTAACCCCAGCTGGCGCCGGCATCGGTGAGGTTGGTGTTGTTGCCGTTGAAGACCACATGTTCGCCGATATAGTTGACCGCCGACGCGTTCGAGTTCGCGGCCTGTGCGGAAACCAGTGACGCCAGGGACTTGTTGGTCTCGATCTGCTGTTCGACGGCGGTGAACTGGACCAACTGGTTGGTCATCTCGTTCGTGTCCATCGGACTGGTCGGATCCTGGTTCTGCAACTGCGTCAGAAACAGCGTCAGGAACTGGTCGCGCTCGTCCTCGAGGCGCTCCTCGGTTGTCTGCTTTGTCTGAAAGATGCTGGCGCCGCTTGTGCTTGAAACTGCATCCACCATGTCATCAGCCTCCTAGGCTACCAGGTTCAACGACCCGTCGTCGCCGATACCGTCGTGTTCTGTTCCGGTGGTGTTCGTGTCCGGCAGCGCATCGCCACCTGTCTGATCACCGCCATCCTGCGAGAGGGGCCCGTTTCCGGAGCCGGCTTGTTGCTGGTGCCTCTCGTTGGTGCCGCCGCCTCTCATCTGAAAGTCGAGCCCGTCGCCACCGGTCTTGAACCCAGCATCTTGCAAGGCCCGTTCCAATTGCTTCGCATCGCGTTGCAAAAGATCCATGGTCTCTGGCTTATCAATAATCACGGTACCCCGAACGCCGCCGTCAGCGCCGAATTCGAGGCGAACCTCGACCTTTCCAAGCTCGGACGGATTGAGCTGGATCTTGATCCTGTCAAGGCCTCCCTGGGCGGCTTTGACCAGCTTCACCCTGACCTGTTCCGTGGCGGGGGTCGGCAAAGTCTGCCGATCCGGAGTAGCCGCCGCGCGGTCTGTTGAAGCTGTCCTGAGCGTGTCCGCGAAGCCGCTGTTGTTGCCCTGGCCCGGAAGATCTGGCGCGCGCGATGCGCTGGTCGATGTGCCGCTCTGGTCTGCTGGCCCGTTGTGGGAGCCGGAAGGTTGCTGCCTGACCTGCGCCAGCTGCTCCGGTGTCGTGACGGCGCCTTGGGGCTGCGCGGCAGCGGCAAAGGCGGTTGCCGCCGGGTTTGTCTGGGTCGACTGCTGCTGGGTAACGGTGGCCGGATTTGGCTGTCCGGTGCCGGCAGGTGTCTTCGTGCCATTGTTCTCGTTGGAGGCCGTCACGGCGTTGCTGCGCTTCGCACTGGCCCCGCCAAGTGCGTTGGAGCGCGGAGCGCGGCTATTCAGCGCCGTTGCGGCCGCGATGGTCTCGGTCGAGCTCGGAAGAGCCTGCTGTTTGCTCGCGCCTTCTGCCGGGATAGTCCGGCTGTTCGCGAAAACGGCCGTATCGCCAGAGGCAGCGGTCTTGATCGGAGCCGAAGAGACGATTTCTATCTTCGGGATGTCTGCTCCTGTTCCCTTTGAGGCTGTTGCTGCGGCCGTCTGTTTGGTGGCCGCTGTGGGCAATTCCTCTCCGGCATTCTTCGGTGTTGCCGCCGGTTGTGTCTGCGAGGTGGCCGGCGCTTGGCCGGCAGCTTTCGATGTTGCTGTTGGCTCTACTGTTTGCTTCGTTTGCCCCTGCGACGCCGTTGGGGGCCAGGGAACCGGAAGCTTGAAGGTGGTTGTATCGTCGCCGGTGCTTGCCCCGGCGGCCGTGGTTCCGGCGGCTGTGGTTCCGGCGGCCGTGGTTCCGGCGCTGGGGCTGCTCTGGGTCAGTTTTTCGAGAGCTGCGAGCTTCGGGTCCTTGGAGGCGGCGGTCTGTTGGACCGCAGCAGAACCAGACGCAGAGGCCGTGTCCTTGGTCGGTCCGCTTTCCTGGGCCTGAACGGAGGTCATGTCATCGGTAGCAGCAACAATCTGTGTTGCCGGCTTTCCCTGCACTTCACCTGCGGAGTTTGCCGCTATATCCGGTCCGGGGACGGGTTTCTTGCTCGTTTCGGGCGCAATATCTTGCGTCGGTGTTACCGGCGCAGCGACATCTGCTTCTTCTGATGTAGGCTGGTCGGCAATAATTTCCGTGCTTTCGACATCAGCGGCAGAGCTCTCAGCCGCCGCGGCACCAACAGGCTTCTCGGTTTTCTCAGTGATATTCGCAGAGTCGACCTGAGCTGCAGGATCTGGGGCCGGTTTTTCGGCGTACGCCTTGCCTTTGCCGGTTTCGGTCTTGCCGGATGTATCGGATCGCGCGACCGCCTCGTCATTCACATTCCGATCGTCCCGTGTACGATCCGGTTTCCGGTCCCAGTCAGATTGGGCGCGTTCCGCGCGCGCTGGATCGGCGCTGCGAGTCCTGTCCGCATCTTTATAGTCATCGAGCCGGAATTTGGGGCGATCAGTGTTGCGCGCCGCAATTGGATCGAAGCCAAGGCCAGTTGCGCGCTTATTGGTGTAACCGACTGTCGGGTTGCTTGTCGTTGATACCGGAGACATCTCTTGCCCTCACGCGTTGTTCTGCGCTGGTAGAAGCAAGGAACGGGCCAGTTTCCAGGCGGCAATAATTGCCTGTTGCCGATCTTTATTGACCGATGGGAGAGGGCACGCGGGGCAGGGGGGCGGGCCGGAGCAGGTAAAATATTCGCGCTCCGCTTCCTGCCGCTCGCCGGCCTGACGCTGAGTTGGCTTGACCCGGTTGTTTGCGGGGAATGGCACGAAACTTGATGGGTGGGATGGGAGAAAAATTGTACGGCGAAATCGTCAAGATCTTCGGAATACCCATAACGTATTGATTTATTGATATAAATAATTTGAATACAATTTTAAATTCTTTATTGACAATGTTTAGTCAAATGTAGATTATGGATGTCATGGGGGATACCCCACCGTCAGCAAAACGCTGACTCAACCTGAGCCCTTAGAAAGAGGACTTGAAACCATGGCTATCCAAAACTCTGTACTGACCAACCCGTCGTCCTTTGTTGCCCTTCGCACCCTGAATGGCATCAACCGTAGCCTCGACGTCACGCAGAACCGTGTTTCCACGGGCCTGAAAGTCGCGGGTGCACTGGATAACGCGTCAAACTTCGCTATTGCTCAGGGCATCCGTTCGGAACTGACGGCGATCGATGCGGTTACCTCGGGTTTGAACAATGCCAAAGGTATCGGTAAAGTCGCGATCGCCGGTGTGACCGGGATTTCAAACCTTCTCTCCGACGTCCGTGGCAAGCTCACCGAACTGGCCAACGAAGGCATCACCACTGCACAGCGCACCATTCTTACTGCTGACTTTAACGAGTTGCTGTCGCAGGCCGCGAACTTCATCGCCAATGCGAGCTTCAATGGTGTGAACCTGATCCAGTCCGGTGCGGGCAACGTCAATACGCTTTCCAACCTGGCCGGTGGATTGCTGAGTCTGACGGCGCAGAGCGCGGTCAACACCCAGGTCGGCAGTCTTGCTGCCGCAACGGTGGCCACCGCAACCAATGCTCAGAGCGTGATTGCGAACCAGTATTCCAACCTTGAGTCCGTTGTGAACACGGCCCTCGGCTCTCTTGGTGCGGAAGTTCGTGCCCTCAACCTGCAGACCACTTTCCTTGAGGAAATCCGGGATGCAACCGACGAAGGTCTCGGCAACATTGTCGATGCCGACCTGGCCCGCGAGTCGGCGCGTCTTACCTCTCTGCAGGTGCAGCAGCAGCTGTCGACGCAGACCCTGGGGATCGCCAACCAGCGTCCGCAGACTCTGCTTGGCCTGTTTGGCTAAGACCTGCTCGAACATATTTTTGCGAAGGGGGCGGCTTTTGCCGCCCCTTTTTGCGTTTCGGGTGGCAGCGACCCGGTTTTCCGGCCATGACAGTGCGAGAAATCGCACATTCCGCAATATCCGGAAACGGGTGTAAATTTCGAATAATTTCAATATTTTAGATTGACGCAACCGGGGGTTATCCGAGGTTGGGTCAAATCACCCATCCATATTAATCTTTTAGCAACGGTTTTGTGTGCTAATATTGTCCTATCCGCTCAAAGAAGCGGGTTTTGCTCTGGGGGCTTGCCCCCTAAATACTGCGGGAAAAATCCCGCTGTCCTTAGAAAGAGGAGGCCAAAAAATGGCTGTTCAAAATTCCATCCTGACAAATACGTCAGCATTCACGGCGCTTCGTACCCTGAATTCCATTAATCGTAGTCTTGATACCACACAGAACCGTGTTTCCACGGGGCTGAAGGTTGCGGGTGCTCTCGACAATGCCTCTACCTTTGCCATCGCGCAGGGTATCCGGTCTGAATTGAGTGGCATTGATGCGGTTACTCAGGGGCTGAACAGTGCCAAGGGTATCGGTAACGTTGCGATCGCCGGTGTGACCGGTATCTCCAATCTGCTTTCCGACATCCGCGGAAAGCTGACCGAGCTTTCCAACGAAGGTATCACGACTGCGCAGCGAAACATTCTCACGTCTGACTTCAACGAGTTGCTCTCGCAGGCTGGTAACTTCATCGCCAATGCTTCCTTCAATGGCGCTAACCTGATCAATTCGGGTGCGGCCAGCATCAATACGCTCTCGAATCTGGCCGGCGGCACGTTGTCCCTGACGGCGCAGAGCGGAGTCAACACTCAGGTTGGCAGTCTTGCTGCTGCCACAATTGGTACGGCGACCAACGCTCAGAGTGTTATTGCGAACCAGTATTCGAACCTTGAGTCCGTCGTGAACACGGCGCTCGGCTCTCTCGGTGCGGAGGTTCGGGCCCTCAACCTGCAGACGCAGTTCCTTGAGCAGATCCGGGATGCGACTGAAGAAGGTCTCGGCAACCTGGTCGATGCTGATCTGGCACGTGAGTCTGCACGTCTTACGTCTCTGCAGGTGCAGCAGCAGCTGTCCACGCAGACCCTGGGAATTGCAAACCAGCGTCCGCAGTCTCTGCTCGGCCTGTTCCGTTAACAGCGGACACTATCTTCAAGGAAATCGGGGGAAGAAATTCCCCCGATTTTTTTTTTGGAAAATTCTTAGACCTGCGAGCAGCCGGTGTCTGTTTTTTCCCGACTGAGCTTTCGTAACCTTGTCTGTACTGTTAGAGGTGTGACGAAGCGCATTTTCCGAATTGCCTAATTAGTGCTATGAATATGCGTCGTAGTCGATTGCGCGGGTTCAGAAGAATGCCATTGAAAATCAATGTGAAGCCGGGTGAAAAATTTGTCGTGAACGGCGCTGTCATGGTGGCCGGAAAAAAGGGTGCGTCTCTCGTCCTTCAAAATGAAGCGACGATCCTTCTCGGCAAAGACATCATGCAGGAAGAGGATGCAACGTCACCCGCAAAGCGGATCTATTTTACCATTTTGTTAATGTATCTCGATCACGATGACCCGGATCAATATCGAGGCATGTTCCTCGAACTGGTTGAGAGCTTTCTCGAAGCGACAACCTTTAAAGAAGTTCGTATGACATTGTTGAACCTGGTTCAGGATGTGAATGAAAAGCGCTTCTACAGAGCTTTGAAAACCTGTAAAGCCCTCATAAATTATGAGACTGAAATCTTCAAGATTGGCACGCCAGAGGTGGCTGGGAGTTAGTTTATGTCCGGCATTGATGCCTACAGGAAGACGATAAATCAAACCGCGACGTCGCGCGATACGGAGTATCGCTTGCTGGCGCAGGTCACGTCGGAATTGATTAAGGCCATTGGCAACAAAGATGGTGCCGGCAACGATCCGACCAAGATGTCTCAAGTTGCATCGGCACTGAATTGGAACAAGCAGGTATGGGACGTGTTTGTCGAGGATTGCGGCACTGCGGGCAATCAATTGCCCCGGGACCTGCGTGCGGCAATTGTCAGTCTCGGCATATGGGTCACAAAGGAAACGGCCCTTGCGCTCGAAGGCGAGGGTGACATCGATTCCCTGGTGGCTGTAAACCGGGATATTATGAAGGGATTGAAACCTTCGCCGGCAGCTGAGAATCAGACGACGCCAAAGCCGGGCAGCGCGGTGGGTTCCATTCTCGATCAGGCTTAACCCGGGACTTCTTGATAGTATCGCCGTTGATGTTTAAGCGTTGTGGAGTTGCGGAATGACTCCCGATCAGCGGAGTGCCTATCTTTCCAAATTACTGGAAAACTCTCTCGCCGCTCATCAAACCGGTGATTTTGACATTGCTGAATCCGGGTACCGTGAGGTGCTCGACGGGTTTCCAAATCATCCGGTTACCCTCGATCTTTTTGGAACGTTGCTGTTTCAAACAGGCCGCGCCATGTTGGCCCTCGCGCCGCTTGAGAAGGCCGTGGGGCTCGATCCATCTCGCGGCCCTGCATGGAATCATCTGGGGGCGGTGCGCGCGTCATTGTCTGACTATCAGGGCGCAATGCACGCGTTCCAGTCAGCGGTGGATACCGATCCGGACAATGTCGATGCGTGGATTAACCTTTCGCGGCTTGCAGAGCAATGCGGAGAGCGTGTTCTTGCAGTAGATGCTGCGCGGAGCGCGGCAGGCCGTCAGCCGGAGTGGGTCCAGGTTCAGGCACGGCTTGGCGCTGCACTCTTGCACTCAGGGGCCGAAAGCGATGCGGTAGACCCGCTCACGCGTGCCATATCTCTCTCGCCGCTTGATCCTGAACCCTACCTGCATTTGGCCATTGCGTTCTCGACGCTTCACTCAAATGAAAACGCTGAACGGGCGATCAGGAAATGCATGCTCATTGCTCCTGACAAAGTCACTTCATACCCGCATTTCCTCCTGTTTCAGAAATCCAAGGAGCCTGGTGTCGGGGCTGTCGACGGGGTTGCGTGGGCGCGGCGCGCGACCCGGATCGCGCCGACCGACCCGCATTTATGGACGCTTCTCGGCGCAGAACTGATACATCATCAGGAAATCAATGATGCGGTTCGGGAGACGCAACGTGCGCTCATGCTCAATCCAACCGACAGCATGGCAATGTTCAACCTGCCGAATCCTTTGTATCGTATGGCCAGACATGAAGGCGCGCGGGCGGCCGGTTATCGCGGGCTAATTGTCTCGCCGGATGTGGTGGAATTCCACCTCATGGTGGCGGAAGCGGAATTCGCTCTCGGAAACAGTTCCGTTGGCTGGAAGCATTTCGATGTCCGCAGAACGGCGCGGTTCGGCTCGGAGCGCATCGAATTGCCCCCGTTCTGGGAGGGCGCCGGCGATCCTGGCCGTTTGCTGGTGGCCGCGGAGCAGGGTGTCGGTGACGAGTACATATATCTCTCCATGCTGCCGTCGCTCCTGGAGTGCTGTTCGGATGTTACCGTCGAATGCGACAAGCGAAACCTGCCTTTGTTCCAGAGAAGTTTTCCCGGCATTCAATTTGTAGAACGCCAGATTATCGGTCGCGAAAACGCAGATCCATATTTCGATTACAGGCCCCTGAGAGCGGAGCGCACCTTCGATCACGCTGTTCTTGCCGGTTCTCTTCCCGGCATTTTTCTGCAGGATACATCCAAGCCCGGCCCGGCCCGGGTGTTTGACGTTGACCAAGAGGAGCGTCAGCGCTGGAGAGAGCGTTTTATGCAAATGGGCGGGGGACCATGGGTCGGTCTCTGCTGGCGCAGTGGGCTGGGCGGCGGGTTTCGCGATCAGCTTTACTGCAACGCGGAATCCATGGTGCGGGCGCTTGGCGCAGGTAAGGCGAACTATGTCAGCCTGATCTACAATCTTCAGCCCGGAGAGCTGGACGCAGCCCGACAGGTGGATGGATGTGTCATCTATGATCCGGAAGGCATCGATCAGAGAAACGAGTTGGATCGCGTGGCAGCCATGTTGTCTGCTCTGGATGCCGTAGTATCCGTGGATACGGCCGTCTGTCCCCTCGCGGCGTCGATAGGAATCCCGACCATCCGTCTGGGCTGGAGCCACCTGCGCCTAAGTGACGGCCATGACGCTGTGTTTGGCTCGTGTCATCCGACGACCAGTAACCTCGAACGCTTTGAGGTTGACGTCTCTTTGCGCAGGGCAGGGATTGCATTGCCGAAAATTCTCGAAGAGTCCGGCCGCGGTAAATAGTGTCTTGCTCCAGGTGCAAAATATGCCGGTGATGGCGTGCCCTTCTTGATCCACGCTTTCTTGGTTGGATCATCTTCAGGTAAAAAAACAATATAAATCAATAAATTAAGGTTTCCTCTCTGGTTGGCCTGACTATTGCGACATGAAGGTCGAGATAGTGGTTCGTCGCTATTCCTACCCGGCAAAAAAGACCTTGTTCAAGAAATGAACTCGGAGCCGACGGTCGGAGGCGACGCGAAGAGAGAAGGAACACTAGAGATGGTTAGCAACTCGATTCTGACGAATCCGGAGGCTTTGGTCGCTCTCCGAAATCTTGAGCGGACCAATTCCCTTCTGGCGCAGACACAGGATCGTGTCTCGACTGGCTTGAAGGTGACGGGAGCCGAGGACGATGCATCGAACTTTGCGATCGCGCAGGGCATTCGCGGTGATTTGCGCGCTTTAAGTGCCATTCAGCAGGGGCTGAATAACACCAAAGGTATCGCCCAGGTTGCGCTCTCCGGCACCACCTCGATCTCCAACCTGATGCAGGATGTCCGCCAGAAACTGACGGAACTGTCGAACGAAGGTATCACGACGCAGCAGCGCAGCATTCTTCAGGATGACTTCAACGAGTTGATCTCTCAGGCACGGAACTTTGTTGCGAACGCGGTATTCAATGGCGTGAACGTGCTGGATACCTCGACGGCAATCAACACGCTGTCAAACCTGAATAACGATACGATCACGCTCCGGGCACGAAATCTTCTGACCGACATCAATTCGCTCGGCGGTGCAACACTGGGTACTGCGACGAATGCCCAAAGTGTTCTGACCGCGCAGTATTCCAACCTGGAATCGACGATCAATATCGCTCTCGGACAGCTCGGCGCCGATACCCGCGCCCTGAACTTCCAGACAGAGTTTCTGACGGCGGTCAGTGACGCGACGGAAGAGGGGCTAGGCAACATCGTCGATGCCGATCTCGCCCGCGAGTCCGCTCAGCTCACCGCGCTGCAGGTGCGCCAGCAGCTTGGTATTCAGGTTCTCAGCGTTGCCAATAACGCGCCGCAGGTTCTTCTCGGCCTGTTCCAGTAAGCGGCAATGTAAACGTTCTCGGAGAGTTATAAGATGCGTCGAGGGTACGCCGCTTATTCCAATGTTCAGAGCAAGACCGAGAGCAATCAGCAGATTGAGTACCGTTTGCTCGGTCAGGTCACGAGCGCCTTGCGCAAGGCGCAAGAGGACTCCGCAACGCTGCAAGACCGGCTCAATGCGATCCTGTGGAACGCAAAAGTCTGGGACGCATTTCTTTGTGATCTTTCCGAACCGGGAAACCATTTACCCGAACAGCTAAAGAACAGTCTTATCCAGCTTGCCCGCTGGGTTGCGCAGGAAACCGAGCTTGCCATTGAGGGCAAGGCGGAACTGACAGCGATGATCAATGTCAACCGGCAGATCATGGAAGGTCTTCAGGATCAGTTTCGGCTGGCTGAGGCGAGCTAGTCCAGGGACATGTGCTGCGCGGCGGGACTGTTATCGACCTGCCTGTTCAAGCATCCGGATCAGGTGCGGTACGGCCTCATCGACAGCAGGCTGCCAGGAACGATCCCCGTTTTTTACCAGACTGCATTCATTCGGAAACCAGGGGTCCGCGTTGGCTCCAAAGAAAATTGCTCCACATTGGGAGTGAAGACCGATCGACGGAGTTCCGACGGCACCTGCAATCATCAGAACTGATGTATTCGGTGATATGACCAGATCGAGAGCGGCGATCATTGCTGCCAGCCGGTCCAGTTCCTCTCTCTGATCAATCCCACGCGGCAGATAGAGCTGCCGGTTGGAGATCGCCTGTATGGCTGCGATTTCAGAATCAGAAACGTCATATTGCAGGCAAACAGGAAGAAAGTTCCCAACCGTCATTAACGAGGCGATTTCTGTCGAAGTCGGATAATTATGCCGTGCTCCCTGTCGACGCATACCGCTGCGCCAGCAGAGTCCGACGGACTGTTCATGCTTGTTTGCGCTAAAGGTGTTTTTCCAGCACCTGACTTCATCGGAATCCGGCAGGAGATACCCGGCATGCGTCGGAAAATCGGCAATGGATGTGCGGACATGGTTTGGTAAGTCAGCGAGCATGACATGCCGCCCGATGTGCAGCGCCGCGACCGAGCCGCTATAATCGGCGCTGCTGGGCATGGTCTCTGAACGCGCGCGCTTTTCGATGACGGTTATGTCTGGGAAGGATCGTGCAAAAAGGGGGACAAGCCGTTTGTCCGCTTCCAGAATGACGGGGCCGCGAAAGCGTTTCTGGATGTCGGGGATGCAGGATACGAAACGGATCTCGTCACCGATGCCTTGTTCCTGGCAGATCAGCAGAGCCTTGCCGTCGTCGCATGGCGTTCCGTCCCATGCTTTCGGTAACCCGACCCGTTCAATGCGAATCTCGGCTTTGCAATGACGCCAGAAATTGCGTGCCTGACCGCGTTCGATCTCGCCCGCAGCCAGTAAGGCGTCTGTGAAGTTATGCTCAAGGTCCGGATTTCCCGGGTCGAGCAGCCGGGCACGCTCGGCGCTTCTGACAGCGTCCTGCATACGCCCGGTTCTGCGTTCTACCAGTTGCAGATTGTTAAGCGTCGGCGGCGCGGCCGGGGTGAGCAGCAGGGACTTTCGGTAGGAAAGAACTGCCCGGCTCGCCTCAAATGCATCGTAGTGAGCGCGGGCCTTCTGAAAAAAATACACGGGGGCGAGTTCTGCTGCGCCGGTAAGGGGCCGCATCGCTGCCAGGGCTTCTTCCGGTTGTTCGAGATCGTTGAGCACTGAAACGTAGGACATTCGCCATGTCCGTTCATCCGGACGCAGGGCCAGTGCCTTTTTCAGAAGTTTGCGTTCCGAGACAGGATCGTCGTTAAGCCGCTCAGCTTCGGCAAGATTTCTCCAAGCTTCCGGTTGATCCGGCGCGGCCGTCAATGCGTGGTGCAGATGGCGGCGCGCGTCATCAGCGCGATATTCCATCAGGAACACACAGGCGAATCGATTCAAGCAGTTCGCGTCATTCGGAGTCAGCAGGAGCGCCTGTTTGAAACAAACTGTGGCGCTCTTCAGGTCGCCTGTCTGGAACTGCGCCAATCCGTGAAAATGCCAGAACGGCGCCAGATTCCGCAGCTGTGACGAAATTGAATGATAGATCTTTTGGGCATCCGCGATCTGGCCTGCGGTGTGCAGGGCCAACGCATCCTGAAATTTCTGAATCGCGACGGCTTTTGATTCTTTTGGCATGCGCCGATGCTGCACCAACTCGGATGCGCCG
Source organism: Nisaea sp. (assembly GCF_040217065.1). Classification (GTDB taxonomy): domain Bacteria; phylum Pseudomonadota; class Alphaproteobacteria; order Thalassobaculales; family Thalassobaculaceae; genus Nisaea. The sequence continues at coordinate 486,493 of NZ_JAVJNX010000005.1, forward strand.
GAAAGTTTTTCCGGCACCTTTGCAGTTTAAAACTGGCCCGCTTCTTGCTTTCTACTCCGTGAGGCACTTTGCCTATAGAGACTTCGGAGGTGATAGCCACCATGTCAATCAGCAGCGCACTAACTGCAGCAACGTCTGGCCTTACCGCGGCGCAGTCTCGGATCGATGTGGTTTCCCGCAACGTGGCGAACGCTGCGAACGAGGACTACACACGGAAAAACCAGAATCTGCAGACCCGTATCATTGGCGGTCAGGCGCAGGGTGTGGATCTTGGTGTGGTGGTGCGCACGGTCAATGAGGGCCTGCAGAAAGATATCCGCGCTCAGCAGGCGACAGTTTCCGAACTGACGGTTCTGGATACCTATCTCGAACGGCTGGTTGAGGCTTTCGGTCGTCCGGGCGACGACAACTCGGTTTCAGCAAAGATCACCGATCTCAAAGAAAAACTTCAGGCACTGTCGATTGCGCCGGAACTGGGCGCGAACCAGGCCGAGGTGCTGCGCGCGGCGGAATCCGTGGCCGCAGAATTCCAGGACATGACGCAGACAATCAGCAATCTGCGCAAGGAGGCCGACCGGGCGATTGCGGACACTGTGGGTCTTGTGAATACGGCCCTGGAGAATATCGAAACGCTCAATGACTCGATCGCCACCCGCAGGACCCAGGGGCTGACGACCGCCGACCTTGAGGATAGCCGCGACAAGTTCGTCGAAGAGCTGTCTCAATATATGAACATCAACGTGATTGAGCGGTCGAATGGTGAGTTGACCATCCTGACTGGCGACAGCCGGCTGCTGCTCGACGATACGATGTTCCCTCTGACGTTCGTCGAAACGTCCTTGTTCACTGCAACGACTGCCGGTCAGCCCTTGCGGATCGAGGACGGTCTTGCCGGTGTGGCCACGAACCCAGACATCTCAAGCGAGGTGTCAGGCAGGGATGGCGAACTGGCGGGGTTGCTGCGGATACGCGATACCTTGCTGGTCGAGGCTCAGGATCAGCTCGACACGTTGGCGCATGAACTGGCGAACGACCTCGATACCTTCACGATCAATGGCACGACGGCCGTGGTCAACCTGTTCGTCGATGCCGGCGGCACGGTTCCGGCGGACGCGCTCGGTAATGAACAAGGCTTCGCTGAAGTCATTCGGGTCAATCCCACAGTGACCGGGACGCCTTCTTTCCTGGTGACCGGTAATACCGGGGATGTGGCCAACACCTACGTCTCCATCGGTGCCGGTGACCATCGTGTCGCGAACGCCATGCTTGATGTGTTTCAGGTTACCCAGACCTTTGTCGCGGGGTTCGGATTGACGGCCAGCAATAGTATTGAAGGCTTCGCAGCCGAACTGGTCGGTTTCCAGGCGAACCAGCATGCAACTTTTGAAAGCCAGCTCACGTTCGAGACGAATTTCCGCGATACCCTGGTGCAGACTTACCGGGACGAAACCGGGGTCAATACGGACGAGGAACTTGCGAAACTGATTGAGCTTGAAGCCGCCTTCGCGGCATCGGCGCGTGTCTTGCAGACTGTCCAGCAGGCTCTCGACGAAATCGTCAACATTATTCGATAGAGGGATTGAGCTGATGCGCATCGCTACCCTGACAATGTCACTCCGGGCGCAGAACACTGTCCTCAACTTGCAGAATCAGTTCTCGCGGGCGCAGGAGCAGGTTTCTACCGGGAAAATCTCTCAGATCTATAGTGGATTGAGCGGTGACGACGCGCGCGTTTCCATTCAGTTGCGCGAAGAGATCCAGACCAAGGAAACCTACGTCAAGACCATCGAGCAGGTCCGGACCCGGACCAAGATCATGGAAGCGGCGCTGACCGGGATACAGGATCTTGCGGAGCAAATGCGGGTTGAATTGATCAATCAACAGGAAGGCAAGTTCGACGATACGGCTCCCGTGCTGAAGCAGTTCGCGGATTCCGCCATTGATCAACTCGTCAGTCTCCTGAATAGCCAGTCCGAAGGCCGGTATCTGTTCAACGGTACAGATGTTTCCACACAACCTCTGCAGAACGCCACGACTCTGAAAACGGCAGCTTTCGCCGCTATTCCGGCTCTTGCCGTCGGAAACTCGGCGGCCGTAATCGCCGCCTCCGCGACTCAATTCGGGACCGATGCGAACTGGAACAATGTTGCCGGGATTGTGCCCGGACAAACCAAGCCCTTCGCGTTCACTGCGGCGGAAGGTGTGCGCTTGGAGTTTGGCGAGCTTGCAAATGACAATGCGACCTTCGAAGAACTCTTCGAAGTATTCGCAATCTTTGCCGATGTGGACTTTGCGGCCGGCCTGGACAACGACTACCGCGCCCTGGTCAATGATGGATTGACCAGGGTTGAGGCCGCGGCGGACGAGATTGGTCTGATGGTCGCGTCACTCGGCACGACGCAGGCTCGGATGACGGATATCGAAGCCCAGCACAAAGACGACAATACATTGCTGACGAAGCAGCTCGACGGGGTGGAGAATGTGGATCCCTTTGAAGCGGCCGCGGAGTTTCAGCTGATTCAGGGCCAGCTACAAGCCGCCTATCAGACGACTGCGTCACTGCGCCAGTTGTCACTCGCCAATTATCTGTAAACAGAGCGGGGCGCTCTTCGGTAAGTCCAAGCAAGAGCGGGGATTGTCCCCGTAGTGCGGAGTTTGTCTAAATTGCATCTTTAAGTGTCTATGACTCGACATTCCGATTGCTGAGTGATATATATATCTGCAGTTGCCTATGAAAGGCACGTTAGCTGTCTCCAGAATGGAGGTCGTCATGGTCGAGATCCTCTCTGGGGCGACCGCCGCACGATCTGTTGCGCAAGCCGTTCCATCGCCGTCGCTGAAAGCGCCGAATGCTGACGCTGGCAATGTATCCGCAAGTATCATCTCCGATTTTTATTTAAGCCCTGTAATCCGGTTTGATCCGGAATCCCTTTCTGTGATTTTTGAGCTTCGGGATAGCCGGTCAGGCGAGGTAACCAGGCAATTTCCGCCGGAACGCGCCGCGCGCGCGCTTGAGGAAAGTGCCAGCCTTGCAAAGGAAACCTCGACCACGACAGAGCGGACCGTCGACACTGCTGACGCGGTCGACGAGAAAACCGTCCAGATCCCGGGGGGTGGCGAGTCGCGATCAGGTGCCGGTTCGGATCAGGAAGTCGATGTTCTGATCTGACACGGTGTGAAGTTTCGAGTGGATGTACAAGCATGTCTCGCGTAAGTGTGCAGAAGGGCGAGGACCACAGGTCCGGCGCCCTTATTTCGTGTCTGGGCTAAAACACATGGGTGATGTAGGGCTGAACATTCATGAAATTCCCCTACAGTTCCAAGTATGTTACGAATCCACAGGATGGATTTGAGAGTTCCGATGGAGGAGTCCAGCGTGGTGAATGAAGACGCGATTAATGAACTGCTGAAACGCGGTATCAAGCATCATGAAGCTGGCGAAGTTGCTGAAGCGCGAAATGTCTATCTAGAGATCCTTGAAAGGGATCCTCAGAATCACCAGGCACTGGATCTCGCCGGCTTGTTATGCATGCAGTGCGACGAGCTTGACGCTGCGGCCGATTTCTTCACCTCCGCTATTGAGCTCGATCCGGATTCCGGTCGCTATCTTTGTCATGCAGGCACCCTTGAGTTGCATCTTGGCAATTTTGAAAAGGCCATCGAATTTCTCAGGAAAGCAATCGCCCGCGATACTGAAATCAGCGAATCGTTCCTGTCTCTTGCACTGGTATACCGGGCGCAGAATGAAACCGGTGAGGCAATCACCGTCTTGGAAGACGGGCTATCCCACGATCCCGACAACAGCCGGCTTCTCACCTGGCGCGGAATTCTCGAGGTTGATCGGAACGATTTGCCGAGTGCCGCCGAATTCCTGCATCAGGCAATCAGCGCCGACAATGAAAATATCGAAGCGATGATGCATCTTGGAAACGTGATGATGGAGCTCGACGAGCTGGAAATCGCGGAGCGTTGTTATGTCTCGATCAAAGAGCGTTCACCAGGCGACATCGGCACCCGCTGTCGCCTCTCCGTCCTGCTTAAACGTATGGGTAAACGCGACGAATCGATAAAGGAACTTGAGGCAGCGTTTGTCGCGGCGCCTGCGGAGAGCGATACTTTCAACGAAATCGCACTCATGCTCGAGGCGCTCGGAAATGACGATGATGCGATCGTTGCAGCTGAACGTGCCGTGGCGCTCAATTCCGGCGATGCAGCAAGTTTCAAGCTGCTTGCACGCCTTCACAGCAAGGCTGGCAACGTCGAAGCGGCTAAAGATGCTGATGAGCGGGCGGCGGCTCTTTCTTGACCGTTTTCAGGTTTCCAACAGGCTGACTGACCAAGCAGCGCTAGGCTCTAAAGGCTTTTGCTGACTGCTGCAGTCGGCTGGGCGAGAGGCGCATAGGCTGCGTAACCTGTCCGCGTCTTGCCGAAGGTTGGTGTATCCGCATTAATCCCGCGTTGCTTGCGGACCGACTCCATAATCAATGAAACAACTCGTTCCGCGGCATCATGGCTGGAACGGAGTGCCAGCATGTTGTCCGAAAGTGCACAGCGGAAACGTTGATAGAGATCCCGCAGTTCGGCCCTCTCGTCATCCGGGACGTCGTCCAGCACTTCCGGATGGTTCCGCATTGCCGTCTGATGCTTGTCATACGTGATGGAAAGCTGGCGTTTCCGTGCCTGCAGCTTGTCCAGGGTTTTGAATTCGCGCTTTTTCAGCAATGCGGTTTCTTCATTCAAGAGCTTCATGAGACCGATCATGCTCTCTCGGAAAGCTTCAACGATGGCATGGTCAAGCATCTCAATTCACCTCCTGCAGCGAGATCAACTGTCGCTCAATTGAATCTGCAAGTCCAAGGCCGCCATTGCCGGCCATCGTCTTCCCATACTCGTCTACCAGCAGGTCTCGGTAGATGCTTTCAGCCTGACCGCCACCGAACATCTCGTTGGTTTCCATGCCCTTGAACATGTGACCGAGCATCTGGGTAATGAATATGGCTTCAAAGTCCTCGGCGGCCTTGCGGATTTCTGTCTTGTCGCTGCCAACGGACTTTAGCTTCTGGACGGCGGCATCGGTCCGGGCGGTCTGCGCCTGGGCGCTGGCGGCGGCGGAATCAGCGAGGGATGTGATCTGCATCTTTCTGCTCCCCTAGAGAACTTCGATTTCGGCTTGCAGGGCGCCCGCGGCCTTGATGGCCTGCAGGATCGAGATCAGGTCGCGCGGACCAATCCCGAGTGCATTCAGTCCGTCCACCAGTTCCTGGAGCGTCACACTCTGGGCCAGAACGGACAACTGCTTGTCCTCATCCTGATCGATCTCAATCTGGGTCCGCGGGACAGTGACGGTCTCACCAGTCTGCGCGAACGGCTGTGGCTGCGATACCTGGGGTGTCTCCGTGATCCGGATCGTCAGGTTGCCCTGGGCGATGGCGACCGTGCTGATCCGCACATTCTCGCCCATGACGATGATGCCCGTCGTCTCGTTGATAACCACCTTGGCAGCGGTATCGGGTGTTACCCGCAGCTGTTCCACGTCCGTGATCAGTGCTACGGCGTTGCCCCGATAATTTTCCGGAACGATCATCCGCACGGAGGCAAGATCGTTTGCCTGGGCAATGGGCAGACCGATGAAAGCGTTGATGGCCTGAGAAATGCGGCGCGCCGTGGTGAAATCCGGGTTCTTCAGGGCAATGGTGACGGATTCCATGGATTTCATGGAGAACTCGATCTCGCGCTCAATGATGGCGCCGTTGGCGATCCGGCCATTGGTCGGCACACCTTGAATGACGCTCTGTCCGTCGCCGGCGGCAGATATTGCCCCGGTCGCGACCGATCCCTGGGCGACGGCATAGACTTCCCCATCGGCGCCGACCAGCGGCGTCACCAGCAGGGTGCCGCCCAACAGATCCTCGGCATCCCCGATGGCGGAGATGGAAACGTCAATCCGACTACCCTGCTTGGCGAAGGGGGGGAGAATGGCGGTCACCATGACGGCGGCGACATTGGCGGTGTCAAGATTGTCGTCCCGGGCGTTGACGCCGAGACGCTCGAGCATGCCGACCAGGCTCTCCCGGGTGAAGATCGCGCTGCCGAGCGCGTCGCCGGTACCATTCAGGCCGACGATAAGACCGTAGCCGACCAGCATGTTTTCGCGGACGCCCTCAAAATTGACGATGTCCTTGATTCGGGTCTGGCCATAGGCATCCTGAACCGGCGTGGCGATCATCAACGCGGTGGCAAAAAGCCCGAAGATTGAGCCTCTGAAAAGCGATGAGCGGGTCTTGTCGTTTGTTTGCGGCCACATCTCTATCGGTTCCTCATGTTCTCTTGCAGTCGTGTTCCGGACTCCCGTCGACGAAGTTAATGCGAAGATCGTGCCAGTTATCGTGCCGGGATGTTCATGATTGTCAGTCATCGCCCTTCCATGGTTCCCCGGGCATTGATTAGATTGAATTTCACAAGGCTTTATTCGCTATGTCGGCATCTTCTCGATAGTGTATGACTCCGGAATAGGTAGGATTTGTACCATGAAGATAGATCCATCACGCCGCGTCAGCAGCCCCGCCGCCCGCAAAACATCCAAGTCGGGCGGCGCAAGCGGGACGCAGTTTTCCGGCCTGCTCGACGGCGCCCAGGAAAGTACGTCCGCCAAAGGCGCTGGTGCGGCAATGTCCGTTGACGGACTGCTTGCGGTCCAGGAAACGAACCCGGACGGTCGCGGTCGCGGAAAGCAGGGCGCGGAGCGGGGCGAAGACCTGCTCTCCCGGCTGGAGCGGATTCGCGACGGGCTCCTGCTGGGGGCGATCCCCGAATCCGAGTTGCGGGATCTTGCGACCAGCATCAAGGCGACACGGGAGCGGAATTTTACCGATCCCCGTCTGGGTGAAATACTGGATGAAATCGAGCTCAGGGCGCGGGTCGAGCTCGCAAAACTCGGGACTTTTTTGTGAGTTTTTTGTCTGATTTCAATATTTACGCGTAATTTCAATTGCTTACGCGGAATAAAATGATCTGAACAAGCATAAATCAGAGGGTTGAAACCTAGTGGGCCCCGGACATATACTCCGGCCGCTCGAAAAGGGCAGAAAGCTTGCCTTTCATTGACCTTTGTCGTGGAGGACCGGGATGAGCGTCACTTTGCCGCCGGACTATACACCGTCGGAAGACGAAGAGTTTATGAACTCAAAGCAGCAGGAGTATTTCCGCCAGAAGCTGCTGAGGTGGCGGGCTGAGCTTCTGCAGGATGCGAACGAGACGCTGAGCCACCTGACCCAGGAAAATCTGCAGAAGCCGGATATGGCTGATCGCGCCTCGCTAGAGACCGATCAGCAGATTGAACTGCGCACCCGGGACCGTGAACGCAAACTGATCAGCAAGATCGACTCTGCGTTACAGAGGATCGAGGACGGAAGTTACGGCTATTGTGAAGAGACGGACGAGCCGATCGGGCTGCGTCGTCTCGAAGCCCGGCCGATTGCGACTCTGAGCCTCGAAGCTCAGGAGCGGCATGAGCGCCTTGAGCGGACACATCGCGACGACTGACGTGGCTCTATACTGAGAATATGAAAACGGGCCGTTCCACAAGGAACGGCCCGTTTTCGTTTGATTGCAGCGGGCCTTTGGGGAGCTGTGCGAAGAAAGGGTGCCGGGCCGCAACTTTGCCACCCGGCACTGTCTGATCAGAAGGGCATCAGGATTTCGAGCGCCTGGGCACCGTAGCGCTGCTGCTGCAGATCGGAGAGCTGGCCGCGGCCGCCGTAAGCGATCCGGGCTTCTGCCATCTCGTCGTAGCCGACCGTATTTTCAGATGTGATGTCGGCCGCACGGATAACACCGCCGACGACGATCTCGCGAACTTCCATATTGACCCGGACTTCCTGGCGACCGAACAGCACCATATTGCCATTCGGGAGCTGCTGCGTAACCACGGCGGCAACGCGCAGGCTGATGGTTTCATTCCGGTCGATCCGGCCACGGCCGTCATTGGCAAGGGATGAACTCAGGTCCACAAGGCCGGCGCCCGTCGTTCCCTCGGCAAAGACATCGCTCAGCAGGGACTGGGCACCGAACAGCCCGTTCATGTTAAAGCCGTCGGTATGGGTCCGGTCGTGCCGGGTCCGGTTGTCGATGGCGGCCTCGTCTGCAATCTCGACAACGACGGTGATAATATCGCCGACCTGACTTGCGCGCTGGTCTTCGAAAAAGGCGCGGGAACCTTCAACCCAGAGTGAGTTGGCCTGCCGGGTGGCGGTCACCGGTGCCGGCATCGGCATCGAGACCGGCCGGTAGTTTTCGGCCTGTGTCGGGTTCTGGATCTCCGAAAGCTCCGGGGTTTTGCCGATGTCAGCGAGGCGTTGAAAGACATTGCAGGCACTTACGGACATGCCGATCAGGGCGACGGCAGTGATGCGCGAAAGCTGAGCGGAGATGGGCTTCTTGTTCATCGTATTGGTTCCCTATCAGGAGTGCCTAGTTCATCGCAAGACGCGGGCCGGCGACGGAGACGATGCCGGAATCTGTGACCGAACCGACAACCGTTTTGCCGCTGGCCAGGTTCTTTACGCGGATCGTGTCTTTTCGAGCCCCGTCCTCAAGCGCCCTGCCGCGCAACGTCAGTGTCATGAAGGCGGTTCTGAAAATCATGGTCACCAGATCACCCTTCTGGATCAGTTCTATCGGCTTCACATCGGTGCGGCGGATAACGCGGCCGGCACTGATCGGCCGACGGGCGCTCATGCCGACGAGCTGGTCAGTGGAACTGACAGTGTTGTAGCTGCTGCGGCGGGCCCGCATTTCCGTCCAGACGATATCGCCGGCCTGGATCGTTTCGCCCGGTGCCATGTGCCGGCTCAGCACGGGGATTTCGATGACCGGATGGACTTCGCCCTGGGTCTGGGCCCGGATCACCTTGCCGTTTCCGATGGCAACGGAGATGGACGCTGCGAAACGCTGGTTCCGGCTGTTGTAGTCGATATTGTCCACCGAAATCTCAGGAACGATATCGGCCGGTACCATCAGGGACAGGCGGCGATTGGTCAGCTCAACCTCGACCCGGTCGGAAACAAAGCCATCAGCGAGGCGCTCTTCGATCGCGTTGCGGATTTGCTGCAATGGTATCGCACGGCCTTCGCGCCGGACGGTGACATGGACCCGGTTATGAAGCGGGGACCAGTCCAGGTGATGGATATCGGAAAGATTTCGCAGCGTGCTGACCCGGACGGTCATGGTTTCTCCCGGGAGAGGGGCGTCACCGATCCTGGCGTCCTTTCCTGCCGGCAGGCCGACGAAAAGGTCGCTCAGCATCAGCGAATCCCGATCAAGCATGACTGTCTCGTTCGCAAACAGCGGTGTGCCCTGGGTTTCACTCGCCGCCACCGGCTGCGGGATGGCGAGTGCAATCCCGATCAGCGCGGTGGCTGTGATGAGCGTCAGAGGCGTCAGCATTCTGCGTGTCATGTCCTTACTCCCTGGTTGCGGTGGTCAGGCTGCCTTAGCGAACCTGATTAACCGTGGCCATCATCTGGTCCGAGGTCTCGATGACCTTCGAATTCAGCTCGTAGGCCCGCTGGGCCGTGATCAGATCGGTGATTTCCTGCACCGGATCCACGTTCGAGGACTCGATGTACCCCTGGAACAGGGCACCGAAACCGTCGGTTTCCGGGGTGGCCGTGCTCGGTGCGCCAGAAGCCTCGGTTTCAAGCAGCAGGTTGTTGCCGGCATGTTCAAGTCCGGCATCGTTCTGGAAGACCGCCAGCTGGATCTGGCCGACATTCGATTCCGCGGTCTGGCCATCGAGTTTCACCAGCACCTGGCCGGACTGGTTAATAGTCACGCCGACCACGCCGGACGGGACAGTGATGCCCGGCTGCACGATGTAGCCGTCGGCCGTAACCAGCTCGCCGGTCTGGCTGACCTGGAAGGAGCCGTCACGGGTATAAGCCGTTTCACCGTCGGGGAGTTGGATCTGGAAGTAGCCGTTGCCGCGGATCGCGAGGTCAAACTGGTTGTCGGTGAGGATCAGGGAACCCTGCTCGTTGACCCGGTAGGTGGCAGCGGTACGAACACCGACACCGAGCTGGATACCGGACGGGACGATTGTGCCGGCATCCGATGAGTTCGAGCCGACCCGACGCAGATCCTGGTACAGCAGGTCCTGGAACTGGGCCCGGTGCCGTTTGAAGGCGGTGGTGTTCATGTTGGCGATGTTGTTGGAAATAACCTCGACATTGGTCTGCTGAGCCAACATGCCGGTAGAGGCGATATTCAGTGACTGCATTATTCTATTCCTTCTTCCAACAAGTTAGGCGGCTGTCGTGGTGCCGAGTTTGCGGACCGATGTACGAAGTCTCTCGGCTTCCTGATCCAGCATGTTTTTCACGCTTTCATAGCTGCGTTGAATGTCGATCAGCCTCGTCAGCTCCGTTATCGCGGAGACGTTCGAGGTCTCGAGATGGCCCTGGAGCAATTCGGAGTCCTCGGCCGGCCGGGGGCGTTCCGTTGTCTCGAAGGTGCTGCCACCCCGCTTCTGCATGCGCGGCAGATCATCGAATTCGACAAGCTTCAGAATGCCGAGCACTTCCGGTCCGGCGCTGATGGTGCCGTCTGTCGATATTTCGATTTTCCGACCGTCCTGCGGGATGAAAATCGGGTTGTTATTCACATCCATGACCCGCTCACCGTCGCTGGTGATCAGCTCGTTGTCCGGGCTGAGCTTGAAGTTGCCGTTCCGGGTGAACAATTGTTGCTTGCCGTCATCGACCGTGAAGAAACCGTTGCCTTCAATGGCAAGGTCAAAGGTGTTTCGCGTCGGTTGAAGTGTCCCTGGCTGGTGGATGACGATGGTTCCGTGATCGATCACGAAATCCAGCTTCTCCTCCATCTTCGTGTCCATTTGATAAGGCGAGTAGAGCGCGATTTCCCGCTTGAAGGCGGTGGTGCTTGAGTTCGCGATGTTGTTGGCGACCAGAGACAGTTCGCGGCGGAGCGCGGACTGCCGGGAGAGCCCGATATAGATCGCATTTTCCATGACGATATTTCCCAACCAGTGTCGAATCCGCCGCCTTCTACGGCCATGCCGATGGATAAGCAGGTTTCGTGCCAGTTGGAAAAACAAAGAAAAACAGATGGTTGCGAATTCTGCTGGGGTACGTGACACGGAGAGTTCGGCAAGGAGCGCCGGCGCGGAAGCTTTTGCCGGGCGGCTGTCGGCAGATGGGTCGGCCTTCTATCCAGAAGGTTGAGGCTTTTTTGCCCGTGCGGCTTTAGAGACTGGGTGCGCCGGTTTCGAGAAGTTTATGATAAATATGGAAGATTCAAGCGCGATATGCTTTACTCTTTCACTGTGTCCGGTTTGCCGGTTCAGACGGGAGCGCGGTCTGGTTTGCATCTCCGTCATGTCAGGTGAAAGTGGTCACGTTTGCCATATTTCAGTCATCTGATGGCTGTTTAATAGGTCTTGGAGCAGGACGGAGCGCATGGCTGAGGAAGGCGAAGTCGTCGAGGATGGCGGTGAAGAAGGCGAAGACGTCGCCAGCCGAAAGCTGAGTCCGAAAAAAATTATCCTGTTCGTGTTGCTGCCGCTCCTGCTGCTGGTCGGGGCCGGGGCCGGGGCTGCGATCATGCTTGGCATGATTGGTGGCGAGGAGCCCCCACCCGAGGTGGCTCAGGGGGAGGCGGCGGCTCCGGTGGTTGAAGAAAAGTCCTCGGCGCAGGCGATCTTCTTCGAAGTTCCCGATCTTATCGTCAATCTGAACACGAACAGTCGAAAGACTGCGTTTCTGAAGATCAAGATTGCTTTGGAAGTCGGCGACCCGGCGGACGTGGACGTGGTCAATCAGAACTTGCCGCGTATCGTGGACAATTTTCAGGTATACTTGCGCGAGCTTCGAGTCGACGACCTGCAGGGATCTGCCGGCATGTATCGACTGCGTGAGGAATTGCTCCGTCGTGTGAATCTTGCGGTTCGCCCGGCGCGGGTGAAGGACGTGCTGTTCAAGGAAATGCTGGTTCAGTGAGGAATTCGCATGGCCGATGATGATCTTGCCGCCGAATGGGAGGCAATGGCCGATGATGACGACGATGCCGGCGGCGGTGGCGGCACGGGCGCCCGGGTCCTAAACCAGGACGAAATCGACTCCCTGCTCGGGTTCGATGAAGGCGCCGGCGGTGACGGCGATACTTCCGGTATCCAGGCGATCGTCAACTCCGCGCTGGTCTCTTATGAACGTCTGCCCATGCTTGAGGTCGTGTTCGACCGTCTCGTGCGCATGATGTCGACCAGTCTGCGTAACTTTACCTCAGATAATGTCGAGGTTTCGCTCGACAATATTACCTCCATCCGGTTCGGAGACTACCTGAACTCCATTCCGCTGCCGGCCATGCTGAGCGTGTTCAAGGCTGAGGAGTGGGACAATTACGGTTTGCTCGTCGTCGACTCGGCGCTGATCTATTCCATCGTCGACGTGCTGCTTGGCGGTCGCCGCGGCACCGCGGCCATGCGGATTGAAGGCCGTCCCTACACCACGATCGAACGCAATCTGGTCGAGCGCATGGTCACGGTCGTGCTGAGCGATCTGTCCGCCGCTTTCGATCCGCTGAGCCCTGTCACATTCCGGTTCGACCGGCTGGAAACAAACCCGCGATTCGCCACCATTGCCCGGCCGGCGAATGCCGCTGTGCTGGCGCGGCTGCGTATCGACATGGAAGATCGCGGCGGTCGCCTGGAACTGATGCTGCCTTATGCGACCCTGGAGCCGGTGCGGGAACTGCTGCTGCAGATGTTCATGGGCGAGAAGTTCGGCCGTGACTCGATCTGGGAAACCCACCTTGCGAACGAGCTCTGGGCCACGGATATCGAACTTGAGGCGGTCTTGGACCAGGTTGTCCTGTCGCTGAACGATGTCCTGAACTGGAAGCCCGGCACGCGGTTGCTGCTGAACGCCAGCCCGAAATCCACAATCGACATGCGGTGCGGCGACGTGCCGCTCTTTGTCGGTGGCATGGGACAGCGAAACGGCAATATCGCGGTCAAAATCAAGCAGAAGCTGCGGAAGATGTAGGCGGGCAGCATGATTGAAACGACTTTGCCTCTGGTTCTCGACGGCTTTCTGGTCCTGCTGCTTCTGGCTACCATCGTTTACGCGATGATACTGAACCGCAAACTCAATCGCTTGCGCGGCAATCACGACGAGATGGAAGTCTTTGTCGACAAACTGAATGTCGCCTGCGCCCGGGCCGAAGCGGCAACCGCCGGGCTGCGCAATGCCGGCGAGAACGGCAAGGCCGTATTCAGGGAATCGGCCTCGAAGGCAGAAGCCCTGCGTGATGAACTTGCTTTTCTGGTGGAGCGTGCCGATATCGTTTCCAGCCGGCTTGCGTCCGTGAGTGAAGGCACCAAGGTGGTCGCGGCGCAGGCACCAGCTGCCAGGGCCGCCGCAGACCCGGCGCGCGCAACCGGTGCAAAGAGACCGGCGCAGGCGAGCCGACGGGACCAGAATACTGGACGAAATCAGGAGCAGGGACGGGCGGGCGCCGGGCGTCCGGCAGCGGGTGAGGCTTCCGCTTCTGGCCCGTCCCGTTCGGAAGCTGAGGAAGAGCTCCTGAAAGCACTGAGGAACGCACGCTGATGGCATATGACAGACGCGGACGGAAAGCTGCACCACCAACCGACCCGGTCGAACAAACGGCGACGCCGAACGCCGCCCGCATCCAGGGCGGCCAGGCTGTCAAAGGTAAGGCGCCGGCGGCTCAAAGACGCGCTGCGGGAGACACCGCGGTTGCACGTGAACAGCGGCAGGCTGGAGCCGCCCGGAAGCGGATGCGGCGGTCCGGTGCCTTTATCCGTGTCCTGCCAGTCGTGGTTTTTGTTGCCGCGCTTCTGATCAGCGTCAAAGTCGTCGGTATCTGGGATACTCTGAAAAACGGACGCTCCCCCGTAAGCGTCGCTGCATTCGCCGAGGCTGACAGTCCCGCTCCGGCCAATGCCGAGGGCTCCGGGCCGCAGCCCGAGCAACTGGCGCAAGCGACGGAGCCGGCAAAAAGCGAAGATGACAAACCGCTTGATCCGGTGCTGTTCACGCGCTCCGAGATTGAGCTGCTGCAGGATTTGTCGAAACGGCGCAAGGAACTGGATGCGCGCGAGCAGACCGTGATCCAGAAAGAGGGCCTCCTGACCGCAGCGGAGGACCGGATTGACAAGAAGATCGTCGAATTGCAGAAGGTCCGCACCGAAATTGAGGGGCTGATTAAGACCTATAACGAGCAGGAAGAAGAAGAAATCAAAGGCCTCGTTCAGATTTACGAGAAAATGAAGCCAAAAGATGCGGCCCGTATCTTTGACGAGCTCGATATGGATATTCTTCTCAAGGTCTTTGATCGAATGAAGGCATCGAAGTCGGCGTCTTTGCTGGCCAACATGCGGCCGCAAAAAGCGAAAGAAGTGACCTCGCGGATTGCGGAACGCAGAACCATCCCGAACACGAACTAGACGAATCGCCTATGGCCCTGAGTTCCTGACGCCGGCATAAGACTTTGCTTGCCGCGCCCATGCAATTAGCAGTATTCCATCATTAATTCAGGCATTAACGTCCTTTTAACAAGATCCACGTTAGTGTCTGAGTGTTGGTTAATTGAAAGCCCGGCCTAGTCCGGATTTTATGGAAAGTGGAGATGTGCCGATGGCGGTCGACAAGGGCATGAGGATTCTCATTGTCGATGACTATAAGACAATGCTGCGCATTATTCGGAACCTCCTTAAGCAGCTTGGTTTCAATAATGTGGACGAGGCAACCGATGGAAGCGCTGCTTTGCAGGTTCTGCGGCGCGGCGACGAATACGGTCTCGTGATTTCCGACTGGAACATGGAGCCGATGACAGGCCTTCAACTGCTGAAGGAAGTCAGGGCTGATGCAAAGCTGAAAAACACTCCGTTCATCATGATCACGGCGGAAAGCAAAACCGAGAACGTTGTTGCGGCGAAGCAGGCCGGGGTGAACAACTATATTGTGAAGCCGTTCAATGCAGCGACACTCAAAACGAAAATGACGGCGGTTATCGGCGCTTTCTGATCACGAAGAAACGCCGGTTTCGGCGACATCGCGGGGTGGTTTGATGACTGAAAACGGAATCCGCGACGATCTTCTTCCGGAAGCGTCACGGGAACTCGATGCCGTCGCGTTGGTCGCCGAGGAAGCCGCCGAGAGAATTCTGACGGCTGTCGAGAAGATCGACGAGTTGCGCGCCGGCATGCCGGAGAACGTCTCCGAGGCGGTCGGCGAAGCTATCATCGAGATTTTCGAAGCCTGCGGTTTCCAGGATTTGACCGGCCAGCGCGTCGGCCGCATTCACCAGACACTCAATGGCGTCGCGGACCGTGTTGAGGCGGTAATGACCCATACGGGCCACGCTCCTTCATCCGAGGCGAAAAGAAATCGTGACAAACACCCGGAAAATGTAGAAAAATCAGCTAGTGAACCGTTCTCAGAAGAGGGTTTGTTGAACGGTCCTCAGCTGCCTTCCGATGCCAAGACCCAGGAAGAAATTGATGCGCTGATGGACCAACTCAGCAAGTAGTCTATGGCCCAAGGCGAAGACAAGACGCGTGGTGCAAGCCAGCTCGGCAGCTTGCCGCTGTTTCTGAGCCTGTTCCTACTCCTCCTCGCGTTTTTCATTTTTCTCAATTCGATCTCGACCCGGGAGTCCGGGAAGAGCAACGACGTGCTGGACAGTGTGCGTGCGAGCTTTGCATCGGTGCTTGAGGGCGGCACCGGCGTGGGTGTTTTCGAGGGCGTGCCTGACCAGGTCGATGGTGACGGGCTCCGCGAGGAATTTCTGTCCGCGTTCAACGCTCTCCTCAGCGAAACCGACCTGGTCCGAGAACTCTCCGGAAACCCGTTCTTCATCGATTTCAAAACGGGACACCTGTTCGATGGCGACCGTGTTGATCCGGTGCTTGAGTTTCGCGAGTTTTCAAAACGGGTCTCAGCTGTGCTTGCGTTGAAGACAGCGCGCGACGAGGCGGAAATCCGGTTCTGGTTCGATTCCCCGACCCCGGGTTCTGAAATGATCCTGTCCCGGCAGAGAGCGGCCAGACTCGCGGAAATCATGATTGCTTCCGGGACGCCCCGGGCAAGCGTCTCGATCGGGTTCCGCAC
Source organism: Nisaea sp. (assembly GCF_040217065.1). GTDB lineage: Bacteria > Pseudomonadota > Alphaproteobacteria > Thalassobaculales > Thalassobaculaceae > Nisaea. The sequence continues at coordinate 502,644 of NZ_JAVJNX010000005.1, forward strand.
GCTCCCCCGTCCGGACACGGTACGTATTGCCGTGCATCTTGGTCCGGAAGGACGCCGGGTCCCATGAGGGATGGTGTGACACGACGGCGGAACGGTCGCAGGAACAACAAGCAGGGCGTGACCTGGATGTTGACCTTCGTCGATCTGGTCTCGCTGCTGCTGGCGTTTTTCGTGCTGCTATTTTCAATGAGCTCGCCCGACGCGCCGCAATGGGAGGCATTCACGGCCTCCCTCAGATCCACATTTTCATCCGATTCGGAGATTCGGGCGCGGGAAGCCCCGATGCCGGAAAGCTTCGAATCTGAAGATCCGGGACCGGGATTCGATCTCGGGTATCTCCGGCGTCTGCTCGAAGCGGCCATGTCCCGGGACGCTATTTTGCGGGATGCGACCATTGCTGCGAAGGACGGGCGACTTGTCCTCTCCGTGGCCAGTGATGTGTTCTTTCGGCCCGGATCCGCGGCTTTGCAGGCTTCTGGTGAAGGTGCGCTCTTCAATCTTGCTGTCGCACTCACGCAGATCGACAACCGGATCGACATTGTCGGCCATACGGATCCCAGGCCCTTCACTGCACCGTCCGGATCCTTCCGTTCGAATTGGGATCTATCGTTGGCCCGCGCCCTGTCCGTAGCTGATACGCTTCGGCGGTTCGGATACGGCAAGCCGATCGAGGTCAGAGGTGCTGCTGACGGAAAATTCGGGGAGATCGACACATCATTGCCGCTGGAAGATCAATATCGCCGGGCAAGGCGGGTCGATCTTGTGATCTATCACGAGAGGGACCGGCGATGATGCGGCAGCTCGCTGGTTTCGCGCTGAAGCGGCTGGCCGTCATCCGGGCCGTCGCCGCCCTCTGTCTGGTGCTGGCGACATTGGCCCCGGCTGGAGCCCAGACTGTTGGCATATCGAGCGGAAGCGCGAATGGTGTCGATAGTCTCCGGTTCGATTGGCCGGCGCGGGTCGGTTACGCGGCGCAGAAATTCGGAAATACGCTGGCTGTGGTCTTTGACCGTTCGGTGGCGGCCGATTTTGGGCCAGTGGCGAACGGTGTCGGGAAATTTGTTTCCGGTGTAAGCCTCGACAGCGATGGCAGGACGGTTCTGATCGATCTTGTCGGCAATCCGCGGTTTCGTTCAAACCGGGTCGGAACGTCGGTTATCCTGGATTTCTTTGACAGGAATGCGCCGGCGCCGGCGGTCACACCGGCGCCCACTCCCGCTCCCGCTCCCGCTCCGCGCGCATCGTCGGCGCCCGCGGCACCGGCATCCGCAGCTCCCGCTCCGCTAGCGCCTCGACCGCGTCCCCCGAACGTTCCCGAGCTGTCCGTGCGGACCGGGACGCATGATAATTTCTACCGCTTCGTTTTCGATTGGACGCAGCAAACGTCCTATAGCGTTTCGGAACAACCGGACCGCGCGATCATCCGGTTCGAGAATCCGGCCTGGATTGATGACGAGGCGGTCAGGCGCTTTATTCCAGAACGCTTCAAGAGCTTCAGTTCGGTTCCGGGCAGCAATGCCATTGACGTGACGATTCCGCTCCAGGCCCGTGCCGGAGTTCGGCATTTTACCAACGGGACACGGGTCGTCGTCGATGTGGTGACCGGAGGTGAACCAAGCAGAACTGGGGCGGCGGCATCGGCAGAACCTGCCGTACCGAGGCCGCGTGCTGCCCCTGTCGAGCCGGTGACGGCCGCGGTTCCGGAAAGTCAGGCGACAGACTCTGCGAAACAGGTTGCCGCCCAGTTCGGTCTGAATCCGCAGGCAGGAACACCGGCTGGTGTTACGGTGCCGCCTGCGTCAGCTGCGCAAGAGACGGCGCCGCAGGGTGATGCTGCCGGGAGTGACGTGCAGACTCCCGCAACCGACCCGGAGCAACTCGCTGCCGAGCCGGTCACCGGGACGCCCTCCGTGGCAGCGACACGGGCGCAGCAGACAGCGCCTGGTCGCTCGTCTGAGGTGGAACCCGAAGCGTTCGGAACTGCGACCAGACTTCAGGATACTGATCTGAAGACCCTGATGCAAAATGGCGAGTCTCTGGTCGCAAGCCTCACCAGCGGGAATCAGGGGATTATCGAAGGGCCGACGATCCCGGTCACCGCGACGCTGGACAACAACATCGTCTCGGTTCGTTTCGAGTGGACCCAGCCCGTCTCCGCCGCAGTTTTTGCCCGCGCCGGATATGTTTGGGTGGTTTTCGGTGCGCCCGCCCGCTTTGATCTGGCTGGCCTGAATCGCTCGGAATATCAGTTGTTTGGCGAAAAAGTCCAAATACCGGTCTCCGGAGGATCGGCGGTCCGGTTCCCAATCGTCGAAGGGGTCAATCCCAGGGTCTGGCGGGACAATGCCGTCTGGATTGTTGACTTCCGGCCGCAGAACAGTCGCCCGGATGTCCCGCTTCGGATTGATACCCAGCTTGTCAGTGCGCAGGGACCGCGTGTCTTCATTCCGCTCGAGGATCACGGCGCGACCGTCATTATCCGGGATCCGGAGATCGGCGATCAGCTGTTTGTTGTGCCGGTCGCATCACTCAGCCGCGGCGTTGACGGGCTGCGGCAGTTCGCCGAATTCAACCTGCTGAATTCGGCGCAGGGTGTCGTCGTTCAGCCTTTGGCCGATGACGTTACCATCAGGTCTCTGCCGGATGGTGTTGCCATCACCAAACTCGGCGGTCTGGCCATCTCGCGCAACGTCCAGCAATCGACGGACGATCAGGTGGCGCAACGGATCGATGGCCTGCCGCCCGGCCTGCCGCCTGGCCGGGTGTTCGATTTCAGCAGTTGGCGGAAAGGCGACACGGATCAGTTCTTGCGGGAAAAGCAGGCGGTCCAGAGGCGGATATCGGAGGCCACCAGTATCGCGCGCAGCGGTCCGCGCCTCGAACTGGCTCATTTCTATTTCGCGCATGGGCTTTCGGCAGAAGCCATGGGCTTGCTGCGCACAATCGAAGCCGAGGATGAGGATCTTTCCCGGAGACCGGACGTGAAAGCGTTGCGTGGTGCGGCCCAGTTCATGCTGGGGCGCTACAAGGAGGCCGAGGAAGACCTGATGGACCGCAATCTGAGCGGCCTGTCGGAGGCTGAGCTGTGGCGCGGTGCGACGAAGGCGTCTCAGGGACGCTGGCCGGAAGCCGTCGAGCATTTTGCGCGAGCCGGCGAGATTCCGGGCGGCTACCCGCGAAACATCGCGACGCAGATGGCATTGCTGGCGGCGGAGGCGGCAATCCGGGCCGGTGACTATCGCGGGGCCGGCGCCTTTATCGATGTGGTCGCGGACGGTCAGCCCACACCGGGCGAACAGGCCCGTCTGAATTATTTGCGGGGTCGGGTGCTTTACGCATCGGGCGACGTGGACTCGGCGCTCGACTACTGGCGCCGCTTGTCCGTGGGACTGGACCGCTGGTCACGCGTCCGGTCCGAGCGGGCGCTGATCGAGCATGGTCTGCGGGCGGGTGAAATCAGTCGTCTGGATGCCATCGCCGGGTTGGAAAGCCTGCGCTACACGTGGCGGGGAGACCAGGTCGAGTTCGATCTGCTGCGCGAGCTGGGCAAGCTCTATCTGGAAGAAAATGAATATGTCGAGGGCCTCAACGCGTTGCGTGAAGCCGTGACCTTCTTCCCGGATAACCTCTATGCGGAGCAGGTGGCCGAAGAGATGACGGACGCCTTTTCCAGAATTTTCACCGAGGGTGAAGCCGACAAGATGACGCCGATCCAGGCATTGTCGCTCTACGACCAGTTCCGTGAACTGACCCCTGTCGGGGCCCGGGGAGACGTGATTATTCAACGCCTTGCAGATCGCCTTGTTCAGGTTGATTTGCTTGACCGCGCCTCCATCCTGCTGGAGCGGCAGGTGAAATTCCGCCTGCAGGGAGGCGACAAAGCGAGGGTAGGGGCGCGTCTTGCGCTGATCCGACTGCTGGATCGCCGGCCCGAAGAAGCTCTTTCCGCGCTTGATGAAAGTGTCGCTCCGGGCATGGGAGCCGACCTGGCACTGGAGCGCAAGCGTCTTCGCGCCCGGGCGCAGTTTGAGCTGGGTGACGCGGACGGGGCATTGAGACTGCTGTCCGGCGACCAAAGCCGGGATGCGGACCTGTTGCGCGCAGACATTTTCTGGCGAACCCAGCGCTGGGCCCAGGCCGGCGAAGTTTTCGAACGCCTGGTCGGGAGATCGGGGCAGGATGGCCGCCGGATTGACGAGCTGTCGGCCACACTGATCCTGAACTGGGCAGTCTCCCTGTCGCTGAGCAACAATATCGACCAGTTAAGCCGCGTCCGTCAGATCTTCACGCAGCAAATGGATAACACGCCGTTCCGCGAAGCCTTCCGGCTGATTACCAACAAGACAGAGGGTGAGCTTGACGATTTCCGGACTCTGGCCGATCGATTTGGTGAAATCGGGCGCTTTCAGGCCTTCCTGAGTTCCTATCGGGACCGTCTGAAGGACAAGCCGCTGAGTGCGACAAACTAGTCGCTCAAATGGCGCGAATGGTCCCGGAAGGCTGGTCTAGGAGGCGCCGAAGCTTCGTACGAGGCTGCCGGCAATCAGATACCAGCCGTCTACCAGAACAAAGAAGATCAGCTTGAAGGGCAGGGAGACGATGATCGGCGGCACCATCATCATGCCCATGGACATCAGGATCGAGGCGACCACCATGTCGATGATGACGAAGGGCAGGTAGATCAGGAAGCCGATTTCAAAGGCGCGACGCAACTCGCTGATCATGAAGGCGGGGACCAGGACTTTCAGCGGAGCGTTTGCGCCTACCTCACCGGCTCCGACGCCGCCGATATCCTCAAAAAGCTGCAAATCCTTGTCCCGGACCTGACTGAGCATGAAGACCCGGAACGGCTCGACCGCCCGCTCAAAAGCCTCGAACTCGTCAATGCGCTCCTCGATCAGCGGGGAGATACCGTCTTGCCATGCTTTTTCAAAAGTTGGCGCCATGATGAAGCCGGTCAGAAAAAGCGCGAGGCTGATCATAACGATATTGGGCGGAGATTGCTGTGTGCCGAGCGCCGTGCGCAGGAGGGACAGTACGATCACCAGCCGGGTGAAGGACGTAACCGTAACGAGGATCCCAGGCGCGATGGAAAGAAGCGTCATCGCGGCGACAAGTTGAATCAACCGCGCCGTTGTCGAGCCGCCCGGCTCGCCGATATCAAGTGTCAGGCTTTGTGCGAACGCTTCCGGCGCCATGAATAGGCAGGCCAGGGCAATGCATGCGGCTGCAGACAACCCAACCCAGAAAGGCCACCGGCGGGCAAATGCAACCCGTCTCATGGCTGTTCTCCCGTGTTCGTCAGGTTTTCGGCGGACTCGGCCGTCTTCAGCGCAGCCTGAAAACCGCTGCTTCCGCTTGCGGGTAGGGACTCGATGACCAGGTCGTTATTCGGACCAAGCATCAAGAGATGCTCACGTCCGTCGCAGCGAATGAGCATGACCCGCCGCCGCGCGTCGAGGGAAATCTGGCCGATGACTGAGAGGCGCCCGGCGGCATGCGGGCGCACGATCCCCAGTTTGCCGGCGTAACGTCGGGCAAGCCAATAAACCGCACCGATCAGGCCGATTGTAAAAGCGAAGGCAAAGAACAGCCTGACATAGATTTCTAACCCCATGGCCGAAGCATTTCACAAGGCGTTGCGGATGGGAACCAGCAACCCGGTCTTGAGGTGGGTGAGCTGCAAGGCACCGGGCAGCGGCCCAGAGTTCCAGGTTTTCGGGGCATTCGCGATCAGCCCTTGCGCGGCCCGCGGCGGCCATAGGCTGCTGCTGCCTGTCGTCGCAGATTGGCGGAATCGGATACTGGTGGGGGCTCTTCTATCTTTTCGGCCATGGCTTTTGACAGCAGTTCCAGAAGTCCGATGACATGCTTCATGTCCGGGGCGAGCGCATGCGCCTCCTTGGCCGGCAGGTGGGGGATTGCCGCACAGATCGAGGCGACGTCTGCTTCAAGTCCGAATAGCGCGCCGGAAACTGCCGTGGACGGGTCCTGCAGTGTTGCTTCAAGACGCGCCCGGACCGATGCCAGCCGGTCCGCCGGTTTTTCAGACTTGTCGGATGTCATTTCTGTTCCTCGACACGAATCCGTTCATTGGCACTGTAAACATAGGTGAGGATCTCAGCCACGGCAGCGAAGGCCTCAACCGGAATTTCACAATCGACTTCGACTGCCGACAGGATCTGAACCAAGTCCGAATCCTTACGTACTTTCACATCATTCTCAAAGGCAAGACGCAGGATTTTCTCCGCGAGCTCGCCGTAGCCTTTGGCAATGACACGCGGCGCCTCTTCACCTCCCGGATCATGGTCGAGCGCGATAGCGACCTGGCGGTCTTTCATAGCGTTGGCCTCGCGCCGGGCCTTGGCGGCACGCCGTTCCGCCGCCGTCCGCTGGCCCCCCGGATCGGTGGGCAGCTCCGCGCTGGTTATTGAAACTTTTGTCAGGTCCCGCGAGCGATCCGTCATGTCGCGGAGTATATGCCAGCCGTGATCCAAGCCAAACACGGCAATCTTGGCATGATGTTTGCTTTTGTTGTTGCGGGCGCCATGGGGCTCCCGGAGCAGGACGAGAAAGTGCGCAAGCGAGGTTCGATATGTCGATCACCAATCTGACACTGATGAACATGGCACAGCAGAAACTGAACTGGCTTTCCGAGCGTCAGTCCGTGTTGTCGCAGAATATCGCAAACGCCGATTCTCCGAGCTACCGGTCGCAAGACCTGACGCCAATCGACTTCAAGCGGCAGGTTGAGGAAGTGAGCAAGCTTCCGGTTGCGGTTACGGAAGGCAGTCATCTCACCGGGACCGCTCCGCGCGGCGACTATCGTATTGATAAATCGAGCTATAAAGAGGTCTACGAGGCGAGCCCGAACGGTAACGGCGTGGTTCTGGAAGAGCAGATGATCGCTGTTCAGGATACCAAGTTGCAGTACGACCTCGCACTGAACCTCTACAGCAAGCAGGTGGGCATGTTCCGTACCGCCCTCGGCGGCAACCGGTAAGCGTGCACAGGTAAGAAGGAGACACCGTCATGGATCTCAATTCGGCAATCAAGATTTCCGCGTCCGGCATGCGGGCCCAGGGCACACGCCTCAGGGTCATCTCCGAGAACGTGGCGAACGCTGACTCGCTCGGCTCTGTCAAAGGGGAAGACCCCTATCGCCGGAAGACGATCGTCTTCGAGAATTATGTCAACCGGGGTGAAGACGCCGAAATGGTGCGCGTATCCAAGATCGGGCGCGACGATTCGGAATTCGAGCTTGGCTATGAGCCATTCCATCCGCTCGCAGACGAAGACGGTTATGTCCGTCGACCCAACGTCAACAGCCTGATTGAAATGATGGATATGCGCGAGGCACAGCGTACCTACGAGGCAAACCTGTCCTCCATCGAGATGGCGCGCAACATGCTGCAGCGTACCGTCGATCTGTTGCGCGGCTAGGCTCTTCGCGGCCGCCGGGCAGAGCTGGCAAGAACGGCCGATTCGACGTAATATCGGCTTGAACGGAAATGGAGATCTCCATGGTAGGCAATATCGGAAATGTGCTCGGGGCTGCCGGAATGGGCAAGATTCCCGGCGCCGACGGACCGAAATCGGCTGACATGGTCGGGACCGATTTTGCCAGTTTTGTGAAACAGGCCGCAGAGGATGCCGTCGGCACCATGGATGCCGGCGAAAAAATGTCCATGAAAGGAATCGCCGGCGAGGCGGAGCTGACCGACGTGGTGCAGGCCGTCAACAGTGCCGATATCACCTTGCGGACCGTCGTCACCTTGCGGGACCGTATGGTTCAGGCCTACCAGGAAATCATCCGCATGCCGATTTGATGGTCCTTTGGGTTGTCTTTCGGGACATAATCGCGCAGTCATTAATTGCCCGGCAGATATTGCCGGGCTGCATCTGTTGTCCGGGACGAGGCGATGAACGAAGCTGATGCACTCGAAATCGGCCGTGAGGCTGTGATAACGATGCTGACAATGGCGACGCCGATCATGCTGCTCGGCCTCGCCATCGGGTTGCTGATTTCGCTCTTTCAGGCCTTGACCCAGCTGCAGGAAATGACCCTGGTGTTCGTGCCGAAAATCATCATCGTGTTCGGGGGCCTGGTTTTCTTCCTGCCGTTTATGCTGAACACGCTGACGGCCTTCATGCAGTCGATTGCCGACAAGATCATATCGCTCGGATAGGGATGGCGCGAGACCATGCCCTTTGAAGATTTTCTTCCGGCCCAGGTCTATATCATCCTGCTGGTTCTGAGCCGGATCGGCGGAACAATGATGCTGATCCCCGGCGTCGGAGAGACCTTTGTTCCCGTCCGGTACCGGTTGATCCTGGCAATGGGGCTGAGCCTCATCGTCGCGCCTGTTGTTGGCCATACGCTGCCGCTGGCGCCAAGTACCCCTGACCTTGTCCGGCTGATCTTTTTCGAGTTGATCATCGGCCTCTATTTCGGAATCGTGTCCAGAATCCTGCTTTTGACCCTTGATACTGCGGGGCAGGTGATTGCGATGAATACAGGCCTGTCGAATGCGCAGATTTTCAACCCGGCGATTGCCACGCAAGGCTCTTTGCCCGGATTCTTTCTGCTCAACATCGCGACATTGATGCTGCTGATGGCGGACCTGCATCATTTGCTGATCCGGGCCGTGATCGACAGCTATTCTCTGTTTCCGCCCGGTGCGCCGCTTCCTGTTGCTGATTTTGCGGACGCAATTTCAAAGATCATTGCTCACAGTTTTGAGATTGCCATTCAGATTGCCTCCCCCTTCATCGTACTTGGACTGCTTTTCTATATCGTGATGGGAATCATGGCGCGGCTGATGCCGCAGTTGCAGATCTTCTTCGTTGCGCTGCCAATCCAGGTGGTCATGGGACTGTTTGTGCTCTCTCTGGTTCTGAGTGGGGCCATGATGGTGTTTTTAGAGTATTATGGTGCGAATATCGGGGGTTACTTGACCCCGATCTGAATTGGGGGCGCCGCGGCAAGGGAGCTGCGGCGGCCGAGTTTTTCGGAGCCGGTAGCATGTCCGACGACGATGGCGATAAGTCAGAAGAACCGTCTGCGCGAAAACTCTCTCAAGCGCGCGAGAAGGGACAAACGCTCAGCTCCAAAGAGGTGAACAATTTTTCCGTTCTGCTGGGCGCAACTTTGATCGTCGGCCTGATCGGTCCCTATCTGCTGACGGATATGAGTCGCGCACTTCTGGTCTTGATTGAACGTCCTGATCGCATTGACTTGAGTGCTCCCGGACCGGTGCTCTTCGAGACCCTGCTGAATGTCGGGCTCGCGATGGCGGCGCCGCTTGGGCTGCTTGTCGTGCTTGCTGCCGGAGGGGTCCTCGTGCAGATCGGCTGGCTGATCGCACCACAGGCAATCATGCCAAAGCTTGAAAAGATTTCGCCGATCGCCGGGGCAAAACGTCTGTTCAGCCTGAAATCCGTGGTCGAACTACTGAAGGGCGTCGTCAAGATGATGCTTGTCGGTTTCGTCGCCTACCTGATCGTGTCGCCGGAATTCAGCCGCATCGAGCTCATGGTGCAGATGGATATCACGGAACTGCTGAACGAGACCCACTGGGTCGCAATCAAACTGTTTGTCGGAGTCCTGGCGATAACCGGGGTGATGGCCACCGTCGACTATCTCTACCAGCGCTACGAATTCATGAAGCAGATGCGGATGTCCAAGCAGGAGGTGAAGGACGAGCACAAGCAGACCGAAGGCGATCCGCATGTGAAAGCACGTTTGCGTCAGCTGCGGATGGAGCGGGCGAGAACACGGATGATGGCCGAAGTTCCGAATGCGACGGTCGTGGTCACGAACCCGACTCACTTCGCGGTGGCCCTCAAGTATGAGATGGACGTCATGGCCGCGCCACGGGTGGTTGCCAAGGGTATGGATGCTGTTGCCCTCAAAATCCGGGAAGTCGCGACGGAAAATGATGTTCCTCTCGTCGAGAACCGGCCGCTCGCGCGGGCACTGTTCGACAATGCCGAGATCGACGAGGAAATCCCGGAGGAGTATTTCAAGGCCGTGGCAGAAGTGATCAGCTATGTGTTCAAGATGAACAAATCAAACGTGCCCGCGAACATCTCTCTATAAATAAGAGCGGCGTGGGGAAAGGCAGCTATCCTCAACCGTTCCGCAGGTGGGAAACCCGATGGATCCGATGATTTTGCTCGCTGTGACGGGCGTTCTGGCGGCGGTCGCCGTCTGCATCGCTGCGGCAGTGATGCTGAGGCGCGTACGAGAGGCATCCGGAAGCTTCGAGGCGGAGCGTGAATTGCTGCAGCGCGATGTTGCGGCCCTGACGCAGGAACTCTCCGAGCTGAAACAGGCTGCAGAAGCGGAATCCGCTCCACCGCTGCCGGTTTGCCGGTTTTCCGACGAGGGCCGCTTTGTGTCGGCCAATCAGGCTTTTCTCGGTGTGTTCGCGGACGGTGATGAGAATAAGGTGCGTTCAAACAAGGCCGTTCTCCGCCTGCGTCTTCTGGTCAGCAAGCATATGGAGCAGGTCCTGGCCGACGCGCCGGGGGTTCTTACTCCGGCAGGCACGGTTCCGGGCGAAGCAGGAGGCACCCCCTGGCAGGTGCAGCTTACGGCGGACGGGCAAACCGGAAACGGCCGGGCCATTGTGGCTGTTCTGGTGCCGGCTACGGACAGCTGGACCGCGCCGGCACTCGATTACGCGCCGACGGGAATCGTTTTCCTCGGTCCCGATCACCGGACCATTCACGCAAATGCGGCCTATCATGCACTGGTTGAGCGGACAGGGCCGGGTGCAGCCGACAGCGGGCGATCCTTTCTCGACCTGATCGACGAGGAGGACCGCGCGGGATCCGCGCGTTTTCTGGAATCGGCCTCCATAACGGGGGAGAATATCGAAGTTCAGCTCATCGACCATGAAGGTGGCGACGGTATAGAGGTTGCGGTTTACTGCCGTCCCCTGAAAACCGGCGAAGGGCCTGAAGGCTCGGAACTTGCCGTTTACCTGATTGATATCGGCCGCCGCCGTCAGTTGGAGGCGCAGGTGGCCCAATCCCAGAAGATGCAGGCCGTGGGGCAGCTCGCGGGCGGTGTTGCGCACGATTTCAACAACCTACTGACGGCCATGAACGGCTATTGCGATCTGCTACTGGCCCGGCACCGGCCGGGCGACCAGTCCTTCTCGGATGTCATGCAGGTGAAGCAGAATGCCAACCGGGCGGCAAATCTGGTGCGGCAATTGCTCGCGTTCTCGCGCCAGCAGACGATGATCGCACGGGTTCTGGATGTCACTGAAACCGTCGCGGACCTGTCGCATCTCTTGCGACGCCTGATCGGCGAAAACATTGTTCTGAAAATCACCCATGGCCGCGAACTCGCGCCGATCCGGGTCGATCAGGGGCAGCTTGAGCAGGTGGTGATCAATCTGGTGGTGAATGCGCGCGACGCCTGTCCCAGCGGCGGCACGATCACCATGAAGACCCAAGATTTCATAACCCCGACGCCGGTCCGGCGCGGCGATGAGATGATGCCCGCCGGACGCTATGTGCAGCTTGATGTGGTGGATACCGGAACCGGCATCGAGGAAAAGATCCTCGGCCGGATTTTCGAGCCCTTCTTCTCGACCAAGGAGGTCGGACAGGGGACCGGCCTCGGCCTGTCGACCGTCTATGGCATCGTGAAGCAGATCAACGGCTTCATTTCCGTGGCGAGCGTGGTCGGGGAGGGCACCACATTCTCGGTCTTCCTGCCGGCCTATGAAGGCACGGAGGCACTTAGCAGACATGCGGACGGACACCTGGAAGGCACTGAGTCGCGCAAGGACCTGACCGGGATCGAAACCATCATGCTGGTGGAGGACGAGGATCCGGTCCGCCTGTTCGGTGCGCGCGCCCTGCGCAACAAGGGCTACAAGGTGATCGAGGCACGCAACGGTGAGGCGGCTCTGCAACTTCTGTCGGACAAGAGTGAAGAGATCGATCTGCTGATCACCGACGTGGTGATGCCGGGCATGGACGGCCCGACCCTTGTTCGCAAGGTGCGCGAGGACCGGCCGGATCTCAGGGTGATCTGTATTTCGGGCTATTCCGAGGATGCGTTGCGCCAACGCATCGAGGAGGACACCAACATTCATTTTCTGCCGAAACCATTCAGCCTGAAACAGCTCGCCGGTACCGTGAAGGATGTGCTCCACCCGCTATGAGTGAGTTCGGATGATTCGGTTGTCTGATTTGGAACATGGTGAGAACACACAAAGGTTTTCACACTGAAAACGCAAAATGTCGTGGATGGCGGAATTGTAAATCCTAGATTTCGAACAAGAACAAACAGGGAATATTCTCTTGCAAAAGAGAACAAAGATGGTACATACTGCAATCCGAAATTCAGCCCCGTCCCTTCCATTGGGTAAATCGGACGGGCGGGGCGGCACTGATTGCCTTCACAGGCGTCCCTGTGAGATATGGAGGATCGGGTATGTCGGAACTAGCACTCAGAGTCATCGAACGGGACCCCATGGACAAGACTAAGGCGTTGGAAGCTGCCCTCGGCCAGATCGAGAAGGCATTTGGCAAGGGCTCGGTGATGCGGCTCGGCAAGAACGAGCAGGTGGCTGAAGCCGAAGCCGTCTCGTCCGGTTCGATTGGGCTCGATATCGGGCTCGGCATCGGCGGACTGCCGCGGGGCCGTATCGTCGAGATCTACGGCCCGGAAAGTTCCGGCAAGACCACGCTGGCGCTGCATGCCATTGCCGAGGCCCAGAAGAATGGCGGGACCTGCGCCTTTGTCGATGCGGAACATGCGCTCGACCCGATCTATGCCCGCAAGCTCGGCGTCGATCTGGACGAGTTGCTGATCTCGCAGCCGGATGCGGGCGAGCAGGCGCTTGAAATTACCGATACGCTGGTGCGCTCGGGAGCCATCGATGTGCTGGTGGTCGATTCCGTCGCCGCTCTGGTGCCGCGGGCGGAACTCGAAGGCGAGATGGGCGACAGCCATGTCGGCCTGCAGGCCCGGCTGATGAGCCAGGCGCTGCGCAAGCTGACCTCCTCGATCTCGAAATCCCGCTGCCTGGTGATCTTCATCAACCAGATTCGCCTGAAGATCGGCGTGATGTTCGGTAACCCGGAAACCACCTCCGGCGGCAACGCGCTCAAGTTCTACGCTTCGGTACGCCTGGATATTCGCAGGATCGGCGCCATCAAGGACCGGGACGAGGTGATCGGCAACCAGACCCGGGTCAAGGTGGTGAAGAACAAGATGGCACCGCCCTTCCGGGTGGTCGAGTTCGACATCATGTATGGTGAGGGCATTTCCAAGAATGGCGAGATCCTCGATCTCGGGGTGAATGCCGGGATCGTCGAGAAATCCGGCGCCTGGTTCTCCTATAGCGGCCAGCGCATCGGCCAGGGCCGGGAGAATGCCAAGCGGTTCCTGTCCGAAAACAAGGAAATCGCCGACCAGATCGAAAAGCAGATCCGGCAGAATGCGGGCCTCGTCGCGGATGCGATGATGCAGGGCCCGGATGACACGGCACCGGAAGCCGGGGCCTGATTTGCAGGTTTGAGAATTGGCTTCCGGGCCGGTATTTCGCCGCTGTTCGACTGTGACAAACCCCGGCCCGATCTCGGCGCCGGGGTTTTCTTTCGCGAGATCAGGACGGCACGGCGGCGCCCGCGTCCGCGCCATGCCGCCATGGATGTGGAAAACGGCGGATTCCCGGCGGGCCCGTGCTGGACAGAACCGGGCTTCTTCAGTAAAAGCGGAGCCCGCTTGCTGCGATGGCGCGGCGGACGGAGAGGCACGGCTATACCAGCGGCAGAGCTGACGATTGCCGCCGGCCCGGAGGGACAGAATGCAGACCGCGAATGAGATCCGACGCACATTCCTCGATTACTTTGTCGAGAACGGTCATGAAGAGGTTGCCTCCAGCCCCCTGGTGCCGCGAAACGACCCGACGCTGCTCTTCACCAATGCCGGCATGGTGCAGTTCAAGAATGTCTTCACCGGACAGGAGCACCGCGACTACAACCGGGCGGCCACCTCGCAGAAATGCGTGCGCGCGGGCGGCAAGCACAACGATCTCGAGAATGTCGGCTACACGGCCCGGCACCACACCTTTTTCGAGATGCTCGGGAATTTCTCGTTCGGCGATTATTTCAAGGAACAGGCCATCGAGCATGCCTGGACCCTGATCACCAAGCGCTACGGCCTGCCGGCCGACAAGCTGCTGGTGACGGTCTATCACGAGGATGAGGATGCGGCGGCACTCTGGCGCAAGATCGCCGGCCTGTCCGATGACCGGATCATCCGCATCGCCACTTCCGACAATTTCTGGGCGATGGGCGATACCGGCCCGTGCGGCCCCTGTTCCGAGATCTTCTTCGATCACGGCCCGGACATCCCCGGCGGCCCTCCGGGCAGCCCGGACGAGGACGGCGACCGGTTCATCGAGATCTGGAACCTGGTCTTCATGCAGTACGAGCAGATCGCGCCGGGCAACCGGGTGAACCTGCCGCGCCCGTCCATCGATACCGGCATGGGGCTGGAGCGCATCGCCGCCGTGCTGCAGGGCCAGCACGACAATTACGACATCGACCTGATGCGGGCCCTGATCGAGGCATCCGCCCATGAGGCGAATGTCGATCCGGACGGGCCGTTCAAGATCTCGCACCGGGTGGTGGCGGACCATCTGCGCGCCTCCAGCTTCCTGATCGCGGATGGCGTGCTGCCGTCGAACGAAGGCCGGGGCTACGTGCTGCGCCGGATCATGCGCCGGGCCATGCGGCACGCCCATATCATGGGCTGCCGGGACCCGCTGGTCTGGAAGCTGGTGCCGGCGCTGGTCAAGCAGATGGGCGACGCCTTCCCGGAACTTGGCCGGGCGGAAAGTCTGATCAAGGAAACCCTGAAGCTGGAGGAAACCCGGTTCAAGGAAACCCTGGATCGCGGCCTGAAGCATCTGGAGGAGGAAACCTCCCGGCTTGGAGATGGCGAGACCCTGGCCGGCGATGTGGCCTTCAAACTCTATGACACCTACGGCTTCCCGCTCGACCTGACCCAGGACATCCTGCGCGGCCAGGGCCGGCTTGTGGATACGGACGGCTTCGAGACCGCGATGAACCGGCAGCGGGCCGCTGCCCGGGCGGCCTGGTCCGGCTCCGGCGATGCGGCGACCGATACGGTCTGGTTCGAGTTGCGAGAGCAGTGCGGCGCCACCGAGTTCCTCGGCTACGGCACGGACCACGCAGAAGGTCAGATCGAGGCGCTGGTGCTGGACGGCAAGCCTGCGAAGCGGATCGAAGGACCGGCCGAATTCGCCATGATCGTCAACCAGACCCCGTTCTACGGCGAGTCCGGCGGTCAGGTCGGCGATGCCGGTGTGGCGAAGACATTCGGCGGCACCGAGATCGAGATTTCCGACACCCAGAAGAAGGTCGGTGATCTCTGGGTGCATTTTGCCAAGTTGGAGTCGGGTGTCGTCGAGGTCGGCGATGCCGTCGAGCTGGCGGTCGACACTGCCCGCCGGGGGCGCACGCGGGCCAACCACTCCGCCACTCACCTGCTGCACGAGGCGTTGCGCCGTCATCTCGGCAAGCATGTCACCCAGAAGGGCTCGCTCGTCGCGCCGGGGCGCCTGCGATTCGATTTCGCCCACCCGAAAGCCATGTCCCACATGGAGCTGACGGCGGTCGAGACGGAAGTGAACGAGCGCATCCGCGGCAATAGCGGGGTGACCACGACCCTGATGGACCCGGAAAGCGCCATCAAGGCAGGGGCCATGGCGCTGTTCGGCGAGAAATACGGAGACGAGGTCCGGGTCGTCAGCATGGGCGGGGCGACGGACGATCCCGGCAAGCAGCATTATTCGACTGAGCTGTGCGGCGGCATCCATGTGAACCGGACCGGCGATATCGGCATGCTGCACATCATCTCCGAAGGTGCGGTCGCCTCCGGCGTGCGGCGGATCGAGGCTGTGACCGGCGCCGGCGCGCTGGAATATCTCGATGGCCGGGAGGGATTGCTCACCGCGGCGGCGGCTGTCGCCAAGGTGTCCGTCGATCAGCTTCCGGACCGCATCGGCACACTGATCGAGGACCGCCGCAAGCTGGAGCGCGAAGTGCAGGATCTGCGCCGCAAGCTGGCTGAAGGCGGCGGGGCGGGCGAAGCCCAGTCCAGGGATGTGGCAGGCGTCACGTTCGCCGGCCGCGCCCTGGACGGCGTGCCCGCGCGCGAGCTGAAGGGCGTCGCGGACGGGCTGAAGCAGCAGATCGGCAGCGGTGTCGTCGCCGTGGTCTCTTCCGACGAGGGCAAGGCCTCCCTGGTGGTCGGTGTCACGGCGGATCTGACGGACAGGGTCAGTGCCGTCGACCTGGTGCGTGTCGGCTCCGAGGCGCTCGGCGGCAAGGGCGGCGGCGGCCGGCCGGACATGGCCCAGGCCGGCGGTCCCGATGCGGCGGCCGGTCCGGCGGCGATCGCGGCGATCGAAGCGGCGCTGGCGGAAAAGCTCTCCTGACCGGCCATGGCTTTGCCATTGTTTAGGCGTGGCTTTGTCATCGACAGGCGGTCACGGATCGCCGTACTTTATCGGGGAGGCGCCCGCCGGGGGCGCCTTTTCCATGCCGCCCGCAATCAGGTTCCGCCTGGCTACATCACGCGCCCGAGGGAGTTTCCATGACCGAGACGTCACGCTTTTCCGGAACCGACGGATATATCGCGACGGAGGATCTGAAGGTCGCCGTGAATGCGGCCATCACCCTGCAGCGGCCGCTCCTGATCAAGGGGGAGCCTGGTACTGGCAAGACAGTCCTTGCCCACGAGGTGGCCCGGGCGCTCGGCATGCCGCTGATCGAGTGGCATATCAAGTCCACCACCAAGGCGCAGCAGGGCCTCTATGAGTATGACGCGGTCTCCCGGCTGCGCGACAGCCAGCTCGGCGACGCGAAGGTGCACGACATTTCGAACTATATCGTGCGCGGCAAGCTCTGGGACGCCTTTGAGGCGGAGCAGCAGTCCATCCTGCTGATCGACGAGATCGACAAGGCGGATATCGAGTTCCCGAACGACCTGCTTCTCGAGCTCGACCGGATGGAATTCTTCGTCTACGAGACCCAGCAGACCGTGAAGGCGGCCCAGCGCCCGGTCGTGATCATCACCTCGAACAACGAGAAGGAACTGCCGGACGCCTTTCTGCGCCGCTGTTTCTTCCATTACATCCGCTTCCCCGAGCCGGAGGTGATGGCGGAAATCGTCGAGGTGCACTTCCCGAAACTGAAACAGAACCTGCTGCGCGAGGCGCTGGCCTCTTTCTATGAGGTGCGCGAGGTGCCGGGGCTGAAGAAGAAGCCCTCTACCTCGGAGCTGCTGGACTGGATCAAGCTGCTGGTGGTCGAGGACATCCCGCCGGAGACGCTGCGCTCCGGGGACAAGAAGGACATCATTCCGCCGCTTTATGGCGCTCTGCTGAAGAACGAGCAGGATGTGCATATGTTTGAACGGCTCGCCTTCATGGCCCGCCGTGAGGGACGGGGATCATGAAGCGGGCGGCTTTCATACTTGGCGCCATATTGGTGGTGGCTGTTCTTGCCTTTTTCTTTGGCGGCGCCGACGAGGCAACGAAGAAGGCTTCTCCCTCCAGTGAGAGCGCCAACAAGGAAGCGAAGAATCCTTTGCCCTCCAATATTAACGCGGGCAAGGACTCGAAGGCAGCGTTAGCCGACTATGGCAGCGCCGCCGGGAAAATTGCGGCGTCGGTTCCGTTCTGCGGCGGGCCGGACGAGGAACTCGCCTATTTCCTGAAGCAGGCGAAGGAGCTCGCCGAGAAAGCCGGCGCCGGTCCGGTGGAATGGTCGATTATCGAGACGGCGCTGGAGAAAGCCCGCGACACCGCAGAGATCGGCAATCACCATTGCACAGAAGATGGCGGCCGGGCGCTGGCGACAGATCTTCTGGAAAGCCAGAAGGCCCTGCAGGCAGCGCTGCAATAGCGCAGCATGCTCCGGACTCAGGACGTGGGAGTGGCGCCGCCAGAGGGCGGCGCGGTTGTGTTTTCCTTGCCGTAAGTCTCCGCGGCCCGGTCGAGCAGGTTCGGCACCAACCGTTCACTGAATCCGGCAAGCAGGCTGACGAAGGCCAGCTTATAGATCGTTCCCGCCTCAGCCGGTGCGGATGCCGTCGTGCCGAGCAGGTTGCTGACGATCCCCGATTTCAGCGAGATATGCAGGACCACGGCGCCGAGCACGCCGACCAGCATGCGCTGAATCGCGTAGGTGATATTGATAGTCAGGGTGGCGGCGGGATCGATGGCGAGTCTGCGCAGTCCGATGGCGGTCGAGAGCAGGGCGCCGAGACAACCCATCACGGCGGCGACGCAGAGTTCAAAGACGTTGAGGCCGAGCAGCGTCTCTGTTTCGGGGGCCGTCATGGTCTTTGTGTAGATCGCAAGCCCGACGGCGATTTCCAGCGTTGCCACCACGCAGATGCTGAAATAGAGCACGCGCAGGATGTTGCTCAGCCGTTTTGATATCCGGGTATTCAGGTCGGCCAGTGTGGCGCGCCCCTCGTCAGGCTGGCCGCTCAGCGCCTGTGCGATGCCGCGCGCTGTCTCCCGTTCATAATAGGCAAGCCGCGGATCGTCGGACGCGCCGAATTTGCGGGTGATCCAGGCGAGCATCCGGCCCCAGCCGGTGTTCAGCAGGTTGATCTGCTGGTTCAGGTCGGCCAGCTCGGGACCGAGCGCCATATAGTCCTGACGCTGCTGGCGGGCCTGCTGCGGATCGTCGGAGAATTGCGGGCTGATGCCCTTGTCGGTCTTGTAGATCTTGAAATCCTGCACCGCCCAGAGGATGTCGATCACTGTTCTGCCGCGCTTGTCGGGCGTGCCGATCTCCAGCTCCCGCAGCGGGAAAGCATCCGCAGGTCCCGGTTGGACGGGGGCGAGGCGGGCGGTCGGAGCGTCGTCGGTCATCTCGGTGCTATGTGGCGTGGAGCTATGTGAATGACGGTCCGGAGAGGCAATCTGTGAAGAGGGTGCCGCGCTTTCCATCCGGACTTGACCGGCCTCTCTGCTCCTGTGACAAATCCCCATGTTTTCAAATTTCTTCTACGAGCTGAAACGCGCCGAAGTGCCGGTCTCCGTGAAGGAGTACCTGCTGCTGCTGGAGGCCGTGCAGGCCGGGCTCGCGAATTACGCGGTCACGGATTTCTATTACCTCTCCCGCGCGACGCTGGTGAAGGACGAGCGGCATCTGGACCGGTTCGACCAGGTCTTCGGCCATGTCTTCAAGGGGCTGGAGTACCTCACCGATCTGTTCGGCGACGATATCCCGGAGGAATGGCTACGCAAGATGGCGGAGCTGAATCTGACCGAGGAGGAGAAGGCCGAGATCGAGGCCATGGGTGGCTGGGAAAAGCTCATGGAAACCCTGAAGCAGCGTATGGAAGAGCAGGAAAAGCGCCATCAGGGCGGCAACAAATGGATCGGCACGGCCGGCCGCAGCCCGTTCGGCGCCTATGGCTACAATCCCGAAGGCGTCCGCATCGGCCAGGACGGCAACCGGCACAACAGGGCGGTGAAGGTCTGGGACAAGCGGGAGTTCCGCAATCTCGACGATTCTGTCGAGATCGGCACCAGGAACATCAAGATGGCGCTCCGCAAGCTGCGCCGTTTCGCCCGTTCCGGCACACCGACCGAGCTGGATATGAGCGACACCATCCGTTCCACCGCGCGCAATGGTGGGTACCTCGATCTGAAGATGGTGCCGGAACGGCATAACAACGTGAACGTGCTGCTGTTCCTCGATGTCGGCGGCTCCATGGACCCCTTTATCAAGGTGACGGAGGAGCTGTTCTCTGCTGCCCGGTCCGAGTTCAAGCATCTGGAATATTTCTACTTCCACAACTGCCCCTACGAGAAGGTGTGGAAGGACAACTGGCGCCGGCATACAGCGTCGACATCGACCTGGGACGTGCTGCATACCTACGGGCCGGAATATAAGGCGATCTTCGTCGGCGATGCCTCCATGAGCCCCTACGAGATCGCCATGCCCGGCGGCAGTGTGGAGCATATGAACCAGGAGGCGGGCGCCGCCTGGATGCAGCGTCTGACCGGCCATTTCCGGCGCACGGCCTGGCTCAACCCGACGCCCGAGAAATACTGGCACTATACCCAGTCGATCAGCATGATCCGCGACCTGATGGAGGACCGCATGTTCCCGCTCACCCTGGACGGTCTCGACCGGGCAACGAAGGACCTGATGGCGTGAAGATTGACCCGTTCGACCATCGCCTGACCCCGGCCCGCGCGGATATCGCGGCCGATTTCCTCGAAGCCGATATCGACGCGCCGCACTATGTGTCGGGCGAGGCCTGCCGGGTGCTGTCCGGCACATTGTCCGTCCGCGAGGCGCCGGACCCAGCTGCGCGGCAGTCGACCGAACTGCTCTTTAACGAGCGCTTCATCGCCTATGAGCGCAAGGACGGCTGGGCCTGGGGCCAGAACCAGAGCGACGGTTATGTCGGCTATGTCCGCGAGGACGGGCTCGGGCCCGATACCGAGGCGACCTACAGTCACGAAGTGCAGGCGCTCCGGAGCTACGTGTTCCCGGAGCCGGACCTGAAGAGCATCCCGCTCGACATGCTGCATCTCTCCACCCGTGTCCGGGTTTCGGATACCGACGGTAACTATTCCAGAGTGGATTTCAGCGAGACGGGCGGCTGGATCTATACGCCCCATCTTTGCGACGTGACCGAGGTAGAGCCAGACTATCTCTCCACGGCTGAGCTGTTCATGGGCGCGCCCTATGGCTGGGGTGGGCGCTCCAGCTTCGGGCTGGATTGCTCGGCTCTGGTGCAGCTGGCACTGGCCCGGGCCGGGATCACGGCGCCGAGGGACAGCGACATGCAGGAAGCGGCGATCGGCGAGATCGTCGAGGGTGGGCTGGATGCAGCCCAGCCGGGAGACCTGCTGTTCACGGCGGGCCATGTCATGTTCCTGGCCGAGCCGGGCATGCTGCTGCACGCCAACGGTCATCACATGGCCGTGGCCTATGAGGGGCTGGCGGATTTCATGCACCGGACCCGGGACATGGATATCCCGATCCGGACCATCCGCCGGCTGCCGTCTATTCCAGAGATGGAATGAAACGCTCCGCTCCGTCCTCCAGCACGTGAAAGCCGTGCTGCGGGCGGTCAAGGGCGAAGCAGTCTTCCTCGCTCAGCCCGAGATAGATCCCGCGCATGATCTTGTTCACCACGCCATGGGCGATGACGATGTGCGGCATCTCGGCGGCACGCAGCTCGTTCATGACCGGAATCAGCCGGTCGCGGACCATCTCCGTGCTTTCGCCACCGGGATGCCGGTAATGCCAGGGATCGGCCCGCCGGGCGATGGCGTGCTCCGGGAAATCCTCGTCCAGCGCGCCCCAGCCGTGATAGCCGTCATGCTCGCCGAGGGTGATTTCCATCAACCGCTCGTCGAACCGTACCGCCTCGTACGGCAGGCCCGCCGTGTCGCAGATGATGGCGGCGGTCTGCCGGGTGCGACCGAGAGGGCTGGCGAGCACGGGCAGGGCGGTTGCCCCGAGCATTTCGCCGAGCTTGCGACCATGGGCTTCGGCCTGCCGGACGCCGGTCAGCGTGAGGGGGGAATCGAGCTGGCCCTGCAGCCGCCCCTGCCGGTTCCAGACCGTCTCCCCATGCCGGATCAGGAAGATCCTGCCCATGTTCGTCCTCGCGCTCTCTGTTCAGTCTCGTTCGGTTAACCGGGGCTAACCCGTGCCATCGGTTTTATGGGGTTGTGAGCGTGGGGCAAAGAGCTAAAGTTTTCATCTGGTCGTGCCTGGGTGCGGCCCGCTTCCATTTGCAGGATGAAGATGATGCTGATGTCCGCCGCGCCCGATTTCGGTTCGATGAACCCACTCGTGGAAAGCCTGAAAGAGACGGGTATTGTCGAGGTCGCCCAGCATGGCTGGGACCGGCAGGGGCTGATCCCGCTCTGGTTCGGCGAGGGCGACCTGCCGACGCCTTCTTTCATCACCGAGGCGGCCGCCGATGCGATGCGCCGGGGTGAGACCTTCTATACCGACCAGCGCGGCATTCTCGATCTTCGCAAGGAGATCGCCGCCTATATGAACCGGACCTTCGACATTGCGCTCGACACGGACCGGGTCAGCCTGACCACCGGCGGCATGTCCTCCCTCGCCATGGCCATGCAGATGATCCTGGCGCCGGGCAACGAGGTGCTGGTGGTTGGCCCGATCTGGCCGAACATCTATTCCACGGTGGAGATCAATGGCGGCGTCAGCACCCATGTCTCGCTCAGCCTGCGGGACGATGACTGGCATCTCGACATGGACGCGCTGTTCGCCGCCGTTACCGACAAGACCAAGGCGATCTTCGTCAACTCGCCGGGGAACCCGACGGGCTGGATGATCGAGCAGGAACAGCAGCAGCAGATCCTTGATTTCGCCCGGGAGCGCGGCATCTGGATCATCGCCGACGAGGTCTATCACCAGCTCGTCTTCGACCGGGACGTGGCGCCGTCCTTCCTGCAGATCGCCGAGGATGACGACAGGCTGTTCGTCATCAACAGCTTCTCCAAGTCCTGGATGATGACCGGCTGGCGGCTCGGCTGGCTGACCCACCCGGCAGCCCTCGGCCCGACCGTCGCCAAGCTGGTGCAGATCGTCACCTCCGGCGTGCCGCAATTCCTGCATCGCGGTGCCATTGCGGCGATGCGCGACGGCGATCAGGTCATCGCTGACCTGCGCGCCCGCTGCCTGAAGGGCCGGGACATCGTGTTCGACCGGCTCGACGCCTGGCCCCGGATCAGCTCCGCCCGGCCGAAAGCGGCCTTCTATGCCTTCTTCACGGTCGACGGCATGGATGACTCGGTCGACGCCTGCAAGCAGATCATCGACACGTGCAATGTCGGCCTCGCCCCTGGCAGCGCCTTCGGGCCGTCAGGCGAAGGCTATCTGCGGCTTTGCTATGCCTCCGCGCCGGAACGGCTAACGGCGGCGATGGATGCTCTGGAAGGCATGCTGGGCGGGCCGAAAGCATAAGGCTTTGCGCCCGATTCCCGCTCCGCTATAGTCGTCATTGTTGGCATCGAGCCGAGGGCATCGCATATGGCATTGACACCGAGTGGACCGAGAAACGGCGGCGTAGGCGCGCCGAACGCCCGTGTCCGGCGCCCGGTCGTTCGACGTCCTGATGCTGCCACGCCTGCCCGCGTCGCCCAGCAGCAGCCGTTGCAGATCCCGAGCAGTGCGCCGACTCCGGGTTTCCGGCTGCGCACAGCTACCTCGGATGCTGATATTGAGCGGCAGATCAAACGGCTGATGGCGCTTCTCGCCAATGACAATATAGATCAGGATGCTCCGGCGGGCTCCTATATCAATTTCCTGATCTGACGCCGGATCTCGGGGCGGGGAGAGCGCATGCTCAAGCTCGCGACGGCTCAGCCTTCGATCTCATCTGATCTGAAAAAAAATGCCGCCAGAATATGCGATCTAATTCGGGAAGCGGCGGCGGTCGGCGCCGATTGCGCACATTTCCCCGAAGCGGCTCTGTCTGGCTATGTGAAATCCGAGATCAAAAGCTGGTCAGACGTCGACTGGGAAGCGCTGGAGGCTTCTCTGAACGAGGTTCGGGCATGCTGTGCCGAGACCGGTATCTGGGCGTTTGTCGGCTGTAACCATCGTCACCCGGACCTGTCGCGCCCCCTGAACAGCCTGCACATCATTGACGGGCATGGCCATGCCGTCGCGCGGTACGACAAGCAGTACTGTTCCAATGCGGAGATCACGGACTGGTACGCGGCGGGCAACAAGCCGATCACGGTCGATATCAGGGGGATTCGGCTAGGCTTCCTGATCTGTATCGAGGTTCAGTTCCCGGAACTGTTCATGGAATATGAGCGTCTTGGCGTGGATTGCCTCTGTCTTTCGTCCGGTCCTGGCTTGAAAACGTTCCGGATTCAATGTCAGGGCTACGCGGCCAGCAATTGCTTCTGGCTGAGTTATTCCGTTCCCCAAAATGCTAGCGATAAGCAACCGTCCTGTTTCATAGGCCCCGACGGAGAGATTCTGGCCTCATGCGGGTGCGCCGCATCAGGCCTGGTGCTTGGTGAGATCGATCCTACGAACCCGAAATGGGACATTCCGGTGAACAAGGCACGGCTCTGGCGGCGCAGGGCGCGCATCGGTGAAATCTATCGCGAACACAGGTTGAAGGAATAAGGGCACGTTGTCCTATTGCCGCCCTCAAGGGGCTCGGCTAACTTCCAACCATGTTCAAGAAAATCCTGATCGCCAACCGTGGTGAAATCGCCTGTCGCGTGATGCGGACCGCAAAGCGCATGGGCATCAAGACCGTCGCCGTTTATTCCGACGCGGATGCCGACGCCCTGCATGTCCGGACGGCCGACGAGGCGGTGCATATCGGCCCCGCGGCCTCTTCCGAATCCTATCTGGTGATCGACAAGATCATGGACGCGATCCGGCAGACCGGCGCCGAGGCGGTGCATCCGGGCTACGGTTTCCTGTCCGAGAACGCGGGTTTCGCCGAAGCGCTCGAAAAGGAGGGCGTCGCCTTCATCGGCCCCGGCATCAAGGCCATCGGGGCGATGGGCGACAAGATCGAATCGAAGAAGCTGGCGCATGCGGCGAAGGTCAGCACGGTGCCGGGCTATCTCGGCATCATGGCCGACGACACAGAAGCGGCCAAGGTCGCCCGGGAGATCGGCTATCCGGTGATGATCAAGGCCTCTGCCGGCGGCGGCGGTAAGGGGATGCGGGTCGCCTATAACGACGAGGAGGTGGTGTCCGGTTTCCGCTCGGCGGTGAACGAGGCCCGCTCCAGTTTTGGCGACGAGCGTGTCTTCATCGAGAAATTCATCGAGGAGCCGCGCCATATCGAGATTCAGGTGATCGCGGACAAGCATGGCAATGTCGTGCATCTGGGGGAGCGGGAATGCTCCATCCAGCGCCGCCACCAGAAGGTCATCGAAGAGGCGCCGAGCCCGTTCCTGGACGAGAAGACCCGGGCCGCGATGGGCGCCGAAGCCGTGGCCCTCGCGCAGGCAGTGGATTATTCCTCCGCCGGTACCGTCGAGTTCATCGTCGATGCGGACCGGAATTTCTATTTCCTGGAGATGAACACCCGCCTGCAGGTGGAGCATCCGGTGACGGAACTGGTCACCGGCCTCGATCTGGTCGAGATCATGATCCGCTCGGCGGCGGGCGAGAAGCTGCCCTTCACCCAGGACGACATCAAGATGACCGGCTGGGCCGTCGAGTCCCGGATCTATGCCGAGGACCCCTATCGCGGCTTCCTGCCCTCCACGGGCCGTCTGGTGCGCTATCAGCCGCCGCAGGAGAGCGAAACGGTGCGGGTCGATACCGGCGTCTATGAAGGCGCCGAGATTTCCATGTTCTACGACCCGATGGTGGCCAAGCTCTGCACCTTCGGTGACACACGGATCGAGGCGGTGGACCGGATGGCGGAGGCGCTCGACCGGTTCCTGGTGCGCGGCATCGGGCACAATGTCGATTTCCTCTCCGCCGTGATGGCGCATGAGCGGTTCCGCGAGGGGCGCCTGTCGACCGGTTTCATTGCCGAGGAATATCCGGACGGCTTCCATGGCGCGCCGGTGAGTGAAGAGATCGAGAACGCCATGCGCGCCGTCGCGGTGGCGGCGGAATGCGCCTATGCGGAGCGCAACCGGATGATTTCCGGCCAGACCCCCGTCGCCGACCGCATCCCGCCGCAGCGGGCCTGGAAGGTCCGCCATGACGATGAGGCGCAAGACGCGGACGCGGTATTGGTCGATGGCGGGTTCGACGTGACCATCGGTGGTACCACCTACGCCGTCCGCGGGGCGCTCCGGGCCGGCGAGGCTGTCTTCGGCGGCACGGTCAACGGCGCGCCGTTCCCGGTGCAGTTCGAGCGCAAGGGGATCGATTATCTGGCGTCCATCGCGGGTGCCCAGCGCCGCTTCACGGTGATCAGCCGGCGGGCGTCCGACCTGCTGGACCGGATGCCAAAGAAAGAGGCGGCTGATTTGAGCAAGTTCCTGCTGTCGCCGATGCCGGGCCTGCTGGTCTCTCTTGCCGTTGCCGAGGGCGATGCGGTCAAGGCCGGGCAAGAGTTGGCGGTGGTCGAGGCCATGAAGATGGAGAATGTGCTGCGCGCGGAGAAGGATGGCACGGTGGCGAAAATCCATGCCGCTGCCGGGGCCAGTCTCACCGTCGATCAGCAGATCATCGAGTTCGAATAATTGCATGCCTGCCGGAGGGATTTTGCAGGGTTTTTCCCTTGCAACTGCTCCGGAAACCCACTAATACAGCGCCCCTGAGATAGCACCGTCGGTGCAATCGGTACCGACGAACTGAGGATAAGTGACATGGCAGTTCCCAAGAGGAAAACGACCCCGTCAAAGCGCGGCATGCGTCGTGCCCATGATCGGGTAAAGTCTGATACGTATGTGGAAAGCGCGGATACCGGTGAGCTGCACCGCCCGCACCATATCGATCTGAAGACCGGCATGTATCGCGGCCGCCAGGTCCTGAAGGTCAAAGACGCCTTCTAGAACCGGCATGCATATGTGACGTGAAAAGGCCCCGAATGGGGCCTTTTTCCATTTTGGCGTCAGGGCTATCGTTTCCCCAATACTCAGGAAGCGTTGGGGGAGGCGAAAAAATGGCGGGAAATGCGGCGGCGCTGAGGGCGCGTCTGGCAACAGGGCGAATCCTGACGATTCCGGGCTGCTACGACGCGATGAGTGCGAAGCTGGTGGAGCAGGCCGGTTTCGATGCTGCCTATGTCAGCGGCTACGCGGTCAGCGCGACGCAGATTGGCCTGCCGGACGCGGGGCTGCTTTCCTACAGGGAAATGCTCGATCAGGCCCGGGATATCGCGGGTGCCGTCTCCATCCCGCTGATCGGCGACGCGGATACCGGATTCGGCAACCCGGTCAATGTCCGGCGCACAGTGAAAGGCTTCGCCGATGCCGGAATCGCCTGCATCATGCTGGAAGATCAGGTTTTCCCGAAGCGCTGCGGATTCGCCAAGGGCGTCGAAGTGGTGCCGCGCGGCGAGGCCCTGACCCGGCTGCAGGCCGCGCTCGACATGCGGGACGAGATCCGGGCCAGCGGCGGCGATGTGCTGATCCTCGCCCGCACGGACAGCCGCGTCGCGGAGGGGCTGGAGGAAGCGCTCTGGCGCTGCGAGGCCTTTGCCGACCGGGGCGCCGATATCGTCTATTTTGAAGGCCCGCAGAACCGCCGCGAGATGGAAGCGCTGTGCAGCCGCGTGCAGGCGCCGAAGCTGCTGGCCCAGCTCGAGCGTGAAGGCCGCCCGCTGCTCAGTCCGAAAGAGGCGGAGGCGATCGGCTATCAGTGTCTGCTGTTCGGAGTCACCCTTCTGAATGTCTCGATCCGGGCCATGCGGGACGCGCTCGCCCTGATGGCGCACGGCAATCATCCGGGCCCGGACCGGCTGCTGAGTTTCGACGAGCTATACGAGACGGTGGGGTTCGACTGGTATTACGGGCTGGAAGAGCGCTATCGGAGCGACTGACTCAAACCTTCCGCACCTCGCACCAGGAACAGCGTAGCGGGATCGAGCCGCTGACCGGGTCGCATCTTTCGGTCGGGATGGCGGCGTTCATGTTGGCCGCAAGGGCGTCGCCGCCTGTATTCGGCGTATCCGTGCTGTCGCTGACGGCCCAGCCATGCTGGGCGAAAACGGCGCCGGGGGCGAGCTCCTTGCCGAGTTTCGCGCGGGCGATGAACGTCCCGGCCTTCGTGCTGATCTCCACCCAGTCATGATCGGCGATCCCGCGTGCTTCCGCCGTGGCGGGGGCCATCTCCAGGATCGGATCCGGTTGCAGCCGTCTGAGCGACGGGATGTTGCGGTGCTGGCTGTGGCAATAGACAACGGTCTTGGCCGATCCGAGGCGGAGCGGGAAGGCGTTGTCCTCCTGTTTCGGAAGCTCTGCCCCATCGAGGCTCGGCACCGGGGCATAGCCATGTTCCAGCATCTGCTCGGAATAGATTTCCAGCCGCCCGGACGGGGTCGGGAAGCCGCTTGCGAGATGTGCCTCCAGCGCGACCGTTCCATCCAGCGTGACACCCTCCGGCGCGGCCCTGAGGGCGTTGAGGCCAATCCCAGAGGGGGCCAGGATGTGGGCATGCCCCTTGTCCGCGTCGCAATCGAACATGACGTCCGAGAGACCGAGCCGGCGGGACAGTTCCAGCACGATATCGGTATCGCTCTTCGTCTCGCCGACAGGCGCGATCACGGCCGGGCGGAGCTGGACCTTGCGCATGCCTTCCAGGCTTGCATCGAAGCCGTTGCGCAGCCCTTCACGCTCCCATGACGTTGCGACCGGCAGCACGATATCCGCATGCTTGGCGCTCTCGTTCAGGAAGAAGTCCGTATGGACGTGGAAGTCGAGCTTGCCGAAGGCCTCCCTGGCACGGGCCGTGTCCGGCTGGGAGGCGAGCGGGTTGCCGCCGAAGGAGAACAGCATGCGGACGGGATAGGGCGTGCCGTCAGTGATGGCGCGGTAGACGTCCCGCGCGGTGGCCCAGCCCTGCCGGCCGGGGCCGAGGGGGCGTTCGGTGAGGCCAAGCGCCTTCGCCTTCTGGCTGTCGCTCAGCAGATCATGCCCGGCGATGTCGTTGAATTTGGCGGCGGCGCCCGGAACATTGCCGCCCTTCCTGCCGTAGTTACCGGTCAGCCCGTAGAGCGTGGAGATCGCCCGGTCCGTCTGGGTCGCGGTCAGGCTTTGCCCTACGCCGTTCCAGGCGTAATAGGCCAGAGACGGGCTTTCGAAGAGGATGCCGGCGGCCTTGTGCAGATCGTCTGCGCTGATACCGGCAATTTCCGCGACCCGTTCGGGTGGATAGTCCGCGGCGGCGTCCGCGAGGGCCTGCAGTGCGGTTCGGCAGAGCAGGGTGCCAGTGCTGGCCTCTATGGTGTGTGAGCCGAACAGCTCTGCACCTTCCGGTGCATCCAGCCAGCACCCCTGTTGCGTATCGTAACGCAGTGGGGCGCCGCCCGCCGAAGAGGCTGCGAGCAGGATATCCGGGTTTCCCTCCGGCGTCAGATCGCTTTCCCGCAGGAGGCGGCCCGTTTCGGGATGCACCAGAAAGGCGGCGTTGGTCCATGCGCGGGCAAAAGCCTGATCGAACCGGCCGCTTTCCAGTATCAGCTGGATCAATCCCAGCGCCACGGCCTGGTCCGTTCCGGGGCGGACGCGCAGCCAGCAATCGGCGCGGCGGGCAAAGAGCGTCGGGCGCGGATCGATGACGACCAGTTTCGCGCCCTTGCGGATGGCTTTCTGGATCTCTGTCGAGCGGGCCAGCCAGGTCGCGGCCGGATTGTGGCCCCAGAGCAGCACGCAGTCCGTATGGGCGAAGTCCGGCGTGCCGATATCGGTGCCGTAGGTGAAGCGGGAGGCCACGTCCTTGTGCCAGTTGCAGATCTCCGTGCCGTAGATCGTGTTGGGGCTGCCATAGGCGCGGATGAAGCGCTCGATCCAGGAGATGCTGTCGGAAATATGCGTGCCGCTCGGCGTGGTGACGGAGAAGGCCACCTGCTCGGGGCCATGCGCGTCCCGGATACGGCTCATATGGCCGGCGATCTCGTCCAGCGCATCGTCCCAGGAGATCGGCTCCCATGTCGGCACCTTCGCGTCCTTGGGGGAGGTCCGCCGCAGCGGCCGGGTCAGCCGGTCCGGGTGATAGACCAGCTCGGGCGCGGCCTTGCCCTTGGGACAGAGCTTGGCGCCGCTCGGATGGTCCGGCAGCGGATCGATGCCGAGCAGCTTTCCGTCCTCGACAGTGGCCAGGCAGCCGCACCGTGAGCGGCACTGGGTACAGAAGGCGGGGATGCGGGCTTGTTCGGTCATGAGCGGGAACTCCCCAGGGGATAGCGGGAAAGTTTATCAAAATCGTCATCCCGGCCGGAGAGCCGGGACCCAGGTGATCATAGAACTATCCCCGCCATCCCTGGGTCCCTGCGTGCGCAGGAATGACGGTTTTAGATGGGCTCAGGCAGCAATGAGTGCGTTCAACTCATCCTCCGCGAACCCCAGCTTCCGGGCGGCGCCGAGGATGTCCGACCAGGCGGCGTCCGCCAGCGGCAGACCTGCGGCCTGGCGTTCCGCCATCACGCGCCGTTCATTCTCGCCGGGCACCAGCACTTCACTGTGGCCATCGGCCGTGCGGGCGCTTTTCACGAAGGCGATATAGGACTTGATCTCCTCCGCCATGCTGTCCTGGCCGTCGAACTTCTCGGTATCGATATAGATCGACAGCATGCCGTTGCAGAACCGCCGCCGCTCGGGTTCGTCCGGGCCGCCGGCGCAGCCGGAGCCGGTGAGGGCACCGGCCATCATCTCCATCATAAAGTTGAGGCCGGAGCCCTTGTGGCCGCCGAAAGCGGTGAGCGCTCCGGGCCCTTCATAGGGCATCGGTGCCTTGCCTTCGGGTACATCGCCATAGAGCGGCCAGGGATCGCTTGTCAGCGCGCCCTCCGCGTCGATCAGGGAGCCTTCTGGCAGTTTCTTGCCGCCCCTGAGAGCGACCAGGGCCTTGCCCTCGGCGACTGTGGAGGTGGCGAAATCATGCACCACCGGGTCCTGTCCCGCGACGGGGATGCCGATGCAGAAAGGGGACGTTCCCATGCGCCGCTCCCGGGCGCCGAACGGGGCGACGAGCAGGGAGCCGCGGACATTGACCATGTGCAGGGAGGCGACACCTGCCGCCGCCGCCCGTTCCGCCCAGTCGCCGATCCGGCCGAGATGGCCCGAATTGCGTAACGCGGTCAGGGCGAGGCCGTGTTTCTTCACCTTCTTCAGACCAAGATCGACGGTCTGCTCGCCGATGGTCTGACCGAAGCCGTAATTGCCGTCGAGGATCGCCATCACGTCGTTTTCCATGACGATCTCGACACTCTGGCCGATTTTCTGCCGTCCGCTCTCGGCCCATTCGAGATAGCGTGGCACCCGGATCACGCCGTGGCTGTCATGTCCCCGGAGATTGGCTCCGGTCAGCCGCTCTGCGATGCAGGCGGCCTCCGTTTCGGAGCAGCCGGCGCGCTCGAACATCGCGCGCACTAGCCGGATCATGACATCGGGGGCGACCCGGACCTCGTTTTGTCTCCCCATCAGGCACGCATGCCGCTCACGGCAGCGCTGACTGCCGCGGAATAGAGCCGAACGTCATTGGCCAGCGTCACCAAATTGAAGCCTTTTGCCAGCATGTTCTTGGCGTAGGCGTTATTGAGGCAGTGGATACCGGCCTTGATCCCGGCTCCCTTGGCGGCGGCGAGGATCTTGTCGATGGCTTCATGCATTTCCGGCTCGGCGCGGTCGAGACCGGGCTTGTGGCCAAGCGATATGGCAAGATCGCTCGGGCCGATATAGAGGCCCGTCAGCCCCGGCGTCGCCGCGATCTCGTCGACATTCGTCAGAGCTTCCTCGGTTTCGATCATCGCGAGGGTGACGACGGTCTTGTTCGCCTGGTCGTGATAGTTGCTGCCATAGATCATGCCGGCGCGGGTCGGGCCGGATGAACGGTATCCGTCCGGCACATATTTGCAGGCTCCGACGAAGGCCTCCGCGTCCGCCCGATTGTTGACCATCGGGCAGATGATGCCGAGAGCTCCTGCATCCAGGAGCTTCATGATAATGCCGGGCTCCAGCCAGGGAACCCGGGCCATCGGGGTGGCATTGGAGCCGCTCATGGCCTGCAGCATGGTCAGCGCGGCCTGATAGTCGACGAGGCCGTGCTGCAGATCGATGGTGACGGAGTCGAAATCCTGCGTGGCGGTGATTTCCGCTGTGAAGGTATTCGGGATGGAAAGCCAGGCGTTGATCGCCCCCCGACCGTCCTTCAGGCAGTCATTCAAGCGTGTTTTCATGGCCGGGCCCTCCCTAGAGCACTTCTTTGTTGATGATGACGTCCGGGTTCGGCTTGCCGTCGAGCACGTCGAGAACATTCTTGGCCGTCTGGCTGGCCATCCGCAGGATCGATTGTTCCGTCACCCCGGCGCTGTGCGGGCTGACGATGATGTTGTCGAGCTGAAACAGAGGATGCTCCGGCTTTGGGGGTTCGACTGCAAAGACGTCGAGACCGGCTGCGGCGATGGCACCGGAGGTCAGTGCGTCATAAAGAGCGTCCTCGTCGACCAGACCACCGCGCGCGGTATTGACCAGCACGGCGGAGGGCTTCATGGCCGCGAGCTGTGCCTTGCCGATCATGTTCACAGTGTCCGCACTTTTCGGACAGTGCAGGGTGACGAAATCCATCGCCGGCAGAGTCGCATCGAAATTCGCCACCGGCGTGCAGCCGGCTGCCTTTATGACGTCGTCATCGACATACGGGTCATACACGGAGACCTTCATGTCAAAGGCCAGCGCCCGTTTCGCGGTTCGGCTGCCAATCCGGCCGAAACCGGCGATCAGCAGCGATTTATCGGCGATGTCCTGCGCGCCCATTCCGAGCTTGATCCAGAAATTGCCGGACCGGGTCGCATGGTCGAAGGCAACGCTTTGCTTGGCCAGGGCCAGGATCATGAACATGGCATGTTCGGCGACCGAAACCGCATTGGAGGTGGCCGCGACACACAGCGGAATGCCGCGCTCGGTCAGGCAGGCGACATCCACGGAATCGTAGCCGACACCATGACGCGACACGACTTTCAGGTTCGGCGCGGCCTCGATCACTTTGCGCGGGATCTTCGTTGTCCGGACCGCGATCGCATCGGCGGCGCCGACATGGGCAAGCAATACCTCTTCGCTCGGCAGCTCAAGGACGGTGGTCTCGATATCGTCGCGGGCATCGAACTGCGACTGGCCGACATCGTGAAGCGTGTCGACCACAAGCACATGAAACTTGTTCTTCATTGTCATTCTCTCAGGCAGGTGAATCAGTGGATTTCGGCGGAGCCCGCCATGGCGGCCTTCAGCTTGTCGATGTCGAAATCCGGTGATTTGGCGGCATCGAGAATGACCTTCTCTTTCCGCTCCAGCAGGGCGATGGCGTCCGGCAGCTTCTTCACTGCGTCGGCGGGCACCACCACGGCGCCGTGCCGGTCCGCATGAATGATGTCGTCGTGATTGACCGCCATGCCGCCGACATTCACCGGCACGCCGAAATCGACGGGATGAACCCAGCCATGGCTCGGGCCGACCTTGCCGCCGAGGATCTGGAAGCCGGGTGCCGAGGCATCGACATCGCGGAAAGATCCGTTGGTGACGCAGCCGAGACAGCCGAGACCCTTGTGGACGTTGGTGTTCACCTCACCCCAGAAAGCACCGAAACCGGGCTCCGGGTCGAGATCCTGCAACACCACGATGCGGGGCAGCGCGCCCTCCGCGACATAGGTGTAATAGGCGGCGCGGGTGGCCCTGGCATCGCCTTGTGGCGGCGTCACGGCGCGCATCGTGGCGGTGCGGGCATAGCCGCAGATCGGGGGCAGGGACGGATCGAGCGCGACCAGCGGCATGGTGGTGAAGCCGATGGTCCGGCGCTCAGGTGTGACGACCTCAAGGCCGTTGCAGATCGTGGGTGTATCCCACTCCGTCAGCTTGCGCAGATCGGCTAAGGTGATTTCGGACATGTCCTCCCGTCCCATATAAGTTGCTATTGCTTGAGTGTTTTCTTGCAGCTTAGTCATGGCCTACCAGACAGTGTAGCGCCCTTTTGGAAACTATCGTCTTAAACCGGGGACCGTATCTCATGAAGGAACGCAAGCGCATCGGGCTGATCGCCCATGATGCCCGCAAACCGGCTCTCAGGAGTTTCGTGCACACTCACAAGGGCCGGTTCGCCAGGCACGATCTCTACGCAACCGGGACAACCGGACAGGTGATTTCCGAGGATACTGGTCTTGCCATTCATTGCCTGAAAAGCGGCCCTCTCGGCGGCGATCAGCAGATGGGGGCATTGATCGCGGAAGGCGGGCTCGACATCCTGATCTTCTTCACCGACCCGATGACATCCATGCCGCATGATGTGGACGTGAAGGCGCTGCTGAGGCTTTGCACGCTCTACAATGTCGTGCTTGCCTGCAATCAGGCGAGCGCCGATTTCGTGCTCGGCAGCCCGTTGTTCGACACTGTGTACGAAGCTGCCACGCCGGACAATGAAGGCTACCTCAAGCGGGTGCTTCCCTGACGGGGATGGCTGTGCCATTTCGGCACGGATTCGACTTTCGGTTCCGTTTTGGTGTGTCTGCGTTGCATCAGTTTCATTCGATGAAATGCGCTTAAAATCTGTCGTGACTCGGGGAACCGTCAGCCAAAACAGAATAGTAGGTCTTTTTATTGATGCAGTGATTTATCCGGGATTGTCTGGAGTTTCTGCATCAGTTCGGCGTCGGCTGGGAGTATTCGCGCGCGGCCAGAAATTTTGGGTTGGAGAGTTTCAGTTTCTCCTCGGCGAGAACGGTCAGCAATGTGTGGACCGGTCCGGTGAGGGAGTTGTCGTAGAGACCTTCGCGCAGCTCGCGGGTCAGGTCGCGCGACAATATGTCGAGCTTGGCTTCGGCGTCGTGTCCGGCCCGTTCCACATTGTCCTCGCCATAGAGTCCGGCAAATCCATCGAGCACGCGCTGGATGCCGTCGCGGTCGGCGTCGGCTTCCAGTTCACGGACCGCGGTTGAAAGCGCGCTGGCGATCATCAGGCCAAGATATTTCCTGTCCCCGTCGAGGGCGGGCAGGATGTCTTCCTGGAAGGCAGCCAGGGCTGTTTCGACCAGGGCTTTTCTGCCGGGCGCTTCAAACATTGGCGCGGGTCCTTTCGATGCCGGCGATCTGCTGCAGAATATCGAGCTCCATTTCTGCTGCTTTCCGCCCTGTGAGCGCGAGCTCAATCGAACGTTCGGCGCCGGAATTGTGCCGCTCGCCCTGAAGCAGGGCGATGGCGCCCCAGCGCACGGTGGCAAGCACTTCCCAATACGGCACCAGAGACCAGTCGAGTGGCGATCCGGCCTCTTCCTCGTATCCGGCATAGAGATCGCTCCGGCTGCCAATGCCACCTGCCTCGCGCTCGTCCGAACCGAAGCGCCAGCAGCGCGCGCAAAACCAGCCGATATCTTCCAGCGGATCGCTCCACCCGGCGAATTCCCAGTCCAGCACGCCGGTCAGTGCTCCATCGGACACCATGTAGTTCCCGGTCCGGAAATCCCGGTGACAGAGCACGGCCGGGCTTGGTAGGGGACGGTTCAACTCCAGCCAACGCAGCCCCCATTCCAGTGCCGGATAGGCATTGGGCAGGCTGTCGAGAAAGCCGTAGAGCTCGGAGATTCGCCGGGCAGCTGGATTGGCCGGAGCGTCGCCGAGGAAATCCAGATCCGGGCAGGGCGGCCGGATGCGATGCAGGCGGGCCATTTCCCGGCCGATTTGCCGGGCAAGGTCCGTGCGGTGCGGGTCAAGGACTGTATCGCGGGTGAGCAGGCGGGGGTTGGCCGTGCCGGCCGCCTTGCGCATGACATAGTAAGGTTTGCCGATGACCGAGCCTGTCGGCTCGAGCGCAAGTGGCTCGGGCACGGTCATTCCGGCCTCGAACCCGGCGGAGAGCAGGCGGAACTCTTCCACCCGGCCATGGCTTTCATCCACCCCGGAGGCAGCGTCGGTGCGAAGCACGACCTGCTCCAGCCCGTCCAGATGCCCGCCCCGGACATCCAGATCCAGCCGCCAGTTCTCCTGGATGGCGCCGCCGGAGAGCAGTTTCGCTCCGGTAATGTCGAGCTTTTCGGCCCCTGTTTGTGCGCGCAGCCACTCAGCTACGGCGCCCTGCATTCCCGTATCCATACTCAAGCGTCACCCCAACGTCACTCGGGCGTTCCGGCCCCTTTTTTAGCTGCCGATTAAGCCGAGTGGGGACCTGCTTTGCAATGCCCGATTGCTGGACCGGCGCAATAGGGGCATTCCCGCTTTGGCACGGGTGAGATCGGCGGAAGACGCTATGCGGAAGCTGCCGCCCCCGCTTATGCTGCGACCTCTTTCAAAGCTATTGGAGCGAACGGGATATGGATATCAAGCGCTATCGCACGGGCGAGCGGATGAGTCAGGTCGTGGTCCACGGCAACACGGTCTATACGGCGGGCCAGGTGGCCCAGAACGCGCCGGGCGCCAGTGTCGCCGATCAGACCAAGGATATCCTGGCGAACCTGGATGCATTGCTGGCCGAGGCCGGGACCGACAAGTCCAAACTGCTGACTGCCACGATCTGGCTGAACTCAATGGACGATTTCGCCGAGATGAATGCTGTTTGGGACGGCTGGGTGGTGGCCGGATCTACGCCGTGCCGGGCCTGCGTCGAGTCGCCGAAGCTGGCCAGCCCGAAATATACCGTCGAGATCATGGCGATCGCCGCGCTCTGATTTGCGGATCTAGTACGAGTCGCCGGCGTTTCTGGCCCAGTCCAGCTGCGCCGGCGTTTCGATCGTCCCCGGACGGGCATTGCGCACCGTCTCGACCGCGTCATCCGGCGTCGACCCGCATGCCATGAGCAATCTGGCAGCCATCATGCCGCTGCGGCCGAAACCAGCCCGGCAGTGGATCAGGACGCTGCCGCCGTTTTTCAGTCGCGCGGCCAAAATCGTCTCAAGGGCGGACCAGGCTCTTGTATCGACGTCCGACGGGATGTCGAAATCACGGATCGGAAAATGCGTCCAGCTTACGGCATGTTTCAGAAACACATCGTGCATGTGCGGCACGCCATGTTCGGAGAGTTCCTCCCCGGTGGCCAGAGTCAGAACGGCATCGATCCCAGACTGTGCGATCCTGCCGACCGTCTCCTCATCCTTGGGCATCGGGCCGAGGATGAGCGTTCCTGTCGTTCCCGGAACCGGGATTTTCGTGGCGCCATATTGTTCCATCGCGCGATGCTATCCGGTGAAATATGAACAGGGGATGAACGGAACGCTCAATCGAACGATTCCATGTCGGCTGCCGCCGAGCGATCATAGCCTAGGCTGGCCCGCAGTAATTGGCGGGTGTAGGCCTCGGCCGGCTCCGCCGCGCGCAGCTGGGCGACGGTCAGTTCCTCAACGATCCGCCCTGCATTCATGACCGCGAGCCGGTCGCACATATGGGCGATCACGGAAAGATCGTGACTGACCAGCACAAAGGTCAGCCCGCGTTCCTGCTTCAGGCGTTGCAGCAGGTTCAGGATCTCGGCCTGCACCGAGACGTCGAGCGCCGATGTCGGCTCGTCCAGCAGCAGGATCTCGGGCTCAAGGATAAGCGCGCGAGCGATGGCGACGCGTTGGCGCTGGCCGCCCGACAGTTGATGCGGATAGCGGAACCGGAAGGTGGGGCCGAGGCCGACGGCGACCAGAACGTCGCTCACCCGGGTGTCGATATCGCTCATGCCGTGTATCTGGCAGGGCTCGCTCAGGATGCGGTCGACGGTATGGCGGGGATGCAGCGAGCCGTAGGGATCCTGGAACACCATCTGGACGCGCTTGTAGAACGGTTTTCCGCGTACCCGTCCGAGGCGGGTGCCGCCAATCTCGATGCTGCCGGTCCAGTCCGCATTCAGGCCGCTCATGGCGCGCAGGACCGTTGACTTGCCGGAGCCGGACTCGCCGACCAGGCCGAATGTCTCTCCCTCGGCGACGTCGAAGGAGACGCCGCGCACGGCATGCACGATCTCGTCATCTGCGCCGAAGCGGACATCGAGATCTGTCACGGAAATCAGCGGCATTGTGCCGGCCTCACTTGAAATAGGCATCGACACCGGGCTCCGTTTTCCAGCTTTCCTGACGCTCGAGCACCGGCAGCGGGCCGGGTTTGCGATCAAGCCGTGGCAATGAATTGAGTAGCCCGCGGGTATAGGGATGCTGCGCCTGGTCCAGCTCGTTCGCCTTGCAGGTTTCCACGATCTGGCCCGCATACATGATGATCACCCGGTCGCAGAAGGAGGCGACGAGATTGAGGTCGTGGGAGATGAACATCAGCCCCATGCCGCGCTGGGTGACGAGGTCGTCGATGATCGCCAGCACCTGCATCTGCACGGTGACGTCGAGCGCCGAGGTCGGCTCGTCCGCAATCATCAGGTCAGGGTCGGGGATCAGCATCATGGCGATCATGATACGCTGGCCCATGCCGCCGGAGACCTCGTGCGGGTAGAGCGACAGCACGCGCTCCGGATCGCGGATTTTGACCGCTGCCAGCATCTCGGCCGCCCGCACCTTGGCGTCGCGGAACGAGGCACCGGTATGCACCCGGTAGGCCTCGGCGATCTGCTCGCCGATGGTCATCACCGGGTTCAGGGAATATTTCGGGTCCTGCATGACCATGGAAACCCGGTCGCCCCGGATATCCCGCATCTGCTTCTCGGTAAGCGTCAGCAGGTCGTGCCCGTCGAACTCCATGCGCTTTGCGGTGATCTCTCCCGGCGGCCGGATCAGCCGCAGAACGGAACGTCCGGTCATGGTCTTGCCTGAGCCGGACTCGCCGACGATGCCGACTTTTTCCCGGCCGACGGAGAAGCTGATATTGCGCACGGCGTCGACAATGCCTGTGCGGGTGTGGAAGCGGACCGAGAGATCCTCAACGGTCAAGAGGGCGCCGTCCTTGGCGCCGGTTGCGCCGCTCATTGGCTGCTCCGGGGATCGAGAATATCGCGCAGCCCGTCACCAAGAAGGTTGAAGCCCAGGCTGACGATGAAGATGGCGAGGCCCGGCATGGTGGCGACCCACCACTGATCCAGCAGGAATTTGCGGCCGGCGGAGATCATCGCGCCCCATTCCGGGATCGGCGGCTGCGCGCCGAGGCCGAGGAAGCCGAGGCCGGCGGCGGTCAGGATGATGCCGGCCATGTCGAGGGTGACCCGGACGATCACCGAAGACAGGCAGAGCGGCATCACATGCCCGGCGATGATGCGGACGGGCGACGCACCCTGCAGCCTGATGGCGCTGATGTAGTCCTGATGGCGCACCGTCAGGGTTTCCGCCCTTGCGAGCCGCGCATAGGGCGGCCAGGAGGTGATGGCGATGGCCAGTACCGCGTTCTCGATCCCGGGGCCGAGGGCGGCAACGAAAGCCAGCGCCAGCACGAGACGGGGGAAGGCGAGGAAGATGTCTGTCAGCCGCATCAATACGGTGTCCGTCCAGCCGCCGACATACCCGGCCAGGGTGCCGACGACCAGCCCGACGATCGGCGCGGTGGCGGCCACCAGCGTGACGATATAGAGCGTGATGCTGGCGCCGTGGATGATCCGGCTCAGGATATCGCGGCCGAGTTCGTCCGTGCCGAGCAGATGGCCGGGCGAGCCGGGCGGCTGCAGGCGGTTTGTCAGCTCCTGCGCCAGGGGATCGTGCGGAGCGATCCAGGGAGCAAGAGCGGAAACCGCGATCAGCATCACCAGGATGGCAAGGCCGAGCAAAGCGAGCGGGTTCCGGGTCAGCGAGAGCCAGCCGAGATAGGCCTGTACCATCCGGGCATGGCCGCGCGATGCCGGCGTGTCGGTGGTCAGCCAGGCGCGGAGGCCGGGCTTTGCGGGAATGAGTGTGTTTGCTGTCATGATGTCTGGGTCCGGCTATCGGGCGC
The DNA here is from genome assembly GCF_040217065.1 of Nisaea sp. GTDB lineage: Bacteria > Pseudomonadota > Alphaproteobacteria > Thalassobaculales > Thalassobaculaceae > Nisaea. The sequence continues at coordinate 542,204 of NZ_JAVJNX010000005.1, forward strand.
GTGGATCGACGAGCCGGTACAGCAGGTCGGAAAGCAGGTTGAGGCCGACAAAGACCCCGCCGACGACAAGGGTCCCGCCAAGCACGGCGTTCATGTCGGCGGAAAGCAGGCCGGCGGTAATGTAAAAACCGAGACCGGGCCAGGCGAAGACCGTTTCCGTCAGCACCGATCCTTCAAGCAGCTGGGCATAGGACAGGGCGATGACTGTGATCAGCGGCACCATGACATTGCCGAGGGCGTGGCGCCAGATCACCTGAAACTCGGAGATGCCCTTCACCCGGGCGGTGGTGATGTATTCCTGGCTCAGCTGCTCCAGCATGAAGCTGCGGGTCATCCGGCTGATATAGGCGACGGAGTAATAGCCGAGCACGGCCGCCGGCAGGATGATATGCGAGAGCGCATTGCCGAAGATCTCGAAATCGCCGGCCAGCAGGCTGTCGATCAGGATCACGCCCGTGACGTTCGGCACCACATCCTCGAAGAAGATGTCGAGACGGCCCGGCCCGCCGACCCAGCCAAGCACGCCGTAGAAAACCAGCAGGCCGATCAGGCCGAGCCAGAAGACCGGCATGGAATAGCCGAAGAGGCCCAGCAGGCGGACGACCTGATCCGGCCAGCGGCCCTTGTTGACGGCGGCGACGACACCCATCGGGACGCCGAAAATGATGCCGAAGAAGGTGGCGATGGTCGCCAGCTCCAGGGTCGCCGGGAACACCCGGATGATATCCTCCGCGACCGGTCGTGCGGTCAGCAGGGAGGTGCCGAGATCGCCCTGCAGGACGTCGCGGATGTAATAGAAGAACTGGATATAGAGCGGTTGATCCAGTCCCATCGCCTTGCGGGCGGCCTGATAGATCTCCTCGCTTGCCTTGTCGCCGACGACGGAAAGCGCCGGATCGATCGGCATGACCCGGCCGATGACGAAGGTGATGAACAACAGGCCAAGGAACGTGACGGCGACGGTTGCCGCCGTCCGGAAAATGGACCGGAAGATACGCGGGGAGAGGAGCAGCGCTCCTCTCCCCGTCGTCAGTGATGTGTTCAGTGCCATACGGCAGCTTTATCCCGGAAGGTTACTTCTTCACTGTCCAGTAATAGACGTTGGACACGGCGCTGCCGGTATAGAAACCGGTGACGTTCTTGCGCAAGCCCGTCTGCTCGATTTTCTGCAGCATGATGACGAACGGGCTGGTTTTCTGATGTTCCGCCTGAATCTTGCGGTACATCTCGGCCCGGGTGCCGCGGTCGCTTTCCTGAACGGCGGCTTCGGTTTCCTTGGTCATCGCCGGGATGTCCCAGGCGTTCCGCCAGGCCAGCTTGCCAGTGTTCTTCGCCTCGAAGGCGTTGTCCGGGTTGTGCGCGAAGGTGTCGGCGTTGGTATGCGGATCCGGATAGTCCGGGCCCCAGGCGCCGAGATAGATCTCGTGCTTGCGGGCACGATAGGCGCCGAGGATCTGCTTGCCGGTACCGACTTCAAGGGTCGCCTTGATGCCGACCTTGGCGAAGATGTTCTGCAGGGACTGGGCGATCTCCAGCCGTTCCTGGGCGTTGCGCACGAAGATCTTGACCTCGAAGCCGTCCGCTTCACCCGCTTCCGCCAGCAGGGCTTTCGCCTTTTCGACGTCGAGCTTGTACGGCTTGTCTTTCAGCTCACCGAGATAGGTCAGCGGCAGAAAGGCCTGGTGCACGGTGTACTGGCCGCGCAGGAAGGTATTGGCCATGCCTTCGTAGTCGACCAGATACTTGAATGCTTCCTGCACTTTCGGCTTGGCCAGAACGGGCACGTCCTGGTTCAGGGAGAAGTACATGATGCGGCCGCGGAGATCCTCTTCAACCTTGACGCCGTCACTGCCGGCGATGCCGGCGATATCGTCCGGGGACAGGTTGCGGGCAGCGTCAATGTCGCCTTTTTCGAGCAGCAGACGCTGGGTGGCGGATTCCGGAATATGGCGCATGAAAACGCGCTTCATCGCCGGGGCGCCCTGCCAGTAATCGCCGTTTGCCTCCAGGACATAGTTCTCGTTCGGCTTCCAGCCGCGCAGGGAATAAGCACCGGAGCCGGCGGAGTGGGTTTTCAGCCACTCGTAGCCCATGTCGCCGTCTGTCTCATGCTCCATCGCCAGTTTCATGTCGACAATGCTGCCGATGGTGGCGCTGAGGCAGTTCAGGACGAAGGATGTCGCGTATTTCTTGTCCGTTTCCATGACCAGGGTCATGTCGTCGGTGGCCTTGATCTTGTCCTTGACGTTGTCGGCGGTGAAGCCGAACTGGGTCAGGATGAAGGACGGCGTCTTGTTCAGGATGACGGCACGCTGCAGCGAGAAGGCCGCGTCATTGGCCGTCACCGGATTGCCGGAGTGGAACTTGACCCCGGCGCGCATCTTGAAGGTATAGGTCTTGCCGTCCGCGCTCACCGTCCAGCTTTCCGCCAGGCCGGGCTTGTAGCCGCTGGTCAGATCCGCCGGGTTGAAATTGACCAGCGTGTCATAGACGTTATTGGCGAGGTCGCCGCCGGCGAACTCGAAGATTTCTGCCGGATCGAGGGAAACGATGTCGTCGATCCGGTTGGCGACGACGAGCGTGTCTGCGGGCGTTGCCGCGAATGACTGCTCGAACGTTGCGGGCAGCGCCACGGAAGCGGCCAGTGCCGCGACCGCGAAGCTCTTTGCCAGTGCGTTCATGTGAAGCCTCATGAAGTTGCGTTTTTATTGGTTTCTTTTCACGATCCGAAAGGATCGGTGTCGGGCAGCCTAGACGCTGGCGACGGCGATCTCAAACACTTGTTCAGTGCGATGCATCAAATCCGGGTCGGAACGGCCTCAGGAGGCGATGTAGAGGCCGCCATTCACATGAATGCTCTCGGCGGTGAGAAACGCGGCGCTCTCGCTGCACAGGAACGCCGCGACTCCGGCCACGTCCTCGGGCGTCCCGAGACGACCGAGCGGTGTCATCTTCAGCATGTCCCCGCCGCGTTCCTGCATCAGTCCGCGCACCATCGGGGTGTCGATCAGGCCCGGCGAAATGGCATTGCAGCGAATGCCCCGGCTTGCCACCTCCTGCGCGAGTGATCGGGTGAGGGCGAGGACGGCACCCTTCGCGGCCGCATACGGCGCGTGGCCGAAGCTGCCCCGGTGGCCCGCCATCGAAGCGATGTTCACCACCGCGCCGCCATCCGGCATGTGCGGCAGGCAGGCCCGCACGGCATGAAACACACCGTCGAGATTGACTGAAATGCCCCGCTGCCAGACGTCGTCCGCCATGCCCTCCACGGTGCCGTCCTCGTAGAGCCCGGCGCCGGTAACGACAAAGTCGATCTGCCCGAACCGGTCCCGGCATGCTGCGGCGGCACGGCTGACAGCGTCCGGATCGGAAACATCCAGTGGATGGGTTGCAAGAGGAACCCCGTTGCCGATTTCACCGGCAAGTGCGGCGAGGCTTTCCGGGTGCAGATCGGTCAGGAACAGATTGGCGCCGGAGGCGGCGAAAAGTTTGGCGATGGCGCCGGGTATGCCGCCTGCGGCGCCGGTCAGGAACAGGGTCCGTCCGGTGAAATCGTAGGATACGGTTTTTGACGCCATGGTCCGAATCACGCCGTTTCCGGATCATCGAGTGCGATGATCGCGGCCCGCAGATCGGCGGGAATAGGCGCTTTCTCGCCGGTCTCGTTCACCACCATGACGAAGAGCTGGGTCGAGCTGTTGCAGCAGCCGTCGGCATCCCAGGTGGCATAGGTCATCACCAGACTGGTATTGCGCATGGAGACCACGCGGCCGGTCACGCAGACCGGCGTATGATAGGAGAGGCCGCGCAGATAGTCGGTCTCAAGATGTTTCATCACCGGGCCTGGGACGTTCATCGCGTGACGGGGATGGCCGAGAACTTCGAAATAGAGGTTCCGGAGACTCTCGTACCAGCTCAGGTAGGTTGTGTGGTTCACATGGGCGAAGGCATCGCAGTCGCGCCATTCGACCAGTCTCGGGATGGCGAAATGCCAGTCGTCCGAGATGTGGAACCGCTCTTTGAGGGCGTCCGTGACGGCGTAGTCCGACAGAGTGCCATACTGGCCCAGATCCGTGCGCATTTGCTCTAGCGCTCCATGAAGGCGACACGGATGCCGAGGAAGATCAGCAGGCCGCCGAACACCCGGTTGACGAGTGTCTGCCCGCGTTCAAGCAGATTCCGCACCATGCTGCTGTCGAGCGTATGGACGAAGAACAGCCAGAACAGCGCGCTCACCGACATCATGATCAGGACCAGCAGCGAAGTGGTCGCCGTCGAGGTTTCCGGGGTGATGACCATGGTGAAGACACCGAGATAGAACAGTGTGCCCTTGGGGTTGAGGATGTTGTTCAGGAAGCCCTGCAGGAACCAGCTCTTGCCGGCGTTCTTTTGCAGCCCGGCCTTTGTCTCCGCCGAGAGCGCCATGTCCCTGGCGCGGAAGCTCATGATGCCGATATAGATGAGGTAGGCGGCGCCGGCATATTTCAGGATGTTGAAGGCCAGGATGCTTTCGGAGATCAGCCAGCCGATCCCGATGGCGCAATAGGTGATGTGGACCATGTTCCCGGCCAGCACGCCGAGCGAGGACTGCAATCCTCCGGCGCGTCCGCCGACAAATGTGTTGCGCATCACGATCACCATGTCCGGACCGGGACTGATCATGACAAGCAGCGTGATACCGAGAATGACGAGTATCTGGTCGATCACGGCGCTATCTCCCATGTTGAAGGAAGAGACTAGCCGCGCCGGTACAGCCTGATCCAGCCGCAAATCCGGAAATAGTGCGACGCTGGTTCAACCGCTTCCGGGATTTACATCAGCGCGCTGGCATTCTCCGCCGCCAGGGTGATCCCGATCACGAGGGCGATCAGTCCGATGACGCCCTGGATGGCAAGATTACCGGCTTTCAGGCTCTTGTGCGTCCAGTGCAAGGGCACGGCGATGACGGCGGAGAGAAGGCCCATGCCGATCATGCTGCCGATGCCGAACAGCATGACGTAGAGGATGGCATTGGACGGGGTGTCGAGACCGACCGCTGTCATCATCAGGATCGCGCCGGAACCAGCCAGGCCATGGACCATGCCGATGGAGATTGTGCCGAGCGGCAGGCCGCGGCGGTGCGCGTGCTCCGCCGGGCCATGTTCCGTTCGCTCGCTTTCGCCGGTGACGAAGTGGATGTGGGCTTTGCCGTCGGAGTGTCTGTGGACACGCCAGGCGCCGCCTTCGCGCCAGAGCCGGAGCAGGACACGGGCACCGAGGACCACAAGCAAGATGCCAACGCCGAATTCGAAGACCGAACTCCACTTCTCATCGACGCTGAGTCCGAACCCAATCATCAGCCCGGTCACGGCGCCGAGGATCAGCGAGTGACCCAAGCCCCAGGCCAGGCCGTGATTGACGGCACGGCGGACCGAAGTCCCCGAGGTGACCATGCTGGAAACGGCCGCGACATGGTCCGCCTCAAAGGCGTGCTGCATTCCGATCAGGAAGCCGAGCAGCAGAATTCCGGTCATTCGATCCTCTTAACTCAACTGGTTTAGCGCCGGACCCTGGTCCGGGGTGCTGCTGTCTTGTGTCTTGATTGCGTCCTGATCCGGCGGCGATGGCAAAAGCCGGCAGATCACGCCTTTGCGGAAAACCGGCGGTCTGTTGCGCAGTTTGGGAACCCCGTGGGGCGAGGCGGCGACGGCGCGGGCCGCGGCGACCAGTTCCGCGCCGTCGCGCATGGCATTGACGTCGCCCAGCACATAACTCCAGAGGCCGGGTCCCCTGAGCGCGACGGTGACCTGGCGGTCGCATACGGCCATGCATTCGATCGGGCGGACGGTGATGCCATCCTCCCCGGCGCAAAGTGCTTCAACCTGCTCAAGCAGAACGCGTCCGTCGCCTTCCGGATCGTCCGAACGGCGGCACGCAGTGCAGATGTCGATGGTGACGGGATGCAGCGGACGACGAGGATCGTCGTCCGCTATTGATGTATCGCTCACGCGGCTGCTGCGTCGTGGGTGCCGGAGCGTTCCCAGACAAAGCCGGCGATGCAGCCGGTTGCCGCCCAGGTTACGGCGTGCACCACCAGCGAGGCGGCGGCGAAGTGTCCGGAAAGCTCCGACGGCACACCGCTGATATAGCCGTCCGCGTGCGGAGCGCCGATCACATGGGGGATGGCGATCAGGGCCAGACCGGCGACGATCGCAAGCGGCGTGGAGACGCGCAGTGCCAGGAACAGGCCGGCGGCGGTCGCAAGGGCCGTGCCGATCCACCAGACCTGCCGGTCTTCCAGGACGGCAGCGGCCGACCCCGGAAGTTCCGGGCTGAGGCCGAGGGCCGGTGCAAGGCCGGTGGCGGCAAAGGCGGCAGTGCCCCAGATCAGCCCTGTCCGGGCCGTGATCTTTGCATTGCTGAGCACCATCGCGGCCAGCAGGATCATGGCAAACCCGAAGGTGGTTCCAATCGTGGCAAGCGAGGTCGAGATCGTCCGCTCCAGGCCGTCTTCCGGAGCCCAGGTTTCCCCGGCGCCGTGCGGTTCGGTTCCATGCGCGAGATGCACGAAAGCGTCCGCTTGGCTCCTGGCGAAATGCGCGACGAGGATTTCGCCGGCACTTGCTGTCTGGCCTTCGTAGCGTTCGGCTTCAAGAATCAGCGGGGTTGTGGTCACGGCCTGAAGTGCCGCGACCAGAATCCCAGCGACAAAGCCGGCGGCGAGCGCCGACTTTATGAACTTCATAAGCATCGCAGTTCCTTCGTGCCAGGGGCGTTAGTGGCAGGGGAAGGCCATGCTGTGACGGGTGTCATGCGCTGCATTATGCAGGGCTGTGGCATTGGCAAAGCCGGTCAGATAGACGATGCCGAGGCCGGCCAGAAGCGCAAAGACGGCGATCATCTTTGCCGATTGGCTGGCGCTGAGGGATGTGGATTGCTGAACTGCAGAAGTCATGTGTTCCTCCGATCAAAAACGATCCGGACAGCACCCATCGGGCCGGTTTCCGGGTTTGTTCAGAGGCGAGAGAACCATGCGGCGGCCTGGGCCGACGAAATGGCAAGACGCTCACCCCGACGTTGTCGTTGATGCCGCCGCACGGGCGCCGGCATCGGTGTCGGCAGGTCTCCTGGCTCGCGGGTCATTGCTTCATCCTGCCTTCCCAGTCCGCTCATGCGGGGCCAGTGGCACAGTCCGGATGTCGCTCGTCGCTCACAGTTGCGGGGGCAGCCACGGATTCGGTCCCTGATGGGTACGCCTCGCCGTGTTCCCTTTTAATCCGTCGCCATGTTTACAGCGGCGGAACCAACAGTCTCAAACTATCCTTCCCAGTCAGATCGGACAAGCATGATGCACAGCTTGATGTGAAATTCGCTTCCTCAGGAGACGCGGCAGCCATATTCAAGCGCCCCGTCGAGCAACGCCTCAAACAGGTGTACGGCATAGGAGCGGTGCACATAGATGTCGAACACGGGCTCCGCACTGCGGCAATCGATCAGGCATGCCGCATGGAACAGCCCGGTCATCCGGCTTGTATCGGTCAGGAACGCTGACGGATGCATATCGATGGAACAGCCTTTCGCCAACAGCGTCCGGGCATCCCGTCCGGACAGCCGAAGTACCGTGCGTGCATGGCCGAGATCGGTGACGGCAACAGTGTCCGGCAGCGTGCCACGAAGATGCGCGGCAAGGTCGCGATGTTCCGGCTCCACGACAAGCCATCTGCCGGTCCCGGTTGCGAGGATACGTGGCCGTCCTGTTCCGGCGCTCTGGTTCGGAGTGAGGGACGGCGCAGTGCCGGTGGCCGCTTCCAGTGCTTCGGACAGCGCCGGGATCGCATCGGCTCGGGCTTCGAGTTGCACCACGGAGAACGGGGTGCGTTCGGTCAGGTGAATACCGGGACCGTCGAACCGATTGGCGCCATGGTCACCCGGTTGCAGGCTTCCGGCGAGGGCCGAGCGGCGGGCGAGAATCACAGTGTCAGCCATGGAGGCGTGCTCCTTCCACGTCATAGACATTTGGTCTGGTCACTTTCACCTGGACTGCTTCGCCCTTCAGCGGGAACACGGCCCAGACCGTGTCGCCGATCCGGTTGGGGCCGTCTTTCAGCAAGCCGAGCGAAATTGGGTGTCCGACATTCGGGCTGATCGGGGCGGTGGAGGAAACATGGCCGAGCTTCGGCACCGGTGGCGGCGTTTTCGGGTCCTCCACCAGGATCGATCCGGCGCGGATCCTGGTCTTGCCGTCGACGGGTGTCAGGCCGACCAGCGTCGGGCGGCCCGGATCGTTCATGCATTCACGGGTTGCAAGGGCATCGCCGATAAAGCGCTTCTTCGAGCTCATCATCTGGCCGAAGCCAAGATCGGCTGCGGAGACGCGTCCGTCGATCTCGGCCACGGTCACATGGCCTTTCTCGATGCGCAGGATATTCAGCGCTTCAAGACCGTAGGGCACAAGGCCGTGGGACTCGCCAACGGCAAGGCAGCGTTCCCACGCGGCTTCGCCATACCCGGCGGGCACCGCGATCTCGTAGGCCAGCTCGCCGGAGAAGCTGATGCGGAAGATCCGGGCGGGCATCGCGCCAAGCTTCGATTCGCGCACGCCCATGAAGGGGAAGCCGTCGTTGGAGAGATCCAATTGCGGGAACAGGTCCTGCAGGATGGCGCGGCTGTTCGGGCCGGCGATGGCCATGGCGGCCCATTCGTCGGAGACGGAGGCGACCTTCACGTCGAGGTCGGGCCAGTGAACCTGCAGATGCAGCTCCAGATGTTCCATCACCGGCCCGGCCTCGGCCGTGGTCGTGGTCATGTAATAGTGGTTCTCGCCAATGCGCGAGGTGGTGCCGTCATCAAGGGCGACACCGTCCTCGCGCAGCATGACGCCGTAGCGCGCCTTGCCGACAGCCAGGGTTTTCCAGCCGTTGATATAGACCCGGTTCAGCAGTTCGGCCGCGTCCGGCCCCTGGATATCGATCTTGCCGAGGGTGGAGACGTCCGAGATCCCGGCGGCATTGCGCACCGCCAGAGTTTCCAGTTCGATGGCCTTGAACATCGCCTCGCGGGACTTGGGCTCCTCTTTGCCGAGATAATATTGCGGCCGCATCCAGAGCCCGGCTTCCACCATCTGTGCGCCGTGCGCGAGATGCCAGTCGTGCATCGGCGTGCGCCGGACCGGGTTCTGGTGACGGCCGATCTCCCGCCCGGCAAAGGCGCCGATTGCGACCGGGGTGTAAGGCGGGCGGAACGTCGTGGTGCCGACTTCGGACACGTCGAGACCGCGCGCCTCGGCCAGCACACCGTGGCCGTTGATGTTCGAGGTCTTGCCCTGGTCCGTGCCCATGCCGAGCGTGGTGTAGCGCTTCAGATGCTCGACCGAGACATAGCCCTCGCTCTGGGCCAGCTTGACGTCATCCGCCGTGACATCGTCCTGCAGATCGACGAAGCGGCGGCCCTTGCGGCCAGGCAATGCCGGAACCTGCCAGAGGATCTTGAGCGGGCCGGTTGCCGGCTCGTCGGTAGACGGGATATCCGCCACGGCTCCGGTAGTGAAACCAAGCGCCTCGGCAGTCTCCTGACCTGCCGCATACCCGTCGGCAAGGCAGTCCCCGAGGCTGAACCGGCCCCGCGCGGCGCCGATGGAGTGGTCGTTCATGCGGGATGTACCCGGCACGAAGGCGGCGATGGCCGGATCGTAGACCGGCTTGCCGCTCTGGTGGCTGTAGAGATGAACGTTCGGACTCCAGCCGCCGCCGGTCGCCAGAAGGTCGCACGGAATGTAGCGGGTCTCCGGGGTGGTGCCGGATTGCAGTGTGCCGAGATCGGCGATATCGACACCGGCAAGGCCGAGATAGCCATGGGTGCGGACCACGACGGCCCCGCTGACGACATCAATGCCCTGGGCGATGACATCTTCCTTCAGCGGGCCTTGTCCGCCGGTGCGCGGATCGATCACGCCGCGCACTTCGATGCCCGCTTCCGCAAGGTCGAGAGCGGTGCGGTATCCGTCATCGTTGTTGGCAAATACCACGGCGTGCTTACCGGGCCGCACGGCGAAACGGTTGGCATATGTGCGGGCGGCTCCGGCCAGCATCACGCCGGGGCGGTCATTACCGTCGAATACCAGTGGCCGCTCGGTTGACCCGGTGGCCAGCAACACCTTTCTGGCGTGAATCAGCCAGCGGCGCTGGCGCACCTGGAAGGGTGCGGGGACGGGCAGATGGTCGGAGATCCGCTCCAGCGCGGCGATCGTGTCGCCGTCGTAATAGCCGAAGGCCGTCGCGCGCCGGAGGAGGGTGACGTTCTCCATCTCCTCAAGCTCGGCAAGGGTTTGCGCGGCCCAGTCCATGGCGGGCTTGCCGTCGATGGTCTCGCGCTCGCTGCGCAACCGGCCTCCCGGCTTGTCGTTCTCGTCGATCAGGAAGACACGGGCGCCGCTCTGCCCTGCCGTCAGTGCTGCGGCGAGTCCGGCGGGGCCGGCACCGACCACGACGATGTCCGCATGGCCATGCATCTTGTCGTAGATGTCCGGATCGCTGACATGCTTGGCCTCGCCCATGCCGGCGGCCTTGCGGATGAAGTGCTCGTAGAAATGCCAGCCCGGCAGTCCCATGAAGGTCTTGTAGTAGAACCCGGCAACCAGAAAACGCGCTGCCAGATCGTTCACGCCCATGACGTCGAGGGCGAGCGACGGCCAGCGGTTCTGGCTTTTGGCTTCCAGCCCGGCGAACAGCTCGATCTGGGTGGCCCTTGTGTTCGGCTCCTGCCGTCCGCCGGAGCGCAAGTTCACCAGCGCGTTGGGCTCTTCCGGTCCGGCCGAATAGATGCCGCGCGGGCGGTGGTATTTGAAGCTGCGGCCGACCAGATTGACGCCGTTGGCGAGCAGGGCCGAGGCCAGCGTGTCGCCTTCATAGCCGGTATAGGTCTTGCCGTCGAAGCTGAAGGAAAGAGGCCGGGTACGTTCGATCTCGCCGCCTTCGGAGTTCCGGAAGGGCTGCTGTTCCTTGCCGCGAATCATGGCTTGGTCTCCGTCTCCGGCAGGGGAATATCGTCCGCCGGCCGTCCGGCCCCGAGGATCTCGTGCGTCAGGATATTTCGCAGCACCTTCACCACTTCCCGACAGCCAAGGCTGTGGTGCCAGAGCTCCAGATGCGGGCCGCGCGGGTTGTCGCGGACATAGACATAATCGACCCAGGCCGGGTCGTTCTTCTCGGCGCCATCCGGACGTTTCTTGGTGGCGTCGCCGATATAGCTGAATTCCTCGTGGGCGCGTTTGCCGCAATAGGGGCAGTCGATATAAAGCATGTCCGGCGCCTCCTAATGGTGCCCCGGCACGGGGCCGGTCGCTTCTTCGTCGAGAATATGACCGCGCTCGAAACGGTCGAGCCTGAGGCCGGCATTCAGCGGATGCGGCGCGTCCTCGGCGATGGTGTGGGCGAACACCCAGCCGGAGCCCGGCGTGGCCTTGAATCCGCCATAGCACCAGCCGCAATTCAAATAGAGATTGTCGATCGGCGACTTGCCGATGATCGGGCTGCCATCCATCGACATGTCCATGATACCGCCCCAGTGCCGCAACAGCCGGAGCCGGGAGAGCGACGGCACCATGGCGATGCCGCCGCGCATGACATGGTCGATGGTCTCCATGTTGCCGCGCTGGGCGTAGGAATTGTACATGTCGAGATCGCCGCCGAAGACCAGGCCGCCCTTGTCGGACTGGCTGAGATAGAAGTGCCCGGCGCCATAGGTCACCACATGGTCGATCAGCGGTTTCAGCGGCTCGGAGACGAAGGCCTGCAGCACGTGGCTCTCGATGGGCAGTTTCATGCCGAGCTTGGACGCGAGATAGCCGGTGTTTCCGGCAACGGCGAAGCCGATCTTGCCGCAGCCGATGGTGCCGCGCGATGTCTCGACGGCCTCGATCCGGTTGCCGGTGCGCTTGAAGCCGGTGACCTCGCAATTCTGGATGATATCGACGCCGAGCCGGTCGGCCCCGCGGGCGAGGCCCCAGGCAACGGCGTCATGCCGTGCCGTCCCGCCACGCGGCTGCAGCAAGCCGCCATAGATCGGAAAGCGCGCCTCGTCGGAGTAGTTGAGATACGGGATCATGCGCTTGACCTCATTCCGGTCCAGCAGCTCCGCGTCGATGCCGTTCAGCCGCATGGAATTGCCGCGCCGGGCGAAGCGGTCCATCTGCCCGTCGGAATGGGCGAGGTTGAGCACGCCGCGCTGGCTGAACATGACGTTGAAATTCAGCTCGTGGCTCAGCTTCTCCCACAGCTTCAGCGATTTCTCATAGAACAGCGCATTGTCGTCGAGCATGTAGTTGGAGCGGACAATGGTGGTGTTGCGCCCGGTATTGCCGCCGCCGAGCCAGCCTTTCTCCAGCACGGCGACGTTGCGGATGCCGTGAACTTTCGCAAGGTAGAACGCGGTTGCCAGCCCGTGCCCGCCACCGCCAACGATAACCACATCGTAGCTTGGCTTCGGCTCCGGATCGCGCCAGGCGCGCTGCCAGTTCTTGTGCCCGGTGAGGGCGTTCTGGATCAGACTGAAGACGGAATACTCGGCCATGAGCGGATTGCCTGCCGGATCGTTAGGAAATGACCGGTTATGCCTAGCACCGGCCAGGGCAAAACGAAAAGTCAGATTGCGACCTGCTGTCGCGCATTTGCGCCATATAGGCGCAGCGCTACATGCGTTCGACGCGTTCGGCCAGCTGCGCGGTGATGCCGGCCGAGATCCGGCCGGCCTCGCTTGCCATGGCTTCGATGAAAACCACCAGTGGTTGGCCGAGTCGGTCTATCAGGGAGTCCCGGTCGGCTGAAACATCCTGATCTTCCAGTGCCTGCCGGAGCAGTGCCTTGAACTCCCGGTTCACGTATTCGACCCGGATTTCACTGCTGGCGAGCCAGCGGGCAGCGGTGTGCCGGACGGATTGCAGGCTGTCGTCGGTGCGGATGAAATTCTTCACCTGGCGGCCGCTCGGGTCCGGGCCCAGACGGGAAATCATTTCAATGCTGATCCAGGCAAACCACCAGCGCCAAGGATCGGCCCGCATTTCCCCGTCATCATAGACGGTCTGCAGAAAGTGCAGGGTTGAGACCGGCGCATCCGGATTCAGGCGGACAATTTGCGGCGGCAGAGCCGTCAGTGCAAAAGCCTGCAGGCGCTTGTCCGGGGCCTTTGAGGTCTTGCGTTCGGCACGGGGACGAATGCCGAGCTCCCGCATGCGGGATTCCGTATCGGCAACGTCGAACCAGTGTCGCAGTGCGAGTGCGACTCCGCGTATCTGATCTGCTTCCCATTGCGCCCGATCCATGCAGATTATTTTACCCCGATCCCGGTCGCTGTCGGCATTAATTCGCAAACTACTTAGGGTTAATGTACTTTCGGTCCGACAGCGCGCCGATGTCAGCGTCGCGACGTGTTGCCCGTCTTGCTTTGAGGCATTCTGACAGGTATCCTTCGCCAAGGACGTCGGACGCAATCTTCAAGGCTACAAGCGCATGGAAACGCCAAGCTCTTCGCTTGCAAGCAGCATAACAGCCTGGATCCATCACATTTTTCGCGAACGCGAGGTAATTCTGAGATCCGATTCACGGATCCGGTATTTCTCGCTCAGTTCACGTCTGCAGATCTTCATTGCCCTTGTCTGGGTCCTGGCGGCCGGCTGGGTGGGCTTCGCGTCCGTCGGCGTCTACATGCAGGACGATCTGCTGCGGGGCAAAGACGTCGCGATCCAGCGCAGTCAGGACTCCTACCGACAACTGCTGGACCAGGTATCCGATTACCAGCTTTCCGTGGTCGCCATCACCCGGGACCTGAAGGAGACACAGGGCCAGCTGCAGCGCCTCTTTGACCAGAATGAAGGCCTGCGCAGCAATCTCACCTCGGCCGAGTCGCGGTTGCGTTACACCCAGGTGGAGCGTGATCGCATCAATGCAGGGCGCAAGGCGCTGAACGACCAGTTCAGCCTTCTCGGCCGCGAATTGCGCCGCATGACGGGGAAGAATAACGGCCTCGAGACTCACATCAGCAATCTGCGGACTCATCTCGAAACGCTCGAAGCCGAGAAGAACGAGATTGCCGCGGAGCGTGAAAAGCTTGATGGCCGGCTCTGGCGCCTGAACAACGAGCTTGCCGAGTCGGTGGCGCAGCGGGACCAGCTCGCCGAGACCATCTCCCATATCCGCTCCGACCTTAGGACCGTGATGCTTGAGCGGAGTTCCGTGACTTCCGAGAACGACTCGCTGCGGTCCCGGATTTCCTCGCTCGAGGCACGGCTTTCCGACGTTGATGACGAACACAGGCAGAGGCTTGAGGCGATCTCGGACCGGGCCCTCAGCAACATCCATGCTGTTGAGGCGGTGCTGCGGCGGACGGGACTCGATCTCGAACGCATCGCGCCGATGCCGGAAGGCATGATCATGGGGCAGGGCGGTCCGTTCATTCCCTACCATCCGGAACTCCAGTCGGAGCGTTCGGATGCCGACACGCCGGAGACGCAACTTGAGCTGCGGCTTTCCCGCTGGGAGCAGCTTCGGGATGTCTATCTGTCGGTGCCGTTGATCGCGCCGATGAAGGATTTTTACTTCACCAGCGGCTTCGGCCGCCGGAAAGACCCGATCAACAAACGCTGGGCCCTGCATGCCGGTATGGACATGTCCGGCCCACGCAAACAGGAAGTCATGGCGGCGGCCCCGGGGAAAGTCATCCGGGCGCATCGCGAAGCTTTCTATGGCCGTATCGTCGAAATCGACCACGGAAATAATATCACGACCCGATACGCTCATCTGAGTAGTATCGCAGTGAAGGCGGGCCAGCAGGTTGGCCTTGGCGAAGTTGTCGGTCGCATGGGCAATTCGGGCCGGAGCACGGCCCCGCATCTGCATTATGAGGTCCGCTTCAAGAATAAACCGATGAATCCGCGTAACTTTCTCAAGGCGGGACGATATGTTTTCAAAAAAGAATAGCCGAGGTCCGCAGCAGGTGCCGCAGAAGCAGGCTGCACCTTCTATTCTGAGCGCCGACCTTGTCGTGAATGGCAACCTCGTGAGCGAGGGTGACATGCAGGTCGACGGTACGGTCGAAGGCGACATCACGAGCAAGAAGCTGACGATCAGTGCGACGGCTGTCGTCCGCGGGTCGATCGAGGCCGAGGCCATTGTGATTGCCGGCGCGGTAACCGGCCAGGTCAAAGCCCGCCATGTGACGCTGAACAAGACCGCGCGCGTGATCGCCGACGTTGTCCAGGAACGCCTGACGATCGAGCCGGGTGCGTTTTTTGAAGGTAACTGCCGGCATTTCCCGGATCAGAAACCGACCGAAAAAAGAGCGATCGAGCGGATCGGAGCGAAACCCGAACTGGCATCTCCGGCCGCTGTCAGCGGTCTCAAGCCGTCGGCATCGCCGGAAACGAAGGACAAAGAGTCCCACGCACTGGCATGAGATCCGGGGCGTGAGAGCAGGGGCGGCGCTGTCGTCGCCCCTTTCCCGATTGTTCGGCTAGTTTTTAGCGGGCCAGCGCCCGGGCAAACATTTCCGAGTCGCAATTACCGCCTGAACAGACCACCGCGACGGTCTTGCCCTTCATGTCGAGCTTGCCGCTGAGGGCCGCGGCAAGCGCCACCGCCCCGCCGGGTTCCACAACGATCTTCAGATAACGGAATGCCGCCGCCATGGCGTCGAGTGCTTCGTCGTCGCTGACCGCAAGGCCGCCGGCCAGCAACTGCTTGCACAGGCCGAAAGTGATGTCTCCCGGTGTCGGCGTTACGATGGCGTCGCAGATGGACCGGGCGGCGGGATCGTTGCTCTCATGCTTGCCGCTTCTGAGCGACCGCGCCATGTCGTCGAAATTCTCCGGTTCGGCCGAATAGACCGCAACGCCTGGCGCGGCCGTGCGGATCGCGAGCGCCGTGCCGGAGACGAGACCGCCACCGCCGCAGCAGACAATAACAGCATCCAGCGTGGCGCCGGCTTCAGCCGCCTGCTCCGCGATCTCCAGTCCGATGGTGCCCTGACCGGCAATCACGCCCGGATCGTCATAGGGGCGGACCAGGGTCGCGCCGGTCTCGGCAGCGATCCGCTGCCCGATCTCCTCGCGACTTTCATTGTAACGGTCATAGAGAATGACTTCCGCACCGTAGTCCTTGGTGTTCTGGATTTTCATGGCCGGCGCGTCTTCCGGCATGATGATGCTGGCCTTGATGCCGAGCCTGCTCGCCGCATGGGCGACACCCTGCGCGTGGTTACCGGAGGAATAGGCCAGCACGCCGCGGGCGCGGTCGGCCTCGGGAATCAGGGATAGCCGGTTGAAGGCGCCGCGATATTTGAAGGAGCCGGTGCGCTGCAGGCACTCGGGCTTGACCAGCAGGCGGCCGCCGAGTTGCGCGTTCAGCAAGGGGGCTTCCAGCAGGGGCGTCCGCACCGCTTCGCCTTTCAGGCGCGCGGCGGCAGCTTCAATATCGGCAAAAACGGGGGCTGCGAGGTGCGGTGAAGCAAGCTCGTTCATCAGGTTACTCTCCTGTCTCGGGGACTGGCCCGCGGCGCGTTATTCCGGTGCAGGCCGGTTTGCCCTGACGATAGAAGTGCACAGCCGCAGGTGCAACGTTGTGATTGTCACCGTTTCAATCAGCCGAACAGGGGCGGCAATTCATCCAGTGTCCGGAGCTCAGCATCCGGTTGACCAGGCAGGCGTTCCGGTGCCTGGGAGAAGCGGTTCACCCAGGCAACCTTGAAACCGAAGGCGGACGCGGCTGTCGCATCCCAGGCGTTTGAACTCTGGAACGCGATTTCACCGGCATGCACGCCCAGCCGGTCGGCGGCGAGCTGGTAGACGGACGGGTGCGGTTTGAAAATACCGACTTCCTCGACTGAGAGCACGGCGTCCATCAGGGCACCGACCCCGGATTTTTCGCACACCCTTTCCAGCATTTCCGGTGAACCGTTCGACAATATGGCGGTCTTCATGCCGCGCTCCCGCAGGGTCGTCAGAACCGGCAATACTTCCGGATAGGCGTCCAGGGTCAGGTAGCTGCCCATCAGCGCATCGCGCAGACCCGCCGGTCCCTGATTGCCAAGCACGGACTCCAAGGCGAAATCGAGCGCGTCACCGGTCACCTGCCAGAAATCGACATGGCGGTTCTGTAGCGCCCGGAGCCAGGAATATTGCAGCTGTCGTGTCCGCCAGATTTCCGATGTCTTGTCGGCTTGACTGTCTGGATCGGGAAACAGCCCGCGGCATTGTGCAACCGCGGAATGCACATCAAACAGGGTGCCATAGGCATCGAATACACAGGCTTTGATGCCTTCGAATGACGGGTTTCCCGACATTGAGCGTTACTCCCTCGTGGGTAAAGACGCCTGATGGGCATCCAGCAGGACACCGCAAGCCGTAACGCACCACACATCGCGCGGGGAGACCTTATCCCAGGAAATCACGGGACTGTGACGTCCGAGGCGGGCCCGATACACCACAAGTCCCTCGAGCACGCGCTGGACATAATTCCGGGTTTCCCCGAACGGAATCCGTTCGATCCAGTCGATGACGTCGACCGTTTCGCCACGCGGATCGCCGCGCTCCCGCAGCCACCGGTTAACGTTGCCAGGTCCGGCATTATAGGCGGCGATCGCCAGCACATAATTGCCGTCGAACCGGTCGATCAGGCCGGCGAGATAGGTACTGCCGAGCCGGATGTTGAAATACGGATCGGCCGTCAGCCGGTTTTGCGAGTAGCGCTGCTTCACGCTCCTGGAGACTTGCCTTGCGGTCGCCGGCATCAATTGCATCAGGCCGCGCGCGCCGGCCCGGCTCTGCGCTTTCACATCGAAGCTGCTTTCCTGCCGGATGATGGAGAGCATCAGGGCCGGCTCCAGCGGCCCGTGTTCTGTGGCGTAGCGGACCGGATAGCCGGTTTCGGCCAGGACGATTCCCTTGCGTGCGGCATTGCGAGCCGCCTGCACCGCGATATCGAGATAGCCAAGCTCGCGTGCAAGCTGGGCCACGAGGACGGATTGCGCTCCGTCGTCGGAAAGACGAATGATATGGCTGACGAAGTCACGTGCCAGCTCGTCCTCGCCAATCCGCCCAAGCGCGATCGCTGCCTGCGTCAGGTCTGTCTGGCGGAAGGTCGTGCGCTCATCCGGTGTCGGTTGAGGCTCGCCAGGAAGCCGGAAATTTCCATCGTCGAGGCGCGCCTGGGCAAGCTGGCCGTAGAATGTGGCGGGATTTTCCGCAGCACGGCCATACCAGAGACGCGCCTGCTTCTTCTGTTCAAGCGTTTCTGCCGCCCTGCCTGCCCAATAGGCGGCGCGTGCCAGGCTGATGGAGGTGCTGACGCCGTTATAGAGCTTCTCGAAGGCGTCCAGTGCCTCGGCCGGCTTGGCCGCGAAACGGAGGGCGATCCAGCCCGCATGCCACTCGGCCTCGGCGAAGCTCAGGCCGCGGTTCTGAATGTGGGCCGCGGAGAGCAGATAGGCGTCCTCCTTGCGGTTCTCGTCCAGGGCATAGCGTATCTGACGTGCGCGCTCCTGCCACCAGAGGGCCGGAAACTGCTGTTCGACGGGGACGGACCAGAGCAACTCCAGGGCGTCTTCCTTGCGGCCCTTGCGGTGGCGCCACAGAAGCCGTTCATATTGCAGTCCCGGATCGGCCTGCAGGCTGTCGGATACCCGGTTGATCGCCCCGTCGACACCGGGGGATTGGGTGCGCAGATGGATCCGGGCGAGGGCCAGGTTTCTCTGGTCCTTTCCCACCAGCGGCAACACCCGGCGGGCAGATGAAATGAAACCGCGCCACAGCATGCGGTCCAGGCGAATCCAGTGATCCTCGGCGCTGAGCAGGGATCTGTAGCGTTTCAGGAAGGCGCGATGGTCAGACAACCCGAAGGGGGTTTCATGCCAATAGGCGCGCGCCGTTTCGGTCAGGCTCGTGCGGTCCGTGTCACTTTCCAGTGCGCGCAGATATTTCAGGCGTCCGGCGGACGTCCGGGGCGTGATGTCCGCGAACCAGATTTTCTGCGCTGAAACGGGCAGGTCATCCGGCATCAGCTGTTCGGCGCGGGCGATCATGTTCCAGCGGTCGGGCCAGCTCGGGTTCTCTTTCAGGAATTCCGCAATTTCCGCGAACCCGGAACCGCTGGCCGGATCGCGGAGGCGGAGCCAGCGCAGGACCTTTTCAAGTGCGGGCCGTGCCGGATTGCGGGGTATCTCCGCGACCGCGTCCCATTTTCCCTGAGCGGCCAGCGTGAATACACGCCGATAGGCTGCCGAACTGTTCTTCGGAACCAGAATATCCCGGGGTCGGATGCGTGGTATCGGCGGGACGGGCGCCGGTTGACCGGTCACATCCGGTCGGATCTCGGGAATGGGCGCGGCAGCCTGGCTCGGGGTGCCCGCAGCGGCACAGATGCCGACAAGCACCATGCCTGCGGCTGCGAGAACGGCGCATGGCATTGATCCGTGGCGGAAAAACATTCGCAGTGTCTACTCCCCGGGCGACGTGCGTTGCACGCGCCTTGGCTCATCGGGTTGCCCCGTCGCGAAGCCTGCGTGCCGGTCGATATAGTAGCAGCAAATAGGCGCAACGCTAAGTCGCAGCTCGCTATGAGCCTGATGGAGCTCTATCGAATCAGCAAGACCGGCGTCATTGGCCATGCACGTGACGCAAATTCTTGTTCCCCTGCGAAGGTAGGCGTATGGTCCCCGTCTTTTGAAGCAACAGCCAAAATGGCAGGAGACGAGACGTGGCCTACAATGCTGGAAATCCAATGTTCAAGGGATCCTTGGTAGCATTGATCACGCCGTTCAAAAACGGCGCGGTCGACGAGGCCGCGTTCCGAAAACTTGTCGACTGGCAGATTGCCCAAGGCACGGACGGTGTGATCCCGACGGGAACCACGGGCGAGTCCCCGACTCTCAGCCATGCCGAGCACAAGCAGGTTGTCGAAATCTGTATTGATCAGGTGGCTGGCCGGATCCCGGTGATTGCCGGTACAGGCTCGAACTCGACCGAGGAAGCCATCGAGCTGACCCTGCACGCGAAGGAAGCCGGCGCCGATGCGGCGCTGATCGTCACGCCCTACTACAACAAGCCGACCCAGGAAGGCCTTTACCGGCATTTCAAGGCAATCGCCGACGCGGTTGATTTGCCGATCGTGATCTACAACATCCCGGGGCGCAGCATCGTCGACATGAGTGTCGAGACCATGAAGCGGCTCGCCGAACTGCCGAACATCGTCGGCGTGAAGGATGCTACGGCCAATGGCACGCGTCCGATGGAAACCCGGCTTGCAATCGGACCGGACTTCTCCCAGCTGACGGGCGAGGACGGGACTGTTGTGCCGTTTCTCTCCCAGGGCGGCCACGGCTGCATCTCGGTGACGGCAAATGTCGCGCCGGGACCGCTGTCGGAACTGCACCGGGCGTGGGGGAAGGGCGATCTCGATACGGTCATGACCATCAACGACCGGCTGTCCCCGTTGCATCAGGCCTTGTTCTGCGAAAGCAGCCCGGGTCCGGTCAAATATGCGGCGAGCCTGCTCGGGATCTGCGAGCCGACCGCGCGTCTGCCGATTTGCGAGATTGCGGACAGCAGCAAACAAAAAGTGGAATCCGCCCTGCGGCATGCAGGTCTGCTGAACTGATCGGCGGGCCGGGCCTGCCCGGCGGTTGAAGGAAATCTCCCATGGCGGGCAAGAATCAGGGCGACGGATTGATCGCCCAGAACCGTCGTGCACGGCACGACTATTTCATTGAAGACACGGTCGAAGCCGGCATCATTCTTGTCGGCTCCGAAGTGAAGAGTCTGCGCGACGGCAAGGCCAGCATAGGAGAGTCCTATGCTGGCCAGGACCGCGGCGAGTTGACGCTTTTCAATGCGCATATCCCGGAATACCCGGCAGCCGCACCGTTCAACCACGAACCGCGCCGGCCGCGCCGTCTGCTTGTGCATCGCAAGGAACGGGACCGTTTGCTCGGCCTGATACAGCGGGAAGGGGCAACGCTCGTCCCGTTGCGGCTCTATTTCAATGATCGCGGCATCGCCAAGGTGGCGATCGGGATTGCCCGGGGCAAGAAGAAGATGGACAAGCGCGAGACCGAGAAGAAACGGGACTGGCAGCGCGACAAGGCGCGCCTGATGCGCGAGAAGAGCTGAGCCATCAGCCGGCGTCCAGCAATCCCCGGATTGTCCCGAAGACATCCTCGAACATCTTTTCCGTCAGCTTGCCGGTGTTCGTGTTGTAGCGCGAGCAATGGTAGGAATTCACCAGGGCGAAACCTGCGCCCGGGTCGTGCACGACATTATGGCCGAACTTGAAGCGGCTCTTCGGAATGCCGAGCCCAGACAGCACCGCCCCGTGCGCGAGACCGCCGAGCGCGAGGACGACGCGCCGGGGGCCGGCGAGTTCCAACTGCAGAAACGGCGCGCAGGCCCTGACTTCGGCCCCGACGGGTTTGTTTTCCGGCGGCACGCAGCGCACGGCATTGGTGATCCGGCAATCGGCGAGTTTCAGATTGTCGGTGCCTTCGCTGTCATACGTGCCCTCGGAAAAACCGAACCGTTCCAGCGTCTGATAGAGCAGGTCCCCCGCATAATCGCCGGTAAAGGGCCGTGCCGTGCGGTTCGCGCCGCGCAGGCCCGGCGCCAATCCGACGATCAGCAAAGACGCGTCCTTCGGTCCAAAAGAGACCACGGGTCCGTTGTGCCAGTCCGGAAACTTCTCCCGGTTGCCGTGGCGGAACTCCACGAGCCGTGGGCAGAGCGGGCAATCCCGGCCCGGCTCCGCCAAGTTTGACATCTGAGCAGTCATCCGGCTGATCCGGCGCGGCTCAGTAACTCGGGCGGCGCGGCGTCACTTCCGCTTCGTCGAGATCGTCCTCGTAGTCATCGTCGTCGAGATCGTCCTCGGCACCGTTTGCGTATTCATCCTGCTGCGGGCGCACCGGGCGAGGACCCTGATGGGCGCGTGCGATCTTTTCCTGGAAATCCTTCAGCTCGAGGAAATGGTCGGCCTGACGGCGGAGTTCATCCGCGATCATCGGCGGCTGGGACTTCACTGTAGAGACAACAGTGACCCGCACGCCGCGGCGCTGCACGGCCTCGACCAGCCGGCGGAAATCGCCGTCGCCGGAGAACAGCACGACATGGTCGAGATGCTCCGCCATTTCGAGCACATCGATGGCGAGCTCGATATCCATGTTGCCCTTGATTTTCCGGCGCCCGGACGCATCGGTAAATTCCTTGGTCGGCTTCGTGACCATGGTGTAGCCGTTGTAGTCGAGCCAGTCGACGAGAGGACGGATCGGCGAATATTCCTGATCCTCGATCAGCGCTGTGTAGTAGAACGCGCGGACAAGTCGACATTCATCAGCAAAAACGGTCAGCAGTTTTCTGTAATCGATGTCAAAACCCAGGCCGCGTGCGGCCGAATACAGGTTGGCGCCATCAATGAATAGTCCGGTTTTTTCTTGTGGATAGAAATGCATCAAATAAATCCCTTGTTTTTTCTATATCCCGGCGCGGTCAATAGACCAACGGCGCGGCGATTGTGCAAGTAATGTACGGTTGTGGATTTGAATCTTTGATTGTCGGATAATTGTAGGTTTTTTTCAAATCTAGTCAGGTACATTGAAAGTGCAAAACGATATTAATCCAAGGGTCGTTAAAGCATCAATGGAATGGTGTCCATGATTTATTTGGGGGTTGGGGCCAATTTGCCCAGTCCGCGTTTTTCGACGCCGCGGGAGACTCTGGAAGCGGCCATGACGGACCTTGACCGGCGGGGGATCGTGCCGGTTTCCGTGTCCCGCTGGTACGAGAGCGCGCCGGTCCCGGCTTCGGACCAGCCCTGGTATGTCAATGCAGTCTGTCGGGTCTCGACCGGGCAGGATGCCGCGACATTGCTGGCAAACCTGCATGCCGTGGAGGCCGATTACGGCCGGGTCCGCGGGGCGGTCAACGCCGCGCGCATCATCGATCTCGACCTTCTCGATTTCCGCGGGGAGATCCGCGACGGTGCCGCGGGGCCGGTCCTGCCGCACCCGCGCATGCACGAGCGCGCCTTCGTGCTTTTCCCTCTGCGCGATGTCGCGCCGGACTGGCGGCATCCGGCCAGCGGCGCCGCGATCGACAGTCTGATTGCGTCACTTGACCCGGATCAGACTGTCCGGTTGCTCGGTTCTGCCGGACAAGGGTGCGTTTCCTGACCTATTTGACTTGCTCCCGGAAGGGCAAGCCCATATATATTCTTCTTTCCGGTATCTTTTGGAACGGGACGCACACCCATGGCACGGGTCACGGTTGAAGACTGTATTTTGGAAATTCCGAACCGGTTCGATCTTGTTATGATCGCCGGTCAGCGCGCGCGGGACATCTCCGCTGGCGGACAGCTGACCATCGATCGTGACAATGACAAGAACCCGGTGGTCTCTCTGCGTGAAATCGCGGAAAAGACCGTTGATCTCGGCAGCCTCCAGGAAGCGCTTGTCCGCGGCCTGCAGAGGGTTGTCGAAGATGACGGTCCGGAAGAGGACGACATGAGCGCGCTCGCGGCCGATGGCGGCGTCGCTATCGAGGAAGCTGCCGACGCGTTGGGCATGCAGATCCAATCCGCAAAGGAAGAAGGCGCTGGCGCCGGTTTCGAGGACATTGATGAAGAGGTCCTCGGTCGCGAGGGGTGAGCCGAAAAGGCTTCCCGCTTTCCAGCACGGACGGTCCGGACCCGGACCTTTCTTCCTGAGTGACGACGCTTTGACCGCGGCCGTGCTTTTCGTGCGGGGGCAGTCATGATCCGGCAATATGAGCTGGTCGAACGGATCAAGAATTACGATCCCGGCATGGACGAGGATGCGCTGAACCGCGCCTATGTCTATGCCATGAAGATGCACGGCTCCCAGAAGCGGGCATCGGGCGACCCCTACTTTTCCCATCCCCTCGAAGTCGCCGGCATCCTGACCGACATGCGGCTCGATAACAGCACGATCATCACCGCGCTGCTGCACGACACCATCGAGGATACGGACGCGACGCCGGAGGACATCAAGCGCCTTTTCGGCGAGGATATTCTGCGTTTGGTCGACGGTGTCACCAAGCTGACCCGGATCGAACTGCAGTCCGACCGGACCAAGCAGGCAGAGAATTTCCGCAAACTGGTCCTGGCCATGAGCGAGGACATCCGGGTCCTGCTGGTGAAGCTGGCGGACCGGGTCCACAACATGCGGACCCTGCATTTCATCGAGTCCCCGGACAAGCGCCGGCGGATTGCCGCCGAGACCATGGATATCTATGCGCCGCTGGCCGAGCGCATCGGTATCCAGGCGATGCGGGACGAGCTGGAAGACCTGGCCTTTGCCGAGCTTAATCCGGATGCCCGGACTTCGATCCTGACCCGCCTCGATTTTCTCTATGCCGAGGGCAGCGACACTGTTGAACGGGTCATGGACGAGTTGCGTGAGACCGCGGCAACCGGCGGTACCGAGCCGGAGATTTCAGGACGCCGGAAATCGCCCTATTCGGTCTGGCTGAAGATGCAGCGCAAGGATGTCGGATTCGAGCAGCTCTCCGACATCATGGCCTTCCGTCTCGTGGTCAGGAATGTTGGCGAATGTTACCAGCTGCTTGGGGCACTGCACGGCAAGTATCCGGTGATCCCGGGCCGCTTCAAGGATTACATCAGCACTCCGAAGCCGAACGGTTATCAGTCGCTTCATACCGGTATCATCGGCCCGCTGAAAAAGCGTATCGAGATCCAGATCCGGACCCAGGAGATGCACGAAGTCGCCGAGCTCGGCGTGGCCGCGCACTGGGTCTACAAGGAAGGGCCGGAGCATTCCCGCGAGGGCCGGAAATACCGCTGGATACGCGAGCTTCTGGAAATTCTGGAACATGCGTCCGGGCCGGAGGAGTTCCTCGAGCATACCAAACTCGAGATGTACCAGGATCAGGTCTTCTGCTTTACCCCGAAAGGCGATCTGATCTCGCTGCCACGCGGGGCCACGCCGGTCGACTTCGCATATGCAGTGCATTCCGAGGTTGGTGACCGCTGCGTCGGCGCGCGGATCAATGACCGGCTGATGCCGCTGACCACGGCGCTGAAGAATGGCGATCAGGTCGCGGTTTCGACATCGAAGACGTCGACGCCGTCGCCGACATGGGAACAGTTTGTCGTTACCGGCAAGGCGAAGGCACGGATCCGGCGCTTCGTGCGTCTGCAGCGGCGCCAGCAATTCGCCGATCTTGGCCGCGCCATCATGCAGAAAGTCTTTCGTCAGGAAGCCCAGAAATACTCCGAAAAGGTGTTGGAGGGCGTTGTCGGCAAATTCCATGTGGAAACTGTCGAGGATCTTCTGGCCGGTGTTGGCGAGGGTGTGCTGAGCGACCGGGAAGTGCTGCATGCGGCCGTTCCGGAAACTCTGCCGGCGCCGGACAAGCAGAATGTCGTGCCGATCACCCGGGCCCGGACAAAGGCCCGGAAGGGCAGCGTGGATGCGGTCCCGCTGAAAGGCCTGATCCCTGGCATGGCGGTGCATTACGCGCGCTGCTGCCATCCGCTTCCCGGTGAGCGCATCGTCGGAATCGTGACCACGGGCAAGGGGGTCACGATTCACACCATCGACTGTGATACGCTGGAAAACTTCCATGCCACACCAGAGCGCTGGCTGGACGTTTCCTGGGATCTGGACAGCGAGTCCGGCATGCATGTCGGTCGGCTGGACATCGTCCTCTCGAACGAGCCGGGCAGTCTCGGCAGTCTTTCGACCGTGATCGGCAAGAGCCGGGGCAACATCATCAATCTTAAGATCGTCAACCGCTCGACGGACTTCTTCGAACTCTATATCGATGTCGAGGTCGGTGACGTCCGGCACCTGACGGAAATAATCGCCGCGTTGCGCGCGACACCGGTAATAAATTCGGTGGATCGGGCTCGTGGCTGAACCACATAAATGAAAAGAGCCGATATCCCGGTGGCACGGGATTACAAACGGCACAATGAGCGTGAGCAGAGGAAAGGTTCGGCGTACATGTTTAAACGCCGGCAGGCAGTCGGTACTGCCTCCAGAATACGGGATTTTATCTGGCCGAGGATGGGCTTCGGCCGGTTGTGGCGCTATACGGGCCACCGGCTTGCGCGCATGCCGGGGACGCCCTACAGCATTGCCGCGGGGTTCGCCTGTGGTGCCGCGGCCTCGTTCACGCCGCTGATCGGTCTGCATTTCATTCTGGCGGGAGTCGTCGCCTGGAGCATCCGGGCCAATATCTTGGCCTCTGCGATCGGCACCGTTATCGGCAACCCTTGGACCTTCCCCTTTATCTGGCTTTGGATTTTCAAGGTCGGGAGCTGGATCGTCGGTACTCCCGAAGGCGCGGAGCCTCCGAAATTGACCTGGGACTTTTTCCTTGGGATCATTTCCGGAGAATCGATAGGGCAAAGCGTCGACCTGCTGATCACCATGTTTGTCGGCAGCGTGCCGACTGTGATCGCCATCTGGTTTCTCACCTATCTGCCGTTGCTAGGGTTGATCGGGGGGTATCGGAGACGGCGGACGGAACGCCGGATCGATGCGGTGGCCAGGAAGATGGCTGCCGGCGAGAGCATGCCTGTCGATGGCAGGGTTTCTGAGCAGGGAGCGGGGAGCCAATGAGTTACTTGCGGCTTGGCGTCAATATCGATCACGTGGCGACGATCCGGAATGCACGCGGCGGCATCCACCCGGACCCGGTACGCGCTGCCCGTCTCGCGGCAGAGGCCGGTGCGGACGGTATTACGGCGCATCTGCGGGAGGATCGGCGGCATATTTCCGATGCCGATATCGAGCGCCTGACGCGCGAGATCGATCTGCCGCTGAATTTCGAGATGGCGGCAACGGACGAGATGCTGGACATCGCCCTGCGGCATCGCCCGCACGCCGCCTGTATTGTTCCCGAGAAACGTGAGGAAGTGACGACCGAAGGCGGCCTGGATGCGGCCGGTCTGCACAATCAGCTGAGCCATTACTGTGATGCCCTCAAGGATGCGGGTATCCGGGTCTCGCTTTTCATCGAAGCGGACAAGCGGCAGATCGATGCGGCTGTGGCGCTCGGTGCGCCGGTCGTCGAGCTGCATACCGGCGCCTATTGCGACGCGGAAACCGAGATGGATCGGACGATGCAGCTGGAACGTCTTCGGGATGCCGCCCGCTATGGTGCCGGGCGCGGTCTGGAGATGCATGCGGGCCACGGACTCTCCTTCGATACGGTGGCTCCGGTTGCCGCGATGCCCGAGTTTCACGAACTCAATATCGGGCATTTTCTCATCGGTGAGGCAATCTTCAGCGGCCTCGACAGCGCCATCCGGCGCATGCGGTCGCTGATGGACAATGCCAGGGCCGGCGCAACCGGCCGGATCGGGGCCTAAGGTCCCGACATGATCCTCGGCATTGGTAGCGATCTTGTGGACATCACCCGGATCGAACGGTCGATAGACCGTTTTGGGGACAGGTTTCTCGCCCGCATCTTTACTGACCGGGAGCGCGCCCGGGCCGATACGAAAGTCAATCGTGCGGCGGTCTATGCGAAGCGGTTCGCGGCCAAGGAAGCGATCTGGAAAGCGCTTGGCGAGCAAGACCGGCCGGGCATCCAGTGGCGTGAACTCGAGGTCGTCAATGATGCGTCCGGCAAACCGTCTTTCGAACTCAGCGGTATCGCCGCCGCCCGCTTGCTCCAGATCACACCCGATGGTCTGGTTGCACGCGTCGACCTGTCGCTGACGGACGAGCCGCCCATGGCGCAGGCTTTCGTCGTGATTTCCGCAGAAGTGCCGGGATTGAGAGAGACGCAGGGAAGATAGGTGTCCAGCTTGCCGTAGCCTTGGGAATCCGGCATACATGGCGCCTTGCCGCCCGCATTCGCGGACAGCTGACGATGGTACGCCGTCGTCCGGACCTGTTCTGAGAAATCGCCACCGCGCCCCGGGAGTATCATGCGGGAATTCATTAAGACGCTTGTCTACGCAATCCTGATTGCAGTTGGCTTCCGAACCATCGCTTACGAGCCGTTCAATATACCGTCGGGATCAATGTTCCCGACATTACTGGTTGGCGATTATCTGTTTGTTTCCAAGCCGTCCTACGGCTTCAGCCGGCATTCCCTGCCATTTTCTCCACCGTTGTTTCAGGGCCGTATCCTGTTCACACCCCCGGAGCGCGGTGACGTCGCCGTCTTCAAGAAGCCGACCGATGAGGCGACCGACTACATCAAGCGTGTGATCGGCATGCCGGGTGACCGGGTGCAGATGAAACAGGGCCGGCTTCATATCAATGGCGAGATGATCGAGCGTCGGCGCATCGAAGATTACGTGATGACGGACCACTATGGCCGGGCGGCATCCATTCCGCAATTCATCGAGACCCTGCCGAATGGAGTCGAGCACCGGATCCTGGAAGCGATGGGCAACCGGGCTCAGCTCGACAACACGGAAGAATTCCTGATCCCTGAAGATAATTATTTCATGATGGGCGACAATCGGGACAACTCGCTTGATAGCCGGGACAGTTCGGTTGGATTTGTTCCGGTTGATAATTTTGTCGGACGTGCGGAAATCCTGTTCTTTTCGACAGACGGAAGCGCCCGGTGGTACGAGGTCTGGAACTGGCCGTTTGCGACGAGATTCAGCAGATTGTTCAAAGTCATTGAGTAATCCCGATATGGAAAGCGATCTGGCGGAACTTGAGGAAGTTCTCGGTTACAGTTTTGGGCATATCGACGTTCTGCGCCGTGCCGTCACGCATGCGAGCGCGGAGCCCCGGGCCTGGAATGCCTATGAGCGGCTTGAGTTTCTCGGGGACCGGGTGCTGGCACTGGTCATGGCCGAACATCTGCTGGACCGCTTCCCGCACGAGCGGGAAGGGGCGATCGCCAAGCGCCATGTCGGGCTCGTCAGGCGTGAGGCCTTGTCGGAGATTGCCAAGCAGATAGGCCTCGGCCGCTTTCTGATTGTCTCCCGCGGCGAAACCGAAGCCGGCGTCCGTGAGAGTGAGACTATTCTTTCCGATGCTATGGAAGCCGTGATCGGGGCGCTCTATCTCGATGGTGGGCTGGAGGCGGCCCGGCGGTTCATTCTGAAAGGCTGGAGCCCGCTGGTTGAAGCGGAGCTGCGTCCGCCGCAGGATGCCAAGACAACGCTGCAGGAATGGGTGCAGGCACGCAAGATCCCGCTCCCGGCCTATGATACGGTCAGCCGGGACGGCCCGGCCCATGCGCCGGAATTCACAATCACGGTTACCGTGCAGGGCTATGGCTCGGCGACGGGTGTGGGGAAATCAAAGCGCATCGCTGAACAGGATGCCGCAGGCAAGATGATGGCGAAATTGAATGGCTGATACACAGGCAGACGGCACCGGTATCGGGACACGGGCGGGCTTTGTCGCCGTGGTCGGTGCGCCCAATGCCGGAAAATCGACCCTGGTCAATCGTCTCGTCGGTTTCAAGGTCTCCATTGTGACCCGGAAGGTGCAGACCACGCGGACCCGCATCCGGGGCGTCTGCATGCATGGCGAGACCCAGATCGTGTTTGTCGATACGCCGGGGATTTTCGAGCCGAAGCACCGGCTCGACCGGGCCATGGTGCATGCCGCCTGGGAAGGCGCCGGCGATGCGGATCTTGTCGTGCTCATGGTGGATGCCTCGCGCAAGAAGGTCGACGAGGATACCCGGCGCATTATCGAGGGGCTTAAGAAGTCGGGACGCAAGGTCATCCTTGTGCTTAACAAGATTGACGAAACGGTCCGGGAAACCCTGCTGCCGTTCGCCGCGGACCTTGCCGAAAGCGGCATTGCCGAAGAGACCTTCATGATCTCGGCCGAAAATGGCGATGGCTGCGAAGATCTGCTGAATTATCTCGCCGGCCGCATGCCGCTTGGCCCCTATCTCTACCCGCCGGATGAAGTGACAGACCTGCCGTTGCGTTTGCTTGCAGCAGAGATCACCCGTGAGGAAGTATTCAACCGGCTGCATCAGGAACTGCCCTATTCGGCCACGGTGGAAACCGAAACATGGGTCGAGAAGGACGATGGCAGTGCGGTCGTCAACCAGGTGATCTTCGTGCAGCGCGACGGTCAGAAGAAGATCGTGCTCGGCAAGAGCGGGTCGATGATCAAAACCATCGGTGCCGCCGCGCGCCGGCAGATGCAGGAAATATTCGACAAGCGCATTCACCTCTTCTTGTTCGTGAAAGTGCGCGAGAACTGGATCGACGATCCGGAACGCTATCGTGACTGGGGCCTCGATCCGAACGCCTGATTTGTATCCTGCCGGGCAGGTGTGTGGAGGCATTTTCAGGGAATATTGTTTCTCAATGCGCTTAGGTGAACCCCATGGATAACCTGCGGCATTACGTCTGGCGGCAACTCGACATCGAAGCCCGGCCGGGACACAAGATGTCCTTCGCGAACAAGGCTCTGGTCGTCGCGATCCTGGCCTCCGTCGCCGTCGTGGTGCTGGAGACCGAACCGGTCATCCAGTCGGTGGCGCCGGTGCTGTTCATCAGCCTGGAACAATTCTTCGGATGGCTGTTCATCATTGAATATCTGGCACGTGTCTGGTCCGCCGGCGAACGGCGGGAATATTCCGGCATGATCGGCCGGCTGAAGTATATCGTGACCCCGGTGGCGCTGATCGACTTGCTGGCCATCACCCCCTTCATCCTGGCGCCGTTTATTGCGTCCGCCGGCGGGGCAGGTTTCTACGTCCTGCGGCTGATGCGGCTTTTCAGGGTGCTTACCCTGGCCCGGACGGGGCCGTTTACCACGGCGGCGCGGGAAGTCTGGCACGGCATCGTCGACCGGCGGTATGAGCTGGCCTTCAGCAGCCTGGTTGCACTCGCCATGATGATCGTGGCGGCGACCCTGCTTTATGTTGCGGAACGGGACGCCCAGCCGGACGCGTTCGGCAGCATCCCGCGCGCCATGTGGTGGGCCATCGCAACGCTGACTACGGTCGGCTATGGCGATGTTTACCCGGCCACGACTCTCGGCAAGTTCCTGGCGGGGCTGGTGGCGCTTTCGGGCATCGGACTGGTGGCCATGCCGGCCGGCATCCTCGCTTCCGCGCTGTCGACTGCATATCAGGAACGAAAGGCGCATCGGGGGCACGACGATGCGGCCGCAGGTCCGGACGCTGAAAGGCATCAGGGTGGAATGGACTGACGAGGGCATCGTTCTGTCGGTACGCCCGCACGGCGAAAGCGCGGCCATCGTCACGTTGATGACCGAGGCGCACGGCCGCCATGCTGGATTGATGCGCGGCGGGGCCTCGACGCGGCACAAGGGCATGCTGCAACCGGGAAACGCGGTGCGCGCGGTCTGGCGGGCGCGGTTGGCGGAGCAGCTCGGCAATTATGCGCTGGAGCTGGAAGAGAGCCACGCTGCCGACCTTTTCGACGATCCGCTGAAGCTCTCCGGTCTTGCCGCAGCCTGTGCCGTCGCCGACCGGGCTCTTCCGGAACGCGAGCCGCATCCGGCGGTGCATGCCGGCCTGCAGGCGCTGATCGAGGCCATGCGCAACGAGGCGCTGGGTGATCTCTGGGTCGCGGTCTATGTCCGCTGGGAGCTCGGCGTGCTGGCGGAGCTCGGCTACGGGCTCGATCTGTCGAGCTGTGCGGCCACGGGCAGCAACGACGAGCTCGCCTATGTCAGTCCGCGCACCGGACGGGCCGTCTCCCTGTCGGCGGGCGAGCCCTATCGGGACAAGATGCTGGCCATGCCCGATTTCCTGATCGGACGGGGCGACGGCGCGATGGCGGACTTGCTCAGGGGGCTGGATCTGACCGGGCATTTTCTGGAGAAGCACCTGTTCAACACCCAGGGTGAGCAGAGCCCGGCATCGCGGACCAGGTTCCGCGACCGGATCGAGTCGGCCGCCGGCCCCGAAATGATTGGTTGAAAATGCCCGCCTGGGTGCCGCGAGGCTGTCAGCGGACTTGGAACCGGGAGCGGGCTCGCCTACAATATCTGGCGTATATATTCATGAAGGTCCACAAGATCCATGCTGCCTGACATTCGGGATACCGGCCTCGCGGAGGCGCTGAGCGAACGCTATCTGGCCTATGCGCTGTCGACCATCATGTCCCGCTCGCTGCCGGACGTGCGCGACGGCCTGAAGCCGGTGCACAGGCGCCTGCTGTTCGCCATGCGCCAGCTCCGGCTGTCGCCGGACGATGCCTTCAAGAAATCCGCCCGCGTGGTCGGCGACGTGATGGGTAAGTTCCATCCGCACGGTGACTCGGCGATCTACGATGCCATGGTACGTCTGGCGCAGGATTTCGCCGTGCGCTACCCGCTGGTCGACGGACAGGGGAATTTCGGCAATATCGACGGCGATAACGCGGCCGCCATGCGCTACACGGAAGCGCGCATGACCGAGGTCGCCGAGCAGCTGCTGCGCGGCATCGACGAGGATGCGGTCGATTTCCGCCAGACCTATGACGGCGAGGGCAGCGAGCCGCTGGTTCTCCCGGCGGCTTTTCCGAACCTTCTGGCGAACGGCTCGCAGGGCATCGCCGTCGGCATGGCGACGAACATTCCACCGCACAATGCCGAAGAGCTCTGCGATGCGCTGCTGCATCTGATCAAGCATCCGGACGCCCGGATCGAAACCCTGGTCGACATGATCCCGGGGCCCGATTTTCCGACCGGCGGTATCCTGGTCGAGGACCGGGCATCGGTCGTCGAATCCTATCGCACCGGCCGAGGCAGCTTCCGGCTCCGCGCCAGGTACGAGGTCGAGAAGCTCAAGAATGGCACGTACCAGATCATCATCACCGAGATTCCGTACCAGGTTCAGAAATCCCGCCTGATCGAACGGATGGCGGAACTGATGCAGGCCCGGAAGCTGGCCTTGCTCGGGGACATTCTCGACGAATCCGCGGCAGACGTGCGGATCGTGCTGGAACCGAAAAGCCGCAATGTCGACCCGGCCGTCCTGATGGAGAGTCTCTACAAGTTCACCGAGCTTGAAACCAAGTTCAGCCTGAACCTGAACGTGCTCGACGCGGACCAGACGCCGCGCGTCATGTCCCTGCCGGAAACATTGCGGGCCTTCCTCGATCACCGCCACGAGGTGCTGATCCGGCGTTCCCGGTTCCGTCTCGGCAAGATAGAGGACCGGCTGGAGGTGCTGGCCGGATACCTGATCGCCTTCCTCAATATCGACGAGGTGATCCGGATCATCCGGGAGGAGGATCATCCGAAGGAGGAAATGATCCGGCGCTTCGAGCTGACCGAGCGTCAGGCCGAGGCCATCCTGAACATGCGCCTGCGCAGCCTGCGCAAACTGGAAGAGATCGAACTCCGCAAGGAATTCGAGGAGCTGACGGCGGAGAAGCAGGAGATCGAAACCCTGCTTGAAGACGAGGTCCTGCGCTGGAAGACGGTTTCCGGGGAAATCAGTGAAATTCGCCGGATCTTCGGCAAGCGGACCGAGCTTGGTCGCCGCCGGACCGAAATCGGCACGGCGCCGTCCGATATCGAAGTGCCGATGGAAGCGATGGTCGAGCGCGAGCCGATCACAGTGATCTGCTCCGACAAGGACTGGATCAGGGCGGTCAAGGGCCATATCGCGGACGATGCCGATCTGAAATTCAAGGAAGGTGACGAAGGCAAGTTCCTGGTGCGGGCCGAGACCACGGACCGAATCCTGATCTTCGCCAGCGATGGACGCTTCTTCACGGTAACAGCCGACAAGCTGCCCCGTGGGCGCGGTCATGGCGAGCCGCTGCGCCTGCTGATCGATCTCGACAATGATGAGGCGATCGTCGAGATCCTGCCCTACCGCAAGGGCCAGCGCCTGCTGCTGGCCTCCAGCGATGGCCGTGGCTTCATCGTGAATTCCGATGATCTTCTGGCCCAGAAGAAAGCAGGCAAGCAGGTGCTCAATCCGGCTACCGGAGCAAAGGCGCAGATCTGCCTGCCGGTCGATGGGGAACTGGTCGCGATTGTCGGCACCAACCGGAAACTGCTTGTCTTCGAGACTGCGGAAGTGCCGGAGATGGCCCGGGGCAAGGGTGTCATCCTGCAGCGCTACAAGGACGGCAAGCTCGGCGACGTGACCTTCCTGAAGGCGGAAGAGGGGCTGAGCTGGGAGCAGACCGGCGGCCGGACACGGACCGAGACGGATCTGACCGCGTGGCGCGGGAAACGGGCCGGTGCCGGCAAGATGCCGCCGAACGGCTTCCCGCGGCCGGCGCGGTTTACTTAATCCGTCGAGAGGGGTTTGAGATCGGCGTCGGCCTCGACCCAGCCATCGAGAGTCAGCAGCTCATAGGGCCGGTACTTGGTCTTGTAGGCCATCTTGCGGCAGTCCGGGATCCAGTAGCCGAGATAGACGTAGCCGAGGCCCTGCGCTTTCGTCCGTTCGATAAGATCCAGTACCATGTAGGTGCCGAAACCCCGGGTCGCGTCCGTGGTGTCGAAGAAGCTGTAGACAGCTGACAGGCCGTCTTCCTGCTCATCCACCAGCATGATGGCCACCAGTTCGTGGGCGGCATCACGGTATTCGATCAGGTAGGTCTCGATCGGCGAGCGCTCGACCATTTCGGCATAGTCGGGGAAATCCATCATCGCCATCTCGCCGTCACCGTGCCGGCCTTGCTGGTAGGCCTGAAACAAACGGTACTGCTCGCGCGTGGCAATGGCCTGGACCGGCCGTCCGGTCAGGTCCGCATTGCGTTTCAGCAGTTTGCGGAAGGTCCGCGACCATCTGAAATCGCGGCAACGGACCCGCACCGGATTGCAGGCGTTGCAGCCGGGGCAGGCCGGTCGGTAGGTCAGGTGCTGGGTCCGCCGGAAACCGGCCTTGGCCAGGGTGTCGTGCGCCAACTGGCCGCGCCGGCTTGAGATGTCCGCAATCAGACGCCGCTCCGTCTTGCCCGGCAGATAGGGGCACGGCATGGGCAGCGTGTGAAAGAACGCCAGTGGACGGGCTCGGAGATTGTCAAACATGCGTCTGGGGTTAGCCTCCGGACCGGATGGGCGGCAAGGCGGAGCCGTTATCCGGTGCGATGACCGGTGGAAGTGTGGTTTCAAGAGGCTGAACGGCAGGTTCACCGGATGCCGCGACCGCTTCGGCGGCCTGATCGCTGAAATCCTGTCTCAGCAGAACGATGCTGATGCGCCGGTTGCTGGGGGATGTCGGATCGTTTGGCTCGATCGGGTCGGTATCGGCCATGCCGACGACCTGGGCGACTCGCTCGCCGGGAATGCCATTGGCGATGAGCGCGCGTCGGCTGGACAGCGCGCGGTCAGCGGAAAGCTCCCAATTGGTGTAGGTGGCGCCCTCGGGGAAGGGACGGGAGTCCGTGTGCCCGGAGATCTTGATCTTGTTCGGCAGCTTGGCGATGATTTCCGATACTTTTGCCAGCAGCTTGCGGGTCTGCTCAAGCATGTCGGCGCTGCCGAGCGGGAACAGGGCGACCTTTTCCTGATCGAGCAATTGGATGCGCAGGCCTTCCGGCGATTGGTCGATTTGCAGGCTGTCCGCAATTTCCTTCAGTTCCGGGTCTTTTGAATCGTCGATGGCTTTGCGCAGCATGTTTTCGGCAGAGGCGAACTGGGCTGCTTCCCGCTCTTCCAGGAGTTTTTCCAGCTTCTCCGCGCTGATCAGCCCTTCGGCATCGTCGTCGCTGCCCAGACGGGATTCGATGTTTTCCGGATCGTCCGAATCCGCATCCAGGGATTCCGTCCGCTCAGCTTGCGGGCGGGCGACCTGCGGCGTGCTGATCATGGGCGGTGAGGAGGCGGATTTGAGGGCGCCGGGGACAGTAATTGACGTGCCGCCGAGCACGCCGCCCGAGCCGCTTCGGGTCGAACGGGAGATGGCCGTCGGGTCGAAATAGTTGGAAATGCCCATCTTCTGTTCCTCCGTGGTCGCATTCAGCAACCAGAGGAGCAGGAAGAAGGCCATCATTGCAGTCACGAAGTCGGCATAGGCGACTTTCCAGGCGCCGCCATGGTGTCCGCCATGGCCGCCTTTCTTGACCTTCTTGATGATGATAGTGGCGTGGTTGTCCAAGCTCTCGTCTTCCCGATTGGCGTGCGACCGGCCTCAGGCCGTGTCGCTGTTCGCATTCTGCATGCCGATATCGGTCCGTACTAGACCGGTGGCAAGGCCGCGACGGCTTCCTCCACCTCGAAGAAGGAGGGGCGGTCCTTGGACATCAGGGTCTTGCGGGCAAATTCAACCGACACTGCCGGAGCATAACCGGAGACATGTGCCAGAAGCCCGGCCTTGATGCAGCCCAGGTATTTTGCGTCGGCACTCAGGGCGCTGCCCATGGTCGCGGCCAGAGGACTCACGAAGCCATATGCGAGAAGAATGCCGAGGAAGGTTCCGACCAGTGCGCCACCGATGAGCTTGCCGAGCACTTCCGGCGGCTCGGTGATCGAGCCCATGGTCTTGATGATGCCCAGCACGGCCGCGACGATTCCGAGGGCCGGGAAGCCGTCACCCATTGTCTGGAAAGCGGTGGCAATCGCCGCATCCTCGGCATGGTGGGTCTCAAGTTCTTCGTCCAGCAAGTCGGCCAGCTCGTGCGGGTTGTCGGTGCCGAGCGTCATCATCCGAAGGTAGTCGCAGAGAAAATCAAGTGCATGGTGATCGGACGAGAATTTCGGAAAGGCCTGGAAGAGCGAACTCTCCTCCGGTCTTTCAATATGGGACTCGATCGCAAGCATGCCTTTTGTCTTCGCGAGCTTGAAGATCGCGTACATCAGGCTGAGCAACTCAAGGTAATCGTCCTTGGAATATTTCGGCCCCTTCAGTGCGGCACCGAAGCCGCGGCCGGCCTGGCCCAGCACGTGTTTCGGATTTGCGACAATGAAGGCGCCGACACCGGCGCCGCCAATGATGACCAATTCGAAAGGCTGCCACAACGGCCCGAGTTTGCCGCCCATAGCCATATAGCCGCCAATCACGCTAACGAAGACGACAATCCATCCTATGATCACCAGCATATCAGTCTCCGCCCGGTAATGGCCTCGGAACGCATTTCGGGAAACACTTGGCAGGTAATATCCCTCAAATTCCGGTTATTTGTAAACAACAAGGGGTAAACAATTGATTTACCCGCTGCTTTGCGCCATGTCAGCCGGTGAGGATAATGCAGGTAATGCGCCTGCCAATGGTGCATTTCCGGCAAATCAGGGAGCTGTGTATCCAATGTCGGTGAATTCGGACCAATTCCGCGATGTGATGGGGCGCTTCGCCACAGGCGTGACAGTGGTGACGACCTCCAATGACGGGCGTCTTGACGGATTTACGGCTAGTTCCTTCTCATCCCTGTCCCTGGACCCGCCCCTTGTTCTGGTTTGCCTGGGGACAGACTCTGCCTGCCACGAGGTTTTCACCCGGGGCGGCTGTTTTGCCATCAATATCCTGTCCGTGGATCAGGCCGATCTCTCCGTCCGCTTCAGCTCCGTGGTCGGAGATCGTTTCGAGGGCATCGGGCATTCTCGCTGGATTACAGGTGCGCCGATCCTCGACGGTGCGATTGCAGCCATCGACTGCCGCCTGCACGCGGTGCACGAGGGAGGCGATCATTCTATCCTGGTGGGGCGCGTCGAGCGGCTGGGGGCCATCCGCGAAGAGGCCGAGCCGCTGATCTATTACCGCGGGGCCTATCGCGCCGTTTCCTGAGCCTCAGAGTGGCTGACCCTGCATCGCCATGTTGCTCATGACGCTGGTCTTGAGACCGGCGGCGTCCAGGGCGGCGACAATTTCCAGCACGTGATCGGGATTGCGAGTCTCGATCAGCACCTCGAGCTCCGCCTTCTTGATCGGCACATCCTGGAACATGCGCTGGTGGTGTACCTCGACGATATTGGCGCCTGACCGGCCGATGAGCCCCGCGACGCGGGCAAGCGTTCCCGGCTGGTCGGTGATGTCGATCCGCAGCCGGGCCAGGCGGCCGTGACGGGTCAGACCGCGCAGCAGGACCGTTGCCAGCATGCGCTGGTCGATATTGCCGCCACAGATCACCGTGGCGACCCGCTTGCCGGCGAACCTCTCCGGTGCCTTGATCATGGCCGCGATACCTGCCGCACCGGCGCCTTCGGCCACCAAATTCTGGTGTTCGGCGCAGCCATTCACGGCGCGCTCTATCTCGCTCTCGTTGACCAGAATGATGTCGCTGACCAGCGCACGGCAAATCTCCCGAG
Source organism: Nisaea sp. (assembly GCF_040217065.1). Classification (GTDB taxonomy): domain Bacteria; phylum Pseudomonadota; class Alphaproteobacteria; order Thalassobaculales; family Thalassobaculaceae; genus Nisaea. The sequence goes on from NZ_JAVJNX010000005.1 coordinate 580,364, forward strand.
TCATGGCGCCAGGCACTTTCACCGCGATGCCTTCCGCTAGGGTCTCGCCGCCGAAAACCGGCGGCAGGTCATTCAGGGCGGCGTACATCGAAGGGAACTGCTCGGACTGGACGCCGATCACCTCAATGTCAGGATTGAGTTTCCTGGCGGCGATCGCCATGCCGGAAATCAGCCCGCCGCCGCCGATCGGCACCACAAGCGTGTCGATTGCGCCGGTGTCCTGCATCAGTTCCAGCCCGGCCGTCCCCTGACCGGCGATGATCATCGGATCGTCATAGGGATGGATCAGAACATAGCCGTGCTCGGCGATCAGCTCTTCGACCTTGTCCCGGCTTTCCGCCAGGGTATCGCCGTGCTGCACGACCTGGGCGCCGTAATCCCGGGTCTTTTCCACTTTGGTGAACGGGGTTGCTGCCGGCATCACGATGGTCGAATGGATACCGAGGGCCGTCGCGTGATAGGCGACGCCCTGTGCGTGGTTGCCGGCGGACATGGCGATCACGCCGCGGGCGCGTTCCTCGGCACTCAGGCTGGAAAGCTTCACATAGGCGCCGCGGGACTTGAATGAGCCCGTGATCTGCAAATTCTCGAGCTTCAGCGTCAGGTCGACTCCGAGCGCCTGACCGAGAGCCGGGGCCGGAACCGATGGCGTGCGAAGGATTTTGTCCTTCAGCCGTTCCTGAGCCTTTTCAATGTCTTCGAATGTAACAGGCAAGGTCATCTCGATACTCCAGTGCGATTGGCCGGATTATTGCACGCCAATCCGGTGTTCGGAGTCTGTTCATTTTGGCGCGGATTTGACTCCCGGCTCCGGCGAGGGCGTGATAAAACTCCTGTTGAATGGGAGGGCCAAAAAGCGCCGTTCCGGGAGAGGATTAAGGGACTCGCCGGGAACACAGTGTTGTTGGAGGGACATGAAATGTCCTGCCTTGGCCGTATAGTCATTCCTGCCGTTTTATGCCTCGCCGTTGCGGGAATGCCGTTGATTTGCCTTGCCGAAGAGTCCGGTGAACGGCAAAAAGCCTGGTATTTCCTCGGCGAGTCCACGGATCGCTACGGAAACGCGGAGAATGAGCGCGTGGTCTTTCCCGACCGGTCCGACCAGCGCAGCCTGAACGATGTCGGGACCGGCGAGCGCTATCAGTTTTCCCTCCGCTATACAGATCTGGGCGAGCCAACAGGTCAGGTGGGCCTCGGTCGGGGGCCGGACCCTTATGGATCGGGTGATGTGCTGTCGATCACTCTCGATCACTCCTTCGATCTCGGCCCGGACTGGTGGGTGCGCCCGCATGTCGTCGCCGGGCTGGGGCTCGCCTATGGCACCGGACTTGATCGCCAGGACGAGATGTCACCGGCTTTGGAGCTCGGTTTCGGCGCGTCCTATGAGATTTCCGACAGCTGGGACTTCTTCACGGAGTACCGTGCCTTTTACAGCCGGGCGGCCCAGCCAAACCTGAGAAGCCAGGAGGACGAGTCGGGGTTCGCCCAGAACTTTATGCTCGGCGCTCGGCTGCGCTTTTGAGTGCCTGCTATTCCGGTCTCAGTGTCAGGATATGCGCTCCCGAATCGGGAATGCCGTTCAGAGATCTGTAACGGCCATCCGCCCAGTCCGCGGCCTGATCGTGATAAAATTCGGAAAACGGGTTGCCCGACTGCCCGAGGGACAGGCTGAACAAGGACGCGTCCAGATTCGCCAGATCGTAGACAGCGCGCAGGCCTGCCCCATGCACATGATGGAAGCTGAAATCCGTCTCCGTGATGCGGATGCTGGGGCTGCCGCGGTTCACGGTGAAATCGCCTCCATCCGTTGCGACCTCCGTCCCGAGCAGGCTGTCGATCTGCGGAACGCGTGACCAGAGCAGGTGTCGGAACTGGGCCGTATGGCTTTCGCCCCAGCGCCAGGATGAGACATCCTGGCCGAATTTGGCGGTCAGCCGCGCGACGGTTTCCTGCAGGCTGTCGCGGATCAGGGCGGCACAGGGCTCGACACTGTCGGTGCGGATATCGTCGCACCAGCTGGTATCGCCGGTCAGCACCGCGCGGAACATATGCGGATAGGGACGGCGGTATTCCCCGATCAGGTCGCCGAGATCGTCGCCGAATATCCGTCTGTGCAGAAGCGCGGTCCAGAGACTGTAGATCAGCGGCTCGGCCCGGTTCCGGGACATTGTGCCGTCCCAGTTGCGGAGACGGTCCGCCGCGTCCAGCTCCGCCGGGGTCAGCAATGCGGTGTTGAGACGCTCCAGGAGCAGGGAGATCACGTCCGGTGCGGCGGTCGAGAGCGGGTCCATCTGCAGATCCGCTTGCAGCGCGGCTGTGGCCTGGCCATCCATCGCTTCGATGCGATCGCGGATCCGGTTGGCGCGGACCGGCGGCTCGGCTGTCGGGCCCAGATAGAGAGCCGGGTCGCGCGGCGCAAACCTGTCGTTTGCCTGAATCACAAGGCCGTCGGCCGGGTTGAAGACCAATGGCATGCGGGACGGCTCCACCCAGCCTTGCCAGTCCGCGTTCCGGTCCATTCCGTCCGCCGGCAACATGCCGCTGCCGCTGCGCTCCGGTACCCGGCCGGCGAGCGCGAGAGCAATAGTGCCGTCCCGGTCCGCGAGTGTCGCATTCTGGGCCGGGCTGGAGAATTTCTCGAGTGCCGCAAGGGCTTCGGAGACCGTCCGGGCCTGGTTCAGGGCGAGCAATCCTTCCGGGCCGGTATCGCCGGGCAGGAAGGACGGGGAGGAAAGGGCGATAACGCTTTTCCCGTCGGTCCGTCTGGCAGCGCCCAACGTGTCCGATATGACCGGCCCGTGCCGGGTCGACCGGAATGTTTCCGTCACTTCCCGCGATCCGATCCTGAAAGTCTCGGTCCGCGTCTCGAAAGGCTGGCTGCCCGAGGGCGTCAGATAGCGGGTCGGATCGGCCGGATCGACCGTCTCGACGAAGAGGTCCTGGGTGTCTACATGGGGCGTGGTGAAGCCCCAGGCGAGGTTGCCGTTATGGCCGAGCACCATGAAGGGCACGCCCGGAACCGTAGCGCCGGCAAGAATGCCCGAAGGTGTCTCGATGCGGGCCAGATACCACAGGTTCGGGTTGGTCAGGCGCAGATGCGGATCGCTGGCCAGCAACGGTTTTCCGCTCGCGGTCCGGCTGCCGTCGAGGGCCCAGGCATTGGAGGCGCCGCCCGGGGCGAGCTCGAACGGCAGGGCCGATGCAAAATGCCGGACGGCATCATACAGGCCCGGTGCGAGACCGCTTTCCCGCAGTTCCGGCATCTCCGGCAGCGTGCCGTCCGCATCCTGGTAGAGAAAGGCGATCTGCTCCGGTGTCAGGCCGGTTTCCAGCATGCGCAGGCGATCCAGCTCGGCCGGCCAGTTGCCCCCGAGCTGGAACGCCATGAGCTGTTGCCAGACCAGACTGTCCGCCGGCCTCCAGGGCTCGGGCTTGTGGAACAACACCTCGAATTCTATCGGCAGGGCGCCTTGCCGGCTCGCGAGGTAGGCATTGACCCCGTCCGCATAACGCTCGAGCACCATCTTCAGGGCTGGCGATGAGCGCTCGTAGGAGGCTTCGGCCAACCTGTAAAATCCGAATCCCCGGGTCAGCCGGTCGAACGGCAGCACGCTTTCGCCGATGGATGCTGAAAGCGTGCCGACCATTTCCGCCATCCGCCCGGCACCGAGGCGGCGCATGGATTCCATCTGCCAGAGCCGATCCTGGGCATGGGTATAGCCAAGCGCGAAATAGGCGTCCTCGTCGGATTCAGCCCGGATGACCGGTACACCAGCCTGATCGCGGATCACTGTCACGGGGGCCATGAGCCCGGGCAGGGTGGCTTCGCCGTCTATTTCAGGCACGGATCCGCTTAGCCAGATCAGCAGGGCTGCACCGCAAAAATTCAGCCCGAGAAACACAAAGAGAAGGCCGAGCCCAAGACGTTTTCCCCATCCCAGCATCGGCCTTCTCCCAGTCGATTGCGCTGTGACGCGCCTATCAGGTCTTGTTGAAGATGATGGTCTTCTTCTTCGTGAAGTGCTCCAGCATGGCTTCCAGTGTGGCTTCCTTGCCGATACCGGACTGCTTCACTCCGCCATAGGACAGACCCGGCTGCACCACGAGGTTCTGGTTCACCTGAACGAAACCGGCTTCCAGTCTCTCGGTGAAGTTCAGCGCGGCTTTCAGGTCGTTGGTCCAGACCGTAGCGGCGAGGCCGTAGTCGCTGTCGTTCGCGGCGGCCAGCACTTCCTCTTCGTCGGTCCATTTGATGACGCAGGTCACCGGGCCGAAGATCTCCTCGCGGGCCAGCTTGCTCTCGTTCGTCATGCCGAGGAAGACGACCGGGCGGACGAACAGGCCGTCCTTGAATTTCGGGTCCGTCGGCATGGCGGAGCATTCGACGGCTTCCGCCCCGGCCTCGCCCTTGCCGTGGTCGATATAGGATTTCACCTTGGCGAACTGCTCCGGCGAAATGATGGTGCCGATATCGGTCTTCTCGTCCAGCGGATCGCCCATCACCATGGCGTCGACCTTCTCGCGCAGCTTGGCGATGAAGGCGTCATGCACGTCGGCATGCACGAACATCCGGCTCGCGGCGGTGCAGCTCTGGCCCTGGCGGGTGAAGCGCATGCCGGTGACGGCGCCGCCGATGGCCTTGTCGATATCGGCGTCCTTCATGACGATCATCGGGCTCTTGCCGCCGAGCTCCAGGGTCACCGGGATCAGTTTGTCGGCGGCGGTCTTGTAGACGATCTTCCCGGTCTCGACGGAGCCGGTGAAGGTCACCTTGCCGACCTTCGGGTGGGCGACCAGCGGAGCGCCGCATTCCGGACCGAAGCCGGAGAGCATGTTGAAGCAGCCGGCCGGCAGCATGGAGGCCAGGATCTGGCAGACGCGCAACACGGTCAGCGGGGCTTCCTCGGCGGACTTCACCACCACCGTGTTACCGGCGACCAGTGCCGGGGCGATCTTCAGCGCCATCAGCAGCAGCGGCACGTTCCAGGGAATGATCGCTCCGACCACGCCGATCGGCTCACGCACGGTGATGGTCAGCATATCCGGGTGGTGCGGGACGGTCTCGCCCTTCAGCTCCGATGCCAGACCGGCATTGAACAGGAAGGCATCGGCCAGGATGGAGGCCTCGACCCGGCTTTCCGTGCGCAGGGCCTTGCCGGTTTCCAGCGCGATCAGGCGGCCCAGCTCCTCGACATGGTCCATCAGGACCTCGCCGCATTTATGGATCAGCGCGCCCCGGTCGCGGGCCCGCATCTTGCCCCAGGCCTTCTGGGCCGCAGCGGCATCCTCGACCGCAAGGTTGACGTCGGCCGCGTCGCCCTCGGCGCCATAGCCGATGACGGCGCCGGTGGCCGGGTCAATGACTTCGAAGCTGTTGCCGGAGGAAGCCGGGACCAGCTTGCCGCCGATCAGATGACGGCCGGACAAAGCCTTCGCCAGCGCATAGGGATCGGTGTTCGGGGTGAGGGCAGGCTCGCTCGAGAAATCGAGCTCGTTGCGCATCAGAGTCATAGTCCAAGCTCCTTCAGGATGCGTTCGCGGTCCTGATCCAGGTTCGGTGACGGAACCCGGGTCTTCGGATCGTCGAATGCGGTCAGTTTGATCGGGTTGCCGACGACTTTCATCGCGCCGGTGATCGGATCGTCCACACCGACGATCATATTGCGGGCTGCGGCCTGCGGATGCTCGGCGGCCTGGCCGACATCGTTGATCGGGCCGTTCGGCACGCCGGCCTCGTCGAGGACGGCGCCCCAATGGGCCGTTGTGTTGGTTCCCAGGATCGCCTCGATCTCAAGCTTCAGGTAGGCCTGATGCTGCGCCCTGAGATCGTTCGTCAGGAAGCGGTCGTCGGTCTTCCAGCTTTCCCTGCCAAGGGCGTCGGCCATCTTGTGGAACAATCCGTCGTTCCCGGCGGCAATGATCAGGTAGCCGTCCTGCGTCTCGAAGGCTTCGAACGGCGTGATCGACGGATGCCGGGCGCCGAGCGGTCCCGGTGCGGTGCCGGTGACGAAATAGCGCATGATGGCGTTTTCCAGCAGGGCGAGCTGGCAGTCGTACATCGAGATGTCGACCTTCGTCGCCTCTCCGGTCGCGGAGCGGTGGAACAGGGCGGACATGGCACCGATCGCCGCATAGAGGCCGGAGCCGATATCGCCAATCGAGGTGCCGATCCGGGTCGGCGGTGCACCCTCGTGGCCGGTGATGCTCATGATGCCGCCCATGCCCTGCACGACCATGTCGTAAGCCGGGCGGTACATGTCCGGGCCGGAATGGCCGAAACCGGAGGCGGAGACATAGATCAGCTTCGGGAAATTCTCGTGCAGCCGCTCCCAGCCGAAACCGAGCTTCTCCATGGTGCCGGGGCGGAAGTTCTCGACGATGATGTCGGCCTTCTCCAGCAGCTTGTCGAGGATCGCCTTGTCGCCGTCGTCCTTCAGGTTCAGCGCGATGCTTTCCTTGCCCCGGTTGACGGACTGGAAATAGGCCGACTTGCCGTTGATGAACGGCCCGTAATGCCGCGCGTCGTCACCGGTCTCGGGCGTCTCCACCTTGATCACCCGGGCGCCGAGCTCGGCCATCATCATTGTGCAATAGGGTCCCGCGAGGATCCGCGAGAGATCGACCACCGTCACCCCGGAAAGGGGACCTCCTGACGCTGCCATGCGTGTCTTCCTTCTTGATTGAATCAATGATCGGGGGCCGAATTTGTAAGGGATAGGACCGTTCCGGGCAAGCCGGGCTGCGGCAAGAATGCTATCCCCAATAACGACCAGTCGACCCGACAATGATGGTGATCCAGCCAAGCCCGAGATTCGTGGCGACGATCATCCGGATGCGATTCAGCCGCGCCCCCGCCGCCGGAAAATCCTCGGCGTCGACCGCACGGCGGAACTTGAGCCATTCGGCGAAATAGAGATGGCCGAACAGGCCCATCATCAGAAAACCGGTCAGGTTCATAATATGGATATGGATGCCGACGCCGGCGAAGCCGCCGAACTCCATGAAGATCATCCAGTAGCCGCTGGCCAGCAGCAGGACAATCTGAGTGGTTACGAAGCTGAAGAAGCGGGCGAAGACCGCGCGCCAGAGGCGCAACCGGTCCGGCGCGTGCTCCAGGGTACCCATGGAGGGGCGCAGGCAGGTATAGGCGAAGAACATGCCGCCGACCCAGATCACCGCGGAGACGATGTGGATGGCGAGGGCGATAATCATTGTGTAGGGCATAAGTCTCTCCTGCTCTCTCTGACGGAGAGCCTGATGTCAGGGCGTCTCGCGCTGATAAAGGATAAAGGGAGTCTTGGTGGCGATCCGGTCATAGGCGGAGCGGCCGCGGTAATTGAATTCCTGGGTCAGCCAGCGGATCATCGCCCAGCCCTTGTCCTGGGCCATCGCGTCCATCGCCTTGAACAGGGCCTCGAACGCGCCCTGGCCACGCGCGTCCGGATCAACGAACAGATCATCGAGGAACCCGCATTCGGCGCCGGAGAGCGGGCGCGGCATGGCCCGGATATGGGCGAGGCCGATGGCCTTGCCGTTCCCATCCTCGGCGATCAGGCAGTTCAGCACATGGGACGGATCGTGCAGCCAGCCCCAGAGCGTGTCGGCGATGGCATCCGTCATCTCGGTCTTGTAGAATGCGGCATAGCCGTCATAGAGCCGGCGCCAGTCGGCCTTGTGCCGCTCTTCTGCCGGAACGACCCGAATCACGTTGCTTGCCACCGTTGGTTCTCCCGCTGAAACAATTGCCGGACCTTACCAGTATCGTGGCGGCGGACAAGTGGGCTACGCACTTGACGCATAACGGGCCGATGGGAATATGTGAGCATGGACAGGACGGCCATTGGACAGGACGGATCATGAAACCAGATCAGGGAAGTTTCCCCTTCACCGACGATCATGGCACCATCTGGCTTGCCTTCACGGACTGGGGCAGCCGGTCGCTTCCGCGCACCATGATCTGTGCCCACGGCCTGACCCGGCAGGGCCGGGATTTCGATGCCCTGGCCAAGGTGATCGGCAAGGATATCCGCTGTGTCGAGACGGATATCGTCGGGCGCGGCCGGAGCAACTGGCTGAACAACAAGGACGGCTACAATTTCGAGACCTATCTGCGCCATGCGGATGCACTGCTGGATTATCGCGGCCTGCAGGAAGTCGAGTGGCTCGGCACCTCCATGGGCGGCATTATCGGCATGCTGCTCGCGGCGCGGGAGGACTCGCCGGTGAAGCGGCTGATCCTCAACGATGTCGGGCCGTTCATTCCGAAGGCTGCGCTGGAGCGGATCGGCAGCTATGTCGCCGAGCCCCCGGTGTTCCAGAATCTGAACGAGGCGGGTGCGTATCTGCGCGAGACCCTGGCGGATTTCGGCGATCTTTCCGATGCCGACTGGTCTGAAATGACCCAGCACAGCGTCTTCCGCGAGCCGGACGGCACATACCGGATGCATTACGACCCGGCGATCGGGCAGGCATTCGAGGGACCGATCAATGATGTCGATCTCTGGGCGGTCTACGACATGATCACGTGCCCGACCCTGGTGCTTCGGGGTGCCAATTCCGATCTTCTGCCGCGCGAGGTCGCCGAGGAAATGACGGAGCGGGGCCCGAAGGCGGACCTGATCGAGTTCGAGGGCTGCGGCCATGCGCCGGCCCTGATGGACGAAGCGCAGATCGGTGCGGTGCACGCGTGGCTCATGCAGTTCGAGCCGGTGGAGGAAGACGACGAAGAGGGCGGTGCGGACGTGCCCTCCGCGGATGCCGATGGGAGCGCGCGTGACGCTTCCTGACCTCCCGTCCTTTCCGCCCTTCCAGTCGCACTTTCCCTGGCTCGGCGCGGATATGCAGACTCTTCGGAGCGTCGTCTTCGGTGGCCGGCCCGCCGTTCGGTCGGCGCGGTCGGAACGCATCACCTTTCCCATGGAAGACGGCACCGGAGACCGGCTGTCCGGTATGCTGGAGCATCCGGCGCAACCGATACCCGGAGCGCCGCTTGTCGTCATCATCCACGGCCTGACCGGTTGCGAGGACAGCTTTCATGTCCGGGACACGGCGCGTTTTTTCGTCCGCAACGGCCTTTCCGTGCTCCGGCTCAACCTGCGCGGCGCAGGCCCGTCCCGGCCGGATTGCACCGGCACCTACCATGCCGGACGCAGCGCGGATCTCGAAGCGGTGCTGGCTCAGCTGATGGCGTCAGGGACGGCCGAGCGGTTCGTGCTGTTCGGCGTCTCCCTCGGTGGCAACATGATGCTGAAATATCTCGGCGAAAAGGACCGGCCGCATGTTGCCGCGGCGATTTCCGTCTCCGCTCCGATCGATCTGGCGCGCACCTCGGAACGCTTCATCCAGCCGCGCAACCGGTTCTATCATTCCTGGTTGCTTTCCAGCATGAAGCGCCAGGCACAGGCAACCCCGGGCCTGTCCGCGCGGGAGCTTTCCGCCGTCCGCAATTCACGGACGACGATAGAGTATGACGAACGGCACATCGCCGCCCGGAACGGCTTCGACGGCGCCCGCGATTACTACACGAAGTCCTCGGCCAAGGGATTCCTGCCGGGCGTCCGGGTGCCGACGCTGGTCGTGCACGCGCTGAACGATCCCTGGATTCCGGGCAAGATCTATCTGGAGGTCGACTGGGCAGGAAATCCCGCGCTGACCCCATTGCTGCCGCTGGATGGCGGCCATGTCGGTTTCCATGACCGGGCGGGCAGCTGGCATCTGCGCATGGCGGGGAAATTTCTGGAAGACAGGAACATTATCTAGTCCATCGTATTTGTGGACCAGTCTTGCCGCATTGCGGCACAACGGTCGCCTGTGCATAGAATGTTTCCATAAATCCAATAAGGAGGCTTCCATGTGCGACATTTGCGTGATGAACGCCGTCAAGGACAAGATGCTGTCCCGCCGTTCTCTCTTCAAAGGCGCGGCCGCGGCCGGTGTGGCCGCCGTTGCCGCTACTGCGCTCTCGGCGCCGCAGGCCCTCGCGGCCGGGCATAACGCCGTCGAGGACATGACACACACGCTGCATGCCGGTTTCCCGACCTATTTCGGCGCGCCGCAATTCTCATCGGAGCAGAAGTTCAATTTCAAGGAACACGGTTTCAACCTGTCCGAAATCACGGTGAACGAGCATACCGGCACCCATATCGACGCCCCGCTGCATTTCTCCGCCGACGGCATGTCTGTCGACGAGATTCCGGTCACCAGCCTGGTGGCGCCGCTCTGCGTGATCGATATCGCGGCGAAGGCGGCGGAAAGCGCCGATGCGCAGGTCACGCCCGCCGATCTCCGGATGTGGATGTCGGCGCATGGCGATATCCCTGCGCATGCCTGCGTGGCGATGTATTCGGGCTGGGGCGCGAAAGTCGGCAGCGACGGGTTCCGGAACTACGATGGAGAGAAGCAGCATTATCCGGGTTTCCATGTCGAGACCGTCAAGATGCTGATGGAAGAGACCGGCGCCGCCTCGATAGCGGTCGACACCCTGTCACTCGATTACGGCATATCCGGCGACTTTGCGACCCATTATGCTTGGCTGCCGAGCGGCCGGTTCGGCATCGAATGCGTCGCCAACCTGGACAAGGTTCCGGCCAAGGGCGCAACGCTGGTTATCGGGGCGCCGAAGCACAAGGGCGGCACTGGCGGTCCGGCCCGGATCTTCGCCTTGGTTTGATCTTGAGGGAGCTGGCGCGGTCCTTGCCGCGCCAGTTTCGGTAGATTTTCAGCCCGCTCTAAGACGCTCCGCCACTTCGATTGCGAAATAGGTCAGGATACCGTCCGCGCCTGCCCGCTTGAAGCCAAGCAGGCTTTCAATCATCGCCCGCTCCCGGTCGATCCAGCCATTCAGTCCGGCGGCGGAGATCATCGCGTATTCGCCGCTCACCTGATAGGCGTAGGTCGGCATGGAGAAGGTATCCTTCACCCGCCGGACGATGTCGAGATAGGGCATGCCGGGCTTGACCATGACCATGTCCGCGCCCTCGGCAATATCAAGCGCGACCTCGCGCAGGGCTTCGTCGGTGTTTGCCGGGTCCATCTGATAGGTGGATTTGCTGGCTTTACCAAGGGTGCCCGACGAGCCGACGGCGTCCCGGAACGGGCCATAGAAGGCGGAAGCATATTTCGCCGAATAGGCCATGATCTGCACATTGTCGAAGCCGTGTGCGTCGAGGGCCTTGCGGATCACGCCGATCCGGCCGTCCATCATGTCCGACGGCGCCACGATGTCGCAGCCGGCACGGGCCTGCGCCAGCGCCTGGCGGCACAGGATCTCGACACTCTCGTCGTTCAGGATGCGGTCATCCTGGAGCACGCCGTCATGGCCGTGGCTGGTATAGGGGTCGAGCGCAACGTCGCACAGCACACCGATATCTGGCACGGAGGCCTTGATTGCGCGGACGGCTTCGCAGACCAGATTATCGTCCCGTTCGGAATAGCTGCCGGTCTCGTCTTTCAGCTCCTGTTCGGTAAAGGGGAAGAGGGCGACCGCCGGAATGCCGAGGTCGCGGGCCCTGCCGACAATCTCCGGCAGCCGGTCGACGGAATAACGGAACACGCCGGGCATCGAGTCGACCGGTTCTTCCAGGCCATGCCCGACCCGCACGAATATCGGCCAGATCAGGTCGTCTACGGACAGTCGGTTCTCCGCCACAAGCCGGCGCGACCAGTCGGTCTGCCGGTTCCGGCGCATGCGGATCGACGGGAATCCCGGCCTGGTCTGCATCGATGTCTCAACTGCGGACAGGGGCGTGGCGGAACCGTTCAGGGGCATTGTCTTTGGCCTTGTTTGTTAACCAGCGGGCGTTTCTCTCACGACCGATGTTAAAGCGGAGCGGGGCACGTGAAAAGGCACCGGTTGTCGCATGGGATGTCAGGGATGCGGCAAAGGGACGGATTGAACACGGGCGGAGCGCCTCGTATGATCCGCCGCTCGAAATACGCGCTGCCCGGAAATAGGTGCGTCGAAGAACACGTGCCGGCCATGGAGGATTTGAGATGGATTTCCAGCTGAACGAGGAACAGCGCGCCATTCAGGATATGGCCCGCGCCTTCACCGCGGAGCATTTTACGCCGAACGCGGCGCGCTGGGACGAGGAAGAGATCTTTCCGGTGGAGGAGATCCGCAAGGCAGCCGAACTCGGTCTGGCCGGGATCTATGTCGGCGAAGAACATGGCGGCTCCGGCCTGACCCGGCTCGATGCAGCGATCATTTTCGAGGAACTCTCCGCCGGATGCCCGTCGACGGCGGCCTATATCTCCATCCACAACATGGTCTCCTGGATGGTGGACCGGTTCGGCTCGGACGAGGTCCGGGCCCGATTCCTGCCGAAGCTGACCTGCATGGAACAGATGGCGAGCTACTGCCTGACCGAGCCGGGCGCCGGGTCGGACGCGGCATCCTTGAAAACCCGCGCGGCCCCGGAAGGCAACAGCACCTTCCGGATGACCGGCGCCAAGGCCTTTATTTCCGGCGGCCCGACAAGCGATGTCTATGCTGTCATGGCCCGCACCGGCGGCGACGGGGCGGGCGGTGTCTCCTGCCTGCTGGTCGAGCGCGGCTCGGAGGGGCTGTCCTACGGCAAGAAGGAACGCAAGATGGGCTGGCACAGCCAGCACACCTCGATGGTGACTTTCGAGGATTGCCCGGTGCCGCGGGACAATCTTGTCGGCAATGAGGGCGACGGCTTCAAGATTGCCATGGCCGGACTTGACGGCGGCCGCATCAATATCGCTGCCTGTTCCCTCGGCGGCGCCCGCGCCGCGCTGGAAGCGGCGCTGTCTTATGCGGCTGATCGCGCCCAGTTCGGCAAGAAGCTTAATGAATTCCAGGCCACCCAGTTCAAGCTCGCGGACATGGCGACGGAACTTGATGCGGCGCGGCTGATGGTACACCGGGCGGCCGACAGTCTCGACCGGAAGAGTCCGGATGCGACCAAGCATTGCGCCATGGCGAAGCGTTTGGCCACGGATCTGTGCTCGCGGATCTGCAATGAGGCCCTGCAGATCCATGGCGGATACGGCTATCTTGGCGACTTCCCGCTCGAACGGCTGGTTCGTGACCTGCGTGTCCACCAGATCCTCGAAGGCACCAACGAAATCATGCGGGTGATCATTGCCCGCAAACTCCTCTCGGAATGGAATCAATGACTGACGACGTTCGTTTTGAAGTACAGGGCGCCATTGGCTGCATCACCCTGGACCGCCAGCGCGCCCTGAATTCGCTGACACTGGACATGATCCGGGCGATGCAGGCTCAGCTCGATGCCTGGGCGGAGGATCCGAAAGTCGGGGCGATCCTGATAGAGGGTGCCGGGGAAAAGGCATTCTGCGCAGGTGGTGATGTCGTCGCCGTGCGTCGCTCGCGCCTGGAAGAGGGGGATACCGGCAAGCCGACCAAGCTGATGCTGGATTTCTTCGGGGAGGAATACCGCCTGAACCGCTCCATCGCCGAGTACCCGAAGCCCTATGTCGCGCTGCTTGACGGTGTGACCATGGGGGGCGGGGTCGGCATTTCGGTGCACGGTACTTTCCGGGTTGCGACTGAGCGCACGCTTTTTGCCATGCCGGAGACCGGCATCGGCCTGTTTCCGGATGTTGGCGGCGGCTGGTTCCTGCCGCGCTGCCCGGGTGAACTCGGCACCTACCTCGCGCTCACCGGAGCACCGGTGAAAGCGGCGGACTGCCTTTATATCGAGGCTGCCACGCATTACATGCCGAGCGGGTCGCTGCCCGCACTGCGCAAGGCACTTCTTGAGCTCGACCTGAGCGGGGATGCCGCCGGGCGGATCGCGGTCCTGCTGTCCGAGCATGCGGTTTCTGCCGGAGAGGCGCCGCTGGCAAGGCACCGCGCGGTGATTGACAAGGCTTTCGCTTTCGATCGGATCGAAGAGATCCTCGCCGCTCTGAACGACGATGCTGGCAGCTTTGGCGAAGAGACCGCGGCCCTGCTTGCGCACCGCTCGCCGACAAGCCTTAAGGTGACACTGGAGATGGTCCGCCGGGGCGCGCGCTGTGCCAGCCTTGCGGAGGACCTGGAAATGGAATTCACCATGGTTCAGAGTTTCCTGGTGGCCGACGATTTCTTCGAAGGCGTGCGCGCACTGCTGGTCGACAAGGACCGGACTCCGAAATGGTCGCCGGCTAGCCTGGCGGCGGTTACGCCGGAGGCCGTCGCGGCCTATTTCGAGTCGGACGGCAAGATCGGACTCTGATCGAATAGGGCGGGCCTTTGGGCCCGGCCAACAAGAACGAAAAGGTGAGGAAGCGTTTCAATGACCAGCATTGCATTCATCGGACTTGGCAATATGGGCTTCCCGATGGCCAAGAACCTGCTTGGCGCAGGGCATGCGGTATGCGGATTTGATCTTTCCGCGGACAGTCTGGAGAAGCTTGAAGCGGCGGGCGGGACAGCCGCGGCAAGCGCCGCTGATGCTGTGCGCAATGCCGAGGTGGTCATCACCATGCTGCCGGCGGGCAAGCATGTCAGGGCGGTCTACGACGACAGCGTGTTTCCGAACGCGGCAGCCGGCGCGCTCTTCATCGATTGCTCGACGATCGATGTGGATACGTCGCGGGCCGTGGCGGCGGACGCGGCGGCCAAAGGGTTTCTGATGCTGGATGCGCCGGTCTCCGGCGGAACCGGCGGGGCCGAAGCCGGGACTCTGACCTTTATGGTTGGCGGGGAAGATGCGGCATTTGAACGCGCCAGCCCTCTGCTTGACATCATGGGAGCGACAATCGTCCATGCCGGTGGCAGTGGGAGCGGTCAGGCCGCAAAGATCTGCAACAACATGGTGCTCGGGATTTCCATGATTGCGGTGTCCGAGGCCTTTGCGCTCGCGGACAGGCTCGGTCTCGATCGTCAGAAGCTTTTCGACATCAGTTCCAAGTCATCCGGGCAGTGCTGGGCGATGACAAGCTACTGCCCTGTTCCCGGCCCGGTGCCGACGTCGCCAGCGAATCGGGAGTACAAACCTGGCTTTACCGCCGCCATGATGCTGAAGGATCTGGATCTGGCGCAACAGGCTGCGGAATCCGTTAATGCCATAACTCCAATGGGGAAAAAGGCCGCGGAATTCTACGGAAAATTTGTGACAGAACGCGACGGTAACCTCGATTTTTCGGCGATCTTCCAGAAAGTTCGCGGCATTTAGGTTGCTAATTGATATTTTTTGACGCTACAAGAACGGACAGTATTTTATGGAATTCGCATCTAATTCGGAGTTCGGAGGAATATGTCGGGCGTGACGACACCGGACCAAAATTCGGCGGACCCTTCCGCGATCAAGAACGAGTATCTCGAAGCGATCAAATTGATCGAGCGGCTTCACAGGCAGTTTCTTGAAGTCGTGAAGATGGAGCTCGACCGCAAGGGTATCGAAGACATCAACAACATCCAGGCTCTGATACTGTTCAATATCGGGAGCGAGGAACTGACGGTCGGTGAATTGACCAACCGGGGTTATTACCTTGGCTCGAACGTGTCCTACAATGTCAGGAAAATGGTTGAGAACGGCTACCTCGTGCAGGAGCGATCCGCGCATGACCGCCGTTCGATCCGGGTGAAGCTTTCCGACAAGGGACTGGAACTCTGCAGCTTCGTCACCGAGATGTTCGATCGCCATGCGACCGCCCTCGGGGAAAACGGCGGAAGCCCGGACCGGCTGACAGAATCCAGCGCGGTCTTTCGGGAGCTTGAGCGGTTCTGGATGGGGCTTCTCAATTTCGGTATCAGGGGTGGCATGCCGCCGGTCTGACGCCGACGCAGTCCGGGCGCATCCGGAACGCTGAATAACTCGTCAAAACGCGGCCGGCACTCCGGCCGTGTTTTCGTTTGGACAGCAGAAAAGCCTTTCCATAGAGTGTCGCAGCGCCTTGCGGCCATAAATCAAACCACCCAGACCACAGAGGGTTTCATGCGCCTTTCCGCTTATTTTCTGCCCACGCTGCGCGAAAATCCGAAGGAGGCACAGATCGTCTCCCATCGCCTGATGCTGCGCGCCGGAATGATCCAGCAGGCCAGTGCGGGGATCTATTCCTGGCTTCCGCTCGGCCACAGGGTATTGCGCAAGATCGAACAGATCGTCCGCGAGGAACAGGATGCGGCCGGCGCCCAGGAAGTCCTGATGCCGACGATCCAGCCTGCCGATCTCTGGCGCGAGAGCGGCCGCTACGACGATTACGGCAAGGAAATGCTGCGGATCGAGGACCGGCACGGGCGGGACATGTTGTACGGCCCGACCAACGAGGAACTGATCACCGATATCTTCCGGACCCATGTGCGCAGCTACAAGGCGCTGCCGCTGATGCTCTATCACATCCAGTGGAAATTCCGGGACGAGGTGCGCCCGCGGTTCGGTGTCATGCGCGGCCGCGAATTCCTGATGAAGGACAATTACTCCTTCGACACGACCTTCGAAGGCGCCGTCGACGCCTACAACAAGATGTTCGTCGCCTATCTGAAAACCTATGCCCGGATGGGATTGAGCGCGATCCCGATGAAGGCCGATACCGGCCCGATCGGCGGCGATCTGTCCCATGAATTCATCGTCCTCGCCGATACCGGCGAGAGCGGTGTGTTCTACGATCAGGCATGGGAAGATCAGGACTTCGCCAACATGACCGTGGACTACACGGATATGGACGCGGTGAATGCCATCGTCGAGCGTTACACCTCGCTCTACGCGGCGACGGACGAGAAGCATGTTCCGGGCGAGGCTCCGGTGCCGGATGAAAAGCTCAAGGAGCGTCGCGGCATCGAGGTCGGGCAGATCTTCTATTTCGGAACCAAGTATTCGGCTCCGCTGAACGCCGTGGTCTCCTCGCCGGAAGGCGAGGACGTGCCGGTGCATATGGGCTCATACGGTGTCGGGGTCTCCCGCCTGGTCGGTGCGATCATCGAGGCCAGCCACGATGACAAGGGCATCATCTGGCCGGAACAGGTTGCCCCCTTCACGGTTGGCATCGCCAATCTGAAAACCGACGACGAGGGATGCACAGCGGTCTGCGAAGACCTATATGCAAAGCTCTTGGCGGCCGGCATCGAGGTGCTGATCGACGATCGGGATGACCGTCCCGGTGCGAAGATGGCCAACCTCGATCTGATCGGTGTGCCCTGGCAGATCCTTGTCGGCCCGCGCGGGCTGAAGTCCGGGGTCGTCGAGGTGAAGAACCGCAAGAGCGGTGCCGTCGAGGAAATGACACCGGAAGCGGCCCTGAACAAGTTTGCTTCCTGATACGGGTCCGGCTCTGAGGGGTTCTGAATGTTCGGCATTTTCGAGCGCATGGTGGCCATGCGGTATCTGCGCTCCCGCCGCCAGGAAGGCTTTATCTCCGTCATCGCGGGATTCTCCCTGCTCGGCATCGGTCTCGGGGTGGCGACCCTGATCATCGTCATGTCGGTGATGAACGGTTTCCGGGCAGAACTGATCGGCCGGATTCTCGGGCTGAATGGCCATATGTCGGTCTACAGCAAAGCGGCGCCGATGGAGGGCTTTGACGAGCTGGCTGTCCGGATTGGCGAGATTCCGGGCGTGCTGACGGTGACCCCGCAGCTCGAGGGACAGGTCATGGCCATGGCCAATGGCATCGCCTCCGGCGCCCTGGTGCGCGGGCTCAGGGCCAGCGCCCTGCTCAGCCGGCAGATCGTCCCGGACAACATCATCGCCGGATCGCTGGAAGAGTTCAGCGGCAAGAGTGGGGTGATCATGGGGGCCCGGCTGGCACGGCGTCTCCGGGTCGGGGTCGGCGACAAGATCACGCTGATCTCTCCCAGCACCACGACGACGGTGATCGGCAGCGTGCCGCGGATGCGTGCCTTCACGGTCGCGGCGCTCTTCAATGTCGGCATGTATGAATACGACAATACCTTCATCTACATGCCGCTGAAGGCCGCCCAGACCTTCTTCAAGAGCGGCGACGCGGTGAACGCGGTCGAGGTGATGGTGAACGACCCGCAGCAGGTCGACGAGATCCGTCTGCCGCTCCGCAAGGTGATCGGCACGGACAAGTATTCGCTCGACTGGAAGCAGCAGAATTCGAGCTTTTTCAATGCGCTGGAAGTCGAGCGGAACGTCATGTTCCTGATTCTGACTCTGATCATCCTGGTTGCTGCCTTCAACATCATCTCCTCGATGATCATGCTGGTGAAGGACAAGGGCAGGGACATCGCCATCCTGCGCACCATGGGCGCCTCCAAGGGCATGGTGATGCGCATCTTCTTCATGTCCGGCGCCAGCATCGGGGTGATCGGGACGATCGGCGGGACCATCCTCGGCCTGGTTTTCTGCGACAATATCGAGACCATCCGGCAAGGATTGCAGAGCCTGACCGGAACCGAGCTGTTCTCGGCGGAAATCTATTTCCTCTCCAAGCTGCCTGCGGAGGTCGATGCGCTGGAAGTGATCACGGTGGTTTCCATGGCGCTGTTCCTGTCCTTTGCGGCGACCATCTACCCGGCCTGGCGGGCCTCCCGGCTCGATCCGGTGGAGGCCCTGCGCTATGAGTGATACCGGGTCGACGGACCAGCCAATGTCGGCGATCGAACGGATTGCACGCGGCGGGGCGACAAGCGATGCCGTGCTCGAGCTTCGCGGCGTTTCCCGCAGTTTCGAGCAGGCGGGCGGCACCCTGACGGTTCTGCATGACATCGACCTGAGCCTGAAGGCCGGGGAAGTGACAGCGCTCGTCGGGCCATCGGGCGCCGGCAAATCGACGCTGCTGCATATCGCCGGTCTGCTGGAGCCGCCGAGCACGGGGGACGTGATTTTCCAGGGCGAATATTGCAGCCAGGCGAGTGAGGCGGAGCGCACCCGGATCCGGCGCGAGGGCATCGGTTTCGTCTATCAGTTCCATCACCTGCTGCCGGAATTCTCGGCGCTCGAGAATGTCATGATGCCGCAACTGATTTCCGGCCTGTCGAAGAGCGAGGCGCGGGACCGGGCACGGCAGCTCTTGGAACTGGTCGGGCTGGAAAACCGGGAGAGCCACCGGCCGGCGAAACTTTCCGGCGGGGAGCAGCAGCGCGTCGCCATTGTCCGCTCGATCGCGAATGTGCCGGCCGTGCTTCTGGCGGACGAGCCGACGGGCAATCTCGATCCGCATACGGCCGAAGAGGTTTTCAAGCAGCTTCGCCGGATCATTTCGGCAACGGGAATCGCCGCCCTGATCGCCACGCACAACCTCGAGATCGCCCGCTCGATGGACCGGATCGTGGAACTGCGCGACGGCACGCTTCGGTCAATTAAGTAATATTCGTCAGAGTGTTGCGGGTGAGTGTCAGGTGTTCGCCTGTTGTTCACGCTGACGCTTGTCCTGCCCTGTGAAACACTTCCCGCCTGTACTGTCCGGGGGCCCCATGCCGCACGCCGATTTCGTTCATTTGCGCGTTCACTCCGCCTATTCGCTTGCCGAGGGCGCGATCAAGGGCAAGGAGCTGGTTTCGCTCGCGGCCCGGAATGCAATGCCGGCGGTGGCGATGACCGACAGCGGCAACCTGTTCGGCGCGCTGGAATTCGCGGTCACTGCCTCGGCTGCCGGTGTGCAGCCGATCATCGGCGCGCAGCTCGCCATTCGCCGGGACGATCTGGAACCGCGCAGCGGCCTGAAGGTTGTCGGCGGCACGGCCCATACGCCGAACCAGACCGACCAGATCGTGCTGATTGCCCAGACGGATGCGGGGTATCGCAACCTGATGGACCTGATCAGCCGGTCCTTTACCAAGACCGAACCCGGTGAGTCTCCGCAGGTGCCCTTCGGTGACCTGGAGGGGCGGAGCGACGGGCTGATCGCGCTGACCGGCGGGCCGGCCGGCAAGATCGGTCGGCTGCTTCTGGATAACCGGGCGGAAGAGGCCGAGACGGCGCTGCTTGATCTGAAGGCATTGTTCGCCGACCGGCTTTACATGGAAATCCAGCGTCATTTTCTCGAATCCGAACGGCGGACGGAGGCTCCCTTCCTCGATCTCGCCTACAAGCATGACATCCCGCTGGTCGCGACAAATGAATGTTTCTTCGCGACCGAGGCCATGTACGAGGCCCATGACGCGCTGCTCTGCATCGCCGAGCGGACGGTGATCGGCAATCCGAACCGCCGCCATGTGACGCCGCACCACCGGTTCAAGAGCGCCGAGGAGATGCGGGAGCTGTTCTCCGATCTGCCGGAGGCGGTCGACAACACGCTGGTGATTGCCCGCCGCTGCAGCTTCATGCCTGAGAGCCTGGCCCCGATCCTGCCGCCGTTTGCCACGGTCGGCGGCCGTAACGAGGCGGAGGAATTGCGGGCGCAGGCCGAGGAGGGGTTGAGGAAACGGCTGGAAGCCCATGTCTTTGCCGAGGGGACCGACGAGGCGACCAAGGCGGAGGCGGCGAAGCCTTACCACGAGCGGCTCGATTTCGAGCTCGGGGTGATCGAGCAGATGGGCTTCCCGGGCTATTTCCTGATCGTCGCGGATTTTATCGGCTGGGCCAAGGAACAGAATATCCCGGTCGGTCCGGGCCGCGGTTCCGGCGCCGGCTCTCTCGTGGCCTATTCGCTCCTGATTACAGATCTCGATCCGCTGCGCTGGGGGCTGCTGTTCGAACGCTTCCTCAATCCGGAACGTGTCTCGATGCCTGACTTCGATATCGACTTCTGTCAGGACCGTCGCGGCGAGGTCATCGAATATGTCCAGCAGCGCTACGGCCGGGACAAGGTTGCCCAGATCATCACCTTCGGCAAGCTCCAGGCCCGCGCGGCCCTGCGCGATGTCGGCCGGGTGCGGGAGATGCCCTACGGCCAGGTCGACCGGATCTGCAAGCTGGTGCCGAACAATCCGGCAAATCCGGTGACGCTCGCCGAGGCTCTGGAGGTCGAACCGGAGCTGCGGCGCCTGCAGAAAGAGGATGAAGAGGTCGGTGACCTGATCCGGATCAGCCTGCAGCTGGAGGGATTGTACCGGAACGCCTCGACCCACGCTGCCGGCGTGGTGATCGGTGACAGACCCCTGCATGAGCTGGTTGCGCTCTATCAGGACCCCAATTCGGACATGCCGGCGACCCAGTTCAACATGAAGTGGGTCGAGCAGGCGGGCCTGGTGAAGTTTGACTTCCTCGGCCTGAAGACCCTGTCGGTGCTGCAGACGGCGGTCGACCTGCTGAAGCGGCGGGACATTGACCTCGATCTCTCGAAGGTCCCGCTCGACGATGCGCTGACATACGCCATGCTGGGACGGGCGGAATCGACCGGCGTGTTCCAGCTTGAAAGTACCGGCATGCGGGACGTGCTGCGCCGGATGAAACCTGACCGTTTCGAGGACATCATCGCGCTCGTCGCCCTGTACCGTCCCGGTCCGATGGCGAACATCCCGAAATACATCGCCTGCAAGCACGGGCTGGAACAGCCGGACTACATGCATCCGGTGCTGGAGCCGGTGCTGAACGAAACCTTCGGCATCATGATCTACCAGGAGCAGGTGCAGCAGGCGGCCCAGCGGCTGTCCGGCTACACGCTCGGCGGCGCCGACCTTCTGCGTCGCGCCATGGGCAAGAAGATCAAGGAAGAGATGGACGCCCAGCGCGAGACCTTCGTGAGCGGGGCGATAGAGCAGAATGTGCCGGCCGAGAAGGCATCCGAGATCTTCGACCAGATCGCCGCCTTCGCCGGCTATGGCTTCAACAAGAGCCATGCTGCCGCCTATGCGCTGGTCGCCTACCACACGGCCTATCTGAAGGCGAACTATCCGGTCGAATTCCTGGCCGCCTCCATGACCTACGACATGACCAACACCGACAAGCTGAATGTCTTCCGCCAGGAGATCCAGCGCCTCGGCATTGATCTGCTGCCGCCGGACATCAACAAGTCCTTTGTCGATTTCGTGCCGGAAATCGGGCCGGAAGGTGAACTCGCGATCCGCTATGCCCTGACCGCGATCAAGAATGTCGGTGAGAACGCCATGGAAGCGCTGATCAAGGAGCGCACCGAGAATGGCCCCTACAAGTCGATCAGCGAGTTTGCCAGCCGGATTGACGGCTCGGTGGTGAACAAACGGCTGATGGAGAACCTGGTGCGCGCCGGTGGTTTCGACACCCTGACGCCGAACCGGGCACAGCTGTTCGAGAGCGTCGAGAAAATCATGCGCCATGCCAATGCGGCAGCGGCGGAACGCAGCTCGGACCAGGTCAGTCTGTTCGGTGGTCCGTCCGCGGAATCCGAGCCGGACATCGCGCTTGCGGACCGGCTTGACTGGCCGGCCATGGAACGGCTGAAGGAAGAGTTCGACGCCATCGGCTTCTACCTGTCGGCCCATCCGCTCGACGCCTATGGCGCCTCTCTTGAAAGGCTGGGCGTGGTCCGCTCGGATCAGATCGTCGCCACGGTGAAGGCAAAAGGCAATTCGGCCCGGATCAACATCGCCGGCATCGTCGTCGGCTCCCGCATCCGGACCTCGAGCCGGGGCAACCGCTATGCCTTCGTCCAGCTTACCGACCAGGCGGGGGTCACGGAAGTAACCGTTTTCTCCGAGGTGCTGGCGGTCAGCCGCGAGTTGCTGGAGGCGGGCCAGTCCGTGCTGGTCAAGGCCGATGCGAAGATCGAGGACGAGGGCATCCGGCTCACCGTCTCCCGCATCGAGGCGCTGGACAAGTCGGTCTCCGGGACGGCTGCCGGGCTGAAGATCTATCTCCGCGACAAGGATCCTATTCCCCATATCTGCGAGATGATCTCGAAGGAGAAGCCGGGACGGGGCAAGGTCAAGCTGGTGGTCGACACGGATGACGAGGAGGTGGAAGTGGCACTGGCCAGGACCTACTCGATATCGCCGAACTTCCGGGCCGCGATCAAATCCCTGCCGGGCATCGTCGACGCCCGGGATATCTGATCCGGAGCCAGTGATGTTTGATGCGCTTGTACAGAGGGTCTTGTTTCTGGTCGGCGGCGTCGCCATCACTTTCTGCGCCGGATACGGGCTCTATACGCTTTGGGAGGAACACACCCTGACGGGGCGGTGTTTTTCGGCGGAACGCAGGCTGGAACAACACCGGTTCGGCATGGATCTGCAGAATTTGCTCAATCTCGCGGACCAGCAGGCCAACAGAAAACGGTCGGTGGAGCTTTGTTTCGTCGAGCGCGGCAGCTGCTTTGAGGGCTTTGCTCCCGATTTGCAGGATTTCTGCAATTCACAAATCACGTTCGGGGGGTAGGCAGTCGGGGCAGCCCGTCCTAGGCTGCCTTTCCTGTCTCTGACACTCCACCACCGCCGGACCCGATATTCATGAGCAAGAAACGTATCGCGATCTGCGGATTCAACCTTGAATCCAATCGCTTCGCCTCCCCCTGTTCCCGTCCCGACTTCGAAGAGAATATGTGGTTCAAGGGCGCCGATATCGACCGCCAGGCGCGCGCGGAGCATCCCTCGATCCATCTCGGGATCTGCGGTTTTTATGACATCATGGACGAGACATTCGGCGGCCCCGCCGGGTGGGAGCCGGTACCGGCCCTGGTGATCGGTTCCTGCCCTGCAGGGCCGGTCGAGGAAGAGTTCTTCAACGAGTTCCTGGCGGAGCTGAAAGCGGATCTGGAAGCCGGCGGCACGGTTGATGGCGTCTATATCTGCGAGCATGGCGGTGCCTGCGCAACCCACACCCACGACCCGGACGGGGAGGTCTTCAAGCTGGTGCGCGCGGTTGTCGGCCCGGATGTGCCGGTGATCGCGACACTCGACCTGCATGCCAATGTCTCAGAGGAGATGATGGAGGCGACCGATCTGATGATCGGTTACATCACCAATCCGCATGTCGATCTGTATGAGCGCGGCTGCGAGGCGGCCAAGGCGATGCTGGAAATGTTCGGCGGGGTCGAGACCGTGTCCTACCGCATCCGTCTGCCGCTTGTGGCGCCGTCCGTCACCCAGCTGACGGCGGAAGGACATCCGTATGGCGACCTGATCCGGCTCGGCCAGACCAAGCTCGATGCCAGCGTTATGAACGTGACCTGCCTGTCCGGTTTCGCCTTCTGCGATACACCGAAGAACGGCATGACGGTGATCGTCACGACCCGGGGCGACGCCGAAGACGCCAAGCGTGTGGCCACCGATTTGGCGGAAGCCGCCTGGAACGATCATCACCGCTACGTTCCGACGATGACCTCCCTGGCAGACGCCGCTGCCCTGGCCAAGACCGTCAGCGCCGATACCTCCCGCGCGCCGATGCTGTTTGCGGATCCGGCGGACAATCCCGGCGGCGGCGGGCGCGGCAACACGACCTATATCCTGAAGGCCTTCCTCGATGCCGGTGTGACCGGCTGCACCTTCGCGGTGTTCTTCGACCCGGCCGCGGTCCGGAAGGCGAAAGCCGCCGGTGTGGGTGCGACGATCGACGTCACGCTGAACAGCGAGGAGGACAACAGTTTCTCCGACATGCTCGACGTGACGGCGGAGGTGCTGCATCTCGCCGACGGGATCTTCGTCGGGAAATACGGCATGGTCGCGGGCAAGACGACAGATCTCGGGGATACGGCGGTGCTGCAAGTCGGCGGCATCAAGATTGTCTGCATCACCAAGCGGACCCAGTGTCTGTCCCCGGATTACCTGACCGCGTTCGGTATCGACGCATCTGCAGAGCGCTGCATCGTGGTGAAGTCGCGCGGGCATTTCCGGGCCGGCTACGCCCACATGTTCCCGCCGGAGCGGATCGTGGAAGTGGATGTGCCTGGGCTGACCTCGCCGAACCTTGCCAATTTTGACTGGAAATACATGCAGCGCCCCTTCTTTCCCGTCGATGGTGACGCAGCGACCTGGGATCGGAGCATGGCATGAGCCAGGAAACCTGGAACGCAGTCGACGCCTATTTCACCGCCGAACTGGTCCCGGAACAGGCCGGGTTTCAGAAGGCGCTGGATGCAAGCGACGCGTCGAACCTGCCGGCCATCAGCGTCTCGGCCAATCAGGGTAAGTTCCTGCATCTGGTGACCCGGATGACCGGTGCCAGGAAGGTGCTCGAAATCGGCACGCTCGGAGGATACAGCACGCTCTGGTTCGCCAGCGCGCTTCCGTCGGGTGGCAGAGTGGTGACACTTGAATTCGAGCCGTTGCATGCCGAGGTGGCGCGTGCCAACTTTCGGGACGCCGGGTACCAGGATAGGATCGAGGTGCGTGTCGGCGCGGCGCTTGACAGTCTGCCGGGTGTCGAAGCGGATGGCGTTGGCCCGTTCGATCTCGCCTTCATCGACGCGGACAAGCAGAACAATCCCGGTTATTTCGAATGGGCCATGAAGCTCGTCCGGCCCGGCGGCGTGATCCTGGTCGACAATGTGGTCCGCGGCGGCCAGGTGCTGGAAGCCGCAACCGCGGACCGGGATGTTCAGGGCGTGCGCAAGGTCATCGCGATGATCAGCGCCGATCCCCGGGTGGATGCGACGGCTCTGCAGATCGTCGGCTCGAAAGGCTATGACGGGCTGGCCATCTGCCTCGTCAAACCGTGATCCGGATGGGCTTGCGGTCCGTGCTTACATTGGCCAGCATGGCCTCTGAATTTTGAGAGGGAGACGCTGCGATGGAACGGGATTTTACCGCGCGCGGCCATCACGACATGGGCGGCCTGCCGGCGGGCGATATCGACCGGGCAGAGCATGACTACGCGCTCTGGGAAAAGCGGGTCGATGCCCTGATGATGATCTGCACGAACCGGCTGAAGCTGATGACGGTGGATCAGTTGCGCAAGGGCATCGAGGCCCTGCCGCCAAGCGCCTATGACGACATGACCTATTATGAGCGCTGGATTTCCTCGGTTACCAACACCCTGCTGGAGCGGGGCGTGTTCACCGCGGATGAGCTCGGCGCCAAGATGGAAGAGGTGCGGGCCCGCTATCCGGATGGCGTGATGCCGGAAGGCAGTGCCGGGGGAGGGTGCTGATGACACGTTTCGCCGTCGGGGACCGGGTACGGGTCCACAAGCAGTTCCCGCCGACCCCGCCGAGCCACATCCGCACGCCGTATTATGTGCGTGGGCATGCGGGTATTGTGGAGCGGATCTGCGGCGCCTTCAGAAATCCGGAGGAGCTGGCGTTCGGTCGCGAAGGCACGCCGACAATCCCGCTTTACCGGGTGCGCTTCCGCCAGAAGGACATCTGGTCGGATTACGAGGGCCATGAGGACGACAAAATCGACATCGAGATCTTCGAGTTCTGGCTCGACCGGGCCGAGGGATCTGAAGGAGAGGCAGCATGAGCACCGGGCATGACGATCACGGTCATCATCACCATCATGACCACGACCATATGCATCCCTACGATCCGGAGCATCACCATCCGCACCGGGCGGACCAGGATGACAGCATGACCTATTACCGCCTGATGGAAGAGGCGGTGCGCGAGCTGATGATCGACAAAGGCCTGGTGACGGCGGACGACATACGCGCCGAGGTCGAGGCGATGGATGCCCGCAGTCCGGCGAACGGTGCCCTTGTGGTCGCGCGGGCCTGGACCGATCCCGATTTCAAGAAGCGGCTGATCGAAAGCCCGAAGGAGGCGATCGCCGAGGTCGGGCACGATATCGGCCCGATGAAGCTGATCGTGCTGGAGAACACGCCGGAGGTGCACAATGTCGTCGTCTGCACGCTCTGCTCCTGCTACCCGCGCTGGATCCTTGGCATTCCGCCGGACTGGTACAAGAGCCGCTCCTACCGCTCCCGCGTCGTCCGCGAGCCGCGTGCGGTGTTGCGAGAATTCGGCACGGAGATCGCCGATAATCGGGAAGTGCGGGTGCACGACAGCACGGCGGACATGCGCTACATGGTCCTGCCGATGCGGCCCGAGGGTACGGACGGCATGAGCGAGGAAGCGCTTGCCGCCCTGGTGCACCGGGATTCGATGATCGGCGTGACAGAGGTCACGGTCTGAGAATTGCTGCTGTTCCCCCTTGCAATTAGCCGTCGTAGACATTAGAAACCGCGCATTCATCACGCACACGGGTGTGCGCGGTGTCGGGGAGACATCCCGGCACAGCGCTCCGGTGTCCGGGCAGGTGCCCGGGCAAAACCCGTGGAGGCATAACCGGAGAAAGACGGAAAGATGAGCGTTCCCACGTTTACAATGCGCCAGCTGCTTGAAGCCGGTGTCCATTTCGGCCACCACACGCGCCGCTGGAACCCGAAGATGGAAGAGTACATCTTTGGCGTCCGCAACAATGTTCACATTCTCGACCTGCAGCAGACGGTTCCGCTTCTGTATCGCGCCCTGTCCGCGATCCGCGACGTCACCGCGTCCGGCGGCCGCGTGCTCATGGTCGGCACCAAGCGCCAGGCGTCCGACGTGATTGCAGAGACCGCGTCCAAGACCGGTCAGTACTACGTCAATCACCGCTGGCTCGGCGGCATGCTGACCAACTGGAAGACCATCTCCAACTCGATCCGCCGCTTGAAAGAGTTGGAAGAGCGTTTCGAGCAGGGCATGCAGGGTCTGACCAAGAAAGAGCAGCTCAACCTGTCCCGCGAGCGCGAGAAGCTTGATCGCTCCCTCGGCGGCATCAAGGAAATGGGTGGCCTTCCGGACATCATGTTCGTGATCGACACCAACAAGGAGCAGCTTGCCATTCAGGAAGCCAACACTCTGGGTATTCCGGTCGTGGCCGTCCTGGACAGCAACAGCGATCCGAAGGGCATCAGCTACCCGATTCCCGGTAACGACGACGCGATGCGCGCCGTTGCGCTTTATTGCGAGCTGGTCGGCAATACGGTTCTCGCCGGTCTGCAGGAAGAAATGATGGCTTCCGGCGCCGATGTCGGCGAGTCGGAAGAAGCTCCGGTCGAGCCTGCGGTGGAAGCCGCCGTGGAAGCTCCGGCTGCTGAAGCTGCTCCCGAGCCGGCTGCCGATGCTGCTGCGACGGAAACCGCGAGCGCCTGAAGCGCCGGGGCGAGCAAGTCCTGATTGTGACAGCGGCGGCACGCACAGGCGGAGCCGCCGCCGTTACGAGATGGGGTCGAAAAGTTACGATTGTCTGACAGACCTGTTGCGCCATGTAGGCGCGCGGGTCGCACGAGCAACGAAAAGAGGAAGACGATGGCTGTCACCGCTGCGATGGTTAAGGAACTGCGCGAGAAGTCCGGCGCAGGCATGATGGATTGCAAGAAGGCGCTTGGCGAAACCGACGGCAATATCGAAGCCGCGATCGACTGGCTGCGGACCAAGGGTCTTGCCGCCGCCGCCAAGAAGTCCGGCCGGGTGGCCGCCGAAGGCCTGGTCGCGGTCGCGACCGACGGGACCAAGGGCGCGCTCATCGAGGTCAATGCGGAAACCGACTTCGTCGCCCGCAATGCCGACTTCCAGGGCTTCGTGTCCACGCTTGCCGATATCGCTCTCACCAAGGGAGACGATGTCGACGCGCTGAAGAGCATCGCCTATCCGGATACCGGCCGCACCGTCGAGGAGCAGCTCACCCACAATATCGCCACCATCGGCGAGAACATGAACATCCGCCGCGCCGCGACCATCTCCGTCGCGAATGGCGTGGTTGTGCCTTATGTCCACAATGCGGTCGTGCCGGGCCTCGGCAAGATCGGTGTGCTGATTGCACTGGAATCGACCGGCGATGCGGCGAAGCTGGCCGAACTCGGCAAGCAGATCGCCATGCATGTTGCCGCGACATCCCCGCAGAGCGTCTCTGTCGATGATCTCGATCCGGAACTGGTCGAGCGCGAGCGGGCTGTTCTGGTGGACCAGGCGAAGGCCTCAGGCAAGACCGAAGAGATTGCCCAGAAGATGGTCGAGGGCCGGATTCGCAAGTATTATCAGGAAGTCGTGCTGCTTGAGCAGACCTTCGTGATCGACAACGAGACGAAGGTCGCCAAGGTGATCGAGAACGTTGCGAAAGAACTCGGCACCGACGTCAAACTGGTCGGCTTCCGCCATTTCGTGCTTGGCGAAGGCATCGAAAAAGCAGAAGAAGACTTTGCTGCCGAAGTGGCCGCCACACTGGGCAGCTGATCGGAAAACGGAACCTTAAACCAGACGGGGAGAGCACGTGATGGCAATCGAACAAGTTCAGGAGCCTCATCCTCCCCGGTACAAGCGGGTTCTGTTGAAGATTTCGGGTGAGGCCCTGATGGGCGAACGGGCCTACGGCCTCGACCCCGATATGGTCTCCCAGGTCGCGAACGAGATCAAATCCGTTTGGGACCTGGGCGGCGAAGTCTGCGTCGTCATTGGCGGCGGGAACATCTTCCGGGGTGTTTCGGCAGCGGCCAAGGGGATGGAGCGGGCCACAGCCGACTATATGGGCATGCTGGCGACGGTGATGAACGCCCTCGCCATGCAGAGTGCCCTTGAAGGTATAGGCGTTCCCAGCCGGGTGCTGTCCGCTCTGCCGATCTCCGCCGTGGCGGAGCCTTACATCCGCCGCCGTGCCGTGCGGCACATGGAAAAGCGCCGCGTGGTGATCTTTGCCGCAGGTACCGGCAATCCGTTTTTCACGACCGATACCGCCGCCGCGTTGCGGGCCTCCGAAATGGGCTGCGATGCGATGCTGAAGGCGACCAAGGTCGACGGTGTCTATGACGCCGATCCCGCACTGGACAAGAACGCGGTGCGGTATGATCAGCTGACCTACATGGATGTGCTGTCGAAGGACCTCAGGGTCATGGACGCTTCCGCGATCTCGCTTGCCCGCGAGAATGACATTCCCATTCTTGTCTTCTCGATAGAGAATGTGGGAGCTTTTGCAGATGTCATCCGCGGACGCGGTACCTTCACAATCATAAGCGAGAAGGCTGAATAGAAATGTCTGAAGGACCCGATCTCGACGATCTGAAGCGCCGGATGGAAGGCGCGCTTTCCGCCCTGGAAAAGGAATTTCAGGGCCTCCGGACCGGCCGGGCCTCGGTCAATCTGCTCGAGCCGATCATGGTCGACGCCTACGGCGCCAAGATGCCGATCAACCAGGTCGCGACAGTCGGCGTGCCGGAGCCGCGTATGCTCACCGTCCAGGTTTGGGACAAGACCATGGCGAAGGCGGTCGAGAAGGCGATCCGGGAATCCGATCTCGGTCTGAATCCGCAGGTCGACGGTCAGCTGATGCGTATTCCCTTGCCGGACCTTTCCGAAGAACGGCGCGGCGAGCTTGCCAAGGTTGCCGCCAAATATTCCGAGTCGGCCAGGATTGCGGTGCGCAATGTCCGCCGTGACGGCATGGACAGCCTTAAAAAGGCCGAAAAAGACGGAGACCTTTCCCAGGACGAGCGCCACCTCTACGAAGAAGAGGTGCAGGATATGACGAACAAGTTCGTCTCCCGCATCGACGAGGCGCTGAGTGCCAAGGAAAAGGAGATAATGCAGGTCTGATCGATGGCTGAATCTGACGCACAACAACAACCGAAGCATCCGCGTCATGTCGCCATCATCATGGATGGCAACGGCCGTTGGGCGAACGCACGCGGGTTGCCGCGAACCGTCGGACACCAGCGAGGCGCGGAAGCGGTACGCCGTACCGTCGAGGCGTCGATGGACCTCGGTGTGGGCTACCTGACGCTGTTCGGCTTCTCTTCGGAGAACTGGAAACGCCCGAAGGTGGAAGTCCTCGACCTGATGGGATTGCTGCGGCGGTATCTGAAGAGCGAGATCGCGGAGCTGCATGAAAAAGGTGTCCGGTTCCGCGTGATCGGCGACCGTGCCCGGCTGGACCGCGATATCGTCAGCCTGATCGAGCAGGCCGAGCGCCTGACCGCGGAAAACGACCGGCTCGTCCTCACCATCGCCCTCAGTTATGGCGGCCGGGACGAAATTGCCGGAACCGCGCGCCGGCTGGCGGAAATGGTCTCTGACGGGACGTTGAAGCCGGACCAGATCAACGAGCAGGTTTTCGGGGAGGCCCTGGAAACCGCGGATATTCCGGATCCGGATCTGTTGATCAGGACCAGCGGCGAGAAACGGATCTCCAATTTCATGCTCTGGCAGTGCGCCTATTCGGAATATGTTTTCCTGCCGACCCTGTGGCCGGATTTCGGCAAGGCGGAACTGGCGCAGGCGATCGATGAATTCTGTCAGCGGGACCGGCGTTTCGGCGCCGCCGTCGGCTGATCCCGGGCATGCCGGGCACAGACAATGACCCGGCGCCCGATGCTGCCGGCTCCCCGGGGGGAATGACGCCCCCTCCGTCAGGGCGTTCGCGTGAACTCCTTCTGAGGATTGTCTCTTCTCTGGTGATCCTGCCGCCCGTGATCCTGATGTTCTGGCTTGGCGATTTTTACTTTCTGGCGTTGGTCGCGGCGCTCGCCGCGGCAATGGCCTGGGAATGGTGCAGCCTGGTCGCACCGGACGGCGGATTGACCGTGAGTCGGCTGACCGCTCTGATCGCGGCCCTGCTCGTCGGCGCGGCGGCCTTCGCCTTTTGGCAGCCGGTGGCGCTGCTGGCACTCGGCGGGTTGCCGCTGCTCTATGTTCTTGTCGTCCGGACCGTGTCAGGCGCCTGGCGGCTGAGACTGCTTCCGGGATTGCTGGTCGCTTTCTGTCCGGCGATCGCCATCTACTGGGTCCGGCAGATGCCCGAAGCGGGTCTGGAAACAGCCCTGTGGCTGGCATTCTCCGTCGTGATTACGGATGTTGCCGCCTATGCGGCCGGGCGGACAATCGGCGGCCCGAAAATCTGGCGCCGGATCAGCCCGAACAAGACCTGGGCGGGACTGGTCGGGGGGATGGCCGGAAGTGCGGGGTTTGGCGCCGGGATTGCCGTCTATCTGGAACAGGCGCCGGTCATTGTCGCCCTTGCGGGGGCGGCAATTGCCGTGGTGGCGCAGGCTGGCGATTTCGCGGAATCCGCCTTGAAGCGCTATCTTGATGTAAAGGATTCCGGGCACCTGATTCCCGGCCATGGTGGCATACTCGACCGGGTCGATGGGCAGATCACCGTCTTGCCGCTCGCAGCGGCGCTGATGCTCTTTTCCGGCAAGAGCATCCTGCTCTGGTCGTGGTTCTGAGGCGGCATTCCGGATATGGCTGAAAAGATGCAGGAGCAGCGACGCAAATCGGTTTCCATCCTGGGCGCCACCGGGTCTGTCGGCGGCAGCACGGCGGATCTTCTGCTGGCGAATCCGGAGCTGTATTCCGTTTCTGCCCTGACCGGTGGCCGCAACCTCGCCCGCCTGGTGGAACTCGCGCATGTTCTGAAGCCGGGCTTTGTCGCGATTGCCGATCAGGACAGGTACGCGGAACTCAAGAACGCACTTTCCGGGACCGGTATCGAGGTTGCCGCGGGTGACGCAGCGGTCTGCGAGGCGGCCGCCCGCCCGTCCGATTGGGTGATGGCGGCGATTGTCGGGTGCGCGGGGCTGCTGCCGACCCTGACGGCGGTCCGGCGCGGGGCGACGGTGGCCCTGGCGAACAAGGAATGCCTGGTCTCCGCCGGCGACATCATGATGCGGGAGGTGCAAGCTTCCGGCGCCACGTTGCTGCCGGTCGATTCCGAACATAACGCGATCTTCCAGGTGTTCGAGCAGCATCGCCGCAAGTCGATCGACAAGATCGTGTTGACGGCTTCCGGCGGGCCGTTTCTCGGTGCAACTCTGGCGGAGATGGAACAGAAGACGCCCGAGGAGGCTGTGGCGCATCCGCAGTGGAATATGGGTGCCAAGATTTCTGTCGATTCCGCGACCATGATGAACAAGGGCCTGGAGGTCATCGAGGCCGCCCATCTGTTCGATCTGGATGTCGACCGTATCGATGTGCTGGTGCACCCGCAGTCGATCATCCACAGCCTTGTGGCCTATACGGACGGCTCGGTGCTGGCCCAGCTCGGCATGCCGGATATGAGAACGCCGATTTCCTACGCCCTGGCCTGGCCGGAACGGATGGAAACCTCCGTCCAGAGACTTGATCTCGCGGAGATTGCCAACCTGACCTTCTCGGCGCCGGATATGGATTGTTTCCCGGCTCTGGCCCTCGCGCGCGGTGCGCTGCGTTCGGGCGGCGCGCATCCGGCCGTGCTGAACGCCACCAACGAGATTGCCGTGGAAGCGTTTCTGCGGAAGAAATTGCCTTTTACCGGAATAGCCGAGCTTGTCAGCGATGCGCTGCAGACCGTGAGTGCGCGGGCGCCGCAGACAATCGACGATGTGATATCGCTTGATCTGGAAGCACGTGCGGATGCGCGTGCGCTGCTGTCGCGCGGTCGCGCGGTGGCCTAAGTGTCCAACTGAAGCAGAGAGCGCCATTGAGATTGACGTGGTGCATCTCTAAATAGAACCAATCGCAACAATTCTTTCTGAGGATCGTCTTCGCTATGGAATTTCTGACCGGTTTCGCGGGAAGCGTGATCCCATTCTTGCTGATCCTCACGGTTTTGGTCTTCGTCCACGAGCTGGGACATTACTGGGTCGCCCGCCGGGCCGGCGTGCGGGTCGAGGTTTTCTCGATCGGTTTCGGGCCGGAGCTGTTCGGCTGGAACGACAAGAACGACACCCGCTGGAAGGTCTCCGCCATACCGCTGGGCGGATACGTGAAGATGTATGGCGACGCCGATCCCGCAAGCGCCACATCCGAGGGGCTG
The DNA here is from genome assembly GCF_040217065.1 of Nisaea sp. Classification (GTDB taxonomy): domain Bacteria; phylum Pseudomonadota; class Alphaproteobacteria; order Thalassobaculales; family Thalassobaculaceae; genus Nisaea. The sequence goes on from NZ_JAVJNX010000005.1 coordinate 613,863, forward strand.
GAAGAGATGACGGCCGACCAGAAGGCGGTCTCCTTCCATTACAAGAGCGTTGGGCAGCGAACGGCCATTGTTGCTGCCGGACCGGCGGCGAACTTCATTTTCGCGATCGTCGTGCTTGCCGGCCTGTTCATGGTGGTGGGGCAGCGCTATGCGCCGGCGACGATCGACGAGGTCATGCCGGACAGCGCGGCGGCCGCGGCTGGACTTGAGGCCGGAGATCGTGTGCTGGAAATCGCCGGCACCGAGGTCACCCGCTTTGGAGACCTGCAGCTCGTCGTGCGTGACAATCCCGGTACCGCCTTGCCGATGATCGTGCGCCGTGGCGATGCGGAGATTGCACTCACCATCACACCGAAGGAGATCGTTGCCGAGGACCGGTTCGGCAATACGCTCCGGTTCGGCCAGCTCGGGGTGCGGAGCAACAATGTTGCCATGATCAAGCACGGCCCGCTGGACGCACTCTGGAGCGCCACCGTCGAGACCTACAACATGACGGCGCAGACACTCAGTGCGGTCGGTCAGATGATTACCGGGTCCCGGGGTACAGAGGAACTCGGTGGACCGATCAAGATTGCGCAGATGTCCGGCGAAGTGGCGAAGCAGGGCTGGGATACGACCTTCTGGTTCATGGCCATCCTCTCCGTCAATCTCGGCCTGATCAATCTGTTTCCGATTCCGGTACTGGATGGCGGACATCTCGTCTTCTATGCGGCGGAAGCAATTCGCGGCCGGCCGCTGAACGAGCGGTTCAGGGAATATGCCTCCGTTGCGGGCCTGTCACTGGTGATTGCGCTCATGGTATTCGTCACCTGGAACGACATTGTCAGCATTTCATTCATGCAGAAAATCGGCGAGATTTTCGGCTGACCCGGGCGCGCTGCGCGTGATGCTGGAAAGGTTTTCGAATTATCAACGGAATCACTGGTTTAAAGCGTGTTTCAACCGGTCTATAGTCCGCAGCCTGACTGACCTTCACAGGGTTCGATAAGTGATTGCGGAGTTTGATGTGTCGGCACGACTGACGCTTGCCCGTTTGTTTGTTGCCGCGGCCGCCCTGGCTGTCGGTTATTTCGGGGTTCCACACCTGCCCGGCGGCATTGCGCCCGCGGCGGCGCAGACCATGCAGGTCGACGAGATCGAGGTGGTCGGAACCCAGCGCGTGGACCCGGAAACAGTCCGCTCCTACATGAGCGTGAAGGTCGGCGATTCCGTCGATGCTGCCGGGCTCGACCGGTCCCTGAAGGCGCTCTTCGGAACCGGGCTTTTCGCTGATGTCAGCCTGCGCCCGGCGGGCGGGCGGATCACGGTTACGGTTGTTGAAAATCCGGTGATCAACCGGATTGCGTTTGAAGGCAACAAGCGGATCAAGGACGAGGAACTGGAGCGCGAGGTCGAGTTGCAGCCGCGCCGGGTCTTCACCCGGACCCGTGTGCAGCAGGACGTGCAGCGCATTCTTGATGTCTACCGGCTGAGCGGCCGGTTTGCTGCCACGGTCGAACCGAAAGTGATCCAGCTTGAGCAGAACCGTGTTGATCTTGTCTTCGAGATCGACGAGGGGCCGCTGACCCGGATCCGCTCGATCTCCTTCATCGGCAACAAGGTTTTCAGCGATTCCAAGCTTAGGGACATCATCCAGACCAAGGAATATGCCTTCTGGCGGATCCTGACGACCACGGACACCTATGACCCCGATCGTCTGAGCTATGATCGGGAATTGCTCCGCCGACATTACCTGAGCGAAGGCTATGCCGATTTCAAAGTCGTCAATGCCATTGCCGAGCTGACGCCCGACCAGAAGGATTTTGTCGTCACCTTCACGCTGGAGGAGGGCGATCAATACGCCTTTGGGGAAATCGATTTTGACATTCGCCTGAAGAATATCGAGCAGGAAACGCTGCGCCCGCTTGTCGAGTTCACGTCCGGCGAGACCTACAACGCCGACCTCATTGATGAGGCTGTCGACAAGATCGTCGATTATCTCGGCACACTTGGTTTCGCCTTTGTCGATATTCGCCCGCAACCACACCAGGATCGTGAAGGCAAGACAGTCGGCATTACCTTCTTTGTCGGCGAGGGCCCGAAGGTGTTCGTTGAGCGGATCGATATCGAAGGCAATGTCCGGACCCTCGACCGGGTGATCCGGCGGGAATTTCAGCTCGTCGAAGGCGATGCCTTCAACACGACGAAAATGCGCCGCTCCAGCCGTCGGGTGCGCAATCTGGGGTTCTTCAAGTCTGTCGATGTCAAGAATCAGGAAGGCTCGCAACCGGACCGTACCGTCATCACGGCGACGGTTGAAGAACAGTCGACCGGTGAAATCTCCTTTGGTGTTGGCTTCTCCACGGTGGACAGCGTGATCGGCGATATCGGCGTCCGCGAGCGCAACCTGCTCGGCCGCGGGCAGGACCTTCGTCTGAAGTTCTCGGGCTCGGTTAACCGTCAGCAATTCGATCTCGGGTTCACAGAACCCTATTTCATGGATCAGGACGTTTCCGCCGGCATCGACCTGTTCAGAATTATCCGGGATGAGACGGACGACAGTTCCTTCAAGGAGGAAAGCAGCGGTGTCCGCCTGCGGGCTGGGTATGATCTGGCCGAAGACCTGCGTCACTCCGTGAACTATCTGTTCAAGACCACCGAAATCCGTGATGTCGAGGATGACGCCTCCCGGTTTGTTAAGGACCAGGAAGGATCCCAATCGGTCTCCCAAATCGGCCACACGCTTTCCCTTGATACACGGGACAGCCGATCCGATCCGACCGAAGGGTATTTCGTCAGTGTATCCAACGACCTGGCCGGTCTTGGTGGCACAGTGAAACATTTCCGGACCACAGTCCGCGGATCCTACTACCATCCCTTGGTCGACGATTATGTCCTTGGGCTGATCGGTGAAGGCGGACACATTGTCGGACTGGATGACGACGTCGGGATCGCGGAACGGTTTTTTGTCGGCGGCAATAACTTCCGTGGTTTTGCCAGGAATGGTATCGGTCCACGCGATTCCACCAGTGACGATGCGCTGGGAGGCAATAAGTACTATGTCGGCACGGCGGAAGTCGGATTCCCTCTCGGCCTGCCCGGTGACCTCGGCATAAAGGGGTTTGTCTTCACCGATGTCGGCTCGCTCTTCGGAATCGATGAGAGCGGCTCAGAAATTGTCGACAGTACGAGTCTGCGTGCGTCTGTGGGGACCGGATTGGCCTGGTCCACAGCGTTCGGATTGATCCGCATTGACGTGGCACAAGCAATATTGAAGGACGATGCTGATGATACTGAAATCTTTAGGTTCAGTTTCGGAACGCGCTTCTAAGGCATTCGCGGGTTTTGTTTTTTCCGTTTTCCTGACTGTTACGGTCGTCCCGGCGCATGCGCTCGACAAGATCGATCCGGTCAGCGTCGCGGTTGTCGACGTGCAGCTGATCATGCGCCAGTCGGATGCGGCGAAAGACATTCGTGAGCAGGTCGAGTCGCGGCGGAAGGTCTATGAGAAGGAGTTTCAGCAGCGTGAGGCTGAAATGCGCGATGCCGAGAAGGCTCTGGCGCAACAACAGGCGATCCTCGCCAATGAGGTCTTCCAGGCCCGCGTTCGGGAGCATCAGCAGAATATCTCGGCCCTGCAACGGGATGGTCAGTCGATGAAGCGTCAGTTGGACCAGGCTTACGGCCGCGCCAATGGCGAGGTCCGCAAGACCATGATCGAAATCGTTGCCGAGGTTGCCGGAGAGGTCGGCGTCGGGCTGGTGCTTTTCAAGAACCAGATATTCCTCGGTGACCGCAAGATCGATGTCACAGACGAGATCATGAAGCGGCTTAACCAGAGGCTGCCGAAGGTCGAGGTCACCTTCACCGCAACGCAGAACTAGAATCGGTTGATCCCGCACGATGCCGGACAAAAGATTTTTCAGGAAGTCAGGAACATACTCGATTGCCGACCTTGCAGCGCGGGTCGGCGGGGAACTGCTTCATTGCCGTGATCCCGAACGGATCATCGAGGATATCGCCGCAGTTGAAGAGGCGACTGCCGGTGACATCTGCTTCGTTGAGAACCGCCGCTATGTCGGCGCATTGGCGTCTTCGGCCGCTTCCGTCTGCATTCTGCCGCGCAACATTGCCGACCGGGCGCCGGATTCACTCGCCCTGATCGTCAGTGACCGGCCGCGGCGCGCGTTCGCCAAGATTGCCAATCTGTTCTATCCCGAAGAGCGCGCACCCACAGGGGTTGCCGCGAGTGCGGCGGTCGATGCCGTGGCCCATCTGGGAGAGGGCGTTTCGATCGGTCCGGGGGCGGTGATCTCTGCGGGTGCGAAGCTCGGGGACGGTGTCACGGTCGGGGCGAACTCTTTTGTCGGCGAGAATGTCGAGGTGGGCGCGGGCAGCGTCGTCGGTGAAAATGCCTCGCTCTCGCACTGCCTGATCGGTGAACGCGTGGTGATCTATCCCGGCGCCAGAATCGGTACCTGCGGTTTCGGGTTCGAGGCGGATGAAGCCGGGGTGATCAAGATGCCGCAGCTCGGCCGGGCCATTATCGAGGACGATGTCGAGATTGGTGCAAACAGCTGTGTCGACCGCGGCAGCGGACCGGATACGGTGATCGGTCGCGGGACCATGATTGATAATCTGGTTCAGATCGGCCACAACGTTCAGGTTGGCAAAGGATGCATAATCTGTGGCCAGGCCGGTATTGCCGGAAGCGCGAAGATCGGCAATTACGTGGTGATCGCCGGGCAGGTCGGCGTCGCAGGCCATATTGAACTCGGCGATGGCGTGCAGGTCGCGGCACAGTCAGGCGTCACGAGCACGACCGCGCCGGGCGAGAAGATCGGTGGCGCGCCGGCCGTGCCGATGCGGGATTTCCGTCGCCAGGTGGCAGCTATCAAGTCCTTGGGGCGACGCAACAAAGATCTGGAGAAATAATGGGCGCCGCAGATACCGAAATCCAAACGGCCGTCGAAACAGATATCGACGTCAACCGGGTGATGGAACTCATTCCGCACCGGTATCCGTTTCTTATGGTGGACCGGATCGAAGAGATCGAACTCGGCGTCAAAGCCGTCGGGGTCAAGAATGTCTCGATCAACGAGAATTTCTTTCAGGGCCACTTCCCGACGCGTCCGGTGTTCCCGGGGGTTCTGATCATCGAATCGATGGCGCAAACAGCCGGTTGTCTGGTGGTGGCCACCCTGGGCAAGGAAGCGGAAGGCAAGCTGGTTTATTTCATGACCATCGATGATGCCCGTTTTCGCAAACCGGTGGTCCCGGGAGACCAGATCAAGATTCATGTGGAGAAAACCAGGAATCGCGGGCCGGTCTGGAAATTTACTGGCGCGGCGAAAGTCGATGACGTGCTGGTCGCCGAGGCGACCTTCTCCGCGATGATCGTGGACAGCTAGAGGATGACATCGCAAGAGCGCAGCATTCACCCGACCGCGATTGTCGATAAAGCAGCAGAGCTTGGCGCCGGAGTCGAGATCGGTCCGTATTGCGTCATCGGCCCGCATGTCGTTCTCGGGGACGGGTGTCGTCTGCATGCCCATGTGGTTCTGGACGGCCGGACCCGCATCGGCGCGGAGACCGAGATCTTTCCGTTCTCTTCCATCGGGCAAATTCCCCAGGACCTGAAATATGGCGGGGAGCCGTCCGAGTTGGTGATCGGTGCACGGAACGTGATCCGCGAGCATGTCACCATGAATATCGGCACCGAGGGCGGCGGCATGCTGACCAAGGTGGGAGACGACTGCCTGTTCATGGCCGCATCTCACGTGGCGCATGATTGCGTCGTCGGCAACAATGTCATCCTGGCAAACAATGCGACCCTGGCGGGGCATGTGACCGTCGGCGAGTTTGCCATTCTTGGCGGACTGAGCGCCGCACGGCAATTCGTGCGTATCGGCAAGCACGCCATGGTCGGCGGGCTTACAGGGGTCGAGAATGACGTGATTCCGTTCGGTCTGGTCATGGGCGACCGGGCGCGTTTGTCCGGATTGAACCTGATCGGGTTGAAACGCCGGGGATACAGCCAAGAGCAGATCGCCGAACTGCGCAAGGCCTACCGGTTGCTCTTCGCCGATGAAGGTACGTTCCAGGAACGTGTGGAATCGGTCGCGTATGAGTTCAGCGACCACGAGGCCGTGGCGGATATTATCGGTTTCATTCGCGCCACCAGCAGCCGTGGTGCCATCTGCCAGCCTGGCAGGACCTGAGGCCCGACATGCCGAAGCTCGGAATTCTCGCCGGCGGCGGGGTGCTGCCCCGCCGTATTGCCGAGCGCCGGTTGAGCGATGGAGACGGCGTCTTTGTCATCGCCTTCGAGGGCCAGACCGATCTGGCTACCGTTGAGGGGCTTGATCATGCGTGGGTGCGGCTTGGCGCCACCAGCGCCACACTGAAACATCTGAAAGACGCCTCGGTCGATGAAGTGGTCATGGCAGGGCCGATGCGCAGACCGGCCTTCTCGGACATGTCTCTCGATCTGCGGTCAGCCAAGATGCTGGCCAAAGCCGGCCGCAAGGCATTTGGGGATGACGGCCTGCTTTCCGTCATCATCGAGGAACTTGAAGGCGATGGATTTAGCGTGGTCGGGATCGACGATGTGCTGGGCGGATATCTGATGCCCTCGGGGGCGATCACCGAACGTGCGCCCGACGAGGCGGCGGAGTTCGATATCGCGCGCGGAAAGGCCGTTCTGGAAGCGCTGAGCCCGGCCGATGTCGGGCAGGCTGTCGTTGTGCAGGAAGGCCTGGTCCTGGCCGTGGAAGCCGTCGAGGGAACCGATGCAATGATTGCCCGTACCGCGGGACTGAAGCGTGAGAGTGCAGAGGGACCGGTGCTGGTCAAGATGCGCAAACGCGGCCAGGAGCGCCGCGCGGATCTGCCGACAATCGGGCCGGATACCGTTCAGCAGGCCGCTGCCGCCGGCTTCAGGGGCATTGCCGTAGAGGCTGGTGCGACGCTTCTTGTCGATCGCGATGTCGCCGTCAAAGCCGCCAATGCGGCCGGGCTTTTCCTCGTCGGTATCGAGGGCCTCCAGGGAATGCCGTCGTGACCAAGCCCGCGGCACGGACGCCGCTGATCTATATCATCGCCGGTGAAGCATCGGGAGATATCCTGGCGGCGGGGTTGATGCAGTCGCTGAAAAAAATGACAGGCGGGCAGATACGCTTTGCCGGCGTCGGCGGCGACCGGATGGCCGCCGAAGGCCTGACCAGCCTGTTTCCGATATCGGAAATGGCGGTAATGGGGATCTTCGAGGTTCTCCCGCACGTCCCGAAGCTGCTGCGGCGCATCGGCCAGACCGTCGACAATATCCTGAAGTTACAGCCGGATGCCTTGGTGACAGTCGATTCCAAGGCTTTCACCCTGCGTGTTCAGAAACGTCTCTTCAAGCGCCGCGCGGCCGGCCAGAACATTCCATTTCCTTTGGTTCATATGGTGGCGCCGACCGTCTGGGCCTGGCGGCCGGGCCGGGCCAAAGCCATTTCCAAGTTCCTCGACGAACTGCTCGTCCTGTTTCCGTTCGAACCGTCCTATTTCGAGGAGCACGGACTGAAGACGACCTTCGTCGGACATCCGGCCTCGGAGCAACCGACGGGAGACGGTGCGCGGCTGCGCGCACGAAGCCGAATTCCTCCGAAAGCACCGGTTCTGGGTGTTTTGCCTGGGAGTCGCCCTGGTGAAGTGCGCCGATTGCTGCCCGATTTCAGCGAGACGGTGCGGCGGCTCGCGCCGCGCTATCCGAATTTGCGCGTTCTGATCCCCACTGTTCCAGGCGTCGCCGATATGGTTCGCGACGGGGTCAAGTCCTGGCCCGTGCAGCCGGTCATTCTTGAAAATGCGGCAGACAAATATGATGCATTCGCAGCCATGAATGCGGCGCTTGCCGCTTCCGGTACGGTGACGCTGGAACTGGCGCTTACGGGCGTGCCGACTGTCGTCGCCTACAAGGTCAATCCGCTGTCCGCCCCGATCGGCCGCAGGCTCGTGAACCAGGATGCGGTCGTGCTCGCGAACTGGATCCTCGGCAAGGTCGTGCAGCCGCTTTTCCTGCAAGAAAACTGTACGCCCGAAGCCCTGACCGTCGCGGTCGGACGACTGTTTGACGATACCAAGGCCCGTTCGGGCAGCATCGCGGCGGGGCAGGCGCTGCGCGAGGTTCTCGGAACCGGAGACATCGCACCGTCCGATCGCGCGGCCCTGGCCGTTGCGGAAGCGGCAGGTATCGCGGTTTCCTGATTTCAGAAGCGGACATGAAAACGGCGGCGCTTTCGCGCCGCCGTTTCAATTTCCGTAACCGGGTTTTCTAACGCTTGTTCAGGTCGACGAACGGACGCTCGGTCGGGCCGGTGTAGAGCTGGCGCGGACGGCCGATCTTTGCCTGCGGATCCTCGATGCTTTCCTTCCACTGCGCGACCCAGCCCGTGGTCCGGGCAACGGCGAACAGCACGGTGAACATGGAAGTCGGGAAGCCCATCGCTTTCAGCACGATGCCAGAATAGAAGTCGACATTCGGGAACAGCTTGCGGCTGACGAAATACTCGTCCTCAAGCGCGATCTTCTCGAGCTCCATCGCCAGTTCCAGAAGCGGATCGTCAACGCCGAGGATCTCGAGCACCTCGTGGCAGCTCTCCTGCATGACCTTCGCGCGCGGGTCGTAGTTCTTGTAGACCCGATGACCGAAGCCCATCAGACGGAACGGATCGTCCTTGTCCTTCGCCTTCTTGATGTACTCGTTGATGTTGTCCTTGTGGCCGATCTCATTGAGCATGGTCAGCACGGCTTCGTTCGCGCCACCATGTGCCGGGCCCCAGAGCGAGGCGATACCGGCCGCGATGCAGGCGAACGGATTGGCGCCGGAAGAACCGGCAAGGCGGACGGTCGATGTGGACGCGTTCTGCTCGTGATCGGCATGCAGAATGAACAGGCGGTCCATTGCCTTGGCCAGCACCGGATTCATCTCGTATTCCTCGGCCGGGACCGAGAACATCATGTGCAGGAAGTTTTCGGCGTAGCCGAGGTTGTTTTTCGGATAATTGAACGGCTGGCCGATGGAGTATTTGTACGCCATGGCAGCCAGGGTCGGCATCTTCGCGATCAGACGGAAGGACGCAACCATACGGGCGTGCTCGTCATTGATGTCCGTCGAATCGTGATAGAAAGCGGACAGGGCGCCGACGACACCGCAAAGGATGGCCATCGGGTGCGCATCCCGGCGGAAGCCGCGATAGAAGTTGCTGAGCTGCTCATGCACCATCGTGTGATAGGTCACGTCATGATCGAACTTGGCCTTTTGCTCCTTGTTCGGCAGATCGCCGTTCAGCAGCAGATGGGCAACCTCGAGAAAGGAGCAGTTGGCAGCCAGATCTTCGATCCGATAGCCGCGATGCAGCAGAATGCCCTTGTCACCGTCGATATAGGTCAGGCCGGACTCACAAGAGCCGGTCGAGGTAAAGCCGGGGTCGTAGGTGAAATGATCGGTCTGGGCGTAGAATTTCCGAACGTCGACGACGTTCGGGCCGACCGAGGCCTGCAGGACTGGAAGGTCGTAGCTCTTGCCGGTCTGGTTGTCGGTGAGTGTAAAGCTGCCGGTGTTTGATTTAGTCATCCTGAGCTTCCCTTAGTGCTTGTTGGGCTGCTGCCCCGCATTCCCCTGGGGCAAAACTGGGGGCAACGTGCCGTGTAATCGCGGCGGATATTAGTCTTTATTGTGCAGTGCCGCAAACCGCCTTGAGACGGGCCAGGGTTTCCGCGCGTTCCAGAACGGCGGCGACCTCGAAAATACCCGGCGAAATGGTTGATCCCGTGAGTGCGGCACGCAGCGGCTGGGCCAGTTTCCCGAGTTTCAGATCGGCGGATTCGGCGACGGCGCGGACGGCCTGCTCGACGGATTCCTCGTTCCAATCCGGTATCGCTTCAAGCTGTGCGATAAGGGCGGTGAGGTGGCCAAGAGCCTCTTCAGTAAGAAGACTTTGAGCCTTTTCGGTGAAATTCAAGGGTACGGAAGCTGTATAGAAGGCCGCATTCTCTGCCAGCTCGACCATGGTCTTGGCCCGCTGCTTGAGGCCGTCCATGCCTTTGAGAATCCGAGCGCGGCCGACTTCGCTGACATTTCCGAGAGCGGCGACGACGAGGTCGGTCAGCCGTGAGTCATCGGCTTCGCGGATATAATGGCCATTCAGATTTTCCAGTTTCGCAAGATCGAAACGGGACGGAGACCGGCCGACGGCATCCAGTGTGAACCAATCGATGGCCTGTTCGGTCGAAATGATTTCGTCGTCACCATGGCCCCAGCCGAGGCGGAGCAGGTAGTTGTTCAGCGCTTCCGGCAGAAAGCCCATCTCCCGATAGGCATCGACACCAAGCGCGCCATGCCGCTTTGACAACTTGCCGCCGTCGGCGCCGTGGATCAGGGGGATATGGCCGAATTCCGGAACATCCCATTCCATTGCCCGGTACAGCGCGGCCTGGCGGAAGGCGTTGTTCAGATGATCGTCACCGCGCAGCACATGGGTGATGCCCATATCGTGATCGTCGACAACCACCGACAGCATGTAGGTCGGCGTGCCGTCGCCGCGCAGCAGCACGAAATCGTCGAGCTGCTGGTTTTGCACCGTGACTTCGCCCTGAACGTGGTCGACCAGAGTGGTCTCGCCGTCGAGCGGCGCCTTCAGGCGAACGACGGGATCGATCCCCTGCGGCGCTTCTGAGGGATCCCGGTCCCGCCACATGCCGTTGTAGCGCATGGGCTGGCTGGCGGCGCGGGCCTCGTCGCGCATGGCCTGCAGCTCTTCCTGCGTGCAATAGCAGTAATAGGCCCGGCCCTTCTTCACCAGCTCCAGGGCGACCTCGGCATGCCGCTCCAGTCTGGCCGACTGATAGACCGGTTCCTCGTCACCAAGCAGGCCCAACCAGTCCAGGCCGTCGAAAATGGCCTGAACCGCTTCGGGCGTGGAGCGTGCCTTGTCGGTGTCCTCGATCCGGACGAGATATTTTCCGCCCGTGTGCCGCGCATAGAGCCAGTTATAGAGCGCGGTCCTGGCACCACCGATATGCAGGAATCCAGTTGGAGACGGGGCAAAGCGCGTGACAACGGACATGGAGCTGTTTTCTCGTGATTTGTTGGATATATCGTGCGGAAGCGGGCATCCCTGCCTGCAAGCGCCGGGCTGTTTAACACATTGGCCGGGTCAGCGCGAGATTGGACAATGCTGGCGACCGTCCTGGATCGTCCGGCAAGGCGCGTGCGGGGCCGGCTGGCGAACGTGGCGTCGGCGAACCGGTCACGTGCCGGGCTATGGCTGCCGGTGGCTTTCGGTGCCGGCATTTTCGGCTATTTCAACCTCTCTGCGGAGCCGCCTTTGTGGGTCGGGCCGGGCCTGCTTGGATTCCTTGTCCCGCTTCTGTTGACCGTCCGCCGTTCCGCCATGGCCGTCTTCGTCGTGATACCGGCAGTGGCGGCCGCGTGCGGATTCTCCGCTGCCCAGTACAGAACCCTGCAGGTCGCCGCGCCGGTGCTGAAACGGGAAATGGCGGTAGCTCTCACCGGAATGGTGGAAGACGTCAGGAACACCGCGCGCGGAGAACGGTTGATCGTCCGCGTGGAGCAGTTTGGCCGGCTGGCTGCAGCGGCCCGGCCGGGCCGGGTCAGGATACTCCTGTTGAAACGGGACCGGGCGCCGCCTCCAGGGGCCAGGATCAAGGTATTCGGACGTTTCAAGCCGCCCCCTCCGCCGGTTGCGCCCTACGCTTATGATTTCCAGCGGGCGCTCTATTTCGAGGGGATCGGTGCCGTTGGATTTGCTCTTGCGCCGCTGTCTCTTGAAACGCCCGGCCCTGTTCCCCTTTCCCGGCGATTATCGGCACTGCGCAGCGCCTTGTCGGAGCGGATACGAGAGCGGCTTCCGGGGGATGCCGGGGCGCTGGCAGCGGCACTGCTGGTCGGGGACCGGGACTGGATCTCCGAGGGTGCCACGATGGCCATGCGCGATGCGGGGATAGCGCATCTGCTCGCGATTTCCGGCCTTCACATGGGGTTGGTGGCCGGGTTTGTCCTTTTCGCAGCTCGTCTTTTGCTCAGCCTCCACCCGACTGTCGCGCTGCTCTGGCCGACAAGAATGATCGCGGCATCGGGTGCGATTCTGTTCGCCACGGCCTATCTCTTCCTATCCGGTGCGTCGGTGCCGACACAGCGGGCCTATGTGATGACCCTTGTGGTCCTTGTCGGAGTGATGATCGGGCGCCGGGCAATATCCATGCGCCTGATTGCGACGGCGGCCACCATCATCATGCTGGCGCGACCCGACTATGTCTTGAGTGCCAGTTTTCAATTGTCCTTCGCCGCCGTGACCTGTCTTGTCGCGGTGTACGAATCAGGTATCTGGAACCGCAGGCCGGCAGGTGGGCGGCTGTTTGCCGGACTGGTCCGGCCTGTCGGGCTGCTGGCGATCAGTTCGGTGGTCGCCTCCAGCGCCACGCTGCCATTTGCGCTCTACCACTTTCAGAAAGCCGCGCTCTATGGCGCGGCCTCGAATCTGCTTGCCATTCCGGCAGCCAGCCTCTGGATCATGCCGCTCGGTGTCGCGGCGCTTTTCCTGATGCCGGCACGGCTCGAGGCACTGGCTCTGGTACCGATGGGATGGGGCCTTGAAGGCGTGCTTCACCTTGCCCGCATCGTGCAGGATTGGCCGCATGCCACGCACGTGGTGGCGGCCCCGCCTGGATGGTGTCTGGGTCTTGCCACCTGTTCCGGGCTCTGGATCTGCCTTTTGCGTGGCCGCGTGCGGTTCGCCGGCCTGCCGCTTCTGACGGTGTGCGTGGTGGTTCTTCTCGTCTCCCCCTGGACACCGCCGACCATCGTGATCGCGGACCGGGCACGGGCGGTCGGTGTGTTTTCGGAGACGGGGATGGCGTCGACCTCTCGCTATACCGGATTTACCGCTGAAATCTGGCGTCGCCGGGCGGGAATGCTGGAAATTCCGGCGAAAAAGGGCGGTCCGGCACTCAGCTTCGACTGCGACAGTCTGGGATGCGCGCTGAACGCACCGCGGATCGGGGCTCTCGCCTGGTCGTCGGATGCGCAGTCCCTTGCAGAGGATTGCCAGCGAGCGGATATTCTGGTGACGCGGGTCCGCGTGCCGGACATCTGTCCGGTTCCGCACTTGATCCTCGGTCCGCATCAGATCAGGCCTGGCGGTTCCATTGCGATCTGGCTGGATGGACCTGTGCCGAAAGTGGTATACTCAAGGCAGGTGCAGGGAAACAGACCCTGGTCCACGGCGGCAATAGGCAGCCGGGACGAAAAGCATTGAATTTTTATGTGAAAAAAGAGATAAATTTAGGCAAACTACCTGAGCTTATTTGCTAGCTCGGTTTGCGGAAAGGTAAGGCGTCAGTGTCAGATACGACAAATAAACGCGCTCTGAACATTCTGGCGGACTCGGTATCCGATGTTGTCGGCACAAAAAATCTTGCCTATATCGCGATCAAGAAAGCCTCAGACGAGGAAGGTAATGCCGCCCGCCGGGAATGGGCCACGTCTGTGTTCGATCAGATCCCGCTGACCAACCGGCGCGAGATCAAGAGTGTGGCGATCACCAAAGCACAGGAAGAACGCCGCCATGTCCTGTCCGTGCGGGCACGAAACAAGCCGCAGCCGGAAGTCAAGATCGCCGATCTCGGTCTGATCTGGGGCGCCAAGGCCAGCTAACAGCGCCGGCTCAGTATTTTCTCATCAGGCCAACGAGACTGCCCTGGATCTGGACCTGGTCCGGACCGAAGATCCGCGTCTCGTAGTTCGGGTTGGCCGGCTCCAGCGCAATGGCATGGCCGCGCCGGCGGAGCCGCTTCAGCGTGACTTCATGCTCATCCACCAGAGCAACCACGATACTGCCGTTCTCGGCAGTGTCGCCGCGCTTGATGATCACGGTATCGCCGTCGAGAATTCCGGCATCAACCATGGAATCGCCAGCCACTTCCAAAGCGTAATGCTCTCCGGCCCGGATCATGGAGCCCGGAATGCCGACCCGTATGCTGTCATCGCGCAGGGCCTCGATGGGCGTGCCGGCGGCGATACGCCCCATCATCGGGATATCGATCATTTCCTCGTCCGAGTGCAGGACCTCAGACGGAGGGGAGCTGGCGGAGGCCTGGTCATTATGCGGAGCGCGGGCAAAATTGCCCGGGATCACGTTCGGCGTGAAACCGCGACTTGCCGACCGGTCCAGAGCCGCCGGATGCGCCACGGCCGCTTGCGTTGCGACCGTCGCGCTCGAATCCGGCGTGCGCAATATCTCCAGGGCCCGCGCCCGGTGCGGCAGGCGCCGGATAAAACCGCGTTCTTCCAGTGCCGTGATCAGCCGGTGGATGCCCGACTTGGACTTCAGGTCGAGCGCATCCTTCATTTCATCGAACGAGGGAGAGACGCCGGTCTGTTCCAGCCGTTCCTGGATGAAGAGCAACAGTTGGTGCTGCTTTTTCGTGAGCATCGGACACTCCCGCATTGGTTCCCAAAGGAACAAAAGATAAACATTGAAAATGTTCTACTTTGGTTCCTTTCGACCGTCAAGCCTTTGATGGAACGGAAGGATCAGATGGAAATCGTGCCGATGCCCAGCGGCAGGATGTCGACTTTCGTTCCGGCCGGGAGCGCGGGGCCATGCGGCGGGCGGATCAGCAGGCAATTGGCTTCGGCCAGCAGGGCCAGCATGGAGCTGTCCTGGCGTTCGAAGATCTCGACCACCGCTTCGCCATTCTCGTCCAGATGATAGGTCGCGCGCAGATAGTCCTGGCGCCGGTCGTTTTCCTTCAGCGACATGGCGAGGCGGGCTTTCAGGGTGGGGTTGTCCGGCTCGGTCCGGCCAAGCATGGCGGAGAGGGCCGGGCGCAGGAACACCGTGCCGCAGACAATGGTGGAGACCGGATTGCCCGGCAGGCCGAGCAGCGGAGTGTCCCCGATATGTCCGAAGATCAGCGGCTTCCCGGGCCGCATGGCGATCTTCCAGAAATCAAGCTCAAGCCCGCCCGGGCCGAACTTGTCGCTGCCGAGCGCATGGCGGACCAGGTCGTGCTCGCCGACCGAGGCGCCGCCGGTCGTGATCAGGATGTCCGCGCCTCTGGCGCCGCGCACCATGGCCTGCAAGCCCTCGACGGTATCCGGCGCGATGCCGAGGATGGCCGGCTCGCCGCCGCAGGCCCGAACCAGGGCCGCCAGGGCGTAGCTGTTGGAGCTGACGATCTTGTTCGGTCCGGTCGGGTCTCCCGGACGGATGATCTCGTCGCCGGTCGGCAGGATGGCGACGCGCGGTTTCCGGCGCACCTCGATCCAGGGCACGTTCATGGCGGCGGCCATGCCGATATCGCGCGCGGTCAGGACACGGCCGGTCCTGATCCGCACGTCTCCCTCTCGGAAGTCCAGCCCGGCCGGACGCACATAGGCGCCGGTTCTGGTCGCTTCCGCAATCTCGAGAGTGGCTCCGTCTTTTTCCGCGCTGGCCTTCACATCTTCCTGGATGACGATGGTATCGGCACCATCCGGAACCGCGCCGCCGGTGAAGATGCGAACCGCTTCACCGGGGCCGACCGTGCCCTCGAAGATGTGGCCGGCGGGCGCCGTGCCGATCCGTTTCAGTGTGGCGCCTGCCGTGGCGACGTCCGCACCGCGCACGGCATAGCCGTCCATTGCCGAGACCGCTTCCGGCGGCTGGGTGCGCCGCGCCGCGATATCGGCGGCCGCGGTGCGTCCATGCGCCTCGGTCAGCGGCACGTCCTCGGCCGGCATGACGGGCATGGCGGCGAGGATGCGGCTCAGCGCCTCCTCGACCGGCAACAGATCACTCGGCATGCCAGTCTCCGGATTTGCCGCCCGCCTTGTGAACCAGACGGATATTCTCGAGTTTCATGCCCCGGTCCACGGCCTTGCACATGTCATAGACGGTGAGGGCGGCAACACTGACGGCGGTCAGCGCTTCCATCTCGACGCCGGTACGGCCTTTCAGCTTGCAGGTCGCGGTGATGTCGACCGCATTCCGGCCGGTATCGCAGCTCAGCTCGACCTTGACCGAGGTCAGGGCGAGCGGATGGCAGAGCGGGATCAGGTCCGGTGTCTTCTTGGCGCCCATGATGCCGGCGAGGCGGGCGACCGAGAGCACATCGCCTTTCTTTACGCCGCCATCGACGATCAGTTTCATGGTGGCCGGGGCCATCGTCACGGTGCCCGCCGCCGTGGCAGTCCGCTCCGTGATCTCCTTGTCGCCGACATCGACCATGGCGGCATTGCCGCGCTCGTCGAAATGGGTCAGTTCGCTCATCGTGTCTTCCGTGTGCTTTTGCGGAGCCGGGCGGTCAGGCGACAGCCGGCACGGGCTCGTTCAGCAGGATTGCGGTGGCGCGGCGCACATCGTCCTGCCGCATCAGGCTTTCGCCGACCAGGAAGCAGCGGGCGCCGACGGCCGCCATGCGGGCGAGATCGGCCGGCTCGTTCAGGCCGCTCTCCGAGATCAGGAGCCGGTCCGACGGCACCCGCGCGGCCAGTTCCTCTGTGGTCGCGATGTCCGTCACCATGGTCTTCAGGTTCCGGTTGTTGATGCCGATCAGCGGCGATTTCAGCGCCAGCGCCCGGTCGAGTTCCGCGCCGTCATGCACTTCGACCAGCACGTCCATGCCGAGATCCATTGCCAGCGCCTCAAGGTCGGCCGCCTGAGCGTCTTCCAGCGCCGCCATGATCAGCAGGATACAATCGGCGCCGAGGGCGCGGGATTCCCAGATCTGATAGGGATCGAGCATGAAATCCTTGCGCAGGACCGGCAGTGTGACCGTGTTCCGGGCGGCGATCAGAAAGTCGTCATGGCCCTGGAAATACGGCATGTCCGTCAGCACGGAGAGACAGGTGGCACCGCCGCCCGCATAGGCTTCGGCCAAGCGCGGCGGGTCGAAATCAGCCCGGATCAGGCCCTTGCTGGGAGAGGCTTTCTTGACCTCGGCGATCAGTCCGTAGCCGACCCGGGAAGCCCGCTTCAGGGCCGAGCCGAAGCCGCGGGGCGCCGACGCCTCGTCGACACGCGCCTTCAGCTTTCCCACCGGCCGGCCTGCCTTGCAGGTGGCGACATATTCACGTTTGTCCGCGCAGATTTTCGCGAGGATATCAGTCATGGACTACCGCCTCGTTGAGGGAATTTGTGACTTTGATGAGGGCTTCGAGTTTCGCCAGTGCCTTGCCGCTGTCGATGGTCTCCGCCGCGAGGGCGACACCGTCCTTCAGGCTCGTGACCGTCTCTGACACCATCAGGGCGGCGGCGGTGTTGAACAGCACGATGTCGCGATAGGGGCCGGGCTGGCCTTCCAGCAGCGCCCGGAGCGCCTTCGCGTTCTCTTCCGGGGCACCGCCCTTGAGATCTTCCGCTTTCGCCAGGGGTAGACCCGCATCCTCCGGAGAAATCTCGAAGGACCGGACCTTGCCGTCCTCCAGCGCGGAGACATAGGTCGGGCCGGTCGTGGTGATTTCATCCAGGCCGTCGGAGCCGTGCACGACCCAGGCCCTTTCGGAGCCGAGCTTGCCGAGCACCTGGGCCACCGGTTCCACCCATTCGCTGGCAAAGACACCGACCAGCTGGCGCTTCACGAAAGCCGGATTGGAGAGCGGGCCGAGCAGATTGAAGATGGTGCGGGTGCCGAGCTCGACACGGGTGCCGCCGACATGGCGCATCGACGAATGGTGTCGTGGCGCCATCAGGAAGCAGATACCGGCCACGTCGATGGCCTTCTGCACCAGGCTCATGTCGCACTCGTTGTTGATGCCGAGCGCGGTCAGCACATCGGCCGCACCGGTGCGGGAGGACAGGGCGCGGTTGCCGTGCTTGGCGACGGGCTGGCCGGTTCCGGCGAGGACAAAGGCACTGGCGGAGGAAATATTGTAGGTCTTGGCGCCGTCACCGCCGGTGCCGACCGTGTCCATGGCATTGGCCGGGGCTGAGATGCGAAGCGCCTTTGCCCGCATCGCCCGGGCGGCGCCGGTGATTTCCTCGACTGTTTCGCCGCGCACCCGAAGGGCCATCAGGAAGCCACCCATCTGTGCCGGCGTCGCATTGCCGGACATGATGATGTCAAAGGCCGTCTGTGCCTGTTCTTCAGACAGCGCTGCGCCTGTCGCCACATGCCCGATGAGCGACTTCATGTCCTGGATGTCGCCGGTCATGTTCCGGTTTTCCGCAATTCTGTCTCGAGTTCGTCCAGCGGCCGCAAAGGCTCCGCATCGACACCGGCGAGCCGGATGAAGTTCTGCAAGAGCTTGTGGCCGTACTGGGAGGCAATGCTTTCCGGATGGAACTGGACGCCATGCAGCGGCAGCTCATGGTGCTGGATGCCCATGATCATGCCGTCATCGGTCTCCGCCGTGATCTCGAAACAGTTCGGCAGGGAGGCGCGGTCAACCACCAGCGAATGATAGCGGGTTGCCTCGAACGGGCTTGGCAGCCCCTCGAAGACACCTTTGCCGGGATGGCTGACCTTGCTGATCTTGCCGTGCATCGGCACCGGACCTCGGGTAATCTTGCCGCCGAAAGCCTGACCGATGGACTGGTGCCCAAGGCAAACCCCGAAGATCGGGATGGTGCCCGCGGCGCGCTCGATCAGCTCAAGGCAGATGCCTGCCTGGTTGGGATCACGCGGACCCGGCGAGAGCACGATGCCACTTGGCTTCAGCGCCAGCACTTCATCGACGGTGATCTGGTCGTTCCGGTGGACGGCGACATCGACCCCGAGCGATCCCAGAAAGTGCCAGAGATTGTAGGTGAAGCTGTCGTAATTGTCGATAAGTATGAACATTTTCAGACTTTTATCGAATTGTGTTGATGTAAGATCGAAGGCTCTTCTAGTGTTTATAGCAGGCCCCCGCGCGCGTCGATAGAGACTGCCCCGGCACGCGTGGCTTGGCAAACCCTTTTGGACCCGTTCATGGCGCGGAAACGCACTGGTAATAGCAGGTTTGGCACGCTCGTTCTTGCTGCCGGTGGCGGTGCGTTCGTGCTGGCGGTCTTTGCAGCCGGGCTCTGGGCCGGGATGCAGTTCGGCGCGCAGCCGTCTATCGGCGCGCCGAGCGAGATTGCCGTACGTGAGACAGCCCGGATAAACCCGGAGGCAGCGCTGGTCGCGCCGGAACGGGCGGGACCGAAGCCGCTGGACCAGGCGGCTTTGGATCGACTTGTTGCCGAGGTTGCGGAACCTGTAGCGGACGCGCTGCCGAAAGTGGCGCTGACGGTGGTTCCGCCGGACCCGGAACCCGGCCGATCCGGCATACCGGCCTGGATCCGGAACGCGGTGACGGTCAAGGCGGAAGCCGGCAAACCGATGATTGCACTGGTGATCGACGATGTCGGAATCGATCGGCGGCGCTCCGATGCCGTGATTGCCCTGCCGGGACCGATGACCCTGTCTTTCCTGACCTATGCCGAGGATCTTGCCAGGCAAACCGCAGCGGCACGGGCGCGAGGCCACGAGTTGATGGTTCATGTCCCGATGCAGCCGAAGAGCGCCGATGCAGACCCTGGCCCGAATGTCCTCAGGGTGCGCGACACGCCCGCGCAGCTTGCTGAAAAGCTCGAATGGGGGCTTTCCAGGTTCGAGGGATATGTCGGCATCAACAATCACATGGGCAGCCGCTTTACCATTGATCGCGCGGGGATGCAGACCGTCATGACCGCCCTTGGCAGCCGGGGCCTGTTCTTTCTCGATTCGGTGACGGCCCCGGACAGTGCCGGGACCAACACGGCGCGCGCTGCCGGGGTGCCGGTGCTGACGCGGGATGTCTTCCTGGACAATGAGGACACGCCGGAAGAAGTGCGATTCCGTCTGGAGCAACTGGAAAAGATTGCGCTGCGAACCGGTGCCGCCATTGCCATCGGTCATCCGCACGATGCGACGATTTCGGTGCTGCGGGACTGGATTCCGGATGCAATCGCGCGTGGTTTCGCAATCGTTCCGGTTTCGGCTCTTGTCCGCAGGCGCTATCCGGCGCTATGGCAGCAGGCTGGACGTTCGTAACCATCCTGGAAAGGGAGCGATCATGCTTGAATGGACATTCGAGGGTTTTGAAAGCCTCACATGTGTCGATCTCTATGACATTCTGCGCCATCGCCAGGATATTTTCGTCCTTGAGCAGAAATGCTTCTACCCGGACATCGACGGCAAGGACCATCTCGCCCGTCATCTCATCGGGCGGGCGGAGGACGGGAACTTTCTCGCCTATCTGCGCATTCTCGGCCCCGGCGACTATTACGACGAGCCGGCGCTCGGCCGGGTACTGGTGACGCCGCAGGCCCGGGGCATGGGACTGGCCCGCAAGCTGATGCAGGAAGGGCATGCCCGTGCCCGGGCGCTGTACGGGGATGTCCCGTTCCGGCTCAACGCGCAGGCCCATCTGAAGGATTTTTATCTGAGCGTCGGATATGAGATTGTCCGCGGCCCTTATGACGAGGACGGCATTCCGCATTACGAGATGCTGAAGGCGGCCTGAATGCGCGGTATTTGGGGGTGTCCCGGGAAAACCGTTGACGCCTGATCACTGGCAACGGGCGAACGAGCTGGTTGAGTTGCTATGGCAGGCTTCCCGGCCAGGTCCCGCCCGGCCGAAGCCGGGCGGTCTCTTCGAGAGACGTTTCAGATTGCGATGGCCGCTCCGTCACGGCGCGAATCCGCAGCACCCGAAAGGGCGCCGCTTTTCGGATCGCGGCGGATCGCATGCATGCCGCCGCACTCCATGGAGAAGGGCTTTGTGACCTCAATCTCATGGCCGCGCCGTTTCAGTTCCTCGATCACCGAATCCTCCACGCGTGCTTCGAGATTGACCTTGGCGCCGTCCCAGAGGCGGGCGCGGGGGGCGTCGATGGCGGCCTGGAGGTCGAGACCGAAATCGAGGTGATGGACCATGGCCTGCGCCTGGGTTTGCAGGATGCCGTAGCTTCCGGGGGTGCCGAGCGCCAGCACGGCCTGGCCGTCCTTCAGCGAGATGGAGGGGGCGAGACACATCCCGAAACGCTGCCCGCCGACGAGATGGTTCGGAGAGTCCGGGTGAAGGTCGCCCCAGTTCATGAAGTTGTTCATTGTCACGCCCGTTCCCGGAATGACGACACCGGAGCCGAACATGGATCCGAGGCTTTGGGTCAGGCACACCGCGTTGCCATCGCGGTCGATAGCGGAAAAGGATGTCGTGTGCTCGCGCAGTTCCGCGCCCCCGGGCAGAGGGCCGTCGCCGAACTGCTCCGTGCGGCCGATGATCGGTGCCGGATCGAGGAGGCGGTCACGCAGGGGGGCGGCGTAGCGTTCGCTGAGCAGCTCTGCCACCCGTTCCGGAGTGCATTTGTTGTTGCGGATGCGGGTTTCCGCCGCCAGGCGGACGGCCCGGAAAATCATATCCAGATGACCCGCCGAAAGATGCTCCATGGCGCCGATATCGAGGCCGTCGAGCAGTTTCAGTGTCAGCAGGAACTGAAAGGATTCGGCAGGCGGCGGCGGCACGTGAACGTCGAGTCCGCGATAATTCGTGACCACCGGCTCCTCCCAGACGGGCGCGACGGCGGCGAGGTCACCCTCAGACATGCAGCCGCCGAGCGAACGAAGATGGGCGATCATCTTTCGCCCGAGCGGGCCGTCATAGAGATAGGAAGGCCCCTCGGCCGCGATGGCTTCCAGGGTACCCGCCAGATCCGGCTGCTTCAGGACGGCGTTGAGGGTGGCGTCGCCGGTCGGGTCGATATAGGTGGAGAGCCATTCCGGCTGCATTGCTCTCGGACGGCTGACCCGTACCATCTCGACAAAGAATGGTGAGACAGGAACACCCTGTCGCGCATGCTTTATTGCTGGCGCCAGGAGGGTGCTCAAGGGAAGTGTGCCGAGTTCGGAGGCAAGCGTGCACCAGCCGGCCAGGTTGCCCGGCGTTCCGCTGGCATTCGCCCCGTCTCGGATGGCGAGACTGTTCAGTTTGCCGGCATCGAATGCAGACGGAACCGGCGGGTGGAAATCGAGAACGCGGACTTTCCGTTCCTTGGCCGTGAAGATTGTTGCACACCCGAGCCCGGCAAGGCCGGACATGAACGGCTCGGCGACGTTGAGAACTGCGGCGGTGGCGACGATGGCATCGAATGCATTGCCGCCAGCCTCCAGCATCCTGGCACCTGCCGCCGAGGCCAGCGGGTGGGCGGAAGAGACCATTCCGCCAACCGCACGCACTGTCGGACGGCCGTGTGAATAGACGGCGACACCCATCGAAATTCCCCCATTGAATTGAAGCGAGGCGAGCAGGACACCCGCATCCAGCGTGAGCCGCAGAACACGACTGGAGTGAGGATGCCGGTGACGACAGGGATGATCAATCCAAAACATGTCCCTGAGACCGGGTGTGCGGCCGCCTCAGGACGCCGCGGATCTTCACACAGCAACAATCTGACGCGTCTCCCTCTTGAGGCGGCCGCGAGGTGACGTGGCCGCTTTCAGAAGCAAGGGAGATCAGAGTTATGAGCTTGAAAAGCGGAATTATTGCCGCCGTTGCGGCGCTAGTCGTTTCCGCCGGGACGGGGACAGCGGCAGCGGAAGAATTCTACCGGGGTTTGCTGACGGCGAATGCCGGTGCAGTACTGGATCTGCGGCCGCAGAGGTTCAATTTTGCCGGTGGCGGATTGTCTTTCAACAAGGTTCTTGCAAATCTGTTGATCGTCAATCCCGCCACCGAATGTGCGTTACGATTGGATACCGAGAACGCAATTCCCAATGTCGGCGACCAGTCTCCTGTCGAACGGCTTCCGAATACCTATACGGCAACTTATGATGCCGGGGTCGGGGGCCTTCCGGCGGGGCATGTCAGCCTGACGACCACGGCGGTAAACCCGGCGCAGGATTTCAGCGGACAGCTGCATACGGCGTCGATGAATGATCCGAATGCGTTCAATGACAATTTCATCGTCAGTATCGCCGACACCGATGTTGCTGACGAGGAATGCCGCGATAAAATTAAGCAGTTCGAGTAAGTTCGGTCTTTTCCGAAATAAAAACGCCGCCTTCGAGGCGGCGTTTTCCATTCAGGTATCTCGCCCTCAGGCTGCGTCGCGGGCTCCCGCCGCATCGGCCTCGTCAATGGCTGCCTGGGCCGCCGCGAGGCGGGCGATCGGCACCCGGTAGGGCGAGCAGGACACGTAGGTCAGGCCGACCTCGTGGCAGAAGCGGACCGATTGCGGGTCGCCGCCATGTTCGCCGCAGATCCCCATCTTCAGGTCCGGGCGGGTCTTCAGGCCCTTTTCGACGCCCATGCGCACCAATGCGCCGACGCCATCCCGGTCGATGGTGATGAACGGATCTGCCGGCAACAGGCCGCGCCGCAGATATTCGTCGATGAAGCTGCCGGCATCGTCACGCGAGAAGCCAAAGGTGGTCTGCGTCAGGTCGTTGGTGCCGAAGCTGAAGAATTCGGCCGTCTCGGCAATCTCGTCGGCCACCAGACAGGCGCGCGGCAACTCGATCATGGTGCCGACCATGTAATCGAACTCCTCGCCGGACTCTTTCTTCACCGCGTCTGCGATCCGCCGGACGATCTCTGCCTGATCGTCCATTTCAGCCTTTGTGCCGATCAGCGGGATCATCACTTCCGGAATGGCCGTGATGCCTTCCTTCTTCACAGCAACTACGGCTTCGAAGATGGCCCGGGCCTGCATTTCGCAAAGCTCCGGATAGGTGACGGCGAGGCGGCAGCCGCGATGACCCAGCATCGGATTGGCTTCGTCCAGTTCCGCCTTTCGGATTTGCAGCGCGCGCAGCGAAACGCCGGCGGCATCGGCCACGGCCTGCATTTCCTCGTCCGTGTGCGGCAGGAATTCGTTCAGCGGCGGATCCAGCAGACGAATGGTCGCCGGCAGCCCGTTCATGATGCGGAACAGGGCGGTGAAGTCCTCGCGCTGGTACGGCAGAAGCTTGGCAATGGCGGCGCGGCGGGCGTCCGGATCGCGGGCCAGGATCATTTCGCGCATGTGCACGATCCGCTCCGGATCGAAGAACATGTGCTCGGTCCGCGACAGGCCGATGCCTTCGGCACCGAAATCGATGGCGGTCTGGGCATCCAGCGGGGTTTCCGCATTGGCCCGCACGCCGAGGGTCCGGAACTCGTCCACCCAGCCCATCAGCTCGCCGAAATCGCCAGTCAGCTCGGGCTTGATGGTGGCGACTTCACCCTTCATCACCTCGCCGGTGGTGCCGTCCAGGGTGATGACATCGCCTTCGGCAAACTCGCGGCCACCGGCCAGCATCACCTTGTTCTTGCCATCGACCTTGATCTCGCCCGCGCCGGAAACGCAGGGCGTGCCCATGCCGCGTGCGACGACGGCCGCGTGGGAGGTCATGCCGCCGCGGGTCGTCAGGATGCCCTCGGCCACATGCATGCCGCCGATATCCTCGGGGCTGGTCTCGTTGCGAACCAGGACAACCTTCTTGCCGGCCTTGACCCATTCCTCCGCCTCCTCGGCGGTGAACACGATCTGGCCGCTGGCGGCGCCGGGAGAGGCGGGCAGACCGCGGCCGACGACATCGCGCGTGGCATCGGGATCGAGGGTCGGGTGCAGCATCTGGTCGAGCTGGGCCGGGTCGATCCGCTTCACGGCTTCGCGCTTGTCGATCACACCCTCGCGCACGAGATCGCAGGCGATCTTCAGTGCGGCTGCGGAAGTCCGCTTGCCGTTCCGTGTCTGCAGGATCCAGAGCCGGTTCTGCTGAACCGTGAATTCCATGTCCTGCATGTCGCGGTAATGCGCTTCCAGCTTGTCGCGGATCGCCACCAGCTCCCTGTAGACCTCCGGCTGGACCTCTTCCATGGAGGCAAGGTCGCCGCCGCCTTCCTCGCGCTCGGCGATGGTCAGCGGCTGCGGCGTGCGGATGCCGGCCACTACGTCCTCACCCTGGGCATTGACCAGGAACTCGCCGTAGAAGCGGTTGTCGCCGGTCGAGGGATTACGGGAGAAGCAGACGCCGGTCGAGCAGTCGTCACCCATATTGCCGAACACCATGCTTTGCACGGTTACGGCAGTGCCCCAGGCTTCCGGGATGTCATGCAGGCGGCGATAGGTGTTCGCGCGCTGGTTCATCCAGGAACCGAACACGGCACTGATGGCGCCCCAGAGCTGTTCCTTCGGATCCTCGGGGAATTCCTTGCCGAGAACCTCTTTCACCCGGGCCTTGTATTCGGAGACGATGTTCTTCCAGTCGTCCGCCATCATCTCGGTGTCGAGACTGAAATCCTTCAGCTCTTTGTATTCCTCGAGGATTTCCTCGAAATTGTAATGTTCCACCTCAAGCACGACGTCACTGTACATCTGGATGAAGCGACGGAAGCTGTCATAGGCGAAACGCTCGTCACTGGTCTCGCGGGCGAGGGCGGCGACGGTCTCGTCGTTCAAGCCGAGATTGAGCACCGTGTCCATCATGCCGGGCATGGAGGCGCGGGCGCCGGAGCGTACGGAAACCAGAAGCGGCTTCTCGGTCGAGCCGAAGCCGCGGCCGAGGCTGTCCTCAACGGCTTTCAGACCGGCTTCAACCTGCTCTGCCAGGTCGCCCGGATAGTTGCGTCCATTGGCGTAATAATGCGTGCAGACCTCGGTCGAGATCGTGAAGCCCGGCGGTACCGGAAGGCCAAGGCTGGCCATCTCCGCCAGATTTGCACCCTTGCCGCCCAGCAGCTCCCGCAACTTGGCCGAACCGTCGGCCTTGCCTGCTCCGAAATTGTACACCCACTTGGCCAAGATCCGCTCTCCGAGTCATGGTTCCGGTGCCTGGCGTCCGGGACAGGCGCGCCCCGGGGCGATCGGCATCGTTTGATTGTTGCACCTGCGAAGAGGGCAACGGGGTCGGATGGTGTTTACTCAAAGAATGGCATTGTTGGAAGGAAAGAGTCGCAGTTCCGGGCGGAATTTGACTCTTTCATGACAAGGATTTTTGGAATCAGTGTGCCATCAGGACGGGAACCGTAAGATTCTCCAGCACATCCCGTGTCGTTCCACCGAAAATGTCCTCGCGAATACGGGTCCGGCTATAGGCTCCCATGACCAGGATGTCGGGGTTTGTGCTGGTGCAGTGTCCGAGGATGGTCTTGGCGATCCCGCCATTGTCCGGAAGCACGACCTGGCGGGCATCGATTCCGTGCCGGCGGAGATGGCGGAGGATGTCGTGGCCGCAATCGGGCGGCGTATCCTTCGGGACCACGGTAACAATGTCGATCCGGCTCTTGGTCTCCAGGATCTGCATGGCGTCGGTCAGGGCGCGGGCGGCAGGCCGGCTGCCATCCCAGGCTACAACGGCAAATTCGTTGAAGGGGCGGTCCTGATATTGCTGCGGCACCACAATGACAGGCTTTCCAGAGAGCAGCACGATATCCTCCGGCCGGATCTGAGCCGTCACGCCGCCTGATGCGTTGAATTGGCCGACGAGCAGGATATCGAAATATCGAGAGGCTTTCGCCAGGACCCGGTTCGGCTCACCCTGTTCCGCGAACCAGTCCCCGTTGCCGGTATGCCCAAGGGCTGCCAGTTCCTGGCGGAACTGCTCCTTGATGCCGGAGACATTGTCCCGTTCCGCCTTTTGCAGGGTTTCCAGGATGCTGTCCGGTATCCACTGGCGGGTCTGGTTATCGAGGTGGATGGGCGGATTCACATGCAGCCCTGTGACGGCCGCAGCATATTTCTTGGCCATACGCACTGCCAGACGCAGCGCGGCGTGACTGTTGGCCGTGCCGTTATAGGCGACGGCCAGATCCTTGATTGCCATTCATTCCTCCCATAGCCGCCTATTCGGCGGCTTCCACATTCTCCCGCACGGCTTCGATCTTGGCCGCGCAGAATTTGAACTCTGGAATCTTGCCCATCGGGTCGAGCTGCGGATTGGTCAGCAGGTTTGCGGCCGCCTCTGCGAAACAGAACGGGATGAAGATCATGCCCTCCGGCACGTCCACTTCCTGGCGCGCCTTCAGCGTGACCGTGCCGCGCCGGGTGGTGACCCGGACATAGTCGCCGGCCAGCACGTCCATTCGCTTCATGTCCCAGCGGTTCAGGCCGGCAATGGCTTCAGGCTCCAGAGCGTCCAGGGTTGCGGAACGCCGGGTCATGCTGCCGGTGTGCCAATGCTCAAGCAGCCGGCCGGTGGTAAGGATCATCGGATAATCCGCATCCGGCAGCTCGGCCGGTGCCGTGACCTGGGCCGGAACGATCTTCGCGCGGCCGGATGCTGTGGGGAACCGGTCGCCGAAGATGATGTCATTGCCCGGTTTGTCCGGCGCGTCGCAGGGATAGGTGACTGCCTCTTCCCGCTCCAGCCGTTCCCAGGTGATGTTCTTCAGGGACGGCATGATCTCGGTCATTTCGGCGAAGATGTCTGACGGGTGGCTGTAATTCCAGTCCAGCCCGATCCTCTGCGCCAGCTCCTGGACCAGCTCCCAGTCCTGCCGGGCCTGACCCGGGGCCGGCACAACGGGACGGGCAATCTGCACCTGGCGGTTGGTATTGGTGAAGGTGCCCCATTTTTCCGCATGGGCGGAGGCGGGCAGCACCACGTCGGCATGCCAGGCGGTCTCGGTCAGGAAGATGTCCTGTACCACCAGATGTTCGAGATGGGCGAGCGCCGCCCTCGCGTGATTCTGGTCCGGATCGGACATGGCCGGGTTTTCGCCGAGGATATACATGGACTTGATCTCGTCGCGCAGGATGGCGTCGATGATCTCGACCACGGTCAGGCCCTTGACCGGCGGCAGGTCCGTTTTCCAGAACTCCTCATAGGCCGAGCGGATGCCGGGATCCTCGACGGACTTGTAGTCCGGGAAGACCATCGGGATCATGCCGGCATCGGAGGCGCCCTGCACATTGTTCTGGCCGCGCAGCGGATGCAGGCCGCTGCCGGGCCGGCCGATCTGTCCGGTGGTTAGCGCCAGCGCGATCAGGCAGCGGGCATTGTCCGTGCCGTGGATATGCTGGGAGACACCCATGCCCCAGAAGATCAGCGATGCCGTGGATGTGGCGTAGAGCCGGGCCACGGAACGGATGGTCTCGGCGGGAATGCCGCAGATCTCCTCCATCTTTTCCGGCGCGAAATCCTTGATGCTGGATTTCAATGCCTCGAAACCCTCTGTATTCGCGGCGACATACTGAACGTCGTAGAGATTTTCCTCGACGATGGTGTGCAGCATGCCGTTCAGCAGGGCCACGTCGGAGCCGGGCTTGAACTGCAGGACCTTGGTTGCATGGAGGGCGAGACCGTTATTCTGGCCGCGCGGATCCATGACGATCAGCTCCGCGCCCTTCTTGGCTGCGGCCTTCAGGAACGTCGCGGCAACCGGATGGTTCTCCGCCGGCCGGGCACCGATGACGATGATGCAGTCACTGTCCTCGGCCGCGGTGAAGGGAGCCGTCACGGCACCGGAATTCAGCCCTTCCATCAGGGCGGCCACCGACGAAGCGTGGCAGAGCCGGGTGCAGTGATCGACATTGTTGGTGCCGAAACCCTGCCGGATCAGTTTCTGGAAGATATAGGCTTCCTCGTTCGAGCATTTCGCCGAGCCGAAACCGGCCAGCGCGTCGCCGCCGTCGCGATCGATTACCTTTTTCAGGCCCGATGCCGCCCGCTCCAGGGCTTCTTCCCAGGTCGCCTCGCGGAAATACTTAGAGACCTCGCCCCGGTCGATCTGCATGTCGCCGGCTTTCGGCGCGTCGTCGCGGCGGATCAGGGGCACGGTCAGCCGGTCCGGGTGGTGGATGTAATCAAAACCAAAGCGGCCCTTGACGCAGAGCCGGTTGTTGTTTGCCGGACCGTCCCGTCCGTCGATATGCAGGATCTTGTCGTCCTTCACATGCACCCGGGTCTGGCAGCCGACGCCGCAATAGGGGCAGAGCGTGTCGACGACCCTGTCCGCGTATTCTGTCCGCGTGCCGGCCTTGTCGAGCAGGTTGGCTTCCATCAGCGCCCCGGTCGGGCAGGCCTGGACGCATTCGCCGCAGGCAACGCAGGTGGACTCGCCCATGCCGGCGTCGAAATCAAACACGACCTTCGAACCATGCCCGCGATAGGCCATGCCGATCACGTCGTTGACCTGCACTTCGCGGCAGGCCCGGACGCAGAGATTGCAATTGATGCAGGCATCCAGATTGACCGAGATGGCCGAATGCGTGAGATCGGCCTTCGGCCGGTCGGCGCCGGGGAAGCGGCTGGCATCCCCGATTTCCATCTGGTCGACCCAGTTCCAGAACTTTGAGTCCGGATCGTGGCTGGTCTTGCGTTCCGGCTGATCGGCAATCAGCAGCTCGAACACCATATCGCGGGATTTCTTAGCGCGTTCGCTCGCCGTCTGCACTTTCATGCCCGGCGTCGGGGTGCGCACACAGGAAGCGGTAAGGGTACGTTCGCCCTCGACCTCGACCATGCAGACCCGGCAGTTGCCGTCGGCCCTGTAGTCCTTTTCTGGCTGCCAGCAGAGATGCGGGATTTCGGTGCCGAGGCGGTCCGCCACCTGCCAGATGGTCTCGCTTGCCTGGGCTTCGACGGTTTCGCCGTTCAACTCGAAAGAGATGCGATCGCTCATTTCAGGTCTCCCGGGAAATATTTCATTACTGATCTTATCGGGTTGGGCGCCGCCTGGCCGAGTCCGCAGATGGAGGCGTCCGCCATGACCGCACTGAGTTCTTCAAGCAGGTCTGTGTCCCAGCTTGGCTGCTGCATCAGCTTGACGGCCTTCTCGGTGCCGTTGCGGCAGGGCGTGCACTGGCCGCAGCTCTCGTCCTCGAAGAATTTGAGGAGGTTCAGGGCCACGTCCTTCATGTCGTCCTTGTCGGACAGGATGACAACCGCATGGGAGCCGACGAAGGAGCCGTGCTTCTCCAGCTGGCCGAAATCGAGCGGGATGTCCGCCATCTCGGCCGGCAGGATACCGCCGGACGGTCCGCCGGGCAGGTAGCCCTTGAAGCTGTGTCCATCGGCCATGCCGCCGGAATGCACCTCGATGAGCTCGCGCGCGGTAGTGCCGGCCGGAACCAGTTTCACGCCCGGATTCTTTACCCGGCCGGAAACGGAATAGCTGCGCAGGCCCTTGCAGTCATTCTTGCCCTGGTCGGCGAACCACGCGGCACCGTTCTTCAGGATCTCGGGGACCCAGTACAGCGTCTCGATATTGTTCACCAGTGTGGGGCGGCCGAAGATGCCGTTGACCGAGACATAGGGCGGCCTGTGGCGCGGCAGGCCGCGCTTGCCCTCGATGGACTCGATCATGGCCGATTCTTCGCCGCAGATGTAGGCGCCGGCGCCGCGCCGCAGATCGATCCTGGTATGTTTCGTCAGGCCTGCCGCTTCGATGGCGGCGATTTCCTTCAGCAGGATGGCCCGGGCTGCCGGATATTCGTCCCGCAGATAAATATAGACCGTCTCGGCTTCGACCGCCCAGGCGGCGATCAGCATGCCTTCCAGGAACTGATGCGGATTGCTCTCCAGGAACAGTCGGTCCTTGAACGTGCCGGGCTCGCCTTCATCACCGTTGACAGCCATCAGGCGCGGACCCTGTTCGGCGCGCACGAAGCTCCATTTCCGCCCGGTCGGGAAGCCGGCGCCGCCGAGGCCGCGCAGGCCGCCTTCGGAGAGGGTTTCGATCACGTCCTCGACGCTCCGGGAGCCTGAGGTGCAAGCCTTAAGCGCGGCATAGCCGCCGTCCTTGCGATAGGCGTCGAAAGCCTTGTAGTCCGGAATATGCGCGTGCAGATGGCCGCTCCTGGCGACTTCGAGCACTTTTTCCGGCGTGCAGTGATCCACATGTCGGTGGCCGGCTTCGGCTGCGGGTGCCAGATCGCAACGACCCATGCAGGGCGCGCGCAACACACGAATGTCGGCGCCAGCGTTGGCCTCAAGTTCCGAGATCAGGCGTTCCGCGCCGGAAAGGGCACAGCTGAGAGACTCGCAGACCCGGATGGTCACCGGTGCAGGGCGTTCCTCACCGTCGCGGATAATGTCGAAATGCGCATAGAACGACGCGACTTCATAGATCTCGGACATCGGGATGCGCATTTCGGCAGCCAGCGCGTGCAGCAGGCCGGCAGGCAGGCACCCCTCGCTGTCCTGGATCAGATGCAGATGCTCGATCAGCAGGTCCCGGCGTCGCGGTAGGTCGCCGAGGATCGCGCGGACACGGTCGCTGTCGTCACCATCAAGGAATCGCCCTTTCGGCAGCGCAGGGGCCTTTCTCCGGCCCGAACCGGGATGGATTTTTTTCCCGACTTTTATCTGATTCATGGTCTTTGCGGCCTTCTTGTTGCTTCCTCAGCATATCCCGGGATCCTTGTCACCGGATCCTGATCGACTTCCGATAGCGTCCCATGGAACGCTATCGGTCGGTTGTTCTCTTGCTTCGTCCAAGCGCGCCATCAATTCGCTTCTGAGCGTCGCCTTTACGTCGTTGCGTGCTTTTGCACGTCAGGCCCGGCTTGGCCTGCCATGGCCCGGGATTATCATTCCCACGCCCCGGAGATCGAGCCGGAAGTCGCCAATAAATCGAATAAACCCTACTTCAGTGTGCGTTCTTTTTTGGTCGCGTCAGCAAGTCGATAAATGGTGGCATCTTGTATACCATAGTGGGGTGTCAGGAGGCTGTCGAGTGCCAGAATAGTGTCATATTATAGAAAAGCCTCAACAAATCTGCGCTGTTCTGTTTGCGCATTCCCGCATGGCGCGCCCAGTGAACATACTGTTCAGGAGAAACTGGTATACAAGATACTTTGCCTTGGTATACCATTTTCATGCCATGAAAAGTTGTTGGTCCTCACCGAAAAGCGGGACTACGATATGGCGACGGGCAAAAACAAAACAATAAGTTGCCCGACGAACAACATAGGGAGGAGTTCTATGAAAATCTCAAGACGCAGTCTTATGGGCTTGGCTATTGTTGCCGGTCTCGGACTTGCCGTTCCTGCACCTGCGCAGGCGTTTGAGCCGGTGAAGCCGATCGACTTCATTATTATGGCTGGTAAAGGCGGTGGCGCGGACAAGATGGCCCGCCTGATGCAGACCATTGTTGAAAAACACAAGATGGCTTCCAAGCCGTTGATCCCGATCAACAAACCTGGCGGGTCGGGTGCTGAAGCCCTCGTGCATGTCCAGAATGCGAAGGATCAGGACCACACCATCATGGTGACCCTGAACAGCTTCTACACGACGCCCATGCGCCAGCCCGGGCTCGGGGTCGACTCCCTGAAATTCGCGCCGGTTGCGCGGATGGCGGAAGATACCTTCCTGCTCTGGGTCCATAAGGATGCAGGCCTGACCAGCTTTGAACAGTGGGTCGACCATGTGAAGAGCGTCGGTGATCAGTGGGTCATGGGCGGTACCGGCAAGTTGCAGGAAGACCAGCTGATCACGGATTTCCTGAACTCCAATTTCGGCCTGAAGATGAAGTACGTTCCCTACAAGGGTGGCGGCACGGTGGCCAAGCAGGTTGCCGGCAAGCACATCAATTCCTCCGTGAACAATCCGTCGGAAATCGAAGGCTTCTATAACGCCGGTGCGGCTATTCCGCTGGTGGCCTTCACCAATGGGCGCCTGGACAAGTTCCCGGACGCACCGACCATGAAGGAAAAGGGTCAGGACTTCGCCTATTACATGCAGCGGAGTGTCGTTGGCGCACCGGGCATGTCGACGGACGCCCAGGCCTATTACACCTCGTTGTTCAAGAAGGTCTTCGACAGCAAGGAATGGCAGGATTACCGCACGAGCAAGAGCCTGTACGGCGATTTCCTGTCCGGAGCCGAGCTCCAGGCATACTGGAAGGTCAACAACGAGACGCATCGCAAGATGCTGGCCAAGGCAGGCGCCTCCTGATCACCAATCTGAGCAGCCCCGGGGCCTGAGCGCGTCGGGGCTGTGATTTCAGGGATCAGGCATCCCATCTCTTTATTCTATTCATGATCGAATGAGGAAGGTCGCCGGACATGCGTCGCGCGGAATTGGTCACGGCTGTCTTGCTGGCAGCATTTTCCATCTACCTGATGTGGAAGAGTACCGAGCTGAATATCGGCTGGGTAAAGCACGAAGGTCCCGGAGGCGGGGCATGGCCGTTCTGGCTGGCCGCCATCATGTTGATCTGTAACATCTGGACAATCGTGAACTGGGTTCGCAGGGCGACGCCGCAGTCCCGGTCCCAGGACCAGTTCATGGATGCTCACGCGATCCGGATGTTGTTGCTGGTTGGCGGCAGCGTGGTTGCTCTGGTGGCAATGGTCCATGTCATCGGCGTCTACGGAGCCGTGCCCGTATTCATGCTGTTCTATCTCAGAGTCCTTGGGCGACACGGCTGGGTTCCGACGCTGGTGATCTCGGGGACGGCGCCGGTCGTGATCTTCTTTTTCTTCGACGTCGCCATGCGAATCGTGCTGCCCAAGGGATACCTGGAGCCGCTGTTTTACCCGCTTTACGACATCTTTCTTTAGACGACCGGCCAGGGGAAATTAGATTATGGACATCATTCAGCATCTTCTGGGCGGCTTTCTGATTGCGTTCGAGCCACTCAATCTCGGTCTGGTCGTTGTCGGTGTGACGGTCGGATTGTTTATCGGCGCGATGCCGGGCCTTGGATCGGTCAATGGCGTGGCGATCCTTTTGCCGCTTACCTTTCTTGTGCCGCCGACATCGGCCATCATCTTTCTCGCCGCGATCTATTACGGCGCGATGTATGGCGGCGCGATCAGCTCGATCATGCTCGGGATACCGGGGGCATCGACAGCGGTCGCGACAACCTTCGACGGGCGTCCGCTTGCCCTGAAAGGACTTGCCGACAAGGCCCTGATCGCGGCAGCGATGGCGTCCTTCTTCGGTGGCACCATCTCGATCATTCTGTTCACCGGTTTTGCGCCGGCGCTGGCCAGTGTGGCGCTTGA
This sequence comes from Nisaea sp., assembly GCF_040217065.1. GTDB lineage: Bacteria > Pseudomonadota > Alphaproteobacteria > Thalassobaculales > Thalassobaculaceae > Nisaea. Next base: position 647,771 of record NZ_JAVJNX010000005.1, read on the forward strand.
TTTCGGGGATCAGGAAATCTTCGCGCTCATGCTGCTGGCTTTCGCGACCTTTGTCGGCCTAGGTGGTGATGATATCGCCAAGACCGTTTTTTCCATCTGTATCGGCCTGGTGTTCAGTGCCGTCGGCATGGACATCATCAGCGGCACGCCGCGTCTGGTTTTCTTCGACATTATCGGCTTCCTGCACGGCATCAATTTCCTGGTGCTGGCGATTGGCGTCTACGGTATTGGCGAGATGCTCTGGACCATCGATTCCACGCGGGGCAACCCGATGATGTCTAAGGTGGAGATTTCCGCTTCCCGAACGATTTCTCACATGAAAGATGTCGTGACGGAGTGGAAGCCGGCTTGGATCGGCTCACTGCTCGGTTTCTTTGTCGGCATTCTGCCGGCGGCGGGCGCGACGCCCGGCGCGCTGATGGCCTACGGCATCTCGAAGATGACCTCGAAGAATCCGGAGAATTACGGCAAAGGGGATGTTGGCGGCGTGATTGCGCCGGAGGCAGCGAACAATGCCGCGTCGACAGGCGCCATGCTGCCCATGCTGACGCTTGGAATTCCGGGCTCTCCAACCACCGCGATCCTGCTCGGCGGGATGGTGATCTGGGGACTTGTACCGGGACCGATGATGTTCATCGAGCAGTCGGATTTCGTCTGGGGCCTGACTGCAAGTCTCTATGCCGCGAATTTCTTCGCGGTGATCATCAACATCCTCTTCATCCCGGTCTTCCTCTATGTGCTGAAGATGCCGTTCACCGTGCTGGCGCCGATCATTTTCGTGCTTTGCCTGGTTGGTGGCTACGCGCCGACAGAGGACATGCACGATGTCTGGCTCATGGTGCTCTTCGGTTTCGGAGCCTATGCGCTCCGCAAGCTGGACTATCCGCTGGCACCGGCGGTCCTTGCCATCGTGCTTGGCCCGATTGCCGAACCGGCCCTGCGGCAGAGCCTGATCATCTCGGGCGGCGATGCCACCGTATTCTTCACCAGGCCGATTGCCGGACCGATCACAATGATCGCAATTGTTCTGCTGCTGTTGCCGCTGGTGCAGGTTTTCCGGAAAAAACGCAAGCAGGCGAAAAACGCCGGGGTGTAACCCCGGTAGATTTCGCCCACCGACAAAATCAGAGAAGGGCGGCCGTCGAGGCCGCCCTTTTTGGTTCGCAGACTCCGTCACACGGGGCGCCGGCCCGCGCTCACCCGCGTGTCAGTGAACGAGGCCGTTTCATCGTGGGGAGGGATTTTGTCTCTCCCGGTCCCATATTTTAGCTACCTTGTTCATCATTGAGATCGGGACCTCGGTTAGGGTGAGCGCATGCGGCTTACGAAAGCTCTGTTGACGGTCATCGCGGCGTTGGCGGCCATGCCGTCATCTGCAGCGGAGCTGTCTGTCCGCAATCTGGGCCTGTCAGTTCCCGGCGGCGTGCTTGTGCGGTCCGCCGGCCGCGTTCTGGCAGTGGACGGTAGCAATGCGGCGTATGAAGTTCAGGGGGACGGGCAGGTTGTCGAGACGACACTGGACCAGCGGTACCCGCCGCCGGACCTTCTGCCGTTTCCGATTGTGAAGGACGGCCGGATTGCCTCTGGCTTCTCTGGCCGGGTGATGGCCTGGTACACTGACGAGACGGAGGACTATGGCCATGGGGCTCTCGGGGATCCGGTGGAAGCCCTGACACTGGTGGTGCAGGAGGAGGGCGGGAAACCCGCGCGGTATACGGTGCCAGCGGACGAAGTATTCGAGGATCTGGAACCGAGGATTGTGGATCTCGATCGGGAACAGCCCGGCCGGCCGGAAGTTGTAACCATCACGGCATCGGCGACCGATGGCGCCGGGATTGCGGTGTTCGGCCTGGGCCGGGACAGTGACGGCAACCCCTCGCTGATACGGCTAGCCAATTCGGCAAGGATCGGAGCGCCGTACCGCTGGCTGAACATCGCCGGGATCGACGATTTCGATGGCGACGGCTTTACCGAGATCGCCTACGTCGACCGGCCGCATATCCGGGGCGAGCTGGTCTTTCTGGAATGGCGCGGGGGCCGTCTGCGGGAGCAGGCGCGCATGGGCGGCTATGCCAACCACCATGGCGGCTCGACGGTTCAGGACATGTCGGAGGTTGCCGATGTGGATGGCGATGGAAACCCTGACCTGATCCTGCCGGTCCGGGGATATGATGCCATTGCCGCGGTTGCCTTGACGGCAGACGGCCTGAAAAGGCTTGCCGCCGTGTCCATTCCGTCTGCGCCCCGCTCCGGGATCGTCTCTACCAGTCCGCACAGCGCCGTCTACCTGGACGGGGACGGCACTCTGTTCGAGATACGCTGGACCCCGTAGAAACCTTCCGCGGATCAGGTCAGGCCCTGTTCCCGAAAGAAGCGGTTCATGGCGTCGGCCACCGCTTGCGGTTGCTCGAGGCTCGGAATGTGACCCGCGTTGGGAATGTCGACATAGGACGCGTTCTGCATGGCGTCGGCCATGCTCTTGACCAGCGCCGGCGGCGTCGCGCCGTCTTCGGCACCGCAGAGCACAAGCGTCGGCACCGTCAAGGCGAGGGTCGCCGCGGTGAGGTCCGCATCCCGGATCGCTGCGCAGCAGCCGAGATAGCCGGCCTGGGTGGTGCGCGCGAGCAGATTGCGCCAGCCGGCTGTGGCAGCCGGATTGTTCTTGCGGAAAGACGCAGAGAACCAGCGCTCCATCACACCGTCCGCGATACTGTCGAGACCGTTAGCGGAGATCGCGTCGATACGATCCTGCCAGAGGCTGGATTCACCGATTTTCGGCGCGGTGTCCATGCAGACGAGGGCATCGACCTGATCCGGGTGACGGGCAGCATAATCCTGAGCGATCATGCCTCCGATGGAAACACCGCCGAGCAGGAAATGGTCCAGTCCGGCATGGTCGACAAGGAGCTCGAGGTCAGTGCTCAGGTCCTGAATGGAGTAGGGAGGCTCGGTAACATCCGTCAGGCCGTGACCGCGCTTGTCATATCTGACAATGCGCCCGATCCCCTCCAGTTTCGGCAGCAGCGTGTCCCAGATCCGGAAGTCAGTGCCCAGAGAATTCGCCAGAACCAGCGTGGGGCCGCTCCCCATCGTCCGGTCGGAATAGTGAATTGTCCGTGATGCAGCTTTGAAGAATGCCACGCCGATTTCTCCCCCCATGCTCTTTTCTGCTCGGGATGTGTAACTCTAACCTGCGGAAACTCTACCTCATTTAACGCCTTCGCAATCAGTCGCAGAACGTGCTGCGGCGGACATGTCGTCCGCAGCGTTCTGAGCGGACATGTTTTTTGACGGATCTCATCTTTTCAGCACCGCCAGCGGCCCTATCTCCAAGACATCGACTTCAATCGGTCGCGGGAGGACCACATATGACGAACACATTCAAGGCGCTGACCCGGCGGCAGGCGATGTTTGCCGCCGCAGGAACTTTGGCTGCACCGGCTATTCTGGGGAGCGCATCCTCTATTGTTCAGGCTGCGGCCCCGATGCAAGGGCCGTCACATCCGTCTCACTATCGCTTCAAGCTCGGCAAGTTTGAGGTAACCACCATCTGGGACGGGGCTGTCCAGCTCGATGGTCCGCATCCGATCTTTGGCGAAAACCAGGACCAGGCGGACGTCGTCCGGCTGGCCGAGGAAAATCACCTGCCGGGAAACCGCATGGAGATTTCCTTCACGCCGGTCATCGTGAATACCGGCAATGAAGTGATCATGTTCGACTCCGGGAACGGAAACGGGCGCCGGCCGAACGCCGGACATCTGGCGGAGGCTCTCGGAAGGGCCGGGTTTACCGCGGAACAGATCGATATCGTCGTGTTGACACACTTCCATCCCGATCATATCGGCGGCCTCATGGAGGGCGGTGGCGCATTGTTCCCCAATGCACGCTACGTGACCGGTGCGGCCGAGTATGACTTCTGGGCGCCGCCTGAAATGGCGGAGGGAAAGCTGGCAAGGGTGGGCAAGCTGGTCCAGAGCAACGTCGTTCCGTTTGCGGAAAAGATGACATTTCTGAAGCCGGGCGAGGATGTGGTCACCGGCATTCAGGCCGTCGGTGCGGCAGGGCATACGCCCGGACACATGGCCTACCATCTTGAAAGCGAGGGCAGGCGCTTGCTGGCATGGGCCGATACCACAAACCATTACGTGGCATCCCTACAACGGCCGGACTGGCATGTGCGATTCGATATGGACAAGGAGGGGGCTGCGGCCACCCGGAAGCGCCTGCTGGACATGGTCGCAGCAGACCGGATTGCGGCCACCGGATATCACATGCCGTTCCCTGCGGTCGGGTTTGTCGAAACGCATGGCGCTGCCTACCGGTGGGTGCCGGCAAGCTATCAGCTCAATCTGTAGGCATTGAGCCACCAGTACTCTGTATGGAAGCAGCGCGATCCTCTGACCGCGCTGCTTCATAACTTGCGCGAACGATGCTGAATTCTGTTACAGTCTGAATCAGTGCCGCGCAGGGTTTAGGGTTGATAAGAGAACCTTAACCCTTGTTGCGGGACACTCGTTCGCTTGAGATTTAGCGGAAGGTGAGAAAGCGCATGGTAAGCTCTGGTGACAGTGGCAATGGCGGAGCAGGCGGGGCGTTGTCGGCGGCAGACGTTCAATCTCTCCTGAAAGACCCTTCCGTCGATAATCGCGCCGCGACAGTCGCAAAAGTCGCTGGCCAGCTTTCCGCATCAAGTTTTTCCGCGACAGAATTGCCTCTTGCCCAGGAAATCCTCCGGGTGATGGCGCGCGATGCCGAACGCCGCGTGCGTGAAGCCTTGGCCCGGGAAGCCAAATCGGCGAAAGACCTGCCGCACGATGTAGCGCTGCTCCTCGCAAAAGACGTGGAATCGGTGGCGATGCCGGTTCTCGAGTTTTCCGATGTGCTGCGCGAGGAAGATCTCGTCGAGATCGCGTCGGCGGCGGACGAGATGAAACAGTCGGCCATCGCCCGGCGCGAAACTGTACCGGAAGCGGTTGCTGAAACCCTGATCGACAAGGGCAATCAGACGGTCGTGGAAACGCTGGTGCGGAACGAAGGCGCGGCGATTTCCGAATCCGGGTTCAACAAGGCAATCGAGCGGTTCGGGGATGACGAGAACATCAAGGATGGACTTGTTCATCGAAGTTCCCTGCCGATTGGTATCTCCGAGCGTTTGGTGTCGATCGTATCGGACCGTCTGCGCGAACATCTCGTCAAACACCATGACCTGCCGGCCAACATGGCGACCGACCTGCTGCTTGAAGCGCGTGAGAACGCGACCCTGAGCCTTGTCTCGAATGGCGCCGGTGCGCAAAAGGTCGAAGATCTCGTCGCGGAGCTGCATCGCAATGGCCGCCTGACGGAATCGATCGTCGTCAGGGCCGCCTGCCTCGGCGACCTGGATTTCGCTCAGGCCGCGTTGGCCGCACTGGCGTCAGTGCCGCTGATCAACGCGCAGAAGCTGTTCGACGATGAGGGCAAACTCGGACTGCAGGCGCTGATTCAGCGCTCCGGGTTGCCGAAACGCTCTCTTCCGGTGCTGCGCAAGGCGATCGATGTCATGCGTGATACCGATTATGACGGTCTTGAGGGCGACAGGGAACGGTTCAGCCTGAAGGTTCTGGAGCGACTCCTCACCGCGTTCGAGACGGATGATTTCGGTCTGACCGAAGAAGATGTCGAGTATCTGATGAAGCGGCTGACAGCCCTGACCTCAAGCACGGCTCAAGTGCGCGAACAATTGCACTGATAGGAACCCTGGCCAACAGTAGCGGCGAGGATCCCGGGACCATCCGTTCAAGTATGCGGGCTGCGTGGAATGCGGAAGGTGAAAGTCGATCCCTCTCCAGGGCGGCTTTCGACCGTGAGCGTGCCGCCATGGGCTTCGGCGATAGGCCTGCAGATGCTGAGACCGAGCCCGGTGCCGCTGCTGTGACGGTCGTCAGCACTATCAACCCGGAAGAAGCGGGTGAAGATTCGCCCCTGAAGCTCTTCCGGGATGCCTTCACCGTAGTCTTTCACGGAAAACATCAGGGCGTCGTCGGTGCTCCGGGAGCCGACCTCCACACGCTGCCCGGACCTTGAAAACTTCACGGCGTTTGACAGCAAGTTTGAAATAACCTGAGTTATTCTGCTTGGGTCACCGGTGAAAGTCGGCTCTTCAGCCGCGCTTGTGACCTCAAAGCGGACTCCATACTCACTGGCGAAGGGCTGCATGCTTGCCACACATTCGGCAACCAGTCGGCCAATGTCGCATGTCTCCATATCGTAGGACATTTGCCCGGCATCGATTTTTTCGATGTCCAGAATATCGGTTACCAGCACGCCGAGACGCTCACTGTTGCGATAGGCGATATCGATGATCTGCTGCATCTGCTCAGTGAGTGAGCCGACGACGCCACTGCGCGCCAAGCCGAGAGCGCCTGTGATCGAGGTCAGGGGCGTTTTCAGTTCGTGGCTGACGGTGGAAATGAACTCACGCTTGATACGCTCAAGCTGCTTGCGTTCCGTTATGTCGCGAATGATGCCGACAAACCGCAAACTCTCACCAACGAACATTTCGCCGACGGCGAGTTCTATCGGGAAAATTGTGCCATCCGCCTTTCTTGCCGTGAACTCCCTGTTTTTTCCGATCACATTTTTTGTATGGCCAGTCAGATAGCTGGCGATATAGCGGGAATGATCAGTGCGGTGCTGTCCTGTCATGAGGGCGCTGACATTCTGTCCGAGAATCTTCTCGCGCCGAGTGCCGAACATGCGTTCGGCCGCGGGATTGAAGGTCAGGATGGTGCCGCGGCTGTCGATGGTGATGATGGCGTCCACGACAGTGTCGAGGATGGCACGGATCGACTCGGCACGCTCGGCCAGCACATCGGCGGCAACGACACGCTCTGTCACATCATGAGAGACAATCATGTGCTGAATGACGTCGCCGCTGTCATCCTGGATGGCCTGACGCTCGAACTCAACCCAGATAGGCTCTCCGTTCTTTTTATAGTGCAGCATCGTGCCGCTTACCGGCTTGCCACGCTCAATGTCTCTGTCTACGGCCTCGATCACCGCCTTGTCGGTATTCGCACCCTGCAAGATCGGCCGGGGATCCTTCCCGACAATGTCTTCAATCCTGTAGCCGGTAATATTCGTGAAAGCCGGATTGACCCATTCCACCTCGCCGCGGGTGTTCAGGATCGCCACCATGGATTTGGTCCGGCCGGCGACCACCGAAAGGCGGCGCGCCCGGAGTTCGCTTTCCTTGAGCTGTGCGAGTGCAGCTTTGAGCTCGGCCTCATCCGTTTTGAGTCGTGTGATGTCGATCCGCAAACCGATCCGCATTCCCTCGACGGTCGTGCGTTCGGCAATCCTGAGCCAGCGCCCGTCAGCAAGTTTCTGCTCGAGTTCCAGGTCTGACTCTTGATGCTGCGCCAGCCGTTCCCGGAGCCAGTCTTCTTCACGTCCGACTGCGTCCGTATATTCTCCTGCGGCCAATCCAGCGCTGAGAATTTCAGTGAAGGTCGCGCCGGGTTTCATCGCATGAGCTGATCTTGGGTACAGGTCGCGATATCTCTGATTGCATACGACAAGACGATCGTCGGTGTCGTAGATGACAAACCCGTCTCTCAAGGCCTCGATGGCATCAAGCAGCTTTTCTTCTGCCGATTGCGCCCGCTCGGCAAGGAGCGTGGTGGCGGAAACGTCCTTGATGACCCCGGATATGGCCGTCGGGGCAGCGCCTGACCCCACCTCGGCGCGCAGCATGTAGCTGATTTTCGGCGCGCGTTTGCTTGCCTGGGCGTCGAATGTAAACGGTGCCGGAACATCATTGCTGAAGATGGCATTGAATTTCTGGCGGACCAGCGACCGGTCGTCGGGCACAACCAGGGAGACATCAATCTCGCCGTCGGGGAGCAGAACAGGTTTCCAAATTGACGGTACGGCAGCATCGTCAAAACAGAAGCACTTTAAGGCGGGATTCCATTCCCAATAGAGCGCTTGCGAGAGTTTCTGGAACATTTCCAGCTTGGCTGTGGCGCCGGCGCTCTGTTTGTCGCGTATGACTTCTGATTTTGGCATCATATCCCCACCAACGCCTGCACGGGCGGGAGAGATCACGATCAGATTCCCTCGTCGCCGGTTTCCCGGTCTATCGCCTTATTCTACACCGGATGACGGACGCTGTTTTCCAGCAGGTGACTGTGCCATCAGAGAGTTAACACTTCGTTTTTATTGCCTACCTCGGGAAGGCAGTAGGATACCCGTCCGACATTATCTGCAGGCTTAACGTGTTTTAAACGGCTGTCACAATAGGCTGGTCAAGGGCACAAAGCTTGGCGGGAGAATAACAATGGAAAAAGTGGCTCTCGGGACATGACGGATAGCACTCTCCGGCAGGCGTTCTTGTCTCTGCGTGAGGAATTCATTGAAATCACGCGCCGACGTATTGAAGACATCAAGGGGAATTTCTTGATGATCAACTCAGGAATCGAAGCCGACAAATTTGTTGAGGCATTGCATGTGGTAAAGCGCGAAGCGCACACGATTGCGGGAGCTTCGGGCACATACGGGTACGCGGATGTCTCCAAATCAGCAAACGTACTTGAGACTTTTTGCAGCGAGATAATCGATGCGAAAGCGGGGGCGCTAGACAGCGCACAACGAAAGGAATTCGAAGAGGCAGTCGATTGTCTGCTGGCAGATAGCGACCGCATGTTCGTTGATCCCGAGATCGGCGTCATCCCGTTCTGATAATGGCAGCACCCAACCTGTCACCGGGATGTCCTGGAGTCCCAGATACGCTGTACTTCCGTGCTGAGCTGGACGGGGTCGAACGGCTTTGCAATAACGCCTATCGCTCCGAGCTCCATGAGCATGCCGACTTCGTCGCTCTGGGTTTTCGCAGTCATGAAAATGACCGGGATCCTCGCAGCCGCGGGATCCTTCTGAAAAGCGCGATAGGTCGTTGGTCCGTCCATGCCGGGCATCATGACATCCATGACGATAAGATCCGGTGCCTGGACGGTGACGGATGCCAGAGCCTCCTCGCCCGAGGCGCAGGAAAGGACATCGAACCTTCCGATGGATTCGAGAGCCAGCTTTGTGATCGACCGGATGTCTGCTTCATCGTCCACATGGAGTATTTTCAACATAGGTGTTTCTTTCCAAAACCCAGACTCTGAAGGGCGAGGGGAACAGGCGGCCGGGCTGAATGGTCGGATCTGATAAGCACCGGTAGTCCAATTATGGGATAAATTCGACTTAATTCTAATGTAACCGCGTCTCGTCAACGACCACTAAAACATGCAATAGGGGAATGGTCGCTCCGTTGCGGGGTGCTTTGTCAGTAGAGGGAAGGTCCAAAAGCCAATGGAAAACTTTGAAAAGCACTTGGCGCGGCTGCACCAGGAATTTCTCGACCATGCCAATGACAGCATCGCGCAGCTTGACAAAATGCTTGATGCAGCGGCGCAGAGAGGGGCGTTCGACGCCTCCGAACTGGTCGATCTGACCCGGACTGTCCATTCCCTGAAAGGATCCGGCGGGACCTTTGGTTTCACAAACCTGACGATCCTTGCGCATCGCTTCGAAGACTATATATCTGCTTCGGATAATGGTGTGCCGCTCGGTATTGCCGATGTCCAAATCTTCATAGACCGTATCGGTGACGTGATCGACGGGCGGATTTCCCGAGACGGCCCGATCGATACGGTTGTCCGGTCTCTTCCAATGCGTTCCCGCTTCAGCGTTTCGGATGTTACGATTACCGAGGTTGAAGTCGGGTTGATCATGGAGCCCGGAGCACAGGCAAGGCTTGTCACGAAAGAGCTGGAAGCCTGCGGCTACCGCGTGACAAACGTTCAATCCTCGATCCAGGGCATCGGTTACGTATACCAGACCCGGCCGGACTGTGTTTTCGTTTCGGCCAATATGCCCGGCATGGACGGGGTGGATCTCATTCTTGCCCTGAAAGCGATGAAGGTGACGCAATCCATTCCTTGCGCATTGCTGACGGCCTTTACCAAAGACAATCAACTGCTGCGCGCGCTGCCGGAATCAGTTCCCGTGATCCGTAAAGGGAAAGAGTTCGGGGACGATTTGGCGGAAGCCCTGGTGAAACTGGGTTTGCTCTAAAAGTCTAGGTCGAGATATGTCGACGCCATATTGAAGGATGAAAATTTATATTAAAATATTAATAAAATTAAACTAATATAAAAATTATGTTTACTGGAAAATAGACTCTGTTTGATTTAATGATGTCGCATGTATTCGCGATTGGCGCCGGAACTCGCGCAACTTCGACAATGAGTGGCAATGACGCAGACTTGGATAAGTAGCCTGCCGGGTTCCGTCGAAGATGTCATAGACGGCACCTTCGACGTGGTGCCGGATGTTTCAAGGGACGGCATTGTCGTCTGGAATTCCGAAGGCCGTTTGGATGCCTATAATCAGGCACTCTTTGCACTGCTCGAACTTCCGGATAATGCCTTGTCTCTGGGAATGGATGTCGATGACATTCACTCTCTGCAGTCTTCTTACTGGGACGTTCGCTATCTGAACGGTTTTAGCGCTGCACAGGTGTCCGGTTCGGACCCCGCGGCGATGACGCATGAAAACCAGCAGGCTGTGCTTCGCTCTGGTCGAACCGTTCGTGTCGAAACACGTCCGCTCAGGCAGGGTGGTTTGATAACCGTTCTCGCAGACGTGTCGGAATGGGTGAACCCACAGGCGACTGAGTCGGCGGTGGTTCTACGCAAGACCATCGAGGAATGCCCCATCGGTGCATTGGTTCTCAGTTGTGAAGACAATGGTCATCTGTTGGCGAATTCGGCTCTTGTGACGTGGCTGGGTGAGGAGTTCATCAAGAGGCTGGCCGAGATTGGGCCAAAGCCTGTTGGCTTGGACACTGATATCCTTGAGGCGTTCCTGGCGGATCCGGAATTCAGCTCCAGGATGACGGAGCATGAAGTTCAATGTATCGCAATTGATGAGCAGAAGCATTGGATCTTGCTTACCGGCAGACCTCTGGAATTCGAGGGCTGCGCCGCCCGGATTATTTGGTTCCGGGACATTTCCGTACGGCGACGCCAGGCGCTTGATCTGCAGACAAAGGTCGCGGAAAAAACCCGCCAGCTCGAAGAGGCTCTCCATCGCGCCGATCTGGCCAGCCTGGCAAAGACACAGTTTCTCGCCAATATGAGCCACGAGTTGCGGACTCCCCTGAACAGCATCATCGGGTTTTCCGACCTCCTGCAGAAGGAGATGTTTGGACCGATCGGCAGTGAACGATACACCGAGTTCGTCCAGCACATCCACTCAGCCGGCGCGCATCTGCTCGAACTCATCAACGACATTCTCGATGTGTCCCGGATCGAACTGGGAGAGATGGGCCTGAAGGAAGACCTGTTTGATCTTGGCCGGTCAGTCTCTGCCACGATCGGCATGATCCGGCCGAAACTTGCTGAAAAAGCACAGAACTTTACCGCCGAACTGCCCGACAGGCCGGTCGGGTTTACAGGCGACGAACGGCAAATTCGTCAGATCCTGATGAATCTGCTCACCAATGCCGTGAAGTTTACGGACACGGAAGGCACGATTACACTCCGGCTCACCATCGATCCGGAAACCGGTGCCGAGCTTGAGGTGAAGGACAATGGCAGGGGCATTCGCGAGAGCGATCTCGGCCGTGTGCTCAATCCGTTCGAGCAGGCGACGGATGAGACATATAGCCGTTCGATCGAGGGCGCCGGGCTCGGTCTCTACCTGACCCAGGCGATTGCCCAGTCCCATGGCGGCGACCTCAAGATCAGCAGTGAGCTCGGCGTCGGCACGACAGTCACTGTCACCTTGCCGGCGAGCCGGATCCAGCCGCTCGCCTGACCCGGCCCGTTCGCTCTTTCCTATTCCAGATGCGGTTCTACCGGAACACCCGCGGGTGTGCGGATGAACAGCGCGAGCACGGCGCATGCCGCCGGGTAGAGTGCAAGACCCTGGATCATCAGGGTGGGGGATCCGAAATTATCGAATGCGTAGCCGATCGGCAGCGGGCCGATGGAGGCACCGACAACACCGATCATCTGCCCGACACCCTGAATGCTGCCGAGATGCGCCCGGCCGAAGAACCGCGGCCAGACATAGCCGAACAGGGTCATGCTGCAGGCATTCAACAACCCGAACAGGGCCGCATAGGCGATGGCGGTCGGGATTGTGCTGACCTGGGTTACCATGAGCAGAGCCGCGGCCTGGATTAGCAGGGCGAGCGAGAACGCATAGCGGGACTTGATCCTGTCAAGTGTCCGGCCGACCAGAGGCATCATGATCACCATGGTGCAGGCAGAGATCGGGAACACCCATGCGGCGACCTGTTTGTCCAGTCCCTGTGCCGCGAAGATCTTAACCTGATAGAAGTGCAGACTGGTGACCAGCATGGCGATCGATACCATGCTGACCCAGAGCAGATGAAAGGTTGGCGTTCTGAGCGCTTCGCTGAGGGACAGGCCGGGCACCGTCTCCACGGTAGGCGGTGCGTCTTCAGCCTTCTTTTCAGGCACGATACCGTCCGGATAGAGGCCTTTTTCCTCGGGCTTGTCGTGCACCAGGAGCCATATGATGGGGAGCATCAGGACCCAGGTCATGATGCCGAGTACGACCCATGCCTGGCGCCAGCCGAGCGTGTCGATGAGATACTGTCCGAGCGGGGGATGGATCGCCATCGAGGCGGCAAAGCCAAGCGCCATGAGGCCCATGGCCGTGCCGCGTTTCTTGCTGAACCATTGCGAGGTCATGTTGGCGCAGCTCAGCATTAGCGAGCCTTGGCCAAAAAAACGCAGCAGGGCAAATCCGAGCCCAAGCCAGAGCATATTGGCGGCGGCTCCGAAGAACAGGCAGGCGAAGCCAAGCAGTATGACGATCACGCTTGCCATCTTGCGGGACCCGAAGCGGTCAACAAGGCGGCCGGTGAAAGGCAGACAGAACGCGGCCAGCAAGGTGGCCGTCCCGTAGGCCGAGGCAATTTCGGTCGCTGATATGCCGAGATCGTGACTGATCGGATCGACGAACACGCTGAATGTGTGTGATTGACCGGGACCGCTGGCAAAAAGTCCGAGCCCGGCGACGGAGAGAATGACCCAGCCATAGAAGAACCGGTCGTTCAGGTAGCCGAACAAGTGATCGCGGAGCGTCGCGACTGACATTTCTGCCTCCTAGATACTTTTTATTTTCGAACTGAACCGTTCGATTGCCACAAGATTGTATGCAAAGGCGCGTTGGAACAAGCCGGATATTGATCGCATATTGGAAATACGCGTCTCTGCAGCTGGCTCAATTGCTATATGGCAACAGTTGACGTTGACCGACATTCCGGACAAGTTCCGTCAGAGACGAACAAAAACAATGAAGTGGGTAAACCGTGGTCAAAATTGTCGAAGCCAAATTCGGAATCGGCGCGGTTGTTCGGCACAGGATGTTCGATTTCCGGGGCGTCGTTTTTGATGTCGACCCCGAATTTGCCAATACGGAAGACTGGTATCTGGCGATTCCGGAAGACCGGCGCCCGCGCCGCGAGCAGCCGTTCTATCACCTGTTCGCGGAGAACCCGGAAACCTACTATGTGGCTTATGTGTCGGAGCAGAACCTTGTCGACGACAGCGACAATGGTCCGGTGAACCATCCGTCCATTTCGGAGCAGTTCACGGGGTTTGACGACGGCCGCTACATTGTCCGGCATCACGAAGCCTGACGCCTCGGTGCGTCCCGGGGCGGCGTGTGACGGGCGGTCCTAGGCCGCGTATCGCGCTCCGGAGCCGGCATTCCGCTTTTTTTCAAATTCCCAGACTCGTGCCGGCGGAAGATTGCGCCATGCCGTGCCGACAGCGCGTGCATTGATACCGAGCCCGCTGCGCAGTGCCCGTGAGACCGGGCAGGTCGGCCCATAGCTGTATTGAATCAGGGTTCCGTCTTGTCCGAGAGCTGAAAAAACCTCTGTGAGAATGGCATTGCGCTGAGTGCGGGGCAGGGAGAGCAGGGGAAGGCTGGATACGATCCGGCGTACCGGGCCCGCATTATGTGCAGCCAGATGACGGCGCAGGTGTTCCGCGTCTCCTGTAACAATCGTTACTTCTGGGAATGCGCGCCGCAACCAGTCGGAAAGAGCCCGATCCCGTTCCAGAACGACCATGCGGTCCGGAGCGACACCGTTCTCGATCAAGGCGCGGGTTACAGCGCCCGTGCCGCCACCAAGCTCGACCACCCATTCTTCCGCCTCGAGATCTATGACAGCGCCGGCGATCAGTCTCGTCAGGTCCCGTCCGCTCGGTCGCACCGACCCGGTTTTGAGTGGGGAACGAAGCCATCGTGAGAGGAAGAAGATTTCCTCTCTGGCCGTTCGAAGGCCCATTGAGCACTCCTTGAATTAAGGTCTGGATATCGACCTTGAGACTTCATAGATAAGCGCAACCATCTTGTACCAAAAGCATAAAAATCCGGGCCCGTTCCGGCAAGCTCCTGTTCACTCCTGACACCCTAGGTGTTTCGCGGTTTTGCCGCATGCCGAAGCTTCGGGTCGAGCAGGTCACGGAGGCCGTCGCCAAGCAGATTCAGGCCCAGTACAGTCACCGCAATGCAGGCTCCGGGGAGAATCGCCAGCATCGGCGCGAAATAGAGCATGGTCTGCGCCTCGTGCAGCATTTTCCCCCAGCTTGGCTGCGGCGGCTGGGTGCCGAGACCAAGATAGCTCAGACCCGCCTCGGCGAGGATGGCGAGGGCAAACTGGATCGTCGCCTGCACAATCAGCGGGCTGGCGATGTTCGGCAGCATGTGACGCCGGGCGATCTGAAGTGACGGCACGCCGATGGCGCGGGCGGCGGTGACATATTCCATCTTCCAGACCGACAGGGAGACCCCGCGTGTCAGGCGGGCGAACACCGGAATGTTGAAAATGCCGATGGCGATGATGGAATTGATTGTCCCCGGTCCGTAGATCGCGGTGATCATGACGGCCGTGAGCAGGGCGGGGAAGGCAAAGGCGAGATCACTCGCACGCATCACGGCCTCGCTGATCAGGCCCGGGCGCATGGCGCAGTAGAGGCCGAGGGGGCTGCCGAGGCCGACGCCGAGGCCGACGGCGACGAGACCGACCAGCACGGAATTCCCGGCCCCGACCATCAGCATGGAGAGAATGTCGCGGCCGAAATGGTCCGTGCCAAGGAGATGCTCGGCAGAGAAGGGCCGGAGTTTCTCGGCAATGTTCAGGCTGGTGACCGGATAGGGCGTCCAGACAAGGGCAAGGGCGGCAGTCAGCAGGACGACAAGCGTGATGATGCCGCCGATCACGAATCCCGGATGGTGCGTTGCCCGGTGGCTGAAACCGGGGCGCGGCCGGACGGCGGCGATGGACCGGATGTCAGACATTGTTGTCACCCTGTCTCAGGCGCGGGTCGGCCCAGGCGTAGAGCATGTCTACGATGAAGTTCACGGTTATGACCAAGCCGACCAGCAGCACCACGATGTCCTTGACCACGATCAGGTCGCGCTGGGCGATGGCCTGGAAGATCAGCCGCCCCAGGCCCGGCAGATAGAACACGTTCTCGATGATCACCGTGCCCGCGAGCAGGAAGCTGAACTGCAGGCCCATGATGGTCAGCGGCGCGGCGAGCGCGTTGCGCACGGCATGGCGCCAGAGCACGACCCCGCCGGACAGTCCCTTGGCCCGTGCCGTGCGGATGTAGTCCTCACCGAGCACGTCTATGACTGCCGAGCGGGTGACACGGGCGAGGATCGCGGCCTGCGGCAGGGCGAGAGCGATGGCCGGCAGGAGAAGGGCGCCGAGTGCGGGCAGGATGCCGTCCTCATATCCGGGAAAGCCGCCGGCGCTGGTCCAGCCGAGCGAGACGGCGAAGAGCAGGATCAGCAGGATGGCGAACCAGAAATTCGGCACGGCGACGCCAAGCTGGGCGATGCCCATGATCACGGTGTCGGCCGGACGTCCGCGGAACGTGGCCGACAAAACCCCGCTCGGCAAGGCGATCAGCGTGGACAGCAGGATCGCCATCAGGGCCAGCGGCAGGGTCACGCCCATCCGCTCGCCGATCAGTTCGGCAACCGGGACGTCATAGGTGTAGCTGATGCCGAGATCGCCGGAAAGGAAGGCCAGGACCCAGACAGCGAACCGTTCCGGTGCGGGCCGGTCCAGGCCCATCTGTGCGCGCAGGGCGGCGAGTGTGTCCGGTTGGGCATTCAACCCGAGCATGACTTCCGCCGGGTCTCCCGGAAGCACTTCCATCACCAGAAAGATGATGAGGGCGGCGACCAGAAGGGTCGCCGCCAGCACGGTCAGGCGGCGTATGACAAAATCGAGCATGGAACGAGGTCCCGTTCGGGGCGGGCTTATTCCCAGTAGGCGCCGGTCACGTCGTTTGCCTGGATCGGGCGGTTCGCCCACAGCCCCTTGATCCCTTTCTTCCAGACACCATTCTGGGCCAGCTCGAACAGGAAGCCGTTGACGCTGTCTTCCGCCAGAACCGTTTGGGCTTGACCAATCAACGCTTTCCGTTTGGCCGGATCGACAGCTTCGGTCAACTCGGCATAGACCTTGTTGAAGCGTTCGCTCTTGTAATTGAAGTAGTAGCTGTCGCGCGCGTAGATGCCGATATCGAACGGCTCGGTGTGGGACACGATGGTGAGATCGTAATCCGTGGTCTTGAACACCTGCTTCAGCCACTGGGCCCATTCGACCGGGATGATCTCGGTCTCGATGCCGACTGTGGCAAGCTGCGCCGCGATCACCTCACCGCCCCGCCTTGCATAGCTTGGCGGCGGCAGGGTCAGGCGCAGTTTCAGGCCGGACGCATAGCCGGCTTCCGCCAGCAGCGCCTTCGCCTTCGCCACATCGTGCGGATACATGCCGGTCAGGTCCACATAGGCCGGATGGTGCGGGGCGAAATGGCTGCCGATGGTCGTGCCCGAGCCGAACATGGCGCCGTCGATGATTGCCTGCCGGTCGACGGCATGGGCGATGGCCCGGCGCACCCGGATGTCGCTCAATGCCTTGTTCGCGTGGTTCATGGAGAGGATGGTCTCCCCCTCCGTGGTGCCGACGACGACCTCGAAGCGCGGATCGGCGCGGAACTGCTCCAGCAGCTCCGGCGCACCGAAATTCGGGAAAACGTCGATATCGCCGGACATCAGTGCGGCGGCGGAAGAGGCGGCATCCGGCATGATCTTGAAGCTGACCTTTGCCAGCTTCGCGGCATCGCCCCAATAGGCATCGTTCCGCTTGAGGCGGATCTCGGAGCCCTTGCTCCAGCGATCGAAAGTGAAGGGTCCGGTGCCGACCGGCGCGGTCTTGTTCGTGTCCGCGCTCTCCGGCGCGACCATAACGACGTCGCCCCAGCCCAGATTGAACAGAAAATGTCCCGTCGGGCGTTTCAGCGCGATGGTGACGGTGGCGGCGTCGGGTGCCGCGACCGTTGCGATTGGCTCGAACAGGCCCTTCTGGGCGTTGGTACTGTCTTCCGCCATGGCGCGGTTGATCGAGAACAGCACGTCAGCTGAATCGAACGCCGTGCCATCGTGGAATGTCACACCATCGCGCAGTTTGAAGCTGTAGGTCAGTCCGTCGTCGGAGACATCCCATTCCGCCGCCAGCCCGGGAAGCACGGAACCGTCAGGTCCGATCCGGGTCAGCCCCTCGAACACGTTCTGATAGACCACCTCGTCAATGGCGGCGGCGGCACCTGCCGTCGGATCGAGGTGCGGTGGCTCAAGCCCGATACCGAGTGTCAGACCATCCTTGGCGGCGGCTTGTCCGGACATGCCGAGACCGGCCGCCAGAAAGGCTGCTGCAAACAGCTTGGTTTTCATTCTCTGTCTCCCTGCCCAAAGCGGCTGCACAAGAGGGCAGCGCCCGAAAAGGAGGCAAGCGTTACACGACCCCTTGTGCCCTGCAATAGGAGGAGTTGAAACGCCGGACCTCTGGACCGTGTTCCTGAAGCTAGCTTGTGTTGCGCAAGACAGCCGAAAGCTTGGTCGCAGCCGCGGTGAGTGCTGCGCGCTGCGGCGCCGCGATCTCGGCATTCTCGAGGCAGTCGGCGGTTGCCGACAGAACGTCTGCCAGCAGGTAATCGTGCAGATGGAAGGCCGCGACACGCTTGTCGTCCCCCGGATGCACGAGTTTCACGGCGATGGCATCGCGGTCGCGGTCAACCTCGAATGTGCTGTCGCGATGGAAATAGCCGAGATAGGCCTTGTCTGGAAACTCGATGGAAACTTCGGCGCCGTCTGTAATCGGCTTGCGCATGACCTTCCCCAGTCCGTTGCCTGAAAATCGCGGATGGGCATGTATTTGCGCGGTTGGTGACGGGGAAACATTGATCCAAATCAATGTTTTTGCCTTGTTTCCGGATATTGTTGAGAGTGACACTGAAGCTGAGTGTACTGCCGCGACGACGGCCCGGTCTCCCCGGGCATGCAATGAGAGCGGGCAAGAAGGACCGGAGGAATATGATGGTGTCGATGGATACCATTCAGGCGCATGGCGGCCGGATGGAACCCGACGAGCCGTGGGAATGGCTGGCTGCCGGCTGGCGCGACATTCTGGCCGGTCCGGCAATCAGCCTGACCTACGGAATCGGATTCTCCGTCGTCAGTCTCGGCCTTGCCGGGGCCCTGTTCTATTTCGAAATCCCGCATCTTCTGCTGCCGCTCTCGGCCGGGTTCATGCTGATGGGGCCGATGCTGGCTGTCGGGCTCTACGAGACCAGCCGGCGCCGTCAGGCGGGCGAGCCCGTTTCGCTCAGGACGGCTCTGTTCGTGCCGGTGCGCAATCCGACGCAGCTTGCCTCGCTCGGGGTAATTCTGATGGCGGCACACCTGATCTGGATCCGCATTGCCACATTGCTGTATGCGCTGTTTTTCGGCACCCAGCCGTTTCCGGGGCTGGAAGAGTCCATCAGCATTCTGTTCTTCACATTGGATGGGCTTGGTCTGCTTGTCGTCGGAACGGCATTCGGCGGCGTGCTGGCGGCGGCGGTATTCGCGCTGACCGCTTTCTCCTTGCCGATCCTGATGGTCCGGGACGTGGATGCAGTGACGGCCGTGCTGGAAAGCGTGAAAATGGTCCGGCAGAACCTCTGGCCGATGCTGGTCTGGGCCTGGCTCATCGTCATGCTGACGGCGGTCGGCATCGTGACCTGTTTCGTTGGCCTTGCGATTACCTTCCCGCTGATAGGCCATGCGACCTGGCATGCCTACAGGCGTGCTTTCGATGGAATCAGGCCGGATTAACCGGCTGACTTTGCCTTGACCGCACCGTTGAGCCAGTCGAACGCGCGCGGATACCAGCCTTTCGGGGCGGCGTGCCCGCCATCATAGAGGCAGAGCGCGAGGCGTGATCCTGCGGCGCAATGGTCCCATTCACGACAAAGCAGCCCCTTCGGCCCGGTACGCTCGATTTCCGTCGCCTCGCAGCGATTATGCCTGCGCAGGATCTCGAAGCTTTGCAACACGTCTCCCTGACGCCATTGCTCGCGTATGGTTCGGCCCTCCAGCGGCATGATCTTGTCGCCGCGCCCATGCACATGGATCATCGTCACCGGACCCGCCGGACAGCTCACCGGATGCGGGCGCCAGAACGCTCCGGAAACGGGGAAGAAACCGGCATAGGGATCACCGGACAGGCAGGCGATATCCCACGCCATGGAGGCGCCGAGAGAGAAGCCCGAAACCCAGAGCAGGTTGCGGTCAATCGGCCAGCGACGGGCGACGTCCTCGATCAGATCGGCTGCGAAGGCGATATCATCCCGTTTGTTCGACGGGGCGCCGCGCACCGACCAGCTGCCGTCAATTCCGTTCGGGGCCACGACAAGCGCGCCGGCGTCATCTGCCGCTTTTGCCAGTGCCGTCATTCCCATGACGACCCGGCCCGTCTGGCGGTATCCATGGTAATAAAAAAGCACCGGAAGCGGGCTGACACGATCCCAGCCTGTCGGTGGCCGGGCATGGTAGCTGCCACCTGAAAGCGTGCAGGCGATATCCGGCCCGCAGCCGGGTTCGGCGCTTCGGGACTCCGTGATCAGGCTGCTTGTCAGGACGAGAGCGACAATCGCCGCGAGGATGATGTGTGACCGCTGCATGAAAGTGACAGTGGCGCATTCATCCGCGAATGTAATCCACGCTCGGCGTCAATAACGGTGTCGTGACACGATGTCAGTCGTCGTCCAGCATGCGATGCGCGGCACCGTCCAGATCCTCGAACTGTCCGTTCTTGAGCGCCCAGAGAAAGGCGATCAGGCCGATAAGGCCGAGAAACAGGGCGGCGGGAATGAGGAAGCTAAGTGCGGTCATTGTGGAACTCCGGCAGGATATGGCCGAGTTTAATGCGCAGGGCGTTCAGCGTCACCACCAGCGAGGAGGAGGACATGGCGATGGCGGCAACCAGCGGTGTGGCCAGACCGGAGGCCGCGACGGGAACCGCTATCAAGTTGTAGGCGAGGGCGAGGGTGAAATTCTGGAACACCAGTGACCTGGAGACCCGGGCGGTTTTCAGGCTTTCCAGAACCGGTGCCAGATGCTGGCCCTGAAAGATGAAATCCGCCGCCGTCTGGCTTGCGTCGGCGGCCGTGCCAGGGGAGATAGAGGCGAAGGCGGCGGCCAGCGCCGGCGCATCGTTCAGCCCGTCGCCGACCATGCAGACCCGATGTCCCCGGGCCGCGAGAGTGTCCAGCCGGGCGATCTTGTCCTGCGGTGTGCAGCCGTGCCGCCAGGCCGTAATCCCGAGCTCCTTGGCAATCCGGGCCACCGCATCCTCCCGGTCGCCGGACAGAAGCTCCACGGCATAGCCGTCCTGCTGCAGGGCAGACACGACGGTTGCCGCATCGGGGCGGATGGTGTCGTTGAACCGGAACTGGATGTGGCGGTCGTTTTCGGAAAGCCAAAGCTCCGGGCCGTCATGGGCCAGGCCTTCATTGGCTGAAACACCGGCGAATTCCCGTCGCCCGAGGCGGATTTCACTCTGGCCGTCCGTGGCCTTGAGACCCTGCCCGGGGATTTCCTCGACTGACTGGAGCGCGGCAACCGGACCCGCCACCCTGCGCAGGGCGAGGGAGAGCGGGTGGCGGCTGGCTGCAGCCAGGGAGGCGGCGCGCTTCAGGTCCGCGAGGGCGATGTCGTGCTGGTCAACAAGTTCGGGCTGACCGAGGGTGAGGGTGCCGGTTTTGTCGAAGACCACGGTATCGACGGAGGCGAGGCGTTCGAGGCCGTCCCCGGACTTCGCCAGGATGCCGGCCTTCAGCAGGCGTCCGACGGCGCCGGCCTGGACCGCCGGGACGGCGAGGCCGAGGGCGCAGGGGCAGGTGACGATCAGAACCGTGATTGCGATCATCAGCGCGCCCTGCCAGCTCGCCCCGGCGATCAGGAACCAGCCGAGGAAGGTTGCCAATGCGACAGCATGCACGGCCGGGGCATACCAGCGGGCCATCCGGTCGGCCAGACGCACATATTTCGCCCGGCCCTGTTCGGCCGCTTCCATCAGGCTGACGATCTCCGACAACAGCGTGCCTTCGTCGGTGGCCGTCACGGTGACGGTGACGGGAGCGCCGACATTGACCGTTCCGGCAAAGACCTTGTCGCCTATCCGCGTCGGCCGAGGCAGGCTTTCGCCCGTCACCATGGATGTGTCGATCTCGGTCTGGCCGCTGGCCAGCACGCCGTCGACGGGCAGACGTTCACCGGCGGCGACGGCGACGCTCATGCCGGGTCGGATGCTGTCTATCGGCGTCGAGACATAGCTGCCGTCGGGGCCGATCACGGTTGCGGAGACGGCTCTGAGGGACAGCAGGTTCTGCGCGGCAGACTCGACCTTGCGCCGCAGCGAGCGATCAAGAAAACGGCCGATCAGCAGGAAGAAAAGCAGGCTGACGGAAGCGTCGAAATAGACATGGTCGCCGCCGCGCGTGGTCTCGAACAGGCTCATGCCGCAGGCCAGCAGCACGGCGAGGGAGATCGGCACGTCCATATTGGTGCGGCCGTGCGAGACGGCGGACAGGGCCGAGCGGAAGAACGGGCGCCCGGCATAGGCGACGGCGGGCAGGGCGATCAGGGCGGACAGCCAGTGCATCAGCGCCCGCGTCGCTTCGCCCATGTCCTGCGCCAGACCGGCCCAGACAGCGACGGAAATCAGCATCACATTGGCGGCGGCGAATCCGGAGACCGCCATGGCCTTCAAGAGGTCCTTGTCGTCCGTGTTGGCGGAGGCGGCGAGTTTCACCGGATCATAGGGGCTGACTTCATAACCGAGATCAGCCAGCACGCCGACAAGGGATGCGGCATCGGTCTGCGCCGTGTTCCAGCGCAGATGCAGGCGGTGTGTCGTGGCGTTGAGCCGGGCCGTCAGGACACCGGGGTTCCCGTTAAGGCCGCCCTCGATCTGCCGGACGCAGGACGGACAATGCATGTTGCGCACGATCAGATGCAGGTCGGAGATACCGTCCTTGCCGGCAACGACGTAGGAGGCGACATCCGCCGGCCGGATCACCTCGTCCGCCAGATCCATAGCGGCCGCAATCTCGCAGCAGCTCGCAAGAGGGGCTGCCTGGATGTTTTGCGTGCCGGTCGGGCTGTCGGAGGTGACGTTCATGTGCGTGCCTATTCGATCCAGAGCGTTCCGTCCTGGCGGAACGGTGTTCCGTTAGCCATGTGTGCCGTCAGGCGTGTATCCCAGTTGCCCACGACGGGAAGGGTGGCCTGTCCGACATAGAGTCCGTCGGCCATCTCGGAGAGCGTGACGAGCTGGTCATAACTCTCATTGATCGGGTGGCGGAAGGCGAGCGTGATACTGCTGGGCACCAGTGCCTTGCCCGCGCGGTCCGCAAGACGGGCCGACACGGACATGCTGATGATACCGGGGGGCGTCTGGTCCCGCTCAAAGGCGACCTCCACCTGCCAGCCGCGTGCGCGTTGCGCCTCCGCATCCCGGATTGCCGCATTGTAGGTCAGGCCTTCCTGATAGGATCTGTGACTGGTCAGCCCGGTCCATGAATCGAGGGCGACAATGACGAAGGTGACGTTCACCGCGATGACGATGCCGAAGAAGCCGAGCAGCATCAGCAGGACATGTTTGCCTTTGATCTTCATGGGCGTGCTCATATGGGTATCGCTCATTGTTCGGGTCCTCTGAAGACCGTGTCATTGACAGCCTGGTTGCCGTCGGCGAGATCGGTGACGACGAAGTTGAAATCTTCCCGGCCGTCCGGTGCATGGGCCTCCGGCACGGCAACGAAGACCCGGAACTGGGCCAGCCGGTCTGCCGGAACCTCAAGGCCGCTGGTGCCTTCCTGTCCGACAACGCTGATCAACGCATTATCCAGTCCATCAACAGCAATCTTGAAATGCCGCACTTCGTGTTGCTTGTTCAGGATCTTGATCGTGTAGCCGTTGCGAATACCGCCATCGGACAGTTTCACGAACAGCGGGTTCCGGTCATGCAGGATATTGATGTCGAGCGTCGATCGGGTGATCAGCGTGCCAAGCATGATGAACCCGACGATTGCGATCAGGGCTGCGTAGATCACCGTCCGGGCGCGGAAGATACGCGGCTTCTGCTCCGGCTCGCCTGCGGCGCGCCGCTCGTGATTGACGTAGGTGTCGTAGGAAATCAGGTTCAGCGGACGGTTGATCCGGTTCATGACGTCATTGCAGGCATCGATGCATAGAGCGCAGTGAATGCTTTCGAGCTGCTGGCCGTCGCGAATGTCGATGCCCATCGGGCAGACCGCGACACACTGGTTGCAGTCGATGCAGTCGCCCCGGGTATCCCAGTCGATGTCCTTGCGGAACGGTGCCCGCGGCTCGCCGCGATCGTCCTTGTAGGAGACTATCAGCGAATCCTCGTCGACCAGCGCACCCTGAATACGTGGCCATGGGCACATGAAGGTGCAGACCTGCTCGCGCATCAGACCGCCGAAGATATATGTGCAGCCGGCAAGGACAGCGACGGTGCTGTAGGCGACGATGGGCGCCTGCAGGGTGAAGAGATCGACCAGCAGCGTCGGCGCGTCGGCGAAATAGAAGATCCAGGCACCGCCGGTTGCCATGCCGATCAGGATCCACAATGTGTGTTTTACGGTTTTGCGCGCGACCTTGTTGGCGGATAGCGGCGCCTTGTCGAGCCGGATGCGCGCGCTGCGGTCGCCTTCGACCAGTCGCTCGACCCAGATGAAGAGATCGGTCCAGACAGTCTGCGGACAGGTATAGCCGCACCAGACCCGACCGGCGAGACTGGTGACGAGGAAGAGGGCAAGGGCCGCGATGATCAGCAGCCCGGTCAGGTAATAGACTTCTTCCGGCCAGATCTCGATGAAGAAGAAGTAGAAACGCCGGGCCGGAAAGTCGATCAGGATGGCCTGGTCCGGCGCATTCGGGCCGCGATCCCAGCGGATCCAGGGGGCGAGGTAATAGACGGCCAGCGTCGCCGCCATGACCAGCCATTTGAGCTTTCGAAACACACCGGTTGCGCGCTTCGGGTAGATCTTGACCCGCGCCTTGTAGAGGGAGCGTTCCTCCTTCTTGTTGACCGCATCGACATCGACCGTCTCGACATTTGCCGATGGCGCTGTGGCTTGGCTGATTACCTGGCTGGCCTGGTCCATTTGGGTGACCTGCTTGTCGGTTGAGTGACGGGGCCAAAACGGCCGGACCCGGATCACGCACGAAATGCTCTCCCGCCGGCGAACCGGCGGGAGACAGAAGGTGTTTATTCGCCGCCGCCGAGCGAATGGACATAGATGGCGAGCTGCTTGATGGTCGCCTCGTCGAGGCGGTCGGTCCAGGCTGGCATCACGCCGAAGCGGGCATTGTTGACCGTCTCGCGCAGGGATTGCCGGTCGCCGCCATAGAGCCAGATCGCGTCCGACAGCCGGGGAGCGCCGAAGTCGCGCAGGCCCTGACCCTGGTCGCCGTGACAGGCGGCGCATTGCTCAGCATAGACGGTCTGACCGTCAGCCGCCGCGGCCGCGTCATGCTCCTGACCGGAGATCTTCAGGACATATTCGACGACCTGATTGATCTGCTGCCGCTCAAGCAACTCGTCCCTGCCGAAGGCCGGCATCTCGCTGTAGCGGGTATCTTCATGATCCGACCGGATGCCGTAATGGATCGTTGCCGAAATCTCTTCCGCCGTGCCGCCCCAGATCCAGGCGTCATCGTTCAGGTTGGGGTAACCCGTGAAACCCTGCGCGCCCTGGCCGTGGCACTGGGAGCAGTTCACCGCGAAGGCCGACTTGCCGCCTGCGAGGGAGAAATTCAGCAACTCGCTGTCCTCGCGGATTTCGTCCAGGGACGCGACCTCAATCCGGTCGAGATACTGTGCCTGGGCCGCCTTGGCTTCGGCAATACTATCCATCACGTCCTGGCGGGAAGAGTAGCCGATTACACCTTCGGTATGGCTGCTGATCAGAGGCCATGCCGGATAGACCACCCAGTAGCCGATCGCCCAGATGATGCTGGCATAGAAGGTCCAGAGCCACCAGCGCGGGAGCGGGTTGTTGAGTTCCTTGATCCCGTCCCACTCGTGACCGGTTGTCTCGACGCCGGTCACATCGTCTTTCTCAACATTGTGAGCCACGATCAATCCTCCTCAAGCGGCACATGCGCGGCTTTATCGAACTTGCTCTTGTTGCCGGGCCATAGCGCGTAGACGACGGCAGCGCTGAACATCACGACCAGGAACACCAGGCCCCAGGATTGTGCGAAGGCGGAAACAGTCTGATAGGTCATGGGGTCCTCCTCCTACCTGAGCGCCGGGTCTTTGGCGTAGAGATCAAAATCGACCAGGGTGCCGAGCATCTGGAGATAGGCGATCAGAGCATCCAGTTCGGACAGTTTTTCCGGATTGCCGTCGAAATCCCGGACCTGGGCCTTCGGATACCGCGCCATGAAGGCATCGACATCGTCCGCATCAGGGTTCACCTGTGTCCGGGCGTCCTCCACGGCCTTCTCGATCATCTCGTCGGTATAGGGAACACCAACGCCAAGATTGGCGGAGAGGTGGCCGGCGAGATCCTCGATCTTGAGCGGATATTCGGCGAGGAACGGATAGCCTGGCATGATGGATTCAGGCACCACGGAGCGCGGGTTGTTCATGTGCGCAACGTGCCAGTCGTCCGAGTAGCGTCCTCCGACCCGGGCGAGATCCGGTCCGGTCCGCTTGGAGCCCCACTGGAACGGGTGGTCGTACATGCTTTCGGCGGCGAGGCTGTAATGGCCGTAGCGCTCGGCCTCGTCCCGGAAAGGCCGGATCATCTGGCTGTGGCAATTATAGCAGCCCTCACGGATATAGATGTTCCGCCCTGCCAGCTCGAGAGGGGTGTAGGGCCGCATGCCCTTCACCTTCTCGATGGTGCTCTCCAGATAGAAAAGCGGAGAGATTTCCACCAGCCCGCCGATGGCGACGGTGATCAGAACCCCGACACAAAGCAGGATCGAGTTCTTCTCGAAGATCGCGTGTTTATTGAGAAGCGACATTGATCATTCTCCCGCCGCGACCGCAGCCTGGGGTGCGCGCACGGGCGCTCCCACGAACGGGGCTTCATCGCGAAGATCGCCCCGCATGGTGCGGTAAAGATTGTAGGCCATGACCAGGGAACCCGCGACGAACACAGCGCCGCCAAGAGCCCGGATCACATAGAATGGGTGCATGGCTTCAACGGTCTCGACGAAGGAATATTCGAGGAAACCGAGGCTGTCATACGCCCGCCACATCAGGCCCTGAAGGATACCGGACACCCACATCGAGGTGATGTAGAGCACGATGCCGATGGTCGAGATCCAGAAGTGCCAGCCGACGAGGCGCAGCGAATAGAGCCGCTCCCGGTTCCACATGATCGGAACCACGCAATAGAGCGCGCCGAAGCTGACAAGCGCCACCCAGCCGAGAGCACCGGAATGCACATGGCCGATGGTCCAGTCGGTGTAGTGGCTGAGACCGTTCACCGCCTTGATGGACATGACCGGGCCTTCGAAGGTGCTCATGCCGTAGAAGGCGACGGAGGTGACCAGCATGCGCAGGACCGGGTCGGTGCGCAGCTTGTCCCAGGCGCCCGAAAGCGTCATCAGGCCATTGATCATGCCACCCCAGGACGGCATCCAGAGCATGATCGAGAAGGTCATGCCGAGGGTCTGCGCCCAATCCGGCAGAGCCGTGTAGTGCAGGTGATGCGGGCCGGCCCAGATATAGAGGAAGATCAGCGCCCAGAAGTGGATGATGGAGAGCCGGTAGGAATAGACCGGACGCTCCGCCCGCTTCGGAATGTAATAATACATGATGGCGAGGAAGCCGGCGGTCAGGAAGAAGCCGACAGCGTTATGGCCATACCACCACTGGGTCAGCGCATCCTGAACCCCGGAGAAAGCCGAGTAGCTCTTCGCGCCGGCAAGGGAAACCGGCAGGGAGAGGTTGTTCACGATGTGCAGCATCGCGATGGTGATGATGAAGGCGAGGTAGAACCAGTTCGCGACATAGATATGCGGCTCGCGGCGCTTCCAGAGTGTGCCGAGGAAGACCAGCAGATAGGCGACCCAGACGATGGTCAGCCAGAGATCCACGTACCATTCCGGCTCTGCGTATTCCTTGCTCTGGGTGATGCCCAGGACATAGCCGGTCGCGGCCAGCAGGATGAAGAGCTGATAGCCCCAGAACACGAACCAGGGCGCAAGCCCCCCGGCAAGGCGCGCCTTGCAGGTGCGCTGCACGACGTGGAAGGACGTCATGATCAGCACGTTGCCGCCGAAGGCAAAGATCACGGCAGAGGTATGCAGCGGACGCAGGCGTCCGAAGCTCGTCCAGGGCAGGTCGAAATTCAGCACCGGGAATGCCAACTGCAGGGCGATCACCAGGCCGACAATGAAGCCGACCACACCCCAGAGGGTGGAGGCGATGGCACCGGCACGGATGACGCCGTCCATGTAGCCGACATCGTCACCGGCGACGGGAATTTCAGGCTGTTCGGCCAGATCGTAGTGCCGCTTCACCAGTACGAAACAGCCCAGTGTGAAGAAGGCGAAGAACAGGAAGGCATGGAAAGCCAATTCAGGGCTGTCCGCCTTGGCCATCCAAAGCAGGCTGACAATGGAGCCGAGCGCGAAAGACACACCCATGATCCATGCGCCGCCGCTGCCGCGGTTTTCGGTTAGTGTGCTGTTCATGACTTCCCTCGCGATACTGAACACACTGGATTGACCATCCCCGTACAGGGAATGACCACGAATGGCACGCTAGTGGCCTTCGTCCGCCCGTACATTGATCCAAATCAAATTTCGGCGCGGTTTCCGTTCCGGGGCTGAGAATCTAACATTTGGCCGCGACCCGGCCATGCGGTCGGAGGGCGCAGCGGCAAACGGCCGCATTCCGGTCGGGACAGCACTCTTGGCGATCAGACTGCTCCTGAATGCCGGGCCTTCCCTGTCTGCAGATAGGCATCGAAACATGCGGCCACGACACGCGCATAGGGCCGGCCAGTTGCGGTTATCTCGATCGTGTGTCCATCCCAGCTTATGAGCCCATCCGTTTGCATCTCGGTGAGGCGGGCCGGATCGCCGAGCAACGTGCCGGCATCAATGCCGGCGTCGGCACAAAGCGAGGCGATGTCAACCACGCCGCCGCACATCAGGCCTTCGATGATTTGCCGGCGCAGCCGGTCATCGGCACTGGTCGCGACACCGCGGGCAACGGCGAGCCCGGTCTCCCGGATGCTTTTCTCATAAAGCCGCGTGTCGGCGATGTTCTGGATATAGCCATTGGGCAATGCGCCGATGGACGACGCGCCGAATCCAAGCAGCGTAGAGGCACCGTCAGTGGTGTAACCCTGGAAATTGCGTTTCAGGGCGCCGGCCTCGGCCGCCAGAGCCATGCTGTCGCCGGGACGCGCATAATGGTCGAGGCCAATCTCCCGGTAGCCGGCCGAAAGGAGTGTTTCGGCCATCGCCGCTGCCTGATCCCGGCGGATTTCGGTCCCGGGGAGCGCTTCAGCCGGTATCAGGTTCTGGTGCTTGCGCATCCATGGAACATGCGCGTACCCAAAGACGGCGACACGGCTGGGCGCCAGGCTCAGAGCCATTTCCACGCTGCGGACTGCATCGGCAACACCTTGATGCGGCAACCCGTACATCAGATCGAAATTCAGCGCATCGATACCCGCAGCACGCAGTGCGCCGACGCGATCCGCCACCAGCTCAAACGGCTGCTCGCGATGAATGGCTGTCTGCACGGCAGGGGTGAAATCCTGCAAACCGAGGCTGGCCCGGTTGATGCCGGCGAGCATATAGGCTTCGACAAGACTATCGTCGAGGCTGCGCGGATCGAGTTCTATGGCGATTTCCGCGTCCCGGGCGAACGGGAAACAATGGCGCAAGACGGCCATCAGTTTGCCGAAATCCTCAGCATTCAGCCGGTCCGGCGAGCCGCCGCCCCAATGCAGGTGGCGAACCGTGCCAGGCTGTGACAACTGATCCGAAACCGCCTCGATCTCGCGTTTCAGCAGGCGCACATATTCCGATACGGGCCCGTATTTCCGGGCGACCTGCATGGCGCAGCCGCAATACCAGCAGAGCTTTTTGCAGAACGGAATGTGCAGATAGAGCGACAGGGATTCGTCCGGGCTCAGCGCTTTGAGCCAGTGCCGGTAGGTCGCCGAATCTATGTCTTCATGGAAATGCGGAGCGGTCGGATAACTCGTATAGCGCGGGACATTGCGGCTTCCGTATTTCTGCAGGAGCACGTCCTCGGCCTCTGCCGCCGGGTGCATCATGTTCATTGCTTCAATCACCTGGTTGGTCTGATCGGGCCGGAGCGTTAGAGGCGCAGCTTGTGATCGCCGGGAAAGTGGTCATTGGCGGGCCCTTGAGAGTTCTGCCAGTCAATGATTTCCTGCCGCAGGGCCGCGAACCGACCTTCCTGATGACTGCCGAAAATCGGATCGGATGTGTCGGAAAGCTCCGCGTCGAGGGCATCCCAGTCTTCGGCGGTCAAGACCCGCAATGCGGTTGGAAAGAAGATGCTTTCCTCCATGCGGATATGCCGGCGCTGGGATTCGATGAATTCGAGGGCTGCGTTGGCGAACTGGTTTCGGGTGATGATGCCGACACCGAGAATATTCGACAGCGCGGCAGCAAAGGCCTTGATGTAGGCCTCGCAGGCGTCATGCTCTTCTTCGATGCGGCCGATTTCTTCCGCAGAGAGGGGATCACGATTGACGATCTTTTCGTAGATCTTGTCCTCGCGGGCATGGTGGAATTCGGCCGGATAAGTGAGGAAATAGTCCACAATTGCCGACACGGCCTCATAGTCAGTTTCGCCGGTCAAGTGTGCGTCTTTCACCTGATTCTCGAGAATCGTCAGCAAGACGTCATGATGCTGGTGATCTTTTTGTAGAATTTCCAGTATCTTGGACATCGGGCTACCCTTGATCACATCTCTTCTGAGCACGAGCCTATGAAAAGCGAACCGGCTCAGCGTTGACCTATGTCAAGGGAGACCAAGATGCGATTTTGCGGCTTCGAGTGCCGCCTCAGCCGGTCCGCCCGCATCGATCTTTTTCCAGTCTCCGAGCGCGCCGTGCCCCCGCTTGGACTGATTCCGCATCACCGCCTCGGTGGCATCCGATGCGTCGCCCGTTCGCCCGGCGATTCTCCGGGCCATCACCTCTTCCGACACGTCGAGCCAGAAACCCTTGAACGGCACGGAACAGGCCTTGGCCACGGCCATCATTGCCTGCCGGTCTTCCGAGCGGTCATTCACCGCATCCAAGATCACCGAATAGCCGGCTCGCAAGGCGTCGCCGGCCCGCTCCAGCATGATGCGGTAAACCCGAGCGCTGACGTCCTGCCGGTAGGCTGCGGCCGGCAGGGGCTGTGATGGCGGGCAGCCGTGCAGTCGCTTCCGGATGACGTCGCTGCGCAGATGGATGGCACCCGGGACCGGGGACAGGAGCGGCGCGAGGTTCCGCGCCAATGTGGATTTCCCGGAGCCGGAAAAGCCGCCGATGCCGACCATGACGGGCTCCGCCGGTTCAATCTGCTGTCTTGCCGCCTGAAAGGACCGGCGCGACTGGTCCAGCATATCTTGCCTGGTGGGCAAAACATCCTGTGCTTCTGCACCGCTCACCATGATTTTTGCCCGCACGGCGGAACGGGTGGACAGGAACAGGGGCAGACAGGGCAAGCCGTCATATCCGCCGTCAAGGAAGTATCGGGTGAAGGCAAGGTTGGCCAGATCCGACCGGCCCCGGATTTCAAGATCGCTGAGGAAGTAAGCCAGGTCATAGAGCGTGTCTATGCAGGCAAAGCGCGGGTTGAATTCAATACCGTCGAACAGGGTCGGCTCGCCATCGATGACACAGATGTTCCGGAGATGCAGGTCCCCGTGACAGTGTTTCGCCTGTCCATCCGTGACCCGCGCATCGAGCAACGGCGCGGTTTGTTCCAGTACCGTGCGGACGCGGGCCGCATAGAGAGCCGCTTCGTCCGGATCAAAATGTCGGGGCTGGGCAGCGAACTCTGCGAAATTCTCCTCGATCACCCAGCGCAGTCCGGCGGCGCCGGCGCCTGGCGCATCCCCGGCATTCAGGGAGTCTGCGGCGTTGTGAAACGACCGGATCCGGTCTGCTGTTCGTTCGATCAGCGCCGGGGTCAGCGCTCCTCTTTCGGCCATTCTGTCCAACAGATCATCCTGGTCGAACCGTCGCATTTCCAGAACGTATTCAATGGCTTCCCCGGCGCCATTAAAGTCGATTTTTCCATCGGGCCCGCGGGTCAGGCGGAGAATTCCAAGATACAGCTCCGGCGCGGTGCGCCGGTTCAGGTCGAGCTCTGCCCGGGTGAAGGCCTTCCGGCGTTCCAGCGTGCCGTAATCCATGTAGGGGAAGCTGACGGCGCGCTTGATCTTGTAGGCCCGGTCTCCGGCCAGAAAGACATGCGAGCCGTGGGTGGCGATGTGAGTCGGAGCCTCCGGCGGCGGCGGATCATAGTTCTCCGCGCGGGCCAGAAATTCCAAAGCCGCACTTTGATCCTCGGTTTCTTCCATGGTTCGATAGCTCATGACGATCCGGCCCCATATTCCGCCTTATCGGCGATCATTGGTGCAGCGCAGTGCGCGTCACCATGACATGACTCAATCGGACCGGACGAGAGAAGGAGGAAATTTTGGCCAGAGCCGAAATCGACAGCATGCACCAGGCCGGACCGGCAGCAGCGACACGCGCGCTGGCCGACTGGGTGTCTTCCGTCAGGTCCGAGGAGATCGGCGCCGCACCGCTCACCTGGGCGACGGATGCCGTGCTTGACTGGTTCGGGGTGACTATTGCCGGAAGCCGCGAGCCGCTGAGCCACATTCTCGCCGAAACCATGGGCGAAGAAGGCCCGGGACTGGCCCGCCTGGTCGGCCGCGCGGCCGGACTGAGCGCGCTCAATGCCGCGCTGGTGAATGGTGCCGCGTCCCATGCGCTGGATTATGACGATGTGAATTCCCGGATGATGGGGCACCCTACCGTGCCGCTGGTGCCGGCATTGTTGGCCATTGCCGACACGCAGCCGGTATCCGGACGTGCCTTTCTGGATGCCTTTGTCGTCGGCTATGAGGCGGAAGTGCTCACTGCGGAGATGGTTGGCGCCAGTCATTATGACCGGGGCTGGCACATGACCGCGACGGTGGGCACCGTCGGCGCTGCAGCGGCGTCGGCCCGCTTGCTCGGTCTCAATGCAGAGCAGACCGCCCATGCGCTCGGCCTCGCCATTGCCCAGGCCGCGGGTCTCAAGTCGATGTTCGGCACCATGTCCAAGCCTTTCCAGGTCGGCAAGGCGGCGGCGAACGGGCTGCTGGCGGCCCGGCTGGCGAAAAAGGGCATGACCTCGCGGACCGACGCCATCGAGTGCGTGCAGGGGCTCGCCGATACCCAGTCCGACGGATTCTCCCCGGTCGAGATGACCAGTGGCGGCAATCGCGCTTTCGCCGTGGAGGGAAATCTCTTCAAGTATCACGCGGCCTGTTATCTCACTCACTCGCCGATCGAGGCCGCCCGCCGGTTGCGGGCGCTGCACAATATCGATCCCGATGCGGTGGAGCGCGCAACCATTGAGGTGAACAAGGGCGCCTTGAGCGTGTGCAATATCGACAGGCCGGATACAGGCCTGCAGATAAAGTTCAGTCTGAAGCACACTGTCGGCATGGCGTTGAGCGGTTTGGAAACGGCCGATCTTGGTGCCTATACGGATGCAATCGCCCAGGATGAGGCGCTGCGGGCATTCGGCAAGCGTTCCATGGTTGTCGGCATCGAGAGCGACGTCTGGACCCATGGCCGCGTCCGGCTCGACCTGAAGAATGGCTCGTCGGTGGAAGAGACACAGAATGTCGGTGTTCCCGCCTCGGATCAGCCGGAGCAGCGGCGGCGCCTGCTGGCCAAGTTCACGGCGTTGAGCGTGCCGGTTCTCGGCGAAAGCCGGACGGCGGAACTTGCGGGTCAGGTCCTGGATCTTGCCGAGACTGCAGACGCGCGCATTCTCTCGGAGCTGACGCAGACTTCCTGACCTGCGCTCAAGGCGCTCCGAAGGCTATATTCGAGAGCGCCTTGAGATCGGGGATGATGACGAGAGACGGGCGCGGCAGCCGGATAATGCCGGATTTCTTGAATTGGGTCATGATCCGGCTGATCGTTTCCGGCTGCATGCCCAGGTGATCCGCGATGCGCTCTCGCCGCATGCTCAGTTTCAGTTCAAACCCGCGCTTCGTGCCATGGCCTGTCCGCTTTGCGAGATCCAAAAGGAAGCCGGCGAGGCGCTCGGTGGCGGAAGAACGGGCGAGCAGAAACATCTGTTCCTGCGCCCGGCTGACTTCGATCCTGGCGGCCGTGTAGAGGGTTTTCAGCAAGGTGTCCGCGCCCGGTGCACATCGGGAAATCGGGTCGATGGATATGATGCATAATTCAGTCGGATTGACGGCCTCGTAGAATTCGCGAAATTCGCCCGCTTCGCGGGACGGAAGTGGCCAGGAGAGATCGCCGCTGGTCTTG
Organism: Nisaea sp.; assembly: GCF_040217065.1. Classification (GTDB taxonomy): domain Bacteria; phylum Pseudomonadota; class Alphaproteobacteria; order Thalassobaculales; family Thalassobaculaceae; genus Nisaea. Next base: position 681,790 of record NZ_JAVJNX010000005.1, read on the forward strand.
AAGGCGGCGACATGTCGGCGGCCGTCATCGGAGACATGCTCCTGCATCAGCATGCCGTTGACGACCCGAAACACGGTGTCCGGGGCAAAACCGGTGGCGTCGAGCTTCTCTCCCGCCCTGGCGGAAATGCGCGATACCGCCCCGGGACAGGCCGTGAGTCCGGCATTGCCGAGTGCCTGACGGATCGGGCAGGTCAACTCCTCACACCCGCTGCAGGGACTGGCGGGGGTCTGATTCATCTGTGCAGAAACAGCCGAATCCATCGCCGGTTCACCCTCCTGTTTCATAAGCCGGTGGCATGAAATCAGTATGACGATGGGCTTCGGACCACCGGATTGCATTGATTCAGATCAATAGTATGAAATGAAGAACCTCAGCCGCGGGCGGCAAGCCGCATCTTGATCGGACCCTGTGCCCGGCCGTTGATCATCTGCTCAAGGAAGGGGTCGCCGGCATCGGGCACGTCGTCGCGCTTGCCGGACCATTTGATTTCGCCGTCGAACAGCATGGCGACATTGTCGAAACGGCTGCGGGCCGCCTTCATGTCGCCGGTGACGACAAGCACCGTCGTGCCCTTGCCGGAGGTTTCCCGGTCGATCAGAGACAGGATTGTATTGGTCAGTATCGGGTCCAGGCCGGCCGTGGGATCGTCGAGGATCAGCAGTTCTGGATTGCCGATCATGGCGCGCGCCACGCCAACCCGCTTCTGCATGCCGCCGGAAAGTTCTACCGGATAAAGGTCCGCCATCTCTTCGCCGAGCCCGACGGATGCCATCCGGCTGACAGCACGGTCGCGTGCTTCGCGCCGCGGAACACCCTCATGGTGGGTGAGCCGGAAGGCGACATTTTCCCAGATCTTCAGGCTGTCGAAGAGCGCGTTCTGCTGAAACAGCATACCGATCCGGCCCTGGAACGCGCTCCACTCTGCGGTACTCAGCCCGCTGAGCTCCAGATCGCCATAGCGCATGCTGCCGCCATCGATCTGCATCAGGCCGACGAGGCATTTCAGCAGGACGGACTTGCCGCTTGCCGACGGTCCGATCAGGACCGTCGACTCGCCCTGGGGAATGCTCAGGGAAACAGACTGCAGCACCTGATTATCGTCAAAGCCCTTGGCAAGCTTATCGATAACGATCGTCCGGGCGGCGTCAGATGCCATGATGATTTTCCCCAGCCGGTGTCGGCTCTGCCTTCAGCCGGCGGCACGAAGGTCCCGGGTGCGGGCCTCGTCCACCATGCCTGATCCATCGATAGCGACACCATATACAGTCTCGGCCGCCTTGAGAGAAACAAAGCCGAGCAGCACGTCGCGCGCAACCTCGGACGGATCGCGCTCGTGCGGGTTTCCGAGACCGCCGCCCCCCGGCATGGAAATGATCAGCTTGTCGTCTCCATCGACGCTCTGCCGGCCTTTCGCGTTCAACCGGCTGCCGTCCTTCGCCCGTTCGATGATACCGGCGGTGCCGTCACCGCCGCCGTTGCGGCCGCGCGGCGGGTAGGTTACCCGGTCGAACATGCAGTTGATGGCGAAGGGAGCGTGCTGGGAGTGGGATATCTCCATCACCTGGCCGACGCCGCCGCGATGTTTCCCGGCGCCGCCGCTGTCGGGCCGATATTCCTTACGCCAGATGATCAGGGGAGCAATGGTCTCGTTCACCTCGATCGGGGTGTTGCGCACACCGGACGGGAAGGCCGTTGCGTTGAGGCCATCCTTGTCCGGGCGGGCGCCCGTGCCGCCGGCATGGAAGGTGTTGATGGCGAACGGTGTTGCGTCGCCATAGTCCGAATCCGTCAGACCATGTCCGCCCAGCAAGACCGGGTTCCAGAGGCTGGAGGTGCCTTCTGCCGGGACCCGGTCCGGAATCACCTGGTTGAGGCAGCCGAGCACGACATCCGGCAACATCTGGCCGATGACGTGGCGGGCTGTCACGGCGCAGGGATGCGGGGCATTCAGGATGCTGCCTTCGGGCGCGGTGATGATGACCGGGGCGAGGGAGCCCGCATTGTTCGGCACGGCCCCGCCGACGACGCAGCGGATACCGAAGCTGGCATAGGCCTGGGTATAGGTCAGAGGCACGTTGATGCCGAAGCTCGATATGTCGGAGGTGCCGGTGAAATCGACCTCGATCTCCTCGTCCCGGATGGTCAGGGCGGCCACCAGATCGATCGGGCACTCATAGCCGTCGATCCGCATGGAATTATGGTAGGTGCCGTTTGGCAGCTCACGGATTTCCGCCGCCATTCCGGCGCGGGCGCTCTCAATCACGTAATCGGCCAGCGTATCGAGGCTCTCCAGCCCGAATTCCCGCATCATGTCGATCAGGCGCCGGCCACCGACATCGTTGCAGGCCGCAAGTGAATAGAGGTCGCCCTCGACCTCGACCGGATTGCGCACATTGGTCCGGATGATTTCCAGAACCGGCTCGACGAACTCGCCCCCTTCGGCCAGCCGCATAATCGGGATGTGGATGCCTTCCTCGTAGATCTGCCGGCCATCGGGCCCGAACCCCTTGCCGCCGACATCGACCACATGGGTTGTGCAGGCGAACAGGGCGACGATCCGGTCGCCGATGAAGGTCGGGGTGACCACGGTGAAATCGTTCAGGTGGCCGGTGCCGCGCCACGGGTCGTTGGTGACGAAGACATCGCCCGGTTTCATGTTCGAAAGCGGGAATTTCTCCATGAAAAACCCGACCGAGGCGGCCATGGCATTGACGTGACCGGGGGTGCCGGTGACCGCCTGCGCCAGCATGCGGCCCTTGCAGTCATAGACTCCGGCGGAAATGTCGCCGGCCTCGCGGGCGGAGGTGCTGAAGGCTGTCCGGATCAGGGTCTGGGCCTGCTCTTCCACGACGGAGAGCAGCCGGTTCCACTGGATCTGCATGCGGATCTGGTCGAGGGCTGATTTCTGGCTCATTGTCTGTGCTCCCTCAGGCCGCTTGCTTGCGGGTCAGGATGAGATACCCGAGTTCGTTGACGGTCGCGTCGAAAGCGGATGTCACGATGGTCGTGGTCTGGGATTCCGAGATGACGGCAGGGCCCTGGATGGACGCGCCGACCGGCAGGTCGTCACGCCAGTAGATCTTGGCTTCGACATAGGTGCCGCTTGCCGGATCGAACAGATCGCGGCTGCCGGTTGCTTCCGCCGTGCCGCCCGTGGGGGCTGTCAGTTCGGCCGGGACCTGCGGCCGCGGCGCCGTCATGGTCAGGGTCCAGCTCAGGATCTCCGGCTCCGGTCCCGGAATGATCCGGCCATAGAGCCGCTTGTATTCGCTCTCGAACGCCTCCCGGATCGTCTTTGCATGCTCTGCCGTCAGCTCGCCCTCCGGCAGTGGAACGGCGATTTCATGACCCTGTCCGACATAGCGCATGAAAGCAGTCCGGGTTTCCTCAAGCGCGGCACCGCCAGCGCCGCTTGAAACGATGACGCGGGCCTCGTCCGCCATTCCGGAGAGCAGGGTATTGATTTCCCCCGCATCGAAGTCCGAGAGCTTGACGTATCTGGAGCGGACGACTTCGTAGGAGATCGGCGCGCGCAGGAAGCCGATTGCCGAGCCGACACCGGCGCCGGTTGGAACCACGACTGTCGGAATGTCGAGTTTTTCGGCCAGCCTGGCAGCGTGCAGAGGGGCGGCGCCGCCGAAAGCGATCATGGCCCGGGCCGCGATGTCCTTGCCCCATTCGATGGCATGGACGCGGGCCGCATTCGCCATGTTCTCGTCGACGATCTCGCAGACACCGAAGGCGGAAAGCGCTTCGGACAGGTCCATCTTGGTGCCGATTTCGGCCTTCAGGGCGGCCTTGGCCTTTTCCGGGCTCAGGGCGACGGAGCCGCCGGCGAAACTCGCCGGATCGATCTTGCCGAGTACCACATCCGCATCGGTCACGGTCGGTTTGGTGCCGCCCTGATCGTAGCAGGCCGGTCCCGGATCGGCGCCGGCACTGTGCGGGCCAACGGCAATCCGGCCGAGCTTGTCGATTGCGGCGATGGAGCCGCCACCGGCACCGATCTCGACCATCTCGATGGCGGGAATGCGCACCGGCCAGCCGCTGCCCTTCATGTTGCGATAGACACGGGCGACCTCGAAGGTGCGCGTGGTTTGCGGCATGAAGTCGTCCAGCAGACAGATCTTGGCGGTGGTACCGCCCATGTCGTAGGAGACGACGCTGGCAAGACCGCATTCGCGGGCAATCTCGCTGGCCAGAATGGCGCCGCCGGCCGGCCCGGATTCGACCAGCCGGATCGGGAACCGCATGGCCGTATCCAGCGTGGTCAGACCCCCGCCGGAGGTCATCAGCAGAACCGGGCAGGTAAAGCCGCGCTTCTTCAGGTCTTCGCGCAGCACGCCGAGATAGCGGGACATGATCGGCCGGACATAGGCATTCGCAGACGCTGTCGATTGTCTCTCGTACTCGCGGATCTCCGGGCAGACCTCGCTGGAGAGCGTGATGCTGAGGTCCGGACGCGCCTTGCTCAGGATCTCGCCGACACGCTCTTCGTGCGCGCCGTTGGCATAAGAATGGATGAGCCCGATGGCGATAGAGCCGATCTCATGGCTGTCGATCAACGGGACCAGTGCCTGAACACTCGTCTCGTCCAGCGGAATCAGCACCTCGCCTTTGAAGTTCAGGCGCTCGCGGACAGACCAGCGCAGATTGCGCGGCACCAGCGGGTCGGGCCGGTCGATGTTGATGTCATATTGCTCGAACCTGTTTTCGAAGGCCATTTCCACGGAGTCCCGCAGACCCTCTGTCGTGACAAGAGCCGTCCTAGCGCCCTTGCGTTCGATCAGGGCATTCGTGGCCAGGGTGGTGCCATGGATCAGCAGTCCGATATCCGCCGGCGAGGCGTCGGCCACTTCAAGTGCTTTTTCGATTGCATTCATCACACCCCGTTCGGGCATCGACGGGGTTGTCAGCACCTTCGCCGTGAAGCGCTTGGGGCCGAATTCGAGTGCGACATCCGTAAAGGTGCCGCCGACATCGACCGCGAGGCGGCCTTGCACAGAGGTCTCAGGCATTGCAATACAATCGGTTTGTAAAAGAGGAAGGTCGGAAAGGATCTAACCTTAGTAAAGACATATGTCTGGCGGCCGTCAATGAATGACAATCGTCACAACCTGACAACATTGGTCGGTTCCGCCTTCAGCACCTCGGCGCAGTATCGCCGTGCCTCGGCTTCTGCCTTGTCCTGGTCCTCGTAGAGGGCGGACATGTGCGAGGATTCGACCTGCCGGCCATCCTGCCAGACGGACCACGGATACCGAATACCGTCCGGACTGGCCCAACATTCTATGTAGATCTCGATCATGACCTCGATCCCAAAGCCAGCGTGATGAACTGTCAAATATGGGCCGGTTCCGCGTCCACTTTTTGACACCGGCGTCATTTAATCATCCCGGTGCGCGCATGGCGAGCGTCCGCTTCGGCTTTTCGATCGGTGGCCCGCGCCGGAGTCGGGCAATCATTCCCTGAAGCGTGAGAAATAGGCCTCCGACGGCGGAGGCAGGGAGCCGTCCACCCCGCTGACGACAGTCCCCAGATGCGCTTGTGCCGGCTGTCTGAGCATATCGTAAATCTGTGCAGAAAGCTCCGTTGCCCGGTGCCCGCTCCAGGTTTCCGGCATGATGTCGGCGGGAAGGCCGGGATCCCGGAGCAGAGCCCGCCGGTAGACATGAACCATCAGAATCCGCAGGACGAATGCCGTCTCCGGTGTCAATTGCCCGCGCGGTTTTTCGAGCGCATGCAGAACCGGAGCAAATCCGTCAATGAAGGCCCTGTAGGCCATGTCAGTCGCCTCCAGGTCCCAGGTCTCCCTGCTCAGTGCGTGCAGGGGCGCCAAGGTGGAGCCAGGGACGGCTTCGAACAGGGCGACCCGGTCGTCAAGGCCAAGATGTATGAGCTCCTGTTTCGCCCGGTCGAGATCGCCGCCGATACCGAGCAGGACCTGCGGGCCGAGCGCGCCGTATCCGGCCCAGCCCAGAGCCTTTCTGAGAGCATCCCGTTCCGAACTGTCGACAGCACTCGTCAGCAGCGCGATCTGCCAGGGTGCATCTGTCGCCCGTCGGGTGCGGACCGGTGCATAGATCCGCCGCTGTGCCGCATCGAAATCCTGCCTGCCGCTGTCTGTCAGGGAATAGATGCTGCGGCGGCCGATCTGCCGTGCCGTCAGGATACCGTCCTGGGTCAGTCTGAAGACGGCGGTCCGGACCACCCGCTCGCCAACACCGAAGGCTTCCATCAGTCTGATCAGGTCGCTGAGCCAGGCGGTGCCGCCATGCGGCAGGATGGCGTCCCCGAAGACGGTCACGATCAGGGATTTTGCCCGGGGTTTCAGCGTCGAGATCGTTTCCCGGGCAAGTGCCGCAAGTGTGTCCGGATCAGCGGCCAAGGTCATTGTCGGGGCGCATCTTCGACAAGCGGGCCGCCGATTGTCCGGGATTTGCCCCTGAAGAAGGCGACGGGGGTGTCGTCCGCTGTTTTCACGACGGTATCGTAGATGCCTGAGCGGCCGCGGTGATACCGTTCCTCGCAGGTGGCGATCAGATCGTCGCCTTCGCGCGCGGGATTGACGAAGTCGATGTCGCAGCTCTGGGCCACCGTCAGGGCGTTGCCGGAATTGCAGGCGAAAGCGAATGCGCTGTCGGCAAGGGTGAAGATCATGCCGCCGTGGCAGGTACCGTGACCATTCAGCATGTCAGGCCGCACCGTCATGCGAAGGCGTGCGTATCCGGGCGCCACATGCTCGACCCGCATGCCGAAGGCCTGTGTCGCCGCGTCGTTCTCATACATCCACTCGGCAACGCGCCGGGCTGTATCTGACGCGGTTTCCTGTACGTCCTTGCTGCTCTGACTGTCGTTCATGCTGTCCTGTTCCTGATGGCTTTTATGATACAGTTTTCTCTGGACTGATGAAAAATTATGTATCACATTATTAGCGCTATTCGGCAATGACCGAGTTAAGCGAGGAAACGCAATGGTGGAAAGCCAAAGTCCGGGTCAATCCTCCGAATTGGAAGAGGCTGCACGGTTTCAGGCGCGGGTCGATCAGGAAATCAAGATCGAGCCGCGGGACTGGATGCCGGAGGCCTACCGGAAAAATCTGGTTCGCCAGATATCCCAACATGCCCATTCGGAAATCGTTGGCATGCTGCCGGAAGGCTGCTGGGTGACCCGGGCGCCGTCGCTGCGCCGGAAGGTGCAGCTGCTGGCCAAGATCCAGGACGAGGCCGGGCACGGCCTCTATCTCTACAGCGCGGCCGAAACCCTCGGCACGCCGCGCGCGGAGATGATCGACGCGCTGCATAGCGGTCGGGCCAAATATTCGAACATTTTCAATTACCCGGTGCTTTCCTGGGCGGATATCGGGGCGATCGGCTGGCTGGTGGACGGTGCAGCGATCATCAACCAGATCGCGCTCTGCCGCTGCTCCTACGGGCCCTATGCCCGGGCGATGGAGCGGATCTGCCGGGAAGAGAGTTTCCACCAGCGCCAGGGCTATGAAATCATGATGTCCATGGCCTTCGGGACCGCAGCGCAGAAGCGCATGGCGCAGAGCGCGCTGGACCGCTGGTGGTGGCCGTCGCTGATGATGTTCGGGCCGAGCGACCGGGACACCGTGCATTCCTCGCAATCCGTGGCCTGGAAGATCAAGCGCGTCTCCAATGACGATCTTCGGCAGCAATTCATCGATATGACGGTTCCACAGGCCGATTACCTGGGGCTCAAGATGCCGGATCCGGATCTGAAGTGGAACGAGGAGCGCGGCCATTATGATTTTGGTGAAATCGATTGGGCCGAGCTGAAACGCGTCGTTTCCGGCGACGGACCCTGCAACAAGGAACGCATGGCGGCCAGGATCAAGGCGCATGAAGACGGGACCTGGGTCCGCGAGGCCGCTGTTGCCTACGCGGAAAAGAAGCGTCAGCGCGAGAGTGCGGCACGTATCGCCGCCGAATAAACCGTACAATACGTCTTTTCGGAGCGCTGGCTCCGGACCGATCGGGAGAGCAATCATGACTGCCGGAAATGACTGGCCGCTCTGGGAAGTTTTCATCCGCGCGCGTGAGGGCCTGTCGCACAAGCATGTCGGCTCATTACATGCCTGTGACGCTGAAATGGCCCTGCAGCACGCTCGCGATGTTTATACACGGCGGCGCGAGGGTGAGAGCATCTGGGTGGTGCAATCGACTGATATCGTGGCCTCCGCGCCGGCGGACAAGGAATCCCTGTTCGACCCGGCGGACGCCAAGATCTACCGTCACCCGACCTTCTACGACGTGCCGGATGAGGTGGAATGCCTGTGACCCGGAGCCGACGGAGACCATGACATGACAGCCGCCGCGCAACGCGAAGCGCTCTTCGAGTACCTGCTCCGCCTCGGGGACACATGCCTGATCCTCGGACACCGGCTGTCCGAGTGGTGCGGCAAGGGCCCCGTGCTGGAAGAGGACATCGCCCTTTCCAACATCGCGCTCGATCTCGTCGGCCAGTCCACGCTTTGGCTCGATCTGGCCGGGACGGTGGAAGGTGCTGGCCGGGATGCCGATGCGCTGGCCTTCAAGCGCGATGTTCTGGACTGGCGGAATTTCCTGCTGGTGGAGCAGCCGAACGGCGATTTCGCCCATACTATCGTCCGCCAGTTCCTGTTCGACTGCTTCCATGTCGAACTGCTGCAGGCGCTGACAAGGTCGGCCAACCAGGAAATGGCCAACATCGCGGCCAAGGCGATCAAGGAAGCTGTCTATCACCGCCGCCACAGCGGTCAGTGGGTCATCCGCCTCGGCGACGGCACGGAAGAAAGCCGGATGCGGGCGCAGACAGCGCTCGACGCGCTCTGGGGCTATACACGGGAACTGTTCGAGGGCGATGCCATCGACGAGATGATGATGCAGGCCGGCATCGCGGTCGACCCCGGCGACTTCCACGAGAACTGGCGTCTCGCGGTTGCGGCGGTAATCGAGGAAGCCACACTCACGCTGCCGGAAGCCTCCTGGTCCATCGGCGGCGGCAAGAAGGGCATCCATTCAGAGCATCTGGGCCTCCTGCTGGCGGAAATGCAGTTCCTGCCGCGGGCCTATCCGGATGCGAAGTGGTGAGATGCCGTCATGACCGAGCGCGCCGCTGTCCCTGAAGACCCCATCGCCCGGCTCTGGCGGGCGCTCGAGACGGTGTGCGATCCTGAAATCCCGGTCCTGTCGGTGGTCGATCTCGGCGTGATCCGGGATGTCGATGTCGTCGAAGGTTCTGCCGTCGTGACGATTACCCCGACCTATTCCGGCTGCCCGGCCATGGCCTATATCGAGATGATGGTGCGCGACGCAGTGCTTGGTGCCGGTTTCGACAGCGCCGAAGTCAGGACGGTCCTGGCGCCGGCCTGGACGACGGACTGGCTGAGCGATGCGGGCCGGGAGAAGCTCCGGGCTATCGGCATCGCGCCGCCGGCAGAGCAGTCGACCTCCAGGAAATCGTTGCTCGGAATCGATCCGGTTGTTGCCTGCCCGCGGTGCGGATCCGGGCATACGGAGATTCTCAGCCAGTTCGGATCGACCGCCTGCAAGGCGCTCTACCGGTGTGCGGACTGCGCCGAGCCATTTGATTATTTCAAGTGTCACTAGGGAGAGCGGCCATGGCGCGTTTCACCAGTCTGACTGTGCGCGACGTGCGCCCCGAGACGTCCGACAGCGTGTCGATTGCGTTCGACGTGCCGGAAGAGCAGCGCGCCGCGTTCCGGTATTTGCCGGGGCAATATGTGACGCTGCGCCACGAGATCGACGGCCACGACGTGCGCCGGTCCTATTCGATCTGCAGCGGTCTGGACGAGGGCGAGATCCGCGTGGCGGTGAAACGGGTTGAGGGCGGGGCCTTCTCCAGCTTTGCCAATGACGCGCTGAAACCGGGTGATGTGCTTGATGTCATGGTGCCGGAAGGCCGTTTCACCCTGCAGCCGAACCCGGCGACGGCCCAGACCTATGTGGCGTTCGCCGCCGGCAGCGGCATCACGCCCGTCCTGTCCATTGCAAAGTCGGTCCTGGCGGTGGAGCCTGAGAGCCGGTTCACATTATTCTACGGCAACAGGTCGGTGCGGGAGATCATGTTCCGCGAGACCCTGCTCGACCTGAAGAACCGTTATCCGTCCCGTTTCAGTGTGCTGCACGTGCTGAGCCGCGAGCCGCAGGAAGCAGCGCTGCTGAACGGACGGATTGACAGGGAGAAATGCGAGAGCTTCTTCCGATCTATCCTGAACGTGCATGCAGTGGACGAGTTTTTCCTGTGCGGCCCGGAAGGGATGATCGGGGATGTGAAAGAGGCCCTGGCAGCGCACGGCGTCGCGGAGGGAAGGGTGCATTTCGAGCTTTTCGCCCCGGCAAATGATGCGGCGGCGAAAGCGGCCGAGGCCCGGCGCAGCCGCCTGGCGAAGACGCCTGAAGCGGAGCGCTCGGGATCGGACGTCTCGATCATTCTCGACGGGATTCGCACCGATTTCGCGCTTGGTGCCGACGATGTCTCCATTCTCGACGCGGCCCTGGGGGCAAGACCGGATTTGCCCTACGCCTGCAAGGGTGGGATGTGCTGCACATGCAGGGCAAAGGTCCTGGAAGGCCGCGTCGAGATGGATCTGAATTACACGCTTGCCGAGGAGGAGGTGGAGAGGGGCTTCGTCCTGGCCTGTCAGTCCCATCCGGCAAGCGAAAAGGTCGTACTGGACTTTGACGCCCGATAGGCGGGAGACAGAGGAAGTTGTCGCGGCCATCCGGCCGCGACGTCCCTTGAGGATCAGGCAGCCCAGAAAGGCTTGTTGATCTCGTATTCAGCTTCTGACCGGCTGATGCCCATATCGGACAGTTCGCGGTCGCCGAGCTCCCGAAGCAACTGGCGCTGACGCAGCCGGTCCTGCCAGGTAAGCAGGGTCGTGACGAATGCCTGCACAACACCGCCGCGACCACGCGGATGCGTGAAGATGGTTCCGTTGGTTCCTGCGGGCATGCATGCGGCAGGAGCGACATTCAGGGTTTCGTTCTTGAACATGAAAGTTCTCCTTAATCATTTCGTCACACACGCTCATTCGTGTCTGTCGATGATTGGGTATTTGGGCTATAAATGGCCATTCATCAAACGAGTTAATCTGCCATATGGATTAGTTTAGCTAAATCATGTTGAGCCGTTTGCCCCTGAATGGATTGCGCTGTTTTGAAGCCGCAGCGCGGCATATGAGTTTCAAGCTCGCGGCTGGCGAGCTGTTCGTGACGCCGGCGGCCGTGAGCCAGCAGATCAAGGCGCTGGAAGCCGAACTTGGCTGTTCCTTGTTTCTGCGGCGTCCCAGGGCGCTTGAATTGACTCCGGAAGGGGCACGGCTCGCCCCCGCGGTGCGCGAGGCCTTCTCCCGCCTGCAGGCGGCGGTCAATGACCTGAAGGAACAGGAAGAGGGGCGGCCGCTAACGGTGAGCGTGCTGCCGTCTTTTGCCGTGAAATGGCTTATTCCCAGACTGTCCCGGTTTCGTATGCGGTATCCCGAGATCGATGTCCGGATCGCGGCTGAGGATCGCCGGGCGGATTTCGTGACCGATGGCGTCGACGTGGCGCTGCGTCTTGGCGAGGGCAAGGAGGAAGGGGTTCACGTCCAGCAGATCATGACCGAGTGTATCTATCCCGTGTGCAGTCCGGACATCGCGGCCCGTCCGCCGGGGCTGAAGCGGCCGGAAGACCTGAAGTACTATCCGTTGCTGCATGACGTGAACAGCTTTGCCGGTGAAACCTGGGCGCACTTTCTGGAGCAATTCGGCATCGAGGGTGTGGATGTCAGGCGCGGCGCCTTCTTCACGCAAATGGACATGGTCCTGCAGGCCGCCATCGAAGGGCAGGGTGTCGCGCTTGCCCGCTCCCAGCTGGTGACTGACGACCTGCGTGCCGGGCGCCTGATCAGGCCATTCGAGGTCGAGACACCGGCGCCGCTCGCCTACTACTTCGTGTGCCGCGAGGAATCCCTCCGCTCGAACAAGGTTGCCGTGTTCAGGGACTGGGTTCTGGACGAGGTGCGGCGGGACCGCGATTCCACCGAAACGGCCTGATAAGTGAAAACCTCGATCAACCGTCCGTTCAGTTGACGGTGTCAGGAATCCCGGCGCCGATATCGATCAGTTCCCGGTGCGCGACTGACTGGACCTGGAGTGAGGCATTGACTGTTTCGGCCAGCCTGCCCTGATCGGCGGGCAGGCTGCACGAAATGACCAGTTTGCGATTGTGCCTGATATCGGAAATCGGCAGATCGACGGTCTGACGGAGCCAGGATCGGCCCGACCGGGCTGTCGCGCGCAACGTCACCGCCATGCCGACCGGATGGCTATGCAGCATGAAAAAGGAGTCAGATGCTCTGCCCCGGCGACCCGTTTCGACCATGTCGAGATAGTTCCAGCCGGTGATGTCCGTTCCGTAATCTTCAGCGACCGCAGTGCCGACCAGCCGAAGTTCGATGCGATCCGGCGCAACGAGGTCATGGATAACGATGAAGGGAAGCAGGTGCTTGATCGCGCCTGGATCGATATCCTAGCGGTCGGGAAGAAACTGGCCGGCGCGCAGTGAGTGCCAGTATGCGACAAAATCCCTGCCCACGGGTGTGAGCGATGGCGGCCGAGCAAGGTCGATCGCATCTGGCGCTGTCATTTTCAATCGGTCTCTTTCCACTTGATCGAGCAGCCCATGCTGGCGACCTGCTCCTCCGGACCGCGGCCGGTCTCCGCCACCCGTTTCATGGCCTCGAACAGATCGCGCCGGGCGCCCTCGACCGGAGATGCCCCGCTTGCGTCGAGGCGTCCGCGATACTGCAGACCAAGATCCGAATCGAACCCGAAGAAATCCGGTGTACAGACCGCGTCGTAGGCACGCGCCACCTGCTGGGTCTCATCGATCAGATAGGGGAAGCTGAACTTATGCTTGGCGGCGAACCGGATCATGTTGTCGAAGGAGTCGGCGGGATAAGCGTCCGTATCGTTCGACATGATGGCGACGGTCGAGATGCCGTGCCCCGCCAGTTCAGCGGCGTCGCGTGCGATCTTTCCGGCGATAGCCTTCACATAGGGGCAATGGTTGCAGATAAACATGACAAGCGTGCCCTTCGCGCCGCGGATATCCGAAAGGCTGTGTTCGGCGCCATCGGTGCCGGTCAGACGGAAATCCGGTGCGGTCCAGCCGAAGCCGCAGATCCCGGTCGTTTGAAGAGCCATGACGATTTCCCCGTCTTTGCGCTGCTCCGCTTTCCCTTGGTCCATTAAGAAGAAGAGCCTCAGTCAAAGTTCGTTAACCATAGCACAACACTGGTGAAATGCAGTGTGCCGATGGCATATGTATGCTGACGACAGGATGCCGGTAGGGGACCGCGAATGATCAGAGACACGTCCGATATCCTCGGATACCATGCCCATGTCTATTTCGACGCAGAGAGCGCACAGGATGCGCGGGCGCTTCGCGAAGCGATTGAGCGCCAGTTCGATATCGAGATGGGACGGTTTCACGAGAAGCCTGTAGGCCCGCACCCGCGCGGCAGCTATCAGGTTGCGTTCAGACCGGACCAGTTTGCGGACGTCATGCCGTGGCTAGCCCTCAACCGGGGATATCTGACTGTCTTCGTGCATGCCGAGACCGGCGACGCTTTGGCGGACCATACAAAACACGTGATCTGGCTCGGCCCGTCGGAGACCCTGAAGGTCAGCATATTCGAAGAGTAGCGGTTTGCCGGGTCAGGGGACCAGCCAGGTACCGGTACCTTTCGATAGATCCAGGCGATAACGCCGGTTACCTGTACGCGCGAGTTTCAGGACATCCACCGTCGCCGCGGAAAATGTCAGCACAGTAAAATTCTCGAACCCGGTCTGGTCGTCGTCCGGCCCGATGCCGTCACCGGCCGCGCCGAGGACGGAGCCGGTGGGCGGGTCCGCCCGATAGTTCGGCCGGTTGCTGTCGGCGAGTGTATCCCAGATGGCTTTCCGTGCGGCAGTGTCAGTGAGTGTTGCCATCGCGCCTTTCAGCCGGAGTTGCAGACCCGCCGCATGGTCATAGAAGACCAGCATTGCGGCGTTGTGCGCAGCCAGTTCGGCAAGCTTTTCGGCCCTGCCGTCCGTATGCAGCGTCGCCTGCCAGGTACCAGGATCGGCGGTGCGGAGCACCAGGACACGGCCATTCGGCGTGCCGTCGCGCCCGATTGTCGCCAGCACGGGGTACCGGAACGATGCCTGGGGATCTTGCGGCGCTGTGGAGAAGAGCGCGGACGCCCGGTCGATCAGGGCGGCTGCATCAACATCCCTTTTCGGCGGTTCGCTCATTCGGCGGCGGCTTCCTGTTTCCGCGGCGCAACCGGTGTCTGATTGCGCACGAGTATCAGGCTGAGCAGGGCGCATGACGCCCCGACCACGACAGTTATGGCGAGTGCCTTGAAATCAGAATCGGTTTGAAAATAGCCGACAATCACGGTGGCGAGGCCGCCGAAGACCATCTGCAGAAATCCCATCAGGCCGGATGCCGCGCCGGCAATCGCCGGATTGACGCTGACCGAGCCGGCTATGGCATTGGGCTGGCTCATGCCGTTACCGAAGGCGATCAGCGAAAAAGGCAGGAAGATCGAGAGGGCCGACATGAAACCGAGCAGCGAAAGCGTGGTCAGGACCGTTGCCCCCGTCAGGGAGAAGCAGCAGCCCAGCAGGATCATACGGTCGATGCCGAGCCGCCTGGAAATCCGTGTGGCCACGAAATTCCCGGAAATATAGGCAAGCGAGACGATCACGAAGAGGAACCCGTAGACCTGCGGCGGAATCTTCAGGATTTCGATGGTGACGTAGGGGGCCGAGGTCAGGAAGGCGAAGAAGCAGCCGATCGAGAAGGAGGTGTTCAGGGTGTAGCCGAGAAAGGCGCGCGATCTCAGCAGAGAGTGGTAGCTGCGACCGATGCTGAACACATCGATCCGTTCGGAGCGCGCATGGTGCGTTTCGTGAAGCGTTGGCACGGCGTAGAGCAGTGTTGCGCCACCCATGGCGGCCACGACATAGAAGCCGGCAAACCAGCCGAACGCGCTGTCCAGGAAGCCCCCGATGGCCGGGCCGATCATCGGAGCAACGGCCATGGCCATGGTAATGAAGGCAATAACCGGCGCGGCCTCTTCGCGTTCATACACATCCCGCACGATAGCGCGCCCGAGGACCATTCCGGCGCAGCCCCCGAGGGCCTGGAAGATTCGCCCGGCGATAAGCCACTCGATCGAACTTGCGAAGGCGCAGAGCAGGCTGGCAAGCGTAAACACCGTCAGCCCGGTCAGCAGGGTCGGCCGTCGTCCGATCCGATCGGAGATGGGACCATAAAGGAGCTGACCGATGGCGATGCCCGCGAGATAGAGCGTCAGGGTCAGCTGCACCGTTCCGTAATCCGTTCCGAAGACGGGGACGAGGCCTGGCATCGACGGTACGAAGAGATTCAGCGCGAGCGGCCCTGTCGCGGTGGCGACGATGAGGACGAGAATTGGCGGGGCCTTGGTCTGAGCGGTCACGGAATGCCTGTTCTGTTTTGGGAGCTTGTTGGATGACGTTTAAACTAGTCCAAGCGCCGGGCAAAAATAGTGCAAATAAAGCCGTTTACAATTCTCTATATGTGCTAAACGGCACCTGGAGGCGATATCGCCCTGGTTGACTGATCTGAAGCAAAGACTTACTTTATAGTTTCGAAATGTCCCGGGCAGAATTTCCGGAAACTAGGGATAAGAATGGTCTCTGGCGTCGAAAGCAGTCTCGTCATCCGAACAAGCAGCGCGATACAAGTGACTGGTTTGTTTCCCCAAAATGATGAAGACGACACTCAAACCACCATCGGCAGGACAGGTGCGTCGACAGCGACAGGGCTGACGGGAGCGTCCGGCTTGACGCCATTTGGACAAGGCGCTGGAAACAGCGACTCTGATGACGCCTCGCGCTCGGTTACCGGCTTGAACGGTCTGCTGGCGCCGCCGAGCATCACGGCAGTTCAGGAAGACAGAGGCGATTCCGAAGAGCCCGATTCAGCGGATGACGACTCTTCCGGGGATGCTGCAGCGATCAATGGCGCACCCGTCGAAGGAGCCGGTTCGGAGGATGAAGTAGGCCCGGACGGCCTGACCGAGGGCGAGCGGGAACAGGTAGCCGAGCTGAAACAGCGCGATGCAGAAGTCCGCCGTCACGAACAGGCGCACAAGGCCGTCGGCGGCCAGTATGCCGGAGCGATCTCCTACACCTACGATTCCGGACCGGACGGCCGGCGCTACGCGGTTGGGGGCGAAGTGCCGATCGATACCAGCCCGATTGCCGGAGACCCGGAGGCCACGATCCAGAAACTGCAGCAGGTCCGCAGCGCCGCACTGGCGCCGGCATCGCCTTCTGCTGCGGATCAGGCAATTGCCGCCCGGGCAAGCCAGGGCATTCAGCAAGCCAGTGTGGAAAAGGCCCAGCAAAGCGCTGAAGAGCTTGAGGCGTTGACGGGTGGCGGTGACGAAGGGACCAGCGACGCCGAAAATGCGCCGACGGGTGAGCCAGGCGCCGAGATCGTTTCCGGGAGCGGCCAGGACCGGGGGGCGGGAATTTCCGGTGCGACGGAGAATGATCCTGGCAATGGCGCGGTTGCGAACGGCCGTCCGTCGAATTCAGTTGCCGGTCCGGACCGTGATGCCGGTGCTTTCTCGGTTACTGGAACAGGCGGTGACAATGACCCGACGAATTCAGCCGGTGGTTCCGGGGGAGGCTCTTTCGGCGGGAGCGGACAATCACCGTTTGATCTCGTACCGGTGCTAAGTGGTCGATCTACTCTTGATATTTCAATATAATCAGATAGTTACTATTCTTTGGTCAGGCATTCCTTGAAAGATTCTTCTGACTGATCCGGGCTTTCGCTGCAGCTGACGAAGCGGTTCCGGCAGGCACCGTAATCCGTGTCGTTGCCGACAAACCTGAGTTCCTCGCAAAAATCGAGATAGTGCCGTGCAAGTGTTTCGAAGGTCTCGCTTCGGCGCTGCTGGGCCACGTCCGGGGCGCGGGTCAGCGGTGGGATGTTCAGCATCTGGGAAATCGCCTCGTTCGCGCGCTTCAGCGGTATCTCGGCCTGCTCCATTTCACCACTCGATGTCCAATAGCGCACATTCAGAGTCTCTCCGAGCATGAAGTCACGCAGCGGGGGCGGGACCTGGCCACGCTTGAAGGCACCCCAGAGGATAAACTGAACCCCCTTCTCATCAATCGCATACAGAGTGGGTTTGAAGCCGACCTCCAGCTCTTTCAGAGCTTCGAGATTGATCGGATCGTTGCCGTCAATCCAGTAGGTCGGAAGCCGCTTGCGGCTGATCGTTTTCTCGACATGGCGTGGCATCCTGAACTCTGCCCAGAGCGAATTGTCGTCCCGCTTCATGATATGAAAGCGATAACCACGGTTGCTCAGGATGCGGGCTTCGAGAATAGGGGCTTTGGTAATCGGGTCCGTCAGGACCTCGATATACCACTGGATCGTCTGCGTCCGTGCCGGCGTCGAAAAGACAAGCATCACCATCAGGACGACGAGAATCAGGGAATACAGGCGGCTGTGAAGCCGACCGGTCTGAAGACGCCGTTGTTTCATCCCGGTTTGCGATCCCTTCGTTTCGTCAGACTGCGTTTTCTCACATAACACGTTACGGCAGATGGCGTCACGCGGCAGGGCCGACCCGTTCAACGCTTGTAAAACGCTGCTTTGGAAACTATTTTTTAAGATAACGGGTTTATTGGTAAGCGTATGAGCATTTCAGGTGCATTGAATATCGCGGTGAGCGGGATCCAGGCGGCGGGCAACCAGACCCGTAACGCGGCAAGCAATCTCGCGAACATCTCCAGCGTCGCGGCGCCAGCGGACGAGGTTCTGCGCCCGGGCCAGCCGGCACCCGAAACCAATGCAATTGGCGAGACCATCTTCCGTCCGACGGAGATCCAGTCCACCACGGCTGGTGCTGCCGGTGTGCGGACCCAGACCTCGCTGGTCGATCCCGCATCCTTCCCGATCTACGACCCGAGTGCTCCGGATGCGAACGCCGAAGGCATTTCATCGGTTGCCAATGTGTCGATCGCCGACGAAACGGTGAATCTGATCCAGGCCCAGCGTCAGCTCGAAGCGAATGTCGCGGTGCTGCAGACGGGCGACGAACTCCTCGAAGAGGCCATCGACATCCTCGCCTAGAACGCCGGGTTCTTCTCCAGCGCGTCTTTCAGGGCATTGAGCGCCGCATCGAACGGCAGGCGCACGCATTCGTGCCGGGATTTGAAATCCCGGACCGGTGCAAAACTCTCAAGCTCCGGCCAGTCCAGATCACCGTCGCGCGCGCCCGCAAGGTAATCCAGCAACTGCCGGCGAACGGTCTCAAGCCCGGCAAGGCTCTGACCCGTTGCATGCTGCCTGATCAGGGCGGCGGATGCCTCGCACAATGCACAGCCCTGAACCCGGTGCCCGACCGCGGTGATCTTCCCGCCTTTCAGTTTCAGGTCGACAGTCACCCGGTCGCCGCAAAGCGGATTGTCGACCCGCGCGCTGCCATCGGCATCCTCGAGCCGCTGATTGCCACGGCCTTCCTTGGCCAGGCGCAGAATTTCGGCCCGATAGAGAGCGTCGCTCATATCACTCTGCCTTTTCCAGCATGCCGCCGGCTTCCGACAGCATCTCGGGGGTGTCTATATCGAGGTGAACAGCATTGCTGGGAGTGTCGACCTCGACGACCAGGTCGGCGAACTCGGCAAGCAGGGCCCGGGCGCCCGTGTCACCCTTCAGCTCCTGCATTTCCTCAAAGAAACGGTGATCCCACAATATGGGGTTGCCGCGCCGGCCGGCATGTACCGGAACGACAATGGCGCGCCCCTCGACCGGATCATAGGCCGCGATCATTGTATCGAGCAGCGCGGCCGTGATCTGCGGCATGTCTCCGAGACAGACAAGGGCGGCAGCAGTGCCTTCGCCCAGAGCGGAAAACCCCGCCCGCACACTGGTGCTCATGCCAAGCGCATAGTCCGGGTTGTGCACAAACGCGGCGTCCAGATCCGAGAGCGCCGCCGTGACCTTCTCAACTTCATGCCCGGTGACGACAACCAGCCGTCCGGCTGCGGACTTGAGGATGGCCTCGGCCACCCATCTGACCAGCGGCTTGCCGTGCAGCGTGCTGAGCAGCTTGTTGGTCGCGCCCATGCGCGAGGATTGACCGGCGGCGAGCAGAATGCCGGCGATTTCCGGACGGCCCGTTTCCGGCTTTGCGGAGGTTGATGCTGCGGCGGGTTTGGCGCTGGCCCGCGGCAGGGGGCGATGCGGCACATCCTTCAGCAACCCGCCGACGCCCATGCGCATGATGTCGCGGGGGGAAATGTCCAGTCCGGCGCAGATCCGCTGCAGAACCCAGTCGAAGCCGTTCAGTTTTGGGGAACGGGCGCAGCCGGGCATGCCGATGACCGGAATTTTCCCGACGCGTCCGATCAGCATCAGATTGCCGGGATCGACGGGCATGCCGAAATGCAGGATCGTACCGCCGACACTCTCGATCGCGCTCGGGATGACATCGCGCCGATCGACCACGGCGGACGCGCCGGAGATCAGGATCAGACCCGGGTTGGCGGCAATGGCACGGTGCAGTGTATTCGTGAGGGAGGCGTGATCGTGATCGCAGCGTGCCTCCGATGCCAGCTGTGAGCCCAGGGCATTGAGCCGGTCCGTGGTGACGCGGAGCGTGCTGTCGAGCACGGTTTCCTTGGTGCCGGGCAGGCGCGACTGGATCAGAACCGTCTCGCGGGACTCGAATGGCGCGACCCGCAGCAGCGGGCCTTCCTGGGACGCCAGTGCCTCGGCAATCCGCACGGGGCTCTCGGGGACGGCGAAGGGGATGATTTTCAGCGTGCCGATCATCTGGCCCTGCGTTACGGCCTGATAGGGCGGCACCAGTCCGAGCGTGATGGTTTCGTCAACCAGGTTGAGCCCGTCGAGCCTTTCCGGATCGTACAGCACGATTCCGCCTGTTTCGGCAAACAGGTTTGCCCGCCCGGTGAAGGCCGGTCCGACGCGGATATGCGCGCCGCTGCACGCCGTTGCCAATTGGTCGGCCGCCCGGTCCTCGGGAATGTCGCCGTCATCCAGGCGGGCACAGACGACATGCTCGATCCCGGCCGCTTTCAGCGCGGCAAGATCGTCCGTATCCAGTACGCGGCCTTTCTTGAGGGCCCGGCCGTCCAGCCGGCGGCTATGGGCAAGGATAGCGCCTTCGGCCTTCGCGACCGGCAGTTCGCCGAAATACATGTGCGTCTCAGGCCGCCGCTCGAAGCGGCTCGGAGCCGTGCTTCACGGCGGTCATCTCCGCCAGTATCGAAATCGCGATCTCGGCCGGCGAGACGGCGCCGATCGGCAGACCTGCCGGACCATGGATGCGTCGGAAGTCGGCATCGGTGAAACCTTCCTCGCGGAGCCTTTCCAGGCGCCGTGCATGGGTCCGCTTGCTGCCGAGGCAGGCGATGTAGAAGGCATCGCTTTTCAGCGCCACATGCAGGGCCGGATCGTCCAGCTTCGGATCGTGGGTCAGCGTGATGATGGCGGTCCGGCTGTCCGGCTTGAGGGCTTCCATTGCCTCGTCCGGCCAGTCGTCGCTGAGATCGACGCCGGGGAACCGGTCCTCGGTCGCAAAGGAGGCGCGCGGATCGACGATCGAAACCGCATAGCCGGAGAGCGTGGCCATGGGTGCCAGCAACTGGCTGATATGAACCGCGCCGACAATGATCATGCGCAGCGGCGGATTATGGACGTGGGTGAAGTGGGTGCCGTCCACATTGATCCCGCTGCGGTCGTCCCGCATGCGGGTGCGTGTCTCGTCGATCTGTGCGTTCGAGAGATCGAGCGCGCCTTCGGTGCCGGACGGCGTGACCAGTGCCTGCGCGCCATCTTCGAGACGCGTGACCATGGCCACCGGCAGTTTTTGCTCCCGGTACGCCATCAGGGCATCGAACAGCTCGACTTGCATCTTATTGTCCTTCGATCCGTTCCACGTAAACCTTCACTTCGCCGCCACAGGCGAGGCCGACATCCCAGGCCTGCTCGTCGCTGACGCCGAAATCCAGCGTGCGGGGCTTGCCGTCCTGAATGGACTGCATGGCCTCGCGCACCACGGCACCTTCGATACAACCGCCGGAAACCGAGCCGATCATGGCCCCGCTATCGTCGATGGCGAGTTGGCTGCCCACCGGGCGCGGGGAGCTGCCCCAAGTCTTGATAACCGTTGCCACCGCGATGCGGCGTCCGTCGCGCCGCCATTCGGCGATCCGTCCGAGAATGTCGTCCTGTTGCGCGGGATCATATCTGTCCATAGCCGGTCTCCTTCCCATCCACGGGCCCTGCGGGCCCAGTCACGAGAGAGGGGGCTGCCTATGCCACCTCCGCCGCTTCGATCTCGGCCAGTTTTTCGAGCCAGCCCGACATGCCGTTCCGTCTAATCCCGGCGGGTTTTCCCAACAGCTCTGCGAGATCCTCAAGGCTGTCGAGCGAATGTACCGGCCGGAATTCGTCCACATGCGGCAACAAGGCCCGCACCCCCAATGATTTGGGGGCGAAGCCATCGTACCGCAACAGCGGGTTCAGCCAGATCAGCCTGCGACAGGACTTATGCAGTCGTTCCATTTCGGCACCGAGGCCCTTGCCGGCTTCCCGATCGAGACCGTCGGTGATGAGCAGAACGACCGCTCCCTGGGTCAGAACCCGGCGGGACCAGTCACGGTTGAACTCCTGAAGGCTATGCCCGATCCGGGTACCGCCGGACCAATCCTCCACCGCACCGCTGATCTTGTCCAGTGCCTCGTCCACGTCCTTGTGCCGCAGGTAGCGGGTGACGTTTGTCAGGCGGGTGCCGAACAGGAAGGTGTGCACCCGGTCCCGGTCGTTCGTCACGGCATGCATGAAATGCAGCAGCATGCGCGAATAGCGTGTCATCGAGCCGGAAATGTCGCACAGGACAACCAGCGGCGGCGGCCGCGTCCGGCGTTTCTTCAGCTGCAGCGGAATGCTGTCCCCGCCCGAGCGCAGCGCCTGGCGCAGGGTGGCGCGCAGATCGACCTTGTCGCCGTAGCGGCTGGGCGAGAAGCGGCGGGTGGGAATGTCCGCCAGCGGCAGGTGCATCTTCTCGATGGCCCGGTGCGCGGCGCGGATTTCCTCCGTGCTCATCTTCTCGAAATCCATGCCCTGCAGCAGTTCCTGCTCGGAATAGGTCATCACCGCGTCGAGCTGGATTTCCTGTTCGCTGTCCTCGTCCGGCGCACTGCTCTCGGTGCCGGTTTCCTGCTGCTGGCTCAGCGCCTCGGCGACGCGGCGGCTGATCTGCTCAGCCTCGTCCTCGCTGCCGTCGGTTGCCAGTTTCATCTCCGGCAACACCATCTGCATCATCTTCTCGAGGATGCGCGGGTTGCGCCAGAAGATGTGGAACGCCTGATCGAAGATCTCGCGCTGGTCCCGCCGGTTCACGAAGACGGCATGCAGAGCCCAGTAGAAAACCGTCCGGTCAGTGATGCCGACCGTGCGCACCGCCTCGATGCCGTCGAGCACCTTGCCTGGGCCGACAGGCAGCCCGGCCGCGCGGAGGACGCGGGCAAAAAACAGGATATTGTCCACCAGCTTGCCGCCGGGCCCTTCCGGTGTTTCCGGCAGGGACGAGCGATCTTCGGGCGGTTCTTTTTCGTCGAGCGGCGCCATGGGCGTCCTAACCGGCCATGGCCAGCTCGCTGCGCACCTGTGTCAGGATGCGGTTCGCCTCGCTGCCCTGGATTTTCTGGATGTCGTCCTGGTATTTCAGCAGCACGCCGAGCGTATTGTCGATCGCCGCCGGATCGAGCGCCAGATAATCGAGCTGCACCAGCGCATGTGTCCAGTCGATGGTCTCGGCCACACCAGGCTGCTTGAACAGGTCCATCTTGCGCAGTTCCTGCACGAAGGAAACGACCTGGGCGCTCAGAGCCTCGGGGGCGCCGGGCGCTTTCTTGCGCAGGATTTCCAGCTCGCGCTCGGCATTCGGATAGTCGACCCAGTAATAGAAACAGCGCCGTTTCAGGGCGTCGTGGATCTCGCGGGTCCGGTTCGAGGTGATGATGACGATCGGCGGCTCTTCCGCCTTGAAGGGACCGATTTCGGGAATGGTCACCTGATAGTCCGACAGCACCTCCAGCAGGAAGGCCTCGAAAGGCTCATCGGTCCGGTCCAACTCGTCGATCAGCAGCACCGGTGCGCCGCCCTCGGTTTTCTCCAGCGCCTGCAGGATCGGCCGCTTGATCAGGAAGTCGTCGGAGAACAGATCGGCCGCCAGTGCTTTCCGATCGGTGCCGCCCTCGGCCTCGGCCATGCGGATTTCCAGCATCTGCCGGGAGTAGTTCCACTCATAGACGGCGGAGGAGACGTCGAGCCCCTCATAGCATTGCAGCCGGATCAGTTTCCGCCCCAGGGTTTCCGCCAGCACCTTCGCAATCTCGGTTTTGCCGACACCGGCCTCGCCTTCGAGAAACAGCGGCCGCTTCAGTTGCAGCGCAAGATGCAATGCGGTGGCAAGCGGCGTGTCGGCGACATACTGACCGTCTGCAAGCAGGGAAAGCGTGTCGGCCACGGAAGCGGGAAGGGAAACGGTCATAAACTGGTCCGGATCTTTGATCGATGATGGTCTTCAGATAGCATGTGGTCTGGACGGTTTAAAGAGCGCCGGGCCTTACACCAGGCCGCATCGCACGGGCTCTAACGGGGCAGGTTGGAATGATCTAAGGATAAAGGGAGCGCGTTTGCAGAGGGATATCAACCCGTGAAATGCTCTTCTTTTCGATTTTGATATCGTGCCAGTCGATGATCTTGGGGCCGGAGAATTTCTCCGCGACGCCGGTCTTATTGAATGTTCCCGCGATAAAACGCGCGTCTCCATGCTCGTCTCTGAATGGGCAACGTATGATTTCAACTTCAACCCATTCTTTTCCCGGCGAAAGCAGACGTTCTGTTGTTGCAACGATTACCGGCATACTAAGGCAGCGTATCAACAGATTGTTTACGTGATCCAGATCATCTCCATTCAGTATTTCGTGCATATATTTTCTCGTGTTTTCGCGACCGACGATTTCCGCGATTTTGCTACCGAAAAGTCGAAAGAAGAACCCGCCGGGTAGTTTCTCCAGTATGAAGACAAACCCCAGTATCGGCGCCAGAGCGTGTGGCTTTAGGGCGTCTTTAAACGGAATAACTCCCGCATTTGATCGGAGCGAATTGTAGAATTCGAGAAACCATTGCGCTTCGTACGTGGCGAGCGACGTTTTTTCGAAATCTGCCATGAATAAATACCGACGATGCCCTCTACACGAGTAGTGAGCTGAGGGTCAAAGGTTAGGCAGTCCAGCAATAAAGTCAATCAAGAGAGCAATTTATAATTGTATTAACTCGGTAAACCGTTTGGTTTGTTAAGAAGATTTTATTATGGTGTGTCGTGATCGAGGCAAGCCTGTCGAATCGAACCGGCTGACAAAAGTTCATTAATCTCGGTTTCGTCCAAATCCGCTTCGCGTAATATGTCCACACTGTGTTCTCCAAGACGCGGGGCACCGATACGATAGCTTGCAGGTGTCTCTTCGAACCGTATCGGCTGACCAACCATACGGATCAGCCCCTCGCTCGGGTGCTGGAACAAAGGCCAGAAGCCGATTTCATCGAGATGCGGGTCCTGCAGCAGGTCCTCGGTGCCGAGTACAGGCATGGCCGGGACGTCGATCTCGCTGAACAGGGTGAGCCATTCGGTCGAGCTGCGGGTTGGCGTGGTCTCCGCGACGATCTTATAGAGCCTGGCGATATTGCGCGATCGTTCGGCCGGATCGGTGACCCAGATTTCGGATGTGATGTCATTTCGCCCGATGGCGTCGAGGTAGGACGTCCAGTGCCGTGTCGTATAGGGGAGCAGGGCGACATGCCCGTCACTGGTGCGGTACGGCTTGCGGTGCGGGGCGAGCACCCTTTCATAACCGGTCGTGCCGCGGGGTGGCTCGAAGCTCGCGCCCTGAAGATGCTCGACATGCATGAAGGCGACGAGGCTTTCGAACATGGGGACTTCGACAAACTGCCCCTTGCCACTCCGGCCCCGGGCCACCAGCGCCATGGTGACTGCCGAGAGGCACATCAGGCCGGTGACCTTGTCGGCCAGCACGGTGCGACTGTAGGCCGGGGCGCCGTCCGCCCGCTCATGCAGGGCGGCAAGGCCGCAGGCGGCCTGGATGATGTCGTCATAGGCGGGGCGGCCGGCATAGGGGCCGTTCTCGCTGAAGCCGTAGGCGCCGCAATAGATCAGCCCCGGATTGAGCGGCTTCAGGTCTTCGTACGAGAGGCCGAGACGGCGCATGGCATTGGGCCTGATCGAGCAGACCAGCACATCTGCTTCCGGCACCAGTTTGAGGAATGCGTCCCGCGCGGCGGCATTCTTCAGATCGATGCTGAGGGAGCGCTTGTTGCGGTTCACATTCATGAAGACCGCACCCATTCCGGGTGTCCTGAAGGGCGTCACGTTGCGCGTGACGTCCCCATCGAGAGACTCGACCTTGATGACATCGGCGCCCATGTCGCCCATGATCTGCGTCGCATAGGGTCCGAGCAGGACCGATGTCATATCCAGCACCCTGAGTCCCGCAAGGGGCCCGGCGGCAGTTTCACCAGCCATTTGAAAATTTCCCGAGAAGAACCGTGACAGACGCACCGATCATAGAGACCGGATACGAAAACCTGAACCCCGTCGAGGAGGCCGTCTCGCAGCGCCGCTCCGTCCGGGCCTTCCTTCCCGACCCGGTATCCGAGGAAACTATTGCCCGCATCCTCTTCCTGGCGGGACGGGCGCCGAGCGGGACGAACATGCAGCCCTGGAAGGTCGAGGTCGTGACCGGCAATGCCCGCGACGCGCTCTGTGCGGACCTGGTGGAGGCCCACCATGAGGGCGGGCATAGCGGCGAGTATCAGTATTACCCGAAAGAGTTTTTCGAGCCCTTCAAGGGGCGCCGCCGCGCGGTCGGCTGGGCGCTTTACGGGTTGCTGGATATCAAGAAGGGCGACTTCGAGAAGACAAAGGCGCAGCACGCCCGGAACTTTACCTTCTTCGATGCCCCTGTCGGCCTGATCTTCACCATCAACCGGGGCCTGGAAATCGGCAGCTGGCTCGATTTCGGCATGTTCATGCAGAACGTCATGGTGCTGGCCCGCAGCCACGGGCTGGAAACCTGCCCGCAGGCCGCCTTCGCCACCTTCCACAAGGTGATCCGGAACCATGTTCCGATTGGCGAAGAAGATGTTGTCGTCGCCGGCATGGCGCTCGGCAAGGCGGATTGGTCGAAGATCGAGAACACACTCATTACGGAGCGGGTGCCGCTTGAGGATTACGTCCGCTTTCATCGCGGCTAAACTCATTTCAACTGAAACGAATATAAAAAAGACCCGGAGGAACACCCATGGATTTCCAGCTGACCAGCGAGCAGCGCGATTTGCAGGAGACGGCGCGCAGCTTCGCGACGCAGGAAATGACGGAAGTCGCCCGCGAGCTTGAGGAAAAGGACGAGGCGCTGTCCCGGGAGCACATCAAACGCTATGCGGAGATGGGCTTTCTCGGGATCAATGTGGCGGAGGAATATGGCGGGCTCGGTCTCGGCAATCTCGAGGCCCTGATCGTTCTGGAGGAATTCGCCAAGGTCTCTCCGGCCGTCGCCTTTCCGATCTTCGAATCTTCCGTCGGCCCCTGCCGCGCGGTCGAGCATTTCGCCTCCTCGGAGCTGGCCAGACAGGTGCTGCCCAAGGTCTGCGCCGGTGAGCTGACCGTCGCTGTCGCCATGTCGGAGCCGGATGCCGGCTCGGCTTTGACAGACCTGAAGACCCGGGTGACGGAAGAGGGCGGCAAGCTGATCCTGAATGGCCAGAAACGCTGGTGCTCCGGTGGCGGGCATGCGGAGGCCTATGTGGTCTATTGCAAGATGTCCGATGCGCCGGGCGCCAAGGGGATCGGCGCCGTCTATGTCGAGAAGGGCATGCAGGGCGTCAGCTTCGGGGAACGGGAGCGCCTGATGGGATTCCGGGGGATTCCGAGCGCGGACATCTTCTTCGACACTGTCGAGATCCCGAAAGAGAACGTCATCGTTCCGGCGGGCGGCTTCCGTCAGCTTATGGAAGCGTTCGATCTGGAGCGTTGCGGCAACGCCACCATGTGCCTCGGCATCGCGTCGGCCGCCTTCGAGACCGCGCTTGCCTATACCCAGGAGCGCAAGGCTTTCGGCAAGGAGCTGGTGGAGTTCCAGGCGGTGCAGATGAAGCTCGCCGAGATGGCCATGCGGGTCGAGGCATCCCGCCTGCTGATCTACCGTGCCGCCAAGAACGCCGAGGACGGCCTGCCGTCCGTGCTGGATTCCAGCCTCGCCAAATGCTTCGCCAATGAGATCGTCCGCGATGTCACCGGCTCCGCACTGCAGGTCATGGGGGCCTATGGCTATTCCAAGTCCTACGGCATGGAACAGCGACTGCGGGACGGCTGGGGTTGGGGCATTGCCGGTGGCGCGATCGATATCCAGAAGGTGAATATCGCGGCTGCCTTGGTCGGGCGAAGATTTAACCAGCGGGCGTGATGCTGATTTAGGTCAATTGCGACTGACTTTCTGACTGTTATTCTTACAATCTCGCCGTTTCGCTGGGCATTCTTGCATTGCCTCGTCTGGTGGAGAGACCATCGTCAGGTGAGGAGAATATTGCAGTGAAAATCAGCAGCCAAAAAAACTTCGAGCAGACACTGACGAACGCCATTGCGTCTCTTCATCCGATAATCGCGATCCGCTCTTTCGAAGAGAACCGTGTGATTGACAGTATCGAGCGGGTCGCCATCAATGAGAAATGCGACATCATTTTCTGGTCCTGCACCCGTGGTGTTCACATGGAGCGGATCGGGACAATTCTGGACCGACCGGAGAAATCGCCCCCGTTTCTGCCGAAATCCGGTCAGAACGCGGATGTGATAACGGCGATTGAGGTGTTTGAACGGAAACTTGATCATGAGCGGGAGAAAAAGGGAGTTGATCGCCGCAAGACGTTTCTCGTTCTGCTCGATGCCTCCCCCTATCTGATCGAGCGCCACAACAACCCGGTGCACCGGAGGAGGCTGCGTGATTTCGCATTGCAAAGCCGGATTTCCGCTAAGAACGGGGTCATCCTGCTAGTGTCGCCCGATGGGGAGCTGACACAGGATCTCGAAAAGGAGATCCTGCATCTGGACTTTCCGCTGCCCACCAAGGAGGAAATCAAGGTCTGGGTGGACGACATCCTGGAGCGCCTGGAAGCCTCGGAGGCCATCAAGCTTGATGAGGATGTCGATTATCTGAAGGAAGCCGTCGTGAACGCCGCCAGCGGCCTGACGATGTACGAAATCCGCAATGCACTTTCCGATGCCCTTGTGGATGACAGAAAGCTGACGAAAGACGATATCCGCGGGATCTACCGGCTCAAGCAGGATGTCGTGAAAAAAAGCGGTATCCTCGAATATATCGATACCACGGATTGGTCGATGGACGATGTCGGAGGCCTCGACAATCTGAAGGAGTGGCTGCGGAAGCGCGCCCTTGCGTCGAGCGAGAGAGGGCATGCTTTCGGAATCTCCGCGCCGAAGGGTGTCTTGCTGACCGGCGTTCCCGGCTGTGGCAAGTCGCTGGCGGCGAAATGTACGGCAACGTCCTGGGGAATCCCGCTTATCAAACTCGATATGGGACGCGTCTATGCATCTCTCGTCGGTGCTTCGGAGCAGCATATCCGGCATGCGATATCGATCTGTGAGGCGGTCGCGCCCTGCGTTTTGTGGATCGATGAGATCGAGAAGGGATTGCCGCGTAATAGAGGGCATGTCGGGGATAGCGGTGTGTCCCTGAGAGTCCTGGCAACCTTCCTGACCTGGCTGCAGGAGAAGACCGCACCCGTATTCGTGATTGCGACGGCCAACGAGACCGTCCTGCTGCCGCCTGAAATCCTGCGCAAGGGGCGGTTTGACGAGGTGTTCTTCATCGATCTTCCCAACGCCGAGGAGCGTATGGAGATCTTTAAAATTCACCTGACAAGGATGGGGCACGATCCGGATGGCTACGATATCGAAAAGCTGACTGCGTTGACCGGGAAGGATGAAGCTTCCGGTGAAGGCGGCTTCAGCGGCGCCGAAATCGAAGCTCTGGTGCGGGAAGCCCTGATCGCCGCGTTTTCAGAGGCAGATGAACTGGACCGGGATCCGCGCTTGGAACAGAAGCACCTCGAAATGGCGGTGCTGGCGACACGGCCCCTTTCTGTTACCAGAGCCGAGGAGATTGCCGAACTCAGGCGCTGGTCGGAGCAGCGCGCTGTCCCCGCGACAGGGTCTCTTGTTGAACCTCCATTGCCTTTTCCCTTCGAGGAAAAGCTCATGGATATCCTGCAGTCGGGCCGACAAGAAAAGCCCACAACCGATACCAACAAGGCAACACCACGGAATTAGGTGAGTGACTTCGCAAGACCGGTTTGCATACGGCACTCCACATGATCCTGGGGCTGTTTCGTCGATATCCTGTTGCGCCGTCAGATAGTCACTATTGGACCTGAAAAAAAAGTAGAATGGATGTCACCTCCCTAGCCTCCCTTTGTCCGTTCGGCAAGAAATCAGCCGGCCCGAATGCTGGTCAGGAACTGGGAGATTTCTTTGTTCAGTTTATCAGCTTCGCCTCTAAGTTTCTCTGAAGCCACCAGAACCTCGGATGAGGAGGTTCCTGTCTGCCCGGTTGCGTCGGTGACCTGGGCAATGGCGCCGGAGACTTCCTGTGTGCCGGCGGATGCCTGCTGAATGTTCCCGGCGATTTCCTGTGTGGCTGCCGATTGTTCCTCGACCGCGGCGGCCACCCCATTTGCGATTTCGTTCAGGTTGGAGATCATCTGACCTATTTTTTTAATGTCTGTGACCGCTTCCGTGGTCGCAGACTGGATATCGGAAATCTTGGAACCAATGTCCTCGGTTGCCTTTGCTGTCTGGTTGGCGAGGCTTTTCACTTCCGAAGCGACAACGGCGAACCCTTTGCCGGCCTCGCCCGCACGGGCTGCTTCGATCGTCGCGTTGAGTGCCAATAGGTTGGTCTGCTCGGCAATCCCCTGGATCAGCATCACGACTTCGCCGATTTCGGCGGCCGCTGTGGCGAGGCTTTCGACTCTTGTGTTTGTCTGGTCGGCCTGGACCACGGCTTCGCTTGAGAGCGAGTTCGATTGCGCGACCTGTCGGCTAATTTCCGATATCGAACTCGAGAGCTCTTCTGTCGAAGCCGCAACGTTCTGAACGTTCTCTGTTGCGCTTTGCGCCGAATGGGCCACGGTTTCGCTCTGCTGCATGGCCTGACCGGCAAGTACGGTCATGCTTTGCGCCGTTTGCTCAACGGAGGCAGCCTCGCTGGATACGGTTTCGACAACGTGGCCGATACTTGTTTCGAAACGGTCCGCCAGTTCGTTCATGCTTCTAATTCGGTCGGCTTCTGCCCGCTCTTTTGCAGCGCGCTGTTCGATTTCGAGCCGGGCAACTTCAATGGCGTTGTTTTTGAAAACACCGACGGCCTGCGCCATCTCTCCAAGTTCGTCCTTCCGGTCTGTGGACGGAATGACGACTTCGGTATCGCCACCAGCAAGCACGCCCATGGTGGTGGTCAACTGCCGCAGCGGAGAAATAGTCCGCGAAACAATAATGTAAATCGTTCCGCCAACAACGAGGAGTACGATGAGGGAAATGCCCAGGGTGATGAGGCCCTGGTCGTTGGCTGGTTTCAGCAGCATGCTTTCCGCTTCGTCGGCAAGAACCCGCCAGCTTAATTCAGCTGCATTCTGGATCGTCCCGAGACGCTTGGTGCCAAGTTCGTCAAATTCGACAGAGGTGTCGTTGGCGCCCACACTTGGAACAAGTTCATCGAGTTTCAACGCAAGCGCTTTTTCTGCCTGCGGGTGGACGATCGCCTGACCCTTCGAGTTGAAGATCATCACCCGCCCGGATTCGCTCGATACCGCCGGAGCGACGAATCTTTCCGTGAAGTCGGACAGAGAAATAATGCTGAAAAGCACGCCCGTAACCGTTGCTTCCTTGGTTCTCTTATCGACAGTGCTGACCGGCGCCGCGGTGACGATGACCGGCTCACCACTCAGTTCACTGCGATGGGAATCGTAGAGCACGATATCGCCGGCGAGGGCCGCGTTCAGGAAGTCGGTCCCTGCAATTGACGAGCCGACTGTCTCCGGCAACGAGGAGGCGATCACCTTGCCTTCGAGATCCGTAAGGCTGATCGCTTCATAGTAGTTGTAGCTATGCTTGATGTTCTCCAGCGTTTCGCCTGCCTTGCGCAGCATCTGCTTGGCAAGAAAGCCGGATTCTGTGGCTTTCCCGTAGATCGAATCCTGGGCCCAGCCGGCGAGATCGCGCCGCCGATCGAGAAACCAGACATCGGCTGCCTGGGCGACAGATGAAGCAGCCTGATCCATCTGCTTCATCGTTTGGTTGGTTATTGCAGCCTTGGTGGTCACATAGCTGACCCAGCTAAGGGCCCCCATGCCTAAGAGTAGTACGATCGTGCTCGGGATCAGGAATTGCTGTTTGAGCTTCACGGTTAGCGTCCTTTTTAATCTATCGACACTCGTAAGAGGTACTACTCTCCACGGGCCTTATAGGCAGATTGGTATTATTCGATAATCTGTTCGGCGGAAGAGATCAGATCGGCGCCGATTTCAAGCTGCAGCTTCTCGATTAGCGGTCCATTAAGGACCAACCGGCCCTGCTCGTTGCGGCCAACCGGAATATCAGCCGGTGATTTGCCGCCAAGAATTTCCAGAGCCGCGTTTGCCGCCCACTCGCCCTGCTCTTCGGCGACCTTGGCATAGGTCACAACGGCGAAGTTTGCAGTGATCATTTGATTGGCGCCGCCGGGGATCTGGCTGTTCTCGAGAACAAAAGCCTTGGCGGCATCGGTTTCGTATCCTTCCAGGCCGGCAGGCGAGCGGAACAGGACCATGTCGTAATTGTCCTGGATCTTCAGGAAGTCCCGTTTCCACTCTTCATAGTTCTTCGGGAAGAAGGCATCCAGCTTCAGGCCCATTTGTTCGACCGCATACTTGGCTGTCTTGCGATTGGTTAGATTGTCGGTCGCAAGCATTGCGAGACGGTCACCCTTGGCCAGCGGACGCAACAGCTCAGCGGTTTCGTCCATGGAATCCACTTCAACGATGCCGGTGACGTTGCTTGTTGGGAAGCCGTATTCGCTTGCGTCCCAGTTAACACCGCCGAACACGAACGGTAGGTCAGAGCCTTTGTAGAAGGGAACGATGAGATATTTGGAGGCGTTGTCATCTGTTGCGATCACAACGTCCGGGTTCCACTCTTCGATCAGCGCTTTTGAGTCGAGGGCGGCCTGCTTCTTGAAATCGTCCGACCCGTTCCGCTTGGTGTCCATGCGATGGATCTTCAGTTCGGCGCCGCTCTTGCCTATCACATTCTGAATTCCTGTCGTGATGCCGTCGCTCCACGGGTAGCCCTCATGATAGGAATCGATGAAAAGGACCTTCTTGCCAGCGAAGTCGGTGGCATAGGCGGTAGATGCCATGAGGATTGCAGCGGTGGTAGCTGCGAGTCGTTTCAGAAACATAGGGTCTCCATGTAAGGTGGTTTCGGGGAACGAATGACCCGTTTTTCATCGATCCGTATTAAAAAAAAGTAAATTCCGGGGGGTGTTTTTCAAATTCATCGATTTCGATTGAATCGAAAAATTAATCACCTGTTAATGATCTAATTAGTGAATTTTTATGTATGTTCGTTTTTTGGTTAATAATTTATTAACTCAAAGCTACTTCTACTTTTCTGATTCGAAGGCGTTTATTACTATTGCTATACGTATCCTAAAAAAATCTTCAATTCCCGTCCGAGGTCCGATGCTCCGCCGATTGGCTGGAGATGCAGGCGGACAAGGATATTCTGCCGTTTCGGGGCAATCTCAAAGATCCGGCAAGAGTTATCGCAGCGAAAAAGGGGAGAGTGGTAAACAGCTCAGGCAAAATCCCG
The DNA here is from genome assembly GCF_040217065.1 of Nisaea sp. Lineage (GTDB taxonomy): Bacteria > Pseudomonadota > Alphaproteobacteria > Thalassobaculales > Thalassobaculaceae > Nisaea. The sequence continues at coordinate 714,896 of NZ_JAVJNX010000005.1, forward strand.
GAAATAGGTTATTGTTTGTTCCAACCCAGTCCGCAGACTCACCTTGGGCTCCCAGCCGAGCAGGTTCGTCGCCTTCGTGATGTCAGGCTGACGCTGCATCGGATCGTCCTGGGGCAGCGGGTGGTAGGTGATTCCGTTCTTGCCGCCGACCAGATCCGTCACGGTCTCGGCGAGCTGTTTCACCGTCATTTCCGACGGATTGCCGAGATTGATCGGGCCGGTCACGCTGTCTTCGCTGTCCATCAGACGGATCAGACCCTCGACCAGATCGTCGACATAACAGAACGAGCGGGTCTGGCTGCCGTCGCCATAAAGCGTCAGATCGTCGCCGCGCAGGGCGGAGAGTACGAAGTTGGAGACCACGCGGCCGTCATTCGGGTGCATGCGCGGGCCGTAGGTATTGAAAATCCGGGCCACCTTGATGCGCAGCTTGTGCTGGCGCAGATAGTCGAAAAACAGAGTTTCGGCGCAGCGCTTGCCTTCGTCATAGCAGGCCCGGATGCCGGTTGTGTTCACGTTGCCCCAATATTCCTCGGTCTGCGGATGCACCGTCGGGTCGCCATAGACTTCCGAAGTCGAGGCCTGCAGCACCTTGGCTTTCACCCGTTTCGCCAGGCCGAGGACATTGATGGCGCCAATGACGCTGGTTTTGGTGGTCTGCACCGGATCGCGCTGATAGTGGATCGGCGAGGCCGGGCAGGCGAGATTATAGATCTCGTCCACCTCGACATAGAGCGGGAAGGTGATGTCGTGCCGCATCAGCTCGAAGTTCGGATTCTCGAGCAGATGGGCCACGTTGCGCCGCATGCCGGTGTAGAAATTATCGACGCAGAGCACGTCGTCTCCTCGCGCCAGCAGGCGCTCGCACAGATGAGAGCCGACAAAGCCGGCACCGCCGGTGACGAGGACGCGTTTCGGTACTGATTTCATGTCGTGCCGCCGAACTCTTCTGCGAATGCAAATCTCTAGGGTTTCCATACCCCATCCGGGACCGGGTGCAAACGGGGCAGGTGCCGTGTGCGGTTTTGGAGTCTGTTTGAGTGCGGTCGGAACTCATTGCCGTAAGTCCTTGAATCAGCGCGAATCGTATCGATCATTCGGATTCGGCTTGTGTCTGGACCACAAGAAAGAGTAGGCTTCGTCCGTATCGGCACAACATGTTGCGTCTTTTGAGGCAACGCATACCCGGCCAAGCCGGGGTTGGCCGGCAGTGGAATTATACTTGGAGGGCACTATGGCTGACATCGCAGCCAGCGCATGGACCGAGGACCGTTTGACCAAGCTCACGCAGCTTTGGGCCGACGGATTGTCGATCACACAGATCGGAAATGAGCTCGGGGTTTCGCGGAATGCCGTGGTGGGCAAGGTTCACCGTATGGGCCTGCCGAAGCGGCAGTCACCGATCGTTCGCTCCGACAAGCCGGTCGAGCCGAAGAAGCGGAAAGTCTCTCCGCTGGCGGCGCAGGAATGGGACCGGAGCAAATGCTCCTGGCCCACGGGTGACCCGAAGTCTCCGGACTTCAAGTTCTGCGGTGACAGCATTTCGCCCGGACGGCCATACTGCGCAAAGCATTGTGCACTGGCCTATACCAGCATGCGGGACACCAAGGCGGCCTGACCGGCGCGCCCTCAACATATCATCCGTTAGGGGGTGTCGCAGAATGCTGCGGCGCCCCTTAATTTTTGCTCGGCCTCGGCCACGATGCGGGGCACCAGGTCGATGGCCGAGGGCACATCGCTGATGATGCCGGCGGCTTCACCGGCCACCACGGGAGCGATTTCCATATCGGCCCTGGCCGCAGCGGCCTCGAACTCGGCAATGGCTGTCTCGGGCAGATCCTTGCCTTCCCAGCGTTCCGAAAAACTGTTGCTGAACGTGCGCAGCGCGTAGGGCTCCGGCCAGGTGAAGCCGCGCGCCTTGTCGAAAGTGCTGCCTTTCACCGTGACATCGCCGCTTTCCCTGGCGACCGCGCGCTTCGCGGGGTCCGGTGCAAGGGATTCTTCCGTCGCGACAAAACGCGTGCCGAGCAGCACGCCGCTCGCTCCCAGCATCAGGGCCGCGGCCAGGCCGCGTCCGTCGGCGATGCCGCCCGCCGCGACGACGGGGATGCCGGGCAGGGCGTCGACCACTTCCGCGACCAGCGAGAATGTTCCCCGATGAGCACCGTGCCCGCCTGCTTCGCCGCCCTGGGCGATGACGATATCGGCGCCGGCGTCGGCTGCGCGTTTCGCCTGGCCAAGGCTTTGCACCTGGGCGATAAGAACGGCCCCTGCCGCCTTGATCCGGTCGGCGAAAGGCCGTTCGTCCCCGAAGGAAAGCATTACGGCGGCCGGTTGCCGCTCGAGGGCACGGTCAAGAACGTCCGGGAAATGTTCGAGACGCCAGGTGATGAAACCGATGCCGATTCTGGCATTGCCCGCCGCGGCCAGTTCCGTGTCGATCCAGTCCTGGTCGCCATAACCACCGCCGATCAGGCCAAGGCCGCCAGCCTGCGATACGGCAGCGGCCAGCCGGCCCCCGGAAACCCGTGCCATCGGAGCGCAGAGCACCGGATGGTCTATGCCGAGCCGCTCCGTCAGCGCTGTATTTATTGCCAAATCACCCTCCCCATTTATTGTTGACCGGAACCCTAGTCACCTCACAGGCGCGCCGCAATCCTTCCCCGCCCTCCAGCGCGCCCCGGACCCCGGAGATATCATGCGTCTCAAGGACAGAACCGCGCTCGTCACCGGTGCCGCCTCTGGCATCGGCAAGGCCATTGCCCTCAGATTCGCCGAAGAAGGTGCGCGAGTCGTGATCGCCGATCGCACCGACCTGCCGCGAGAGGGCGGGCCGAAGACGCTGGATCAGATCGAGGCGATGGGAGGCGACGCTGTCTTCACGGAAATGGACGTGGCTGACTGGGCGTCGGTCGACGCAGCCGTTTCGCTCGCCGTCACACGCTTCGGCGCGCTTGATATCATTGTCAACAATGCCGCCATCGGGGTCAGCAAGCCGATCCTGGAGACCACAGAGGAAGACTGGGAGCGGGTCATGGGGGTGAATGCGCGGGGCGTGTTCTTTGGCTGCAAGCGGGCGATCCAGCAGATGCTGACCCAGCCGGAGCGGGACGGCGTGCGCGGCCGGATCGTCAATATCTCCTCGCAGCACGGCATGGTCCGCTCGCCAAACGATTTCGCCTACGGCACGGGCAAGGCCGCCGTCGTCTATATGACCCGCCAGATTGCCGGGGATTACGCGGCCGACGGGATCGTCTGCAACGCGGTCGCGCCCGGCAAGATCCTGACCGGCAAGAGCGGCCCGGCCGTCGATCCCGATATCCTGGCCTATTCGCATACACGCACGCCCTGGCCACGGCTGGGCCTACCCCGTGATGTCGCCAACGCGGTTCTGTTTCTCGCCAGCGACGAGGCTACCTACATTACGGGGGAAAACCTGATGGTCGATGGCGGCTGGATGGCGAATTGAGCTGCCTCGAATGAGCACACTGACTTGCGGAGCTGAAATGGAACGCGTCGAGAATACCCCCGGAGCGAAAGTGAAGAACCTTGCGGACTACATGCCGCCGGTTTTCCTGATCGACACGGTCGATCTCGATTTCGATCTCCGCGACGGAGAGACCGTGGTCACGGCCGTCCTGAAGGGACGCCGCAATCCCGATGCGGCCTCGGCGTCCGACATCCTGGAGCTGGACGGGCAGGATCTCCGCCTGGTCTCCCTGACCCTCGAGGGTGCCGCAGTCGATGACAGTCGATATGAGGTGGCCGGGGACCGTCTGTCCCTCAGGGCGGTACCGGACGTTTTCACGCTTGAGGTGGTGACGGCGATCGTGCCGGAAATGAACACGGCACTTGAGGGGCTCTACATGTCCGAGGGCATGTACTGCACCCAATGCGAGGCGGAAGGCTTCCGGCGCATTACCTACTTCCCGGATCGGCCCGACGTGATGGCGGTCTATACGACGCGGCTCGAGGCGGATGCGGCGCGGTTCCCAATTCTGTTGTCGAACGGGAACCTGGTCGGGACCGGCGAGGCCGGCGACGGACGTCATTACGCGGTCTGGAATGACCCGTTCCCGAAACCCTCCTATCTCTTCGCCGCCGTCGCCGGCGATCTCGCCTGTGTCTCCGACAGTTTCCGCACAGCTTCCGGGCGGGATGTGGCGCTCAGGATCTATGTCGAGCACGGCAACGAGCATCTCTGCGGCCACACCATGGACAGTCTGAAGCGTTCGATGAAATGGGACGAGGAGGTGTTCGGGCTCGAATACGACCTGGATCTCTTCATGATCGTCGCTGTCAGCCATTTCAACATGGGGGCGATGGAGAACAAGGGCCTCAACATCTTCAACAGCAAGTTCGTGCTGGCCGACCCGGAAACCGCCACGGATGCGGATTACGAACGGCTGGAGGGTATTGTCGCGCACGAATATTTCCACAACTGGACCGGCAACAGGGTGACCTGCCGGGACTGGTTCCAGCTCAGCCTGAAGGAAGGCCTGACGGTGTTTCGGGACCAGGAATTCACCTCGGACACCCATTCACGCGGGGTCAAGCGGGTTGCCGATGCGCGGCTGCTGCGCGCCGCCCAGTTTCCGGAAGATTCCGGTCCGACCGCCCATCCGATCCGGCCGGAGAGCTACGCCGAGATCAACAATTTCTACACTGTCACGATCTACGAGAAAGGCGCCGAGGTTATCCGCATGATCTACAACCTGCTGGGTCCCGAGGGCTTCCGCGGGGGGATGGATCTCTATTTCGAACGGCATGACGGCCAGGCCGTTCGCTGCGAGGATTTCGTCGCGGCCATGGAGGATGCGAGCGGGGTCGATCTTGGCCAGTTCCGGCTCTGGTACAGCCAGGCGGGGACTCCGATGCTTGATGTGTCGCTTCTCCATGACGCCGTGGAGAAGACGGCCACCCTGAAGGTGTGCCAGACAGTGCCGCCGACGCCGGGGCAGGCTGACAAGCAGCCGATGCTGATCCCTCTCTGCGTTGCGCTGCTTGATCCGTCCGGCAAGGAACAACCGCTGAAGTTGCGCGGTGACAACGCGGATATACCGCCGACCGAGCGGGTCCTTCCGGTGACCGCAGTGGAACAGGAGTTTGTCTTCGAGAATGTCGAGAGCGGGACGGTGCCGTCACTGCTCAGGGGATTCTCCGCCCCGGTGAAACTGCGGACAAGCTTGACGGGAACGGAGCAGCTTTTCCTGTTCAAGCATGACAATGATCCGTTCGCCCGCTGGGACTCCGGGCAAAGCTATCTGACGAGGATGCTGCTGCGTGCCGCGTCTGACAGCCGCGATGTTGTGCTGGAGAATGCTTTCCATGATGCGGTCGAAGAAATTCTCTCCGATGGAACGCTCGATCCCGCATTCGTGGCCGAGCTGCTGATGCTGCCTGGCGAAGGCGTGCTGGCTGAAGCGATGAGCCCGGCCGATCCTGATGCCATCCACACTGTCCGGACCTTGGCGCGCCGGGAAATAGGCCTTCGTCATGATGCGGCATTCAAGGCCCTCTACGGGAAGCTGAGCGGCGCGTTCTCTGCGGATGACATGTCGACCGAGGCCATGGGGGCACGCAGTCTGAAAGCGGTGATTCTCGGCTATCTGGTTGCCGGGGGAGGCGCGGAGGCGCGTGCTCTTGCCGCCAGGCAGGCGGCGGGAGCGACGACCATGACGGAGTCCATGGCGGCGCTGCAGGCACTCAACAATACGGATTGTATTGAGCGAACCGTGGCGCTCGCGGCCTTTCATGATCGCTGGATCGAGCAGCCGCTGGTTCTGGACAAGTGGTTCACCTTGCGCGCGACAAGCGGCCTCGACGGCACGCTCGATGATGTAAAGGCATTGCTGGAGCATCCCAAATTCGATCTGAAGACGCCGAACCGGGTCCGAGCCGTGATCGGTGCATTTGCAAGCGGAAACCCGGTCCGGTTTCATGCGGCGGACGGAATGGGATACAGCTTCCTCGCGGATCAGATCATTAAGCTCGACGAGATCAATCCGCAGATCGCGGCCCGTCTGGTGTCGCCGCTGACGCGCTGGAAGCGATACGATGAGCATCGGCAGGGGCTGATGCGGGAATGTCTCGCGCGCATTCTCCGGCGTCCCGGCCTGTCGCCGGACGTCACCGAACTGGTAACCAAAGGGCTGGCATAGGAGGCCTCACACATGATCGATCCGATCATTGTCATCAATCCGAACAGTACCGAAGCCGTGACCGAAGCAATGAGTGCCGCGCTTGACGGTCTTCGTCTGCCGGGAGGGCCTGAAATCGAATGTCTTACGAACCCGGATGGACCGGCTGGCATCGAAAGCCAGGCGGATGTTGACCAGGTGGCCGTGCAATTGCGGGCGATGGTTGATCGCCGCGCGAACAATGCGTCGGCCTTTGTCATTGCCTGCTATTCCGATCCGGGGATCTATTCCTGCCGGGAGGCAACGGAAAAGCCGGTTTACGGGATTGCTGAATCTGGAATGCTCAGCGCCATGAGCCGGGTCGAGAAGTTCGGCGTCGTTGCCATTCTCGACAAATCTATTCCGCGCCATCTCCGGTATGTGCGCGTCCTTGGTCTCGAGTCGCGATTGGTCGGTGAACGGGCCATGGGGCTGGGGGTGGTCGAACTCTCGAATGAGGCCGTTGCCTACGCAAGGTTATTGGAGACGGGTACGAAATTGCGGGATCTTGACGGCGCGCAGGCGATTGTTCTGGGGTGTGCGGGCATGGCGCGCTACCGAAAGAGGCTCGAGGACGAGTTATCGGTCCCGGTCATCGATCCAACACAAGCTGCAGTTAGTAATGCGTTAACCAATTCCCTGCTAAAATCTACATGAAATCAATACAATTCGATATAAATTCAAGCACTGCTATAGTTTTTAGTGCTTGATAAGTTAAGGTAACGATCGTTCTATAACCTTATGATGTAGTCGTTGCGTGTCTGGGGCGGGCAATTCTTTCAATGGATGAAGCAACACTAAAAGAAGTTATTGTGCTCCATCGGGGGTATCTCGATGGGGTCCCTGGATGCAAGCGCGCAGATTTAAGAAACGCAAGTCTGAAGGGGCTGCGCGCGCCCAACGCCAAGTTACATAATGCGCTTCTGTCCGGCGCGGACCTGACCGGTGCTGCCTTTGTTCGAGGTGATTTTTCCGGATCCGACATGTTCGGCGCCGTCATGCGGCGGGCCAATATGGCAGGCTGCAATTTCTTTCGGGCTGATTTGCGAGGAACGAAATTTACCGGTGCGCGTCTCGGCGGAGCGGATTTCAGGGAAGCTGACATGCGCCCTGGAGATATCAGGGACGCCGGAATGAAGCGGACGCAAAGCGTCGACCTGTCCGATGCCGTGCTCGACAAGTCGAATTTCTCGCGTGCGAACATGACAGAGAGCAATCTCCAGGGGGCATCGCTTCGGAACAGCAATCTCTCGGAAGCGGAACTCGTCGCGGTCAATCTTTCCGGCGCCGATCTTGAGGGGGCAAATCTCGAGCTGGCCCGAATGAAGAATGCGGTGATGGCCGGTACAAACCTGAAGGGGGCGAGCCTGCGCGGCGCTGACCTGGAAGGAGCGGTACTCCGCAATGTCGATGTCTCGGTCTGCGACATGAAAGGCGCGCGTCTCGACAATTGCCGGGTGTTCCTCGGTATTCGGGAACTCAAAGACGACCTCAAGCTGAAGGTTCAGCGCCACATGAAATGGCTGGCGACCGACGGTAAGGACGGCGAGCAGGCGGATTTCTCCGGAGCCAACCTGGCGGGAATTGATTTCAAGTATGCTGATCTGAGCGTCGCAAAGTTCACCGGCGCGAATCTGGAGAAATGCAATCTCGGGAAATCGTTCCTCACCATGGCTGATTTCACGGGAGCGAATTTCGCCGGCGCCAATCTGATGGGCGCCGACATGCGCGGCGTCATCCTGATGAACGCTGATCTGACGGCGGCCAACCTGGCCGACGCGGATCTGGGCTATGTGAATGTCCTGAGCACACGCGGCGACCGCCGTATGGTTCGCTTTCCCGCCACGCTGACCGGAGCAACTCTGGACAGAGCGATCTGCACGCAAACAAACTTCGAAGGGGCACGGCTTGAGGGCGTGTCCTTCGAGACAGCAGCTACGGACGGTGCAATCTTTACTTCGGCCGAAACCGAAGAACCGAGCGCGTCTGCCGACGCCTGACCAGCTTTACCCGAATGCCTTGAAGGTGATGATCGTGAAAGTATCTTTCACGCCCTTGATACTGTGGATCTTTTCGGTGACGAACCGGCCGATATCGGTATCGTCAGGCAGGTAGCATTTCATCATAAGGTCGTACTGACCAGAGGTGGAATGCACCTCCGAGACTTCCTCGAAATCCATGATCGCTGAATCGGCGACATTGTAGGCTTCGCTGAGCTCGCACTTAACCTGAACAAAGATGGTCTGCATCGAGGAACCCGGTATCTGGAAGCAATGAGCCTCCGATGGTTTCCGAAACGGGCGCCGAAATCAAGCGGCGCCGCCGAACGATTTCGACTGCCTTACTTGCGGAGAAGGAACGCAGGAACGTGGTCACCGAGGCCGACAATCTTTTCGTTGCTGCCCGACTCCTCGTCCCGGTCCCGCTGACGGCCTCGCCCGCGAGATTCCTTCGCCGGGAACTCGGTCACGTTGCCTGGACCTGGGGTCCGCTCTCCCGGATAGGCGCGTTCCCGGTCGCGACCACCGCGGGCGCGCGGCTTTTTCCGGCCGTTGGTGCTCCGGCCGCTGCGCTTTTCGTCAGCGTTTGCGGCGCTTTCTGCCTCTGCGCTGTCTGACGCAGGTGCTTCGGCGGTTGCCGCTTCTGCAACGGAAGGCTCAGTGTGGGCACCTTCCGTGCTGGCGCTTTTGGCACGAGAACTTTTGGCGCTGCTGGTTTCCGTCTTTGCGCTTTCGGCGCTCGGTAGATCAGCCGCCGGTTTTCCGGCAATCTTGAAGACCGTGATATCCTTGCCGATCAGCTTGATGATGGCCTGGAGATATTTCTCGTCTTCCGGCGTGGTCAATGTAAAGGCACGGCCTTCTTTTCCGGCACGTCCGGTCCGGCCGATGCGATGAATATAGTCTTCCGCATTGGTCGGTACATCGTAATTGAACACGTGGCTGAGGCCGGCGATATCCAGACCGCGCGCGGCGACGTCACTGGCGCAGAGCAGGTCCGCATCGCCGTCCTTGAAGCGCTGCAGAGTCTTTGTCCGGTCCGGCTGGGACATGTCGCCATGCAACTCGACGGCATTGTAGCCGGATTTCTTCAGGGACCGATGCACGACACCGACATCGCGCTTCCGGTTGCAGAAGATGATCGCGTTCGCCGGCTTCTCGGCTTCAATCAGATTGCGCAGAGCGTCGCGCTTGTCTTTCGCATTCACATGGATGCGCCACTGGCTGACGGTATCGGCAGCAGAGGAGGAGGAGGCGACTGTAATCTCGCGCGGATTGATCAGGAAGGCATCCGCCAGCTTGCGGATTTCCTTGGACAGGGTTGCGGAGAAGAACAGGGTCTGCCTGATCCGCGGCAGAAGTCCGACGATCTTTTCGACATCGGGGATGAAGCCCATATCGAGCATGCGGTCGGCTTCGTCGATCACCAGTACCTTGACGTCGGTCATCAGGATCCGGCCGCGCCCGAAATGGTCGAGCAGGCGGCCCGGTGTCGCGATCAGCACGTCAACGCCTCGGTCGAGCTTCCGTTCCTGCTCGGCAAAGGCAACGCCGCCGATGAGAAGAGCCATGTTGAGCTGGTTGTATTTGCCGTACTTGACGAAATTGTCGGCGACCTGCGCCGCAAGTTCCCGCGTCGGACAGAGGATCAGGGAGCGCGGCATGCGCGCCTTGGCCCGTCCGGCCGCCAGGATGTCGATCATCGGCAGTGTGAAGGACGCGGTTTTGCCGGTCCCGGTTTGTGCACAGCCGAGAATGTCTCGTCCCATCAGTACGTGGGGGATCGCCTGCTCCTGGATAGGAGTGGGTATTGTGTAACCAGCATCGGTTACCGCAGAAACGACTGCGTCGCTAAGTCCAAGGTCTGAAAACGTCAAGGTACCGCCTATTTTATCGCGTTGGCTGAGGAGTTACAGGTTGTCTGTAAAATGCTCGGCGCGAAGATGAAGCGGATTTTATGTCTAGCGTGGCCGCTGTCAACAAAGAGATCGCCAAATTCGCGCGCACCAGCCATGTTTTGGTGGTGTGTGTAGTATCCGTACCATACTTTTGTAATAATTATGAAACGATATCAGCGGTCGGTTTTTCTGGAAATGCGTTTCCCGGCCGGCATCAGATGTCGATATCCGTGACGAATTTCGCATTGTCCTGGATGAACTGGAAGCGAAGTTCCGGCTTCCGTCCCATCAACGTTTCAACGGTTTGTTCGAGGACCCGGCGCGCTTCCGCGTCCGCGCTTTCCGGATCAAGTCCCTTCAGAGACGGCGGCACGGAAACCCGCAGCAGGATCCGTTTTGCCGGGTCCATGGTGGTGTCCTTGAGTTGCTTTGGCGGCATTTCACCGAGACCCTTGAAGCGCGAGACCTCGATTTTTGCCCGTCCGGTCAGTTCGGTCCGGATCAGTTCCTCGCGATGGGCGTCATCCCGGGCATAAACCGATTTTGTGCCCTGGGTCAGCCGGTAAAGCGGCGGCAGGGCGAGATAGAGATGGCCCCGCTCGACCAGCTTGGGCATTTCGCGGAAGAAATAGGTCATCAGCAGCGCCGCGATATGGGCGCCGTCGACATCGGCATCGGTCATGATGATGACCTTGCCGTAGCGTAACTGGTCTTCATCGTAGCGATCCCCGGTGCCGCAGCCGAGGGCGAGGGAGATATCCGACAGTTCCTGGTTGCCGCGGAGCTTTTCGTTCGAGGCGCTGGCTACGTTCAGGATCTTGCCGCGGAGCGGCAGGATCGCCTGGGTGGCGCGATCGCGGGCCTGCTTGGCAGAGCCGCCGGCGCTGTCGCCCTCGACCAGGAAAATTTCCGTGCTTTCCTGTTCCGACTTGCTGCAGTCGGCGAGTTTGCCCGGCAGGCGGAGCTTCCGCGTCGCGGTCTTGCGGGAGACTTCTTTCTGCTGGCGGCGGCGCTGACGGTCCTCGGCCCGCTCGGTGATCCGTTCGAGAAGCTGGTTCGATGTTTCCGGACTGGCCGAAAGCCAGTGGTCGAAATGGTCCTTGACCGCCTGCTCGACCAGCTTGGTGGCGTGGGCGCTGACCAGACGTTCCTTTGTTTGTCCCTGGAACTGCGGGTCCCTGACGAAGACAGACAACATGATGCAGGCGCCGCCCATGACATCCTCGGCGGTGATCTGCGCAGCCTTCTTCTGGCCGCCGACCATTTCGGCATAGGCGCGGATACCGCGCAGCAGCGCGTTCCTCAGGCCAGCCTCGTGCGTGCCGCCGCTGGGTGTCGGAATGGTGTTGCAATAGGCGTTCATGAAGCCGTCGTCGCGGTCGTCGGGCCAGGTAACCGCCCATTCGACGCGCTCGCGCGTCGCGCTTTCCTCCTTGTCACCGGCAAAGGCCTCGCCGATCAGCATGCGGTCGCCGAGCGTGCTGTTCAGGAAGTCTGCCAGGCCACCCGGATAGTGCAGGGTGGCTGCGGCCGGTGTCTCGTCCCCGTCGCCGATCAGGACTGTGTCGCAGGACCAGCGGATCTCGACGCCCTTGAAAAGATAGGCCTTGGACCGGGCCAGCCTGTACAGATGAGCCGGGCGGAACCGGGCCTTGCCGAAAATTTCCTCGTCCGGGTGAAAGCGCACCGTGGTGCCGCGCCGGTTCTGTACCGGCCCCCTGGTTTCCAGCGGGCCTTGCGTGATGCCGCGGCTGAAGCGCTGGGCGTAAAGCTGCTTGTCCCGCGCGACCTCGACTTCCATCACGTCGGAAAGCGCGTTCACCACCGAGATGCCGACGCCGTGCAGGCCGCCCGATGTGCTGTAGACCTTGTCGGAAAACTTGCCGCCCGCATGCAGCGTCGAGAGGATGACTTCCAGGGCGGACTTGTCCTTGAACTTGGGATGCGGATCGACCGGGATACCGCGCCCATTGTCCCGCACGGTCACGGTCATGTCGGCGCTGAGGTCGATCTCGATCCGGCTGGCGAATCCCGCGACTGCCTCATCCATGGAATTGTCCAGGACTTCGGCCACGAGATGATGCATCGCCCGCTCGTCCGTCCCGCCGATATACATGCCAGGGCGCCGGCGCACAGGCTCCAGGCCTTCAAGGACCTCGATGTCCTTGGCCGAATAGTCGTCATCGCTGCGGGCGGCGTTGCTTTGGAACAGGTCCGACATGGATGGGGTGCGTCCTCAGAGGCCAGAAAAACGGTTTATCCTGTAGTCAGTCAGGTCGATACTACAAGATATAGGCGTTGGTCGCCAAGCAATCAGGAGTGGTTACGATGCAGGATGCTCGTCAGCCGGTCGGGACGCTGCAAGTGCGGACGATCGCGATGCCGGCGGATACGAACCCGAGCGGCGATATTTTCGGCGGTTGGGTCCTCAGTCAAATGGATATTGCCGGTGGCACGGCCGCAGCGCAACGAGCAAAAAGCCGGGTGGCAACGGTTGGTGTCGAAGCCATGTCGTTCCATAAACCGGTCCGTGTCGGCGACGTCCTCAGCTGCTATGCCAGCCTGGAAAGGCAGGGCACCACGTCCCTGACCTTCCGTATCGAGGCCTGGGTCATACGCGCCGGGACCTACCAGGGTGATGAAGTTCTCGTGACAGAAGGGCATTTCACGTTCGTTGCACTTGACGTGAACGGCAGAAAGCGAAAGCTGGAAAGTCTGTGACACGGGTTGTCAAAAAATCATCGAGGGCGTACTGTGTGCGCATATTGGCGTGTTGATTGACCGTATTCCACTTTTGCGCATGGGGCTTTGGCTGATTGTCGCAGGTCTCGCCGTTTGCCCGATCGACGGTGCGTCCGCCGGACAGGCTGATGTTGAAAAGGTGGAGATCGAACGGGCGGCTGACGGCTCCTACAGCTTTCATGTGACTGTGCGGCACGCCGATACAGGGTGGGATCACTATGCGAATGCCTGGTCGGTCTTGGCACCCGATGGATCGCTGCTTGCGACACGCGTGCTGTATCACCCGCATGTCAACGAGCAACCATTCACCCGGTCGCTTTCCGGCGTCGCGATTCCGGATGGCATCAGCAAGGTAATCGTGAAGGCGCGCGACAGCCGGCATGGCGAGGGAGGGCGCAGCCTCGAAGTCGAATTGCCGTGAGTGTGATCGAGACGGAACCATTCGGGGCGGGAGCCGCGGCAACCAGACGGAGAGAGCATGTTTACCATCGCGGTGGCGAACACCAAAGGCGGCGCCGGCAAGACGACGCTGGCCACTACCTTGGCGGCGCACTATGCGGGACGCGGGCTGCAAACCGCACTGGGCGATCTGGATGTGCAGCAAAGCGCGCTCGGCTGGCTGCGCAGGCGCCCGTCGGATGTTCCGAAGATCAGCGGTGTCGACCTTGAGGAAGATGGTGCGAAGCCGCGCAAGAAAACCGATATTCTTGTCGTGGACTGTGTCGCGGCCATGAGCCGCGACGTGGTGAAGGACATCGTGAAGCGGGCCGACGTCATCGTCATTCCGGTTCTTCCTTCGGCTTTTGACGAGGACGGAACGCGGCATTTCATTGACCAGCTTTCGGATCTGAAGCCGATCCGAAAGAACAAGCGGGCGGTCGCTTTTGTTGGCAACCGGGTGCGGCTGCGCACCAGGGCGGCTGAGCGATTGGAGCTGTATCTAAAGGAGCTCGGGTTTCCCAAGGTAGCAACACTGCGTGACACGCAGCTGTTCGCCCAGGCGGCACAGGAAGGCCTGGCCATCATGGAACTCCAGAGCCGTCGTACGTTTGATCATGTGATGGATTTCCAGCCGCTCATCGATTTTATCGAGGAATCACGTTTGTCCTCCTAAAATGTAAATTTTAATTCAGTTGTACATTTTTATTCAGTGTGGGCTGTAACAATGTCGGTTGCGGCTGCTCCATCCGCTGCCGATGATCCGCCGGTCGAAAATCTGACGGGACTCAAAAAATGCCAGCGGGATCTGCGTTAAAGACCGCATTGCTTGTGGTCGTGGCCTGTGCCTTTTTCGCCGGGGCGAATGCGTGCGCCAAAGGCGTGCAGATCCTCGATGCCGGACCTCATCTTCATCCTCTGCAGATTACCTTCGCGCGCTTCGGATTCGGGTTTCTGACCCTGCTGCCGTTCATCCTGCGCCGCGGCCGCAACGTCTTTCGCACTCAGGTTCCGGCCAAGCACGGCCTGCGGATTGTCCTGGGGGCCGCGGGCGTCACGGCGTCCTTCGCCGCCGTCGGGATGATGCCCCTGGCAGATGCCCTGGCGATCGCCTGGACCAGCCCGATCTTCGCCATGCTGTTTGCCATTCTTTTCCTGCATGAACGGCTGGTGCCTCTCCGCTGGTTCGGGGCAGCGCTCGGGCTCGCCGGCGTGGTGATCATGAACCACCCCGGGGCAGGCGTGCTTCAGGCAGGGGCGCTGATAGCGCTCCTGTCAGCAGTTCTGGTTGGGGCCGAGGTGGTGACGATCCGGCTTCTCGCGCAGTCTGACAAGCCGCTCACCATTCTGGCGATCAACAACCTGTCCGGCGCCGTGCTTTCGGGACTTGCCGCCATTCCGGTGTTCCAGATGCCTGATCCGGCGCAGTTGCCCTATCTGGTCGGGGTCGGGTCAATCATGGTGTGTGGGCAGTTGCTGTTCATTCGTGCGGCCGCGATCGGCGAGGCGAGTTTCATCGCGCCGTTCTATTACAGCACCCTGATCTATGCCGGAATCTTCGGCCTGCTGTTCTTCGGCGAGGTCCCGGGACTGCATCTGTTTGCCGGGGGCGGTCTCATCGTGGCCAGCGGGCTGCTCATCGCGCTGATCCGTCCACGCCCCGTGGTCTGATCTGTCTGCCACAAAAAAAGGGCCGCGCGAAGCGGCCGGAGTTTTGGGAGGAAGCCTGCCGCCGGATAGTGCGCACCGGCGACAGGACTTGAAATCGTCAAACACGAAGCGGCCGGGAGACCCGGCCACCCGTTGCCTTAGACGGAGTAGTACATCTCGAATTCAACCGGATGCGGGGTCTGTTCGAAGCGAATGACCTCATCCATCTTCAGCTCGATATAGGCATCGATCTGGTCGTTGGTGAAGACATCGCCCTGGGTCAGGAACGAACGGTCTGCATCGAGGGATTCGAGGGCTTCGCGCAGGCTGCCGCAGACGGTCGGGATATCGGCCAGTTCTTCCGGCGGCAGGTCGTACAGATCCTTGTCCATCGGGTCGCCCGGATGGATCTTGTTCTGGATACCGTCGAGGCCGGCCATCAGCATGGCGGAGAAGGTCAGGTACGGGTTGCCGGCCGGATCCGGGAACCGGACCTCGACGCGCTTGCCCTTCGGGCTGTTCACGAACGGGATACGGCAGGAAGCGGAACGGTTGCGCGCGGAATATGCGAGCAGGACCGGTGCTTCGAAGCCAGGGACCAGGCGCTTGTAGCTGTTGGTCGTCGGGTTCGAGAAGGCATTGATGGCTTTCGCGTGCTTGATGATGCCGCCGATATAATAGAGGCACATCTCGGAGAGATCGGCATAGCCGTTACCCGCGAAGAGCGGCTTGCCGTCCTTCCAGATGGACTGGTGAACGTGCATGCCCGAGCCGTTGTCGCCGGCGATCGGCTTCGGCATGAAGGTCGCGGTCTTGCCATAGGCATGCGCGACGTTATGCACGACGTACTTGTACATCTGCAGGGCATCGGCGGTCTCGATCAGCGTGCCGAATTTCATGCCGAGTTCGTGCTGGGCCGGAGCGACTTCGTGATGGTGCTTCTCGATTTCCACACCCATTTCGCCCATGACCGCCAGCATCTCGCTGCGCAGGTCCTGCTCGCTGTCCACCGGCGGCACCGGGAAGTAGCCGCCCTTGACGCCCGGACGGTGACCCATGTTGCCTTCATCGTAGGCGCGGGCCGAGTTGTGTGGGCTTTCCGGGTGATCGACTTCGTAATAGCCGATGTTGGAGCCGGTCTTGATCTTCACGTCCTCGAACACGAAGAACTCTGCTTCCGGGCCGAAGAAAGCGGTATCGCCGATACCGAGGCTGTTCAGGTGGTTCAGCGCAGCTTTCGCCGTGGAACGCGGATCCCGCTCGTAGGGCTGGCCGGTAATTGGATCTATGACGTCGCACAGGATCATCAGGGTCGGCTGTGCGAAAAACGGATCGACGCGCGCCGTGGACAGATCCAGCTTGAGGCTCATGTCGGATTCGTTGATGGCTTTCCAGCCGGCAATGGAGGAACCGTCGAACATGAAGCCTTCAACGAGGCTTTCTTCGTCGATCGTCTCGATGGCCTGCGTCACGTGCTGCATCTTGCCGCGCGGATCCGTGAAACGGAGATCAACGAACTTGCAATCATGTTCCTTGATCATGCTCAAGACGGTGTTCACATCAGACATAGTCTTCCTTCCTGACTTGATGGGTCGATGCCTCTCCGGGCGTTCGGAGCAACCGTTGGCGGCTTGTCCGAAAGCCTTTCTGGCCGGGCGTCCCTGGTTTGACGGTGTTCCGGACATTGTGCCGGCACCGCCGATTGATTCTGTCCGACCGGGTCGGGTCGGACGGGTTTCGTTTCTCCCGGCGGGAGAAACGGGTTCATAGGTTGCTAGAGGGCATCCCCGCCGGATTCACCGGTTCGGATGCGGATCACGTCATCGATATTGGAGACGAAGATCTTCCCGTCTCCGATACGCCCCGTGCGGGCGGCGGACTGTATGGCGTCCACGGCCCGTTCGACCAGCGAGTCCTCCATAACGACCTCGATTTTCACCTTGGGGAGAAAATCGACGACGTACTCGGCCCCGCGATAGAGCTCGGTATGCCCTTTCTGGCGACCGAACCCCTTGGCTTCGGTCACGGTGATCCCCTGGATCCCGACCTCGTGTAACGCTTCCTTTACCTCGTCCAGCTTGAAGGGCTTGATTATGGCTTCGATTTTTTTCATTGCGCCTGTGCTCTTCTTGTTGATGTCCCTGATTGCGGGTCATGCCCACTAAGAGCATTCCGCATGCCAACTTCGAAATAAATCGTAACTCTTTGAAAAAAAACAATAGAGAGGGGCGGTATCGGGACGTGGGGGCCTCTTTTCTGCTCCAATTTAACGCATCTGATTAAAAAACAGGCAGCAAAAAACAGGCAGTCGATCGCCCCTCCCGGATCAGGCGAGGCAGTTTCGAATGCGGGCGATGGCCTCGATGATGTTTTCAGTCGAATTGGCATATGAAAAGCGCAGGTAGCCTTCACCAAATCCACCGAAGCTGGTACCGGCGATTACCGCCACACCGGCTTCCTCCAGAAGCTTCTCCTGCAGCGCCTGGGCCTTCATGCCCGTGCCTTCGATATTGGGGAACGTGTAGAAGGCGCCGCCCGGCTCGATGCAGCGGAAGCCGGGGACGTCATTCAGTTCCTTGACGATGACCTTGCGGCGCGCGTCGAACGCCGTGAGCATTTCCGACACGGCGTCCTGGGGCCCGGTAAGGGCCTCAAGTCCGGCGAACTGGGCCGCCGCGTTGACGCAGGAATGGATGTTCACGCAGAGCTTCTCGGCGTGCGGGAAGACATCTTTTGGCCAGACGCTGAAACCGAGGCGCCAGCCGGTCATCGCATAGGTCTTGGACCAGCCGTCGAGCAGGATCAGGCGATCCGCGATTTCGGGATATTGCAGCAGGCTGACATGCTCGCGGCCGTCATAAAGCATCTCGCTGTAGATCTCGTCGCTCATGATGGCGACATCCGGCCAGGCCTGAAGTCCGGCCACCAATTTGTCGAACTCGGCCCGGGGCACGACTCCGCCGGTCGGGTTGGCCGGGCTGTTGACGATGATCAGCCGGGTCCGCTCGGTGATGCCTGCCAGCACCTCTTCGGCTGAAAAGGCAAAGCCATTCTCCTCGCGCAACTGGATTGAAACAGCTTTCGCGCCGGAAAACTCGATAGCGGACTGATAGATCGGAAAGCCGGGATCCGGGAACATGATCTCCGCGCCCGGTTCGCCGAAAATCATCATGGCGAGGAACATGGTCACCTTGCCGCCCGGAACAACCAGAACCCGGCCCGGATCGACGGCAACCCCGTGCCGTTTCTCAAGATTGGCGGCGACGGCCTCGCGCAGGGCCGGAATACCGTTTGCCGGGGTGTAGCCGTGATGCCCGTCATGCAGCGCCTTGACCGCCGCCTCGACGATGTTGTCCGGGGTCCGGAAGTCGGGCTGACCGATGCCGAGATTGATGATGCTGCGGCCTTCGGCGGCCAGCTTGTTGGCCCGCGCCAGAACGGAGAAAGCCGTTTCCGTGCCGAGATGGTTCAGTCGTTCCGCGAGCCTGGTCATCACCCTGTTCCTTCCGATTTTATCGGGAATTTATTAATTTCCGTGCCGTCCTTATAGCGGTGCTAAATGGGACGCTCAATTGGCAGTTTCGCCGCGCGCAAAGTGTGCTGCGCTGCAGCACTGTCGCGGGAGCCTTGCATTGGCCGCAACCTTAGGCTAAGCGCGATGCCACTCTTTTCCCGGAATCCCTCGGAGCCGCGCCGATGAAGCCTGCAAACAGCCTCTTGTCCTCGTTCGGAACAACCGTGTTCGAGGTCATGTCGCGTCTGGCGATCGAGCACGGCTCCATCAATCTGGGCCAGGGGTTCCCCGACGACAGCGGCCCCGACGCGGTTCTGCAACAGGCCTCGAACTTCCTGTTCGACCGGCCGAACCAGTATCCGCCGATGCTCGGTGTGCCGGAACTGCGGCAGGCGGTCGCCACCCATAACAAGCGGTTCTACGATCTGGATGTGGACTGGCAATCCGAGGTGATGGTCACGACCGGGGCGACGGAAGGTCTGGCCGCATGCTTCTTCGGCCTGATCGAGCCGGGCGACGAAGTGGTGCTGATCGAGCCCACATATGACTGCTATCAGCCGATCATCAGGCGGGCAGGGGGAATCCCGAAGATCGTGACCCTGCG
The DNA here is from genome assembly GCF_040217065.1 of Nisaea sp. Lineage (GTDB taxonomy): Bacteria > Pseudomonadota > Alphaproteobacteria > Thalassobaculales > Thalassobaculaceae > Nisaea. The sequence goes on from NZ_JAVJNX010000005.1 coordinate 733,921, forward strand.
CCCGCCGGAATGGAAGCTCGACATCGCCGCCCTGAGGGCGGCCTTCAGCGAGAAAACCAAGCTGCTGGTGCTGAACTCGCCGATGAACCCGGCATCGAAGGTCTTCACCGAGGCGGAGTTGAAAGCGATCGCCGAACTTGTGATCGAGTTCGATTGCTACGCGGTATGCGATGAGGTTTACGAGCACATGGCCTTCGACGGCCGGCGGCACCACCCGCTGATGACCCTGGCGGGCATGCGCGAGCGGTCGGTCCGGATCGGTTCTGCCGGCAAGACCTTTTCGGTGACCGGCTGGAAGGTCGGGTATGTCACCGCGCCGGCGGACTTGCTGCAGCCGATTTCAAAGGCGCACCAGTTCCTGGTGTTCACAACGGCGCCGAACCTGCAGCGCGCGGTTGCCTTCGGACTGGGCCAGGAGGACAGTTATTTCACCGGACTCCGGGATACGATGCAGGCCAAGCGTGATCGCCTGGCGGACGGGCTGAGCCGTATCAAAGGGGTCGAGTGCGTTGAGTGTGAAGGCACATATTTCCAGTTTGTCGATATCTCAGGGCTGGGATTTGACGGCGATGACGCCGCCTTCTGCCGCCATATCACGACCGAAGCAGGAGTAACTGCCCTGCCGGTCAGCGGCTTTTATTCCGGCGCGGCGTCCAAGAACTTCATTCGTTTTTGCTTTGCCAAGCAAGATGCCGTTCTGGACGAAGCCGTCGCCCGTCTGGCTGCCCATTTCGGCGGCTGAAAAGAACCGGCATTGCGGCACGGTAAACCGGTTGACGGGCCTGCAATGTTACAGTAGGTAAACGGCCCTCGCGAATGTGCGAGCGGACTTGTGGCGGGTGTAGCTCAGCTGGTTAGAGCGCCAGATTGTGGATCTGGAGGTCGTGGGTTCAAGACCCATCACTCGCCCCACTCCCCCTCTTCCTGATTCCGTCGACCAACTGACCGGGCACCGGCAATGCCGAGCGCCAGCCAGCCGAGCATGAAGCTCATGCCGCCATAGGGGGCGAGCAGGGTCGGCGTCGCCCCGGCGGTGAACGCGCTGGCATAGAGCGACCCCGAGAACAGCATTATCCCGGTCAGAAACAGAATAGCGCTTGCCGTCGCCAGCCTTGCGTGTCGGCGTCCGCTGATGACGAGCGCTGCGGCAATACCGGCGAGATGCACCAGGTGATAAAGCAGGGCACTGGCGAATCGTTCATGCGCGACCGCGTCGAATCCGGCGGCATGCGCGCCGTAGGCGCCGATGCCGACGGCAACGAGACCGGCCAGGCCAAGAGCGATCCAGAGACCACGGTTCAGGAGGATCATCGCGCGTTTCCGGACGTGTTTCGGCGTGCAGGTTTCTGGCGGTACTGATTTATCGCATTTCACGACCGGCACTCTCGCCCTATCCTCCGCCCGACTCAAGGTCGGGAGGCGCATGTGGACGATCTGACGCTGCTGAGCGTCGCGGAAATGGCGGAAGCGGACCGGATCACCATCCGGAACGGTGTGCCCGGCATTGCGCTGATGGAGAATGCCGGTCTGGCCATTGCCGACGCGATCGCCGCCCGATTTGCGCCGCGCCGGACACTGGTCGCCTGCGGGCCGGGTAACAATGGCGGCGACGGATTCGTGGTCGCCCGCGTGTTGAGGGACAGGGGCTGGGACATCTCGCTGGCGCTGCTGGGCGCAAGCGACCGTCTGAGCGATGACGCAGCGCTGGCTTTCGCCAATTGGAACGGGCCGGTCGAATCGCTGCAGCCTGATCTGCTGGAGGGCGCGGCATTGCTGGTCGATGCGCTGTTCGGAGCCGGACTGACCCGAAATATCGAGGGCGATGCCCTTGATTTCCTTTCGCACGCAGAGGCCGCAGTGAAGACAGGGCGACTGGCGTCGGTCGCAGTCGACATGCCGAGCGGTGTGGACGGCAATAGTGGTGCCGTCCGGGGCATTGCCGCTCCTGCCGCATTGACCGTGACCTTCTTCCGCAAGAAGCCGGGACATCTGCTGTATCCCGGGCGCGCACTGGCGGGTGAGCTTGTCGTTTCCGATATCGGCATTCACGCTGACGTTCTTGCCGAGATCGAGCCAAAAACCTTCGAGAACGCACCGGACCTCTGGTCGGCAAGTCTGGCGCGTCCCGGTGCCGACAGTCACAAATACACGCGCGGCCATGCCGTGATCAGCGGCGGCCCCATGACGGGGGCCGGTCGTCTGGCGGCGAGGGCCGCACGCCGGGCGGGGGCAGGGTTGCTGACCGTTGCCGCGCCGGAATCCCTGTGCCCGTTATTTGCGGCCGACGCGCCGGGCATCATCACAACCCCCGCTGATTCGCCGGACCTGTTCGCGGCACTTCTTGAAGATTCGCGAAAGAATGCGGTTCTCGTTGGACCGGGACACGGCATCTCGGACCGCACGCGATGGATTGCGGAAATGGTTCTGCGGTCGGGAAAAGCCGTCGTTCTGGATGCTGACGCCCTGACTGTCTTCGCAGGGGAGGCAGAAACGCTTTCCCGAGTGATCGAAGGGCCGGTCGTTATGACCCCGCATCAGGGAGAGTTTGCCAGACTGTTTCCCGGTTTCTCCGGCAGTAAGCTGGAGCGGGCCCGCGCCGCCGCCAGCCTTGTCGGGGCTGTGGTCGTTCTGAAGGGGCCGGATACGGTGATTGCCGGACCGGATGGCCGGGCGGCAATCAATGCGAACGCACCGCCGTGGCTTGCGACCGGCGGAACCGGGGACGTCCTGGCCGGCACCATTCTCGGCTTTCTGGCACAGGGGATTCCGGCATTCGAAGCCGCCGCCGCCGCGGTCTGGATGAATGGCGCTGCGGCCGCGCGCTTCGGGCCGGGCCTGATAGCCGAGGACCTGCCAGAGATTTTTCCGAAGATTTTCGTCGACGATCTTGGATGGTCGGCGATATCCAGAAATTCTTCATCAAGAGAGCGTTGAAGGCAACGCGTAGCTGGGCCATCTTTAAATCATGCCAAACGATCAACCGACCAGTCTTATCGACCGAACCCTCAGCAACCTGCGCCAGGCATGGTCGGGGCTTTCGGATTCCACGCGCCATATGTTCTCCGACCTGCCGCGTCCCGATCTTCCGGATGAGGATCTGGAGCGCGTCCGTCAGCAGATGGAAAATTGCCTGACGGTGCGGGCGGACGAGGTTTCTGCCCGCGCCCGTGCTGCGGATCTCGGACGGATGTATCTGGAGCTTGAGCCGGCCGGGCAGCTGCGCTTTCTCAAGCTGCTGGCCGAAAATTACGGAATTGACCGCGAGGCCGTCGATGCGGCTGTCGACGGGCTCAGGGCCGCGAAAAGCGATGAGGCGCGGGCGAAGGCGGAAGCCACCCTGCGGCGCGCGCTCGAGCCGCGCTGGCGCCGGCTCCTGAAGCGTTTCACGACGCTGCCGGAAGGGGTGAAGTTCCTCGTCGACATGCGGGTCGTGATGCTGGAATACGCCCGTGCCGAGCCGGCGATAAAGGCGCTTTCCGACGATCTGCGCGAGATGTTGAGTGCCTGGTTCGATGTCGGGCTGCTGGAGTTGACCCAGATCACCTGGGAGAGTTCTGCGTCAATCCTCGAGAAGCTGATCGCTTACGAGGCGGTGCATGAAATCCGCTCCTGGGATGACCTGAAGAACCGGCTTGATTCCGATCGCCGCTGCTTTGCCTATTTTCACCCGGCCATGCCGCAGGAGCCGCTTATTTTCGTCGAAGTTGCGCTGGTGCCCGAGATGGCGGCCAATGTGCACGACATTCTTGATGCCGACGCGCCCATGGGGGATGTCGCGGCGGCGACCACGGCGATCTTCTATTCGATCTCCAATGCGCAAAAGGGGCTGGTCGGTATCAGTTTCGGCAACTTCCTGATCAAGCGAGTCGTCGATCTGCTGAAGCACGACGTGCCTAACCTGAAGAAATTCGCCACCCTGTCGCCAATCCCCGGTTTCGGAAAATGGTCGGCGAAGATCCTGGACGAAGATGCGTTCGAGCTGACCAACACGGAGCGCAAGGCCCTGTCGCCGCTTGTCGATGGCGAGAGTGATGGCGAACGGCTGAAGTCCGCGCTGGGGCGCCCGGGCTGGTTCAGGGACGAGCAGCTTGCAGCGGCCTTGAAAGGCCCTGTGAGCCGGCTGGCGGCGCAATATGTCCACGGGGAGCGCCGTCCGGACGGCAAGGCCAGGGACCCGGTCGCGCATTTCCACCTGTCCAACGGCGCCCGCATGGAGCGGCTCAACTGGCTCGGGGACACATCCGAGAAAGGCCTGGCCCAGGCGCACGGGATGATGATCAATTATCTTTACCGTGTGAGCGACATCGAGAGTAATAGCGGTGCCTATTCCTCCTCCGGGAAAATAGCGGTCTCTTCCTCTGTGAAACCGCTGCTTCGCGACTGACGCCATAACTGTTGACGCGCCGGGCCGGTTCGGATAGCCATGCCGGTCCTATATGACATGGCGCCTCCATGGACGCCAAGAGGCTCGCGGGTGTGGTGGAATTGGTAGACACGCCAGATTTAGGTTCTGGTGGCGAAAGCCGTGGGGGTTCAAGTCCCTTCACCCGCACCATCGGATTAGGCCATGGCGCGAGTATCGTGGGCGTACGCAGACGAAGCAGATTGAGCGAAAACCAATGCAGGTTACCGAAACTTCCTCCGAAGGCCTGAAGCGCGAATTCCAGGTCCTGATTCCCGCCGATACCATTAACGGCGAGGTCGATGCGCGTCTGACGCAGCTAGCCCCGACCATCAACATGCCCGGTTTCCGACCGGGCAAGGTTCCGGTCGCGCTCCTGAAGAAGCGCTACGGCCCGTCGGTCATGGGCGAAGTGCTGGAGAAAACCGTAAACGAGACGTCCCAGAAGACGCTCGAGGAACGGGAACTGCGCGCCGCGACGCAGCCGCAGATCGAAATCACCAAATTCGAAGAAGGCGGTGATCTCGAATTCAGCATGGTGGTCGACATCATGCCGGAAATCACCCCGATCGATTTCTCGACTCTCGAGATCGAGCGCCTGACCGCAGAGCCGGGCGAAGCAGATCTGGACGAGGCGATTGGCAAGCTGGCCTCCCAGCACAAGAGCTCCGAGCCGATCAAGGGCAAGCGGAAGTCCAAGTCCGGTGACATCGTCGTCATCAACTTCAAGGGCATGGTGGATGGTGAGGCATTCGACGGCGGCAGCGCTGAAGGTCACCAGCTCGAGCTCGGTTCCGGCACCTTCATCCCGGGCTTCGAGGAGCAGTTGGTCGGCGTGAATGCCGGCGACAAGGTCGACGTCAAGGTCACCTTTCCGGAAGATTACGGTCAGGCCAGCCTTGCCGGTAAGGAAGCGATCTTCGAAACCGAAGTCACGGAAATCCGCGAGACGTCCGATCCGAAGATCGATGACGAGTTCGCCAAGCTGTTCGGCATGGACGATCTCGACAGCCTGAAGGAAGCCATCAAGGGCCAGCTGGCCCAGGAATATGTTGGTGCCGCCCGGAACAAGCTGAAGCGGACGCTGCTCGACACGCTTGAGAAGAAGCATTCCTTCGAAGTGCCGGATGGCATGGTGCAGGCGGAATATGACGCGATCTGCCAGGCGGTAAATCCGCAGCAGCATGATCACGACCATGATCACGACCACGATCATGCGCACCAGCACGCCGCCGACGAGGCCCTCAGCGATGAGGACAAGGCCGAATATCGCGGCATCGCCGAGCGCCGGGTCCGCCTCGGCCTCCTGCTGCAGGAAGTCGGCCGCCTGAACAATATTTCGATCGGTGACGAGGAAGTCGCCCGGGCGATCTATCAGGAAGCCACGAAGTATCCGGGCCAGGAACAGCAGGTCGTGCAGTTCTACCAGCAGAACGCCCAGGCCCAGGCCAACATCCGGGCACCGCTGCTTGAGGACAAGATTGTCGATTTCATTGTCGAGATGGCCAAGGTCACCGAGAAGACAGTGACCGCGGAAGAGCTCTTCAAGGACGACGACGAAGAGGCTGCCGAGGAAAAACCGGCGAAGAAGGCCGCAGCCAAGAAGCCGGCCGCGAAAAAGAAGGCGCCGGCGAAAAAGCCTGCTGCAAAAAGCAAAAAAACAGACGACGCTGCGGAAGGCTAGCCGTATGGGGATGCAATCCCCATATGCTGGTTTCCAACCGATTGCGACGTAACCCGATGAAGGCCGACACAATGCATGATCCCGCAGAGATCTATATGAACTCCTTGGTCCCCATGGTGGTCGAACAGACCAACCGTGGTGAGCGGGCCTACGATATCTATTCCCGCTTGCTGAAAGAGCGGATCATCTTTGTTGTCGGCCCGATCAATGATGCCATTTCCAGTGTCGTATGCGCTCAGCTTCTTTTCCTTGAAGCCGAGAATCCGACGAAGGACATCGCCATGTACATCAATTCGCCGGGAGGGGTCGTGACCTCGGGCCTGGCGATGTATGACACGATGGAATATATCCGCCCCGACGTCTCGACCGTCTGCATGGGGCAGGCCGCGTCCATGGGCTCCCTGCTGTTGACCGCGGGAGCCAAGGGCAAGCGCTACAGTCTGCCGCAGGCAAAGATCATGATCCACCAACCGTCCGGCGGATTCCAGGGGCAGGCGAGCGATATCGAGATTCACGCCCGGGAAATCCTGAAGACGCGTGCGCGTCTGAACGAGATTTATGTGAAACATACCGGCCGTTCGATCGAAGAGGTTGAAGCCGGCATGGAACGCGATAATTTCATGGTTCCCGAGGAAGCAAAAGCGTTCGGCCTGATCGATGAAGTCGTTGATAAGCGGCCGCTCGACGAGAAAAAAGACGGCGCTAAAAGCTGATCCGATCCGAGGTAAATGGCCCCGCCGGTGACGGCTGACGGGGCCACTAAGCGGCCAGTTCGCACCAAGCCATATTTCCGTTGCCTGACATCGCGTGATTTTTTGACGTTGTGCGGCTTCGGCGCCTTTGGCTAACATGACCAATCAGCCGTCCCGTAACGAATGTGGATAAGATGAGCAAATCCGGCGGAAGCACGAACGGTGGTGATTCGAAGAACACCTTGTACTGCTCGTTCTGCGGCAAGAGTCAGCACGAGGTCCGCAAACTGATCGCGGGCCCCACGGTCTTTATTTGCGACGAATGCGTCGAGCTCTGCATGGACATCATCCGTGAAGAGCACAAGACCACGCTGGTGAAGTCGCGCGACGGGGTTCCGACTCCGCGCGATATCATGGAGGTGCTGGACGATTATGTGATCGGCCAGCCCTATGCGAAACGGATCCTGTCCGTCGCGGTGCACAATCACTACAAGCGCCTCTCGCATTCCAGCAAGAACAACGATGTCGAGCTGGCGAAGTCCAACATCCTGCTGGTCGGTCCGACCGGTTGCGGCAAGACGTTGCTGGCCCAGACACTGGCCCGGATCATCGATGTCCCGTTCACCATGGCGGACGCCACGACCCTGACCGAAGCCGGCTATGTCGGCGAGGATGTCGAGAACATCATCCTGAAGCTGCTGCAGGCGGCCGACTACAATGTCGAGCGGGCCCAGCGCGGCATCGTCTATATCGACGAGGTCGACAAGATCAGCCGCAAGTCGGACAACCCGTCGATCACCCGCGATGTGTCGGGCGAGGGCGTGCAGCAGGCCTTGCTGAAGATCATGGAAGGCACTGTCGCATCGGTTCCGCCGCAGGGCGGCCGGAAGCATCCGCAGCAGGAGTTCCTGCAGGTCGACACGACAAACATCCTGTTCATCTGTGGTGGTGCCTTTGCCGGGCTCGAGAAGATCATCTCGAACCGCTCGCAGGGCTCCTCCATTGGCTTCGGTGCTGATGTACAGTCACCGGACGATCGCCGGACCGGTGAGGTTCTGCGCGAGGTCGAGCCCGAGGATCTGCTGAAATTCGGCCTGATTCCCGAGTTCGTCGGCCGGCTGCCGGTTGTCGCGACGCTTGAGGATCTCGACAACGACGCCCTGGTCGACATCCTGACCAAGCCGAAGAACGCGCTGGTCAAGCAGTACCAGCGGCTGTTCGAGATGGAGAACGTCAATCTGGAATTCCGCGAGGAGGCCCTGCAGTCGATCGCGCAGAAGGCCATTGAGCGCAAGACCGGGGCACGTGGCCTGCGTTCCATCATGGAAGGCATCCTGCTGGATTCGATGTTCGATCTGCCCGGCATGGATGATGTCGAAGAGATCATTATCAATGGCGAGGTGGTCGATAGCGGCGCCGCGCCGATCATGGTCCATTCGGACAAGCGCGAGGATGTCGGCACCAGTGCCTGAACCACTCCCGACTTGAACGGTGTCGGGGGCGGGGCCATCTGAATAGAGGTTTGCCGGGCACTTTCCCCATCCGGGCAACCGTTTTTGCACAGGGGAGAGAATTGAAAGACTGATGCAAGAGACAGGCACCTCGAGTTTCCCCGTCCTTCCGCTGCGTGACATCGTTGTCTTTCCGCATATGATCGTCCCGCTTTTCGTCGGCCGCGACAAATCGGTGCGCGCCCTCGAAGACGTGATGAAGGACGACAAGCAGATCCTTCTGGTGACTCAGAAGAATGCAGCGGACGACGATCCGTCTCCGGATGACATCTATACCGTCGGCACGGTCGGAACCGTGCTGCAGCTCCTGAAACTCCCGGACGGAACCGTGAAGGTTCTGGTCGAGGGAGTTCAGCGCGCGCGCATTACAGCGTTCAAGGAAAATGAAGATTTCTTCGAAGCTTTCGCCGAACCGATGGTCGACGAAGAGAGCGAAGAGCCGGAGCAGGAGGCGCTTGCCCGCGCCGTGGTCTCCCAGTTCGAGCAATATATCAAGCTGAACAAGAAGATCCCGCCGGAGGTTCTGGTTTCGGTCAATCAGATCGAAGACCCGGCCAAGCTGACGGACACCATTGCCTCTCACCTGGCGCTGAAGATCGCCGAGAAGCAGGAATTGCTCGAAAGCGAGACGGTCAACGAGCGGCTCGAGCGGGTCTATGGCTTCATGGAAGGCGAGATCGGCGTTCTTCAGGTCGAGAAGCGCATCCGCAACCGCGTCAAGCGGCAGATGGAGAAGACCCAGCGCGAGTATTATCTGAATGAGCAGATGAAGGCCATTCAGAAGGAACTTGGCGAAACCGACGACAGCCGCGATGAACTGGTCGAGCTTGAAGAGCGCATTCGCAAGACCAAGCTCAGCAAGGAAGCACGCGAGAAGGCCGATGCGGAGCTGAAGAAGCTGCGCAACATGAGCCAGATGTCCGCCGAAGCGACCGTGGTGCGCAATTATCTTGACTGGATGCTTTCCATTCCGTGGAAGAAGCGCTCGCGGGTCAAGAAAGACATCAAGCTGGCCCAGTCGGTTCTTGATCGGGACCATTACGGACTCGAGAAGGTCAAGGAACGGATCCTGGAATATCTCGCCGTGCAACTGCGTACCGGCAAGGTGAAGGGTCCGATTCTGTGTCTCGTGGGCCCTCCCGGTGTCGGCAAGACCTCGCTTGGCAAGTCCATGGCGGAAGCGACCGGTCGCAACTTTGTCCGCATGTCGCTTGGCGGCGTCCGTGACGAGGCGGAGATCCGCGGGCACCGCAGGACCTATATCGGCTCATTGCCGGGCAAGGTCATTCAGGGGATGAAGAAGGCAAAGACTTCCAATCCGCTGTTCCTGCTCGATGAGATCGACAAGCTTGGCAACGACTATCGGGGCGACCCGTCCTCTGCCTTGCTGGAGGTACTCGACCCTGAGCAGAACACGTCCTTCCAGGACCATTATCTGGAAGTCGACTACGACTTGTCCGACGTGATGTTCGTAACCACGGCCAACACACTTCGGATGCCGCAGCCGCTTCTCGACCGGATGGAGATCATCCGGATCTCCGGCTATACCGAAGATGAGAAGCTGGAGATCTGCAAGCGCCACCTGATCAACAAGCAGGTCGAGCAGCATGGTCTCAAGAAAGGCGAATGGTCGATCACCGACGACGGTCTCCGTGACCTGATCCGCTATTACACGCGGGAAGCCGGTGTGCGGAACCTTGAGCGCGAGCTGGCCAATCTTGCGCGCAAGTCGGTCAAGGAAATCCTCATGGACGGGGTCAAGCTCGTCGAGGTGACACCGGAGAATCTGGAAAAATACGCCGGCGTGCGGAAGTACCGGTATGGCGAGGCCGAGGAAATCGACATGGTGGGCGTGACCACCGGTCTGGCCTGGACCGAAGTTGGTGGCGAATTGCTGTCCATCGAATCGGTGACTGTGCCCGGAAAGGGGAAGGTGATTTCGACCGGCAAGCTCGGCGATGTCATGCGCGAATCGATCCAGGCGGCCGAAAGCTTCGTGAAATCCCGCTCCTTCATGTTCGGCATTCCTCTGAAAAGCATCGAAAACCGGGATATCCACGTGCATGTACCGGAAGGCGCGACGCCGAAGGACGGCCCCTCGGCCGGCGTTGGCATGGTGACGTCGATCGTATCTGTACTGACCGGTATCCCGGTCCGACGTGACGTTGCGATGACCGGTGAGGTCACATTGCGCGGGCGGGTGCTGCCGATCGGCGGCTTGAAAGAGAAGCTCCTTGCGGCCTTGCGCGGCGGCTTGAAGGTTGTCCTGATCCCGAAGGACAACGAGAAGGACCTCGTTGAAATTCCGGACAACGTCAAGCAGGGGCTGGAAATCATCCCGGTCTCGTCTGTCGATGAGGTGCTCGCGGCCGCGCTGACGAAGCCTCTGGTGCCGATTGAGCCGGAGGAGACCGTCATCGAGCCGGTGGCTGCACCGGACGGGAAGAACGAGAAAATACTGACAACACATTAGGTTGAATGGCCAAGATACCGACCGGTCACCACTAAAACAGAAAAACCCCGGCTCAAGAGCCGGGGTTTTTTGCGCTAATCAGTAAAATTTTCTGGTAAATTGTCGGTAAATTATTGAATGAATGTGAAAAGATCCCCGTAATTCTGCGGAAACCCGCCGGTTGTGAGATTGACGCCTGCGTTTCCTGCGATCTAGAGTAGAAAACCAATTGGGTCGGTAATCCGGCCAATTCCTGGGTGATTCTATCTCTTGATAGGGGGGGCTATAACGTGAATAAGAATGAGCTCGTAGCGGCTGTTGCCGGTTCTGCTGACATGACGAAAGCTGATGCGGCGTCCGCTGTCGATGCTGTCCTCGAATCCGTTACCACGGCGCTGAAATCCGGTGACGAGGTTCGGCTGGTTGGATTCGGTACTTTCAGTGTGGCATCGCGTGCCGCGAGTGAGGGCCGCAATCCTCGGACCGGAGAGAAAATTAAAATTGCTGCTTCGAAGCAGCCGAAATTCAAGGCAGGCAAGGGGCTGAAAGACGCCCTGAACTGACGCTATAGATTTCTTGTCTTTTCGCGTGACGCCGTCCCTGATAGAAGGGGCGGCGTTTCGTCTGAAAGGGATATCCCTTTCAGACGGGAAGGGCGCTTAGCTCAGCTGGCAGAGCATCTCGTTTACACCGAGAGGGTCGGCGGTTCGATCCCGTCAGCGCCCACCATTCCCGATCCGGTACGCTATATGTGCCGCCCCTGCATGATGGCATACCGGTACATGGCCTGCACATCGGCCCTGGTTTTCGGACTCACCCGATTTTCTGCAATCTCCTTGGCGTAGTCACGGATATCCCGCTTGGTCTCGATAGAGACTCGGGGACTCGCCATCAGCGCGTCGTACATCTGCTTCGGTGATGCCTGTGTGGGGTCCAGGGGCTCGCTGCTCGTCTGCTGCGCAGGGAGATCGTCTTCCTGTGTGCTGCGCACCTTGAGGAACTTCCTGGGCAGCAGCAGGTCGGTCCAGGAGAGCCCGTACTGGTTCAGGGTGTTGCTGATCGCATCGACCGCGTTCAGCACCTCTCCATCGCTCTTGCTCGAGAGCATGGCGATGAGCTTTGTGAGTCGGCTGTAATCGCGTTCTGTCATCATCGGGCGGATGTCCCACTCAGGTCCATAGTACTTCCCATGCTATAGCTTAAGCATTGAGAATGGTCCGGGAGAATACAGAATTTTCTCCGGAAAACCGGACTATTTCCCCCCTTTGCCGATATCGCTGAAAAAAAAGAGTCACTAATCTGATCCATCGCGCTTGACACTCCATAGGCCCCAAAGTACATAAGCGCCTCCTCGTCGGGGGCGGTGCCAAGCACGGTCTTGCGACCCGAGAAACGGGGGTGTAGCTCAGTTGGTTAGAGCGCCGGCCTGTCACGCCGGAGGCCGCGGGTTCGAGTCCCGTCACTCCCGCCATTTAAATAATTAGATCAAATCCCGAAGCGCGCGCGGCCCTGTCTCCGACAGAGGCCGAAAAACGCGTTCCAAGCTTCGGAATTTAAAGAATTCTTTCCGCCTTTCTATAACGACACGGGCTTTTCTTGGAGGCCCGATGGAACTATAGTGCGCCTGGTAACAAGGCGTGGGGGCAACCTCTATCTGAACCCCGAAGCGCCGGGCATGAGAGAGAGCTGACGATATGAGCGATATCCTGCGGGAATATTTGCCTATTCTGATTTTCCTCGTCGTCGCGATCGGGCTGTGCCTGGCGATGGTGATCGGATCTCTGTTGGTTGTGCATCAGCGGCCTGATTCGGAGAAGGTTTCGGCCTATGAGTGCGGCTTCGAAGCATTCAACGATTCCCGCGGCCAGTTCGATGTGCGATTCTATCTCGTTGCCATCCTCTTCATCATCTTCGACCTTGAAGTGGCCTTTCTGTTCCCCTGGGCGATCTCGCTCGGCGGTATCGGGCTGTTCGGCTTCTGGTCGATGATCGTCTTCCTCGGCGTATTGACGATCGGGTTCGTTTACGAATGGCGCAAAGGTGCGCTGGAATGGGAGTGAGACCGGTTATGCAGGCTTCTCAGGATCATCACCCGATTCCGCCGGGGGCCAATCAGGACGCGATCCTGAAGGCTGTCGGCGAAGAGCTGAACGAGAAGGGCTTTGTCGTCGCCCAGGCGGACAAGCTTTTCAACTGGGCCCAGAGCGGTTCGCTCTGGCCGATGACCTTCGGTCTGGCCTGCTGCGCCGTCGAGATGATGCATTCGGCCGCAAGCCGCTATGATCTCGACAGGTTCGGCATGGTGTTCCGGCCGAGCCCGCGGCAGTCCGATGTGATGATCGTCGCCGGGACGCTGACCAACAAGATGGCGCCGGCCCTGCGCAAGGTTTACGACCAGATGGCGGAGCCACGCTGGGTTCTCTCCATGGGCTCCTGTGCGAATGGCGGCGGCTACTATCACTATTCCTATTCCGTGGTCCGTGGTTGCGACCGGGTCGTTCCGGTTGACGTCTACGTGCCAGGCTGTCCGCCGACGGCGGAGGCGCTTCTCTACGGGCTTCTCCAGCTTCAGAAGAAGATCAAGCGCACATCGACGATTGCCCGTTAACACGGGTCCTGACCAACGCCAGGCAGAGGCAGGCGACAGCATGGCATCACCGACACAAATGCAGAGAGAGCTGGCGGACTATCTGTCAGTCCAGCTCGACACAGCGCTGGTTGAGGTCGGATTCATCCTCGACGAGCTCGTGCTCCGCACGCATCCGCAATATATCGTCAAGGTTCTGACCTTTCTGCGGGACGATTCGCAATGTCAGTTCCGCTGCCTCGTCGATCTCTGCGGCACCGATTATCCGGAACGCGATCAGAGGTTTGATGTCGTTTACAATCTTCTCAGCGTTCAGCAGAACAACCGGGTCCGGGTCAAGGTCGGGACCGATGAAGTGACGCCGGTCCCGTCAGTCGCCTCAGTATTCCCGTCCGCCGGCTGGTTCGAGCGCGAGACCTGGGACATGTACGGTGTGTTCTTCTCTGATCACCCGGACCTGCGCCGGCTGTTGACGGATTACGGTTTTGAAGGCCATCCGCTGCGCAAGGATTTCCCGCTCACCGGTCATGTCGAAGTGCGCTATGACGACGAGCAGAAGCGGGTGGTCTACGAGCCGGTGAAACTGGTCCAGGATTATCGCAGTTTCGATTTCCTCAGCCCGTGGGAAGGCGCCCGTTCGCTGCTCCCGGGTGACGAGAAAGCCGAAGAGCAGGGCGAAGAGGGAGCTTCCTGATGGCTGAAGCGCATATCAAGCCGCTTACGCTCAATTTCGGCCCGCAGCATCCGGCCGCGCATGGCGTGTTGCGCCTTGTGCTGGAAATGGATGGCGAGATCGTCGAGCGGGCAGATCCGCATATCGGCCTGCTGCATCGCGGCACCGAGAAGCTGATCGAGTACAAGACCTA
>NZ_JAVJNX010000001.1:0-163912 GCF_040217065.1 Nisaea sp.
ACGGACGCCTCAGGGACGAGTGCCTGAACGAGACCCTGTTCGGCACGCTGGGCCACGCCTGTGCCGTGCTCAGCAACTGGAAGGAGGACTACAACACTGTCAGGCCGCACTCGAGTCTGGGAGGCAGAACGCCTTCAGAGACCGCCAGGCAAGCAGGTCCGGGGCATGCCCCGGACCTGCTTGCCATCACATTAACAACAAGCCATCAATTGATCACCGGGCTCTACCAATAGCCGGAGGAAACTCGGGGCTCAGGTCACCACCGCCGCGGGGTCCTCGTTGAGGGGCTCTGGACGCTGACGTGAGAGACACCCCGCGGACGGATAGATCCGAGAAGAACGTTCGCGGCACTGGTGAACGCGCTGGCGATCCTCGACAGGAAATGCACATGCTGATGACGACGCCGCAACCTTTCTGAATAGCCGCTGCGACAAGCAAGCTGGTATTTACAAAAGGCTTTGCTAATCGTCGGCCGCATCCAACCGTTATCCAAGTCTTTCTCAGATTGGGGACGTCCGATAAAGCCGCTAGAAGCTTAGGGTTTATCGGACCTTTTGCTCGCCGTGTGCGAGACTATTTTATTTGCATGCCCCCATCCATGCTGATATCAACGTCCGCTGGCTTGGCGACCAGACTTAAGAGTTGAATTTCAAGGCTTTTGTTTAATTTCCAATGCCTTTCAGTAAGGATTCTACCAGCGAGATTCGCCCACAAAGGCGACAGGCCTTTGTCATGCAACACTGAGCGGTGGAATGCGACGCCCCAATAAATTAGAGGTGAGCGTGGTCAATGAATATGACCTTCAGTACCGATAAAGTATCTACCTTGTCTGATCAGTATACTGCCGTGCAGAGAGCCGACGAGGCCATTTTCTACCTTTTGCTGACTAATTATCTGCAGCCGGAACAACTTGATTCATTCTTCCGCGCCGCCAGATTGCTCTCCCAAACCGGTCGCCGACGCGAGGCGGCAGAGCTGATAGCAGGTAAGATCAAGGCGCATCCTGGTGAGCTATCCTTGCGCAAGGCTTTCTGTGAAATAACGAACTGGTCCGACGACGAGATAGATGCCCAATTGCCGAAGATACAGAGCTCGCACTTGGACGAGTTTTTCTATGTTCGCCGTTGCGGCAGTTTTGACGCACCGCTAAGCCTCTGGCTATGCGGCTTCACGGACAAGATTGAAGCCAACCTGACAAGCAGCTTTGTGAATAATTCTGGCCATGACCTGCTTATCGCATGCCTTCCGAAGCTGCGGACAGTTCTGAAGCTAGATATCAACCGGATTGTCTACGCTTTGTGTTTGGATCTGCGTCCTAAAACAGTGATCCTGTTCAGTTGCGGCCTGACGCAAGTTGGCGGCAATGTCACGCCGGCAATCCTGGGGTTTGCCAAGGAAAAATTGAACTTCGGACTGGCGGCACTTTGGATCGACATGGCGAAACCTTTGTCTTCGCCATTATTAAGATCCTATGCCCCGTTCACTGATGCCATGGCCGCTTGCGATGCGCAAATAGCCCCCCATGTCGCGGCGACATATCCGAGTAAATGCCTCAATCTCTGGCATGTTGTGAATGAAACAGAGCTCGCTGATCGGAGTGAGCCCAAAGATATCGACGTCTCCTTTGTCGGGCAGATTACAGGTAATTACGAGGATCGACAGCCATATATTAGACGATTGGAGGGAATGGGCGTCGAGCATTTCGTCGCTGGGCCGGACCATGGACGATACATCTCACATGACAAGTATGCAGAAGTGATGCGCCGCTCGAAGATCATTCTAAATTTTTCGAAATTCGCTATTTCCTCGATCTGGGATCGGCATCCGGTGACCAAGGAATATCTTTCCGGGGGCCAATCCGGAGATCATGTCAAAGGCCGTGTATACGAAATTCTCCACGCGGGTGCTGTCCTGCTCGAAACCGCCAACAATGAAATAGCCAAAGTTCTCACGCCAGGCGCGACCTACGTCCCATTCACAACTCCTGACGATATGGAAAAACAGATCCGCGATCTACTCGCAGACGATGAGAAACAACGCAGGATTGGAGAGGCCGGCAGGGCACTTGCTCAGAAAGAGTTCACGTCGGCGAACTTCTGGAAAAAAATCTTTGGTACCATCGAGCAAAACCGTCCAAATTCCGTATAGTCGAGCGGCCGTGGTGCGGGGTCTACGCCGAACCAGTTGCCAACCAAAACAGCTATTGTGCCAGAGATAAATGATCCATTGCCGCAACTGCGAAAGTACAGACTTGGCCCTTACCCTGGACCTGGGGATGCAGCCTTGGGGCAATGATTTTGCCCGGCGGGACACACCCGCAACGAGCAATACATACCCCTTAGAGTTGTATTTCTGCCAAAAATGCAACTTGGTCCAGATCGGCCACACCGTTCCAAAAGAGATCATGTTCGTAAATCACTCCTATGTCTCGGGTACGACCAGCTCTCTGCGACAGCATTTCGAGATGGTGGGACGTTCCATTCTGCAAAAAGTTGCGTTCGCGGACGGGGACTACATCCTCGACGTCGGCGGAAATGACGGAACTTTCCTGAAATTCTTCGTCGATCAGGGTATTGCATCCCTGAACATCGATCCAGGCATCCTGCAAGCGGAACGCTCCGAGGAAGCCTGCGTCCCCTGTCTGAATACGTTTTTCAACAAAGAATCGGCAGAGAGAATATTCTTGGAGCACGGCCCAGCGAAGGTCATTCACGGGTCGGGCGTGTTCTTTCATCTGGAAGAGCTTCACTCGGCATTTGAAGGCGTCAAGACCCTCCTCTCTCCGGACGGCCGGGTGGTGATCGAGTTCATTTATTTGCCCGCTATGGTCGAAGGCGGTGCATTCGACCAGATCTATCACGAGCATTTGGTTTACTACACGCTTCATACACTAAACCGGCTACTGGAACGACACGGGCTGGCGCTTGTCGACGCCGAGCTGGTCAAGATCCACGGCGGTAGTTGCATCGCAACCGCAACGCATCGTGAACAGGCCACTCCCAGCGAAAGATTGACAGAGCTTCTTAGCCGCGAATCCGATGCCGGTTACGAAACTATCACTCCCTATCTCAACTTCGCTCAAAGAGCCGAAGAGATAAGGGCCGCGGTCCTTCGGTTCGTCAATGACATGCATAAGCAGAAAAAGACCATCCAAGCCCTCGGCGCTCCGGTCAAGGGATGCACCATCATGCATTTTTGTGGCCTCACCGAAAAAGAGATCGAACGGGCCGTGGAGGTCAATCCGTTGAAATGCGGCACCTGGTTTCCCGGAACACGCATCCCAGTCGACCATCAGGACACGGTCGCAAAGCCCGACGCCTACCTGATGCTCTCGTGGAATTTTCGCGATGAGATCCTATCGAAAATGTCCGAGTTTTTCGATGCAGGCGGCTTGGTTTTTGTACCGATTCCGGAACCTACGCTGATTGGAAGCAACAGATCCAAGTGAATGACGAACCGAGGAGCGCAGGAAAGATGACGAGAACATTGGTGACCGGCGCGACTGGATTCCTCGGGCGGGCGCTTACAGCGAGACTGCGCCAGGATGGTGACCAGGTCATAGCGCTCGGTTCGAAAGACGCGGACCTTCTCGATGTCCGCAGCCTCGACCGTTTTCTGGATCAACCGCTGGACAGAATCTTCCATCTGGCGGCCTGGACCCAGGCAGGTGACTTTTGCCTCAGACATCCAGGCGAGCAGTGGATCAACAACCAATTGATCAACACCACGGCGCTGAAATTCTGGGCTGGCCATCCCGACCGACCAAAACTGGTCTCGATTGGGACGAGTTGCGTCTACGAAGAGGGCCGCAAACTGGTTGAGGACCAGTACATGGAGGGGCATCCAATCGACAGCCTCTACACATATGCAATGACCAAACGCATGATGTTGATCGGCCAGCGCAGCTTAGCGAAGCAGTTCGGCCTCCGACACCTCACGGTGGTTCCCTCGACCCTGTACGGGCCCGGATATACACTGCATGGCAAGCAGATGCATTTCATCTTCGACCTCGCGGCCAAGATGCTGCGCTCAAGAGACGGCGGACCCGGTGTGGTCCTGTGGGGCGATGGGCACCAAAGGCGGGAACTGATATATGTCGACGACTTCATCGACGACATGCTGTATCTGACCGGTAATGTAGATGACGAAGTCGTCAATATAGGTGCGGGTACAGACCATTCAATTCGCGAATTCGCTGGGATTCTTGCCAATCTCATCGGCATTGATGCTGACGACTTCCAGTACGATACGAGCAAGTATACGGGCGCAAAATCGAAGTCACTGGATATCAGCAAGCTCCGAAATCTCCGTCCCGACCTGAAGCGAACCGAACTTGTGGATGGGCTTTCCAGAATGGTTCGGTATATGAAACAACATCTGGCGTAGTCGGCAAGCGTCGACAGCGAACGAAAACCGATCAACCGGCCCCGTGCCGATCTCAATTCGAGCGCAACAAAGAGGTCCTGTGCATGACAACGAACATTCTGGTAACCGGCGGCGCAGGTTATCTCGGATCGATATTGGTCCCTGCGCTCCTCGATGTCGGCCACAGCGTCACAGTGCTCGACAATTTCATGTGGCGGCAGAACTCTCTGTCGGCATGCTGCGCCAATCCGGCTTTCGATATCGTTCATGGCGATGCCAGGAACTCGGACACGCTGAAGCCACTGGTCGCCAAGGCCGACATTATCATCCCGCTCGCTGCCCTGGTCGGCGCACCGCTCTGCGACAAGGACCCGGTCGGCGCAACCTCGACCAACCGCGACGCCGTCCGCACCTTGCTTGACCTCGCAAGCCGGGAACAGGCCATCCTGTTGCCAGTAACAAACAGCGGTTACGGCGTTGGCGAGCACGGCTCATTCTGTACGGAAGAGTCTCCATTGCGACCGATATCGCGCTACGGCGTGGACAAGGTTGCCGCGGAAGCGATGGTGCTTGAACGGGGCAATGCAATCAGCTTTCGTCTGGCCACCGTCTTCGGTATGGCACCACGGATGCGGCTGGACCTGCTGGTCAATGATTTCGTTTATCGCGCGTTAAACGATCGATCCATCGTCCTGTTCGAAAGCCACTTCAAACGCAATTATATCCACGTCCGCGACGTTGCCCGCGCCTTCCTGCATGGCTTGAACAATTTCGAAGTTCTTCGGAACAACGTTTACAATGTTGGCCTTTCGGATGCGAACATTTCGAAATGGGAGCTGTGCGAGAAAATCCGGGAACATCTGCCCGACCTCGAAATATTCGAAGCGCCAATCGGCAAGGACCCCGACAAACGCGATTATATCGTATCGAACGAGAAGATCGAAAAAACCGGATATATGCCACAACACTCCTTGGATCTCGGCATCCAAGAACTGGTCAAAGGTTTTCGTATGATTCGCAACAATCAGTATTCCAACACCTGATGTCGCAATCGACGCGTTCTGCAACTGGGGAGCTCACAGCCTTCGTCTTGGCTGGTGGCTTCGGAACGCGTCTTCGCTCGACTACCGGCGAAGTGGCGAAAGTACTTGCCCCGATTGATGGCCGACCATTTCTTTGCCATCTGCTCGACTGGCTCGAGAAAAACGGAATCAGGAGAGTCCTCCTGTCACTCGGACACCTGGCAGATCAGGTCATTTTTTTTGTGCGCTCCAACCCGCGCGAGACGATGCAGATCGACTGTGTGGTAGAGCCCGAGCCGCTCGGCACGGGCGGAGCGATTGCCTATGCCCGCCATGCGCTCGACGGCGACCCGGTACTGGTTCTGAACGGGGATTCCCTCGCGGACGCAGATCTGGAAGGTTTCGTTGCGCAGCATGTCGACGGCGATCACTTCGCATCCATTCTCTGTGCCACCGTCACGGATGCGGCCGACTATGGCAGGATCGAAACGGATGAGGCCGGTTATGTGGTAAATTTCCACGAGAAAGACCCAACGTTTCAGGGGGCCGGACTTGTCAGCTGCGGCGTCTATCTCTTTTCATCGGACTGTCTTGACCACATCGCGGCAGAAAATCCTCGTTCTCTGGAAGAAGATTATTTGTGCCGCCTGGAAGCGGAGACGCTTTATTGCAATGCTTCCGCATCCGACTTCATCGATATCGGAACAGCAGAACGATTTGCATGGGGACAAAAGCGGGTCCCTGAGATTGCCGGCAACAAGCACAAACAAACTGGTAGAGCCTGACAATGATCATAAGCCGAACGCCATTCCGCGTTTCCCTTTTCGGTGGTGGAACAGATTATCCGGCTTGGTATCATAAGAACGGAGGTGCGGTGCTCGGCTTCAGCATAGACAAATATTGCTATATCAGCATCCGCAGGTTGCCGCCGTTCTTCGAACATAAGCACAGGATCGTCTACTCCCGCGTCGAAAATGTGACGGAAACGGCCGAAATTCAGCATCCTGCGGTGCGCGCGATATTTAACGAGATGCCCGTTGATCATGGGCTGGAAATCCATTGCGATGCAGATTTGCCAGCCCGCTCCGGAATCGGATCTAGTTCGTCATTTGCTGTCGGACTGCTAAACGCAATGCACGCCCATCGTGGCCAGCATGTTGGGAAAGATGTTCTGGCACAATCCGCAATCCACATCGAACAGAATGTCATTGGAGAGAATGTCGGATCCCAGGATCAGATCTGGGCTGCCCATGGGGGGTTCAACAGAATTGATTTCCACCATTCCGGTTCCTATTCGATACAGCCGGTGATCATGCCCCAGAAGCGCCAAGCGGCGCTGCTCGATCACCTACTCTTATTCTTCACCGGATTTTCCCGAATCTCTTCAGAGATTGCGAAGGACCATATCGAAAATCTGGAAGCGAAGCACGGACACCTGACACGCATGCGCGGGCTCGTCGACGATGCACTCAATTGCCTGCAATCCGACGCACCGATCGAAGATATTGGTGAAATGCTGCACCAGTCATGGTCACTCAAGCGCGAACTCAGCAAAAAAGTGACCACAGAGGCGATAGACGAAATCTACCTGCGCGGACGCGCTGCGGGCGCGATCGGCGGCAAGATCCTTGGCGCCGGCGGCGGCGGCTTCATTCTCTTTTTCGCCCCGCCGGAAAAGAGAGCCAAAATCCGGCGAGCACTATCCAGTCTAACTGAAGTATCGATTGGCATCGACTACAGTGGGTCAAGTATCGCTCTCTACCAGCCAGAAATCACTTCTTCCTGAGAAGCCTATCTAGGGCTTCTTCGTGAAAACAAAGTAATTGCTGATCGGCTGCAGCAATTCCAGTGTGGGGATCTTCTCACGATAAGCTGTGACAACATCACCTTCATCCGCGCGCTCGAACCCGTGGATCAATGCAACGGCGACGAATTCTTCAAAAGACCAAGCATTCTGATGATTGAAGGTAATACCCTCTTCGGAACGGAGGACCTCTGATTTTAGTTGCGCTGCGATAAAATGAGGTGAGGTGGAGGATCTCAGAATTCTATCTGCCTGCTCTTCAGATATACAGGCTGGCCCATGATACGCTTCTGAATCCCGCTGTCCTCTGTCTCCATTGAATTCCATGCCGTAGGATTTGTTCCAGAAGCCACAGAAAATCATCGAAGCGTATGAAGTGATACCAGGTGAAACTCCACGCCTTTTCCACATGTCAAAGAGAGCGGGAAGGCCCCACTGTTTCGGCTCGAGAATTCCGCTGCTCGTTCCATCCAGATATTGTTCAAGGACCCGGTCGAAACTCGGCAACTTTACAACCAACTGGCCGCCTAGCTTGAGAACTCGGTAAGCCTCACTCAGAAGCTGGTGGACCGTCGCGTCTGACAGATGTTCAAAACAATGAGAACTATAGACTAGAGGGACCTCCGCATCTTTGATCGGGAGCCGGACAGATGGCGAAAAACTCATTCTCCAAGGAATTCTGGGGCTAAATTCATCAAGATTGATCCAGCCCGGATAATCAAAATGTACTCCGCCGCCGATATTCACGGCGCGCCCTTCCGTGTCAATCAAGCGCCGCGCGTCATCCCAGGGAAGCTCTCTCTCTTGAGTGGTTCTAAACAGCTCCGCAAGCTCGTCGAAGTCTTTATCCGAAAGAAACGGCACCCTTGAATTCTGACCTGTTGCGTCCATATCGAGCTCCGTTTTCAGGGAGGGAATAAGCGTAACTTCAATCGCTGGACGGGCCGTAGCGCCTTTAGGTGGGATTCCACGGTGCTGAAGAACACCAACATCCGCCAGCAGCGCCATTGGCGTGTCCAGCGAATTGAGGATAAAGGGCTTTCCGTCTCGTCCAACTATCTCAATAGTCCCGCTAATCTCGTTCGGCGGCATCGGATAGATCATAACTTTTCGGACATATCGTGACAGCCCATCAGCATGCATAGCGGTTGGACCATAATTGGAGGAATCCGGATTCGTCACCCAGGCTCTCACATTTGTCACTTTGAAGGGGCTGCCGATCGCTGTTTCGATCGTTTCGGCGAGTTCACCAATAATTGCTTTAAGAAGTTTTCTGAACTTCTGTTGTGGCGGACCAAAAAAGATAAGGTTTTCATTCAGCATAGAAACCGTTTTGTCGTCGTGATTCTCAGACAAAAAGTTCTGCGTACAATCCGCATTGCTGAACTGCGTGGTATTTGTTGAATCGAAATACCCAAGCAACGCTTGGCCAATTTTATGTGTGAGTGAAAATGCAACGTAACCGCGCGCCTCATAAGCCTCCCGGATCGGTTTATTCTCGGTAAAATTCTGACTACCCTCAAGATTGATGCGCCCGATATTGGATAAAAACCCATACCAGGAGTGTAAAAATTTCCTGTAGTTGTTGGTTTTTTTCGAAATCGTTGCCGTCATCAGAAGCAGCTCCAAATTAGACGCCCAATTGCGAACCAATTGCCTCGATTCGATTGGCGGATTAATAAAACTTACGGGGAGTCAAGCGAGCCCGCAACCGGGCAAATTTATCTTCCAGATGCATACCTGGCTGCCCGATGCAGCCTAAACATCAAATGGGATGAAACAAGACCCAGTCGCATTACCGGTGCACTTGGCATCAAGTTTTTGATCTCGAAATAATGGCAGACAATTAAGCGCACTGGACAAGCAAGAATTATTTCTAACGCTAAGCATTTTTAGAGAAAAGAGACTCGTAGAACCCGATGAGTCTCTGAGCCATCACTCTCCTTTGCGTCACTGCATTTGCAAAGGCTGCTTCCTCATGCCGACTCCGCTCACCGGCAAGATAATCATGAAGGTCTTCACCGTTCTCAGCTATTTTCAGGGCACTTTCCAAGTTCACCCAAGTAGTGTGTTCCTGCAAAATCCGTCTCGAAAGTCTCAACCCCTCGAGGCCAAGAATAATCAGACCGGCTTCAGCATAATCTGCTAGACGACCGGCACAAAATAGCGCTACCACGGGCTTGTCTCGTGCTATTTTCGGAATACCTGCTTGAACATAACCGTCAACACCATGAATACCGAAATCTGCAGTAGAGAACCTGCGCTCAAGCACCTCAGAGTCCAAGATACTGGCTTCAAGCGTTATATCACCACGCTCTTTTGAAAGACTAAGGATATCCGACCATTGATCCAAAATTTTTGACTTGGACCAATTTCTCCTCCTGTAATGCAGTGGCAGCAGGAATGAGATTTTAATATTTACCTGCAAAAGCAACTTGACAATAAAATACATACTTTGAACTGCATTCTTGACTGGATTAGGAACGTTACCGCCTTGAATTATTTTTATTTTTTCTTGATGCGGAGTTTTCAATGCTTTTGTATTAATCTTACCAGGAAGATCTGGCACAAAACAACTCGGGATTTTCTTAAGCCCCTGACAACGCCGAAAAACCCACCATTGTAAATCACGCGCAACCAAACCGTCACACATTTCGTATAACTCGACCTGCGTACGTGCATTATCTTCAGTTAATAAATCTATTTTGTAATGATCATACTCTCTTGTTTCCTTATTATCATCAATATCTGATGCTATTTTATGCGCAAAATAAACATCATAAAAATCCAACACTAATTTTGAATTGATTGACTTTGCTGTATAATCTTTAATTTTATGAATTATCGGCTTTATGCTCTCATTCACGTGAAAATTTTGACCTGCAAATAAATGAAAAACAATATTTTCATTTTCTTTGATCATTTTTTTAAAATGAAATGAAAAATTTGGATCTCCGGCATCAAAAACATCAGATTCCACTGTCTTCTTTGCAGAAACCATCATATTGCTCTTAAAATTTTCGTCATCTGTAACGGAAAAAGTAAAAACAAGCGCAATTTTCGCCCCATTTTCTTCAAGGATCTTTGCCAGCCTGACAGGGCGCTTGTACTGTTGAATAGTAATTAAAAATACGACTAAAGGATTAGCTTTCTCAGAACTCATCCTTTAAGAATCCAGAAATATGACATTTTTTTAATCCAACCTCTTGCGATCAGGACTCTGTGAAATAAAGTTCGTTTAGTTGAACTCTGATCAAATCATCCTTACAACATAAACGGAAGTCTATCTTCCTTGCTAACAAATAGGGATCCATCACGATGAGAGAATGGCATGTCTTTCAAGGAAGATACCTTTCGCCAGCCAATTTTTTGCGCGAAGAGATTCACTTTCACATCTTGGAAAAAGTTAAAAATACGCTGCGCAGACGCCTCGCTTCCAACTTCCATCACAGCCTGCTTCGACACCCAACTCGATGGATCAGTAGTTTCGATCACATCGGCTTCCGCGCCTTCAATGTCCATCTTCACAAAATCTGCCCAGTCGAGTAACGGCTGAAATCGCTTAACTGTAACTCCGAATTCATCAAGCTCGCCATATGGGTTCAGTTTCATCCCGGCAAGATGACTCCCTGTGGTGTTGCCTTTCACCCGAACGAACATCGCCTCCCCATCCTCAAGGCCGACCGCCGCGTTGATCGGGGTCACCTGACCAGAAACCGCATTAGCCCCTAGATTGTGCCGCAAAAGCTCGAAATGGATTGGATCAGGCTCGAAACTCCGCACTTCGTGTCCGAGTCGACCGAGCACGATCGAGTGCAGTCCAAGATTGGCGCCAAGATCGAGGACTTTCTGCCGGCAACCGAGATAGGTCCGGTAGATGTGGAACAGGATCAGTTCGTCAAGGGCGAAAAGGTTCACACTGTCCACGGATCCCATGGAAAAATAGGGAAAGAAAAAATCCTCGAACGGCCCGAACGCCCGCCTCTCCGCTTTCTCAGTGGAGAATAAACGCCGCGCCGCACCGCTCATGGCAAGATGAGCAAACCTGTAGGCCGGTGTGCCGGGAACAAGCGTAGGAACAAGATCTTCTGCCGCATCGAAGAAGTGGGAGAACAGGACCTCGTCCTCATTGGCTTTGATTTCAGGTTTAGTCACGGGCCTATTTTCCCTCCAGAGAGACATCCAAAGGCTTCACTATCATATTTTCGAGAAACTCCGAACGCTCAAGCAGCGGTTCGGAATCCTCGATTGGGCGTCCAAAGCGGGACTGGGGAATGACCCGGTGCCAGCGGTCGATATGCACATCGATCACGGCCGCCTCATTGGAGGCAAACTGATCCTCAATGCGCTTTATGCAACTGTCGTTCGCATCCACCTTGATGGCGGGAAGCCCAAAAGAACGGGCCAGTGCAACGAAATCTGGGAACTGGAGGCCACCTTCGCTTGAGGTCGCGTAATACTTGCTGTCCAACCACTGTTCCTGAGTCTGCTGAACCATGCTGTAACCGTTGTTATTGATAATGATGATTTTCAGTGGGATCTTGTAGCTGGCAACGGTAGCCAGCTCCTGAACATTCATCATCATGCTGCCATCACCAACGATACAGGTAACAGGCCTGCCATCTCCAGCGAGCCAGCCGCCAATAGCAGCAGGAAGGGCATAGCCCATGGCGGTGTTATTGAAATCATGAATTGCCCGCTGCCGGCCGTTGAAGCGGAAAGCCTGCATGAGCCAGGCAAGAGAGCACCCTGTATCGACAAATATGATCTCATCGTCGGCAAGGATGTCGTTGATCTGGGAAAAGAAAGCATACGGGTTGATCGGCTGCTCAGAGAGCTGGTCCTCAGATACCACCGGATAGCGGCTCTTCCAGTCCGCGATCCGCTGGACCCAGTCCGGCCAGGCCGGCAGATCATTCTTGCTTTCGACTCTTCCGATCATGGCCTGCAGGAAATCTCTCGCATCCGCTTTGCAGGCGACGTCCACCGACTTGCCGAACCTCTCGAACTTTGCCAGTTCGGCGGCGTCGATATCGACAATTGCAACCCGCGCCTCGCGCGCCCAGCTGCTCAGTGGGCTACCGGTTTCGCGGGTGCTAAGACGGGCACCGACCGCTAGGATGAAATCCGCATTCTGGACAGCAAAATTTCCAGCTCGGGTCCCGTGGGTACCGAAGCCTCCGATCGTGAACGGGCTGTCGGAAGGCCACATATCCATGGTCGCCCAACTTGGCGCGACCGGGATCTGCAGCAATTCCTGTAATGTACGAATCTCCAATTCGCCACCCGAAAGGCGTATCCCGGCGCCGGTTACGAGAACGGGGCGCTCCGCATGGGCCAGCAGATCAAGGATGCGGTCTATGGAATCGTCCAGTTCGGAGGCTCTCGCATGCTCCGGCGTAGAGAAGCCCTGCAGGCTGGCGGGATCGATGTCCAGTCTCTGGACATCGTCCGGCAGATCGATCAACACAGGGCCGGGGCGGCCTTCTTTGGCGATGTGCAGCGCCTTCTCGAGCTCGAAACGGATCATTGCCGGGTCAGTCACCTGGGCGGCGTACTTCACGATTGGCTGCACCATTGGAACGATATCGGTTTCCTGAAAACCGATCTGTCTCACACCGGTATCGCCCTTGAAACGGAACCGCGTGACCTGGCCGGTAATATAAAGGACGGGAATCGAATCAAACCAGGAACAGCCTATGGCCGTGATCAGGTTCGTTGCACCGGGACCACTCGTGGCGATAGCCACCCCGATCCCGGCCTTAGAGACACGAGCATAAGCATCTGCCGCCATTCCGCAGGCCTGCTCATGATGCATGCAGATATAGCCTGCGTCAGGATGCTCTCCAAGAGAATGAATTAGGTGGATGGAAGCCCCACCGGTGATTGCGAAAGCTTTGTCGACTCCCCGGCGCGCCAGAAAATCAACAACGTAATCCGAGAGCTTCATCCGCCTGGCTTCTCCAGCACATCAACCCGCCTGAGCTTAAAGATATTTCGATCTGACATTAGGCGGGCTGCCAACGCCGAGCCGCCGTCGCGCCAAGCATCGTGCTTTGTCGAGAGGTTCCGTCCCCCCATGACAGCGCGTCCCTGGTCCATACACCAAAGAATAGAGTCATAGACATTGTCCAGATCCGTGCCCGGTGTATCCAGAAATTCCAGCGTGCGCATATAGTTTTCGCCCGCTGTATCTTTGTTCCTGAGCGTTTCATCGTGGATCTTCGTGGCCACATAGCCGGGCCCGACTATGAAACAATTAATGTCCGGATACTCGTCGTCGATCAGTTCGCACATCTTGATGAGAAAAATCTTAGAGACACAGTAAGCGGAGTAATTCCGGAAAGGGTTATTCGTGCCTCCGCCCGCCAGGAAACAAACTTGGTTGGTGACCTCCGCGGCGCGAAAGCCGGACAGGGCATGCAAGGCGCCAACCTGACCAAGTGCATTAATTTGCAGAGATTTTGACCAATCCTGAAACGGCACATCGAAGAACTTGCCAATCGGCTCCATGGTGCCCACAGAAGAGAACAAGATATCCCATTCGAGACCAAGTTCGCCGAAGCTATCCTGCAGCCGGGCGACACTGTCCGGATCACCCGCATCCATCTCCAGCGCATGAGTGACACCAAGGCTTACCAGCCTTGCCTTGGATGCTTCGCTGCGATAGGTGGCGACAACGCGCTTTCCAGCTTCAATCAGGCGTTTTGCTATATGCGATCCTATATCGGCACCGCCGCCTAGGACTACCGCAACTCGATCCTCACCAGCCACCTTACAGACCACATTCCAAGGAAAATTGAGAGCTCATTCAAAGATGCGCGACCCTATCCAACAAGCCTAATCGTTGCAAGCGATGCGACGTGCCACAGCGTCATCGCACCGGCGCCCCGCTCTCGACGCATCTCGGCAGGCGTTTTTTTGGAGAGACATTCTGATTTCCGGCAGTTAGACAGGGTGTCATAATTCAGAGGGCCCTTCCTCGCCCCAGCTTGTAATGGCAGAACAAAGATTATGACAAAGACCTATGCAATTCTCGGCGGCGGCGGCAGCTTCGGCATCCATGCGGCGAAATATCTGCTCGGCAATGCCGACCCGAAGAAGGTGATCGGCATCGGCCGTAACCCGCTACGTCCGGCACCCTTCTCGCTCGAGATCGAAAGCCACCCGAAATACGAATATCACGCCCGCCACATCACCTACGAGCTCGACCTTCTGCTTGAGTTGCTGGACGAGAAGAAACCGGATGTCGTGGTCTGCTTTGCCGCTCAGGGCGAAGGCGCTGTCTCCTGGAAACATTCCTGGCGCTTCTTCGAGACCAACTGCGTCGGTCTCTCGCATCTGACAGAGGAACTGGCCAAGCGGGACTATCTTGAGCGATTCATCCAGATCGGCACCTCTGAGCTTTACGGTTCCGTGGAGCATGCCGCGAAAGAGGACGACCCGATCCGCCCGTCGAGCCCCTATTCGGCCTCGAAAGCCGCTTTCGACCTGCATCTGTTGGCCGTCTCGAAGCATCTGTCCTTCCCGATGAATATCATCCGGCCCTGCAATGCCTATTGCCCCGGCCAGCTGCTGCACCGGGTCATTCCGCGGACCATCGTGATGGCCAAGAAGGGCGAGAAGCTTCCCCTGCATGGCGGCGGCAAGGCGGAAAAATCCTACATTCATGCCCGCGATCTCGGCCGCGCCATCCATCTGGTTGCGGAAAAGGCCCCGCTCGGCACCGTCTACAATGCGGGCTCCGCCGAGCCGACCTCGATCCGCCGCGTCGTCGAGCTCTGCGCCGATGCGCTTGGCAAACCGTTCGAGGATATCTGCGAGGTTGCCGGTGAACGTCTCGGACAGGATTCCCGCTACTGGCTCGACAGCAGCGCCATCAAGCGCGATGTCGGCTGGGAAGCGGAGATCAGCTGGGAGCAGGGCCTCGCAGAAATGGTCGAGTGGGCCGACACCTACTGGGATCAGATCAAGGACTGGCCGACCGGCTACACGCTGCGGGGTTGAGCATGACGCCCGAAGCTGCAATCGGCGGAAACGCCCGCCCGGAGGTTGAAATCCGGCAAGAGCTTTATCGCTCCATGCTGCGCACGCGCCGCGTCGAAGAAGCCATCGTTGACCGCTATGCCGAGCAGGAAATGCGCTGTCCGGTACATATCTGCATCGGACAGGAAGCGCCGCCCACCGGCGTCTCGGCCCATCTGCAAAAGCAGGATCACGTCTACAGTGCCCATCGCAGCCATGGCCATTACCTGGCCAAGGGCGGCGACATGCCGGCGATGATCGCGGAAATCTACGGCAAGGCCGACGGCTGTGCGGTCGGCAAGGGCGGCAGCCAGCACCTGATCGATCTCGATGCCGGCTTCATCTGCTCCGCACCAATCCTCGCCAGCACGATCTCGGTCGGTGTCGGCGATGCCTGGGCTGCACGGCGGCGCGGCGAGGACCGTGTCATCGTGATCTATTTCGGCGACGGCTCAACCGAGGAAGGCGCCTTCCACGAGGCCATGAACTTTGCCGGCGTGAACAAGCTCCCGGTCGTCTTCGTCTGCGAGAACAATCTCTATTCGGTGCACACATTGCTGGAGGCTCGGCAGCCGGAGAACCAGACCGTGCGGCGTCTTGGCCCGCCAAACGGGATGGAGAGCTTCGACGGCGACGGCAACGACGTGGAAGAGGTCTGGCGGCTTGCGGAATATGCCGTGAACAAGGCCCGGAACGGCGGCGGCCCGACGCTGCTCGAATTCCACACCTACCGCTGGATGGAACATTGCGGTCCGCTCGACGATACCCATCTCGGCTATCGCAGCGCCGAAGAACTCGAAAGCTGGAAGGCCCGCTGCCCAGTCGACAATTATCGCGACCGGCTGATCGAGGATGGCTCTGTCGATCAAGCCTGGCTTGATAGCGAGGAAAGTACGCTTCACAAAGAGATCGAAGCCGCCTTCACCGCCGCCCAGAACGGCCCTTTCCCGAACGCGGAAGAACTCTTCCGCCACGTATACCCGGAATGACGAGCGCACCGCGATGACCAGGGAAATCAAGTATTACGAAGCCCTGCGCGAAGCCCAGGCGCAATGCCTGGAAAGCGATCGGGATGTCGTTGTCATGGGACTGGGCGTGCCGGGCCCAACCGGCGTGTTCGGCACCACCAAAAATCTTGTCGATGATTATGGCCCGGACCGGGTCTTTGACATGCCCTCCTCCGAAAACGCCATGACCGGCATGCTTCTGGGCGCCAGCAGCAACGGCATGCGGCCGATCATGGTGCATATGCGAGTCGATTTCGCGGTGCTCTCCATGGAGCCGCTCGTCAATCAGGCGGCCAAATGGCACTACATGTATGGCGGCAAGATGCGGGCGCCGCTGACAGTCCGGATGATCATCGGCCAAGGCTGGGGCCAGGGCCCGCAGCACTCGCAAGCCCTGCAGGCCTGGTTCGCGCATATTCCCGGCCTCAAGGTCATCATGCCGACGACGGCACATGACGCCAAAGGCATGCTGATCTCTGCCGTGCGTGACGACGCGCCGGTAATTTCGATAGAGCATCGCTGGCTCTACGGCGTCAGCGGCGCCGTGCCGGAAGAAATGTACGAGACTCCGATCGGCAAGGCGCGGATCATGCGGCCGGGCAAGGATGTCACCATCGTGGCCGCGTCCTATGCCAGCCTGCTGGCATTGCGAGCGGCGGAAATGCTGGCCGATGCCGGGATCGACGCCGAGGTTCTGGACCTGCGCACCATCACGCCGCTGGACCGGGAAAGCATTGTCGCGAGCGTCCGCAAAACTGGCCGGCTGGTTGTTGCCGACACAGGCACTGCTGAGTTCGGCATCAGCGCGGAGATCGTCTGCGCCGCCGTCGAGGGCGCTTCGGAGAGCCTGAAATCTGCCCCGCGCCGGATCGGCCTGCCCTCCGTGCCGACACCGACATCACCGGCCCTGAGCGAGCATTTCTACCCCCGCGCCATCCATATCGCGGAAGCGGCAGCTGCAACCCTCGGAACCAAGGTTCAATTGACTGAACCGGCGACCGGCAAATGGCACGACGTGCCGGACCCGAGCTTCACCGGGCCTTACTGACGTTCACGAGATAATCGTCCAGGCCCAGTCGCCCTGGTAGCCGGCTTCCTCGAAAAGCGCGAGCCAGCCATCCGGGTAGTCATGGAACTCGGCCGTCAGCACCCAGTCCTCGAACACGGCCTTCTGCTCCGGCGTGTGATACGAGTCCACACGGATGAAGGCCTTACCCTTGCCGACCCGTCCGATCTCGCGGAGAGCCCGGATCACACCGTCCCGCTTCTGATTGTGGATCACGTCCAGCGCAAGCACGAGATCGAAGCTCCCGTCCGGGAAGGGCAAAGCCTCACAATTTCCGAGATGCAGCCGCCCGACCACCTCCGGCGGACACTGCTTCAGGGCATAGTCCGATATATCGAGGCCGAACACCTCCAGTCCGGAACAGGCATCAAGCAGATCCTTGACCAGAAAACCCTTCGCGCAGCCGATATCCAGCACCCGCATGCCGGGCTTCAGTCCATAATGCGCAACAATATCCCGGGCGACAGGCTGCCAACGGCCGTCATAGCGGTAACCGCCATATCCGTACTCGCGCGGCCCGTCGAAATAATGCTCCCCAAACTGTTTGGAGAGCCGGACAACCTCCGGGTCCTTGCCGACGGTGCGCTGCTGCAGGTTCCGTTTTGTTTTCGGTAGTGCGCGCAGAAGATCGATCTCAGGCATCGCGCATCCCGCTCGCCAGCGTCTTTTTCAGACCGTCTTCAAGCGGCGTGAACCGGAAGTCGGGAAAGGCTCGGGCCACATTGGCCGGATCGAACGGCCGGTAGCCGTTATGCGGCATGGCGCCCTGCCGCGGCTGACCGATCACCGCGCTGTTCGAGCCGGACAGCCGGACCACGGTTTCCGCGATCTCCCGGAAGGCGTGAACGTCGCCGGTCGCGGCATTGATCACGCCGGAGCTACGGCGAAGCACCATCCGCCGGATCAGGTCTGCAACGTCATCGACAAGGACATGATCCCTCCGCTCCTCGCCTTCTCCGAACAGGCGTATCTCCTGATTGGCGGCAGCAAGCCGCATGAAGCGGTTCGGGCCATAGCCGTTATGCGGATCGGACGCACCGTAAATCAGCGTCGGCCGGATGATCCCGAGCGGCACGTCGAGTTCCGCCGCAAGCGCGACTTCCCGGGCCAGATGCATGGCGCCGTGCAGGCTGGCCGGCTCGGCCGCGGCACTTTCCGACATTGGGTAGAGCACATCGCGATAGACCGCGTCCGAGCTGACATTGACCAGATATGCCGGGGTCTTTGCGCGCAGAGCCTCGATGACATTCGCGACAATCGTCATGTTGTCGCGCAGCATGGCGCTGTTCCGCACGGGTGCCATGGCGGAGACGAAGACGACCGTGTCGCCCGGCTGCAGTAGTCCTGCCAGCTTGTCCGCGGCATCCACCGCAAGAAGATCGACATCGGAGCGCCCGATGCACGCTACCGCAATGCCGTCCTTTTCCAGTGCGCCGACCACCGCTCCCCCGACGAAGCCTGCCCCGCCGATTACCGCGACACGGCCCGGAAGTTCATTGCTCTTGTTGAGATGTTTCAGCATGTCAGACACTTCCTTTTCGGATGGTGTTTTGTCAGTCGCTTCCCAGCGGCCGGCCAAGCACGAAATGGGCTAAACCCGCAGCACGCGCGACATCGCCGTCAAGCAGGCCGTAAGGATCGACCACAGCCCGCCCCCGCATCACCTCCGCAAGCCGGCCGATATCCAACTCACGAAACTCTGGCCAGGGCGTAGTCAGGAACAGCACATCGGCCTCTCGGCAGGCCTCCAGAGCGCTTTCGCAATGGGTCAGTTCCGGAAGAGCGTCAGCCTTCACCACCGGGTCGTAAGCGCTGACCTTGGCACCGCCCCCAAGATTTTCCAGCAACACCAGAGAGGGCGCATTCTTCAGGGAGTGGGTGTTTTCCTTGTAGGCAAGACCCAGTACGGCAAAACGCGGGGAAGCACCGATCATCGGACGGATAAGATCCCGGTATGTTCTGTACGGCCAATCCTTGCGCCACTTGCTGTTTGACACCCAGGCCTCGACGACGCCCGCATCCGTTTCATTCGCTCCCGCGAACCGGATGACGGTCGCGAGATCCCGCTCCAGATTACCGCCGGAGAGACCGAGGCCCGGCGTGAGGTAGGAATACTGACCGATCCGCCGGTCGAGCTTCAGTGCCGGGACGATTTCCGACCAGTCCGCCCCGATCCGCTCGCATAGTTCCGCCAATGTATTCGCCGTTGAAACCGAAGCAACCAGGCAGCAATTGATCGAGATCTTCGCCAGCTCGGCGCTCTCGTAGCGCATCGGCAAAACCGGGCAGTCAAATGCGCCGAGCAGAGCCGCATAGGATTCCGGCAGCGGCAGCGCCGCGTCGGCACATCCGACGATATAGCGCTCGGGATGGCGTGCCCGCTCGATCGCCCGGCCGAAGACCAGTGTCTCCACCTGATAAAACAAACGATCTGCCGGAAAATCCAGCGTACGGGTGAAACCCGGCGGGACCTGACAGAGAATCACCAGCAAGGCGTCGGCCCCGAGAGCGGGGATGACCCGGTTCAGCAATTCCTGGATCCGGCTCAGGTCCGACTGACCCTCGTCATCCGTCGGCACGTCAACCGAGATATAGACGATATCGGCCCGCCCGAGGTCGTCGGGCTTCGCGGTGAAGGTCAGCCGCTGCCGGTTCGCGGCCAGCATCTCCGGCAGATCCGGTTCCACCACCGGCAATTTCGACCGGTCGAGGCGATCCACCTCTTCCTGGGTTTCGGCGAGCCCGATCACCTCGAAGCCAAGATCGGCCACGGCGACGGCAGAATTCAGACCGAGATGGGTCATGCCGGCAAACCCGATCACGGGCCTTGTCACACCATCAGGCATGTCTCACGCCGCTCCCTGGATTTCCGAGGACAGTCGCCCTAGCGACCGATAGAGCCAGCGGTCATTTTCAAGATTGGACGCGCCCTGGCCGGCGCAAAGCGCTTTGAAATGCGTGTATTCGGCTTCCCAGGTCGGGTCGTCCTGAACCAGCGTCACGGCCTCTTCCGGAGGTCTGCCGCTTGGCAGCACGCGGCGGCGGTGGGTGAAACGGGACGGCCCCCATTTGCAGAGCGATTCAATATGGGCAGTACCGAGCTCGGCAAACACATCACAGGTGAAGTGGTTCCGCCAAGAGAGCAGGGACATTTCAAGCTCGATCCGAGGGCCCGCACTCTCTGAAGCAATGACCACATGATCCGGCGCCAGATTCTCGAAACGGTCTGCGGAAACGACGTGGAAATCGTCGGCGATATCGCCGAACCAGAACCGTGCGGTATCCAGCAGGTGACTTCCGAGATCCGGCAACACGCCCGCCCCAGTATCCCGCCATGCCGAATCACGCACGAGGCGCGCCGTGCCATTTCCGTAGAACATCCGGCAGCGATAAATTTCGCCCAGTGCGCCAGATTTGATCAGCGCGCGCATGCGGACAAAATGCGGTTCGAAACGATGATTATAGGCAGTGTAGCAAACGGCGCCTGACGAAGCTGCAAGCCCGGCAAGAACATCCGTCTCGGCTTCGTCAGAAAACCAGAGCGGCTTTTCCACCAGTACATGCTTGCCGTTACCGAGCAGGTATTTCAGCAGAGTGAATTTGGGATCGTCCGGGGTACAGACCAGCGCCGCGTCATAGCTGTCGAGCGGAACGTTTTCGAGAGTCCGGAAATCGGCTTCTTCATGAACCGGATCGACCGTGCCAGCACAATCCGTACCTGCGATACGGCGTCTTTTATGGCCTTGAATTCCAAGGCCTACGACAAGGGCACGCATGGCCGAAACTCCGTCCTAGCTCTCGAATTTGGCGCGTCGCTCCACGGCGGATATCTTCTTCAGCACATCCGCCGGGGTGACAGGAATATTGCCGTCTTGCTCGCATTCGATGGCTGCCGCGAAGGAGCCGAGGATCGTTGCGATCGGTGCGCTGGCCCGTGTCATCATTGCCAGGGTCGCGTAAGCAAGCAATGCATCACCCGCTCCAACCGCGTCTTCCACCCGGTCCACAAAACTGTCGACAACAAAGAAGGAATCGAGCGCTTCGTGATCCGCGTTCCGGCAGGTCAGAACACCGCGATCACCCAGCTTGAGAATCAGGGTCCGACACTGCGCAACGTCATAGATCCGAGAAGCAAGCGGACGGATACCCGAATCCTGATCCGCGATACTGAACCGCGCTTCCCGCTCGTTCGGGGTGATCAAATCGAAGCCCTTGAACTCGGTGATATTGCCCCAACGGCTCGCCACCTGGCTGTCGGCCACCTTGAAGAGATCTGGCTGAATCGCCTCGGTCAGGGACGGGATGGTACGGCGGTTGAAAATGCCGTGACGGAAATCACTGAAGACAACCGCCCCTTCTCGTGTTTCACGGATCTGCTCCACCATACGATCCCGGATATCATCGGAGATGCTTGAATTGTCGAGCGTGTCGATCTTCAGCAACCGGTACCCACCGGCAACGATGGCGTTCTTGTTGGTGGTCGGCCGGGTCGGATCGATGATCGGCTTTAGCCTGATCCCAGCATTTTCCAGATCAGCGATCACGAAATCCTTGTACTCGTCATCGCCAAGGACAGTCGAAAAAGTCACGTCTGCACCGGCCGCCGCCAAGTGCTTGGCGACAATCGCCGCGCCACCAATATAGTCACGCCTATCCTGATAGAGCACACTGATCGTCGGCGTCTTGGTCTGGCCGCCGATCATCGAGGTTTCGGTGTAGCTGTCGACGATCGTATCGCCGATCACATGAACCTTCTGCCCGGCCATTGAACGCAGGGTGGACGAAAGATCTTCGAAACCGAAACCTTCCTGCCCCATCAGGGTCAGAAGCTTTTCCATCGGAATCTGCGGCGCTTCCAGATCGATCAGCCTAGAAGACGAATAGACGATATCACCGGGCGTGAAGATAACTTCACCGCCATAGGATTGAAGGGTGTCTAGTTCTTCCTGTGTCTTAGGCGGCAGGCCATTTGCCGTGTATTCATACCCCTTGGCAAAGAAATCCGGTTGGATCGCCAACAGGTTATCCAACGGCTTTGGATTTTGGTCGATAACGACATAATCGACCATTTCAAATGCTGCGAGATTAAGAGCCCGCAATTGCTCCGGCACATGTGGGCGATAAATGCCTTTGGCGATATGCCGATCTGCTGTCAAGCTTGCGATCAAAATATCGGCCTTGCTTTTGGCAAAGACAAGATGTCGCAAATGGCCGGGATGAACCACATCGAACACGCCGTGGCACATGATAGCTTTTGATTTTCTAGGAAATCTGCCGATGACTTCAGAAATCTCTTCTGCAGTCTTAATCTTATGACTGTATCGCTCAGTAAAATCAGAAGCCATCTACTTTTATTCCCACACCATGTCTAATCATTCCTAACTACGAATAGTTCTCCGTTAGAATTTTCAGGTCTCAACGGCCAACAAAATACGGCATCGCCAATTTCTTAAAGGACAGGCTGCGGAGTCATTTACTTACGCGTCAACATCACAGGAAACTAGCGCTCACTTTTCAGCAGGACCATTTTGCAGGTGATGAAAACAACACCCAAGCAAGAGGACTGAGTATTTTGCAGCACTTTGACTTGCCCTCTATTTGATTCCCAATGCTTTAATTTTTCTGACATTGTAATAGAAATCATCGGTCATCGGCTCGGGCAGCTTGTCTGCCTTGAAGGCTTTCACCAGATCCCGGACAGCATCCTCAATGGAATGTGCCGGGCGGAAGCCGAGCTTGTTCGCAATCTTGTCCGAATTGATGTGATAGGAGCGATTGTCGTCGCTCGGTGTGGTCACAAGCTCAATGTCACCAAGTTCCGGCATTTCCTGCTCGACCACCTTCTTGACGATCTTGGCAATATCCATGATCGACTGGTTTTGATAGCCGGCATTGAATGTCTCGCCAGCGATATTCTCGTCCTCGACTTCAAGCAGCAGCTTGTAGAGGTTGCACATGTCCTGGATGTGCAGGTTCGGACGCAGCTGGTCACCGCCAAACACGGTGATCTTACCATTGTTGATGGCGTGGTTGGTCAGGATATTGACCGAGAGATCAAGCCGCTGACGCGGGCCGTAACCACAGACCGTGGCCGGGCGGATGGTGACGCAGACGAAATCCGGGCTCTGGTGCTTGAACAGCAGCGGCTCGCACATGCCCTTGAACTTGTTGTAGAGGGTCAGCGGCAGCAGCGGATGATCCTCTTTCACGTCCGGCTGATCGGAAACGCCATATACCGAGCTGGAGGAGGCATAGATGAAACGCTGCGCGCCGGCGGCCTTGGCGGCCATCACCATCGGCTCGAAGGCGTCGAAATTGATGGTCTCGCTCAGCGATTCGTTAAGCTCGAAGCTGGCATCGTTGGAGATGCAGGCGAGGTTGATCACCGCGTCGCAGCCCTGGAGGGCCTCGGACAAGGCCGCCGTGTCGCGGATATCGCCCTTGATCGAGGTCAGTTTGGGATTGTTCTTCGGCAGGAAATCATCGCCGAAGAACTGGATGTCGTAGGACACCACTTCATAGCCTAGATCCAGGAGCTGGGGGATCAGCAGGCTTCCCACATATCCAGCACCACCCGTAACCAGGACCTTGTTGAATCGATTTGCCAACGAGCACACTCCCCTGAATTTGTCTGCTTCAGACCTAATAAAACTTAATCGGCGGCGATGTCGTAGCCGGCCGAGGATGCGTCATCGAAGAACATTTTCACTGTCTCCAGCGAAAAGACATCCAGATCCTTGCCGGTCCCGCCCAGTTTCTTGAGGAGATCGTCGGTCATGGTGATGATCTCGCAACCAACCGCATCGGCCTGAAACAGGTTGAGCACTTCGCGCGGGCTGGCCCACAGCAATTGGGCTTTGGGCTTGCCTCTGAGAATATCCTTACAACGCTGCATCACCGGAACCGGATCGCGGCCGGTATCAGCGATCCGGCCGGCAAAAACGGAGACAATGGCCGATGTGTCGGCGCTCAGAGCTGCTGCCACGGCTTCGACCTGGGCTTCCGTCATGATGGCCGTGACGTTCACTGAAACTCCCTCGGCGGAGAGCGTACCGATCAGCGATGTTGCGGATTCGCCCTTGGTGTTCGTGATCGGAATCTTCACAGAGACGTTCTTGCCCCAGGAGGCAATCCTCCGGGCCTGCTTTTCCATGGTGGGAAAATCATCCGCGAACACTTCAAAGCTGATTGACCGGTCACCGACCAGGACCAGCGCATCCTTGGCAAAGAGTTCATAGTCCTGAACGCCGCTCTTGCGCATCAGCGTCGGGTTTGTCGTGAAGCCCTTGATCAAAGGATCCTTGGCACGCGCCGCGATGGTATCGAGATCGGCGCCGTCGGCATAGATGGCAATCGAAAGATCGGATATGGAAACCATTGAAAGAGAACCTTTATTCTTTTGGATCACCATTTTGTCTCGGCGATCTGCAATTCTGGGTGACTGACAAGAGCGTGCCAGATCACGCCCTGAAAGGCCTCCGAAATCGGTGTGACCAGACCTGGATCAACCTGGGGGATGACGATGGCATGGGTGCTGTGCCGGGCCGCGTGGCCCTGATCGCGCCCGGAAATCGAGCAGATCGCCATGCCGCGCTCGCGCGCCAGATCGATTGCATGAACCAGATTCATCGAAACGCCGCGTTCCGCATCACCGCCGCCGACAGAAAATATCAGAAGCGCATCCTCTGCCTTTGCACGGCTGGTCTTCAGCCATTCACGGAACACGGTTTCCCAGCCTTCATCGTTGGTGCGGGCCGTGAGTTCGGAAACATTGTCGGTCGGAGCGTAGGCTTCGATGCCGCAGAGCTTGCGGAAATCGTTTACCGCATGACTGGCATTTCCGGCGCTGCCGCCAACACCGAGGATGAACAGGCGGCCGCCACCGTCACGAACGCCTTTGAGCGTAAGGGCCATTTCCTCAACTTCAGCGGTGTCTAGAGACTGACAAACCCTCTCTACTAAATGTAGGAATTTTTGAATATGAGACAACACGCACCCCGTTAGATTCTAGGGAACCAACTATTTTAACAATCGCGGTTTGTCTCAGAAGGGCGCATTCATTGCAAGCGTCAAGGCGCTAGCCCGATTGTAATTCCGGAATATCTATACCAAGCATATTGCATCCTACTGCGCTCACAAAAGAGCGAGATCACGGAAGAACATCCGACCTCCTAAACTAGCGATATTATAGCCGCATTCGGAACACAATCCGCCCGATCCGGACTTGCCCCGATCCACGCGACCCTCTATCCAGAACACTTCGGCCCGGGACACTGACGTGACGGGCGCCCCGGAGATCTCCGGGGCCGGATAGATCCAGCAAGGATATCCGCGGCGGCTCGTGGCCGGGATGGCAGTGTTCCCGCGCCCCCGTGCACGCGGCGGTGGGGGATGAGATGAGCGTTTCAGATAAAAAAATCACCGGAAAACTGGGTGTAATGGTCTGCGGGCATGGCAGCCGCGATCAGGCCGCCGTGGACGAGTTCGCGAAACTCGCCGTCCGGATCAAGGAACAGATGCCGGACATGCCGGTGGATTACGGCTATCTGGAATTCGCCACACCAATCATCCGCACCGGGCTCGACGCCCTGAAGGCGCAGGGCGTGACGGATGTACTGGCCGTGCCCGGCATGCTGTTCGCCGCGGGTCATGCCAAGAACGACATCCCGTCGGTGCTGAACACCTACCAGGCCCAGTCGGACGGCATGAATATCCATTACGGGCGCGAGCTCGGCATCGACGTGAAGATGATCCGCGCCGCCTCGGCCCGCGTCGAGGAAGCGCTGGCTGCTGCCGGTGACGATATCTCCCGGCACGAGACCATGCTGGTCGTGGTCGGCCGTGGCGCGTCGGACCCGGACGCCAACTCGAACGTCTCCAAGGTGATGCGCCTGCTCTGGGAAGGCATGGGTTTCGGCTGGGGTGAGACCGCCTATTCCGGCGTTACCTTCCCGCTGGTCGAGCCGGCTCTCGAGCATGCCGCCAAACTCGGCTACAAGCGCATCGTTGTGTTCCCGTATTTCCTTTTCACCGGCATCCTGATCACCCGGATCTACGATTATGTCGACAAGGTCGCGGCCCGGCATCCGGAGATCGAGTTCGTCAAGGCCCCGTATCTGAATGACCACCCGCTGGTGATCGAGACCTTCCTGGACCGGGTCCGGGAGATCACCGACGGTACCGGCAACATGAACTGCCAGATGTGCAAGTACCGCCAGCAGGTGCTCGGCTTCGAGGACGAGGTCGGCCTGCCGCAGGAAAGCCATCACCATCACGTCGAAGGCATCAACGACAGCGATGGCCGTAGCCACGATCATGGGCACGATCACCACGATCACGATCACAAGCACGGGCACAGCCATGGGCATGATCACGGAGACGGGCACGGGCATGACCACCACCATCATCCCTATCCCCATGCGGACCATCCGCTCGGCCCGCGCACGCTGACCGATTCCTGATCCGGCACGCCGCCATGTCCGCGCCAGCCTTTGACTACGAGAAAGATCCGGCCGCCATCTACCGGCGCTCCTTCGAGATCGTCCGGGCGGAAACGGATCTTTCCCGCTTCGATGCCGACGAGGCCGAGGTCGCGGTGCGCCTTGTGCATGCCTGCGGTATGCCGGAGATCGCGCCCGATCTGGTTTTCTCGCCCGGCGCGGTCGCGGCCGGACGGGCAGCGCTTGCCTCGGGGGCTTCGATCATCTGCGACGCAGCCATGGTCGCCCATGGCGTCACGCCGAAACTGCTGCCGGCGGGGAATGAGGTGATCAGCCTGATCCGCGACCCACGCCTGTCCGATCTCGCGAAGGCGGAAGGAACGACGCTCTCTGCCGCCCAGGTAACCCTCTGGCAGGAGCACCTGGAAGGCGCCGTCGTCTCTATCGGCAATGCACCGACGGCGCTGTTCCGGCTGATGGAGAGCATCCTTGCAGGCGGGCCGCGCCCGGCGGTCATTCTCGGCTTTCCGGTCGGCTTTGTCGGCGCAGCGGAATCCAAGCAGGCACTGGCGGGGACCGATGGTCTGCCGCCCTTCCTCACCCTGCCGGACAGGCGCGGCGGCAGTGCCATGGCGGCGGCGGCGGTGAATGCGCTGGCGATCCTTGCCGGGAAAGGCATCGGCCGATGACCTCCACGACGCCCTGGCTGCGCGTGATCGGCATCGGCGAGGACGGGCTGGAGGGCCTCACCCCCACCGCCCGCGCGCTGGTGGACAGTGCCGAGGTGCTGATCGGCGGCGCCCGGCACCTCGCCATGGTGCCCGACGACGGGCGCGAACGGCATGAATGGCCCTCACCGCTCAGCAAGCTGGTCGAGGCGATCCTCACCATGCGCGGCCGCCCGGTCACGGTGCTGGCGACGGGCGATCCGATGCAGTTCGGCATCGGCGCCACCCTTGCCAAACATCTTCCCGCCAGTGAAATGGCGATCCATCCGGGCCCGTCCGCCTTCTCCCTCGCCGCCGCGCGCCTTGCCTGGCCACTCTCCGAAGTCAGGACACTGACCCTGCATGGCCGACCGCTTGCCCTGCTCGCCGCCGCCCTGCAGCCGGGTCTGAAACTGATGCTGCTGAGCGACAGCCGGGAGACACCGGGGCAGGTCGCGGCCTATCTCACCGGTGCCGGGTTCGGCGCCAGCAGCATGAGCGTGTTCGAGCATATGGGCGGCTTGTCGGAACGGCGGCTCGACGGCAAGGCGGCGGACTGGCCGCACCCGCCCGGCGCCGACTTCAACACCATTGCCGTCACGCTTTGCCGGCCGGACAGACCAGCCGCCCTCGGCAGCACACCCGGCCTCGATGACGATCTCTACGAAAGCGACGGCCAGCTGACCAAGCGCGAGGTGCGCGCGGCGACACTCTCCGCCCTGCGACCGGGACCGGGCCAGTTGCTCTGGGATGTCGGCGCGGGCTCCGGCTCCGTCGCCATCGAATGGATGCGCACCGACCCGCTGGCGAAAGCCGTCGCCATCGAGAGCAATCCGGAACGAATCGAGACCATCCGGCTCAATGCAAATGCTCTCGGGACACCGTTTCTCAGGATCGTGGAAGGTCGCGCACCCGAAGCACTAGACGGGCTTGAGGCGCCGGACGCCATCTTCATCGGCGGCGGGATCACCGGCGACAATGTGCTGGATTCCAGCTGGTCCGCATTGAAGCCCGGCGGAAAACTGGTTGCGAACGTCGTGACGCTGGAAGGCGAAGCCATGCTGTTCGCGGCGCAGGCGCGCCTCGGCGGGCTGCTTTCCCGCATCGCCGTCTCCCGGGCGGAGCCGGTCGGCCCCTATCAGGGCTGGCGGCCGCTGATGAGTGTCACCCAATGGGCCGTCACCAAGCCCGCAACGGACAA
Organism: Nisaea sp.; assembly: GCF_040217065.1. Lineage (GTDB taxonomy): Bacteria > Pseudomonadota > Alphaproteobacteria > Thalassobaculales > Thalassobaculaceae > Nisaea. Next base: position 28,638 of record NZ_JAVJNX010000001.1, read on the forward strand.
GGCGGAATAGCGGTATGACCGGTTTGCTCACAGGCATCGGCGTCGGGCCGGGCGACCCGGACCTGATCACGCTGAAGGCGCTGAAGCGGCTGCAGGCGGCGGATCTGATCTGCTACCCGGCACCGGAGGATGGCGACAGTCTGGCGCGAGAGATCGCCGCCCCGCATATCCCGGAAGGCCGTGCGGAATACGCCATCCGCATGCCGATGGTGACATCCCGGTTCCCCGCCGCACAGGTCTATGACGCGGCCAGCCTGCATATCGGCGCAGCGCTCGACGCCGGCCAGAATGTCGTCGTGCTGTGCGAGGGCGACCCGTTTTTCTACGGCTCCTTCATGTATCTCTATGAACGGCTGGCCCCGAAGCACCGGGCCGAGGTGGTGCCAGGCATCTCCTCCCTGATGGCCTCCGCCGCCGCGCTCGGCGCCCCGCTGGTCTCCCGCAATGACGTGCTGACGGTTTTGCCCGCCCCCCTGCCGGACGACATCCTGCGGGCTCGGCTGGAGAACACGGACGGCGCCGTCATCATGAAGGTCGGTCGCCATCTGGAACGGGTTCGCGCCTTGCTAGCCGATCTCGGCCTGCTCCAGGATGCGCGTTATATCGAACATGCCACGATGGATAGTCAGCGCTGCCTGCCCCTTGCCGAGGTGGATGCCAGCGCAGCCCCCTATTTCTCCATGATCCTCCTGCATAAACGCGGTGAGGCCTTCCTTGAGGGAAGCCGCCTATGACAATCGTCGTCCTCTCCCCCTCCGGCAGAAACACCGGGGAAAAGCTCGCCAAGGCGCTTGAGATGGAGCTGCATGCCCGCAGCGCGCCCGCCGACAGAATCTTCAGCGAGGTCGCAGAGCACTTGCGCGATCTGTTCACCATCGGCTCGCCTATCCTGTTCGTCGGGGCCGCCGGAGCCTTGATCCGCATCCTGGCGCCGCTGCTGGCCGACAAGGAAGCGGAACCGCCGGTGCTGGCCATCGCCGAAGATGGCTCTGCAATCGTGCCCCTGCTCGGCGGCCATCACGGCGCCAACGATCTGGCCCGCCGGGCCGGTCAAGCACTCGGCATCGCACCATCGATCACCACCGCCAGCGACCTCAGCCTGGGCGTGGCGCTCGACAACCCGCCCGTTGGCTGGCACCTCGCCCCCGGCGCCGATTACAAGAGTGTCGCCGCAGCCCTGCTGGCCGGAGAGCCCGCCGCCATCGATTCGGCGCTGGACTGGCTGGCTGACGCGGACATTAAGCGGGGTCAAGCAGCGGGGTGTCGGATCGCTGCCTCCGTCAAAATCGCCGATGCCGCACCGAAGAGCCTGACCTATCACCCCGAGCGCCTCGCCCTCGGCGTCGGCTGCGAGCGGGATGCGGAGCCGGAAGAACTTATCCGGCTGGTCGAGGAAACCCTGGCCGAGAACAATCTCGCGCCTGAGGCGATTGCCAGTGTCTATTCCATCGACGTGAAGATGGACGAAGCGGCGGTTCATGCCCTCGGCGCCCATCTCGGCCGCCCCGTCCGGTTCTTCGATGCGACCCGGCTTGAAGAAGAAACACCGCGCCTCGCCACACCGTCGGACGTGGTGTTCCGGGAAGTTGGCTGTCATGGCGTCAGCGAAGGCGCGGCCCTTGCCGCCGCCGGGCCGGACGCCGCGCTGATCGTGCCGAAGCGGAAATCGAAACGGGCCACCTGCGCCATCGCCGAAGCACCGGCACTGATCGACACGGCCTCCACCGGCATCGCACGCGGGCAACTCGCCCTGGTCGGGATCGGCCCCGGCGCGGATTTCTGGCGCACCCCGGAAGCAGATGCCGCCATCCGGGATGCCGAAGTGATTGTCGGCTACGGCCTCTATATCGATCTGCTCGGCCCGCTGGCCGCAGGCAAGGAGCGGCATGATTTTGCCCTCGGCGAGGAAGAGAAACGTGCCGCCTATGCCCTCGATCTCGCGGCGGAGGGCAGATCTGTCGTGCTGGTTTCTTCCGGCGATATCGGCATCTATGCCATGGCCACACTGGTCTATGAGCTGCTGGACAAGGCAGGCCGGAAGGACTGGGAGCGGCTGCATGTCTGGGTCACGCCCGGCATCTCCGCCCTGCAGGCCTGCGCCGCCCGGATCGGCGCACCGCTCGGCCATGATTTCTGCACCATCTCCCTGTCCGACCTGCTGACCCCGTGGGAAGCAATCCAGCAGAGAGTGAAGGCGGCCGCCGAAGGGGATTTCGTGATCTCCTTCTACAACCCGGTGTCACAGCGCCGCCGCACCCAGCTCGCCTATGCCCGCGAGGTGCTGTTGCAGCACCGCCCGCCCGAAACGCCGGTCATCCTCGGCCGCTCGCTCGGCCGGGACGAAGAGACAATCACCGTCACCACTCTTCAGGATCTGTCCGTCGATCAGGTCGACATGCTGACGCTGGTCATGGTCGGCTCCAGCGAGACACGGTTCAACGGCAAGCACGTCTATACCCCGCGCGGCTATGCCGGGAAGGCCGGCACCTCTATTCGCGCGGACAATAACTCAGAGGCTGCACAATGACCGTCTATTTCATCGGCGCCGGACCCGGCGATCCGGACCTGCTGACCATCAAGGGCCGGGACCTGATCGCCCGCTGCCCGGTCTGCCTCTATGCCGGATCGCTCGTGCCGGAAGCCGTCGTCGCCCATGCGCCGGACGGCGCCAAGGTTGTCGACACGGCACCGATGACGCTGGACGAAATCCTGACCGACATCGAGGCGGCCCACGCGGCGGGCCACGACGTCGCCCGGGTGCATTCCGGCGACCCGTCGCTCTATGGCGCCATCGCGGAGCAGATCCGCCGTCTGCGTGCCCTGGATATCCCGTTCGAGATCATCCCCGGCGTGCCCGCCTATACGGCTGCCGCCGCCGCGCTGGAAACCGAGCTGACCCTGCCGGAAATCAGCCAGACGCTGATCCTGACCCGGACGACCATGCAATCGAGCGCCATGCCCGAAGGCGAGGAACTGGAAGAACTCGGCCGCTCGAAAGCCACCCTCGCCATCCATCTCTCGATCCGAAACCTGCGCCACATCGAACGCGCGCTGACACCGCATTACGGCGCGGACTGCCCGGTCGCTGTGATCTACCGGGCAAGCTGGCCGGACCAACAGATCATCCGCGGCACCCTGTCGGATATTCGCGGCAAGGTGCGGGCGGCAAAGATCACACGCACCGCGCTGATCATGGTCGGCCGCGTGCTGAGCGAGGAGAACTTCCGGGACAGTGCGCTCTATGACGCCGAGCACACGCATATCCTGCGGCCGGAGGTTAAGGCGTAACTCTCAGCGCCATGAGACACGTCATTCCGTTGCAAAACGGGATCTCAAGCGGCCGGACGCCGCCCTACGGTCAAAAGGTCCCGGCTCAGCGGCCGGGATGACGATCAAGGGTGATGATGGGCTGTCACCCAGCGAACCGCATCCTCCACATCTCCGACGACTTCTCCCTTAGGCAGGGGCGGGCGGGCAACCATCACCACCGGCATGCGGAGCGACCGGGCGGCGAGGATCTTGCCGTAGGTCGCCGTGCCGCCGCTGTTCTTCGAGACGATGACGTCGATCCCGTTCTCTTTCAGGAACGCCGCCTCGTCCGCTTCCCTGAACGGTCCGCGCGCCAGCACCACCCGGGCGCCGGGCGGCAGTTCCGCCTCGTCCGGTTGCTCGACCGAGCGGACGACATGGGTGCAATTCATCAGATAGTGAAACGGCTCCAGCCCCTGCCGGCCGACAGTCAGGAACACCGTCAGCGGATGGGTTTGCGACAATGCATCCAGATGCCCTGCCGCCTCCTCATAGTCCCGTGCGTGATGCCAGTTATCACCGGATGCCTGCTCCCAGGCCGGACGCACCAGATGCAGACAGGGCGTTCCGGTCTCAAGCGCGGCTTTCGCGGCATTGGCCGAGATTTGCGCAGCATAGGGATGGGTTGCATCGACCAGCGCGGAAATGCCCTCTTCCCGGAGATAGGCCGCCAGTCCCTCAGTACCGCCGAAACCGCCGGTGCGGATCGGACAATCCGGCAGTTTCGGATTACGGGTCCGCCCCGCCAGAGACAACACGATCTCAAGGCCCGGATGCGCCATCTGGAGCGCGGTGACGAACGCATTGGCGAGGTCTGTTCCGCCGAGCACCAGAACGCGTGGCATCCTCAAACCTCTCCCGCCGTGCCGACCAGGTTGCCCTTGCGGTCGAACACCTCGACGATGATTTCCACCTCCGTGCCCGCGACCATCGCGCTCGCTTCAGCGCGAGCCTGCTCCCCGATCCGGTCGCCCAGCGGAAGGTTCGCCTTGAGCGCCATGTTCAGGACTTCGAGCGCGGTATTCGCAACCTTCGCCCGGGTGACCAGACCAGCATCACCGCCCACCGCCGCAAGCTGTTCGGCCAGCCAGTCCATATCAACCTGGCTGCGCCCTGAATGCAGGTCCATATGTCCCTGCGCCAGTTTCGCCAGCTTGGCGAAGCCACCGCCGATCAGCACTTTCGGCAAGGGGTGACGGCGCAGATATTTCAGCATGCCACCCACAAAATCACCCATGTCCAGCAAGGCCGTCTCGTCCAGCCCGTGCCGCCGGACCACCGCCGCTTCCGAGGTCGATCCGGTACAGGCGGCGACCAGCGGGAAGCCTCCGGCGCGGGCGACGTCGATGCCACGATGGATGGAATGAATCCAGGCCGAGCAGGAGAACGGAATCACCACGCCGGTGGTGCCGAGGATCGACAAGCCGCCGACAATGCCGAGCCGCGGGTTCCAGGTCTTCTTCGCCAGTGCTTCGCCACCCGGCACGGAAATCTCGATTTCCACATCACCGCTGCCGCTATGCGCCCGGGCAACCTCCGCCACGACGCCACGCATCAGCTCACGCGGCACCGGGTTGATCGCGGGCTCCCCCGGCGGGATCGGCAGACCCTCACGGGTCACCATGCCGACGCCCTCGCCCGCCTTGAACAGCACACCGCTTCCGGGGGCGCCTATACGCACCGTCGAGACGATGGTGGCAAGGTGCGTCACGTCCGGATCGTCGCCCGCATCCTTGATAATGGCGGCGCTGGCCACACCGTCGGACAGCGCTTCGCGCGCCAATGCAAAGTCCGGCTGCTCCCCTTTCGGCAAGGTGATGGAAACCGGATCGGGGAACGCGCCCGTCAGGAGTGCCGTGTAGGCGGCCTTGGTCGCCGCCGTTGCGCATGCGCCCGTGGTCCAGCCTCGTCTCAGCGGTCCGTCCGGTTTTCTTGCCATGAAATCTCTTAACCGGTCCGGCGCCGCGCATCCATGTCGAATTCACGCGGCTTCTGGACGCAGAGGCAGTAGATCATCGTCTCGCCCGCCGGTATTTTCATTGTGAAACATCATCGTCCGCCGCGCTGGAAAACACCCCGGTGCGGGAGTAGGGTCTGAGCCATGACAAACGTGACAGATTTCGCCGCTGACTTTGCGCCGGGCAGCGTGTGGCTGGTTGGTGCCGGGCCGGGCCATGCCGGACTGCTGACCCTGCAGGCCCATGCCGCCATGCAGGCCGCCGACGTGATCGTATACGATGCGCTGGTCAGCGAGGATATTCTGGCCCTCGCGCCCGCCGATACGCCGCGCGAATATGCAGGCAAGCGCGGCGGCAAGCCGTCGCCGAAACAGGCCGACATTACCCTGCGGCTGATCCAGCTCGCCAAGCAGGACATGCGTGTGCTCCGTCTCAAGGGCGGCGATCCCTTCGTCTTCGGACGCGGCGGCGAGGAGGCCCTGTCTCTCGTCCAGGCCGGTGTCCCGTTCCGCATCTGCCCGGGCATCACCGCCGGGATCGGCGGGCTGGCCTTTGCCGGTATTCCGCTGACCCACCGGGACACCAATCACGCCATCACCATGATCACAGGACACGATGCCACCGGCAATGTCACCGGGGTCGACTGGGAGGCGGTCGCCAAAGGCAGCCCGGCGCTGATCCTCTACATGGCGATCAAGCATCTGGGCGCGATCGCGGACAAGCTGATGGCTGCCGGGCGTAGCGCGGACGAGCCGGTCGCACTTGTCACCAACGCCTCCATGCCGGACATGCAGGTGCTCGAAACCACGCTGGGCCGGGCGGCGGAGGATATCCGCCTGCATGACGTGAAACCGCCCGCAATCGTCGCCATCGGCGAGATCGTCCGGCTGCGCGCCGGGCTCGACTGGCTCGGCGCCGCGGGCGGCAAGACCCTGGAGGCCGATCCGCTCGGCCTCGGCAAGGGCGATTCGAAGCAGACCGGGTAGCGGGCGTGCCCAGGGGCCTCATCATCGCCGCGCCGGCCTCGGGCAGCGGCAAGACCACGATCACGCTTGGCCTGTTGCGCGCCCTCCGGCGCAACGGCATCGATGTCGCCAGCGCCAAGGTCGGTCCGGACTATATCGACCCGGCCTTCCATGCCGCCGCCACCGGCCGGCCCTGCGTCAATCTCGACAGCTGGGCGATGCGGCCGGAAACGCTTGCCGCCGCTTTCGATGACGCACCGGACCTCACCATTGTCGAGGGCGTCATGGGCCTGTTCGACGGCGCCCATCTCGGCAGCGATCCGGACCCGCTGAGCGACGGTTCGACCGCCAGCCTCGCCCGCCTCACCGGATGGCCTGTGCTGCTGGTCGTCGACGCGGCCCGGCAGGCGCAGTCCGTCGCCGCACTGGCCGGCGGTTTCGCCCGGTTCGATCCGAGCGTCCGGCTCGCCGGCGTGATCCTGAACAAGGTCGGCAGCGAGAAACACGAGTCGATTCTGCGCCAGGCGCTCTCGGCGGCCGGACATGCCGTGCTAGGTGCCGTCCGGTCCGACAAACAGATCGCCCGGCCAAGCCGTCATCTCGGCCTGGTGCAGGCCGGGGAGCATCCGGATCTCGAAGAGTTTCTCGGAGCCGCCGCCGACCGGATGGCAGCCGATCTCGATCTGGATGCCCTCATGGCCATCGCAACGGCCTCGACAGGCGCAGCCGGCGCAGGTGCTGCCACCCCGCCGCTGCCGCCGCTCGGCCAGCGCATCGCGGTTGCCCGGGACGCCGCCTTTGCCTTTTCCTATCCCCATGTGCTCGAAGGCTGGCGCCGGGCCGGGGCGGAACTGTGCTTCTTCTCCCCGCTCGGCGACGAAGCACCCGCCGCCGATGCAGACGCGGTCTATCTGCCGGGCGGTTACCCGGAACTGCATGCGGCCCGCCTCGCGGCGGCGACCTCCTTTATGAACGCCCTGCGCGCACATGCGGCGGCCGGCACACATATCTATGGCGAGTGCGGCGGGTTCATGGCTCTCGGCAAGAGCCTGACAGACGCCGACGGCAGGGCCCATGCCATGGCAGGCCTGCTGCCGCACGCGACCAGTTTCGCGGAGCCGATGCGCCATCTCGGCTATCGGGTCGCCACCGTGCTGGAGGAAACACCGCTCGGGCCGGCGGGAAGTCTTTGGCGCGGGCATGAATTCCACTATGCTTCCACGGTCGGGCCGGACATTTCCGAGCCGCTGTTCCAGATTTCCAATGCCACCGGCATCGAGCTCGGGAAGATCGGCGGGCGAAACGGGGCCGTCTTCGGATCCTTTATGCACCTGATCGACCGGTCGGGTGCCTGACCTCGCTGGTACGCCCCATGACTGCGCCGTCTGCCCCCGGACAGAAACCGCCCTCCATTGAAACCCGGTTTGGCTGGATCGTCGTTGCCGCGTCGCTGGCCTTTATCTGCGTCGCGTTCGGCCCCTCATACCTTCTTGTCGTCAGCCTGAAACCGATGTCGGCGGAGTTCGGCTGGCCGCGCTGGGTCCCGTCTATGGCCTATGCCTTCCTGCTGCTCGGTACCGGGCTTGGCGGCATCGTCATGGGGCTCTGGGCTGACCGGGCCGGGCTTGGCAAACCGATCCTGCTCGGGGCCGTGGTAACCGGCGCCGGCGTGATGGCCGCGAGCCTGTCCGACTCAATCTGGTACCTGCTGTTCATCTGCGGGCCGGTGATCGGTTTCCTCGGCACCTCGACCAGCTTTGCCCCACTGCTGACAAACACCACCCGCTGGTTCGACCGCCGCCGGGGCATCGCCGTCTCGGTCGTGGCCAGCGGCCAGGCACTGGCGGGCGCAACATGGCCGCAGCTCTTCAACTACGGCGTTGAAACCATCGGCTGGCGCGATACCTGGCTGGCCTATGGCCTGTTCGCCGTGACCGCCATGCTGCCGCTGACCCTGATCCTGCGCCGGCGGCCGCCGGCGCCCCTGCAGGCCCCCACCGTCGCCGCCCCGCGAATCGGCCGGCGGGCCGCGGCCCTGCACGAGCTGCCACTGGCAATCCTCAGCCTTGCGATCATCGGCTGCTGCGTCGCCATGGCGATGCCGATGGTGCATATCGTCGCCTATTGCACGGATCTCGGGTTCGAAGCCGCCCGCGGTGCGGAAATGCTGTCGCTGCTCCTCGCCTGCAGCGCAATCAGCCGGATCGGCTTCGGCTGGATTTCTGACAGGATCGGCGGATTGCAGACCATCTTCGTCGGCGCCGGCATGCAGGCCCTTGCGCTGGCACTTTTCGCGCTGGTGGACAGCCTTGCGGGGCTCTATCTGGTCTCCGCGCTGTTCGGCCTGGTCTTTGGCGGGATCGTCCCTGCCTATGCCCTGGCCGCGAAGGAACTTTATCCGGACGGGGAGATCGGCTGGCGGATGGGTGTGATTTTCTTTTTCGGCACGGTCGGCATGGCGGCCGGCGGTGTTCTCGGCGGCTGGATCTTCGATCTGACCGCCTATTATCCGCTGGCCTTCGTGGTCGGCGTCAGCTTCAACATCGTAAACCTGCTGTGCCTGACCTGGCTCATCCGTTACCGCGTCGTCGCCATCCTGCCGCGCGCAAAACCTGCCTGACTCTGACAGCGGCCGGTCTCTTCAACAACTCTGATCCGAGAAAACGCCGGCGACCGACAATCAGACCGGCAGCTTGCCGCTGATGATCTTGGTCTTGGCTGAGGGTTTGTATTTCGACGGCGCCTTGGCTTCCGCCTTTTTCAGCGGCACGCCGAACAGTTCAAGATGGTGGTCAACCAGCTCGAAGCCGAGTTCACGAGCGATATATTCCTTCAGGGCCTCGAGTTCCTCATTGTAGAACTCGATCACATTGCCGGTCGTCACATCGATCATGTGATGGTGATGATCTTCCTCACCATTCATTTCCTCGTAGCGTGCCCGTCCATCACCGAAATCCCGCTTGGTGACGATGTTGGCTTCCTCGAACAGCTTCATGGTCCTGTAGACGGTCGCGATCGAGATCGACCGGTCGATCTCGCGGACCCGCTCATGCAGGGATTCCACATCTGGATGGTCTTCCGCCTCGGACAGGACGCGCGCGATCACTCGGCGCGGCTCCGTCATCTTCAGTCCCTTTTCAAGGCACAGGGCGGCAACCCTTGATTCCATGCTGGCTTCAGCCATTCCCTGACATCGCTCCGTATCTGTCGGGACCAAAGTAATCCACGGAGATTATACCAGCCCCTCGGTCATGACAAACCAGCTTTCCGCATCCCCGTCAGAGCCCCGGGTGCCGCGTCTGCCACCGGGAGGCAAAACGCGAATTCATTTGTCGAGTCTGAAAAATTGGATTTTAGTGATATTCTACCGAAGTATCTCTTCGGGTTCAGGAGGCAGATTGTGGCCAATGCGTGCGCACACTTGCTGGTGAACAGAGACAGTATCTGCAGACTCTATAATGTCTGGGCGGATCTTCCCATCGATAAGCCGCGAAAATTGCTGGACCCTCTGCGATTTGGCGCCCGCCTTCTGCCCAATCTGGCCCTGCTCAAAACGCTCCCGGAAGATTATCGCTACGAACTCATCGGCGCGCGAATCGGTATGTTTGCCCGCAGCTTCAACCCCGGCAGCACCACCGCCAGCGTCGGCCAGCCAGTCCCGCACCATTCCAACATGTTCCGCCTGATGCGCTCTGTCGCACAAACCCGGAAGCCAGTCGCCCAGACGGCCGCCTATGAAGTCACCCGGGGATTGACCAGGCGCTGCTTCAGCATGGTGCTGCCGCTGACAATGGGCGGCAGCAGCGTCAACGACCTGCTTCTCGGCCTGTGGCCGATTCCGGCGTCAGCCGAAATCGGTGTCAACGCCCAGAGCGAGTCGTTCACTTCGGTGCCGGACCTTGTCGAGGAACTGGATCACCAGCACCCGGTGTCCTGACCCATTCATCCGTATCGTTACAGATCGCCCGGAATCTCTTGCCTGTTGCTAGGCAACTCCGGTTCTTCTGCCGAGCAACATAATATGCTCGCAGTTCAGCTTTGCGCTGAGCCGCACCGGATAAGTATCTGGAGTCTCGACGAGTCCCTCGTCCGGCACTGAAATTGCCAGTACCAGTACATGGCAATTTCTCTCTCAGAGGTCGGCGCCACCGCAACCGGTCCCGTCGGCCCGCATATCGACACCGCCGAAATGGACAGTCTGTACAGGCTGCCCCTGGGCCTGCTGCCTCTAAAGACCCCGGCCCTGAAACGGCATTCCCTGATCAAAAATGCCCAGCTGGACGCTGTCGTGGAACTGTTCCGGGACAGTGGCGCCGGCAGCGGACAGATCCGGCCGGATTTCCTGCCCAACCACTTCAATTCGCAGGCACCGGAACTGATGAGCGACGTTGCGATCCTGAAACGCCTCGCCGCCATCGGCAGCTATGACGTCTACACGCTGCGCGTAGCCCTCCGCGAGCTGGATATCGGGTTCGACAATTACGACGCGCTCAGGCTTTCGCCGGAGAAGTACCGCGAGCTCACGCAATTCATGAAACATTATACGAGGCCAATCGTTCGCCGGCTCTTCGCGAAGGACGGGACCGCGCTCGGCAGCTACGGAAACCTGGTTGAATATCTGCGCAACCCGGACCGCGCCACGGTGCTCACCGAACTGGAGAAGCTTGCCGCCGACCTCGAAACCAGCGTTGCCGAGATCCCGCTGTTTCTGGAAAATTACGGCGACACCTTCCTCGGCTTCTCCTACTTTCGCAGTTGCCTGACCGAATCGCAGAAACGCATCAAACTCTTCAATCCCTGGGTACAGGAATTCCTGCGCTCGCCGGTCGCGCAGGGCAATCCGTCGCTCCTGACCAGAACAACACACGGGCTCCAGGCACTGCAGGACATCGTCGCCTCGGTGAAACAGCGTTTCGCCTATTTCGACCAGAGCTCCAGTGCATTCTGGGAAGACCCGACAGCAGAGTCCTTTCACAGTCTGCGCACCGAAATTGTCGGGCAGCACAGCGCAACCGGCAGCGTTCTGTGCGGCCTCGTGGTCAAACTCAATCTGTGGGAAGAGCGGTTCGCGACACGCGGCGGCAGTTTCCAGCGCCGGCTCGAATTCCTTGAATCGGAGATATTCCCGGGATTGAACGCCCTCGCCAGCGCCGAGAAACGTACCGCAAACCGATATCAGAACTGAGCCGTTCGCACTCAGCGGAACATGCCGGCATGCCATCATGATCGAGCCGGTGTAAGGGATTACCGCCGTCTCATCCGCATGCGTGGCAATGCGCCGGGCACGCGTTGCCGTTTTTCCCCTTGCACCCACCGCCCGGACGTCTTAAGTAGCCGTTCCCTTGCCAAGTACGCCGCAGTAGCTCAGCTGGCAGAGCACGTCATTCGTAATGATGGGGTCGGGGGTTCAAGTCCCTCCTGCGGCACCACTTCCCTGAACACAGCACCGGCCCGGATATTTCGACTCAGGATCCCGGAATGAGGATTTTTGGCGGTGTCGGAATCATCGTCTTGTTTGGAATCTCGGGCGCTTGGCCCGACGGAACGGGCATGATCATGGCATATTCACCGTCCGCCCGGACCTGATCGCGAACGCGCGCCAGCCAGCTCTCGTCCCGCCCGACCCCGACCATCAGACGAACGAACAGCCCGGCGACGGTTTCGACTTCGACAAAGAGCGGGTCCTGACCGTTGAAAAGGTCGGGGAACCCGGTGCGCAGCACCTCCCATCCAGCCAAGGCCGATTCATGCGTCCGATAGGACGCAAGATGCAGTCCGATGGCGCCCGTGTCATCCGGCCAGCCCAGTTCACTGGTGCGCAGTTCAAGCCGTTCGAAACGGGCATTGCTCCGCGCATCGGCCGTCTCCTGGTCCGCATTCAGTTTACTGACCGCCCTAAGGGCCGCGTCGACATCTGCCCGAAGTCCGGCGAGCTGCTGCGGGTCATAGCGCGCCGGTGCCGGTCCCGCGGGAGCCGCCGGGCCGGCCATTGGACCCGTGCCGAGCTTGATCCGCGTCTCGACCTTGCGGGCGACAATGCTGAGATCGGTCTGCAGCTGTCCGAGTTTCTGCTCCGTTTCGGCCAGGCGCGCAGCGCCGGTATCGGCCGCAGCCATGGAATCAGAAATTTTCTCGTCTATATACAGGCGCCGGCGAGGACCGCGTTCCGCCTCGACACGATCGAGTTCATCCCGCACATAGGCCCGGACCCGAAGCTCCTCGGTGCCGCTGCCGAACAGATCGCCAAGACCGCACCCGCCAAGAGCGAGCACCAAAGAGACGGCACACATAAGGGAAAATCTCATCGGATTCCTCAACGGACCTACAATATCTTGTGGAATCATAACAGATGGATGCCGTCCTGAGAATCCCATGTCTCGGAGCGCGTTCTCACAGCCCGTTCACACCCCGGGCGCCGAGACCGCCCCCCCCTCTCCGTCGTCCCGGGCATTGCCCCTGGCGGTGATCAGTCATTAAGCTGCAGTACCGAAACCGAGGAGTGTCCGTCATGCCCAAATACACACCCGGCCCGTGGCGCATGAACACAAGTGGCGAGCTCTGGTCCTATGCGCGCGGCAATGCCCCGGCGCAGATCGGTAGCATGAGCTGGTCCGGCGATGCCATGGAGCGGCAGGGCAACGCGCAGATGATCGCCGCCTCCGCCGAGCTTTGCGAATGCCTCGACGAAGTCATGCTGCTGGTCTCCCAGCCGGAAGTCGTGGGGGCCATCCTCGGCACCGACCGGCTGAAGACCAGGGCGCAGATGATCCTGGAGAATGCCCGCTCGGTGCTCTCCGAAGTCACCGGCCGGGATCTGCCGGAATGGCCCCGGCGGGACGAATCCGACACCCGTCTGGAAGGCTGACCGACGATGGACCTGCAGGATTATGTCAAGACCGTCGCCGACAGCGACATCGGTGACTGGACGCCGATTCTGCGCCCGACCTACCGCCATCGCTTTATCCCCCGAAAGAACGCCAAGGACGAAGTGACCGGCCTCGCCGCCGACCAGCACCCCCTGCACCTGACCTTCCTGCACGATATCCGCATCACGCTCGCCTATGGCATGGTCGACATCGCCAACTACCAGATCCCGTCCCCCAATGCATTTGCCAGCGAGAACGCCCGGACACATCTGCTGGACTGCTTCTGGGAGGGCCGGCTCGCCTTTCGCGAGACGCTCGTCAATGTCGGGCGAAACCGCTGCCTGCTGCCGCTACCGGAGGAATGGGCGGAAACCGGCATGGAGGTGCCGGTCCTGCGCTACGGACTGGCCAGACTGATCCACGATCTGGCGGGACCGCCGACGATCTTCGATGAGTATTTCAGCATGTCCGGGATGCAGCGGGTGAACCGCCGCTGGCCCTGATCCGCGGAGGGTCTGTTCGCGAACTGGCGTCAGAACAGTTTCTGGAAATTTCCGCCGGCATAATGCAGCAGGTAGATCGTGCCCAGGCCGCCGGCCAGAATCAGCACCAGCAAGAGCGTCACCTTGACGGCCATGGCATAGTCGCCACTGGGCTTTTTCGCCTTGGCCCGGCCGCGCGGCGGGGTTCCCTGCTTCAGCGCGGCTGCGGCGGCAGGAGTCGCCGCCGGCTCCGGCGCTGGCGCCGGTGCTTTATTGCGGACTTTCGACGTGGTGTCGAAAACCACGATTTCCTTACCGCTGCCGGTCGCGGAATCGTAGGTGTCCTTGATCACCTTCACGGCCTCGAACTGCTTCTCGCCATGCAGCGACTTCGCGGTTTCGATGGCAATGTCGCGATCAGGGTAGGTCGAATCGACAGCCCAGCTTCCGCCCTTCAGTGTATGCACCTCGAATAGGGTCTGAACCGCCATTGCCTAATAGTCCCAAAATTCAAAAACTAATCCCGCTCCGCCGGAACACCCGGCACGGCGGAACTATACATAAATTAATCTTGATGATCGGTTAACGGGCAATTCCCGCTCCGGCCGAATAAAAAAGGCCGCACCGGGGATACCGGCGCGGCCTCTTCGATCCGTTACCGGCTGCCTATTCGCGATTACCGAACAGCTGCAGCATGAACAGGAACATGTTGAGGAAATCGAGATAGAGCTTCAGAGCGCCCATGATCGACTTCTTCGTCGCCACTTCATGCCCGTCCGACTCCATGTACATGTTCTTGATGTTCTGGGTGTCGTAGGCGGTCAGGCCCGCGAAGACCAGCACGCCGCCGACGGAAATCATGAACTGCAGCATCGTCGAGGCCAAGAAAATGTTCACCACGCTTGCGATCAGGATCCCGATCAGGCCCATGAACAGGAACGAGCCCATGCCGCTGAGGCTTTTCTTCGTGGTGTAGCCGTACAGGCTGAGACCGGCGAAGGCGGCTGCGGTGATGAAGAACACCCGCACGATGCTCTCGCCCGTGAAGACCAGGAAGATGCTGGCGAGCGAAAGGCCCATCGCACCGGCATAAATGTAGAAGGTCGTACGCGCGGTGGAAGCCGCCATCGACTGGATGCGGGCAGCGAGGAAGAACACCATGCCGAGCGGAGCGAGCATGATCACCCACTTCAGCGGCGAGAAGAAAACGAGCTGCGCGAAGGCCGGCGAATTCATCGCCAGGAGGTTCGTTCCGAGCGCGAAGAAGCCGGTCAGCGCCAGGCCGATAGTCATGTGATTGTAGACGCCGAGCATATATGAACGTAGGCCGACGTCGATTTGTGCGGCCTCCGCCTCGGCGGCAGTCATGTGTTTGCGATCCAAGTCCATGTCTCACTCCCAATGAGCCGAAGGTCAAAAAACAGGTCAAAGAAGAAATAATGAGGGGCAGCGGACTTTTCAACCTAATCCGGAGCCAAAACCGCAAGACTTGCAGTTCTTTTCACGATGGCCCAAATGACCTGATAGCGTTACATCTTTTTATCAACCTGTGTGAAACCTGAAGAGAGTCCGGCCATGGTCGATCTGGGAGAGCTCAAGCCACTCTTTCGCGCCAGCAGCGATGCAGAATACGAGCTGGATCTGCGCGGCCTCGATCAGCCCCATTCGGTGGCATCCGTGGAGCGACTGCTGGAACGCAGCCGGTTCCGGGCACCGCGCTCGGTGCGCATCCTGATCGACGCCCCGGACGGCGCGGGCGGCACCAGCCATTTCCAGCCGCTCGGACGATTGCTGCTCGACGCGCGCAAAGAGGGTATCCTTGAGCAGATGTCGACGCTGCCGCCGGAAGACACGATCGGTTTCCGGATCGTGACGACCGGCAAGGCGGACATTGGGGAAGCAGCAACTGGTACCGACGACCAGGCACACCCCATCGAGCCCGAGGAAGACGACCTGTGAGCAGCCTGGCGGAACGGACCACGAACTATTTCGAGACCCTGGCGCGCCTGACACGCGAAGCCGGCGTGACCGACGGCACGGGCCGGGCAATGACGCCGGGCGACGGTATCGACGATTTTCTTGCCCGCGGCCGGGCCGCACATCAGGCCGGAAACAAGCTGATCTTCATCGGCAATGGCGCCAGCGCCTCCATGGCCTCGCATTACGCGCTGGATTTCAGCAAGAACGGCGGCATGCGCTCCCTTGCCTTCAGCGACGCCGCCATGCTGACAGCACTGGTCAATGATATTGGCGGCGACGCCATTTTCTCCGAGCAGATCGGCTATCATGCCCGCTCCGGTGACATCCTGGTCGCCATCAGCAGCAGCGGCACCTCGCCGAACATCCTGCAAGGCGTCGCCCGAGCGCGGGAAGTCGGCTGCACTGTCATCACCTTCTCGGGCTTCGCACCGGACAATCCCCTGCGGCTCTCCGGCGACCTCAATTTCCATGTTGCCGGGGATGAATACGGTTTCGTCGAAACCGCCCACGCCACCCTGATCCACGCCATCCTCGACCTGTCGCTCGGCTGGGGCACGGAAGACGACCGCAATCCCGGCGCACTGAAGAGACGCCGGGCGAGAGCCGGGCCCTGAAACCAAAACCTGAACGGCGGACCCGCCGGACGGGTTATTATTCAGAATAACCGCGCGTTTCGATTACCTTTTCCCTAATAAAAATTAAATAATTATTTCTAATTTTCAATTATTTATTCAAAAATAAAATACTATTATTCTCATAGTAAAGTTTTTCTCTCAGGAAATTACTGATATACAGAATATTTTTTAAATTGCTAATAATAAAACACACCCCATTGTATCCATAACGATTCCATACCATTTGTGTTGAACGGATATAATTCCGTAAATACTTAAAGGTATAAATATTATGTCAACCGATCACAAGAATACGGCACCGAACGCCCCGAAGTCCGACGACAAGGCGAAAGTCTCGTCCACGGCACCGGCCGGCGGCACCGCTGCCAAGCCTGTGGAAGCGGTCAAGGCAGCCATCAAGTCCTAATCGTCAGGGCGGAGGGGGTAGCCCCCCCTCCGTCATCCATTGCCTCGTCAACGGCTCCCCTCGCCCGATCCCGTCGAGGCGGGCCCGGGAGAAGCGCCGTGACAATCAGGACAAGCACGCAGACCGTGACATTCCGGCACCCGTTCCATCTTGCCGGGCTGCAGGACGAACAGCCGGCCGGGGCCTACAAGGTGGAATTCGACGAAGAATTGCTGCAAGGCGTTTCCTTCTCCGCCTATCGCCGGACACGCGCCCTTCTGCATCTCCAGCCCTCCGACGCCCGCCCCGGTGTTTCGGAAAGCGCCTGGATTGATCCCGCGGACCTCGATGCCGCGATCGCCAGGGACGCCGCCGCGGACCTCGCGCCGCAAATCAAAGCCCCCGACAGCCGATAAATCCCCGACACATCCCGGTGATTCCCGCGCCCGCATCTTGCGACAGGCGCGCCATCCGCTTTATTCCGGCATAACTGATCTGAACATAGCCGCCGCGCCACATGCGCGGCCGGCATCGTCATTCATGCCGGAACAAGGGATACCCGCCCGTGCAGACAGTCGCCGTACCGAAAGCCGCCCTCACCCGCTCCCTGTTCGGCCTGCGCCTGGGTGTCGGTCTCGTGCTCGGCATGTGGGTGCTGAACAAGTTCGTGAACCCGGCCGGCACCTCCGGCGTGCTGCAGCATTATTACGGCAGCCCGGAGATCGGCGTGGCGGTCTCCTACGCGCTGGGCACGGTGCAGGGGATGATCGTGCTGGCCTTCCTGATCGGCTCCCGCAAACGCGTGGCGACCGCGCTGGTCTTCCTCATGCATCTCGCCTCGACCCTGGCGCCGGTCGCGAATTATCTCGATCCCTGGACCGTGCCGAACCTGCTGTTCTATGCCGCCTGGCCGATGCTGGCGGCGATCGCGGCGCTGTACCTGCTGCGGGATTACGACACGCTGTTCTCGATGGAAGCCGGGATGGAAGCAAAGCTGGATGCCTTGCGCCCGGCCGGTGACTGAGATGGCACGGGACGGCAGCCCGCACCTCTCGAAACCCGAGGTCCGGCAGCTTGTCGATGCGGACGGCGACGCCCGGCGCGCGGCAATAACGCGCCTTTCCTGGCGCCCGGCCTGGGCGATCCGCAGCCGCAGCGGCGCGCTGAACGCGTTTCTGGATCTGTTTCGACGGTGCGGAGGTGCGCCGGATTAAGAGGCGCGTATTCCGGTGTACCCGGCCCAGCCCGTCCGCCGCAGAGCGCAGGCCGGGCAATCGTCGCAGCCGTAGCCCCAGGCGTGCAGCACGGTCCGGTCGCCGCGATAGCAGGTATGGCTCTCCCGCCGGACCAGCTCCACGAGATTCGCGCCGCCGAGCCCCTCGGCCATCTCCCAGGTCGCGGCCTTGTCCAGCCACATCAGCGGCGTGTGCAGCACATAGCGCTTGTCCATGCCGAGGGTAAGCGCGACCTGCAACGCCTTGATGGTGTCATCCCGGCAATCGGGATAGCCGGAATAATCGGTCTCGCACATCCCGGCGATAACATGCTTCGTGTCCCGCCGGTAGCCGACCGCCGCCGCAATGGTCAGGAACAGCAGGTTGCGGCCCGGAACGAAGGTGTTCGGCAGCCCGGCCTCATTCATCTCGATCTCCTTGTCCCGGGTCAGCGCGGTATCGCTGATCGCGCCGAGCAGCGAGAGATCAATAAAATGATCCTCCCCGAGCTTCGCCCCCCAGTCCGGAAACCGCTCCCGCAGTGCCGCGAGGAAAGTCTCGCGCACCTCAAGCTCGACCGCATGGGTCTGGCCGTAATCGAAGGCAATGGTCTCGACATGATCGAACCGGTCCAGCGCCCAGGCAAGGCAGGTGGCCGAATCCTGCCCGCCGGAGAAAAGAACCATCGCTGTTTCGGTCATGGGAATACCTGCTTTTGACTTGCCGTTCAGGTTCAAGAGTCGCGGCAGCCGGCGCGACTAAGTCAATCGCTCTTCGGGGAAATGCCGGTCGAAAGCTGAAACGAGATCAGCGCGGCGTTAGCCGAATGATGACGTCTCTACCCGGCGCTCGCCGCCGCAATCGCCGCGATCCGGTCTTTCTTCCTGAGCCGCTCGCTCGCGGACTTCAGCTGCCCGCAGGCCGCCAGGATGTCCCGGCCGCGCGGGGTTCGCACCGGTGAGGCGTAGCCCGCCTTCAGGACCACCTGGGCGAACTTTTCGATGGTCTCGTCGTCGGAGCATTCATACTCCACGCCGGGCCACGGATTGAACGGGATCAGGTTGATCTTGGCCGGGATGTCCTCGATCAGCTTCACCAGAGCGCGCGCATCTTCCAGGCTGTCATTCACGCCCTTCAGCATCACATATTCGAAGGTGATGCGGCGGGCGTTGTTGACGCCGGGATAGGTCCGGCAGGCGTCGAGCAGGTCCTTGATCGGGTATTTCTTGTTGATCGGCACCAGCTTGTTGCGGATCTCGTCGGTCACCGCATGCAGCGAGACCGCGAGGTTCACGCCGATCTCGGCGCCGCAGCGCTCCATCTCGGGAACGATGCCGGAGGTCGACAGGGTGATGCGGCGCTTGGACAGGCCGAGGCCCTCGCCATCCATGGCGACCATCATGGCGCGCTTCACGTTGTCGAAATTATACAGCGGCTCGCCCATGCCCATCAGCACGATGTTGGTCAGCTTGCGGTCGCTCTGCGCCGTCGGAAAGCCGCCGAGCCGGTCGAGCGCGACCAGGATCTGGCCGACCATCTCGCCTGAGGTCAGGTTGCGGACAAGGCGCTGGGTGCCGGTATGGCAGAAGGAGCAGGTCAGCGTGCAGCCGACCTGGGAGGAGATACAGAGCGTGCCCCGGTCGTCGTCCGGGATGAACACGGCCTCGGCCTCGTTCCCGTCGTCGAATTTCAGCAGCCACTTGGCAGTGCCGTCCTCGCTCCACTGCTCGCGGGTGATCTCCGGGCGGCCGACCTTGTAGTGCTGGGTCAGCTCCTCACGCAGCGGTTTCGCCAGCGTCGTCATCGCGGCAAAATCGGTCACACCCTTGTGGTAGATCCAGTGCCAGATCTGACCCGCACGGAATTTCGGCAGGCCAAGCGTCGCCAGTTCGGCCGCGAGCTGCTCGCGGTCAAGGCCCACCAGGTCTTTGGTGGCAAGATCTTTCATCGCCGGCTGGTCGGAGGCGGCGGAAGCGGATAAAGCATGTGTCGACATGGGCCGTAAAATGCGGGCACGGACCTGTAAAGGCAAGCCGAATCGGCGGAAAGCAGCCATGCCGGAGGCGCGTATCTCGGGGACCCGGGAAGAGACGAGGAAAGACCGGCAATGACTGCATCGCCAAGGGCCGTGATCGCGGGAGCCGGGATCACAGGCGCCGTGGCCGCCGTCGCTCTAATCCGGGCCGGCGGCTATTTCCCGCATTTGCCGTCGATCAGCTTTTTGGTCGCGGTGAATCCGCGCAGGGAATAGGTATCCTCTGTCTTGGTGCCGCGCGTGGACATGCCGCTGACCGTCATCTTGCTGCCCTTGATCATCGCCGTGACGATGGAGGCATCGGTTTTCGCATCGGGCGCCCAGGCCCGGTCCTTGTCGGTGAAGAGCGAGAATTTCTGCCCGCCGATCTCGACATCGACCTCGCTGTCCGGCTTGTAGGTATAGCCGGTGACGATGCTGAACTCGCCCTGGCTGTCCGCGTCGGGATGATGGGTGACCAGCGCGTAGATGTGGCCGCGCTTGGAATAGTTGCCTTCCGCCTTGGTCGGCGTGCTGGCCATGTAGCAGACCGTCTTGCCGGCACTCTCGTAGGTGTAGGCAATCCAGTCGCTGTTGCGGCCAATGGTTTGCGGTTCCTGGGCAACGGCAATGCTGGTCGCGCCGACAACGAGGGCGAGACCGAGTAAAAGCGAGCGGAAGTGCGTCATGGTGATTGAGCCAGCCATTCCGGTTTTCATGTCTGATGTTTTGGATGCCATCCCGGCGGTCAATATTCAATGCAAAGAATGTGGCGGGATTGAGAAGCCGGCCCGAAATCGAGAAATATCCCGGCCGAATGATCCGTCCCTGTGGCCCAACCGTATCGTCACCGAGATGTTTGAGCAAGTCAGCCTGAAAATCCCCGACCGCGCCCTTGAGTCCGTGCGCTCTGAAACGGTACAACCGGTTCGGGCACGCTTGGGAATGGACCGGCTTGATTTGAACATGACGCATGAGGATCTGATCGAGGCGATTGCCGGGACGCAGGACAGGACGGCTTTCCGGCAGCTCTTCGACCATTTTGCGCCGAGACTGAAATCGTACCTTCTCAGGCTCGGTGCCGATCCGGCCATGGCAGAAGACGTCGCGCAGGAAGCGATGGTCATAGTCTGGCGCAAGGCCGCGAGTTTCGACCGCCGTCAGGCCGGCGCCAGCACATGGATCTTCACCATCGCCCGGAACAAGCGCATCGACCGGTTGCGCCGGGAGCGGCGCCCGGAGCTGGACCCGGATGATCCCGGGCTGGTCCCGGCGGCCGAACCGGCGCCGGACCGGCAGTTGCAGGATGACGAGGCGCGCACGCGCATTGCGGCGGCCATGCGGGCCCTGCCGGACGAACAGGCAGACCTGGTCCGCCGGGCCTTTTTCGATGACGAGTCCCACAGCCGGATCGCCGAGGAACGCGGCCTGCCGCTGGGAACCGTCAAGTCACGCATCCGCCTGGCCCTGACCCGGCTCAGGCACGAGATGAAGGATTATGAGTAGCCATGGCTGAAGCAAAACCAGACGCCGGCACAATGCCCGGCGAGGACTTGCTGCTCGACTATGCCAGCGGCGCCCTGCCGGAGCCGGTATCCGTGCTGGTGGCAACCCTGCTCGCGCTGCGTCCTGACCTGCGCCGGACGGTCTCCGGGATGGAAGCCGTCGGCGGCTATCTGCTTGAGGAAATCGAACCAGCCGCCCTGTCGGACGGCGCCTTTGATGCCGTTCTGACCCGGATCGACACCGCCGGCCCGCCGGTCGAGGCCGCCGCGAACGACGACGGCGCTGTCAGGACATCCGACGCCGAGACGATCGCGGCCGTACCCGAGCCGTTGCGCTCCTATCTCGGAGCACCGCTGTCCGGGCTGGCCTGGCGCAAGCGCGGTCCGGGTATCGAGGAATACCGCCTGCCAGTGACGGACGCCCGTTTCGAGATGTCGGTCCTGCGTCTCGGCCCGGGCCGGAGCGTGCCGAGCCACAGCCACGAAGGCAGCGAGCTGACGCTCGTTCTCGATGGCGCCTTCAGCGATGACGCTGGCCGCTACGCGCGCGGCGATCTTGCGGTGAATGGCGAGGAGGACCTGCACGCGCCACGGGCCGATCCGAAGGAAGGCTGTCTCTGCCTGGCCATCACCGGCGGCCCGCTGCGCTTCAGCAACCCGCTGGTTCGGCTGTTCGACCGGATGACCCGGGGTTAGCCGGCGCTCTCGTCCGCATTCGCAGCGGTGGCGCGGCGTTTCCGCGCTTTCTTCACCCAGAGCGGCGGCCCGAAGCTTGGCACTTTTTCCGGCTGCGGCTCGGTCGGCCCGCCTGGCATGACTGGACGACGGGCGAAATTGCCGAGAGACTGGAGCCTGTCATACATCACCAGGGCACCCGCCAGCCCGACATTGAGCGAGAACTTGGTCGGGATCTTCACGATGTGATCGCAGCGCGCCACCATCTCTTCGGAGAGACCACCGCGCTCCGGGCCGAGCACATAGGCCGCTATCTTCGGGTGATGAAAGCTCGGCAGCTCGACCGCATCCTCGGTGATCTCAATGCCGACCAGGGCGCAGCCCTTTGGGAGCAACATGTTGCCGACCGTGTCGAACTCGTAGAACGGCAAACTGCCTGCCGTCCCGGACGTGTCCGTCTGTTTGAGCTCGTGCAGCGACAGCGCCGCCTGCACGCTGAAGACAAAACTGGCGCCGAAGGCGTGCGCCGTTCTGTAGATTGCGCCGACATTGCGGGATTTGCTGATCCCCTCGACGCCCATTCCGAAATATCCTCGCATGGCGTCTCTGTTGCACAAACCCGTGCTCCAAGGCAAGTTGCCTTGAAAGCCCATTCATCGGCCGCGAGAGCCGGAAAAAGCCATGTCAACCAGGAGACGCCCCATGAGCCCGGACAGCCTTCCCGCTGATGACCCTATCGTGCGCACCCATATCTCGGAGGCCGATGCGGCTCCGCTGCTCGTCGAAGTCACCCGCGGCGACATGGTGGAATCCGTGCATCGCGGGATCGTTTCCGTCGTCGATGCGCAGGGCAAGGATGTGCTGTCCCTCGGCGATGTCGAACGGCCGACCTATCCGCGCTCCGCGATCAAGCCGCTGCAGACCCTGCCGGTGATCGAAAGCGGCGCCGCCGATGCCTTCAATCTGAGCGAGACGGAAATCGCGCTGTGCTGCGCCTCCCATAACGGCGAGCCGATCCACACGGAAAGGGTTATCCCCTGGCTCGCCCGGCTCGGCCTCGGCGTCGACAATCTGGAATGCGGCCCGCAGCTGCCCTCCAGCGTGGCCGCCGCACACGCCCTCATCAAGGCCGGCATCGAGCCGACCCGGGCGCACAATAACTGTTCCGGCAAACATTCCGGCATGCTGACCACCGCGCTCCATCTGGGCGAGCCGGTCAAAGGCTATACGGAAGCCGACCACCCGGTGCAGACAAGACTGATCGACCTGATCGGGGAGATGGGCGAGATGGACCTCTCCCGGACCGCCCGCGGTGTCGATGGCTGCGGCATCCCGGTCTTCGGTGCCCCGCTGCGCGGCGTTGCCTATGCCATGGCGCGCCTCGCCGCGCCGGACGGGCTCTCCGCCGATCGCGCCGCTGCCTGCCGCCGCATCGTCAAGGCCTGTGCAAATAATCCACTGATGCTGTCCGGCACCGGCGCCTTCAATTCCGTGGTACTGGCCGAAACCGGCCAGACCTGCCTGCTCAAGGGCGGGGCCGAAGGCTATTACACGGCGGCATTGCCGGAAAAAGGGCTCGGCGTCGCCATCAAGGTGGATGACGGGGCGAGCCGGGCGTCCCATGCCGCCGTTCTCGCAATCCTCATCCGGCTTGGCGTGATCGACGAGGAACAGAAATCCCGTATCGAGGCCGCCTGTTCTTCGGAAGTCCGGAACTGGGCGGGGAGCCTGGTCGGTTTCATTCGCCCCACACCTGCATTCTAGGACACGGCAGGCCCGTGCCGGCGAAACCCGCTCGCCTCACAGCCTCTGGCCCGTCAGGCCTTTTTTAGTAATACTCAGGCAAACTGGCCTGACGAGAAACGCGGACAGCTTCAGGGCACGCATATGGCAAGTGTCGAAAACGGTCATCAACACCATACCGAAGGCCACAGCGTTGGCCTCGAAGGACAATACACGCCCAGCCATGGCGCAGACGAAACGCGCCAAATCGACCTGCAGCGTGCCAGCCAGGGCGGGTTGAGCGTGCTTTCCTCGGACCTGACCGGTGTCTCCTGGACAACGTCGATCAACTATTCCTTCGATACCTCGTCCCTCGGCTATGCCGGTTTCGATGCCAGTTACCAGGCGCTCTTCCGGTCCGCGATAGCAACCTGGGTAAATGTCGCAGACATCACCTTTACCGAGACCAGCGCGGCGACGGCTGACTGGCTGATCGGCTGGGAGCCAAACTCCGACGGCGCGGGTGGTGTCCTCGGAACGGCCTATTACACCGATGTCGGCGCCGATGGCCAATTGGTGTCCGGAACGGATTCCGTGCTCATCGTCATGGACCAGGCGGATACGGACTATTTCTTCACAACCGCGATCCACGAGGCCGGACATGGCCTGGGCATCAATCACATCGATCACACACCCTCGATCATGTCGACATTCCTCGACACGTCACTGACGACCATTACCAGCTACGATATCGAAGTCATCCAGTCGCTCTACGGGGCATCGGGCGCGAGCAGTACGGCGACGGTCGGCACCGCCGATGCAGACAGCCTGTTCGGCAGCTCGGCAGCGGATATCATCAGCGGTGCTGACGGCAGCGACACCATCTCCGGCGGCGCGGGCAACGATCTCATCTATGGCAACAAGCAAACCGACTTCATCGTCGGCGGCAGTGGCAACGACACGATTTTCGGCGGCCAGAACAACGGCCCCGAAAGCGGCTCACCGCTCGCCCTGCGCGAAGGTTCCGACACGGTTTACGGCGGCGACGGCAACGACATTCTGTACGGCAATCACGGCGCCGATATCATTGCCGGGGATGCCGGCGCGGACACCATTTTCGGCGGCCAGGACGGCGACACGATCCATGGTGGCGCCGGCTACGACAACCTCTACGGCAATCTCGGCGCCGACAGGTTTCTCTACACGACGAGCAACGAAGGCTGGGACTACATCTATGGCTACGCGTCGGAAGACGCCATCCAGCTCTCGGGCGGCGTCACCGCGACGAGCGTTTCCGTGGACAGCTTCGGCGACACCGTGATCAATCTCAGCAGCGGAACCCGGATCGACCTGATCGGATATTCAGACTCGAGCAGTGTAACTTTCGAGGTCGTGTAAGCTCCTGCCAGCCCGTATTCGTGCATTTTTTCTTTGCGGGCCGCCCTCGCGCGCGTTAGGAGATGCCGCGCGCGCAATTCCGAAAAGATTGATCACTCATGCACCGTTATCGCAGCCATACCTGTCACGATCTCCGCATCGATCATGTCGGTGAAACGGTCCGCCTCTCCGGCTGGATCCATCGCCGCCGCGATCATGGTCAGCTGGTCTTCATCGATTTGCGCGACCATTACGGCCTGACCCAGTGCGTCGTCGATATCGAGGACGAGACCTTCAAGACAGTCGAGAAGCTGCGGGTCGAGAGCGTGGTGACGATCACCGGCCGCGTGGTCAAGCGCACCGACGAGACGATCAACGACAGGCTGCCGACCGGCCATATCGAACTCCGGATCGACGAGATCGAGGTCCAGTCCACCGCCGACGTGCTGCCGCTGCAGGTCAACGCGGACGAGGATGCCGGCGAAGACACCCGCCTGCGCTACCGTTTCCTGGACCTGCGCCGCGAGCGCATCCACAACAACATCATGCTGCGCAGCAAGGTGATCTCCTCGATCCGCAGGCGCATGACCGACCAGAATTTCATGGAGTTCCAGACTCCGATCCTGACAGCCTCCTCACCAGAGGGCGCGCGCGACTTCCTGGTGCCGTCGCGCCAGCATCCGGGCAAGTTCTACGCCCTGCCGCAGGCGCCGCAGCAATTCAAGCAGCTGATCATGGTTTCCGGCTTCGACCGGTATTTCCAGATCGCGCCCTGCTTCCGCGACGAGGACAGCCGGGCCGACCGCTCGCCGGGCGAGTTCTATCAGCTCGATGTCGAGATGAGTTTCGTCGAGCAGGAGGACGTCTTCCAGGCGATCGAGCCGGTCATGGCGGGCGTGTTCGAGGAATTCTCCGACTGGAAGGTGCCGGGTCCGTTCCCGCGCATCCCCTACAAGGAGTCGATGCTCAAATACGGTAACGACAAGCCGGACCTGCGCATTCCGTTCGAGATCTCCGACGTGACCGAGATCTTCCGGGACAGCGATTTCGCCGTCTTCGCCAAGGTGATCGCCGGTGGCGGCGTGGTCCGCGCCGTGCCGGGTCCGAAATGCGGCAGCCGGGCGATCTGCGACCGGATGAATTCCTGGGCCCAGGGCGAAGGCGCGCCGGGCATGGGCTACATCATCTTCGGTGATGGCGAGGCCCGCGGCCCGATCGCGAACCGCCTGACGCCGGAAAAGATCGCAGAACTGAAAGCACAGACCGGCATGGGCGACGGCGATGCCATCTTCTTCTCCGCCGGCAAGGAAAGCGATGCCGCCAAGCTGGCCGGTACCGCCCGGGTGAAACTCGGCAACGATCTCGACATCGTCGAGAAGAACACCTTCCGGCTCTGCTGGATCGTCGATTACCCGATGTTCGAGCTGGACGAGGCGACCGGCAAGATGGACTTCTCGCACAACCCGTTCTCCATGCCGCAGGGCGGGCTTGAGGCGCTGGAAACCCAGGAGCCGCTGGACATCCTCGCCTACCAGTACGACATCGTCTGCAACGGTATCGAGCTCAGCTCCGGTGCCATCCGGAACCATCTGCCGGACGTCATGTACAAGGCCTTCAATATCGCCGGCTACGAGCCGGAGGTTCTGGAGGACAAGTTCCGCGGCATGCTGAACGCGTTCAAGTACGGCGCCCCGCCGCATGGAGGCATCGCACCGGGCATCGACCGCATCGTGATGATGCTGGCGAACGAGCCGAACATTCGCGAGGTCATCCTGTTCCCGCTGAACCAGCGGGCGGAGGATCTGATGATGGGCGCCCCGAGCGAAGCCGCGCCGGAGCATCTGAAGGAACTCAGCGTCCGCCTCGCCCTTCCGCCGAAACCGGCCGCCGGGTAAGCACATGCTTGGCGCCGCCGAAGCGTTCCAACGGGCGCAGGCGGCGCTTGCAGACGGGAATCTGGCAGATGCCGCGCAGCTGTTTCGCCTGGTCTCCGAAAAGGCCGAAACCGACACGGCATCGCTGATCCATCTCGGTCAGATAGAGGCGCGCCTCGGTCATCCCGGGAGCGCAGAATCCGCCTGGCGGAAGGCCCTGCTGCGCCAGCCTGCGAACGCCTCCGCCCTGGCCTTTCTCGCAGACCATCTGGCCGCCGGGGCGCCGGACCTCTCCGTTGCGCCATATTATGAACGCCTGCGCATCCTGCTGCCCAGGCATCCCGGGCCGGCGCAACTCCTGGCACAGATCTACAGCGCCGCAAAGCAGACCGGCCGCAGCCTGCGCCGCCATGCCGAGGCCACGCGGCTCGATGCCGGCAATCCCGCCGCCCATGCCCGTCACGCGACAGCGCTGCATGGCGCCAACCGGCTCACGGAAGCTCTCCGGGCTTTCCGGCGCGAGACCATCCTCGCACCGGCCGCCCAGGAAGCCTGGTTCAACCTCTCGGTCATCGAGCCCGCGCTCGGGGACAGGGAACAGGGCCTTTCAGCCATCGCCCGGAGCCTGACAATCCGCCCGCTCGATGCCCCGGCGCAGGCCCGGCAGGCGCAGCTAAGGCGCCGGCTCGGAAAACCGGGAGCGGACACAAGCACACGCAGATCCATCCTTCTCGAACCGGCCACGGTTAGGGCCCTGGTCACGCCGGCCCGGACCGGCGACGGTTCCGCCGCCGCACGCTGGTGGTGCATCAGCCCGCATGATCTGGAACCCGGCATGCTGCATATGCGGGCATTGCTTACGGCAGGCCGTGCGGACCAGGCCCTTGCGGTCCTCGCGGAAATCAGACAAGGCGACACCCCGCCGGACGAGCTTCTGCTGCTTGCCGCCGCGGCACAGAGACAGGCCGGAAGAGCGGATCTGGTTCTGCCGAAAACCCACTATCAGCACTGGCTGGAAACCCGGCAGGCACCAGAGCAGGCACGCTCCACCGGCACCTTCTCCATACTGCTGCCGGTCTACAATCCCGATCCCGGCCATCTCCGCGAGGCCATCCGGTCCGTCCAGGACCAGACCTGCGGAAACTGGGAACTCTGCATCGCCGACGATGCCTCCACCGACCCGGAAATCCCGAAAATCCTGCGCAACGCTACCGCAGCGGACCCGCGCATCAAACTGGTGATCCGGCCCGAGAACGGCCATATCTCGGCCGCCTCCAATTCCGCGCTGGACCTGGCGACAGGGACCTATATCGGGCTATTGGATCACGACGACCGGCTGGCGCCGGAAGCCCTCGCGGTGATGGCACGGGCGCTGGACGCTCATCCGGATCTGGATCTGCTCTATTCCGATGAGGACAAGATCGACGCGGACGGCAACCGGTTCGCGCCGCATTTCAAACCGGCCTGGGATCCGGATCTGTCTCTGGTTTCCAACTATATCTGCCATTTCACGGTGATCCGCCGGGCGCTGGTCGTGGATGCCGGCGGTTTTCGCGTCGGTTTCGAGGGTAGCCAGGACCACGATCTGGTGCAGCGGGTTGCCGAGAAGAGCGCGCCGGAGCGGATCGGCCATGTCCCGCACATCCTCTATCACTGGCGGGCTGCCGGCGATTCCACCGCCGCGTCGGTCGAGACCAAACCCTACGCCATCGCCGCCACCGGCCGGGTCATTCGCGACACGCTCGCGCGCCGCGGAACGCCTGCCCGTGCCGAACAGCACCGGGGCCGCTGGCGCCTGCGGCGGCCCATGCCCGACGCCTGTTCCGTCTCCGTCATCATCCCGACACGGAACCGGCTGAGCCTGCTGAGAACCTGCATCGACGGGTTGCTGAGCCAGACCGACTACCCGGGACTCGATATCCGGATCGTCGACAATGGCAGCGACGATGCCGCCACGCTGCGCTATCTCGACCAGCTCTCCCGGCGCCCAAATATCTCGGTCCTCGGGGACAGCGGCACCTTCAATTTCTCCCGGCTCTGCAATCTCGGAGCGCGGGACGCGAGCGGCGACTATCTCTGCTTCCTGAACAATGATGTCGAGCCGGCGAATCCGGACTGGCTGGCGGAACTGGTCGCGGAAGCAGCACGCCCGGAGATCGGGCTTGTAGGCGCCAAACTGCTCTATCCGGACCGGACCGTCCAGCATGCCGGCATTGCACTCTCCGGCGCCCATGTCGCCCGGCATACCAACCTCGGGATCACCGAGAATGACGGCGGCTACTGGGGGCGGGCGATGCAGGCCCAGTTCCTGTCCGCCGTGACCGGTGCCTGCATGGTCACGCGGCGGGAAATTTTCGAAAAGGTCAGCGGCTTCGATGAAGCGCTCGCGGTCGATTTCGGCGATATTGATCTTTGCCTGCGGGTGCAGAAAGCGGGGTACCGGGTGCTCTGGACGCCACACGCCCTGCTGATCCATCACGAGTCCGCCTCGCGCGGCACCGTGGTCACGCCGGAAAAGTCGGCCCGGTATGATACCGAACGTGCCTTCATGGTGAATCGCTGGGGCGCCGTTCTGGACGACGACCCGGCCTACAACCCGAACCTCTGCATCACGCCGGAGCGACCGGCCTTTGCCCTGCCGGAGGAGCCGCGCCCGGTGATCAGCCCGGTCCGGTTCGGTGTCCGGCCGCTCTAGTCGATCCTGAGATCGACCGTCTGAACGGTGTGGTTCTTGCCGGGTCCGGACGGCCGCTCGACCTGGACGACGCCGCGATAGGCCCCTTTGGGCCACGCAGAGCGCGCCTTCTTGCCGATATATTTGAAGGTCCGGAGTTTCGATTGTTCCTGGACCCAGGTCGTTTCCGCCAGAACCGCACCGTCCGGCGCGGTGAACCGCATCGACACCCGGTCACCGGACCGCAATCCATAGA
Organism: Nisaea sp.; assembly: GCF_040217065.1. Lineage (GTDB taxonomy): Bacteria > Pseudomonadota > Alphaproteobacteria > Thalassobaculales > Thalassobaculaceae > Nisaea. The sequence continues at coordinate 58,529 of NZ_JAVJNX010000001.1, forward strand.
GATCCGTCCAGAGCACGAGCAGCGGTGCGTCGGCGGCGATCTGCGGGTCGGTGAATTTGCCTTCGGCCACACCAAGCGGATCCGGCGTGCTGGCAGCGATACCGCTTGCCTGTATCAGGGGCGCCGAATAGCGAAATTTACGCAGCACCGCCTTTTCCCAGAGCGGTGCCGCGCCGAGACCGCAGGATGCATCATCGCGGCCGAGACCGACAAAGGGATCGACGATCTTGCCGTCTTTCTCGAACTGGATATGAAGATGCAGGAATTCGGTTGAGCCGGACAGTCCGACAAGGCCGAGCCGGTCACCGTTGACGACGGTATCGCCCGCCTTCACCGCCACGCTGCCGCGCTTCAAATGGCAATACTGGCTGGTCCAGCCGCCGCCGTGATCGATCCGCACGCCGTTGCCGCAATCCCGGCCCTTCAGGGATTCCCGCCCGGCGATCCGGATATTCACATCCGGCATCTCGTCCCGCACACCGACGACCTTGCCGGTCGCCGCCGCGAGCACGGGCACCTCGTCCCAGTTCAGACGGCGCGGGTCGGAGATGGCGAAATCGACCCCCTTGTGCCCGTCGACGGTCATGGCGCCGCACTGGTAGTCGCGGCGGCCCTTGCCGGGATCGAGATCGACATATTTCAGCGGCCAGCAATCCACACCGGGATCGCAGGCCAGCGGCATGGAGAGCGGCAATGGAGACGGCTCGAGGGAACTCAGGTCCAGCGGCGCCTGTTCGGATGCATGCGCGACCACGGTCTCGGAAGCCATGGCTTCGGTTGGGCGCCGGGCATCTCCCGGAGCCAGAAGGGCCGTCATGAACCAGACGAAAGTGCCGCCAACGATGATGACGACGGCGACGTAAATTGCAATCAGTCGTCCCAAACCCAGCTCCGTTTTCCGGTGTGCCTAGCCCTTCACCAACGACCGCATATAGATCCCGTAGCCACTTTTCGCCAGCGGCTCCGCCAGCTTCAGCAGCTGCTCGTCGTCGATATAGCCCATATGGTGGGCGATTTCCTCGACGCATGCAATTTTCAAACCCTGGCGTTCTTCCACCGTGCGAACGAATTCGGAGGCCTGCAGCAGCGAGTCGTGGGTGCCGGTATCGAGCCAGGCATAACCGCGGCCCATCCGTTCCACATGCAGGTCGCCCCGTTCCAGATAGACCTTGTTCACGTCGGTGATCTCGAGCTCGCCGCGCGGCGACGGCTTGATCGCCTTGGCGATATCGATCACGTCCCGGTCGTAGAAATACAGCCCGGTTACCGCCCAGTTGGAGTTCGGGTTTTCCGGCTTCTCGACGATCTCGTTCGCCTTGCCGGCGTCGTCGAAGGAGACAACGCCGTACCGTTCCGGGTCCCGGACGTAATAGCCGAACACCGTGGCGCCGCTCTCGCGGTCGGCGGAGCGTTGCAGCATCTCGGTCAGGCCGTGGCCGTAATAGATGTTGTCGCCAAGGATCAGGGCCGACGTGTCGTTGCCGATGAAGCTCTCGCCGATGATGAAGGCCTGCGCCAGGCCGTCCGGCGAAGGCTGCACCCGGTATTCCAGGGAGATGCCCCACTGGCTGCCGTCGCCGAGCAGGCGCCGGAAGCCTTCCTGGTCCTCAGGCGTGGTGATGATCAGGATGTCCTTGATCCCCGCCAGCATCAGCGTGCTGAGCGGGTAATAGATCATCGGCTTGTCGTACACAGGCAGGATCTGCTTGCTGACGCTGACGGTCAGCGGGTAGAGCCGTGTGCCGGACCCGCCGGCGAGGATGATCCCTTTCATCCCTCTCCCTTTCTATCGTTTATTCAGCCTCGGCCAGCAGAACCTCGAGCACTTCGTCGAGGCCATCCTGCCAGGGCCGGCGCGGCACAGTGAAGGCCGCGAGGATCTTACCCGCATCGAGCACGGAATTGGTTGGCCGTTTCGCCGGTGTCGGATAGTCGCTCGACGGAATGGCCTCGATCTCGGGGCGGCGGCCCCAGACCGGCTCGGCCCGGGCGAAGACCGCCTCGGCAAAACCATGCCAGCTGGTCTGACCTTCGGCCGTGTAATGATAGGTGTCCCAGGAGCTCCGGTTACCGTCGGCAATCCGGGTCGCAATGGTCAGGATGGCATCCGCAATGTCTGCTGCAGATGTCGGCGCGCCGAACTGGTCGGCGACAACGCGAAGCTGGTCACGGTCCTTGCCGACCCGCAGCATGGTCTTCACGAAATTGGCGCCATGCGCCGCGTAAACCCAGGAGGTGCGCATGATGACATACTCATCCAGCGCGGCGCGCACCGCCTGCTCGCCCGCTTCCTTGGAGGCGCCATAGACACCGAGCGGCGCCACCGGATCGCTTTCCAGATAGGCGCCGTCCTTGCTGCCGTCGAAGACATAGTCGGTCGAGATATGGATCAGCGGAATGCCAGCACCTTTCGCGGCGGCGGCGAGATTGGCCGGACCGTCGCGGTTGATGGCATAGGCCGCGTCCCGGTCCTCTTCCGCCTTGTCCACCGCCGTATAAGCCGCCGCATTGACGATCAGGGACGGTTTGATCTTGGCCACGGCCGCTTGAACGGCGGCCGCATCGGAAATATCCAGATCCGCCCGGACCAGACCTGTCACGTCGTGGCCGTGCTGTGCCGCACGCGCCAGCAGTTCCGTGCCGACCTGCCCGCCGGCGCCGGTGACGAGGATCATCGCCACTACTCCTTGGAGCCGGTGCCGAGACGCTCGCCGGCATATTTTCCGTCGAGGATCGGCTGCCACCAGTCCTTGCGGTCGAGATACCATTCCACGGTCTTGCGCATCCCGCTCTCGAAGCTTTCGGACGGCTCCCAGCCAAGCTCCGCCTTGATCTTAGAGGCGTCGATGGCATAGCGGAAATCATGGCCCGGACGGTCAGTCACATGGGTGATCTGTTCCGCATATTTCTTGCCACCCTGCTGCGGCACCAGCTCGTCCAGCAAATCACAGATGCCGGTCACCACGTCGATGTTCCGGCGCTCCTCGTTGCCGCCGATATTGTAACTCTCGCCCGGCACGCCCTTCGAGCAGACGGTCCAGAGGGCGCGGGCGTGATCGTCAACGAACAGCCAGTCGCGCACATTCTCGCCCTTGCCGTAGACCGGCAGCGGCTCTCCCGCGAGCCCTTTGATGATCATCAGCGGGATCAGCTTTTCCGGGAAGTGATACGGGCCGTAATTGTTCGAGCAGTTGGAGAGCACCGTCGGCAGACCGTAGGTCTCCATCCAGGCCCGGACCAGATGATCGGACGAGGCCTTGCTCGCTGAATAAGGCGAGCGCGGATCGTAGGCGGTTTCCTCGGTGAACAGCCCCTCGTCGCCGAGCGAGCCGAACACCTCGTCCGTGGAGATATGATGGAAGCGGAAACGCTTCTTCACGTCGTCGGATGCAGCAGTCCAGTAGTTCCGGGCCGCCTCCAGCATGGTGTAGGTGCCGACAATGTTGGTCTCGATGAAGGCCGCCGGGCCGTCGATGGACCGATCGACATGGCTTTCCGCCGCCAGATGCATCACCGCATCCGGTTCGTGTTTGGCAAAAATCCGCGCCAGCGCCGGAGCGTCGCAGATATCCGCCTGCTCGAAGTGATACCGATCGGAACCACTCACCTCATTGAGCGAGGCAAGGTTCGCCGCGTAGGTCAGCTTGTCGAGATTGATCACCGTGACGTCCGTGTCGGCGATCAGGTGACGGATGACGGCGGAGCCGATGAAGCCGGCGCCCCCGGTTACGATGACGGTCTTGATGTCGCTCACGCTCGGGGTTTCCTCAGTCTTCGTAGGTGAAGGGGCTGTCGAAGTCGGCAAAGGGCGTATAGGCCTCATCCTTGGCGGACAGGATCGGCGCGCCGTCGAGCGGCCAGTCGATCCCGATATCCGGATCGTTCCAGGTCAGGCCGCCCTCGCATTCCGGTGCGTATTTACCGGTCACCTTGTACAGCACCTCGGTATTTTCCTCGATGGTGCAGAACCCATGGGCAAAGCCGACCGGTACCAGGATCTGGTTCCAGGCCTCGGCGCTGATCATGCGCGCAACCCATTTGCCGTAGGTCGGGGAGCCTTTGCGGATATCGACGGCGACATCGAAAATCGCACCGCGGATCACCCGGAGCAGCTTGTCCTGGCCATGCGGCGGGGTCTGGAAATGCAGCCCGCGCAGGGTGCCTTTCGGCGCCGAGAAGGAGTGATTGTCCTGCACGAAGGCGAGGTCGAGACCGGCAGCTTCGAATGCGCCCTGATTGTAGGTCTCGGAGAAAAACCCACGATGATCGCCGAACTTTTTCGGCGTGATGATCTTGACGTCAGAGATCTCGGTTGGCTCGACCTGCAAGGCCCTGTCTCCCCTTGGATTCACGCGGCCTTGAAGGGCCTGCGGGGCTATAGCATGGGGGGCGCGAGGGCGGCAAGCCGCGCGCCCCCGGAAAGCCGTGCCGGAGCTTGTGCCAATGATAGAAAAAATGGCACATCTGACTGATGGAAACACAGCCTCATGCAGCGCCGGGCCCCGGCTGCGCCGTCATCATCGTCAGCTACCATACCGGCCCCTGCCTGATGGACTGCATCCGGGCGGCGCTTGGCGAGGCGACAGCGCACGAGATCGTGGTTGTCGACAATGGTAACCCGCCAGAGGTTCTGTCGGCGCTGGAGGGCATGGCAGCGTCCGAGCCGCGCCTGACCCTGCTGACCGGACACGGCAATGTCGGCTTCGGCAGAGCCTGCAATCTCGGCGCACGGGCGACGACGAGCCCCTATCTCCTGCTGCTGAACCCGGACAGCGTGCTTCAGCCCGGCAGCCTCGACGGCGCCATGTCCCAGCTCGCCATGCGCCCAGACATCGCGCTCTACACGATCCGGATCGAGAACCCGGACGGCAGCGAGCAGCGCGGCTGCCGGCGTAACCTGATGACCCCCTGGACCTGCCTGGTCGAGGCCTTCGGCCTGCATAGGTTCGGCTTCAAGCGGATCAACCTCAACCATACGCCACCGCCGACAAAACTGACGGAGGTCGAGTGCATTTCCGGCTCCTTCATGCTGTTCCCCCGTCCCGGCTTCGAGCAGATCGGCGGCATGGACGAGGATTATTTCCTGCATATGGAAGATGTCGATACCTGCTTCCGCGTCCGGAAAGCGGGCGGTTCCATCTGGTTTGATCCGGCCTTTTCCGCCACCCATGTGCAGGGCACCAGCGAGACGACAAAGCTCTATATCGAACGGCAGAAAACAAAAGGCGGAGCGCTCTATTTCGCCAAGCATTTCGGCGGCTGGGCCAACCCGCTCGTCGCCTTCGTCAATCTGGCACTCTGGGCCCGCTTCGGCTTGATCGCCCTGCGGCTTGGCCGGAAAGGCTGATGGAAGAACTCGGCGTCTATGGCGGGCTCTTCCTCCTGTCTTTCCTGGCTGCGACATTCCTTCCCGCCCAGTCCGAATTCGGCCTCGTCGGGCTGATTCTGGCGCAGGATTATTCACTTCTTCTGCTCGTCACAGTCGCGTCGGTCGGGAACACGCTCGGATCGGTTGTGAACTGGCTGCTCGGCCGGTCTGTCGACCGGTTCAGCGACCGAAAGTGGTTTCCCGTATCGCCGGCGCAGATGAACAGGGCCTGCGGCTGGTACCGGAAATACGGGCAATGGAGCCTGCTGCTGAGCTGGGCGCCTTTCATCGGCGATCCGCTGACACTCGCCGCCGGCGTCCTGCGCGAGCCGTTCGGTCGGTTCCTGCTGCTCGTCGCCATCGCCAAGACCGGCCGTTACATCGTCGTCGCAGCCCTCACTGTCTGATTCCCGGGGCATCACCGACCGGTTTTCGAAAACCGGAAAGCGTGCGCATTGATTTATAAATAATTTTAAGTAAATTTTGTGTTAATTGCCACAAAGGCATGTCTCCCGGTTCACGCTTTCAGAAAGGAACGTTCCGGATCATGACCCAAATCCGCCTGACGCCGCGCCCGGTTACGACCGCGAAACACCCATTGAAGACACTTTTCTTTGTCGACCACGCCGTCGAAGATTCGGGAATGGTGCTGGCCGACCTCACCCCGGGAACAATCGTCAAGCGCCTTCCCAGGGCCGGCGACGCGCTGGACGCGATAGCGTCATTGGCAGAGATACAGACCGTCCAGATCGACCGCATTGTCATCCTGTCCCGCGGCGCTCCCGGCACCCTCAGATTATCCGGCCGGGATATTGACAGCGCCGCACTCAGAAATGCGGACGGGTCTCTCGGCCGGATCAGGGCCACACTCACGCCGAAAGCCGAAATTGTTCTGATGGCCTGCGCCACAGGCGCAGGAGCGGCCGGTCATGCCTTCCTGAGAACACTGGGCATCGCGACCGGCGCAACGGTCAAGGCGGCGGAGACGAACATCGGCGGATCAGCAGACCGCGACCCACCGGCGACAACGGCCGTGCCGGTCGACGAATCCGTCCTGGGCGCCACCAGATCGCCTGCGCCGATGCGGCTGGAGTAAAGGCCGCACGGCAGCCCCCGCGCCAGGGAAACGCCCCCGCACACATCAGCAGAATTTTTCTCGGAAGCTTTCACATGTCTTTTCGATACAAGCCGAATAACGGCACCACGACCGACCTGTATGCAGGCGGCAACCGCATCGACGACAACGACCTGAGCATCACCAGCATTACCATCGACGTCAGCGGCACATCCTGGCGCTACAACGGAACAACCGCCGAGGGCGCACCCGGCGGCGGCTCAGTCGCAACCAACATCAATACCGACGCGCTTGTCGTCAATCATGGCGGCGCGTTCAACGCGATAACCCTGACAGCCACCGGCGGCGCGCTCGGCGACAGTCTTCAGGGCGGCGCGGGGAACGACACGCTCAGCGGCGGAGGAGGAGCTGATACGCTGATTGGCGCCGGCAACCTCGACCGCCTTGACGGTGGCACCGGAGCCGACGTGCTGAGCGGCGGAGCCGGTGCCGACACGCTGATCGGCGGCGCGGGAAACGATACCTATACCGGCAGCGCCAGCGAGATGAATGGCGACACGATTTCCGGGCTCGAGGCCGGCGACAAGATCGTCATCACCGGCACCGACCTTTCCAGCCTGAATGGCAGCACCGCCGGCAGCACCATTGATCTCGGCAGCGGCAATACGCTGAACCTCACCGGCACATCCGGCAGCGTGAAGTACGAGGCTGTCTTCTCCGGCGGCAACACCACTCTCACCGTGGCAACTGTCCCTGCGACAAGTTCATCCGAAGGCAATACCTCCAGCAGTGGCCTGACCGTGACCAACCAGACCGAGGCGGACACTGCAGGCACCGCCACCGGGCGCACCTTGGCGAACACCAGCGGCAGCACCGCGACCGGCGCACTCGTGCAGAATACCGGCAACGGCAACATAGTAACGGCGACGCTGCCAACCGGCATATCGCTGACAACTTCCGGCACCTCCACCGCACAGCCGACCAGTACGGCCAGCACCACCCTGACCGGCGAGATCCAGTCGACAGCGCCCACCGCAAGCACGCAAAGCTTCCTCGACGGGCACGGACAGACCTTCATCACAAATTCCAGCGGTGTGACTCTCGATATCCGCTCGATCACTTTCTCCGGCGGAGACGCGACGGCACAGACAGTCCAGATCACCGGTGGCTCGAGCACCGGCTCTGGCTCGGAAGCCTTCGTCATCGACACGTCCGGCCTGCCGGCAGGCTCCACTGTGCAACTCGACAACATCGAGTTCGCCGCCATCGTCGGCAGTGCGACGGTGAATGGCGGCGGCGGCCAGAATTACGTGGTCGGCGACGACGCGGTGCAGTTCATCTCCCTCGGCGCCGAGGACGACACCCTGGCCGGCGGCGGCGGCAACGACACGGTCGGCTCAGCCTGGGGCGAGGATATCGTCTATGGTAACCAGGGAAATGACTATGTGTTCGGCGGCGGCGGCATGGACACGCTCTATGGCGGTCAGGGTGATGACACGGCCTTCGGCGGCAACGACAATGACGTCGTCTATGGCAACAAGGGCAACGACACCCTCTCCGGCGGCGAGAATGACGACGTGTTGTTCGGTGGTCAGGATGACGATGTCGTCTACGGCAATTCCGGCAATGACAGCCTCGACGGCAACCTCGGTGACGACAGTCTCCTGGGCGGGGACGGCAACGACCTGATCGCGGGTGGAAGCGGCAACGACACGCTGGTCGGCGGCGACGGGGCGGACAGTTTCGTCTTCGCATTCGGTGGCGGTAGCGACCGGGTCGAGGACTACCAGTCCGGCTCCGACAGCCTGCTGTTCGAGGACGGACTGACCTACACGGCGACGGAGACCGGCGGCAACACGGTGCTCGCGCTTTCGGACGGCGGCACCGTCACGCTGATCGGCATCTCGAAGGCCCAGCTTGGCAGCGCCGCGACGGCCGGGTGGGATCTGGCATAGACCGGATCCTGCCTGTTACGCGGCCGGTTTCGTGTCTCTGCCGAGGACCGCATGCACCACGCCGCGGCCGATGGCGCCGAGCTTCTCCAGCTTGCTGTCCTCCAGCAGGATGAGCTTGGCGAGGTCGATGGCGATGGAAGCGGCCTCAAAAGCGAAGAAGGCAGGCATGCGCAGGCCATGCGCCCGCCAGACCCGCATGCGGTTGCGGTAGATGTGATACCGGCGGAACCCGGAATGGCTGTTGAAACGGAAGTCCCGTCCAAGCAGCCGTTTGTGCTCGAACTCGCCGAGCCGGTGTTCCAGCCCGGCATTCCCGACGGCGACCAGGCCCCAGCCGAACCGCCGCATCCGGAAGGCGAATTCGAAATCGATATAGTCGACGAAGAAATCCTCCCGCATCAGGCCGACCGCACGGAACACCTCCGCCTTGATCAGGCTGCCTGACGCCATGACAAAGGCGACATCATCCACCACATCGCCCGGCCCGAACCGGACCCGGCGGAAATCAAAGGCATGTTTCGAGACATAGGCCCGGGATTTAAGCGTGCATTCCGCATCATGCAGACGCGGCGCGACAAGGCCGATCCGTTCCGGCATCGGATGATCTGCATAGGCAGCCAGCAAGGCGTCGACCATGCCCGCATCCGGAACGCTGTCATCGTCGAGCAACAGAACCCAGTCCGCACCCTCTTCCAGTGCCAGCCGGATGCCCTGATTCTGGGCGGCGGCGAGACCGGCATTGCCCTCGTTCAGAAGCAGGCGGATCTTGCTCCCGTCCGCCGTAGCCGCATCCTTCAGCTTGCCAGTCACCACCGCGCCGGAATCATTATCGACGACGATAATACGCCCGACCTGTGGCGCCAGGGCGTCCAGTCCAAGGAACAGCCGGTCGTCGGACCGGTAGGAGACAATGACCGCCGCAACGCTAGTCTGTTGCATGTTCCACCCCGGTTGGCGGGATCGGTCCCGCTCTGTTCTCGCGCCGGATCGGACGCCTGTCGCCCCTGCTTCCGAACAGCTTCAGCGGATTCCAACTCAACGCGGCGAGAAACGCAACAACTCCCGTCCGCCGGCCGGTCTGGATCACCCGTCGCTGCCGCATCACCGCGGGAAAAGCCGCGAAGGCGTCCCGGATCGCCCGCACCCGAACCGCCCCGTCTCCCCGTATCGGGCCAAGCAGGACAATCAAACCGAGTTGCGCGAGCAGCACAGGCAGGAACAGATGAAAGGCCGGCCCGGGCATGGTGCGCAGGAAGGTCCAGATCCGGTTCCGCGTGATGTGATAGCGGGAGAAATCCGAGTTCTGTCCGGAAATCGCGGAGGCGACATGCCGGACCCGGGCACCGGAAAGCTGGATGCAGCGCTCACCGGCCAAGCGCAGGCGCAGCCCGAGATCGACATCCTCGTAATAACAGAAGAACGGCTCGGAAAAACCGCCGACACGCTGAAACACATCCCGGCGATAGAATGCGGCAGCCGCGCAGGGACCCATGACTTCGGCATCCTCGGTCATGCCCGCGGCAGGGTGCAGCCGATCTCCCCGCCAGGCAAGGCCGAGCGGACTGTAATGGTCTCCGGCACCGTCGAGCAGCGCGGGATCGCTCTCGAGCAGCTGGGTCGAGCCGAACACGGAGATCCCGTTATACCGGGCGACCGCATCGGCAAAGGCCTGCAGCCAGTCAGGCTCGGCGAAGGCATCCGGGTTCAGCAGGGCAAGCCACGTCCCGCGCGCCTGCCGGGCCAGCAGGTTGTTGCCGGCGGCGAAGCCTATATTTTCCGGGCTGCGGACCAGCTCCGCGGCAATGCCGAGATCGTCCAGGCCGGTCTCGGCTCCATCCGGGGACGCGTTGTCGAGCACGAGGACCTCGAAGTCGCGGAATGTCTGCGCCGCCAGCGCCGCCAGGCAACGGGGCAGGTACGCGCCCGATTTATAGGCGACGACAAGGACGGAGATCAGAGGCGCTCTGGCTACCATGCGGGTCTGCAAGTGGCTGATTTTTCACGACCATAGCATGGCCCTGTCGTCGCTTTCGAGGACGGAGACAGTTTTCGTGAAAACAAAAGGGGCCCGTCTCGGACGAGCCCCTGAGGGAGTATCAAGGAAGGGTCATTTGGCCAGGTTAGGGGGACGCGACTTATCGCTCCTGACCGTGACTTCTGCCGCTGGGGGAAAACGGCGCTTCCGTAAAACCCAACGTGGCGGCCAGCAGTAAAGAAAGCCTTAAGCGGCACCCAAGAAAACAGATTCAGGCCGAAACCAGCAGCTTTCGAATGAATTGAGGCAGGCCGAACGCACCGGCATGGGCTTCCGGCGTGTAATAGCGGCAGGCAATTTCCGTCGCCTCAAACCGTTCGGCAATTACCGGAACCGGAAGCTGACGCAGGGAGGCGTCGTCACTGGCCCAGCCGAACGCCATCAGTCCGCCCTGATAGGTCGGCACTGCCGCCGTATAGAACCAGACATCGGCAAAATGCGGACTCAACCGGTGGAAGCTGTTCGTCACCTCGCCACCCTGCACGAACGGCACGCCGTTCTGGGTGACGAGAATGCCACCGTCGGTCAGGCACCGCTTGCAGGCCTTGTAGAAGCTTTCCCGGAACAGCACCTCGCCCGGCCCGATAGGATCGGTCGAATCAACGATGATCACATCCCAGCGGCCATCGGTCTCCTCGACGAACTTCGCCCCGTCCGCGAATTGCAGGTCCAGTCTGGGATCGTCGAATGCGCCATTGCTGAGGGACGGCAAATGCTCGATGCACATGTCGACCACACTGCGGTCAAGCTCGACCATGGTCACCTGCTCGACCGATTTGTGGCGCAGTGCTTCCCGCGCCATGCCGCCATCGCCGCCACCGATGATGAGCACGCGCCTCGCCCGGCCATGGGCCAGGATCGGCACGTGCGTCAGCATCTCGTGATAGACGAACTCATCGCCCTCGGTGGTCTGGACGATGCCGTCGAGCGCCATCACCCGGCCAAAGGCCCGGTTTTCGAAGATGATCAGGTCCTGGTGCTCCGTACGTTCCCGGAAGAGCACCTTGTCGATCACCAAACGTTGTCCGTAGCCGCTGTGGAGGGTTTCGCAAAACCACTCGCTCATACGGTCAGGCCCCGTTTCAGGTCATTGAGCTGAATTGAGTCAGGGCGAAAAGCCCGGCGCAGCACCGCGATCGCCTTGTGCGGTTCGGCATCCCCGCACATGAACACATCGAGCGCGGCATAGCCCCGCTCCGGCCAAGTGTGGATGCTGATATGTGACTCTGCAAGCACCGCAACACCGGACACGCCACCGTTCGGCGTGAAGTGATGCAGATGGATATGCAGCAGGGTTGCCCCGGAAACCTCGACAGCTTCGCGCAGGGTTTCCTCGACATGTGCGAGTTCATCCAGCCGCGAGGCGCCAACCAGATCGATGATCAGGTGCGTGCCGGCAAAGACCAGTCCGTCCTTTTTCACGAAATGGTCGAGAGAGGCATCCGAATGCGTCGGTGCCCATTGAACGACCGTACCATCGTTATTGGCCGTGCCGGTGGTGTCGGAATTGGTTCTGCTCGGTTGAGTATCCGAGTCCATCCCCAAATCAGCGAAGGCGACGTTTCTATCCATCAACCCCTCCTATCCAGTAGATGTCCCAGTTACCCCGTCGCATCCCGCTTGCCGCAACACCGTTGGGCGGAATGGTCTGGCGTTCCTTTCGCTCCGCACAATGCGGATGTAAGCGCGGGGTTCTGAGGCTTTTCGGCCCCGGTAGCAAGTTATTTCTTAACCGCCGCGCGAAAAAGTTCGACCGGCAGGGTTCCACATCATCGCAGCGCCCAACCGGTCGTGTCTTTCTCAACTCAAAATGCGCAATATGTGCGCCTTTGTCAAGTAAAATATCAGACGTTTCCTCAGCGCGGCCGCAGGGCGATGCAATCGATTTCGACGAGTGCCTTCCGGGCCAGACCGGTGACCCCGATGCAGGTCCGCGCCGGCCGCGTCTCAGCCCCGAAATAGCCGGCATAAACCGCGTTCATCACGTCGTAATCGCGCTCGAACTCCGTCAGGAACACCCGGGCCGAAACCACATGGCTGAAATCGAGCCCGAGCCCCTGCAGGACCAGGCGCAAATTCTCCATGGTCCGGCGGGTCTGCGCCTCCACGCCATCCGGCAAAGGCCGGGCGTCATCTTCTGGATCGGTCGCCAGCTGGCCCGTGATCAGGCACCAGCCGTCGATTTCAACGGCATGACTGTACGGCGCCACCGGCGCCGGCGCCTGATTGAACAAATGAAATACTGGTCCTGCCATAGCTGCCCCCAATCACGCGGTACCGGTTTCCGCACCCCTGCGTCGCCTGTTTCTGCGCCGCGGTCTGGGAGCAGCGGTCCCCCGGCGGTCGTGCAGTTCGGAAACGATCTGAAGCCTGCGCTCCCGATCATACCGGGACCAGCCGGAAATCTCCTCGATGGTGCGCCAGCAGCCGAGACAATAACCGCTTGTGCGGTCGATCTGGCAGACGGCGACACAGGGAGAGGGAATTTCAGACATGACGAACCTCAGCCGGACGCAATTTCAGAGCAGAACAATCATTGCAGATAAGAAAACGGCGTGGACAAGAAATCCACGCCGTCTGCGTCAGTTTTTGCTTCGGAAGCGGCGTTATGCGGCTTCGGTCGCGGCGCTTTCGAAAGCGGTGATCAGTGCGGAAAGGCTCTGCACCATTTCAGCAATGCCTCCGACACCGTTGGCGGTAACCAGATTGCCTTCGGTCACGGATGCGACGTCTTCCCAGCTCGCGCCGGCGGCTTCGAGAGCCTCACGGGCATCGGCAGAAGATGTAACAGTCCGGCCCTTGGCGTCCTCGATTGTGATCATCAGGGACGTGGCATCGCCGATCAGGGCGACCGGCATGCCGGCGCGCATGAATGCTTTCAGAACGCGCTGGGCATGGGGATCTTCAGCCAGCTTTTCGACGCCGCGGACACCGCCCGGGACAATCAGGGCGGCGTAATCGACAGCCAGCGTGTCGGCCAAGTCCGCGTCAACCGGGAAGAAATGGCCCCAGGAGCCGTCGTACCAGCCATTGACGAGGCCGGTGGCGCGGGAAACGGCCTTGACCGTCGCGCCGGCGGCAAGCAGCTGCTTCTGCGGTTCGACGAACTCAATTTCGTCGAAACCGTTAGCGACCATAATTGCAATATTTTTTCCGATGAGCGGCTTGTCCTGCATGTAGTTCTCCTTTTTTGCGTCTCGTCGGTGGTGCGGCGGGACCAAAACGATCCTGGAGAAGAGGTTCCCGGGGAATGCCGAACAAATCGGATCCCAAAAGATCTAGGCCTCTTCAAAACGCCGAATGTGGGCTGGATCCCTCAACGCCCGGACGATGCCGGGAGCGGGATCAAAAAAAACTGGAACCGACGAGCGTTAGCTCGCAGGGTGGGAGATAGCGAATGTCGAGAAGAAATTCAAGCCAAGAGATGCGCATGGCAGCGTTGCGCCAACAGTTCCGGCATCGGCCAGGCTCGGATCCGGCTCATTATGCCAATTCGAGGCTCGTCTGATTGAGCTCAAAATTTGCAGACATTCAGGTGGAGCGGGTGAAGGGAATCGAACCCTCGTATTCAGCTTGGGAAGCTGATGTTCTACCATTGAACTACACCCGCAACGCCGCCGAAGATGCGCAATGAGCATCTTGCTTACAAGCGAAATCGTTTGTTAAGTATTTTTCTTTAAGTCGATTTGCATAAGTCGAAAATTAACACTGTCTTGGCCAAAATGTGCCAGGCAATTTGGCACGGTCGAAGAAGTTGACCGCCGCGGAGGTAAGAAATGGTCTCCTCAACCGTTGACGGCATCAGCGCGATCACGGCGCTTTCATCCGATACCGGAACGCTGACCATCACATCGGGGACACTGGTTGCAACCAGTCTGGATTCCGCGAAGGGTTACGCGACCGTCATCGTCAACAGCAATGCTGCTCACGTGGTCTCCTTTCCGCAGAACTATCTGTTTTCATCGAGCGGCACGATCTCGATCACGTTCAGCAGCACGCTCGGCGTGACCGTCTCCGGCGTCAATCTGCTGGGCACCCAGACCAAGATCAGCGCGGCACTTACGGAAGCGGCGGATACCTTCACCGGCGGCCCCGACAACGATACCGTTTCCGGCGGTGGCGGACTTGATATTCTGTATGGTGGCACCGGTCTCGGCCAGGACCTTCTCTATGGCGGAGCATCGGATGACGTTGTCTACGGCAATACCGGCGACGACAGCCTGTACGGAGATTCCGGAACGGATTCACTGTTCGGAGGTCAGGGCAACGATGCACTTTTCGGCGGCGCCGACAATGACACCCTGTTGGGAGGTCAAGGCAACGATACGCTGGTTGGCGGCACCGGTAATGACAGCATCCTCGGCGGGGTCGGAAATGACGCTCTTTCGGGCGATGAAGGTGTGGATTCGCTGTTTGGCAATTCCGGCACTGATTCGCTGTTCGGCGGAAACGGGGACGACTTCATCTACGGCAATACCGGAGCGGACATTCTGGCCGGCGGCCTCGGCAACGATATGCTCGCAGGTGGCCAGGGCGACGACACGATAACCGCCGATTCCGGCAACGACACCGTGCTCGGCGGTCAGGGCAACGACATGGTTTCCGGTGTGGACGGCAACGACCTGATCTATGGTAATCAGGGCAACGATACGCTGTCCGGGGATACGGGCACAGATACCATGCATGGCGGCGCGGGGAACGACCTGCTGGCCGGCGGCGACGATGCTGACCGGCTTGCCGGGAATAACGGTGCCGATCTGATCTACGGCAATGCCGGGACGGATATCATTTACGGAAACCAAGGCAATGACACGTTATATGGCGGTGCGGACGCCGACACCCTGTATGGCGGGGCCGGCGCCGATTTGTTCGATGGCGGACTAGGAGCCGACATCCTGGCCGGGAACGCCGGAAACGATACGATTTCAGGCGGTGGCGGTGCCGATACCATCTCAATGATCGGCAACGGAACCGGGGCCGACATGATCCTTGATTTCAACACCTCCGAAGACCGGATCCTGCTTGCAACCGGCGCCACCTATACCAGTGCGGCGTCTGGGTCCAACACGATCCTGACCTTGAACGACGGCGGCACCGTCACCCTGGTCGGCGTCTCGACCTCGTCAGTCTCGGACGGGCTCTTTCTCTTCGGCTAACATCGCCGGTGACGGCCGCGCGTTCTTTACAGTCCCATATGGTCACGACATGGTGAGAGATTGTGCGGGCGCGGAACCTTGTCCGACGATCGACGGTATCGCAGGGTGCGTCCGATATAGACTCTTCGGCATTTCGCTCCACATATAGCGGTGGACCGGGGAATCCCGCCAATGAAGGACGATGACGGCGCGATTGAGGAGCAGAGCGATTGTACAGTGAGACAACAGGCGCGATCAGGGTTCTTGTTGAACCCCACTATCTTCCGGACCATTCGGATCCGGAAGATCATCGCTTTGTCTGGGCTTACAAGGTCAAGATCGAGAATCATGGCGACGAGGAAGTGCGACTGCGGGCCCGGCACTGGGAAATCACCGATGCCCTCGGACGTCAGCAAAAAGTCGACGGGCCGGGCGTTGTTGGCGAACAACCGGTGATCCGGCCGGGCGAAAGTTTCGAATATACCAGCGGAACGCCGCTCGGGACGCCGTCAGGCTTCATGTGCGGCCATTACGACATGACCGGCCCGGACGGGCAGATTTTCACTGTTTCGGTACCCAGTTTCTCGCTGGATCTGCCGGAAGCGGCCGTACGGCCAAACTGAGCGGGTGCACAAACCGGGCATCCATTGGGAACACTGAGGGCGTAACCCCATCACAATTCATGCGCCCTTGACCGGGAAGGAATTCAGAATGTCGCCTTACGACAACGCACTGCGCGCAGAGGCTGCCGCAAGCCACGATGTCGACGTCAAGATCGTCGGGTCGCGCCCCTCGCGCGAAGCTGCGGAAGCGGCTGTTCGCACCCTGATCGAATGGGCCGGAGACGATCCGGACCGTGAAGGGCTGCTTGAAACGCCCGCACGCGTCGTGCGCTCCTATGAAGAGCTTTTCAAAGGCTACCACAGCGATCCCCGGGTCTATCTGGAGCGCATTTTTGAGGAGACCGAGGATTATCACGAGATGGTCCTGCTGAAGAATATCCGCATGGAATCCCACTGCGAACATCACATGCTGCCGGTCATCGGCCGGGTTTCCATCGCCTACATGCCGAACAACCGCGTGGTCGGCGTCAGCAAGCTGGCCCGGGTCGTCGAAACCTTCTCCAAGCGCCTGCAGATCCAGGAGAAAATGACGGCCCAGATAGCCAACTCGATCCAGGACGTGCTGCAACCCAAGGGGGTTGCCGTCATGATCGAGGCCGAGCATCAATGCATGACCACCCGCGGTGTGTGCAAGGCCGGAGCCAGCATGGTGACCAAGACCATGACCGGCTGCTTCAAGGAAGATGCCGAGCTTCGCAAGGAGTTCTTCGATCTGGTGGCGAAAGCAGGCTGACCGACGCGTCGGCATACTACAGGCACCGGGGGCGCCGCTGCGAGGCCGCGCCCCTTTCCGTTTCCGTACTGGACATCGGGCCTTTGCCAGTCCAATGATCCCCGCTCTGTGCGAAATGGAATTGGAGTGCGGACTTGATCGCCATCGGTCCAGTTCTTCACATTGTCGGCCTCCTCATGTCGATCATGGCCGTGGCCATGCTGTTGCCCGCCGGCGTGGACCTCATCGTTGGCAACTCCGACTGGGAAGTTTTCACCGGCGCGTCCGCACTGTCCCTCTTTATCGGCGTCTCGTTGATGCTGAGCACGCAAAGCCCGTCGGCGACCAACCTGAGCCTGCGTCAGGCCTTCCTGCTGACCACGCTCAGCTGGCTGACAATTGCCACCGTGGCAGCCCTGCCCTTCGCCTTCTCGCAGCTGGACATGACCATAGCCGACGCCTTCTTCGAGAGCATGTCCGGGGTGACCACCACCGGCTCTACCGTCATTGTCGGACTCGATCACGCACCGCCGGGGATCCTCCTCTGGCGGGCTCTGCTGCAATGGCTCGGCGGGATCGGTATCATTGTCATGGCGCTTGCCGTGCTGCCGATGCTGAGCGTCGGCGGTATGCAGCTCTTCCAGACCGAAGCATTCGACACACCCGACAAGGTGGTGCCGCGTGCAGCCCAGCTGGCGGGCGGGATCAGCGGCATCTATCTCGCTTTCACCGCGCTCTGCGCCACCGCGCTCTGGTCGGCCGGCCTGCCCGGTTTCGACGCCATCACCCACGCAATGGCGACCATTGCAACGGGCGGATACTCCACCCGTGACGATTCCATCGGCCATTACGACAGCGCGCTCGTCGACTGGATCGTCTTTGTCGGCATGATCGCCGGCAGCCTGCCCTTCGTCTATTATCTCAAGATGATGCGCGGCTCGCTGAAGCCCCTGTTTCAGGATAGTCAGGTCAAGTGGTTCTTCTCGATCGTCGCCATTGTGGTCACCGTGACCACATTGTGGAACTGGCGGGTGCTCGAGTTCGCGCCGATGGAGGCCCTGCGCTACGCAGCCTTCAACATGGTCTCGGTGATGACGGGGACTGGTTTCGTCACCACCGATTACGGAAACTGGGGCGGTTTCCCGGTAACCATCGTCATCTGTCTGATGTTCGTCGGCGGCTGCGCCGGCTCGACGACCTGCGGCATCAAGATTTTCCGGGTGCAGGTACTCTATGCGACCGCCCAGGTGCAGATCGAGCGCCTGCTCCGTCCGCACGGTGTCTTCATCCCCTACTACAATCGCAAACCGATCCCGGAATCCGTTTCGGAAGCGGTGATGGGGTTCTTCTTCCTCTACATGCTTTGTTTCGCGGTACTCGCAGCGCTGCTGGCCTTTATCGGCCTCGATTTCATGACCGCGGTCTCCGGCGCGGCCACCGCGATCAGCAATGTCGGCCCCGGCCTGGGGCCGATCATCGGCCCCGCCGGAAACTTCGATTCCCTGCCGGCCAGCGCAAAATGGCTCTTGTCATTCGGCATGCTGCTCGGCAGGTTGGAGCTGTTCACCGTCCTGGTGATGCTCTCTCCCTCTTTCTGGCGCCGATGAGCGCTACCCGGAAAGGTATCGCGACATGAGCGAGATGCTCGCCCAATCCATTTCCATGCTCGACCGCCTGGTCGCATTCGACACCACGTCCCGCATCTCCAACCTCGCGCTGATCGACTTCGCGCGGGATTATCTGGAAGGCCACGGCATTCCGACGCGGACGACCTTCAACGAGGACAAGACCAAGGCCAATCTCTGGGCGACCATCGGCCCGGAAGACAAGGGCGGTGTCATCCTCTCCGGCCATGTCGACGTGGTTCCCGTCGACGGCCAGGACTGGAGCAACGAACCATTCCAGATGTGGCAAGCCGAGAAGAAGCTGTTCGGCCGCGGCACCGCGGACATGAAGGGCTTCTGTGCCATCGCCCTTGCCATGGCGCCGGAGATGAAGAAGCGTGGCCTCAAAACGCCGATCCATATCGCCCTTTCCTATGATGAAGAAATCGGCTGCATTGGCGTGCGTGGCCTGATCAAGGACATGGCCGAGAACCTGCCGCTGCCAATCGCCGTTGTGGTCGGCGAGCCGACCGGCATGAAGATCATCGGCGGCAACAAGGGCAGCCGCAGCCTCTCTGTCGTTGTCCGCGGCGTGCCCGGCCATTCCAGCGAGCCGCATCGCGGTGCCAACTCCATCATGTTCGCCGCCCGGATCATCAACCTGCTGGAGCAGATCCAGACAGAATTGCGGGAAAATGCGCATGAGGACAGCCCGTTCGATCCGCCCTACACCACTATTGATCTCGGAGTCATCGAAGGTGGCACAGCACACAACATCATCCCGGAATTCACCAGATTCCGCTGGGGCATGCGGCTGCACCCGGGTGACGACGGCGAAGTTATCGAGCAGCGTGTCCGCGACTATATCGAGAGCGAGCTGAACCCGGCCCTGAAGGCCGTCTCTCCGGAAGCCGGCGTGACCATGGAACTGGTCAATGACGTGCCGCCGCTCGTGCCGGACACGGAATCCGCCGCCGAAGACCTGATTCGCCACCTGACCGGCCTCAACCAGTCCGGCGCGGTCTCGTTCGGCACCGAGGCGGGTTTCTTCCAGCAGGCCGGCGTCCCGGGCGTGATCTTCGGCCCCGGTTATATCCAGCAGGCGCACCAGCCGGACGAGTTCATCGAGATATCCCAGGTCGAGGAATGCGTTGAATTCATGACCAAGCTGACGGACTGGGCCGCTAAAAACGGCTGAACCCGAGCAGCGCCAAGCAGGCACCACCTTGACCCTGTTGCGAACCGGTGAGACGGTTCGCAACAGATGAAAAGAACGTCCGGCGCTGAAACCGGGCGATGGTCAAGGGGGAGACCGGCGCAATGGCCGCAGACAATTCGAACAAGAACGACCCGGACAAAGGCAAACGGCGCTCGTCCGACTGGTACGGAAAAGCCGACAAGGACGGCTGGGCGCACCGGTCCTGGATGAAGAACCGGGGTATTCCAGGCGACATGTTCGACGGACGCCCGGTGATCGGCATCTGCAACACCTGGTCCGAATTCAATCCCTGCAACGCCCATTTCCGCGATATCGCGGAGCGGGTGAAACGGGGTGTCTATGAAGCCGGCGGCATGCCGGTAGAGTTCCCTGTCTTTTCCACGTCCGAAAGCCAGCTCCGGCCAACGGCCATGCTGTACCGCAACCTCGCTTCGATGGATGTCGAGGAAGCGATCCGCGGCCTGCCCATGGACGGCGTCGTGCTGCTGGTCGGCTGCGACAAGACCACGCCGTCGCTGATGATGGGCGCGGCCAGCTGCGATCTGCCGACCATCACCGTCTCCGGCGGCCCGATGCTGAACGGTCATTACCGCGGCGAGCTGGTCGGCAGCGGCACCCATGTCTGGAAATTCTCCGAAATGGTTCGTGCGGGCGAGATGACCCTGCAGGATTTCATGGATGCGGAGCAGGACAATGCCCGTTCCGCCGGTCACTGCATGACCATGGGCACCGCCTCGACCATGGCCTCCATGGTGGAATCCCTCGGCGCCGGTCTGCCCCACAACGCCGCTATTCCGGCCGTGGATTCCAGGCGCAACGTACTGTCACAGATGGCCGGACGGCGCATCGTCGACATGGTGCGTCAGAACATCCGGCTTTCGGACGTGCTGAAGAAGGAGAATTTCGAGAACGCGATCATGGTCAATGGCGCCATCGGCGGCTCGACCAATGCCGTGGTCCATCTTCTGGCCATCGCGGGGCGGATGGGCATCGACATCACGCTGGACGACTGGGACCGGCTGGGACGGGATGTGCCCTGCCTGCTCAACCTGATGCCATCCGGCGAATTCCTGATGGAGGATTTCTTCTATGCCGGCGGCCTGCCCGCCATCATCCGGGAGCTTGAGGGCTTCATCCACAAGGATGCGATGACGGTGAACGGCCGGACGCTCTGGGAGAACAACAAGGATGCGGAATGCTGGAACCGGGAGGTCATCTTCCCCCTGGACAAGCCGTTCAAGCCGAATGGCGGCATCGCCGTCCTGCGCGGCAACCTCGCTCCCGACGGGGCCATCATCAAGCCATCCGCCGCATCACCGGAACTGATGAAGCATCGCGGCCGGGCCGTGGTGTTCGAGACCATCGAGGACTACAAGGAGAAGATCGACGATTCGGAGCTTGATATCGACGAGACCTGCATCATGGTCCTGAAAAACTGCGGCCCCAAGGGATATCCGGGCATGGCCGAGGTCGGGAATATGGGCCTGCCGCCGAAAGTCCTCAAGAAGGGCATCAAGGACATGATCCGGATTTCCGATGCCCGGATGAGCGGGACGGCCTACGGTACGGTGATCCTGCATTCGGCGCCGGAGGCCGCCGCCGGGGGACCGCTCGCCTTCGTGCAGAATGGCGACATGATCGAGGTGGACGTCGATGCCCGGCGCATGCATCTGGACGTCTCGGACGAGGAAATGGAGCGTCGACGCGCTGCCTGGCCCGGGTTCGAATCTCCTTATGACAGGGGCTATTCCAAACTTTACGTTGAGCATGTGGAGCAAGCCGACAAAGGCGCGGACCTGGACTTCCTGGTTGGTCGCAGCGGCACACCGGTCTTGCGCGAGTCCCATTAACGGAATCTTTTGATTTTCGCGCGAAAATTAGCAATCCGTTTCAGCACAAGAATGTGCAAGGATCTGCCAGCAGCAAATTGTAACGCACCACCGTGCAGTGCACATAAACCGAAAGCGAGACCAACGCTCGCTTCGTGGTCTCGTTACCAGAAGTTGATAAAAAACGGCGCGTTATGGGCATGCGAAAGACGCATATGACAGACGGATCTGGCACTTCAGAAAGTGCAGCGGCCAAGCGAGTGCATGTCGGCGACCCTGAAATGGTCGTCGACGTTGCACACGACATGCGAAACGCATTGAGCGCTCTTCGCGCCTATACACACCTGCTGAAGACCGAGAAACACGGACCACACAGCCATCCGCAGTATCAGCGCTATTCCTCGATTGCCCACGATGCCGCCGACGCTCTGGTGCGAATCTGCGACCGCCTGCTGGACGGCGGCGAGTCCGCCCCCGTCACTCCGCTAACAGACCCTCACGCCGTGTCCAAGATTGCCGTCGAGCGATACTCGGCGCTGGCAGAGCAGAAAAACATCTCGCTTTACGTGCAGTTCGAGCGCGGTTTCCCGAAACTACCGATTCCGCAGGACATTCTTGAAGATGTTCTCGGCAATCTGATCACCAATGCAATCAAGTTCACACCATCCGGTGGAACCGTCGCCGTGATCGGAAAATGCGACCCGAGATCCGGCGCCGTCATCATGATTATCCGTGATACTGGAACAGGGATGCAGGCGGACAAGCTGTCGGAAGTCCTCCAGTTCCTGCCGGTGAAGCCGACAGAAGGCTCAGAGGGCGAGCTGGGCACCGGCCGCGGTCTTTCAATTATCAAGAAGCAGCTTGCTCCCTACAATGTGGTCATCGAAATCAGGAGCAATCCGAATTTCGGAACATCCGTCTCCCTCGTCTTCGAGAAACAGTAGGACGCGAACGCCCGCCTCCTTACGGCATGGCTGCCAGCGCTTTGGCGAAAAAGTCCAGCCCGCCGAAATTGCCGGATTTGAGCGCCAGGGCAATGGGCTCATTGCCAATCGTCACCGTCGCCGGCACCCCGGGATCGATCTGCGCCCCGATCCTCAGTCCGGAGACACCCAGCGCGGAGACGACGGCGCCCGAGGTTTCACCGCCGGCGATCACAAGACGCCGTGTTCCCGCCGCGACCAATCCCTTTGCAATTGCCGCCAACGCCTCCTCGATCAATGCCCCCGCCTCAGCGCGGCCCAGCCTGTCCTGGATTTCCCGGACTGTATCGGCCGGCTGGCTGGCATAGACCAGTATCGGCCCTGCCGCGATACGGCTGCGCGCCCAGTCCAGCACCTCGCCAACCACATCTTCACCGTCAGCGAGGCGCAGCGGATCGATGCCGATCGACGGATGCTCTGCCTTGAACCGCTCGATCTGGCCGAGAGTCGCGACGGAACAGCTTCCGGCCAGGACCGCTGCATGACCCGAAATCGCCGGAATCGCATCGGCGCCGCCCATCTCGCCCAACAGGCCCTGCCGCCGGTAGTTCTCGGCAAGCCCGATGGCAATACCGGAGCCACCGGTGATCAGCGTCAGATCAGACAAAGCGTAATCTATTGAAAAAAGGTGCTTATTGAGCACCGCGTCGATGACGGCAATACCACCGCCGGAAGCTTTCAGCGCCTGAATTTCAGCCGAAATTGCCTCTGGTCCATCCTCGATGGTAGCGAATTGAATCAATTTAACTGGTTTTTTAGTTTGTCGTTGCAGAACCGACACAAGATTGCTGTCGGTCATCGGAGTCAGGGGGTGATTCCGCATCGGACTGTCGGACAGAAGCTGATCGCCGACGAACAGATGCCCCTTGAAGATCGTCCGCCCCGTCTCGGGGAAGGCCGGACAGGCAACCGTGAAGTCCGTGCCCAGATCCGCCATCAACGCATCCGTCACCGGGCCGATATTGCCCTCGTCGGTCGAATCGAATGTGGAGCAGTATTTGAAGAAGAACTGCCGGCAGCCTGCATCTCGCAGCCATTGCAGCGCGGCGCGTGACTGGGTGACCGCCTCTGCGACCGGATTGGTGCGCGATTTCAGGGCGACGACGATGGCGTCGGCATCTGGCACCGGTGCATTTTCATCGGGGACACCAATCAGCTGCACCGTCCGCATGCCGCCGCGCACAAGCATGTTCGCGAGGTCGGTGGCTCCGGTGAAATCGTCCGCGATACAGCCGAGAATAGGCGCCATAACCGCATGCCTCCCTTATAGAATCAGTTTCTGGATTGAAGGCAGCAGTCTGCTGTAGGCTGCCCTTCCAATCAAGCGCGGCGCCGCGCTTCAACCGGCAATTTCAAGGACCGGCAAACAAGGGGGTGTTCATGCCAAGACTGGCAGCCAATCTTTCCATGATGTTTCAGGAGCACGCGTTCCTCGACCGTTTCCGGGCAGCGGCCGATGCCGGGTTCAAGGGCGTCGAGTTCCTGTTTCCGTATGACTTCCCGGCCGAAACGATCAAGGCGCGTCTCAAGGAAGCCGGACTCGAACAGACTCTCTTCAATCTGCCACCCGGCGACTGGGAAGCGGGAGAGCGCGGCTTCGCGGCAATTCCCGGACGCGAAGATACCTTCGGTGCGGCACTGGAAAAGGCACTCGACTATGCGGTCACGCTCGACTGCCCGCGCCTGCACGTGATGAGCGGTCTTGTCCCCGACGGCGTCTCCCGCGAGGCCTGTACGGAAACCCTGGTGGCCAATCTGCGCCAGGCGGCGCCGATCGCCGCCGCACGCGGCAAGACCCTGATCATCGAGCCGATCAACAGCATTGATATTCCCGGATACTTCCTGAACTATCAGGCCCAGGCCCGGTCGATCCTTGAGGCCGTCGGCGCGGATAATGTCCGGCTGCAATTCGACCTCTATCATTGCCAGATCATGGAAGGGAATCTCGCGGTCCACCTGCAGGACTATCTCGACCTGATCGAGCATATCCAGATCGCGGGCGTCCCGGGCCGGCACGAGCCCGATATCGGCGAGATCAACTATCGTTACCTGTTCGATCTGATGGACCAGCTTGGCTATGACGGCTGGGTCGGCTGTGAATACAAGCCAAAGGCCGGGACCCTCGACGGGCTCGGATGGAAGAAGGAGTGGTCCCTATGAAGGTCACCATCACCGGGGCCACGGGTTTCATCGGTCAGAAACTGGCCCGCCGTCTGCTCGATTCCAACGCGCTGGTCGCCGCCGACGGCAGCCGACAGAGCATCACCGGGCTGACCCTGCTGGACACTGTCCCTGCCCCTGCCGCCTTGACGGACGATAGCCGCGTCCGCAGCCTCTCGGGCGATATCACCGACAGCGCTCTTCTGGCCGAGGCGATCCCGGGCGACACCGACAGCGTCTTCCATCTCGCCGCCATCGTCAGCGCCGGGGCCGAGGAGGATTTTGAGCTCGGCATGGCTGTCAATCTGGATGCCACGCGGAACATTCTGGAAATCCTGCGGCAGGCCGACGGCGCGCCGAAGATGATCTTCGCCAGTTCCTGCGCCGCGTTCGGCGGGGACATTCCCAATATCGTCGAGGACATGACGGCAACCACGCCGACGACTTCCTACGGCACCCAGAAGGCCATCGGCGAGTTGCTGGTCTCGGACTACAGCCGGCGCGGCTTCGTGGATGGCCGCTCTCTTCGTTTCCCGACCGTCGTGGTCCGTCCGGGCAAGCCGAACAAGGCCGCTTCCACCTTCGCCAGCTCGATCTTCCGGGAGCCGCTTCAGGGGCAACGCGCCGTCTGTCCGGTATCCGGAGACGCCAAGATGTGGCTCGCCTCCCCGCGCAGCATCGTCGAGAATACGCTGCACGCCCACAATCTGGCCGCCAGTGCCTGGGGCGCATCCCGCACGGTCTCGCTCCCGGGCTTCTCCCTCACCGTCGCGGAGATGGCAAAAGCGCTGGAACATGTCGCCGGTCCGGCTGTCGCCTCCCGCATCGACTGGGAGCCAGACCCTTTCATCGAGAAGATTGTGCGGGGCTGGCCCCCCGCCTTCAACACCAAGAAAGCGGCAGCGCTCGGCTTTACCCAGGATGAAGGCATGGAAGCCGTCATCCGGGCCTTCATCGAGGATGAACTGAACGGCAAGATCGCCGCGTAAACCGGCTTACTCCCGGCGCAGCACCTTGTCGACGATCAGTGAAGCGAACCACTGATCGCGGAAGGACGCCTTCAGGGAATCGGGATCATATTCCGTCTCGACCCAGTCGCGGAATGTGATCCCGGTTTCATCGTGCCGGTCGGCGAACGTCTCGAAGACGTAGTCGACGATGCCGGTCTTGCCCTGCCGCAGATGGCCGTAGCGCAGGGATAGCTCGCCCATCGCCTCCCGCATCGGCACACCGTGTTTCACATGCAGATAGAGCGTGCTCATCAACCCGGTACGATCAGCACCGGACTTGCAGTGCATCAGGGTTGGGCCTTCAATCTGGTCCCAGACATTGATCGCGTCGATCATGACCTCCCGCTTCAGCGGGCGGCGGGACCGGATCGGCAGGCTGATCAGCTTCAGCCCAAGCCGCTCGCAGGTTTCCCGTTCCAACCGGTAACGGTAATTATCCCGCTCCGACCCGCGCAAATTGAGAACGGTACGGAAACCGGCCTTGGCCAGCCGTTCCAGATGCCACGGCGAAGGCTGTGCCGCGCGCCAGAGGTCATCTCGCACCAGATGCTTGTTCAGATAGATTGAGCGGATGAATCCATGATCCTGCGCCATCAGGTGCCACCAGGCGCGCCATCGCTCCGGGCCTTCAAGGCGCGGAAGAGCCTGGCTCTCCGGCAGGGACGCATCGGTCATCAATTCGCACTCGCGGCTGTCACGGACGGAATCATGGCCTATTTCGACGTTCCGCGCTCGCCGATCATCAGAGTGAAGGGAATCCGGCCGCGCTCGAACACCATCTGCCCCATCGCGGTGACGCATTTATGGTCTTCATTCTTGAAGGAGGCGTTGATCTCGAAATCTACCATCTCGTCGGGAAACACCTTCTCGTCGACGAATTCCGCAAAGGCACGAATGATCTTGATCGGTGTCTTCGACCAGATTGCGTCATCATCGACGGTGAAAGTATAGTCTTCCTGCGTGTGACGCGTCGCGCTCATCATTGTCGCGATCAGTGTCCTGGACATAATAGATCTCCCTTTGTCGGACCCTCTTCTACACGCATTTGCTGGCGATTTTATGACTCTATCCCTGAATCCAGGGTAAATCCGCCTCATTCTCCGCAATAAACAGCGTCCCGCCGATGCTGTCCGGCAGCGAAAGCCGCAGATAACCATCCAGCGCTTCCGGTGCGAATCCGCGTTTCTTCAGGAAAGATTCGGTCTTCGCCAGATCTTCGGAGAGCAACCCGTAGCCGACGATCAGGGGGCCGTCTTCCGGCAGCTCGGCCTCAGGCACGAGATCAGCGAGACCGTCTTCATCGACGATCACCACACCGCCCCGGTCGAGCGGAATGCGCCAGACATGCTCGCTCAGCGGCTTCGGGCCGCCTCGGTTCAGGAACCAGCAGTAGCGCGCGGCCACCTTATCGAGACTATCGACGCCGACCACCACATCCCGCAGCGCGACGATGCCATTGCCGTGGTGCAACCAGCGATCCTGCCAGACGATCTCCTCGGTATGATGCGCAACATATTGCACCCGGCCCTCGGGCATGTCCTCCGGCCGCACCCGGCAAACGGTAAAGGAGGCTTCGTCCTCGCCCCCATCGGCCAGGCCGACAAAACGTTTCAGATGCACCAATGGCTCCGGGTGAAAGCCGGTCAGGGTCAGCCGGCCCTGCACACTTTCCGGGTCGGCGCAGCCGAAAGCAATCAGATGCAGGCCGACATACCGCTCCATCTGCCCCACCGTGCGCTGGCCAAGGGGCGTGGTGGCATCCGAGACCGTGATCACCTCGATATAGCCTTCCGGCAGCATGATGCAGCGGTTCGCCGTTCCTGACGGAACCGGCTCCGCCACGTCTTCGACAAGATGGCGGTGCTCGGTATAGGGAGTCTGCACGAAACCGAGCCGGTTCAGCTCGCGATGCGCCTCCGCCATGTCCGGCACGAAATGCGCCACATGATCGAGGAAGATCTTCTCTCCGACAGGCAATTGCTGCGGCTGTTCCATATTCCGTTCTTTCCCAGCTTGCTTTCCGAATCTGCGGCGTCACTATGCGAAGAAATCAAGCTACTGAAAAGTCACGGTTCATGCGTATTTTATTCGGGTGGGAGTTCGGTGCCGGACTCGGCCATATCAACAGGATCAAACCGATCGCCCGCGCGCTCCGGGAACGGGGCGCGGATATCTTCCTCGCCCTGCAGGAAACGGAACGCGCGGATGCCTTCTGGGATCCTGCGACGGGCAAGCTGCCGGACGGCTATCATCTGCTGCCGATCCCGCGCTGGAACATGCCCTCCGACCCGAAGGCGCGGACCGTTCCAACCCATTCCTTCGCGGACGTCATGCAGCTCATCGGCTATGGCAACGAAGGCGGTTTCGCGGCCCGGCTGGAAGCCTGGAGCGGCCTTTTCGCCGCCGTCCGGCCGGATCTGGTGATCGGCGATTTCAGCCCGACCATGAACATCGCGGCGCGCGGCAGGATCCCGTCCCTGACCATCGGCAACGGCTACACAATGCCGCCCGGCGGCCGGCCCATGCCGCCGATCCGGCCGTGGCAGGATGCGCTGGAGGATTTCTCGAAAGAGCATGAAACGCACCTGCTCGGCATCATCAACAAGGTTCTGCGGCTGCGCGGCGAGGGACAGCTCCCCTATCTGAGCGACGCCTTTCACGGCGACCGTTCATTTCCGCTGACCCTCTCCATCGTCGATCCCTACGCAGCCCATCGCGAGGAAAGGACAGTCCCGCCCTTCAACATGCCGACGGATATCACGCCGCTGCCGAATGAACAGAGACCGGCGGACGGCGTGTTTTTCTACATGCCGCATTCCCACCCGCTGCTGAAGCTGGCGGTCGATTCCCTGAAGCAAAGCGGCCTGCCGGTGCTGGCCTATATCAGCGGCATCAGTTCCGATGCCGCCCACAAGAATTCCACCGCCCGGTTCCGGATCAGCCCGACGCCTCTGCCCTTCAACGAGGTCATGCCGAAGGCGCGACTGCTGGTGCATCATGGCGGGCTCTCCACGGCCGTTGCCGGCACCATGGCCGGCACCCCGCAAGCAATCCTGCCCTGGAACCTGGAACATCTCGTGACCGCCAAGCGCATCGAAACCCTCGGTGCGGCGCGGGTGCTGAACAATCCGGCGAAAGAACTTCCCGGCAAGGCACTGACACAGTTTTTCATCCGCGCGGCCCGCGACGAGGCGCTTCTGGAGACGGCCATCGGCGCGGCCAAATCGGTGGAACTCGGGAGCCCGGAGGCCGGCCTCAAGGTTATCGTCGATGCCTGTTTCGAGCTGGTAGGAAAAAGTCCGGCATAATCGCCCAAGGATGAATTATTTTTAATTGCAACTCATTCTCAAAATCATTATTTTGTCCCTTGTCATTTAATGGGAGGGATCAGACGTGCAGCATTTGCTGGCAGAACAAACCGGCATCCAGGCGCGAGCCGGCAGCGGGCCGCTCCCGAAGGCTTTTGTCACCCCGCCATTGGACGAATTCGAAGCGCTTATTCTCTGGGGCATGCGGCAATGGATGCGTGCCCACAAAGAGCGACGCTGCGCGACCGGCTCGGTTCTGGACGCGTTCGAGTTTTTGGGGCTGGCCTCGGCCCTCGCCCCACTCAACCGGATGATGATCCTGCTGGTTCTGGGCAGCCGCCGGCGGCTTGCCATCGCCACCACACCGACAGCCCCGCTGAGTATCGACGAGCAGGTGTTGCTGCGCATGATCAATGCAGCCCGGCAGCATCAGACCGGTCTGGTCAAGTCCCGTCTCGGACTGTGGATGGAGCAGATCAGCATCCAGGCAACGGCGCACGCCGTAATGCTCCTCGCCCACGCCGCCTTCGCGCCGGCAGGACGACCGGCGCCGGAGGCCTAATTCAAAACGAAAAGGGACACCCCGCCGCTCCGGCGGGATGTCCTGCTTCTCTGTACAGATCCAGAAAGCGGATCTGCGTCAATCCATTACGTTCGCTTCGGACTGCAGCAGCAGATAGTTGGGCATGCCCATCTTCTCGATCATGCTGAGCTGGGTTTCGATGTAGTCCACATGACCTTCCTCGTCCTCGAGGATCTCGGCAAAAAGATCACGGGTCACATAGTCGCCGACCGACTCGCAATGCTTGATTCCGGCCTTGTAGTTGGCAATGCCGTCCAGCTCCAGCTTCATGTCGCCTTCGAAGATTTCCTTGACGTCCTCGCCGATCAGCAGCTTGTCGAGATACTGCAGGTTCGGCAGACCTTCGAGAAAAAGAATGCGCGCCATCAGCTTTTCCGCATGCTTCATCTCGTCGATCGACTCGTCGTATTCATGTTTG
The DNA here is from genome assembly GCF_040217065.1 of Nisaea sp. GTDB lineage: Bacteria > Pseudomonadota > Alphaproteobacteria > Thalassobaculales > Thalassobaculaceae > Nisaea. The sequence continues at coordinate 88,546 of NZ_JAVJNX010000001.1, forward strand.
CCGAGCTTTGAAAAACCCCAGTCCTGCAACATCTTGGCGTGCAGAAAATACTGGCTGATGGCGGTCAGTTCGCCCTTCAGACCGTTGTTCAGAAACTCGAGAACCTTGCTATCGCCCTTCATAGGCCTTGCTCCAGATTGAATGTCCCGGAGCCGAAGATAGCACTGATTAGAATAATTCCAAGGAAGTTCGCGACATCAATATTGCGAATTACACTCAATATAACAAAGAGTTAGGAATTACTCTCGAACCTACGCAGCATCCGTCGAGGATATCTCGATCTCGCTGGTACGCACTGCAAGCTGCTCGCGAATAGTGTTCATGCAGGTCCCGCACTGCGGACGGCAGCCAACATTCTGGTAAACCTGACCAACCGTCCGCGCACCGGCCTCGATGGCCTTGTCGACACAGCGATTGGTAAATCCATTGCACAGACACACATACATCGCGCGATACCCGCAATTAAGAGTCATTCGCATATGATGCTTGTTGCGACTGATTGTCAATACGATAAACAGGACCAAAATTGATCTGTATTGGAATTTGCCGCGAAACGCGCGGGATCCCTGCGTGTCTGGCCTTAAACAAAATAAGATGGGATCAAATAAGGCGGGCGGTCCCGAGGGACCGCCCTAGCTCGAGCCGAGAGGGAGGGAGCGAAGTCGAAAGGCTCGAGTGTTCTGCTGCAGGCTGCATCCGAAGAAATCACCCGCCTGATACATTTTTTACGCGCAAAACCTGAAGATTTCGTAAACAGGACAAACAAAATCGCCTGCGGTATTAGCCTGCACTGGAACTGACGGGATGCGTGGCGGGAAATGACGGCAAAAGCACTGATGTTTCAGGGAACCGGCTCGGATGTCGGGAAATCCGTTCTGGTCGCAGGCCTGTGCCGGCTGGCGGCCCGGAACGGCCTCAGGGTCCGCCCGTTCAAGCCGCAGAACATGTCCAACAATGCCGCGGTGACCGTCGATGGCGGCGAGATCGGCCGGGCCCAGGCATTGCAGGCCCGTGCCTGCGGGATCGAGCCGCACACGGACATGAACCCGGTGCTGCTGAAACCCGAGACCGATCTCGGCGCCCAGGTCGTGGTCCAGGGCAGAGCCCGCGGCCACGCCAAGGCCCGCGCCTACCAGGCCATGAAACCGGATCTTCTGGGGGCGGTCTGCGAAAGCTTCACCCGGCTGAAAGAGGGGGCGGATCTGATTCTGGTCGAGGGCGCGGGAAGTCCGGCGGAAGTCAATCTGCGGGCAGGTGATATCGCCAATATGGGATTTGCCGAAACCGTGGACTGCCCTGTGATTCTGATCGGCGATATCGACCGCGGCGGTGTCATCGCCTCGCTGGTCGGCACCCATGTGGTTATCCCGGATGCGGACCGCACCCGCATCGTCGCCTTCCTGATCAACAAGTTTCGCGGTGACGCCTCCCTGTTCGACGACGGATTGCGTATCATCACAGAGCGGACCGGCTGGCCGGCGCTCGGCGTGGTGCCGTATTTCGCGGAGGCGGGCAAACTCCCCGCCGAGGACGCCGTCGCGCTCGAGGGCGCCGCCCGGGAAACCGGCGGACCGCTGAAAATTGCGGTACCGCGCCTGTCCCGCATCGCCAATTTCGATGATCTCGATCCGTTGCGGCTCGAGCCGGCGGTCACGGTCGATATCGTGGAGCCGGGCCGGGCCCTGCCCGGCGACGCCGCGCTGATCCTGATCCCCGGCTCGAAATCCACCATCGGCGATCTCGCCGACCTGCGGACCCAGGGCTGGGACGTGGATATTGCCGCACATGTCCGGCGCGGCGGCCGCGTGATGGGAATCTGCGGCGGCTACCAGATGTTGGGCCGACAGGTGCACGACCCGGACGGCCTGGAGGGGCCGGCGGGATCGGCGGACGGGCTTGCCCTGCTGGATGTGGAGACCGTGCTGACGCCGGAGAAGGCCTTGACCCGCGTCACCGGCACAGCGGCGTCTGGCCATCCGGTCTCCGGCTACGAGATCCATATCGGCCGCACGGACGGGCCGGACCGGATACGACCCTTCGCCACCATCGACGATGGTTCCGGCCCGCACCAGGACGGCGCCACCTCGGCTTCAGGACAAATCTCCGGCAGTTACCTGCACGGGATGTTTTCCGACGACAGCTTCCGCCGAAATTTCCTTGCCGGTCTCGGTGCCACACATTTTTCGGACATCGGCTTCAACGCGGAAATCGACCGCGTCCTGGACCGGCTGGCGGACCATCTGGAAGCCCATCTGGACACGCAAAGCCTGTTCGGTCTTGCCCGCTGAGCGCGGTCGTTTATGGTGCCGCCGGAAACGCTCACTCTCGGAGGCATACATGGCCCATCGCCTTTACGCCCTGCTGGTCCTGCTGTCGGCAGTCCTGCTGACCGGCCCGGCGCGCGCCGCGGATCTTGAAAACACGCTCTATCTCGACCTGGAATATGGACGCGTCGAAATCGAGCTGCGCCCTGACGTGGCCCCCAATCACGTGGCGCGCATCAAGGAACTGGCCCGGCAGAATTTCTATGACGGCATCATCTTTCACCGGGTGATCGACGGCTTCATGGCACAGACCGGCGATCCGACCGGCACCGGCATGGGCGGCAGCGGCCAGAAGCTGAAGGCGGAATTCAGCAACGCACCCTTCGTGCGCGGCACCGTGGGTGCGGCCCGTTCCCAGAGCCCGAACAGCGCCGACAGCCAGTGGTTCATCTGCTTCACGGACTGCCAGTTCCTGAACGGCAAATATACCGTCTGGGGCGTGGTCTCGAAGGGCATGGAATATGTCGACATGATAAAGCGCGGCGAGCCGCCGAGCAGCCCGGATCACATCGTGAAACTGCAGGTCGCCGCGGACGCTCAGTAAGTCCGGGGTCACCTGTTCCCTGAAACGCATTCCCAGACACTCAGAAAAGGATCGAAACCTTGAGCGATCAGGAAAACACTCTCTTCATCGATCTCGACCACGGCCGCGTGGTCATCGAACTCAAGCCGGACCTGGCCCCGAAGCACGTGGCACGGGTCAAGGAACTGGCCCGCGAGGGCTTTTATGACGGCATCGTCTTTCACCGGGTGATCGACGGCTTCATGGCGCAGACCGGTGATCCGACCGGCACCGGCATGAGCGGATCCGGCAAGAAGCTGGACGCCGAATTCTCCGACGCGCCGTTCCAGCGCGGCACGGTCGGCGCGGCACGCTCCCAGAGCCCGAACAGCGCGGACAGCCAGTTCTTCATCTGCTTCAAGGACGCCCGCTTCCTTGACGGTCAGTACACCGTCTGGGGCGAAGTCACCGAAGGCATGGAATTCGTCGACAAGATCAAGAAGGGCGAACCGCCGGTCGACCCAGACAAGATGGTCAAGGTCCAGGTCGCGGCCGACGCCGAGTAACCGGGCCAGACATTTTTCGGATCAAAGACCGGCCAGATGGCCGGTCTTTGTCCAGACCAGGGCACCTTCCGGTGCACTGAAGGCCGCCCGCGCTCCGGCCGGAAAGCGCAGCCAGCTGCCGGGACCGTACGCGTCCTCATTGTGCAGCAGAGCACCGTCGAGCACGAGAAACTCGCCACCACCGGGCATCTCGAAGGCCGGCTGAACCGCCTCCGCATCGTAGCGCGTCACATAGACATGCTCATCGACCGCGTCGAACAGCGGCAGCACCGCCACTCCGGCGGCCGCCCCCTCTTCCCAGGCAGCATCTTCGGCCCGTGTATCGATGCGCACGAACGCCTGATCCTCGTCCCGCATCTGACGCAGTTTGACGAAGATCGTGCAGCCGCCGCGGGTGAAGGGGGAATGGCTTGAACCCGGCGGATTGCGCACATACATGCCCGGTCCGTAATCGCCATGCTCATCCGAAAAGGTGCCCTCAAGCACCAGAAACTCCTCGCCGCCGCCATGGGTATGGGCGGAGAAGCTGCTGGCCGCCGCATAGCGCACGATCGTCGTCGCCCGGGCGACCTCGTCTCCGACCCGGTCCAGCATGCGGCGATCGACGCCCGCCATCGGCGAGGCGACCCAGGGCAGCCGGTTGCTGTCGGTCCGCACAAGTGCCGAGAAATCCGCGTTGATCTCCATCCGTCGCTCTCCTGTCCGTCGAATCGTCTATTCAGATATGGAGGCGGCGGAGGGATGCAATGGGCCGGGCCGTTCCGCACCGGCACAGGTTCCGTGCGGCCGGCAGGACTTCCCGTGGGGGATCAGAAGAACAGGGCGTCTTCCAGCGGGTTGCGGCCTTCGCGATCCTCGATTTCCAGCACCCAGATGTCCGGGTCAATCCGGCGCTCCTTCTCCAGTACCGCGTCGGCATCCGCTTCCGGCACCGGCACAGCGCCGGTTCGTGACCGCCATCTCAGGCTGCCATCCAGCTCGCGGGCCAGCGCCAGGATCGTAAAGCCGGGTCCCAGACGGTTGATCTTGAGATAGACCGTGCCCGCATCGTCATCGCCCGAACGCACCACGGTCGCCATCAGACCGAGCGCCATGCACTGACGCAATCCGGCCTGAACCAGCATTTTCGACTTGAGACGCGGCGTACTCATCGGTTAATCCCCGGCGGTCATTGAAATCTGCGGGTTTTCCGCGATTTTACTGATCGGTAAAAGCAGCAGGACTCCGACCGGTTTCTTTTTTAGACTACCGGAACGGATGGCAATCCGCGAACAGGCCCTGAGCGGCCTTAATAAACAGGGGTGGCACATAATGAAACAGTGGGTATTCGCGGCGATCGCCGCGCTCGGGATCGGCGCCGCTGCCGATGCCGCCGAGTTCAAGCCGGCCGTCGTGTTCGACATGGGCGGCAAATTCGACAAGAGCTTCAATGAAGGCGTCTACGAGGGGGCCGAGCGTTTCGCCAAGGAATCCGGGGTCAAGTATCTCGAGTTCGAGGTGACGAACGAAACCCAGCGCGAGCAGGCGATCCGCCGCATGGCGCGCAGGGGGGCCAACCCGATCCTCGGTGTCGGCTTCGCCCAGGGCCCGGCCATCGAGAAGATCGCCAAGGAATATCCGGACACCAGCTTCGCCATCATCGACAGCGTGGTCGACGTGCCGAATGTCCAGTCCATCGTGTTCAACGAACATGAAGGCTCGTTCCTGGTCGGCGTGCTGGCGGCGAAAGCCTCCGGGACCGGCAAGCTCGGCTTTGTCGGCGGCATGGACATCCCGCTGATCCGCCGCTTTGCCTGCGGCTATGTCGGGGGCGCCCAGTGGGCGAACAACGACATCGAGGTTCTGCAGAACATGACCGGCAGCACCCCCGCCGCCTGGAACGACCCGACCAAGGGTGCAGAACTCGCCCGCAGCCAGTTCGACCGCGGCGCGGATGTTGTTTTCGCGGCCGCCGGCTCCACCGGCCTCGGTGTGCTGCAGGCTGCGGAAGATGCGGGCAAGAAAGCCATCGGCGTGGACAGCAACCAGAACTACCTGCATCCGGGCACCATGCTGACCTCAATGCTGAAACGCGTGGATATCGCGGCCTACAACGTCTTCAAAGCCGCCCAGGCGGGCGACCTGAAGCCGGGCATCAATGTCCTCGGTCTCGGCGAAAACGGGGTCGGCTGGGCGCTGGACGAGCACAACAAGGCGATGATCACCGACGAGATGAAAGCGGCGGTCGCGCAGGCCGAGGCGGGCATCAAGTCCGGCGAAATCAAGGTGCATGACTACATGGCCGACAATACCTGTCCGTACTGACGGCCGCGTATCAGACACCATGACTTCCGATCACCAACAGCCCATGACGGGTGTCGACGGGGCGGGCGGCAGCAAGCCGCCCGCCATCGCGTTGAAGGGCATCTGCAAGAATTTCGGGCCGGTTCAGGCGAACCGGAATGTGGATCTGCGCGTCATGCCCGGGACCATTCATGGCATCGTCGGCGAGAACGGCGCGGGTAAATCGACCCTGATGTCGATCCTGTACGGCTTCTATCATGCCGATGCGGGGGAGATCCTGGTCGACGGCACAGCGGTCACCATCGCCTCGAGCCGTGCCGCCATCGATCTCGGTATCGGCATGGTGCATCAGCATTTCATGCTGGTCGACACCATGAGCGTGCTCGACAATGTCATGCTCGGCTCTGAAGGCGGCGCCCTGCTCGACAAGGGCGAGCGGGCGGCACGGACCGAACTGGCCCGGCTGTCGAAGGATTACGGGCTGACGGTCGACCCGGACGCCCTTGTCGGCGATCTTTCGGTCGGCCAGCAGCAGCGGGTCGAGATTCTCAAGGCGCTCATTCGCGGCTGCCGCATCCTGGTGCTGGACGAGCCGACGGGCGTGCTGACACCGCAGGAAGCGGACCGGTTGTTCGAGATTCTGGACGCGCTGCGGGAGCGCGGCGTCACCATCATCCTGATCACCCACAAGCTGCGCGAAATCCTGGCCGCCACCGACAGCGTTTCGGTCATGCGCCTCGGCGAGATGGTGGCGCACCGGAAAACATCGGAAACCAGCGCCGAGGAACTCGCCGAGCTGATGGTCGGCCGCAAGGTCCTCTTGCGCGTGAACAAGCCGGAACCGAAGATCGGCGAGACCATCCTGCACGTCGATGCTCTCTCCGTCGTGGATGCACAGGGCGTGGACCGTGTGAAAGCCGTCGGCTTCTCAGTCCGCGCGGGCGAGATCGTGGGTATTGCCGGGGTCGCCGGAAACGGGCAGAGCGAATTGCTCCAGGTGCTTGCCGGTATCCGCCCGCTCTCCGGCGGCTCCTTCTCGATCAACGGCACCCGCACGGTGTCCGCCGCGACGCCCTACAATCCGCATGAGGCGCGCGGCCTCGGCATCGCCCACGTGCCGGAGGACCGGCACCATATGGGACTGGTCACCGCCTTCCCCGCGCATGAGAACCACATCCTCGGTCATCATGACTGGGAGCGGTTCAACGATGGCCTGCTGCTCGACCGGGAGGCGGCCATCGCCGACTGCACATCGGAGATGGAGCGCTACGACGTGCGCCCGCCGAACCCGCATCTGGCCGCCGCCATGTTCTCCGGCGGCAACCAGCAGAAGATCGTGCTGGCCCGGGAACTGGAGACGCAGCCGAAGCTGCTGCTGGTCGGCCAGCCGACCCGCGGCGTCGATATCGGCGCCATCGAGTTCATCCACAACACGCTCGTCGCCATGCGCGACCGGGGAGCGGCGGTGCTGCTGGTCTCCGTCGAGCTGGACGAGATCATCTCCCTCTCCGACCGCATTCTGGTCATGTCGGACGGCCGCATCGTCGGCGAGATGAGCGCGGCCGACGCGGACCCGCAGCGGATCGGCCTGATGATGGCGAATATTTCAGAAGACGACGCCCAGGGTAATGAAGCCGCATGAGCCAGCCGATCAAGCTCCCGAAATGGGTTGATGTCGGGGTCATCCCGGCCCTGAACATCCTGGCCGCGCTCGCGGTCTCGGCGCTCGTCATCCTGATCCTCGGCGAAAATCCGCTCGAGGCCCTCGAAGTGATGCTGTACGGCGCTTTCGGCTATGACGAGGCGATCGGCTACACACTCTATTACACGACCAATTTCATCTTCACCGGCCTTGCCGTCGCGGTCGCCTTCCATGCCGGGCTGTTTAATATCGGCGGCGAGGGGCAGGCCTATATCGGCGGCCTGGGCGTCGGGCTCGTCATCCTTGCGCTGGACGGTCTGCTGCCATGGTACGCTCTGCTGCCGCTGGCCATGCTCGGAGCCGCCTTGTTCGGCGGCGTATGGGCGGCGGTGCCCGGCTGGCTGCAGGCCTATCGCGGCAGCCACATCGTCATCACCACCATCATGTTCAACTTCATCGCCTCGGCGTTAATGGTCTATCTGCTGGTCAATGTGATGATCAAACCGGGGCAGATGTCCCCCGAAAGCCGGGAATTCGCCGAAAGCGCCTGGCTGCCGATGGCGCATCAGATGTTCGCCGTCATCGGGATTGACGTCTCCCGCTCGCCGCTGAACCTCTCCTTTGTCCTTGCCCTGATCGCCTCGGTTCTGGTTGCCATTTTCATCTGGCGCACCCGCTGGGGCTATGCCATCCGCACGGTCGGCCGGAACGAGACGGCAGCGGTCTATGCCGGAATCGATCCGAAGAAGACGATCTTCTGGACCATGGCGCTGTCCGGGATGCTGGCCGGCATGGTCGGCATCAACGAGATCATGGGCGTGCAGCACAAGCTGCTGCTGAATTTCACCGCCGGATACGGCTTCACCGGCATCGCCGTCGCCCTGATGGGACGCAATCATCCGATCGGCATCGTGCTGGCCAGCCTGTTGTTCGGCACGCTCTATCAGGGCGGTGCGGAGTTGGATTTCGAGTTCGAGCAGATCACCCGCGACATGGTGATCGTCATTCAGGGCTTCATCATCCTGTTCTCCGGCGCGCTCGCCTACATGTTCAATCCGCTGATGGCGCGGCTGATCGGCCGGCTCATGCCGGTGCGGGGCTAGGAGGCGATCATGGCGGATACCTATCTCCTGATCCTGCTCACCCTCGACGCCACCCTGCGCGTTGCCACGCCGCTTATCCTGGCGGCCATGGCCGGTTTGTTTTCGGAACGCTCCGGGGTGATCGATATCGGGCTCGAGGGCAAGATGCTGGCAGCTGCCTTTGCCGCCGCCGCGACCGCAGCCGTCACCGGCTCGGCCTGGGCCGGACTCGGCGCCGGGATTACCGTCTCGATCGGGCTGGCTCTGCTGCACGGTTTCGCCTGCATCACCCATAGGGGCGATCAGGTGATCAGCGGCGTCGCCATCAATGTCGTCGCCGCCGGGCTGACAATCGTGCTCGGCATCGCCTGGTTCCACCAGGGCGGCCGCACACCGACCCTCGATGCCTCAGCGCGCTTCACCGAGCACGCCCTGCCCTTCGCCGATGCCGCACGCGGCATTCCGGTGATCGGGACGCTCTATGCGGAGGTGATCAGCGGGCACAACATCCTCGTCTATCTCGCCCTCGCCATCGTACCCCTGACCTGGTGGGTGATCTACCGCACCCGGTTCGGGCTGCGGCTGCGGGCGGTTGGCGAAAACCCGGCGGCGGTCGATACGGCCGGGATCAGCGTCGCCGGCCTGCGCTACAGCGCGATGCTGATCGCCGGCATTCTCTGCGGCATCGCCGGGGCCTATCTTTCCACCGCCCATTCCGCCGCCTTCGTGCGCGACATGACGGCGGGCAAGGGATACATGGCGCTGGCGGCAATGATCTTCGGCAAGTGGAAGCCGGTGCCGACCCTGTTCGCCTGCCTGCTGTTCGGCTTTCTCGACGCCATGGCCGTCCGTCTGCAGGGCGTCGAGCTGCCGGTGATCGGCATCTTCCCGGTTCAGCTCCTGCAGGCCCTGCCCTACATCCTGACCGTGGTCCTGCTGGCCGGCTTCATCGGCAAGGCCATCGCCCCGAAGGCCAGCGGCACTCCCTATGTGAAGGAGCGGACGTGACCGCATACGAAGCGGCGGCTGACGCCATTCGCAAAGCATTGCCGGGACGCAGCGCCCGGGTCGCGCTGGTGCTTGGCAGCGGGCTCGGCTCCGTCGCGGACGCGGTCGAGAACCCGGCCTCGGTCTCTTTCGCCGATATACCCGGCTTTCCAAAACCGCGTGTCGAAGGCCATCACGGAACGCTGATCCACGGCACGCTCTCCGGCCGGGAAGTCTTCGTGCTGCAGGGCAGGGCCCATGCCTATGAAGGCCATCCGCTGGCCGACATCGTGCTGCCGGTCCGCACCCTTGCCGCGCTCGGCATCGCCAGCCTGGTGCTGACCAACGCCGCCGGCAGCCTGCAGGACGAGATGGTACCCGGCAGCCTGATGATGCTGACGGATCATATCAACTGGTCCGGCGCCAATCCGCTGATCGGCCCGAATGACGCGGCTCTCGGCCCGCGCTTCTTCGACATGACCCAGGCTTATGACGTCGCCCTGCGGGCCGCGCTCCGGCGCGGCGCCGAAGCCAGTGACGTGGCTCTGCATGAAGGCATCTATCTCTGGGCGCTCGGCCCGAACTTCGAGACTCCGGCGGAGATCCGCGCTTTCCGCATCCTCGGCGCCGATGCCGTCGGCATGTCGACGGTGCCGGAAGTGCTGGCCGCCCGGCATGCCGGCCTCAGGGTTGCCGCAGTTTCCGGTATAACCAATTTCGGCGCGGGCATGGTGGCGAACGAAATTCTCGACCACGAACACACGCTGACCCAGGGCGCGACGATCGCGGAGTCCATGACCCGCCTGCTGCTGGAATTTTTGAAGGACTCAATTCATGACTGATGCTGGTCGCGCGTTGTCCATGCTCGATCTGACGAGCCTTGGAGACGATGACACTCCGGCATCGGTCGGTGCCATGCTGAAGCGCGCCGTGACACCCGCCGGACCAGTCGCCGCCGTTTGCGTCTGGCCTGCATTCGTTGCACAGGCGAAGAGCGCACTTGCCGGAACGACTGTCCGCGTCGCCACCGTCTCGAACTTCCCGCAGGGCCGCCCGGATGTGGCCGGCGCCGTCGCCACCACGAAACAGGCCGTCGGTGATGGCGCGGACGAGGTGGATGTGGTCTGGCCCTATGACAGCTGGCTGAATGGTAACAGCGCCATCGCCGGGGATCTGGTTGCCGCCTGCAAGGATGCTTGCGGCAGCACCGCGCACCTGAAGGTCATTCTGGAAACCGGCCGCCTGCAAACCGCGACTGCCATAGCAGGTTCCAGCCGGGATGCGATTGCCGCCGGTGCGGATTTCATCAAGACTTCCACCGGCAAGACGCCCGTCTCCGCCACTCTGGAAGCTGCCCACATCATGCTGGACGCGATCAGGGAAAGCGGCAAGCCGGTCGGCCTGAAGCCCTCCGGCGGCATCCGCACGACGGAACAGGCCCTTGCCTATCTGCGGCTGGCGGACAACATCATGGGGCCGGGCTGGGCCACGCCGGAGACCTTCCGGTTCGGCGCCAGCAGCCTGCTTGACGCGCTGCTCAAGACACTCGGGCACAAAGGATGAGAGACTGCCGCCATGCTGACCCAGGAAATCATCCGCAAGAAGCGTGACCGCGCAGCCCTCTCGGACAACGAGATCGCGACTTTCGTCGAGCGCATCGCCAAGGATGAAGCGAGCCCGGCGCAGATCGCCGCCTTCGGCATGGCCGTCTTCCTGAATGGCATGAATACCGAAGAGACCGTCGCCCTGACGCTTGCCATGCGGGACAGCGGCACCGTGATCGACTGGGACGCGGGTGCCCTCGAAGGCCCGGTGCTGGACAAGCATTCGACCGGTGGCGTCGGCGACAAGGTCAGCCTGATGCTGGCACCGATGGTCGCGGCGGCCGGCGGTTTCGTGCCGATGATCTCAGGCCGCGGCCTCGGCCATACCGGCGGCACCCTGGACAAGCTGGATTCAGTCCGGGGCTACGATACCGCGCCATCACTCTCCCGCTTTCGCAAGGTGGTCGCGCAGGCCGGGTGTGCCATCATCGGACAGACGGAGGATCTCGCTCCGGCGGACCGGCGCTTCTACGCCGTGCGGGACGTCACGGCGACGGTCGAATCCATTCCGCTGATCACCGCCTCGATCCTCTCCAAGAAACTCGCCGCCGGGCTGCAGGGCCTTGCCATGGACGTGAAGACCGGCTCCGGCGCCTTCATGGAAAAGCTGGATGGCTCCCGTGCCCTCGCCCGCTCCATCGTCGATGTGGCGAACGGCGCCGGCCTTCCGACCACGGCGATCATCACCGACATGAACCAGGTGCTCGGCCACAGCGCCGGCAATGCGGTCGAGCTGCGCGAGACCATCGACTATCTCACCGGCGAGCGCCGGGAGGAACGGCTGCATGCGGTGGTGATCGCGCTCGGCGCGGAAATGCTTGTTACCGGCGGCCTCGCCCCTGACCGTGACGATGCGAGGGACAGGTTGCTGCGGACCCTCGCCTCCGGCGCGGCGGCCGAACGGTTCGAACGCATGGTCTCCTGTCTCGGCGGGCCGACCCATCTGCTCCGGGACACAGATGCGCTCGCCAAGGCCCCGCATACGGCCGCGGCCCATGCCGACCGTGTCGGGACGGTAACGGCGATCGACACCCGCCAGGTCGGGCTCGCCGTCGTCGAGCTTGGCGGCGGACGGCGCCGGGCCGAAGACCGGATCGACCATTCCGTCGGGCTGAGCGATATCGCCGGGCTCGGAGACAGGGTTGACGGCGACCATCCGCTCGCCATCGTCCATGCCCGGACCGAAGCGGACGCAGCCCGCGCCGGCGCGGCCCTGAAAGCTGCCTTTACAATTTCTGATACCGCTCCACCGGAAACCTCCCCGATTGTGGAGATTGTCAGCTGATGGCCCGGGCCTTCCTTATCGTCCTCGATTCCGTCGGTATCGGCGGCGCCCCCGATGCCGAGGCGTTCGGCGATACGGGCTCGAACACGGTCGGCCATATCGCGGACGCCTGCGCCGCCGGACGCGGAGACAATGAACAGCGCTCCGGCCCTCTCTCCCTGCCAAATCTCTGCCGTATCGGTCTTGGAAGTGCAGTCGAAGCCAGCACGGGAAGGCCCGCGCCCGGCCTGACAGAGGCCCCAATCGACGCCGGCTGGGGATATGCATCCGAGATAAGCAACGGCAAGGACACACCGAGCGGACACTGGGAGCTGACCGGCGTCCCGGTTACTTTCGACTGGGGATACTTTCCCGAAACGGAACCCTGCTTTCCAGCCGACCTGATGGAACGTCTGATGGCGGCCGCCGACCTGCCCGGCTGGCTCGGTGACAAGCATGCCAGCGGGACGGTCATCATCGAGGAACTGGGCGCGGAACATATCCGCACCGGCAAGCCGATCATCTATACCTCCGCCGACAGCGTGATGCAGATCGCCGCGCACGAGGAGCATTTCGGGCTCGACCGGCTGCTCTCTCTCTGCGAGGCGGCACGCACGCTCGTCGATCCGCTGAATATCGGCCGGGTGATCGCCCGGCCTTTTGTGGGAGAAGACCCGGCCAGCTTCCGGCGTACCGCGAACCGGCGGGACTATTCCGTACTGCCCCCCGCGCCAACATTGCCGAAACGCCATTCGGATCGTGGCGGAGCCGTCATCTCCATCGGCAAGATCGGCGATATCTTCGCCCATGACGGCACCGGCCGGGAGGTCAAGGCGCCAGACAATGAGGCGATGTTCGACCTGATGCTGACGGAAACCCGCAAGGCCGGGCCGGACAGTCTCATCGTCGTGAATTTCGTCGATTTCGACGTGCATTTCGGCCACCGGCGCAATCCGGCGGGTTATGCCGCCGCACTCGAGGCCTTCGACCGGCGGTTGCCGGAATTCGAGACCTTGCTTGGCCCGGACGATCTCGCCGTCATCACCGCCGATCACGGCTGCGACCCGACCTGGCGCGGCAGTGACCATACCCGCGAGAATGTCCCGGTGCTTACCCTCGGCGGCGCCCGCCCCCGTGGGTCGATCGGGCATCTCAGCAGCTTCGCCGATGTCGGCCAGACCCTGGCCCGGCATCTGGGGATTGCCGACATGCCGCACGGCCAGTCATTTGGCCAAGCGGCGCGGGGGGCCCCTCGATGAAAATGTTCCGCGACCTGATTCTGATCGCCATGATTTCTGCCGGCGGCATCGGCGGCTCCCAGCTGCCGCAGCTTGTGCAGGAATATGAGCAACGCCTCGGCGGCGCCCGGGACGAGGTGATGGCCGCGCACAGGAAGGACGTGGAGGATGCCGGTGCCTTCGGCCTGTCCCTTGATGATTTCGCAGATCGTTACCGGGCGTCGGACGATGCCGCCATCCGGTCCGGTGCAGACAATATGCTGCATCGCCGGGAGCGGGCGCTGGGCTTGGACGAGGCTCTCTCCAGGTTGACGGAGGCGCCCTACATGCTGCGTCCCTGGATCGCTTTCAAACATCTGGATCAGGCGGTCGGGCAGGCGACATGGCAGGCCTACCGGCCGACCCTTACCATTGACCCGCGCTTCGCGGTCGCCGGTGTCGTGGTTGCCTGGATCCTGCACGCTTTTCTCGCACTGCTCTGGCGCCTGCTGTTCGTCCGGCAACGCCATGACCGTCGCCGCTTTGACCGTGCCTGAGCCGCTCGGCAGTCTGGTCGCGCGGATCTCCGCCTGCCGGACCTGCGCGGAACACCTGCCGCTTGGCCCGCGCCCCGTTGTCGTACCGTGTCCGGGCGCCCGCATCCTGATCGTCGGGCAGGCGCCCGGAACGAAAGTGCATGAAAGCGGCATTCCCTGGAACGATCGCTCCGGCGACCGGCTGCGGGACTGGATGGGACTGGACCGGGAGACATTCTACCTGTCGGAACGGATCGCCATCATGCCGATGGGGTTCTGCTATCCGGGGGTGCTGCCGAATGGGGGCGATGCCCCGCCGCGCCCGGAATGCGCGCCGCAATGGCACGCGGAACTGCTCGGCCATATGCCGGAAATCGAGCTGACCATCCTGGCCGGTATGTATGCCCAGAAGGAATATCTCGGGAAGGCCCGGAAGAAGACCCTGACGGAAACCGTCCGGAGCTGGCGGGAATATCTTCCGCGCAATCTGCCGCTACCGCATCCGAGCTGGCGCAGCGGCAATCTGCTGAAGAAGAACCCCTGGATCGAGGGCGAAATCCTGCCCTATCTCCGGGCCGAGGTCGCCCGCCTGATCGGCTGACCGGGAAGCCTAGAGGCTGGAGCGTTTCAGTTTCGGCTTCTTAAGGCCCAGCTTTGTCTCGCGATAGAGGATGAACAGCCCGGCGCAGCAGATGATGCCGGCACCCGCCATCACCTGGTTCGACGGAATATTGCCGAACACCAGATAGCCGAGGGTTGCAGCCCAGAGCATGGCAGTATAGTCGAACGGGGCAATGACAGAGGTCGGCGCCTGACGGAAGGCTTCCGTCATCAGAATCTGCGCGACGCCGCCGATGACGCCGACACCGACCAGCAGGGCGAGATCGACGGAGGTCGGCGTGACCCATTCGAACGGCATCACCATGCCGCCGGCGATCACGCCCGCGAGGGTGAAATAGAACACCGTCGCCGCGCTCCGGTCGATGCTGCCGAGCTTGCGCATGACCACCATGATGGCGCCATAGGCAAAGGCCGCGCCGAGGGCGAGCAGGGCATAAAGACTGATCCCGCTACCATCCGGCGCAGCGGCCAGAGCCACCCCGGCAAAGCCGGTCAGCACGGCGGAAAGACGCTTGATGCCGACCTTTTCCCCCAGGAACGGGATGGCCAGCAGGGTGCCGAACAAAGGCGCCGAGAAGCTGATCGTGACGTAGGTCGCGAAATCCATCTGGGAGAGTGCGTAGAAGCCCGCGAACATGGAGGCGACGCCGACGGCCGCCCGGACAAACTGCAGGTCCGGCCGGCGGGTCAGCAGCGCACGCCAGCCGCCCTGGACCGGCAGGTACAGGAACAGCGGCAGCAGTGCCGGGAGGCTCCGGAAGAAGATGATCTGAGACGTCGGATAGGAATCCCCGAGCCCCTTGACCAGAATACCCATGATCGAGAACAGGAAGACGGCGGTGAGCTGGCAGGCGATACCGCGGCCATATCCGGCGGGAGCGGCAACGACTGGAAGAGCGGTTGGCATCGGATGGCTTCCCGGCACGGCGACGAAGTGTTCACGGTACGCCAGCAACCGCCGATTGAGGCATGCAAATACCGGGAGCCAGACGGCTAAGGATTTGGTAGCGCCTTAATAAACAATGAAAATTTGTCGCGCCCAGAATACCTCAGTCGCATTCTGGCTATTTCCGGGCAGCTTTGCCGGAACGCTTTACCCCGCAGACCACCATATGCGAGCCTTGATGCCGAACAGCTTCTCGATCACCAAGAGGAAGGAGTTCCGCATGACCGCCAATATCAAGATCTACAATCCGCCGACCCTTGGGGCACCGCTCGGCCAGTATTGTCACATCACGCGCGTGAAGGCTTCGGAGTTTCTCTTCATCGCCGGATCGCTGGCGGCCGATGAGAACGGTGCCTCGGTCGGGGTTGATGGTTTCGACGCCCAGTGCGAACAGGTTTTCGGCAATATCGAAAAGGCGCTCGCAGCGGAGGGGGCCGGCTGGGGCAACGTGGTGCAGTTCACCACCTACCTCGTGCACAGCCAGGACATTCCGAAGCTGAAGGCATTCCGCAAGCGCGCCTTTCCGAAGATGTTCCCGGACGGCGCCTATCCGCCGAATACCCTGCTGGTGGTCGACCGGCTGGTGCAGGAAGAGTTTCTCGTCGAAGTGCAGACAATCGCCGCTGTCTAGCCGAGCCGGAACAGCGGCCGCAGCCGGACCCCGATGACATTCCCGGCCATGGCGACGAAAATCCAGACCCAGCCGTGCAGGCTGGTCGAGGATATACCGGCGAAGAACGCCCCGATATTGCAGCCGTAGGCCAGCCGGGCGCCGTAGCCAAGCATCAGCCCGCCAATGACGGCCGCGAGGAAAGGCCGCCAGCCCATGCGCAGGTTCGGCGCCACCTTGCCCGCGAGGGATGCCGCCATCCCGGCGCCGAGAATGATCGCGATGTTCATCAGCGACGTTGCTTCCATCAGCAAATCCGCCCGCAGTGCGCCCTGCCGCCAGGCCGGTTGCCAGAAGGTACTGCTTGCCGGATCCCAGCCGAGTGCCATTGCGACCTTGGCACCCCACAGCGTGAAGCCCCATGTCACTCCCCAGGGGAAACCTTTTGCCAGCAAGGTGGCAAAGCCGAGCAACGCCAGCATGATCGCGCCGAGCAGCAACGGCCAGGGACCATGAACGAGTGTGCGCCAGTTCAGCGCCGTCGCGCCGCCCCAGAGCGGCTGCCTGATCCGCGCACCCCAGAGCCAGAGAGCGCCGAGAATGGCGCCAAGCATGGCGAGCTGCAACGCGACGCCGCCCGTATAGCCAAACTCCCGGCCGAGAGAGACCGCACCCAGACTGGGCAGCGCGCGCCAGAAGGGCAGGTCGAGCGTTCCCCAAAAAGAGCCGGCACAGAAGAACACCAGCACCACGATCATCCGGACATTGCCGCCACCGGCGGTAAAGAGCGTGCCCGAGGCACAACCGCCCGCGAGCTGCATGCCAAGACCGAAGATGAAGGCGCCGGCAACGAGGGAGACATTGAGCGGCGCGATCGCCGGTCCCGCTTTCAGCCCGAAGGCGCCACCCGCGCTCAGCACTGGCGCGAACAGGATCATGGCAATTGCCAGCATGACTGCCTGGGCGACGATGCCGCTCAGATCGCGCTCCACCAGCAATTTGCGATAGGCGCCGGTAAAACCGAACGCGGCGTGATACAGCGAGACACCAAGCCCGCAGCCGATCGCCAGCATCGCCACACGGCGCCAGTCCGCATATTGCAAATGCAGGGCGGCAATCGCAAGAGTCGCGACCGCAAGAGCCAGGAAAAGCGACCGCTGCGGTGCGGAAACAGAGGGGATTGCGAGACTCATTGTACCTACGATTCTAAGCTCAGTTTCCAGCTGTGGCCGCAGCCAGGATCGCCTCGACGTCAACATCGAGTTCGCCCCCGAGCGTGTCAAGCGCCGGCACCTTGTAGGCGCCGAAAACGTGGGATGGCAACCGATAGGTCGCGACAGCCGATCCGTCAGGGGCCTCGGTGACATAGATCCGGATCGGCGCCTCGATCCCCGCCGCTTCCGAAGCGGCGAGCATGCGCACCGCGTAAGCCGGCTTGAAGAAGAAGAACACCCTGTTGCCGGGGATCGTGACGCCCTGGGATTTCGCCGCGCAGGTGGCGCAGGCGACACCGACAATGTTGAAACCCCGGCTCTTGATCGCAGAGGAGAGCGCCTTCACGAAGCCGCCGAACGGCTTGCCCGTCGCGACGATCACCATTCCGGAATAGGGCTTCGCCACTTCCGCTCTGGTCGTGCCGGCGGCCAGAACCAGAACCAGAATGACAGCAAGCAGAACGGGACGCAGCCGGACCATGATGTTCCTCCCTGACCGTTGAATTTACGACCGGAGTGCCATGAATCCGCCCTCTCGGGAAATAAACATGCCGTGACGCGCGGAAAAACTACTGCAGGAGCCGCGGCGCCGGCATGTCCGCCGCCGAACCGGTTTCCCCCGCCACCGGTCCGGCCTGGTGATGGACCAGAACCCAGCGTCCATTCTCCAGCGCGAAAATATTTGTCGCACTCAGCATCTCGCCGCCGGACTGCTCGAAACAGACGACGATGGCCAGGTCTTCACTCAACAAATGGATTTTCGGCTCGAGGCACTGCAGCGAGGACCTGACCGGGCTGGACAGGATCCGTGCCCAGCTCGCAATCACGGCATCCCTGCCGAACAGCGGCGTGCCGCCCGGGTGAATGCAGCTGACATGCATCTCCGAGGCCCACAGGCTTGCCATTGCCGTCAGGTCACGGGTGGTGAAGGCCGTATAGAAAGCCTCGTTCCGGATCAGTATGTCTGTCTGCCGGGCTCGCATGGCAGCTATCCTTGCTCCTGTCGCGCCCTGAAGAAGATCTTCAGTAGGTCGCGCGTCCTCCTGAGCAATCGAATACGCCACCGGTACTGAAGCTGCAATCCTCGGAGCTCAGCCAGGCTACGAGATTGGCGATTTCATCGACCTGGCCGAACCGCTTCATCGGGATTTTCGAAAGCATGAAATTGATATGCTCCTCGGTCATCTGATCGAAGATATCGGTTTTCACTGCCGCCGGGGTCACGCAATTGACGGTGACGCCGGATTCCGCCAGCTCCTTGCCGAGCGACTTGGTCAGGCCGATCACGCCGGCCTTGGCCGCGCTGTAGGCGGGCGCATTGGGGTTGCCTTCCTTGCCGGCCACCGAGGCGATATTGACGATGCGGCCGTAATTGTTGCGCAGCATGTAGGGCACCGCCGCCCGGCAGCACAGGAAGGTGCCGTTCAGGTCGATATCGATCACCCGGCGCCAGTCGGCGACGCCATATTGCCAGGTCGGCACGTTCGGGCCGGTGATGCCGGCACTGTTGACCATGATATCGAGGCGCCCGAACTCCCGCTCGACCTCCGCCGCCGACCGGTCGACGGCGGAATCGTTCGTGATGTCGACCACGGACGTATGGATGTTGCCGCCCAGTTCGGCGGCGGTCTCCGCCAGCTTGTCACCGTCCGTATCCCACAGGCTGACGGAGGCGCCGGAGGCGGCAAGACGGGCTGCAACCGCCTTGCCGATACCGCGTGCGCCGCCGGTGACCACGGCGGCACGTTTTGTGAAATCGTAACTCACCATGGTCATCTTCCCTATTTTGACTGGCCTAGCTGTCGGCGACGCAGGTCTGGCGCTGCACGCCGAGACCGTCGATGCCGAGTTCGACCACATCGCCGGCCTTCAGGTATTTCGGCTCCGGCTTGAAGCCCATGCCGACACCCGGCGGGGTTCCGGTCGGGATCACGTCGCCCGGCTCCAGGGTGAAGAACTGGCTGAGATAATGCACCAGGAAGGCCGGACCATAGACCATGGTGTTGGTGTTGCCGTCCTGCCGGGTCTCGCCATTGACCTTGGCCCAGATGCCCAGCGCCTGCGCGTTCGGGATCTCGTCCTTTGTCACCATCCAGGGGCCGGTCGGGCCGAACGTGTCGCAGCTCTTGCCCTTGGTCCACTGGCCGGAGCGCTCCGCCTGGAATTCACGCTCGGAGACGTCGTTCACCACGCAGAAGCCGGCGACATAATCCAGCGCGTCGGCTTCGGAGACATATTTCGCCTTCTTGCCGATGACGATGCCGAGTTCGACTTCGTAATCCAGCTTCTTGGAGCCGCGCGGCACGACTGTATCGTCGTTCGGGCCGCAGATCGCGGAGGTCGCCTTCATGAAGATGATCGGCTCCGGCGGCACGTCCATGCCGGATTCGGCGGCGTGATCGCTGTAGTTCAGGCCGACGCAGATCATCTTGCCGACCTTGCCGACGCAGGCGCCGAGACGCGGGTCACCATCGACCACCGGCAGGGACGCGGTGTCCGCCGCCTTGATTTTCGCCAGACCCTCGGGGCTGAGCGCCGCACCGTCGATATCGCCGACAATGCCGGAGAGATCGCGGATCTTCCCGTCGGCATCCAGAATCCCCGGCTTTTCGGCACCCGGTGCGCCATACCGCAACAGCTTCATGAGGGTTATTCCTTCCCTTAGCGTTTTTCTGATTTGCAACCTATTAAGGACGGCAGCGAGGTTTGCAACCGGATAACGGCGAGTCAAGCTCCGGTCCAGATCAGGAGGAACATGATGATGAGTGAGACTGCAGTGCTGGCTCTGGATTGGGGGACCACCCGGTTGCGGGCATTCCGCATGGCGGAAGACGGTAGCGTCCTCGAACGGCGCGATGCCCCCGCAGGAATCCGGGCAATCGACGATGGGGACTTCGAGGATGCCTTTCACACAATCATCGGCGACTGGCTTCCGCCCGCCGGCGCAGACGCGCCCCTGATCATCCTCGGCGGCATGATCGGCAGCCGGCAGGGCTGGTTCGAGGCGCCCTACATACCCTGCCCGGCCGATCCGGAAAGTCTTGCCGATCACGCCATCGCCGCCCGAACGGAATCCGGCCACGCTCTCTGGATCGCGCCCGGCCTCTCTCTCTCGCAGGACGGGCGTGCCGATGTGATGCGGGGCGAGGAGCTGCAGATCTTCGGGGCGCTCGCGCAGCTCGGGCCGGGACGCCATCTGCTTTGCCTGCCCGGAACCCACAGCAAGTGGGCCTGGCTCGAAGACGGGATCATCAAGGATTTCCGTACCTACATGACGGGCGAGCTATTCGATGTGTTGCGACGGCACTCGATCCTCGGCGCCACCATCGAACATGCCGTCTGGTCCGACGCCGGATTCGAAAAGGGGCTGGCCGCCGTCCGGTCGGATGCCGGGCTGCTGGCCCACCTCTTTACCGTGCGTGCCGGCGCATTGCTGGAAACTCTGCCCGTCGACGAAACCGGCAGTTTTCTCTCCGGCCTGCTGATCGGCAGCGAGGTGGCATCAGCGGTCCGCGATCTCGCGCCCGGATCAGAGGTTTGCATAATCGGCAACCCTGACCTCACCGATCTCTGCACCCGGGCGGTGACGCAGCATGGTATACGCTGTCGCCAACTGGGAGAGTACACAGGCGCGCACGGCCTTTTCCGACTTGCCGAAGGGCTGCGGACGAGACGTTAGCGGTGCGCAGCATGAAGGGATGGGAATGACTCCGAATGTCACCTTTCTCGGCATCGGACGGATGGGCCTTGGCATGGCCACCAACATCGCCCGCGCCGGATTTCCGCTGACTGTCTGGAACCGCACGCCGGGCAAGACAGAGCCGCTCGCCAGCCTCCATGCCAGCATTGCCGAGAGTGCGCCGGAAGCGGTCGCCACCGCCGATATCGTCTGCACCAGTGTCACTGACGCGAATGCGGTCCGGGAGATCCTGTTCGAGCGCGGCGTCGCCGACGCGATGCGGCCGGGCACAATTTTCTGCGACATGAGCTCCATCGCTCCCCAGGCCGAGCAGGAGTTCGACACCGAGCTCACCAAGCGCGGTATTCGCCATCTCGATGCGCCGGTCTCCGGCGGCACCCAGGGCGCCGAACTTGGCAGCCTGGCGATCATGGTCGGTGGCGAGAAAGACACGTTCGTCGAGGCGACCCCGGTGCTTGCCGCCATGGGACGCCCGTTCCGGGTGGGTCCCTGCGGTTCCGGACAGCTCACCAAACTCTGTAACCAGGTGATCGTGGCAATTTCGATTGCCGGGCTTTCCGAAGCCATGCTGCTGGCCGAAGCCGGCGGCGCCGATCCCGCAGCGGTGCGCGATGCCCTGCGCGGCGGTTTCGCCGAAAGCCGCGTGCTGCAGGAACACGGCAGCCGGATGATCCAGCGCAACTGGGGGCCGGGCGCACAGGTCCAGAACATGCTGAAGGATCTCGACACGGTCCTGCGCACGGCCAGGGAATGCGGCCTCGACCTGCCCTTCCTGACGATTGCCCGCGACCTTTACAGCTCTCTCACAGGACGCGGGCTTGGTGGCTATGACCAGGCATCTTTGCTGCTTGAAATGGAGCACCGCAACGAGCCGCACCGGGTTGGCGACAACCCGGATTCCGGACCGGAGAACTAGGGAATAGCCTTGCGCGCCCGAAACTCGTCGAAAAGCTCGACGAACATCTCCTCGGAACGCACATAATCGTGGAACCCCGCCATGCGGATCTTCAGCGTGTCGGTCATCACGTCCCAGTCCGTGCCGAAGACATAATCCGCAAAAGGCCAGGCGGCGATGTCGGCATAGGGCGTATGCATCAGGCCCTCGCGCTCCACGATCCGCCCCCAGAGCGGCGCCTTGTCCGCCATGAATTCGGTGAGCGGAATGGTCTGCACATCCCCCAACGCCATCTCGAAATATTCGGCGAAACGCGGCCAGACATTCTTCCAGCGGAAAAAATCCCCGTTGGTGATGTTGAACACCTCGTTCTGGGCGCTGCCGGCCGTCGCTGCCCAGACCATCGAGCGCGCCAGCAGGGCCGAGTCCGTCACCTGATAGACAGCCTCGTACGCACCGGGCTTGCCGGGGAAGCGGAGCGGCAGGCCGAGCTCCTTCGAGATCGTCGCGTAGACCGCGATGCAGGTGGTGATGTTCATCGGATTACCGACGGCAAACCCGCAGACAGTCTGCGGACGAAGCGCGGACCAGGTCCAGCGCTGCCCGTCCTGGGCCTGACGCAACCAGCTTTCCTGCGTGTGATAGAAATTCGGCAGCATGTGCGGCGGATCATCTTCCCGCGCCGGCGTCTTGAACGGCCCAAGATGGCTGCCATAGATCTTGTTGCCTTCCATGAGCTGGACATGTTCCAGCACGGGAGAGACAGCCGCGACCAGTTCAACAGCATTCACCAGCATGGCGAGATTGGGCGCATCATGCTCGGCCCAGGTCGGGCGGACCTGGAAAGCAGTGTAGAAAACATGGGTGACATCCGTCAGATGGGCCAGCTTGGCTTCAGCATCCGCCCGGTCGAGCATATCGACGGAAATATAGGATGCCTTGCTGGGGAAATCCGGAACCCGCCGGCTAACGCCGACGATATCCCACCCGCCTGTTTCCTCAAGAAGCTGGATCAGCCGCCGCCCGATGACCCCCAGCGCGCCGACCACCAGTGCTTTCTTCCGACCCATGGCTTCCTCCCCATTATTTTTGCGGGCAGTGTGAGAGCCATATCCACTTACGTCAACGCGCTGACTTTCGACAAACCGTCGGAACGGGGCCGCTCGGGGCAAAATAGGCCCTAGTCAGGCTTCTGCATCGCCCAGGATGGTCGCCTGCGCCGCGGCGATGCGCGCCACGGGCAGGCGGTTCGGCGCGCAGGAGACATAATCGAGGCCGATGGAATGACAGAAGCGAACAGTCTTCGCATCGCCGCCATGCTCGCCGCAGATACCGATCAGCAATTTCGGGTTTTCCGCCCGTCCCCGTTCCGTCGCGATCCGCACCAGCTCCCCCACCCCTTCGATATCGAGGGTGACGAAGGGGTCGAGATCGACCACGGAATTGTTCATGTACGTGGTCAGGAACGCGTCCGCGTCATCGCGTGACATGCCGAATACGGTGCGCGTCAGATCGTCCGTGCCAAAGCTGAAAAAATCGGCGCTCTTGGCGATCTCGCCGGCACGCAAAGCGGCGCGGGGCAGCTCGATCAGGGTGCCGACCCTGTAGCTGATGGTGCAGCCGGTTTCCTGCTCGACCTCCGCCGCCACCCGGTCGACGATGACCCGGACGAAATCGAACTCCCGCTTGCCGACAACCAGCGGCACGGTGATTTCCAGCGTCACCGTGTCACCGAACTCCTGCAACACACTGCTCGCGGCCTCGAACATGGCGCGGACCTGCATATCGGTGATCTCGGGATAGGAAATCGCCAGCCGGCAGCCCCGATGGCCGAGGACAGGTACGATCTGGCGCACCGCCGCGACCCGCTTGCGCACGGCATCCACCGGCAGGCCGAGGGCCTCGGCTGTCTCCCGGTAGTCCCCGTCCGAGACCGGCAAGACCTGGTCGAGCGGTGGATCGAGCAGGCGGACCGCGACCGGAAATCCGCGCAACTCGCGGAACAGCCTTGTGAAGTCGTCCCGCTGCAGCGGGAACAGCCGCTCAAGTGACGGCCGACGTTCCTTCTCATTACGGGCCAGCGTCAACTCTCGGACGGTCATGATGCGTTCCGGCGCAAAAAAAGTGTGCTCCGTGCTGACCAGACCGATTCCATCGGCGCCAAATGCGTGCGCGGCGCGGGCATCCTCCATGGTTTCCACATTGGCCCGGACATCGAGCTTGCGAATCTCGTCGGCCCAGGACACCAGGGTCTTCAGGTCTTCGGACAGTTGTGGCTCGACGGTCGGGATGCGGCCGAGATAAATACCGCCGCCGGTGCCGTCGAGGGTGATCTCGTCGCCATCACGCACGGTGATGTCGCCAACCGTGAAGCAGGTCCCTTCCGCATTGATCCGGACCGTGCTGGCACCGCAGATGCAGGGCCGCCCCATGCCGCGTGCCACCACCGCCGCATGGCTGGTCAAACCGCCGCGTGCGGTCACGATGCCCGCTGCGGCATGCATGCCGTGAATGTCGTTCGGGCTGGTTTCCTTACGGACAAGGATGACGTCCTCGCCATCGCGGGACCGGCGGATGGCATCGTCCGGATCGAACACGGCGACGCCGCTGGCCGCCCCCGGCGAGGCCGGCAGGCCGCGGGCGATCGGCTCCGCGCCCACGGCGGGATCGACGGACGGATAGAGCAGGCTGTCGAGATCGTCCGGATTGACCCGCATCACGGCGTCCCGGCGGGAAATCAGGCCTTCGGCTTCCATATCGATGGCTATTTTCAGACCGGCCTCGACGGTGCGCTTGGCGGCGCGGGTCTGCAGCAGGAACAGCTCGCCGCCTTCGGCCGTGAATTCGATGTCCTGCATATCGCCATAGTGGCGTTCCAGGCGGTCACAAAGGGTCTGAAGCTTGCCGAACAGGGTGGGCGCATGGACGGACAACGCCTTCGCATCCTCCGCCGCGCCATGCATGCCGCTTTCCACAAGCGGCAAGGGTGTGCGCAACCCGGAGACGACATCCTCGCCCTGGGCATTCGGCAAATACTCCCCGTACGGTTCTTTCACCCCGGTGGAAGGGTTACGGGTGAAGGCGACACCGGTAACGCTCTCCTGGCCGAGATTGCCGAACACCATGGTTTGCACGGTGACCGCAGTGCCGGTTTCGTCCGCGATATCGTGGAGGGAGCGGTAGATCACTGCACGCTGATTATTCCATGACCGGATCACGCCGCCGATTGCCCCCCAGAGCTGCTGCAGGGGATCTTCTGGGAATTTCTCGCCGGACTCGCTCTCGACGATCTCCTTGAAGCGCGCGGCCATCCCGGCAAAGGCGTCGGCACTGAGATCGCGGTCGAAATCCGCGCCGTAATCTTCCTTGATCTCGTCGGCGGCCTCCTCGAACAGGAAGCCGTCCACATCGAGCACCACTTCGCCATACATGTTGATGAAACGGCGGTAGCAATCGTAGGCGAAGCGGCGGTCGCCGGACTTCCGGGCAAGGCCCTCAACCACGGCATCGTTGAGCCCAAGATTGAGCACCGTGTCCATCATCCCGGGCATCGAGGCGGCACTGCCGGAGCGGACGGAGACGAGCAGCGGGTTTTCCGGATCGCCGAACCGGGTGCCACGGGCTTTTTCAAGCTGTGCCAGCCCTTCCCGAACAGCGGCCTCAAGCGTGTCCGGAAAACTGCTGCCGTGGCTGTGATAATAACCGCAGACATCGGTGGTGATGGTGAAACCGGGCGGCACGGGCAGCCCGATAGCACTCATCTCGGCAAGATTGGCGCCCTTGGAGCCAAGCAGATCTTCCATACCGGCGGAGCCTTCTGCCACTCCCCCGCCGAATGTGTAGATCCACTTCTCCATCGCGCCGCCGTCAGGCCTCTATCTTCGAAAAATCCGCGATCCTGTGCGCGGCCGACCCGACCCGCGCCAACAGCGCCAGCCGGTTCCGGCGTACTGCCGGATCGTCGTCATTGACCGTCACCTTGTCGAAGAAGGCATCGACCGGCCCACGCAAACTCGCAAGAGCCGCCATGGCCGCTTCGAAATCCTCATCAGCGAGGGCTTTGTCGGCTCCATCTTCCGCCACAATCAAAGCCTGTGAAAGTGCCTTTTCCTCATCCTCTGCGAGCAAGCCGTCGTCGGTGCGGCCATCATAAGCCACACCGTCCTTCTTCTCCTCCGCACGCACGATGTTGCCAGCCCGGCGGACACCTGCCAGCAGGTTGGCGCCATCATCGGTGGAAAGAACAGACTGCAACGCTGTTACACGAGCAAGCAGACGCACCAGATCGTCCTCGGAGCCAAGCGCGAACACGGCGGAAACCAGATCGTGCCGCACACCACCATCGCGCAAATGGACTTTCAATCGATCAGCGAAGAAATCGAGAAGCACCAAAGGCACGATGCCACGAAGCACTTCTAGTTTTTCAGATGCCCCGTCAGCAACCATGTCCGCATAAGGTTCGCCAGCCTTATAGAATTCAGATTCTGGAATGATTTCTTTCAGTAACTCGATCGCATAACCGAAAGCTTCTTTAAGCGGCAGTCGCAGCTTGTTTTCCACAATCAGGCGAATGACGCCAAGCGCGGCCCGGCGCAGCGCGAACGGGTCCTTGGAGCCAGTCGGCTTCTCGTCGATGGCAAAGAATCCGGCGAGCGTGTCGAGCTTGTCAGCCAACGCGACGACGATGCTTTCAGGCGCGGTCGGGCAGCGGTCGTTCGGGCCCTGTGGCGCATAGTGGTCGGCGATGGCGTCGGCGACTTCCGGCGCCTCGCCGTCATGCAGCGCGTAATAGCGGCCCATGATGCCCTGCAATTCGGGGAACTCACCGACCATCTCGGTCACGAGATCCGCCTTGCAGAGCGTTGCCGCCCGCTTTGCCTTTGCGGCATCGGCACCCGGCACATAGCCCGCGAGCCATTCCGCCAGCGCTTCCAGCCGCGCCCTCTTGTCCGCAACGGTGCCGAGCTTCTGGTAGAACAGGATGTCGGACAGTTTGACTGTCCGGGCCTCCAGCTTCACCGCCCGGTCCTGATCCCAGAAGAATTTCGCGTCCGACAGGCGGGCCCGCAGAACCTTTTCGTTCCCGGCCCGGATGGTCGCGTCCCGCTCCGGGTCCGCCGCCATGTTGGAGACGGTGATGAAACGGCTCGCAAGCGTGCCGTCGGCATGCTCGGCAGAGAAATATTTCTGGTGGCTGCGCATGGAAGTAACCAATGCTTCCGCCGGCACATCCATGAAGGCATCGTCGATCCGGCCCATGATCGGCACCGGCCATTCGACCAGACCGCAGACCTCTTCCAGCAGGCCCTGATCCGGCTTCACCGTCAGGCTTTCGGCCTTGGCGAGCGCGGCGGCGCCTTCCTCGATGATGCGTTTGCGCTCTTCCCGGTCGATGATGACGAAAGCCGCGCGCAGCTTCGCCTGATAGTCCGCGAAATCGCTGACCGTGATGGCATCGGGCGCCAGGAAACGGTGACCGCGCGTCTGGTTCGTGAAAATCAGCGCGCCGCCGCCGAGATCGATCTCGCCATCCAACGTCTCGCCGCCGAATACCGCCAAGACGCCATGCATCGGACGCACCCAGCGGAAGGCGTGACGGCCCCAGCGCATGCTTTTCGGCCAGGCCAGTTCCTTCACCGCCTCGGCGAGAATGCCCGGCAGCACGGAGCGGGTTTCCGCGCCCTTGGTTTCGACCACGGCATAGAGGAACGTGCCTTTCGGCGTTTCCCGCTTCTCGCACTGATCCAGCGTCAGGCCGACGGACCCGAGGAAACCCGCGAGGGCTTTCTCCGGCGCATCGGCTTTCGGGCCACGGCGTTCCTCGCTGGTATCCGGCTGCTTGTCCGGCAGACCGTCGATCACAGCGATCAGGCGGCGCGGGGTCACATTTGCGGTGGCCGAGCTGTAGTCCAGACCAGCCTTCTTCAGCTTCTGGGTCAGCAGGGACAGCAGGTCGTCCGCTGCCTTCTTCTGCATCCGGGCCGGAATTTCCTCACTGAAGAGTTCGACGAGCAACTCAGACATTGGCCGCCTCCCCCTTCGCGGCCTTACCGGCCTCGACCCATCGCTCGCAACAGCGCTTCGCCAGCGCCCGCACCCGGCCGATATAGGCCTGCCGTTCGGTCACGCTGATCACCCCGCGTGCATCCAGAAGATTGAAGGTATGGCTGGCTTTCATGCACTGGTCATAGGCCGGCAGCGGCAGAGGCCGCTCATCGGAGAGAATGCGCTCGCATTCCGCTTCCGCGTCCTTGAAATGCTGGAACAGGGCGTCCGTCCCGGCGATCTCGAAATTCCAGGTGGAGAATTCCCGCTCGGCCTGCTGGAAGATATCGGCGTAGGTCTTGCCGCCCTCTTCCTTCGGCACGCCGTCCCAGTCGAGTTCGAAGATCGAATCGACGCCCTGGATGTAGGTCGCGATACGCTCCAGCCCGTAAGTCAGCTCCAGCGGAACCGGATCGCAATCGATGCCGCCGACCTGCTGGAAATAGGTGTATTGCGAGATTTCCATGCCGTCGCACCAGATCTCCCAGCCAAGCCCCCAGGCGCCCAGCGTCGGGCTTTCCCAGTCATCCTCGACGAAGCGGATATCATGCTTCATCGGGTCGAGGCCGATGGCTTTCAGGGAGCCGAGATAAAGCTCCTGGCTGTCCGCCGGAGACGGCTTGATCAGCGCCTGGAACTGGTAATAATGCTGCAGCCGGTTCGGATTCTCGCCATAGCGGCCGTCGGTCGGACGGCGGGAGGGCTGCACATAGGCCGCCTTCCAGATATCATCCGGACCGAGCGAGCGCAGGGTCGTTGCCGGGTGAAACGTCCCCGCGCCGACTTCCATGTCATAAGGCTGCAGGATCACGCATCCCTTGCTCGCCCAATAGCTCTGCAAGGTGAGAATGAGAGACTGAAAATCCGTCCGCGGCGCGGATTCGGCCGAACTCGACATTGGGTATGGCTCGCTTGCTCGAAAGTTTTGCAGTGCGGCAACGTAATGGAACGGTCATGGCCCGAGCAAGCGGTGATTCAGCAGAAGGATTCGGCCCATAAGGGCGGATTCCCGAACGACATGTCCGTCAATCATGCACGGCCGTTTTTCGCGCCTCGACTATTCGGGCTTCCAGCCACGGTTTTGACAGCCTCGTAGCTGTCGCATTCGCGCCAGGGCACACCCGCCTTCTCGCACAATCCGCCGATCTGTACACTGACGAAAAATGATGCTTGGAATGGTTTTTGATCGCTTCCTGATTAATGATCCCGGAAGCCTTGATCTTGACGATCCTGCAGTCCAGCTTGAACCCGTATTCTCCGTGAGGCTCGAAGTCGGGCACCGTCAATGCTCCACACTTTATTTCACGACAACCGTCCGTGGGCTCATTTCGCATTCGGACCCGATGCCCGATCCGCTTCGGCGATTTTCTCAAGCAGCCAAGCTTTGGCCTCGTCGTAGGTCTCGAACTCCCGCCAGACAACATCCATCTCTCGATAGATTTCCGCAATCTGGGCGCGAATGATCGTGGGGTGGTCCGATTGCGAGAAATTGACCGCCGTGGCGACGCCGCCCTTCGCGTGCCGGTTTAGAATGTTAGGGCGAGCCTGCTCGATCGCGTCCGGGGTCAGGAGCACACCGGGTCCATAGACACAATAATATCCGAACGGCCGCCCTGCGAAACCTTCAAAGACCGCAGCCATATCTCGACCGAACTGGGCGATCGCCTCATCGTTCATCGCATCAGCAGAGACAGTTCTGACGATGCGATCATCAACGTCCAGACGATATTCACCGTGCGGAGCGAATGCGACCATTAGAGAAGCTTATTCAAATCAGGCCCATCCGTAAATAAGAGACAAAGCGCCGCTACAAGGGGTTGCATGCACCCCGGCAATTACACTGAGCCAAAAACCTAACTGCTCTTCGCGTTCCCAGAATCCACTCGATACTTTCGTCATAATCGGCAGCCTCTTTCCAAGGCACGGCGATTCCGTCAACGACGCGGGTCACCTGCGCGCGGGGTCGTTTTGCTCCCCGCCGCATCGGAGAAATAAAACGCCACAGAGCGCCAGCCATGCGCAGCCCGCGAGGCCCCACCCTTGATCCAGGCATCCTCTGCTTCCGGCGACATCAACATGCCGAATTCAAAGCCACAGACTATACCGCAGGGCGCACTGCCAAGCCCATCGACGATGCTGTTTGGTCGCTCGCTGTAGCAGGCGCAGCATCTCGAGATTGATCGAACCCGGCGCCATGATCAGGACTATCCGAATATGGTCGTGGTCGGGCCCAATCTGGTAATTACCGTGCGGCGCACAATCGGGCACGTGCGTTGCCCGCTGACATTAGGATCCGATCACAGAGCGGGCAAAAGTCATTCTGTCAGGCGCTACGGTCGAGTAACTTCTGCGAGCCTGTTCATGGCCCAGACAATCGCCGCCTCTTCGTCCTCCACTTCATGCCACGGCACCCCGATGGCATCCAAAACCCGGGTCACCTGGGCACGTACCAGAGTCTTAAACTCGGCATCCCCGCCGAAGAAATAGGCGACGCCGGCCCAGCCGCGCACGACTCGGCTGACCGCACTTTTGATCCACGCATCTTCGGCATCGGGCGTCATCACCATGCCGCCATCGAAGTCGCAGACTATGACGTAAGGCTGGCCCTTGAAACCGGCCACGATCTCGTCGGTCCGCGCGTTGTGGATGCGCAGCATTTCAAGATTGACGAAGCCCGAGGCCTTGATCCGGATCACCAGATCCTGATCAGGATCCAGCCAGATCTCGTAATTCCCGTGCGGAGCGTAATCGGGCATCAGCGTCAGTCGCTGACCTTTTCGATCCGGAACCGGGTATGCGCATCATCAACGCTTTCCCACGCCCGTTTCTGCCATTCGGCTTTCGCTGCTTCATAGCTGTCGAAAGGCCCGACCCGCTGCTCCGGCGTGCCGTCCACCGTCTCGCTGAAATCGGTTGACTTGTAGGTTCCGCCGACGACCCAGAACTGCTCTGAGCCATCATCCCAGATCCGGTACCGGGTGTGGGCATCGTCCACATGTTCCCAGGCCAGCTTGCCCCAGACCGACTTCGCCGTTTCATAATCCGGGAAGGGACCGATCTTGGTCTCCGCATCGCCGCCCTTGATATGCGTGAAGGACGTGTCCGTGTATTCGCCGCCGATTACCCAGTAGGCCATGAGAAAACTCCGTGCCGAATTTACCGGTCCGGTATACAGCGCCGTGCGAATGCTATCAATCACGCTGCACTGTCGCGTCTGGTCCCCGCCGGGCCGCGCGGGTATATCTGACGGCGCGTCCGCGCGGCGCTGTTCACCAACGGAGTGCCTCATGCCCTTTTCCTCCTTGCGCGACTTCATGGCCCAGCTCGAGAGCAAGGGGCGTCTCGTCCGCGTCAGCGAGCCGGTCTCGCCCGTCCTGGAAATGACGGAGATCCAGACCCGCCTGCTGGCCGAGGGCGGGCCTGCGGTACTGTTCGAGAATGTCGTCGGACCGGACGGGCAGAAATACGACATGCCCGCGCTGGCCAACCTGTTCGGCACGGTGGAGCGGGTCGCATGGGGTATGGACAGGGAGCCGGAACAACTGCGCGAGGTTGGCGAGACCCTGGCCTTCCTGCGCCAGCCCGAGCCTCCGGGCGGCTGGCGCGAGGCGCTGGACATGCTGCCGCTGCTGAAGACCGTGATGGCGATGAAACCGCGCACGGTTGGCTACGGCCCCTGCCAGGACGTGATCATGGAAGGGGACCAGGTCGATCTTTCCAAGCTGCCGATCCAGAGCTGCTGGCCGGGCGAGCCCGCGCCCTTGATCACCTGGCCGCTGGTGGTCACCAAGGGACCAGGCAAACGCAAGGAAGACGATTTCAATCTCGGCATCTACCGCATGCAGGTGCTGGGCAAGAACAAGACCCTGATGCGCTGGCTGAAGCATCGCGGCGGCGCCCAGCATTATCAGCGCTGGAAGAACGAGAAGCCGGAACCGCTGCCCGCCGCCGTGGTGATCGGGGCCGATCCGGGCACCATCCTCGCCGCTGTCACGCCGGTGCCGGACACGCTGAGCGAGTACCAGTTCGCCGGCCTCCTGCGCGGCAAGAAGGTTGATCTGGTCGATTGCAAGACGGTGCCGCTGAAGGTGCCTGCCGAAGCCGAGATCGTCATTGAGGGTTATGTCTCGCTCGAAGAGTATGGCGACGAGGGCCCCTATGGCGACCACACCGGCTACTACAATTCGGTCGAGCAATTCCCGGTCTTCAACGTCTCCGCCATTACCATGCGGCGCGATCCGATCTACCTAACCACCTTCACGGGCCGTCCGCCGGACGAACCCTCCGTCCTTGGCGAGGGCCTGAACGAGGTCTTCATCCCGCTGATCCAGCAGCAGTTCCCGGAGATCTCCGACTTCTGGCTGCCGCCTGAAGGCTGCTCCTACCGGATCGCCGTCATCTCCATGAAGAAGGCTTATCCGGGCCACGCAAAGCGGGTGATGATGGGCGCCTGGTCCTATCTCCGGCAGTTCATGTACACGAAATGGCTGATTATCGTGGATGACGACATCAACGCCCGGGACTGGAAGGACGTCATGTGGGCGATCTCGACCCGGATGGACCCGGTCCGGGACGTGACGATGATCGAGAACACGCCGATCGACTATCTCGATTTCGCCAGCCCGGAATCCGGCCTCGGCGGCAAGATCGGCCTCGACGCCACCAACAAATGGCCCCCCGAGACCAAGCGGGAATGGGGCGAGGAAATCCGGATGGACCAGGAGATCATCGATCTGGTCGACCGGAAATGGTCCTCGCTCGGGCTGCCCGGCAGCGGCAAGCCGATCTGGAAATGACCCGGTACCCTACTTTGCCGGATATTCCTGCTCGATCCGCTCATTGTCCCAGGCGTCAAGCGAAGCGTCGATCTCCAGCATGGCGTTGAGAAATCCGTCCCGGCAGGCGGCAATGTCGTCTTTCTGATGCCCTTCCTCCGCCTGTTCGACCCAGCAGTCGAACTGGGCCTGGGCGCGGGCGGAGGCATGAGGCGCCAGAATCCGGGCATCCCGGTCGAAGGCCGAGATCAGCCGGGCGCGGGAGGATTGCAGGGCCGGAAGCTGTGCGTCTCCAAGCGTCCAGTCTGCAAGATCTTCCGGCGGCACGGCCTCACCCCGCGCCGAGGCCAGGGTCTTTTTCGCAAAATGCTCGGCATCGATCCAGTCTGCCATGTCGTCCGCCTCGGAGAGCGCAAAGCGCCGGTATTCGGCAGCGAGACTGTGCGCAAACCCGTCCTGGCTATCGGCCTGGCCGCGCACGGCCGCGACCCCGTCATAGAGCTGGAACATCTGCGCCGGGACCGGCGCGACAGCAACTGGTATGAGGGCTGCGGACAGAACAAAAGCACTGAGAATCCGTTTCATCGGTTCCTCCTTCTCAACAGTGGGGTAAGCCTGATGTACCCCCCGGCTTTGGCGGAAACACGACGGGTTGGGCCACATTCAAACCGCAATCCCGGACACCCTCGGTTGCGTGCGCCGCCGATCCGCCCTATGTCTCAACCGGTTCTGTGACGGAGACGGAAGAAAAATGTCAGAAAACGGCGGACTAGACCTGCTCGACAGCCTGATTGCCAAGGCCCGCAAGGCCGGCGCCGAGACGGCGGACGCCATTTACCTGACCGGGCGCTCGCTGTCCGTCTCGCAACGCCTGGGCAAACCGGAAGCGGTCGAACGCGCGGAGGGCAACGATATCGGCCTGCGCGTCCTGATCGGAAAACGGCAGGCATCGGTGTCCGGATCCGACACAAGACCGGAGGCCCTCGAGGAACTGGTCGAACGGGCCGTCGCCATGGCCAAGGTCGCGCCGGAAGATCCCTTTGCCGGGATTGCCGATGCCAGCCAGATCGCCGGCGCCAGCCCCAAGATCGAAATGTTCGATCCCTACGAGCCTTCGGCCGAGGATCTGACAAATCTGGCGGCCTCCGCCGAAGAGGCCGGGCTGGCGGTCAAGGGTATCACCAATTCGGAAGGTGGCGACGCCGGCTGGAGCACGACCGAGGTCGCCTTCGCGGCGAGCAACGGTTTTTCCGGTCAATACCAGCGCTCCAGCTTCTCCGTTTCCGCCGTCATGCTGGCGGGCGAAGGTCAGGGCATGGAGCGGGATTACGATTATACCGCCAAAGTCTTTTTCGCTGATCTTGAGGATGCCTCCGAGATCGGCCGCCGGGCGGGCGAACGGACGATTCGGCGCCTGAACCCGAAGCGCCCGTCCTCTCAGCGTGTCCCGGTGATCTTCGACCCACGGGTCAGCCGCTCGCTGCTCGGCCATCTCTCCTCCGCCATCAATGGCGTGTCGATCGCGCGAGGCACGAGTTTTCTGAAGGACAAGATGGGCGAGCAGGTCTTTGCCGAGAACATCCGTATTGTCGACGATCCGCTGCGTGACCGAGGCTTCCGCTCCCGTCCGTTCGACGCCGAGGGCCTGCCGACAGAAAAGCAGATGATCGTCGAGGATGGCCGTCTCTCGTCCTGGATTCTCGATCTGTCGACGGCCCGGCAGCTTGGCCTCGAGAGCAACGGTCACGCCTCGCGCGGCGTCGGCGGGCCGCCGAGCCCGTCAGCCACGAACCTCTACCTTGAGCCGGGCGAGATGAGTCCCGAAGATCTGATCAAATCGGTCGGCACCGGTCTCTACATCACCGACATGATGGGCTCCAGCGTCAGCATCGTCACCGGGGACTACAGCCGCGGCGCCGGCGGTTACTGGATCGAGGACGGCGAGTTGGCATATCCTGTCTCTGAAATCACCGTGGCCGGACACCTCACGGAGATCTTCAAGAATCTGACGCCAGCGAACGATCTGACCTTCAAGTACGGTACCGACGCGCCGACCCTTCGCGTCGATGGCCTTACTCTTGCCGGATCGAAAGCATAGGCCTTTCGAAATCTTTCACTAATTCGTGACTCGAAAACTCTGGCAATCCCGATTGCGCCACCCCAGATCAGGCGCAACCGAGAAATTTCCTATGGAGCCCTAAGATGAGCTGCAAACGGAGCTTGCCGCGCCTGTTCCTTGTGCTTGTCGCGGTTGGACTGGCTGCTGCCGTGTCCCGCGACCCGACAGACGCGTCCGAAATGAATGTGATCGACCCGACAATCAGCGCACACCGGGGCCTCGCCATCGGTGGATACGATCCTGTTGCCTATTTCACAGACTATGCCGCCGTCCGTGGAGACGAAACGTATGCCGTTGAATTTGACGGTATACGGTTCCTTTTCAAAAACGCCGACAATCGCTATCAGTTCCTGCAGGACCCTAACCGCTATATGCCTCAATTCGGCGGCCACAGCACCTTCGCCCTCTCCAAGGGCAAGCTCTACGGTGCGGATCCGACGGTCTTCGACATTATAGACGGCCGCCTCTATCTCAGCCGCAACGAGCGTGTGCAGGAACTCTGGCACCGGAATCCCGACGGCTATATCCGTCAGGCGGAAAAGAATTGGTCGGAGCTTAACGGTGGCTAGCCTCCGCCTCGCCTAGCGATCCCCTCTGGGCACCACCAGCCTGAGCGGTTGCGATGGCAGGGAAATGGTGGCGGGGAGATTGGTCACGATATCCCCGTCCGCCTGCACAGGGTCGCCACTATAAGCTTCCTCCTCGGCCCAGATCGACACCGACCGGGTCTGGACAATCCGGTAGCCGACCGTTGATGGAAGCCGGCCCATCATCATGTTCGCCGCATAGCGCACCACGTTCCAGCGCCCAGCCCGTTCGAACAGGCAGACATGCAGGATCTCCGCATCGAGCCTGGCGTCGGGCGCACAGATGAATGTTCCGCCATAATAATGCGCCTTGGCGACCACGACCGAGGCCGCCTTGTAAGTATGGCCATTGATCGCCACCCGGTAATAATGCGGCCTGTAAGAGGCCAGTTCCGACAGGGTGGTCAGGACATAGGCGCCCTTGCCGAGCCGGGCCTTCACCTTCGTGTTCACATTGGCCACCACATCCGCATCAAGGCCGACTCCGGCCATCAGCGTGAAACGATGGCCGTTCACATCACCCGTATGCGCATCGATCACCGGACCGCGCCAGATCGTATCGGCGATCGCCTCGGGTTTCACTTTCAGGCCAATCTCTGCGGCGAGCACGTTCGCCGTACCGAGCGGCAGGATGGCCAGCGGCAAATCCCCGCCGCTCATGCCGTTCACCACTTCGTTGATGGTGCCGTCGCCGCCAGCTGCGACCACTGCATCCGGGGCGTCGCTCACCTGCATGAGACTGTGCTGCCGGGCCCGCCGGGCAAAGGCTTCCGCATCGCCGCGCGCGCCTGTCTCCAGCACCGCGACCGCGACCCCGAAAGCCTTCAGCCGCTCAATGACGGAGGAAAACAGCGGATAGCGCCGCTGCCCGGCCTTCGGATTATAGATCACGACCACACGGCGACGGCCCTCGCCGGTCATGGACGTCATCAAATCGCTTGCTTTCACCAGGGCCGAATCGCCGGTGATTTGATCCAAGTGAAACTCCCGCTTGTGGGTTTTTCGAAGCCCGGCAGATGACAGTTTTATTAAACGGGCTACTGAGTTCGACAAATATAAATCGTTTTCTTGTTACAGATTCATGAAGTCATACAAAGTTCATTTTACAAAATATGGGGTGATTCATAATAGAGCGCACAACACAGATTGGCCCTAAGCGGTTTTCATTCAAGGTCCGGTAAGTTTTCAGAAACGGGATAACGGCAAATGAACAGCCAGAAGGGCACCGACCGTTACCGGGCAATCTGGATTTCCGATATTCACCTTGGGACCAAGGGGTGTCAGGCCGAGTATCTCCTCGATTTTCTGAAGCATACGGAATCCGACTACCTCTATCTGGTCGGCGATATCATCGATATCTGGCGCATGAAACGTTCCTGGTCCTGGA
The DNA here is from genome assembly GCF_040217065.1 of Nisaea sp. Lineage (GTDB taxonomy): Bacteria > Pseudomonadota > Alphaproteobacteria > Thalassobaculales > Thalassobaculaceae > Nisaea. The sequence continues at coordinate 125,452 of NZ_JAVJNX010000001.1, forward strand.
AACAGAGCCACAACGACGTGCTGCAAAAGCTGCTGCGCAAGGCGCGCAAGGGCACCAAGGTGATGTTCCTGCCCGGCAATCACGACGAAATGTTCCGAGGCTTCCTGGGGGAGAATTTCGGCCAGATCGAAGTCCGTGACGAGCATATCCACGTCACCAAGGACGGCCGCCGCTTCCTGATCCTGCACGGTGACCAGTATGACGTGGTGGTAAAGTACAACAGGTGGCTCGCGCTGGTTGGCGACAGTGCCTACAACCTCGCCCTCACGCTCAACACCCATTTCAACCAGATCCGCCGCTTCCTCGGCTATCCCTACTGGTCGCTCTCCGCTTACCTGAAGAACAAGGCGAAGCGCGCGGTCGAGTTCATCGGCAATTTCGAGAATGCGCTGGCCGACGAGGCCTCGAAGCGCGGCGTCGACGGCATCATTTGCGGCCACATCCACAAGGCCGAGATGAAGCAGATCGGCGATGTCATCTACTGCAACGACGGCGACTGGGTCGAGAGCTGCACGGCCCTTGTCGAGCATCCGGACGGACGGATGGAAATCCTCAACTGGGCCGAGGTGAGGCATCTCACCTTCGCCTGAGGCGGTTAGCCCCATGAAAATTCTTCTCGTTTCCGACGCCTGGTTCCCTCAGGTAAACGGCGTTGTCCGCACCCTGAGCACGGTCATCGGCGAGCTCAGGGCGATGGGCCACGCGGTCGACACCATCACGCCGGACCAGTTCACCACCATCCCCTGCCCGACCTACCCGGAAATCCGGCTGGCCTGCTGGCCTTTCTTCCGGGTCCCGGCGATGATCGAAGCGGCCCGGCCGGATGCCATTCATATCGCCACCGAGGGACCGCTGGGGATGACGGCGCGGCGCTATTGCGTGCGCAACAAGCTGCCCTTCACCACGGCCTATCACACGCGCTTTCCGGAATATGTCGAACCGCGCCTCGGCGTGCCTGTGTCCTGGACCTACAAGGTCATGCGCCATTTCCACGGCAAGTCCACCGGTGTCATGGTGGCCACCAAATCCATCCGCGCCGACCTCGAGGCGCGCGGTTTCGACAACATCAAGGACTGGAGCCGGGGTGTCGATACCGAGCTGTTCCGGCCCCAGGCCAAGGACGCCGTCGACGCGCCGAGGCCGGTTTTCATGTTTGTCGGCCGGGTAGCGGTGGAGAAGAACCTGCCCGCCTTCCTTGAGCTGGACCTGCCGGGCAGCAAGGTCGTGGTCGGCGACGGTCCGGACATGACCATGCTCAAGAAGCGGTTCCCGGACACCATCTTCGCCGGCGCCAAGAAAGGCGAGGAGCTGGCCCGGCATTACGCAGCGGCGGATGTCTTCGTCTTCCCGAGCCGGACCGACACATTCGGGCTGGTGATGCTGGAAGCCCTCGCGTCCGGCGCACCGGTCGCCGCTTTCCCCGTACCCGGGCCGCTGGATGTCATCGCCTCCGACAAGGTCGGCGTGCTGTCTGATGATCTAGGTGCTGCAGCAAAAGCTGCGCTGAATCTCTCCGCCGAGGACTGTCGGGCCTATGCGCTCGGCTACAGCTGGCGGGCCTGCGCGGAACAGTTCTTCGCCAACCTTGCTCCGTTCGATTCCGACGCCGCTTTCGGCCTTCTCGGGGCGCGATCCGTCAAAGCTGCCTGACTTTTTACGCCAATAAGCACTTGGCCCGGCAACAGTGCCCTAGTATGCATTCCCGTAATCGCGAAAAGTGACCGATTCGGTCCTGAAGTTCGAACGGAAAGCATGCTGAAACGTCTGTTGCGCACGGATACCGGCCGGGAGGTCGCAAGCCGCCTGCTGGCCACCCTGATCCGGAGCCTCGCACGCACCATCCGTTGGCAAATCATTAATCCCGAAATCGCGGACGCCGCCTTCCGGAGCGAGAAGCCCATCATCGGCGCTTTCTGGCATAATCGCATCATGCTGATGACGGAAATCTGGAACAGCGACCGGCCGTTCGCCATGCTGCAATCAAAGCATCCCGACGGCCGGCTGATCGCCCGCACGATCGAGCATCTCGGGATCCGGGATATCGTCGGCTCCGGCGGCAAGGGCAAGGGCGGCGCCCAGGCCCTGCGGGACATGCTGCGCGCGCTTAGGGACGGCACCAGCGTCGGCGTCACGCCGGATGGACCGCGCGGGCCACGCATGCGGGCTTCCGGAGGCGTGATCGCGCTTGCCCGGATGAGCGGCGCGCCGATCTATCCCGTGACCTGGAACGTCTCCCGCCGCCGGGTGCTGCGCAGCTGGGACCGGTTCATCCTCGCCCTGCCCTTCAGCCGCGGCGTCTATATCTGGGGCGAGCCGATTTTCGTGCCCCGTGGCGCCGACGAAGCGCAGATGGAAGCGCTGCGGGTTGAGCTGGAAAACCGCCTGAACCAGCTCTGCGCCGAAGCGGACGCCGCTCTCGGAACGGATCTGATCGCGCCCGCCGATCCGGCGCCGGAAGCCTCATGATCTTCGCCCTCTACAAGGCGGCCATGCAGCTTGGCACGCCCGTCGTCGAAGCCTTTCTGCAAAAGCGGCTTGCGCGCGGCAAGGAAGACCCGGAAAGGATTTCGGAGCGCCGAGGCATCGCCACCCGGAAGCGTCCGGACGGACGGTTATTCTGGGTCCATGGCGCCAGCGTCGGTGAATGCCAGGCGGCTCTCGCCCTGATCAACCGCTTGCTGGCGCGGGACCCCGGCTTGCATGTCCTGCTGACAAGCGGCACCAGAACATCCGCCGAACTGATGGCGGGCAGGCTGCCGGAACGGGCGATACATCAGTTCGTTCCCATCGATCATCCGCACTGGATCGCGCGCTTCCTCGATCACTGGGCCCCTTCGGCCGCCGTGTTCGTCGAATCGGACCTCTGGCCGAACCTGGTCCTCGCCACCCGGTCCCGGAACATCCCGCTGGTTCTGGCCAATGCCCGCATGTCCGAAAGCTCCTTTGCCAGATGGCGTCGGTTCGGCTTCCTGACCAGCCGGTTGTTCCGGGATTTTTCCCTGATCTTGGCCAGCAACGATCAACAGAAAGCTGGCTTCGAAAGCCTGACGGACGCACCGGTGCTCTCCATCGGCAACCTGAAGCGCGCGGCGGCACCGCTCACGGTCGACGCAACCGAACTCGGGAAGATGAAGCAAGCCATCGGCACGCGGCCGGTCTTTGTCGCGGCGAGCACCCATGATGGCGAGGAGCTTGCCGTGCTCGACGCCCATCGCAGGGCCGCGGAGAGCGTGCCGAACCTGCTGACCATCATCGTTCCGCGCCACCCGGCCCGCGGCCCCGATATAGCAGCGCTGGCTTCCTCAAAAGATCTCCTGGCCGTGCGCCGGGAAAATGGTGCTCTGCCCGACATGACAACCGCGATCTATGTGGCCGACACTTTGGGGGAAATGGGCTGCTTCTTCACACTCGCGGATACGGTGTTCGTCGCCGGGTCCCTGATCCCGGTCGGCGGGCACAATCCACTTGAGCCGGCCCATTTCGGCAAACCGGTCCTGTTCGGACCGCTGATGGCGAAGAATGCCGATATTGCCGCCGACATGATCGCGGCAGGCGCTGCCGAAGAAGTCGATGCCGCAGGGCTTGGAGACCGGGTCGCCGCCCTGACTGGCGACAGTCCGGAACGCCCGGCCATGGCCTCCGCCGCCCTCACCTTCGCACAAGGCCAGGGCAGGATCGCGGATGACATGGCCGAACGGATCCTCGCGGCCGTTATTCCTCCCGGAGAGACAAGGTGAAAGCGCCAGGCTTCTGGCGTCGCGGAGGATTGCTGCCCTCCGTGATGACGCCTGCCTCCTGGCTCTATCGGGCCGGTGCTTTCCTGAAATCCAGCTTCACCAGCCCGTACCAGGCTCCGGTGCCGGTGCTGTGCGTCGGCAATCTCGTTGCTGGCGGCGCCGGGAAAACGCCCGTCGCCCTGGCGCTTGGCCGGGCTCTGGTCCGGCGCGGCCTGAAGGTGGCATTTCTCAGCCGGGGCTATGGTGGCAGAGAGACAGGACCGCTACAGGTTCTGCCGGAGCGGCACAGTGCCCGCGACGTCGGTGACGAGCCGCTGCTGCTGGCCGAAGCCGCGCCGACATGGATCGCCCGCGACCGGGCCGCCGGTGCCCGGATGGCGGTAGAGGCAGGTGCGGACATCATCCTGCTCGATGACGGATTCCAGAACCCCGCCCTCGCCAAATCCATGTCCGTGCTGGTGGTGGATGGCGGCTACGGTTTCGGCAATGGCCATGTCATTCCGGCCGGACCGTTGCGTGAACCGGTATCGCAAGGGCTGGCCCGGGCCGATGCCGTCATGCTGCTGGGAGACGATCCCGGCAATCTGGGGGGGGTGCTGAGCAAAACACTCCCGGTTTTCCGCGGCCATCTGACACCAACCCGTGCAAGCGCGGGATTGCGTGGTGAACGGGCCATCGCTTTCGCCGGGATCGGACGGCCCGGGAAATTCTTCGACACCCTGCGGACACTCGGTGTCCAGCTGATCGCAACCCGGTCCTTCGGCGATCATGAGCCTTATCGCGGAGAAGATCTGATCGATCTGATCGCGCAGGCCGAACAGGAAGACGCCCTGCTGCTGACCACTTCCAAGGATCATGTCCGGCTCCCGCAAGAGCTGCGGCTGCTGATCAGGCGGGTCGATGTGGAGCTTGCCTGGGAAGATCCGGCAGGCATCGAGACCCTGCTGGACAGGGTCGCCGCGCCCGGCGGCTAGTTTTTCGGGGGCAGCGGCGGTACCAGAACGGCCGCGTCAACGCGCACATCGAACCAGTTGATCCGCCAGTCCAGATGCGGCCCGGTCGCCCGGCCGGTGGCGCCGACCGTCCCGATCTGAGCGCCGCGTCGCACTTCCTCGCCGACCTTCACTGTCACTGTCTGCATATGCAGGAAAGCGGAGCTGAGGCCGTGCCCGTGATCAATGATCACCGTCCCGCCGGTATAATAGAGATCCCTCTCCGCCAGCCGGACGATTCCGCTCGCGGGCGCAATCACCGGCGCGCCGGTCGGGGCGGCGACATCGACACCGAAATGCGGCCATTTGGGTACGCCATTCAGGATTCTCTGGCTGCCATAGACCCCGGAAATCCGTCCCGATGCCGGCCAGATGAAACCCTCCGCGAAATAGGGATGATCCGTGTCGATCTCCCGCACTGCTTTGATTTTCGCGTTCTCACGACTGATCCGTGCCTGCACTTCCGGCTTCGGCTCGACATATTTCTGCGGCAATCCGTCGATCCGCTGGATGTTGTAGGTCCGCTTGGCAACCTTCAGGGCCTTGCGCTCCTCGGATCCGTCCGGCGCCGTGGCAACCAGCATCGCACCCGGCTCCGCATCGCGTCCGAAACCGAGCACGAACACCCCGTCGGCGCTGACCCGCACGGGGCGGCCGTCGAGGGTCAGTTTAACGCCGGGATCGGTGCGCCCCATGATGATCCCGCCCTGGGTGAAGGCGCCATTCATCTCCAGCGTCACGGCATCTGCCGGGCGCGCCATAAGAGCCAACAGGGCGACGAACAGAAAACGAATCACAACAGACTCCCCTGGGCCGGGTCGGGCTTTTTCGGCTTCGGCCTGGGCTCAGGTTTCGGCTCCACCGGTTTTTCCACCGGCCTGCCGCCACTCCCCACCACGGATGCAGACGTCTCGCCGATCACCGCACCGCGGGCGCCATCGCCGAAATGGATGGAAATCCCGTCGCCCTCGGACAAACCCGCCGCACGCGTGACAGGCGCACCGTCCGCATCCCGCACCAGCGCGAAACCGCGCTTCAGGGTCTGCTCATAGGAATTGCTTTCAAGTAGGCGGCCCGCCGCATCCAGCCGTTTTTCCTGCAGGTCGACAACCCGCACAAAGGCCTGTTCGAACTGAGTTCCGAGCCGGACCAGATCGCGATCGCCGCGCAGTGTCCGTTCGGCGATCGGCTCAAGCCGCAACCGTCCGGCGACAGCACCCAGCTTGCTGACCGCGACCTCCCCGACCCTGCGGATCGAGGATGCCCAGCGCTGCTCCGCCACCTTGAAGCGGCTTTCCATCCGGTTCAGCTCGGCCTGAGGGTCCAGGATTCTCGAGGCCAGATCGCGCATCCGGTCATTCGCGCGGGAGAGCCTGCGTTCCGCCGCCGCACCCGCCGACTGCCAGCGGTAATCCACCGTCTGCGCCTTCGCCTCGATGATCGAGCGCGGATCGCCGAGACCACGCGCAAGGCCGGAGAGTCGGGTTTCCGATTCGGCGAACTTGCGGCGCAGGCCGTTGAAAAGCCGTGCCTCGTCCTGCATCAGTGTTGCCAGCAGATCTGCCCGCACCGGCACCGCCATCTCGGCGGCGGCGGTCGGGGTTGGCGCCCGGCGGTCCGAGGCGAAATCGATCAGCGTGGTGTCGGTCTCGTGCCCGACGGCGGAAATCAGCGGGATCTCGCTCGCCGCTGCGGCGCGGACCACAATTTCCTCGTTGAAGGCCCAAAGGTCTTCCAGGCTGCCGCCGCCACGGGCGACGATCAGCAGGTCCGGACGCGGCACGGCACCGTCCGGCGCCATCCGGTTGAAGCCCTCGATGGCGGCCGCGACCTGATCCTTCGCCGTCTCGCCCTGAACCAGTACCGGCCAGACCAGCACATGGCTCGGGAACCGGTCGGACAGCCTGTGCAAGATATCCCGGATCACAGCCCCGGTCGGCGAGGTGACCACGCCAATCACTGTCGGCAGGAAGGGCAAAGGGCGCTTGCGCGCAGCGTCGAACAGGCCTTCGGCAGCCAGTTTCTTGCGCCGGTCTTCCAGCAGCTTGAGAAGCGCGCCTTCGCCCGCCAGCTCCATCTGCTCGATCACCATCTGGTATTTCGAGCGGCCCGGGAAAGTGGTGAGCTTGCCGGTGCAGATCACCTCCATGCCTTCTTCCGGCTGGATCGACAGTTTCTGCGCCGCCCCGCGCCAGCAGACCGCGTCGAGCACCGACTTCTCGTCCTTCAGGGTCAGGTAAAGGTGGCCGGAGCCTGCCCGTGTCGGCCGGGAAATCTCCCCCCGGACGCGGACATGCTCGAAGGCCCCCTCGACGGTGCGTTTGACCTGATGGGATATCTCGCTGACGGAGAATTCGGGGATATTGCCGAGCGGCGGCGCGCTGTCGTCTTGCATGGAAGGAATCTATGCTACAAGGCCGCCGAGTGAAAGCATAGGAACAGGAAAATGAAGATATTGGTCGTCGGATCGGGTGCGCGGGAACATGCCTTGTGCTGGGCCATTTCGGCCTCCCCCCTCTGCGATCAGCTTTACTGCGCGCCGGGTAACGCCGGGATCGCGACTGTCGCCGACTGCGTCGCGGTGAAAGCGGAAGACATCGACGGTGTGGTGAGCTTCGCCAGGGAGAACGCCATCGACTTCGTCGTGGTCGGCCCGGAAGCGCCGCTGGTCGCCGGTCTGGTCGACAAGCTGGAAGATGCCGGCATCAAGGCCTTCGGGCCGAGCGCCGCCGCGGCCCAGCTCGAAGGCTCCAAGGCTTTCACCAAGGGACTCTGCGACCGGCACAATATCCCGACCGCCGCCTATGCCCGCTTCACCGATCTGGAGGCGGCGAAGGACTATGTCACGAAAATGGGCGCTCCCATCGTCATCAAGGCGGACGGGCTTGCCGCCGGCAAGGGCGTGACCGTTGCGCAGACTGTCAACGAGGCGATCTCCGCGCTTGAAGACGCCCTCGCCGGTGGCGCCTTCGGTGCGGCCGGTGAAGAAGTGGTGATCGAGGAATGCCTGATCGGCGAGGAAGCCAGCTTCTTCGCCCTCTGCGACGGCAAGACCGCGCTGGCGCTGGCCACCGCCCAGGACCACAAGGCTGTCGGGGACGGCGATACCGGCCCGAACACGGGCGGCATGGGTGCCTATTCACCGGCACCGGTGATGGACGACGCCATGGTCCAGCGGGTCATGAAAGAAATCGTCCAGCCGACGGTCGACGGCATGGCGGCCGAAGGCATGCCCTTCAAGGGCGTGCTGTTCGCCGGACTGATGATCACCAGGGATGGTCCCAAGCTGATCGAACACAATGTCCGCTTCGGCGATCCCGAATGCGAAGCGCTGATGCTGCGGCTGATGAGCGACATCCTGCCGGCCCTGATCGCCTCAGTGGACGGCCAGCTCGACCAGATCACCCTGCGCTGGCGGCCGGAGAGCGCACTCTGCGTCGTGCTCGCCTCGAAGGGCTATCCCAATTCCTACGAGAAAGGCACGCTGATCGCCGAACTCGCGCCGGACAGCGACACCGTGACCACTTTCCATGCCGGCACCGCCCGCACGGACAAGGGCGTATTGCTCGCCACCGGCGGCCGTGTGCTCGTGGTCACCGCACTCGGAAAGAATGTCACCGCCGCCCAGGCCCGTGCCTACGAGACGGTCGGGGCCATCAAATGGTCGAACGGCTTTTGCCGGAGTGACATCGGCTGGCGCGCCGTGGCCCGGGAAACCGCCGGCGCCATTAAGTAAAATTATCTCAAAAACAGAGAAAACTCCGCGAGTTCCTTCACCTAATCTTCACATACAAACAGATTAAAAAATCCTCGGAATGGAATAGAAAGCACAGTAACATTGGGGCCTTCCGTCCTCGGGGTGAGTTTTAGTGCTTGATATGAACGCAGCAGTTTCAACGCCGGCCGGCGACGTCGATACTGTTGAATCGTTTCCCCCGCTGAAAGAAATTATCCATGGCGTTCGCCATGCGTTCCAGCCGATCGTTCATCTCGACACCGGCCTGACCCATGGTTTTGAAGCCCTGCTGCGCGGCACCGAGACGCTGGGTTTCAAAAGCATTGCGCAATTGTTCGATCTGGCCGCAGAGAACGGCATTGTCGAAGAGCTTGAATCACAATTGCTGACCAAGGCTCTGACGGATTTCGCCAATCTCTCCTGCGCCGAAGGCCTGCATCTGTTCTTCAATATCGACGCCCGCAGCCTTCCCGAGATCGGCCGCAATGTTCCGAAGACCCTGAATGCGATGGCCGGCCTCGGCCTCTCCAGCACGCAGCTCTGCCTTGAAGTCTCCGAGAAATCGGATATCTCGCAGGACAGCGCAGCCACCCTGGCCCTGCGTAAGGCCCGCGACAACGGTATCAAGATCGCACTCGACGATATCGGCGAAGGCTATGCGCGGCTGCGGTTGCTGCATGAGGAACACGCGGAATATGTAAAGTTCGATCGCTATTTCATCAATAATGTCGCCCGCGATCCGAAGAAAAAGCTATTCGTCTCCAGCCTGATCGACATGTTCGAGGTGCTCGGCATCCAGACCATTGCCGAGGGTGTGGAGACGGACGAGGATCTCAGCAGCTGCCGGGAACTGGGCTTCGACATGGTGCAGGGCTATCTCGTTGCCCGTCCGACGCTGGATCACCAGAGTCTCAGCCGGAGCTACGAAAGCCTGCTGTCGGCCCGGCGGCGCGACCGGCGCTCCCGGACATCGGACCAGCATCTTCTGCGCGAACAGATCGTCGAGGTGCCGACCCTCAACATCGAAACACCGATGCAGGACGTTTTCGACGCCTTCCGCACTCACGAGAATGCCCGCCTGTTTCCCATCCTCGATGCCAACCAACGGCCGCTCGGCATCATCCGGGACGCCGACCTCAAGGCCTACGCCTTCTCTCCATACGGCAAGGACCTGATTGTGAACCGCAGTTTCGGCAAGCGGCTCGGCGATTTCGTCCGGCCCTGCCCGGTCGCGGATATTCACACCCAGGCGGAACGCATCCTGCAGATCTACAGCCACAACGACACGTTGAACGGGGTGATCATCGTCGAGAATGCGCGCTATGCCGGCTTCCTCGACAATTCATCCCTGTTGCGCGTGCTAAACGATAAGAACCTGATCTCCGCCCGGGAAATGAACCCGCTGACGAAGCTGCCCGGCAACACCGCAATCTCGGACTTTATCGCTGACGCCCTGACTGAGGACAACGATACCCGGTCGCTGCTGCATTTCGATTTCGACAATTTCAAGCCGTTCAACGACACCTACGGCTTCCGCCAGGGCGACCGCGCGCTTTTGCTGTTTGCGGAAACCCTGCGGCAGGTTTTCGCCGGCCAGGATTACTTCGTCGGGCATATCGGCGGCGACGATTTCTTCGTCGGTGCGCGTGGCGTGGCGTCGGCCGATGTCAGCCGGCTGGCCTATGAGGCGCGCAAGCAGTTCGCCGAGGATGTGGAAAGCTTCTACGACAGGGAAGCCCGCGAGCGCGGCTCTATCGAAGCGCGGGGCCGGGACGGCACCCTGCGCTCCTATCCGCTGCTGACCTGCAGCGCCGCCATGCTGGTCATCGATCCCGAAGAGGATCAGGCGGATCTGGAAACCGTGCTGACGGCTTTCGCGGAACTCAAGAAACGGGCAAAAGAGGAAGGCGGCTTCGCCTTCCATCACATTATCTAGAGAGGCCCGGACTCGTCGTCAGACACTGCTCGTCGGCGTGCCAAAAATCTTCTCGAAGGCGGTCTTGACCTCTTCGCGTTCTTCCTCGGTTAACTCGACCATCTCGTCGACGAAATCCTTCTGTTCACGGAGAGAGCGCTCGCACATGGCGTGGAAAACATCCATCAGGGTGCGAAAGGCGCTGAAACGCGGATTCCCGACCGGGTCGGAACGAATTTCAAACACCGAGATGATACCGCCCATTTTACGGACCATATGGTCCAGCTCGGCGGCCCGGCCTTTTTCGAGTGTCACGGCGGTTTCCCCTTAAGCCCAAAAAACAATTCATTAATGACAAAGGCAATCCATCATACCCGGCGGGAATGATGCGGCAATCGCATTCCCGTTCAAACGGGAATACGTATTGTCGCCGTCAGACGAGTTCAGCGGTCCAGACCACAACCTGATCCCGGCCGTTATTCTTCGCCTCATAGAGCGCCCGGTCGGCCCGCTCGGTGATTTCCTTCAGGCTCCGGCGCGGCACAAGCTGGGCGACACCGAACGACACAGTCACCAGAAGCGATTCGGCGTCGTCGAGTGCAATTGGGGTTTCCGAGATCAGCTTTCGGACCCGGTCGAGCACGCGGCGCGCATCCTCCGGTCCGGAATCCGGCAGGCAGATCAGGAATTCCTCACCGCCGAAACGGTAGATCGAATCATACGGCCGCAGCGTGTCCTCGATGAGCCGAGTGATGCGGGAGAGCACCCGGTCTCCCGCCTGATGGCCATAGGTGTCGTTGACCGACTTGAAGCGATCGATATCGGCAATGGCGATGGAACAGGGGCGCCCGCTGCGGCGCATGCGCTGCTGCTCGCGCAACAGCTCCTTTTCCATGGTCATCCGGGTATTGGTCCCGGTCAGCGGATCCAGATCGGAAAGCGCGGCCCGGAAGGCCCGGGCCATGCGTCCGGCCTGCTCGTTGAAACTTTCGATCTTGTGCAGCAAGGCGTCATATTCCTCGGTCGGAACAGAATCGTCCTTCCAGCCGCGGACGGCGAGGGTGGCGGCATGCGCATAGAGGCCCTGATGTATGCTGACGAGCGTCGCAAACGCCGGCTGCGAGAAGATATCATCATCCCGGTTGGTGGAGTACCAACGGCCGAAGCGGCTCATCCTGTGCGCATCTTCCGTCACCACTTCCGGGTCCGGCGGCGTCTTGCAGATCAGCGCCCGATGGAACAGGGCCAGCCATTGCCGCGTCTCCTCCATGGCGGCCTCGAGCTCGCGCACGGTTTCCTCGAGCTGACGGCGGGACAGCGCCGAGTCCGTCACCTGCTGCTGCGCGGAATTTTCCTGAGCCGAGATCGTCTCGTTCCTTTGTTGTCGCCTGCCGACCCAGTGCCCCGGCGTGAGCCTATCGGCTCAGCCGCGCGCAACCAAGCTGAATGCGCGGACGCGTCATTGGCGGGCGGGTCAGATGGCCAGTTCAGGCCGGTTCTCATAAAGCTTCAGCGCTTCCGGGTTGGCCAGCGCCTCGACATTCTTCACCGGGCGGCCGTGCACCACGTTGCGCACGGCCAGCTCGACGATCTTGCCGCTCTTGGTCCGGGGGATATCGGCAACCGCGATGATCTTGGCCGGGACATGGCGCGGGGACGCCCCCTTGCGCACCGTGTCCTTGATCTTCTTCGTCAGCGCATCATCCAGGCTCACGCCTTCGGCCAGACGGATGAACAGCACAACACGGACGTCATCGTCCCAATCCTGCCCGATGACGAGCCCTTCCAACACTTCCGGCAGTTTTTCCACCTGACGGTAGATTTCCGCCGTGCCGATGCGCACACCGCCCGGATTGAGCACCGCGTCGGACCGGCCATAGATCACCATCCCGCCGCGTTTTGTTAGTTCAACGTAGTCACCGTGGCACCAGATATTGTCGTAGCTCTCGAAATAGGCGCCCCGGTATTTGGCGCCGTCCGGATCGTTCCAGAACATGATCGGCATGCAGGGGAACGGACGGGTGCAGACCAGCTCGCCCTTCTCTCCGACCACGGGCTTGCCATCATCGTCGAACACATTGACCGCGAGGCCGAGACCGCGGGTCTGGATTTCGCCACGCCAGACAGGGCCCACCGGATTGCCCAGCACGAAACAGGAAACGATGTCCGTGCCGCCCGAAATCGAGGAGAGCTGGATATCCGCCTTGATCGACCGGTAGACATAGTCGAAGCCTTCCGGAACCAGCGGCGAGCCGGTCGAGGTCATGGCCCGGACAGTCGAGAGGTCGTGCGTGTCCTTCGGCTGCAATCCGCCCTTGTTCAGTGCGTCGATATATTTCGCCGAGGTACCGAACAGGGTCATCTTCTCCGCGTCGGCATAGTCGAACAGGATGTTGCCGTCCGGATGGAACGGGTTGCCGTCATAGAGCAGCAGCGTCGCCTCCGACGCGAGGCCGCTGATCAGCCAGTTCCACATCATCCAGCCGCAGGTGGTGAAGTAGAAGACCCGGTCGTCCTTCTTCACGTCGCTATGAAGCTGATGCTCCTTCAGGTGCTGGATAAGCGTGCCGCCGATGCCATGCACGATGCATTTCGGCACGCCCGTGGTGCCGGAGGAGAACATGATGTAGAGCGGCGCGTTGAAGCCCATGCGGGTGAAGGCGATATCGCCCGCCTGATAGGCGCCGGTGAAATCCGCATAACTGACCGCGCCCTCGATATCGCCGATTGGCGGCTCGTCGCGGGTATATGGCACGATGACCGTCTTCTTCACCGTCGGCAGTTCGGCCAGAATGCCGGTTATCTTGTCCAACGTGTCGAAGCTCTTGCCGCCGTAGTAATAGCCCTCAACGGCCACGAAAACCGTCGGCTCGATCTGACCGAACCGGTCCAGGACGCCGCGAATGCCGAAATCGGGGGAGCAGGAAGACCAGACGGCGCCGAGACTGGCCGTTGCCAGCGTCGCGATGATGGTCTCCGGCATGTTCGGCATGAAGGCCGCAACCCGGTCGCCGGGGCCGACGCCTTCGGCTTTCAGGGCCTGGGCGAATTTCGAGACCTCGTCATAGAGAGCGGCAAAACTGATCCGCCGCTTCACCTTGTCCTCGCCCCAGAACACGATGGCATCCGCATCGTCGCGCCGGCGCAGCATGTTTTCGGCAAAGTTTATCTTCGCATCGGGGAAGAAGGCCGCGCCAGGCATCCTGTCGCCATCCTTCAGGATAACGTCGCTGCCCTTGTCGCCGACAATCCCAGTGAAATCCCAGACCGCGTCCCAGAAGCCTTCCAGCTCCGTCACCGACCAGTCGTAGAGGCTGTCGTAATCCGTCAGGCCGGCGCCGCGCTCGCGGTTCACGAACTCGATGAAACGGGTGATGTTCGCCCCGGCGATCCGCTCGGCACTCGGCTTCCAGAGCGGTGTGCTGTCTGTCGTCATGTCTCTCGGCGTCCCCTGCTTGTCCGCATTCCTTAACACTGCGCCGTTCCCGGCTGGCGGCCGGCCGGCGTCTTGCCTGTTGCTTCATCCTATAACGGCGGCTCGTGCCAGCGGCAATGCTGCAATGCGCAATCCGCGCTGGTAGAGACTGCACCGGAGGGTATCTTGAGAGCTTCCTGAAGATGATGGACATGGCGCTCGAGCGCCTGCAGATCCCCAATGGCGCTCGCCTCCCCATCGCTGTCTTCCCGCTGGGCCGCCCTGTCGCCGAACGCCCAAGGCGCGCTCTGGATCGTCGTATCCTGTGTGCTGTTTTCCATCATGCAGGCGGAAGTGAAGCTGCTCGGCGCCCGGCTCGACACCTTCCAGATCGCCTTCTTCCGCTGCGCCTTCGGCCTGATCGTCATTCTGCCCTTCATGGCCAAGGCCGGCCCCTCCGTTTTCAAGACCAAGCGGCCGCTTGGCCATCTGCTGCGCGGCTGCCTCGGCGCCGGCGCCATGGCCTGCGGCTTCTATTCCGTGACCCACATGCCGCTCGCCGACGCGACAGCGATCAGCTTCGCCAAGCCCCTCTTCATGATCGTGCTGGCGGTGCTTTTCCTGAACGAGAAGGTCCGCTGGCGGCGCTGGACGGCAACCGCAGTCGGCTTCATCGGCGTGCTCGTCATGGTCCAGCCGGGATCCTCCGAGATCGGCTTCGCCGCCGGCATCGCCCTGCTCGGCACGCTGTTTGTCGCCCTGGTCGTCGTCATGGTGAAAAAGCTGGCCGAGACGGAATCCCCACTCACCATCCTGTTCAGCTTCGGCATTGTCTCGACCTCGATCATGACTGTCCCGGCCATTCTGGTCTGGCAGCAGCCGACCTGGACCGAGATGGGGATGATGCTCGCCGTCGGTGCTCTCGGCTCCGCCGGGCAGGCCTGCGCGGTCAAGGGCTTCAAAATCGGCGAGGCGACGGCGGTGGTGCCGTTCGACTATTCCCGGCTGATCTTCGCCGGCTTTGTCGGCTTCTGGCTGTTCGGCGATCTGCCGGGCCTGCATACGCTCGCCGGCGCTGCGCTGATCGTCACTTCGACGCTCTACATCGCCCGCCGTGAGGCAAAGCTCGGCAAGGTGCCCATGCGCAACAAGACCGACCATCATCCGGTGGTGCTGCTGGAAGAGCAGGAAGCCGCCGAACAGCGGCCCCCCTCCACAAGACAGGGCTAGTAGGGTGCTACCACGCCGCTGATCGCCGCATTGGCGAGCGCGATCAGCACCAGAAGCGTCAGCCATTTCCGCAGCTTGGCATACCATTCCGGCAGGAATCCGGCAGCGCAGGCGCGAATATCGATGAAATAGGCCAGCGCCACCCCGAGCGCGATCAGCAGCAACCCGAAAAATGGGCCGAGCAATGTGGCGATCCAGGCGATCAGCGCCGGCACCACGCTCCAGCCATAGCGGGCCCAGGCCGCCCGGTCCATTTCCTCCTCGTCTTCTTCGCGCGCCTCTTCCAGCTCGCCCTGCCACATGGCGGCGCCCCAATGCACGGCGCCAAGGAAGGACAGGATCGCCGCGCCATAGGTGATCAGGCTGTCGATCAGCACATAGGCATAGAGCGGGTCGGTCAGCCAGATCGGCACGGTGATCAGATAGAACGGCAGCAGGCCGCCGAAGCCGAGAATGAGGGCAGGGCGGGGCACGTCTTGGAAGGAAGTCAACATCGCGGCGGATCCCCTTGCCGCGCTGGACGCGCGGGCGGCTTTCGGTTTCACTGCCCCGACTTATACCGTTCAAGCATCCGGCCAGCAAAGGCCGGACCCGAAAGCACCGGAGGAAACAGGGTATGCAGGTTCAGGGACAGGCCGCGATCGTCACGGGCGGCGGCAGCGGACTCGGTGCGGGCACCGCGCGCGTACTGGCAGCGGCGGGCGCGAAGGTCGCGCTGTTCGACGTCAATGAGGAAGGCGCAAGGAAGGTCGCGGACGAGGTCGGCGGCATCGCCGTCAACTGCGATGTGTCCGACGCAACCTCCGCCGAAGCGGCCATCGCCAAAGCGCGCGACGTCCACGGCCCGGCTCGCATCCTGGTGAATTGTGCCGGTATCGCACCGGCGGAACGCATCGTCAGCCGGAACGGCCCGATGCCGCTCGACAACTTCCGCAAGGTCATCGAGGTGAACCTGATCGGCACCTTCAACATGATTCGCCTCGCCGCCGCCGACATGCAGGGCACGGACCCGCTGGAAGACGGCGAGCGCGGCATCGTCATTTCCACCGCGTCGGTCGCCGCCTTCGAAGGCCAGATCGGCCAAGGCGCCTATGCGGCGTCGAAGGGCGGCGTGCATGCGCTGACCATCGTCGGCGCCCGCGAATTCGCCAAGGCGGGCATCCGCTTCAACACCATCGCGCCGGGCCTGTTCGGCACTCCGATGCTGCTCGGCATGCCCCAGGACGTGCAGGACAGCCTTGCCGCCACCGTGCCCTACCCGTCCCGCTTCGGCACCCCTGCGGAATACGCCAAGCTGGCCATGGCGATGATCGACAATGTCATGCTGAACGGCGAGACCGTGCGGCTCGACGGCGCTATTCGCATGCAACCGCGGTAAAGCAAGCTGTCGTCATCCCGGATCGTGGTCCGGGATGACGATTGAGTGCGTGGGATCAGGCGGGCTTCAAACCCCGCCCAGCAGCTCTTCCACATAGGCAGGCACGATCTCGCTTGCGGGGCCGTAGCGTTTCTCCGCGAACAGTGTGGCGCCCTCGGACGGCTCCAGATTGAGCTCGGTCGTGTGGGCGCCGTGCATGCGGGCTTCCTGGACGAAACCGGCTGCCGGATAGACGTTGCCTGAAGTGCCGATGGAAATGAACAGATCTGCGTCGGATAGCGCTTCGTAGATCTCTTCCATGTAGAGCGGCATCTCGCCGAACCAGACGACATGCGGGCGCAGTGCTCCAGCCTCGTTCGTCGTCGGGTTGCGGCTGGTCAGGGTCAGGTCGTCACGCCAGTCGAAGATCTCGCCGGTGCGCTCACAGCGCGCTTTCAGCATCTCGCCATGCATGTGCAGCAACCGGGACGACCCGGCCCGCTCGTGCAGGTCGTCGATATTCTGCGTGACCAGCAGCACCTCGCCCTGCCAGTCCCGCTCCAACCGGGCGAGTGCCGCGTGGGCCGCGTTCGGCACCACGTTGCTGTCCGTCAGGGAGCGGCGGCGGGTGTTGTAGAATGCGTGCACCATCGCCGGGTTGCGCAGATAGCCCTCCGGCGTTGCCACATCCTCCAGATTGACCTTCGACCAGATCCCGTCCGCGTCCCGGAACGTGTCGAGACCGGATTCCTTGGAGATGCCCGCCCCGGTCAGGATGACGATGGAGGCATCGGGAGAGAGATTGAGCTGCATGGGAGGCTCCTAGCGGCGGTCCTGGAAGAATTTGCGGAGCAGATCGCCGGCCCGGCTTTCCTCCACCCCGCCGATCACTTCCGGCGCATGATGACAGGTCGGCTGGCTGTAGATCCGCGGGCCATGCTCGACCCCACCGCCCTTCGGATCATAGGCGCCGAAGACCAGGCGGCGGATACGGGCGAAACTGATGGCCTGGGCGCACATCGGGCAGGGCTCCAGCGTCACATGCAGATCGCAGTCTATCAGGCGGGGTGAGCCGATTTTCGCCGACGCTGCCCGGATCGCCAGGATCTCGGCATGGGCGCTCGGATCAGCCAGCTCCTCCACCCGGTTGCCGGCCACGGCCAGCACCGCGCCGTCCGGACCGGTCACCACCGCGCCCACCGGAACCTCGCCCCGGGCAGCTGCCGCTTCCGCTTCGGCCAGTGCCCGTGCCATGATTGTCTGATGTTCAGCATCCATAGATCCATACCTAGCGGGAAGCCGGATTGCATCCAAGCCGTTTGCATCCGGACGCATCCGAGCGTAAGACCTGCCTGATGAGCGATTTCAGCGAAATTTTCACCGAAGACCGCGGCCCGGAACGGATCGCCAAGCGGCTGGCCCGGGCCGGACTCTGCTCGCGCCGCGAGGCGGAGCAGTGGATTGCCGACGGCCGGGTCGAGCTGGACGGAGAGATCCTGACCAGCCCGGCCGTCACCGTGACCGCAGACTCGAAGATCCGGGTCGACGGAACTGCTCTGCCGGTGATCGAACCGACCCGGCTCTGGCGCTTTCACAAGCCCCGCGGCGTGGTGACAACGAACAAGGACCCGGAAGGCCGGGAGACCGTGTTCGACCGGCTGCCCAAGGACCTGCCGCGCGTGGTCACCGTCGGCCGCCTCGATTTCGATACCGAGGGCCTGCTGCTGCTGACCAATGACGGCGCCCTGTCCCGGCTGCTGGAACTGCCGGCGACGGCCTGGCTCAGGAAATACCGGGTCCGGGTCTATGGCTCAATCACCGAGAAATCGATCGCCCTGCTGAAGTCCGGCCCGACCGTGGACGGCATCAAGTACGGCTCTGTGCTGGTCGAGCGGGATATCGAGGGCAAGTCGAACACCTGGCTCACCCTGAGCATCCGGGAAGGCAAGAACCGGGAAATCCGCAAGCTGATGGAACATGTCGGCCTGAAGGTGAACCGGCTGATCCGGGTCTCCTACGGCCCGTTCCAGCTTGGCGATCTGCCGGAGGGCGACGTCCTGGAAGTGCGCCCGGCCACGCTGAAGGAACAGCTCGGCATCAAGGAGGAGAAGACCGGCACCGCGAAGGCGAAGCCGAAAGCGCCATTCAAGGGTGGACGTCGCGCCGCGCCGAAGGACGGCGCCGGCAAGGACGGGCCGACAATGGCGACCGGTGCTGCCGGTAAGTCCAGGAGCGCCGGCAAGCCCCGGAACTCGGAGAATCCAAGAAGCCCGGAGAAGTCCAGGAGCGCCGACAGATCTCGCGGCGCCGGTAAATCCGCTGGTGCCGGAAAACCGGGGGATGACCGGAAACCCTCAACGCGCGGGACGGCAGGAAATGCAAACATGAAGCGGGACGAGTCCAGGGCAGGCCCGGCTCGAGGAGACAAGAATGCGGATCGTCGCGGGCAAAAATCGCGGAACCAAACTCGCCGCCCCTGAGAACTGGAACACGCGGCCGACTGCCGACCGGACCCGGGAATCCCTGTTCGGGGTTCTTCAGGGCGGCCGACTCGGCGACGTGCTGACGGATGCGCTGGTGGTTGATGTCTTCGCCGGCACCGGCGCGCTCGGCCTAGAAGCCCTGTCCCGCGGCGCCACGGAAGTGTTTTTCATCGAGATCGACCGGGAAGCGGTCGCCGCCCTGCGTGAAAATATCGCCCGGCTGAAGGCCGATGCCGCGTCCACGGTGATCCAGGGCGATGTGCTCTCCCTGCACCGCACGGCGCCGCGCCCGGCAAATCTCATCCTGATGGACCCGCCCTATGACAGCGGCCTCGCGGTGCTGGCGCTCGACCGGCTGCACAAAGGCGGCTGGATCGATGCCGAGACACTGATCGTGGTCGAATGCGGGAAAACCGAAGAGCTGGAAGTGCCGGAATGGCTGGAAGTGCTGGACAACCGGCGCTACGGCAAGGCCCAGATCACCTTCCTGCGCCCGAGCATGTCCGGCGCCGCAGACTGAAAAAACCAGAACCGAAAGGAGAGCGCTGCATGAAACTCGAAGGCTCCTGCCATTGCGGTGCCGTCAGCTTCAGTCTGGACAGCAAGCATCCTTATCCGTTCAATCGCTGCTACTGCTCGATCTGCCGCAAGACGGCGGGCAGCGGCGGCTATGCCATCAATCTGTCCGGCACCTTCGAAAGCCTGCAGATCAAGGGCGCGGACAACATCTCGAAATATCACGCGAAAATGGACGGCGGCGAAAGCCCGGCCGAACGCAGCTTCTGCAAATCCTGCGGCTCCGCCCTCTGGCTCTGGGATCCGCGCTGGCCGGGGCTGGTCCACCCGCAGGCCGGCGCCATCGACACGCCCCTGCCGGCCGCGCCGGAACTGACGCATCTGATGCTGGACTCGAAGCCGGACTGGGTGCCGCTGGAAAAAGGCAAGAAAGACCAGTGCTTCGACGCCTACCCGGAGGAAAGCATCGAAGCATGGCACAAGAGGCTCGGACTGGAGCGGTAGCGGGTCAGCCCCCGAGGAACAGCCGCCCCACTTCAGGGTTTGCCAGCAGTTCCTCGCCGGTGCCGGCCATCGCCGTCTGGCCGGACACCAGCACATAGCCGATATCGGCGAATTCCAGGCCCTTCTTGGCGTTCTGCTCGACCATCAGGATGGTCTTGCCCTCGACCCGCTGCAGGTCGTCCAGGATCTCGAACACCATGTCGATGAAGCGGGGCTCGAGACCGATGGAGGGCTCGTCCACCAACAGGATCTCGGGCTCCATGACCAGCGCCCGGCTGATTTCCAGCAGGCGCCGCTCGCCGCCCGACAGCACCTTCGCCAGATGGTTCCGGCGCGCCGCGAGACGGGGATATTTCTCGAAGATCCGTTCCGCCGCCTCTTTTGCCTCGGAGGTCTTCTCCTTCAGGTACCCGCCCATCCAGAGGTTTTCCTCCACGGTCATGCTGCCGAAAACGGATTTGTCCTGCAGGATATAGGCGATGCCCGCATTCTTCAGCTTCTCGTTCGAGGACAGGTTGGTGACATCCTTGCCGTCGACCGTCACCGTGCCGGAAAAGATATTCGTGAAACCGAAAATCGAATGCAGAATCGTCGACTTGCCGGCCCCGTTCGGCCCGATCAGGCAGCAGGATTGTCCCTTGCCGACCTTGAGCGAGAAATCGTGCAGGATCTCCATCTTGCCGTAGCCGGCCTTCAGCGTGTCGATGGTGAGAAACGGATCGGGACCGGCGAGTGCATCAATCCGGGCCTGGTCCGGCCCGTCGGCGATGGCCTCAACCTGCCGGACCACATCCTCGACGGAGATGACGGTCTCGACACCGCCCCGGCCATAGCCGCTGATGCGCGCCTCGCTCACCGTCACGCTTACGGTTTTTTCCTTGTCGCTCATCAGTGTGCTCCCAGATAGGCTTCGACCACCCGCCGGTCGTTCTGGATCTCGTCCGGCGTTCCGGTGGCGAGCAGTTCGCCGTGGGCCAGGCAGGATATCCGGTCTGCGAGGTTCATAATCACGCGCATGTTGTGCTCGATGACGAAGAGGGTGATGCCGAACTGCTCGTTCGCCCGCTTCAGCCGGTCGATCAGGCCGTTGATCAGGGTCGGATTGATCCCCGCTGTCGGCTCGTCCAGCAGCAGCACCTTCGGCCGGTTCATCAGGGCCATGGCGAATTCCAGCAGCTTCTGCTGACCGAAGGACAGCTCACCCGCGATCAGGAACCGCTTCTGATAAAGCCCGACGAATTCCAGAAGTTCCTCGGCGAAGGCCTCGGTCTCCCGGTCATGCATGGAGCCGAACATGGAGCCCAGGCCCTCTTCCCGGTGCGAGACCGAGATCAGCATGTTCTTCATGCAGTCCATCTTCGAGTAGATCCTGGTTTGCTGGAAAGTCCGGAGCAGGCCCAGCCGGGCAATGTCCGGCACCCGGAGCTTGGAGATCTCCTTGCCCTTGAACTTGATCGAACCCTCATCGATCGGATGGTAGCCGACGATCGAGTTGAACAGGGTCGTCTTGCCGGATCCATTCGGCCCGATCAGTCCGGTGATGCCTCCCTCGGCCACATCGATGCTGATATCCTTGTTGGCAATGACCCCGCCGTATCTCTTGGAGACGCCGCGCACCTCGATTAGCGATCCGCTCATTCCGCTGCCTCCGTCTGGCCCGATCGGGTGGTTTTCTCGTCCACGGTCACGCCGAACAGCGACGGCCAGCGGTCTTGCGCCCAGCCGAGAATGCCCTGCTGGAAATAAACGATATTGATGATGATGATCGCGCCGAGCGCCACCCACTGCCAGCCCAGCAGATGGGTCCAGGTCACTTCCTTGACGATATGGAACAGGATGGCGCCGAGCACCGGTCCCCAGACCGTGCCCTTGCCGCCGACCAGCGCCATCGCCACCATGAAGATGCCGAAGGTTGCCGTCGGAAACGCCACTTCCAGGGGTTCGATGAAGCCGGACATGTTGCCGAAAATCGCCCCCGCAATGCCCATGAAGAAGGCCGCGATCATCCAGGCGATGACCTTGTAGCGGTTGGTGTGGATGCCCATTGCCTCGGCCTTGTCCTCGTCGTCCCGTATGGCATTCACCGCGAGCCCGAAGCGGGTCTTGTAGATGGCCCGGATGACCATGTGCGAGACGATGGCGAGCACGAACAGCATGACATAGAAGACCACCGAGCCCGTGCCGGCTTCGCCGGGGAAGACTGGCATGGAGATGCCGCTGCCGCCGCCTACATAGCGCCAGCCGCTGACCATCTCCGCCACCGCAACGGCAAGCCCGAGGGTGCCGATGGCGAAATAGGGGCCGCGCAGCCCCAGCATGAACGGCCCGACAAGCATGGCGAACACGGTCGCCGCGACACCGCCGAAGCCGATACCGAGCAGCAGGCCCGTCCAGTATTGCGAGACCGTGAAGTCCACCTTGATCGCACCGAAGGCCGCCGTGTATTCCATCACGTCATAGACGAGACCGATCTGCACGACGGCGGAGGCATACATGCCGATACCGAAAAAGGCGATGTTACCCAGCGAGTTGTAGCCCATCTGGCCGCCGGTCATGTCCCAGGTGACGGCCATCAGGACCATCAGCCACATCACCGCCATCTGGCTGGTGAAGGCCGGGAACAGCAGCGGCACGAAGATGCCGGCTGCGATCAGACCGGCATAGACGGTCATGTCGAGATTGCGCGCCTTCATCGAACCACCTGCCGAAGTCTGTAAAGCTGCACCAAACGGATCATCAACACCACGACCAGCAATCCGACGACGGCAGCAATGGCGAACTCCGCGCCGAACACGAAGCCGGCATAATTCTCCCAGACCCCGAGGCCGAAACCGGCAATGATGACGCCCGGCAAATTGCCAAGGCCGGCAGCCGTCACGATGATGAAAGACCGGATCGAGTGAACCAGGCCATAGAACGGCTGGATGTTCCAGATCATCGCCACCAGCACCCCGGCCGAACCGCAGATGGCGGCATTCAGGGCGAAGGTAAAGGCATAGACCCGGTCCGTGTTGATGCCGAGCACTCTGGCTGCCCGGGGATCCTGCGCCGTTGCCCGGATTGCCTGCCCCATGCGCGAATTGCGCATGAACAGGATGAGCCCGATCGCCAGGACTGCCGCCAGACCGAGGCTGACAAAGCGGATCACCGGAATGCTGAGGTCCCCCATGGTGAGGGTGCCGAAGCCCGCTTCCGCGATCCGCACCTCCGGACCGAACACCAGATTCAGGGACTGCTGGATCAGCAGACTGAGCCCGAAGGTGGCAAGCAGCGAGGTGAACATGTCGCGGTCCACGACCCGCTTGATGATCGTGATGTAGATCCCCCAGCCGAAGGCGAACATCAGGACAAAAGCCACCGGCAGGGCGACGATCGGGTGAATGTCCCAGAGCGTCGCCTGGTAAGCCAGATAGCCACCGAGGATGACCAGTTCACCCTGGGCGAGATTCTTGACGTTCATGACTCCCCAGACAAGCGCCAGACCATAGGCGGCAAGCACAAAGATACCGCCGATCAGCAGCCCCTGAACCAGCAGGTCAACGGCGAAAATCGGCGCCTGAACGAGGATTGAAATATTATCGAGCATGGAGCGCTCAGCCTTTCTTCCTGTGTGGCGGCGGCCGCACGGGCGCTCGCCAAGAGAAGGAAGCGCGGCGGGAGGATGCCACCCGCCGCGCTCAGCATGTCAGAGGCTCAGTATTTCGGCTGACGCGGATGCCGAACCTTCGACGAGGCCCACTTTGTCGGTGCGACCACGTTGTATTCGCCATCCTGGATCTGCCGCAGCACCATCGGCTTGGCGATATTGTTGCCGGCCGGTGAGAACTTGATCTGACCGTAGAAGGTCGCCAGATCGGTATCGGCAATCGCGTCCCGCAGGGCTTCGGTGTCGAAGCTGTTGGCCCGCTCGAAGGCGTCCTTCCAGACCTGCACCGCCGCCGAAGCCTGTGCGGCCTGATACGGAACGGTCTTGTAGCTCGGGTAGGTCTTCTTGAAGAGCGCGTCATATTCCGCGGCTGTGCCGAACAGATCGTCCTTGTAGCTCAGGGTTTCGGACCATTGCGTCGGGCAAAGGATGCCTTCCATCGGACCGGCGCCGAAATTCTCGGTGATCTTCGCGGACTCGCAATGGGTCATGGCGATCATCGGCACGTCGAGTTTCAGCTCGCTAATCTGGCGGCCAGCGGTCACGGCACCCTTGGCATGACCGGAAATCACCAGAAGATCAGGCTTGAGCGCCCGCACCTTGGTCAGGGTCGAGGTCATGTCGGCCAGGTCACGCGGCAGCTTGTCGTCGATGACGATTTTCATGCCGTACTTCGCCGCGTCCTCAACCACACCGGCCCGGACATCGAGCGAGAACGGATCGTTCTCGAAGGCCAGGGCGACCTTGACGTCGGACGGCTTCTTGCCCGCCTTTTCCGCAAGTTCGGCTGCCAGGGAAATGGAACTGGCGAGATACAGTTCGGAGGTCGAGAGCACCGCGAACATGTAGCGATAGCCCTGGGTGAAGAGCGACCGGGACGCGCCCTCCGCCTCAATCATCGGGATCTTGTACTTTTCAGTGACCGGCGCGATTGCCTTGGTCAGCCCAGAGCTGTACGGGCCAAGCATATATTTGACGCCGTCCTGATTGATCAGGCGCTCGGCAAGCTGCGCACCGCGAGCCGGGGTCGACTCATCGTCATAGTACGCGATCTTCATTTTGTAGCTCTTGCCGCCGACGGTCACGCCGCCAGCCTTGTTAATCATGTCGACCGCAAGCTCGTACCCGTTCTGCGTATCGATGCCGTTGGTTGAATATTTGCCGGTCAGCGACATCGCCGCACCGAGCGTAATGGTATCCCCTTCGACCTTCGCGTCGGCGGGCGCCGCGGCGAGACCGAATGATGCCGTGAACGCGGCCGCAACTGCGGCGGCACGCAAATCCATTTTCAGGAAACGCATTTAAAAGTTCCTCCCTTGTCCTAGGGAGGCCGCAGGCACATGCCCTAACCGCAATTTTTGTTTTTTTAGCGGCGCGCTCTCCCTATTGCGCGAAACGTTAGGAAATCTCCCAACGCAACGCCAGCCCTTTTTCCATCATGCGCGAAGGACAAGTCATGCCTCACTCAAGATTGAAGCCTTTGCCCTTTAAATATTTGGCCAATTGCTTGCGTTCCGGTTTCGAAACCTGACGCGCTTTGTCTTCCGACCATCCGTAATCTTGCGCCAACCCGTATTCAACGACCGATCTCTGTTTTTCGTCCGGGATCTGAAAACGCGCACTGCGGCGGGCGTCATACCCCGCAATCTCCTGTTCAAGACGGCTGTCGTCATAGCGGTCAACATGGACAAACACCGACGGCGGCAGGCGCAAACTGATATGCCCCTCGCCCGCCGGCCAGCCGAGGCAGAAACCGCAGATCGGAAAGACGTGATCCGGCAGTTCCAGCATTTCCGAAACTGTCTCTATATGGTTGCGGACAACGCTGATCGGACAGCAGCCGAGCCCGACCGCCTCCGCCGCCCGAATGAAATTCATCATCACCAGCCCGGCATCGACCGCCGCGTTCAGCACGGAATCCAGGTGGTCGTTGGCAAAGGGTTTGCCCCGCATCTCCGAGATCCGGCGGATGCGCCTGCTGTCGGCGAGAAAAACCATGAAGACCGGTGCGTCGGCTATCCAAGGCATTTCCGGCATCAGGGCCTCGATCTTGCCGCGCGTCCCCGCATCCCGGACAATCAGCACCCCGGACTGCTGCAGATCCGATTTTGCCGGCGCGGAGAGCGCCGCCGCCAACAGCACCTCAAGCAGATCGTCCGGTACCGGGTCCGGTTTGTAGCGGCGATGGGAACGGTGCCCGAGAATATGAGCCAGATCACCCTCGGCCGGCATGTCCCGACCGGCATCAGCCGGGAAGCCAAACCTGTCTTCAATCAAATCAGCGATTGTCTTCATCACGTGTCCGTCCTTCTTCTGCGGGTGTACCGAGACTAGGCGGGCCATGCGCCGGTCTGCAACTCCCCGCCGTGCCTTCCCGGTGTCGCACGCGACGGTTCACGGAAACCCGCCTGCGCCTTGACTCATCAGACTGAATGGTGACGAATCGACAGCCCGCTGACGGGTTCACGCCGCTCTGATGGAGGAAACGGTGTCTGACAAACCGGATTTCGAGAACCGAAATCGCCAATCTATTTTCAAGCGCCTCGGAATGACGGAGCTTGAAACCGCCGGCCTTCCTGCCGACCCGGCAGCGCAGGAAACCGGGACTCCGGATATTGGCGGCAATGGCCCCTGCCCGGAACACCCCCTCGGCCACGATCTTTTTTACGTCCTCAGAAACGCATATCGTTCCTGATCAGGTCACTCTCTGGTCCGTCGAGTATCCCTTAACTCCAAGTTGTTTTGCCGCGGAGAGATTATGCGCAATCTTGTGATAGGCGGCGGCATCGTCGTCACGATGGATTCCGATCGGCGGATTATCGACGGCGGCACGGTTCACGTTCGGGACGGACGGATCGCGGCCATCGTCGGGCCCAATGAGGAGATCAGCGCAACGGAAAACGCGGAGATCATCGACGCG
This sequence comes from Nisaea sp., assembly GCF_040217065.1. Classification (GTDB taxonomy): domain Bacteria; phylum Pseudomonadota; class Alphaproteobacteria; order Thalassobaculales; family Thalassobaculaceae; genus Nisaea. The sequence continues at coordinate 151,903 of NZ_JAVJNX010000001.1, forward strand.
AGCGGCATGCTGGTACTGCCCGGGCTGATCGACGCCCACGCCCATGCCGGGCACGCGCTGGTGAAAACCCTCGGCAGCGACGACGGCAAAGCCTGGTTCGATGCCTGTCGGCAGATCTACACGCTCGGCTCGGACGAGGAATTCTGGCGGGCGGACGCCGCGCTTTTCGCTCTTGAGCGGATCAAGGCCGGCGTCACCACCGGCATTTCCATGCTTGGCGGCGGCGACAGCATCAGCAGGACCGATCATCCGGGCGTCGCGGACGCGCATTTCAACGCCGTCAGGCAGGCAGGCACCCGCGCCATGCTCGCCGTCGGCGCCAACCGGCCGCCCTTCCCCTGGCGTTTCAGGGACTGGGACCATGACCGGGGCGAGCGCGACGTCAGCTTCGAGCAACAGCTTGAGATCTGCCGGCAGGTTGCCACCTCCTGGCACGGCGCGGAGAATGGTCGGCTCTCGGTCGCGATCACCTATCCCGTCTCGCGCCTGGGCGAGCCGCTGCCCAACGGCGTGACAGCCGATCTTGTGACGGAGCACGCCCGGCAGGTCCGCGCCCTCTCGAAAGAACTGGGCCTGCGCTTTACCCAGGACGGACATCGCGAGGGCAGCATCGCCTATGCCCACGACACGCAGGACCTGCTCGGCGAGGATGCTTTCCTGTCCCACTGCACCAATCTGGCCGAGGCGGATATCGCCGCCCTGCGCGAGAGTGGTGCCAGCGTCGTGCACAACCCCTCCGCCGTTGCCTCGATCAATGGACGCTGCCCGGTGCCGGAGCTGATCGACCAGGGCGTGACCGTCGCCATCGGCTCTGACGCGCCCGCACCGGACCGCTCCGGCGACATGATCCGGCACATGCAGCAGGCCATGCATTATCACCGCCGGCATTTCCGCGACGACCAGATCCTGCCGCCGGGCAAGGCGCTGGAAATGGTTACCATCGATGCCGCAAGAGCCATCGGCCTGGAGACCGATATCGGCTCACTGGAGCCAGGCAAGAAAGCCGACATCGTGCTGCTCGATCTGCGCAAACCGCATCTGGTGCCTGCCAACATGCCGCTGCACCGGGCCATCTATTTCGCAAATGGGGCCGATATCGACACCACCATTGTCGACGGTGACATCCTGATGCGCGGCCGTGCCGTCACCAGCCTCGACGAAGGCAGCGTGCTGGATGCTGCGGACGCGGCAATCGCCAAAGCGCTGGAACGCACCGGCCTCACTACCCTGCTGGAAACCCGTTCCGGCTTCTGGGGCCAGAGCCGCTACACCTGAACCGGACTTTTTCCACGCCGCCCCCTTTCCGCCACGTGAATTCGGCGCCACACTCCCCCGATAAAAAAGGAGTGGTGGAATGCAAGACACCGCCAATGGGGAAGAAATGCTGAATGTGGAGATCTGGCGCGGCCGCGACGACGGCGCGCTCCAGACGTACTGCGTGCCGCGCCGGGCCAGCCAGACCGTGCTGGACGTGGTGACCTGGGTGCAGCGGCACGCAGAGCCCGCACTGGCCTACCGTTTCGCCTGCCGGGTGGGCATGTGCGGCTCATGCGCCATGCAGGTGAACGGCAAGCCGCGCTGGACCTGCCGGACCCACGTCTCCCGCGTGGCCGAGGACGGCCATCTCAGGATCGAGCCGCTGGCCAACCTGCCGCGGATCAAGGATCTCGCCACCGACATGGCGCCGTTCTTCGAGAAATGGCGCGATGCCCGCGGCCGCCATGTCCCGACCCGCACCCGGCACGAGCCGATGGCCACGGTCTCGTCCGAAAGCCCGGCCCGAAAGGCTGCGGATGCCGGGATCGAATGCATCAATTGCGCGGTCTGCTACGCCGCCTGCGACGTGGTGGGCTGGGATGAGACTTATCTGGGTCCGGCGGCGCTGAACCGGGCCTGGACCCTGGCCAACGACGAACGGGACGCGGACAAGGCGGGATTGCTCCGGGCCGTCTCCGAGAGCGGCGGCTGTCACTCCTGCCATAGCCACGGCAGCTGCGTCGAGCATTGCCCGGTCGGCCTCAACCCGACCGCCGGAATCGCCGGGCTGAAGCGGATGACGCTGGCCGCCCTGATGAAGGGCGCGCTGTGATGCTGGAGGCCCGTCTCTATCTGCTGCAACGCGCCAGCGCCATGCTGCTGGCACCGCTGGTCCTCGCCCACCTGGTGATGATCCTCTTTGCCATAGAGGGCGGGCTTTCGGCTGCCGAGATCCTTGGCCGGACCCGGGGCAGCCTGCTCTGGGCCGCCTTCTACGGCCTGTTCGTGACCGCAGTGGCGCTGCATGCGCCGATCGGGTTGCGCAACATTCTGCGAGAATGGGCCGGCTGGCGCGGCCGTTCCCTCGATCTCGCAACGTTCGGTTTCGGCGCCCTGTTGCTCGGCCTCGGCCTGCGCGCCGTGATCGCGGTGACGGCATGATGCGCGCCTCCCGGAACCATCCGGGCTGGTGGGCGGCCCTCGGCCACCGGCTTTCCGGCCTTGCCCTCGCGCTGTTCCTGCCGGTGCATTTCCTCGTGCTTGGGCTGGCGCTGGACAGCGATGTCGCGCTTGACAGCGTGATCGCCTGGACCGACCAGCCGCTGGTGAAGATTGCCGAATGGGGACTGGTCATGCTGCTGACCCTGCATCTCGGCTTCGGGATCCGGGTGCTGGCGCTGGAATTCCTGCCCTGGCGCGATCCCCTGAAAACCCTGATTTCCCTCGGCGCCGGTGCTTCCGTGCTGGCAGGCCTGCTGTTCTGGATCGTCGCGCTATGAGCCAACCTCTCGAGACCCTCCGCACCGACATCCTGATCATCGGCTCCGGCGGGGCCGGGCTGATGGCGGCGCTGCATGCCCTGCAGGCGGACCCGGATCTGGACGTCACCATCGCGGTGAAGGGGCTGATCGGCAAATCCGGCTGCACCCGGATGGTGCAGGGCGGCTACAACGTGGCGCTGGCACCGGGCGATTCTGTCGAGCGGCATTTCATGGACACCATCGTCGGCGGCAAGTGGCTGCCGCGCCAGGATCTCGCCTGGAAGCTGGTGGACAAGGCGGTCGAGCGGATCCACGAGCTGGAGAACGAGCTCGGCTGCTTCTTCGACCGCAATCCGGACGGCTCGCTGCACCAGAAGGCCTTCGCCGGGCAGAGCTTCGACCGCACCGTGCACAAGGGCGATCTGACCGGGATCGAGATCATCAACCGGCTGATGGAACAGATCTGGGCGCGCGGCGTGAACAGGCTGGAGGAGCACCGCGCCATCGAGCTGATCCCGGCCCGGGACGGCAGCGGCATCGCCGGGGTTCTGCTGGTGGATATGCGAACCGGAAACTATCGCTATGTCGAGGCCAAGGCCGTGCTGCTGGCAAGCGGCGGCGGGCCGACCATGTATCTCTATCACACGCCGTCCGGCGACAAGGCCTGCGACGGCATGGCCATGGCGCTACGCCGAAACCTGCCGTTGCGGGACATGGAGATGGTGCAGTTCCATCCGACCGGGCTGCTGGCGGGAACCGATACGCGGATGACCGGGACCGTGCTGGAAGAAGGGTTGCGCGGCGCCGGCGGGCATCTGCTGAACGGCGCGGGCGAGCGCTTCATGAGCCGCTATCATAGCCACGGCGAGAGGGCGACGCGGGACATTGTCAGCCGGGCGATCTATGCCGAGATGCGGGCCGGAAATACCACACCGAACGGGGGTATTTTTATTCAGATGGCGCATCTCGGCCCGGAGAATATTGCCAGGAAATTCAAGGGGATGGTGGAACGCTGCGCCGATTGCGGCTTCGATCTGGCCGGCGGACGTGTGGAAGTTGTGCCGACCGCCCATTACATGATGGGCGGCGTGGAATTCGAGCTGGATTGCGGCACCGGCCTGCCCGGCCTGTTCGCCGCAGGCGAGGATTGCGGCGGGGTACACGGCGCAAACCGGCTCGGCGGCAACGGCGTCGCCAACTCCACCGTCTTCGGCGGCATCGCCGGGGAGAGCATGGCGGCCTATGTGCAAACCGGAAGCGCCGCCTGGCGCGACGCCGACAAAAATGTGCTCGAAGCCGGCATTTCCCGTGCAGAACGGCCCTTCCGGGCGCGCGGCGGCAGCCTTTCCGACCTGCGCGAACGGCTCAGCCACTGCATGTGGGACGATGTCGGCATCCTGCGCGACCGGGACGGGCTGCGCCGTGCCCTGACCGCGCTCGGCGATTTCCGGGCGGAGCTGCACGAGACCGGCCTGGCCGACGGCGACCGGGCCTTCAACATGACCTGGCACGACTGGATGAACCTGGAGAGCCAGATCGATGTCAGCGCCGTCATCGCCAGTGCCGCGCTCGGCCGCGAGGACAGCCGCGGCGCCCATTTCCGCGAGGATTTCCCGGAGACCGGATCGCTGGAGGAGACCTGCTTCACCCGCATCACCCAGTCCGAGGCCGGGCTGGCGCTGGACATGGTGCCGGTGGATTTCTCCATCGTCGCGCCGGGCCAGTCGCTGATCGAGGACGAGGCCGGCGCGCCGCCATCAGCGGCGGAGTAGATGCCAACCGCAGCGGAATAGCCCCGGAATAAAGCGCGGCCAGTAAAGCGCGGCGAGACGCCTCATAGGCGAAGCGGCCGCACATGGCTAAAGTGAGCATCGGACAGACTCTGCCTCTGGAGGGCAAGAGACGTGAAATTTCATCCCGAACGGGACGCGCTGACCCTGGAATTGCACGCCCGCCCGATCCGGCCGGTGCGGGCGCCGCTGCGCATCAGCCATATCGGTTTCGGCACCGGCGAGCATGGCGGCGACCGGGATTTCGAGGATCTGGTCGCGCTCTGCCGCAAGTTCGGCAAGGCCGAGCCCTCCGCCGAGATGAAGCATTTCACCGCCGATCTCGGCCCCTTCACCGTGAAGTGGGAGCGCCATACCGAATTCTCGACCTACACCTTCCTGCGCGAGGAAAGCTTCGAGGCGCCCTTCGAGGAAACCGTCTTCGGGCTGCTGCCGGCGGACTGGAAGGAGGCGAAATTCGGCGAGGTCATGGTCGCCGTGCATGTCGCGGTCTCCGACGGCCTGGAGACGCCGCTCGACGGCAACAGGCTGTCCCGCTGGTTCGACGGCAACGAGGTGTTCGCCAATCGCATGGAGAGGGCCAACCGCATGGAGAAAGAGCGGGTCGAGATATACGGCGACCTGCGCAGCCACGATGACGGCTTCGACCGGATGTATCTGCGGGCCGGCGCCCTCGGCCCCGAGCTGCTCGGCCAGACCGTGCAGCGGGTGCTGGAGCTCAATACCTACTGGCGCCTCGCCCTGCTCTCCCTGCCCATCGCCCGCGAGAGCAGCCCGAAGCTGGAGCGGATCGAGCGCGGGCTGGCGAAGATCGCCGCCGAACTGGCCGACGGCGATCAGGACCGCACCGACGAAAGCCTGCTCGACCCGCTGGCCCAGCTCTCGGCCGAGCTGGAGACCATCATCGCCAGCTCGAGCTACCGCTACCGCGCCAGCACCGCCTATTTCGAGATCGTCGAGGGACGGCTGCGCCAGCTCGGCGCCATCAACCTGAACGGCTATATCCACCTGTTCGACTATCTGATGCGCCGGATCGACCCGGCCCTGCGCACCTGCTGGTCGGTGCAGAGCCGGCAGGAGGCGATCTCGAAACGGGCCTCGCGCCTGTCCAGCCTGCTGCGCACCGGCATCGAGGTGAAGGTGGAGCGGCAGAACCGGGACCTGCTCGACAGCATGAACCGCCGCGCCGCCCAGTCGCTCGCCATCCAGCGCACGGTCGAGGGCCTGTCCGTGGTGGCGATCAGCTATTACGCGGTCAATCTGCTGAAATATCTGCTCGACGGCATGGTGAAGGCGCACCTGATCGCGGTCGATCCGACAATCGTCTCCGCCGCATTCCTGCCGGTGCTCGTCATCGCGCTCTGGTTCAGCCTGCACCGGCTGACCCGGCGGGCGCTGAAAAAGCCGGACGGCAAATAGCGCCGCTCAGCGCATGTTCTGGATGTTTGTATTTTTTCAAGCCGACTGATGAGCACCATGTGAAGACTGTATGAGCAGCGTCGGGAGAGGTGCTATGCCGCGCAGTTCATGCAGGGACTCCGGCTGCGGGCAGCGATGCGCTGTTCGCGCAATAGGGGACGCGTGCCTGGTGGCGAAAATCTGACGCTTGGTACCCGCTGGGGATGGCGGGAACCGAGCCAAAGCGGACTTTCGTACGGTACGCGACGCATGACCGTTCCAGCCCGAAGCGGTCCCCCCTGCCAAGTTTAGCATCACGCCACGCACCGACATGAAGCGCGTGAAGGGCCGCCTTGGGGTCGCAACCCATCCATTGCACTGGGCAAGATCAAACCCTGGCGATGAAACCCCAGCAAACAAAGTGTTTCCATGCCCAGCCCAGAACGATAGATTTGCGCCAAATGAGGGTAGGGTAACAGCATGAAGCATTTGGGCAGAATCAAAGCGTCGCCGGAACAACTTAAGATCATTAGCACAAACCAAACGGGCGCCGAGTTGATCCGAGGCTCAGCGGGTAGTGGCAAGACAACTACCGCGCTTCTACGGCTTACCTCGCTCGCGAACATGATGCGGGCGCGGAAAGATCGTATTGGGAATGAAAGTCCGGTTAGGGTTCTACTTCTTACTTTTAACCGAACGCTCGCAGGCTATGTTCGCGCGCTGGCTGAAGCACAGATCACTGGCTCAAATCACGAGATTGAAATTTCCACATTCGCAAAGTGGTCACTGTCGAAGCTTGGCGTGACTGCAGTACAAGCTAACGACGCGAGACGTTATCTTCGGCAACTTGCGAGCTTATTTGAAGGTCTCGACCCGTCATATGTCGTTCAAGAAGTTGAGTATCTTCTTGGGCGCTTTGAACCGGAAAACATAGAAGAATATGTCAGAAGTGAGCGCACAGGCCGTGGAGCATTGCCAAGGGTCGACGCAAGCCTGCGACGACGTATTTTGGATGAAGTAGTCTATCCATATCGCGATCGCCTTGATGAAAACGGTTGGCTGGACTGGAATACACTTGCAATAAAAATGCGCCGCGACATCCCATCGCTGGAATACGACATAATCATTGTGGATGAGAGCCAAGATTTCTCCGCAAACGAGATTAGGTCCATCACACACCACCTAGCAGATGATCACGCAGCAACATTCGTGATCGACACCGCACAGAGAATTTATGCGCGCGGGTTCACTTGGGTGGAGGCAGGTGTCAACGTGACGGGTAACCGTTCGCACCGACTTCAAGAAAACCATCGAAACACAAAAGAAATAGCGGCCTTCGCCTCTGGTATACTGGATGGACTGACAGTCGATGTCGATGGTGTATTGCCAAATTTGGATTCTGCGCAAACAAAAGGGCCGCTTCCTAAGGTCATCTCTGGGAAATATTCTAAGCAGATTTCTTGGGCCATAGAATATATCCGAAATAACGTTGATTTGAGAAATGAGACAGTGGGTTTTTTGAAGCCTGAGGGTGGTGGATGGTTTGACACCATTAGGGCTGAGCTGAATAGGTCTGGCATTGATTTTGTGGATATGCAGAGAAATCCCGATTGGCCAGAAGGAGATGTTAATGTCGCAATTTCCACCTTCCACTCCGCCAAGGGTCTCGAATACGACCACGTCATCATCCTTGGCTTCAATCAAGAAAACACGCGCTTTGGCGACGAAGAGAGGACAGACCAAGTCCAAGTCTTGAGGAGGCTTCTTGCGGTTGCTGTTGCCAGGGCTAGGAAGCAAGTGATTGTAGGATACAAACCTGGAGAAGAATCTCGACTTACTGATTACTTCATCGCTAATACTTACGAAGAGGTGGCGCTTTGAGTCTGCAGTCGGCGATAGCGAAACGGGGAATAACAGAAGTCCTTCATTTCACGACGAACCGTGGCTTGATTGGTTCGCTTGCGAGTCAAAGCCTGCTTTCACGACCACTTCTCGGTGAAGATGCCTACCTGCGCCACGTTTTGCAGCTAAACTCGGCTGTTCGTCCCGAAGAGTCAGCGCTCTTTGATAAGACTGAAGACTGGCTTCGATACGTGAACTTATCGATTTCTGAGATTAACCGCAGGTTTCTAGATGTTTCGCGCCGCTGGCACACGAATCACGATGTCTGGTGGTGTATTTTGTCCTTCGATCCGGTAATTATGACCCACGATGGAGTTTGGTTTGCCACAACCAATAACAGTTACGATCAATGCCAGAGAGGGCAAGCTGAAGATGGTTTTGGCGCCTTATTTGCACCGAGCATTCGGCGTAAGAAACTTGGCAACTATGGCAATCCATGGAACGTGCAAAGATTTGGCAGAGAAGCGTCACTGCCAACTTGTGAACAAGCAGAAGTGTTGTATCCAGAAAGTCTTAGTCTGGAACATCTGACGACGGTCTATGTCGAACAGGATGAACATCATGATATAGCGGTCGGATGGCTACAGGACTTCGGCTACTCAAGCGTCAACGTCTCCATCCAACCACAGAAGTTCATCGGTAGGCAAAATTGAGCATCCAGAGCAATCAAGCACCAGTCGCGAAATATGAGCGTGCTGACTATGAACGGGCGGTTATCAACTCCGCGCTATGGGCAGCCGCGGGCGATGCACTCGGGTGGATGACCGAACTGAGCCGAGGCAAAAGCGGTGTCGAGCACAGGACCGGACGCAAAACGGTTTTCGAGACTACGGAATGGAAAAGGCTTATTGGAGGACGTTCTGGCGTAACGGTGGATTTCCCGGCGGGGACATATTCGGACGACACTCAACTTCGACTTTGTGTTTCAAGGTCTATCCGTGGAAACGGTTCATTCGATGTCGAGGCTTTTGCCAAGGTCGAAGTGACAGCTTGGCAAGGGTACTGCTTAGGCGCCGGTATAGGTTCTAAGGCGGCCGCCGCGAACTTGTCGAAACGGGGCGTAAATTGGTTCTCCAATTTCTTCGCGACGGACCAGCAGAGATATATCTCTGCCGGCGGCAACGGTGCGGCCATGAGAATACAACCCCATGTTTGGAGCGCATCGGGCACTCTGGATGAAATGTTAAACCGCGTCTTGCGCGACGCGTTGGTCACTCACGGCCACCCTCATGGCTTCTGTGGGGCAATTTTTCATTCATTGTGCCTCTGGGACACATTTTCGACGCGGAAAGTTCCTTCTATCGAAAGCGCAATGAGTTTTGTATCCTACATGCAAGAGATCCCATCCGCTATTGAGCGTGACAGCGAGCTTGCGTCCCTTTGGGAGCCGACATGGGAGCGTGAAACGGGAAAATCCTTGCGCGAGGCAATCCATGAATTCCAGCTGGAAGCGCAATCTGATATTTCGAAAATAAAGAAGGTTTTCGAATCATCTCAAAGTCCAGATTACCACGAAATATTGCACAAATTGGGTTGCCTCACCGAAAAATATCGAGGCTCCGGGTTCAAAACTGCGTTGGCAGCATTGACGCTATGTCAAATTTATCTACCAGACAGGGTAGAAGAAGCACTGGTGCGCTCAGCAAATGAATTGGAGAGTGATACCGATACGATCGCGACTATGGCAGGCGCGATACTTGGTGCGCTCGCAGTAAACGAGCCGAAATGGACCTTACAAGACACAGCCTATATCCGGAAGGAAGCAGGCAGAATGGTCAGTATCGCGCAGCGCGAACGCACCTCCAGCTTCGCATATCCTGACGTTTCCAGTTGGGAACCGCCATCCAATCAATCCGATGCAGTTGTTCGTTGGCAAGGCTCATTTGCACTATCTGGACTTGGAAAACTTGATCCCAAGGGCCAAGAATATAAGGCTGGATCCGCTATATGGCAGTGGTTCGACTTACCTTTCGGGCAAAGCATCTTTGCCAAGCGGCGCGCGGTGATTAAGGGAAATACGAGCGACAAACAGATGCCCAGAATCACTCCCGAACCTCCTGTGGGTTTACACGGCAGTCAGAACAACAAGCAACAGGAGCGCTTCAACTTCACGAAGGAAGAGGCGCAGAAACGAGGTCGAGGCGAAACCGAAAATCAGAAACCGCTGCTGCGTTTGGAGCGGTATCCGGGTTTAGACAAAGCCACGGACCTAATAATCTCGTCTGGCTTTGACAACGAGGTCATCGGGCGCCTAATCAACCTTTCTATTGAGGAAACTGGAGGCATTGAAGCCGCAGTTGGGCTTTCTGCAATAGTGGCGAAGGCTCGGCTCGCTCGGATACGCCGCAAGTAGTCGCAGAGCAATGCCCAGAAAAGCGCGTCTGACGCGGGGTTAGAGCTCGCGGGCATACGGATGACCAGAACAAGAAGACGCCCATATTCCTAGGGAATTCCTGTTGGGGGCGGTGGGCATATCTAGCGTTTGCCCCCCTCTCCCCGCTTTCTCTGAAAGTCCGTTGTGGCTGGAGAGTGGCGAACGAATCGGCTACCGTTCGCTCTTTTGAGGAATGCCTGCTTCTTGCGCTTTGCAGACCTCGGTGCCGAGTGCATGCAAACGTCCACTTCCCACCCGGCAGGGCCTGACGGCCTATTCGGCCGCCAGCACCTGGAGAGTTCACTCCGGGTTTGACACCGCAGACCAGCGTCTCAAGATTTCGGACGGCGGGCGCTGAAGAAGCCGGACGGGAAATAGCGCCGATTAACCTATTTTTACATGGGCGCCCCGACGGATTTCCCGTGCAGGGCCGTTCTTTATTCCGAGACACCATTTCCGGGATCGGAATTTCCCATGACCACGCACGCCATCTTGCCTCCCCGCCTTCTCGGCCCCCGCCTTCTGCTGCTACGCATCGCCGCCGGTCTGCTTGGCATGCTGATCGTCTTCGCCGCCGGCGAGGCGCTGTCCGCCTCCTGGAAAAATCCGGACAGGCATGATCGCGGCAATTACCCCGACAGCTATTGCCGGACCTATTACAAGAACAAGAATGTGCATCATCGCGGGTCGGGGCATTACGAGATCGTGCGCGGCAAATGCCACTGGGTCACGTCCCGGAAGCAAACGCGCACCGTCTATAAGGTCGTGCCCGTCTACCCGGCAACACCTCCGAAAGTGATCCGGGTGCCGACCTATGTGCCCGTGCCTGTCCCCACTCCGGCACCAGCCGTAACGGCCCATTGCCGCGAGTATCAGGACACGATCAACATCGGCGGCACGGCCGTTCCGGCCTATGGCAATGCCTGCTTGCAGCCGGACGGCGCATGGCAGCAGCAGGCAGGCAAGACACCCGCGTCGGGCGATTATTGCCGGGAGTTCCGGCGCAGCGTCGCGGTCGGCAGCAGCAATCAGCAACAGGTCGGCACAGCCTGCCTGCGGCCCGGCGATGTCTGGGAAATCGTCAGCGTTCATTAAGAATCCGCTCAAACCCGCGCCCAGGGCCGGGACGCACCGCCGGAACGGCACAAGTTCCGGCCGCCCCCTTCCCCCGTCCCGGGAAAAGGGTCTAGGCTTTCTCTGCCGCAGCGCGCCCATGAGGCGCCTGACGGTCAGGGAGAAACGCCGGTGATCAGGAAAGAAGCAGCCGAACAGGCTGCCTACGAGATCATGTTCAAGGCCGGGATCGATATTCCGGACGATTATCTCGCAGGCATCAAGGGGATGGCCGCGGCCGAGGACGGGGATCTTTCCGCCTTCGTGCTGGAAGCCATGCTGGAGAATTACGAGGCGGCGTCGGAAGACCGCCGCCCGATGTGCGCCGATACCGGCGTGCCGCGCTATTACGTGAAGGCCGGGAACGAGGCCAGGATCGAGGGCGGTTTCATCGCGCTTGAGCAGGCCCTGCGCTCCGCCACCGCCCGGGCGACGCACGATATTCCGCTCCGCCCGAACCGGGTGCACCCGCTCTGGCGGACGGACCACAACAACAATATCGGCCTCAACGCGCCCGAAATCGAATACAGCTTCGAGCCGGACGCGGACTGGGTCGACATCACGACCGTGCACAAGGGCGGGCTGTTCGGCACCGATTACCGGATGCTGTTTCCGGGCGACGGCATCGACGGCATCAAGCGCTTCTTCCTCGACGGCATGATCGCTTTCGGCAAACGGGGCCTGGCCTGCCAGCC
>NZ_JAVJNX010000008.1:0-672488 GCF_040217065.1 Nisaea sp.
ACGGACGCCTCAGGGACGAGTGCCTGAACGAGACCCTGTTCGGCACGCTGGGCCACGCCTGTGCCGTGCTCAGCAACTGGAAGGAGGACTACAACACTGTCAGGCCGCACTCGAGTCTGGGAGGCAGAACGCCTTCAGAGATCGCCAGGCAAGCAGGTCCGGGGCATGCCCCGGACCTGCTTGCCATCACATTAACAACAAGCCATCAATTGATCACCGGGCTCTACCAATAGCCGGAGGAAACTCGGGGCTCAGGTCACGTGGGAGACAGATTCGGGAATGGGCAGTCTGTTCGATGCTAGCCCAATTCCTTTGGCTCTGCTGACCTATCTCCAATAAACCTCATGCTCTACCCCGCGCGCCCCGAAGCGGAAGTGCGGGAAGTATCCGGTTGACGTACCACACTTGAATTCCTATATTTGAGTTACCGCAGCAAAGGGGGCGGGACTCATGTTCAAGCTAGACCTCACAAACCCGATCTACTCCGATAACGATAAAGCCCGTGAGCACCTTGAAGCCATCATGTGGCCGCATGGTCCGGTCTGCCCCCGCTGCCAGGTATCCGGTGATCGCATCACCAAGCTCAAAGGCAAATCCACCCGTCCGGGCGTCTACAAGTGCAAGGACTGCCGCAAGCCGTTCTCCGTCACGGTCGGGACCGTCATGGAGCGTAGCAAGATCCCCCTGACCAAGTGGCTGCTGGCGGCTCAACTAAAGGCAGCCAGCAAGAAGGGCATCAGCGCCAAGCAGTTGGAACGGATGCTCGGCATCACTTACGAGTCCGCGTGGTTCCTGACCCATCGCCTGAACGAAGCCGCTACGCCAAAGACACCCGGCCCTATAGGCGGTTCCAACAAGGTCGTGGAAGCCGATGAGACCTATATCGGCGGCAAAGCACGCAACAAAGCCTTTGGTCCGCCGCCGAAGAAGATGGCCGTTCTCACCTTCGTTGAGCGCGAAGGCGAATCTCGTTCTTTCCATGTCCCGAACGTAACAGCCAAGACCCTGCGCCCGCTGATCGTGAAAACCGCAGACCGCAAGTCACACCTGATGACGGACGAAAGCCCGGTCTATCCGAAGGTGGGCCGTGAGTTCGCCGGACACTCTGCCGTGAACCACTCCAAAGACGAGTACGCCCGCGCCGGTGGCTTCATCCACAGCAACACCGCAGAGAGCTATTTCGCAATCCTCAAGCGGGGCATCTACGGCACGTTCCACAGCATTAGCGAAGCCCACCTGCATCGGTATCTGGCAGAGTTCGATTTCCGCTATGCACATCGCAAGATGAGCGACACCGAGACGACTATCGCCCTGCTCAAAGCGGCAGCCGGTAAGCGGCTGATGTACCATCAACCTCGTGAGGCCGGTCACGCCTAAGCAGAAGGCGCGAGCCTTCATCCGCTGGCGGCGGCGAATCTAACCACAACCAGAGCAATTCGATTCGGGATTCACAGAATCGCGTTACGTGCAACCCCATGATTCAATAGAACAAATCCTGAACACTTGATTTTGTCCCGAATTTGAGAGAAATGCGGGGTGGGGAATGCACGCAGTTTCGCGACCCGTGCTTCCCCCACCTCCCGCAACACCATGATCAAAGGAGCTTGTCATGGCGAAAGAAAGAAAAGTCATTAATGCCCGCGCTGACGCGGAAGGAGACATTACCCACGTTCTTCTCGAAGGCAACCAGCGTTTCACATCCGTTGGCGAAGCCATGCGGATGGCCGACGCGGGGCAACTGAGCAACGCCCACACCGTCCGCAGGCAAAATGCCAAACCGCACCTTCGGACGAACCCCGACGGGCAGAAGCGCAACAACCTCGACGATATGGCTGGCGACACTTAACCAACCGTCAGATGGGCGTCTCGTTCGATTGGCTGTCCGGCGCGCAGATCGTCTAGATTCTTATAAACGTCAGCGATCATGCGACCGTCAGATTGCGATTTAATAACCGCAACTCTGAATTTGCCGTCCATGACGACGAACTCGTGCTTCGGCGTCCTGTCGCGCTCTGGACGCGGCTGCGGCGGTGTGCGCAACAGATTGCCTAGAAGCTCGTCGCGGCGCTTCTCAGCTTCTTCCTGCGGGTAGTCGCTGTCCGTCTTAGCTTTCTTCACGGATCACCTCAGCCATGTATGTGAAAAACTGCATTTACTGCGGATCAACCGATCTTAACGCAGAACATGTGTTCGGCGATTGGCTCAAGAATTTCTTGCCCAGGAAAAACAAAAAAAGGGCGGTCGCCTTCTTTCGTGGCGGCAAGAAAGACAACAAGCCACAGCCGACCTCAATGAATGTGATAAACCCGAGAAACTCGCCGCTCGTCAGCTGGAAAATTCGGTGCGTGTGCAAAACCTGCAATTCTGGATGGATGGGGGACGTTCAAGAAAATGCCAAACTCGTCGTTGGCCCAATGACGAATGGGAAATCCATCCTATTGGACCACGCATCCAAAGCCGCCATTGCGGCTTGGGCGACGAGCGTGGCGGTAACTGTTGAATACGACAGGCATCACGCGCCAGCCATCACACCGGAGCAGCGCAGCGCATTTCGAGAGAAAAAACTAGCCCCCGACACCTTCAAAATCTGGATCGGCAAATACGACTGCCCAGACGACCGGTCAGTTTTTGCGAAATCAACCCACTCAATCTACACTGAAGCAGAGATATTAGCCGACCCGAACAAAGATCCGACTATTCAGAACACGCAAACCTGCGCCTTTGGAGTCGGAAAGCTCTATGTACTGGTCTTCAGCTCCCCGCATCATGAAATGCTCGACATGGTGAGGATCAAACCCAAGGCCGCTGCCGTGCTCGACCAAATTTGGCCCCCGTCTCCGGGAACACTCTGGTGGCCTAAGCGCGCAATGACTGACAGCGATGCCTATTCCATTGCCACCGCACTCCGCCGAGAAATCCTGAAAATAACCCAAAACTAGCGCCGGCCTGTCGCCCATTTAAGTAATTCCGATTCGTGGTACGTCAACCGTATAGTTCCCGGAAGTGCAGATAAAGGAAGAGCATTTCATGGGAGTGCGAGCATGTTCGACGTCGTTCGGTGTTTTTTGAATCGCAATAATTAGAAAATCTGACCCCGAATAAAGGAAGTTACGCCAAATGTTTTTTGTGATTGGTCTTCGGTCGATTTTAGACAGTGCTTGCGAGTGTAGGTCCTTGATCAAACTCAGCCCCCGCAACCAAATAAAACAACGGCTTGACCATAAAGGTTAAGCCATTGTTTGCTGCCCGGAAATCAGCTCGTATCAGTCTGGAGCAAGACCGATGCTGTCCTATCAGCATGCTTACCACGCGGGTTGCCTCGCCGATGTTCTCAAGCATGGAGCCCTCGCGGCCCTCCGCACGCATCTTCGGCAAAAGCCGAAACCGCTCAGCTATCTCGAAACCCGTGCCGGTCGCGCGGTCTACGATCTCTCCTCCGCGGAGTCCGAGAAGCCGGGGAGGCGAAGGCCGGGGTCCTGAAACTGGTTGCCGACGGCGCCATTCCCGCGGATCAGCCGCTGGCGGAGGCGACGCGGATGACCGAGCGGAGGTTCGGCGCGGGCTTCTATCCCGGTTCGCCGCTGATCGCCGCTCAGCTGCTCAGATCGACCGACGTGATCCATCTGATGGAGATGCATCCGGCGGAGCACAAAGCGCTGAAACGCGCCATGCGTGGGCACAATGTCCATATCCATCAGCGGGATGGCTACGAAGGGGTTCTTGCGATCTCGCCGCCGACACCGCGCCGCGGGCTGGTACTGATTGATCCGAGTTACGAAATCAAGACCGAGTATCTCCGCGTCGCCGACTTCGTTATCGGCCTGCACGAAAAATGGCCGCAGGCGACCGTCATGGTCTGGTACCCCATTCTGAAGGCCGGGCTGCACGAGGCCATGGCGGCGCGTCTCGTCGGATCTGCCGGATATGGTGCGCCGTGAGGTCCGCTTCCGCGGCAACTCTGGCGCGCCAGGCATGATTGGTAGCGGCCTGGTTATCATTAACACCCCCAGGGGGGCGGATGCCGCGCTTCGGGCGGCCGAACGGATGCTCGATCCCGTGCTTGTCAGGCCGGCGGGGTGAGTGATGGACCCGTGTCAGGTGTGGCCTCGATGAGGGCTGTGCTCTCGGCGCCGGGCCGTGCGACCTCTTTCCCAGCATCCGGTCTTGCGTCTGGCGTTCGCCATGCGCCGTTCCGCGACAATATCATTTGAACATGTCACTATCACAGCGCTGGCTGCCGTCGATTGCAGCCGGCTGATCGTTGCAGTCATCACCGCGCCGTTCCGGCGCTGGGTCGCTGCATTTTGGAAGGAAAGACCATGGCCAAGGGCAATAACCGGCGTGGAAACAAAGAGGCCAAGAAGCCGAAACGGGAGAAAGACAAAATCCTGGCAACCGCAAACTCGTTCACGCCAAAGTCGCCGGTCTCTCTCGGGGGGAAAAAGGCCAAATAGCTCCGGGAGGCAGCTGTTCCGGCACTGTGCCCCGGGGCCGGGAGAGATATTTCGCATTGCCATTGGGCTCCGGACCGATCAATGGGTCCGGAGCCTGCCCCAGGAAATGCACCGGTGGTGCATTTCCCATCTTTTCATGGCCGTTTTCGCGCCGGATTGCGCTGGCGAGATGCGCCAGCCATGTGCCGCGAAATCCGTCAGCGCCGCATCAGGGTTGTGATCCCGGGTCGCGGCGAAGCAGGGCGCGAAGAGCCCGGACGGGCAGCAGCAGAGTATCGGTCATCTGCCGGCCCTCGACCAGATATCGCAATCCGAGAATGGCGCCGACGCCAATCGCTGCTGCGGTGACCGGCGCGCTCCAGGCCAGAACCGAAAATGCGGAGAGACCCTGTCCGACGGAGCATCCAAGCGCGATCACCCCGCCGAAGCCCATCAGGACAGCTCCGAAGATCTGCCGGCGCAGCTCGCCCGGATCGTCACAGGCTTCCCAGTGGAACTGATGCCGGATCCGGGCGCCGAGCAGGGCGCCGCACAGCACGCCGCAGACCGACCCGACAGAGAACCCGCCGGGCGGGCCGCCGACCCCCATGACCTGCAGCACCATCTCGCCCAGGGGCATGGTGAAGCTGTGGGATTCAACTGGAATCGGGTCGAACCCGGTTTGCGCAATGTAGCTGGTTCCCCACCAGGCCGCGCTGCAGGACAGACCGATCAGGACCGACCAGAACACGGCCGCACGGTTGCCGATGAAATGCGGGTCGGTGAGAGCCGGTGTGATCAGCAGAACGGCAAGGCCGAGGGCAACGTAGAGCACCGGGATACCGGTATGCTCCGCGATCGACCGGGCTATGGATCCCGCGGCCGGGTCCGCCGCCTCGCTCCGCGGGAACAAGGTCGTCCGGAGTTCCGCCAGCGGGCCGACCGCGGCCATATAGGCGGCAATGCCGATAACCATGACAATGAGGACGGACCGGATGTCTCCGCCGCCGACACGGGCCAGGGCGCCGAATCCGCAATTGCCGGCAAGCGCCATGCCGATGCCGAACATCAGGCCGCCGATGACCGAGGCGGAGAGGCTGAATTCGAACCGGAGATAAGCGGCATCCTCGACCGTCGCCCAGCCGAGGGTTGCAAGCACAGCGGTTGCCGCGACCGCAACCCCGATCGCCATCGGCCACATCATGATCCGGTCCCGGTTCCCGCCATAGAGCGCATCCTCGATTGCGCCAAGGGTACAGAATCGCGGAATGCGTGCGGCAAGGCCCAGAATGGCACCTGTGGCAAAGCCGACCAGAGTCACTGCGAGCGATTCTGACAGGGCAAACATCACGGGAGTGTGGCGTTTTGCGCCATGGGAGTCGATCCGGAGTTATGACGGCGCACGTCGCTCAGGGGCCTATATGGCCGGTTCCGCCTCGTCCTTGCAGAACATGTCGTAGAGCAGTTCGAGCATACGCACCGCACGCTCGTCCTTCAGACTGTAATAGATGGTCTTGCCGTCGCGGCGGTGATTGACCAGACCTTCAAGCCGGAGCCGAGCCAGCTGCTGCGAAACAGCAGCCTGCCGGGAAGAGAGCAATTCCTCCAGCTCGGTCACGGACTTCTCGCCCGTGGCCAGCTGGCAGAGAATCAGGAGCCGCCCTTCATGCGCCAGCGCCTTCATGAACTCCGTCGCATGTTTGGCGTTTTCGACCATCACGTCGAATTCGGCGTCTGTAACGGATTCGTCCAGGACGGGCAGGGGCATAGGTGGGCTCCGGAAGTAGCTGTGCTAGAAATCTAGGAATTCCTGGATGGTTTCAAGAGCCTTTTGGGCACAGGCGTCGTCCAGATCGGCTCCGGGAGCGCCGGAGATCCCGATCGCGCCGATCAGGTTGCCCGCCGCCAGAACCGGAACGCCGCCGCCAAGGACGAGGGCGTTGGTGATGTCCGGCAGGTGGGCCATCACGGGCTCGGTCTCGACCAGGGCGGTGAGATCCAGAGTGGAGGTTCGAAAACTCGCTGCCGTCCAGGCCTTGCGGGTTGCCGTGTCGATGGTATGTGCACCGGCAAAACGATCCCGCAGCAGAACCTGGGTCAGTCCTGCCCTGTCGACCACGGCGACGGCCACCTGATATCCGGCCTCCTGACAGATCTTCAGCGCCGCCTTCGCGAGATCAAGCGCGACCTCGGGCTTCATCGACTCCTGGGAAACCAGCGCATCGGCATTCTGCGCATTGGATTGCTGAATTGGCGCAAGAACCAGCAGCGCGGCCAGTAGGGAGCATGCGAAAATCGTCTGTTTCATCAGTCGTTTCCTTCCGTCGGCGGGATTTTCCGCGTCTTTTTGTCGAGAAGCCGGGCAAGCAGCGGCCAGAAGAAATCCTCGCCCGGATAGCCTTCGATGCGGCCGGTCTCCGCCCCGTCATCAAGCAGGATGAAGGTCGGTGTGAAGTGGACCTGGCCCTTTATCTTCAGATCCGCCGGCCAGGGATCGAAAAGGTCCTGCCGGCGCAGCGGTGCCCGCTTTCCCTCCTCCGTCAGATGGTAGACTACGCCGATCTCCGTGTTCCAGGCCGCGCACCATTCGCAGTTCGCCTGCTCGACCATCAGCAGCTCGCTCGCGGCGCGGGCGTGTCCGGCCCCTGCCGCTGCCGAGAAGGCTGCGGCCAGGATCGTGGCCGCAGCCAACAATTTCTTGCTTTGTCGCAATTGAGCATGGAACATAATAACAAATTCTAATGTGAGAATATGTTGACCGCAAGCTCGGTCGGGGAAACGCAGGAAAGAATCAGGAAAATGGGCTTCAAATGGGATTTGACATAGGGGTAGGCGGGGCCTTCATCGCCGGTCTGGCATCGTTCCTCACGCCCTGCATTCTGCCGATCGTTCCATTCTACCTCTGCTATATCGCCGGGGTTTCCATGAACGAGATTTCAGATGCAGACAGTGATGGTGCGGCGCGCCGGAAGGTGGTGCTGTCCGCCATTCTGTTTTCGGCTGGCGTGATCACCGTCTTTGTCGGTCTCGGCGCCAGTGCGTCCGTCTTCGGCCAGCAATTGCGCGAATATTTTGACATTCTGCGATATGTGGCGGCGGTTGTGATCGCGGCGATGGGGCTGCATTTTCTCGGATGGGTGAAAATCCCCCTGCTGTACCGGCAGGCGCGGATGGATGTCGCGGCACCGGCCGGGCTGATCGGCCCCTATCTGGTCGGGCTGGCCTTCGCCTTTGGCTGGACCCCTTGCGTCGGCCCGGTCCTGGCGATGATCCTGTTCAGCGCCAGCGCCGCGGAGACGGTGCAGCACGGTGCGTTTCTGCTGTTCGCATATGGCGTCGGCATGACCCTGCCGTTCATTCTCGCCGGTCTGTTCTTTGGACCGTTCATGCGCTGGATGAAATCAGTGCGCCGCTACCTCGGAGCAATCGAGAAAGGCATTGGCGCCACGCTGCTGGTCTTCGCAGTGCTGATCGGGACCAACACGGTCGGCGTCATTGCCCAGTGGATGATCGACACTTTCCCGGCATTCGGAACCATCGGATAAGGAGACAGGACATGACGCGTGTGATTTTTGGGCTGCTCGCTGCGTTGCTGGTCATCTGCCCGGCAGTGGCAGAGGTCGGTGAGGACGGCCTGCACAAGAAGCCGTGGTTCACGGTCACCTTCAAGGATGTGGCCGAGGATATCGCCGAGGCGGAGAGCCAGGGCAAGCGTCTCGCCATGATCTTCGAGCAGCGCGGCTGCATCTATTGCAAGCAGCTGCATGAGGGACCGTTGTCCGACCCGGAAGTCGTTGATTTCATAAAGGCGAACTTCGTTGTCGTTCAGTACAATCTGTTCGGTGATGAGGAAGTCACGGATCTGGACGGCACGGCTCTGCCGGAGAAGGACATGGCCAAACGCTGGGGCGTGGTGTTCACGCCGACGATCCTTTTCATGCCCGAACAGGTGCCGGACGGCGAGAATGCCGGGCGCGCTGCCGTGGCTGCAATGCCCGGGGCCTTCGGCAAGTGGACCACGACGAACATGTTCGCCTGGGTCCGGGAGAAAGGGTACGAGGGCGAGGAGCATTTCCAGAAATATCATGCCCGCCGCTTCCTCGAACAACAGAAGACGCAGTAAGGCTGGCCGGAAGCTTCCTCAAGAGGGCATATGCCTGTAACGCAACAACAAATTCAAAGATATGAATTTGTTGTTGCGTTGAATTGGAATTTCCGGTCTCTTTAATTTAAAGGTCAGTCAAAGAGCTGTCCGACAAAAAAACGGGAGGAGATCCGGTGATCAGGATTGTAGTCACCACTGCGTTCGCGCTGCTGCTTGGAATTTCGGGGGTTTCCGCCGAGACGGTCAAGCCTGCCGACGTCAAGATTGTCGATGGGGCGATCACGCAGCCGCTTACCAATGAACCGGGCGATGCCGAGAAGGGCCGCAAGTGGTTCATGGGCCGGAAACTGGGCAATTGCCTGGCCTGTCACGTGAACAAGGATCTGGCCGACCAGCCGTATCACGGCGAGGTGGGGCCACCTCTCGATGGTGTGGCCGGCCGCTGGACTCCGGCTGAATTGCGGGCAATCGTCGTCAATTCGAAAGAGGCCATTTCGCCGGAAACCATCATGCCTGGCTTCTACCGCGATAGCGGTATGAACAGGGTTGCGGAAAAGTTCGTCGGCAAGACGATCCTCTCGGCACAGCAGGTCGAGGATGTCGTCGCCTACCTGATGACGCTGAAAGAAGAATAGGCGCGAACCGCGGGCCCAGGGCCTCGGACGAGCGACATTAAACGGAGGAATATCCTATGCAGATGACACGGCGTGACCTGTTCGCGCTTGCTGCCGGTCTGGCTGCCGTTGGCCTGATACAGGTTCCGGCAAATGCGAGCGAGGACGCAGTCGAAGCGGCCATCAAGAAATTCGCCGGTGGCATGCCGGAGACAGGCGGAGTCGAGATCGGTGCTCCGGAAATCGCGGAGAACGGAAACACTGTTCCGATCGAAGTATCCGCCGACGGTGCGACCGAGATCATGATCCTGGCGGCCGGAAACCCGAATCCGGGTGTCGGAACGTTCCACTTCACCAAGGCCAGCGCCGAGAGCCGTGCGTCCACGCGTATCCGCCTGGCGGGCACGCAGGACATCGTTGCCGTCGCGAAGATGGCTGACGGTTCGACGAAAATGGCCCGGCGCGAAGTCAAGGTGACGATCGGCGGCTGCGGCGGCTAAAGACCCGAGGAGACAAGACTATGGCGAATATCAAACCCCGCGTGAAGGTGCCGAAGTCGGCGAAAGTCGGCGAAGCGGTCACGATCAAGACCCTGATCAGTCATCCGATGGAGTCGGGACAGCGCAAGGACCGGAAAACCGGCGAGCTCATCCCCCGCAAGATCATCAACAAGTTTGTCGCCAAATTTAACGGCACGGACGTGTTCTGGATGGACATGGAGCCGGCCATTGCCGCGAACCCCTATGTCGAGTTTTCGGTCAAGCTGACGGAATCGGGAACCATGCGGTTCGAATGGACCGACGATGACGGCTCCGTCTACGACATCGAGAAAAAGATCTCCGTCGCTTGAATGAGCGGAGACAAGGGAGGGATGACATGAAAAAACTCTTGGCAATGGGGGTGATCGGACTCTTCGCAGCGACAATGAGTGCGGCGCTGGCCGACGAAAATGCCGAACTGGTGGTCGAGGGTCAGACCTTCGTCACCAAGCTGGACGCGCCGGCGGACTCGCCTTTTTCGGAAATCCTGTCGGGATGGCGTTTCCGGAATGACGAAACCCAGTCCCTGCAGACCGACGATTTCGAGAACCCGGCGATGATCTTCGCCGAGTACGGTCAGGAGCTGTGGGAGACCGCCGACGGGGCTGACGGAAAGTCTTGCGCGGACTGTCATGGCGATGCCGCCGAAAGCATGAAGGGGCTGCGTGCCGGCATGCCGAAATGGCACGAGGGCAAGAAGACGCTGTTCGCGCTTGAAGACCACATCAACTGGTCCCGTGAAGAGCATCAGAAGGCCAAGCCGTGGAAATGGGAAAGCCAGGAAATGCTGGCAATGACCTCCTATATCGGCCTGCAGTCGCGGGGCATGCCGGTCAATGTCAAGACCGACGGACCGGCGGCCGAATGGTGGGAGCGGGGCAAGGAGCTCTATTACACCCGTGTCGGTCAGCTGGACATGGCGTGCGCCAATTGCCATGAGGATAACTACGGAAACATGATCCGGGCCGACCATCTGAGCCAGGGCCATACCAATGGCTTTCCGGTCTATCGCCTGAAGTGGCAGGGGATGGGCTCCATCCACCGCCGTTTCAAGGGATGCATGGATAACATTCGGGCCACACCATACAAGCGCGGTTCGGACGAGTTTACGGCCCTCGAACTCTATCTTGCATCGCGTGGTCAGGGCCTCTCGGTCGAGACGCCGGCACTGCGCAATTGATCCGGCCGGCACCCGGGAGCCGCGTGTTCCCGGGTGCCGCCGCAGACTGAAAAAAATTCGCATCATCTTCCGTCGCCTGAACCGCAGGACGTTTCAGCAGGGAGAGCTATGTCCCGAAGCGGGACCCGACGAAGGAGTTCCATGTCATGTTGTCGCGCCGCGATTTCCTCCAGGCATCGTTTGCCGCGTCCGCGATCGTCGGTCTGAGCGGGTTCGGGAACTGGGCCAAGCTCGCCGCACAGCAGCGTCTCACACAGGATCAGCTGCTGAACTTCGAGACCACAGGCAATGTCACACTGGTGCATCTGACCGACTGTCACGCCCAGCTCATGCCGGTCTGGTTCCGTGAGCCTTCGATCAATATCGGCGTTGGCCAGTCTGCCGGGCTGCCGCCGCATATTTCCGGCAAGAAGTTTCTCGATACCTATGGACTCGAACCGGGCTCCCCCGAGGCATATGCGCTGAGCTCGGAAGATTTTGTCGCCCTTGCCCGGGAATATGGCCAGCTCGGCGGTTTCGACCGGATCTCCACGGTTCTGAAGTCAATCCGTGCCGACCGGCCGGATGCGCTGTTCCTCGATGGTGGTGACACATGGCACGGCTCCTTGACCGCCCTGCGCACGCAGGGCCAGGACATGGTCAATGTCATGAACGGGCTGAAGCCGGATGCGATGACCTCCCATTGGGAGTTCACCTACGGCATCGACCGGGTGACCGAGATTGTCGACGCGTTGCCGTTCCCGTTCCTCGGCGCCAACATCTTTGACAGTGAATGGAACGAGCCGGCCTACGATTCCCACAAGATGTTCGAGCGCGGGGGCGTCAAGGTCGCCGTCATCGGCCAGGCCTTCCCGTATCTGCCGATCGCGAATCCGGGCTGGATGTTCCCGAATCTCTCCTTCGGTATCCGCGAGCAGCGCATGCGCGAGGTGGTCGAGGAAGTGCGCGGCGATGGCGCCGAGCTTGTCGTCGTGCTGTCCCACAACGGGTTCGACGTCGATCGAAAGATGGCGCAGCAGGTCGAGGGCATCGACGTCATCCTGTCCGGACATACGCACGATGCCCTGCCGGAACCCGTGCAGGTCGGCAATACGCTGGTGGTCGCATCGGGCTCGCACGGCAAGTTCGTCTCCCGTCTCGATCTCGATGTCCGCGAGGGCGGCGTGAAGGGGTTCAACTACCGCCTGATCCCGATTTTCTCGGATGTCATCGCGCCCGATCCGGAAATGACGGCACTGGTCGATGCCCAGCGGGCGCCGTTCAAGACGGAGCTCGGCGAGGTGATCGGCCAGACCGAGTCCCTGCTGTATCGGCGTGGCAATTTCAACGGGACCTGGGACGACCTGATCTGCCAGGCCCTGCTGGAGGAACGCGAAGCCGATATCGCGCTTTCGCCGGGCTTCCGCTGGGGGCCGAGCCTGCTGCCGGGTGACGATATCACCCGCGAGGACATCTATGGCGCGACGGCGATGACCTATCCCAACGTCTATCGCAGCGAGATGACGGGCGAGCTGATCCACACCATTCTCGAGGATGTCGGCGACAACCTGTTCAATCCGGATCCCTATTATCAGCAGGGCGGCGATATGGTCCGCGTCGGAGGCATGGGCTACACGATCGATGTCTCCAAGCCGATCGGCAGCCGCATCTCGGAGATGACCCTGCTAAAAACCGGCGAGGCAATCGACCCGGGCAAGTCCTACGTGGTCGCAGGCTGGGCGTCGGTAAACGAGAACACCGAGGGCCCGCCGATCTACGACCTTGTCGAGAGCTATATCGCCCGCAAGGGACGGATCGAGATCACCCCGAATTCAGCCGTGAAGACAATTGCCGGATAGACCGTGCCGGAGGCAGGAAAGATGACCGACAAGACACCCTCACCCACCTCGCGCAGGACCTTCCTGAAAGGCGGCCTGGCGGCTGGTGGCGCGCTCGCCGCCGCGCCGGCATTGGCCGCCGGCGATCCCGCGATCCTCGAGCTTCAGCCCTGGGCTAACCAGCTTGGCGAGGGCGTTGACGTAAAACCCTACGGCACGCCGTCCCCGTATGAAGCCCATGTCCGCCGCCGGAATGTTCCCTGGCTGACCGCCGACCCGGTAAGCTCGATCAACTTCACGCCATTGCATGAACTGGACGGTGTGATCACGCCGAACGGGCTTTGTTTCGAGCGCCATCACAGTGGTGTCGCGGAAGTCGATCCGGCCAAGTACCGCCTGATGATCAACGGGCTGGTCGAGCGCGAGCTGGTCTTCACGATGCAGGATCTGAAGCGTTTTCCCCGGGAGAACCGCGCCTATTTCCTGGAATGCGCAGCCAACAGCGGCATGGAATGGCGCGGCGCACAGCTCAACGGCTGCCAATTCACCCATGGAATGATCCACAATGTCATCTATACCGGCATCCCGCTGAAGACGATCCTCGAGGAAGCCGGTCTCAAGACCAACGCGAAATGGATCATGCCGGAAGGTGCCGACGCCGCGGCCATGACCCGTTCCGTGCCGATCGAGAAGGCCCTCGACGACTGTCTGGTCGCCTTTGCCATGAACGGCGAGGCACTGCGCCCGGAGCAAGGCTATCCGGTGCGTCTGGTGGTGCCAGGATGGGAAGGCAACATGTGGGTCAAGTGGCTGCGCCGCATCGAAGTCGGCGACATGCCCTGGCATCATCGCGAGGAAACCTCGAAATACACCGATCTCATGGCGAACGGGAAAGCGCGCCGCTTCACCTGGGAGATGGACGCCAAGTCGGTGATCACAAATCCGAGCCCGCAGGCGCCAATCCTGCACGGCAAAGGCAAGACCATCATTACAGGCGTTGCCTGGTCCGGGCGCGGCAGCATCAAGGAAGTGCACGTCACCACCGATGGCGGCCGCAACTGGCGCCAGGCCCGGATCGACGGTCCGTCCTGGGACAAGTCGATGCACCGCTTCTATTACGAGTTCGACTGGGACGGCAGCCCGCTGCTCCTGCAGTCGCGCGCCGTCGACAGCACCGGATACGTGCAGCCGACCAAGAACGAACTGCGCGCCGTTCGTGGCGAGAATTCGATCTATCACAATAATGGAATCCAGACCTGGCACGTCACTGCGAACGGGGAGGCCGAGAATGTCGAGGTTTCTTAATCTTGCGGCCCTGACCGTTGTCGCAGGTCTCGCCGGGCCTGCCATGGCGGAGCCGACCGGGCTCGGGCGCCCGGCCACGCCGGATGAGGTTGCTGCCTGGGATATCGATGTGCGCCCCGATGGCGTTGGGCTGCCTGAAGGCAGTGGCTCGGTGGCGGACGGCGAGCCGATTTTCTCGGAACGCTGCGCCTCCTGCCATGGTGATTTCGGCGAGGCCGTCGATCGCTGGCCCGTGCTGGCCGGCGGTCGGGACACCCTGACCAGTGCCCGCCCGGTCAAGACGATCGGCTCCTACTGGCCTTATCTCTCGACGGTCTGGGATTACGTACACCGGGCCATGCCGTTCGGGGACGCCCAGTCCCTGACGGCTGACGAGACCTACTCGGTGACGGCCTATCTGCTCTATCTGAACGACATGGTCGATGAAGATTTCGAGCTCAGCCGGGACAATTTCAGCGAAGTGGTGATGCCGAACGCCGGAGGATTCTATCCGGATGACCGTATGGAGACTGCCGTCTGGAAGAACCGCACGCCCTGCATGACGGACTGCAAGTCCGAGGTGAAGATCACCGCCCGTGCCCAGGTCGTCGACGTGACGCCGGACGATCCGACATCTAAACGTTCTGCAGCCGCCCCGGCTGCGGATGAGGCAGCGCCGGCAAAAGAGGAAACGACCGAGGTTGCCGCCGCTCCCGCGGTGGATCCGGCGCTGGTCAAGGACGGCGAGAAGGTCTTCAAGAAATGCAAGGCCTGCCATGCTGTCGGTGACAAGGCCAAGCACAAGATCGGGCCGCACCTGAACGGTATCTTCGGGCGAACCGCTGGTGCTGCGGAAGGTTTCAAGAAATACTCCAAGGATATGAAACAGGCCGGGGATGATGGTCTGGTTTGGGATGAGGAAACGCTCGCGACCTTCCTTGCCAAGCCCAGGTCGATGATCAAGCGGACCAAGATGGCCTTTGCCGGATTGAAGAAGGAAGACGACCTGACGGCGGTGATTGCTTACCTGAAGGCGATGGCCAAGTAGGAAAGGGTATCCGGATGAGTGTGTGTACGGCGCTCATTATCAAGGCACTCAGCCTTGCCATGGTGCTTGCCGTCTCGCCTGCTGCCGGTCCGGTCGCCGCGAGTGAACTCGGGGATCCGACAGCCGGCGCCCGGTTGTTCCAGGTCTGCAAGGCGTGTCACCGGGTCGGCGAAGGCGCGCGAAACGGCGTCGGCCCGCACCTCAACGGAGTGTTTGGCCGCGTCGCCGGTTCGGTCGAGGCTTTCCGGTATTCCGAAGGATTGATCCGGGCCGGGGCCGATGGCCTGGTCTGGACGACGGACAGTCTCGACGCCTATCTCGAAAACCCAAAAAGCCTGGTGTCGCGGACGCGGATGAATTTCATCGGCATGCCAAGTGCCGAGGACCGGTCGCATGTCATCGCCTATCTGCGCGGATTCTCCGACAAGCCGAGCGATATTCCGGAAGCGGAACCCACATTGACAGCGACCGACCATGATCTGGATCCGGCCATTCTCGTCATCGTTGGCGATCCGGATTACGGCGAATATCTTTCCGGCGAATGCATGACCTGCCATCATTCGAGCGGCGCGGACAATGGAATACCGTCGATCACGGGGTGGCCGCGGGAGGATTTTGTCGTCGCCATGCATGCCTACAAGAAAGAGATCCGCGCGCATCCGGTCATGCAGATGATCGCTGGGCGATTGTCGGACGAAGAGATCGCGGGTTTAGCGGCGTATTTCGAAGGCCTCGAATAAACGGGGCGTACAAGGGAGGAAGTGCCATGTCTCTGAGTAGAAGGTCGATCCTTAAGGGAGCGGCGACGACCGCCGCACTCTCCATCGCGCCGATGATCATGGGCGCCGGACACGGAAAACCCAGGGTCGTTGTCGTTGGCGGCGGAGCTGGTGGCGCAACGGTGGCCCGGTATCTCGCGAAAGACAGCAAAGGTGCGCTCGACGTCACTTTGATCGAGCCGACCCGTACCTATTTCAGCTGCTTTTTCTCAAACCTCTATCTCGGCGGTTTCAGGACCCTTGAATCGCTTGGCCATACATACGGTGCGCTCGCCAGCGAATACGGCATCAATGTCGTGCACGACTGGGCTGTGGGCGTAGACCGGGACAAGAAGACGGTCTCCCTGGCTGGCGGGGCATCGTTGCCCTACGACCGGCTGGTCCTGTCTCCCGGCATCGATTTCGTCGATGGCTCGGTTCCTGGCTGGGATGTCACCAAGCAGAACCACATGCCCCATGCCTACAAGGCGGGCTCGCAGACCGAACTTCTGAAGGCGCAGGTCGAAGCGATGCGGCCGGGCGGTGTTTTCGCCATGATCGCGCCGCCGAATCCGTACCGGTGCCCGCCGGGCCCGTACGAGCGTGTTTCCATGGTCGCGCATATGCTGAAGCAGAAAAATCCGACGGCGAAGATCCTGATCTTCGACCCGAAGAAGAAATTCTCCAAGCAAGGCCTGTTCCAGGCCGGTTGGGAAAACACCTATCCCGGCATGATCGACTGGCTGGACTCTGAATTTACCGGCCCGCTGCAGGAGGTGCGCCCGGACAGCATGGAAGTGGTCGTAGGCGGCGAGGTGACGAAGGCTGATGTTGTCAATGTCATTCCGGCAATGAAAGCCGGCCGGATCGCCGAAAGTGCCGCGATCACGAACGACAAGGGCTGGGCGCCTGTGGTTCCCGCCACGCTGCAGAGCCGGGAGGACGAGAATATCCATGTGCTCGGAGATTCAGCGCATCAGGGGGACATGCCGAAATCCGGCTTCTCCGCCAACAGCCAGGCCAAGGTGGCGGCGAATGCCATTCGTGGAGCGCTGACCGGCTCGAAGGTCTTCCCGGCCAAGTTCTCGAACACCTGCTGGTCGCTGATCGGCACCAACAACGGTGTGAAGGTTGGGGCCGCCTACGAGGCGACGGCAGAGAAGATCGCCAAGACCACGGGCTTTATCAGCCAAACCGGCGAGAATGCCGCCCTGCGCAAGCAGACTTACGAGGAAAGCATCGGCTGGTATGCCGGGATCAGCAAGGACATGTTCGGCTGACATCGACAGAGCCCGCCGCCGGCCAGTCCGGCCGGCGGCGGGGTTGCTGACACGAGTATCGCGCTGACCGTCGCCGGGAAGCGTTCCCTGAGTGACTGACGGGCAGGCCGATATGGAGTTTCTGGAGACACTGCTGGCAAGCGACCGGCTGTCGGACCCGGCGAAGGCCGGCCTTGGCGGGTTGCTGGTCGGCCTCGCATTCGGTGCCTGCGCCCAGGCCAGCCGGTTTTGCCTGAGGAGTGCATCGCTGGAATTCTGGCGCGGCGTATTCGGGCCGAGTTTCGCGGTCTGGCTGCTTGTCTTCGGCGCGGCGCTTCTGTGCGTTCAAGTATTGCTGTGGACGGAGGCTTTGCCGGCCATGGAAGTGCGGCAGCTGACCTCTGTCGGAACGCTTTCCGGGGCCATCATCGGTGGCGCGATGTTCGGCACCGGCATGATCCTCGCCCGTGGTTGCGCGAGCCGCCTGCTGGTGCTTTCCGCGACCGGGAACCTCCGGGCCCTGATGACCGGGTTGCTGGTCACTGTTGTCGCCCAGGCGGCACTTTCCGGCATTCTGTCGCCCTTGCGGCTCGAGCTTTCCGCCCTGTGGACGGTCAGCCCGGAGATCCGTAACATAAACCTTCATGTGCCCGACGCTTTCGGCATTGTTCTCGGCGGCGCCCTGCTGGCGGCCGCAATGGTGCTGGCCTCGAGGTCGGCCCTGGGCCTGTCCCGCGCCCTGCTCTCCGTGGCGCTGGGCGCGACCATCGCCTGCGGATGGCTCTATACAGCCTCTCTGGCACATGTCTCGTTCGAGCCGGTCTCGGTTCTGAGCGTCACCTTCACCGGACCTTCAGCGGATACCCTCATGGCCCTCATTACCGAATCCAGTATACCGCTCGGCTTCAGTCTCGGCCTCGTGCCCGGCGTTGCCTTGGGGGCCTTTGCATCTTCCCTGATCCGGCGGGAATTCCATGTCGAGGTCTTCGACCAGTCGACGGGCATGGTGCGCTATGTCGTCGGCGCCGTGCTGATGGGCTTCGGCGGCATGCTTGCCGGCGGCTGTGCGGTTGGCGCTGGGGTTACCGGCGGGTCTGTACTGTCGCTGACCGCATGGCTTGCTCTGCTGGCAATGTGGCTCGGCGCCGGCGCCTGCCAATGGGCGATGCGCGACCGGGGCTTTGCGCCGGCACCGGGCAGGATCCTGTCATGACCGTGACCGCAGATAACGGCAGGCCCCTGTCACTGATCATCCGTCTCTTCCTCGCATCCGTCCTGTTTCTCAGTTCGGCCGGTGGCCTCGTTGTGGAGATCGTTGCCGGGCGGCTGATCGCCCCCTATGTCGGCATGTCGCTCTATACCTGGACGGCGATCATCGCGGTGGTTCTGGCCGGGCTGTCCGTGGGACACTGGATCGGCGGCCTTTTGGCCGGCCCGCAAACCGACCGGCCAAGCGCCATGAGGCGTCTTGCCGGCGCACTTGCCTGCGCCGGCGCAAGCAGCCTGCTTGCACTGGTCATCCTCAACGACCTGGCCGTCGGTCTGCTGGCAACGGGGCTCGGGCAGGTGACGCTCGTCGTGATCCTGACAACGGCCCTGTTCCTGCTGCCGAGCCTGTTCGTCGGCATGGTGGCGCCGATTGTCACCAAGCTGGCCGTCGATGCCGAGCCCGGCCGGACCGGGGCGGTGCTTGGAAGGATGTATGCTCTCGGGACGATCGGCAGCATCGCCGGGACGCTCTCTGCCGGCTATGTCTTCATCTCCTGGGTCGGATCCGGCGGCACTCTGATTGCCGTCACGCTGCTCTATGTCCTGCTTGCGCTCTGCTGCGCGATCGTGGCCGGCCGCCGCTCTGCCGTCATTGCCGTCATCTGCATTGTCGCGATGGGCGTGCCGCTGGCCGGCACTGGCGCCGCCCGCGGCGCCTTCGCCTCCCGCTGCACGGTGGAGAGCGATTATTTCTGCATTGTGATCGATGATTTCGCGCCCTTCAGCGGCCGGCAGAGCAACCTCATGGTGCTGGACAATCTGGTGCACAGCATCAATGACAGAGCTGACCCGAGCCTGCTCTACAGCCCCTACATCCAGTTTGTCGACGAGTTCGCGAGGAGCCGGTTCCCGCTGGATTTCCTCGGCACCGACTTTGCCGCCTTTTTCATCGGTGGTGGCGGTTATTCCCTGCCGCGTTCCTGGGCGGCGACGGTGGAAGGCGCGCGTCTGGTCGTGGCCGAGATCGATCCGGTGGTCACGGAAGCGGCGCGGCAACATATGTGGCTGGAGTCCGACCGGCCCGGCCTGGAGATCCACCATCGCGACGCCCGCGCCCTCCTGCAGTCTCTGCCGAACACGCCCACTTTCGACGTCATTTTCGGGGATGCTTTCCACGATATCTCGGTTCCGACTCATCTGGTCAGCCGGGAGTTTCATGCCGAAGTTGCCGCGCGGCTGCGTCCGAACGGCTTTTACGTGATGAATGTCGTCGATGCGGCGCGCAACCCGCTCTTCCTGGCCGCCCTCACACACACACTGACGGTGGATTTCAACAGTGTGGAAATCTGGCGGGAGGCCGTGGCTGACGCACCGGCCGAGACAGACGGACGGGTGACCTACATCGTCGTCGCCGCGGCCGGTCCGAACCCGGCAGGCGTCATGCATTCTGCATTCGGCATCCAGCGCACCTGGCAGCGGGTCGATATCGGCGCCCTGGTTGACCGGGATGCGCCCGATCCGGTGTTGCTGACAGATGATTTCGCGCCTGTCGACCGGCTGCTGTCGCGGGTCCTGTTCGCCGACATCCCGGCGAACTAGCATCCCGGCAGGCGCCCGGGCGGCAGTTCACGCCGGCAGGATGACGCAGTCGCGGGCCCGGATCCGCACTGCGACCTCCGAGCCGACCGTGTGCGGATGCTCGTCGATCTGGTTGATCGCCTGCAGGGACTGACTCCCGGCTTCCAGGAAATAACGGGCGACCTGACCCTGGTAATCGACATCCCGCACCTGTGCCGTCAGCACGGTATCGTGCTGTTCGGCGGCCCGCTGGTTTTCCAGGGCCAGTTTTTCGGCCTTTATCGACAGCTTGACCGGCGTTCCGGCTTTCAGCGGCTGGCTCTCGCTTGCTTCCAGCATGGCAAAGATGCTGCCGAGGGTGGAAATCTCGACCTCGGCGATGCCGCCCTTCAGCGCCTTCACCGTGCCGGAGAGAATATTGGCATTGCCGAGGAAGGTGGTCACGAATTCCGAGGCGGGGCGATTATAGACCAGCTCCGGCGTGCCGATCTGCTCGACCCGGCCGGCGCTCATGACGACAATCCGGTCGGACATGGCCAGCGCTTCGGACTGGTCGTGGGTGACGAAGATCGTGGTGACGCCGATGCGGTTCTGGATGGCCTTCAGCTCGACGCGCATTTCCTCGCGCAGGTTCGCGTCCAGGGCCGAGAGCGGCTCGTCGAGCAGCAGGACGTCCGGCTCGACGACGATGGCGCGGGCAAGCGCGATACGCTGCTGCTGGCCGCCGGACAGCTGGGTCGGAAACCGCTCCTCGACGCCGGGAAGACGGACGATGTTCAGGGCCTCGGTGACTTTCCTGCGGGCATCCTCTTTCGGCACGCCGCGATATTTCAGGCCGAAGGCGATGTTCTCACCGATGGTCTTGTGCGGAAACAGTGCATAGTTCTGGAACACCAGGCCGAGATTGCGTTTGTGGATGGGCACGTCGTTCACCCGCCGGCCGCCGACCAGGATGTCGCCGGTGGTGGGGAATTCGAGCCCGGCGATCATTCGCAGCAAGGTCGTCTTGCCGCAGCCCGACGGCCCCAGCAGCGTGGTGAAGGAGCCTTCCTCGAAGGTGATGTGTGCGTCTTCGACGGCGATGACGGGGCCGAAGGCCTTCCGAATACCGACAAGTTCAACCTGCGCCACTGACCGTTCCTCGCTTCATGCACTGTACCAGCGGACCCGGCCGGCCTCCGGAGAGGCCGGCCGGGCAGCCGCGTCTAAAAGGCTCAGGCGCCTTTCTTGAGACGGTTCCATTGTTTCTTCTGCGCTTTTTCGACCGGGTTCCAGGTCGTCGGGTCACGGAAGACCAGGCCTTCCAGCTTGCCGGTCGGATCGAAGGCCGGCAGGCCCTTGATCACATCGGACATGGCGACCTTGTTCGGATCGAGCGAGGACGGATATTTCTGCCCTTCGGCGACCGCAAGCGCGGTTTCCGGTGCCAGCATGAAGTTCAGCAGCTCCTCGGCCTCGGCCATCGGCGAGCCCTTGAGGACGAACATGCTTTCCATCCAGGCGAGCCCGTTCTTCGGATCGAGATAGCCAATCGGATGACCCTGCGCCTGCAGGGCGGCGACACGGCCGGACCAGGCTTCGGTGACGTAGATCTCTTCCTTGGCAAGGAGATCCATCAGCTCGGCGCCGGACTCCCAGTATTTGACGATCAGGCCGCGATGTTCGCGGGCCTTTTCCCAGACCGCGTCCCAGTCCTGGATGTTGTTCGGATCCTGGTTGGATTGCAGCGCGCCGTACCAGGCCCGGTTCGCCCAGTCGCCGCCCCAGCCGCCGATCTTGCCTTTCAGCTCTTTCTTCAGCAGCAGGTTGGCGCCGAGCGCCTCGGCTTCTTCCTTGGACACATACTTGGTGTTGTAGGCGATGCCGGTGGTGCCGTAGTCGTACGGGACGGCGGACAGGCTGTTCGGCGTGATCGCCCGGAACGGCTTGATGATGGCGTCCATCACATTGACCATGTTCGGGATGTTGGCCTCGTTCAGCTCACTGCCATAGCCGTTGTCGATCCAGCGCTGATACCAGCTCACACCGGAGGAATGCAGCATGTTGTGGCCGTCGATGGAACCGGCTGCCTTGATCTTGGTCAGTACCTCGGACTCGCCGCCGAAGGCTGAGTCGATGACCTTGTTGCCGCTCTTCGCCGTATAGGGATCGAAGGCGTGCTTGCGCAGGGCTTCGCTGACGACGCCGCCCCAGCCCTCGAAATAGATCTCTGTTCCGGCGGCCATGGCGTGACGGCTGAGGGCAGTCATGCTGCCGCCGGCGACACCGGCGGCGATGCCGGCATAACCGAGCAGCGCCATGAAGGATCGGCGGTCCATATCGCCGTTGCCCATACGTTCGCGCAGGGTCTCGTACCGTTTTGTCGAACTGATTTTCATCTTTGATTCTCCTCTGTTCATGGGGTGGCGGATGATCGTTGTTTGCGCGTGAAATACCGGGCGAGTCCGCCCGCCATGAGCGGCACGCCGACGGTGATGACGATCATGACGAAGCCCAGGGCATTGATTTCCGGGCTGACGGAATTGCGCAGCATGCCGAAGATCTGTGTCGGCACGGTCTCGGAGCCGGCCGGGCGCCAGAAGACCGTCGCCGTGATGTTGTCGAAGGAAATCGTGAAGGCGAACAATGCGCCGGCGAACACGGCGGGCATCAGCAGGGGCAGCGTGATCTGGAAGAAGGTCTGCAGCGGATTGGCCCCGAGGCTGAGCGCCGCCTCCTCATAGTCCTTGCGGATGCCGACCAGCCGCGCCTGGACGACAAGCACGACAAAGGGCAGGGCGATGATCGTGTGGCCGATCAGCAGCAGAAAGAAGGAGCGGGGCATCGACAGCCAGCGCAGGAACAGCAGCAGGCCGACGGCGAGGACCGTTTCCGGCACCAGGACCGGAGAGATCAGGAATGTCGTGATCCAGGCCTTGCCCGGGAAGCGGTATCTGACCAGGGCGAGGGAGGCGAGTACGCCAATCGTGGTCGCCAGGATGGCGGTGCCGATCCCGAGCAGGAACGAGGTCTTGAAGGCGCGGACGATGGCCTCGTTCTGGTACAGCTTGTCGAACCACTGCAGGCTGAACCCCTCAATCGGGAAACCGCCGAACTGGGAGCTGTTGAAGGCCAGCAGCAGGACCACGGCGACCGGCGCGAACATGAAGACATAGACGGCGATCGCATAGAAACGGATCAGGCTCCAACCCATGGTCCGCTCCTCACCCGAAGGCTTTGTAGAGTTGGTTCATGCCCATGATCCGGCTGTAGAGGACAACCACGAGACCGAGCAGAACCAGCAGGGTGAAGGAAAGGGTCGCGCCCATCGGCCAGTTCAGCTCGGACAGGATCGCGTCATAGATCAGGTTGCCATACAGGAAATCGTTCGGGCCGCCGAGGATGAGCGGCGTCACGTAGCTTCCCGCGGTGAGCACGAAGACCAGCAGGCTGCCTGCCGCGAGGCCCGGCGTGGACAGCGGCAGGGTCACCTCGCGGAAAGCCTGCCAGGGCGAGCAGCCGAGAGTCCGTGCGGCCGGCACCAGGTTGCGGTCGATGCCCTCAAGGCTGACATAGATATTCAGGATCATGTAGGGCAGGAAGACGTGGATGAAGCCGACGATGACGGCGAACTCGTTGAACATCATCTGCAGCGGCTCGTCGATCACCCCGAGCCAGAGCAGTATGCCGTTGATGGCGCCCTGGTTGCCCATGATGTGGATCCAGGAGAGCGTCCGGATGATGAAGCTGACCCAGAACGGCAGGATCAGCAGCAGGAGCAGCAACCATTTGTGCTTGTAGGTGGTGTTGGCGATGAAATACGCCGGAATGTAGCCGAGCAGGGCCGCCAGCACGGTGACGATGACGGAGAGCCGGAAGGTTTTCCAGATGGCCACATGGTAGTAGCTGTCGGCGAACAGTTCCTGCCAGTTCTCGAACGAGAAGGCCGGCCGGTCCACACCGAGATCGATATTGATATAGAAGGAATAAATCAGGATCAGCGACATCGGCACGACGACAAGAAGCGTGATCGTGACCAGCGCCGGTGACAGCAGCCACCATGGCCTCATGGCCTTGCTACGCAATGCGCTCACCCGAATGTCCCCAACGCTACGCGACCCTGTTTCGAAACGGCCGGTTTTCCGGCTCTTATCGAGGGTGGAAATCTCCATCAGGCTCGGTCATTGTTCCAATAGATAATGAAAATTACGGTCATTGATTTGAGGAATGGTGGATGGATCTGCCGAGAATGGATGACAGCGAACGGCTGGCGCGGGAGCTGGACTGGAATCTGCTGCGGACCTTTATCGCCATCGTTCAGGAGGGCGGGATCACGGCCGCGGCGGACCGTCTGCTGCTGAAGCAGCCGAGCGTCAGCAATGCGCTCAAGCGGCTGGAGACGAGCCTCGGCAAGCGCCTGATCGAGCGGGGCCCGAGCCATTTCCGGGTGACGGACGCCGGACAGCGTCTCTACCGGGAGGCGCTTGAGATCCACGGCACCATTGCCCGGCTGACGGTGGAGTTGCGGGATATTGAGGATGAAATCCGCGGCCATGTGCGGATACGCCTGGCCAGCCATGTGATCTTTCCGCCGCTGGACGCAACCCTCAGGGATTACAGTCACCAGCATGCCAACGTGACCTTCGACATATCCGTCCGGACCAGCGCGGACGTGGTGGCGTCGGTGCTGGAAAAGGAAGCCAGCCTCGGGATCTGCCTGGTCCATCAGCGGCATCCCGATCTGACCTATGACAAGCTGTACCGGGAGCATTTCGCCTTTTTCTGCGGGCCGACCCACCGGTTTTTCGGACAGAAGGATCTGACATTGGCGGATCTCGACGGCGAGCCCTCGGTCACCTTCGACACAGACAGCCTGCAGGACGCGCTCCGGCCCGTCGCCGTGCTGCGCACACAGCTCAATCTCGATCACACGATCCGTGCGACCTCCTCCCAGCTGGAAGAGGTGAAGCGGCTGATCGTCGCCGGGGTCGGCATCGGACCCTTGCCGATCCATGTCATGACCCGCGATGTCGCCGATGGCCTGCTCTGGCGATTGCCGCCTTATGACGATCCGCCGGCCATCGATGTCTTTCTCGTCACCAATCCGGCCTCGCGCCTGAACCGGGCGGAAAAGGGCATGATCGATATGCTGCTCGAAAGGACGGAGAAACTGCCGCTGTCCGGCCGCACCTATCCGCCGCCCGACGCGCGGGAGGATATGCCATAACCGGCGCCCGCGACTTTTTCGCCGAGCGTCGGTCCGGGTCTTCGATGCTAAAGTCCTTGATGTGTGCGGCGATACGATCATGTCCATGACGGGAAGAGGCTGGGACGCCTCGAACGGGAGGCCCTGTCTCCTCGATATTCCGATGCGGAACGGCTCTCTGTTCCGGGACGACACACCGATCGTCGGGGAAGGGGATATTGTTGTGAAGATGGACCGTGGCGGATCTACCGGCTCCGTGCCTGATATGCGGAGCTTTTCTAGGGAAGGCATAAACTGATGTCTCAGGAACGGATATACCAGGCCGCCGGTTTCGGGAATTCCGTGCCGCGCGGTGTGCGCCCGGCGATCCTTGTGGTCGATTTCAGCTATGGTTTCACCGATGTCCGCTATCCGACGGCGTCGGACATGGCGGAAGAAGTCGCCCGGACCAAACGGCTGGCCGACCTCACCCGTGCCGGCGGCTTCCCGGTGATCTTCACGACAATCGCCTATCAGCCGGGCGAGTTCGAACACACCGCCTGGCTTCGGAAGGCGAAGGGCATGACGGCGTTTCTGGAAGGATCGCGCCTTGCCGAGATTGATGCCGGGACGGGCATGCAGCCCGGTGACCCGCTGATCGTGAAGAAAGGCGCTTCCGCCTTCTTCGGCACGCCTCTCGCCGGATTGCTGGCCGGGGCCGGTGTGGACACGCTCGTGGTCGCGGGGGCGACGACGTCGGGCTGCGTGCGGGCGACGGTGGTGGATGCCGTACAGTCCGGGTTCAATGTTCTCGTCGCGGCGGATTGCTGTGCGGAACGGGCCGCCGCGCCTCATGCCGCAAACCTCTACGATATGGGCCAGAAATATGCCGACGTGACCGATGCTGAGGACATTGCAGCCTGGATTGAGGGATTGCTTCCTGTCCCGGGAGTCGTGCAAACCGGCTGATGACTGAGTTGGGCTGCACAGGTCGACGGCACTGAATTTCCGGAAGCCGGCGCGGCCGCCCATGTCGGGCGACGCCAGGGAGCGAAGGTTTCCCAATGAATATCCGGCACGGGCGGCCGGAGGAATCAAGATCGACATCACGGGAATGGCTTAAATCGGGAGACTGGAATAATGGATGTTACTGGTACCAAGAAGACTTTGACCCTGCCGCGGCGCACCTTGCTCTCGGGCATGGCTGTGGCCGGTGCGGCGCTCGCGGCCCCGGGGATCATCGGCCGCGCGGTGGCGCAATCCGGCGATGTGATCAAGCTGGGCGGGCCATTCCACCGGACCGGCATCGGCGCGGCCTATGGCCGCTGGTACGAGCGGACAGCGCTCGCGGCGGTGAAGCTGATCAACGAGCAGGGCGGCATCAACGGCCTGCCTGTCGAGATGATCGTCGAGGATGACGGCACAGACCCGAAGCGCGGCGTCGAAGCGGTTGAGAAATTCAGCGCCGAGCACAAGGTCGATGCCATCTTCGGTCACCTGTTCTCGCATGTCTCGGCAGCCAGCGCGCCGCGCGCCGGCGAGCTGAAGATGCCGTATTTCCTCTGCTCCGAAGCGCACTCGCTCGCGGCGGGTGCCTTCAACCGGTATGTCTTTCAGCCGTCGATCAGCGACGTGAAGAGCCAGGTCATCTCGATGGCGCCATGGATCACCGGCAATCTCGGCAAGAAGGTCACGATGATCTATCCGGACTATGCCTTCGGATATGACCACCGGGACAATCTGACGGCAGCGATCAAGGCGCAGGGCGGTGAAATCGTCGGGGATGTCGCGATCCCGCCGACCGAAACCTCCTACACCCGCTACCTGCCCCGGATTCCGTTCAACACGGAAGTGATCTATCACGTCCTCGTTGGCCCGGGCGTGCTCACCTTCGTCAAGGAGCTGGGCGAGCATCTCGGCTCCAAGCGGCCGGAAATCTTCGGCTTCATCGATTCCCTCGAAGCGGTGTCCTTCGACATTCCGCAGTTGGCCTACCTAGAGGGTACGCATTTCTGGGAAGCCATGCCGCGCTACGCCCAGCCGAACCAGACCTCCTTCGACAAGTTCTATCGCGAGAAGGTCGGCGTGGATGCCAATGGCGCGAGTGTCGACGATCCAAAAAGCGTCGCGACCTTCTCCCACATGTTCTCGGTCTGGGAGACGCTGTTTGCCATGAAGAAGGCGATGGAAATGGCCGACTACAAGGGGCCGAAGCAGAAGATCGCCATGCTGGAAGCGATGGAAAGCATCACCGGTTTCGAGGAGAGCAACGCGTTCCCGCAGGGCCGTAAGATCTTCAATGGCAAGATGCACCAGGCCTTCGCCCGGCAGAACATCTCCAAGGTGGTCGACGGCAAGCTGAAGGTGGTCCACACGGTCTTGCCGGAAGACACGCTGTATCCGGACGAAGCCGACTACACGAAGATGTCCTTCTGATCACTCCGATAGCCGGCGGGTGCTCCTGTCCTTGGGCATCCGCCGGCCATCGCGGACACATCACGACCTTGGCGGTGGCGGATAAGTATGCGGCGCCTGCGGTGAAGGCCTAGAGAATAAATGGATATTGCTCCCTATCTCTTGCTGGCGACGCTCGAAGGGCTCGTGCAGGCATCGGTGCTGATGCTGACGGCGCTCGGACTGTCGCTGGTCTTCGGCGTGATGCGCGTGGTGAATGTGGCCCATGGCGAGTTCTTCATGCTCGGCGCTGTCGCGGCCTGGGTCTGCGCCAGCCTCATCCCGGGACCGCCGTACGTTCCCTTCATCGCGGCCTTGCTGGTCGCGCCTCTGTTCGTCGGCGCGCTGGCCTGGGCTTCCGACTGGGCCATCCTGAAGCGGATCGATTACAATCCGGAAGCCACCATCGTCTCGACGATCGGCCTGATGTACATCATCCAGCAGATGACGCTGATCACCTTCGGGCCGGATGCGCAGGCCGTGGAAGCACCGTTCTATTACACGGTCCGGTTCCCCTGGTTCGGCTATTCCGGCTACAAGTTCTTCATCATCGCCGTTGCCGTCGTCCTTGTCGGCGGGCTGCTTTACCTGCTGCGCCACTCGAAAGTCGGCCTGTACATGCGGGCGA
Organism: Nisaea sp.; assembly: GCF_040217065.1. GTDB lineage: Bacteria > Pseudomonadota > Alphaproteobacteria > Thalassobaculales > Thalassobaculaceae > Nisaea. Next base: position 28,071 of record NZ_JAVJNX010000008.1, read on the forward strand.
CCCAGCTGGACAGGGAGACGGCGCAGAATTTCGGCATTCCCGTGACCAAGGTCTATTCCGGCGTGTTCGCGGTCGGTGCGATGCTGGCCGCCATCGGCGGCGTCCTGGTCGTGCCGAGCCAGCAGGCGCATTACCTGATGGGGCACGATCCGTTGCTGCTGTCTTTCGTCGTCGTCATCGTGGGCGGGCTCGGCTCGATCCCCGGGACGATTGCCGCCGCCATCCTGATCGGCATGTCCGACGGGCTGCTGTCCGTCTTCTTCTCGCCGACGCTCGCCAAGATCTTCTCGACGTTGCTGGTGGCGCTTGTGCTGGTGTTCAGACCGCAGGGTCTGTTCGGAAAGGCGGGCCGGTGATGTCTCTTCGTAACAAAAAGCTGTTCCTGCTCTGTCTCGCGACATTGGCAGGTCTGTTCGTCCTGCAATTCCTGCTGTCCGACTATCTGGTCCTGGCGTTCACGCGGATCCTGATCCTTGCGGTCTTCGCCATGGGGTACAACGTCCTGATGGGCTATACCGGCCTCGTCAGTCTTGGCCACGCGATGTTCTTCGGCGCGGGTGTCTATGGCGCCGGTCTGTGCAGCTATTATCTCGGGACCTCCCTTCCCGTTGCCTTCCTTGCCGGCATCCTTGCCGCCATCGCCCTGTCCTTCCTGATCGGCTTGTTGGCACTCAGGACGCAGACGGTCTCCTTCATGATCGTCACCCTGATGTTCAGCCAGGCGGCGTTTCTCCTGATCCTGTATTTCTCGGAGTTCACCGGTGGTGATCAGGGCCTGACCCTGCCCACTTCCGCGCGGAGCTTCTCCCTGTTCGGGCTGGCGGTCGACATGACCTCCGGCGTGGCGCGTTACAATCTGGCGCTAAGTGTGTTCGGCGTGGTTCTGCTGGGACTGTTCGCCTTCACCCAAGGGCCGGTGGGACGCCTGCTTATCGCCGTGCGGGAGAACGAGGACCGGACCCGGATGCTCGGCTTCGACACCTACGCGATCAAGCTGCTGGCCTTTACCGTGTCCGGCGGTATCTCGGGTGTAGCCGGCGCGCTCTACGGATTGATGTTCGGCTATATCGGCTCGGCCTTCGCGGAATTCAAAATCTCCATCGAGGCGCTGCTGTTCACGCTGGTCGGCGGGCCCGGAAGCCTGCTCGGGCCGCTCGTCGGCACGGGATTGATGACCTTGCTCATCGACCGTCTCAGCGGCGTGACGACAGCCTATCTGATCGTCGTCGGCGCCCTGCTGGTCGTGCTCACCTTGTGGTTTCCGAAAGGCATTCTCGGATCCCTGCGCGACAGGTGGCTGCCATGGCTGAAATAGCGCTGCTCAAGACCAAGGGCCTCACCCGCTATTTCGGCGGCCTGAAGGCGGTCGAGAATGTGGACTTCCAGATCCGGGAAAGGGAGGTCCGCGCCATCATCGGGCCGAACGGGGCCGGCAAGTCGACCTTCGTCAATCTGCTGTCGGGCCGGATCAAGGCGACCTCCGGGAGTGTGGAGTTCGCCGGGGAGGATATCAGCCGGATGCCGGCGCACAAACGGGTGCGCAAGGGCATCGCCTATACCTTCCAGATCACGAATATCTACGGCTCGATGAGCGTGCTGGAGAATATCTGTGTCGCCGTCCACAACCGGCTGCGCCCCAGCCTGCTCAGTCGCAATCATGTCAGCGAGGTGGATATCGAGGCGGAGGCGGCCGAGGCGGCGAAATCCGTCGGGCTCGGGGATCGCCTGAGTGAGGTCGCGGGGACATTGGCCTATGGGCACCAGCGCCTTCTCGAGGTTGCCATGGGGCTCGCCCTGCAGCCGAAACTGTTGATCCTCGACGAGCCGACCCAAGGATTGTCAGACTCCGAAATTGCGAGTTTCAAGGAGGTGGTCCGGGCCGTGAACAAGGTTACCACGGTGCTTCTGATCGAACACAACATGGATGTGGTCATGACCCTGGCCGACCAGATCACGGTGATGGAGCGCGGGACCATCCTGGCAGAGGGAACGCCGGACGCCATCATGAACAATGCCGCCGTTCAGGCCGCCTATCTGGGAGCGCGTGCATGAGTGTGATGCGGGTCGAGGGCTATAACGCCTTCTACGGACGCAGCCAGGCGCTGCGGGATTTCAGTATCGAGCTGCGCGGCGGCGAAGTGTTGTGTCTTCTCGGGCGCAATGGCGCCGGAAAGACGACGGCGCTGAAAGCGATCATGGGCACGGTGAAGCCCGCCTCCGGCGCACTCTGGCTGGACGATGTGAACCTGTTCGGCAGACCGGCCGAGGAAATCCCCAGAGCGGGCATTGGCTATGTGCCGCAGGGGCGCCGACTGTTCTCGGAGCTGACGGTCTGGGAAAATCTGGAAATCGGTTTGCTCACGCGCGGGCAGGGGCGGGAAGGCCTCGACTATGCGCTGGAGCTTTTCCCTGTCCTGAAAGAGCGTATGAAACAGCGCGCGGGCACCCTGTCGGGCGGCGAGCAAACCATGCTCGCCATGGCGCGGGCCATGTGCATCACCCCATCGGTGATCATGCTGGACGAGCCGACAGAGGGACTGATGCCGTCCGCCATTGCGGGTATCCGCGATGCCGTTAAGAAACTGCGGGATTCCGGTGTTGCCGTGCTTCTGGTGGAGCAGCGTGTGGACGCGGTGCTGCCGGTTGCGGACCGGGTGGCCTTCATGGATCACGGAGAGATCAAGGCGGAATTCCCGATCGAGGAAGTACGGGAGAATAAAGCGCTTCTGCACCAATATGTGGGAGTTGGTCATTGAGCGGCCGGGTGATTATGTCTTTGGCTGCCGTCTTCCTGCTTCTGCCCTCGGGTGCCGTGGCGCATGAAGCCGCCGGTGGCCTGATCCTGCTGCTGCCGACCGGTTTCTACGCCGCCGGCGCGGCCGTGGCAGTCGCCGCCTCTTTCCTGCTGTTCGCAGTGGTGCCCCAGAAAGTATTCCATCGGGTCACGACCGCGACGATCTCCCTGTTCCGCATGCCGCAGGGGGCCGGCGGATACCTGTCTCTGGCGTCGACCGCACTGGTGCTGCTGCTGCTGGTCGCCGGTGAGATCGGCGCACATGATCCGCTGCGGAATCCTTTGCCGCTCGTGCTGTGGACCGTCGGCTGGATCAGCATGACGCTGGCCTGCGCCTTTTTCGGCAATCTCTGGGCGGTGCTGAACCCGTGGACCGGGCTCGTCGATATCGTCCGGCGCCGCTTCCAGCCCTGCATGACTCTGCCTGCCCGGCTCGGGTATCTGCCGGCGGTCCTGCAGTTTTTCTGTTTCATCTGGGTCGATCTGATATCCCCGCACAGCATGGATCCGGACCGGCTGGTGCTGCTTCTGTCGCTGTTCTGGGGCGTCAATTTCGCCGGCATGGTGCTGTTCGGCAAAGATGAGTGGTGTGCCCGGGCCGAGCCGCTGCACGTCTATTTCCGGCTGGTGAGCAAGATCGCACCGTTTGGCACCGACCGCTCGGGACAGGTCCGGCTCGGTCTGCCCGGCGTGCATGCCGGGATCCTGCCGCCGCTGCCGCGCAGCGGGGTGGGGTTTGTGCTTCTGTCGCTGGCGGCGGGCACTTTCGACGGCTGGTCAACTACCTTCCGCTGGATGGGCATGCTCGGCTTCAATCCGCTGAACTATCCCGGGCGCTCGGCGGTGATCTGGCAGAATACCCTGGGTCTGCTGGCGGCCTGGGCCCTGCTCTGGGTCATCTACCATGGCTGTGTCCGCGTCGGCGCCGTCCTTGCCCGTGCACGGGATGCAGAGGCGGATCTGGCGGGCCGGCTGATCTATTCCATCCTGCCGATTTCCATCGCCTATCACGGCTCCCATTTCCTGACCCGGCTGCTGGTCGATTATCAGTATATCTACCAGATGCTCTCCGACCCGTTCGCGCGCGGCTGGAACCTGTTCGGAACAGCGCATCTGCACACAACGACTTCCATATTCAGCCGTCCAGAGAGTGTCCTGGTGATCTGGAACAGCCAGACCGCCATCATCACCATCGGCCATATCATCGGCATCTCCATCGCGCACATGATCGCGCTGGATCGTCTCGGCACCGGCGGCAGGGCGATCGCCAGCCAGCTTCTGCTGGCGGTATTCATGGTGGGCTATACCGCACTCGGACTGTGGTTGCTTGGCGCGCCGCGCATTTAGGCCGGGGCAACAGCCTGTACGCCCAGGAGGCCCAGGCAGTTTCAGCAAGAAACACGACCCGACATTGTGCTGGCACAAAGTACCGCGCGGAGCGGATCGCTAAACCTTTCCTCGAATGGAATTCAAGCTCGAAAGGAAGAAGCGATGTTGACGCGTAGAGCCGCATTAATCGGTGCCGCCGGACTTGCCGCGACCCCTCTGGTCATCAAGGCCGCACAAGGCGAAGAGATCATGGATACGTCGATGGCCCCGCCGGCCGACCTGTCATCCCTCAAGCGCATCAAGCACAAGCTGGTGAAACCGCCGTTCGTGCATGCGCATGAGCAGATCGCACCTGCCGAGCCGCGTATCGTCGAATTCGAGATGCAGATCGTCGAGAAGGAGATGCAGATCTCCGACGACGCCTATCTTCAGGCGATGACCTTCAACGGCTCCGTCCCTGGCCCGATGATGGTGGTTCATGAGGGCGATTACGTTGAACTCACGCTGTACAACAGCCCGAACAACATGATGCAGCACAACATCGATTTTCACTCCGCGACGGGTGCGCTCGGCGGCGGTTCGCTGACGCTGGTCAATCCGGGTGAAAAGACGACGCTGCGCTGGAAGGCAACGCGGCCCGGCACGTTTGTCTATCACTGCGCCCCGGGCGGTCCGATGATCCCGTGGCACGTTGTCTCCGGCATGGCGGGCGCCGTCATGGTGCTGCCGCGCAAGGGCTTGACGGATCATAACGGCAAGCCGATCAGCTACGACCGGGTCTATTACATTGGCGAGAATGATTTCTACGTCCCGAAGGACGAAAACGGCGAGTACAAGCGCTTCGCGGATGTCGGCGACAGCTATTCGGACACTCTCGAAGTGATGAACGGCCTGATCCCGAGCCATGTCGTGTTCAATGGCAGGGTCGGCGCCCTCACGGGCGACAATGCGCTGACGGCGGTCCAGGGCGAGCGGGTTCTGTTCGTTCACAGTCAGGCCAACCGCGACAGCCGCCCACACCTGATCGGCGGGCATGGCGATCTGGTCTGGGAGGCGGGCAAGTTCAACAATATTCCCGACCGGGATCTGGAAACCTGGTTCATCCGGGGCGGCTCTGCGGGCGCTGCGCTTTACGAGTTCCTGCAGCCGGGCGTCTATGCCTATGTGAACCACAACCTGATCGAGGCCGTGAATCTTGGCGCGACCGCTCACGTGCTGGTCGAAGGCAAGTGGAACAACGACCTGATGGAACAGGTTGTCGCGCCGACGGAATACAACGCCGCTCATGAAGGCAAGACAGCGCTGCCCTGAGTGCGCCAGATCACCAGTCTCAAACGAGGGGCGGCCGGAAACGGCTGCTCCTTTTTGTCTTGTCGAGGGATATGGAAATGCACTCCCTGACTGTAAAGCTCTCCCTGCTTGCTCTGGCCGGATCCATTGCCGCACTTGTCGTCTGGACCGTCTCGTCGCCCGCGATCACCGACTTGCCCGAGACCGTCGTGATCGAGCCGGGTCCGTACACGTACCGGCCGGCCGGGAATTATCGCTATTATGGCAAGCTTGTTGAGGCGCCGCTGGAACAGCTCGTGGCAGAAGCGCCGCTTGAGATCATGAAGTTTCAGGTCAGCCGCGCCGAGTATGCGGCCTGTGTCGCCGACGGTGCCTGCAAGGCTTCAGTGGTTACCCAGGGCGGCAGCCCGAACAGCGCCACGATGCCTCAAACCGAGGTCAACTGGTACGATGCAACGGCATATGCCGCCTGGTTCTCGCGCCAGACGGGCCTGCACTGGCGCCTTCCGGATGACAGGGAATGGCAGCGCGCCGCCGCCGAGCGGTTTGTCGAAGAGGCCATCGTCGCAGAAGCCGAAGACGACCCGGCGCAACGGTGGCTGCAGGCCTATGCCCGCAATGTCGCGGCCCGCGACGGTGACGAAGCGGAACTCAAGCCGCGCGGGGCGTTTGGCGAGAATTCTCACGGTCTGTTCGATCTTGCCGGCAATGTCTGGGAGTGGACCAATACCTGTGTGGCCAATACGAACCTGAGCGACGACGGGGCGAAGCCTCTGGTGCAGCAGGAATATTGCGGCGCCCATATCGCCGAAGGAAAACATCGCGCGATCGTCATCGATCTGGTCCGCAATCCGAAGGTCGGCGGCTGTGCCGCCGGCCTGCCTGCGGATTATGTCGGCTTCCGGCTGGTGCTGGTCAGATAAGGCCCGATCTTCACCGCGAAGATAGAGAAACCCGCGATCCAGAGGCCTGCGGCGATCCAGAGTCCGGACAGGCCTCCGACATAAGCGTCCGGAAAACAGGCCCGGATGAGAGCCGCACTGAAAATCATACCCGCCGCTATGGTCAAGACGGGACCCGCCTCAAGTTTGTGGCCGGTATGCCCGAGAGATGCCCGGATCATGACCGCCATGGTCATGCCGCCGATTCCGCCGATGCCAAGCAGATGCGCTCCGGCGGCGGATGGCAGCCAGCCGATCGAGGCGGCCCCGGCGGCGGCCAGCCCGAGGGGCACGAAGGCATAGGCAATATGCAGCATGACGAGCAGCGGTGACCTCCAGGTCCGGGCGCCCTGCCACCGGATCAGACGCACGCCATGCAATCCGGCCACACCCAGCATGCCTCCCCCGGTGACCGGGTTCTCCGGGAAAAACGACCAGCCGATCAGGGCGCCCGCACCGGCAAGCAGACAGACAGCGTCGAACCGGTTGAAGGGCACGGGAAGCCTGTCGCTGTCGCGCTTGACCAGCCAGTTCCGGGTAAAGCTCGGGATGATCCGGCCACCGATCAGCGTGATGAGAAAGACGATGACGCCGGTCCCAAGCCGCCGGCCGATGTCCGAGACTCCGGAGAACTGGACTTCGAGATGAAAGACCAGATTGGCGCCCAGCAGAAGGAGTACCGGAACCACGACCATCAGATTGCGCCAGTTCCGGCCGGCAACGATTTCCGTGATGGTCGCGGCGACGATGGCGGCAAGGAATGCCAGATCGGCGAGCATGACGCCAACCGGATCCAATCCGAAGAGCCCGCCACAGGCAAGCCGACCGGCGAGCCAGAGGATAAAGAGGAAGACCAGTGGCCAGCCGTGTTTGGGCGCGCGCCCGGTCCAGTTCGGAATGGCCGTGAACAGGAATCCGGCAATGACCGCCGATGCATATCCGAACAGCATTTCGTGGACATGCCAGTCCGTTGGTGCAAACGGCCCCGAAAGCGCGATCACTCCGTCCAGCAGAAACATCCAGCACAAGACAGCAACGCCCGCAAAAACGGCTGCGGACAGGAAAAAGGGCCGAAATCCATAGCTGAACAGGGCCGGCTCACGACCGGGTATCCGCGTCTCGTTGCTCATCTCGATGCATCCGTGTTTGGAACAGCAAAAGGGCGATGCCACATATCTGCATCGCCCTCTCAGGATCGGTCAGTCCGAAGTCCGGGTCACTTGACCTGGGCGAAGGCGTCATGGAACCGTTTCTTGGCCTTGCCCGGCTGTTTGACGGCGCGCAGATCATCAAGATTGCCGGCTTTGCCGACCTGGATCAGCGCAATCATTCCCATGCCGTAATGCGGGGTGCATTTGAGCCCGTAAAGGCCTTCCGTCTTGACGGTGAGATCGAAATCCTTGTTCATCTTGCTCTTGAATTTCTCCACTCCGTCGGGAAGCATTCCCTTGATCGATTCCACATTGTGCCCCTTGTCGGTGGAGATGAAGCGGATCGTGTCTCCCGGCTGAGCTGCAACAAAGTCAGGCTCGAAGACCATGGAACCCGCTGCGCCCTTGTTGAGCATTTTGACTTCGTAGGTTTCGGCCAGAGCGGGTCCCGCCATCAGGACAAGAGCTGCAGCCGCCATCATTGTTTTGTTGAGCATGGAAAATTCCGTTCTTTGTTTTCGGTATTTTTGCCTGACAGCGTTATGCTTTAGTGCGGTGCAGGGCTCTTTGTGCTGCAACAAACTTCGGAACGGGTTGTGAATAAATTAGATGAAAGCCTTCTCGTCGGGCTTCCACCGTTCCGACGCCTCGACCGCCCGCAGATTAGGGAAATCCTCGATCAGGCAATCTCCAGACGTGTGGAAGAGGGCGCGACCGTCTTTTCCGAGGGCATGCATGCCGAACAGTTCTACCTGTTGCTGGACGGCTATATCCGGGTCGTGAAGTCAACGCCCGGCGGGGAACAGATCATCGCGATGCATATTGCCCCGGGTCAGCTTTTCGGCATTGCCCCGGCCTTGGGGCGCGATACCTATCCCGCGACCGCGATTGCAGCGGCAGAGACGATTGCCCTGTCGTGGCCGGTTCGGCTCTGGGGTGATTTCACATCGAAGTATGACGGCTTCGCGACCGAAACCTACAGGGTGGTCGGCGAGCGCATGGGAGAATTGCATTCCCAGTTGATGGAGCTGGCGACCCAGGCCGTGGAACAGCGTCTGGCCGCAGCGCTTCTCAGGATGGTCAACCAGACCGGCCGGAAGGTCGAGAACGGCATTGAAATCGCGTTCCCGGTTACCAGGCAGAATATCTCGGACATGACCGGAACGACCCTTCATACGGTCAGCCGGCTGCTCAGTGCCTGGCAGAAACAGGGCATTCTGGAAAGCACCCGGCGTCATATTGTCGTGACCGACCCGCACCGTCTGGTATTGCTGAGCGGCGCCGGGAGCTAAGCGCAGCTTCCGCAGAATAGCCTGTTCTAGAGGCCTGCCGCCTGGCGCAGTTCCGCCCGGAACGCCTCCTCGTCCAGACTGTATTCCGCACAAGCGTCGATGATCGTGTGGAAGGGCGCAATGGGACAGCCGAAACACAACATCCGGTGCCTTATGAAGACCGCTGGCGTCTCGGGCCATTCCTTGAACAGCGTGGTCAGCGGCAAGTCTGGATCGTCGATGTCCGGCGGTCTCATGGCGTTACTGTCCCTGCACTGCGAAGCTCCCCCAGCCCGAGGCGGTCATATGGTCAAGGTTCATGCCCATCGATCCCCTGTGATCTCGTTGTGACACGGCAAATCGCCGAGTTCTTTGCGCTGGGACAACATTGCCCGGCGCGGCCCCCGGTATTTCTGCTCCATCCGCAACAAGGAGCAGGTCCGGCACAATGTCAGAGATCCTTACGAAATCGCGGGCCAGGAACATTTTTTATGGAGGATCCCTGTTCTTCGTAATCGTGTTCGTGGTCATGACAATCCACAGCCACCGCTATGTCGTCGAAACATCCACGGCAGGCATGCCGCTGACCGAAGCAGTCAAATTGGGCAAGGAAGTCTGGGAACGGCACAGCTGCATCAACTGTCACACGCTGCATGGCGAGGGCGCCTATTTCGCGCCGGAAGTCGGCAACGTGATGACTCGCTGGGGCGTTCTCGACGATCCGGAAGGAGCATTCGAGATCCTTGATGCGTGGATGAAGGCGCAGCCTTCCGGAACACCCGGCCGCCGGCAGATGCCGTTCTTCGAAATCACCGAAGAAGAAATGCGCGGTCTCGCCGATTTCCTCCGCTGGGCCGATCAGACCGACACCCAGAACTGGCCGCCGAACGACGCGGGTTGAGGGAGAAAATCATGAAATACCAATCACAAAAAGTGGCCTACGCCTATTTCGTTGTTGCGATGGGGCTGTTCGCCATTCAGGTGCTGGGCGGCCTGCTGGCCGGCTGGATCTATGTCTCACCGAACACATTGTCCGAGCTGCTGCCGTTCAACATCATCCGCATGATCCATACCAACGCGTTGATCGTCTGGCTGCTGCTGGGCTTCTTCGGCGCCGCCTACTATCTGGTTCCGGAAGAAAGCGAGCGGGAGCTCTATTCGGTCAAGCTCGCCTATCTGCAGCTGATCATTCTCGTTGTCGGCACGCTCGGTGCGGTCGGGAGCTATCTCGTCGGCATCCATGGCGGGCGCGAGTTCCTCGAGCAACCGCTCTGGGTCAAGTTCGGCATTCTGGTGGCGGCGGTGATCTTCCTCGTCAATATCTCGCTGACCGTACTGGCCGGGCGCCGGACGGCGATCACCAATGTCCTTCTGACCGGGCTCTGGCTGCTGTCCCTGCTCTGGATCTTTGCCTTCATCAACCCGTCCAACCTCAGCCTCGACAAGATGTACTGGTGGTTCGTGGTCCATCTCTGGGTCGAAGGCACCTGGGAGCTGGTAATGGCGTCGATCCTCGCCTTCCTGATGCTGAAACTGACCGGTGTCGATCGCGAAGTGATCGAGAAATGGCTCTATGTCATTGTCGCCACGGCGCTGTTCTCGGGCATTCTCGGGACCGGCCACCATTTCTACTGGATCGGTCTGCCGGAATACTGGCAGTGGGTCGGCTCGATCTTCTCGACCTTCGAGGTGGTGCCGTTTTTCGCCATGATGAGCTTCGCCTTCCTGATGGTCTGGAAGGGACGGCGCAATCATCCGAACAAGGCGGCCCTGCTGTGGTCGCTCGGCTCGGCGACGGTCGCCTTCTTCGGCGCCGGCGTCTGGGGATTCCTGCATACCCTGCACGGGGTCAATTACTACACCCACGGCACGCAGGTGACGGCAGCGCACGGGCATCTGTCCTTCTATGGCGCCTATGTCGCCCTGAACCTGGCGATGTTCACCTATGCCATGCCGGTCTTGCTGGGCCGCTCGCCCTACAACCAGGTGCTGAACATGTGCAGCTTCTGGCTGATGACCGGCGGCATGGCCTTCATGACCTTCGTGCTGACCTTTGCCGGCACCATCCAGACGCATATGCAGCGGGTGGTCGGGGACTACTACATGGATGTGCAGGACACGCTCGAGATCTTCTACTTCATGCGTTTCGGGGCCGGTGTTGCCGTCGTGCTGGGCGCCCTGCTGTTCCTGTACAGCCAGCTCGTGCCGCAGCGGGAAATCGTCGAGCCCGGTGAAGCGGTTATCCCCGAAAGCGGCCAGGCATGAACGCGCATACAAGAAACGTGACGGGCACTCAGCCCGTCCCGTTTTACCGTCCGGTCGGCAACGAGTGCACGTTGTTCGAGACGGCCCACACCAATGGTCTGCCCCTTCTCCTGAAGGGGCCGACCGGGTGCGGCAAGACGCGGTTCGTGGAGCATATGGCGGCCCGGCTCGGCCGCCCGCTCTACACCGTCGCCTGTCATGACGATCTCTCCGCCGCCGATCTGATCGGCCGCTACCTGCTCCGTGGCGGGGAGACCGAATGGATCGACGGGCCGTTGACACGGGCCGTGCGCGAGGGGGCGATCTGCTATCTCGACGAGATCGTCGAGGCGCGCAAGGACGTCACCGTGGTGCTGCATCCGCTGACGGACAGCCGGCGGACGCTGATGATCGACCGCACCGGGGAAGAGCTGACCGCACCGCCCGGCTTCATGCTGGTGGCGAGCTACAACCCCGGTTACCAGAACATCCTGAAACGGCTGAAACCTTCGACACGGCAGCGTTTTCTGTCGATAGGTTTCGACTTCCCGGATGCGGCGACCGAAATTGCCGTCGTGTCCAGCGAGAGCGGTCTCGAGGAAAGCCGTGTCGCGCCGCTGGTCCGGCTGGCCGGGCATATCCGGGCACTGTCCGGCATGGATCTCGAGGAGGGCGCATCGACCCGTCTGCTGATCTACGCCGCGACGCTGATCGCGGGCGGCATGCCGCTCGAACAGGCGCTCGAGGCCGCGGTGATCGAGCCGCTGACCGACGAGCCGGACATCCAGCAGGCCCTCCGCGATCTGATCGCCGTGGTCTACGGCTGACCGGGGAGCCTTGAGATGATCAGCCCGCTTGATCTGATGGAGCCCGAAGAGACGGTCGGCAATCTCTGGCATGACTGGGCCAGCCGCATGGCTGCGCCCGAAGGCTACGACGAGAGCGCCGTGTCGCTGGAGGCGATGCGGGCCTCTCTGGCGGTCCTGTTTCGGGCGCTGGGCGGAGCGGGGGGTGTCGAAATCGGCCCCGCGCCCGGGACAGCGGCACCGCATCGGCGCGGCGTTCTGCGCACAATCGGTGACGGGCGGCAGCTGGAATATCTGGCCAGTTTCGATGGTGAACGTCTGCGGCTGCCGCCGGTCATGGACGCATTCCCGACGCCCGATCTCAACCGGGCGGCCTATTTGTGGCTTGCGGCAATGGCCGCCAGCTGTGACGGCCTGGTTTCCCCGGAGCCGTCAGCCGATCCGCTTTCCTTGGATCTGGCTCATCTTCTGGCCATGGAAGCGGCAACGTCGCGCACGCTTGCCGCCTGCCCCGGGCTGACCCAACCTTTCAGGGCCTTGCGCAGGCATCTGCTCCAAACCCGTATGTCACATGCTTCACACCGGACCGAGAGTGCACTGGAGGAACTCACCCGCCGGTATCTCGGCGACCAGGCAAAGCTATCCGAGCCGGCGATTGTGTTGCTTCGTCAGGCCCGGGCCGGAACCGCGACAGCGCACCGCGGCTATACATCACCCGCCCAGGTGCCGATCTGGCTTCGGCTGGAACGGGCTGCGCCGGGCGATGCAGCCGCCGAGCAGGATCCCGGCACGGCGCCGCCGGGATTGGCGACGACCACGCGAAAGGTCGGCAAGCGCGAGGAGCGCGAGCAGGCCGATCGCAAGGACAGTTTCATCATCCATCGTTTCGAGGCGATCCTGAGCTGGGTCGAGAGCATGAACCTCAATCGCTCGGTCGATGACGACGATCAGGACAATGCCCAGAAGGCGGCGGAGGATCAGGATCACATCACCCTGTCGCAGAACCGCAAGCGTGCTGCAACGAGGCTGCGCCTGCATCTCGATCTTGCGCCGCAGGATGCGGATCACGAACGTCTGGCAGATCATCACACCTACCCCGAATGGAACCATCGGGCACGGGCCTACATGCCCGATCACTGCCGCGTTCTGGAGGCCGAAGCGACGGCCGACCCAACGCGGGACATCAAGGTCGACCAGCACCTGATCACCCGTGTCCGCCGCCAATTCGAGGCGCTGCATCCGCGCCGCATCATGCGTCCGCGTCAGATTGACGGGGCGGAGCTTGATCTCGATGCGCTGATCGCGGCCCAGGTCTCGTTGCGCGTGACGGGCGCGGCCAGCGACCGGATCTATCAGAGCCTGCGGGTCACCGAGCGTGATCTCTGCGTTGCGGTGCTGATGGATTGCTCGCGCTCGACCGAGGCCGTGATCGGCGACCGGTCGGTGATCGACACGGCGCGCGAGGCGCTGATGGCGCTTGCCGGCGGCATCGACGCTGCCGGTGACCGCTTCGGCATCTGGGGCTTCTCGTCGCTGCGCCGCGACCGTGTGTTCCTGACAAGGTGCAAGAGTTTCGACACCCCGATGTCGGCCCGGGTCACCGAGCGGATCGGCAGTCTGCGTCCGGGACACTACACAAGGCTCGGCGCGGCCATCCGGCATACTACGGCACAATTGGCGCAGGAGAGTGCCGCGCGCAAGCTCCTGCTGGTACTTACCGACGGCAAGCCGAACGATCTTGACCATTATGAAGGCGTGCACGGTATCGAGGACAGCCGCATGGCCGTGCACGAGGCGCGCATGCAGGGGCAGTCGGTCTACGGCATCGTCGTCGACGCTGACGGCCAGGACTGGTTCGCGCGGATCTTCAACCGCGCCGGCTTCACCCTGCTGCCGGATCCCGCGCGCCTGATCCGCGCGCTCCCGGACATCTATCGCTCACTGATACAGGAGACCTGACATGCGATCGCTGCTCTTTCTCGGTATTATGCTGCTGCCCTTCCAGGCCCATGCGGCGAATTTCCAGCGCCCGATCCCGAACCCGCAAACCGCAACGGCGGAGGGCTGGTTCCTGCTGGCATCGGTGGCCCTGCTTCTGGCTTTGGCGGCGGTGCAATGGCTGGTAAGCCGGCGATGAAGGAAGCGCCGGGATGGAAGCTGCTGGCAGGGCTGTACCCATTCGGTGCGGGCGCCGCCGCGGTCAATCTGTTCTTTGCCTCGCTGATTTCCAGCTGGCTCGGCTGGCCTGTGCTGACCCCGTATGAATCCATTGCCGGCGGGCTGGTTCTGGGCATTCCCGCGACGTGGTTTTTCGCCGGCCATATCAAGAGCCTGATGATCCAGGCGGAGAAGTCCGGGCCGCATTGACCGGTTCTCCTGGAGGACTGTCCGTCAGCGCGGCACCAGCTTCCGGTACAGATGCCAGGTGGCGTGGCCGAGGACCGGGATGACGACGGCGAGGCCGATGAAGAACGGAATGGTCCCGATCACCAGGCCGCCGGCAACGATCACGCCCCACACGGCCATCGGGAACGGATTCGCGGCCACGGCCCGGATCGAGGTGGCGATGGCCGGATAGAGACCGACATCGCGGTCGAGCAGCATCGGAAACGACACGACGCTGATGGTGAGCGCGGCGACCGCGAACAGGAAGCCGACGCCGATACCGATGACCGCCATGGCCCAGCCGGCTGCCGTGGTGAATACGGCGCTGACGAAGGCTGTCGCCGAGGCCGGCGGTTGCGGGCCCAGGGTCATGGAGTAGATCCCGTAGGCGACCACCAGCCAGGCGATGAAGATGGCGAGCAGATAGAGACCTAGCACCAGGATCGCTCCGGCCGCAGGTGATTTGATCACACCGAGGCCGTCCGCCCAAGTGGCGTGGTGGCCCTGCTCACGTCTGCGGCTCATCTCGTACAGACCGACCGCTGCCACAGGCCCGATAAGGGCGAAACCGGAAGCGAGCGGAAACAGCAGCGGCAGGAAATCATAACCGAAGGCCAGATGCGCAAGGAACAGCCCGGCGGCCGGGTAGATCAGGCACAGGAAGATCACGTCGGTCCGGCAGGCCGCGAAGTCGGCGGCGCCGCGGGCGAGGGCATCGCGCAAATCGTCGACCGAGATCTTCCGCACCGTTGCGGTGACTTTTTCGGCGCCGCCAAGCGCGTGACCCGTGGCGCCGAAGGCACGCTGAAGCACCCGGAGCTGGTCCCATCCCCATTCTATCGGATTTCTGATTTGTTCTGTGGTGGCCATGACTTGCTTCTCCCGAACGAGTGGTTCGATGGGCGCAGTCAGCCGTGGCATGGCGTCGGACCCGGCGCCGATCACGAGGAAACCGCGACCCGCCTGATGCCTGCATCATACGCCTAATTTCGGGCGCCGTCATATCCGGATGGGCGCTTCCACCTGCGGCCGGTTCAGATCACGACGCCATAATGGACGTTGTGTCCGGGCCCGTCTTGGTCAACTGTTTACCCAGTGTTTACACAGCAGGGTCAGCTGACATGGCTGGTGCCCCAGATAGCGGAGATGGTGAGAGTGCAAGAGCTGTCCGGTTACGACGATCTGGATGCAATCGGACTCGCTCGCGGGATTTCCCGTGGGGATTTCAGTGCCGACGACGCGCTTTCCGCTGCAGTCGCGCGTGTCGATGCACTCAATCCGCAGCTGAACGCGGTTACCCAGCTCCAGGTCGACCGGGCCCGTGCGACAATCGCCGCCGGCCTGCCGGAGGGACCGCTCTCCGGCGTTCCGTTCCTGCTCAAGGATCTTGGTGCCGAAGCCATCGGTTTTCCGGGGCACAACGGCTCGCGGCTGCTTCGGAACACAACCTATTCCTACAATTCCACCCTGGTTTCGCGATTGCTTGCGGCCGGTCTGGTCGTGTTCGGGCGCACCACATCGCCGGAAGGCGGGATCGGCTGTGCGACGGAAGCGGCGGTCTATGGCGGGCCGACACGCAATCCCTGGAATCTCGATTACACGCCGGGCGGATCGTCCGGCGGCTCCGGCGCGGCCGTGGCGGCGGGCATCGTTCCCGCTGCCCATGGTTCGGACGGCGGCGGGTCCATTCGCATTCCGGCTTCCAGCTGCGGTCTGTTCGGCTTCAAGCCGACGCGCGCCCGCCTGCCTGACGGCCCCGCGTCGGGCGAGGGCTGGGGCGGCATGGCGATCGAAGGGTTTTTGACCCGGTCGGTGCGGGACAGCGCATTGCTGCTCGATATCTGCTCCGGCACGGATCTGGGCGCGCCCTATGTGGCGCCGCCGCTTCAAGACACATTCAGCAATGCCATGGAGAAAAGCCGTACCGGGCTGCGGGTCGCACTGTGCACGACGACCCTCGACGGGGAGCGTGTGGATCCGGAATGCGCCGCCGCTGCGGAAGCGGCAGCCGCACTGCTCGCGGATATGGGACACCATGTCGAGATTGCCCGGCCGGAAGCGGATACGCTGGCCATGATGCAGGCATGGACCGTGATCGTGGCCTGCGGCACGGCGCTGGGGGTGCAGCACAAGCTGAAACGGCTCGGCCGGGAGTTGCAGGCGGACGATCTCGAGCCGGTCTCGCGCAGTGCCTGCGCCTATGCCGAGACCATATCCGGCGCTGCCTATCTCGATGCCCTGGAGACGGTGCACGATTACGGGCGGCAGATGGCGGCCTTCTTTGCCCGGTTCGATCTGCTGGTCAGCCCGACCCTGGCGGAACCGCCGGCGAGGGTCGGCCGGTTCTCCCATGACCGGGAAAGCTATCTCGACTACAGGCTCGGGCCCGACGGGGTATTTGCCTATTCACCCTACACCGCGTCCTTCAATGCCACCGGCCAGCCTGCGGCGTCGGTGCCGCTGGCCTGGTCCAGCGCCGGTCTTCCCATAGGCGTTCACCTGGCGGCGCCGTTCGGGGCGGACGAGCTGCTGATGGGCGTTTGCGCCGAGCTGGAACGGGCGCAGCCCTGGTTTCATAAACGTCCGCCGCTTGCGGCGGTGCATGCCGGTTCCAAGGAGACGAGTGAGTGAGCGAGATAGCCGTTTCCGCACAATCGGTGACAAAGATCTTCGGGTCGGTATCCAGCGGGCTCCGGGCGCTTGACGATGTCTCGGTCGATATCAGGACGAACGAGTTCTTCACGCTGCTCGGCCCGTCCGGGTGCGGCAAGACCACGCTGTTGCGGATGATCGCGGGCTTCGAGACGCCGACCTATGGCAGCATCGTGCTGGACGGCGTGGACATCACCACGGACCCGCCTTTCAAGCGGCCGGTCAATACGGTGTTCCAGAGCTACGCGCTGTTCCCGCACCTCACCGTGGCCCAGAATGTCGGCTTCGGACTCGAGATGCTCGGCAAGACGAAGACCGAGGTGGCGCACGCGATCGATGAGGTTCTGACGCTGGTGCACATGGAGCAGATGGCCCATCGCTACCCCACGCAGCTTTCCGGCGGCCAGCAGCAGCGTGTCGCCCTGGCCCGTGCGCTGGCCCCGAAACCGTCCGTGCTGCTGCTCGACGAGCCCTTGTCCGCGCTTGACCTGAAGTTGCGCAAGCAGATGCAGATCGAGCTGAAGCGGATGCAGATGGAGACCGGCATCACCTTCATTTTCGTGACGCACGATCAGGAAGAAGCGCTGACCATGTCGGACCGGATCGCCGTGATGAGCGCCGGCCGCATCCTGCAGATCGGCGCACCGCGCGACATCTACAACGCCCCGACCAACCGCTTCGTGGCCGACTTTATTGGCGAGTCCAATTTCCTGCCTGCGGCGGTGGCGGAGTCCGGCTCGGTCACGTTGGGCAACGGCAATCACACGCCGGCGGTGATGCCGGGCAATCTTGCCAAGGGCACCAGGGTCACCGTTGCCATCCGTCCGGAGCGGGTCGAACTCGATCCGGCGGGCGAGGGCGTGCTGGCGGGCGTGATCACGGAGCTGGTCTATTTCGGCACCGACATGCATGCCCATGTCGATCTTGGCGACGGCACGGTGCTGGTCGCCCGGGTACAGGCGGGAGCCGACCAGAGTCTGGAAAAACAGGGTCGGGTCGGCGTTCGCTTCGCGTCCGGAGCCCTGCGCGTTGTCGAGGACGGGGCATGACAGGCGAAACCGGACAGCCGCGTTCTCTGGAAGCGGAGGCGACGCGCCGCCATATCCGGCGCAACTGGCTGCTGTCCCTGCCGGCGATCCTGCTGCTGCTGGTGGGGGCGTCGGGCCCGCTTCTGATCGTGCTGGTCTATTCGTTCCTCAAGCCCGGCGATTTCAGCGGTGTGATCTGGGAGCCGTCCTTCAATGCCTGGTTCCAGATCCTGTTCTCCCGGGACATCTTCGACGACACGGTCGGGCTGGCCGACGCGCATCTGACAATCTTCTGGCGTTCCGTCCGGCTGTCCCTGTCGACGACACTCATCACGCTCGTGCTCGGCCTGCCGACGGCCTATTTCATCGCCACCCGGTCCGGGAGGGAACGGATGTTCTGGCTGTTCCTGATCACCATTCCGTTCTGGACCAATCTGCTGATCCGGACCTTTGCCATCCTCGAGATGCTGCGGAACGAGGGGATCGTTAACAACAGCCTGAGGGGTCTCGGTCTGATCGAGGAGCCGATCCAGATCCTGTACACCGATACGGCTGTCCTGATCGGCATGGCCTATGTCTATCTGCCGCTCATGGTGTTGCCGCTCTATGCCGCGATCGAGCGGCTGGATTTCCGGCTGGTCGAGGCGGGCTACGATCTCTATGCAAACCGCCTGCAGGTGTTCCGCAAGGTCATCCTGCCGATCATCAAGCCCGGCATTGTGGCGGGATCGATTCTTGTCTTCGTGCCGTCGCTCGGTGCCTATGTGACGCCGCGGGTGCTCGGCGGCGGCAAGAACATGATGATCGGCAATTTCATCGAGCTGCAATTCGGGCAGGGCCGGAACTGGCCGCTCGGCTCGTCGCTTTCCATCCTGCTGCTGCTGATCGTGATGGCGGCGCTGCTGCTGTATGTCCGGGCATCGTCGCGGGAGGAGCCGCATGGCTGAGCCCGTTCGCAAGGCGTTCTCGGTAAGACGGCTGCCGGGATTCACCGCCGTGACGATGATCTGCTTTGCCGCGCTCTATGCGCCGATCATCGTCATCGTGCTCTATTCCTTCAATGCGGGCGATTCAGTGGCGCTCTGGGAAGGCTTCTCCCTCGACTGGTACGCCGTCGCGGCGCAGAACGAGCAGGTGCAGGAAGCCACCCTGCGCTCGCTGGTGATTGCGCTCTGGGCGTCGGGTATCGCAACAACCCTGGCGACCATGGCGGCCCTCGGCACCACACGGACCGCGAAATTTCCCGGCAGCACATTCATCTATGTGATGATCAACCAGCCGCTGATGGTGCCGGAGATCGTCACCGCCGTGGCACTGCTGATCTTCTTCGCCTCGATCAAGGTGGCGACCGGGTATTCGGGACTTGCCTATCTGATCCTCGCCCATGCGGCCTTCTGCGTGCCCTTCGCCTATCTGCCGATCCGGGCGCGGCTGGAGGGGATGGACCGGGTGCTGGAGGTGGCGGCGGCGGATCTTTACGCGACGCCGTGGCAGACCTTCCGCCGGGTGACCCTGCCGCTGGTCGCGCCGGGGGTTGTCGCGGGCGCCATGCTGGCCTTTGTGATTTCGCTGGATGATGTGATCATCACGGAGTTCGTCAAATCCGCCGGCCAGGACACCTTGCCGACCTACATGCTGGGTCAGCTGAGACGGGCGGTGACGCCGGAGGTCAATGCGATCTCGACGGCGCTGCTCGGACTGACTGTTCTGCTGCTTACTGCATTTTTCATTCTGACCGGACGGAATGAAAAATCGACCTGAACAATTCCGAAGCGCACAAAAGGAGATCCATTATGCGCCCGTCTTTTCTCGCCCTGTCTGCGACCGCCCTGCTGGCCCTGTCGACCCAGGCTTTCGCCGCAGGTGAACTGAACATCTACAACTGGGGCAACTACACCAACCCCGACCTGATCAAGAAGTTCGAGAAGGCCCACGACGTCAAGGTCACCATCACGGACTATGATTCCAACACGACGGCGCTGACCAAGATCGAGGCTGGCGGGCACGGTTTCGATATCGTGGTGCCGACCGGAAACTATGTTCCGATCTATGTCGAGAAGGGGTTGCTGCTTGAGAGCCGTCCCGACCAGATGGAGCATTTCAAGAACGTTTCCGAGAGCTGGCGTGATGTCCCGTGGGATCCGAAGCGGCATTACACGGTGCCGTGGCAGTGGGGCACGACGGGCGTTGCCGTGGATACCTCGGTCTATGGCGGCGATATCAACACCTCGGCGATCTTCCTCGATCCGCCGGCGGAGCTGGTCGGCAAGGTCAATGTCGTGCCGGAGATGAACGACATCATCAACATGACGCTCTTCTATGTCGGCGGTGAGCCCTGCACGACGGACAAGACCGTCCTGAAAAAGGTGCGGGATGTTCTTGTCGCCGCGAAGCCGAAATGGCTGTCGATGGATTACGGCACGACGGACAAGCTTTCCAGCGGCGAGTATCCGGCGACGGTGAACTGGAACGGCTCGACCTTCCGCGCCCGGCTGAACAACCCGAAGGTCGCCTACGGCTATCCGAAAGAGGGCTATCCGCTGTGGATGGATGCGGTCGCCATCCTGAAGGACGCGAAGAATCCGGAAAACGCGAAGCTGTTCCAGAACTTCATCATGGAGCCGGAGAACGCGGCCCTGATCTCCGCCTTTGCCCGCTATGCGAACGGCATCGACGGGTCGGAAGCGTTCATGCCGGAGGAAATGCGGACCGCGCCGGAGATCGTCACGCCCGCCGAACTTCGGGGTCCGGGGAAGTTCCTGCCGACCTGCTCCGGTGAGTCGCGTGATCTCTATACGGCGATCTGGACCGAGCTTCAGAAGTAACCTGCCGGATCGGAGTCTTGAGAGGTTCGCTGCTCTGATCTCTCGTACTGGCCGTCAAAAGGCTCAGGGAGAAATCCCTGAGCCTTTTCGTTCAAGTGCGGAGGGACAATTGCAGGTACCCGGCCCCGGCGTATCCGCCTTGAGAAACTTGAGGTCCGGACCCGGTCGTCGGACACAGCCGTGTCAGGCAGGTCGCATAGGATA
Organism: Nisaea sp.; assembly: GCF_040217065.1. Classification (GTDB taxonomy): domain Bacteria; phylum Pseudomonadota; class Alphaproteobacteria; order Thalassobaculales; family Thalassobaculaceae; genus Nisaea. The sequence goes on from NZ_JAVJNX010000008.1 coordinate 48,991, forward strand.
CTCGACGCCTCCGCACGAGTTCGACCGAGGACTCTCTCGACCGGCAGGCGCTCTATGTGTCTTCGAAAGGTGTGATCGGGCAGTCGGGAATGATCGTGCCGACATCGTCGTCAAAATTGACGCGGAGATGTGCCGACAATACCCGGTCCATCCGGGGCCCGTCTCCGAGCGGAAGGTCCAGGCCGAGGACCTTGACATGGTCGCGGCTGTGCTGCGTGAGCATTCCGCCGGCGAGGCCAATGAAGGGCGCGCGTGACATGGTCTCGAAATACCGCCGCTCGGCATTCCAGCTTTCGGGGCTTTCCGACTGATTTCCCAGGGTTTTCCCGGTATAATCGACACCCCACCAGTCGACCAGCGTGGTGCCCCAGAGCGTGTATCGCAGGTCGAACGGGGCCCTCTCGATCTTGGCGATGAAGATCTGGCCCATCCAGTCCCTGAAATCTTCCATCTCGAACGCCCTGCGGGCAGGCAAAGTGCGGCCATCCAGGCGGCGCGACTGCCAGGTTTCGACCAGATTGGCGAAAGGGCCGAAACTCTGTGCCGGTGCATCCAGCGAACAGCACCCATAACTCCAGCCCGACGCGACGGCGAGCGTGCGTGAGGGGCTGCCGAGTGGTGAAAGAGATCTGTAGTGGTAGTTGCCCTGAATTGCCAAAAAGCGTCCTTGCGTTGGTTACCGACCTCAAACCTGCGATGTTCCTTTCGACACTAAAAGCTTAGTCGGAAAAGGGCATCTCGTCAGTATTTCGGTGCATAGGAACCGGAGACTTGCCAATTCGTCCTGAAACAGGGCGGGCGCGCGCGACCTGGATTGCGAAAATTGACTCGATGGTTGCAGAAGTTCCGGTGGACGACGCAATCGAACAGCGCCACGCCTTTTGAAGGGGGGCGTCGCCGCGTGATCTTTCCGGTTTCCCCGGATCTGAGCAGGTCTCACCAATCTGTTCCCCGGCTGCGTATCAACGGCAGTGAGAGATCACGCGACGATTTCCTGATTCCGCGCGCGGTACGCTGACTTGGCATTGCCGGGGGCATCCGGATTTGTATAGTGTTCGGAATTCGTAATCACGAATCGAAACCTTACAGAGGAAGCGACCATGAAACGATTGCTACCGTTGTTATGTGCGGCGGTGATGTCGACGACTGCCGCTCATGCGCAAGACACCGTCAAAATTGGCATGCTCCAGGGCTTTACCGGCCCGACGGAATCGCTGGTCAAGCCGATGGCGCTTGGTGGCGAGATGGCCATTCAGGAAGTGTCCGACAGCGGCATTTTCCTTGGCGGCAAGAAGGTTGTCTCCGTGCGCGGTGACAGTACCTGCGTCGATGCTGCTGCCGCGACGGCTGCTGCCGACCGCCTGATCACGTCCGAGGGGGTTGCCGGTATCGTCGGCGCGACCTGTTCCGGCGCGACCACTGCGGTCCTGAACAACGTCGCCCGTCCGAACGGCATGGTGATGATTTCCCCGTCGGCCACCTCGCCGGCGCTGAGCACCATCGAGGATGACGGTGTGTTCTTCCGCACCGCCCCGTCCGACGCCCGCCAGGGCCAGATCATCGGTGAGGTCCTTGTCGCGCAAGGTATCAAGACCGCTGCCCTGACCTACACCAACAACGATTATGGCAAGGGTCTGGCTGACTCGATCCAGTCCGCCTTCGAAGCCAAGGGCGGCAAGATCACCGCCGTTGCCGCGCACGAAGACGGCAAGGCCGACTATTCCGCTGAAGTCGCGACTCTGGCATCTGCCGGCGGCGACATCCTGATCGTCGCCGGTTATCTCGACCAGGGCGGCAAGGGCATGATCCAGGCTGCGCTCGATACCGGTGCCTTCGACCGGTTCGTCCTGCCGGACGGCATGGTCGGCGAAGCGCTGACCGATCATTTCGGCGCCGATCTCGATGGCTCCATCGGAACCAATCCGGGCACGGACAGCCCGGGCGCGGCGCAGCTTGCCAAGCTGGCGGAAGGCAAGGGCTTCAAGGGAGACGATCCGTACGTTCCGGAAGCCTATGACGCATCCGCCATTCTGCTGCTGGCCATGCAGTCCGCCGGCAGCACAGATCCGGCTGCCTACAAGAGCCATGTCGAGAAAGTGGCGAATGCACCGGGCGAGAAAATCTTCCCGGGCGAACTCGCGAAAGCGCTCAAGATTCTGGCCGATGGCGGCGACATCGATTATGTCGGCGGCACCGCGCTGGAACTGATCGCACCGGGCGAGTCCGCCGGCAGCTTCCGTGAGACCACGGTTGCTGATGGCAAGTGGAAGACCGTCGGGTATCACTGACCGGTTGGGCAGAGACTTTTCGGGGAACGGTCAGGCGCCAGCCTGGCCGTTTCGCCCATTTGGACTGATCAATGATCCGAGTTGAAAACGTCACCAAGCGATTTGGTGGCATTCACGCCGTCAATGGCGTGTCGCTGGAAATCCAGCAAGGCTCCATTACCGGGCTCATCGGCCCGAACGGGGCGGGGAAGACGACGCTCTTCAACATCATCGCGGGGGCCTTTCCGCCGACATCGGGGACGATTTATCTCGACGGCGAGGATGTGACCGAGCTGCAGCCGCACGAACTGTTCCACAAGGGGTTGTTGCGCACCTTCCAGATCGCCCACGAGTTTTCCAGCCTGACGGTGCTGGAAAATCTGATGGTGGTCCCGGGCGATCAGTCCGGCGAGGATCTGCGCCATGCCTGGTTCAATTTCGCCGCGGTGCGCGAGACCGAGGAAAAGGTCCGTGAACGCGCCCGCGACGTGATTGAATTCCTGGAAATCCAGCATCTCGAAAATGAGCTGGCCGGCAATCTCTCAGGTGGCCAGAAGAAGCTGCTCGAGCTTGGCCGCACCATGATGGTCGATGCCAAGATCGTTTTTCTCGACGAGGTCGGCGCCGGTGTTAACCGCACCCTGCTGCAGACCATCGCGCGCTCGATCCAGCGCCTGAACAAGGAGCGCGGCTACACTTTCTGCCTGATCGAGCATGACATGGATTTCATCGCCCGGCTTTGCGATCCGGTCATCGTCATGGCCGAGGGCAAGCTGCTGACGGAAGGCACCGTCGATCAGGTGATGAACAACGAAGAGGTCATCGAGGCCTATCTCGGGACCGGCCGCAAACACAAGCGGGTGTCGGAGCAATGAGTTTTCTTTCCGCGACCGGCATGACCGGCGGCTATGGCGGGGCCGATATCCTGACCGACTGCGAACTGCGCGTGGAGCGCGGTGAAGTCGCCGTCGTCGTCGGCCCGAACGGGGCCGGCAAGTCGACGGCGATGAAGGCGGTGTTCGGCATGCTCACCCTGCGCGAGGGCAGTGTTGTCTTCGACGGGGAGGACATCACCTCCATGGCGCCGCAGGAACGGGTACGCCATGGCATGGGGTTCGTGCCGCAGAACCGGAACGTCTTCGTCTCGCTCACCGTCGAGGAAAATCTCGAGATGGGCGCCTTCATCCGCGAGGACGACATCACGGAGTCGAAGGAGCAGGTCTTCTCCCTGTTTCCGATCCTGGCCGAGAAGCGGAACCAGCCGGCCGGTGAGCTGTCCGGCGGGCAGCGCCAGCAGGTCGCGGTCGGCCGGGCGCTGATGACCCAGCCCAAGCTGCTGATGCTGGACGAGCCGACGGCCGGCGTGTCGCCGATCGTCATGGACGAGCTGTTCGACAAGATCGTCGAGATCGCGCGCACCGGTATCGCCATCCTGATGGTCGAGCAGAACGCCCGCCAGGCGCTGGAGATCGCCGATCACGGCTTTGTCCTCGTGCAGGGCACCAACCGCTTCACCGATACCGGCGAGGCCCTTCTGGCGAACGAGGAAGTTCGCCGTTCCTTCCTCGGGGGCTGAGATGGATATCGCCAACGCATTCGCTCTGCTAAGCAATTTCGTCCTCGTCCCGGCCCTGGCCTATGGTGCCCAGCTCGCGCTCGGCGCCCTCGGGGTCACGATCATTTTCGGCATCCTGCGCTTCGCCAATTTTGCCCATGGCGAGATGATGTCCTTCGGCGCCATGGCGGCGATCCTCGCCACCTGGTTCCTGCAGGCGCAGGGGGTCAGCATCGATCCCTTGCCGACAGCGCTTCTGGCTCTTCCGATCGGCATTCTCGCCGCCATCGGCATGGCCTGCCTGACGGACCGTTTCGTCTTCCGCTTCTACCGCCGCAAGCGGTCGAACCCGATCGTTTTCGCCATCGTGTCGGTCGGCGTCATGTTCGTGATGGCGGGGCTGATCCGCATCATCATCGGGCCGGACGACCAGAGTTTCGCGGACGGCGCCAGGTTCCTGATCACCGTGCGGGAGTTCAAGGCCGCCACCGGCCTCGATCAGGGCATTGCCATCAAGCAAAGCCAGGTGATCACGGTGGTGGTCGCGCTGGTCGTCGTCGCCTTCCTGTTCTGGTTCCTGCAAAGGACGCGCTGGGGCAAGGCCATGCGGGCCTATTCCGATGAAGAGGACCTGGCGCTGCTGTCCGGCATCGATCCGGAAAAGGTTGTGCTGATCGCCTGGATCATCGCTGCCGCGCTCGCCGCCATCGCCGGCACGCTCTACGGTCTCGACAAGACGTACAAGCCCTTCATCTTCCTGCAGATCCTGCTGCCGATCTTCGCCGCGACCATTCTCGGCGGCATCGGCCAGCCGGTGGGGGCCGTGCTTGGCGGCTTCATCATCGCCTTCTCGGAAGTGATGGTGACCTACGCCTTCAAGCGCTTCCTGGCCTTTCTCGGCCCGGATGGCTGGGTGCCGGACGGGCTCGTCCAGCTGCTCTCCACCGATTACAAATTCGCGGTGTCCTTCGTCATCCTGGTCGCTGTCCTGCTGGTCAGACCGACGGGCATCATTCGAGGAAAAGTCATATGACGAAGAAGGTCGCCCTCTATTACAGCCTGATGGGCCTGGTGCTGATCGCCGTCGGCTTTTTCCAGAGCTGGAACGTTGCATTCGGCATTCTGAACCTGTGCCTGATCTCGGCGATCATGGCGCTCGGCGTGAACATGCAGTGGGGCTATGCCGGCCTGTTCAATGTCGGGATCATGGGGTTCACGGCGCTCGGCGCCCTGGCCGCCGTGCTGATTTCCATGGCGCCGGTGCAGGAGGCCTGGGAGGTCGCGGGAGGCGATCTTTTCCTGTCGTTCCTCTCTCTCGTGGGAACCGTCGTCGCCATTATGCTTGCCCGCCGTGCCGTTCCACGGGGATTGCGTCCCTATGTGGTGGTTCTTCTGCTGATCCCCGGCTATTTCCTGACGACGCATTTCTTCGGTCCGGCGACAGAGCGGATCGAGGCCATCGATCCCGCACTGACCGGCTATCTCGGGGGACTCGGCCTGCCGGTCCTGCTGGCCTGGCCCGTCGGCGGTCTCGTGGCGGCCGGCGCGGGCTGGCTGATCGGCAAGATTTCCCTCGGCCTGCGCGCCGACTATCTGGCCATCGCCACGCTCGGCATTTCAGAGATCATCATCGCCGTCATCAAGTACGAGGAATGGCTCTCGCGCGGGGTGAAGAACGTGACTGGCATTCCGCGCCCGGTCCCTTACGAGGTGGATCTTGTCGAGACGGACTGGTTCATTTCCTTCGCCTCCTCGATTGGGGTGAGCGACATGTCGGAAGCTGCCGGTGTGTTCGTGAAGATCTGTTATGCCCTGCTCTTCATTGCCGTGCTGGCCATCATCATGTGGCTGGCCGAGCGAGCCTTGCAGTCGCCCTGGGGGCGGATGATGCGGGCGATCCGGGACAATAGGGACGCGGCCGCCGCCATGGGCAAGGATGTGAAGGCCCGGCACCTGCAGGTCTTCGTGCTCGGCTGCGCGGTGTGCGGCGTAGCCGGTGCCATGCTGGCCACCCTCGACGGTCAGCTGACGCCGACCAGCTACATTCCGCTGCGCTACACCTTCCTGATCTGGGTGATGGTGATTCTTGGCGGTTCCGGCAACAACTGGGGCGCGGTGCTCGGCGGGTTCGTGATCTGGTTCCTGTGGGTCCAGGCAGAACCGCTTGGCGGCTGGTTCATGAATGTCCTGACCTATCCGATGCCGGAAGAGTCGGCCCTGGCCCAGCATCTCGTCGCCGGGTCCGTCTATATGCGGTATCTGCTGATGGGGGCGATCCTGCTGCTGGTCATGCGCTTTGCGCCGAAAGGCCTGATTCCGGAAAGATAACCTCGTGGGCCTGGACCGCCGGGTAAACCGGGCCGGCCAGAGCTCACAGAGCGGCGGTGCCAGGCCTGGCCGGATCAAAACAGCAGTTGGCCCTGCCAGATGCCTTCGCGGACCATGTCCGCTGTCTCGGCCTTAAGCGTGCTGGCAAAGATCCGGGCGGCATTGGTCTCGGGCCGGGCAAGCGATCTGGTCAGGACCATTTTCCGGGTCAGGGCCGGCCCCATGATCGGACCGGCGCACAGCGTGCCCGCCTGCACGTCCGCATGCACGACCGCGAGCGGCAGCACGGTGTATCCCAGCCCGCGCGCAACCAGCTCCTTCAGGGTCTGCAGGGCATCCGCCTCGACCAGGACCCGGAGCGCGATATCCCGGCTCCGGGCCTCGGCCTCAAGCAGCTTGCGCAGACCGTGCCGCGGCCCCGGCAAGATCATCGGCAGGTCGGCCAGGGAGCGAAACGCCAGTGGCGCGCCGATATTCAGCGCCGCGGCCGGCGGCCCGACCAGATACAGTGTCTCTTCGATCAGCGGCTCCGTCCGGACATGCACGGTCGCGCCGGTTTCGTACATCACGGCAAGGTCGGCCTCGCCGCTCTGGATCATGTCCAGAAGGTAGCCGCTGAAGGACGGAACGATGCGCAGGGCCACTTCCGGATAATCCCGCAGGAAACGTTCGGCCAGCCGACCGGCGATCACTTCGCCGACGGTCGGCGGCACCCCGAGGCAGACCGTTCCCCTGACCGTGTCCAACTCGGCCGAGACCTGCGCCCGTGTGTCCTCGACCAGCCGCAGGATGGCGGTGGCGCGGTCCGTCAGGATCCGGCCGGCGGAGGTCAGGGCCATGCCGCGCCCGTGCCGGGTGAACAGGGCGACGCCGAGGTCTTCTTCCAGCAGCCTGATCTGCCGGCCGAGCGCGGGCTGGGCGATATGCAGCCGCTCCGCCGCGTGGCTCAGGCTGCCAAGCTCGGCGACATGCAGGAAGGTTCGTAGCTGTCTCAGATCCATAAGCTATTAAATCACGGCATAGCTGAATGAGAAATATGCTTCTCGTATTTTGCTTCCGTGAACGCTACGCCAGTATTTTCCGCCGTTCATCAAGGTCTGGAGTCGCAATGACCGCAGTGCCCGCCGAAGAGGCCCCATCCTGGCAGGATGAGATTCTGCCGATCCTGAAAAGTTTCGATGTCCGTCATCTGGTCTATGTGCCCGATGCGGGACACGCCTCGGCGATTCGGGAGGCGGAGAAGGATAACGGCATCACGTCCCTCGCGCTGACCACGGAGGAAGAGGGCATCGGCTATCTCTCCGGTGCCTGGCTCGGCGGTGAGCGCGGGGCTTTGCTGATGCAGTCCAGCGGCGTCGGCAATTGCCTCAATACCCTGGCGTTGCAGACCATGAGCCGCTTTCCCTTGCTGATGCTGGTGACCATGCGCGGCGACTGGGCAGAGTTCAATCCGTGGCAGAACCCGATGGGGCAGGCGACCGAGGCTGCCCTGAAGCTGATGGGGGTCCGGACCTGGCGGGCCGACCAGCCGGAAGAGGTCGCGCATCTGGTGCATGGCGCGGCCACAATGGCGTTCAACGGTGACGAAGCCTGCGCGGTGCTGCTTGGACAAAGCCTGATCGGTGAAAAGAAGTGGGTGAAATGACCATGACCGGATCTCTCGACCGCCGCGCCGTCACGGCGAAACTTCTCGAAGACCGTGGCGATCTTCTGGTTGTCACCGGGCTCGGCTCACCCAGCTACGATGTCATGGCCGCTGGCGACCACGATCTTAACTATTACCTCTGGGCCGCCATGGGCAGTGCCGCGACGGTCGGTTTTGGCCTGGCCATGACCCAGCGTGAGAAGCCGGTTCTGGTGCTGACCGGTGATGGCGAGATGCTGATGGGACTTGGGGCGCTTGCCTCCATCGGCCAGAAGCTGCCGCCGAACCTGACCATCGCCGTGCTCGATAACGGGCATTACGGCGAGACCGGCATGCAGACCAGCCACACCGGACGGGATATCGAACTTGCCCGCTTCGCCGAGGCGGCCAACTTCCCCTGGACCCGGGTGGTGACGGACATGGACGGCGTGGCCGATTTGCGTGCCCGCATGCAGTCGCAGAGCGGCACGTCCTTCGCCGCGATCAAGATCGCCGCCGAGAACCTTCCGCGCGCCCTGCCGCCGCGCGATGGCGTGCATGTGAAGAACCGCTTCCGGGCTGCCCTCGGCCTCTCGACCATCTGATCTGCCGGGCAACAGAACGCCCCACTGGAGAGAATTATGTCTGCCAACGACTACAACGATATCCGTGAAGCAGTGCAGGCGCTCTGTGCCGACTTCCCGCCGGAATATCATCGCGGGATCGATGAGAAGCGCGGCTATCCCGAAGAGTTTGTCGATGCCCTGACCAAGGCCGGCTGGATGGCCGCGCTGATCCCCGAAGAATTCGGCGGCTCCGGCCTTGGCCTGACCGAAGCCTCCGTCATCATGGAGGAGATCAACCGGTCCGGCGGCAATTCCGGCGCCTGCCACGGCCAGATGTATAATATGGGCACCCTGCTGCGGCACGGCTCCGACGCCCAGAAGCAGCTCTATCTGCCGAAGATCGCCAGCGGCGAGCTGCGTCTGCAGTCCATGGGCGTGACCGAGCCGACGACCGGCACCGACACAACCAAGATCAAGACCAAGGCGGAGCGCAAGGGCGACCGCTATGTCATCAACGGCCAGAAAGTCTGGATCTCCCGCATCCAGCATTCGGACCTGATGATCCTCTTGGCCCGGACCACGCCGCTGGAGGATGTGAAGAAGAAGTCCGAAGGCATGTCGATCTTCATCGTCGATCTGCGCGATGCCATCGGCAACGGCATGACGGTGCAGCCGATCCTGAACATGGTGAACCACGAGACCAACGAGCTGTTCTTCGACAATCTGGAAATCCCGGTCGAGAACCTGATCGGCGAAGAGGGAAAGGGGTTCAAATACATTCTTGACGGCCTCAATGCCGAGCGCACGCTGATCGCGGCGGAATGTATCGGCGACGGCTACTGGTTCATCGACAAGGTAACCGAGTACGTGAAGGAGCGGATCGTCTTCGGCCGCCCCATCGGCCAGAACCAGGGTGTGCAGTTCCCGATTGCCGAGGCCCATATCGAGATCGAGGCCGCCAACCTGATGCGCTACGAGGCCTGCCGCCTGTTCGACGCGCATGAACCCTGCGGTGCGCAGGCCAACATGGCGAAATACCTCGCGGCGAAAGCCTCCTGGGAAGCGGCCAATGCCTGCATCCAGTTCCATGGCGGCTTCGGCTTCGCCTGCGAATATGACGTCGAGCGCAAGTTCCGCGAGACCCGGCTGTACCAGGTGGCGCCGATCTCGACCAACCTGATCCTGAGCTATGTCGCCGAGCATGTGCTCGGCATGCCCCGTTCTTTCTGAGGTTCATCACATGCGACTTCCCCTCGAAGGCCTGACGGTCCTCGCCCTGGAGCAGGCCGTGGCGGCGCCTTTCTGTACCGCGCGTCTCGCCGATGCCGGTGCCCGGGTGATCAAGATCGAGCGGCCCGAGGGCGATTTCGCCCGGGGCTATGACGACGTTGCCAAAGGCCAGAGCAGCTATTTCGTCTGGCTCAACCGCGGCAAGGAATCCGTAATTCTCGATCTCGCGTCTTCCGAGGGCAAGGCGGAGTTGAGGGAACTTATCGAGAGCGCGGACATTCTGGTCCAGAACCTGAAGCCCGGTGCCGTGGAGCGTCTCGGCTTCCCGATCGAGGAACTGCGCCAGAGTTATCCGCGTCTGATTACGTTGTCCATCAGCGGCTATGGCGACGAAGGACCGCTTGCCGCCCGCAAGGCCTATGATCTGCTGATCCAGGCTGAATCCGGATTGTGCTCCATCACCGGCGGGCCGGAAGAGCCGGCGCGTGTCGGTGTCTCCATCGTCGATATCGCCACGGGCCAGACGGCCCATGCGGCCGTGCTGGAAGCACTGATCGCCCGCTCGATCAGCGGCGAGGGCGTGGATATCCGGATCTCGATGTTCGATGTCATGGCCGACTGGATGACCGTGCCGCTGCTCAACCACGAGGGCGGCAAGACGCCTGCGCGGATGGGACTCCGGCATCCCTCCATCGCGCCCTATGGCGTGTTCGAGACCATGGATGGCGTACCCCTGTTGATCTCGATCCAGAGCGACCGGGAATGGGCCAGCCTGTGCCGCCATGTCCTTGACGATGAGAGCGTTATCACGGATGAGCGGTTCGCCACCAATGTCGTCCGGGTGCGCCACCGGGCGGAGACCGATGCCCTGGTCGGGCGGGCCTTCCTGGCAAGGGAGGCTGCGGCGCTTGAGGCGGTGCTGGACGGTGCGGCCATTGCCTTTGCCAGGGTGAATGATACGGCGGCCCTGTCGTCGCATCCGCATCTGCGGCGGATCACCGTCGCGACACCCGAGGGGCCGGTCTCCTATCCGGCCCCGGCGGCGATCTTTGTGGGCGCGCCTCGGGATTACCGCCCTGTTCCGGGACTGGGCGAGCGGCCGGACCGGTAATCCCGCAGGCCCCGCGCCGCCGCCTACCCCTTCAGCGTGGAGGCAAAGAAGGCCGTGGTCCGGTCCCAGGCGAGTTTTGCAGCGGCCTCGTCATAGCGGGGGGTCGAGTTGTTGTGGAAGCCGTGATTGGTGCCGGGATAGATGTGGATCTCATGATCGACACCGTTCGCCGTGAGCGCGGCCTTGAAATTCTCGATCCCGGCATTTACCCGGGGATCCTGTTCCGCGTAATGGGCCAAGAGCGGTGCCTTGATCCGGGCCACATCCGCGTCCGCCGGCTGGCGCCCGTAGAACGGAACACCGGCATCGAGTTCGGCCCCCATTTCCACGGCGAGATAGCCCACAACACCGCCGCCGAAGCAGAAGCCCGTGGCGCCGAGCTTGCCGTTCGACAGCGGATGGGATTTCAGGAATTTCGCGCCGTTCAGCATGTCGACATGGATCTTGCTCCGGTCGAGACCGGCCTGCAGGACCTTGCCGTCATCGTCATTGCCGGGATACCCGCCGGCCGGCCAGAGCCCGTCGGGCGCAAAGGCTAGAAACCCGGCAATTGCGGCCCGCCGGGCGACATCCTCGATATAGGGGTTGAGACCGCGGTTTTCGTGGATCACCAGGACGGCGGGAAACGGCCCGTCGCCTGTCGGCTGCACCAGATAGCCCCGCATCTCGCCGCTGTTGCCGCCCGGTGAATCATAGGTCTCGTAGGTCGCCTTGATCCGGGGATCGGTGAAGGAAACGGTCTGTGCGGCCGCGTAATTCGGCAGCAGGGCTTCGGCCATGGCGAGGCCGGAGCCGCCGATCACAGCGATGGTCGAGGCCCGCTTCAGGAACTCGCGGCGCTTCATGCTGCTGTGGCAATATTCATCGTAGAGCGCGTAGATCTTCGGATCGATTTTCGGCGTGTCCATCTCACCCCTCCATGAGCGTTTTCTCATCATTTCGTTAGATGAGATTAATCCAAAATGCGGTAAACCGAGAGACCGTGAGGCAGCTCCCCTTGCTGAACAAGATCAAAGGCGCGTTACTTGAGGCACTAAATCAAGAGGGAGGCGAAATGCCGTGACGCACAAGATCCATATCCTGAACGGGCCGAATCTGAACAAGCTCGGCAAGCGCGAACCTGAGATCTATGGCTACACGACTCTTGGCGAAATCGAGCAGTGGTGCAGCAAGGCGGCGCGGGGCCCGCTTGAATTCAAGCAGACCAACCATGAAGGCGCGCTGATCGAGATGATCCACCAGGCGGAGGACGAGGCCGACGGGCTGATCATCAATCCGGCTGGCTACAGCTTCACCTCGGTCGGAGTGTTCGATGCCCTGAAGATTGTCGAGGGGCCGGTGATCGAGCTGCACATCTCGAACATTCATGCCCGCGACGCGCTGCACCAGCATTCCCTGCTGTCGGCGGCAGTGACCGCGGTGATCTGCGGCCTTGGCCCGCGCGGTTATCTGACCGCGATGGGGGCGATGTACGAGATGCTGGATGCGCGGGGTTGAGGGCTTGGAAGGTCAGCCGGCCTTCTGGACCGGCGGAAGATCGTTGATTGCGGAGCGCATATACCCTACCCGCGCGCCCGGTAGCCAGACGGAGACCGTCGTGCCGACGCCGACCTCGCTCTCCAGGGTGAGCGAGCCGCCATGGAGTTCGACCATCATCTGGGCGAGTGGCAGGCCGAGGCCGGTACCGCTCTGCGATGCGGTAATCTCGTTGTCCAGACGCTCGAACGTTGCGAGCGCCCGGGGGATCTGGTCCGCGGACATGCCTTTCCCGGTATCCCGGATATAGAACTCGATTCCGCCTTTGCGGGGATCCCCGTGGCGCGGGTGCAGCGTCGCGGTGATATGAACACTGCCGCCGTTTGGCGTGTATTTCACGGCATTGCCGAGCAGGTTGAGGAAGACCTGCTTGATCTTCGTTGCATCCACATCAAGCACCAGCTCTGGATCGATCGCGGAGCGGTGCAGGCTGATGCTGCGTTCCTGAGCCAGCGGCATGACCAGGCGCGTGCATTCCGCCAGCAGAACCTCGACGCTGACGATTCCCTCTTCAAGAGTGTCCTGACCGGCCTCGATCCGGGCGATATCGAGCAATTCGTTGATGATCTTCAGCAGGTGGCGGCCACTATCCCGGATATCCTCGGAGAACTCCCGGTACCGGTCATTCTCCAGTTTGCCAAGCGTGCCCTGTACCATGATGTCGGAGAAACCGATGATCGCGTTGAGGGGCGTCCGCAACTCGTGGCTCATGGCGCGCAGGAATCGGGTTTTGGAGAAATTGGCGAATTCAGCTGATTTCTTTGCGAGTTCCAGAGCACGCGTGCGGTCTGAGACGCGGTCTTCCAACTGGCGGTTCAGGTCGCTCAGATCGGCTTCGGAGCGGCGCAATTCCTCATTCGCGCTGACCAGGGCCTGCTCGCGCTGTCGTTCGCGCTCGACCATGGCATTGTAGGATCTGACCACCATTCCAATCTCGTCCCGGCCCTTCCAGTCCGCAGTCTGCAGTTCGCCGCTTTCGGACGAGTTCCGGATGGCGTCGAGCAGCCGTGACAGAGGTCGCTCCACCAGGAACGCAAACCCCATGGCAACGGCAATCAAGGTTGCCATGAAGGCGACGGCGATGACGGAAAGGCCCAGCGCGTATTCGAATTTCCGGGTTGCTTGCAGTTCGGCATCCGTGAACAGGACACGCAGCTCCCATTTCCGGTTGACGGATACCGGGACCCTGATCTCGAGGCCCTCCATCCCTGGCGGACAGCCCTGTGCGGAGGGCAGCGCGGCAACGGACCGGTCGCCAATCTTGGTCAGTTCCGCGCACAGGAATGCCCGATCCGCTGCCAGTGGTGAGAGCAGGTCGCGGGCCAGGGAAGGATCTTCATTCGCATGGTGGCGATCAAGTGCGAGGGCGGTACGGGCCGCCAGGTTGCCGATGCGTGTCGCCAGCAGTTCTTCGTCGGCGAGTGAGGTTGTTTGCAGAAGCAGCCAGACGCCGGGTGCAGTAAGGGCAAGGAAAGCCATGCCGACAATTGCCAGAAGCTTCACCTTGAGGCGTTTTGTAAAAGCCGGCGTGCTGTTCATGTTCATTGCTCGGATGTGCGCGGTCGTGCGTTTCAGCGCAACCTTGCGACCTTTCCATCGGACATCAGCTGTTTCAGCAGTTTCCGGTCGGCTACGGCCGTGTGGAACACCACATAGCCGGATTCTCCGTCCGCCATGTAGTAGTCGACAGGCACGTTCTTCCCGTCGTCATCGCGGAAGTCGAAGCAGAGCACATAATGCGTGCCCATGGTCAGGATCATGGGGTGTGCCGTCACCGGGTGCAGACGATGCACGTCTCCGTCTTTCGGATCGAGATAAAGCATCATGCCATTGACGAGAGTTCCGTCCACATGCCGCTGCATGGATGCCTGAATCGATGCCTTTTCAGCCAGGCTAAGGGCCGAGGCCGGCAGGGGGGACGCAAGGACCGTTGCCAGCGCGACAAGGCTGAAGATGAAAATGTGCAACCGGGTCATGATATCTCTCAGCATCTTTCAGTCTGGAATGATCAGTCATTTTTATCATCGGAAGTTAAATAAGCCGTTAACCGCATAAGTTTGGATTTTCCCCGACTCGTTCGGTCGAGAATAGCGTCTGTTCAGCAACAGGAATCCGAAGCATTTGACAGCGGGAGTGATGCGGATAGTCTCCCCGTCACGTTGGATTTTTCTCCAGTCTTCAGAGACCTCATGCTGACATTCGCCACGGCCATTTTCTTTTTGATCATCACGCCGGGAATTGGCGTGCTGACAACCGCGGGTATCGGTGCCGGGTTCGGCGCTGCCGCCGGGGCGCGTTTCTTGGTCGGTCTGTTTATCGGGACCAACGCGGTCGCAATCTTTGTGATCAGCGGCATCGCCGCAGTGGTCCTGGCAAATCCGGTGCTGGGCCCGATCCTGCTCTACGGCTCGGCGGCCTATCTGCTCTATCTGGCCTTCCGGATCGGCTGGGCTGGCTCGAAGATCGCTTTCGTCGAAAGGCAGAGCGCGCCAGGGGCGCTCGGCGGGTTCGGGCTGCAGCTGATCAACCCGAAGGCCTATGCGGTGAATACGACCCTGTTTTCCGGGTTCCATTTCATGCCAGAGAACCTGAGCATGGAGATTGCACTGAAATTCCTGATCATCAACGCGATCTGGATACCGGTGCATCTGACCTGGCTGTGGGCAGGGGTTTCGCTGAAAAGGCTGGACCTCTCCGACCGCACACAATCTCTGATCAACAAGGGCATGGCGTTGTCGATGCTGATCGTGGTCGTTCTGGCCGCGTGGCCTCGCGAGGGAGGATAAAGATCATGGACGGAACGGGAATGCCGGAAGTCGGGTTTGATGCGCCCGCGGTGGAGGGCATGAAGGAAGCGGATATTCAGACGCCGTGCCTTGTCATCGACCTTGACGCCTTTGAGCACAATGTCGCCGCCATGCGCGGTTTTGCGGCGGATATGGGGGTCGATCTGCGCGTGCACGGCAAGATGCACAAATCGGCCGACATTGCCCGCTACCAGATCGAAAAGGGCGGCGCCGTCGGGGTTTGCTGCCAGAAGGTGTCGGAGGCCGAGGCCTTCGCGCGCGGTGGCATTGCCGACATCCTGATCACCAACCAGGTGCGCAGCCCGCTGATGGTCGAGCGGCTGGCGCAACTGGCGAAGAAGATCCGTGTCGGCGTCTGTATCGACGATATCGATAATGTGGCCGAACTGTCCGAGGCCGCGGTCCGCGCGGGCAGCGAGATCGAGGTTCTGGTGGAGATCGATTGCGGCGCCGGGCGCTGCGGTGTCGCACCGGGCGCTGCTGCCGTGGATCTGGCGAAAGCCATCATTGCCGCGCCGGGACTGTCCTTTCGCGGTATTCAGGCCTATCACGGCGGCGCGCAGCATGTGCGGGACTTTGCCGAGCGCAGGGCCCAGATCGAGGCGGCGATCGGTCACGCACGCGATACGCGTGACCGGCTGGTGGACGCGGGCATCGGCTGCCCGAGCGTGACCGGGGCGGGCACCGGCTCCTATCCGTTCGAGGGCAATTCCGGCGTTTACACGGAAATACAGTGCGGTTCCTACGCCTTCATGGACGCCGATTACCAGCAGGTCCGGGACGAGGGGGGCGCGCCGATCTCCGAATTCAGGAACGCGTTTTTCCTGCTCACGAGCGTGATGAGCACTGCCAAGCCGGGGCAGGCGGTCTGCGATGCGGGTCTCAAGGTGCAGAGCGTCGATTCCGGCCTGCCGGTGATCTTCGGGCGGGACGATGTCGAATATGTCGCCTGCTCCGACGAGCACGGCACCATCCGCGATCCGGGCGACGTGCTGCGGATCAACGAAAAGCTGAAGCTGGTGCCGGGCCATTGCGATCCGACCTGCAATATCCATGACTGGTATGTCGGCGTGCGCGGCGGTGCGGTCGAATGTCTCTGGCCGGTGACGGCACGCGGCAAAGCTTACTAGCCCGCCCCGACATAGAACGCCTTCCACTCCTCGAAATGCGCCACCAGCGCATCCCGGAACAGCCGGACCCGGGCGGTCCGGCGCAGGTCTGACCGGTACAGCAACCAGATGCTGCGGTCGGGCAGCAAAACGGCGCCGGGGACTCTCTGCAGATCCTCGACGCTGTCACCGAGAAAACAGGGCAGCAGGGTCAGATAGGGGCCGCTCCGGGCGACGCCGATCTGCGTGCGGTGCTCCTGCGCATTGTGCCGGAGCGGCAGATCCGGATAGCCGGTATTATCGGTCCATGGCCGTTCGTCGTGGGGCTCTTTCCAGCCCAACCAGGCGACGGACGGATCGCCTGCCGCAAGCCGGGCGCAGGTCGCCGGGGTGGCGAAGGCGGTCTTGTTGTATTGCAGGATACGCTGGCCGACGGCCTCATCCTCGACGGCGAAGGCCATGCGCACAGAGATTTCCGCTTCAAGATCGGCAAGGCGGGAAAAACGGTCCCCGACATCGAGATCAAGATCGATCCCCGGATAGCGATCCGCGAAATCCGGAAGCATTCCTGAAAGACCGGCCTCGAACAGGGCAAAGGGCAGGCTGATCCGGATCGTCCCGGCCAGTGCCTCGTCCCTGCCGCCAACTGCGGCCCGGACATTGCGGAAGGACTCCTCCATCTGTTCCGCATGGAGTGTCAGCTCAAGTCCAGCCTCCGTCACCACCAGACCATTGCGGGAGCGGTCGAACAGACGGGCGCCCAGCGTCGCCTCCAGCCGCTTAAGCCGTTGCAGGACGGTGCCGTGATTGACCCCGAGCATATCTGCGGCCTTGCGCAGGGAACCTTGCCTGTGGAGGGCGAGGAAGAAGCGGAGATCATCCCAGTCTGTGTTCAAAATAATATCCGGTTTGTTCGAATAACTCGGTCTTAGCGTTTTTAAAATATACGCCTACGGTCCGCTTCACCAAGTTTCCCGGAGGTGGTTGTGACTGATGCCGAAAATTCCATACTGAACCGGATCGGCAACACGCCGCTGATCGCGTTGAAGACGCTGGCGCCCGAAGGCTCCGCACGGGTGTTCCTGAAGATCGAAAGCGAGAACCCGACCGGCAGCATGAAGGACCGCATGGCGCTGGCCATGATCGAGGCGGCTGAAAGAGATGGTCGTCTGCGGCCCGGCGCGCCGGTGGTGGAATATACCGGCGGCAGCACGGGCGTTTCCCTGGCCATGGTCTGCGCCGTGAAGGGCTATTCGCTGCACATCGTTTCGTCTGATGCGTTCAGCATCGAGAAACGGCGTCACATGCAGGCGCTGGGCGCGGATCTGACCGTTGTGGCAAGTGACAGAGGCCGGATGGATGCGGCCCTGACCCGGGCCATGATTGCCGAGGCGGACAGAATCAGGCGTGAGACCGGCGCCTTCTGGACCGATCAGCTGAAGAATGCGGACCAGCTTGCCGCCTATCACGCGATGGGCGCGGAGATCTGGGAGCAGACGGACGGCGCGGTGGATGCGTTCGTGCAGGCGACCGGAACGGCGGCGTCGGCGCGCGGTGTGTCGGAATTCCTGAAAGCGAGGCGCCGCTCCATCCGGACGGTCGCGATCGAGCCGACCGAGTCGGCGGTTCATTCCGGTGGCGAGACCGGGGCGCACCGGATCGAGGGTGTGGGCGCGGGTTTCGTCGTGCCGCTCTGGGACCCGTCGCCGATTGACGAAGTTGCAACCGTCTCGACCGGCGATGCCATGGCCATGGCGCGGCGGCTCGCCCGGGAAGAGGGCATCTTCGCCGGCACCTCAACTGGCGCAAACCTGATCGTGGCGCTGCGGGTTGCTGGGGATCTGGGCCCGAACCATTGCGTCGTCACCATAATGTGTGACAGCGGGGTCAAATATCTCAGCACGGAACTCTACAACCGCACGGACCAGGCTGATGAGTGAGTCTTATCGGGAAATCCGCGCCCGCGCCGAGGCGCATCACGGCGGCGCACAGGAGGTCGACGCGCGCCTCGCCGATCTTGCCGAAGCACGGGACCCGGCTGCTCTGCCTGACGACCGGGTCCTCGCCGAGATGGCCAAACGGGTCTTCCAGGCCGGGTTTGTCTGGAAAATCATCGAAAGCAAATGGCCGGGCTTCGAAGAAGCCTTCGACGGCTTTGATGTCGCGGTGAACAGCGAGATGAGCGAGGAGCGATTGTCGGTGCTCCTCGCCGATACCGGAATCATCCGCAACAAGCCCAAGATCCTGGCTGTGCGCGACAATGCCCGGCTGGTTGAGCAGATGGCCGCAATCGACGGCAGCGCCGGCCGTTTCATCGCCAACTGGGATGCCGGCGACCAGATCGGTCTGCTCGATTATCTGAAGAAGCACGGCAACAGGCTTGGCGGTCTGACCGGACAGTATTTCCTGCGCTTTGTCGGGCGTGACGGGTTTGTTCTGTCGAAGGATGTCACCGCGGCACTGAAGACGGCAGGCGTGATTGACGGGCCTGCCACGTCCCGATCCGCGCTGACCAAGATCCAGGCCGCCTTCAACCGGTGGGGCGAGGAAAGCGGCCAGTCACAGACCGCGATCAGCCGGACTCTGGCGCTGTCGGTCGGACCGAAGATGTGAAGAGGCCCGGTTACTGGCGCCGTTGCGGCTTTCATAAGCTCAGCTTGATTTGCCGATAATTATTTATTGATTTCCTTTTGCGTCCCATCTCGCCAATCTCCCGGTTTCGAAGCGCCAGACAGCGGGGAATGGCAATGAAAATTGGGTTTATCGGGCTCGGCAATGTCGGGGCGAAACTGGCCGGGTGCCTGATCCGGAATGGCGCGGATCTGACCGTCCGGGATCTCGACCCGGCGCATGTGCAGCCCTTCCTCGACAAGGGCGCGGCGTTCGGCGAGAGCCCGAAAGCCATGGCCGCGGCCTGCGACGTGATCATCACCTGCCTGCCCAGCCCGGCGATTTCCGCCGCCGTGATGGAAGGCGAGGACGGCATTCTCGCGGGCCTGACGCCGGGCACCATCTGGGCTGAGATGTCGACCACCCATGCCGAGGAGGTGAAGCGGCTCGGTGCTCTCGTGACGGCAAAGGGCGGGGAAGCCGTCGATTGCCCCGTCTCAGGCGGCTGTCACCGGGCGGCGACGGGCAATATCGCCATTCTTGCCGGCTGCCCCCGTCCGACCTTCGAGAAGATCCTGCCGGTCCTCACCATGATGGGCAGGCGCATCCTGCACACGGGCGACCTCGGCACCGCCTCGGTGCTGAAGGTGATGACCAACTACCTTGCGACCGTCAATCTCATCTCCGTTTGCGAAGCCTTGGTCACCTCCAAGGCGGCCGGCATGGATCTCAACACCACCTTCGAGGCGATCAAGATCTCGTCGGGAAATTCCTTCGTGCACGAGACGGAAAGCCAGGTCATCCTGAACGGCTCGCGCGATATCAGCTTCACCATGGATCTGGTGCTGAAGGATATCGGGCTGTTCCAGGAAATTGCCGAAACCCACGGCGTGCCGCTCGAGGTCTCGCCGCTGATCAACAGGATCTTTGCTGACGGGATCGAGCGGTTTGGCCCGCGTGAGCTGTCGCCGAACATCATCAAGCGCCTGGAAGAGGCAACCGGTCTCGACATCACCGCCCCCGGTTTCCCGACGGAGATGGAAGATGACGAGCCGGAAGAGCCGGGTTATGAAATTGTCCCTCAAGGCCGTGCATAATCAGGCCTTCATAACCGGGAGAAAGCCATGCTGGACAGGCGCGCATTCTATATCGACGGCACCTGGGCTGCCCCATCCGAAGCCCGCGATTTCGAGGTGCTAAACCCGGCGACGGAAGAGCCGGTGGCGGTAATCTCCCTGGCTTGCGATGCGGATGTGGACCGGGCGGTGCAGGCCGCACGGGAAGCGTTCGAGATGTGGAGCGAGACGGCGGTTTCCGAACGCGCGGCGTTGTTGCGCCGGGCGCTGGAGATTTATCTCCGCCGCCAGGACGAGATCGCCGAGACGATCACGCTTGAAATGGGTGCGCCGCGCGACTTCTCCCGGGACAGCCAGGCGCCCTGCGGCGATGCTCTTCTGGCGGCGGCGATCGAAGCGCTCGAGGCGCATCACTTCGAGCGGCCGAGCCTGCGTGGCGGCAGCACATTGAGGGACGAGGCGGCGGGCGTCGCCGGGCTGATCACGCCATGGAACTGGCCGGTCAATCAGGTCATGGCCAAGGTCGCTTCGGCCCTTGCCGCCGGGTGCACCATGGTTCTGAAACCGAGCGAGTACGCCCCACTCTCCGCCGGGATCGTCGCCGAGGTGCTTGCCGAGGCCGGCTGCCCGCCCGGCGTGTTCAACATGGTGCATGGGGATGGCCCCGTCACCGGCGCCGCGCTCTCCGCCCATCCGGAAATCGACCTGCTGTCCTTCACCGGCTCCACCCGGGCGGGGCAGCTGGTGATGACCGCCGCCGCCGACGGCATCCGCCGGGTGGCACTGGAGCTTGGCGGCAAGTCGCCGAACATCCTGTTCGCCGACGCGGACCTGCCGGCGGCCGTAAAGTTCAGCGTCGAGAACTGTTTCTCCAACAGCGGCCAGTCCTGCGACGCGCCGACCCGCCTGCTGGTGGAGAAGAGCGTCTATGACGAAGCCGTCACGATGGCCGGCCGCTTTGCGGCGGACATCAAGGTCGGCGACCCGCAACAGCCGGGCAACCATATTGGCCCGCTGGTGAACCGCATCCAGTTCGAGCGGGTGCAGGGCCATATCCGCAAGGGGATCGAGGAGGGCGCCCGCGTCGTCACCGGCGGGCTCGGCAAGCCGGAAGGCTTCCAGACCGGCTTCTTCGTCAAGCCGACCCTGTTCGCCGATGTCAGCAACGACATGCATATCGCCCAAAACGAGATCTTCGGCCCGGTGTTGGTGATGATCCCGTTCGATGGCGAGGACGAGGCGGTCCGGATCGGCAACGACACGCCCTACGGCCTCGCCGCCTATATCCAGACCGGCGACCCGGAAAAGGCCCAACGCGTCGCCCGGCGGCTGCGGGCGGGCAATGTCTATATCAACGGCAATTTCGCCGATACCGACGTGCCCTTCGGCGGGTTCAAGCAATCCGGCATCGGCCGCGAGAACGGCCCGATGGGACTGGAGGACTTCCTGGAGACCAAGGCGATCACGGGGTAGGGGAGCGTATCCCGACCCTTACCCCCAGTCGTGACCCCCGCGAGAGTGAGGACCCGGGGATCGTAGGGCTGTGCCCGTCATCACTGGGCCCCTGCGTCCGCAGGGATGACGGAATTTGGTGGGATAGCGGCTTCCCCGCCGAAGAGCGGGGATCTCTATGATCGCAGAGCAGGGACGCGGCCGGAGAATCCCGGGTCAGCCCCGGATGATGAACATGTGGGACGGTTTTCCTCAGTCCTGAAAGCCGATCCGTCCGACACCGGGCAGTTTCAGCGCTGGGTTCTTCAGGTCGATGCCCAGCGTCAGTCCGAGCACATTGACTTCCACACCTTCCTCCAGTGCCAGCATGACTCCGGCGAGACCAAAGAGGGAGAGCTGGTAGCCGGTGCCGCTCGGCGCCTCCGCGAAGATACCGCCTTCCGGCAGGAAGTCCTTGCCGACGGCGGTCGGCGGCAGGTCGAGCCGGAGCTCGGGCACCTGGCGGGCGATATGGGCGGTGAAGGTATTGCTGTTCGGGCCGGGCCAGACCCGGTAGCTGCCGGGATGCGGATAGGACTTTGCGGCAGCGACGATGCGGGGGATCAGGGTTTCGGCTTCCGGGCCACGAATCTCCCGCAGCAGATCGGGCTTTGAGCCGAACCAGTAGCCGTCCGGGTTACCGTTGGTGGCCCGCACGGCGGTATTGGAATGCCGCAATTGCCAGCCCATCACTTCGAAACGGGTGTAGTGCGCGGCATCGGGCTGCTTGACGGCGACCCAGGTATGCACACCGAAGATGCCGCGCCAGCTCCAGGCGCGGGCGGCATAGACATGAATCACGGCTTCCGGGGTCGTTTCGGGTGATGGCGCGATCTCGGCGGAATCCCGCCGTGCCTGGCTCCAGTGCGTTGGGCCTTCCGCCCATTTTCCGACGGCACTGGCTGCGAGTGGCAGGCCAAGCAGACCGACCAGTACCAGACCGAACAAGGTGATGCGTTTGAAGAGAGTCCTGGTGCGTGCCATCAGGATGAAATGGGGTGGGCGCGGGCGTATGCAAGACCGGCCCCGGAGACAGGGACCGGTCTTGCCATTTGCCAGGCCATTTTATTCGGCGGCGTCGCGGGTCGCTTCGGGATTGCGGAAGGCGTTGAGCGCCTCTTCCCGGCGGGTGGCCGCCTTCGTCAGATGCCGTTCCTTCACATGGCCATAGCCACGGATATGTTCCGGCACGGTTGCGAGGGTCACGGCGGCGGCATGGTTCTCGCTGGAAAGACCGCGCACGACCTCTTCCATGTCGGTGAAATAGTCTTCGATCAGCCGGCGTTCGGTGCGCCGTTCCTCTGTCCGGCCGAACGGATCGAAGGCGGTCCCGCGCAAGCCCTTCAGCTTCGCCAGAACGCCGAACGCGGTGAAGATCCACGGCCCGTAGGCACGCTTTTTCAGCTCGCCGGTCTCCGGGTCGCGCTGGGCCAGCAGCGGCGGCGCAAGGTTTACTTCAAGCTTGAATTTTCCGTCGAACTGCTCGTCAAGCTGCTGCCGGAAGGCCGGGTCGGTATAGAGCCGGGCGACCTCGTACTCGTCCTTGTAGGCCATCAGCTTGTAGGCATAGCGGGCCACGGCTTCTGACAGTTTCTCCGAGCCGGGCAGGACCCGTTCCTCTGCTGCCCGAACGGTCTCGACCAGCCCGGCATAGCGCGCGGCATAGCCGGCATTCTGATAGGCGGTGAGCTCCGCGATGCGCCGTTGGATGGTCTCGTCGAGAGTGGCGGACAGACCGA
Organism: Nisaea sp.; assembly: GCF_040217065.1. Classification (GTDB taxonomy): domain Bacteria; phylum Pseudomonadota; class Alphaproteobacteria; order Thalassobaculales; family Thalassobaculaceae; genus Nisaea. The sequence continues at coordinate 72,040 of NZ_JAVJNX010000008.1, forward strand.
GATGCTTCGGCTGTTCCACCACCGGGGCGGCGGCTTTCTCGACCGCGGCGAGGTCATGCGCGGCCCGGCGGCCCCAGAGGAACGCCTTCTTGTTGAACTCGACCGCGACCCCGTTCAGCTCAACCGCCTTGAGGATGGCCTCGCCCGTCAGCGGCACCTGGCCGAGCTGGTAGGCATAGCCGAGCATGAAGAGGTTGGAGGCGATGCTGTCACCGAGCAGGCCGGTGGCGATCCGATTGGCATCCAGGAAGTGGGTGGAGTTTTCGCCGCAGGAACTCTTCAGTGCCGCTTTCACCGCTTCGGCCGGGAATTGCAGGTCCGGGTTCTGGGTGAAGGCGCCGTTCATGGTCTGCTGGATGTTCACGATGGCGGTGGTGTCGCCAAGGCTGAGCTTGGACAGGCTGTCGACGCCGACCGCCGTGATCATGTCGCAGGCCAGTAGCAGGTTGGCCGATCCGGCGGCGATCCGCACCGCATGCAGGTCTTCGGGCTTTTTCGCCAGCCGGACATGGGTGACGACGGAGCCGTTTTTCTGGGCGAGGCCGATCTGGTCGAGGACGGTGACGCCCTTGTCTTCCAGATGCGCGGCCATGCCGAGCAGGGCGCCGATGGTAACGACGCCGGTGCCGCCGATACCGGTGACGACGATGTTGTACGGATGATCCAGTGCCGGGAGCGCGGGCTCCGGCAGGACCGGGAAGATATCCGCCCGTGCCGAGGCTTCGGGCTTTGCGCCGGTCTTCTTGCGAAGTCCGCCGCCGACCACATTGACGAAGCTCGGGCAGAAGCCCTTGGCGCAGGAATAATCCTTGTTGCAGGAATTCTGGTCGATGGCCCGCTTGCGGCCGAACTCGGTTTCGACCGGGGTGAGCGAGACGCAGTTGGACTGCACGCCGCAATCGCCGCAGCCTTCGCAGACCTGCTGGTTGATGAAGAGCCGCTTTTCCGGCTCCGGCAGCAGGCCGCGCTTGCGGCGCCGGCGCTTCTCGGTGGCGCAGGTCTGATCGTACAGGATGATGGTCACGCCTTCGGTGTCGCGCAGCTCCTTCTGCACCGTATCCAGCTCGTCCCGGTGATGCAGGGTGGCGAAATCCGGCCAGTGGGTGCCGAGCGGGTATTTATCCGGCTCGTCGGTGATGATGCGCAGGGCGGCGACCCGTTCGGCGGCGACCTGGTTGGCGATCTCCAGCACCGAAAAGGCGCCTTCGGCCGGCTGGCCGCCGGTCATGGCGACGGCGTCGTTATAGAGGATCTTGTAGGTGATGTTCACATTCGCGGCGACGGCGGCGCGAATCGCCAGGACGCCGGAATGGGTGTAGGTGCCGTCGCCCAGATTGACGAACATGTGCTTGTGCTCGGTGAACGGCGCCATGCCAATCCATGGCGAGCCCTCGGCGCCCATCTGGGTGAAGGTCTTTGTCTCCCTGTGCGGCATCCAGCTGGCCAGGAAGTGGCAGCCGATGCCGGCGAAGGAGATGCTGCCGTCCGGCACCTTCGTCGAGGTGTTGTGCGGGCAGCCGGAGCAGAAATAGGGGATGCGCTGGAAATCCGTCACCGGCTTCAGCGCGGTCTTGGCATGGTCTTCCAGGAAGCTCAGCCGGTCGCGCAGACGGGTATGGTCGCGCAGCTTCAGGATGCGCCGGGCAAGCAGCCGGGCGATGCTGCTGGCGGACAGCTCACCGTTGGTCGGCATGACGGTGGCGCCGGTCTCGTCCTTCTTGCCGACGACATGCGGCCGGTCGGCGAGGTCAAACAGGATCTGCTTCACCTGCTCCTCGATCAGCGGGCGCTTCTCCTCGATCACCAGCACTTCCTCGAGCCCGGCGGCGAATTCCTTCAGCCCCTCCGGCTCCAGCGGCCAGGGCATGGCGACCTTGTAGATCCTCAGGCCGAGATCGGCGGCTTCCTGGTCGGATATGCCGAGATCGTCGAGCGCCTGACGGACATCGAGATAGGACTTGCCGACGGTGATGATGCCGATCCGGGGCTTTGGGCTGTCCAGCATCACCTTGTCGAGGCGGTTGGCCCGGGCGAAGGCGAGCACGGCGGGCAGCTTGTGGCTGTGCAGCCGCTCCTCCTGCTCCAGCCAGGGGTCCGGCCAGCGGATATTCAGTCCGCCTTCCGGCAGCACGAAATCATCGGGGGTCACGATCTCGAGCTGAAGCGGATCGATATCGATGGAGGCGGAGCTGTCCATATTCTCCGCCGTTGCCTTCAGTCCGACCCAGCAGCCACTGAACCGGGACATGGCGAACCCGTAGAGTCCGTAATCCAGCACATCCTGCACGCCGGCCGGATGCAGCATCGGAATGCAGGCATCCATGAAGGCATATTCGCTCTGGTGCGGGATGGTGGAGGATTTGGCCACATGGTCGTCGCCGGCGATCGCCAGCACGCCGCCATGTTCCGCCGAGCCGGCGAAGTTCGCGTGCTTGAAGGCATCGCCGGAGCGGTCGACGCCGGGGCCCTTGCCGTACCATATGGAGAAGACGCCGTCATATTTGGCGCCGGGATAGAGTCCAGTCTGCTGGCTGCCCCAGACGGCGGTGGCCGCGAGGTCCTCGTTCAGGCCGGGCTCGAAATGGATATGGTTCTTCTTCACGAACTCCCGGGCACGCCAGAGCTGCATGTCGTAGGTGCCGAGCGGGGAGCCGCGATAGCCGGAGATGAAGCAGGCGGTGTTGAGATCTCTCGCTGCATCGCGCTGTCGCTGTGCCATGGGCACGCGCACGAGCGCCTGAATGCCGGTCATGTAAACCCGCCCCCGGTCGAGGGCGTATTTGTCGTCGAGCGAGACGGACTTGAGTGCCGTCATGATATCTCCCCGGCAATTCTGGGTGCCGATTGTCCCGGCACTCCACTTGATTCATTTGTCATTAAGGTATGCCGCTACAGGGGAGGCGGCAATCCGTGCGGAGGCTGGCCCGCAAAAACGCAAGAAATCGACAAACCGGCGCGACAGAACGACGCAGTTTTTCGTTAATCCTGTCCCGCGCGAAATGAAAAGCCTGCGCCGATCCCGCACCGTTGAATGTGAAATTCCTGTTTCGGGAGCTTGGCGCCCCGAATTCCTTCCGGCATAAGGGACCCGGGAAATTCCACTGCTCCACCGATCCGGAAGAGGCTCATGACGATACTGCTGACTGGCGCTGCAGGGTTCATCGGCATGCATGTGGCGGAGCTGCTGCTGGCACGCGGCGAGCGCGTCGTCGGGATCGACAATCTCAACAGCTATTACGATCCGGCCCTGAAGCAGGCCCGTCTGAAAAACCTCGAAGGCCGCAACGGCTTCACCTTCGAGGCGCTGGACATTGCGGACGGGGACGCGGTCATGGGACTGACGGCGCGCTATCCCGATATCGACCGGGTGGTGCATCTCGCGGCGCAGGCCGGGGTGCGCTATTCCATCGAAAACCCGGGCGACTACGTCCGCAGCAACCTTGTCGGCCATGCCAACATGCTGGAATTCGTGCGCGGCCTGATGGGGCGGCCGGGCGGCTGCAGGAGCTTCGTCTATGCCTCCTCCTCGTCGGTCTATGGCGCGAACAAGGAAATGCCCTTCAGCACCGAGCAGAAGACGGACAGCCCGGTTTCCTTCTACGGCGCGACCAAGAAGGCGAACGAGCTGCTGAGCTATTCCTATGCCCATCTCTACCGGGTGCCGTCCATCGGCCTGCGCTTCTTCACGGTGTACGGGCCGTGGGGCCGGCCGGACATGTCGCCCTGGCTGTTCACCAGCGCCATCCTCGAAGGCCGGCCGATCAAGGTCTTCAACAATGGCGACATGATGCGCGACTTCACCTACATCGCGGATATCGCGGCGGGTGTGGTCGGTGCGCTCGACACCCCGCCGTCGGGTGAGGGCGAGGAATGTCCGCACAAGGTCTACAACATCGGCAACAACACGCCGGTGAAGCTGCTGGATTATATCCGGGTGATCGAGAAGGCCTGCGGCACTGAGGCGATCATGGACATGCAGCCGATGCAGCCGGGCGACGTCTACGCCACCTACGCCAATATCGACCCGGCATCAGAGGATTTCGGATACGCGCCGAGCACGCCAATCGAGGAAGGCATCCCCGCCTTCGTCGACTGGTACCGTACATATCACGGGATCTGAGGGGCGGATTTCGCTCCTCTTGTTCCCCAAACCCAAATCGTCATCCCCATGCAAATGGGGACCCAGGGATGACGGGACAAACTCTAGGATCCCTGGGTTCCCGCGTACGCGGGAATGACGGTGATGGGGGAAGCTTTCACACTTCAAAAAAAACTCATCCCTGCCAGCGCGGGGATGAGCAGAAAAGGTTCAGTTCAGGCGACGTCGACCATGACGATGTCCGTATCGCCGAGGGCGAGCACGGTGATCTTGTCCTCGCCGGTGACGACAATGCCGTCCCGCGCTTCGGCGAACGCACCATTGACCTCGACCGGGGCGTCGGTCGAGACGAGATAGCCCTGCCGTCCGGCGCCGAAGCTATAGGTCACTTCCTCGCCGGTCTTCAGTTTGGCGCCGAGGACGGCGGCATCCTGGTGAATGGGGAGGGCAGTGCCGGCCGCATCTTCCGGACGGCCCGATGCCAGGGGGGTGAAACTGCCAGACGACTTATCCGGAAAGCTCATGGAACCCCAGCCCGGCTCATGGCCCGTCCGGTCGGGATGGATCCAGATCTGGAAGATCTGGGTGTCCTCGTCCTCCTGATTGTATTCCGCATGCACGATGCCGGTCCCGGCATGCATCACCTGCACGTCGCCCGCGACGGTCCGGCCCTCGTTGCCGAGCCGGTCCGTGTGGGTGATCGCCCCTTTTCGGACATAGGTGATAATTTCCATGTCCTTGTGCGGATGCGGATCGAATCCGGTTTTCGGTTTGATCGTATCGTCGTTCCAGACCCGGAGCGGGCCGAGGCCCATGCGCTTCGGGTCGTGATACTGGCCGAAACTGAAATGGTGATGGGCATTCAGCCAGCCGAATTGGACCGCGCCAAGCGAGTCGAAGTGTCTGACGTCAATCATGCTACGCACTCCTTGTCGGGTGTGATTGTCAGCCGGCGAGCTTCTTCGCGATGCCGGCGACATGTTTGCCCTGATATTCTGCGATCGAGAGCTCCAGGTCGCTCGGCTGACGGCTTCCGTCCGGGCCCGCGATCGTGCCGGCTCCGTACGGAGAGCCGCCGCGGACTTCGGTAATGTTCGTCAGTCCTTCCGCACCATAGGGCACGCCGACAACGATCATGCCGTGATGCATCAGCGTCGGGATGGTGGTGAGAATGGTCGACTCGTTGCCGCCGCCGGTGCCGGTGGAGGTGAAGACGCTGCCGACCTTGCCGACCAGTGCCCCCTTGGCCCAGAGGCCGCCGGTCTGGTCGAGGAAGTTGCGCATCTGCGAAGCCATGTTGCCGAACCGGGTCGGGGTGCCGAAGATGATCGCGTCATAGTCGGCAAGCTCCGACGGTGTCGCCACCGGGGCGTCCTGATCCAGCTTGATGCCGGCATTCTTGGCGATATCGTCCGGCATCAGTTCCGGAACGCGTTTCACCGTCACCTCGACGCCGTCGACACTGGCGGCGCCTTTGGCGACTGCACCGGCCATGGTTTCAATATGGCCATAGGATGAATAGTAAAGGACGAGAAGCCTGGTCATGATGTGTCTCCTGCGACGGGGTTGCATGGTCGCTTCGAGACGGAAGTTGGGGATATTGGCAATTTCGAACAATATGGGTAAATTGAACAAATTTGTTTCTTCATGGAAACGATGAGTGGGTTGAAATGCTGGATAACCTGACCGGGCTGGTGGTGTTTGCGAAAGTCGTCGAGGAAGGCGGGTTCTCGAAGGCTGCGGCCAGCCTCGGTATCTCGAAATCCTCGGTCTCGAAGCAAGTGAGCGCGTTGGAGGATCATCTCGGCACGAGGCTGCTGAACCGGACGACGCGCCGCTTCAGCCTGACCGAGACCGGAACCCTGCTGTATGAGCGCTGCCAGCGTATCGTGGCGGAGGTCGATGCGGCAGAGCGCGAGGCGGGCTCCCTGCAATCGAACCCGAGCGGGCGCCTGCGGATCAGCGCCGGGGTCTCCTTCGGTCGCCTGCATCTGTCAAAGGTGCTGCCAGACTTCCTGTTCGAGTATCCCGAACTCTCCATCGAACTGGTCCTGAACGACCGGCGGGTGGATCTGGTCGAGGAAGGCTACGATGTCGCGCTGCGGATCGGCCGGCTGGCGGATTCGACGCTGATTGCCCGCAAGCTCTGCAAGGCGCACCAGATCACGGTGGCATCACCGGATTATCTGTTCAAGCGCGGTGAGCCCCGGCACCCTGGCGACCTCGCCGGGCATGACCATCTTGCCTACAGTTACCTGAATGAGGGAACGGCCTGGGATTTCCGGATCGACGGCCGGGCGCAGCAATACCGGATTGCGCCACGCCTGGTGACGAATAACGGGGATGCTATCCTGACCATGGTGGAGCAGGGCGGCGGCATCGCACAGCTGCCGACCTTCATTGCCGGTGACAGTATCCGCGCCGGCCGCCTGCAGCCGATCCTGACGGAATTCGCCGGGCTGCCCCTGGGTGTCTATGCGCTCTACCCAAATGCCCGGAATTTGCCGCTGAAGGTGCGCGTCTTCATCGATTTCCTGCGCAGGCGCTTCCGGGAAAGTCCGGGCTGGGACGAGGGCCTGGGGCTGGACTGATATCCTACCAGTCCGACCCGACTTTTCCGGTTTTCTTGTAGGACTCGATCATGTCGGCCAGCTTCTGGCGTTCGTCACAGCCTTTCCCGCCGATGCAGAGATCACTAAGGACCGCGAGCTTCTGTTCCGCTTCCTGTACCCGGCCGGTTTCCAGATAAAGCTTCGCCACATAGGCATTCGCCGCGAGGTTCTGCGGATCGATCTCCAGCGCCTTCTGATAGGCGAGTTCGGAATCCACATAGCGCTTGGTCTTGCGCAGGCTGAAGCCGATCAGCGTCCAGGCATCGGCGTCTTGCGGATCCTCGTCGACGAAAGACCGCATGATCTCGAGGCCCTTGGCGTAATCGCCATTCTCGATGGCCTTGACCCCGGCATGAAAGATCGGAGGGCGTTCGATCTCGCTGTTGCTGCTTTCAGGGAACACGGCAGTGGCCGCGTTCCCGCCGAGCGCAACAAGCAAAGCAATCAGGATTGGCAGACCGGCTCGGGCCATTCTCATCATCTCCCAACATGTTCTCCAGCGATACGCGCGGGAGAAGCTCCTGGACCTAATACTCGTTCCGCAAACCGGCAAGAATGTGGCGCGGCGCTTGAGGGTATCTCCTACCGGAGGAACCAAGGATTATCCATCATGAAGGACTGGCAGTAACGCGTCCATGGCAGGGCATAGGCATAGGTCTCGAAACGGTCCTGCTCCTCGGGGCCGCGTGCCGGCAGGGCCGCGCGGTAGCGTTCCAGATGGGTCCGGGACAGGTCGTGAAATCGGGCATCGAGTGTTCCGTCGGCCTTGAAGGACCCGTCCAGCCTTTGCTCCATTTCCATGACCGCAGCCAGGATCTGCTCCGGGCTGTTCTCCTCAAGCGCCACACCGACCCGTTCGAATCCCTCGACCGTGTTCTGCAGGAAAAGATCGCGCGCAAGCATCTCCTCATAGCCGACCGGCGCGCCGGTCGCCTTGTCCCTGTATGTCTTGAAGAGCAGCAAGTCCCGCGCGTTTAGCCAGTGGTCCGGCTGGATGTATCCGTTCACCAAGACCATTGGGGTATTGAGGATGCGGGCAATCGCTTCCGGGCCGGAGGCAGAGGTAATGGCAAAGCGCGCATGCGCCATGCAGCAGACATCCAGAATATCCGTGTAGTCCGGATGGTGCGGCAGATCGACCACCAGCGGGTTTTCGTGGTTCAGGCGAACCGACGTCGGGTCGCCGATCCGGAACACCCGGTAGCCTTTCGCGACAAGATGCTCGATCGCCGGCAGGTAATTCTCGATCCTGTTTGTACGGAAGTGATGATAGGCCATCTCCGGCAGGTAGCCCGTGTCCCGGACATGCAGGACGACCGACGGCCGGTCATCGTCGAAGCCCATCCTGGCAAGCAGCTGCTTGCCCTCCGCGAGCAGGTCTTCTGGCGGCGTCAGATGCCGGATCAGGTTGCCCGCCTCCAGATGCAGGACGAAATCGCGGAACAGGGCACTGGGAGAGAGCACGGCCCAGGTGAGAGGGCCGATATCCAGGACGCGGGCATTGAAATGGCCCATCATGACCAGCTTGCGGTTCATGGTTTCAAGAAAGTCGATCCTCGGCTCGTGCAGGCGCCTGACGCCCCGGCTGTGACCCTGAAACCGGTGATCGTGGATGATCGCGGCGATGGTCTGGTGGCTCTGTCCATACAGGTTGGCCAGAAGGAATGGCTCCAGGCACATGTGCCCGATCCGCGAGGCCGCGGGCAGCATGTAGGCGAGAGTCCGGTCGCCGCCTTGCATCAGCGGGCCGACCAGCTCCACCAGGCTTTGCAGATTGGCCTGCGAGAAGATCTCCTGCGTTGCCGCGAGATCCACCGATGCGAGTTCGGGTTTGCTGTCAGTCATCGGCCCGGCGTTCATTCAAGATACCCATGAGCGGAGTCTAGCCCGGCAAACCGGGCGATGACAGGGGCAGATGCCGATGCTTTGGGAATGCCATCCGGAACGCCATGAAATGGCCCTACACAGCACAGTAGAATTGTAAGCTGGTCTGCCGTTACGCTTTACCGTGCGGCGCGCCGTCAGGTGCCTGCGACAAAGCAGCATCCCGCCCTTGGTGGTTGATCGGGGCGCTCCCACACCTTAAAGAACCGCAGAGGCAGGCATTTTCGAAAGGGCCGACGTGCCGCATTCAAATGTTTCCAGTCCCGGGGCAAATGCATCGCCCTTGCTGTCCGTGATCGTCCCGGTCCTGAACGAAGCCGAGAATATCGCGCCGCTGGTCGGCGAGATCGAGGCGGCGCTGACCGATGTCTGCATCTTCGAGATCATCTATATCGACGATTGCAGCAGCGACGAGACGCCGGACATCCTGCGGCGCCTGAAGGCGGAGCGTCCGCATCTCCGGGTGATCCAGCATGACCGGACCTGCGGCCAGAGCGCGGGCCTCAGAAACGGCGTGGCCGCGGCGCGGGGCGAGATCATTGCGACGCTGGACGGAGACGGGCAGAACGATCCCGCCGATATCCCGAAGCTGCTGGAGAAATACCGCGAGACCGCGACGGCGGAAAAGCCGGTCATGATCACCGGTCACCGGGTCAACAGGCAGGACACAGCGTCCAAGCGGGTGGCGTCGAAATATGCCAACAAGCTCCGCCGCGCGCTGCTGAAGGACGACAATCCGGATACCGGTTGCTCCCTCAAGCTCTATGCCCGCGAGACCTTCCTGCGCTTCCCTTATTTCGATCACATGCACCGCTTCCTGCCGGCCCTGGCGAAACGAGAGAATTGCGCGGTGCATGTGGTTCCGGTAAACCATCGCCACCGTCAGCACGGTCAGTCCAAATATTCGAATTTCGGCCGTGCATTGGTTGGCATCCCTGATCTGCTGGGCGTGGCATGGCTGCTGCGCCGGAGTCCGGGCGGCCTCAAAGCGAAAGAAATCGATCTGTGAACCTGGATGCCTTCTTCGACCTTTCTCTTGAAGAGATGGTCATGCTCACATTCGGATTTTTTGCCCAGGCGCTGTTCGCGGCGCGCTTTCTGGTGCAATGGGTTTCCAGCGAGATCGGCCGCAAGAGCGTGATCCCCGTCGCCTTCTGGTACTTCAGCTGTGCCGGCGGTATCATGATGCTGATCTATGCGATCTGGCGTAAGGACCCGGTATTCATCCTTGGTCAGTCGACCGGTCTTGTCGTCTACATCCGCAACCTTTTCCTGATCCACCGCGAAAAACGGATGGAGATGACGGCTGCGAAAGATGCAGGCGGCGACGACTGAACCGGGCCGGCTTTGGATCGCGGCGGGGATCTTTCTTCCCGCCTGTCATTCTTTTGCAATGAAATTGGGGGACATCTTCCCTCTTTTCCGAAGTCCAGCCTGTTCGAGGTCCCATGTCCGTTTCCCTGGTAAATGCCCGTGTCCTGCTTGAGGACGGCTCCGTCGAGAAAACCGAGATCCTGATCGAAGACGGCGTGATCCAGGCGATCGGCACCGGCGCGGTTACTGGACGGGCCTTCGATCTGGATGACAGGCTGGTGCTGCCGGGCATCATCGATCTGCATGGTGACGGGTTCGAGCGAAGCCTGATGCCGCGCACCGGCACGCATTTCCCCATCGACATCGCTTTGGTCGATGCGGATCGCGCGATCCTCTCCTCCGGCATCACCACGGCATTTCTGGCGCAGGGGGTGAGCTGGGAAGGCGGCCTCCGCGGTTCGGCGACGGCGGAAAAGATCCTGTCCGCGATCGAACGGGGCCGGAAGCGGTTCGGCGCCGACCTGCAGTTTCATCTCCGGTTTGAGACCTTCGCCATCGAAGAGCGGGAAACCGCGATGCGCTGGCTTGAGGATGGCCGGGTCTCGATGCTGGTGTTCAACGATCATCTGCCGCAGTTCGAGCAGTCCCTGCGGGAAACACCGGACAGGATGCAGCGCTGGGCCCATCAGCTCGGCATGACCTTCGATGATTTCCGGGCCGAGGTGCGCGCCCGCCGCGCCCGACAGGACGAGGCGGAGGAGACGGTGCGCCGGATTGCCGAACTCGCCCGCCAGCTTGGCGTGCCGACTGGCTCGCACGATGACGACACACCAGAGCTGCGTCAGCATTACAACGCGATGGGCGCCCGGATCGCGGAATTCCCGGTCAATCTGGAAACGGCGCGGGCGGCCCGGGCGATGGGCAACCCGGTCGGCATGGGCGCGCCCAATGCCCTGCGCGGCGGCAGCGCCTCGGGCAATGTCTCTGCCCTTTCGGTGATCGAGGAGGGGCTCTGCGATTACCTGATCTCCGACTATTACTATCCGGCCCAGTTTCACGCCGCCTTCAAGCTCGCCGCCGATGGCGTGCTGCCCCTGGGCAGCGCCTGGGCCCTGGTCTCGGCCGGTCCGGCCAAGGTCGGCGGCCTGGACGATCGCGGTGTGATCGCGGTCGGCAAACGCGCGGACATGATCGTGGTGGATGACAGCGACAAGGCTCTGCCGAAGGTGGATTTCGCGGTGGTGAACGGTGCCCTGTCCTATGCATCCGAGCCTTACCGGGTTGCCGCACTGCCGGAACTGTTCCCGGTTTGATGCTTTCCCGAAGCGCGGTTGCGGTGCCAGACTGAGAGGATGGATCCCGCACCCTCGTTCCTGCTGATGCTGCATATCGCCGCCGGGGCATTGTCCCTCGCGGCTGCCGCAGTCGCCATTGCCGCACCCAAGGGGCGGCGCCTGCACAGGCTTGCCGGACGGGTGTATGTTCTGGCGATGGCCGGCGTATTCGCGACGGCCATGTCGCTCAGCCTCGCATCCAACGATCTGTTCCTGATGACGGTCGCGATCTTCAGCTTCTACATGGTGCTGAGCGGCTACCGTGCGCTTTACCTGAAGCAACCCGCCGCATCGGTGGGCCTGCGCTACCGGGTCGGGGCGCTGGACAAGGGGGCGGCGCAGTTCACGCTGATCGCCTGTTCAGCGATGGCGACCTATGGCGGGGTGTACTGGTTCACCGAACCTCTGGCGCCGGTTCTGGTCGTGCTCGGGGTCATAGGCAGCCTGATGGCTTTCTTCGATCTGAAACGCTTCCGGACGCCGCCGGCGGATCCGCGCGCCTGGTTCTTCACCCACATGATCCGGATGCTCGGCGGCACCATCGCCTCGGTGACGGCGTTTCTCGTCACCAACGCGGACATGTTGGCGCCGCTGGCCCGCTGGCTGGCGCCGACGATCATCGGCACCGCCGCGATCACCATCTGGGTGGCATATTACAAACGGAAATTCGCAGGCGGAGCTGCGCCGGAAACAGTCGCTGAGGTCAGGCTGCGGGAGCTGCCTGACGAAGACGGGTAAGACGTGCTCTAGCTGCCCTCAGAGCGGCGTTTCCGCCATCTCCATGATGATCTTCCACTGCTCTTCGCTGACCGGCACGACGGAGAGGCGGGACTGGCGCACCAGAGCCAGATCTTCCAGCCGGGGCTCGGCCTTGACGTCCGCCAGAGTGACCGGCTTCACCACCGGTTTCACGGCTTCGAGCGTGACCATGCCGAACCGGCCCTTCGCGTCGGTCGGGTCAGGGTGATATTCCTCGATCACCTTCACGATGCCGACGATCTGCTTCTCGTTGACCGAGTGGTAGAAGAAGCCGAGATCGCCGATCTTCATGGCCTTCATGTTGTTCGAGGCCTGGTAGTTCCGCACCCCGTCCCAGCCTTCGCCTTCCGCGCCTTTTTTCACCTGATCGTCCCAGGACCAGGTATTCGGCTCGGATTTGAACAACCAGTAGGCCATGGGTGGTGTCTCCTTCACGCAAAGGGTTTGGGTGCCGGTACGCCCGGCACTTCCCAGCCGATCGGCCGGGACAGAAGTTCCTGTACTACCGTGCCGAGATCGGTGCCGTGGTTCAAGACCGCATCGACGCCTTCGGCTATCGGCATCTCGACGGAAAGGGCACGCGCCCTCCGGATCAGCGCGGCAGCGGTATAGACGCCCTCCACAACGGAATGGCTGGAGCCGAGGATATCCTGCAACTGTTCCCCTGCGCCGAGCCGCTTGCCGAGCGAGAAATTGCGGGAGCTGGTGCTGGAACAGGACAGCATCAGATCGCCGATGCCGGACAGGCCCATCAGCGTGTCGGCCCTGCCGCCGAGGGCGACGGCGAACCGGGTGGCTTCCGCCAGACCGCGGGTGATCAGGGCGGCGCGGGCATTCTCTCCCATTCCCATACCGCTGATGATTCCGGCGGCGATGGCCAGCACGTTCTTCACCGCACCACCGACTTCCGTGCCGGCGACATCTGTTGAGGCATAGGGCCGGAAGGTCCCGGCGTTGAGGGCTGCCACGAGTGTCAGGGCGAGGTCGCGGTCCGCTGCCGCCAGAGTGACGGCGGTCGGCTTCCCGGCGGCCGTCTCGTTGGCGAAGCTGGGGCCGGAAAGGACCGCGGCAGGGTTGTCCGGGAAGAGGTCCCGCAGAACCTCGCTCATGGTCTTGTCGGTGGAAAGCTCGATGCCCTTGGCGGCGGAGATCAGCGGGATACCGGCCGGAATGTCGAAGGCGGCGAGGGCGCCGCGCATATGCTGCGCCGGAATCACCAGCAGCAGGGCGTCGGCACCGGCAATGGCCTCGATCGGATCGCTGGTTATCGTGAGGTCGGGCGGCAGGGCGACGCCGGGAAGATAGTCCGCATTCTCGCGTGTCCGGGCCATGGCCTCGGCCTGATCCGGACGACGGGACCAGAGGACGGTCTGCCGCCCCGCGCGCTGGGCGGCGAGGGCCAGGGCCGTGCCCCAGGCGCCGGCGCCGAGCACGCCGATCCTGTCGATGCTCATGCCTTCACTCCCGCGCCGGCGGCCTTGGGCGCATCGGGATCGAGGGGCCAGCGCGGCCGGGGCGCGAAGCTGAGCGGATCGCTCTCTCCCGCCTGCAGCCGTTCGACCCCGGCCCAGGCCACCATTGCGGCATTGTCCGTGCAGAGCGCGATGGGTGGCGCGGTGAAGCTCATTCCCGACGCGTCCGCGAGGTCCGAAAGAGCGCCGCACAGCCGCTGGTTCGCCGCGACACCGCCGGCGACCACGAGGGCGTGGCCGGTGCCGTGATCCGCATTGAAGAGGGCGATCGCGTTGCGGCAACGGTTGACGAGACTGCCTGCGACCGCTTCCTGAAAGCAGGCGGCAATGTCCGCGATATCCTGATCTGTCGCCTTTCCGAGCGCTTCGATTTTTTGCCGCACCGCCGTCTTCAGCCCGGAGAAGGAGAAATCACAGCCGGGCTTGCCGACCATCGGGCGGGGCAGATCAAATCGTTGCGGGTCGCCGTTTGCCGCCGCGCTCTCCAGCGCTGGCCCGCCCGGATAGCCCATGCCGAGCAGTTTCGCGGTCTTGTCAAAGGCTTCGCCCACCGCGTCGTCGATGGTGGTGCCGAGCCGCCGGTAGCGGCCAAGGCCCTCGACGGCGATGAGCTGGCAATGGCCGCCGGAGACCAGCAGCAGCAGATAGGGAAAGGCGACCCGGTCGGTCAGCCGTGCGGTCAAGGCGTGGGCTTCCAGGTGATTGATGGCGAGATAGGGAATGCCGCGGGCCATGGCGATGGCCTTGGCGGTCATGGTGCCGACCATGACCCCGCCGATCAGGCCCGGCCCACCGGTGGCGGCAACCGCATCGAGATCCGCGAAAGAGAGGCCGGCTTCCTCCAGCGTGCGGGCGATGACCGGTTGCAGATGGTCGAGATGGGCCCGCGCGGCGATTTCCGGCACGACGCCGCCATAGGGCGCGTGGTCCTCGATCTGGCTGAACACGACATTGGCGTGAATGGTCCCGCTGCCGTCGACGATGGCAGCGGCAGTCTCGTCGCAACTGGTCTCGATCCCGAGAACGAAAGGGGTTGCCGATGGGGTTGTTTGCTCTTCCAAAGCCATGCGCACCGGTCTACACAGTCGGCCCATGGAACACCAGTCGAAAGCAGTCCCCCTGATCCGTCTCGGTACCCGCGGCTCCAAGCTGGCTCTGGCACAGGCCTACGAGACGAAGCGCCGTCTCGGCGAGGCCCATGCGGAGCTGGCGTCCGAGGATGCCGTCGAGATCGTGGTCATCAAGACCACCGGGGACAAGGTACAGGATCGCGCACTGGCCGAAATCGGCGGCAAGGGCCTGTTCATGAAAGAGATCGAGGCGGCCCTGATCGAGCGCCGGATCGACATTGCCGTGCATTCCATGAAGGACGTGGAGACATTCCTGACGGAAGGCACGGAGCTGGCCGCGATTCTCCCTCGCGAGGATCCGCGCGATGCATTGATCTCCCGCGTGGCCAGCAGTATCGAGGATCTGCCCAAGGGCGCGGTCATCGGCACGGCCTCTGTTCGGAGGGCGGCCCAGCTTCTGCACAAGCGGCCGGATTTCAACATCATCCTCTATCGCGGCAATCTTCAGACCCGCCTGCGCAAGCTGGACGAAGGCGTTTGCGATGCCACCATGCTGGCCATTGCCGGGCTCAGCCGTCTCGGACTGGCGGACAAGGCGACCCGCGTGCTCGAGCCGGAAGAGCAGCTCCCGGCCGTGGCGCAGGGCGCCATCGGTGTGCAGTGCCGCTCAGGCAAGAAAAACGGCGACAAACGTATCCTGGACTGGGTGCGCGGCATCAATGACAAGGACAGTGATATCCGGGTGACGGCGGAGCGGGCCATGCTGGCCCGGCTCGACGGCTCCTGCCGGACACCGATTGCCGGCCTTGCCGAATTGTTGCCCGGTGGAAAATTGCGGCTGCGGGGCCAGCTTGCGGCGCTTGACGGCAGCGCGCTGTTCTCGGCCGATAAAACCGGCAGTGCGGACGATCCTTCGGCGCTCGGGCTTGCGGTCGGCGAGGCGCTGATCGCCCAGGCCGGGCCGGACTACAAGGTCTAGGACGATGCGCGTCCTCGTGACACGGGCGATTGAGGACGGATTGGCACTGCAGGCCGAGCTTCTGGGCCACGATGTCAGCTCTGTGCTCGCCCCGATGTTCTCCATCGAATTCTTCAATCCGGTCGAGGAACCTGATGATCCGGTGCAGGCCTATCTGGTGACCAGCCGGAACGGGGCGGAGGCACTGGCGCGTTATACGGAAAGCCGCACGATTCCGGTTCTGGCTGTGGGAGCTGCAACGGCGGAGCGACTGACGGATCTCGGGTTCGAGGCGGTTGAAAGCGCCGATGGAGATGCCGCCGATCTCACGGCACTCGCCCAGCGCCGACTTGATCCGGCCGACGGGCCCCTGATCTTCCTCAGTGCCGAAATCGTGGCCGGCGATATCGAAGGCGCCCTGTCCGCGGCGGGGTTCGATCTCCAGCGTGTCATCGCCTACCGTGGCGTTCCGGAACGGAGTCTGGACCGTGACGTCGAGGCGCAGATGAGAGCCGGGGACATCCAGGGCGTGCTGTTTTTCTCGCCGCGCGCCGGGCGTATTTTCGTCTCCCTTGTGGAACAGGCGGGCTTGACGTCATTCTGTACGGAATTGACGGCATACTGCATCAGTGATCCGGTCGCGGACGCGGTGGGTGAGATACCGTGGCAGGCCGTCCGCGTTGCGACAAAGCCGACCAAGGGGCATTTACTCGCCCTGTTCGCGGCCCCATGTGACGAAGAAGCCTGAAAAAAGAGGCTGAATATCCAGCGCCTTGGTGCTTCGATGGCGGCGGGGCTGAATTGTGAAGCGGTGCGTTGCGCGCCGCTGAGTTTGGAAGATCTGACGTATGACCGATCCGAAAAGCCAGACCGGCGAGACCGTTGATAAAAAGGCATCTGATGGTGCCGAGGACGTAACTGTCATTGAGGTTGAGCCGACGCGGACCGCGGAAGATGCCGGCGAGCATGCCGCCGCGAGCCGGGGCCTGTCCCTGCGCACCAAGCTGATCGGGGGCCTGATCCTGGTCGTGCTGGTCGCTGGCGGCGTGTCGGCCGCGCTCTATCCGCTTTGGCGGGATCGGGCGGAGGCTCTGGTGGCGACCAGCGGCCTTCCTCTGAGCATGCCGGAAGTCCCCGAAAATGCGTTCTACGGGACGGTCGACGATGTCGTTTCCTTCCTCAAGGGCGCCGCGCCGGAACCGACTCCGGCGCCGGTGGATAAAGTTGAAGCGCCGACGGATGTCGTGTCTGCGCCCGAGCCTGTTGCCGATCCTCTGACACTGTTGGCGGAGCGTCTCGACGGACTGGAAACGGAAATCGGCAGGCTCGCGCAAGCAGCCAGGGACGCGCAGTCCGCCGCCGACAATGCCACCGAGAAAGCATCCGCACTCGAAGCCGGAATTGCAGCTGCTTCGGCGCCGGACGCCGAGGCGGTGGCGGCTCTTTCCGCTCAGTTGCAGCGTCTGGAAAACCGGCTGGATGCGCTTGAGGCCAGACCGGTGGCCACGGCTGCCGAAAGCGGCTCACAGGCTGCGGCTGTCAACGAGGCCTTGCTCAATCTGATCGGCTCCCTTCGAGAACGGATTGTCTCCCTGGAATCGCGCGAGGTGGTTGGGCCGTCTGATCTTGCAACGGTGACGAGCCGGGTAGAGACCTCGGAAAATACCGGGCAGGAGCGCCTCGCCGCTCTGCAGGCAGAGCTGGAGAAGGTTCGTCTGCTCGCCGAAAAGCGGGCCCCCCAGCGCGAACGCGCGGGGCTGCTGCTGCTGTCGGTCGGCCAGCTCGAGGCGGTCACCGTGACCTCCGGCAGTTTTGCGGCCCAGCTCGCATCGGTGAAGGATCTGGCAGCAGGGGACGATCCGGCGGTTGCCGACGCGCTGTCGGTGCTCGAAACCCATGCAGGCGGGGTCGAGACACGGGCGTCTCTGGCGGAACGGTTCGATGATCTTGCCAAGGCGGTGAGCCAGGCAAAGCTGGCTGGAACCGATCAGGGCCTGATCGGAAAAACGCTCAATACGGTGGCCTCTCTGGTGACCATTCGCCGGACCGACGTGGCCGAGGGGCCGGGGGTCGACGCGATCCTGGTCCGGGCAGAGACTGCCGTGGAATCCGGGGATATCAGTGGGGCCGTGACGGCGCTTGAGGATCTGTCAGGCGCGCCGGCAGAGCGCGCGGCCTCCTGGATTGAATCAGCCAAGGCGCGTCTCTCGGTCGACCAGGCGGTTCGATTCCTGCGGGGCGCCGCGCTCGCTTCTGTTGCGGAAGCGGGGTAGGGCTATGTTGAGGTTTTGCTTCGGCCTGTTCATCCTGGTTGGCGTTGTCACATTCGCGGCCATTCAACTCGCTGAAAATCCCGGCCGGATCTCGGTCGACTGGCTTGGCTACCATATCGATACCTATTTCGGTGTCGCCCTTCTGGTGCTGCTGGCCGGCCTCTGGGCCCTGCTTTTCGTGTTTCGCCTGTTCCGGGGGATCGTCGGGCTGCCCGGCGGGTTCTTCGGCTGGCGTGCCGCCCGCCGCCGCGAGGATGGCGTGAACGCGCTCAGTCTCGGCATGGCGGCGATCGCCGCCGGGGATTCCGAGGAAGCGCGCAAGCAGGCCAAGCGTGCTGAAAGGTTGCTCGACGATCCGTCGAAGACCCAGCTGCTATCCGCTCAGGCCGCCGCCCTCGGCGGCGACAGAGAGGCCGCCGGACGATATTTCGATGCGCTGACCGAAAGCCCGGAAACCCGGTTCGTCGGTTTGGTCGGCAAGCTCCGTCAGGCGCTCGAAGCGGGTGATCGGGATGCCGCCTTGCCGCTCGCATTGCAGGCCCGGGACCTGCGTCCGGATTCCGGCTTTGTCGCCCGCACCCTGTTCACGCTCGAAACCGAAGCGGAAGACTGGGATGGCGCACAGAAAACCCTGTTCGATGCGGTTCGCCGGAAGCTGATCCCGGAAGACGAGGCGAAGCGCTACCGCATGGCCATCGATATGGAACGCGCCCGGCTGAAGCAGGAAGCAGGCGATCTCGCCGGTGCGGCGGATTTCGCGGCGCGCGCCCTGACGGTGGAGCCCGCTTTCCCGCCGGCCGTGCAGATCGTGGTCGATGCGGAGCGGATCAAGGGACGGGACAAGAAGGCCCAGCGCCTGTTGGAAGATGCCTGGTCGGCCGCGCCGCACCCGGCCCTTGCGAAACTCTATGCCGGTCTTTGGCCGGACGACGATCCGGCCCAGCGGCTGAAGCGTATCCAGAAGCTGACGGACGAAAAGCCAGGCGGCCTGACCGGACGCCTGGCTGTTGCCGAGGCGGCTGTCGCGGCCGAGCTCTGGGGCGTGGCGCGTACAGCACTGGAAGGGATTCCGGAGACGGAGCGCAGTGCCGGAGCCTTCCGGCTGCTCGCCTACATGGCGCAGGCGGAGAACGGCGATGCCGCGCAGGCACGCGGTTTCCTGGAGCAGGCCGGCAATGCACCGGTCGATCCGGCCTGGACCTGTTCCGATTGCGGCGCGACCTCCGGAAGCTGGACGGTGTCATGCGGCAATTGCGGTCACTTCGCGACCCTGACCTGGAAGCAACCGCCGCGGGTCTCGGCGCTTGTCAGCCTGCCGGAAGCGGACGCGGCGCTAACCCCGGCGCCTGCGCTGATCGCGACACCGGCGCCGGTGGAACCGCCCGCTCCGGCCGAGGCGGTCACAGGCAAACCGGCGGCGTCGGAGACGCCCGACAAGCCGGCGGAGGATCAGCCAAACCCGGAAGACGTGGTCCGTCGTCTCGCGTGACTCTTACTGCACAATGAGTTATCTTGTGGTTGATTTCAGGGTAGGTTGATCCGACTTACCTCGTGAGGGGCAGCAAGCCCTGGACGCCGAGGCCCAGAATGGAGCCTGTACGATGACAAGCATTTCCAGTCTGTCGAGCTTTACCAATGTGCAGGTCGCCCAGCCGCGTGTCGTCGGTCAGGATGCGAGTGCCAGGAGCACGGGCACAGGCACGTCTTCCTCGCCGGGATACCGGACGGCCGAGTCAGGAGCCAATCTTTTCGCCGCCTCCATCTCCGAGAGCGACCGCACCACGACGGGCCTGCAGGATCTTCTCGGAGGCGAGCTCGAGAAACTGTTCGGCGCCATCGACAGGAAGAATGACCCGGACGATTCCGTTTCCCGAGCCCTCGACAACCTGAAGGATTTGCTTGCCAAAGCTGCCGAGGATCCGTCTGTCTCCGGTTTTCAGATCCGGATCTCCAGTGTCAGCCAGCAACTGCGTACCGATGAGGGCGCGGGCAATGTCTTTTCCAGCATTTCCCAGCTCTCCATCGAGGTCGGGCTGGTCCGTGACGGCAAGGTTGCCGCCGAGGATGTCGAATTGCTGTCCTTCGAAGGCAAGAAACTTTCCCTGACCGATGAGCAGAAACAGACCGGTATTGTTACCGGACGGTTCGTGCTCGACGATCCGGCGGCGGTGTCGAACAAGGCACAGGCGGCGGCTGCCGACCAGGCGCTGGAACGGCTGAAACTTGTGAGCGATGCACTCGCCGCCTTCCGGCGCGGCGATCTCGGCCCGCTGCAGAACATCGAGAACCTGTTCCGTGGCGGTACGCTGAATGCGGAAAGTGTCCGGGCATTGTCCAGCGCCAAGGACGTGACGCAGAGTGCGGTCTTCCCCGGCAGCGGTATTCTCGACGTCTGATTCTCTCTGCCTCTCGACAGGACTTCCGGCTTCCGGCTAAACCGGGGCGCGGCCCGCGACGGGCGGCACCGTCGGTTCAGCATCGGATAGGCCCATGTATATTTCCACCGAAGAGCAAAAAGGCGCGGCGCGCGCCTGGTTCGAAAATCTGCGGAACCAGATCTGTGCGGCTTTCGAGCGCATGGAGGACGAGTATGAGGGTCCGTTGAGGGATCGGCCTGCCGGGCGTTTCAGACGCAAGAGCTGGGAGCGAGACGGCGGAGGCGGCGGTGTCATGTCGGTCATGGAAGGCCGGGTCTTCGAGAAGGTCGGTGTCAATATCTCGACCGTGCACGGCGCCTTCTCCGAGGAATTCCGCAAGTCGATCCCCGGCGCCGACGAGGATCCGCGCTTCTGGGCGGCGGGCATTTCGCTGGTGGCGCACATGCAATCGCCGAAGGTTCCGGCCGTGCACATGAACACCCGGCACATCACCACGACGAAGTCCTGGTTCGGCGGCGGCGCCGACCTGACGCCGATGGTGCCGGAGCAGGTGGATACCGACGCCTTCCATGCCGGCCTCAAGGCCGCCTGCGACAGGCACGATCCGGCCTATTATCCGAAGTTCAAGGAGTGGTGCGACGAGTATTTCTTCCTGAAACACCGGAACGAGCCGCGCGGCGTCGGCGGGATCTTCTACGATTATGTGGACGGCGATTTCGAGAAGGACTTTGCCTTCACCCGTGACATCGGGACGGCGTTTCTCGAGACCTACCCCGCTATCGCCCGCCGTCGTATGAACGAGGACTGGAGCGAAGAGGAACGCCACCACCAGCTGGTTCGGCGCGGCCGCTATGTCGAGTTCAACCTGATTCACGACAGGGGCACGCTTTTCGGCCTGAAAACCGGCGGAAACGTTGACGCTATCCTGATGAGCATGCCGCCGAAGGTTATCTGGCCTGCACCCGGCGACGACTAGACACCAGATGATACTCCTATTTCAGTTGGACTCGACGCGCCGATGAATTAACCTTTCGTTAAGGACCGGCGCGGGGGCGCCGGGGTTGTTGGGCGTGACTGAAACAATGTCTATTTCTGGTGCTCTGAATCTGACACAGACGGTGCCGTTTGAGAGTTCAAGCGGCGACAACCGGACTCGCCGGACCGATCCGGCAAGTCCGGTTGTCGCCGTGCGGGATTCATCGACCGGTGGAGAGCCGGCCGGACAGAACGCGCTTCCCGCAGAGCCGGAAAACTCTCCGGAGAGCGGACGGAATTCCGCTGGCATACCGCCACAGTCGCTGGTCGATCCGGCGAATCTCTCGCTGGCGCAGGAAACCGCTGAAGAACCGGTGGCTGCGAGCGAGGATGAAAGTCCGGAGAACATCTCTGCCCGCCTGATCCCGATAGCGGATGAGGATTCAACGGAGACTGTCGCCCTGGACGGCCGCCCCGAGGCGGTGAAGGCGGGGGAACTGGTCAGTGAATCCCAGCGGCTGACGGGCGAACCGCTCGCGGTGCCCGACTACAATATTGATCCTATTGAGCGGGACATTCAGGTGTTCAACGACCGCATCAGCCGGGCGACTCAGGTTCTGGAGTTCTTGAACAGCCGCCCGGCCCCGCGCTCTTCCGGAGCCGGCGTGAGCATTGTCGTCTAGCAAACAATCCTGACTTTACCCGAACTGCATATCCGCCTTCCCGAGGCCGGGAAACTCGACCCGCGCCGTGACACCGGCTTTTGCGAAATCGACACCGTTCCAGGATCCGGTTGTGATCACGTCGCCGGCTTTCAGGCCGCGGCCCTTGAGGGAGCCGGTCCGTCCCGGGGCATGATTGGCGAGCCAGGCCATCAGCACGAACGGATCACCGCCGCCAAACGTGCCGGTATCCTCGAAGGCGACGGTATCATCGAACAGCAGCCGGACAGGCTGGGATGAAAAGTCGAGTGTATCTGGCACAGGCATTTCCGTGCCGAGCACGAGTGAGTCATTTGCCTGGAAATCCATCAGCGCCCAGAGCGGATCGGTCTTCGGCCAGTCCTGCAGCCGGGATTCGACGATTTCGATGGCAACGATCATGGTCGAGAGCGCGGCCCGGATATCGTCGGGCTGGTAGGGCGTATCGCGCTCCGGCAGGTCATTGCCAAGCCGGAAGGCAATCTCTGCTTCCACGCCGAAGGTCCGGTGCATGGCCGACGCCAGCACCTGTCCCGAGGTATAGATCTTGGACTCGGCGATCGGCGATGCTGTCGGCTCGGCGCCGGGGCTGCCGCCAACTTTCCAGGCGCCGACCCTGCGACCGAGAAGATCGAATGCGGCGTCCTGGATGGCAAAAGCATCCTCGCGTGTCCGCGGCGCCTCGGGCGCCGGCAAATCGGCGATCGGCGTGCCGGTCTCGAAGGCATTGACCAGCCGCTGCGCTGCGGCGTTCACTTTCACTGGCATTGTCACTCCTTGCCTGCCATTTGTCGCATCTCCGCGAGGCATTGTGCACGGGCAGGCGCGAAATCCTGCTCGATCCACCATGTTTCAACTTTCCGCAGAAGGTCTCCGATTGCGGGCCCGGCGGCAATCCCCATTTCCACGATATCGGCGCCGCGGACCGGCAGGTCCGGCCGTGGCCAGTCTCTGGACCGGGCAATCAGTCTCCCGGCTTCCTCGCTGTCGATCTCGCCGCCTGCCATGGCCAGCCGGACCAGATCTTCATACAATGCGTTGCCGTGGCGATAGATCTGCCGGCGCAGGGCCGGATCGTCTGTCTTGGTTATGTCCGTACGCGAGAGGCTGGCGAAGCGGGCCGCTTCCGCGTTCGAGAACCGCATCCGCTCCGCGGCGCGAAAAGCCTGCTCCGGCCGCTCCGGCGCGAGTGCCGCGAGCCGCAATACCGGATCCGGAGCACCTGTCTGGAACCCGATGAGCCGGGTCAGGGCGGCTGGATCGTAGGGGCCCGGCAGGAATCGTTGCAAAACGTCGACTGTTTCCATGATCTCAAGTACGGCGGCCGGCGCGGGGGCTGCCAGAAGCTTCAGGAATTCGGTCCGGATGCGTTCGCCGGAGAGAGTGTCGATCAGACCTGCATGCTCCGCACAGGCCTTCAGGCCGACAGGGTCGATGCCGTCCTTGCCGAAATGGGTGTGAAAGCGGAAGAAGCGCAGGATGCGCAGCACGTCTTCCCGGATCCGGGTTGCAGGATCGCCGACGAACCGGACTCGCCCGCTCAGCGCGTCGGCATGCCCGCCGAACGGATCGTCGAGGGTGCCGTCCGGACGCAGGAACATGGCGTTCATGGTGAAATCCCGCCGTGCCGCATCTTCCCGCCAGTCCTCGGTATAGGCGACAACGGCGCGCCGCCCGTCGGTTTCGACATCGAGCCGAAGCGTGGTGATCTCGAAATGCTCGTGATTGACCACGGCAGTGACGGTGCCATGCTGCAGCCCGGTCGGTACCACCCGTATTCCGGCCGCTTTCAGGCGTTCCGTCACTTTCCCAGGTGTGTGGCGGGTGGCGATATCGATATCCGAGATCGGCAGGCTCAACACAGTATTGCGCACACAGCCGCCGACGAAGCGGGCCATGTCACCGTCTTCGTTCAGGACATCCATGACAGCCCGGGTCTCGGGGCATGTCATCCAGGGCAGCGGGGCAATATGCATCAGGAAATCTCAGGCATCGACTCGGGGCAGCAGCACATCGACGAAGTTGACCAGCATGCCGGCCGTTGCTCCCCAGATGTAATAGTCGCCATAGGGCATGGCATAAAAGCTGCGGATCTGGTTGTTCCATTCCCGGCTGTGCCGCTCATGATTCCCGCGATCCAGGAAGAAGCCGAGCGGGACTTCGAAAATTTCCTGCACTTCCATCGGCTCGGCCCGCATGTCGAAGGGCGGGGTCAGGAGCCCGACCACCGGGGTGATCTCGAAACCGGTGCGCGTGCGATACAGATCGAGCTGGCCGACCACATCGATATGGCGCCGGTGGATGCCAACCTCTTCTTCCGTCTCGCGCAGGGCGGTGTCGACCGGTCCGTCATCATGGGATTCGGCGCGGCCGCCGGGAAAGCTGACCTGCCCCGGATGCACCGGCAGGTCCTCCGAGCGCTTGGTCAGCAGCATTGTCAGGCCTTCGTCCCTTTCCACAATCGGGATGAGTACGGCGGCCGGGCGGTTCTGCACCGGCGGAACCATGCCGGGATTGAGATCGTGATCGCCGCGGCCCCTTTCCGCGTCCTGTGGAGCAAGCCCCTTGAAAGCAGCCCGCAACCGGGCGCTGTCGAAATTATGCATTACAGAGTACCGAGTTCATGAAACATCCCGCCGCTCCAAAGCCCGAGGACGGTTTTTCCATCCCGCTCAAGACTTTCCGCCTTATCCACCAGATCGTAGAACACCGAACGCAGGATAAGGGCATCCAAACCGTCCCCGGTATCGATATAGGGGCGCGGCTCGCCGGTTTCAGGATCGGTCGCGACACGAATGCGGTGTTCTGCATCGGCGGTCACAATGCGGTCAATATTAGTCCGGAGCATGAGTCTCCGAGATGTCATTTCAGGTGACCCTGTATCGTCGTACCATGCCTCGACTATTGTGAAGGGAGCATCATCGACCGTGATCTTGCCGCGCTCCACCGGCGTTCTGAGGGAGTAGCCGCCATCTTCGTCGCGGTGCAGGACTGTGGCGAAGAGCTTCACCAGGGATTGGCGGGTGAAGGGTGCGTCCTGATGATACCATGTGCCGTCGGCGGCGATGCGGATGCCGTAATGGCCCATATCGATCTGTTTGCGTTGTTCGGGCTTGCCTGTTGCTGCCGCTGCGATACGCTCTAACTGATCTGGTGCGGGGGGGGTACTGGAAGGTGCGTTCGATGCGGTCATCGGTTGCTGGCTGCTTCTATGAGTTCTTCGCTATGCACCGCCGCTGGCCGGCGGGGCTCATGATTAGAAGGAAGTATAGAGTCCATGACCAATTCCTCCACTCTCGATCATCGGCTTGAAACCGACACCGTGGAAAAAATCGATGCGCTCGGCGCGCGCATGGCGAAAGCCCGGGCGCAAATCGAGTCGGTGATCTTCGGCCAGCGTGCGGTTATCGACGAGACCCTGACCACCGTTCTTGCCGGCGGCCATGCCCTGCTGATCGGGGTTCCTGGGCTGGCCAAGACCCGTCTCGTTGAAACCCTCGGTACCGTTCTCGGCCTCGACGACAAGCGCATCCAGTGTACCCCGGACCTGATGCCGGCGGATATCGTCGGCGCGGAAATTCTTGAGGAAGCCGAGGACGGAAAGCGGCATTTCCGCTTCGTGAAGGGGCCTGTCTTCGCACAGATCCTGATGGCGGACGAAATCAACCGGGCCAGCCCCCGGACCCAGTCGGCACTGCTCCAGTCCATGCAGGAGCGCACGGTCTCTGTCGGTGGCCATACCTACGATCTGCCGGCGCCTTTCATGGTGCTGGCGACCCAGAACCCGCTGGAGCAGGAAGGTACCTATCCGCTGCCGGAGGCCCAGCTCGACCGGTTCCTGATGCAGATCGATGTCGGCTATCCAGACCGGGATGCGGAACGCCGCATGCTGCTGGCCACGACCGGTAACGAGGAAGCCAAGGTTGTGCCGGTACTGAGCGCGGCGGAACTGATCGAGGCGCAGAAATTGCTGCGGCAAATCCCGGTCGGGGAAACCGTGCTCGAGGCCATTCTGGAAATCGTCCGGTCCGGCCGGCTGGAGACCACCGGTGTGGACGAGGTGAAGCGCCATGTGGCCTGGGGCCCCGGCCCGCGCGCCAGCCAGGCGCTGATGCTGGCGGTCCGGGCGCGGGCCATCCTGGACGGCCGCCTGTCTCCCTCGGTCGAGGATGTGCTCGACCTGGCGCCGCCGGTGCTCCGGCACCGCATGGCGTTGAACTTCGCCGCACGTGCGGAAGGTGTCTCGCTCGACGATATCATCCAGCGCCTGCTGGCCCCGTATCGCTGAGCCGGGACGCCCCGATGCGTCATCATGCGGAGGAGCTCGCCGGGAAATTCCCGCCACTGCTGGTCGCGGCGGAGCGGGTTGCCGCGACCGTTTCCCAGGGATTGCACGGCCGCAGGCGCGTCGGCATGGGAGAGGCTTTCTGGCAGTTCCGACCATACCAGGTGACCGATTCGGTGCGCCGCATCGACTGGCGCCGCACGGCCCGCAGCGACGAGGTCTATGTCCGGGAAACCGAATGGGAAGCTTCGCAGAGTGTCTGGCTCTGGCGTGATTCCTCGCCCTCGATGCGGTTCTCATCGGAGCGCGCCCTGCCGGAAAAGGCGGTGCGCACCGATCTTCTCGTCCTCGCTCTCGGCGCGCTTCTGGTCGAGGCCGGGGAACGGATTGCCCTGCTCGGCGAGGGCGTGCCGCCGCGCGGCGGGCGAAACGGCCTGAACCTGTTCGCCAACACGCTGGAGAATGCCCGGGACAGTGCCGCCAGCCTTCCGGCGCTGGAAAGCCTGCCGCGCCACGCCGTCGTGGTTCTGGTCTCCGACTTCATGGAGCCGGCGGCGGATTATGCCGAGATCGTCGGCCATTATGCCGCCGCGGGCGTGTCCGGCTTCCTGCTGCAGGTGACCGACCCGGCGGAAGAGGCCTTTCCGTTCCAGGGCCGGATCCGCTTCGACGGCACCGAAGCCGAGGCCTCGCACCTGCTCCGGCGGGCGGACCGGGTGCGCGACGCCTATATCGAGAAGCTGGCCCTGCACCGGGCGCAGCTGCAGGATGTCTGCCGCACCGCCGGCTGGTTCTTCGCCCGGCATGTGACGTCGGAGCCGCCGGAAGCGGCGTTGCTCAAGCTCTATACCGCGATGACGCGGCAGGACGGGTGAGGGCGCGCCGATGCTGACATTCGGAGCTCTGTCCTTTGCCGCCCCCTGGCTTCTGGCCGGGCTGCTCGCCCTGCCGGTCATCTGGCTGCTGATCCGGATCACGCCGCCGGCGCCGCGCAGTGTGACATTCCCGGCTATCCGGCTGCTCTACGGATTGCAGTCGCCTGAGGAAACCCCGGACCGGACGCCCTGGTGGCTGCTGCTGCTGCGTCTGCTGTTCGCGGCTTTGGTTATCCTGGCGCTGGCGAAACCCCTGATCGGTGCCCGGCAGGAGCTGGGCGGGTCCGGCCCGGTGGTGATCGTGGTCGACAATGGCTGGGCCGCAGCGCCTGGCTGGTCGGACCGCAAGGCGGCGGCACTGGATCTGGTCGAACGGGCGGAACGTGCGGGGCGCCCGGTGGCGCTCTTCCCGACGGCCGTCTCGGACACCGCCGCCATCGAGCGAGGCGGCCTGATGGCGCCCGATGATGCGCGGACCTTCATCAACGGATTGGCGCCGCAACCCTGGCCGACGGCACCGGCCATCGCGGCGGAGCGGATCGCCGCGGCACCGCTCGGCGCGCCGGACGCCGCCTCGATATTCTGGTTGGCGGATGGCGTCCAGGATGCGGACGATCCGGTGCTGTCAGCCCGGCTGGCCGGTTTCGGAAGCCTTGTTGTCTATGAGGGCGGCGAGAGCCCGCTCAGCCTGTCCGCGCGGATCGGCGAGCGCAACGCGCTGACGGCCCGCCTGACCCGGCTCAATGCCGGCGCGGAAGAGATCGTCAATGTCCGCGCCGTGGCGACGGACGGCCGGGTCCTGACCCGGGCGGTCGCCACCTTCGCCGAGGGCGAACCGGTTGCGGAAACGGTCGTCGAGCTGCCGCTTGAACTGCGTAATGAGCTGGCCCGCCTGGAACTTCAGGACCGGCCCGGTGCCGCCGCCGTCGCCCTGCTTGACGAGAGCTTCCGGCGCCGTCCGGTCGGGCTTGTCGCCGGATCGGGATTCCAGGATTCCCAGCCGTTGCTGGAGGAGATGTTCTATCTGGACCGGGCGCTGGCGCCGTTCAGCGAGGTCAGCCGGGGGCCGCTGGAGGATCTTCTGAAACGGGATATCTCGGTCATCGCCCTGCCCGACACCGGTCTGATGCCCGCGAGCGAGAAGGGCCTGCTGAATGACTGGGTCGCTGCCGGCGGCACGCTGATTCGCTTTGCCGGCCCGCGGCTGGCTGCAGCAAGTCTGGAAAATCGCGGGCTTGGCGAATCCGAACTCCTGCCGGTGCTGTTGCGCGGCGGCGACCGCTCCCTCGGCGGTGTGCTGTCCTGGAACTCCCCGGCGGCGCTCGCCCCTTTCGAGGGCGAGACCCCGTTCGCGGACCTGCCGGATTACGACAATGTGCTGATCTACAAGCAGGTGCTGGCAGAGCCCTCGATCGCGCTCGCGGACCGGACCTGGGCCCGTCTGGCGGATGGCACGCCGATCGTCACCGCTATGGCGCGCGGCGACGGGCGAATCGTGCTGTTCCACACCACGGCCAATACGGACTGGAGCGATCTCTCCCTGTCCGGCGCCTTTGTCGAGATGCTCCGCCGCATCGTCGCGGTCAGTGCCGGGGTCGGCGAGGCGGCGCATGGCGGGACGGTGCCGGCGCTGGAAACCCTGAACGGCTTCGGCCAGATCGGCGCGCCGCCGGCCAGCGCCCGGCCGATGGCCCTCGGTGCCGGTGCAGTGCCGGCGATCGGCCCGGATCATCCGCCGGGCTATTATGGCAGCGAGCTGTCCCGGACGGCGGTCAATCTCGGCCCGGGTGCGGCGGACATGGTGCCGCTGGCGCAGCTGCCTGACGGCAGCCTGACGGCATCCTACGGCGGCGGGGACGAGCTTGACCTGGCGCCCTGGGGATTGACTGCCGCGGCCCTGCTGCTGCTGGTCGATTTCATCATCACGCTGGTCATGCGCGGCCTGGTGCCGGGGGTGGGCAATGCGCGGAGGGGGGCCACGGCGGCGGCCGTCATGCTGGCGGTCCTGCTGTCCCCCGGGCTGACCGGCAAGGCCTCGGCCCAGACCGACAGCACGATGAGCGAGCAGGAGCGCTGGGTCATGCGGGCCGCGCTGGACACAAGGTTGGCCTATGTCATCACCGGCGACCGGGAGGTGGACGAGATCAGCCGCTCCGGGCTCAGCAGCCTGAGCGAAATTCTGAACCGGCGCACGGCGGTGGAGCCGCTGGAGCCGATGGCGGTGGATATCGAGGTCGACGAGCTGTCCCTGTTCCCGCTGCTGTACTGGCCGATCACCGCCGCGCAGACGGCCCTGACGCCGAATGGCGAAGCCCGGCTCAACCTCTACATGCGCAATGGCGGCACGATCTTCTTCGACACGCGGGACCGGATCGATGCCAGCCCCGGCGGCGCCGGGCCCGGTCTGCAGAGGCTCCGCTCGCTGACCCGCAATCTCGACATCCCGGTTCTGGCGCCGGTGCCGGAAAACCACGTGCTGACCCGGACATTCTATCTGCTGGACAGTTTCCCGGGGCGCTATGAGGGCGGCCGGGTCTATGTCGAGCAGGGACGGGGGAACACGGGCAGCGAGGTCTCTCCGGTGATCATCGGCAGCCATGACTGGGCCGGTGCCTGGGCCCGCTCCGAAGACGGCTTCTACCGCTTCCCGGTGGTGCCGGGCGGGGAGCTGCAGCGGGAGATGGCCTTCCGCTCCGGCGTCAATCTGGTGATGTACATGCTGACCGGGAACTACAAGGCGGATCAGGTGCATGTCCCGGCCATCCTGGAAAGGCTGGGACAATGATCGGTGCCGCCGTCGGCCTGGATTTCTCGCCCCTGGTGCCCTGGTGGGTGATCGGCGCGCTCGGCATTGCCGGTCTGGCCCTGGTGATCTACACGGCGGCGCTGCGCGGCCGCGGCGTGGTCTGGCGCAGCCTGGCGCTGCTGGTACTGCTGGCGGCGCTGGCCAATCCCTATCTGATCGCCGAGGACCGGGACCCGCGCAAGGATATCGCCGTGCTGCTGGTCGACCAGAGCACCAGCCAGTCGATCGACGGAAGGGCAGACCGGGCGGCGGAAATCTCGGAAGACCTGACGCGCCAGCTCGAGCGGTTCGAGGATCTCGAACTGCGTACGGTGACGGTCGGCGGCGGCACGGGACGGGCGGCGGGCGGCCGCGACGGCACACGGCTGTTCTCCGCCCTGCGCGACGTGCTGGACGATGTGCCCCAGGGCCGGCTTGCCGGTGTCATCGCGGTGACGGACGGGCAAAGCCATGACCGGGTGGAAGAGCTCGGCGGCCGCACCCTCGACGCGCCGCTGCATGTCCTGCTGACCGGCCGCAGGGGCGAGCGGGACCGGCGCCTGGTGATCGAGTATGTGCCCTCCTTCGGCGTCGTCGGACGCACCGTGACCGCCAAGATCCGGATCCAGGACGCGGACCGGACGGCGGCGGTGCCCTTCAGCATGTCGGTCGACGGCGTGCCCCTGCCGGACTCCGTGATCCGGGCCAACCAGATGGTGGAGATCGAGATCCCGATCGAGCATGGCGGCGAGACCATTGTCGAGATGACGGCTGGGCCGGGGCCGGACGAGCTGACCGAGAAGAACAATCGGGCGGTGCTGGCCATCAACGGCGTGCGGGACCGGCTGCGCGTTTTGCTGGTCTCCGGCGCGCCCCATGCGGGCGAGCGCACCTGGCGCGACCTCTTGAAGGCGGACCCGTCCGTCGACCTGGTGCATTTCACCATCCTGCGGCCGCCGGAGAAGCAGGACGGCACGCCGGTGCGCGAGCTGTCGCTGATCGCCTTCCCGGTGCGCGAGCTGTTCGAGCTGAAGCTGGACGAGTTCGACCTGATCATCTTCGACCAGTATCAGCGCCGGGGCGTGCTGCCGCGCAGCTACCTGCGCAACATCGTCGAGTTCGTCCGTAATGGCGGCGCCTTCCTGGAAGCCAGCGGCCCGCCTTTCGCCTCCCGGCTGTCGCTGGCCAACACGCCGCTCGGCGAAGTGCTTCCGGCGATGCCGACCGGCGATATCGTCGAGATGCCGTTCCGCCCCGCCACCACGCCGGACGGCCACCGCCATCCGGTGACGGCGGACCTGCCCGGCGGGCCGGCGCTGGATGCGGACGGCACCGGGACAGTCGCGCCGACATGGGGCCGCTGGTTCCGGCAGATCGAGGCGGACGTGCTGCGCGGCGTGGTGCTGATGGAGGGGGCGGAAGGCCGCCCGCTGCTCATTCTCGACCGGTTCGGCGAGGGCCGTGTCGCCCACCTTTTGACCGACCAGATGTGGCTCTGGACCCGCGGGTTCGACGGCGGCGGCCCGCAGGCCGAACTGCTGCGCCGGACCGCCCACTGGCTGATGCGCGAGCCCGATCTGGAAGAAAACGATCTCCGGGTCCGGGTGAAGGGCGACCAGATCGACGTCACCCGCCGTTCGCTGGACGGGGCGTTGCCGGACGTCACCATGACCCTGCCGGACGGCACCGAACTCACCCTGCCGCTGAGCCGCACCGGCCCGGGCCGGGGTCAGGCCAGCTTCAGCACGGACCAGGTCGGCCTGCATGCCTTCACCGACGGCACTCTGACCAAGCTCGCCGCCGTCGGCGCCCTCAACCCGGTCGAATTCTCCGACGTCCGGACCACGGAGGACTGGCTCGGCCCGCTGGCCGAGCAGACCGGCGGCTCCGTCACCTGGGGCGCCACCGAAGACATCCCCAGCCTGCGCCGCGTCACCGCCGGCCGCGCCACAGCGGGCCGCGACTGGGCCGGGCTGGTGCGGAACGAGGATTACATCGTGACGGGGGTGCAGACCGTGCCGTTGCTGCCGGGCGTGCTCGTGCTGCTGCTGGTGATCGGCGGGATCATCATGGCGTGGCGGCGCGAGGCGGGGTGAGGGCCATCGCCCTTCACTGGAGACGGCTATCCGGAGCCTGAACAGAAAAGGGGCGACCGCATGGATCGCCCCACTTTCAGAACCGCTGCTGCGGGTGCAGGCCCGCCTGATCAGCTCGCGTCGCTGGTGCTCTGGCCGGAGCGCTGTTTCTGATATTCCAGCTGCGCCTCGCGGATGTCCTTGATCTTGTCCTGGATGTCGCAATCGTTCTTGATCGCGGTCTGTTCGATGGCGTCGAATTCGCCCTTCAGCCGTGAGACTTCCGCCGCGCCGGCGCCGTCACCATCGATGAAGAAAAGGATCGGCAGAAAGACGATGGCGCCCGCCGCCGTGACCAGGACGTCCTCGGCCGCTTCCTCGTCCTGTGCCCGCGACGCCTCCATCAGGCGCGCGCCGACCCGGTCAAGTTCGCCGCCCAGCTGGCTGCAGGTATGCTTTTCGAACTGAATCGGAGACACTTAGGCTGCCTTGATCTCATCGGAACTGGATGCGCATGCGGACAGGGCGACCGCGCAAACGGTCGCAAGCAGGAATTTCTTCATGTGGGACGTCACCTCAGGAAAATATACAGAACTTAAAGTTGGCGGATGTCAGCCGGATGTATTTCGTGTCTAGAGGGACGGTACGCATAATGCAACCGAGATAATTGATTGAGGTGCCATATTCTACCCATGCATCGCATGGGCCAAACCGTGCATTTATTGTGCGGACGGTTGTGCCGGCAGTACCGGTGGCAGGGGAAAGCTCAGCCCAGCAGGCTCATCCGCCGCATCACCCCGTCCCGCTTGATCAGCCAGTGCCGCAGCGCGCCGGCGATATGCAGGCCGAGCAGCAGCATGACGGTCAGGGCCGCCAGCCCGTGCAGGGTGAAGAGCAGTTCCGACAGGGCCTTGTCCTTGCCGATCAGGCCGGGGAGAGTCCAGTTGAAGAACTCGACGGGAAAGCCGCCGGCCGCGGTGGCGAGCCAGCCCAGGGCCGGAAGTACCAGAAGCATGGCGTAAAGCAGCAGTTGCACGCCTGCCGAAAGTCGTCGTTCCAAATCGGTCAAGCTCGTCACGGGAGCAGGAGCACCGAGACGCAAACGCAGGACGACTCGGAGGATCATCAGGCCGAGAACAAGAACGCCGGCGGTCTTGTGATATTTATAGAGGGCATTCGTGACCGCCCCGCCAAACGTGTCCTGCAATCCGCTGAAGCCGAAGGCGAAGAAGAGCATGCCGGCCACAAGTGCCAGAGCGACCAGCCCGGCGATCCCCCAATGGAGCACTCTTTGGGGGAGGGAGTAGCGATCTTCCTGCATGAGGCGCTCCTTGCTGGGTCGAGGCGAGCCGCACGCAAATAGGGGCGTGGCGCTCGTCGTCCTGGCTGTCTTCACGGATCCTGATTCCATAGATGACGCCCTTGAAAATCAAGGAAATTAAAGACGGAACGGTATTCAAAAAGCCGTCATCTCCTTTGCTGCCGCGCGTTTGAGAACGCCTCTTCCATCCTCGGCCCACTGCTCTAAGCTTGTCTGCAGCGTGATGCGCCGCATCTGCCGCACGCATACGGGCCCGACGAGAAGGAGCAATTCCCATGTGTGGTTTCGTCTGTCTCTGGAATGCCGGAGACGAATCCCTCGCCAACCGAATGATCGCCAAGATCGCCCACCGGGGCCCCGACGCCGTCGAGGTGGCGCGCCTGCCCGGGACGCAGACCGTGATGGCGCATTGCCGGCTGTCGATCATCGGACCTGAGGACGGACGGCAGCCGATCCACCAGACAGACGATCTGCTGGTGGCGAACGGTGAGATCTACAATCACCGGGACCTGCGCGCGATCCTTGGCGAGAGTGCCTTCCAGACGGCGAGCGACAGCGAGACCATCCTGCATCTGTTCCGCTCCGGCGAGGCGCGCTGGATCAGCCGGCTGGACGGCATGTTCGCCTTCGTGCTGGCCACCAGGGACCGGATCATCGCGGCGCGCGATCCGCTCGGCATCAAGCCGCTCTATGTTGCCAAACTGGGGGACGGTTATGCCTTCGCGTCCGAGCTGAAGGCCTTCGATAGCGTCGATGTCGAGAATATCGAGGCGATCCCGCCGGGCACGCTCTATGACAGCCGGGACGGCTGGCGGCAATGGTACCGCACACCCCAGGGCGCGGCCGAGGCGGAGCCGGATCTCGATGTCGGCCGGACGGCGCGGGAGCTCCGGCTGGTGCTGGAAGAGGCCGTGGCGAAATGGATGGTCGCCGATGTCGAGGTTGGCTCTTTCCTGTCAGGCGGGTTGGACAGCTCAATCATTGCCGCGATTGGTCAGAAGATCCGCAGCACAGCTGGGAAGAAGCCGCTGAAGACCTTCGCCGTCGGCACGGCGGGCTCGCCCGATCTGCTGGCGGCCCGAGCCGTCGCGGATCACATAGGCTCCGACCACCGGGAGTATGTCTTCACGGCGGAAGAGGTGGCCGAGGCCTTGCCGCACGTGATCTATCATCTGGAAAGCGCTGACGTGGATCTGGTCCGGAGCGCCATCCCGACCCTGTTCGCCGCCCGGCTGGCCCGGCGCGAGGTGAAAGCGGTGCTGACCGGCGAGGGGGCCGACGAGCTGTTCGCCGGCTATACCTATCATCACGCCTATGTGGATGATCCCCGGGCCCTGGCTGACGAACTGACCCGTGCCCTGGGCACCATGCACAACATCAACCTGCAGCGGGTCGACCGGGTGACCATGGCCGAGAGTCTGGAGGCCCGCACGCCCTTCCTCGACCGGGATCTGATCGACTTCGCGCAATCCATTCCGGCCTCCCTGAAGCTCTGCCGGACGGAACCGAATGCGCTTGAATCAACCGGGCCGACTGCGGAGAAATGGATCCTGCGCAAGAGCTGTGACGATCTGCTGCCGGCGGATCTTGTCTGGCGCAAGAAGGCCCAGTTCGACGAAGGCTCAGGCACGGTCGCTGCCCTCGATGGAGCGCTGCGCGGCCTGATCGGCAAGCAGGGCGCCGTCACCCGGGCGGAGGAAGGACTGCTATACGACAAAATCCTGCGCGGCCAGTTCGAGAACCCGGACCGGATTATCGAGAATGCCGGAACCTGGTCGTCGGACCGGGTCGCCGTGTGAATTCGTCCGCGCTCGATAGGCTGATGCAAGAGTCTCTTCTGGTCGTCTCAGCCGATTGAGGCGCGTCTACTTTCTGCTCATGCCGCGTAGGTCGAGCCTTCCTCGTCGAGGATCGCTTTCAGCTCGTCGAGATGCTGCTGCGCCTGTCCCGGATAGTCGTCCAGCTCCTGGGCGGTCTTCTCGGCGATATCGTCCGGGATGACCCGCAGCTCCATGCCGGTCTGCAGGGCGCGGATATAGGTCTCCGCCGCGCGCTCGAAATAGTACAGCCGGTTGAAGGTGTCCGCGACGCTGTCGCCGATCACCAGGATGCCGTGATTGCCCATCACCATGACCTTGACCTTCGGGTCGGTCAGCATCTGGGCGCAGCGCTCGCCCTCTTCCTCGAAAGCCAGCCCGCCATACTCGTTGTCGATCACCATCCGGTTGTAGAAGGTGGCGCAGTTCTGGTCGATCGGGGGAAGACGGCTGTCCTTCAGGCTGGCCAGCACGGTGGCGTGGATGGAATGCACATGCATGACACAGCGGGCGTGGCTGCAGTGCCGGTGCACCGAGCCGTGCAGGCCCCAGGCAGTCGGATCCGGCGCGCCGGGGCGGTTCAGCACGTCCGGGTCGTTCGCGTCCAGCTCCAGCAGGTCCGAGGCCCTGATGCGGGAGAAATGCATCTGGTTCGGGTTCATCAGGAACCGGGTGCCGTCGTCATTGGTCGCCAGCGAGAAATGGTTCGCCACCGCCTCATGCATGTCGAGCCGCGCGGTCCAGCGGAAGGCGGCGGCAAGATCGACGCGCTCCGGCCAGTAGCCGAGATTGCTTTTCGGGGTGAGGGCGACGGGTGCGGACATGATGCGGCTCCGGGAGGTGCGGTCTTGTTCCGGCGCAGACTGCCGTGCCGGCGGTGTCTTCGCTACTGCAAAAATCCGGAAGCTGCGATTAGCGCTGCTTATGGAGCGCTTCGCTGCGTTGTTCCGTTTCCCGTAATTGTTATCCCGTTGAAAAACGCGACCCAGGGGAAGGCGGGCGCAAATCTTATGATCATCCAGGTCCCGGATCGGGGTCCGGGATGACGATCTGGGGTGTTGGGGGTGAAGGCGGCGGCGCGATCAGCCGAACTCCTGTCCGAGGCCCGCCAGCCACTCCAGCAGGCTGCGGGCCGCTTCATCCTCGGCGCGGTCGAAGGCGGTGACGGCATAGAACCTGCTCGGCGGCGTCAGCGGGGCGTCGACCGCCGGGACCAGACGGCCCTCGCTGACGTGGCCGCCGGTGATGGTGCGCCAGCCGAGCGCCACACCGCGGCCGGCAAGCGCGGCCTGGGTGGCCTGGACATAGTTCGAGAAGCGGAGCTGTACCGGATGGCTGGGGCGGCCGAGGCCGAGGGCGGCGAGATAGTCCGTCCAGCCGAGCCAGCGCGGGTCCTTCACATCGACATGGATCAGCGGCGCCGCGTGCAAGCTCTCCGGCGTCAGGGCCAGGCGTTCGGCCAGTTCCGGCGCGCAGACAGGCTCGATCCGCTCTTCCAGCAACGGGGTGACGGTCCCGTCGGACCAGTTCCCGTCACCGAACCGAATGGCGATATCGACATCGCCCGCGATTGTCGGCGCGCCGCTTTCCGAGGTGATGACATTCACCTGCACGTCCGGGTGATCGCAGTAAAAGCTTTCCAGATGCGGCATCAACCAGAGGGTGGCGACGCCGACGGAGCAGGTCACGGTCACGCTGGAGCCCCGTTGCGCCAGATGGCGCCGGATCTCGTCGACGGCACCGGATATCCGGCCGAGCCCGTCTTCCGTCGCCCGCAGCAGGATTTCGCCCTCGGCCGTCAGCGAGGCCGGTCGCGTGTTCCGGTCGATCAGGCGGGCGCCGATATGATCCTCAAGCTGTCGCAGCGACTGGCTGACGGCCGGCTGCGAGACATTGAGGGCGGCGGCGGCGGCCCGCAGATTGTTCGTCCGGCAGACTGTCTCGAAGACACCGAAGAGGCGAAGCGGCGGCAGGTGGCGCGACATGAAATAAGGTCACCTTATCGAAGGATCCGATTTTTCAGGCTTCTCACAGCCTCTCTGCAGGTTCAAGTTTTTCATTGAAACCAGAGAGTTATGTGGCGTGTTCGGGTCATTAACTAGCGTGATTCCGACATCTGGCCTGGTTTTCATTCTTATGGACGCGGCCCGGTTCCGGAAAGGAGCATTGCTATGCAGGCGCGAAAAGAAAGTGGTGTCACCTTGCGGGACAGCGGGCTTGAGGTCGGGTTCCCCGACGGAACCGCGGCCTATTTCAATTTTTTCTGGCTGAGGGATAATTGCCCGACCTCGTTCGATGCCGTGACGCGGGAGCGATGCTTCGACATCTTTGCCGAGTCTGAGGCGCCGCTGCCGTCAGAGGTGTTCGTCGACGACGAGGTGCTGGATGTGCACTGGCGCTCCGGGCACAGCAGCCGTTATCCACTCGATTTCCTCGCCGGCTACCGGGAGGGAGTACCGCGCCCGGACCCGGCGGCGCTGACCCGCCGCGCCTGGTATGCGGACCATTACAGGTTGATGCCGCGCTTCTCCTTCGAGGAGCTGAAAGCAGACGCTGGGAAGCACAAGAGCTGGCTGGAAGCCTTGCTGGTGGAGGGCGTGGCGCTGGTCAGCGGCCTGCCGGATACACCCGAAGCGCTGGAGGAGACAGCGTCTCTCGCGGGTCACGTCAGGCCGAGTTTTTTCGGCAAGATGTTCGAGGTCTATACCCATATCAATCCGACCAACACGGCCTATACGGCGGCGGCACTGGAACTGCACACGGACCTGCCGTCCGAGGATTTCGCGCCCGGCGTCCAGTATCTGCATTGCCGGGCCAATTCGGTCGAGGGCGGTAACAGCATCTTTGTCGACGCGGTGGCGGTGGCGGAGGATTTCCGCCGAGCCTATCCGGAGGATTTCGCCCTGCTGGCGGAAACGGAGGTGCCGTTCTATTGCGAGCATGACGATTTCGATATGCGGGCGCGTCAGAGGGTGATCGAACTCGACCGGCAGGGCGCCGTCGAGGGTGTCACCATGAGCCAGCATATCGCGGACGTGTTTGATCTGCCGCAAGCCGTTCTCGACCGCTATTACCCCGCCTTCTACCGCTTTGGCCGCGCGCTCCGGGACCCGAAATATGTCATGCGATTCCGGCTCAATGCCGGCGAGTGCATTTGCTTCGACAATCACCGGGTGGTGCATGGCCGTGAAGCCTACACGGCGACCAGCGGCGAGCGTCACCTGCGCGGTTGCTACACGGACCGGGGCGAATTGCGCAGCAGGTACCGTGTGCTCTCGGGCGCGGGACGGTTTAAGTAAGGCTGGTCCCGTTCTCTACAAAACATCGTCATCCCGGCCAGAGAGCCGGGACCTAGGTGATCATGTGATGGATCTCGTGGCTCTGGGTCCCTGCGTGCGCAGGGATGACGGTTTCTCCTCCAGGGCGCTGGCTTCCGGTGCGTTGCAACGCTATGAACGGCCCGACCGGTAGGATTTGACACGGAGCCGTCCCATGACCTCGCATTCAGAAGAGCGTTTTTCCAGCCTTAGCCAGCTCGGCGGCGCCACCGAACTGCCGGAGAGTCCGGAGAAGGCGGTGTTGGAAAAGGTGCCGAACTCCATGGCGGACGTGAATTACCTTGTCCGCTTCACGGCGCCGGAATTCACCTCGCTCTGCCCGATGACCGGCCAGCCCGATTTCGCCCATCTGATGATCGATTACGTGCCGGACCAGTGGCTGGTGGAGAGCAAGTCGCTGAAGCTTTTCCTCGGCGCGTTCCGCAATCACGGCGCGTTTCACGAGGATTGCACAATCGGCATCGCCCGCCGGCTGATCGAGGCGCTGGAGCCGCGTTGGCTCAGGATCGGCGGCTACTGGTACCCGCGCGGCGGCATCCCGATCGACGTGTTCTTCCAGTCCGGCCCGGTGCCGGACGGCGTCTGGCTGCCGGACCAGGGCGTGCCGCCCTATCGCGGCCGGGGTTAGTGAGGACGCTTTCCTGCGGTAATGGGGAAAGCTGCTGTCGATCTGATCATGCGCTCACTGCCCCGACGAACACCAGCAGAGGGCCGATATCACCCCCATCGGCAGCCCGGAGGGCCTTGATGTATGCATCCCGGCGTTCATTGTCGGCCTGAAGGTCAAATCCGCTTGCCCATGAAATGGGAGGCTGCCCGTAGATCTCTTCGAGCAGGATATCGGCAGCGATCCGGGCATGGCGGCCATTGCCGTTCGGAAACGGATGAATTTGCACCATGCGGTGATGAAAGCGAGCGGCGGCCTCAAGCGGCGGATAGACATGATGCGCGGCCCAATAGCGGGCATCATTAAGATGCATGCGAAGCTGCACGGGAATCTGGAATGGATCGATGCCGATGTTCTTCTCGGTCAGACGATATTCGCCCGCCCATGTCCAGACGTCGCCGAAGAGCCTTTTGTGCAGCGTCCTGATAAAATTATCGTCAAGGACCGACCCGCCGCGCCGCCGGGATACCCACGCGAGACCCTGCTCGATATTCGCCTGTTCCAGTTCGTCCAGCTCCCCACGTGTCGTGACATGGGGAAACTTCAGTCCCTGTATTTCATCTGGATCAAGCGGTGTGGCGCCGTCCGGCTCGTCAAACGTCATTTGGCATCCCAGAAGCCGGGAGGCATGGTCCGCACGAGTTCGTCTGCCAGGTCTTCGATGCGATGCGTCACCTGCTCGCTTGCCAAAGATTGCTTTTCCAGAGCCATGTGGGCGCTGGCGCGCATGATGCGTGCTTCGGCCTTGCGACGTGCCTGCTTCCGGATAACATCCTCGACATGTCCGCCGTCAGGAACGATGGCATAGACAAAGCGTCCGCC
The DNA here is from genome assembly GCF_040217065.1 of Nisaea sp. Taxonomy (GTDB): domain Bacteria; phylum Pseudomonadota; class Alphaproteobacteria; order Thalassobaculales; family Thalassobaculaceae; genus Nisaea. The sequence continues at coordinate 111,854 of NZ_JAVJNX010000008.1, forward strand.
CATCGCTTCGGCGAGTTTTTGCATCTGGTTGATTGTGATCGCCCCGTCGCGTTCATTCCGCTCGGCCTGATAGACCGCATTGCGGCTGACGCCCGCTCGGGAGGCTACCTGCGCCCCGGACATGCCGAAGGCTTTGCGGAGCACTGAGAGCCATCCTTCCGAGGGTTGCTTCAGGGAGGCGAGCTGCCGTGCGGTGCGATCCACGATCTGCACATACTGCTTTCTGGCCGTGTTTTTTACATTCATTGCATATTATTTCATGGGCATGGAGAGTCAAAAAGCCTATGAAAAGATATGCAAAATAAAAATATTGTCAATCTATAGATAGGCGAATTAGTCGATAATGCCTATTATTTGATGGGCAATATGAGGGCGCATGCCGTAGGAGAACCGTCAGGGTAAGATCACGTCACCGACTCATAAGGCTCTCCCACCATCGTCCACCGGCATTCCGGAGGCTCCCGGAAAGCCGGTGGACGATCTGTTTAAAGCGAGACCGGTTTCACGTTCTCCTGCATCCAGGCGGCGGTGCCGGTGAGTTCCTGGTCCCTGTGGGCCTGACCGATCAGTTGCACGCCCAGAGGCATGCCGTTCACCGCCATTAGCGGCAGGGTGACGCAGGGCACACCGAGGGCCGAGGTCGCCGCGTTGAAGGCGGGCAGGCCGGTCTGGTGGGTGATACCGGGCTCACCGACGGCGCCGGAGCCGTCGAAGGGCGGCGCGATACCGGCGGACGAAAGAGTGATGCAGCCGTCGGCGAAGGGGGCCAGGGCACGGAACCGGGCGCGCATGCGGTCTCTCTGGTCGAGCGCAGCGCGGTAGTCCGTCAGGCTCATGTCCTCGGCCAGGGCGAGGCGCTGTTTCAGGCTCTCGCTCATCAGGCTCTCGTCCTTCTCCGCCAGGTTCCGCAGCGTCCAGCGCAGCTCCCAGCAGCAGATGTCGCGGGCCAGCTTCAGGCTGTCGGCGATCGCCGCCTCGCAGGCATCGATGGTCGGACTGTCGGCCCGGGTCAGGATCTGGATGTCCTGGCGGCGGAGCTGGTCGAGTATCTGTTCGAAGGCGGCGCGGCTGGTGCCGTCGAGCATCTCCCAGCCTTCGGTCTGCAGCAGCACCAGGTGGCTCGGCTTGCGCGCCGTCGCCGGGGCTTCCGCGCCATAGAGACCGGGATAGCCCGCATCGCCGCCGGCCTTGGCGGCGATCTGGTAGGCGACGGCCCACATGTCCTGAAGAGAGCCGGCATGCACACCGACATGGCTCTGGCTCAGGCCGCCCGCGCGCTCGCCCCGATTGAGGGCGCCGAGGGTCGGCTTGAGGGCGATGTTGCCGCAGAAGCTGGCCGGCCGGATGACCGAGCCGACGACCTGGGAGCCGATGGTGGCTGGCACCATGCCGGCACCGATGGCGGCGGCGGAGCCGCTGGAGGAGCCGCCGGGCGTCCGGTTCGTGTCGAACGGGTTCCGGGTCGGGCCGGGATGGGAGAAGCCGAGTTCGGTGGTCACCGTCTTGCCGAGCACCACGGCACCGGCGAGGCGCAAGCCGTAAACCAGGGCGCTGTCTGAGTCTGTCCGGTTCCCCTTGAACAGCGGACTGCCCATCTCCGTCGGCATATCCTTCGTCATGAAGAGATCCTTGATGCCGATGGGCATGCCGTCGATGGGGGAAAGGGCGCGGCCTGCCTGGTAGCGGTCCGTCGCCGCGTCGGCGGCTGTGCGGGCGCCTTCGCGGTTGATCGTGACCCATGCTTTGACTTCGGGTTCCCGCGCCTCGATCACCTCAAGGCAGCGTTCCAGATAGGCCCGCGGGCTGTCGCTTCCGTCCTGGAAAGCAGGCACCGCGTCGTGGAAGGTAGGCAGGCTGGCGCTCGCCGGATCGTAGCTGCCGCTTGTCGCGGCTTGCTGGCGGTTGGCAACACTCATGCTTATGTTTCCCCCTGTCGTTTTTTCTCGTTGGGTAACGTGTTCAGTCTGTCGGGTTTATGGACCTCTTCACAACATTGATCGTTCTTGCCGGTGCCGTTCTGCTGTTCGCCTTTGCCTGGTGGCAGGACAAACGGGAGCGGATACCGGGTCAGGTTAGCCTGATCCCCTATACGATGATCCAGATTTTGGCCGTCGTCACCTGCCTCGTGCTGCTGGCGCATCTGGTGACGCTGTTTTCGGGGGCACCGTTCCGGGGCCGGTTCGGCGGTTAGCAGCTCAATTTGCCGCCGCCTCCCTGATCCAGTCGAACAGGGTTGCGGTGGCCGGATTCGTCTGTTTCCTCAAGGCAATGAAATAGCCGTCCGGGCTCGCCAGTTCGGCGGTGTGGAGCTGGACCAGACTGCCCCTGTCGAGGCTCGGGCGGGCAAGCAGGGAGCTCGTCAGGGCGACACCGACACCGTCCGTCGCCATCTGCACGGCGATACCGTGATGGTCGACGAACAGGCTCGGCTGGAGGGGAGTGGGGTGCCCTGACTGTGCGCACCATTGCGCCCATCCGCCAGACGTACCGACAGCCTCGATCAGCGGATGGTTCCCGAGCGCCGAGGCGTCGGAGGCAAGCGCCGGGGCCGCGACCACGATCAACCTGTCGTTCAGCAGGCGTTCGGACTCCTTGCCGACAAGCTCGGCGGAGCCGAAGCGGATCTCGATATCCCCGAAGGTGCTGTTGAATTCGTCCGACCAGACCGTGCTGAGCAGGCGCACCTTGATCGTCGGATGCGCCGCAAGAAAGCGGGATAGCACGGGCGCCAGCCGCCAATGCGCGAAGCTGATGGAGGTCGCCACCGTGACCAGTTCCTCCCGCGGCCCGAAATCAAACTGGCTGACCGCATTGTCCAGCACCGAGAGGCCGGACGTGATCTCCGGCAACAGACGCCGCCCGTCATCGGTGAGCGCAATGCCGCGCGCCTGGCGGTGAAACAGCGCGACTCCAAGTCGCCCTTCCAGTGCACGGACCTGTTGGCTGACAGCGGATTGCGTCAGGCCGAGTTCGCGGGCCGCCGCCGTGAAACTGAGATGGCGGGCGGCCGACTGGAAGACCCGGAACCAGTTCAGCGGCGGGGTGAAACGAGCCATGAAAAACCAAGCCATAAGTTTGACTAATGATGTTGGCTCATAATTGGTTGTTTGTTGCTGGTCTGTCCATACGGGAGAGTTGTCGCGGCACATTTTGAAGGGCGGCGGCATGTCACTTGAGATTCGGAAATTCGTTCAGTTCGATGAGGAAACCCTGATCGAGGGCTTCAGGAAGGCGGAGCCGCCGCTCCGGATGTTCGCCGTCGCGGCCGTGGTGAAGAACCCGTGGGCCGGACGGTTTGTCGAGGATCTGACGACAGAAATCCGCAGCTACGGGCCGGAGCTGGGCGCGCTGCTGACACAGCGTATCCTCGCTCTTGCCGGTGGCGGCGACGCGATCGAGGCTTATGGCAAGGCGGCCCTCGTCGGGCTCAATGGCGAGATCGAACATGCCTCGGGGCTGATCCACACCCTGCGCTTCGGCAACCATTATCGCACGGCCGTCGGCGCCTCCTCCTATCTCGCCTTCACCAACACGCGCGGTCCTGCCAACGCACAGATCTCGATCCCGCTGATGGACAAGAACGATGCGGGCCGCCGCTCGCATTATCTGACGGTGCAGTTCGCCATCCCCGATGCGCCGGGGCCGGACGAGATTGTCGTCGCCCTTGGAGGATCGACGGGCGGCCGTCCGCATCACCGGATCGGCGACCGCTATCAGGATCTGGAGGAGCTCGGCCATGACCTGGACAATCCCGCAGCGATCTGACGGGCCGTCCGGTCTGGCACTCTCCCGTGCCGGGTCGGGCCCGACAATCGTGCTGATCCATGGCGTCGGGCTGCGGTCCGAAAGCTGGGCCCGGCAGATACCGGCTCTGGCGGAACGCTTTACGGTGATCGCGGTGGATCTGCCGGGGCACGGCGACAGCGCCCCCTTCGATGCCCAGCCGAGCCTTGCCGATTATGCGGGGCGGATCGCGAAAGTGATCGACATGCAGACCGGCCCGGCCGTTATCGCCGGCCACTCCCTCGGCGCGTTGATCGCGCTGGAAATCGCCACCCGCCAACCGGATCTCTGCGCCGGCGTGGCGGCCCTGAACGCGATTTTCCGGCGCAGCAAACAGGCCGCCGACGCCGTCCGGGCGCGGGCAGACAGCCTGCCTTTGGATGAAATCGCCGATCCGGAACCGACCCTGGAGCGCTGGTTTTCCATCGACCGGAACCCAGATGCGAAGCAAGCCTGCCGGGAGTGGCTGCTCGGCGCCGATCCGGCTGGCTACAAGGCGGCTTATACCGTGTTCGCGCACTCGGATGGCCCGGCGGACGAGACGCTGCGTGCACTCCCGTGTCCGGCGTTGTTCATGACCGGCTCGGAAGAGCCGAACTCGACGCCGGCCATGTCCGAGGCGATGGCGGCGCTGGTGAAGGACGGCCAGTGCGCGGTGATCGATGGGGCGGCCCACATGATGCCGATGACGCATCCCGACAGCGTCAATGCGGCGCTGCTCGATTTCGCAGGCCGCTGCCATGGCGGTGCAGCATGAGGCCGTTCGACCCAAAAGCCCTGCGCCAGGCTTTCAGCGTTTTCCCGACCGGCGTCACCATCGTCACCGCGCGCACGGCGGACGGAACACCGGTCGGCTTCACCGCGAATTCCTTCACCTCGGTCTCGCTCGACCCGCCGCTGCTGCTGGTCTGCCCGGGCCGCTATCTCTCCAGCTTCTCCGTGTTCGAAAACTGCGAGCGTTTCGCCGTCAATGTGCTGGCGGATGGACAGGAAGCACTGTCCGACAGGTTTGCCCGGTTTGGCGGTGACCGGTTCGCGCAGATCGGCTGGTGGGACGAGGCGGGCATGCCGCCTGTGCTCGACGGCGTGGCGGCGCATTTCCTGTGCGCCACGCACCGGGTCATCCCGGCAGGCGATCACATAGTCCTGATGGGCGCGGTCGAAGCTTTCGAACGGTCCGACAGGCGTGGGCTCGGATTTGCCGAGCAGACTTATTTCAGCCTCGGCGATGCCGGGCGCGCACGTCACTACGGTTAGGGAGACTGGCTGCAATGGACTTTTCTCTTTTCGCGCATATGGAGCGCGTCACCTCCGGCCAGTCTCACCCGGAGCTGCACGAGGAATTCGTCAGCCTGTGCGAAATGGCGGATCAGGGCGGCATGCGCGCCATCTGGACCGGCGAGCATCACGGCATGGAATTCACCATCACGCCGAACCCGTTCCTGCAACTGGTGGACCTGGCGCACCGGACGAAGAACGTCCGGCTCGGCACCGGCACCGTGGTGGCGCCCTTCTGGCACCCGATCAAACTGGCGGGGGAGGCGGCGGCGACGGATCTCCTGACCGGTGGGCGGCTGGAGCTCGGTATTGCCCGGGGTGCCTATGCCTTCGAGTACGAACGGCTCTCACCGGGGCTGGATGCCTGGCAGGCCGGGCAGAGGATGCGGGAGATCGCGCCGCTTCTGCCGAAACTCTGGGCCGGCGATTGTGCGCATGAGGGCGAGTTTTTCCAGTTTCCCGCCACCTCAAGTGTGCCCAAGCCGACCCAGCCGGACGGCCCGCCGGTCTGGATCGCCGCCCGCGACCCGAACAGCCATGAATTCGGCGTCTCGAACGGTTTCAACATCCAGGTGACGCCGCTCTGGCAGGGCTGGGAGGAAATCGAGATGCTGATGGGGCGCTTCAATGCCGCCTGCGAAAAACACACCGGCCCGCGCCCGAAGATCATGCTGCTGCACCATACCTATGTGGCGGCGGACGCGGACGATCTCGCCGTCGCGGTGGATGAGCTGCACCGCTTCTATTGCTATTTCGGCGCCTGGTTCAAGAACGAGCGGCCGATCCGTCAGGGCCAGATCGCGGCGCTGACGGAGGAGGAGATCGCGGCCAACAGGATGGTCACGCCCGATGCCCTGCGGCGGGATCTGACCATCGGTACCGCGCAGGAAATCATCGACCGGCTGAAACGGATCGAGGATCTCGGCTATGACGAGTTCTCGTTCTGGATCGACAGCGGCATGAGCACGGAACGGAAGAAAGCATCGCTGGCCCGTTTCATCGACGAGGTGATGCCGGCCTTTTCGTGAGGAGCCCCGCGCCGGTGATTGTCAGGTGCCCTGCACCTGCATAAGCTTCCGGCTCGTCCTCCCGTCACCCGAAAGCCTCCCATGAAAATCCCCGCATTGCCGTTCACCGTCACCGACTGGTCCGAGGTCGCCGAAACCAGACATCCCGGCGAGACCGGGGAGGCCATCTGGCGGACCATGGAAATCGGCGATATCCGCATCCGGCAGGTCGAATACTCACCAGGCTACGTCGCCGACCATTGGTGCGACCGGGGGCATATTCTCTATGTGCTGGAAGGCGAGCTGGTCTCCGAACTGAAGGACGGCCGCAAGACCATTATGACAGCGGGCATGTCCTATCAGGTCTCCGACTTCGGCGACGCAGCCCACCGGTCCTCGACGGCGACCGGCGCGAAGCTGTTCATCGTGGATTAGGTTTGGGCTGTTTTCTGTAAACTCAGCCTATCGGTGGGTCGTGAGATAAGATTTCCCAATCCAAAGAAGCATACGATTGCGAGGCGAGTTTTGTGCGGTTTCATACTCGGTCTCAATGAATGACAGCACTGCGTTTATTCTAATCGCTGCGTTGTGCTCTTCGCATCTGAGCCAGATACGGCTAAGGCTTTTAAAACGACGACGCTGCCCCAATGGGATGCGCGGGGCAATCCGTTCAAAGTCCCCATCAAAGCTGATAAGGATCGAGTTTCGCTGTTCGGCGATAGTCGCTACTGTCGTGTCGATTGCGCCAGGAAAAGCGAAATCACGGATGAATTCCGCTGTATAGCCTCTTTTAAGCAGGAGTTCTGCAACGGCGCGGGGAACATTTTCATCGAGCATGAAGCGCATAATTTATGTCTATGACAATTTATGCGCTTTTTGCGAGTCCTTCTTCATAGGAAATCGCTGCAGCGACATCTTCTTCAGTAAGAGTCGGGTATTCGTGACAGATTTGGCTGATTGTGTAACCGGCTTCGTGAAATCTTCGTATTGATGCTGTTGGTATTCGTGTGCCTGAAATTACGGACGCATTTCTAGCAACATACTTATGTTTCTCGACTTTCCCGCTTTGTGATTTGGACCTTTGATTCATTTCAATAATGCGGTTTTCAACGTCGTGTATAACGTCGATAACAGGGAGCATTGCAAGTTGCCCGTCCCATATTCCTTCAACTTTATCTGACGTGGGCTCTCTAAAATGGACCTGTTTATTGAGCACATAAAGGCGGACGTCGGTCCAATGGTCGAACCCCCTATGTATTAGCTCGCCGGCAACCTTACGAAGCTGCTGCAGAGATACCTTGTAATTTTTCATTAGTACCGAGATGGTCCTCAGCCCAACTACGTCTTGAAACGAGTAAACTCGGCTATGTGGAACATGCCGGTCTTCATATGCGAATTGCGGCTCGAAAAACCCACGCCGGTCCCACGCCCGAAGTTGCCCGAGTGAAAGCCCAGTGAGACGGATGACATCCTCTTCACTGAAAGCGACAATGTTTGTGCTGTTATTCGATGTCATGGGAACCAAGACCTCAATAGGTCGATTTCAGTACCAATGAGCGGTATCGTGCCACCACTTTAAGTACCTCACCACCCATTTAAATGGCATTTAATTTTGGGTTTGTAACTGTCTGATGCGTGGAAAATTATTTCGCGTTTAGATTTCCCTTATCTTGCAGGGGCTAAGTTTATGTTCGAAAATTGTATTCCATTTTGTAACTGAGCGGTTTCCTACCGCCCCCGGAACACCGGCTTCCGCTTCTCCATGAAGGCCGTCCTTCCCTCCACATAATCCTCGCTCTCCATGCATCTCAGCACCAGCGCCTCGCAGGAGGCGGCGTCCTGTCCGTCTTCCGGTTTCTCCAGCTCGATCAGCGCGCGTTTTGCCGTCTGGATGGCCAGCGGGGCGTTTTCGGAGATGCGGGAGAGCAGGTCTTCGACATGTTTGTCGAGCTCCGTTTCGGGCAGCACCCGGTTGACGAGCCCCATCATCACCGCTTCCTGTGCCGAGAACCGGCGGGCGGTGTAGAAGATCTCGGCGGCGAAGGCGGGGCCGACGAGTGTGCGCAGGCGGCGGATGCCGTCCATGGCGTAGCCGATGCCGAGCTTGGCGGCGGGCACCGAGAAGCTGGATTTCTCCGAGCAGACCCGGATGTCGCATTCGATGGCGATGGCGAGACCGCCGCCGATGCAGAAGCCGTCGATCCGGGCGATGGTCGGTTTCTCCAGATCCCGCATCACCTGCTGGAAGCGGGCGACGGCGCGGTCATAGGTCTCGACCGCGTCCCGGCTGGCCCGCTCGTCCCCGAACTTGGAAATATCCGCCCCGGCGACGAAGGCCTCGCTGCCCGCCCCGGTCAGCAGGATGGCCCGGACATTGTCGTCCCGCCCGAAGGCCTCCAGCAGTTCCGCCCCATGGGTCCACATCTCAAGGGACATGGCATTGTGGCGGGCCGGGTTGTTGAAGATCAGGCGGGCGATGCCGTCCTTGAACTCGGTCAGGATCGGCTGCGGCGCGGCGCTGGCGGGCATGGGGCGGGTCCGTTTCGTATCGGCTGTCGGGGCGGGGTGCGGGTCAGATCACCTGTTTGTCGCGCAGGGCCTGGATGTCCTCGGTGCTCATGCCGAGACCGCCGAGGATCTCGTCCGTATGCTCGCCATAGGCGGGCGGGGCGGCGGCGAAGGTGCTGGGCGTGCGCGAGAGCGTTATCGGCTGGGCCACCAGATCGATATCGCCATGCTCTTCGGAATGTACGGTTTTCTGCATCCCGAGATGCTTGACCTGCGGATCGGCGAAGGTCTGGTCGATATTGTAGATCGGGCCGGCGGGCACGCCTTCCTTGTTGAAAAGATCGACCCAGTGCTTCGTGCTTTCGGTGGCGAGCAGGTCCTGGATCAGGGCGTTCAGCGTGTCCCGGTTCTTCGAGCGGGACGGCGCGGTTTTATAATCCGGGTTGTCCGGCAGGTCCTCGCGGCCGATGACAGCGCAGAACCGGGTCCAGATCTTCTCCCCGGCAACCGCGATGTTCATATAGCCGTCGCTGGTCTGGAATACGCCGGTCGGGATGCTGGTCGGGTGATTGTTGCCGGCCTGCTTGGCGACCTCGCCGCTCATGGTCCAGCGCGAGGCCTGGAAGTCGAGCATGAAGATCTGCGCCTGCAGCAGGGAGGTATGCACCCACTGGCCCTTGCCGGAGGCTTCCCTTTCCAGCAGGGCAACCATGATGCCCTGGGAGGCGAAGATGCCGGCGGTCAGGTCCGCCACCGGAATGCCGACCCGCATCGGGCCCTCGCCGGGGGCGCCGGTTATCGACATCAAGCCGCCCATGCCCTGGGCGATCTGGTCGAAGCCGGGGCGCTTGGCGTAGGGGCCGTCCTGGCCGAAGCCGGAGATCGAGGCATAGACCAGTCCGGGATTGTCCTTCGCCAGGGTTTCGTAATCGATGCCGAGGCGCTGTTTCACGTCGGGGCGGAAATTCTCGACAATGACGTCCGCCGTCTTTGCCATCCGCTTGAACAGCGCGAGGCCTTCCGGGTCCTTCAGGTTCAGTGTCATCGCCCGCTTGTTGCGGTGCAGGTTCTGGAAGTCCGATCCGCTGCGGGCGCCGCCGAGCTGGTTGCCTGCTTCCATCGCCTCAGGCAGTTCGATCTTGATCACGTTCGCGCCCCAGTCGGCGAGCTGGCGGATGCAGGTCGGCCCGGAGCGGACCCGCGTCAGGTCGAGCACGGTGAAACGGGATAGGGCGGCGGAGGCATGGATGGCGGACATTGGTCACTCCCCAAGAGCTGGATTCTTATTCTTTGTTACCGGTTGATACGAATTCGGCCACCGTCAGTGCCTCGTACCGGAAAGAGCAGATGGAAAAAATACACTTCGTGACCTCGAAATCACCATAAAGCTTCCTATATTTTTCATATACCGGCAGTCCCCGGTAAAATGGCTTGGCGGAGCTTTCGCCAAGAACTGGTCCCCTTCTCCGGTTCCCTGTTAAGGGCCGGGACCTTGAAAAGCGGCGCCGCGTTCCCCCTCCCCCCCAGAGAACGGCGCCGCTTTCTTTATGTAAATCCCGGTCGCGCTCGCGAAAAACATCCCGCGACAGCCTTGCGGCAGCTTACCGCGTTGAGGCCGGCGGCGACCTCGCCTATGGTGGCTCCGTGCGGCACGAGGGCATTGCTTTCATGGAATATTTCGGTGATCACCGGTTCGAGGGCAAGGGCCTCGGCTGCCAGAGGGGCGGCCGTCTGGTGTTTGACCGGCTGGATTTCGCTCTTGTCTCCGGTGGGGTGCTGATCCTGAAGGGCCCGAACGGCAGCGGCAAATCCAGCCTGCTGCGCACCATGGCGACCCTGGTCCGTCCGGCCCGCGGCGATCTTCTCTGGGACGGCGCGCCGGTCACGGACGACCCGCAAGCCCATGCCGGGAGCCTGCATTATGTCGGCCATGCGGATGCGGCCAAACCGGCGATGACAGCCGAGGAACTCCTGACATTCTGGTCCGGCATGCGCGGCGCCGACGGCATCTCCGTGATGGCGGCGCTGGAGCATTTCGGCATCGGTCATCGCGCCGATTTCCCGGCCCGATATCTTTCTTCCGGCCAGAAGCGCCGGCTGGCGCTGGCCCGGCTGCTGGTCAGCGAGGCGCCGCTCTGGATTCTCGATGAGCCGACCGTGGGGCTGGACGATGACGGGGTTGCCGCACTGGAAGCGGCGATCGCGGCGCACCGGCAGCGCGGCGGCATGATCGTGGCGGCCACCCATATTCGTTTCGAGGCAGGGGACGGCGTGTCCGAGCTCGATCTCCGTGCGTTCGAGCCGTCCGCGGCCGATCTCGACGCTGCCTATGGCGCTCTCGGCGCGGCTTTCGAGGATGCGTCATGAAGGCGTTTCTGACCCTCGTCCGGCGCGATCTTTCGCTGGCCCTGCGCCAGGGCAGCGATGCGGCCATGGCGCTGATGTTCTTCGTCATCGTGGTCACCCTGTTCCCGCTCGCCGTCGGCCCGGAGCCGGGTGTGCTGGAGCGGATTTCCTCCGGCATCGTCTGGGTTGCCGCGCTGCTGGCGGCGATGCTCTCCCTCGACCGGATGTTCCAGGCCGATTACGACGACGGTTCGCTGGAGCTGATGCTGCTGACACCGGTGCCGCTGGAGCTGCTGGTGCTGGCGAAATGCCTGGCGCACTGGCTCACGACGGGATTGCCGATGCTGCTGATCGCGCCGCTGCTCGGGGTCTTCATGAACATGCAATCCGAGGCGTTTCCGGTGCTGCTGGCCAGCATGGCGCTTGGCACGCCGGTCCTCAGCCTGCTCGGCGGGGTCGGGGCGGCGCTGGTGCTGGGTGCCCGCCGGGCCGGAACCCTGGTCGCCCTGCTGGTGCTGCCTCTGGCCATTCCGTTGCTGATCTTCGGGGTTTCCGCGGTGGAGGCGGCCGTCACCGGGCAGTCGGCCAAGGCACAGCTTCTGATCCTCGGGGCCATGCTGGTGGCCTGCCTGCCGCTGGCGCCCTGGGCGACGGCGGCGGCCCTGCGACAGGCGGCCGGTTGATGTTTTCCGCCGGTTGGTGTTCAAACAGATCTGCGGACGGAAAGAGACGGGGGCGGACCCCGCACCCGGACCGATCCATGCCGGTACGGCATTCGGAGGATATGCGCGGATGAACTGGTTCCACTGGCTTGCCAACCCGGCGCGCTTCATGCGCCTTGCCGCCCGGCTGCAGCCCTGGATCATGGTGCTCGGGGTGCTGACCGGCGCCGCCGGGCTCTATTTCGCCCTGTTCGCCTCGCCGGCGGATTACCAGCAGGGCGAGACCGTGCGGATCATGTATGTGCATGTGCCGTCGGCCTGGATGGCCATGTTCGTCTATGTGGTGATGGCTGCTGCGGCGGGCAGTTTCCTGATCTGGAAGCATCCGCTGGCCGATGTCGCGGCCCAGGCCGCGGCACCGATCGGTGCCGGCTTCACCTTGATGGCGCTGATCACGGGCTCCCTCTGGGGGCAGCCCATGTGGGGCACCTGGTGGGTCTGGGACGCGCGGCTGACCTCGGTGCTCATCCTGTTCTTTCTCTATCTCGGCTATATCGCCCTTGTGAACGCCTTTGACGATCCGGAGCGCGGCTCCAGGGCGGGGGCCGTGCTGCTATTGGTCGGGGTGGTGAATATCCCGATCATAAAATTCTCGGTCGACTGGTGGAACACCCTGCACCAGCCGGCCAGCGTGGCCCGGATGGATGGCCCGTCCGTCGACCCGTCCATGCTGCTGCCGCTGTTGCTGATGGCGGGCGCTTTCAAGCTGTATTTCCTGTATCTACTGATCGTGCGCATGCGCGGCGCACTGACGGCCCGTCGCATTCGACTGCTGCGTCTGTCCGACATTTCATGACGCGGATGCGAGGCTGGCCAGCTTGTGATCAGCCCGCGACGCCACGTCGCTTTGACGGGCCTCGGAAATAATCTAAATTCCCGGTGTCGAAGAACGGTTTGCCGGAGCAGGGCCATTCAGGAATTTCTCGAAATGGGCGGATATGCGGCCTTCATCTGGTCGTCATACGGTGTCGTCGCTCTGGTGCTCGCCGTGATGCTGGTTGCTTCCATCACAGGCATGCGGGCGCGCGAACGCGAGTTGACCGCTCTGGAAGAGCGGGTAGGGCCGCGGCGGCAGCGCCGTCAGCAGGCCGATCTGGAGGATGCGCGACATGACGCCTAAGAGACGCCGCCTTTCCATTGTCCTGATCGGCCTTGTCATGCTCGGCACGGCGGCGGCGCTTGTGCTGACCGCGTTCGAGGAAAATCTCGTCTTCTTCTTCAGTCCGACGGATCTTGCGGAAAAGGATGTCGGCGCGGACCGGCGTATCCGGATCGGCGGTATGGTCGAGGATGGCAGCTGGAAGAAGTATGAGGAGGGGCTGCGCTCCGAATTTATCGTCACCGATTTCCAGAACGCGGTGAAAGTCGTCTATCGCGGCTCGCTGCCGGACCTGTTCCGTGAGGGGCAGGGCGTGGTGGCGGAAGGCAAGTTCAGCGGCGGCGTCTTCACGGCCAGCGAAGTATTGGCCAAGCACGATGAGAATTACATGCCGCGCGAGGTCGCCGATGCCTTGAAGAAGTCCGGCCGCTGGAAAGAAGGGGAGACGGCGCAATGATCGCCGAGATCGGGCACTACGCCCTTGTCCTTGCCTTCTTTGTTGCCGTCGCGCAGGTCGTCGTGCCGATGTATGGCGCAGCCAAGCGCGATGTTGCGCTGATGGGCTTCGCCGCCCCCGCCGCTTCCGCCCAGTTCCTGTGCATTGCGATCGCCTTCGGCGCACTGATGCACGCCTACATCACCTCGGACTTCTCGGTCGCCAATGTGGCGGCGAATTCCCACAGCCTGAAGCCGCTGCTCTACAAGATCTCCGGCGTCTGGGGGAACCACGAAGGCTCGATGGTCTTCTGGGTGCTGATCCTGGCCCTGTTCGGCTTCGCCGTGGCCGCTTTCGGTCGGCAACTGCCGGACACGCTGAAAGCGCGGGTGATTTCCATCCAGGGCCTGATCGGCCTCGCCTTTCTCGGCTTCATCCTGCTGACATCGAACCCGTTCGAGCGGCTCGACCCGGCGCCGCTTGACGGCCGTGACCTGAACCCGCTGCTGCAGGATCCGGGCCTCGCCTTCCATCCGCCGATGCTCTATATCGGCTATGTCGGCTTCTCGCTGGCCTTTTCCTTCGCCATGGCGGCACTGATCGAGGGCCGGGTCGATCCGGCCTGGGCCCGCTGGGTGCGGCCCTGGACCCTCGCCGCCTGGACCTTCCTGACCGCCGGCATCACGCTCGGCAGCTGGTGGGCCTATTACGAGCTTGGCTGGGGCGGCTGGTGGTTCTGGGATCCGGTCGAGAATGCCAGTTTCATGCCCTGGCTCGCTGGAACCGCGTTGCTGCATTCCGCTATCGTGGTGGAAAAGCGGGATGCGCTGAAGGCCTGGACCATCCTGCTTGCCATCATCACTTTCTCGCTCAGCCTGATGGGCACGTTCCTGGTGCGTTCCGGCATCCTGACATCGGTGCATGCCTTTGCCGTCGATCCCGAGCGCGGGCTGTTCATCCTCGGTATCCTGATCGTCGCGGTCGGTGGTTCGCTCACGCTCTTTGCCATCCGTGCGCCGGCGCTGAAGGCCGGCGGCCTGTTCGCCCCGGTCAGCCGGGAAGGCGGGCTGGTGCTCAACAACCTGTTTCTCAGCGTGGCGACGGCAACGGTTTTCATCGGCACGCTCTATCCGCTGTTCCTCGACGCCATGACGGGAGACAAGGTCTCTGTCGGTGCGCCCTTCTTCAATGCGACCTTCGTGCCGGTGATGATCCCGCTGCTTGTGCTTCTGGCGATCGGGCCATTGTTGCCCTGGAAGCGCGGGAACCTGCGCGTGGCGATCGAAAAGCTCTGGGTCAGTGCGCTCTTCACCATCGTGGTTGCGGGCGGCATCCTCGTGCTGGTGGAGGGCGCCCCGCTGGCGCCGGTGCTTGGTTTCGGCTTCGCCGCCTGGGTGGCCGGCGGCGTCGTGACCGAGCTGGCCGAGCGGATCCGCCTGTTCCGGATACCGCTCGGTGACAGTCTGAGACGTCTCGTCTCGCTTCCGGGTGCGGCCTATGGCATGAGTCTCGCTCATATCGGCATGGCGGTATTCATCTGCGGTGCGACGGGCGAGACCAACTGGACACGGGAGCTCGTCGCCACGGCGAAGGCGGGGGATACCCTGACCATCGGCCAGTACGAGCTGGTGCTGGAAAAGGTCGAGCGCAGCCAGGGACCGAACTATTTCCGGGACATGGCCACACTCAATGTCACGAAGGACGGTGTGCCTTTCGCAACCCTGCAGCCCGAACGCCGGCTCTACCCGGTACAGCAGATGCCAACCACCGAAGCGGCGATTCGCTCCGGCATCGAAGGCGACCTCTATGTCGCCATCGGTGAAGGCAGTACCGAGGGCGGCTACATCGTTCGGGTCTGGGTCAAGCCGCTGGTACCGTGGATCTGGGCCGGGGCCATGCTGATGGTCCTTGGCGGACTGTTCTCCCTGTCGGACCGGCGGTTGCGGATCGGGGCGCCGAAACGCTCGAAGCGGCGCGCGGCGGCGCCGGCGGCGGAGGCGGGAGACTGAGATGCTGAAACGGCTGCTCTTCCTTCTGCCGCTGCTGGTTTTCGCGGTGATTGCCGGCTATTTCACCGTGCCGATCCTGACCAAGAAAGACCCGCATGTGCTGCCATCGGCGATGATAGACAAGCCCGTGCCGCCGCATGATCTGGGGCCGCTGCTCCAGGACAAGCCCGGGGTTGGACCGGAGGCTCTCAGGGGTGAGGTGACGCTGGTCAATTTCTTCGCCTCCTGGTGCGGTCCCTGCCGGGTGGAACACCCGATCCTGATGCGGCTTGCCGCCGAGACCGACCTGCCGCTGGTCGGCATCAATTACAAGGACAAGCCGGATGCCGCCATCGTCTGGCTGCGCGAGCTGGGTGATCCGTTCGGCCGGATCGGTGTCGACGGGGACGGCCGTGCCGCCATCGACTGGGGCGTTTACGGCGTTCCGGAGACTTATGTCGTCGATGCGGGCGGGCATATCCGCTATCGGCATGTCGGCCCGCTGACATCCCCGGCCCTGCAGGAGACGATCCTGCCGATGGTCCAGCAGTTGCGGGCGGCCAAAGGATGATCCGCCCCGCACTCCTGGCACTGCTGATCGCCGTCCTGACCCTGCCCGCCTTTGCGGTGGAGCCGGGCGAAATGCTGAAGGATCCCGCGCTTGAGGCTCGGGCGCGCGAACTCAGCAAGGAAATCCGCTGCCTTGTCTGCCAGAACCAGTCTATCGACGACAGCAATGCGGGGCTGGCCAAGGATCTCCGGGTGATCCTGCGGGAACGGCTGGTTGCCGGCGACAGCGATGCCGAAATCAAGAGCTTCCTGGTCGACCGCTACGGCGATTTCGTGCTGCTCAAGCCACCGGTGAAGGCATCGACGCTGGTCCTTTGGTACGGACCCTTGGCCATTGGGATCTTCGGTGCCATCGGTGTCGCCGTGTTCCTTCTGCGGCGACGAGATGGCGGTGGCGTGGACGTGGCGCCGGTGCCTTTGAGCGATGCCGAGCGCAAGCGGATCGACGCCTTATTGTCTGAGCAGGATGGGAATGCCTGATGATCTTCTGGGTTTTTGCCGGAGTGCTGACATTCGGCACCATCTTGCTGTTGCTCTGGCCGGTCCTGTCCGCCGGAACACTTGACGATGATGCGGAAGAAGCCGGCAAGGAAGCGCTGGCGGTCTATCGCGACCAGCTGCTGGAATTGGAGCGCGACCTTGATGCGGGTCGCCTCGCGACCGAGGATTTCGAGGCTGCGAAACTCGAGATCGAGCGCCGGATGCTGGCTGCGGCGGCGGAGCATGACGGCGGCAACACCGAGTCTCCGCAGGCGATCCGCAAGCGCCGGCTCGCGGCAGTGGTGCTGGTGATCTTCGCGGTCCCCGCGGGCGCTCTTCTGACCTATGTTTCCGTCGGCAGCCCCGGCATGCCGGATCTGCCGCTGGCTTCGCGTAGTGATGGAGCAGGAACCCGGGCCCTTGCCGGCAATCCCGGCAGCGAGGGGGGTGGGGGCACCCCGGAAGAGGTGCAGCCGGGCGTTTCGGACATGGTTTCGGAGCTGGAAGCCAAGCTGGCGGCTAATCCGGACGATGCGGACGGCTGGTCGCTGCTGGGTCGCTCCTACATGGTGACGGAGCGTTATCGCGAGGCGGTTGCTGCCTACGACAAGGCGATTGCCATGGTGCCGGATAACCTGGAGCTCCTGGCCGCGCGGGGAGAGGCGCTGGTGCTCGCGGCGGATGGCATGGTGTCGCCCACGGCCGTCGAGGACTTCCGTGCCGTCAATCGGCAGCAGCCGCTGGAACCGCGTGCCCGGTATTATCTCGGCCTGGCGCGCAGTCAGGCCGCGGACCCGGCCGGCGCTCTGGAATGGTGGATTGCACTGGAGGCGGATACACCGCCGGATGCTCCGTGGGAAGCATTGGTGAGACAGCGGATCGACGAGCTTGGCGCCGAGGCCGGTATCGACGTGGCCAGCCTCCGTGCGGCCGAGCAGGCGACCCGTTCCGAACGCCCGGTGGAACCCGGGCCGAGTGCCGATGACGTGGCCGCAGCGCAGCAGATGAGCACCGAGGATCGTGCGGCCATGATCCAGTCGATGGTCGATCGTCTGGCCAGCCGGATGGAGGAAGAGCCCGATGATCTCGACGGCTGGATCCGGCTCGCCCGCGCCTATGGCGTGCTCGGCAAGACCGAGGCGGCGAAGAACGCGCAGGCCAATGCGGCCCGGCTGGCGCCGGATGACCTGAACATCCAGCTCGCCTATGCCCGGGCGCTGTTCCCGCCCGGCACGCCGGAGACGGGAATGACCGAAGAGTTCGTCGCATTGGTCGGCCATATCCGCGACCTGGCACCGAAAAATCCCGACGGCCTTTTCTATGGCGGCCTTGTCGCCTTCCGGAATGGTGATGCTGCGACAGCGAAAGCGCTCTGGAGCGAGCTGCTGGCGCTTATGGGACCGGATGCGCCGGCACGCGGCATGCTCGAAGCCCGGATCAAGGCGCTCGGCGGATAGGTGCCGCCCGCATTGTTCCGTGCGATTTTCATGGCGTTTCCGTGACATTAATCTTGCCGGTTTCGCATTGACCATTATGCTGCGCCTGTCCGTTACCGTAGGGATTGCGTCAATATGGCAGTAGCGCACGCGCCGGATTCCGTATCCGAAGCGCTGGTCGTTCAGGACCTGCACAAGAGCTTCGCTGGCCTTGAGGTCCTCAAGGGGGTTTCTCTCGAAGCCCGTCAGGGCGACGTGATCTCCATGATCGGCTCGTCCGGGTCCGGCAAGAGCACCTTTTTGCGCTGCATCAATCTGCTTGAGATCCCGGACCGGGGCATTGTCTCCGTCGACGGTGAAACAATCGCCATGAAACCGGGCCCGAACGGCACGCAGCTCCCGGCCGACAACCGGCAGGTCGACCGCATCCGCTCGCGGCTTTCCATGGTGTTTCAGAGCTTCAATCTCTGGACTCACATGACAGTGCTCGAAAACGTCATCGAGGCACCGGTCCATGTGCTGAAGGTGCCGCGCGAAGAGGCCATTGCCCGCGCGGAGAGCCTGCTTAAGAAAGTCGGAATCGCAGACAAGCGGGATTCCTATCCCAGCCATCTTTCCGGCGGCCAGCAGCAGCGCTGTGCGATTGCGCGGGCGCTGGCAATGGAGCCCCAGGTCATGCTGTTCGACGAGCCGACCTCAGCACTCGACCCGGAGCTGGTTGGCGAGGTGCTGCTGGTCATGCGCCAGCTCGCCGAGGAAGGCCGGACCATGATCATCGTTACACATGAAATCGATTTCGCTCGCGAGGTCTCGAACGAGGTTGTCTTCCTGCATCAGGGGCGCGTGGAAGAACAGGGACCGCCTGAACAGGTGTTCGACAACCCGCGATCGGAGCGCTGCCGTCAGTTCGTCAAACGAGCCTGATCGAGGCAGCAACAGCAACCGCAGGGAACCAAACTGGGAGCTACAATAATGAAACGTTTTCTGACTGCTCTGGCCCTCGCGTCCATCGCTTTTGGCGGTGCCGCGGATGCCAAGGATTTCAAGGCGGGCAGCAAGGTCCGCATCGCCACCGAAGGCGCCTACGCGCCGTGGAACTTCACCGACAGCTCCGGCAAGCTCGACGGCTTCGAGGTCGACCTCTATGCCGATCTGTGCGAGCGCATGGATGTTCAGTGCGATCTGGTGCAGACCGCGTGGGAAGGCATTATTCCGGCGCTGCAGGCGGGCAAGTTCGACGCCATCATGGCCGGCATGTCCATCACCGACAAGCGCAAGGAAGTCATCACATTCTCGCGTTCCTACATGGGGTCCCCGGCTTCCTTCGTGGTCGTCAAGTCAAGCCCGCTGGCAAGCCTTAGTGCCGGTCTTGACGCGCTCACCCTGGCCGATGTCGATGCCAAGGAAAAGGCTGGCCTGGACTCGATGAAGGCCGCTCTGAAGGGCAAGACCGTCGGCGTGCAGATCTCCACCACGCACGAGAACTTCCTGAACGAATACATGGGCGACACGGTCACCGTGAAAACCTATGACACCCAGGAAAACCTCGATCTCGATCTCGTTGCAGGCCGGATCGATGCCGCTCTGGCGTCGCTCTCCTACTGGGTGCCGCTGCTTGAAGGCGAGAAGGGCAAGACCATGGCGATGGTCGGCCCGAAGATGGATGGTGGCCCGTTCGGTAACGGCGTCGGCGCGGGCATCCGCAAGGACGACCAGGAACTGGCCGACATGTTCACCAAGGCGATCGACGAAGCCCGTGCAGACGGCACGATCGCAAAGCTGTCCAAGCAGTGGTTCGGCTTCGACGGCACGCCGAAGGAATGATCGGCTGCAACTGACCTGAAAAAATGCACGCGGCCGCCTGATGGCGGCCGTGTCGCTGCTGAAACCCGACGGAGACCGCCCAGGTGAATTTGCCGGATTGGATGCTATTGCTGCAGTGGGGCGATGCCGGCTGGGGCGACGAAATGGTCCGCGGCATGCTGATGACGCTTGCTGTGGCCATGGCGGCATTCCTGCTCGGTATCGTCATCGGTACCCTGGGCGCCGCCCTGAAACTTTCCCGCTACATGCTCCTCCGCCTCATCGGGGAAGCCTACACAACGCTGATCCGTGGCGTGCCGGACCTGCTGGTCATCTATCTGCTGTTCTTCGGCGGCAGCATGGCGCTGATGACTGTGGCCCGGATGTTCGGGTATGAGGACTATATCGAGCTGGATGCCTTCGCCATCGGCACCATCGCGCTCGGCACCATCTCCGGCGCCTATGCCACCGAAGTGATCCGGGGCGCGGTCCTCTCTGTTCCCAAGGGTCAGATCGAGGCAGCGAAGGCCTGCGGCATGAGCCGCTTCCTGCTGTTTCGCAGGATCATGGTGCCGCAGGTGGCGCGGTTCGCGCTGCCGGGGCTCGGCAATGTCTGGCAGCTCACCCTGAAGGACACATCGCTGATCTCCATCGTCGGTCTGGTCGAAATCATGCGCCAGGCGTCTGTTGCCAGCGGCTCGACCCAGAAACCGTTCACATTCTACCTTACCGCGGGCGTGCTCTATCTTATCCTGACGGCCTTTTCGAACAAGGGTTTCGGCCTTGCCGAGCTGTGGGCCAATCGCGGCGTCAGGAGGGCCTGAGCCATGGATTTCGAACTGATGGCGGAAGCCTTTCCGAAAATCCTCGACGGCCTGCCGGTAACCATGGCTCTGGCCGCGTCGTCGCTCTTTCTCGGATTCTTCCTGGCGATTGTCATTGCGCTGCTGCGGACGTCCCGGTTCCGGCCTCTTGCGGGCTTCGCCTACAGTTTTGTCTATGTCTTCCGGGGCACGCCGCTGCTGGTGCAGATCTTCCTGATCTATTACGGCTCCGGCCAGTTCGAAGTGGTGCGGGAAAGCTTTGCCTGGCCGATCCTGCGGGAAGCCTGGTGGTGCGCGATCCTGGCGCTGACCCTGAATACCGGCGCCTATACCAGCGAGATCATCCGTGGCGGCATCCAGGCGGTGCCGTTCGGCCAGATCGAGGCGGCCAAGGCCTGCGGCATGAACGCGGTCATGCGGTTCCGGCGGGTCGTCTTTCCGCAGGCCATTCGCCAGGCCCTGCCGGCCTATGGCAACGAGATCATCCTGATGATCAAGTCGACATCGCTGGCCAGCACGATCACGCTGCTGGAAATGACCGGCATTGCCCGCAAACTGATCTCGCAGACCTACAAGCCGCTGGAAATCTTCCTGATTGCCGCCGTCTTCTACCTGACGCTTGTCTTCGTTGTGACGCGGGTCGTGGCTTTCATCGAATACCGACTGAACCCGGAACGCCGCGACGTCGCGAGCATGCGCAAGGACAAGGATATGACGACGGTGGCGGCGCTCGGCGCGGATGTCCGCTAGCAGCAGTGACCTCAGTCTTCGGTCGGCGGAGCCTGCGGAAGAAGATATCATCCGGCGCTGGCTCGCCGCGCCCCATGTCACGCGCTGGACGCACCGGGTCTTTTCGACGATTTCCGGGGCGCTCGACAGCCTGTCCCGGGATACGGACGCCTCGCTCCTCATTGTGGAACATGCCGGCCAGGCGATCGGCTGCGCGCATGTCTACGGTGCCGAAGGCGACCCGCGCTGGAAAGCGATTGCGGATGTTACGGGACGGACCCGCGCCATCGATTTTCTGATCGGCGACAGCGCGTTCCTTAACCGGAAACACGGACAGGCTTTGCTCCGGGCACTGGCAACCCAGATATTCCGCGACCCTGAAATCGACCGCGTCGTCGCCTGCCCGCACCCGGACAACTGGCCCGCCGTCATCGCCCTGAAGCGGGCCGGCTTTCGCGAGAAGGGCCGGCACCCGGACATGTCCATGAACGCGATGTACCTCACCGTGACGCCGCATACTCTGAAGCGATGATACCTGGCAGGCTGGCTGCGCGTCTGGCATCGCTCCGGGCGCCGTGACGCCTCATTCATTCCGGCTTGGAATTTGTTTTGCGGTCGCAGCAAAAGTAAGCTGCGCAAATGGCAACAGACGCACCGGATGCTGCGGCATCTCCTTCCGGCACACTGACGAATTCCTACGGCATCGCTGTTCTCTTCATGCTGGGCGCGATCACCGTGCTGCCCTGCATGAATGTGGTGGCGCGCTATCTTTCGGCCGATTACTCGACCACGCAGATCGTCTGGGCCCGCTATACAGGGCACCTTGTGTTTGCACTCCTCATCTTCATGCCGCGGCACGGGATCGGGCTGTTGCGGGCGCAGAAGCCGGGCGTTCACATCATTCGCTCCATACTGATGTTCTGTTGCACCTGCCTGTTCTTCCTGGCGCTGCGCTATGTCGAAGTGCCGATAGCGAGCGCGATCAACTTCACCTCGCCGATCATCGTCACCGCACTGGCGGTTCCGTTCCTCGGCGAAAAGGTCGGGATACGGCGCTGGATTGCCGTTCTGGTCGGCTTCGGCGGCGCGTTGGTCATCATTCGTCCGGGGGGCGCGGAAAGCCACTGGGCGATGTTCCTGGTCATGGGAACCGCGTTCTTCTATGCGGTCTACCAGGTGCTGACGCGTAAATATGCCAGCAGCGATTCGGCCGAGACCTCAATCACCTATATCGCCCTGATCGGTGCCCTGATCACCAGCGTGGCGCTGCCCTTCGACTACCGGCTGCCGAACAATGCGCTCGATTACGGTCTGTTCGCCCTGACCGGTTTCCTTGGCGGCCTCGGGCATTTCTTCGTCATCAAGGCCTTCCGGCTCGGTGAAGCCTCGTTGCTCTCGCCGATCAATTACGGCCAGTTGCTGATGGCAACTCTGATGACGTTCCTGATCTTCGGCACCCTGCCGGATGCCCTGACCTGGCTCGGGGCGGGGATCATTGTCGGCAGCGGGCTGTATATTACCTACCGCGAGGCGCGCAGGGCACGCTCGACCCCGATCGCCGCCGAAGCCGTCGCGGAGCGCTAGAGACGCGGGTTACATCTCTAGAGGCCAAGATCCGATCGCAAGCGTCCGGCGAGCCGCCCCATGACAGGCTTCCAGTCCAGCCCCTCCCGGTCCCATCGAACGTCAACCGTGAGTGACGGGAAAAACGGCATGCGGTCGGAGCCGAGCGACACCCAGGTCAGGAAATGCGGCATCGAGTAACCCTTTTTTCCGAGAGCTCCTGTCAGGCTGAGCACCAGATTCTGTGGCGCGACGACGGCATCGAGTGCCGCGATCAGCGCGGCCACACCATCAAGATCGTTGGTCAGATCGAGGCCGTCCGGCCGCAGCATGCGGACTCCGGTCTGCTGCTCGATCAGGGCCAGTTCCTCCGGATCCTCGTCATATTGCAGGGTAACGAACTGCGCGCCGGCGATATCCAGAAAAGGCCCGAGATTTCCTGGCCCGGGATAATAGACCGACGCCCGGTCGCGCCCGGCGCGTGATCTCCAGCTCAGCCCGATCCTGGGGCCGGCCCCCGCTGTCGCGAGCCAGTTTTTCCAGTGCTCAAGCTTGTCCGGATCCGGTGTCAGGATGGTATTCGTGTCCGGGAAGTGGCTCAATGCCGCGCGAAAGAATTTGGGCAGGCTGCCGGCCGCCACATGATGCGTGCAGCCATGGGTGCGAACCGCGGTTTCATAGTCCGCCGGGCGCAGCCGCTGCTCCTGTTTGCGGATCCGGTCGAAAAACCGGAATGCGGGGAAGGAGCGTTCAAACAGGGAACGTAGCCGGTCGGTGCACTCGACCGTCACGCTGCCCAGATCTCCCGCGCTCAGCCGTTCCTGAAGCTCCGGAAAGCAGGTGCCGAACATGACCTCGTCGCCGAGACCCTGTTCGGCATAGACCAGCAGATGGATTCCCGGCCCGGCGATCTCCGGAGTCCAGGGCTGTGGCGGAAGATTTCGCGTCATTTTCCGGAGCGGAATCAGGCGGGCTTCATAGAGCGGCCAGCCATGCGCCAGATCACCTTTTGTCAGAAGATAGATTGCGAGATTGAGAGTGATGATCGGATTTTGCGGGTCGAGCCGCATGGCTTGCGCACCGCTCGATATCGCGGCGTCAATCTGCCCGGACCGGTATTGGGCCTGGGCAAGATTTCCGAAAGCCTCGCTATCCGCCGGTGCGGCAATTCTCGCCCGGCGTCCATACAGGATTGCCGCTGGAATATTGTCCACTTCCAGAAGTGTCGCCGACAGGGATGACCAGAGACGTCCCGCCCCGGGACAGATGAGCAGTCCGTTCCGGACACTGCGCTCTGCATCCGCCCGGCGGGTCATGCGGCGCAACAGGGTCCCGAAATGCTCCCAGTGGACAGGGTCCTCCGGTGCCAGCATACATGCCTGCTTCAGGCAGGTATGGGCTTCGGCATTACGGCCAAGCCGGATTGCACAGCTCGCCTGACGCGCCCAATGGTCAGCGCGCAGAGGATCTGCTTTCGACGCGCGGCGAAACCACAGGAGGGCCCTTGGATCGTCCGTTGCGTGAGCATAGAGCGTTGCCAGGTTACTCAAGACGGCGCCGCGCCCGGGCTCAAGCAGCAGGGAGCGTCGAAAGGCATGTACGGCTTCCGCGCTGCGCCCCGGCAGGCCGGTGCAGGCGATGCCAAGATAATCATAGACGGCGCTTTGCCCGGCATCGGAAGCAAGGCAGGCCCTGTAATAGCCGACGGCGTCCTCAAGTTTGCCGGCCCGGTGGGCGGCGAATGCTGCCTGAAGCAATGTCGCGCTCATGTCGCTGCTCTTGTGCCGAGTGCGGCGGTAATCCCGGAGATGGTCTGCTCCCAGCTTTCCTCAAACGGCTTGGAGAAGCTTCTGACGGACGGAAAGCCGGGGAAGCTGTCCGTGCCGTACTGGACGAAGAGAGGCCGGGGATGGAACAGCCAGGTTTCCTGTCCGAGCGCCCCGCCGATCCAGCCGAGCGTGCTGCTCGGGCAGACGAGAATATCGACCGAGGATACCAGTGCGAGGATGTCGTCGAAACTATCGGTCAGATCGAGGTCCGGCAGGATCGCTGGACCGTACCCGGTCTCCCGCGCGAGGGTCTCGATCTCCGTATTCCAGTCTTCGCCATACTGGATAGAGACAGTCTGCACTCCGGGCAGGGCGAAGAGCGGCAACCAGTCTTTCAGGGCGGTATAGTGAATGTCCCTGAAAGCCGTGCTTTTGCGTGATCTCCAGGCGAGCGCGACCTTCAGTCCGTCGCCGGTTCCGCCAAGCATGTCTCGGACGTGAAGAATGCGTTGCGGATCCGGTTTCAGATAGGGCCGGGTCCTTGCGAAATCGGAAAGTGAACGCCGGAAATAGAGGGCAAGACTGCCGGCGTCGATGGCGTAGTCGACCGGCTTGTCGTGCGGCAGCCAGTCATATTTCTGCACCGGCCGGAAGCCGTCGCCCGCACGTGCATAGGCATGCACCATTGCATCGGGGAAGGAGCGCCGGAAAACTGGAAGCAAACGTTCGTCGCATTCGATCACCAGCTCGGCGCCCTGCTGCGCGATTTCGGGAAGGATGGAGGCATAGAGGATTTCGTCCCCGACGCCTTCCTCGGCGCAAACAAGAAGGCGCTTTCCAGCCAGAGGCTGGCCCTGCCATATGGGTGGCAGGCCGATCCGACGCACCCGGTCCGGTGCCTGATGCCGCCATTCCCGTTCCTGCCAGCCTTCTGCCAGCCGGCCGGCTGCCAGCAGCCTGATGGCATGGCGCAGATGGATTTGCGGCTCGTCAGGGGCGAGGCGGAGGGCGTTTTCGGAGTGGCGCAGGGATTGTTCCAGGTCACAGCAGAAATAGGCCAGTTCGGCAAGACCGGTTTCGGGGGCGGCATAGCCGGGGGCCAGCAGGATGGCGCGGCGGAACCAAGTCCCCGATTGCCCGTAGCGGCGCTGGTTGAAAAGGAGAAAACCGAAACTGTTTGCTGCCTCGGCCAGGGCCGGATTCAGGAGAAGGGCACGTTTCAGGGCGCGATCCGCTTCCCCGAGCCTGTCCTGATCCATCAATGTGGTGGCCAGGTTGGCATGGCCCTCCTCGCTCAAAGGCGCGAGCGAGACGGCTTGCCGGTGCGCGGCTTCGGCCTCTTCGACGTGGCCATCCTTTCGAAGGGCGTTGCCAAGATTCATATGCGCATTGGCGTGGCCGGGCTCTTTCCGAATCGCCTGCTGCAGGAAACCGATCGCTTCCGCCACCGCGCCGCGCTCCTGCAGGAGGGCGCCCAGATTGGCCAGGGCATCGACAAAGCCGGGTGATTTGGCGAGGGCGCTGCGGTAGGCAGATTCGGCCTCGTCCAGCTTGCCCAATGCTTTCAGGATCTGACCAAGATTGCTGAGGAAGTCTGCTCTCTGGGGCGCGATCTGCACCGCGGCCTCGACAAGCTGACGCCCGGTTTCATGCTGCCCTCCCTGATGCATCAGTACGCCGAACAGATGGAGTGCATCCGGCTGGCGCGGGTCACGCCGCAAGACCTCCTGATAAAGCGCGGCCGCCTCCGGCAGCTTGCCCTGCTGGTGGTGCGTGAGCGCCTGCTGCAGCAGGTCTTGGGTTTGCGGAGTGGGCATGATTGCTTTGTCGAACGTCCATGCTGGTCGAAGGAGCGAAAGATCCGGAAGCTTAGCCGCTTGGCCGGATGGTGAGAACGCCGCACGATAAGAAGTGAGGTTTCATTCCGGGGCTCACAGGGTTCGGGCGGATGCGGTGACGGCGTCCGTCACCTTGTTCCAATTCTCCGCCGCGCGTTTGAGAAAACAGGTCACTGTCGGAAACCCCGGGCAGATATCCGTGCCGAACTGCGGGAAATACGGCCTGAGTGTGAACTGAAAGACGGGTTTGTCCAGGCTGGCCCCGACCCAGACCAGTGTGCTGCTTGGGCAGACCAGACAATCGACAGAAGCGGCCAAGGCGAAAATATCCTCGAAATCATTCGTCATGTCGACACCGTCGAACACGTGCAGGCGGGCACCGAATGCATGCCGCGCTTCGGCGATCTCCTGCTCCCACCCGGTACCGTATTGCATGGAGACGATCTGCAGATGCGGGTCTGTCAGCAGATCCCGCCAATCGTCGAGCCGGGTGTTGAAGAGGTCGCGGAAAGGGTCGCGCACCTTTGATCTCCAGGCAAACCCGATCCGTGGACCAGGCGGCAGGCGGGACAGTTTCTGCCGCATCAGGCTGACTCTTTCCTGTGAGGCGGTGAGGTAGGGGCGCTGACGATCGTAAGACGCGAGATCGGGCCGCAGGAGCGCCGGCAGGCTGCCGCCGGCGATTGCGTAATCGACGGGCGGGTCCTGCGGCAGCCAGCTGCAATCATGCACAGGTCTGAAACGATCGCCACTCCTTGCATAAGCATGCACGAGGCACTCCGGGAAGGAACGCCGGAAGACGTCGACCAGACGCGGTGCGCATTCGATCACGACGGATGCGCCGGCGGTCAGCAGGTCGGGGATCAGTGACGCATAGAGAATTTCGTCGCCGACACCTTCTTCCGCGCAGACAAGGATGCGTTTGCCGGAAAGGGGTTCTCCCTGCCAGCGGGGAGGCAGGCCGAGGCGTTGCACCGCATCCGGCCGTTTCAGGCGCCACTCGAAATTCTGCCAGCCCTCCCGGACATGCCCGGCCGAGAGCAGGCGGATGCCGTGGCGAACCCGGATTTGCGGATCATCCGGAGTCAGGGCGAGGGCCTGCTCGGAAAAGCCGAGACTGGCCGTTACATCACCTTCGAAGTAACTGACTTCAGACAAACCGGAATAGGGCGCGGCATAGCGCGGCTGAACTGCAACGGTCCGCCGGAACCATCGGCGTGATTCGGCAAGGGCGAGGGCGGTGATCCCGAGAAAAGCGTAGCTGTTGGATGCCTCGATCAGGGTCGGGGCGACCAGCAGGCATTTCCGCAACAGATGCCGTGCTGCGTCATGCCGGCCGAGATCTATACGGCTCGTTGCCTCGGCGAGAAGGGCAACGGGGTCCGAAGGGCTCAAGCTGAGCAGACGATGGAACAGCGGAGCGGCCGCGACGATCTGACCATCGGCGCGTCGTGCCTCGGCGAGTTCCCGGAATGTATTTGCATCGGTGGGATCGAGCACCAGTGCGGACCGGAAAGCGATATCCGCGTCCGTGTGCCGCCCGAGGCGCTGCAGGACCCGGGCCCTATTGCTGCGGAAGCTGGCCTGCCGGGGGGCGACGGCGATGGCCGCCTCGATAAGTTGCAGACCTTCGGTAGGTTTTCCCGCCTGGTGCAGCAGGAAGCCGAGAAGGTGCAAGGCATCGGGATGCTGCGGCCGGGCTTTGAGCACCTGCTGATAGAGCGGCGCCGCTCCGGCGAGATCGCCTGACTGGTGTTTTTGCAGGGCCTGATGCAGCAGGGTCTGCGGGGCACTGTCCGTCATGTCAGACCGTGAAGCCCTGGATCATGTCCGATGCCAGCGGCTCGCCGCGCTTCAGCGCGCGGGTCGCGGTCTTGCCGAGAACGCTTTTCAGATGCCGGGGCGGCATGCCGTTGGCGGGCCTGATCGAGCGGACATTCTGCCGGGTGAAGGCCTCGCCGGAAGCAATATCCGCGACCACATAGAGGGAACGGCGCATCGGCAGGGTGATTTTTTCCGCCGCCGTCGGCCGGTAGTTCGGCTGGCCGATCGCGGCATGCACCGAACGCAGATCCTTGACCAGTTTCTCCAGCTCCGCCGGCTCCAGCGAGAAGGTGCTGTCCACACCGCCATCGGCCCGGCTCAGGGTGAAATGCTTTTCGACCAGCACCGCACCCACCGCGACGGCGGCGGCGGCAACGATGTTGTCCAGTGTGTGGTCCGAGAGGCCGATCGCCACATCGAGACGTTTCGTCAGGTCAGTGATCGTGGAGAGATTGGCCTGATCGACCGGCGTCGGGTAGCCGCTGGTGCAGTGCAGGACCAGAATCTCCGTCGCCCCGGCGGCGCGGGCTGTGGCAACCGCTTCCTCAATCTCCTCGAAACTGGCCATACCGGTTGAGATGATTAGTGGCTTTCCCGTTCGCGCGCACAGCTCGATCAGGTCGAGATCGACAATTTCCGGAGAGGCGATCTTGTAGGCCGGGGCGTGCAGACGCTCCAGCAGTTCAATCGCCGTCGGGTCAAACGGCGCGGAGAACATCGTGATGCCAAGATTGCGGGCATGGGCGAACAGCTCCGCATGCCAGTCCCAGGGGGTATGGGCTTCCTCGTAGAGTTCATAGAGCCGCCGGCCCTTCCAAAGCCCGTCGTTGAGCAGGAATTCCGGGCCGTCATGATCGATGGTGATGGTGTCCGCCCGATAGGTCTGGATCTTCACCGCGTCGGCGCCCGCCGCCTTGGCGGCATCGATCAGGGCAAGGGCACGACCGATATCGCCATTATGGTTACCGGACAGCTCCGCCACGACATAGGGCGGGTGATCCGGGCCGACAGGGCGTCCGTTGATCTCGAAGGTGCTGGCCATGGTTCCCGTGACTTGGTGCTGCGAAGTCGCCAGAATAGCTTTTTTTACCGGGGGATAGAAGGGATGGCCGCAGGGTGAGTCCGGGGATGCTGGCAATTCGGGCCGACGCCGACGCGCGGATCGGTCTCGGTCATGCCATGCGCTGTTTCGCGCTGGCGGAAACTTGGTGCGCGCAGGGCGGTGAAGCGGTGTTTTTTTCCGGTGCGGCGCTGCCCGATCCGGTGTTGGCCCGGCTCGATGATACGGGTATCGAGCACCGGACGTTTGCCACACTGGATACCGGCGCTGAGTTTGCCGTGGCGGCAGCCGGGATCGGCGCACGCTGGCTGGTTGTCGACGGTTCCTTCGCGACGCCCGGCTATCTCGATCTTGTTCACAACGCGGGTCTGCCGATCCTGTTGCTCGACGATGCGGCATCGGCGGAGCGTTATCCCTGCGATCTACTGTTGAACCAGAACGTGCAGGCATCGCCCGATCAGTATACCGGGCTTACCGGGGCAAGGGTCCTGGCCGGACCCGGTTATGCCCTGATCCGTGCCGATATGCGCCGTGCCGTGCCGCCCCGCAGGATCCCCGACCGGCCGCAGCGTATTCTCGTGCTGGTCGGCGGGTCGGATCCCGGCGGGCATCTTGAGGCACTGGCGCAGGCGGCGGCGCAAGCGCTGCTGAAAGCTGGTCTTGGCGATGGCCATGTCGATGCGGTGATCGGCCCGGCGAGCATCTGGCAACCGCCGGCGGATGCGGGCCCGATGATTGCCTATCACCGCTGCGTGACGGATATGGCGGCGTTGATCGGCAAGGCGGATCTGGCGATTTCCTCTGCCGGCTCCACGGTCTGGGAGCTGTCCTTGCAGGGCACGCCGATGATCCTCGGCGCCAGTGTTCCGGTGGAAGAACCGGTGGGCGCAGGCATGGCGGCCCGGGGCGCCGCACTCTATCTCGGCCGCTTTGCGGACTGCCCGGCGGAGCAACTGGTGGCGGAAACCGTCAGGGTGTTGCAAGATTCAGACGTGCGCCGAAATCTCTCCGCCACCGCATCGGCCCTTGTCGACGGGCGCGGGGCGGAACGGGTGATCGACGCCATGCTGGGAATTGGGGCGGGGACAGGCATTTCGTGAAAACTGTTGTGATCATCCAGGCGCGCATGACCTCGTCGCGTTTGCCCGGCAAGGTGCTGAAGCAGGTCCTTGGCCGCCCGCTGCTCGCCTACCAGCTTGAACGTGTCGGCCGCTGCCGGACGGTGGACGAGATTGTCGTCGCCACCACGGTGAACGCGACGGACGATCCGGTGGCGGAGTTTGTCGAGGGCGCGGGGCTGCGTGTCTGGCGCGGCTCGGAAGCGGATGTGCTGTCGCGCTATGCCGAAGCGGCGGACATGGCGGCGGCAGATCTCGTCGTGCGCCTGACCGCCGATTGCCCGCTGATCGATCCGGCACTGGTGGATCAGGTTGTCGAGACGTTGCGGGACAGCAACCCGCCGCTCGATTACGTCTCCAACACCACCCCGCGCACATTGCCCATGGGGCTGGATGCGGAGGGGATCCGGGGCACGGCCCTGATGGCGGCGCACCGCGAGGCCGGGGCCCGGCAGGAGAGGGAGCATGTCACACCCTTCCTCTACAACAACAAGGACCGGTTCGCCTGCCGCTACCTGCTGCACGAGCCGCCGATCACAGGACATCGCTGGACGGTGGACCATCCGGAGGATTTCGAGCTGGTCCGGCGCATTCTCGAAACGCTCTATCCGGTGAACCCGGCCTTTACCTACCAGGACGTGCTGGCATTGCTGGAGCAGCACCCGGACTGGCCGCTTATCAATCGCGGGGTTTATGAACGCCCCCAGCCCGTGAAGAATGACAGCGGCGCTTATCCCGAGCAGGCCTGAGACACCGCTAGAACGGAGTAACCCGATGACGGACAGCTATCGTACCGAGCAGGAAGCCTTCTGGGCCGGATCGTTCGGCAATGCCTATATCGACCGGAACCGGGACGCCGCCATCCTGGCCTCGCGCACGGCGATGTTCACCCGCATCCTGTCACGGGCCGGAACGGTGGGCTCGGTGGTCGAGTTCGGGGCGAATATTGGCCTCAACATGCTGGCCCTGCGCAGCCTGCTGCCGGACGCGAAACTCTCCGCCATCGAGATCAATCCGGAAGCGGTGAAGATCCTCGAGACGCAGGAGCGGCTGAACGTGCATCACGGCTCGATCCTGGAGCCGCAGGTGGAGACGCCGCACGATCTCTCCTTCACCTCCGGCGTGCTCATCCACATCAACCCTGACGCGCTGCCGAGCGTCTATGACAATCTCTACGCGGCGAGCGGGCGCTACATCGCGCTGTCGGAATATTACAACCCGGCCCCGGTCGCGATCCCCTACAGGGGGCACGACGACCGGCTGTTCAAACGGGATTTCGCCGGCGACCTGCTGGATCGGTTCCCGGACCTCAAGCTGGTCGATTACGGCTTCTGCTATCACAGGGACCCGAATTTCCCGGCGGACGACATGACCTGGTTCCTGCTGGAGAAGGGGGGATAGGAATTTGTGTATGTTTGGGCGCGCTTGTAGGTATTTTCGGTTAGGAAAACACAAAAAATACGCCAGCATCGTATATATCCTGTCCTGAGGACAGGATATATACGATGCTGTTAGAAAAGTCAATAAATAATTGTGCGAAGCTAATTTCTTGTTGCTTTTCAATTCCCCGCTCTGTATGTGTGTCCTGAGGACACACATACAGAGCGGGGATATAATATTATCATTCAGCATCGTGTCTTTCCTGCTCCGACAAGCCGACTCTCCCGTGCGGCGCGATTCCTTGCGGATGTAATTCATTTAGAGGCGCTCCCGGTCATTACTCCATATAGAATTGGTGTAATGATTTCAGATATTTATGCTCAAAATAAAGAGCGGAAACTATACTTGAGATCGACCCAAGCGGATCCTTCTGCATATGAAAGATTGCGTCGTAACTTGTTGGCAGCGCAGATCATTGCGCCTGATTATGACTATGATCGGCGGGCGTTCCGAGTTCTATCTCTTCAGGACCTGCCTGCTGAAGAGATAGTCTGTTTAATTGATCCGACCTGCCACATTTCGCATTTATCAGCTATGCAGCGTTGGGGGATAACCAATCGCCGTCCGAAGGCTCTGAGCATTACGAGACCGAATCGGCCAGCAGCAAAAAAAATTCTGAATCATATAGTTGAACGTGATTATGGTGATCAAGAACCGGTGGTTCCGATAACGATAGTCAGTCATCCGAAGCGAGTCAGAAAGCGCCCGTTGGTACTTCACGAAAGCACTAATCCTAGCGAGCGTATTAAAGTTCGTGGGACTCATGCATGTGTGTCGACGATGGGGCAAACTTTTTTGGAATCGCTTAAAGATCCGGATTTATGCGGTGGTATGCGTCACGTGCTCCGTGTTTGGGAGAGGCATGCGAGAGATTGGGTGCAAGAAATAATCAATAGAATTGATCAAGAAGATGTTTCTGGAATTGTTAAGTGTCGTGCCGGGTACATCTTAGAGGAAGTTTTGTCTGTAAAAAATAATGTTAAAATTGAATCTTGGATTTCATCGGCTCAAAGAGGTGGTAGTAGAAAATTGGATCCAAATGCTCCTTTTTTGCCAAGATTCTCAGAAAAGTGGATGATTTCTCTGAATGTTAAGTGAAGATAGCCCGCCAGTCGATATTGATGCGTGGGTCAATCAAGTAAAGGAAGACCCCGTCGCTTGGATGCAAAGACAGGCGACTCACATACTTTTAAACGCCATTTCTGTAGCAAGCCTTATAAGAGGTAAAATATTCCTCAAGGGAGGGATCCTTATGGGGGTGGCATATAACAGTCTACGCCAGACAACTGATGTAGATTTTTCAACAAACCTAAATGCGAGCGATGCAGTCGTTGATTTAATCGCAAATCAGTTGAGTGAAACACTTCCGCGTTCGGCCGCCCAACTCGGCTACGCTGACATTCTTGTCCGCCTGAGCAGCATTAAAAAATTACCACGGAAAAGTAGTTTTGAAAAAGACACTTACCCCGCTCTCAAAATAAAAATTGCTTACGCGCGGCGCGGATCTCCACAAGAGCGTGCCTCGAAGAGGTCAAATCCTCCAAATGTCGTTGAAGTCGATATTTCATTCAACGAACCATTGTCAGACATTCATGTCATTAAACTCACTGATGGAGAGTCGCTATATGTCTACGGCCTAATTGAGCTAATGGCTGAAAAATACCGTGCAATGTTTCAACAGGTTTCTCGTGATCGTATTAGAAGGCAGGATGTTTACGATCTAAATTTTTTAATTAAGGCGCACCCATACTTAGATGAGGATTTTAAGGTAAGACTCCTTGAAGTCTTTCAAGTTAAATGTCGATCTCGTGGTATTGATCCAGAAATCAAATTAATTGACGATCCAGAGGTCAGGAATAGATCTGGGGCAGATTGGGGCACATTCGCGTAAGAACTCGACGAAGTCCCCGATTTCAATGAGTGTTATCAGCGCGTTTCTGACTTCTACCACTCTCTCCCTTGGTAGGGAGAGAGTGGTTACATAACTTACTCCGCCGCCTCTATCCGGACTTCGGAGCTCGGCGCGGACGGTTTGCCGTTGATGATCAGCTTGCCGTCTTCCGCCGTCACCGTCACATGGCTGCCATCGAGGATGGAGCCTTCCAGGATCTGGTTGGCCAGCGGGTTCTGCAGCGAGCGCTGGATCACCCTTTTCAGCGGCCGGGCACCGTAGACCGGATCGTAGCCCGTATCGGCGAGCCAGCGCAGCGCCGCCTCGTCCAGGTCGATCGTGATCTTGCGGTCTTCCAGCAGCTTCCGCAGGTTGCCGAGCTGGATATCGACGATATGCGTCATGTTCGCCCGGTCGAGCCGTGAGAACAGCAGCACCTCGTCGAGCCGGTTCAGGAATTCCGGCCGGAACGCCCGGCGCACGACTTCCATCACCTGTTCGCGCACGGCATCGACCGACTCGCCCTCGCCCTGGGCCGCGAGGAACTCGGAGCCGAGGTTGGAGGTCAGGATGATCAGGGTGTTGCGGAAATCGACTGTCCGGCCCTGACCGTCCGTCAGACGGCCGTCGTCGAGCACCTGGAGCAGCACGTTGAAGACATCCGGGTGCGCCTTCTCGACCTCGTCGAACAGCACGACCTGATAGGGCCGGCGCCGCACGGCTTCGGTCAGCGCACCGCCTTCGTCATAGCCGACATAGCCCGGAGGCGCCCCGATCAGACGGCTGACCGAGTGCTTCTCCATGTATTCGGACATGTCGAGCCGGACCATGGCCTGCTCGTCGTCGAACAGGAACTCGGCAAGCGCCTTGGTCAGTTCCGTCTTGCCGACTCCGGTCGGGCCGAGGAACAGGAAGGAGCCGATCGGGCGATGCGGGTCCTGCAATCCGGCACGGGCCCGGCGCACGGCGTTGGAGACCGCGGCAATGGCCTCGTCCTGGCCGATCACCCGTGCATGCAGGTTTGCCTCCATCTGCAGCAGCTTCTCGCGCTCGCCTTCCAGCATCTTGTCGACCGGAATCCCGGTCCAGCGGGAGACGACGGAAGCAATGTCGCGATCCGTCACCTCTTCCATGACCATCTTCTCGGCGGACGCGTTTTCGGCCTGGCCGATGGTGGCTTCCAGATCCGGAATCACGCCGTACATCAGCTCGCCGGCTTTCTCGAAATTGCCCTGCCGTTTGGCGTTCTCGAGTTCGACACGGGCCTTGTCCAGCTTCTCCTGCATTTTCTGGACGCCGACCACGACTTCCTTCTCGGACTGCCAGCGGTCGGTCAGCTCCGAAGAGGTTTTCTCAAGCGCCGCCAGCTCGCCCTCGAGTTTCGAGAGGCGATCCTTGGAGGCCTTGTCCGCTTCCTTCTTCAGGGCTTCCTGCTCGATCTTGAGCTGGATGATCTTGCGGTCGAGCTCGTCGATCTTCTCCGGCTTGGAATCCACTTCCATGCGCCGGCGCGATGCCGCCTCGTCCATCAGGTCGATGGCCTTGTCGGGCAGGAACCGGTCGGTGATGTAGCGGTTGGAGAGGTTCGCCGCCGAGACCAGTGCCGAATCGGTGATCCGCACACCGTGGTGCAGTTCGTATTTCTCTTTCAGGCCGCGCAGGATCGAGACCGTGTCGATCACGGTCGGTTCCGCCACGAAGACCGGCTGGAACCGGCGGGCCAGCGCCGCGTCCTTTTCGATATGTTTGCGGTACTCTTCCAGCGTGGTGGCGCCGACGCAGTGCAGCTCGCCGCGGGCAAGGGCCGGTTTCAGCATGTTGGAGGCGTCCATCGCGCCTTCCGCGGCACCGGCACCGACCAGCGTGTGCAATTCGTCGATAAAGAGAACGATGTCGCCTTCGGCGTGGGAGACTTCCTGAAGCACGGCTTTAAGCCGCTCCTCGAACTCGCCGCGGAACTTGGCGCCGGCAATCAGCGCACCGAGGTCGAGCGTCAGCAACCGCTTCTGCTTCAGCGGTTCCGGCACATCGCCATTGACGATGCGCAGTGCCAGACCTTCGATGATCGCGGTCTTGCCGACGCCGGGCTCGCCGATCAGCACAGGGTTGTTCTTGGTCCGGCGCGACAGCACCTGGATGGTCCGGCGGATTTCCTCGTCCCGGCCGATCACCGGATCGAGCTTGCCGTCGCGGGCCGCCTCGGTCATGTCCTGGGTGTATTTGTCGAGCGCTTCGTAGGCATTCTCGGCCGTGGCGCTGTCTGCCTTGCGGCCCTTGCGCACGTCATTGATGGTCTGGTTCAGGGCCTGCGCCGTCAGACCTGCATCCTTCAGGATGCGGGCCGCGGCCGTGACTTCCGCCATGGTGATGGCGAGCAGCAGCCGCTCCACCGTGATGAAGCTGTCGCCGGCCTTTTCGGAGATTTCATGCGCCTGGGTGAGCAGGCGGGCGGTTTCCGGTGCCAGGTAAACCTGTCCGGCGCCACTGCCTTCGACCGTCGGCAGCTTGCCGAGTTCGGTCTCAAGGGCAAGGCGGGCCGCTTTCGTATCACCGCCCGACGCGTCGATAAGTTTGGCGCACATGCCTTCCTTATCGTCGAGCAGGACTTTCAGCAGATGTTCCGGGGTCAGGCGCTGGTGGCCGGCGCCGGTTGCATAGGTCTGGGCCGATTGTATGAAGCCGCGCAGACGCTCCGAGAGTTTTTCGAAATCCAACGGTTGTCTCCTTCGTACCGCAAGGTTGCCGATACAGCGCCACGTGCCCCAATATGGCGGCACGCAGGCCTTTTCCGGAACGCACGGTCGATCATCACAGCATCGCCGATTGCGTTCCGTCTTGAAAGGCTCCTGGACCCGCGTGTGGCATCCGGAACCCGCATACCAGATATGGGGAGCACCGCCGCCGCCGCAAGAGGTGGTAAAGCGAGTTGACAGTCTTTCGAAGCCATTTATTGTGCGGTGCACTATGGGAAAAATCAGCCAGATTTACAGATTTCCGGTCAAGGGTATGACCGGGGAATCTTTGGAGAGCGTTCCGCTGGAAGCGGGGCGCATGCTCCCGAATGACCGTCGTTTCGGAATTCTGCACGGCGCGTCGGCGCGTCGGGCGGAGGCCGGGGACCGGGATTGGAAGGCGAAAGCCAATTTCCTGCAGCTTGCCCAGGCCGAGAAGCTCGCTCAACTGGAAGCGCGTTTCGATGGTTCGAGCGAGATCCTGCAGATCTGGCGCAAGGGACGGAACGTCGCCAGCGGCAAGCTCACCGACGTCAATGGGCGCACGGTCCTGGAGCAGTTCTTCGCCGCTTTCATGGCGAAGGAGAGCCGGGGGCAGCCGCGCATTGTCGAAAGCGGAGATCAGCCCTATTCCGATGTGAAGGTCCCGTTTGTCTCCATCATCAATCTGGAGAGTGTCCGCGATCTCGAGCGGGTGGTCGGCCGGTCGGTCGATCCGCTGCGGTTCCGGGGCAATCTCCTGATCGAGGGGGTGCCCGCCTGGGAAGAATTCACCTGGGTCGGAAAGACGGTGAAAATCGGTGAGGCCGAGATCCGCGTTGCCGAACGGATCGGCCGCTGTCCGGCGACCAATGTCGATCCGGTGACGGCTGAGCGCGATCTGACGATCCCGCGTGATCTGCAGAACGGGTTCGGCCATACCGATTGCGGCATCTATGTCGAGATCACGTCCGGCGGCACCATCGGCGTCGGGGACGACATCAGCATTCTCTAGGACGGACCGGCCGGGAGAGCGGCACATTGTGGCGGCGGACGACTTGATCCTGCGGAGTTTGACCATCGAGGATGCGGTCACTCGTCGTGGATGAGCGGGCGCGGGGCAGCGGGGCCGGGCGCAGGCTCATGGCCGAGGCTGAGTAGTTGGCGCGGCAGCTGGGCTGTTCGACCGTGACATTGTCATCGAACGAACGCCGGTCCGGAGCTCATGCCTTTTACGAACGCATCGGCTATCAGCGTTCTTCGCGCTCATATTCCTTTTCAAAGAAATTCTAGCGGCGGGACATGGGCCGCCCGGGCGCGTCAGCATTCTCGCGAGCTTGCCGGGTGGCGTATCCAGCTTCATGGACTTGCAAGACCGCGCTGGTGGGGGGCGTTGATCCGGACGGATGAGCCGGGCCCCGCCAGGCGGTTGTTTGAGCAAAAAAAACCGGTCACCATTTCTGACGACCGGTTTTTCATGAAGATGATTGAGAGCTCAGTCCTCGCCGGCCAGCGGCAGGGCAGGCTCGGTCTGCTCCACAACCTTGCGCGGACGACCGCGGCGGCGGACCGGCTTTGCTTCCGGCTCTTCGCTGGACGCGGATTTTTCCGCCGATTCAGTTTTCGCTGCCCCGGCTTCGCTTGCCCCGAGCATGGCCCGGAGCGCGGCGTCGTTGTCTTCTGCCGAAGTGGCGGCGACAGCGCCTTCAGCCTGCGGAGCAGTTCCATTGCGACGGCGGCGCGGCTGACGCGGCGGACGATCCTGCTGTGGTTGAGGTGACTCTGTCTGAGTCTGCTCGGCAGTCTCGGCGTCCTGCCGGCGCTCGCTCCGCGTCTTGCGGGACGGAGCGTCGTCGTCGGACGGTGTCGTTTGGGAAGTGGCGGGCGGGGCTGAGTAGCCGTCGCTCGGTCCATAATAACCGGTTTCGGAATCGTTACCGCCGCGCGACGGTTGATCCTGATTCTGATTATTTTCCTGCTGGGAATTATTCCGGCGTGCCTCGTTCTCTTCGTTATAGGCACTGTAGATGCGGAAATAGTGATCCGCATGCTGGAATAGGCTCTCAGCATGAACCCGGTCGCCGGCGGTCGAGGCATCGCGCGCAAGTGTCAGGTATTTCTCATACACCTGATGCGCATTGCCGCGGATCCGGACATCGGGACCGTTGCTGTCGAAGGTTTGGTTTCTGTTGGGGGCATTCGGACGGCGGTTGTTATTGTTATTACCGCCGCGGCCTCGCCCACGCTTCTGATGCGGACCCTGTCTCATGGTCGATTACTTTGCCGTTTTTAAAGGGTGCCACAGTATGGCCCCGTGCCAAAACACCGATCCACACTGCGTGTGTGATCGAATCATCCGGAGCATTCGGCCGAGCGTCGCCCAAGCCAATGCTGTTCGTCTCATAACCAGGATGGTTTCCTGCAACAGAACGCCCCCTCCGGCATCTATTGCATGTCACGGAGAGTACTGGTTTGAGCGCGGTATTCCAAGTTTTAATTCCCGCTTTGCAGCACTGGACGGCGGCGGCGGCTGATTAATTCCGGCGCACCAGAAGGCATCGATCAATGCCGGCCAGGTCTTTTCTGAATTCGCGCGCGACGAGACCCGCTGTTTCCATGATGCGGGCAATATCAGGCCCCTGACCTTCTCCAAATTCGAGCAGCGCGAGACCATCTTCCGTGAGCAGGGAATGCAGGAAATCCGCAATGTTACGGTAGGCGGACAGCCCGTCGGGTCCGCCATCAAGCGCTGCCATCGGATCGTGAAGTCTTACTTCCGGTTGCAGCGATTCGATCTCCTGCGTGGGAATATATGGTGGGTTTGAAAGCACTATATCGAACAGCCCTGTCACGTCATCGGCCCATCGGGAACGGATCATTCGTGCGCGCGGGGAAAGACATAGTTTCTCTGCATTTTGACGCGCGGTATCGACGCAATCTGCATCGATATCGACACCGACGCCTTCAGCATTCGGGAATTCGGAAAGCGCCGCCAGCAGGAGGCAGCCGGTTCCGGTACCGAGATCGAGGATGCGATAGGCCCGGTTGCGGTCCAGGCGCAATTCCAGAAGCGCGTCGATCAAGGTCTCGCTATCGGGGCGCGGATCGAGCGTGGCCGGTGAGAGGGAGAATTCCAGACTCCAGAATTCGCGGTTGCCAAGAATGCGGGAGACAGGCTCCCCGCCGATCCGCCGGGCCAGCAATGCGGCATAGGCGATCTGATCCTCTGTCGAAACCGGATCATCCTCCCGGCCATGCAGGCGGCCATCGGTGCCGAGGGCATGTGCCAGCAGCAGCCGGGCGTCGAGCCGCGGGTTGTCGTTTCCCTCCGCGGCCAGACGCTGCGTCGCATCCCGCAGCAGAGCGCCCACAGGCGCCGCGCCAGTC
Organism: Nisaea sp.; assembly: GCF_040217065.1. Lineage (GTDB taxonomy): Bacteria > Pseudomonadota > Alphaproteobacteria > Thalassobaculales > Thalassobaculaceae > Nisaea. The sequence goes on from NZ_JAVJNX010000008.1 coordinate 151,464, forward strand.
TGGTCCGGCGTCATCAGTTCATCGTGGCGAGGCGGGCGGCCTCGTCTTCGGCTGTCAGGGCGTCGACCAGCTCGTCCAGGGCTTCCCCGGCGATGACCTTGTCGATCTTGTACAGGGTGAGGTTGATGCGGTGGTCGGACACCCGGCCCTGCGGGAAGTTATAGGTCCGGATGCGTTCCGAACGATCACCGCTGCCGATCTGGTCCTTTCGGTCGGCCGCCCGTTCACTGGCAAGACGCTGGCGCTCATGATCGTAGAGACGGGCACGCAGGATCTTCATCGCCTTGGCCCGGTTCTTGTGCTGAGACTTCTCGTCCTGCTGGGAAACCACGATGCCTGACGGAACATGTGTGATGCGCACCGCGCTTTCCGTTGTGTTGACGTGCTGGCCGCCGGCGCCGCTGGCCCGGAACACATCGACCCGGAGATCCTTGTCCTCGATGTCGAGATCGACATCCTCGGCTTCCGGCAGCACCGCGACGGTGGCGGCGGAGGTGTGGATGCGGCCGCCCGATTCCGTCACTGGCACCCGCTGCACCCGGTGCACGCCGGACTCGAACTTGAGACGGGCAAAGACCGAACGGCCGGTAATCTCGGCCGTGGCTTCCTTGTAGCCGCCGATATCATTCTCCGAGATTTCCATGACCTCGAACTTCCAGCCTTTCAGGGCTGCGTAGCGTTGGTACATGCCGAACAGATCTGCAGCGAACAGCGCGGCTTCGTCTCCTCCGGTGCCCGCCCGGACTTCGAGAATGGCGTTTTTCTCGTCCGCTTCGTCCTTCGGCAGCAACAGGATCTGGACCTCGTGCTCAAGCTCCGGCAGCGCTTTTTCCAGCCGCTGTATTTCCTCACCGGCCATGTCCGCCATGTCCGGGTCTTCCAGCAGCCCGCGAGTGTCGGTCAACTCCCGGCGCATGTCGTTCAGCTCCGTCACCTTCTGGGCAATGGGCGCGAGTTCCGAGAGTTCTTTCGAAAGCCTGGCAATGTCCGAGCTGTCACCGGAGGCCAATATGGCTTCCAGTTCCTTGTGACGGGCCAGCACGCGTTCCAGATTTGCCTGCAAGCTCACTGGTCTTCTCCTTGTTCTTGGTCGAGACCGAACAGTTCCTCCAGCGTGGAGAGTGTCCGGTCGTCCAGATTGTCCGTTGCCGCCAGGCGCCGGAGATGTTCCGACGGGCCGTGCATGATGCGCTTCAGCAACAAGCGGGTCGCGTCTTCGGCGGAAAGATTCCGCTGCTCCGCATGCAGGGTGTCGCGCATGGCTTCGAGATGAGCCCGCAGCCGCGCGATCGAGGGGGCGGCGATGCGTCCGCTCTGGTCCGAGAGGAACCGGGCGACGGCGGCATCGACCAACTCGCGGGCCGCCTCCGCTTCGGCACGCCGGGCATTCTTTCCTTCGGTGGCCGATCGCTCCAGATCTTCCAGATCGAACAGGAATGCCTCGTCAATCCTGTTGACCGCCGGATCGATATCGCAGGGAACCGACAGATCGACCAGGAAGATCGGCCGGTAGCGGCGCTTCGCCAGCGTCCGCGTGATCATCTCTTCAGTCAGCAGGGGGCGGCCTTCTCCGACGGCGGCGATGACGATATCGGCATCGACGAGCGCATCCGCAAGTGTGTCCATGGTGCCGTGGTGCGCCCCGATGGATCTGGCCGTTGCCTCGGCTCGGCGGGCAATGCGGTCAAGCACCGTGACCGGTGTGCCGTGGCTGTTGAGAAGCTGTTCCGCCAGGATGAGGCCGAGCTCGCCTGAGCCGAGCAGCACCGCACGGGTTCGCTCCAGTGCGCCATGCACGTCGCGTGCGACGGAGAGCGCGGCGGCGGCGATGGAGACCGGCCCCTCTGCGATACGGGTCTCCCGGCGCGCCTGGCGGGCGGCTTCAAAGGCTGCGCTCATCGTGGCGTCGAGCAGTGGGCCCGAGGATTTCAGGTTGCGCGCGAGCCGGTGGCCCGCCCGCATCTGGCCGAGGATCTGCGGCTCGCCGATGACCTGGCTGTCGAGGGAAGCGGCGACACGGAACAGATGGCTCACCGCGTCCCCGCCAACATGGCGGTACAGCAGCGGCTCCAGCAGTGCCGGATCGAGACCGACGGGAGCGCAAAGGATCTTCGCGATGATGCTGCGGGCTTCTTCCGGGTTCGGGAAGATACCGGCGACTTCCACCCGGTCACAGGTCGAGAGCGGCATGGCTTCCTCGACACCGAAGACCCGGAGCGAGCGAAGGACGACCGGCAGCTCCTCGTCAGCGACGAAAAGCTGCTCACGGATCGCGTCGGGACAGGTCCGGTGGTTGACGCCGACGACGGCGAAGCGGTGCAGATCCTGAAAAAGCGGGGAAGCGGAGCGGTCCGCCAACGCGCGCCTCGCTAGGCCTCGGCGCCGAGATGGTCCCCGATCTTGCCCAGCGCGACTTCGACCTGCGTGCCTGTATCCAGGTCGCGGATCGTCGCTACGCCCTTTTCGAGTTCCGTCTCGCCGATGATGACGGCGTGGCTGGCATTGAGTTTGTTGGCCCGTTTCATGCGCTTTCCGAGATTGCCCGAATAGCCCATTTCGACAGAGCGGCCCGCCTTTCGCAAGTCGTGCGCGAGCTTGATTGCCGCGATGGTTGCGTCCGCGCCGACCGGGATCAGGGAAAGCGGCCGTGCCGGAGCGGCAGGCGCCTCGATCATCATGGCGATCCGCTCGATCCCGGCTGCCCAGCCGACACCCGGTGTGGAGGGGCCGCCCATGGTCTCGATCAACCCGTCATAGCGTCCGCCGGCCATCACGGTGCCCTGGGCGCCGAGCCGGTCGGTGACGAACTCGTAGGCGGTGTGGCAATAGTAGTCGAGGCCGCGCACCAGCCGGTCATTCTGCTGATAGGGAATGCCGACTGCATCCAGCCCGGCCTTGACCGTGCCGTAGAAATCTTCGGAAGCCGCATTGAGGTAGTCGCCGAACGAGGGAGCGCCCGCGACGATCTTGCGATCGCCCTCATCCTTGCTGTCGAGGATGCGCAGGGGGTTTGCGTCCAGCCGCCGGAGGCTGTCCTCGGAGAGCCCGTCCTTGTGGCCCATCAGATACTCGACCAGCGCGCCGCGATAGGCCTGGCGGCTTTCGGTGTCGCCGAGGGTGTTCAGCTGCAGAACGATGCCGTCGAAAATGCCGAGCGCGTCGAGAATATCGGCGCCGACCGTGATCACCTCGACATCCGCCTGCGGTGTCGGCACGCCGATCAGCTCGATGCCGATCTGGTGAAACTGACGCTGGCGGCCTTTCTGCGGGCGCTCATAGCGGAACATTGGGCCCTGATAGAACAGCTTCAGCGGGAGGTCCTGGGTCAGGCCGCCGGAAATGAAGGCGCGCGCCACGCCCGCCGTCCCTTCCGGGCGCAGGGTGATGCTTTCATCGCCCCGGTCGGTGAAGCTGTACATTTCTTTCGAAACCACATCCGAGGTCTCGCCCAGGGTGCGGGCGAAGACTTCGGTGAACTCGAAGATCGGTGTCTGAATTTCGCTGAAACCATAGCGGCTCGCCGTTTCGAGGGCCGTCTCGATAACATGGCGATGCCGCCGCGCGTCCTCACCGAGGAGGTCGTGGGTGCCGCGAACGGGCTGCAACTTGGCCATGATTGAGGTCCTTTCAAACGTCCCCGAAACCGACAGAATGCCGGGGAGGCTCGGTTTATGCCGCGTTTCCGTCCCGGATTCAAACGGATGCGGTGAATTTGCGTTGGTTGGAAATTCCGGAGGGTGTCAGGAAGCCGCCGGAGAAATGGCCTGCGCCGGGCTTTCGTCCGCTTCGGCCAGCTCCTTCTCGATCTCCGCCGCCTTTTCCTCGACGAGAGAGACCAGATGGTCGACGACATTGTCGTCCTTCAGGCGGTGGTGCGGCATTCCGGCGATATAGACCTGGTGAGTTCCCTTGCCGCCGCCGGTGAAACCGATATCGGTCTCGCGCGCTTCGCCCGGCCCGTTCACGACGCAGCCGATTACCGAGAGCGTCATAGGCGTGGTGATATGGGCGAGCCGTTGTTCCAGAACCTCGACGGTCTTGATGACGTCGAACTGCTGGCGGGCGCAGGACGGGCAGGAAATAACGTTCACGCCGCGGTGGCGCAGGTTGAGCGACTTCAGGATGTCGAAGCCGACCTTCACCTCGTCCACCGGATCTGAGGAGAGCGAGACCCGAATGGTGTCGCCGATACCGCTCCAGAGCAGCATGCCCATGCCAATGGAGGATTTGACGGAGCCGATGCGGAAACCGCCAGCCTCCGTGATGCCCAGATGCAATGGGTAATCGCAGGCGTCAGCCAGTCCCTGATAGGCGGCGACCGCAAGGAAGATGTCGGAAGCTTTCACGCTGACTTTCGTCTCGTAGAAGTCGTTGTCTTCCAGTATGCGGATGTGATCGAGCGCGGATTCGACCATCGCTTCGGGGCAGGGCTCGCCGTATTTTTCCAGCAGATGCTTTTCCAGGCTGCCGGCATTGACGCCGATCCGGATGGAGCAGCCGTGATCCTTGGCGGCTTTCACGACTTCGCGGACGCGTTCGGCACTGCCGATATTGCCCGGATTGATCCGCAGGCAGGCAGCCCCCGCCTCGGCGGCTTCGATGGCGCGCTTATAGTGGAAATGGATATCCGCGACGATCGGTACCGGACTGGCCTTGCAGATTTCCGGCATTGCCGCCGTCGAGGCTTCGTCCGGGCAGGAGACGCGCACGATGTCGGCGCCGGCATCGGCGCAGGCCTGGATCTGGGCGATGGTCGCCCTGGCATCCGATGTCAGGGTGTTCGTCATGGTCTGCACCGTGATCGGTGCGTCGCCGCCCACCAGCACATTGCCGACGGAGATCTGGCGGGATTTACGTCTGAAGATGTCGCGGTAGGGCCGCACGCTCATGGGATCGATCCGCTCGCTGTCCTCGCCAATGCGAGATGGCGTTTCCGCTCTTATAGTGCAAGCAGGTACTACGGGTAAACGATGCCTTCGTGACGATCGCCGTTTGCCCGTGTCAGTCGGTGACCGTGTGGGTCAGCAGGCTCTCGTCCAGAGGGATGTTCCGGGCAATCTTGCCGAACGGGCCGAGGCTCGGCGCTTCTGCACCATTGACGGAAATTTTCAGGGCGCCGGCATTCCCGGTGAACAGTTTTAACCCGGACCGGACCGGCACCTCATATCGCTCGCCTTTGCGCAGGATGCGTGTCAGCAATGGCGTGGCTTCCTTGCTGCGAACCTGGACCCAACTGTCGTCCGTGGCGCTGATTACGATAATCGGGCCGGTATGCGATACGGCTGATACGGGTTTCGGCTTGCTGTCGATCGCGGCGGCTTCTGCTTCCGCGCCGGACCGACCGGTCGATGCAGATGCCTCGCGGGGCATCTCGGGGATGTCCGGAATTGCTGTCGCTTCAGAGCCGGTGTCCGATGCCGGTGCACTGGCAACCTGCTCCGGTTCCGCTGCCGCCGGAGCTTTCGGCGCGGGAACGGGCACCACTGCGCCGCTGGCGCTGGTCGAGATTGGCGACGCTGCCGGCGCTTCCGGGATCGGCTCTTCAATCGCCACAGTTTCCGTGCTGGGTCCAGCATCAGGCGTGGGATTATCTGTCGATGTCGGCACCAGATCTTCCGGCGCTGCTGTCACGGGTTCCGTAGTCGCCGCTGTTGCGATCACGTCAGCCGGCGGCGGACTCACCACCGGGGTGACCGGTGCGGGCCGCACGCTCTCCGGCGTCGGCGCTATTGGCGCGTCGGTGGCTGCTGTCTGAACAGGCTTCGATGCCTTATTGCCGGTCGATGACGTTTCGCCGGCAGAAGGAATTGGCGTCTCCGCATTCTGCGCGACCTGTTCGCTCGCAATCGCCGCGTTGCCTGCCGGTGCGGTGGAGCCGATTGCGGGTTCTTCCAGCAGGAAGGCCAGTCGGTCCGGCACGGTCGGCGTCAGGTCGGAGACCATGGTTCCCGATGTTGAGAAATAATACCAGCCGCCATAGCTCAGCGCTGCCAGCAGAACGCCAACGAACACCAGGGCGCCTCCGGGAACTTTCCCTTCGGGCGCGGGAGACGGGAACGAAAGCTGCGTCGGTTCCTGCAACTTCTTGGCTTCGGTCTTGAAGTCAAGAATCAGCGCCTCCGGATCGAGGTCGAGAAGCCGGGCGTAGCTGCGAACGTATCCGATCGCGTAGGTCAGGCCGGGAAGACGGTCGAAATCACCGGTCTCAAGAGCTTCCAGGTAGCTCCTCTGAATACGGAGCTGATCCGCAATATCACGCAGGGAAAAGTTCTGTTCGGTTCGGTGGCGGCGCAAAGTTTCGCCGACCGCTGATCCGGGGTTCGCTTGCGGAGAGGAAGAATGTTCGAATGGCGCGGACAGCTTTATGCCGGAGGCCGTTTTTGGCGACGCTGTATTATTGACCGCCCTCACTTTGGGCGGGCTGTCCACAGCACTTGACAACGCGGCATCTTCGATATGCCGAAGTCTCAACTTTGCTTTTGCGCTCATATCATCCACGACCTTATTGCCCGCGAATATTACGTCGTCCTAACCCCAAAATTTCTGCAGTCATTATTCCGAAAAAAACAAACTGCGGCACCATGGAGTAATCAGGCTCAGTTCCAAGTTAGAATAAATTCTCCAATGAATCAATGATCTATTCGGATTTTTCGATCCGATGACTCACGCAGGTATCTGATGGTCTTGCGCGAACGCTCTCAGATGCTGAACGAGAGAGCCTTCTTTTGATTCCAATAAATTAGACATCAATATTTGCAAATCACTGTAACTAAATGATCTTATTGTTTCTTTCACGGGGCCGATCGACGCTGCCGCCATGGACAGTTTCTCGTATCCGATTCCGACAAGTGCCATTGCGCCGATCCGCGATCCAGCCATCTCACCACATAGAGTCAATGGCTTACCGTGACTTTTACAAGTATTGGATATATCTCTGAGCAGTTTCAGGAACGGCACGGAGACGGCGTCATACCGATTGGTCACGCGTTGGTCGCCACGGTCGGCAGCGAAGAAGAACTGCTGTAAATCATTGCTACCCACAGAAAGAAAATCGACCCGGCGCAAGATCTCAGGAAGTTGCCATGCAAGTGACGGGACTTCGAGCATGCTTCCGAGGCGCAATTCTGACGGTAACGCGGCCCCCAGTCGAGCGGCCCGGTCGAGTTCCCGATCAAGAATGGAGCGTGCGACGTCGAATTCGGCGACCGTAGCGACCATCGGAAACATCAGGTCGACCGGTTCACCGTCCGCCGCGCGCAGGATTGCCCGGATCTGGTTGCGCAACAGGCTTGGGTGATCGACCGATATCCGGATCGATCGCCAACCGAGTGCCGGATTGTCGCCTGGGCTGTGATCGAAGGCCTGGATATGCTTGTCGCCGCCCGCATCCAGCGTGCGGAAGGTCACGGGGCGGCCACCGGCCGCGTCCAGGACCCGGCGGTAGACTTCGGTCTGCTGCGCCACGTCTGGAATATCCCGGCGCACCATGAACGGGATTTCGGTCCGGTAGAGGCCTATTCCCTGAGCGCCGGTGGCATCCAGCTGCTGCAGGTCGAACATCAGCCCGACATTGAGCAGGAGACTTATATCGACGCCGTCCAGGGTCCGGGCCGGCTGGTCGCGAAAGGCCTGATAGCGGGCCTTGGTCTCTGCCCGGGCCCGCAGGCCGGCATGGAAATATTCCCGCACATCTTCGGTCGGCCGCAGCAGGATCTGGCTGTTGTCGGCGTCGATGATCAGGTGATCGCGAGGGTTGACCTCGCTCAGCAGGCCCGGAATGTTGCCGAGGACCGGAATATCCAGCGCCCGGGCGACGATGGCGACATGTGCGGTCGCCGAGCCTTCCTCAAGGACGAGGCCGGCAAGGTTCTTGCGGTCATAGTCGAGCAGCTCCGCAGGCCCCATGGAGCGGGCGACGACGATATAGGGCTGGTCGTCGTCGAGCGTTCCGGCTGTATCGCCATTCTCCTCACCGTCCGCAAGCTGGGCGAGCAACCGGTTTGTAAGATCGTCGAAATCAGCGAGGCGCTCGCGCAGATAGGGATTCTGGACCGACCCGAGGCGGGCCCGCATGTCGGCGCGGGAGCGTTGAACGGCGGCTTCCGCGGTCAGCCCATTGTCGATCGCGTCGTTCATCCGGGTCAGCCAGCCGCGGTCATGGGCGATCATGCGAAAGGTTTCGAGCACGTCGCGATGCTCGCCGGCTTCGGCGAGGTCGGGCGCCGAAAGCAGTGTATCGATGCGGGAGCGGACGCCCTGCATGGCGCTGTCCAGCCGATCCTTTTCGATCGCCGGGTTGTCGGCAACAACCCGGCGGATCGCGGTGCTCGGTTTGTGGAAATGTGCAGCGCCGATGCCGACGCCGGGGGCGACGGCCTGACCGGCAAGGCGGACGGGGGCGTCGTGCTTGTTGTCCTGCCCGTCGAGAACGCCGTTCGCGAGCAGCTCCGCCAGCACCATGGCAAAGGTTTCGAGCGTTTCGATCTCTTCGTCGGAATATTGCCGGCGGGAGCGGTTCTGCACCACCAGCACGCCGAGAACCCGGTCGGCGCGCATCACCGGCACGCCGGCGAGGGACTGGTAGATCTCTTCACCGGTTTCCGGGAAATAGGCGAATTTGGGGTGAGACTGCGCGTCCGACAGGGCAAGCGACTGGGCACGGGCGGCAATATCGCCGACCAGGCCCTCGCCGAAATGCATCAGCGTGCGGTGGACCGCGTCCTTGTTCAGGCCCTCGGTGGCACAGAGCTCCAGCAGGTTGTCGGCGCGGCGGACATAGATCGAGCAGACCTCGGCCACCATGTCCGCGCCGATGATCGAAGTGATGCTGTCGAGACGTTCCTGCGGTGCGCGCGTATCCGCCATCACATCGCGCAATCTGCGCAACATGGTGCGGGAGTTGCGGCCGAAGCCGTGTTGCCCGACCGCCGCTGTCATGCCTCAGCCCGCCGGCGGCCCGTCGAGGCCGTATGCGGTGTGCAGGGCCCGCACGGCGAGCTCGGTATATTCGGCGGCGATCAGAACGCTGACCTTGATCTCCGAGGTCGAGATGACCTGGATGTTGATCCCCTTGTCGGCCAGGGTGCGGAACATGGTCTTCGCCACGCCCGGCTGCGAGCGCATGCCGACACCGACGACCGAGACCTTGGCGACATTCGGGTCCGCGTTGATTTCCTTGAAGCCGAGTTCGTCGTGCAGCTTTTCCAGCACCTGGCGGGCGCGTGCGAGATCGGTTTTGCCGACGGTGAAGGTCATGTCGGTGGTGTTGCCGTCCTCGGTCACGTTCTGGACGATCATGTCCACATTCACGGCCGCATCGGCGAGGCTGCCGAAGATCGATCCGGCAACGCCGGGCCTGTCTGGCACATGGCGCACGGTGACCTTGGCTTCTTCCGGGCTGTAGGCAATGCCGCTGACGATTTGCTGTTCCACGATCTCATCCTCATCACAGACCAGGGTGCCGGGAGCGTCGATAAAGCTGGACAGCACCTGGAGCCTGACATTGTGCTGCATGGCCAGCGCCACCGAGCGCGTCTGCAGCACCTTGGCCCCTTGCGAGGCCAGTTCCAACATTTCTTCGTAGGTGATCTTGTCGATTTTGCGGGCGGCGGGCACGATCCGTGGATCCGTGGTGTAGACGCCGTCGACATCGGTGTAGATGTCGCACCGGTCCGCATTCAGCGCCGCTGCCAGCGCCACCGCCGAGGTGTCCGAGCCGCCGCGGCCGAGCGTGGTGATGCGGTTGTCCGGTCCGACGCCCTGAAAGCCGGCCAGAATGGCAACCTGATCCTGCTCGAACCGTTTGATGATCTCGTCCGTGTCGATGCCCTCGATCCGGGCATTGCTGTGCACGCCGTCGGTGCGGAACGGCAATTGCCATCCGAGCCAGGACCGGGCGTTGATGCCGAGATTCTGCAGCGCCATCGCCAGCAATCCGCTGGTGACCTGCTCGCCGGTTGCGACAATGGTGTCGTATTCCCGCGCGTCGTGCAGCACGCTCATCTCGCGTGCCCAGCCGACAAGCTGGTTTGTGACACCTGCCATGGCCGAGACGACGACGGCCACTTCGTTGCCGGCGTCGACCTCTTTCTTGACTCGGAGCGCCACATTTCTGATGCGCTCAATGTCGGCGACAGATGTGCCGCCGAACTTTTGCACGATACGCGCCATTTCGTTCCGCTTTTCAGGAGTGTATCCCCAATGCCCGAAACCGGAACGCAAGCGTTCCTAATGGACCCGGGCGGGGCTATACATAACGGCACGTCGCTGTCCGGGCAAGGCCGGGCTCGGTGTTGAATGGAGCGCCCATGAATCAGAAGAACACAGCAGCAAGTACGGCGGATCCGGAGGATGTCGCACGGTTCTCCGCGGTAGCGGCGGAATGGTGGGACATGCAGGGGCCTTTCGCGCCGTTGCACAAGTTCACACCGGTCCGTCTCGCTTTGATTCGGGAGTGGCTGGGCGATCATTTTGCGCTTTCCGAAACGGACGTGCGGCCGTTCGATGGCCTGAAATTTCTCGATATCGGCTGCGGCGGCGGCCTGATCTCGGAACCGCTGACCCGGATGGGCGCGGCGGTGACCGGCATCGACGCGGATCCCTTGACCATCGGCACGGCGCGGCTGCATGCCGGGCAAACAGGTCTCGAAATCGATTACCGGGCCTGTCTGGCGGAAGATCTTGCCGCCGAAATGCCCGGGGCTTTCGATGTCGTGATCGCTTCCGAAGTGATCGAGCACGTGGCTGATCCGGCGCTTTTTGCATCCTCGCTCGCCAAGCTGGTTCGCCCCGGCGGCGCGGTCTTCGTGACCACTCTCAACCGGACCATGAGGTCTCTGCTGTTCGGAAAGCTTGCGGCCGAATATGTGCTGCGCTGGGTGCCGGCGGGCACGCATGACTGGCGGCAGTTTCTGACACCGGAAGAGCTGCGCGCGCTGTTGACGGAAGCTGGATTGGCCATGGCGGAGAAGACCGGGATCCGGTTCGATCCACTGGGCGATTCCTTTGAGCGGTCTTCGGATCTCGCAATCAATTACGCCATGCTGGCGGTCCGTCCGGAAAGTGCCTGATCAGGCGTCGCTTTTCGGCAGCCAGGGGATGGCTGAGAAACCGATACCTTCTTCCCGCAGGGCTTCGGCTTCGGTGGAACTGGTTTCACCGTAAATGCCGTGCGGGTCGGTCTCGCCGTAGTGGATCTTCCGGGCCTCTTCGGCAAAATCCTTGCCGACATAGTCGAAATTGCGTTCGACCTCGGAACGAAGTGCGGCGAGCTTCTGGCGCAGCTCAATCATTTCCGGCGGGGTTTCGTTAATCGCCGCGACTGTTCGCGGTGGCGTGTCGTCGCCCTTCTTCTTGGAAGAGGAGACGTTTGGCGTCATCAGGGCCTTGGTGATCGAGGACGAGCCGCAGTCAGGGCATGTCAGCAAACCGGCGCTCGCCTGAGTGTCATAGGCAGCACTGTCGCGAAACCATGCGTCGAAACTATGATCCTTGTCGCAATGCAATCTGTATTTGATCATCCAACTGACCCAATGTCGTTCTGTCAGCTATCGGATAGCATGGTGTGGAAATAGTGTAATAATTGCGAATTAGCCAGTGTGTTGTTGCGCGGGGGACTGAGTGTGAGTGATCCGGAGGGCAAGACCCTGGGGCAGCGGGACGCCGCCCATCACCTGCATCCTTTCACCGATAACCGGGGACTTGCCGAGGCGGGTGGGCCGACGGTGATGGATCGGGGCGAGGGCTGCTATCTCTGGGATGATCAGGGCCATCGCTATCTCGATGCACTTGCCGGCCTGTGGTGCGTGAATGTCGGTTATGGCCGCAAGGAACTGGCCGATATTGCGGCCCGACAGATGCAGCGGCTGGCCTATTACAACACCTTCTTCAACACCACGACCGCGCCGACGGCGGAATTGGCCGAGACGCTGGCAGCGCTGATGCCGGGTCATCTCAACACCGCCTTTTTCGCGAATTCCGGCTCCGAGGTCTGCGACAGTGCGATCCGTTTGGGGCGCTATTACTGGCAGCTTGCCGGCAAGCCATCCAAGCGTATCGTGATTGGCCGGGAAGAGGGCTATCACGGCTCCACACTGGCGACGCTGAGAGCCAGTGGCATCGGCGCCATGCACGAGCAGGGCGGTGCCGGACTGCCGGACTTTGCGCATATCGATGCACCCTACAAATTCCGCCATGGTCCGAACCTGTCGGAAGCTGCTTTCGCCGAGCAAGCCGCGCATGCGCTTGAAATCAAGATCGCGGAACTCGGTGCCGAGAACGTCGCGCTATTCATTTGCGAGCCGATCCAGGGCGCCGGCGGCCTGATCTTCCCGCCGGAAGGGTATCTGAAGAAAGTTCAGGCGATTTGCCAGCGTCATGATGTGCTCTTCGTTCTGGACGAGGTGATCAGCGCTTTCGGCCGGCTCGGGGCCTGGTCGGCGGCGGAACTGTTCGGCCTGAGTCCGGATTTCATCACCCTGGCGAAAGGACTTTCCTCGGGCTACCAGCCGATTTCCGCCCTGATGATTTCGGACCCGATCGCGGAGAGACTGCGGGATGCCGATGGCGGACTGGCCCACGGCTTTACATATTCCGGACATCCGGTCGCGGCCGCCGTGGCTCTGGAAAACCTGAACATCCTGAAGCGGGAAAAGCTGGTCGAGCGGGTTGCGCAGGATATCGGCCCCTATTTCCGGAATGCGCTTGCCCGTCTTTCGGATCATCCTCTGGTCGGAGAAGTGCGCTGTCTCGGCCTGCTGGGGGCGGTGGAGCTGATTCAGGACAAGGCCCGTCATATCCTGTTCGATCCGCCCGGCGTGGTCGCCGCGGTCTGCCGCGAGAACATGCGGGCGCGCGGCATCATCCTGCGCGCGGTGCGGGACACCCTTCTGATCGCACCGCCCTTCGTGGTGACGCATGATCAGGTCGACGACATCGTGGATACCCTGGAAGCAGCCCTGAACGACATCAGCAAAGAGCTCGGAATCATCGCCGAGGAGAAGAAAGTCGCCGACGTCGTCGACCATACGGAAAAACCGCTCGCCGGGAAGGTGGCGCTTGTGACCGGCGCTTCCCGCGGCATCGGTGCAGAAGTTGCGCGAACCTTCGCGCGCGCCGGAGCGGCCGTTTTTCTGGTTGCGCGTGATGCCGCAGCGCTGTCAGCCCGGCAGGGCGAAATCGAGGTCGAGGGAGGTGCTGCGGTGTCCGTTCCGGCCGACCTGAGCCGCCCGGAAGGAATGGCGATGGTGCTTGAGGCCATCGAGAGCAGCGGCGGACGGCTTGACGTGCTTGTTCTCAATGCCGGATCGCTCGGGAGCCTTATGCCCCTGCCGGATACCGAAGACGCAACCTGGGACGCGGTGATCGATCTCAATCTCAACGCCGCCCATCGTTTGCTGATGGCACTGCACCCGATGCTGGCCGCGTCCGATGCTGGCCGGTGCGTTTTTGTGACCTCTGGCGCCGCCCGCGGCGCCCATGCGGACTGGAGCGCCTATGCCGCCAGCAAGGCGGGGCTGGAAGCCATGATGCGTGTCTATGCAGCAGAAAACCGGAAATTCGGCATCCGGGCCAATGCCGTCGATCCGGGGGCGATGCGCACGGATATGCGGGCGACGGCCTTTCCGAATGAGGACCCACGATCTGTGACCCCGGTCGAGGCGGCCGGGCCGGTTTTTCTGCGACTCGCGGTTCCGGATTGTGTGTTTTCCGGCGCGGTCATCCCCATCATTGACGCGGCCGGGGGGGCGGAATGAGCGAGGCACGGGCTGAAACCGGTCCGGTCCGGGCTGTATCGGACTGGGTGAAGCGGTTCGCGACGATGGTGCCGAAAGAGGCGGTTGTTCTTGACGTCGCTTGCGGCGGGGGACGCCATGGCCGGTTTTTCCGCGCTCGTGGAAATCCGGTGGTTATGCTGGATCGGAATATTGCGCCGGTTGCCGATATGGCAGCCGATCCCAGGGTCGAGCTTGTCGCATTCGATCTCGAATCCGGACGGCCCTGGCCGCTTGCCGGCCGCCGGTTCGGCTGTGTCGTCGTGACGAACTATCTGCACCGGCCGATCGTGCGGGATATTGTGGCGGCCGTCGAACCGGGCGGTATGCTGATTTACGAAACCTTCGCGACGGGTAATGAAGCATTCGGCAAGCCACGGAATCCGGACTTTTTGCTACACCGCGAAGAACTTCTGATTTTGTGTCGGCCTGAACTCAGGGTTGTCGCTTTCGAAGACCTTACAGTAGAAATCCCCCGTCCGGCCTGTGTGCAGAGGGTTGCGGCTGTGCGAACCCGTAGCGGAACGGATGATAGCTAAAGTTGTCGCCATTGCCCGGGGTCGGATGTATTTGAAAAGCCATGATTGAAAAACACACGACTGCCTGACGGAACGTTGCGGAGGCTGGTCTTGTCACATACGCTCTGGTGCTACGTCGTAGCAGCGTAAGCGTTTGAATTCGCGCTGGTGGAGCAAGGCGATGCCGGGGCCGGGGAGCGACCGGAGCCGGAGCGAAAGGAACTAAGGGGCTGGCTTGGAATAGGGCCGGGCAATGAAAAACCATTGTCGACCGTCCATAGCCACGGCGCATGGCAACGCCGAGGGAGAAGATTATGATTGTGGATTTTCAATTGGACCGGCGGCTTGCGCACGCGGAGCCTTTGTCCCCGGTCTTGCGGGATCTGAAAGTCTATTGGGATTTTTCCCGTGCGCAGTTGGTACTCCCCCTGTCGGAAAACCTGTTTCTCTCCGATCTTGTGGATGAAATGCCCCATGTCCTACTCGCCTATGGGGAAAATGCCAGATTTCAGATCGAGTTCGCAGGCGAGGCCGCGGCGGGTCTTCTCGGCGGGGAGCCAATTGGCGCGACAACCGAGCCCGGCGAAGGTCTGCCTGACGAACTCACGCGCTGCATTCTGACGGCGGCGCAGTGCCACGAGCCGGCATCGGGTTCCGCCGATGGAATGCAGTTCCTCTGCCTGCCTTTCAGCGGCGACTTCGACGAGGTCGATGTTGTGCTTATCGGACTGGTCTGCGTGGCCAGCATGGAAATCCGTGCCGGGGGGACGGTGATCTCACTCGGGCGCTAACGCGCCGGAGCAGGGTAGGTGCTCCGGCCTGCGTTCCTGGTCAGATCTTCCCGTGGCATTGCTTGAACTTCTTGCCAGAACCACAGGGGCATGCCGAATTTCGCGGCACCTTGCCCCAGGTCGACGGGTCCTGTGGGTCAATGCTGGCGGCACTCTGCCGGGAGCGGACCATGGTTTCCCCGTCCGTCATCGTTTCGTCGTCGGTACCAGCAGCAGCAAGAGCGGGATCCTGGCGGCCCTCATGCATTTCCCGGGCTGCCCTCTCCGCCGCCATGCGGGCTTCCATTTCTTCCGGTGTTGCCTGAATCCGGATTTCCAGATGAGAAAGCACACTGCAGACAGTCTGGCGCAGTCCGGTCAGCATGCCGTCGAATAGATTGAAGGCCTCGCGCTTGTACTCGTTGAGCGGGTCTTTCTGGGCATAGGCGCGCAGGTTGATGCCCTGGCGCAGGTGATCCAGGGACAGAAGGTGCTCTTTCCATTGCTGGTCAAGGATCTGCAGCAGCAGGCTCTTCTCCGCCATGCGCAGCACTTCCGGGCCGTAGTTCGCGGCTTTCTCAGCCATCGCCCGGTCCGACGCCTTGGTGATGCGTTCCAGGATTTCCTGATCCGCGATGCCTTCTTCCGCCGCCCATTCGGACACGGGCAGGTCGAGGGCGAGCAATCGCAGGCATTCCTCGTGCAGGGCGGGGATATCCCACTGTTCGGAATAGGCGCCTTCCGGGATACAGCGCGATACCACATCCTCGATCACTTCATGACGCATGTCGGCAACCATGGTCGCGATCTCTTCGGCGCGCATGATGTCCTTGCGCTGCTCGAATATGACCTTGCGCTGGTCATTCATGACGTCGTCATACTTCAGCAACTGCTTGCGAATGTCGAAGTTGCGGGCCTCGACCTTCTGCTGTGCCTTCTCGAGCGCCTTGTTGATCCAGCTATGGACGATCGCCTCGCCCTTTTCCAGCCCGAGGCGCTTCAGCATGCCGTCCATGCGCTCGGAGCCGAAGATCCGCATCAGGTCGTCTTCGAGCGACAGGAAGAACTTGGAGGCGCCGGGATCGCCCTGCCGGCCGGAGCGGCCGCGCAGCTGGTTGTCGATCCGCCGGCTTTCGTGTCGCTCGGTACCGATGACGTAAAGACCGCCGGATTCCAGCGCCTTTTGCCGTGCGGCTTCGACCTCGGCCCGCAGCGCCGCGACTTTCTCCGGATCGGCGTTTTCGCCAAGCTCCAGCGCAATCCGCATCTCGGCATTGCCGCCGAGCTGGATGTCGGTGCCGCGGCCGGCCATGTTGGTCGCGATGGTCACGGCGCCCGGTTGACCCGCCTGGGCAATGATTGTCGCTTCCTGTTCATGGAAGCGCGCGTTCAGGACCTTGTGCTCGATCCGGCGTTTGTGCATCAGGCCGGAGAGCAGCTCGGACTTCTCGATGGAAACCGTGCCGACCAGCACCGGCTGGCCCTTTTCGCGGCATTCCGCGATGGTGTCGATGATGGCGTCCCACTTCTCCTCGGCCGTCCGGTAGACCTCGTCGTCATAGTCTTTCCGGGCAATATCGACATTGGTCGGCATCTCGACGACCTCGAGATTGTAGATTTCCGCGAATTCGGCGGCCTCGGTCATCGCCGTGCCGGTCATGCCGGACAGCTTCGGGTAGAGCCGGAAATAGTTCTGGAAGGTGATCGAGGCCAGGGTCTGGTTCTCGTTCTGGATGGTGACGCCTTCCTTGGCCTCGAGTGCCTGATGCAGGCCCTCGGAATAGCGCCGGCCTTCCATCGCCCGGCCGGTGAACTCGTCGATGATGACGACCTTGTCGTCCTTGACGATGTAATCCGTGTCCTTGGCGAAGAGATGGTGGGCGCGGAGCGCCTGATTGGCGTGATGCACCAGCGAGATGTTGTTGATATCGTAGAGACCGCCTTCTTCCAGCATGCCGGCGTCGCGCAGCAACTCCTCGATATGCTCCTGGCCGGCCTCGGTAAAGGCGACGGTGCGCTGCTTCTCGTCTTTCTCGTAATCTTCGGGAACGAGTCCGGGGATCACGGCATTCATGGCGGTATAGGTGGCGGAGCTGTTCTCGGCCGGGCCGGAAATGATCAGCGGGGTCCGCGCTTCGTCCACCAGGATCGAATCGACCTCGTCCACGATCGAGAAATTGAAGTCGCGCTGTACCATGTCTTCCAGGCGGAACTTCATGTTGTCGCGCAGATAGTCGAATCCATATTCGTTGTTGGTGCCGTAGGTCACGTCGCAGGCGTAGGCGGCCTTGCGCTCGGCATCGTTCAGGCCATGAACGATGCAACCGGTCGTGAGTCCGAGGAAATCATAGATCTGGCTCATCCAGCCGGCATCGCGCTTGGCCAGATAGTCGTTCACGGTAACGACATGGACGCCCTTGCCCTCGATGGCGTTGAGATAGACCGCAAGAGTGGCGACAAGGGTCTTGCCCTCGCCGGTTTTCATCTCCGCGATGCGGCCCTGGTGCAGCACCAGCCCGCCGAGCAGCTGAACATCGAAATGCCGTTGGCCGAGCGTCCGCTTCGCCGCCTCGCGGACCGTTGCGAAGGCTTCGGGCAGAATGTCGTCGAGACTCTCCCCGGCCTTCAGACGCTGCCGGAACTCTTCCGTCTTTGCCGTGAGTGCCGCGTCGTCGAGCGCCACAAACTCCGGCTCGAGAGCGTTCACCGCATCGACAGTCTTTTGCAAACGCTTGAGTATCCGCTCGTTTTCCGAGCCGAAGAAGGCTTTGGCGAGTGCGCCGAGCATGCCGACCTCTTAAATGAGAATGAATATCCGGAAAGTGACCGGCTGGCTGACAGATAGGGGGTCACGCAAACTCTGTCAACGCGTCCGGCCCGGGAGGCCCGGCCACGAACGATGCAATCCGTCGGAACAGTACATCCGTGCACCCGCCGGCGGTTCGGAACAGGGCTATTTCCCCGTTGATGTTCATCGGTCCGGAAATAACGGGGCACACGGTCCGTTTCAGCATGTGGCGGCAACTCTGCCGCGACCTCGCGCCGCATGTGTTTTGGAGCGATTAAGGCGCGCCAAGCCGTATGGCAAGGACTCCGCAAGGCGGCAGGTGAACTGAGGCGCAATATGTGATATATTCAATATTCATTTTAAAGAAAATCAATCGCTGGAGATAGTTTGAAATTCTGATTAATTTCCATTAAATTTTGTTAACGAATATGATGTGTTGCCTAGAAAGGGTAAGCATATGATTGATCGGATCACCGGATACACGTCAGGGGTGATCGCGCCGACGACAGCGCGGAGAAGCCGCCAGGTCGGCGGAGAGGCATTGAATCAGCGTGTCCTTCCGCGCCGCGGGAAGTCGCGCGACGAACATGGTGCCGGCGAACAAAATCCTCAGCAAAATCAGAAGCATTCCAGCACCGACGATGACAGTGTTGAGGTGCGGTTCTCCAATGCGTCGGCGCGGCCGCCGACATCGCGCTCGCCCTATGCCTCCAACGCTTACGCCCGTGCGACAAACGCGTCCGATGCGTCGAGCGATGACGATGTCCTGATCTCCCGGTCCACGGCGGTCCTGCTGACGGAGGATCTCAGCAGCCTTATCCGCCGCGCGGTGACAAATGTCGGGTTGCTCGTGACCAGCCTGATGAAAGTCCCGGACAGCGCCGCTCATGACGTCGAACGGCGGTTCCATATTGCGGCTTTGAGTGCTGTTCGTCAGGCACGGGAACGCTTTCTCCGCAAACCCGGCAGCGCGACTTCCAGCCCGCGCGGCCTGGAATTCGCAAACATTTCGGTGCGTTATGACAGTCTGCGTGGCACGGCGGCGATCAAGATCGGAGCTGCCGAGTTTCTCGAACGGATCGACATGAGGGCGACCGGTGTGGTTTTCGATGTGCGCGGTGACGCTGCGGTGCATGATGCCCGTCCCGGCATCTTCGTCGATACGGGCACGCATGGGGCGGCCATCGCCAACAACATCATCGAGACCGTGCGGCGGGATCTGCCGCATTTTGGCGGCAGCAACGATACCGAAGGCGCTATTGTTTTGATCCGGGCCGACAACAGTGATTTTTCCAACCACCGCGCGCCGGCCGAATGGCTGGCGCTCGACCTCATCCTGCCGTTCGGCAAGCGCTGAAACCAGGCGCCGACACTCCCGAACTTGTCACCTTGCAGCCTGCAAACGCGTCTTGCCGCTCCCAGGGCGATCTGATAGGGCTGCTCGTCGTGCGGCAGCCCTGCTCCCGCGCCATTCTTCAGAACAAAGCGCGGGCCGAAGGTCCGGTGAAAGGCGCCTCGATGAAAGACTTCCGCTTCCGGCCAGTATTGTGTGTTCCAGCCCTGCGCCTCTCGGTGACGGCACTGCTTCCTGCAATGGCCCTGAGCGTTGCCCTGTCGGCCTTTCCTGCTTTCGCGCAACAAACCGGCAGCACGCCTGAAACGAAGCCGGTCGAGCAGGCCGCAATCGATCCGGCAACCACTGTCGTCGCCACCGTCGACGGCGCGCCGATCTATCTTTCGGAAATCCTGCTGCAGATCCAGCAGCTCCCGCAGCAGTACCAGCAGGCACCGATGGAGCAGATCTATCCGCCAATGCTGGACCGGGCGATTGATTCCCGTCTGATCGCCAGTGCGGCGCGGGAAGCGGGGATTCAGGATCGGGACGACGTCAAGGCGCGGGTGAGCCAGGCGGAAAGTGATATCATTTCCGAGGTCTATCTGACCGACAAGGTGAAGGACTCCGTTGACGAGGATGCGCTGCGCAAGCGCTACGAAGAGACCATCAAGGAGGATGCAGACGCCGGCGAGGAAGTGAAAGCCCGCCATATCCTCGTGGCCAGCGAGGAAGACGCGAAAACCATCATTGAAGAGCTCAAGAACGGCGCCGAATTCGCCAAGCTTGCGGCGGAGAAATCCACCGGGCCTTCAGGGGCCAGCGGTGGCGATCTCGGCTATTTCACCGCCGATGCCATGGTTCCGGCGTTCTCCGAGGCTGCCTTTGCCCTGAAACCGGGCGAAATCACCGAAGCGCCGGTGCAGACCCAGTTCGGCTGGCATATCATCAAGGTCGAGGATCGGCGCGCCGTGCAGCCACCGAGCTTCGAGCAGGTACAGCCCCAGCTGACGCAAGACATGACCCGCGAAGTTCTGACAAAGGCGGTCGAGGAACTCAGGGCCGGCGTCGACATCAAGCGTTACGGGCCTGACGGCACGGAACTTCAGTCGAAATAGTATCCACAGGATCCCGACCATGACCGACCAGGTTTCGCCGCTCGCTCCGGACAGCTTTCCGACACTTCCGGCGATTGCCGGGGTACGTACAGCCACGGTCTCGTCCGGGATCAAATACAAGAACCGGGACGACGTGCTGTTGGTCGAGCTGGCGCCCGGCACGACCGTCGCCGGGACATTGACACGCTCAACGACACCGGGTGCGCCGGTCACATGGTGCCGGGAAATCCTGGCCAGGGGCAGCGGACGGGGCCTGGTCGTCAATGCCGGCAACGCGAATGTCTTTACCGGCGCCATCGGGGACGCCTCGGTGCGCGAGACCGCGTCCGCGGCGGCGGGCATCCTGTCCTGTGCGCCGGATGAGATCTATATCGCCTCCACCGGTGTGATCGGCGAGATCCTGCGGCATGACAAGATCATTGCCACATTCCCGGATGCGAAGGCCAAGCTCACCGAAAACGGCTGGGACGCGGCTGCGGGCGCGATCCGTACGACGGACACTTTCGCGAAAGGCGCCAGTGCCACCGCGGAGATCGGCGGCCAGACCGTGACCATTGCCGGCATCGCCAAGGGTTCCGGCATGGTGCAGCCGAACATGGCGACGATGCTGAGTTTCGTGTTCACCGACGCGGCGATTCCGGCGGCGATCCTGCAGGAAATTCTTTCGCCCATCGTCGACCGGACCTTCAACTCCATCACCGTCGACAGCGATACCTCGACCAGCGACACGCTGTTGCTGTTCGCCACCGGCGCCGCCGGGAACACGGTGCCGTCAGCCGCGGCGGATCCGGCGCTCGACGGTTTCAGGCAGGCTCTGGAAGCTGTCCTGCGCGAGCTCGCTCTTCTGGTCGTGCGCGATGGCGAAGGCGCTCAGAAGCTGATCGAGGTGCGTGTCACGGGGGCAGTGTCCGACGACTCCGCGCGCAAGATCGCGCTCTCCATCGCCAATTCGCCGCTGGTGAAGACAGCCATCGCAGGCGAGGACGCGAACTGGGGGCGGGTGGTCATGGCGGTCGGCAAGTCCGAACAGCCGATAGATGTCTCGCGCATCAGCATCGGCTTCGGCGGCGTCGACATTGCGGTCGATGGCAAGCGGAACCCGGATTATGACGAGGCGCCGGTCGCAGCCCATCTCAAGGGCAAGGAGATCGGGATCGATGTCAATGTCGGTGCCGGCGACGGCGCCGCCACGGTCTGGACCTGCGATCTGACCCACGGCTATATCAGCATCAATGCGGATTATCGCAGCTAGGGTCCGCGCGATGGAACGTGTGATGACGGAGCGGCTCGCCTTCCGGGCGCCGGAGCTGGCGGATGGGGATACGCTCTTCGCGCTGATGAACGATTTCGGCATCGTGAAGTTTCTGACCTCCGTGCCCTGGCCCTATACGCGGCCTGACGCGGATGCATACATAGAACGCGCGCGGACCGGACGGGCGGAGGAAAAAGGGCTCTATTACCTGATCCTGGACCGGGTAACGAAAGAGCCTGTCGGCACCATCGATCTGCGGTTCGACCCTGAAGAAACTGCGCATTTCGGCTATTGGCTGGCCACCTCTTCCTGGGGCCGGGGCTATGCCAGCGAGGCGCTTGCGGCCCTGCTTGATTTCGGCTTCGGGTCGCTTGGTCTGCGGCGGATCTGGGGGGCGGCGATGCCGGACAATCCCGCGTCGATCCGGGTTATGGAGAAATGCGGCCTTGCCCGTGCCGGCACGATGCGGGTGAAGCGTCCGAATTTCGGTGATGAGGTCGATATGGTGCGGTTCGACCTGTCCCGGTCCGACTGGCAGGCGCGCGGCGGCAAGGTTATCCCGGCATGAGTGACGATATTGCGAAACCGATCATCATGGTGGTCGCTGCCGGCCTGATCGATGCGGATGGACGGGTCCTGCTGGCACAACGCCCGGAAGGCAAGACCTTGGCCGGTCTGTGGGAGTTTCCCGGCGGCAAGGTCGATCAGGGGGAAAGCCCCGAGGACGCGCTCATCCGTGAGCTGCAGGAAGAACTCGGCATCGACACGAAGGAGAGCTGCCTTGCGCCCTTCACCTTCGCGTCGCATGCCTACGAGGATTTCCACCTGCTGATGCCGCTCTATCTCTGCCGCCGCTGGTGGGGACAGGTCACGCCGCAGGAAGGCCAGGCGGTCAAATGGGTGCGTCCGATGCGTCTGAAGGACTACCCGATGCCGCCTGCCGACGTGCCCCTGGTGGCGATGCTGCAGGACTATCTCTGACGGATCCTCAGCCCCGCCCGACAAACGGCATCTTGGTTGCCATCACCGTGATGAACTGGACATTCGCATCGAGCGGCATTTTGGCGATATGGACCGCCGAGCTGGCCACATGTGCAACATCCATGCGCGGCTCGATCATCATCGAGCCGTCCGCCTGCGGCACGCCTTCGCCCTTGACCATGCGCTCGGTCATCGGCGTCACAGCGTTGCCGATATCGATCTGGCTGCAGACGATGTCGAAGGCGCGGCCGTCCAGAGAGATCGATTTCGTTAGTCCCGTGATGGCATGCTTGGTCGATGTATAGGGGGCCGAATTCGGCCGCGGCACATGGGCCGAAATGGAGCCGTTATTGATGATCCGGCCGCCCTGCGGTGTCTGCTTCTTCATCATTCCCATGGCCCGCTGGGCGCAGAGAAACGAGCCGGTCAGGTTGACGTCGACCACGGCCTGCCATTGCTCTGCGGTCAGCTCGTCCATCGGGATGGCCGGCGTACCCATGCCGGCATTGTTGAACAGCAGGTCGATCCGGCCGAAGGCTTTCTTCAGCGCATCGAACAGCGCATCGACCTCGGCCACCTTGCCTATATCGGCCGGCACGGCCAGCATGGCCCCGCCGCCGGCATGCGCCATGGCGGCTGTTTCCTCAAGAGGTTCCGGCCGGCGTCCGGCCAGAACGACATTGTAGCCTTCCTTCTGGAAGGCCAGCGCGACAGCGCGACCGACCCCCGATCCGGCCCCGGTTACCAGCGCGGTTTTTCCGTTCCCCGACATGACTTCCTCCCGTCATTATCCTTTTTGAGATCGGGAGTGTGTCGCGCGCGGGGCGGCTTGGCACGCAGAAAAACGAAAAGACTGACATGTCAGCCTGGATCGGGTTTCCGCTCGTCGGTGGGAATCTCCGGCAGGAAGGGGCTGACCTCGATTGCCGGGTCATGCGGCTCCTTGCCGGTCGGGACCACAGCTGCATCCCGGTAGAGCCGGTCGCGGGTTTCGTTCAGCTTCATGGCAAGATATTTCCCGTCCGCCCGGGTCATCTCCAGCAGACGGTTCTTCAGTTCGATCTCGATATTGTGGACTTCCTCGATCGAGACTTTGGTCGCGGGCAGTTTCTCGAGCACTTCCACGGTCGCCTTGATCCAGTCGATGGATTTCTGCCGGGTCTGCTGTGCTTCGAGCACCATAACCGAGAGCCGGTCGAGGATATATTCCGTCTGCTCGACTTTCTGATCGCCGCAATAGGGGATCAGCTTCTTGAGATAGTCGAAGTCACTCTGGGTAAACTCATGGAGCTTTTTCCGGAAGTAGGTGTATTCCAGGTTCTCGACGGCCATGCCGCCCTTCAGCCGGGCGAGGATGTTGATCGGCGCGTTGCCTCCGGGGATTTTCGCACAGTCTTCGTCCTTGACGTCCTCTGGGGGCTCGACCGGGGGCGTTTGCTGTGCGTTCGCCGCGTGCAGCGTAAATATCTGGAGGCCCAGCACCGCCAGGATCGCGAGGACCGCCATGCGGGCCGACTTCCCGTAGCTGCTGGTCATTGGCACATCACCCTTTCTGACGCCCGAGTTGCTTTTTGCGCATCATCCCTATCACACTCAGGGTGTCGCACTCTCTTGCGGCAATGCAACCTTCATGCCCGGAGTATCCCCGATGAGCGTTCCCGCTTCCGTCACCGCCTTCGAGCGGACCTATGAGACATGGCAAACAGAGAAGCCGGCGGCAACCGGTCCGCGCGGCGCCGTGGCCTCGCAGAATGTCGAAGCGGCAGCCGTCGGGCAGGCAATTCTCAAGGATGGCGGCAATGCTATGGACGCGGCCATCGGCGCGGCCTTTGCCCTGACCGTTGCCGAGCCCTGGATGAGCGGCCTTGGCGGCGGCGGATACATCACGCTGTATTCGGCGAAGGAGAAGGCGGTCCGGGTCGTCGATTTCGCCATGAAGTCTGCCAAGGGGCTGAACCCGGTGGACTATCCGCTGGCCGAGGGCACCGGCGCCGACCTGTTCGGCTGGCCCGCGGTGGTGGACGACCGGAACGTGAACGGCCCCTATTCGATCGCCGTGCCGGGCACCGTTGCCGGCTATGCGCTGGCGATGCAGAAATACGGCACGAAGAGTCTCGCCGATGTCATCGCGCCTGCCGCCGCCCTGGCGCGGCGCGGCCATCGCGTTACCTGGTGGACCATGCTGATGTGTGGCGCCGACATGCCGGCGCTGCAGAAATGCCCGGCGACGGCGGAAACCTGGTTGCCGGGCGGTTTTCCGCCGGCGATGGGCGCGGATCCGGAGCCGAAATTCCTGAAACTCGGCAAGCTTGCCGACACACTGGATGAGCTTGCCCGGGACGGAGCCGAGAGCTTCTATCGCGGCGCCATCGGGGAACGCATTGCCAAAGACGCTGAGCGTCTGGGCTCCTCCGTCCGGATGGCGGATCTGGAAGCCTATGAGGCGGAAGTCCAGGAGCCGCTGTCGATGACGCGCGGCGAGGCGACCTACCATGTGCCGGGCGGCCTGACCGCCGGGCCGAGCTTCGCCGATGCGCTGAAGAATCTGCCGGCCTTCTCCGGTGCGGCGCCGGACGCGGAGACCTACGCCGCCTATGCCCGCACCCTGAAGGCCGCCTACGAGTACCGGATGGCCAATCTGGGGCATGCCGGCGACCATGGCGACCGGAGCTGCACCAGCCATATCGCTGCCGCCGATGCCGAGGGCAATATCGTCATGATCACGACGACCTTGCTCTCCCGTTTCGGCAGCCGGGTGCTGTTCCCGGAAACCGGCATCATGATGAATAACGGCATCAACTGGTTCGATCCGCGCCCGGGCCGTCCGAATTCGCTGAAGCCGGACACCAAGCCGCTCTGCAACATGGTGCCGGCGGTTGTGACCAGGGATGGCAAGCCCTGGTTCGGCTTCGGCGCCTCCGGCGGCCGCAAGATCATGCCGGCCGTCTTCCAGCTCTGCTCCTTCGTCAATGATTTCGGCATGGACATGGCGACCGCGCTGAACCAGCCGCGGGTCGATCTGGGGGCCATCGACACGATCTATGCCGATGCCCGTTTCGACGCGGCGACCATGGCAGCTCTGGAGGCGGTGGCCCCGACCGAGAGCTGGCCGGCGACCACCTATCCGATCATGTATGCCTGCCCGCTCGGCGCCATGCTCTCCGACGCGGGCGTTTCGGCAGTGGCACATCCGACGACGCCGCTTTCGACGGCACTCGCGGTCTAGCCTAAACCGCAGCAATCAGGCTCAATGCACTGATTGCTGCGCGCATTGGTGTGCCAGCACAGGCCGGGGATGGAACATGGCTGGACGGGTGGCGCGGCAACGTTTGCTGGCGGCGGAACGGCAGGGGCTGAAGCTGGCCGTGCTCTGCCGGACTGCGGCAGTGGCTGTCGGCATGATCTGGCTGACGGTCGGCTGGAACCTTGCCGGATTCGCCCCCAGCCCGATGGCCATGACGGCGCTTGCCCTGTTTGGCGTGATCGGCATTGTCAGCTACACGGTGGTCGGCACGCGGTATGAGCGGTGGTGGCTGAAATATGCCCTCTACGCCATCGACATCCTTGCCGTCTGTGCCGTCTTCATCGTCATCCCGGTCAGCCGGTTTGCGCCGGAATTGCCCCAGGTGCTCGCGTTCCGGGCCTTCGGCGTGCATTACCTGTTCCCGCTGGTCGCCATGGCGTGCCTGACCCTGTCCTGGCGCCTGGTGGCCTGGTCCGGGCTGGCGGCCGTGGCCGGCTGGTGGGTCGCCTTCGGTCTCGCCATCGCCGACATGCAGCAGCGGCTTTCCTGGAGCGACCTGCCGTCCCGGCCGACGGCAGAGGAATATCTGAATGTATTCCTCTCCCCGGATTTCGTCGGTTACGGCACGCGGCTCCAGGAAACCGTGCTGCTGATGATCGCGGCCCTGGTCCTTGCCCTTGCGGTCTATCGTGCGCGCTGCGTTTTCGTGGCCCAGGTGGAGGCCGAGCAGGCACGCGAGCGGGCGGTCCGGACTTTCGGCCGGTTCGTGCCGGAAACCATCGCCGAGCGGCTTGCCTCGGACCGGGACGCGCTGGCGCCGCAGGTCCGGCACGGGGTGGCGCTGGTGCTCGATATTGAGAATTTCACTGCCTATGCGGATGGCCGCGCGCCGGAAGAGGTCATCGCCACCCTCGGCGCCTTCCTGGCCCGCGCCGCCGAGGCGATCTCGAACCGTGAAGGGGTGGTGATCAGCTTCACTGGCGACGGTCTGCTCGCCGCCTTCAACACGCCGCTGGAGATCGCCAAACCGGAGCGGGCCGCGCTGGATGCCGCGTCGGATCTGCTGGCCTGTGCACGTGAGTCCGGCTTCCGCGTCCGCGTCGGCCTCGCCGCCGGACAGATCGCCTCGGGTCGTGTCGGCTCCGAGAGGCGGCAGGCCTTCACCATCTATGGCGATACGGTGAACCGGGCGGCCCGGCTGGAAGTTCTGGCCAAGGATGTCGGGGCAACGGTGCTGGCCGATGCCGGGGTGGCGGGCAAGGCAAAACCGGATGACCTGCTGAAACCGCTTGGCGAGCAAAAGATCCGCGGTTTTGAAGCGCCGCTGGCGGTCTGGTCGAAACAGGTGATGGCCCTGCCGGGCGTGTAAGAATCTCCCCACACGTGTTTTCCCGGACGTGATCCGGGAAACGATTATTTTAGTGGGTGGTGAGCGCGTTACCTCTGCGCGGGTCCCGCAAACGGCGCCCCGAAACTCTCCGTCGTATAGCGGAACACCCGCAGGCTGTCCGACCAGTGATCCATCGGCAACCCGGCCTTCCGCTTCAGGTTGCGGATGAAATCCTCCGCTTTCGGCAGGCCTTCCCAGACGCTCGGCAGGAACAGGCCGCGCTTGTTGCCCTCCTGCAGGATCAGCCCGTCCACGTCCGGCCGGGCCTTGGACACCAGATCCTTCTCGCTGCTGAAGGGCAGGGCGTGCGGGGTGGAGAGGATGGAGACGTGCAGGTCCGCCGTTGCCAGCTCCTCGGCAGTCAGCGGCGGGAAGCGGGGATCGCCGAAACCGGCCTTGTAGGCATTGGTCATGACATCCAGCAGCAGCGGCTGATGCGCGATCACACTGCCGATGCAGCCGCGCAACCTGCCGCCGATATTCACGGTGACGAAACTGGCCCGCATCGCCTTCAGGGACGGTGACAAGTTCTTGCCGAGCTGCGCCTCCGGCGGGCGGCCATGCTCGGCGCCGAAGCGCAAGGCATAGCGGGCGGCCTCGATCATCTGCTCCCGGTCCGCCTCCGGAATGCGCGCGCTCCCGGCATATTCCATCGCCGCCGCGCCATAGCCGACCACCCGGTCTTTGGCCCCGTGCGTGTCGCCTGAATTGCGCGTATCGAGTGCCGTCACCCGCATGTCCCGCCGCCGTGCGTGGCTGAGCGCACCGGCAATCGCCCGGTGCCCGCAGGCGCCGGTGCCGTCGATATCCTCCAGCTTCAGCAGCTCGATATTCTGCATGGTCCGGCTGTCGAGCGTGCGGGCGCTGTCGTAGTCGAGGAAATGCGACAGGTCGGAGGAGACGGAAATCAGCGTCTCCGGCCCGCCCCAGACCGCGTCGAGTGCCTGCGCCACTTGACCCGCCCCGGCATCGCCGACCAGGATCGGCACGATCTCGAAAGCGCCCAGCACCTGCTGCAGGAAGGGCACGTGCACCTCAAGGCTGTGCTCCCCCTCGAACACCCGGTCGGAGACATGGAAATGCGGCAGGGTCAAAAGCGTGCGCAAAGCATCCCAGGCCACCGGCACGGTGCCGAGCGGCGTCGCCCAGGCATCGGCACTGGTCGTCGCCAGCCCCTTGAACCCGACCCGGTGGGCCGGGCCGACAATCACCACGCGCTTGATACTGTCGCGGCGTCTGGCGAGCGGCTTGAATGCGGTCCCGGCGATGGGACCGGAAAACACATAGCCCGCATGCGGCGCGATGATGATCTTCGCATCCGCCACCGGCGTCTCCGCCGCGCCGGTGAGGCACTGCGCGACGATGTTTTCCAGCGCATCCGGGGCGGCCGGGTAGAAGGCGCCGGCGACGTGCGGGGCGCGGAGTGCGGTGGTTTCGGTCGATCCCTGTGTCATGCCCTGAATATAGGTGCGGATGGGATGGAGCGGGAGGGTTTATTGGCCAATCAAATACTGCGCCAGCAACAGCGTCGCAGGCATGGTGACAAAGGACAGCGCCGTCTGGATCGTCACGATCCCGGCCATGGCCGGGGCGTCTCCGCCCATGGCGCGTGCCAGGGTGTAGGCGCTGGCGGCGGCGGGGGAGGCGCCGAACAGCATGGCGGCCATGAACAGCGCGGGCTCCAGCCCGATGGCGAGACCGGCGAGGGCCATGGCCGCCGGGAACACCACCATCTTGCCGAGGACGCAGAGCAGGGTTGCCTTGAGATCGGCGCTCATCGCCTTGATCCGGATATTGGCGCCGACGCAGAGCAGCACGATGGGCAGGGCGGCGGCGCCGAGGATCGCCGTCATGTCGGTGATGACGGGGACCTGGTGCCAGTCCAGGACATTGAAGATCAGCCCGAGCCCGACCGCGAGCAGCAGCGGGTTGCGGGCCAGATCCCGGAACACCGCCACAAAGAGGTTGCCGCCGTCCTTCTTGGCCAGCGCGGTCGCCATCAGGCAGACCACAACCACATTGGTGATCGGGATCAGCAGGGCGGTGACAAGCGCGGCGGTGCCGAGGATCTCGGCGCCGAAAACCTGCTCGCCCACGGCCAGCGCGATGAAGGTATTGTGCCGGGTGCAGCCCTGCATGACGGAGGTCCAGAGCGGTTTTTCCGCGCGGAACAGGAAGAGCAGCAGCAGCGAGAACAGCACCGCCGCGCCGAACCCGCTATAGACCACGACCGCCAGCCCGCCGAGATGCACGCCGGAAAAGTCGATGGTGGCGATCTTGTTGAACAGCAGGCAGGGGAACAGCACCCAGTAGACCAGCTTGTCGTTCAGGTTCCAGAATTCCAGGCTCGGAATGCCGCCCCGGCGCAGCAGATGGCCGAGGACGATGAGCAGGAAGATCGGGGCAATGGGCAGGATCAGGGTGATGAACAAGGATCGGTCCCGGGTTTGGGGAAGCGGTCAGTAACGCGGCGGAGTATAATGCCGTGAAAGTCCGGGCGAGAACCCGGCGAAGGAGCAATGCTGGTGGGCGATATGGTCATGCATGAAGCACCAAGCCTTGCCGACAGCGCGCCTCCCGCGCTGAAGGGCAAGGGCCCGATTGTCGAGACGGAGTTCTGGAGCCTGCTGGAGGACGGGCGGGTGCAGTGCGAGCTGTGTCCGCGTTACTGCAAGCTGAAGGAAGGCGCGCGCGGGCTGTGTTTCGTGCGGGCGCGGCAGAATGACCGGATCGTGCTGACCACCTATGGCCGCTCCTCCGGTTTCTGCATCGATCCGATCGAGAAGAAGCCGCTGAACCATTTCCTGCCGGGCACCCCGGTGCTGTCCTTCGGCACGGCGGGCTGCAATCTGGCCTGCAATTTCTGCCAGAACCACGACACCTCGAAGAGCCGGGAGATGGACTCGATGCAGTCCGAGGCGCAGCCGGAGGCGATTGCCCGGGCCGCCGCCAAGCTCGGCTGCCGCTCCGTCGCCTTCACCTATAACGATCCGATCATTTTTCATGAATATGCGGATGACGTGGCGATTGCCTGCCGGGAAGCGGGGGTGAAGACGGTCGCAGTGACGGCGGGGTACCTGACGGACAAGGCCCGGCCCGCCTTCTTCCGCAATGTCGATGCGGCGAATGTCGATCTGAAGGCCTTCACCGAGCATTTCTACAAAGCCGTGACCAAGAGCGCGCTTGGCCCGGTGCTCGACACGCTGCGCTATCTGCGGGAAGAAACCGATGTTTGGTTCGAGATCACCAACCTGATCATCCCCGGCGAGAATGATTCGGAGCGGGAGATCGACGAGATGACCGGCTGGGTGGTCGAGCATCTCGGCCCCGACATACCGATGCATTTCTCCGCCTTCCATCCCGACTACCGGATGCTGGACAAGGAGCGCACGCCGTTCGACACCCTGGCCCGGGCGCGCCGCATCGCCCGCCGCAACGGGGTGCGGCATGCCTATACCGGCAACGTGCACGATCTCGGCCGGCAGAGCACCTATTGCCACGGCTGCGGCGAGCGGGTGATCGGCCGGGACTGGTATGTGCTGTCGGAATGGAGGCTGGATGCGGGCGGCTGCTGCACCGGCTGCGGCACGAAACTGGCGGGTGTGTTCGAGGAGGTGCCGGGCACGTGGGGGCAAAAGCGGATGCCGGTGGATATCTCCGCTTTCGCCTAGGCGATCAGCGCGCGCGCCGTTTCCGTGAGTTTCGCCAGGCTCGTTTCGGGGGCTTCGCCCGCCGTGTCGACGCTGGCTTCCGCCCGGTTATAGAGCGGGGCGCGGGCTTCGAGGATGGCGCGCAGGTCGGACATGGCCTCGCGGTTTTGGGCCATCGGGCGCATGTCGCCCTGCTCGACGACGCGCTGCATGTGTTCTTCCGGGCTGGCCTGCAGCCAGATGGTGTGCGACCGGCGCAGCAGCATGGTGTAGGTGTCCGCGTTGGAGACGATGCCGCCGCCGGTGGAGATCACCGCTTCCTCGTGATCGTTCAGGACGGCGTTCAGGCAGCGGTTCTCGTAGCGCCGGAAGGCCGGCTGTCCGGACAGGGAGAGCATCTCGCCGATGCTGGCGCCGTAATCCCGCTCGATCTCCCGGTTCAGCTCGATGAAGGGAAAGCCGAGCGCGTCCGCCAGAGCCTTGCCGAGGGTGGACTTGCCGGCACCGCGCAGACCGATCAGCGCGATGCGCCGTCCCCGCGTGCCGCTGCCGGCAAAACGCCGCTCCAGAATTTCGGCTGCTTCCGAGAGCTCCGCGGGGGCGAGGGGGGCGAGCAGGGCCTGGATTTCCGCCAGGGCCGGATCGGTGCCGCCATGCGGATCCGCCAGTTCCATCACCGACATGTCCATGGCGTCGGCAACCTGGTGCAGCACCGCGACCGACGGATTGCCGCGGCCGCTTTCGAGCTGGGCAAGGTAGCGTTCGGAGACGCCGGAATCGCGCGCCAGGATCTTCCGTGACATGCCGCGCTGGGCCCGGGCCGCGCGCACCCGGTCGCCGAGACGGGCGAGATAATCCTCGATCCCGAGGGTGGTGCGGCGCTGGTGCGGCACGTCGGTATGCGTTCTTTGCCTCATGGCCGTCCGGCGGTTCCTTGCGGCTGTCGTTGCGGTTCCCGATGAACCGGGCGAACCTGAATTATCATTCTTTGCGCCCGAGGATAACATGAATTATAGTGCGTGTCTGATTTAGCTCATTTTACCGATCCGGAACCCGGCCGAAGAGGAGTGTACGACGAATGAAAGTGAAAATTCTCGTTGCCACGCAAGGCGGTACGGCAGATCTCTGCGCCCAGGAAATGGTCGATATCCTGGAAGACCGGGGCTATGAAGCGGACGCGATCCTGATGGGCGATTTCGGCCTGGAGGTCTTCGATGAGGGCGGTCACGTCATCATCTGCACAGCGACCTATGGCTATGGCGAGATCCCCGATAACGGCACCGAATTCTACGAGGCCCTAGTCTCCGAAAAGCCGGACCTGTCGCGGGTCAGCTTCGCGGTGTTCGGTCTCGGCGACACGACCTACGAGGACACTTTCAATTTCGCCGGCCAGAAATTCGACACGGTGCTGTCCGAATGCGGCGCCGAGCGGGTGATCGAGCGTCATATTCACGATGCCAATTCCGGCGCCATGGCGGAAGACGAGGCCATCGAGTGGATCGAGGGCTGGATCGGCGCGCTGGCATCGAAAGCCGCCGCCTGATCCTCGGGCGCGGCGCCTCTTTCAAACAAGAATGGCGTGCCGACAAACGGCACCCGGTCATTTCGGCCAACCTGGCCACACTGGGAGGGACATATGGCGGAGAACGCCGGTGCCGCGCGTTTCTATAACGCGGCAGAAGATCTGATCGGCCGCAATCTGAGGGCGGGTCGCGGGGGCAAGATCGCCGTCATCGACAGCGGCGGCACCCATACCTACCAGGACCTTGCGACCCGGATTGAACGGTTCGCGAATGCGATCCGGGCGGCAGGTGTGCTGCCGGAGCAGCGTGTCATCCTCGCCCTGCACGACACCGTGGATTTCCCGACGGCCTTCCTCGGCGCCATCTGGGCCGGCGCGATTCCGGTGCCGGTCAATACCAGGCTGGCAGCGCGGGACTATGCCTACATCCTGTCCGACAGCCGGGCCGAGGCCCTGTTCGTCTCCGACAATCTGATCGATACGGTGCTGTCGGAGGTGGAGACACCGCCGCGGCATGTCGTGGTTTCCGGTGCGGACGCGGCCGGGCGGACATCCTTCGCGGATTTCATCGCGGCGCCGGGCAGCGACACCGCGCCGGCCGAGACCTCGCCGGACGATCTCTGTTTCTGGCTCTACACATCCGGCACCACGGGCATGCCGAAGGGGGCGGTGCATCTGCATTCCCATCTGGTGGAGAGCGCCAATCTCTACGCGCTCCCGACACTCGGCATCTCGGAGCAGGACATTGTCTATTCGGCGGCCAAGCTGTTTTTCGCCTACGGGCTCGGCAACGCGCTGACCTTTCCCTTCGCGGTCGGCGCGACGGCGATCCTGCTGGAAGGACCGCCGGACCCTGTCTCGGTCTGCCGGATCATCCGGGAGCACAGGCCGACATTGTTCTTCGGCGTGCCGACGCTGTACGGCATGCTGCTGGCCTCGAAGGATCTGCCGAAAGCGGGCGAGCATGCCTTGCGGCTCTGCGTCTCGGCCGGCGAAGCGCTTCCGGAAGACCTGCTGAACCGCTGGAGCGCGCGCACGGGCACGGACATTCTGGACGGCCTTGGCAGCACGGAGATGCTGCATATCTTCGTGTCGAACCAGGTCGGCGAGATCGTGCCCGGTGCGACAGGAAAGGCGGTGCCCGGCTACCAGCTCCGTTTGCTGGACGAGAACGGCAATCCGTGCAAACCCGGGGAAATGGGCATTCTTGAGGTGTCCGGGCCGACGGCAGCGGTGATGTACTGGAACCAGCGGGGGAAAAGCATCGACACGTTCCGGGGCGCCTGGACGCGGACCGGCGACAAGTATGTCGCGGACGAGAACGGGGTCTATACCTATTGCGGGCGCAATGACGACATGATGAAGGTCGGCGGCATCTATGTGTCGCCGTTCGAGGTCGAGGGCGCGTTGCTGAAGCACCAGGCGGTGCTGGAAGCAGCCGTGGTTGGCCATCCGGACCATGACGGTCTGGTCAAGCCGAAGGCCTATGTGGTGCTGGCGGAGGGTGTCGAGGAGTCCGACGATCTGACCGCGGACCTGACGGCTTTCGTCAAAAAGGATCTGGCGAGCTTCAAATATCCACGCTGGATCGTCTACACGGACCAGTTGCCGAAAACGGCGACCGGAAAGATCCAGCGCTTCAAGCTCAGGGAAACCGCCTGATCAGGCGGTTTCCCGAGAAATGTTCAGAGTGCGCAGATTGATTAGTGCTTCGGGGCCACTTTGATGGTCGGCTCGAAGCTGACTTTCTTCTGCATCACGGCATGCAGGTCGAACAGCGTCGCAATCTTCCGTCCGAATGCGCGCAGCATATTGTGGACAGCTCTGGACCGCTCCGCGCGGCCGTTGGCGATATGGCGTTCAACCTGGGCGAAATCGATGGTTTCGCGTTCGTTGAGGGTCTTGTTAGCAGTCATAACAGTGCTCCAGTTTGTAAACGAGCCCGCTGATCTTCGCTGCTTGGCTAGTTGCGTTTCCCGATAATTGGCAATTTAGGTCAGGATTGCTGACATTTCAATGTTGCAATGCAGCAAGGCTGGCATGCCATTTTGGAAATGATGCAGGTGCGAGGTGTCGCGCAGTGGCGGCGCCTGTCCTGTCATCAGCAGCTGCAGTTCGGGCACCGGGCGGAAATCGCCGTGCGGCTCATGTCTTCACGCCATTCAAAATGCTTCCAGACAGCATCATAGACGCCAGAAACCATTGATTTTACTGCCATGGCGCGCTCGCGCCTGCCATTGGCGATGCCGGCATTGATTTCGGCATTACTCGGAGTACGGATCAGGGTGGTGGTCATATCGGCCTCCTTTGAATTGGCTGTGAGAGAACAATAACAATTTCTTTTTTTTCGGCAATTAATGATTTAATCACTAAATTAGTGCAAAAATGGCGCTAATAAGAGATGCTTATGCGGTAGATGAGTGCGTCGCTGTTGGCCTGGATATGCGATATTGTTCATGTTGCGTTGCAATATACTGCGCGCTTGCTGAGGCGCATTCCGGCGTGTTGATGCTTCGGGGCCAGTTTCGCATCGACAAAGCGCAGTGAAAGACCTAAGAGCTGCCGCACTGTTTGGCCGGTGAGGCTCCCCACACCGGCAGTGAACGACGTGCCGGTGTGGCTTCCCGCATCGGCAGAACAGAAAAGGAATGGTCCATGACCACTAGTGATACCGCCGCGTTCAGCCGTACCGGGCTTGTCGCCGGCATGAGCGCCATGGGCGTTGTCGTGCTCGTCTCGAACATCGCGGTCAATTTCCCGATCAATGACTGGCTGACCTGGGGTGCGCTGATCTACCCGATCGCGTTTCTCGTGACGGACCTGATGAACCGGATCTTCGGCCCGGCCTTTGCCCGCAAGGTGGTCTATGCCGGTTTCGCGCTCGGTGTCGGGCTGTCTCTCTGGTTCGCCGACCAGCGCATCGCGCTCGCCTCCGGCGCCGCCTTCCTGACCGCGCAGCTGCTGGATATCTGGGTGTTCGACCGCCTGCGCCGGCAGAGCTGGTGGAAAGCGCCGCTGGCTTCCTCGCTGCTTTCCTCCGCGCTTGATACGGCTCTCTTCTTCTCGCTCGCCTTCTATGCGACGGGCCTTCCCTGGGTGACCTGGGCGATCGGCGATTACGGCGCGAAGCTGGCCATGGCGGCGGCCCTGCTGGTGCCTTTCCGCGCCTTCATCGCCCTGCTGCCCCAGCGTTTCGCGCGGGACGGGGCCGTGGCGGACAGCACTCAGTAAGGCCTCCTTATGCACGTCGATCTGTTCGACTACGAACTGCCGCAACATTTCATTGCCACGGAACCGGCGGAGCCGCGCGACAGCGCGCGGCTTCTCGACCTGACAGACGCCGGGCTTGCGGATCGGGGTGTCTCGGATCTGCCGGGTCTGCTGCGGGCGGGCGATATTCTCGTCTACAACAATACCCGCGTGATCCCCGCCCGGCTGACCGGCCGCCGCGGCGATGCGAGGATCGAGGCGACGCTGCACAAGGCGGAAGCCGACGGGTCCTGGGCCGCTTTCGTGCGTCCGGCAAAACGCTGCCGGGTCGGTGACATCATTCTCTTCGAGGGCGAACTCGAAGCCGAGGTCCGCGAGAAGCGCGATGGCGGCGAGGTCATCCTTGGCTTTCCCGAAACCGGCGCCGCCCTGATCGAGACCCTGAAACGCGTCGGCCGGATGCCGCTGCCGCCATATATAAAGCGCGATGGCGATGCCGTCGTTGACGATGCGACCTCCTACCAGACCATGTTCGCCGCCCGTGACGGTGCCGTCGCGGCGCCGACCGCCGGACTGCATTTCACCGACCGGTTGCTGGCCGCGATCGACGCGGCGGGTGTCGAGCGTGCGGAACTGACCCTGCATGTCGGCGCCGGCACCTTCATGCCGGTGAAGGCCGAGGATACGGACGACCACAAGATGCACCTCGAATGGGGTGAGATCAGCCAGGAAATGGCGGAGAAGATCACCCGGGCCCGGGCGGCAGGCGGCCGTGTCGTCGCCGTCGGCACCACCAGCCTGCGCCTTCTCGAAAGCGCGGTACTGGAAGATGGAACCGTGCCGGCTTTCTCCGGAGAGACCGGGCTGTTCATCACGCCGGGCTATCGCTTCAAGGCGGTCGATATGCTGCTGACTAACTTTCACCTGCCGAAATCGACCCTGCTGATGCTGGTCTCGGCACTGGTCGGGCGCGAGCGGATGCTCGCCGCCTATGAACATGCCAAGCGGGAAGGCTATCGCTTCTTCTCCTATGGCGATGCCTGCCTGCTCGAACGTTCGGACAACGTGACATGACCCTTGGCTATGAACTGATCACCACAGACGGCGCCGCCCGGCGCGGCCGCCTGACAACGGCGCATGGCAGCATCGAGACGCCCGCTTTCATGCCGGTTGGCACGGCGGCGACGGTGAAATGCATGATGCCGGAATCGGTGAAGGCCACCGGGGCGGAAATCCTGCTCGGCAACACCTATCACCTGATGCTGCGCCCCGGCGCGGAACGGGTGGAGAAGCTGGGCGGGTTGCACAAGTTCATGAACTGGGACGGCCCGATCCTGACGGATTCCGGCGGCTTCCAGGTGATGTCGCTCTCCAAGCTGCGGAAGATCACGGAACAGGGCGTGACCTTTCAGAGCCATGTCGACGGCAGCTCCCACGAGCTGACCCCGGAAAGCTCGATCAGGATCCAGCACCAGCTCGATTCCAACATCACCATGTGTTTCGACGAATGCACGCCCTACCCGGTGGAGAAGAAGGAAGCGGCGGAGTCCATGCGGCTCTCCATGCGCTGGGCGCAGCGCTCCCGCGATGCCTTTGTCGATCGGGACGGGTACGGCCTGTTCGGCATCGTGCAGGGCAGTGTGTTCGAGGATCTGCGGCATGAATCCATCGAGGCGCTGACCAAGATCGGTTTCGACGGGTACGCGGTTGGTGGTCTGGCCGTGGGCGAGGGGCAGGAAATGATGTTCTCCACTCTCGATTTCACCACGCCGTCCATGGCGGCGGAAAAGCCGCGTTATCTGATGGGCGTCGGCAAGCCGGACGATCTGGTCGGCGCGGTCGAGCGGGGCATCGACATGTTCGATTGCGTGCTGCCGACCCGTTGCGGGCGGACAGGGCAGGGCTTTACCCGGCGCGGCACGGTGAATGTCCGCAATGCCCGGCATATGGACGATCCGCGCCCGCTGGACCCTGGCTGCTCCTGCCCGTGCTGCAGCAGCTACAGCCGGGCCTATCTGCATCATCTCTTCAGAACCGGCGAAGTGCTCGGGCTGATGTTGCTGACCTGGCATAACCTCTCTTATTTCCAGGAAGTGATGGCCGGATTGCGCGGCGCGATCGAGACCGGCACTCTGTCGGCGCATGCTGCGGCCTTCCGGGCTCAGCAGGCGGAGGGCGATATCGAGCCCCTCTGAGGTCTCCGGACGGAAAGGGCTTATGCAGACGGAACAGCGGATCAGGCAGGAAGCGGCGGAGATCGGGTTTTCCGCCGCGGGTATCACCGCCGCCGATATCGGCACGCGGGAGCAGGATCGGCTGCGTGAATTCGTCGATAATGGCGAGCATGGCGATATGGGCTGGATGGAAGCCCATATGGAGCGCCGGATTGCCCCGAAGGGCATCTGGGAAGAGGCCCGGTCCGTTATCGTGCTGACCCAGAATTACGGTCCCGACCACGATCCGATGGCCAATCTCGACGCCACCGACCGGGCCAACATCTCCGTCTATGCCCGGAACAGGGATTACCACGACCTGATCAAGAAGCGCCTGAAGCGGCTGGCCCGCTGGATGGTCGCCGAGTTCGGCTGTCAGGTGAAGGTGTTCGTCGATACGGCGCCGGTGCTGGAAAAGCCGCTCGCCGCCGGTGCCGGGCTTGGCTGGCAGGGCAAGCACACCAATCTGGTCTCCCGCGAGCACGGCTCCTGGATCTTCCTCGGCGAAGTCTTCACCGATATGGAGCTGACGCCGGACGCGCCGGAGGTGGACCATTGCGGCAATTGCACGCGCTGTCTCGATATATGCCCGACCAACGCCTTTCCGCGTCCCTACGCACTCGATGCAAGGCGCTGCATTTCCTATCTCACGATCGAGCATAAAGGGCACATCGCGGAGGAATTCCGGGTGCCGATGGGCAACCGGATCTATGGCTGCGACGATTGTCTCTCGGTCTGCCCGTGGAACAAGTTCGCCGAACAGTCGGCCGAAGCTGCTTTCGCTGCACGGGACGATCTGACCTTGCCGCCACTGGCCGAATTTCTCGGCCTTGACGATACGGCTTTCCGGGAAAGATTCCGGGGATCGCCCGTCAAGCGGATCGGCCGGGACCGGTTTCTGCGCAATGTGCTGATCGCCTGCGGCAATAGTGGCGACGACAGCCTTGTGCCGATGATCGAAGCGCTTCTGACGGATGCGTCCCCGCTCGTGCGCGCCATGGCGGTCTGGGCGCTGGGACGGCTACTGCCGGAGGAGCGGTTTTCGGCTCTGGCCAAGCGATCGCCTGAAGTCGAGGAAGACCCGTCGGTCCGGGCTGAGTGGTTGAAGTGGGAAAACAGTTTCAGCAGCCCGTCATGACCAGTCAGGGAACAGGCCGAGGAACACTTGATCAACTTCCTGGCTTCCCTTGTTGGCAATGGGCAGCAGCAGTCTGGTCGCGGATTTATAGTCCTTTTGATAGATTTTCACATGGTCCATCAAAGGAGCTCTTGAAACGCGTATGTCATGGAGATCATCAAGAAAAGTCGAGCCGAACCGGCGGTCGACATCGGATGCAAGCTTTCCGGTCCAGTCCTGCCCGGTGATCTGGGTGATCAGCGTTCCCTCGAGCGCATTCACGAAATCGTCGAGTTTCTCGACATACTTGTAAACGCTGATGAAGCCGAGCCATTTCTGTAGAGCATGCGGATTGAAGGCGTTCCGATCCGGGATGCTGCCGTCCTTGCTGCTGGCATGCCAATAGGCAAGAAGGCCCTCAGCCCGGTTGCAGGCATGCCTGTGGACGCGCTGGTACTTGTGATCTGCTCGATAGTGACCCAGAATCATGGGGCGGACACTTTTCCGGCTCCATTCTAAAGCCTTGGCTGCTGTCTGCGACCGGCCAAGAGGGACCGGCAAATTACCTTGGCGCGGATAACAAACGCATTCCGAAGTCTCTATTTCAGTGTATGCGATGATTTTCTTAAAATACGATTAATATTTCCTAATGGCGGCATGCGCATCGCCGTGTTTGCAGAACGATGAGCCGGGAGCGCTATTGGCGTCGGAAACCCCATCGGTCTAGTCTGGTGCGGCCCGATCTTTATTTCTGGATACCGCATGTCGCCCGAAGAGTTCCGCCGCCACGCCCATGACCTTGTCGACTGGATGGCAGACTACATGGAAGCCGTGGAGGAATTTCCGGTGCGCGCGCAAACCGCGCCAGGCGAGATCGCCGCAAAGCTGCCGGAGACGCCGCCGGAAGCAGGCGAGCCGATGGAGCGGATCTTCCAGGATTTCAAATCGGACGTGATGCCGGGCATAACCCATTGGCAGCATCCGCGCTTTTTTGCCTATTTTCCGGCCAACAGCTCGCCGCCATCGGTGCTGGCTGAAATGCTGACGGCAACCCTCGGCGCGCAATGCATGCTGTGGCAGACAAGCCCGGCGGCAACCGAAATGGAAACCAGGGTGCTGGATTGGCTCCGGCAGATGACGGGACTGCCGGAAGGATTGACTGGCGTGATCCAGGATTCCGCTTCCGGCGCGATTCTCTGCGCCCTGCTGACGGCTCGGGAAAAGGTCACGAACTGGAACACCAACGAGCGCGGGCTCGGCCAACAGCCGGTCTTGACGGTCTACACCTCGAACCAGACCCACTCCGCGACCGAGAAGAACGTGAAGATCATCGGGCTCGGGCGGGAAAATCTCCGGCTGATCGATGTGGACGAGAATTTCGCCCTGCGTCCGGATGTGCTCGAAGCCCGGATCAAGGCGGACAAGGCGGCCGGATGCGTCCCGACATGTGTCGTTGCATCCATTGGCGCCACCGGCGTTGGTGCCGTCGACCCGCTGAGGGCCATCGGCGAGATTTGCGAGCGGCACGGCATCTTCCTGCATGTCGACGCGGCCTGGGCGGGAACTGCCTGGCTGCTGCCGGAACAGCGCTGGATGCTGGACGGCATCGAATATGCCGACAGCCTGGTTTTCAATCCGCACAAGTGGATGCTGACGAATTTCGACTGCGCGGCGCATTTTGTCCGCGATCCGGACGCGCTGGTCCGCACCCTTTCGATCCTGCCGGAATTCCTGAAGAGCCGGGAGCAGGGTGCGGTGATCGATTACCGGGACTGGAGCGTACCGCTGGGCCGGCGGTTCCGCGCGCTGAAGCTTTGGATGGTGATCCGGTCCTATGGCGTCGAGGGTTTGCGCCGGATTATCCGCAAGCATATCGACCTTGCCGCTGAACTTGAGGGCTGGATCGCGAACGAACCGGATTTCGAGATCGTCGCGCCGCGGTCCCTGGCGCTCATCAATTTCCGCTATCATCCAGCGGGTATGGACGATCCGGAAGCGCTCGACCGTCTCAACGCGATCTTGCTGGAGCGGATCAATGATGACGGGCGGATCTATCTGACCCAGAACAAGGTCCGGGGCCGGGCGGCCATCCGCTTTTCCATCGGGCAGACCGGTACCGAACAGCGCCATGTTTGCGAAGGCTGGGAAGTGGTCACCGAAATTGCACGCAGTCTCGAAACGGAACTCTGAACAATGGGAGCCAGGGCAATTATGGGTTTGTATGGAACCGGCATGCTGATGACCTTCACCGAGGTCGCGCCGGAAGACGAGGACGAATACAACGAGTGGTACAATCGCGAGCATATCGATGAGCGCGTCTGGATGCCTGGTTTTCATCGGGCCCGACGCTATGTCGCGGTGGATTCCGATGCCCGTGTGAAATATTTCGCCAGCTACGAGACCGGTACCGTCCGGGATCTGGCCGACCCGGACTACATGGCCAGGCTTCAGGTGCAGAGCGAATGGAGCCAGAAGGTCATGGCCGGCTTCACCAAGTTCGACCGGCTGACGGCCGAAATCACTATCGACCAGACTCACGGGTTCTCGGGCTGGCTCGGCGTAACACGGTTTTTCCCGGAGGAAAGTCAGCGGGATGGACTGCGTAATTTATTGAAAGAAGAGGTTTTTCCTGACCTTAAAGGGCGCCTGAACATGCTCGGCGGTTGCCTCGCGGAGAACGACATAGAGGTCAGTAATATCGGGCTTTCTGCGCAGGGAAAGCCTGTACCGCCCGGACAAATCCCGGAATGGATCGTGCTGCTTGACGGTGCGACCGAAGCGGCTGTGCGCGACGCGAATGACGGGCTCGCCGATGCCCTGGAAGGGGCCGGTCTCGCTTCGGCAAGCCTGGATCGGACGATCTATGGATTTCTTTTTGGAAACAACCGGTAAGAGCTGGGTGTCTTTCCTTGAGTGGCGGTTGCTTGGCGCGTACCTTCAGGCGCATGACACGTTACACGTCCCGGTCCCGCGCCCTATTCATGTCGGCCATATGTCTGGTCTCCATGATTCCGTCCGCGCATGCGGCGCCGGAAATCGCCATGGATAGCCTGTCCAGCAGTATTGCCATGAACCCGCTGACCGCGGTGATGCTTGCTTTCATGCTCGCCTTGGCGACGGCTTTGGTGGCAACCCGGATCTTGTATCGCCGGCGTCTTGGTGCCTTGCGGCAAGAGCGCGACAGACTTGCCGCAGCGCTCGATGGACGGGATGCGGCGCTTCAGATGCCGTATGTCGGCATGATCGGGATGATCATGGACGATTCATCGGGTGACGGATCGGTGTTGCGCTATGTCAGCCCGGCGGTTGCCGCCCTGCTACGTGCAGGTACAAATCGGCTGCAGACCATCGATGACATCGCGGGCTACCTTTCCGACGAAGCCGGGGTTACGCTCGGCTCATCCGTCCGTGCCCTGATGTCCGACGGGAAAGCTTTCTCCTTTGTTGCCGGAATTCGCAACGGATCCCGTGTCTTGCGGGTTTCGGGAGTTCCGATCGAGGCCGGCATCGCAGCGTCTCCACGGGCCGCGCTTGCACTGGTGGATATCTCTGAGGAAGCTCAAAGCCGTGCGGCAGCTGAAGAGGACGCGCGCAGCAGACGGCGGCGGAACGACGATCTGATTGCGTCCATAAACCAACAGGCCATCCCGTTCTGGCGTCGTGACGAAGACATGCGGGTCAGTTTTGCGAATATCGCGGCCGATACCATTGATCTCGATTCGGAATCGGCACGTGATACCTCGCGGCGCACCCGGAGGCTCGGCGCACCCTACTCGGAAAGCCGCTTTATTGTTGTCGACGGTGAACGCAGGCTGTTCGAGGTGACCGAGGCCCCGAGCCCGGATACGCGCGGTACTGTGGGCTGGGCAATAGATGTCACGTCCCTGGAGGAAGCCCAGGCCGAGATTGCCCGGCATATCGCGGCGCACGAGGATGTGCTCGAAGGCCTTTCGACCGCGATTGCGATCTTCGGTCCGGACAAGCGGCTGAAATTCTTCAACAGTGCGTTCGCTGATCTCTGGCAGGTTGACCCGGCCCAGCTTGACGCGGACCCGACCATCACCGAATTCCTTGAATTGTTGCGGGAATTGCGGCGTCTGCCGGAACAATCGGATTTCCGGGCCTATCGGGATCACTGGAATGGGCTCTTCACGCGCCTGATCGACCCGATGGAGGATTTCTTCTTCCTGCCGGACGACCGGACCCTGCGTATGGTGGTGATGCCGCATCCTTTCGGCGGCCTGTTCCTGACCTTCGAGGACGTTACCGACAGGCTCGCACTGGAGCGGAGTTACAACACGCTGAACGAGGTGCAGCGAGAGACCATCGATAACCTTGCCGAGGGTGTCGTGGTGTTCGGCGCGGACGGGCGTATGACCCTTTCCAATCCCACATTTCTCAGCATGTGGGATCTCGACCCGGGATTCGGTGACCAGGCTCTGCATGTTTCGG
Source organism: Nisaea sp. (assembly GCF_040217065.1). GTDB lineage: Bacteria > Pseudomonadota > Alphaproteobacteria > Thalassobaculales > Thalassobaculaceae > Nisaea. The sequence goes on from NZ_JAVJNX010000008.1 coordinate 194,794, forward strand.
AGGTTCTGGACGCGATGCGGCCCCTGTTCCCGGTTCTGGAGGAGGGGGAATGGGACAGCTACAAGCAGGAGTTTGCGGCCCGGTTCGCCGATCGTGTTTCCGAGCATGGTCGGACGGAACGTCCTGATGGAACCTCCCTTGAATATTCGTTTGTTCCATTGCCGGATGGAGCGACTCTGGTCAATTTCCTGGATATAACCGACACTCTGAATGTCCAGCGCGCCCTGCAGGACCGGAATGAGGCTCTGGAAACAGCCGACCGGTTGAAGAGCGAATTCATCGCCAATGTTTCCTATGAGCTGCGTACGCCATTGAACGCGATCATCGGCTTCGCTGAAATGCTGGATGACGGGTATGTCGGCGAGATCAGCGACAAGCAGCGCGAATACCTCAAGGCCATTCTGGAATCCTCCGGCCGGCTGTCGTCCCTGATTGCCAACATCATTGATCTTGCCTCGATTGAGGCCGGTTATCTTACGCTTGAACCGGACGAACTCGACGTCCGCGAGGTTGTCGATTCGGCGATATCGCTGATCGAGGAGCGGGCCCGGAGCCAGGGTGTCGAGATTGAAGTCGATATCGATGATGCGGTTTCCGGCATCGAGGCGGATGATCGCCGACTCCGGCAGATTCTCTTCAATCTGGTCTCAAGCGCGCTCCAGTTCACCTCGCAGGGAGGCCTTGTCAGGCTCTCTGTGCGCGCGAATGATGATGACATCCTGTTTGTCGTCATGGATGACGGCAGCGGCGTGCCGGAAGAAATGCGCAACCTGATCTTCGAGGCCTTTTCCGGTGTCGACCGTGGCGGTCGGGCACAGGGGCCTGACCTGGCATTGCCGCTTGTCCATCGCCTTGTCGAACTGCACGGCGGTACTATGCTGGTCGAGCCGATTGAGGGTGCCGGGCTCAGTATCCAGTGTCGCTTGCCACGCAAGGCGATGCCGCCGACCACGAAAAATGTCCTGGAAAACGAGCTTTCTCTATGACTCAAACCACTTCGGTGGCGCGTCTCTCACTTGACGGACCACAGGCCACCGAACGACTGGCGCATGCCTGTGCGGATATTGCTGTCGCCGGATGCACGTTTCTTCTGTCCGGCGGCCTCGGCGCCGGTAAATCGACCTTCGCCCGCGCCTTCATCCGCCGGCTGACGCGGCCGGACGAGGAAGTCCCGAGCCCGTCCTTCACGCTGGTGCAGCAATATGGCCCGATCGACCTCGCCGGTGACGATGTGGAGATCTGGCATGCGGATCTCTATCGTCTTGGTGATCCGGACGAAGTGCTTGAACTGGGCCTGGATGAAGCCTTCGGGACAGCAGTATGTCTTGTCGAATGGCCGGATCGTCTCGGCCCGTTTGCGCCGAAGGATGCCATGGAATTGATTTTCGATTTTGCTGCGGGCAAGGCCGCCGGTCCGGACTCACGTCTTGTCACCGGGCGGTTTCCGGGGGAATGGCGCACGGCGTTCGCCGGCGCCTGCCAGCAAGCCGGAATAGACGTAGCGTGGACCGAAACATGAGAGCAGCACAGCGCCAGGCGTTCCGGCAGGACGCCGGCTGGGGCAGTGCGGTGGAAACGGCACTCGTCGCCGATGCGTCCTTTCGGCGCTATTTCCGCCTGCAGCGCGAAGACGGTCAGACCGCGATCCTCATGGATGCACCACCGGACAAGGAGGATGTCCGGCCGTTTGTCACCGTCGGGGAAATCCTCTCGGGCTTCGGCTACAGCGTGCCGCGGCTGTCGGCCGCGGACGAGGGCGCCGGGTTTCTGCTGCTGGAAGATCTGGGGGACGCGACCTACACCCGCGCTCTGGCGGCGGGGCAGGATGAGCACACACTGTACGATCTTGCCACCGATCTGCTGGCAGATCTGGCGAAACGCGGACTGGACGATATCGCGGAACGCGTCCCTGCCTACAGTGACGAAAAGCTGCTGCGGGAAGCACTGCTGTTCGTTGACTGGTACCTGCGGTCCGGCGTTGGCCTCCGGATCGATGACTTGGCACGTGATGCCTTCGCCGATGCCTGGCGGGCCTGTCTGCCTGCCGCGCGCTATGGCGGGGAGGTTCTTGTCCTGCGGGACTATCACGTCGACAATCTGATGCTGCTGGACCGGCCCGGCATCGCGGCTTGCGGCTTGCTCGATTTCCAGGACGCGGTGGTCGGTCCTGCCAGTTACGATCTCGTTTCCCTGCTCCAGGATTGCCGGCGGGATATCCCGCCCGCTGTCATCCGCTCGGCCATGGACCGGTATTTCTCTGCCATGCCGGAGATCCAGGACAGGGATGCGTTCCTCCGCTCCTACCGCGTGCTCGGTGCGCAACGCCATTTCAAGGTGCTCGGGATCTTCGCCCGCCAGACAGTTCTCTACGGGAACCACGGCTATCTGGAGCACATTCCGAGGCTCTGGCGCCTGGCCCTGGGAAATTTGTCGGACGAGGCTCTTGCACCGATCCGCGAATGGATCGAAAAACACGTCCCAGAGGCATATCGTGTGACCCCGCCGCCGGGCGGGCGCGCTGCTTGAGGAAGATCTGAACGCCATGCTGCTGACCAGACTGAAGACGAAAAAAGCGACGATTCCCGAGACCGCGATGATTCTCGCGGCCGGCCGGGGGACGCGGCTGGCGCCGTTGACAGATACGATTCCGAAGCCTCTCACCGATGTCGATGGCACGCCGCTGATCGACTACATCCTGGAGCGGCTGTTAGCGGTCGGTGTGAAGCGCGTCGTCGTAAATGCGTTCCATCTCGGTGAGCAGATCGAAGCGCATCTCAAGAATCGGACGGATGTCGAGATCGTCATTAGCCGGGAGGAGAGCCTGCTCGATACCGGCGGGGGCGTCATGAATGCCCTGCCTCTGCTCGGCACGGCGCCGTTCTTCGTGATCAATGGCGACAGTCTCTGGGTCGATGCCATGAAGCCGACGCTCGCGCGGCTGGCCGAGGCCTGGCATTCGGAGAACATGGATGCGCTGCTGCTGCTGCATCCCTCGGCCCGGGTCTCGGGTTCACTCGGCCGAGGAGACTTCACCATGGACCCGATGGGCCGCTTGACCCGGCGTGAAGAGCGACGGGTTGCGCCCTATACCTATATGGGTGCGTCGATCCTGCATCCGCGGCTGTTCGACGGCGCGCCAGGCGGGGCCTTCTCCCTGAATCTTCTCTATGACAAGGCTCAGGAGGCCGAACGTCTCTACGGTGCCCTGCATGACGGGCTCTGGTACCATATCAGCACACCGGACGATCTGGAGACGGCGCGGAAGCTTTTCGCCCAGGGCCATGTGCCCGACGTGCCGTTCTTCTGAGGTCCGCTAACAAGGGGGACGGCATGGGCATCGGCGGGCTCTACGCCATCGAGGCGACGGACGGTTTCGCCGATACGCTGGCGCGGGGCCTCTGGCAGGAGGCCGGTGAGGACCCGATGGTGCTTGCCCAGATGTCCGTCCTGGTGCCGACCCGACGCGCGGTCCGGACCCTTCGTGAAAGTTTCCTCCGCCTCGGCAATGGCCGCCCGATGCTGCTGCCGGCGCTCCGTCCGGTCGGCGATATCGACGATGACGAGGCCGGGTTCAGCGGGCTGGATGGGGCCGCCGCCGCAGGAGACCTGCCGCCTGCCATTCCGGGACTGCGCCGTCAGCTTCTCTTGACCCAGCTGGTTCAGCGATTTCTTGAGCGCAAGGACAGCGGGACCGCGATCCAGGCTGCCGGGATCGATCATGCGGCCCTCTTGGCGGGCGAACTCGCCAGTTTTCTCGATCAGGTGCATACCGAGCAGGTGCCCTATGCGGGCCTCGCCGATCTCGCGAAGGAGCGTTACGCATCGCACTGGCAGGAGGTGCTGGAGTTTCTCTCCATTGCCACCGAATTCTGGCCGGCTCTGCTGGCGGAGGAAGGGGCGGTGGAAGCACCGCTCCGGCATTCCGCTCTTGTCGACCGGCTCTCCGTACGCTGGGCGGAACATCCGCCGCAAGACCCTGTCATCGTTGCCGGCTCGACCGGTAGTATCCCGGCCACCGCGCGCCTCATGGGTGCGGTGCTGGACCTGCCGCGCGGCGCCGTGGTGTTGCCGGGGCTGGACCGGGATGCGGATGAGGTCACCTGGGCCGCCATCGGGCAGGACCCGGGCCATGCCCAGCATGGTTTGGCCCATCTGCTGAAGAGCCTCGGCCGGGAACGGGCGGATGTGCGCGAATGGCCGGCATCGGGCGCCGGTGCCGCCCGGGCGCCGCGCAGGCGGCTGATCCAGGAGACCCTGCGCCCGGCGGAGACGACGGAAGCCTGGCGGCGGCTCCCCGAAGAGCATGCGGAGCTTCTGTCCGGCGGTATCGATGGCCTGTCCATGCTGGCCTGTCCCGGCCATCACGAGGAAGCGGAAACCATCGCCCTGATGCTCCGTGAGGCATTGGAGGACGAGACCCGGACGGCGGCTCTTGTGACACCGGACCGGGTGCTGGCGCGCCGGGTGAAGTCGGCGCTTCGGCGCTGGGATATCGAGGTGGACGATTCCGCGGGCCAACCCCTGGCGGCGACCGGCCCGATGACCTTCTGGCTGGCGACCGCCGAAATGGCGGCCAATGCCTGCGCGCCGGTGCCGCTGCTCGCGGCGCTGAAACATCCGCTTGCCGCAGGCGGCATGGAAACGCCGCGTTTCCGCCGCCGGGTGCGCACACTGGAACGCAGCGTTTTGCGTGGCCCGCGACCGGCGCCGGGTATCGAGGGACTGCTGAATGCGGTGCGCGACGCGTACCCCGAAGAGGAACAGCAGGATACGCTTGACTGGATTGGCAGGTTGGCACCAACCGTCACGCATTTCTCCACGCTGCTGGACAGTGACGCGATCTCCCTGATCGACCTGCTTTCCGCCCACAACGCCGTGGCTGAAACGCTGGCGGCGACGGATGAGGAAACGGGCGATCGCAGGCTCTGGGCTGGCGAGGCGGGCGAGGACGCGGCCAATTTTCTGGGTGAGCTGGTTGAGGCCGTGCGCGATTTCCCGCCCATCGAGGGCCGGTCCTATGGCGCCTTCCTGGAAGCCCTGCTGGTTGGCCGGGTACACCGTCCGCGTTATGGCACGCACCCGCGCCTGGCCATTCTCGGTCCGCTTGAGGGCCGGTTGCAGCAATTCGACCTTATGATCCTCGGCGGTCTGAACGAAGGAACCTGGCCGCCCGATCCCGGTGCCGACCCCTGGATGAGCCGTCCCATGCGGGCCGAGTTCGGCCTGCCCTCGCCGGAACGCCGCATTGGTCTTTCAGCGCATGATTTCCAGATGGCGGCTTCGGCGCCTCAGGTGGTACTGACCCGGGCCGAGCGGGTCGACGGTGCGCCGACTGTCGCTTCGCGCTGGTGGCTGCGCATGGAGACGGTGCTCCGGGCGCTCAGTTTGCAGGACAAGATCGGCCGGCAGGTCGCCGCCTATGCGTTCTGGCAGCAGGCACTGGATGCACCGAAAAAGCTGGAGCCGGTGCGTCCTCCCGCACCCTGCCCACCGGTCAAGGTACGGCCCCGGAAATTCTCCGTTACCGAGATCGAAACCTGGGTGCGTGATCCTTACGCGATCTATGCAAAGCGCATTCTCGGTCTCAAGAGCCTGGATGAGATCGACGAGGATCCGGGCGCTGCGGACCGCGGCACGATGATTCATGATTCGCTGGATCTGTTTGTCCGGGAGTTCCCGGAAGAGCTTCCGCCAAATGCCCTGGACCGATTGCTGGAGATCGGCCGGGAGCAGTTCGCCCCCGCCATGCTCCGCCCCTCGGTGCATGCTTTCTGGTGGCCGCGCTTCGAGCGGATCGCGGAATGGGTTGTTGCGATGGACGGCCCGCGCCGCGCCGAACTTTCCCGGATCTGGACTGAACGGAAAGGGCAGATCATGCTCCGCGGTCCACTTGCACCGGTCGAGCTGACCTGCAAGGCGGACCGGATCGAGCGGCAGGCGGATGGCAGCTACGTTATTGTCGACTACAAGACCGGCGCGCCGCCGACCGACAAGCAGGTCCGGGCCGGGCTCTCTCCGCAGCTTCCGCTGGAAGCGATGATGCTTGCAATGGACGGTTTCGCAGAAATCCCCGCAGGCGCCATCGGTGCGCTGGAGTATTGGCGGCTGAGTGGGGGGGAGCCAGCAGGCGAGCGCAAACCCCTGAAAGGTAATCTCGAAGAGCTGATCGAAGAGGCGGAAGCGGGTCTTCTCGACCTTGTCAGGGTGTTCGATGACCCCGCGACGCCTTACCGCTCCCGTCCAGCGCCTGAACATGCGCCGCGCTATTCCGACTACGAGCATCTGGCCCGGGTAAAGGAATGGTCCGCGGCGGGGGAGGTCTAGGCGATGGCGGAGCATGATCCGAATGCGGTGATCGCCGAAGCCGACCGGGCCCAGCGCCGGGCCGCCGATCCCGCCGCCTCGGTCTGGGTCGCGGCCTCTGCCGGAACCGGCAAGACCAAGGTGCTGACGGACCGGGTGCTGAACCTGCTGCTGGCGGGCGCCGATCCGGGCCGTATCCTCTGCCTTACCTTTACCAAGGCGGCGGCGGCGGAAATGTCCGCCCGTATATCGGCGAAGCTCTCCGAGTGGGCGGTTATCGGCGAGACGGCATTGACGGAACAGCTCGAGAATCTGCTCGGACGGCAGCCGATGCAGGACCAGATCGCCCTTGCCCGGCGCCTCTTTGCCCGCACGCTCGATACGCCGGGCGGCCTGAAGATCCAGACCATTCATGCCTTCTGTCAGGCCGTGCTGAAGCGCTTCCCGCTGGAAGCCGGACTGCCGCCGCATTTCCAGGTGATGGACGACCGGACGGCCGCCGAACGCCTCTCCGATGCGCGGGACCGGGTTCTCAACAAAGCGTCGGCGGAACCGGAAAGCCCGCTCGGCGAGGCGCTCCGTCTGATCAATCGGCGCTTCGCGGAAGAGACCTTCGACGGACTGGTCTCGGAGCTGCTGATGGAGCGGGCGCGGCTTGGCCGTTTCTTCGAAGGCATCGGCGGACCGGGACAGATCACACCGGCCCTGCTTGCCCATCTCGACCTGCCGGAGGGAGAGAGCCGGGAGAGCGTGATGCGGGACGCGGTGTCCGATACAGCGTTCGATGCGGTCGGCCTGCGCCGCGCCATGGAGGCTCTTTCCGGCAGCAGCAAGACGGATGTGGACCGGGCGGAAAGCCTTGCGACATTCCTGGCGGCTGACCCGGATACAAGGATCGATCTCTTCGAGAGTTACGGCTCGGTCTTCCTGACCGGTGACGGGGATATGCGCAAGCGGCTGGCCACGAAGAAAGCCGTCGAGACATTCACCGATATCGAGACCGTCATGGCGCGGGAGGCCGAACGTCTGATCGCCGTGCGCCAGCTGCTGAACACCATTGGACTGGCGGAGCGAACGGCCGCCGTGCTGCGCATCGCTTCCGCCGTGCTCAAACAGTACGAAGGAGGAAAGCGGCGCGGGGCGCTGGTGGATTTCGAGGATCTCGTCGCCACCGTATGCGAGTTGCTGCGCCGTCCCGGTGTGGCTGCCTGGGTACTGTTCAAGCTGGATGGCGGCCTCGACCATATCCTGATCGACGAGGCGCAGGATACCAACCCGGAGCAATGGGATGTGGTCCGTGCCCTGACCGAGGAATTCTTCTCCGGCGAAGGTGCTTTTGAGGAGGTGCGCGGCGCCGGGCGCAGCATTTTCGCGGTGGGCGACGTCAAGCAATCGATCTTCAGTTTCCAAAGAGCCGACCCGGAGGGTTTCCTGCGCATGCGCAGGCATTTCGCGGCGCGGGTGGAGACAGCCTCCAAGAGCTGGGCGTCGGTCGATCTCGAAGTGTCTTTCCGCTCCGGCGCCGCCGTGCTCGGGCTGGTCGACCGCCTGTTCAACAGCCGTCCCGCCGCCGAGGGCGTGCTGGAGGCCGGTGCGGATGGTGAGTTCCTGTCGATCCGGCATGGTGTTTCCCGTGGTGGCGATGCCAGTCTGGTTGAGCTCTGGCCGCCGTTCGAGCCTGTGGAGAGCGAGGATGATGGCGCCTGGGCCGTTCCCGTCACCCAGCGCGGTCTCGACAATCCGGCCTCCCGTCTTGCCGGGGCCATTGCCGGACGCATTCACCAGTGGATCGACCGGGGCGAAATGCTGCCCTCGAAAGGGCGTCCGGTTGGGCCCGGCGACATCATGGTCCTGGTGCGCCGCCGGGGCGGTTTCGTGCATGAAATGGTGCGCGCCCTGAAGGAGCGCGATATCGACGTGGCCGGTGTCGACCGCATGGTATTGAGCGACCAGATCGCCGTCATGGACCTCATTGCGCTCGGCCGTTTCCTGCTGCTGCCGGACGACGACCTGACATTGGCGACGGTGCTGAAAAGCCCCCTGATCGGACTTGATGAGGACGAATTGTTCGATCTCGCCCATGGCAGAAAGGAGCACCGGCTCTGGCGCGAGCTGCGCCGTCGGGCACCGGAGAACACGTCCTTCGCAAGGGCTGATCGGCTGCTTGCGTCGTATCTGGCGCGGACGGATACAACCCCGCCCTATGAACTTTTCGCGGGCATCCTGGCCGAGGGAGAGCCGAGCGGAAGGCGGCGTATTCTCGAACGGCTCGGTATCGAGGCCGCCGATCCCCTGGACGAGTTCCTGGCACAGGCGCTTGAATATGAACGCGGCCATGTCGCCTCCCTACAGGGCTTCCTGCATTGGCTGGAAGCGTCTGAGAGCGATATCAAGCGGGATATGGAAGGCGGCGAGGGTGGCCGTGTCCGGGTGATGACCGTGCATGGCTCGAAAGGCCTGCAGGCACCCATCGTTTTCATGCCGGACACCCTGCAATTGCCGCGCGGCACGGCGAAGATCCTTTGGGGCGAGCGGGAGGACGGCGTGCCGGTTCCGCTTTGTGCCCCGGCCAAGCCTGAGGATGCACCTGCCAGCACGGAGGCGAAAGAGGCAGCGGAGCGCAAGCGGAACGAGGAGTATCGCCGGCTGCTCTATGTCGCGATGACCAGGGCGGAAGACAGGCTTTATGTCGGCGGCTGGGCGACGAAACAGCGGGCGCCGGAAGGCAATTGGTACGAGCTGATCCGAAACGCGCTGAGCGAGATGGCGACGCCGGTTGAAGATCGTGTGATATCGGGTGCGGCCGGATCCGATCTGCCGGTGCTGCGCTATGAGACGCCTCAGGAGCGGGCTGTGGAGGCAAAGGCTATGGAGACGATAAAGGTCTCCAAAAAACCTCCCTTGCCGCTCTGGGCGCTGGCGCCGCCCGCGCCGGAGCCGGTACCGCCGCGACCGCTGATGCCGTCCCGCCCGAGTGAGCAGGAGCCGGCAACCCGCTCGCCGCTTTCCGCCGTGGACGAGGGCCGGTTCAAGCGTGGCCAATTGTTGCACCGGTTGTTGCAGGTCCTCCCCGATCTTCCTGCCGAGCGTCGCCGGGAGGCGGGGCTGGCATATCTTCAGCGTCCCGTTCACGACCTCGCTCCCGGGCTTGCAGAGCGTTATGTCGAAGAGATCATGACCGTGCTGGAACATCCGGACTGGGCCGGGCTTTTCGCTGCCGGATCACGCGCGGAAGTGCCCATTGTCGGACAGGTCGGGACCGGGGGTGGCGAGGTGACCATCGTCTCGGGCCAGATCGACCGTCTGCTGGTCGAGGAGGGCCGGGTGACGGTTGTGGATTTCAAGACCAACCGGCCGCCGCCGGAGCGGCTGGAGGATGTCCCGGTGATCTATCTGAAGCAGATGGCGGCTTACCGGGCACTGCTTACCCGCATGTTTGAGGGACGCGCCGTAAGGTGTCTTCTGCTCTGGACGGACGGGCCGTTTCTGACCGATTTGCCGGGTGATTTGCTCGATGGATACGGGCCTGTATCGGTTGCCGGATGACGCGGCCTTTGATTTCATTCCGGAAATCTGGACGCGACACTCGTTGCCTTGACGCGGGTGGTCCGGCTTCCTAGATTCACTGTCCATGCGAGGGCGCGAACCCGGCATGAGAGATGAGTCAAACGAGGATTGCCCCATGTCGACGGTTAATGTCACCGACTCCAGCTTTTCCGACAGCGTTCTGAATTCCGACAAACCGGTTCTGGTTGATTTCTGGGCCGAATGGTGCGGCCCTTGTAAAGCCATCGCTCCGGCGCTTGAGGAAATGGCGCAGTCGATGGGTGACCGGGTCACTGTCGCCAAGATCAATATCGACGAGAACCCGCAGACGCCTCAGCAATATGGCGTGCGGGGCATTCCCACGCTGATCCTGTTCAAGGATGGCCAGGTTGCCGCGACCAAGATGGGAGCGATGCCGAAGGCGCAGCTTCAGCAGTGGGTGGATGAAGCGCTCTGAGGCAGGTCTGCTGACGACACATAGCATTAGGGACAGGCGCCATTTCGGCGCCTGTTTTTTATGCAGTAATCGCGGGCTCAGGTGTCGTTCGTGTCACCGAAACGAGAGAAGCTGCCGACCTGCTTTTGGGGTGTGTCCTGTTCAACGACAACAATCAGCAGGATAAACTGATCGACGGCGGCTCCGTCTGAGCTATAGGGCAGAATGATCCGGTCATAGCGCAAGGCGCTGCTGCCATCGCCGATCGGAAACACCCTCTGCGAGAAATGGCATTGGCGCGAATTCGCGATTTCCAGATAGGTCTGTTTTGCCGTTTCGAGATAGGTGCCGTGATAGAGATCTTCGAATTTTTTGCCGGTCGGGTCGCGCCCGGCCCGCTGGGCGATCTCGGTGCCGGCCAGCCGGTAGCGGAATGTCTCGCTCCCGACGCTGCCGGTACGCTCGATAATGGCCATGCGCGGCATGTAGCGATGAAATGCGAGGGGATCGAACGTGCTGCGCAGCGGCACGTCTGACCCGCGCCGGTTTTCCTTCCATTGGGAAAACAGCGCGCGATGCTCCGGATGATCGAGCGTTTCCGCATCGACCACGATGCCTGCATAATCTCTATTGGACGTGTTCATGCAGAGTTCTAAAAGTATTCCCGAAAATTTGGACCACATGGTCAAATTAGTAAAAATAAAGGAGAAGGCAAGTTGATAAGTAGTTTCATTCGAGAAGGGTAAATATCGGCGAGTTTTCTAAAATTATTTAGATATTGATTTTAACTAAGGAAATTGATTGATGACACGCATTTTGGCGACATACCTCGTGTGAGACCGAAGCGTTTTTCGGCGTAACATAATATTCTGGAATTTGACCTCCGGGCGGGTGGTCGGGTTTCACTCGCTTGTGTTCTGCGACCCATTGAATATGGATGATCGTCAATTTAGTGCCGCGCTTGAGACGCAATGATAGACAGAACTTCCATTTTGGACGGCCCGGGCAACATCAACCCATATATCGAGCTTTTGTCCGAGCTGTCTGTGAGTAATCAGAACGAAGCATGGCAGCGGAGGTTCTTGGAGACGGCAGGAAGACGCCTTCTGCAACTGGATAGGGGAGCGACAAGGGCGTTGATCCTTGGCTTTCGCCCACTCAGAGACGCACTTGACCTAGGAGCGACGCAGTTCCTGGCGCCGGTTCTGGATGCTGTTCTGGAATCGCAGGTCGCACATGGTGATGTCCCCTTTGAAGCGCCAAACTCACTCTTGGAACGCCGCGATGATCCGGCATTGGCATTGCGTGTTGCCCAATTGGTGATGGGCCACGCGCGGAGACGAAGGACAGAAATATTTCAGAGACCCGCTTGGGCATGGTTCGGAGATCGCAAGCTGCGTGTCGGGTATGTGTGCAGCGACCTGAACATGCATCCGGTTGGTTTGTCTGTGCGGAGTCTGATGCTTCGGCATGACCGGGATAGGTTTGATATCACGGTTTATGACCGAACGACCGAGCCGAAACAGCCCGTACAGGGCCCGGTCAAACTGGCTGCGGACCAGTTTCGCGCGGTGCCCGGGTTATCTGTTCCAGACCTACGGAAAATGATTCTGAGTGACGGCATCGACATTCTGGTCGACTTGAGTGGTGCCCCCTTGGACCCTCTTCGCGATGTTTTTTGCCTTGGCGCCGCGCCGCTCCAGGTGTCTATGCTTGGCTATCCGGGCGGCATAGGTCAGGAAACGGTTGATTATTATGTCGCCGATCCAGTGACAGTTCCTCCATCTGAACGGTCGGGTTTTTCCGAATGCCTGATTTTGATGCCGGGGAGTTTCCTTCCTGTCGACGATCAGATGCCGGATGAAGATCCACCGCCCCGTTCCGCGCTCGGGTTACCGGAGGATGCTTTCGTCATGGCGGCGTTCAATCGCCTGAACAAGCTTGATCTGTCGACTATCCGCCTCTGGTTCACCTGCTTGCGAAGGATCCCGAACACTGTTCTGTGGTGCGCCGTGGACGAGGGACCAGGGCGAAGCAATCTCCTCAAGCTCCTATCCGACGCTGGACTGGACCCGGACAGGGTTGTCGTTACTGATCGGGTCGGCATCCGTGAACACAGAGCGCGTATCAGCGCGGCGGATATTGCGTTGGACCCGATTGGGTACAATGGGGGATACACAACGGCTTTGGCAATTCAGCGCGGTGTGCCGGTCGTTACACTGCCCGGGCACAGTTTTGCCTGGCGGATGTCTGCCGGTATTTTGAGCGCGGCCGGCCTGCCCGAGGGAATTGCGGAAAGTCCGGCAGACTATTTCGCCCGCGTCGAGCGCTTTGCATCAGACCCGCTATGGCTTGCGTCCTGTCGAAACCGGCTTCTGGAAAAGACCTCAAGTCTGTTCTTTAATCCGGGAGCTTATATTCGGGCTCTGGAAGAAGCTTTCATGCGCATAGCCAACAATCGACGCAATGGCCTAAAGGATGAGGATGTTGTCGTTTCTGCACGATCTGGATGAGTCGAAGGCGAGGGCGGTGACCAGACACGGATCAGCGAAAACACGAACTGCGCCTGAGTAGGGCTTCAGACCTCTTCGTCGAGGAACTGGTTCGGTTTGTGGAATATCCCCAGCATGAGGGCGCCCTCGGGCGCCCGGGCGACATGCCTGCTGCCGGCCGGACGCCAGACATATTCGCCGGGACCGATGGAGCCCTGCTCGTCCTCCAGCCGGCCTTCGAGCATGTAGGTCTGCTCGATCCCGGTATGTTCGTGGAAGGGAAGTACCGCGCCGGGCGCCCAGCGGAAAAGCGCCGTCATCAGGCCGGTTTCCTTGTCCTCCATCAGGACTTTCACCGAGACGCCCTCGAAGCGTGTCGGCATCCAGGACAGCCGGTCCGGGTCGACCATTCGCGAGTCGAGCGGTGCAAGCCCGGTATGGTCGGGATAGTTCGGCGTTTCGATCGCCATTGCTCTTCCTCCCTCTTGATCGCCTCACCGCGAGCCGTCGGAAGGAGTATAACGCAGCTTCGGATGCCGTCAGACCGCGATATTGTCGATCAGCCGGCAGCTGCCGAGTGTGGCTGCTGCAAAGATGCGCAGGTTTTCACTTAGGGCCTCGGCCGGCGCGAAGGTGTCCTGACTGCGGATATCGATATAGGCGACCTGCTGGAAACCGGCTGCGAGGACATCCCGCTTCGCCTGTTCCGCCGCCACGTGCGGCGCGGCGCCTGTCCGGACCGACTCTGCCGCCGCTATCATGGCGCGGTGCAGGGACGGGGCGATCTCGCGCTCCCGGGGGGTGAGATAGGCATTGCGCGAGGAGAGGGCCAGCCCGTCGGCCTCACGTACCGTCGGCGCGCCGAGGATCTCGGTCGGCAGATCAAGATCCCGCGCCATGGTTCTGATCACGGCAAGCTGCTGGAAGTCCTTTTCGCCGAAAATGGCGATGTCGGGCAGCGACTGGATCAGCAGTTTGGAGACCACGGTTGCGACCCCGGTGAAGAAGCCCGGCCTGCTCGCGCCCTCCATGACATCGGAAATATCGGTCACGGTGACTTCGGTCTTGTAGTCCGTGCCATACATCTGCCCGGGATCCGGGATATAGACCGCGTCACATCCCGCCGACCTGAATTTGGCGAGATCGCCTTCCTCGTCGCGGGGGTAGGTGGTGAAATCCTCGTTTGGTCCGAACTGGCGCGGATTGACAAAGATGGTGGCAACACACCGGTCAGCGCGCTCCAGTCCGAGCCGGACAAGCGAGAGGTGGCCTTCATGCACGGCCCCCATCGTCGGCGTCAGTGCGACCGCCTCGCCGGCTGCCTGCCATTGCGCCACACGCGCCCGCAGCGCGGCCTTGGTCCGAATCACATCCATAATCCACCCCTTGCTCGCCAGCTTATCGGCGTCGGTATTCCGCTCAATCGGGAAGCCGCGCCCTCGTGCGCCTGTCCGCGCTGACATCTTCTGCCCGTGCCGGACTGAGGTCGTGCGCCAACAGGATTCCTGATTGAAGTGGCAGTTACCGCAGAATATTGCCGAATCCAACCGCTATGCTGCATCGCGGAAATCATCGCCGAAGAGCCGCGTGTGGCGGTTCTTCCGGCACCGAATTAAGATCGCGGATCCTTGGCAGAGCGGGTCGACCGTATCTGGTGCGCTGCGGAACCTTGGAGAACCAAGTGGCAGAATTCCCACAAGCAACAGGCGCGGCAGTCGAGCGGCGCTTGTAATGCAAGGGTTCTTCGGGAAATGGCGGGAAGAGTGGTGCCCAGGGGCGGATTTGAACCACCGACACGCGGATTTTCAATCCGCTGCTCTACCAACTGAGCTACCTGGGCACACTGTGGATATTGCGGCGCAGGCGCCTCAATACCAACGAGAGGCAGGTGTATAGAAGATATCGTCTGGGCTGTCCAGCGCCCAATAAGTGCTTTTTTGCGCGCCCCGCTTGATGGCGCGGGACAACGGCGCTATCCAAGGATCAGCTTGCCGGGGAGTGGCGCATAGATGCAATTATCCGAGGCCTTGTCGCTCGCGATATCACACCAGAATGCCGGCCGCGACCAGGCGGCGGCGGAGATCTACGACCGAATTCTGGCTGTTGATCCGGGCAATCCTCCGGCGGCGACGCTGCGTGCCCGCCTTCATCTGAAACAGGGTGGCCTGGAAGCGGCGGACCGGTTGACCGAGGCGGCCGTCCGCAGGGCGCCGGACTACATGCAGGCATGGAATGCGCGCGCCGATCTTCTTGATGCCCGCAAGGAGCCTGCCGCCGCCGTCGAGGCCTGGCGGCGCGCGCTGATCACCGGTCCCGGCAATACCGGCCCGTTCGTCGGCATCGGCAACCAGTTGCAACTGGACAAGGAAACGGGGGCGGCGGCGCGGGCTTATGCACGGGCCCTGACCGGGCAGCCGGGGAATGTTGCCGCGGCGAACAATCTGGCCCAGGCATTGCTGATCGAAGGCGATGTTGCCGGCGCGCTGGCCGCGACGGACCGGGTGCTGGCGCGCAATCCGACCCATGTCCGGGCAACCGCCTACAGGTCCGTGGCGCTCGAGGAGCTGGGCCGGCACGATGAGGTCGACCGTTTGATCGCGCAGGGCAGCGCGACCCGCCCGATCCGGTTTCCAGTACCGCCCGGCTATGGGGACCATGCGGATTTCAATGCCGCGCTGTGCGAGGAAATCCGCGCGCATCCGAATCTCTCCGGCGATCTCGACCCGTTGCGCCGGGCCATTCGCGGCGGCGCATATGTCGCGCAACTGTTTGACCACAAGGGCCCGGCCATCGCCGCTTTCGAGCGCATGCTTTCCGACGGTCTCGACGAGTATATTTCCGGTCTGCCGAAGGATCCGGATCATCCTTTCTTCGCCCGGATTCCGGAACGCTATGCGGTCAATATCTGGGCCAACATCCTTGGCGATGAGGGGCACCAGAGCGCTCATATCCACAATGCGGGCTGGCTCAGCGGGACCTATTACGCCGCCATCCCCGAGACGGTCTCGCCGGACGACGAGACCCGGGCCGGCTGGCTCGAGTTCAACCGGCCGGGTTACGGCATTCCCCATCGCGGTACACGCCCGCTGGACGCGGTCTGTCCGGAACTCGGCATGGCCATGGTCTTCCCGTCCTATGTCTGGCACAGCACCGTGCCGTTCCGGGGCGGCGGGGAGCGGATCAGCATCGCCTTCGATTTGCATATCGATGGCTGAGCAGTGAGACCCACCGATCCGATGCTGCGGCTGCGGGAGGCGTCCGCGCTGATGCGGCAGGGCCGTGCCAACGAGGCGGCCGGGATCTTCGCAGAGATTGCCCGGGCCAATCCACGCCAGCCGGAATTGCAGAACAATCTCGGGGTCGCCATGAAGGCCGCCGGCCGTCTGAAAGAGGCGGCGCAGGCCTATCGCCGGGCCCTCAAGCTGGCGCCGGGCTATGCGGTCGCGGAAGCCAATCTGGCCCGTGTGCTGCTGGCTCTCGGAGACGGTGCCGCCGCCGTTTGGCATTTCGAAAGTGCCGACTGGCATGCGCCGGATGCGGGTTATCTGGCCGAGTTTCTGGATGTGCTTGCCGGTCTCCGGTTCGCCAGCCCGGACCCGAAGATGAAGGCCCTGGTGACCGGCCTGTTCGCGCGCCGGGATATCGATCTTCAGCGGCTCGCTCCCGCCGCCCTCTCGCTGGTGCTGGCCAACCGCAGCTATGCCAGGGGCGCGGATGCGGCCTGGCGCTGGCTGCGTGACGAGAAGGGGGCCATGCCGCCACCCTTGCCCGATGATCCGCTGCTGGATCTTCTGCTTGCCTGGACAACGCTGCCCGACCCGAAGCTGGAAGCCTGGATGACCGCCGAGCGTCGCCGGTTGCTGTTCGAGGGCGTGCGCACGGCAACAGCCGACAGACTCGCGCCTCTGGCGTTACAGGCGATGACCGCGGAATTCGCCTGGATGGAAAGACCTGACGAGACCGCGGCAGTGGCGGCGCTGTTGTCACGTGACGCTCTCTCGTTGCAGGAAGCGCTGCTGGTCGCACTTTATCGGGATCCGGCCACCGTTCCGGCGGCAGCGGCGGTATTGGCGGCGGCTCCGGCAGAGGGCGCTGTCGGTCTTGTTCTGCGTCGAGCGGTGGCGGAACCGGAGGAGGAAAACGCGCTGGCGGCTGCCCTGCCGGCACTGACAGCGATCGCGGATGCGACCTCCGAAAAGGTGCGGGATCAGTACGAGATCCATCCCTATCCGCGCTGGCGCAGCGTTGACGGCCAGATCCGGCGGAAGCCGCTGGACGCTCATCTGCGCGAACGGTTTCCGGCCATGCGCTTCGACGGCATCGATCTCGCAGGGCCAAAAATTCTTGTCGCCGGGTGCGGCACCGGGCGGCATGCCATCCAGACAGCTTCCCGTTACGAAGGCGCCACGGTCACGGCCGTCGATCTCAGCCGCCGGTCGCTCGGCTACGCGGCCCGCATGGCGGCGGAGCTCGGGCGCGACAATATCAGCTTCGCCCAGGCGGATATCCTTGGGCTCGGAATTCTGGAAGAGCGGTTCGATGTCATCGAATGCTCCGGCGTGCTGCACCATATGGCGGACCCGAAGGCGGGCTGGCAGGTCCTGCGCGGTCTGCTGAAGCCGAGCGGGCTGATGCGCGTTGCGCTTTACAGCGACATTGCCCGGGCCCGCTTCGCCAAATTGCAGGCGGAGATCGCGGCGGAAGATTCGCAGGAGATCGGGCGGGAAATTCGTCTGCGCCGGAACGCGATCCTGAAGCTCGCCGAGGACGATCCGGCCGCCATGGTCTGGCGGACCGGTGATTTCTATTCCCTGAGCGGATGCCGTGACCTGCTCTACCATCGACGCGAGGTGCGCTATGGCTGGCCGGAAATCGGCGAGGCTCTGGGCGCGTTGGAGCTGAAGCTGGTCGGCGTCGAGACGCCGTCAGCCGCGTTGAGGGCTCTCTACCGGGAGCGCTTTCCGGATGAGCCGGCAGCAACGAGCCCGGCAAACTGGGATGCGCTGGAGCGGGAATTCCCGGACAGCTTCCTCGCGATGTACCAGTTCTGGTGTCAGGCCTGACGAATCAGCGCTCCTTGCGCTCTTCCATGGCCCGGGCCAGATCGAGCAATTCGGCTTCGTCGGGCTCTTCGTTGGTCTGCAGCCGGTAATCGCCGCCGAGCCAGCGGCCGAGATCGATGGTCTTGCAGCGGTCCGAACAGAACGGGCGGAATTCGGTCACCATCGGTTTGCCGCAGATCGCGCAGCCGGCCTTGCGCTTGCGCTTCGTTTTGTCGAACTCGCTGATGTCGCCCATGGGGTGCTCTCCCGATTTATCGCCGCGCCGGGCCGATTTCGATCTGCTCCAGCCTATAGGACGGATCCGCCGTCACTTTCAAGGAGCCGCCGAGCTTTTCTTTCGTCTCGCCAAGCGCCGCGCGGCCGGGCCCTTCAAGCCAGTCCGCGATGTCCTGGGCGCAGATCATCTCCGGTTGCGCGATGCTTCGCGTTTCCCGCAACAGCCGGCGCAATGCCTCCAGGGCGATGGTCGCGGCACGCGGATGCTGTTCGACAGGGCGCATCAGATCGTCCCGCAGCGACCGGCCGGTCCGGGTCACGATGATTTCCAGCACGCCGCTACGGGTCCAGCCCAGTACCTGCGGAGGCTGTTCCTGCATCAGGCACGGCCAGCCATCGAAGGCGGCCTGCATTGCCGCCGCCACACGGTCCCGGTCGGCCTTCGCGGGAAGTTTCGGGAAATCCACCAGCACCAGCCCGGAAAGACGCCGGAGCCGGATCGCGGCCGCGAGTTCTCCGGTCATGCCCTCGAAGAGCTGGGCCCAGGCTTTCGGACCGGCCGCCGCGCCGGCGATATCCACATCGATGGCGACCAGGGCTTCGGTCTCGTCGAAAGTCAGCACCGCGCCGCCGGGGAGCTGCAGGCGGCGGGCCAGGGCCCGGTCGATCCCGGTGTCGAGATCCTCCTCCGCGAAGAGTGCCCCGGCACTGCTTTCAGCAATCGATGCCGCCGGAAAGGCCGCCCGTATCCGGGATACGAGATCCGGTGCCGGGCGTATGATCTTCGGACCCTCTCCGGCGGCGATGGCGTCGCCGACGGCCTGCCACTCGGTCAGCAGGGCGGTCAGGTCGGACAGCAGCTGGATGTCGTCCGCCTCGGCGGCCTCTGCCGAAACAAGCAGGCCGATATCCGGGGGGAGCAGAGGCTGCAGAAGGGTTTTCAGGCGCTCCCGCTTGCCCTTGGCCTTGAGTGTGCCGGCGATGGCCAGATCCGGCTCTTCCGGGCGCAGGCTGAGATACCGTCCCGGCAGGGACAGCTGCCGCGTTGCCTGCGGCTGCTTTCGTCCCGCGGCGTCCGTGGTCAGCGTGACGGGGACCAGGGAGCCTTCGGGCGGCGGGGTTTTCTTGCCGAGCTTCAGGAACGCCTCGCCATGGCCGAGATCGACAAAGGCGGCATTCAGTTCCGGCCGGACGGCGGTGACGCGGGCGAGGACGATCTCTCCGGCGCGCCGGGACGCACCGCCGACGCGGTCGATCCAGAAGTCGGTCAGAGTGCCGTCGACGAGCGCGGCAATCCGGGTTTCCCCCGGGGAGCGGTCAAGGATCAGGCGGTCCGGGTCACGCATGGCTCCCACCGTAGCGGAAGCCGAACCCGGCCAGAAGGGCATGGGTCTCGTAAAGGTCGAGGCCGACGACATTGGAATGGGAGCCGGAGAGCATGCGGATATAGATCGCGGCGAGGCCCTGGATGGCATAGCCGCCTGCCTTCCCGTTCCATTCCCCGGACTGGATATAGCTATCGATTTCCATCGCGGTCAGCCGTTTGAAGGCGACCGTCGTGGTGGCGATCCGGCTGCGCGTCTCGCCACCGGGCGCGATCAGCCGGATGGCACCGATGACCCGGTGCCGGCGGCCGGAGAGATGCAGAAGGCAGGCACGCGCCTCGGATTCCGTTTCGGCCTTCGGCAGAATGCGGCGGCCGCTGGCGACCACGGTGTCGGCGGCGAGAATGAAGGCGTCCGGATGGCTGGCGGCGACCGCTTTCGCCTTTTCCCAGGCAACACGTTCGGCATAGGAATCCGGCAATTCACGGGCTTTCGGCGTCTCGTCGATGTCGGCGGGGCTGACAGCATCCGGGGTAAGCCCGATGCGGGCGAGCAGATCCAGCCGCCGTGGCGAGGCGGATGCCAAAACGAAATGCGCGCCGGCTGGGGCGCGCAATCGAAGGGGGCCAGACATGGCCGTCATCTCGGAAGGCTTATTTGAAGCGGAAAGTGATACGACCCTTTGTCAGGTCGTACGGGGTCATTTCCACGTTTACCCGATCACCGGCCAAAACCCGGATCCGGTTCTTGCGCATCTTGCCACTGGTATGGGCGAGCACTTCGTGTTCATTGTCCAGCTTCACCCGGAACATGGCGTTCGGAAGAAGTTCCGAAACGGTCCCGGAAAATTCAATGACGTCTTCTTTCGGCATTCCTGCTCCTTCAAGTCTTCGAAGATCGGGCAACTAAGTGCGCCGTGCGGTGCAGCGGGTCAAGGTCTTTTCTGGGCATGGCCGGGCTGCGCACGGGATATTTTCATGTCTGGTTTTCATCAAGAAGCGCTGAAAACCGCGTCCTGATGCGCCGCATCAGCTCATCGCGAACCTGTCTGTATGCGTCGAGACGCATGTCGCGTGAACCCTCGATAATGGTTGCGTCCAGCATCGGCCAGTATTCGATATCGCAGGCCATGGTCCGGGTCAGCTCGATGGCCCTGTGCTGTGCTTCCGGCGACAGGGAGACGATGACATCGAAGAAATCATCTTCCATCTGGTCGAAGCTCTTCGGCGCGTGGCGCGAAAGATCGATGCCGACTTCCTTCAATACCTCGACGGCAAAGGGGTCGAGATCGCCATTCCGGACACCGCAGGAATCCACATAGGCCTTCATGCCGATCAGATGCTTCATGATCGCCTCAGCCATGGGCGAGCGGACGGCATTCTGAGTGCAGGCGAACAGGACCGCGCTCGGTTCCTGAATGGGCTCACCCAGCGGTGACGGAGCTTCGGAAAGGGGCGGGCGCTGCGTCATCTCCGGTTCAGCCCCGGATATGCAGGACGCAGATGAGGGTAAAGAGCCGCCGGGCGGTGTCGAAATCGATATCGACCTTGCCGGACAGCCGCTCCATCAAAAGCGTCGAGCCGTCGTTATGCAGCCCGCGCCGCCCCATGTCGATGGCCTCGATCTGGGACGGGTTCAGGCGTTTGATGGCGTCGTAATAGCTCTCGCAGATCTTGAAATAGTCCCGCACCACGCGGCGGAACGGCGACATCGCCAGCCAGATCTGGTAGTTGCCGTCGCGCGCCGGGTCGGTGATGTCGAACAGCAGACGGTTTTCCTCGATCCGCAGCCTAAGCTCGTACGGACCGCCCTGATCGTCTCCCGCCGGGGCGAAATTGTTGTCTTCCAGCAGGTCATAGATCGCCACGGCGCGTTCATGCTCGACCTCCGGGCTGCGCCGGATGACCGCCGGCTCATCCAGCTCGATCTTGGAGATGCAGGCATTGGCGCGGCCCGCATCCTCGTCTTCCTCGATCGGGCCGTCGCCGAAGTCGCGCACCATACTCCTTCCCGCCTACTCGGCGGCGGCTCCGAGGCGGATGGAGACGGAACGTGCATGTGCGCCAAGCCCCTCCGCTTCCGCCAGGGTCACGGCGGCCGGGCCGATGGCGGCGAGGCTGGCCGGGGTGCATTTCACCCAGGTCGTCCGCTTCAGGAAATCGAGCACCCCGAGGCCGGAGGAGAAGCGCGCGGTCCGCGCCGTCGGCAGCACATGGTTCGGGCCCGCGACATAGTCGCCGATGGCTTCCGGCGTGTGCCGGCCGAGGAACATGGCGCCGGCGTGCCGGATCTTCGCCGCCATGGCGTCCGGATCGGAGACCGCAAGCTCCAGATGTTCCGGCGCAAGCCGGTCGACGAGCGGGATCGCGTCTTCCAGGCTGTGGACAATGATGACGGCGCCGTGGTTGTTCCAGCTTGCACCGGCGATGTTGGCGCGGGGTAGGGTGGAGAGATGCTCTGCGATCGCGGCCTCGACCTTTCCTGCGAAATCCGCGTCGTCCGTGATCAGGATTGACTGGGCGACCTCGTCATGCTCGGCTTGGGACAGCAAATCGATGGCGATCCAGGAGGGATCGTTCTCGGCATCCGCGACGACCAGTATTTCCGACGGGCCGGCGATGGAATCGATGCCGACCTTGCCGAAGACCTGACGCTTGGCTGCGGCGACATAGGCATTGCCGGGGCCGATGATCTTGTCCACCGGCATGATGCTCTCGGTGCCGTACGCCATTGCGGCCACGGCCTGCGCGCCGCCGACCCGGTAGATCTCGGTGATCCCGCCAAGCTCGGCGGCGGCCAGCACCAGCGGATTGATCTCGTTGCCCGGTGTCGGCACCATCATGACCCGGCGCGGCACGCCCGCGACCTTTGCCGGCATGGCGTTCATCAGCACGGAGCTCGGATAGGCGGCCTTGCCGCCGGGCACATAGAGGCCGACCGCATCCACGGGCGTATGCCGCAGGCCGAGGCCGACGCCGTCGGCATCCGTGTAATCGATGGTTTCCGGCAGTTGCGCCTTGTGAAAGGCCTCGATCCGCTCCGCCGCCTTTTCCAGCGCGGCAAGCGTTTCGGCGGAACAGGCAGAGCGTGCTCTTGCGATTTCTTCCGCCGAGATCGCAATGCCGGTCTCGGCGAGATCGATATTGTCGAACTTGCGGCTGAGATCGATCAGCGCGGCGTCACCGCGGGCGATCACATCGGCGATAATACCGGCGACGGTATCGGAGACGTCGCTGTCGGTTTCCCGCTTGGAATCGACCAGCGCGGCAAAAGCGCTCTCGAAATCCGCCGTGCCGGCAATCAGTTTACGCGGCAAGGGCTGCCTCCCCGATCCGGTCGACCAGATCCTTCACCGGACCCGGCCGGGTCTTCAGCGCGGCGCGGTTGACGGCAAGGCGGGCGCTGACAGCGGCGATCTGTTCGACCTCGACGAGTCCGTTCGCTTTCAGGGTGGAGCCGGTCTCGACCAGATCGACGATGCGGCGGCACAGGCCAAGACCCGGTGCCAGCTCCATGGCGCCATTCAGCTTGATGCATTCCGCCTGCACGCCACGGGCAGCGAAGTGGCGCCGGGTGACGTTCGGATATTTCGTGGCGATCCGGAGATGGCTCCAGTGCTGCGGGTTCTCTTTCGCGGCAAGCTCTGCAGGCTCGGCCACAGCAAGGCGGCAATGCCCGACATTGAGGTCTACCGGCGCATAAATCTCTGGATGGTCGAACTCCATCAGCACGTCGCTGCCGGCAATGGCGAGATGGGCAGCGCCGAAGGCGAGGAAGGTCGCGGTGTCGAAACTGCGCACGCGAATGACTTCAAGATCCGCCTGATTGGTATGGAACTGAAGGCGCCGGGAAGACTCGTTGAAAAAGTCGTCCTCAAGCTCGATCCCCGCCCGCTTCAGAATGGGGGTGATGGCCTTCAGGATCCGGCCCTTCGGTAGGGCGAGGATCAGTGGCTGGTTCGCGGTCACCGCGTCTCTCCTGTTTTATCCTGCGGCCGCCGCCGTGCCCGGGCGGCCGTTCTATCCGGCGCCCGAGGCCCCGTCCGCCGAAGTCGCCGTTTCATCGTCGGAAACGGGATGGGACGGCGCGAAGACGGTCGGCCATGGCTCGCCGAGATCCTCGATATGGCACAGGATGCGGTCGACTGCGAGTCGAATGGTCACGTTGTCGGAGAAGGCAAGGTCTATGTGACCGTCCGATGCATGAATGGTCAGCAGGTTCAGGATGCGGTCGCGTTTGCCCCTGTCGAAGCCATGGGTGCGGACGGCGGAGACTCCTTCGAAGCGGATGCCGCAATGCACCCGTTCACTGTAGAGCGTGTCGCCTTCAGCAGGGACCGTGCCTTGCGCGGGCGCGGTCTCCCACTTGTAGCGCTGGACGACCATGGCGAAGCGGCGGTCCCGTGCCTCGAAGGTCATTTCCCGGACCGGCAGCAGCGCGTCCTGCAGCAGGCTGGCGGCGATGGCCAGATCCTCGGAATCCTCCGCGCGAACCCGGAACGGCTTGTCTCCCAATGCGAGCAGGCTGGTGTCTCTGGGGGCCATGGAACCTGCCAATCAGACGGTCTCTTCTTCGGCGGAGAATTCCGCTTCGGTCGCAACGCGGCGGATATTGGCGCCGCAGGCGCTCAGCTTCTCGACCAGATTCTCATATCCCCGGTCAAGATGATAGATCCGGTTCACTTCGGTCTGTCCGTCCGCTGCGAGGGCGGCAAGCACCAGGCTGACCGAGGCCCGCAGATCCGTTGCCATCACCGGCGCGCCGATCAGGCGGTCGACCCCGCGGACCAGGGCGGAGGCATGGTGCACATTGATGTTAGCGCCCATGCGGGCGAGCTCGGGAACATGCATGAAACGGTTCTCGAAAATCGTTTCGGTGATCATGGAGGCACCGTTCGCGACACTCATCAGGGTCATGAACTGGGCCTGCAGGTCGGTCGGGAACCCCGGAAAGGGCTCGGTCATCACGTCGACGCCCTTCAGGGTGCCGCGTTTTGCCGAGACCCGGATGGAGCGATCGCCCTCCTCGATGGTGACGCCGGCCTCGCGCAGGATCTCGAAGACGCTTTCGAGAAGCCCGGAACGGGTGTTGGTCAGCTCGACAGTGCCGCCGGTAATGGCCGCGGCCATGACATAGGTGCCGGTCTCGATCCGGTCCGGCACCACCTTGTGCACGGCGCCGCCGAGCCTGTCCTTGCCCTGGATG
This sequence comes from Nisaea sp., assembly GCF_040217065.1. Classification (GTDB taxonomy): domain Bacteria; phylum Pseudomonadota; class Alphaproteobacteria; order Thalassobaculales; family Thalassobaculaceae; genus Nisaea. The sequence continues at coordinate 219,380 of NZ_JAVJNX010000008.1, forward strand.
CGGATGGTGTCCGTGCCGTGGCCCTCGATCTCCGCACCCATGGCGATCAGGCATTCCGCAAGATCGGTGATCTCCGGCTCGCGTGCCGCGTTGACCAGAATGCTTTCTCCGTCCGCAAGGCTGGCCGCCATCATCAGATTCTCGGTCGCGCCGACGGAGACTATCGGAAAGACGACCCGGCCGCCATGCAGACGCCCGGAGGGCACTTCCGCTTTCACGTAGCCGCCCTCGAGCGCGACTTCGGCGCCGAGCTCCGCCAGGCCCTTCAGGTGCAGGTCTACGGGCCGGTTGCCGATGGCGCAGCCGCCGGGCAGCGACACAGTCGCCTTGCCTTCCCGGGCCAGCAGCGGGCCGAGCACCAGGACGGAAGCACGCATCTTGCGGACAAGATCATAAGGCGCGGTGGTGCTCTCGATGGTCCCGGCATGGAAATCGACAGTCTGTCCGCCGCCGGCCTCGTCCTGGGTCTTGCGCTTCACCCCGTGCTGGTCGAGCAGCGCCGCCATGGACTTGATATCGGCGAGCTTGGGCATGTTGGTCAGGGTGACCGGCTGGTCCGTCAGCAAGGTTGCCGCCATCAGCGGCAAGGCGGCATTTTTCGCACCGCTGATCGCAATCTGCCCTTTGAGCGGCGTGCCGCCCCTGATCACCAATTTATCCATCAAGGTCCCCAGTTTTCATGCGGGACGGTCCGACCGGCACCGTCCCTGATCTGTATTACTGTATCCGGGCGGGCTCTCACAAGCCCGCGTGACCAGAGCCTTTACCGAGAATGCGGCAGGAATTTGGGCCTTTTGCAGAGACGCGCGCGCGTGGCGCCGAGGCTCACCGCCCGCTGTCTTTCTTTGCACCCTTTGCGTCGGCTGCGGAGCCGTCATCCCCGTCGGTGCGCTGGCGTGCCTGCGCCTTGCGGCGATGCAGATTCGCGCGCAAGGCCGAAGCCCGGCGCTCGGCGCGCAGATCGGCTTCGGATTTCCGGTTATCGGAAGGGACTGTTTTCGGCTGCTTTTCCATGGCTGGAGGATGCCGTGCGCGGGTGCTGAATTCCAGTCAAGAAACGCACTTGCACCTCCGAAGTGCCTGTGGCATGTTCCGCGCGCTTTGCGAGGGGCCTTCCTCGCCGCAGGCTTTTTTGCCGCAAAATGCTGCCGTAGCTCAGGGGTAGAGCACTCCCTTGGTAAGGGAGAGGCCGAGAGTTCAAATCTCTCCGGCAGCACCATTATTTTCATTAAAATCCAATGTGCCGCTGGCGTCAGATGATGGCTGTGCCGGCTCATCCCCGATTCGGTTTTCGCGCGTTTTTATCATGGGGTTGAAGGAGCTGCCCGTCATAGCGCTGTCGGCACGATCAGCAAGCATCGCACCACGATGTTCATCAGGGGAAGTGAGCTGTGCGTGGTCACTATAGAGGGGGCGAGCCAGCGCGAACGTGTTGCTGATTCGGGGGCAGGCCGATGGCAGATAACTCACTCGTTCAGGCTTGTTCTGTCACCGTTCTTGTGCCAGTAGGTCGGCCACGATAAGAATACTATTGTATGAATTGGGCGTTTTCGGTAAACCATAGCGGAATAAATACAATGCTTCTGTTTTCTGAGTTTGAAAATTTATTTTAACCTTGTAGGATTAATTGGACAACACTAAATACATGATTTTTATAAATAAAATTATATCAAGGCCGGTTTTTTTTGCCATCTCACGCCCACTTCAATTACTTCAGGCAAACCGTTAGTTCGATTGCCGTAAACCAATCGTCAACCCTTCGGCGGTAATCTCGCCTTTTGCATCCCTATCCCTGAATGCCAGGAACCAACTATGTCGATCACTGCTGCGCCGCTCTCTCATCTGCCCCACTCGATCCGTCCGGACATTCTGTTCGTCGACCCGGATGTCAGGGATCATGATGTGCTGCTCGACGGTATGGGCCCGCAGGTGCGGGTGGTCCGGTTGCAGAGGGACGGCGACCCGCTCGGGCAGATCGCAACGGCGCTGGCCGGGGAGCGCGATCTCGAACGCCTGCACATCCTTTCCCATGGCGCGCCGGGTGCCCTGCTTCTGGCGGGTGCCCGGGTCGATGCGGCGATGCTCGATGGGTCCGCTGGCCGGGTCCAGGCCATACGGCATGCCCTGGCGGATGACGCCGATATCGTCCTCTATGGCTGTGCCGTTTCTGCCGGCGCCGTCGGCCGGGAATTCGTCGCGTCGCTTGAACAAAAGCTTGATGCGACTGTAACCGCCTCGGCCATCCCTGTCGGGGCCGGTCCGGGCTGGGGTGCTTTTCCCGCCGCTCTTTCCGCTTTCTCACAGAAAAGCATGGCGCGCTATCCCCATACGCTGCATCAGACGACTTTCGGGATCGTCACCACGATCCAGTCAACCACCACGCTGGTGGTCTCTGGTGCAAATGAAACCAGCGGGGTAACGATCAGCGTCGTACGTTCCGACGGCACGGCGATGGCGGGTGTCAGCTCAGGTTTTGTCGATTCCGGTGTGATCACTAGCGCCACGACCTATACGTTGAGCTATTCAAGTGCGGTCAACATCACCCAGTTCCAGATCGGCGAATTCGCCAACAACAGTACCGGCAGCAACTACATATTCACGCCGAACACCGGCTCAGCGGTGACGATCGCGGATAATTCCGGCAGCCTTTCCGGGCAGGTTGCGACGCTGAATCCCGCGGACTGGACCGGCGTCACGTCCTTTACGGTGTCCTTCGCCGGCGGCATCGACTGGCGGGTCGGACTCGATAACATCATATACACGGTCGCCGGACCGACGACGGGCAACGACGCCCTGACCGGGACCGCCGGCGCGGACACAGTGGATCTGCTGGCCGGTAACGATTCCTATTCCGGCCTTGCCGGTGCCGATACGATCACCGGCGGCGCGGGCAACGACACCATTCTTGCCGGTGACGATGCCGACCTGGTGCTCGGCGGCGACGGCAACGATTCGATCTCCGGTGGCGCGGGCGCCGACAATCTTTCCGGCGATGCAGGCGACGACACGTTCAGCGCCACGTCGGTTGAGATCACAGGTCTCGCGGAAACGATCAGCGGCGGCACCGGCACCGATGTTCTGTCGCTCACCGGCGGCGGCGCCTTCAATCTGTCCACCGTGACGCTGAACAGCATCGAGCTGATTTCCGGCTCGGCCTCGGCGGATTCCATCACCGGCACCAGTGCGGCCGACACCATCCATGCGGGCGACGGCGCCAACCTGATTGTCGGCGGTGGCGGCGCGGACAGTCTGACCGGCGGCACGGGCGCGGATACCTTCAGCGCCGCCTCGGCGGATATCACCGGCCTTGCGGAAACGATCAGCGGCGGCACCGGGACGGACGTTTTGTCTCTCACCGGCGGTGGGGCGTTCAACCTTTCCACCGTGACCCTGGACAGCATCGAGCTGATTTCCGGTTCGGCCTCGGTCGATTCCATCACCGGTACCAGCGCAGCCGACACCATTGCCGGCGGCGATGGCGCCGACCTGATCAATGCGGGTAACGGGGCCAATCTGGTCTCCGGCGGCGCGGGCGCGGACAGTCTGATTGGCGGCACGGACGCCGACACCTTCAGTGCCGCCTCGGCCGAGATCACCGGCCTTGCGGAGACCGTCAGCGGCGGCACCGGCACCGACGTTCTGTCTCTCACCGGCGGCGGTGCGTTCAATCTCTCCACCGTGACGCTGGACAGCATTGAGCTGATCTCCGGCTCGGCCTCGGCAGATTCGATCACCGGTACCAGTGCAGCCGACACCATCCATGCGGGCGACGGTGCCAACGTGATCATCGGCGGCGGTGGCGCGGACAATCTGACCGGCGGCTCCGGCGCGGATACCTTCAGCGCCGCTTCGGCCGAGATCACCGGCCTTGCGGAAACGGTCAGCGGCGGCACCGGCACCGACGTCCTGTCGCTCACGGGCGGCGGAGCGTTCAACCTTTCCACCGTGACGCTGGACAGCATCGAGCTGATTACCGGCTCGGCCTCGGCGGATTCGATCACCGGCACCAGTGCAGCCGACACCATCAATGCGGGTGACGGCGCCAACCTGATCGTCGGCGGCGGCGGCGCGGACAATCTGACCGGCGGCTCCGGCGCGGATACTTTCAGCGCCGCCTCTGCCGAGATCACCGGCCTTGCGGAAACGGTCAGCGGCGGCACCGGGACGGACGTTCTGTCTCTCACCGGAGGCGGGGCGTTCAACCTTTCCACCGCGACGCTGAACAGCATCGAGCTGATTACCGGCTCGGCCTCGGCGGATTCGATCACCGGCACCAGTGCGGCCGACACCATCCATGCGGGCGACGGCGCCAACCTGATCGTCGGCGGCGGCGGCGCGGACAGTCTGACCGGCGGCACGGGCGCGGATACTTTCAGCGCCGCCTCGGCCGAGATCACCGGCCTTGCGGAAACGATCAGCGGCGGCACCGGGACGGACGTTCTGTCTCTCACCGGCGGCGGTGCTTTCAATCTCTCCACCGTGACCCTGGACAGCATCGAGCTGATTTCCGGTTCGGCCTCGGTCGATTCCATCACCGGTACCAGCGCAGCCGACACCATCGCCGGCGGCGATGGCGCCGACCTAATCAATGCCGGCAACGGGGCCAATCTGGTCTCCGGCGGCGCGGGCGCGGACAGTCTGGTCGGCGGCACGGGCGCCGACACCTTCAGTGCTGCCTCTGCCGAGATCACCGGCCTTGCGGAGACCGTTAGCGGCGGCACCGGGACGGACGTTCTGTCTCTCACCGGCGGCGGGGCGTTCAATCTGTCCACCGTGACCCTGGACAGTATCGAGCTGATTACCGGCTCGGCCTCGGCGGATTCAATTACTGGTACCAGTGCGGCCGACACCATAAATGCAGGCGACGGCGCCAACGTCATCATCGGCGGCGGCGGCGCGGACAATCTGACCGGCGGCTCCGGCGCGGACCTGCTGTCCGGCGGCTCCGGCAGCGATCTGCTGTTTGGCGGGACCGGGAACGATACCTTCACGGGAAGTGTCGCCGAACTGAACACGGACACGCTTTCAGGCCTCGAGGCCGGCGACGTGATCGTGGTCACCGGCACGGACCTTTCCAGCCTGAACGGCGGTACGGTCGGGAGCACGCTCGCGCTCGGCGGCGGCAGCACCCTGAACCTGTCCGGCACGTCCGGCAACCTGCAATACAGCGCTGTCTTTGCCGGCGGCAACACGACACTGACTGCGGCGACGGCGCCGGCAGCGTCATCAGGAAGTAGCTCGTCCGGTAGCTCCGACAGCGGCCTGACGGTCACGAGCCAGACCAATGAAGATGTCTCCGGCACGGCCACCGGCCGCACTCTGTCGAACACAAGCGGCGGTTCGGCCACCGGCGCCCTGGTGTCGAACACCGGAAATGGCAACGTGGTGACGGCAACCCTGCCGACCGGCTTCTCCGTGACCAATTCCGGGACCTTGGCGGCGGAGGCCACGAGTACCGCGAGCACGACGCTTTCGGGGCAAATCAGGGTCACCGCACCAGTTGCTAACCAAAGCTTCCTCGACGGGCACGGTCAGTCCTTCATCACCAGATCCGGTGGCACGACACTGGATGTCCGGAGTATCGGCTTTTCCGGTTCGGGTTCGACTGCCCAAACCATCCAGATTACCGGGGCGGAGGGCACCAGCTCCGGCTCAGAGGCCTTTGTCATCGACACTTCGGGCCTGCCATCCGGCTCCACTCTGCAACTCGACAATATCGAGTTCGCTGCGATCGTCGGCAATGCGACGGTGAACGGCGGTGCCGGTCAGAACTACGTGGTCGGCGACGATTCCACCCAGTTCATCTCGCTCGGTGCCGAGGACGACACATTGGCCGGAGGCGGCGGTAGCGACACAGTCGGATCCGGCTGGGGCGAGGATATCGTCTACGGTAATCAGGGCGCGGACCTCGTCTTCGGCGGCGGCGGCATGGACACGGTCTATGGCGGCCAGGATGCTGACATTGTCCGCGGCGACAACGACAACGATTTCGTCTATGGCAACATGGGCAACGACACCCTGTCCGGCGGTGAGAACGAGGACGTGCTGTTCGGCGGCCAGGACGAAGACATCGTCTATGGCAACAGCGGCAATGACACCCTTTACGGCAATCTTGGCAACGACACGCTTTATGGCGGGCAGGGCATCGACCTGATCTCCGGGGCCGACGGCACGGACGTGCTGATTGGCGGCCAGGGAGCAGACAGTTTCGAGATCGGCTTCGGCGACGATATCGACCAGGTGCTGGATTTCTCGCTCGCGGAGGGCGACAGGATCCGGGTCGATGTGGACGGTACCGGTATCGGGTCAATCAGCAGCCTGGTGCAGAATCTGACAACCGACAGCTCGGGCAATCTCCTGGTCGACATCGGTAACGGGGACGGACTGACCCTGGTTGGTCTGACCTCTGCCGACGCCTCTTCGGTGAATGTGGATCTGGTGAGTGGCGGCAGCGTCATCTCGTCCGGCACTCTGGACGGGGCTGTCACCAGCGCCTTGCAGTCTCAGAGCCAGGAGGACAACCGGCCAGGCCAGGGCGATTGGCTCTTCGACGCGGCGTGATTCTCACACCTGCGTCGAGACTTCCACAATCCAGCCGCGATGGGTGGCGGTGAGAAGAGTCTCATCCCGCCGGTCCGCAGACGTGCCCGCGGGCATCTCTCGTGCAGTGCCTGATTTCCGTCCCGGAGAAAACGGGACGGAGGTACTGCCGGGGCAAGAATCAAATCTTGAGGGATCGCGCATTCTCGATTGACCGAAAAGTCAGCGCGGCGAAGGCAAAAATCATGAGCAAGAATCCAGAAACGACGGAAGTGCCGGTCTCCGGCCCGGCCCTCGGCAGCCAACGGCGGTTTGTCGTCCAGGCGATGATTCTGTGTGCGGTCTTCAGCCTTGGCTTCAACGTGCTGATGCTGGCCTCTCCGCTCTACATGATGCAGGTTTTCGACCGCGTGCTGTCGACCCGCAACGGCGCGACGCTGGCGGTCCTCAGCCTCATCGCCCTGCTGGCGATTCTCGCCATGTCCATGCTGGACGATGCCCGGACCCGCGTATTGGCCCGGGTTGGTCGCGGGTTCGAGCTGCATCTCATGCCTGCCGTCCTGCGCCGCGGCTTCTCGCACGCCAATGTGGGCGATCTGCCCGGAGAAGGATTGCGCAATCTCGCCACGCTGCGCGGCTTTCTGGGCAGCAATTCCGTTTTGCCGTTTCTGGATGCGCCCTGGTCTCCGCTCTTCCTGCTTGTCATCTACTTTATCCACCCGCTGCTTGGCCATCTCACGCTGGCCGGCGGTGCCGTCCTCCTGCTGATTGCCATCTGGAACAATGCGGCGACACAGGCGGTCACCGTCACGGGCAACGCAGGGGTGGCGGGTGTCACACGAGAGGTGGACCTTGCATCGCGAAGCGCCGATACCGTGCGGGCCATGGGCCTTCTGGACGCCCTTGATGCGCGCTGGCGCCTCAGAATGGTGCGGGCAGCGGAGGATCTCGGACGCGGCGCCGACAGGGCCAGCACCCTCACCGCGACCTCGAAGCTCGTTCGCATGGGCCTGCAGGTCGGCGTGATGGGAACCGGAGCCTATCTGGTCATCGAAGGCGAGATGTCGCCCGGCTCGATGCTCGCCGGTTCCATTTTGCTCGCACGGACTCTGGCGCCGGTGGAGCAGGCCATCGGAAGCTGGCGCGCCTTCGTCGCCGCGCGCGAATCCTGGCACAAGATCCGGAATTTGCTGACCGCGCCCGTTCCCACGGTTACCGACATGGCCATGCCGAAGCCGGCCGGCCGGCTGACCTTGTCCGACGTCACCCATGTGCCGGGTGCAGGTCTTCAGCCGGTCCTGCAACGGGTTTCCTTCTCCCTGACGCCCGGCCAGTCAATCGGCATCGCCGGCCCGACCGGGTCCGGGAAATCGACCCTGGCACGGCTTATCGCCGGCGCCTTCAAGCCGACGGCGGGAGAGATCCGGCTGGACGGGGTCGAAATGTCCACCTGGGCCGATACCGAACGCGGTCCCCATGTCGGCTACCTGCCGCAGGAGCTCGACCTGTTCGAGGCCACAATTCGCGAGAATATCGCCCGCATGGGCACCCCGGACGATGCCAAGGTCGTCGCAGCCGCGCGCAAGGCCGGCATTCACGAGATGGTCCTGGCGCTGCCCGACGGGTACGAGACGACACTCGGCTCGCAGGGCACACGTCTTTCGGGCGGACAGAAACAACGCATCGCTCTGGCGCGGGCGCTTTACGGCGACCCGGTTCTTCTCGTCCTGGACGAGCCGTCCTCCAGCCTGGATCTGGCCGGGGAAACCGCTCTTGCCGCAGCAGTACGGGAGGCGTGCGCCCGCGGTTCCGTGGTCGTGCTGATCGAGCATCGCCCCCGGGTCTTTCGCTGCGTGGATCAGGTCCTCGTCCTGAATGCCGGCATTCCCGTGAAGCTCGGGCCGAGCGCGGACGTGATCGGCAAACTGACGCGCCCGACGGAACCACGAGACGACGTCGAAATGCTGGCCATGGGAGCGTAAGGCCATGAAACCTTTTGCACTGGCTGCAAACGGCGCTCCGGCGGAAGACTCCAACAGCTCCGCCACCCTGTTGCGAGGACCGATGCTTTACGGGCTGGTGGTCGTTCTGGGATTCTTCGGAGTCTTTGGCGCCTGGGCGACGCTGGCTCCGCTGGACAGCGCGGCGATCGCTCCCGGCGTGGTGACGGTGACGTCGAATCGCCGCCAGGTGCAGCATCTGGAAGGCGGCATTGTCTCCCGCATCATGGTCGGCGAGGGGGATACGGTCGCCGCAGGCGATCCGCTTGTGGTTCTCAGCTCGACCCAATCCGGCGCGGCCCTGAGTGTTCTCGAGAACCGGCTGATGGTGGCCAAAATCCGCCGGGCGCGCCTGGTAGCCGAACGGGATGGGGCGGAAACGATCCGGTTTCCCGATGACCTGATAAATGATCCGGCAAAGGGCACCCGCGATGCGCTTGCCGCCGAGCGCGGCATTTTCGCGGTCCGCACCCGGAACCGGGAAGTCGAGCGTGCAATCGCCGAGCGCCGTGGTGAACAGCTTGGCTCCATGATCGTCGGCATCAAGGCTCAGAACGCCGCGCTGGAGAAGCAGGCGAAATTGATCGGGCAGGAGCACAAGTCCGTTGCGAAACTGGTTGCCAAGGGGCTGGAACGGCAGCCCCGGGCGTTGGGGCTGGAACGCGAACAGGCCGAAATCGAGCGCGATGTCGCGGGCAACAATGCGGAAATCGCCCGCACGCGTCTTCAGATCGACGAGATTGCCCTGCAGAGCTCATATTCGGAGACCAACTTCCTGAATGGTGTCCTGGAAGCGTTGACGGATGTCGAACGCGAGATTGCCGACCTTGAGGAGCGTTTGCTTGTCACCGGCGATGTGCTCGCCCGGACCACGGTTGTGGCCCCGGTGGATGGCATTGTGGTTGATCTCAAGGTCACGACAATCGGTGGCGTGGTGCAGCCCGGCATGGTGATGCTTGAACTGTTGCCAACAGACGACAAGCTGATCGTGGAGGCGCGTGTTGCGCCGGACGATATCGATGTCGTGGAGACCGGACTGCCGGCCCGTGTCACCATCAGTGCCCTCAATCAACGGACAACGATCCCCTATCAGGGCCAGGTGACCAGTGTTTCGGCCGACCGCTTGGTGGATCAGACGAGCGGGCTGGCTTACTACCTCGCGCGGGTCGAGCTGGCCGATACCCGTCCGGAAGGAGCCGATGTACCGGCATTGAAGGCGGGTATGAATGCCGATGTGATGATCATCACAGGCGAAAGAACCCTGCTCGAATATCTGACGGCACCGATTGCGCGCTCCTTGCGCCACGCACTGACAGAGCAATGAAGCAAGCCTTGGTTCCGCGACCGGGTCCTGTCTTTCAGAACTGAGGCAAGAGCAATTCGGTCTTGCCGTCAGGCGTTTCTCCCTTCCCAGCGCTCACCTCACGGCGGGCCCGGGCGAAACCTAAGCGGCTTCGGTGGGAAGCCGGCCCCACTGCTCCGCAAAACTGACCCTCAGAAGTTTTTCGAGGCCCATACGGAAAGAAGCGATCCGCGTCAATTTGTGTTCCAGGCGTTCTGCCAAGCCTCATATTGAGCCGGTCGGATCTGATAGCGCGCAAAATTCCCTTCATGCAGGCTCAAGAGGTCCTTTTCGGCCAACTCCTGAAATTCCTCGCGATCAGCGGCATCGATCCTTTCCCCTGCCCATACAGTTATGAGTTCGAACGCCCGCTGACGGCCCATCTGCTCTCTAACGATCCTGCTGATAAGCTCCCGCAGTTGGACTCGGTATTTCAGTCTGAATGGATCGGGCTCCCCGAGCGACTGGCGGGCGGCGGCATAGCGAGCCGCAGATCGTTCGTAGGCCCAGACGAAAAGATCTTTGAGGAGATCGACCTTGTTCAGCTCGTATATGCCCAACATGGCTTCCGTATAGATCGAGCTTGGGACATCCATAAATGAGATCGGCGTAAGGTTGCCCTTGATGAAGGGGATATTGGCCGCAAGGCGGGATACCCGTTTGTTCACGTCATCGAATGGTTGGAGGTAGGGCAAATGCACCATGACGAAGAACGCCTGCTCGAATGGGTCCCTGATCGCCTCTGCCGTCATTAAAACCTGATCGAAGCACTCCTCAATAAGCGGCGGCACCTCAAGCGGATGAAATGGCGAACCCTCGATCCCGACTGCAATATGACGGAGACGGCCGGCGGCAGCCTCGTCTTCCAGTAGGTTATTGGCGAGCATCGCGTGGAGGTTCAGGATCGTATAGCGATTGAAGCTGATGTTACCGGATTCGCCGGCGAGGAATTCGATCGCATCCTTGTGGTTCAGGATCATTTGCGTTTCGAGGCGCTCACGGCCTTCGGCTTCTTTCCCGAACTCGATTAAGCGCCGCGTATCGAGCAACGAGTAGGTGTTGCCCTCAAGTCGACTAGAGTTCCACGACAGATCGATGAGCAGCCGGTTGAGGATGTGCTTCACGTAGGTGCCGGCTGGCTGCTGCGCGATGCGGGGCTGGCCGATTTCAGCGAGATGCGCCCGCTCCGATGCGGTCAAATACGCATTCTCATCATCGTTCGGGCGATAGAAATCCAGGAAATCCCGATTGTATCCGACGGGTGTGCGGTTCTCCGGTGGCTTCCGCAAATAAGCTCGAATTTGCTCGCCTTGTGGCGACACGGGAACAACGATCTGCTCCGTAGGTTCGGTCTGTTCGTCAGTTGGGTCAGTTCGTCGCTCTTCAGATTGTGGCGGGAAATACTTCGTCCAGCGGCGCTCTCCTTGCTGGGTGACACGTCCTGTGTCTACGAGCTGTTTTAGGCGGTATTGCAGCGTCCGCCGCGGCAAGTCCGCAGCTAGAGCATCGATGATTTCCCGAAGCTTGATGCCCTCGGGGTGGCGGCGCACGACCTCCTCGATCGTGGCCAGATCATTCTCGGCAATTGTTTTTGGCATGTGGTGTTCGTTCTTGCGCATAAAATTCTATGCGCAATTAAAACAGCTCTATGCGCAAAAATCAATCTCTATAAACAATTATGTTTGCGCATAGACAGAAAATATCGCGTATAACTCATCAATATTGCGCATAGAGGCTATACGCAACTACGTGTGCATTTCTGATCGCACAGGTCAATCAGCTCCAGAAACCGCTTCGTCCCCAGAAAAACTTCAGACGGAAAGGAGTACGCCCCCAAGAGAACGCAGCACTCTTCCGATTGCTGACGAGATTCACCAATTAATTCGGGAGGCATAGAAGCTCTCACAGGCAACAAGAACTCCGGAGGAGAAAATCGCGGCTATGGAGGTGATGTGAAGCGTGACGAGGACCTACGAAGCCTACAAGGCCGTCAGCTTTTGGCTCGATTTCATCGAGAGCCATGAGAGAGGCAAAGACAACAATGACCGATAGGTTCGATATCTGTTGTCCGAAGTGCGGTGACATCCTTTGTGCAGGGCCAGCGCGCCCATATAGCGACAAGATAAGAGCTATCGCAGGGGGCTAAGTCATTGAGATCTGCTGCGCGAGCTGCAATGAAATGATCAGCACACTTTCACACATGAAGGCTCTGGAGAACTCCGTAAGCCTGACCCACGACCACGTCTGCATGTCTAGGCTGCGGGCGGCATGGCGGTGGCACTGCCAGCAGATCTCCGCGACCACCGAGGCGGCGATTCCGGAAATGCGGGAGGCCGGCGGCGGCTCGATTCTCTATACAGCATCGACGGCTGGACTTGTTGGGTCGCGCTACTCGCCGGTCTATGCGGCAATGAAACACGGGGTCGTTGGGTTCGCGAAGTCTCTGGCGGTGAAGCTGGCCGAGGAGAAGATCCGGGTTAACATGGTCGGTCCCGGGCCGGTGGCGACGCCGATGTTCCAGGTCTTTGGCAGCCGCCCCGACCAGCAGCAAAAGACCCTGGCGGAAGTCACGGAAAATGCGGTGCCGATGAAACGGATCGGAACACCGGACGAGGTCGCGAATGCGGCACTTTTCCTGCTGTCCGACGAGGCCTCCTTTGTTACTGGTGCAGCGCTGCCGGTCGATGGCGGTGTCGTGGCCCGTTAGGCGGATCCGGCGCGAATCCGGATCAATGCGTCCAGCATGACGATGCCAGCGCCGGCGGGACGCACCAGGACAGGGTTGGCCTCGGCCTCCTCGATCCTCTCGTCATGTGCCAGCAGCGAGAATGCGGCGACCGCGTCCGCGAGGGCGTCGAGATCGCCTTCGGGCTTGCCGCGATAGCCGCGCAGCAGGGCGAAGCCTTTTACCTGCCGTATCATCGATCGGGCGGCCGAGATGCCGACCGGCGCGGGCCGGACGGCGCTGTCCTTGTAGATTTCGGTCATCACCCCGCCCATCGCCACCGTTACGACGGGCCCGGCGACGGGATCGCGGGAGAGGCCGATCAGGGCTTCACCAAGCCCCTCGCACAATTCCTGGACGAGAATGCCTCTGAGCGCGAAGCCGGAATGATAGCGCTCCGCCGATGCGCGCATCTCCGTGATCGCCGTCGCCAGTTCGGCACGATTGCGGATGCCGACGCGGATGGCGCCGGCCTCGGTCTTGTGCGGCAGGTCCGGGGAGACCAGTTTTGCGACGACTGGAAAACCGACAGGCAGGGCGTCCGGAATGTCCGCATCCGGGTCGAGCACGATCTGACCGGGACCGGTGAGGCCAAGTGCGCGGAAGACGCTGCTGGCTACCACCTCATCGGCGATGCCGGAGGGAAGTGCATCGATCTGCCGCCGCGCGGCATCGGGCAGCGCGGCCGCGGGCGCTGCGGCCGGGACGATGTCGGCCATCAGCATGGCGACGGTTTCCGCGCAACTCTCGACGGTGCGGAATGTCGGCACGCCGCCGGCCTCGAGCAGCCGCATGCTGTCCGGCGCGTGCGGCAGCGGAAAGGCCAGCACAGGTGCGGCGTCGGCCGGCGCCTCGGCGACGGCATCGGCAATGGGCTTTACCGCGAGTTCCGGGTCGAACTGCGCGGACGACCCGATGGCGACGATCAGCACGCCTGTCTCGGGATCCCTGATCAGGGTCGAGACCGCTTCCTTCATCACCTCGTAGCGGGCGCCGGCGAGGGTGACATCGACGAGCTTGCCGTGACCGCAGGGAATCTTCCGTTCAGCGAAATGCGCGCGGGTTGCCGCGCTGGCGCCGGAGATGGTCACGCCGCGTGCGCTGAGCTGGTCCACCACCATGGCGCCGCCGCCGCCGGTTGTCGCGATCACGGTTGCGCTTTTCGGGCGCCCGGGCTTGAGCCGCGCCTTGAACAGCGCGCCCGGCGCCTCCAGCAGAGTCTCCAGCTGGTCGGCCTTGCGGATGCCGAAGCTGCGCAGCAGGGCGTCCGCGGCCTCCGACGAGCCTGTGAGCGCACCGGTGTGGGAGACCGACAGCGCCTGGCCTTCTTCCGATTTGCCGATCATGTAGGCGACCACCGGTTTTCCGGCGGCATGGGCCTTTGCCGCGAATTGGCCGAGTGCCTGCCGGTTGCGGATGGTTTCCATGAACAGGAGAAAGCCGTCGATCTCCGGATGATCGACAAGGATTTCGCCGATCTCGCCGATGCCCGATGCGGCTTCGTTGCCGACCGAGACGAAGGTCGAGAAATCGATGCCGCGCGCCGCCCCCCGGCTGAGCAGGGTGCCGATCACGCTGCCGCTCTGGGAAATCACAGCCAGCCGGCCGCGCCCGATCTCCTCGGCGCCGAAGGCGGCATTCGTTGTCGCAGCGAAGCCGGACGGCGTGTGGACAACACCCATGGAGTTCGGCCCGATCAGCAGGATCCCGGCATCCCTGGCGATACGGCAGACCTCTGCCTGCCGCCGTTCCCCTTCCGCTCCGGCCTCGGCAAATCCGTCCGCGAGAATGGCGACAACCTTCACGCCGGCTGCCGCGCAATCCTGCAGGGCGGCGATGGCCGGGTCGGCATCGACCAGGATATAGGCGAAATCGATTTTCTCCGGGATGGCGCTGACCGTTGGCCAGGCTTTCTCGCCAAGCACTGTTTCGCGGCCAGGATTCACCGGATAGATCCGGCCGGCATAGCCATGCCGCCGCAGGAACCGCATGGGGCGCGCGGTCAGTTTGCCTTCCGTATTCGAGGCACCGACCAGGGCTATGCTGGCCGGAGAGACGAGAGCGTCGAGCAGACTGTCGCGCATGGAACCAGGGTCCGATCGGAGAAAGTGGCAGGCGGGCGGGATTGCGATGGCCGCAATCATGCCGTCTCATCCGGACCGATGACAAGTGCCGCTGCCGTCTGGCAAAATCCCTCTGCCAATTTTTCCTCATCACGGTAAAACCTTAGGCAGACTGCAATCGGTGCAGCGCTGCGGGAGTCGGGCAGAGTGGATTTACAGGCGTTGGTGAACGAGGCCTTCGCGCGGCACCAGTCCGGGCAGCTGAGGGAGGCGATGTCTCTCTATCGGACGGTCCTCGCCGTGCATCCGCCGATTGCACTTGTCCTGTCCCTTGCCGGCGACGCTGCGACTGCCGGAGGTGATCCGGCAGCCGGCGCAGCCCTGCTCAATAGAGCGCTCGTGCTTGAACCGTGGAAAAGTTCTTTCCTGCAGCTTCTGGCCTTTGCCGAGGCCTCACAGGGGCATTTGGCCGCGGCCGAGGGCCATTATGCGTCGGCTGTCGGCTGTGATCCGCTGAACGTGTCGGCGATGAGCGACTGGGCTAATCTGGTGCGCAGCCGCCAGCCTGAAACGGCGCGCATGCTGGCCCGCAAGGTCATCCTGATCAATCCGGACCAGCCGGGACCTCTCAAACTGTTGGCGGAGACGACTGTTTCGGATGACCGGCTGACCGCACAAAGGCTTTTTCGCCGGGTGATCTGCTGCGACCCCGTGGACATGGACACCTGGATGGGACTTGGCCTGGTGGCGCAGGCGGAGAAACAGCGGGAAGCCGCCACCGCCGCCCTGAAGCGCGCGCTCCTGCTCACTCCGGGAAACGCCAAGGTCAGTGCCAGACTCGGGGGCGCCTTTTTCGACCAGCGCCTGCACCACAAAGCCGTCAGGATCTTGCGCCTTTGCGTGTCGTTGGATTCGACCGTGGCGGACAATTGGATTGCCTATGCGAATGCGTTGCATGCGGAGGATCAGATGCTGGCCGCAGCAGCCGGGTACCGCCGCGCTTTGCTGCTGGACCCCGGAAAACTGACCGCATTCGAAAACCATCTTGTCGTTCTGGCCAAGTCCGGGGAGCCGGCGGATCGCATTCGTGCCGGGTATCGCCGCGTCTTTTGTGTCGATCCGCTGAAGTCCCGAGCATGGGGCAATTTGGGCAAGTTCCTGCTCGATCGAGGTGCATACGGCGCCGCCATTATTGCCATGAAGAGCGCCATGATTTCGGGCGGGACCGACCGGGACATGTTCGTCGGCCTGGCGAATGCACACCGGCAGTCCCGCAAGCGCCCGATGGCGGCTCGGTTGTTGCGCTGGGCCCGTTCGGCATTTCCGGAGGACCGGACGATCCAGTCCGGTCTGCTGATGGGGCACAATTACGAAACCGGCGTTTCCGCGCGATCACTCTTTATGAGACACCGGGAGTGGGAGCGGGAACACGCGCCGGCCGAAGAGCCGCTCGGCTATGAAGTGGATCGCACTGAAGGGCGCCAGATCCATCTGGGTTTTGTCTCGCCGGACCTGAAGCGCCACCCGGTGGGCTTTTTCCTGATGCCGGTGCTGACGCATCTCTCGCGCAGCCGGTTCCGGATTTCGGTCTATTCCGACTCGGGGGAGGGAGACCTGTTTACCCAGGACCTCCGTCGCCACGCGGACCGCTGGTTCGATGCGACCGGCAAGGATGACGAGACCCTGCGGGGCCAAATCCTGGAAGACAGGGTCGATATCCTGTTCGATCTCGCCGGGCATTCGGCCGGAAACCGCATGGGGATGTTTGCCAGGCGTGCGGCACCGCTGCAGATGACCTGGATGGGCTATGTCGGCACGACCGGTCTCAACACGATGGACTATCTTGTCACCGACCGGTTTCAGACCATGCCCGGGACCGAAGAAATCTATTCCGAGCGCTGGCTGGTTCTGCCGGACGATTACATCTGCTTCCTGCCGATTCCGACGTCTCCGCCGGTATCTCCGAGCCCGGCGCTGGCCAATGGCTTCGTAACATTCGGCAGCTTCAACAACCCGGCAAAACTCAGCGACGACACCCTGGCGCTGTGGTGCCGGGTTCTGGACGCGGTTCCGGACTCCCGCCTGTTGCTCGCCTATCGCGGTTTTGACGACCCGCAGATCCAGCACGACATCCGCTCCGGTCTGGCGACGTCCGGTGTTGCGCCGGAGCGGGTGGATTTCAAGACGTTCACCTATCACGAGGAGTTTCTCGGCGGTTACGGGCTGATGGATGTCGCGCTTGATTCAATGCCGTATTCCGGGGGGCTGACGACCTGCGAGGCGCTCTGGATGGGCGTTCCCGTCATCACACTCGCGACACAAAGCCATTTTGCGGGTCGACACTCCCTCAGTCATCTGAGCAATGCCGGATATCCGCACTGGGCTGTTGAAACAGCGGACGATTTTTTCGCGCTCGGGGTTGATCTGGCGTCCGATCTGCCGCGACTGGCCCGGACACGCCAGACGCTGCGGCAGGAGGTTTCGACGTCTCCCCTGTGCGATAAGGACCGGTACGCGCGTGGCGTCGAGGAGCAGGTGACAGCGGCCTGGACAAGCTTCTGCCGATGTTCCTGAAACGAAACCGCAATGATCCCCTCGGGGGGACTGTCGGCAGAGGATCGCGTCCTGCGCAGCGGGTAACGGGCAGCTTGTTTCGTTGTTCTGCGTTAATTCTTAATTCAGGATTACCGAGTATTTCTAGACTTAATGAATATCGGGGAACTTTCGACTGGTTCTCGCGCATTTAAGGGGAGCTCGTGTCGCGTTGAAGCTGCGTGGCACGGTTGGCAGCTGAATGTCCGATGAAGACCTGAACATTCTCGAATTTCTCGTCGAAGAGCCCGGCGTGTCGAGCAACAGTGTAGAGCCCTGGAAGGTCCTCATTGTTGATGACGACCGCGACGTGGCGGCGACGACGACTCTTGTGTTGCGCGACGTTGAGGTCGAAGGCAGACCGCTTGATCTTCTATCGGCTTACTCGGCCGCTGAAGCCAAACAGATCCTGTCTGAACATCCCGATATTGGCCTTGCTCTGATTGACGTGGTGATGGAAACGCCGAATGCCGGCCTCGACCTGATCCGCTATATTCGCCAGGAGATGGGCAACAAGCTTATCCGACTGGTCGTGCGGACCGGCCAACCGGGGCACGCGCCGGAACAAAGCGTCATCATCGACTACGATATCAGCGACTATAAGGAAAAGACCGAGCTCAGCGCACAGAAGCTCTTTTCGCTCGCCTATGCGGGTCTGCGCTCCTACCAGCAATTTCTTGCCATGGAACAAAATCGCCGCGGCCTGATGAAGGTGTTGCAGGCCTCTACTGCATTGTTTGAAAAACCCAGGCTGGATGATTTTGCAGACGGGATACTCGAGAATCTCGATTTTATCGCGAATATGAACCGTGGTCCAAAGGACAAACTCGAACCGTCCGGTGTTCTTGCTGTCGCCGATGCGCATTCCAGGTCGGCGCAGGATTTCGAGATCGTGGCAGGTCTGAACAGGAGCGGTGATCGGCGCAAACTGACGGATCTTTCGCTGGACTCGGACGCGGAAAAACTGGCCGGTGAATTGGCCGGGCGTGGGCCTGGTATTCACACCAGCCGCACTGACAATGCGCTGATGACCGGTATCGTCGGACGCAATGGCCAACCCAGCCTTCTGTATCTGCCTGAGCTGCAAAGACTGAACGAGTCGGATGCACAGATTGTCGATGTTTTCATTTCCCAGATGCTGACCGCCTTCGACAATCTTCGCCTGCACGACCAGACCGAACGTGCGCAACGCGAGATCGTGCTGCGCCTGGGCGAGGCCGTCGAAACCCGGTCCGGTGAAACCGGGCGCCATGTCTCGCGGGTCGCGCTCTATGCCCGTGAGATTGCCGACAAACTCGGCTTCAGCCGATCAGATTCAGAATTGCTTTTCCGGGCGGCCCCTTTGCACGATATCGGCAAGATCGGCATTCCCGATGCGATTCTCTGCAAGCCCGGTAAACTCGATGCGGACGAGTGGCAGGCGATGCAGGAGCACACGACGATCGGGTATGAAATGCTGCGCACGTCGGACATGCCGATCCTGAAGCTGGCGGCACGTATTGCGCTCGAACATCACGAAAAATGGGCCGGCGGTGGCTATCCGTACAACATCAAGGCGGACGAGATTTCGATCGAAGGACGGATCATCGGGCTTGTCGATGTTTTTGACGCGCTGACTTCTGAGCGGGTCTACAAGAAAGCATGGCCGGTTGAAAAAGCGGTGCAGCACATTCGGGAACAAAAAGGCCTTCACTTCGACCCTGTGGTTGTTGATGTGTTCCTGGAAAACCTGACAACCATGATCGACATCAGGATGACCCATGCTGATGAGTCGGCGGCGCTGACCTGAGCCAAGCCTGGTTCACCGCCGGAGCAATATGGCAAGGGCATGCCGCTGAAGATGGCGGGCCGCGTGTTCGGGCCTTTCTTTTCGACTCTCTACGACGGAATTCGGTAGCGGCGGCGGCCTTGGCATGCAGCTCGTCTATTCCATCATGCATGGGGCTCCCGGTGGCGCTGTTTCCATGGCGTCCGACCCAGGAAAGGGCGTTGCGGTAACAATCATTATCCCGATCATGGCGCCGGAAAACATGAACCGGGACACTGCCGTCGAATTTTGATTGATTTAAGTTTGAAATAACCTTCAACTGCAGCAGGTCTTGCGCGGTTCGGTCTCCAAGGTGGCCGAAATGACAGGGATACCGGGCACGCACTCGAGCAACAGGATTGCCACGGGCGAAAGTATACTGCACTTTCATAACCAGGTGTGCACTATGTTGCAGGTACTTGTTGTGGCATAGTTGCCGCATCAAACTGGGAGGCTTGTGTAATGCTTAGAAAAATTACTGCCCTTGCGGCAATGGGAGCTTTTTTGGCTGCTCCGGCAATGGCAGCTGACAAGGTAAAAATCGGATTTGTCACCACCATCACGACACCGGCAGGCGTGATCGGCCAGGACATGGTCGATGCGGTCAATCTCGCGATGGAAGATATCGGCGGCAAGATGGCCGGGCTTGATGTCGAACTGATTATCGAGGATGACGGCTTCAAGCCGCCGACCGGTAAGCAGAAAGTCGACAAGCTGGTGAAGAAAGACAAGGTCGATTTCATCGGCGGCTTTATCTGGTCCCACGTGCTGCTGGCCTCGAAAAAGCCGGCACTGGATTCCGGGACGTTCCTGATCAGCTCCAATGCCGGTCCGTCCCAGCTCGCTGGCGACCAGTGCGACAAGAATTTCTTCTCCACCTCATGGCAGAACGACCAGACCCCGATGGCGATGGGCGAGGTCCTGAATCAGAACGGCGTCAAATCGGTCTATGTCATGGCTCCGAACTATGCTGCCGGCAAGAACATGATTGCGGGCGTTGAACGGACCTTCAAAGGCAAGATCGTCGGGCGTGATCTGACCAAATGGGGCAAGGACGCTCAGCTCGACTTCTCCGCGGAATTGGCGAAAGCGAAGGCCTCCGGTGCAGAGGCTCTCTGGGTGTTCTACCCGGGCAAGGCTGGCGGTGCGCTGATCAAGCAGTATGAGCAGGCCGGCCTGCAGGGCACGCTGCCGCTCTATACTGTCTTCACTGTCGATTCGATTGCCCTGCCGAAACTGCAGGAAGGCGATCTCAAGGGCGTTCTCGGCTCCCGTAATACCCAGCACTGGGGTCCGGATCTGGACAACCCGCAGAACAAGAAGTTCGTCTCGGGTTTCAAGAAGAAGTATGGCCGTTATCCGTCCTTTTATGCGGCCCAGTCCTACGACACGATCTTCCTGATCAAGAGCGCCGTCGAAGCGGTGAACGGTGATCTGACGAACAAGGACGGCATGCGTGCCGCCATGAAGACGGCAGATTTCCCGTCTACGCGCGGCAAGTTCAGCTACGGCAACAACCACTTCCCGATCCAGAATTTCTATCTGCGTGAAGTCGTTGCCGACGCCGACGGTGTCTGGACCACCAAGATCGTGAAGACGGTACTGGAAAATCACCAGGATACGTACGCGGCCGAATGCAAAATGTGATCATCCACCTCGGATGACAGGAAACCGGCGGAGCGCGAGCCCCGCCGGTTTCGGTTTTCGCCTCTGGCGCAATAAGACTGTTTTTTAGGGACTGCAGGGTGGACTGGGGCCTTTTTCTAATTCAGATGCTAAACGGAGTGCAGCTTGGCGTGCTCCTGTTCCTGCTCGCTGCCGGCCTGACGCTGGTTTTCGGCATCATGGATTTCGTGAACCTGGCGCACGGTTCGCTCTACATGATGGGCGCCTATTTCTGTGCGACCCTGGTGCAACTCACGGACTCCTTTATCCTCGGCGTCATACTTGCACTGCCTCTGACCGCGCTGCTCGGTTACATCGTTGAGTTGATCATCGTCAGGACGCTCTATACGCATGACCATCTGGATCATGTGCTGGCGACCTTCGGGATGATCCTGTGCTTTGACACGGCTGTGGATTTCATCTGGGGCCCGACCGGCATGGCCATCCCGCTGCCGGAATTCCTCGACAGCCATATCGATCTCTTCGGCGGTCACACATTCCCGGTGTTCCGGATACTGATCATCTGCACCGGCCTCGCGGTCGCCGGCTTCCTCTATGTCATGGTCGTGCATACCCGGATCGGCATGCTGATCCGCGCCGGTGCCTCGAACCGGACCATGGTGATGGCGCTCGGGGTCGATATCGGCAAGCTGTTCGCGCTGGTCTTCGCCGTCGGCGCCGCGCTTGCCGGGCTCGCCGGAATGCTGATCGCGCCGATCACGGAAGCGAGTATCGGCATGGGCAACGAGATCATCATCGTCGCCTTCGTCGTCATTATCATTGGCGGTATCGGCTCCATCAAAGGTGCTTTCGTCGCGGCCATGCTGGTCGGCATGATCGACACGATGGGACGCTCTTTCCTCGACCAGTTGCTGAAGCTTGTCATGTCGTCCGAGAGCGCCGAGACGTCGGCACCGGCCCTGTCGGCGATGGCAATCTATATCCTGATGGCCATGGTGTTGACCTTCCGGCCCCAGGGCCTGTTCCCGCCGAAGGTGCGTTGAGCCATGACATCCTTGTTCAGAACGGGCCTTCCGGCCTTCGTTATGGTCGCCGGGCTCGGCTTTCTTGCCTTTTTGCCGCTGCTGGCCGTATGGGTCGACAACATCTTCCTGATGGATCTGTTCATGCGCCTGATGATCCTCAGCATCGCCGCGGTCGGGCTCAACCTGATCCTCGGCTATGGCGGGATGGTCAGTTTCGGTCATGCAGCCTATCTGGTGATCGGCGCCTATGCCGTCGGCATCCCGGCCTATTACGACATCTATAATGGCTTCCTTCAGTTCGCCATCGCCATTCTGGCGGCGGCGACGGTCGCGCTTGTAACCGGAGCCATCGCCCTGCGCACCAAGGGCGTCTATTTCATCATGATCACCATGGCCTTCGCGCAGATGGTGTACTTCACCTTCGTTTCCATCGAGGAATATGGCGCCGACGATGGTCTGACCATCAACATGCGCAGCGAGTTCGCCGGTCTGCTCGATATCGAGGACAATTTCACCCTCTATTACTTCGTGCTGGCATCGCTGATCGCGGTGCTCGGGCTGGTGTACAGGATCGTGCATTCCCGTTTCGGCATGGTGATTGCCGGGGCCAAGGGGAACGAGCGCCGGATGCAGGCCATCGGGTTCCCGACCTATCGGTATCGTCTCGTCTGTTACGTGATTTCCGGTGCGATCTGCGGCTATGCCGGTGCGCTGCTCGGCAATTTCACAAACTTCATCACGCCGGAAATGGGAGACTGGGTGCATTCCGGTGAGCTGATCTTCATGGTCGTGCTCGGCGGCGCGGGCAGCCTGTTCGGTCCGGTGCTCGGCACCGCGGTCTTCATCCTGCTTGAGGAATATCTCTCCCGCCTGACCCAGTACTGGCACTT
This sequence comes from Nisaea sp., assembly GCF_040217065.1. Classification (GTDB taxonomy): domain Bacteria; phylum Pseudomonadota; class Alphaproteobacteria; order Thalassobaculales; family Thalassobaculaceae; genus Nisaea. Next base: position 241,990 of record NZ_JAVJNX010000008.1, read on the forward strand.
TCCCTTCGGCGCCATGCTGATCCTGGTGGTGATCTTCACCCGCGGCGGCATCAATGGGATGTTCCGCTGGATCGGCGCCAAAGCCGGCATCGGAGGACGGTCATGAGCGGCGCGTTTCTCGAGGTCCGGAACCTCTACAAAAGCTATGGCGGGATTGCCGCGACGGACCATGTCGATCTTGACGTCCGGCAGTCGGAACTGCACGCGATCATCGGCCCGAACGGGGCCGGAAAGACCACGCTGATCTCGCAGCTCTCAGGCGAGATCGATCCGGACGGCGGAGCGATCCGCTTCGACGGGCGGGACATCACGCGTATGCCCGGCTACAAGCGCTCGCTGCGCGGGCTGGCCAGATCCTTCCAGATCACCAGCCTTATGCTTGACATGAGTGTGCTTGAGAACGTCGCGCTCGCTGTTCAGGCGCATGCCGGCCATTCTTTCCGGTTCTGGCGATCGGCCCGGAAGGACCCGGCGCTGACGGAACCGGCAATGGCGGCGCTTGAGGCGGTCGGGCTGCAGGACCGGGCGCAGGATATTGCCAAGGCCATGTCTCACGGTGAGCACCGCCAGCTCGAGATCGCCATGGCGCTGGCGACCAACCCTGTCCTGCTGCTGCTTGATGAACCGATGGCGGGGATGGGGGCAGAAGAGTCCCAGCGCATGGTCGAGATCCTGCGCAATCTGAAAGGCGACAAGACCATGCTCCTGATCGAGCACGACATGGACGTGGTGTTCGCCTTGGCGGACCGGATTTCGGTGCTGGTCTATGGACGCATCATTGCGACCGGGACACCCGATGAGATTCGTGGCGATGAAGCCGTACGCCGGGCCTATCTCGGCGACGAGGTGGCGTGATGCTGAGAGTGGAAGAAATCGAGACATTCTACGGCGCCAGCCAGGCCCTGTTCGGCATGAGTCTGAAGATCGGCTCGAACGAGGTCGTGACGCTGATGGGCCGCAACGGCATGGGCAAGACGACGACCGTGAATTCCATCATGGGCATCATCCGTCCCGCATCCGGCCGTATAATTTTCGAGGCGGACGATATCACGAGGGCGCCGGCCCACCGGATCGCGCGGTACGGCATCGGGCTGGTGCCGGAAGGCAGGCAGGTCTTCCCGAACCTCTCCGTGCGCGAAAATCTCGTGGCGACCGCGGCGAACCGTTTCTATTCCCGCGATCCGTGGAGCGTCGAGCGCGTGCTGGCCATGTTCCCGGAGCTCGAGGTCCGGATGACGTCGATGGCCAACCTGCTGTCGGGCGGCGAGCAGCAGATGCTCGCCATCGGCCGGGCCCTGATGACCAACCCGAAGCTGTTGATCCTCGACGAGGCGACCGAGGGGCTGGCTCCGATGATCCGGCAGGAGATCTGGCACTGTCTGGAACGGCTGAAGAAAGCCGGGCAGGCGATCCTGGTCATCGACAAGAATATCGATGACATGAAGCGCATCGCCGACCGGCATTATGTGGTGGAAAAGGGTCAGGTGGTCTGGACAGGCACAACGGCTGAACTCGACGAGAACGCCGCTCTGATCCACGAGAAACTCGGGGTCTGAGCGGGCTCGACGCTGCATCCACACTTATCCGTCATCCCGGACTTGAACCGGGATCCTTTGGTGCCGAGCGCACCTTGTGATCACAAAGGTCCCGGATCAAGTCCGGGATGACGGATAAGTGTGGATGCAGCGTCGAGCCCGCTTCCGGATTCCCGCCTCGGCGAACATCGGCACCAGAATATCCACCAGCTCCGCGATCATCGCGTCCGTGTGGCGCGGCGTCGGGGTGAAGCGCAGGCGTTCCGTGCCTTTGTCCACAGTCGGATAGTTGATCGCGGTGACGTAGATATTGTGATCGTAAAGCAGCCGGTTGGAGAAATCGCGCGCCTTTGCCGCGTCGCCGACCAGCAGCGGCACGATATGGCTTTCGGACGGCATCACCGGCAGACCGGCCGCGCGGAAGGCTTCCTTCAGGCGCGCCGCCTGACGTTGCTGCATGGCCCGTTCCTGCCCGCTTTCCTTCAGGTGCCGGATGCTGGCGGTGGCGGCTGCGGCGACCATCGGGGGAAGCGATGTGGTGAAGATGAAGCCGGGGGCGACGCTGCGGATATAATCCAGCACATGGGCCGGGCCGGCGAGATAACCGCCATGCACGCCGATGGCCTTGCCGAGGGTGCCCTCGATCAGGTCGACCTTGTCCAGCACGCCCTCCTGTTCGGCGATGCCGGCGCCGCGCGGCCCGTACATGCCGACGGCATGCACTTCGTCGAGATAGGTGATGGCGTTGTAGTCGTGCGCCAGATCGCAGATTTCCCTGATCAGGCCAATATCGCCATCCATCGAATAGACGCTCTCGAAGGCGACCATCTTGTGGCTCTCGGGATTGGCGGCTTCCAGCAGTTTGCGCAGATGCGCAAGGTCGTTATGCCGGAAGATATGCTTGCGGGCCGTCCCCTTGCGGATGCCCTGGATCATCGAGGCATGGTTCTTCTGGTCGGAGAACACATCCATGTTCGGCGAGGCGCTAAGCAGGGTTGAAAGGCTCGCTTCATTGGCGATGTAGCCCGATGTGAAAATCAGGGCCGCTTCCTTCCGGTGCCAGTCCGCCAGTTCGTCCTCCAGCGCGACATGGTAATGGCTGGTCCCGGAAATATTCCGGGTGCCGCCGGCGCCGACGCCTGTCTGCTCGACAGCCTCATGCACCGCGCCGCGCAGCACGTCGCTCTGCCCCATCGCCAGATAATCGTTCGAGCACCAGACCAGAACCTGCTCCACGTGGCCGTCCCTGTAGTGCTTGTAGTAGGGAAACTTGTCCGCCTGCTTTTCCAGATCGGCGAACACGCGATAGCGGTCCTCGGCCTTGATCCGGTTCAGCTCGTCTTGGCAGATATCGAAGAGGTTCACTGCCTCTCTCCCGTTTTGGTACGGTCTCATTCTGGCGCACTTTTCGATCAGGATTAATGATCCAAGTCAAACTGTACGCTCATGGCTTGACTGGTATAGCGGATTCTGGCTATTTTTCGCGCGATATGTTGACGCACACGCACCTCGGCTTCGCGCTACGACTTAGGATCCCGGCTCTTTAGAGAGTCCGGGTCACGTCGCTCGTCTATGCTTGAGCCGTGCTGATGCGTTACCGATGGTTCACCATCCCGCTTCACACAATCGAACAGAGACTCTTCTCCGTCAGCCCTTTTGCAGGCACGGTTCGAAGGACGCGCGCATTCAGGAACAGAAATTGAATGTTGAAAACGGGCAGGCGCCCACAGGAAAATGCGCCGCCCAAGGGAGTTGAAGTGATGAACCACATGCCGATCGAAAAATACCGTGCCTATGCCCGGGTCGATCTGCCGGACCGGATCTGGCCCTCGAAGATCATCGACAAGGCGCCGGTCTGGTGCAGCGTCGACCTGCGGGACGGCAACCAGGCGCTGGTCGATCCGATGGACAGCGCGCGCAAGCACCGGATGTTCAAGACGCTGGTCGAGATGGGTTTCAAGGAAATCGAGGTTGGTTTTCCGAGCGCGTCCGACACCGATTTCAATTTTGTCCGCGAGATCATCGAGGGCGGCCTGATCCCGGACGATGTCACCATCCAGGTGCTGACCCAGGCCCGTGAGCATCTGATCGAGCGGACCATCGAAAGCCTGATGGGCGCCAAGAGCGCCATCGTCCATCTTTACAACTCGACCTCCGAGCTGCAGCGCCGTGTGGTGTTCAACCAGGACCGTGCGGGCGTCAAGCAGATCGCCGTCGAAGGCGCGATCATGGTGAAGGACCGGCTGGCGCGGCTGGAAGAGGCCGGCACCCGGGTGCGGCTGCAATATTCACCGGAAAGCTTCACCGGCACCGAGCTCGACTACGCGCTGGAAGTCTGCGAAGCGGTGATGGATGTCTGGCAGCCGACGCCGGAAAACCCGGTCATCATCAACCTGCCGTCCACGGTCGAGATGTCGACCCCGAACATCTATGCCGACCAGATCGAGTGGATGCACCGGAACTTCACCCGGCGGGACTCGATCGTTCTGTCCGTGCATCCGCACAACGACCGGGGCACCGGCATCGCGGCGACGGAAATGGCGATCATGGCCGGCGCCGACCGGGTGGAAGGCACCCTGTTCGGCAATGGCGAGCGGACCGGCAACGTGGATCTGGTCACCCTGGGGCTGAACCTGTTCACCCAGGGCGTCGATCCGGAGCTGGATTTCTCCGACATCAACGGCCTGATGGAGACGGCCGAATATTGCAACCAGCTGCCGATCCATCCCCGCCACCCCTATGCGGGCGAGCTGGTGCACACGGCATTTTCCGGCTCGCACCAGGATGCCATCAACAAGGGCATGCAGGCGATCCGCAAGGCGAACGATCCGCATTGGGAAGTCCCGTACCTGCCGATCGATCCGCAGGATATCGGCCGGGATTACGAGGCCATCATCCGGGTCAACAGCCAGTCCGGCAAAGGCGGGGTCGCCTATCTGCTCGAAAAGGATCACGCGATCAAGCTGCCGAAGGCGGCCCAGGCCCATTTCAGCCAGGCGATCCAGAAGATTACCGATGACACCGGCAAGGAGATCAACAGTGAGACCATCTGGTCGACCTTCGACTCGGAATTCATCCACCAGCCGGACGCGCCTTTCAGCCTGGTCTCTTTCAAGTCCCGGTCCCTGGAAGGCTCGAACGAGCGCGAGCATATCACGGCGGTGGTGAAGCATGAGGGCAAGGATCATGTGGTCGAGGCCGAGGGCAACGGGCCGATATCGGCTTTCGTGAACGGATTGCGCCAGCATTTCGGGCTCAATTTCCGGCTCAAGGACTATACAGAGCATACCCGCTCCGTCGGCTCCCGGGCCGAGGCGGCGGCCTATATTGAGCTCAATGTGCCGGACGCGAACGGCCGCAGCGTGTTCGGAGTCGGTATCGACACCTCGATCACCATGGCCCCGATCCGGGCCGTCATGAGTGCGGTCAACCGGATCTAGGCAAGCCGCAGCAACACCCAGCCGAGCGTGGTCAGAAGCAGGGCCGCGCCGGCATTCATCCAGATCCCGGCGCGGACCATGTCCGCGACGCGCAACCCGCCGGCGCCGAAGACGATGGCGTTCGGCGGCGTTGCCACCGGCATCATGAAGGCGCAGCTCGCCGCCAGCGTGACCGGCGCAAGCAGGGCGAACAGAGGCAGTCCCAGCGCCTGCGCCAGCCCGGCCATGATCGGCAGGAACGCGGCGGCCGACGCTGTATTGCTGGTCAGTTCCGTCGCCAGCAGGACGGTGACGACCGAAAGGCCCGTCGCGGCAGTGGCGGGCAGGTCTCCGGCCATGTCCGACAGGAAGGCGGCAAGCGTGGCCGCGAGCCCGGTTTCGGTCAGGGCCGACGCGAGCGACAGGCCGCCCCCGAACAGCAGCAGGACGCCCCAGCGAATGCCGCGCGCTTCCTCCCATGTCAGCAGCGGACGGCGATCTTGACCCGAGGGAACGGCAAACAGCACGAGGCCGGCGCAGAGCGCGATCGCGGTATCGCTGAGTGCCGGGAACCAGACCGCAAGGGCGGGCCGGAAAATCCAGGCCAGTGCCGTCAGGGCCAGGATGATGGCCACGCGTTTCTCCCGGGCGGTTATCGGTCCGGGCGATAGAGGCATGGCCGCCGCCTCCAGGGCCTCGATCCTGCCGAAGGCGAGGCGGGTCAGGACCAGCCAGGCCAGCGCCAGCAGCAGGGCACTGACCGGCAGGCCGATCAGCAGCCATTCCCCGAACCCGAGCGCATGGCCATGGGCCCGGTCGAGATAGGCGGCGAGCATGGCGTTTGGCGGCGTTCCGATCAGCGATGCGGCCCCGCCGATCGAGCAGCCATAGGCCACGGACAGGAGAAGTGCCTTGTGATAGCGCGGGGGCGCGCCGCCGAGTGCCGCTTGCGCGACGGGCAGCAGCATGACCGCGCTGGCCGTATTGCTGATCCACATTGACGACAGCGCGCCGGCCAGCAGGAAACCGGCGATGACCCGGCTGCTTCCGGCTCCGGTCAGGCGCAGGATGGCGAAGGACAGCCGGCGGTGCAGTCCGGACCCGGAGATCGCGGCACCGAGCAGGAAACCGCCGAGGAAAAGGAACACGAGCGGGTGCGCGTATGGCGCAGCCGCGTCCGTCACACTGGAGATTCCGAGCAGGGGGAAGAGCAGGACGGGCAGCAGGGCTGTTGCCGGCAGCGGCACGGCTTCTCCGATCCACCAGACCACCATCAGGGCGGCGACCGTCATGGCCTGCCAGGCGGCCGGACTGAACGGCGCCGGCGGATCTATCTGCAGCATGCCGAAAAACAGAATCAGACCCGCCAGAAGCGGCAGTTTTCGCATCACCGGCGCGCCGTAACTTTCCATGCGATCAATGCTCTGTCCGTGGTCCGGGCCCATCATAGCCAATATGCCGGCGCGCCGTCTTCTTCTGCTGTGTGGTATTCCGGTGTTGCGATTTGCATTCTGGACAGGATGGTGATCTATCGCCGTATGATGCGGCCAGCCCGCATGGCCGGAATATTGTCGAAACCGATGCCGGAGAGCCCGCTGAATACGCAATGCGAAATACGCCGATATGAGTGGCGCGAGGTTCCCCGGCCGGTCGGCAACGGGCACATGGTGGTGGCGATTGGCGACGTGCATGGCCGGGCCGACCTGCTGACCGCGCTGTACGAGGCACTGGCCGAGGACGTCGCCCGGATGAAGCCGGAGCGGGTCACGGCGATCCTGCTTGGCGATCTCATCGACCGCGGCCCGAACAGCCTTGAAGTGCTGGGCCTGGCGCTTGGCGGGCTCGGCGCCTTCACAAAGCGCCCGGTCGAGGATATCTGCCTCATCGGAAATCACGATTACTGGCTGCGGCAGGCCGTCGACGGGACCTTGCAGGATGACGATCTGCGGTTCTGGGGCTCGAATGGCGGCGAGGCGACCTGGCGCAGTTTCGGCATCAGCCGGCTGGTCGGCGCCCGGGACATGGTGATGCAGGTCCGGCGCCGGCTGCCGGAACCGGTGCAGAAATTCATTCTGTCCATGTCGGCCTCCTACCGGGTCGACGACTATCTTTTCGTCCATGCCGGCATCGACCCGCGCCAGCCGCTCAATGCGCAGACCCTGAAGACCTTGTGCTGGATCCGCGATCCGTTCCTGCATCCGGAAATCTGGCCCTACGAGCTGACCGTGGTGCACGGCCATACGGTCGAGTGGAACCATGGCGAGCCATTGGTGCACGATCACCGGATCGGCATCGATTCGGGCGCGGTGAATACCGGCGTGCTGTCGGCGCTGGTGATCAATTCGGGTCAGATGCGATTCGTGCAGGCTTGGGACGAGGATGCCCTGGCCGAAGAGGACCGCCGCGCCGGTTAGCGCTTCAGGACGAGCACGTTGCCGGTCAGGATCATGGCCGTCCCGCCGACGATGATGGCAGTCAGCTCGACCCCTTCCAGCAATGTCGAGATCAGCAGGGCGATCACCGGCACCACGGTGAAGATATAGGCCGCCCGTCCGGGACCGATCCGGGTGACCAGGCTGAAGAACATCAGGAAGGCGAAACTCGACGCGGCGATCCCGAGATAGAGCAGGGAGCCGATATAGCGCGGCGACCAGTCGATGACGATCGGCAGGCCGCCGGCCAGGGCGAGCCCGAAGCCGATCGCCGCGCCGCCGAGCGCCCCCCAGAAATTTGCGGTGAAAGTCGGCACGCCGGCGCGCTGGTTGCGGGCCCCGATCACGGTGCCGACTGCCGTGCCGAAGGAGGCGCCGAGGGCCCAGAGCATGCCGGAGAGCAAGGTCGAGCCGCCGGAATGACCGGCAAGGTCCGGTGCGACGATCACGCCGAGGCCGCCAATGCCGATCACCATGCCGAGGATGGCGCGCGGGCGCACCCTTTCCTGCAGGACGAGAAAGCCGAAGATGGTGGCGAAGATCGGCGATGTGGACAGGGCCAGCGCCGCCACGCCGCTCGGGATATAGGTCGTGGCGTTATAGAAGCAGATGAAGTTCAGGGCGAAGAAGACCGCCGCGTGCACCGCCAGCCAGGGCACATCCGCGCGGCGCACCCGGAGCGGAGCCCGTGTTGCAAGGATGACGGCGAGCATGGCGATGGCCATCAGCGTCATGCGATAGCCGACGGAGACCGGAATCGGCACGATGCCGGCCTGCAGGGTCGTGACAAACGCCCCCGTGGCCCAGATCAGGGCCGTGCTGAAAAACAGGAAGAGGGACACGCGCGATCCAGATCAGCGGGAAGAACAGCCGGAAGCCAGTTAGCCCGCACTCACGGCGTCACCGCAAGCGCGACGGAGACAAGCAGCAATATCGCCATGATGATGTTGAAGGCCCGGCCGATCTTCGGCGACCGGATGAAACTGGCGAAGATGCCGCCGAAGACCAGCCAGGTGCCGTTCACGCACAGCATCACGCAGGTCAGGACGCCGAGCTTGAACAGCATGTCCATGACCGGGTCCGTCTCGATCAGCACGTTCCCGGCATAGAGCGCGGTAAACACCGTGTAGGCCTTCACATTGATCATTGAGACGGTATAGCCGGAGGCAAAACCCGGCGCGGTGCCATCCGAGTCGGCATCCATGCCGGGTATGGGCGCGGTGGCGATCTTGTAGGCGAGATAGAGCATGTAGAGCACTGCGGCCCCGACCAGGATCGGGCCGGCGCCGGGCAGGGCGAGCAGCAGTCCGGCGACGCCGGACGCCGTCAGGCACAGCACGGTGAAGACCCCGGCATAGATGCCGAACAGAAAGGGCAGGCTGGCCCGGACCCCGAAGGCGGCCCCGTTCGCCGTCACCGCCACGATGGCCGGGCCGGGACTGCCCATCAGCGGCAGCGCCATGGCGAGCATGGCGAGGATACTGTCGATGGTCGGTGTCATAGTGCGACCCTCCCCGGGCGCGGACCGGTCTTCTTTTGAGCGTATTCTGGCGGGAGATTGCGCGTCGATAAATGGTATGGCGGGAATGAATGTAGGAGTGAATGGCCGCGAGTGGGGGCTGGATAGAGAGTGATTTGGAGCAGAGCTATGCCGTAACCTGAAGTCCAGAGCCTCAATTGCCACAACCGGATCATGATGCCTTCAAGCCAGAAAAGCGCGATTAATTTGGTATTCATTCTTCGATGTTATTAGATTTTCATTGATTCGGGAGGGTCACCCCATGCCCGAAGAATAAGCGCCTGAAGAATGAGGCTTTGAATATATGAAGCGAAGCACAGCGGCCACGGGAAATGCTACCTATCGGGGCGCCACGCCCAACGATATCGCCACTTATTCGAGGGCGGAGTTCTTCGATCTTTCTCTGATAGCCGAACCCAACCTGCGCCGGATCGCTGAATATTGGTTATCGAGGACTAACGGGCGCAGTATGCCGGGGCGTACCGATATTGACCCGATCGACATCCCTTGGGCTCTATCCCAATTCTTCATGGTGGATTACGACCGCGAAACTGAGAAATATCGCTACCGGATCGCTGGAAATGAGGTCGAAGAAATCTTTTCCCGGTTCACTGGAAGATTCTCGATGCGGGGCGTTAACCTCGACGAGATGTTGCCTCCCGAATCAGCGGCCATTGTTCACGAGCGTTGGCGCCCACTCGTCGAGAACGGCGACATCGTCTACATGTCTGGATTGGTCTATGCTGCGGCTGAACGGATTCCTCTTGGCGCGCGAATTCTTTTGCCGTTGTCTGACCGGGAGGATGGAGAGCCAAGCGGTCTGATCGGGTACACCGAATGCGAATGGGTTGAGCACAGCAATGGCCTGGAGACGAGCGGACTCGACATTTGCTACATCCCGCATCCTGAATTCGACTGATTCAAGTCTGGTGGGTTGCGGTGGGAGTTCCGGGGGCACGACACTTGGGTAGTAATGGGACACGTAGTAATGGGGACACGCACCTTAGTAATGGGGACACGCACCTTAATTCAGCGAGTCATGACAGCTCAGTCGTGTCCGCCTTCAAAATAGAGGGACGCACAGCGTGATTCAGTGCGCCGGTCCAATTCCAGAGCGTTGAAAAATCTCAAAAATCCGAATTAGTAATGAAATCAGAGCTGGGCTATTTCCAGACTTTGATCATCGTCTGGCCCGGTCACCCGATAGACCATGCGATCTTCTTTTGTGATCCGGCGTGACCACCATCCACTGAGATCTCCACGCAAGGGTTCGGGTTTGCCGGAGCCTGCAAACGGCGTGCGCGTGCATTGCTTGATCAATTCGTTGATGCGGTCCTTGAGCTTGGGGTTCGTTTCGACCCAGTGCTGATAATCCTCCCAGGCCTCATCCGAAAAAACCAGCTTCACTCGATCAGCTCACGCTCCTGCCCATCCACAGCGTCGAGTTGTGCCACCGCGGACCGCAAACGAGCCGCGTTGCGCGGGCTGGAAAGCAGATGCAGGGTTTCGTTGATGGAATTCCATGCTTCCAGGGACAGGACGACAACGGCCTCGCCCTTCTTGCGCGTGACCACAATTTCCTGTTTGTCGTTTATGGCGCGATCCATCACGCTTTTGAATTGGGCGCGGGCCTCTGAATAATTCATGACGTCCATCGTACGCCTCCTTTGTTGTGCATAAGATGTACAAAAATACGTACGTAACAAGGGGCTGGAGTTTTTGTGCGGCAATTTCCGAGATATGCGGCGCGGGTTCTCCAAAATCGTCATCCCGGACCTGATCCGGGACTCAGAGATCGTAGGGCGGTGTCCGGCTTCCCAGGGTTCCCGCGTGCGCGAGAATGGCGGCGTTTTGGTTAGGGGGCTGGTTGAGGGTGGAAGCCGTTCCGTCTCACACCGGCAGGACCGCGCTTTCCTTCGGGGATTTCAGGGCGATGACCGTCTGGCTCCTCGTCACGCCAGGCAGCAGCTTGATGCGGTTCGAAATCACGTCCTCCAGCGCGTCGTTCGAGCGGGTGCGGATTTTCAGCAGGTAGGACCAGTCGCCGGTGACATGGTGGCATTCCAGCACTTCGGGCATGGCGAGGACGGCCTCCAGGAAGGCGTCGTTATGGGCGCTCCAGTCGATCAGCACGGAAACGTAGGCCAGCACCTCGAGGCCGATGGCTGCCGGCTCCAGGATGGCGCCGTAGCCGCGGATGGCGCCGGCGGCCTGGAGTTTCTTCAGGCGCTCGTTCACGGCGGAGACGGACAGGCCGGCATGGGCGCCGATATCGGCATAGGCGGCGCGGCCGTGGCTCTGGATGAAGGTCAGGATGGCCCGGTCGATGGCATCGAGTTTCGGCTCGCTCATGGGCTGGCCCTGCGCGCGTCCGCAACCGGGACATAGAGCGCGCGCTCCCCCTTCACACCACGCAATTCCATCCGGGTCAGCAGCCGGGTCTCGTCCGGCAGCAGGCCGGCGATACTCTCCGACAGGATGATGTCGGTGCCGAGCGAACGGCAGAGGCTCTCCATCCGGCTGGCCTCGTTCACGGCCGGGCCGATCACCGTGAAGTCGAGCCGGTCGCGGGAGCCGACATTGCCGAACATCACCTCGCCCAGATGCAGGGCCACATTGAGGCCCATGGCCGGGCGCTCCAGGTCCGCCTCGGTCTCGGCCAGCTCATCGATTGCGGCCAGTGCCTCGGTCGCGGCTTTCAGCGCCATGCGGGCGGTTTCGGTCTGCATGCCCGGCTCGAAGGGGAAGATGGCGAGAAAGCCGTCACCGAGGAATTTCAGCACCTGCCCGCCGGCGGCGTGGACCGGCGCCAGCATGGCGTCGAAATAGCGGTTCAGGGCGGAGACCATCTCCTCTTTCGAGACGATGTCGCTGACGCTGGTGAAATCGGACAGGTCGGCGATCATCAGCACGGCGTTCAGGCTTTCCGCCATGCCGCGCCGGATCTCGCCTTTCAGGATGCGGCCGCCGACCAGCGGGCCGACATAGGCATCCAGCAGGTTGGCGGCGATCTCCTGGTCGAGATGGGCCTGGATGGCCGAGGTCAGGGCCGGCACGATGCTGTCGATGAAGGCAATGTCATGCTCCGAGAAACCCTCCGGATGACGCGTCAGCCAGCGCAGCAGGGCGCCGCAGCTGCGTTCACCTTCGCGGATCAGGCGCAGCGCTTCCGCGCCGCCGAACATGCAGGCGTAATAGTCGGTGAAGCCTTCGTCTCGAAATTCCTCGAAGGCCGTGAAATCCAGCGCGGCGTCGGGGCCGGTCAGCCGGCGTCGCAGGCGCAGGGTGCCGGTCGCCATCATGTGCCGGAGGGGGCTGGCCTTCCATTCCTCCGACTCGTCCCGGCTATAGGCGATTTCATGCCGGCGTCCGGAGAGTGCCTGGTTCTCGGCCCGGTCCCAGTCGAACATCAGCGAGCCGGTTTCCGGATGCAGCGTGTACATCGCCACCCGGCAGCGGTCGAGCGGCACGCCGGCCTCAATGATCCGCTCAGCAGTCGCCGCCAGAAGCGCTTCGTTCGGGGCTTTTTCCCAGGCCTGATGGATCAGCCACTGGATCAGCGCCGTGGCTTTTTCATCCGGGATCGCAGGGCTCGTGAACATGATCTTCTTTCCTCGCCTCGGGCGGGCACAGAATGCAGGCTCCACGCACTTCTGGCAAACCCGGCGCGGCCTTGATAAAGGGTGGGGATGACGTCCCCCGAACGCCAGATCCGTATACCGGCATTGCCGAGCCTTGTCCTCGCCCCGCGTTTCGCGGTCTGGCTCGGCACGGACGGTGACCTGGAACAGATCGGCCACGAGGACGCGGCGGCGAGGCTGCGCTCCGGGCCGTGCCTTGTTGCCCATGCCAGGGCCATCGCCCGGCGGCTGCGGCTCGAGGGAATCGCCGCCATCGACGTGCTCGAGCTGTTTGCCTTCGTCCGCCCCGCCCAGTTCTGCCTGCCGACGCCGCGCGGCCTGGCCGAGGCGCTGCTGCTGGCGCCGCCGCAGGATCACGAGGACGAGGCCCTGATCCTGCCCGCCGCCGCCACCGCGCTGCTGGCCGAGCTTGCCGACAGGGACCGGGACCCGAGCGCCCGGCCGATTGCCGAGACCATGCGCAATTGCGGCTGGGGCTGGGGCGATGCGGTGCTGCATGCGCTGGGTGCCGGGGAATTACCGCCGCCGGGTCCGGTGCGGCCGAGCGGATTGCAGGTCTGGCGCCGGATGGAGGAATGGTCCGAGCATGCGCCGGAGCCGCCGGCCGGGAACCAGCCGGTGGGCGACGCGGAAGCGCGGGAGCGGCTGGCCGCCCTGCTTGGCGGCGGGGCCGAGGCCCGGCCGAGCCAGGCGGACTATGCCTCCGCCGTCGCTGCCGCCTTCATGCCGCGCGAGGAGGAACGGCGCCCGAACGTGGTGCTGGCGGAAGCGGGCACCGGCGTCGGCAAGACCCTCGGCTATATCGCGCCGGCCAGTGTCTGGGCGGAGAAGAACGAGGGCGCGGTCTGGGTCTCCACCTATACCCGGAACCTGCAGCACCAGATTGATGGCGAGCTCGACCGGCTTTATCCGGACCCGGTGCGCAAGGCCCTGAAGGCGGTGGTGCGCAAGGGGCGGGAGAATTATCTCTGCCTGCTCAATCTGGAAGAGGCGGTGAACACGCTTCCGACCATGCCGCAATTCGGTACCGCCCTCGGTCTGATGGCGCGCTGGGCGGAGGTGACGCGGGACGGGGATGTGCAGGGCGGTGACTTCCCTGCCTGGCTGGCCGACCTGCTCGGGCGCGGGCGGACCGTCGGGCTGGCGGACCGGCGTGGTGAGTGCATCTATTCCGCCTGCCCGCATTATTCCAAATGCTATATCGAGAAATCCGTGCGCCGGGCGCGCCGGGCCGAGATCGTTGTCGCCAACCATGCGCTGGTGATGATCCAGGCGGCCCTTGGCGGCATGGACGACGGGGCGCTGCCGACCCGCTACGTGTTCGACGAGGGGCACCATGTCTTCGATGCGGCCGACAGCGCTTTCTCCGCGCATCTGACCGCGATCGAGACGGTGGAGCTGCGGCGCTGGCTGATCGGCGCCGAGGGCCGGCGGTCCGGCCGGGCCCGTGGCCTGAAGAAGCGGGTCGAGGATCTGATCGCGGACGACGAGAAGGCGCTGGAAGCGCTGGAAGAGGTGCTGCATGCCGCCCGCGTGCTGCCGGGAGAGGGTTGGCTGACCCGGATCGCCGAAGGCGAGACGCGGGGCGAGACGGAGCGTTTCCTCGCCCTGGTCCGGACCCAGGTCTATGCCCGCACGGAACAGCCGGACAGTCCCTATTCGATGCAGACGGATACGCATCCACCGGTGGACGGTCTGCTGGACGCGGCCGAGGCGCTCGACGCCGCGCTGGCCCGCATCCTGACCCCGCTTAAGGCGTTGAAGAAACGTCTGGAGAGCCGGCTGGACGAGGATGCGGACGAGCTGGAAAGCGCCATCCGCCTGCGCATCGAGGCGGTCGCCCGTTCCCTGCAGCGGCGCGGCGAGATGACCCTGGGTGCCTGGCGGGACATGCTGAAGGCACTGGTGCACGAGACCCCGGCGGAATATGTCGACTGGCTGGAAATCGACCGGAGCGACGGGCGCGACATGGATCTCGGCCTGCACCGGCACTGGATCGATCCGGGCCGGCCCTTCGCCGAGGCGGTGGTGAAACCCGCCCAGGGCGTGGTCATGACCTCGGCCACCCTGCGGGACGGTACCGGGAACGATTTCCGCGACTGGCAGGCGGCAGAGGAACGGACCGGGGCGGTGTGGCTGGATGCCCCGGCAGTGCATGCCGCCGTCGCCTCGCCCTTCGACTACCCGGCCCGGACCCGGGTCTTCATCGTCAATGACGTGCGCAAGGACGACATGGCCCAGGTCGCGTCGGCCTATCGGGAGCTGTTCCTTGCCTCGGGCGGCGGCGCACTCGGCCTCTTTACCGCGATCCAGCGCTTGCGCGAGGTGCATCGGCGGATCGGCGGCGCCATCGACGAGGCCGACCTGCCGCTCTATGCCCAGCATGTGGACGGGCTCGACCTCTCCACCCTGATCGACATTTTCCGGGCCGAGGAGAATGCCTGCCTGCTCGGCACCGATGCGGTCCGCGACGGGGTCGATGTGCCAGGCAATTCGCTGCGCCTGATCGTCTTCGACCGGGTACCCTGGCCGCGCCCGGATATTCTCTACAAGGCGCGCCGCGCGGCCTTCGGCGGTGGCGGCTACACGGACATGCTGACCCGGCTGAAGCTGAAGCAGGCCTTCGGCCGGCTGGTCCGCCGGGCGGACGACCGGGGCGTCTTCGTGCTGCTCGACCCGATGATGCCGACCCGGCTGCTCGGGGCCTTTCCCGAGGGGGTCGAAGTGCGGCGCTGCGGCCTCGCCGAGGCGGTGGCGGAGACCCGTGGCTTTTTCGGGACGGCACCCGTTCCGACAGTGTCAGTTGACGCGGACGAGGTGCCGTTCTAACCCCATAATCAATCAATAAAGCTGTTTTCCCGGACTTGATCCGGGACCTTTCGGCGAAAGGCATCGTCCTTCTCTCTGTCGATGACGGGCAGCGCCTCATGATCAAAAAGGTCCCGGATCAAGTCCGGGATGACGACCGGGAAAATGGAGGAACAAGGCGTGTCGGACTCAGTCGACGCAGTGGTGATCGGGGCCGGTGTGGTCGGTCTGGCGGCGGCCCGGGCGCTGGCCATGGCCGGGCGCGAGGTGATCGTGCTGGAGCAGCATGACCTGATCGGCTCCGAGACCAGCTCGCGCCATTCCGAGGTCATCCATGCCGGCATCTATTATCCGCCGGGCAGCCTGAAGGCCGATGTCTGCGTCCGCGGCAAGGCAATGCTTTATGACTATGTCGAGAGCCACGGCGTGCCCTACAAGCGCCTCGGCAAGCTGATCGTCGCCACCTCCGAGGACCAGATCCCGGCCCTGCAGCAGATCAAGCAGCGGGCGGAGCAGAACGGTGTGCACGATCTCGAATTCCTGTCCCACAACGAGGTGACCGCGCGCGAGCCGGAGCTGCGCTGCGTCACCGCGCTCTGGTCTCCCTCGACCGGTGTTATCGACAGCCATTCCTACATGCTGGCCCTGCAGGGCGACATGGAGGAGCATGGCGGCATGATCGCCTTTCTCTCCCCCGTCGAGGGCGGGAGGGTAACCGAAGACGGCATCGAGCTGCGCGTCGGCGGCCTGCACGGCATGACCCTGACCGCGAAGACCGTGGTGGTCGCCGCCGGCCTGCACAGCCAGAGCATCATGCGCACCATCGAGGGCTTTCCGGCGGACGCCATCCCGGCGCAGCATTTCTGCAAGGGGAACTACTATCAGCTCACCGGCTGCTCCGCGCCCTTCAGCAGCCTGATCTACCCGGCCCCGGAAGCGGCCGGGCTCGGCGTCCACCTGACCCTCGATCTCGGCGGCCAGGCCCGGTTCGGCCCGGATGTCGAGTGGATCGACGAGATCAATTACGACGTCGATCCGCGTCGCTCCGACAGCTTCTATGCCGCAGTCCGGAAATACTGGCCCGGCCTGCCCGATGACAGCCTGACCCCGGCCTATGCCGGCATCCGCCCGAAAATCCAGGCGGAAGGCGAGCCCGCCGTCGATTACATGATCCAGGGGCCGGCCGAACATGGCGTGCCGGGGCTGGTCAATCTTTATGGCATTGAGTCACCCGGCCTCACATCTTCACTGGCTATTGCCGAAGAGGTGATGGGCAAGCTGGCCGTCTGACCCGTTTGCGTTTCATGCACTCTTCTGAGGCGTGAAATCACGTCCCATTGGCGTTTACACCCCTCCGGGTGCCTCTTACTCTTCGGAAAAGAGTGACTGGGAGGATGCTCGATGAACCGGATGGCGGAACCCGACGTCACGGGGATATTGCTGGGCTGGATTGCCGGTCTGAACGCGGCCCTGACGGCTTCGGATGCTGGCGCCGTGGCCGATTGTTTCGACCCGGACGGCTACTGGCGCGACGTGCTGATCCTGTCCGGCCGGCAACGCACGATCCCGGGTGATGCCGCGATCGCCGGCACTCTCCTGTCGGAAGCGGCGCGCGCAGGGCTCGGTGCCTTTTCCATTGCCGACAACCATGTCGCCCCCCGCATCGTCGAGCGCGCCGGCAGCAATGTCATCGAAGGCTTTCTCTCTTTCGAGACCGATAAGGGTATTGGTGTCGGCCTCATCCGGCTGAAACATCCCGCCGACCGGCCGCGTGCCTGGATCTTCATGACCGCGCTGGAAGACCTCAAGGGTTTCGAGGAAGCGCGCCTGTTCGAGCAGCGGGACGAGCCGGCCTTCAATCCAAGCTTCCACGGCCCCAACTGGCTGGACAAGCGCCAGAATGAACGGGCCTACGCGGACCGCGACCCGGAGGTGCTGATCGTCGGCGGCGGCCATGCCGGGCTGACGGTGGCGGCGCGGCTAAACCGGCTGGATGTGGATACGCTTGTCGTCGACCGGATGAAGCGGGTCGGGGACAATTGGCGGCTGCGCTATCACGGCCTGAAGCTGCACAATTACATCCACAGTAACCACCTGCCTTACATGCCCTTCCCGGAGGGCTGGCCGACCTACATCCCGAAGGACCGGATCGCCAACTGGCTCGAGTCCTACGTCGATGCCATGGACATCAATTTCTGGACCGAGACCTCCTTCGAGAGCGCGGAATACGACGAACAAGCCGGCTGCTGGATCGCCCGGATGGCGCTGGCGGACGGATCGGTGCGGGAGATGCGGCCGCGCCATATCGTCATGGCGACCAGCGTCAGCGGCACCCCGAACATTCCGGAGATCCCGACCCTCGACCGCTTCAAGGGACCGGTGCTGCATTCCAGCCAGTTCACCGCCGGCGCGGACTGGAAGGGCAAGCGGGTCACGATCTTCGGCACCGGCACCAGCGCCCATGACATCGCGCAGGATCTGGAAGGGAACGGCGCCGCCGTCACCATCGTCCAGCGCAGCCCGACCCTGATCGTCAATATCGAGCCGAGCGCGCAGCTCTATGACGGCATCTACTGGGGCGAAGGGCCGAGCTGGGAGGACCGGGACCTGATCAACATGGCCACCCCTTTCGATGTGGTCCGCATTGCCCACAAGATCATCACCGACAAGGTGAAAGAGATCGACAGGCCGCTGCTCGACGGTCTGGAGAAGGTGGGCTTCCGGCTTGATTTCGGCGAGGGCGGCACCGGCTGGCCGCTGAAATACCGCACCCGCGGCGGCGGTTACTATTTCAATGTCGGCGCCTCGGACCTGATGGCGGCAGGCCGGATCGGCCTGATCCAGAATGCGGATATCGCGCATTTCGAGGCGGGCGGCCTGCGCATGAAGGACGGCACACCGCGCGAGGCCGACCTGGTCGTGCTGGCCACCGGCTACAAGGGCCAGGACCACATGACCCGGGTGCTGTTCGGCGACGCGGTGGCGGACCGGGTCGGCACGGTCTGGGATATCGATCCGGAGATCCAGGAGCTGAACAACATGTGGACACCGACCCCGCAGCCGGGCCTCTGGTATACCGGCGGCAGCTTCGCGCAGGCGCGGATCTATTCGAAGTTCCTGGCGCGGGCGATCAAGGGAGAGCTGGTGGGGGTTGGGTTGGCCTAAAAGCGGGTTCTTTCTGCGGGGTGTAAAACTAGTTCAGAATTTTCTATATTCGCGTAATGCGAGATTTGGAAAGGCAGCTGACTGTTGGCGATTCTATGTGGGCGCTCAGATGATAGCCAAATCTGATTACACGAGCTCGGATAGTTCGAAGCGGCAGATCAAGGCCGCCGGCAAAGTCATTGCGGCTCGGAATACGGACCGGACCAAAGAAGTGATAGATGCCTTTTTGGTGGCCCATACCTGGCGCGATTCTTTCGCCTATCCGATGAGTCGAATTCATTACGAACTGAGTGCCAAATCCCGGCAGTTTGGCGAAGAAGTTATCACTGCGGCGAGATTGAAGCGCATGCAGTCGATCAGGCGAAAGTTGCAAAATAAGGCGGAGACGCTGTATCAGCTTCAAGATATTGCAGGCTGCCGTGTGGTCTTGCCTCGCGAGCGCGACGTTGATGCACTTGTTTCGCTGTATCACGAATCGGCTTTGCATCGACTTGTTCGCCAGAACGACTATATCGCGGAGCCAAAGCGAGACGGTTACCGTAGCCATCATCTCATCTTCAAATATAACGCTCGAGATGACTGGGACCGGGTGTATGAGCGACAGTTCATCGAAGTTCAGATTCGATCACGTTTGCAACACGCCTGGGCAACGGCGGTTGAGGCTGTCGGCCTGTTCACTGGCGACCATCTAAAGTGGCAAGAAGGAAACCAAACTTGGCTCCGGTTCTTCGAGCTGATGTCAGCAGAGTTTGCCGTTGCTGAGAATCGACCAATCGGACCGACGGCAAGCGAAAATACGAGGATCCGTCGTAAAGAGCTCCGGGATCTTTCTCGGGAACTCAACGCGGCTGAGACACTTGATGGCTATAACCATGCCATCAGTTACGCATCTGTTCCCGGCGTTCGTTTCAGCCGGTATTGCATTTTGAGATTTGACTTGGAAGAGCGTATCGTTACCGTTTGGCCGTACCACGACGACTTTGACGAGAGTTCTAAGGCTTATATCGAGGCCGAAAAGAATGGTCGGGTGAATACGGTGTTGGTTGAAGTGCAAAAAGCAAAGAGTCTAGAAGCTGCTTTTCCTAACTATTTTCTTGATGTAAGTGATTTTGTCCGGCATTTGCGTCGTATACTTGATGGAAATACAGCAGAACTGACGCCTTCTTTCAAGGGGGTGTCGCTCAATCTAGAATTTTGGAAAAACCGTCCGGTCAACTAGCATGCCCACCCTTCATTATAGAGGACACCAAGATGTTTAGTAGTGATGCTTTCATGGTGGTCTGGAACGGGTATCCAAGGGAACAAAGGAACGTCGCCGTAGTTTCTTGGCCAGACTGCAAGCACTTTAGCGATGGCTATCTGGCCTCAACAGGAAACTGTGATCGGCATTTTCACGAGGCGCCTGATGATGAAAAGATTCTGATGCTTTTGGCGCTTTTCGTCGACCTGACAATTGGAGATGGGATCGACCCGAAGGCGATAGAGAGCGAGTTCATGAAGATTAATATTTGGCGTGATATGCGGATTGATCTGCCGAGCGGCAGCTATAAGGCCTACTTGGAAGATGGGACTTGGAGCCCACATAACGCCTAACGATGCAGGTTATACGGATTTCATGCGCCCCCAGACTTTCTGGGGGCGTTTTTTATTAGGAAGTAACAATAGATACGATTCGTCGCCGAGTGAGCACCGGCCATTTTCAGGCCGCCAGATCCTCGCCCGCCAGTGCCTTCTCGATCAGCGCGATGGTCTCGTCCCGCCCGTAGAGCGCGATGAAGCTGCCGAAGCGTGGGCCCTGGTCCTGGCCGAGCAGGACCTGGTAGAGCGCCTTGAACCAGTCGCGCAGGTTCTCGAAATCGTGGCGTTTGCCGACCTCGTAGACCTGGGTCTGGATGGTTTCCGCATCGGCGTCCGGGGCGAGGGCTTTCAGCTCGCCGACCAGATCCAGAAGGGCCGCGCGTTCATTGTCGTCCGGCGTCCGGTAGCTCTTCTGCGGCCGGGCGAAGTCCTGATAATAATTCACCGCATAGCCTGCCATGCGGTCCAGCTCCGGATGGCTTTCCGGTGTGGCACCCGGCGCGTAGCGGGCAATATAGCCCCAGAGCACGGAAGTGTCCTCGGCATGGCAGACGCTCGCGAGGTTCAGCAGCAGGCCGAAGCTGAGCGGCACTTTCTCTTCGTTGCCGCGCCCGCGCCCTTGCGTGATGTGCCAGGCTGGGTTCTCGACCTTCTTGGCCTCGTCACTTTCGTCTTCCAGCTTGTCGAGGAACTGGAAATACTCGTCCGTGTTTTTCGGGATGACGTCGAAATACAGCCTTTTCGCCCGCTTCGGCTGCTGGAACATGAACAGAGACAGGCTTTCCGGCGAGCCGTAGCGCAGCCAGTCCTCGACCGAGAGGCCGTTGCCCTTGGACTTGGAGATCTTGCCGCCCTCCTCGTCGAGGAACAGCTCGTAGCTCAGGCTCTCCGGCGGCTTCGATCCGAGGGTGCGGCAGATCTTGGAGCTCTGCTTGACGCTGTCGATCAGATCCTTGCCGGACATCTCGTAATCGACACCGAGCGCGTGCCAGCGCATGGCCCAGTCGCACTTCCATTGCAGCTTGCAATGCCCGCCGGTGACCGGCACCTCGACCTTGCCGCCGCCGTTCGGGTCCTCATAGACGACCGTGCCGGCATCCGAGTTGCGCTCGATGATGGCGACCTGCAGCACGTTGCCGGTGGTCGGGCAGAGCGGCAGGAAGGGCGAGTAGGTCGCCTGCCGCTCCTTGCCGAGGGTCGGCAGCATGATGGCCATGATCTCGTCGTAGTGCCGCAGGGTTTCCAGCAGCGCCGTGTCGAACATGCCGCTCTTGTAGCAGTCGGTGGAGGACATGAACTCGTACTCGAAGCCGAAGCCGTCGAGGAATTCCATCAGCCGGTTGTTGTTGTGCGCGCCGAAGCTCTCATGCGTGCCGAACGGGTCCGGCACCTGGGTCAGCGGCTTGTTCAGATACTCCGCCAGCATCTCCTGGTTCGGCAGGTTGGTCGGCACCTTGCGGAAACCGTCCATGTCG
Organism: Nisaea sp.; assembly: GCF_040217065.1. Lineage (GTDB taxonomy): Bacteria > Pseudomonadota > Alphaproteobacteria > Thalassobaculales > Thalassobaculaceae > Nisaea. The sequence goes on from NZ_JAVJNX010000008.1 coordinate 263,562, forward strand.
TCGGAGAAGGCGATCAGCCTGGTCGGCACGTCCGGCATGAGCTGCTCGAAGGCGCGGCGCACCATGGTGGTGCGGAAGACCTCGCCGAAAGTGCCGATATGCGGCAGGCCGGACGGGCCGTAGCCGGTCTCCAGGATGACATGGCCCTTCTCCGGTTTCTTGCCCCCGATCCGCGCAACGATCTTTCGCGCTTCCTCGAACGGCCAGGCGCGGGCGTTCTCGGCGATCTCGGCGGGGATAAGGGACGTCATGTCTTTTTCCTTGAGCTTCAGCATAATGCGCCGGAAGCTAGGGCGGAGCGGGGCCGAGGTCAACGATTCGCGCGCGGCGGAACCCGGAATCCAGCAAAAGGCGAGCTCCTCGGATTGGCGCGCTATATCTGGCACGGCGCAAGCGAGGTTCCCGGGGGAGTGGAGGGGCGCGGCCTCCCGCCAGTCCTCAGGCCCGTTTCGAGCCTTGGCGTTCCGGCCTCACCGTCCGCTATCGGCGCGGCCCGGCCGGTCTTTCCGGGCTGGTCTCCCTGCCGACGGGACGCGCCAGTATTCAGCCCCTAACCGCGGCCGGCTGGCTTCAGGATCTCGGCCAGCTTGGCCGGGAGCTCCCTGTTCTCCAGCGCATCCCCATCGACATAGAACACGTTCATTTCGGAGGTATCGACAGGCAGTTCGATATTTTCCGTGACGACGACAAGGGTCTTTTTCCCAAGACCGTGCGCAATGCCGAGTTCGTAGAAGACGTGCGGGCTTTGCGCCGTCACGACCGCAAGTATGGCAGCTGACTTCTCGATCGATGTCCAGATTGTCGGAGCGTGCCGATCACCCAGTTCAACATCGTCCGATCGCAGAACCAGCAATCCCGCCTTGTGGATGGCGGGTTCCGCGATCCGGTCCCGCAGGTCGTGCGCCAGCGGGTCGTGCGACGTGACGACAAAACAGAGTCCTGGAGGTCCGTCGGTCTCGCCATTGTTATCCATGGATCACCACCTAATCGCTGTTGAGCCGGATATTGCGCGATTTTCTCACGACGCATCGGCTTCGGCAATCGATCCATCGGTTTTCTGCATGGCCGGGTCACGGCATCCGGTGTCACAGACCGCTTGATTCTCCCACGCCCGCTCTGTATAAACCCGCCTCCCCATGAGAGATTGTGGGGCAGCGCCGCGTCATGGCTTGTAGGGCATGCCTGGCCGGCAGGTAGTAACCGCTAAAACGGAGATCGAAATGCCCAAGATGAAGACCAAGAGCGGCGCCAAGAAGCGGTTCCGGCTCACGGGCAGCGGCAAGGTGCGTGGTAACGTCGCCTACAAGCGCCACCAGCTGTCGAACAAATCCCAGAAGATGAAGCGCAAGGCCCGGGGGACGATGATCCTGTCCGATGCCGATGCGAAGATCGTCAAACAATTCCTTCCGTACGCTTAAGAAAGGGCACCAGAGATGGCACGTGTAAAACGGGGCGTCACGGCTCACGCCCGTCATAAGAAAGTTACGGATAAGACCAAAGGCTATTACGGCCGCCGGAAGAACGTATTCCGCGTTGCCGTACAGGCGATGGAGAAAGCGGCTCAGTACGCCTATCGCGATCGCCGGGTCCGCAAGCGCGATTTCCGCGCGCTCTGGATCCAGCGCATCAATGCCGGTGCGCGCAGCTATGGTCTGACCTATTCGAAGTTCATGAATGGTCTGAAGAAGGCCGGTATCGAGCTCGACCGCAAGGTGCTCTCGGATCTCGCGATCCACGAGCCGGCGGCGTTTAAAAGCCTGGTCGATCAAGCCCAGGCCGCGCTCGGAACTGCCGACTAAAAGTCTTTCCGGAACCTGTTCCGGATGTCTTTCGGTAAAAGAGTTGAAAAGGGGTCTGGCCTTAGCCGGGCCCCTTTTGCTTTAAGGAACCCGCGCTGGGCCGGAACCGGCATCGATTTGGGGTGAATGAGGATCATGCAGGACGTTGAAACACTGAGAGCGGAACTCGCCGCCGCCGTTGATAACGCGGGAGATCTTGCCGCACTTGAGGAGCTCCGTGTCGGCGCTCTTGGCAAGAAGGGCCGCATCACCGGCCTGATGAAGCAGCTCGGCGGTCTCGATCCGGAGCAGCGCAAGGAAGCCGGACAAGCCCTGAACCGGCTGAAAGACGAGATCCAGGCTGCCATCGAGGCGCGCAAGACCGGTTTTGAGGATGCAGCGCTGGACGCCCGGCTTCTGGCCGAGCGGATTGACGTCTCCCTGCCGGCCCGTCCGGAGACATCCGGCCGGGTGCACCCGCTTACGCAGACCACAGAAGAGCTGATCCAGATCTTCGCCGAGATGGGCTTCTCCGTCGCCGAAGGGCCGCATATCGAGAGCGACTACTACAACTTCACCGCGCTCAATATCCCGCCCGAGCATCCGGCCCGTCAGGAGCTCGATACCTTCTACCTGCCACCGGACGAGAGCGGCACGCCGCGCGTCCTGCGCACACATACTTCCCCGGTGCAGATCCGCACCATGGAGAAACAGACCCCGCCGATCCGGATCATCTGCCCGGGCCGCACCTTTCGCTCGGACCATGACGCCACGCACTCCCCGATGTTCCATCAGGTCGAGGGGCTGGTGATCGACAAGAGTACCCATATGGGCCACCTGAAGGGCTGCCTGATCGATTTCTGCCGCGCCTTCTTCGGCGTCGACGATCTGCCGGTGCGCTTCCGCCCGTCTTACTTCCCGTTCACCGAACCGTCGGCCGAGGTCGATATCGGCTGCACCCGCAAGGACGGCGAGTTCAAGATCGGCGCCGGCGACGACTGGCTGGAAATTCTCGGCTGCGGCATGGTGCATCCGAAGGTGCTGGAATATTGCGGCATCGACTCGACCGAATATCAGGGCTTCGCCTTCGGTATGGGGATCGAGCGGATTGCCATGCTGAAATACGGCATCCCCGATCTGCGCCCGTTCTATGACAGCGACCTGCGCTGGCTGAAGCATTACGGCTTCATGCCCTTCGATGTTCCCAATCTGGCCGGAGGGCTCAACCGATGAAGTTCTCGCTGTCCTGGCTGAAGGAGCATCTCGAGACCGAGGCCACGCTCGAGCAGATCTGCGACACCCTGCCGATGCTCGGGCTTGAGGTCGAGGAGCTGATCAATCCGGCTGAAAAGCTGTCGCCCTTCACCATCGCCCATGTCATCGAGGCGGTGCAGCATCCGAACGCGGACCGGCTGCGCGTCTGCAAGGTCGATACCGGCACGGAGACCATCCAGGTGGTCTGTGGTGCGCCGAACGCACGCACCGGCATGAAGGGCGTCTTCGCCCCGTCCGGCAGCCATGTTCCGGGCACCGGCGTCGATCTGAAGAAAGGCGTCATCCGCGGCGAGGAGAGCAACGGCATGCTCTGCTCCGAGCGCGAGCTTGGCCTGTCCGACGAGCATGACGGTATCATCGATCTGGCCGAAGATGCGCCGGTCGGCATGTCCTACGCCGAATATGCGGGGCTGGACGATCCGGTGATCGATATCGCCATCACGCCGGACCGGGCGGACTGCCTCGGTGTGCGCGGTATTGCCCGCGATCTGGCCGCTGCCGGTCTCGGCACCCTGAAGCCGCTCGATATCCCGGAAATAAAGGGCACTTTCGCAAGCCCGATCACCTGGGACGTGGACGTGCCGGAGCCGTCGCTGGTGCCCTACGTGGTCGGCCGTTACTTCAGGGGCGTGAAGAACGGCCCGAGCCCGAAATGGATGCAGGACCGGCTGGTTGCCGTCGGTCTGCGCCCGATCTCGGCGCTGGTCGATATCACCAACTACATGATGCTCGATGTCGGCCGTCCGCTGCATGCCTATGACGCGGACAAGGTTTCCGGCGACAAGATCCGCATCCGTCTCTCCAAGGCCGGCGAGACATACGAAGCGCTGAACGAGAAGACCTACACCTTCGAGGACGGCATGCTGGTGCTCGGCGACGAGCATGGCATCGACGATATGGCCGGGATCATGGGCGGCGAGCGGACCGGCTGTTCCGACGAGACCGTGAACATGTACCTCGAAGTGGCGATCTTCGATCCGATCTCGGTCGCCATGACAGGCCGCAAGCTGAACGTGCTGAGCGATGCCCGCTACCGTTTCGAGCGCGGCCTCGACCCGACCGGCCCGACCTGGGGTGTTCATCTCGCCACCAAGCTTGTGCTGGATATCTGTGGCGGGGAGGCGAGCGAGCTGGTGGTGCATGGCCAGGAAGAGGACTGGAAGCGGACTATCACGCTGCGGCGTTCCCGGATCAAGGGCCTCGCCGGTATCGACGTGCCGGAAGAGCGGGCGAAGGATATCCTGACGCGGCTCGGCTTCGAGGTCTCCGGCAGCGGCGAAGCGATCAGCGCGGCCATGCCGCCTTGGCGCTATCGCGATGTCGAGGGCGAGGCCTGTCTGGTCGAGGAAGTCATCCGGATCAACGGCTATGACGAGATCCCTGTGGTCTCCATGCCGACGGAGCATGTCGTGCCGGAGCCGGCGCTGAGCAAGGCGCAGGTGCGGGAAGGCACGGCCAAGCGCCTGCTGGCCTCCCGGGGCATGATGGAGGCGGTCACCTTCTCCTTCCTGTCGCAGGACGAGGCGGAGCTCTTCGGCGGTGGCGCTGACGAGCTGAAGCTGGTCAACCCGATCTCCAGCGAGCTGGACGTGATGCGTCCCTCGATCCTGCCGAACCTGATCGCGGCGGCTGTCCGCGGCGGAAATATGGGTATCGGAGACGCCGCCCTGTTCGAGGTCGGCCCGCAATATGCGGACGCGACGCCGAAGGGCCAGTCCACGGTGGTGGCAGGCCTGCGTGCCGGGCGCACCGGTCCGAAGGATTGGGCCGGCTCGACCCGTGCCGTGGATGCCTTTGATGCCAAGGCCGACGTGATGGCGCTGCTGGAAGCACTGGATGCCCCGGCGGGCAACCTGCAGGTCTCGACCGATGCGCCTGCCTGGTACCATCCGGGCCGTTCCGGTGCGCTGCGTCTCGGCCCGAACGTGCTGGCGACCTTCGGGGAGCTGCACCCGAAGGTGCTGAAGGCGATGGACCTGAAAGGCCCGGCTGTGGCCTTCGAGATCTTCCTCGCTAAGGTGCCGACACCGAAAGCCAAGGGCCCGGCCAAGCCGTTCCTGAAGCTCTCCCCGTTCCAGCCGGTGACCCGCGACTTCGCCTTCGTGGTGGAGAAGGACGTGCCTGCGGAAAAACTGGTCCGGGCCGCGGCCGGTGCCGACAAGGCGCTGATTTCTGGCGTGCATCTGTTCGATGAATATCAGGGCAAGGGTCTGGAAGAGACGGAGAAATCCATCGCTCTCCAGGTCACCCTGCAACCGGTCGACGCGACCCTGACGGACGAGCAGATCGGCGACGTGACCCGCAAGATCATCGCCCGGGTCGAGAAGGTGACGGGCGGGCGCATCCGGGGGTAAGCGAATACAGGATCACGGATGGAAACGCCGCCAGTTAAGGCGGCGTTTCTCGTTTGGAGTGATGTACGGAGTTCGGGATCGGGAGTCAGTGCTCGACCGGCTTGGCGCGGTTCTCCGGTCTCGGGGCTTCGTCGAGCGGCTTGGCCCTGGTCGGCCCTTTCGCCCTGATGCCGCCGGAATAAAGAGCGGTTTCGAGCATGCGCTCGCATTTGCGCTGGAATTCCCGGGGCGCCTTGTACTTCATGGCACCGGACAGGTTCTCGCGGGCTTCCTTGATCTTCATCGCCCGGCGTTCGATCTCGTCTTCCATGCCGGCTTCAATCGCGGCCATGGAGGCGGCAGCTGTCGCCCTCATATAGGCCTGCAGCATGAGAGCGTCGACGGCTTCGGTTGTTTCGTCGGTATAGTCTTTCGGGAGTTTGGCGCTCTTGATCGCGTCTTTCAGGCAGGTGGCCGACGCTTCGCAGCGGCGCGTAAGGCCGCTTTCAGCCTGTTTCTTGATCTGGAAGAGGGCTCCGTTGACGACGGGCGCCAACTCGTAGATCCGGCGGAGCGCCGCGTCTTCCTCGACAGGTCTGGTTTTCGTGTCACCGAACATTGGCATCCTCCAACTTTCTGTTGATGGTGCGTGGTTAATGATCGGTAAATATTAAAATGCTTTTTATGTAATTGCTACATAAAAATGCGAGATTCATCGGAATTGATATTGTTGGCCGTTGGAGCCGGAGCGGAGACGATACGGATTCAAGGGGTTTTCGAATGGTTCGGCCGATTTTGGACCCGTCGCATTGATGCCGTCGGTGAGCGCGCCGCTGGCCTATGATCCGACCGGCTTTGCGTACTCATGCTGCTGTGCGCCTGGTCCCTTCGCCTTGTCCGGCGCCTGCGGGGCGGTATTGACCGGCTTGGCGCGGTTCTCGACTTTTGGCGCAAAGTCTCGGGGCTTGGCCTTCGTCGGGCCCTTCGCCTTCACACCGCCAGACATCAACGCGACCTCCAGCATACGCTCGCACTGCTGCTTGAAGTCCTGCGGCGCCTTGTACTTCATGGCGCCGGACAGCTTCTCGCGCGCTTCCTTGATCTTGGCAGAGCGCTTTTCCAGATCGTCTGCCTTGCCGGCATCGATGGCTTCCTTGGAGGCGAGCGCCGTTGCTTTCATGAAGGCATGCAAGAGCAATCGGTCGACTCCGTCGCGGACCTGCTTGGCGTAGTCTTTTGGCAGTTTCGGGTTCTTCAGGGCCTCTGTAAGCCGCTTGGCCCCCGCTTCACAGCGATCGGTCAGCCCGGCCTGGGCTTGTTGCTTCATCTGAACAAGTGCGCTTTCAATCGACACTTTCATCGCGTCGATCTGGCGTTGTTCAGCTTCCTCCTCAGCGCTTTTTTCTTTACCGAATCCGAACATCGACTTGACCTCTTGTGATGACGGTATCGAATTTTATTTCATATTTATGATAGGGGTATTTTTGCAAAGAAACCAGTGAAAAATAGAAGTACTTGTTAGGCTGTTTATCTTCATGTCACGATATATTTGAAGTTTATTTAATGAAGTAAGTAGAATTTACATGCGCTATAATTGTCGATAATTTTACTCAATATTAAAATATGGAATCACCCAATATCCCATGCTTGGAGGGAGCGAAACCTTCATTGCATCGGCGGCGCGAACTGCGTGACGATCTAGATCCAGCCCTGCAACTCTCGCTTCACCACGGTCACGATCGCCTTCATGCCGTCGTCGCTGGCGTTCAGGCATGGGATATAGGCAAAATTCTCGCCGCCGACCTCGGCAAAGGTTTCCCGTATGCCGATATTGATTTCTTCCAGTGTCTCCACGCAGTCGGCGGAAAAGCCGGGGCAGATGATGGCGAGGTTCTTCACGCCTTTTGCCGGCAAGCCTTCGACCGTATCCTGCAGGTAGGGTTTCAGCCACTCCTCTCGGCCAAAGCGGGACTGAAAGGCCACCATCATCCTGTCCTCCGCCCAGCCGAGCCGCTCCCGGACCAGGCGCGTGGTCTTGAAACAGTGGCAGTGATAGGGGTCGCCATTCAGGAAATAGCGCTCCGGCAGGCCGTGATAGGAGGTGATGACGAGATCCGGTGTCCAGTCGAGACCGGCGAGGTGGGTCTCGATCGAATTGGCCAAACCTGCAATATAGGTTGGTTCGTCGTGGTAGGCCGGGGCGGTGCGGACGGCCGGCTGCCAGCGCAGTTTCATCAAGGCCTCGAAGGCCTTGTCATAGGCGGTCGCGGTCGTGCTGGCGGCGTATTGCGGATAGAGCGCGACCAGCAGGATACGCTCGCAGCCCTTGTCCTTCAGTTCGCGGATCTTGCTCTCGGTGCTCGGATTGCCGTAGCGCATACCCCAGTCGACGATGACATCCGGGTGCTTGTCCGCCAGCATTTCCGCCAGTTTGGCCGACTGGTTGCGGGTATGCAGGCGCAGCGGTGACTCGTCCGTTTCCTTGACCCAGATCTGCTGATAGGCATGACCGGTCTTGGCAGGCCGCGTCGGCAGGATGACAAGGTTGAGAATCAGCTTCCACAGCAGCGGATTGACCTCGATCACGCGCTCGTCCGAGAGGAACTCTTTCAGATAGCGGCGAATGGATCTGGTGTCCGTCGCGTCCGGCGTCCCGAGATTGAGCAACAGCACGCCGATTTTCGGGGCCGGCAGCGCGGGATGATCAGAGGGCAGGTTTCGGGGGGAGAGGGCCATGAATAAGTCCGGACGGGTTGCTTAAAACGGTTCCAACTTAGGGCGCGGAGCCTCCGGGGCCAGCCCCGCGGTCCGTAAATATGCCAAGGCCCCGCCTGAGCGGGGCCATCGGACCAAAATGGGCGACGAAATGTCGCGCGGCGCGTAGCGGTTAGCGGGGGGCGATGACCATGGTCATCTGCCGGCCTTCCATCTTCGGATAGGACTCGACCTTGGCCGCTTCTTCCATCTCGTCGCGGACCCGGTTCAGCACGTTCATGCCGAGATCCTGATGCGCCATTTCACGGCCGCGGAACCGCAGGGTGACTTTCACCTTGTCACCTTCGCCGATGAACTTGCGCACATTCCTCATTTTCACCTCGAAATCATGCTCGTCGATATTCGGACGCAGCTTGATCTCTTTGATTTCAATGATTTTCTGCTTCTTCTTGGCTTCGTTCTTCTTCTTCTGGGCCTCGTACTTGAACTTGCCATAGTCGAGGATCTTGCAGACGGGCGGATCCGCGTTCGGCGACACTTCGACCAGATCGAGGCCAAACTCTTCGGCTTTTAGAATGCCTTCGCGAACAGTCAGCACGCCAAGCATTTCCCCTTCAGGATCGATGCAGCGGACTTTTTCAGCGAGAATATCACGGTTCACCCGGGGGCCATCCTTGGCCGGCGGCTGATTGAATGGTGGTCTGGCGATCTATCGCCTCCTTTATTTTCTGTTTCTGTTGTGTGGTCAGGAACCGGCCCGGATCAGATGTGATCCGGTGCCAGAGCCTCATCTTTAAGTCTAGTAATCACTTCGTCGAGTGCAAGCACTTCTTGCGCTTTCCCGCCGAGTCGCCGGAGAGCGACCTTGCCTTCTTCCGCCTCGCGACGGCCGACGACGAGGATCGCCGGGATCTTGGCGTCGCTGTGCTCACGGATCTTATAATTGATCGTTTCGTTCCGGCGGTCCATCGCAACCCGCAATCCGGCAGCTTTCGCAGCGGCCATGACCTCGGCCGCGTAGTCATCCGCGTCGTTGGTGATGGTGGCGACCACGGCCTGTACCGGCGCCAGCCAGAGCGGGAAGCGTCCGGCATATTGCTCGATCAGGATGCCGATCCAGCGCTCCATGGAGCCGAAGATGGCCCGGTGCAGCATGACCGGCCGCTTGCGGTTGCTGGCTTCGTCGATATAGGAGGCGTCGAGCCGCTCCGGCAGGACGAAATCGACCTGCAAGGTGCCGCACTGCCAGTCCCGGCCGATGGCGTCGGTCAGCACGAATTCCAGTTTCGGGCCATAGAAAGCGCCTTCACCGGGGTTCAGCGTGGTATCGAGACCTGCGGCGACGCAGGCATCGCTCAGGGATTTCTCGGCCTTGTCCCAGATCGCGTCTTCGCCGGCGCGGACTTCCGGACGGTCGGAGAATTTCACCCGCACGTCGGTAAAGCCGAAATCCTTGTAGACCGCGGACAGAAGCTCGCAGAACTTCACGCTTTCCTCGGTGATCTGCTCCTCGGTGCAGAAGATGTGCGCATCATCCTGCGTGAAGGCGCGCACCCGCATGATGCCGTGCAGCGCACCGGACGGCTCGTTCCGGTGGCAGGAGCCGTATTCGGAAAGCCGCAGCGGCAGGTCGCGATAGCTCTTCAGGCCCTGCTTGAAGATCTGCACATGGCCCGGACAATTCATCGGCTTCAGGGCGAGGACCTTGTCGTCCTCGGCATTGGCCGTGAACATGTTCTCGCGGAATTTGTCCCAATGCCCGGAGGCTTCCCACAGGGATCGGTCGATCAACTGCGGAGTCTTCACCTCCTGATAGCCGGCGCGGTCGAGTTTTTTGCGAAGGTGGTTCTCGATCTGCCGGTACAGCGTCCAGCCCTGCGGATGCCAGAAGACGGAGCCGACGGCCTCTTCCTGGATGTGGAACAGGTCCAGCTCGCGACCCAGCTTGCGGTGGTCGCGCTTTTCCGCTTCCTCCAGCATGTTCAGGTAGGCATCGAGCTGCTTCTTGTCCGGCCAGGCGGTACCGTAGATACGCTGCAATTGCGGCCGGTTGCTGTCGCCGCGCCAGTAGGCTCCGGCCAGGCTCATCAGCTTGAAGGCATGGCCGGTATATTTCGTCGACGGCATGTGCGGGCCGCGGCAGAGATCAAGGAAATCACCCTGACGGTAGAAACTGATGCTCTCGCCCGCGGGGATGGTCTCGACCAGCTCGACCTTGAACGGTTCGTGCACCTTCTTGTAATGCAGCGCGGCGTCGTCCCGGTCCCAGACCTCGCGGGTGATGGCTTCGTCGCGGTCGACGATTTCATGCATCCGCTGTTCGATCTTTTCCAGGTCCTCCGGCGTGAAATGTTCTTCCCGGAAGAAGTCGTAGTAGAAGCCGTTCTCGATGGCCGGGCCAATGGTGACCTGGGTTTCGGGATATAGCTCCAGTACGGCTTCGGCCATGATATGGGCGCAGTCGTGCCGGATCAGTTCAAGCGCTTCCTGGTCCTTCTTGGTGACCAGCGCGACCTGGCTGTCTTCGGCAATGGGCAGGCTGAGATCGCTCAGCGCACCGTTGATGCGGATGGCGATCGCCGCCTTCGCCAGGCCAGGACCGATATCGGCAGCGATTTCCGCGCCGGTGACGGGAGCATCGAAGGAACGGATTGAGCCGTCGGGGAGTGTAATGGCAGGCATGATCTTGGAACCCTTTTGGGGGTGTTTTTCGTGACATGTTTTTTGCGAGGCCTTGGAGAGGGGACATTGCCCATCCCTATGCCGTCTCGGCCGGCCAGGCCGAAACGGCTAACTAGTCACGATGATCTGGGTCGGATGCCACATGGGTCCGTAAAATCTGCCGTTGCGCATGGTTGGGCTATGTAGCGCCAGAACCGCTTTGCCGCAAGGAAAGACTGGCCTGCGGTGCATGCTGCTGCGCTTTCTGGGATAGTGCAGGACGATCAAAACTGATAAGCGGAGCGAATGAATAGCACGAGCCTCAGTTTCCTCAACTGCATGAGCACCGATTTCCGGTATGGGAGAATAACCTTCCCGGCGGCGGACCGGTATCTGGTTCAGACGCTCGCCGAATGCGGTGATTATTGCCGCGGCGAAATGCTCGTTTATGAGCGATTGCTCTCCAGCGGCGATCTGGTTGTTGATGTCGGAGCTAATATTGGCGCAATGACAATGTGCTTTGTGAATGCGGTGGGGCCGAGCGGGGCAGTGCACTCATTCGAGGCCAGTCCCTTCGCTTACGATATCCTGCGACACAATCTGGCACAGAATGCTATTGGCAATGCGAAGGTGACCCGGGCGATCATTTCCAACGCGTCTGGAACGGGGCATTTTCTGGATCCCGATTTGGAGAAGATTGATCGGATTGATTTCGGGTCCATGTCCCTTTCGATTCAATCAGGAAAGGTCCCGGGGCGTTTTGTCGAAACGCAATTGATCACGCTTGACGAATTGGCGCTCGATCAATGCAACCTTATCAAGATCGATGTTGAAGGGCATGAAGCTGCCGTTGTTTCCGGTGCATTGGATACGATCGCAAAATTCACACCATTCCTCAGCATTGAGACTGGTTTTGAAGAGGACGATTTGTCCTGGCTCGTCCCTCTCCGCGAACTTGGCTACAGAGTCTTCGTGATGGCCTACCGGGTCGTCGCGTGGCCGAATTTCAAAGGCCGTGATATCTCAAATCTGACGACGGATGTTTCCGTGAATGCAGTCTGTATTCCGCCGACCGAAAGCCATCTTGAGCGTCTGGGCGATATTCCTCGCCGCGAGGTTAAGACGCTTTACGACCTGTCGGCGGAATGTCGCCGATACCAGAAGCGCCCACGGTATTAGGATCGTTCGAGCACCTTGGTCTTGGCGGATGTCGTCAAACCTAATCTGCCCGAGAGGCCCTTTTGTCCAGCCGGTCGACTTGTTAGCAGACCGCGAAACATTTAATAGTGACGGGTGTCGTCACTTTATCCATGAGCATTTTGTCTATGAATGAATTCGCCCCGCGGTTTGATCGCTGCATGTGCACCGATACGCGCGTCGGGCGGGTCGCATTCCCTGTCACAGATATTTATCTGTATGATGCCCTCGCCGAATGTGGAGACTATTGTCTCGGCGAAATGCGCGTTTATCGAAACATCGTCAAGCCGGGCATGACGGTTCTTGACGTCGGCGCCAACATCGGTCTGATGAGCCTGCATTTCTCAGAATTGGTTGGCTCTGGCGGAACAGTGCACGCCTTTGAGCCGAGTGAATTCGCAAACGGTTTGCTGATGCATAACTGCGCGCTTAACCGGCGGGAGAACATCATCGTCCATCGATCCGCCGTGTCCGAGGCCGTCGGCCAGACCACCTTTCCTAGCCCAAACCCCGAGAAAATCGAAAAGTTCAATTTCGGGACGTTGTCTCTTGCCACCCATTTCATCGGATCAAACGGTCGCGATGTCCCGACCGAGATGATCTCGATTGATTCCCTGAAGCTTGATCGCTGCGATTTTATCAAGGTCGATGTAGAGGGCTTTGAAGCGGCTGTGATCAGGGGCGGCCTGGAAACGATTGACCGGTTTCAGCCACACCTGAGTCTCGAAATCGGAAACCCTGCGGATGATACGTCCTGGGTGACCGCGCTCCGAACCCGTGGCTACCGGATCTTTGTTTTCACCGCCTATATATTCGCGGCGCCGAACTTCAAGAAACGATCGATCGAGGACATGCCTGCGGTTGTTTGTGCGAGCGCAATTGCCGTGCCGCCGGGCAGTGACCAAATGGCATTGTTCGGGGCGACCCCGCGCCGCGAAATCTTTACCGAATCACATCTGGCGTCGATCAACCTGTCTTTCAGCACGGACAACCGGGGTTAATTGTCCGCCGCTATGGCGTTCCAGACGCTGTCGACACTGAGGCGGGCCAGGTCCTCTTCCACAAGCAGGGTTACATTCTCGCCGCGCGGTGCGGCCTTTTCCGGAAAACTTTTCGTCGAAAAAATTGCAATGGTCGGGCAACCCGAAAGTGCGGCCATGTGCATCGGGCCGGTGTCATTACCGATGGCACGGCGGGCTGCGCGGGCGAGAGCCGGAATGTCATAGAGGGTGGTCTGGCCCGACAGGTCGCGCGCTTCGGGGCAGATTTCCCGGATGGTCTTAATGGCGTCCTGATCTTCCGTGCCGCCGAGCAGCACAGGCGTGATCCCCGCCTTGTGCAGACGCCGGCCGATTTCTCCGTAGGAGGCCGCCGGCCAGCGTTTCATTGCCATCTTCAGGGACGACCCGGGGATCAGCAGCGCGAACGGATCCGGCAGGTCGAATCGTCCGATATCGCTGTCCATGAAGGTGAGATCGGACGGGCCAACATCCGTTATCCCGGCGATTTCAAGCTGAGTGCGTTGACGATCCTGGGTATGGATCAGGGTCGGGCGCGCATAGTGATGGTAATGGCTGCAGCCGGGAACGATGCCGGACCATTCGGGCTTCGGGCCGGGCCAGAGCAGCCGGTAATAGAAACCGGTCCGGTCCGATGTCTGCAGGTCATAGACCCTATCGAACGCTGCGCCTGTCAGTCTGGCGCGCAGGGAGAGTATGCCGGGCAGATTGAAGAGCTTGGGCTCCGTGTCTGTCCAGACCCTGTCGAAAAGACCGGACCGTTCGCCGAGTTCGGCATAGGCCGGCCGGGTCAGCAGGGTGATCTCCGCCTCCGGATGATGGCGGCGGATCGCCTGCATCGGGCCAAGCGCGTAGATGAAATCGCCGAGCGCGCCAAGCTTGATGACAAGAATGCGCCGGCGGTTACGATCCGCGTCAGTCTGCTTTCTGGAGTTATCCGGCATTTGGCGAGAGCGGCAGGACTTCTTGATAAACAGAGAGCGTCCGGGCACACATATCGCCCGTCGTGTAATGCTCCCGCACATGCGCGACGGCGGTTTCGGAGACGATGGCGCGCTGCTCGGCCGAGAGGCTGAGTGCGGTGCGGATACCATCCGCGAGCGCATCCGCGTCATTCGGTTTCACCAGGAACCCGGTCTTTCCGGGCAGGACGGATTCCCGCGCGCCGCCATGGTCGGTCGCGACGATCGGCCGGCCCATGGCCTGTGCCTCGATCATCACCCGGCCGAACGGTTCGGGATCGATGGAGGCGGAAACCACGACATCCGCAAGCTGGTAGACGCAGGGCATGTCCGCCACGGCGCCCGAGAACATGACCGAGGCGGTAAGCCCGGCCTTGGCGATCTTGCTCTCGAGTTCGGCCTTGTAGCTTTCCTTGCCCGCATAGGAGCCGACCATGATGCAGTGGACCGGCTGGTCGCCCAGCTTCGTCAGGGCATCGATCAGGATGTCATGGCCTTTCCACCGGGTAATCCGCCCCGGCATGACGATGACAGGAACACCGTCCGGCAGGCGCCATTCGCGGCTCAGTTTGATCATCCGTTCTGCGGAGACGCCGTCCGGGGTGAACAGGTCGACATTCACGCCGCGCGGGATGATCCGCAACTTGTCGCTGCCCGTACCGAACCGCGTCGTGATCTCATGGGCGACAAAATGCGAGATGGCGATCACCCGGTCTCCCCGGACCATCACGGAGTTGTAGAGTTTTTTCAGCGGGTTGGTGTCCGGAAAGCGACCGTGGAAGGTGGTGACGAACGGCACCTTGTTCTTGCGCGCCGCGCGCCAGACAATCCAGGCCGGCATGCGTGAGCGGGCATGCACGATATCGACATTTTCCTGATAAATGACATCGACCAGCCAGTCGAAATTCTGCCGCCAGCTGAGCGGGTTCTTGGAGCCGAGCGGGTGCTGGATATGGCGGGCACCGACGCGGGTCAGGTCGTGCACCATCGGGCCGCCTGCGGAAATCACCAGGGCGTCCCAGCCGGCTTCGACAAGCGCACGGGCAACATCGATGGTGCCCCGTTCCACGCCGCCGGACACCAGGGCGGGAAGGATCTGGAGAACGACCGGCTTCTTGTCCTGATGCGGTCGGCGGAACATATCGTAATCGCCGCTCGATTGGCGGAGGTTCGGTATGTTAGGCCTCATGGAGTGGCCGTCGTTCACCGGCGTTCCAAGCATGTTGTTTTCATTGTCATGAAGTTTACCACAATGACTGAGCAAACCCAGCTATCGCCGGACCCCGTGCCTCTCTATATCGAAAAGCCGGACGGCGCGCGTCTCGCTTATCACAAACTGGACGGACGCGGACCCACAATTGTCTTCCTCGGCGGCTTCATGTCCGACATGACGGGCTCCAAGGCGCTGGCGCTCGAGGCTCTGGCGCGGGAGTGTGGGCAGGCGTTCCTGCGGCTGGATTATCAGGGGCACGGCCAGTCGTCGGGAAAGTTCGAGGATGGCTGCATCGGAACCTGGCTTTCCGATGCGCTCTACCTGATCGACCGGGTCACGGACGGCCCGCTGGTTCTCGTCGGCTCTTCCATGGGCGGCTGGATCATGCTGCAGGCGGCGCTGCACCGGCCGGATCGCCTTGCCGGTCTGGTCGGCATTGCCGCCGCGCCGGACTTTACAGAAGACCTGATGTGGGCGGAATTCTCTGACGAGATCAAACAGACGCTTGAGCGCGACGGGGTCTATTACGAGCCTTCCGAATATAGTGATGAGCCCTACACCATCACCATGAAGCTGATCGAGGATGGCCGCGCGCATCTGGTCATGCGGGAGAAGATGCCGATCACGGTGCCGGTGCGGTTGCTGCATGGCATGCGGGATGAATCGGTACCGTATGAGCTTTCGCTGCGCATCGCCGAGACTGTCGAGAGTGAGGATGTCCAGATCCGCTTCGTGAAGGACGGCGACCACCGGCTTTCGACCGACCGGGATCTCGCCATTCTGTCCCGGACCGTGGGGGCGCTGTGCGACGCGGCCGGCTGATCCCGGCGGCCGCTCTGCTCGCCGGCATGGTTCTGTTCCCGGTCACGCCGTTCCGGGCCGTGGCGGCGGAGATAGATCATCAGCAGGAATACCAGGCCTGCATGACGCTGGCCCTGGAGCGACCCGAGGATGCCTATGGCAGCGGTCTTGCCTGGTACCAGCAGGGCGGTGGCATCCCGGCCCGGCATTGCCTCGCCGTAGCCTTGCTTCAGCTTGGCCAATACGGTGAGGCTGCCGCGAGGCTGGAGCGTCTGGCGACAGACCTCGGGACGGCGCGTACGGCTCTCTTGGGGGGCATCCTGATGCAGGCCGGGCAGGCCTGGTATCTCGCCGGACGTCCGGACAAGGCGCTGAAATTGCAGAGCACCCTGCTGGATCTCGCACCGGACGATCCGGATCTCTGGGTCGACCGGGCGGTGACGTTGATGGATCTGGAACGGTTCGCGCCGGCTCTCGCCGATCTTGACGAGGCGATCAGGCGCCGGCCGGACCTGGTCGAGGCCCATACCTACCGAGCCGTGGCACTGCGTCAGCTCGACCGTCTCGATGAAGCGGCAAATGAGATCGATGCAGTCCTGAATATGGTGCCGTACGACCCGGATGCGCTGCTGGAGCGGGGTATACTCCGGCAGTATCGGGGGGATCTGGACGGGGCCCGCATCGACTGGCTGCAGGTAATTCAGATCGCCCCGGACTCGCAGGCAGCCGCCGCCGCGCGGCGGCGTATCGAAGAGATGGACGTCATGACGCGGTGACCGGTTGTTCCGGCCTGCCGTCAGAAATCCAGATTGGCGTAATGCGCCGGCGGCCGAATGCCCGGAATGTTATCGGAGAGCAGCGGGCGGAAGCTCGGGCGGGACTTGACCCGGGCATACCATTCCTTGGCCTCCGGATACTTCTCCCACGGCACGTCGCCGATATAGTCGACGGTGGAGATATGGGCGGCAGCGGCGATGTCGGCGAGGCTGAAATGGTCTCCGGCGAGCCAGTTCCGGCGCTCCGCCAGGAAACCGATATAACCGAGATGAGTGACGATATTCTTATGCCCTGCGCGAATCGCCGCGCTTGAGGGCTCGCCGGTGCCGAGGAAGCGCTTCATCAGCTTCTCGCCGACCAGCAATTCGGTCACTTCCGCGTTGAACTTGCGGTCGAACCAGGCGACCAGGCGGCGGATTTCGGCGCGTGCCGCCGCATCGCCCGGCAGCAGCGGCACTTCCGTCCGGGTCTCTTCGAGATATTCGGAGATGGCGCCAGAGTTGGCCACCACGGTGCCGTCATCATCGACAAAGACAGGGACCGTGCCGTCTGGGTTCATGGCGAGGAAATCCGGGCGCCGGTCCCAGATCTGTTCGACCTTGGTTTCGGTCTCGATTTTCTTCTCGCCGAGGGACACGCGGATCTTCCGGCAGAAGGGCGAAATCCAGAGGTGATAGAGGGTCGGCATTCAATTCACCGTTAGGTCCGGGGGGTGCCTTGTGGTTGGCGGCGCTAAACTATCAGAACCTTGCCAATGCCGACAATCGCCAGCACGCCGAGCAGGATAATCGCCGCCAGCTTGACGGTTTCGGGGCGTGTGATGCCGAAAAGCCTGTGCCCGATCGAGGTTCCGACCGCCATGACCGGCGCCAGGATGGCGCAGCGGATCAGCATGTCTGCGTCTATCAGCCCCTTGTAGGCGGCAAGCGCAATGGCGAATATATCGACGAAGATGAAGAAGGCGATCCCCGTTGCCCGGGTGATGGCGACCGGCAGCGGCGAGGAAAGATAGAGCAACACCATCGGCGGGCCGGGCACGCCGGCGGCGCCGGACATCAATCCAGAGACAATGCCGGTCCCGGTAAGCATCCTGTTGTTCGGGACGGTGGCCATCTTGAAGCCGCAGGCGATCAGGATCACCGATACGAGCACGGCTGCATAGATCGCAATCTTCATCGGCTCCGGCGCGACCAGAAGCAGGCAGGCGAAGCCGGCGGGTACACCGATGGCGGAGCCGATCATGAGGTGCCGGATGCCAACCCAATGAACATCACGATAGGTGCGCGGCAGCAGGGTGAAGCCGGCCAGGAGATCGATGATCAGGGTGAGGGGAACGACGGATACCGGATCGGCAACCAGCAGCAAGGCGCTGATCAGGATCAGCGCGAACCCGAATCCCGTGAAGCCGCGGACGATCCCGCCGAGCAGAGTGGCGACGAGGGCGACGGCCCAGAAATGCAGGTCCCACCCGAAATTCATCACCTCGAACATTACTTGGCGGAACCTTTGTCGGCGTCAGGGACTCAGGCGGCGCAGGATGCGGCCCCGGCACCTTCTACGCCACTTGCCGTGCCGCTCCAAGGCAGCACTTTGCGGACTGTCGGTTCCGCCACAAGCGACTTCAACAGGTCCGGCAGAGCACGCACCTGAAAGCGCGGCTGGTCGACCGGCCCCGGCAGCTCGAACCCGTAGGGCTCTGCCAGCACGAAGCCGTAGGGGCTGTAATAGGAGGCTTCGCCAACCACCAGGCAAAGATCCCAGCCTTCCTGATCCGCTTCTTCCAGCGCCCGGGCCACCAGCGTGCGGCCGAGGCCCTTGCCCTGCAGGGCCGGGTCGACCACCAGGGGGCCGAGAATAAGTGCGGGCAGGATCTTGTCTGCGTCTTTCACGTCGCAGCGCCAGAAGCGGATGGAGGCGCCGACTTTGGCGTCGAACCCGGTGCGGGCGACGAGGCTGAGGGACGGCACGGACGGGCCCTGCCGCAGGGTGTAGACGGTCTTGGAAAGACGGTCCGCGCCGAAACCGATATCCAGCAGGGACTCAATGGCAGCCGCGTCGGCGGCATTCTCTTGTTCGATGACGATCATTGTCGGGACTTCCGGCCTTGGAATGGCCGTCCCGAAAAGGGAAGCGGCCTAGAGCGTGATGACGGACAGCGCACTACGCGCGGCGATACGTCGTCGTCGCGGGTTTGCTCGTCGCTCTGTGCTGGCCGTAGTTTTCATGGCATCCAATTTCCCAAACTCATTGCCAGATACTGCATAAGGTCGTGACCTGCCAAGAAAAAAAGCGCCGCGGAGACGCCCCCGCAGCGCTTTTCAAGGGAAGGTATGCCGGTTATCCGGCGAGTTCCGCCAGCCGCGCCATGATGGCGGCGTTGGACCGGATGCCCCGGTGGAAGCAGACCATTTCGAACTTCTCGTTCGGGCTGTGCACCCTGTCATCTTCCAGACCGAAACCGACCAGCAGGCTGTCCATGCCGAGCAGGTTGCGGATCGATCCGGCTGCCGGGATGGAGCCGCCGCAGCCGATCAGCACCGGCTCCGTTTCGTACTCGTCCCTGAGCCCGGCAACCGCCGCCTTCAGATAGTCGGACTCCGTCGGCACGCGCAGCGCCGGGAAGCCGCCTTCATGGACGATTTCCAGGCTGTAACCCTTCGGCAGGCGCTCGGTCACGAAGGCCTTCAGTCCGGCGATGATCTTGTCCGGGTCCTGATCCGGCACCAGCCGGCAGGTGATCTTGGCGGATGCCTCCGAGGCGATCACGGTCTTGCCGCCCGGGTCCTGATAGCCGCCGGTGATGCCGTTGACGTCCAGCGTCGGCCGGGCCCAGATCCGCTCCAGCGCGGTGAAGCCCTGCTCGCCGCCCGGCACTTCCAGCCCAACCTCACTGAGGAAGGCCTTCTCGTCGAAACCGAGCCCGGCCCATTGCTTCAGCTCGTTGTCGCCGACGGGCAGGACATCGTCGTAGAAGCCCCCGATCCTGATCCGGCCGGTCTCGTCATGGAAGTCGCCGAGGATCCTGGAGAGCAGGTTGATCGGATTGATGACACCGCCGCCATACATGCCGGAATGCAGGTCCCGGCTCGGGCCCTTGATCTTCACCTCGACGGAGACGATGCCGCGCAGCATGTAGGTGATGGCGGGCTTGTCGACCGCCCACATGCCGGTATCGCAGACCACGCAGGCATCGGCGCTGAGCTCGTCCTTGTTGGCCGAAAGGAAAGGTTCAAGGCTCTCGGAGCCGCTTTCCTCCTCGCCCTCCAGCAGCACGGTCACGCTGATCGGCAGGGAGCCGTGCACCTCCATCCAGGCCCGGAAGGCCTCGATGAAGGTCATGACCTGGCCCTTGTCGTCGACCGCGCCACGGGCGACGATGCGCTTGCCGCGTTCGGCCTCGACGATCACCGGCTCGAACGGATCGCTGTCCCAGAGCTCATAGGGATCGGCCGGCTGCACATCGTAATGGCCGTAATAAAGGATGTGCGGCGTGCCTTCCGGGCCCTTCATGTGGCCGACCACCATCGGGTGCTTCTTGGCCGGGCGCACGGCGGCGTCGAAGCCGATCCCGGTCAGCTGGTCCGCCATCCAGGCGGCGGCGCGATGAACGTCGGGGTCGAATTTCGGGTCGGTGCTGATGCTGGGGATGCGCAGCACGTCGACAAGCCGTTCGACCGACTGCTCCAGTCCCGCATCGATTCTGGCGAGGACGGGGGTGAGAAGATCCTTGGTCATGGGACACCATGTCTGAATTGAGGGCGTTCCGCGCAGGCAGTATTTCCGAGAGTGGAAAGCGCGGGCATTGATTGTCGGCAGTCTGGCTGGGTATCGTCCCCGGAACAAGGGCTTGAGCCCGAAATCTCTGGAGGATGCGCCGTGACGCGGCTAATGGACCTGATCAAGCCGGGCAAGCTTCTGATTGCCCCCGGTATCTTCGACGGTATTTCAGCGCGCATCGCCGACGAGTTCGGCTTTGAGGCGCTTTACATGACCGGCTACGGCGCTGTCGGCTCCCATCTTGGTCTGCCCGATGCGGGCCTTGCCAGTTACACCGACATGGTCGGCCGGGTGAAGGTGCTGGCCGATACGGTCTCGGCGCCGCTGGTCGCGGACGGCGACACCGGCTATGGCGGATTGCTGAATGTGCAGCACACGGTGCGCGGCTACGAGGCGGCGGGGGCAGCCGGCATCCAGCTTGAGGATCAGGAATTTCCGAAGAAATGCGGGCATACCCCGAACCGGAAGGTGATTCCGCTCGAGGACATGGTGCAGAAGATCAAGGTCGCGGTGGAAAGCCGGGAAAATCCGGATTTCGCCATTGTCGCCCGCACCGATGCGCGCACCAATTACGGTCTCGACGAAGCCCTGCGCCGGGGTGAGGCTTTCGCCAGGGCGGGAGCGGATGTGCTCTTCATCGAAGCGCCGGAAACGGTCGAAGAGATGGAAAAGATCTGCGCCGCCTTCGACAAGCCGCTGCTGGTCAATGTGGTCGAGGGCGGCAAGACGCCGGTGCTGAGCGCGGAGGAATATACCGAGCTGGGCTATTCCATGGCGATTTACCCGGGTACCGGATTTCTGGCCATGGGCGCGGCGCTCCGCTCCGTCTATGGCCGCCTGAAAGAGACCGGATCGAGCAAGGGCGCATCCCAGAAGCTGGATGATTTCGGTGCCTTCTCCCGAACCATGGGTTTCGGCGATGTCTGGGACTTCGAGAAGGCCCACGCGCAGGACTGATATGTGGCAGTCTCTTGCCGCATTGTGGAAGTCGATTTGTCATGGTGGAAGAACTGGCCAGACTTTGCGCATAGCTTTTGTCGGGAGTAAGTGATGGCCGCCGTGTCGCCAAATGCTGGGGATCTGGCTGCGCGTCTTGAGCGCGCGCTGGAGGGAGAGGTGCTTTTCGACCGCTTTTCCCGCGGCCGGTATGCGACTGACGCTTCGATCTATCAGGTCGAGCCGGTCGGCGTCGTCATTCCGAAGAACCAGGCTGACCTGATCGCGGCGATGGAGATCGCGCGGGAGAACGGCGTCTCCCTGCTGCCGCGCGGCGGCGGCACCAGCCAGTGCGGGCAGACCGTGAACGAGTCCCTCGTGCTGGACTGCTCGAAGCACCTGAACAGGATCATCGAGATCGATCCGGAGAACATGCGTGCGGTGGTTGAGCCGGGTATCGCGCTTGACCATCTGAACGCGGCCCTGAAGCCCTACGGCCTGTTTTTCCCGGTCGATGTCTCGACCGCCAGCCGGGCCACCATTGGCGGCATGACCGCGAACAATTCCTGCGGCGGCCGGTCGATCCATTACGGCATCATGGTGGACAATGTGCTCTCCATCGACGCCGTGCTGCCGACGGGAGAACAGCTTCATTTCGGACCGGTGCCGGGCAATCTCGGCGGCATCGAGACGGAGCCGCGCTACCGGGATCTGGTGCAGGAAATGCGCGCCATTGCCGACCGGGAAGGCGGCGAGATCGCCGCGAAGTTCCCGAACCTCATGCGCCGGGTCGGCGGCTACAATATCAACACGATCAATCCCGCCGGGCACAATATGGCGAGCCTGCTGGTCGGCTCGGAAGGGACGCTCGCGGCCTTCCGCCAGGTCGAGCTGAAGCTGCACCGCATTCCGACCCACAAGGTCATGGGCGTCTGCCATTTCCCGACTTTCTACAAGGCGATGGATGCGACCCAGCATATCGTGACGCTGAAGCCGCACGCGGTGGAGCTGATCGACCGGAACATGATCGAGCTGGCCCGGGAAATCCCGATCTTCAAGCCGATGATCGCGGAGTTCGTGAAGGGGGAGCCGGACTCGGTGCTGGTGGTCGAGTTTGCCGGAGAGGATCATGCGGCCTGTGTCGCCCAGTTGCGCCAGCTCGACGTGCTGATGGCCGATCTCGGTTATCCGGACGCGGTGGTCGATGCGACCGCGCCGGCCCTGCAGGCAACCATCGGCGAGGTCCGGCGCCAGGGCCTCAACATCATGATGTCGATGAAGCAGGCGGGAAAGCCGGTTTCCTTCATCGAGGATTGCGCCGTTCCGCTGGAAGATCTGGCCGAGTTTACCGACCGGCTGACCCAGGTGTTCGAAAAACACGGCACCCACGGTACCTGGTATGCCCATGCCTCCGTCGGCTGCCTGCATGTCCGCCCGGTGCTGAACATGCGGGAAGAAGCCGATGTGAAGCGCATGCGCGCCATCGCCGAGGAAGCCTTCGACATGGTGCGGGAATACAAGGGTTCCCATTCCGGGGAGCATGGCGACGGCATTGTCCGCTCCGAATTCCACGAGAAGATGTTCGGCACGCGCCTGGTAAATGCCTTCGGCGATGTGAAGCGCGCCTTCGATCCGGAGCGGATGATGAATCCGGGCCGCATCGTCGACCCGCCGAAGATGGACGACCGTTCGCTGTTCCGTTTCAAGCCGGGTTATGCGCCGGTCCCGATCGACACGGCGCTGGACTGGTCCGACTGGGGCGGTTTCTCCGGTGCGGTGGAGATGTGCAACAACAACGGCGCCTGCCGGAAACGCGATGCCGGTGTGATGTGCCCGAGCTTCCGGGCGACGCAGAATGAAAAAGACCTGACCCGGGGCCGGGCCAACACGCTGCGGCTCGCATTGTCCGGCCAGCTCGGCCCTGAGGCGCTGGTCGCGCCGGAGATGAAAGAGACCATGGATCTCTGCGTTTCCTGCAAGGGCTGCAAGCGGGAATGCCCGACCGGTGTCGACATGGCGCGGATGAAGGTCGAGTTCCTGCATCACTATACAAAAAAACATGGTTTAAAGCTGAAGGACCGTCTGGTTTCCTACCTGCCGCGCTATGCCGAGGCAGCGTCCCGCTTCGGCTATCTGGCGAATGCGCGGGATGTCGTGCCGGGCCTGAAAGGCCTGTCCGAGGCACTGCTCGGTTTCAGCGCCAAGCGCAGCCTGCCGGTCTGGAGCGATGTGCCGTTTTCCGGCAGCGAGGCTGACGATGTCGACCCGGACGAAAATGACGGGCGCGACGTGGTGCTGCTGAACGACACTTTCAGTACCTATTTCGAGCCGGAAAACCTGCGGGCCGCACTCCGGGTCCTGAAGGCGCTCGGCTACCGCGTCCATGTCGTCGATCCGCGCGGTGCGGGCGGGCGCCATCTCTGTTGCGGCCGGACGTTCCTGGCCTCCGGCCTCGTCGACAAGGCGAAGGAAGAGGCACGGCGCATGATCGCGGCCTATCTGCCCTATGCGCGGCGCGGCATTCCCGTCGTCGGGCTGGAGCCGTCCTGCCTGTTCACGCTGCGGGATGAATTCAAGGCGATGCTGCCGGGTGCGGATAGCGACCTGATCGCGGAGCATGCCCTGCTGTTCGAGGAGTTCATCGCCCGGGAGCAGAAGGCCGGAAAGATCACCGCCGCCTTCAAACCGGTTGCCGCGAAGGCGCTGGTGCATGGCCATTGCCACCAGAAGGCCTTCGATGCCATGGGCGCCGTCGAGACCGCGCTGCGGCTGGTGCCGGACATGGACGTCGAAGTGATCCAGTCGAGCTGCTGCGGCATGGCCGGGGCGTTCGGCTATGAAGCAAAGAACCAGGAGGTCTCCATGGCCATGGCGGAGCGCGATCTGCTGCCCGCCGTGCGCGCCGCCGGAAAAGATACCGTGCTCGTCGCCGACGGCACCTCCTGCCGCCATCAGATCAAGGACGGCGCCGCCCGCGAGGCGGTGCATGTCGCCACCATCCTGGACCGCGCACTGGCGTGATCCGCACCGAGGAGAAGACCATGACCTACAAGTCCGGACCGCATTTCCTGCAGATCCCCGGCCCGAGCCATGTACCCGGCCGGATCCTGCGCGCCATCGGGCAGCCGACGATCGATCATCGCGGCCCGGAATTCCAAGCGCTCGCGCATGAGGTTCTGGCGAAGGTGAAGCCGATCTTCCAAACGGAATGCCCGGTCGTGATCCTGCCGTCCTCAGGCACCGGTGCCTGGGAAGCGGCGTTGGTCAACACAATGAATGTCGGCGACAAGGTGCTGATGTTCGAGACCGGTCAGTTCTCCTCGCTCTGGGCAGAACTCGCCACGCGTCTTGGCCTGAAGCCGGAAGTGATTGCCGGCGACTGGCGCCATGGTGTCGACGCGGCGGCCATCGAGGCGCGGCTGCTGGAAGACAAGGGGCACGAGATCAAGGCGGTCTGTGTCGTTCATAACGAGACCTCGACCGGCGTGACGTCGAAGATCCAGAATGTGCGCAAGGCCATCGATGCGGCGAACCATCCGGCATTGTTCATGGTGGACAGCATTTCCGGGCTCGCCTCGGCCGAATACAAGCATGACGAATGGGGCGTGGATGTCACCGTCAGCGGCTCGCAAAAGGGCCTGATGCTGCCGCCGGGCCTCGGCTTCAACGCGGTCGGCCCGAAGGCGATGAAGGCGAACGAAAATGCGCGCATCAACCGGTCCTACTGGGACTGGAAGAGCCAGATCGGCATGAATGCGGATGGCTGGTTCCCCTATACCCCGGCAACCAACCTGCTCTACGGCCTGAACGAAGCCTGCGACATGCTGATGGACGAGGGGCTGGAGAACGTCTTCTCCCGGCATGAGCGCTTCGCCGAGGCGACCCGCCGTGCCGTCCGGACCTGGGGCCTTGAGGTGTTGTGCCAAAACGCCGACGAATACAGCCCGGTCCTGACTGCCGTCGTCATGCCGGAAGGGCATAGCGCGGACAGCTATCGGGACACCGTGCTGGACAAGTTCGACATGTCGCTCGGCTCGGGCCTCGGCAAGGTCAAGGACACGGTCTTCCGCATCGGTCACCTGGGCTATTTCAACGACCTGATGCTGATGGGCACTTTGTCCGGCGTCGAGATGGGCTTTGCCGTTGCGGGCGTCCCGCACAACAAGGGCGGCGCTCAGGCAGCGATGGAATACCTGACCGGCAACGCCTGACTGTTTGCACTCAGGGCAGGGTCGTTACATCGAGAACACCGTCGGCGCGCATCCGCCATTTCGGATGATCGCCGGCGATCGCTGCTGTGAACCGGTGGTGGTAGAGCGGCAGCCAGGGCGGGTCCTGCCGGAGAGCCATGTAGCTCTGCCGGTGGATATCTTCGCGGGCAGCCGGATCGACGGTGCGGCGGGAGTGGTCGAGCAGAGACTCCACCGCGTCGTTCCGGTAGCCTTCCCACCAGGACCCGCGCACCCGGCTGTCGATCTTTTCGTACAGCACGCGGAAGGTGCTCATCGGGCTGGAATCGAAGACGCACATGTCGTGGATTTTCTTGTCCCGGATCTGCTCTGCATAAGCGACTCGGTCTTCAGTCGTGTGCACAATCAGTGAAACCCCTATCGGGGCCAACTGACGGGCGAGGGCGTTGGTCAGGGCCTGCGCTTCGTCCGGCAATCGGGTCGGGCAATCGACGCCCAGCACAAGGCCGTCGCCATAACCGGCCTCTGCAAGAAGGGTACGCGCGGTTGCGGGATCCGGCTCTAGGTCCTGCGGCTGCGGCGCGGCGCCGACATGGACATTGCTAACAAAACCGCCAAGCGGTGTTCCCGCGCCGCCGAGCACGTCGGCGATCAGGGCCGGCCTGTCGACCGCGAGTGTGATCGCGCGCCGGACACGAGGATCGCTGAACGGTCCGGATGCGGCATTCAGCAGGTAGATGATTGCAGTCGGGTCGAAATAATCATGGTGCGTTATGGCCTGGCCAAGCTGCGGCGTGTCTGCCGGCGACAGGCGGGTGGCCACCTGCGCCCGTCCGGTTGTGACTGCTTCCGCCCGGGCCTCTGACAGCGGCACACAATGCCAGATCAAATGATCCTGTGGCCGGGCGCCGCCCCACCAATCGGGGTTGGCCGCCATGCGGATCTCCCGTTCGGGTTCGGCGCCCTCGAACCGGAAAGCCCCGCTGCCGACAGGATGTTGCAGAAAGCCGGGGCTGTCCGCCAGATGGGGCGGCAGGGCATAGCCTGAAACCAGAATATCAAGCAGATCCGCCGTCGGCTCGACCGTCTCGATTGTCACGGTAAGTGGATCGGGGGCTGCGATGCGGGCACCGCCGAGATACTGGCCCCAGACAGCCGGTGCGCCGAGGGTGGCGCCGATGTCGGGCCGCTGCATGCGCTCGATGGAATATTTCATCGCGTCCGCATCGAGGGGGCTGCCGTCGTGAAAGCGCAGCCCCGGCCGGAGCCGGAACGTCCAGCGGCAGGCATCCTCAGCCAATGTCCAGCTCTCCGCCAGAGCGGGTATGAAGCGTCCGTCCGGGCCTCGCCGGACAAGTGCGTCGAACAGAGCTTCCAGCAACGCCAGGGTGTCCGAATTATCAGTACAGTCCTGCGGATCCACGAGTTCGATACGAGATTGCAGGATCGTTACGGTCGACGTCATTTTGTTCTCCCCGGCATGGAGCATATCGCGCCCGGGGGCCGGATTAGAAGCGTCAGCGGCACAGAAGGCAAAATACCTGCCTCAATGCTCACGGAAACCCCGGAAAAGATATCGCGAGACAGGCCCGAGGATGTAGTCGGCGGCGGTGCGTTCTTCGGTCAGAAGGGCGATGTCCGCCGCCATCCCGACTTTCAGGGCCGAGATCGCCTCCGGCGCGCTGCCGGCATCGAACCGCAGCCGCACCTCATAGAAGAGGAGGCCCGTCTTATTGTCTTCCAGCAGGTCGGCGGACACCCGCACCACCCGCGAATGCAGTGGTGGCCGGTCTTTCCAGTTATAGGCACGGATACGGATCTCGGCGACCTGTCCGCGATAGACAGCATCGATATCCGTTGCCTTGATGCGGGCATCCACGACCAGCTCTTCCTGCCGCGGGACGATGCTCAGAACGGCCTCGCCCGGCCGGACCACGCCGCCGAGCGTATGGAAGCCGAGATCGACGATCTCGCCGGAGGCCGGCGCCCGGATCTCCGTGTTGCGGAGCCGGGCGCGGGCGCTTTTCAACTGATGGCGCAATGTGGCGATCTCGTTGGAGGTCTGGGTCAGAGCTTCGGCGAGTTCTGTCTTGTTCTGGCTGCGGAACGCCGCGAGGTTGAACCTGGCGGCCGCAAGATTTTCTGCGGCCTGGGCGATCTTGCTTTGCAAGGCGTTCTGCTCGCCAAGAAGCGCCTCCCGTGCCCGCTTCAGGGCGAGCAGCCGGGGTTTGCGTTCGAGGCCCTTGCTCAGCAGGAGGGAAACATCCGCCGTTTCCTCTTCGATCATCGGCAGCTGCCGGGCGGTGGATTGAAGCTGCGCTTCAAGGGAGCGGCCTTCTTCCTCCAGCTCAGCAATCCGGCGGGCGAGGACCTGCTCCTTGCCGACCTGTTCCCGCCGCGCGGCCGTGAACAAGGTCTTTTCGATCTGCACGACCCGCTGTGCATCCAGATCGCTCCCGTCACGGGTCAGGTTCTCCGGCCAGTCCGGTTGGTCCATGTCGCGCAAGGCCGCCGACAGCCGCGCCTCACGACCGAGGGCCTGAAGCAGGTGTTTTCGGATCAGATCATGCTCGATCCATGCTTCGGCCGGATCGAAGCGCAGCAGGGGCTGTCCCGTTGTGACTGTCTGCCCGTTACCGACGAGAAGCTCCAGGATCCGGCCGCCGTCCCGGCTTTGCACCGTTTTCTTGTAGGACTGGACCAGCACGCGGCCCTCGGCCAGAACAGCGGCATTGATCGGCACCAGCCAGCTCCAGATGACGGTGCCGATGATGAATAGCGCGATGGCGGAAACCGCGGACAAGCAGATTTGACCGATGCGGGGAGCCGCTTCAGGGGCTCCTTGGTGATTTTTGGTGACTGCACTCATGATGCTGCTGTCGCGGACAGAATCGGGTCCGGGCGCGCGCAGGGTACCGGGGTGGCGATCCTGGCCACTGCACCGTGATCGAGCAGGACCACCCGATTCGCGCTGCGCAGCATTTCCGGGCGATGACTTGTGACGACAATTATCCGGCCCCGGTCTCTCAGCCACTTGAGGGTGGCGATCAGCGTCTTCAGCGCGCTGCTGTCCAGACTGCCATCCGGTTCGTCCAGGAGGATCAGTGCAGGGTCGCCATAGAGGGCCCGGGCAATACCGATCTGCTGCCGTTGACCGCCGGTCAGCCGTGCCCCGGGACCGTCTACCGGACTGTCGTAACCATTTGGGAGCCGTCCAATGACAGTGTGGATCCCGGCCAGCTCTGCCGCCTTGACCGTTGCCGCGGGGTCGTTCTCTGCCAGGCGGGCTATGACCGTGCGGACCGTGTCGCCAAGGAGCTGGACCGATTGTGGAAGATAGCCGACATGATGGCCGAAATCTTCCCGATTCCAGCTATGCGTGTCATGTCCGTCCAGAGTGATCGAGCCGGCGGTCGGCGTCCACATGCCGGCCATCAACTGAAGAAGCGTGGTCTTCCCTGCCGCCGCGGCGCCGGCGATGCAGATGAACTCCCCGCAGCCGACCTCCAGCGAAACACCCCGGACAGTGGGCTGATTGCTCCCGGCCGGAACGAAATAGACGTGATTGAGGGCAAGGCTGGAGCGGGGACGTGGCATGGGCATGGAAGAGCGCAGCAACCGGGGCGGTTTCGCCAGGGCGGCGGCAATGCGTCGGGTCGCGCCCGCTGCCGCAATCCAGTGCCGCCAGCGGTCGAGCATTTGTTCCAGCGGTGCCAGCGCCCGGACCAGGATGATGGAACTTGCCAGCAGCGTTCCGAAATCCGCCGCCTGTTCGAGCACCAGCAGCATGCCGCCCCCGAACACGGCCAGCTGGACCGTGAGGCGGATCCCCTTGGCGATACTCAGTACGGCAGCCTGACGCTGAGCTCCACGCAGATTGGCTGCGATCATCTGCCTGTTCCGGGCGCGCCATCGCCGGAAGATGCCGTCGAGCATTCCCATGGCATCAATGACCTCTGCGAAGCGCAAGGCGTCAGCGATTTCGCGATAGGCTCCTTCCGCACGTTCGCTGCTTTCCCGGACCGGTGCACGGGTCAGGAGATCATTCGCCACCGCAAGGATCAGCAGCGTCACTCCGGCACCGATGCCGAGCCAACCGAAAAACGGATGCAGCAGGAAGAGGGCGGCGACAAACATCGGCACCCATAGCAGGTCGAGCCCGGCGGTGAGGCCGCCTCCGGCGACAAAGTCGCGGAGCATTCCGATATCTTTCAGCAGCTCCGCCGGCCGGCCGCCGCGAAGGGATTGTGCTGCGATCGGCTCGATTGCTACATCGCCGAGCCGCTCCGCGAGCCAGCCGGAAAGCAGGTGATAAGTCCTGCTCCGGAGATAGTCGAGCACGACATAGAGAAGAACGGCGCCGCCAGCGAGAACCGACAGGCCGACAACCGTCGCGACGCTGCCGGTTGCAGTCACGCCGGAGAACAGCTTCATCATGTAAAGAGGCGGGACGAACATGGTGAGCGAAATGACGAAGCTCAACAGAATGCAGAGCAAAAGCCCCGGGATGCATTTCGCCACGATCGACTGAAGTGTCGGGATGTGCGAAGGGCGCGTTGGGAGATGCTCCGTCATCTCTATTAATCCAAAAATTCAACCAAAAAGTTTATAACACTGCCTGCGATCGTATGCGAATCGCACAGTAAACTGACGCTGATGCATGCGACGCCGTCGCGTTAACCCACCGTGATGTAGGAACTGATATTCCCGAGAAGATCGTCAGCACTGAGGCCATCGATCGTCACGACATTGCCGTTCCCGAAATCGATCACTGCATTTCCGATAGCATCGCTGGAAATTCGTCCGGCCAGATCTGCGGGTTCGGAGACCGGCAGGCCATTGATGCCGGTCGCGACCAGAATGCTGTCCGTGCCGGCGACGAAGTCATAAATGACGTCGACGCCGCTGTCGGTCCGGAACACGAACTGATCACCGCCGAGATTGCCATGCAGCGCGTCGTCTCCCGTGCCGCCATCCAGGACATCATTGTCCTGGCCGCCGAAGAGCGTATCCTGCCCGCCGCCGCCGACAACCGTGTCGTCCTGCTGGTTCCCATAGATGATATCCGATCCGGAATCGCCGTCGATCATGTCCGGATCGCGATTGCCCATGATCAGGTCGCTGTCGATGCCGCCGGAAATACAGTCTTCTCCCTGCCCGCCGAAGAGGCTGTTTGCGCCTTCCTCGGCGCCGAGCGTGTCACCCCCGGTATTTCCGTAGATAATGTCGTCGCCGAGTCCCCCGAGCAGGCTATCGGATCCGAGCCCGCCGCGGACGAGGTCGTCGCCCCGCCCGCCGTTCACGGTGTCATCGCCACTGCCGGCCTGAACCCTGTCGCTACCACCGCCGCCGGTGATCAGGGCATCGCCGTACCCCTGGATGACCAGAACCTTTCCGGTCTCGGAATCCGGATTGAGCGAGATCGAAATCTGTTCCCCATCTGGGGCCAGTGCGGTTGCAACCGTCGTTTCGTCCGGCACTAAGAACGGTGTCTGGTTCTCAAGGCCGGAAGAGCCGCCAGATGACGGAACCGTGACCGTTTCGATGGACCCATCCGACAGGCCGATCGTGTTGAGGAAATCGCGAATGAGCGTGCTTTGCTCCGCGTCAATGGACCGGTTTCCTATCGGATCGAACATGTCACCGACCAGAGATGCCACTTGTTGCTCCTTCCATTCGATCCTGCGTCACCGCGCCGGGATCACTTCTTCCGATAGCCCTGCGGGACGACCATGAACGTGTCCTGATAGTGCAGCCCGCCGGGTTTTTCCGCCCAGGTTCCGGGGTCGTATCCGACAATCTTCAGGCCGCTGTTCTCCAGCATCCCGGTCCATGTGGCGCGGGTATATCCGGCGAAAAAATCCTGCCCTTCGTAAGCGTAGTAGCAGCCCGGCTGTTCCTGGGATACCGCACGGTGCAGACCGGTGCGGCGGACGAAATCGAAGAAGAACTCGTCGATGATGAAACAGGTGATGTAGGCGCAACCACTGCCCTTCAGGACGCGGGACAGCTCCGACAGATAGGCGAAGCAATCGCGTTGCTGAAGGTGCGTGAAGAGGGATATGGCGAAGGCAAAGTCGACCTGTTCGCGGTCCAGCTCCGACAGGTGATAGTGATTGTCCGCGTTGGGTGCGCGGGGCTCGAAATAGTAATTGTTGACGGCTTCCCTGTGGATGAATTGCAAGCTGCCGGTGTCCGAGGCGATATTGTCCCGGCACCAGTCGAGACCCTCGGTCCAGACGTCGACACCGATATATGTGCCGCTGCCGAGATGGGCGGCGAACGGTATGGCCAGCCGGCCGCACCCGCAGCCGAGATCCAGCACCGTGTCGGTCGGCTCGACAGCGCCGCGCAGGGCCAGTTCGCCAAACAGATCGCACATCGTCGCGCGGAAATGCGCTGCATCCGGGCTGCCGACGACATTCATCAAATGCCGCGGTGGTATCCTGTCGGGCTCCAGCGACCAGCATTGCTCTATCGTGTGGCGGATGCGCTGGGTTTTCGCCGTGGCGGACTCCGTCTCCGATTGCAATGTGCGGATATAGGCACTGGTCGTGGGGAGCGGGGCACTCATCGCAATGCCTCCCGTTCCCTGCCGGCCGGTGTGCCGTGATACGGCCGACGGCGTCCCTGGCGGCGACCGAGCTTCGCGAAATGATCGAAGGCGTTTTTGAACTTCCCGTCCGCGACCGCCCGGGCGATGTCCGGATTTTCTGTCCTGTAGGCGGCTTCGTCGAAATCGGGTGGTGGCTGGATTACGGTCTTTTGCGTGTATTGGTCTGCCAGGCTGGACAGCTGTCGGATCAATGCGCCGGTCTCGACCGACAGGCCTCGCGTGCTTATGATCTCGGACACGGTCATCTGCAAAAGCACCCAGCGCCGGTCGAGTTCCTGTTCCTGTGCCATGCAGCGTGCCTTCAGGCTCTCGATTTCCGTTTCGAGCGCAGAGGCGGTGTGGCTTTCGGTGGGGTTGACCGGTACTGCCGCGCTCAGAAGGCGCGATCGCAAATCACCCAGCCCGTAGCCATGTCCGATCAGGCCGGCGAGCACTGCAAATCGGGGCTCGCTTGCCGCGCGCCGCAGATAGCGGTTCCGCAATATGGCACTGAAGGCAACGTGCGGATTGTCGTTTCCGCTGTTGGAATTTGCATAAGTGTCGTTGTGACCCGTGCCGGTGCGGTGGTGATAGTTCGCCAGTGCGAGCGGCAGGACGCCGATATCCGCCTCCATCAGGAAACGCAGATTGAAATCCCAGTCGCCGAGGACGGGTAGTGTCTCGTCGAACCCGTCAAGCCGTGCCCACACTCCGCGGCGAAACAGGAACGCGATCGGCGGGAACAGGTTGGCCACCGCCATTTCAGCGATCTGAACGTTGCAGAGCCAGTCGTTGAAGGGATGTCTGCCGCATTCTGCCACGGTGCCATCCGCGATGACTTCCTCGATGTAGGTGCTGTGGCAGACAACGCCGTCATACAGTTGCCCGTGTCTGTCTAGGAAAGCGACGGACTGTTCGAGGAAGCCGGGCTCCCAGCTGTCATCATCGTCGTGTATGACGATCAGATCGGAGGAGCAGGAGCGGATGCCGGCATTTGATGCCGCTTCCATGCCGAGACTCTGTTCGTGCGAAATGAAAATGATCCGGGTCGGGTCGACCAGTGACTCGTCCAGAACCTCGCGAACCGGCTCGGGGTCGCCACCATCATTGACGACAATCCAGAGAATGTTGCGATAGGACTGTCCAGCGACACTGCGCGCTGCCCGCTTCAGCAGCAGCGGCCGGTCCCTGGTTCGGGTAATGATCGCGACGGATGGCTCGTCGGGTTTTGGCGGGCAAGTGGCCTGTACCTGCAGTGACGTCTGTGCCCGTTGCCGCCGACTATCATCAAACTCGATGGCGGCCTGTCCCGGTCCCCAGAGCGCCTCATGGAGACGCTGTTTGGGGGTGTCGTCCGGCGTTCGGTCTTTCGCCGGCATCACGACCGAGACAGAACCGATCCGTCCAAGATCGATGGAACGGGGCTTCAGGGCGAGCAGCTGTATGTCCGCCGGTTCGGGCGCGGTGATCATGGCGGTGAGACGTGGCACGGCCAGTTCATAGGCCGCCATGATTTCGCGCGGGTTGTCAGAGGCATGGGCGGCGATATACGCGATGAGTCCTTCATAGGCGCCGTCGGGCAGCTCACGGTGGTTGCTGCGCTCTGGCCTTCCGTGCTGCACGGCCTCGATATCAGCGTGATCAATGCGCTCGACCGAGCGGATTGACGGCTCCAGCAGGCTCTCGATCAGGTGGCGGTGGAGGACCAGACCCGACACCGGGTTTTCCGGGTCGAAGCCCGGGCTGTCGAACATCAGTCCGGTCATTCGCCGGGGAGTCTTGCCGAGAACATTGGCCCGGTCGATGCAGCCGAAATAGAGACCCGACCAGTCCCAGTTCGGGAAGGCCTGTTCGAGCAAGAGCTGCTGGGTGCCGCGCCATCCGGTGTCGACCAGCACAAGGCGTTCGGCCGTTCCCGCCAGCGCATCGAGATAGTCCGAGAAGAGGCGGGACTGATGATGCAGGTGACGTCTGACGCGCTTCGCGGCCGGATTGTCGCTGCATAGGAATTCGTGAAGGGGCTGTTGCGGGACCGGTGGAAGATCGTCGAGGTTGCTGCATGGAGATTCCGCGCGGAGCAAGGCGCGGATTATCGTATCCAGACTCTCTCCATCAAGCTCTTGGCCGAGGGCCGTCAGGGCGAGGTCCGGCGCCGACCCGTACGCCGCTTTGCAGGCCATCAGACGGGAGGACCGGAGCGGCACGGCATGCGCAGGCAGCGTGTGACCGCGTCGCTTCAGCCATGTTTCATAAAGTGATTTGATCCGATGTCCGGCGCGCAGCACAAACAGGATGCGGTCGCGGCACGGGTCCGATTGCAGGAGGTGGGCATGCAGCCTGAGCAGGTAGAGATTGACGAGCGGACCAAGCAGGTCGCTTCCGACGTCTCTCAGGTTTCTTGGCCGTTTCTGGAGCCGGGTCATGGCGTAAAACCGCATTCAGGGCGGAGCCCGCCGGCAAACCGATCGATCCGGGCGCGGATTCTGGCAAAGCATTGACGGCGGGCCCGGATTTCTTCGTCCGGCAACGGGAGATAGAGTGACTGCCAGCCACAGCGCTTCGCGCCGCGGTAATCGCTCTCCAGATTGTCGCCGATATGCAAGGCGCGGCATGGCGGGACACGCAGTGACCGGGCCACATGCTCGAACATCCCGCCGCCGGCCTTGCTGCCGTGGCCATCCGCCGAGGAATACACCTTCGGGCGACGGCTGGAGATATTCTTTGCCGTGAGGATCTTTGAAATCTGCCGGCTCCCGAGATACATGTCCGAGAGAAACACCAGGCGGAGTCCGGGGAAGCGGTCTCTGATCCCGGCGATCAGCGGATTGAGGGAGACATCGCGGGTCTCGCATTCAAGCTCGGTCTTGGCATAGAGCGCAGCTGTGTCCGGCAGGTTGAGCAGCGCGCAAACAGTTCCGGCAATGGCATCGAGCGAGGGGTCGCCACCGATGGTGGTGTCGCGCCGCATTCCGTAGGCAGCGCGCGACGCAATAATACGGGCAAGCAGGACATCTTCCGGCGCGAAGCTCGTTGTCGTTCCAGCGTTGGAAAGCGATGTGTGAAATCGTTCCGAAACAGAGCAGAAGCGGCCCAGCTCCGATTTCGTCGATCTGAGCAGCGCAGTGTCAAACACATCGATCGAAAGCAGTTTGATGCTCTTGGACACGACAATCCGAGAGAGTGCATCGATGACTGCGGAACAGTTGGACGGGTCGTCATAATAGGAGCGCAGGCTGGCTGCTGCTGTCAGTCTTGCGAGATAGGGTGCCTGCCCCTGTCCGGTTGACGCACCTCTCCGACGCCCCGTGACGTCATCGATTTCCCTGTGCCTGTCCATCGGTCCTGGTCCTGCATCGATGAGCGCCTCTGCTCACGATGAAGGGAATGGTGCCACCATTGAATATGCAATTAAAGATTTATTTTCTGACTAAGTTATTCCCCATAAAAGGTTATTCAGTGTGTGATGAGAGATTGAGCCGGACAGTTTTCAGTTCAGGAAGTCCGGCTCTTCCTTTTCCAGCATCCGGCGCAGCGCCTTGAAGTGCCGGTCGGCGACCCGGGCATTTTCCGTCGAGGCCTGCTGGCGGGTATGGGAGCGGACCCGCTCCGAGATGGTGCGCATTTTCTGGCCGGTGGATTTCGCCAGGACCTGCACCTTGGCGGCTCGCTCCAGATAATAGAGATCGTTGAACGTGTCCTGCACGGTCGCGCCGGTGGTGATGATGCCGTGGCAGGCGAGGAACAGGATCGCGTTATTACCGATCTTACTCGCCATCCGCGCGCCTTCGTCCTCGTCCAGCGCCAGGCCCTCATATTCATCGTCATAGGCGATACGGCCGTCGAACATCAGCGCGTTCTGCTCGCACATCTCGAGCCGCCCGCCTTCCAGCAGGGTCAGGGCGGTGGCATAGGGCATGTGCGTGTGCATGATGCAGACCGCGCTCGGCACGTTCTTGTGCATCTGGCTGTGAATGAAGAAGGCTGTGTCCTCGACCGTCTCCGATCCTTCCAGCACGGTGCCGTCACCGTCGCAGAGCACCATCGAGGAGGCGGTGACTTCCGACCAGTGCCAGCCGAACGGATTGATCAGGAAGCGGTTGCCGCGCATCACCCCGTCATCGTCGGGCAGGGCCAGGGAGAAGTGATTGTCGACGCCTTCATTAAGACCCATGCGGGCGGACCAGCGCAATGAACAGGCGAGGTCGATGCGGGCTTGCTGGATGTCTGTGGTCATGGTTGCTCCCTCTCCAAGGCAGGCTTATCTGCACGTAAGAATTTGTTGTTTTGCCGAAGATAGACCGGGCGTTAGGGTCCCGTGAAGTGCCAAGCGGTGCACGGTACCGGCACGGGCCGGCGTCAATTTCAGAAAGTGATGGGGGCGGAATGGCCGAGAAAAGCTGCGCTGACACAATTGTCGGGCTGATGGAAAGCTACGGGATCGACACGATCTTCGGGATCCCGGGCGTGCATACCGTGGCTTTCTACCGGGCACTGGTCTCGAGCGGTTTGCGTCACGTGACGCCACGGCATGAGCAGGGCGCGGCGCTGATGGCTTATGGCTATGGCCTGGCGACCGGCCGTCCCGCAGCCTGTTCCGTTATCACCGGCCCGGGTCTGCTGAACGCCGCGACCGGGATCGGTCAGGCTTATTCGGATTCCGTGCCGATGCTGGTTGTCGCCGCCGCGAACAAGAGCAATGAGCTCGGCATGGGGCAGGGCTTCCTGCACGAGATGCCGAACCAGAATGATGCGGCGCGGACCGTCACCGCCTTCAATCATCAACTGCGGGCTCCGGAAAACCTGCCGGAGGTGTTTGCGCAGACCTTTGCCCGGTTCGACAGCGGGCGTCCCCGGCCCGTTGGGCTGGAGGTGCCACGTGAGCTGTTCGACCAGACTGCCATTGTCGATGCCGTCGCATGGCCACGAACGCCAAAGCCCGGGCCTGACGCCAGCGCTGTCAGCGAGACGGCGGACCTCCTCTCCAATGCGGAACAGCCAGTATTACTGCTTGGCGGCGGGGCGAAATGGGCCGGGGCCGAAGCGCTGGCGCTGGCTGAACGACTTGGTGCTCTGGTCGTGACCACGACGGCGGCCAAGGGGGTGATCCCGGAGTTCCACCCGCTTAGCGCCGGGGCGACGCTTGAGCTTGAGCCGACCCAGCGGGCGCTTGCGGCTGCCGATATCGTGCTCGCTGTCGGCTCAGAGTTGGCGGAGACCAGTTTCTGGACGAGTGCTGCGAGCATCCGGCTCGGCGATAAATTGATCCGCGTCGATATTGACCCGGCGCAGCTTGTACGCGGTTTCAGGCCCGATCTCGCGATCCTCGGCGACGCCGCTCTGACCATGGCCGCTCTGACGGAGCGCCTTGGCGGCGCGCCTGCTGCCGGTACTGAAGAACGCGCGGCACGGCTCTGGAGTGAGAACCGTGCGGTGCACGAAACACCCGATACGATGAACCGCTGCCGCATGCTCGATATGCTGGCTGAATACCTGCCGGAAGATTGCTTTATCTCCCTCGATTCGACGCAGGTCGCCTATACCGGCGCTTCCTACTTCCGGATCGATCATCCTAATGGATGGCATTTCCCGAACGGCTTCGGAACGCTCGGCACCGGGGTGCCGACGGCGATCGGCGCGAAACTCGGGGCGCCGGAGCGGCCGGCCATGGCGATTGCCGGCGATGGCGGTCTGTTGTTCACGGCGGAAGAACTGATCGTCGCGGCGGAGCTGCGCATGCCCTTGCCCGTGCTTGTCTGGAACAATGGCGGCTATGGCGAGATCCGTGATCACATGATTGATGCGGGTGTGCAACCGCTTGGCACGGATTTGCTTGTGCCGGATTTCTCCGCGCTCGCGGCAGCCTATCATTGCGATTATGCCCTGCCCGAAAGTGCGGAAGGCTTCGGCAATGCACTCGCCGAAGCCTTCGCGGCGGCCGGCCCGACCCTGATCGAACTCAGGTCGGACGCCGCGTTTCTAAATGCGTGAGACTAGCTGCCGAGCAGCTCTTTGGCCTTTTCGAGGATCGGCTCCGGCAACCGCGTCGGCTTGCGGGCGTCGAGGTCGAGATGCACACCGAACTGGCTGAGCTCGGCAAGCCGGGTGTTTCTGGTCGTGTCCATCAACCGGTGCACCATCCGGATCGAGGATGAGCCGACATGGGCCACCGTGCTGTCGATATGCACCAGATCGCCACTATCCGGCCAGTGATCCATCTCGATCTGGAATTCGAAGGTCGAGAAACCGCGGCGATTATCCCGCAGGTAGGACGGCGTCATGCCAATGTTCGCAAGCGCATGAAAACCCGAGCCGGAGAACTGGTGGATCAGTCCGCCGAGTCCAAGCTTGCCGGTCCAGTCGAGATCACTTGGCCGCACCACATCCATGCCGGCACGAACCCATTTCGCCGATCCGCCTGCTGGCGCCCGCTCTTCTTTTGCAGGGCCGTCCCATCCGGCTTCGGACCCGGTCAGCGCGGCACCATCCAGTGTCTGCTCCATCGTGGTGCAGAGCTTGCCCGTTTCTGAATTAAAGAGCTTGTGCGCGATGACGGGCCGAAGCCCGGTCTGGATCAGCCCCGTTTCGATATGGAACAGGTCGCCCTTGCGTAGTTCGGCAAGGTAGCGCGTATAGCAATCGGTCGTGCGCACCTTTGTCGGGTCGACTTTGTGGTCACGCAGGAAGCGCCAGGCTGACGCTTCGAATTTCTCGTAGTAGTAGGCAACGGTAAAATGCTCGACGACGTCGCACTCCCAAGCTTTGACGTCCCCCCGGAAAGTCTCGGCGAATCCAACACTCATAATCATGATCCAAGTCTGCAAAATTTGAGCGAAACTATAGACAATGCAACTTCAGGCACGTCAATTCCTTAATTTGGGTGGCATGATGTTGCTAATACTTGAAAAAGTTGGAGATTCGGGCGATACGCCAGAGTCGTCATCGCGCGATGACTGTTGGGGTTTTGCAGGAAAATCAAAAGTTGATAGATTCGCAATGCCGCAGGATGGTCAATAAATTGTTAGAAATTTCATGGTTTAACAAGGTCTGAGACTTTTTCGCGCGTGTTCGTGGGGGGACTGGTTTGGCGGGTGGATGGCGACAGCACAAGCTTGTGAGGCGCGTAAAACGCGTCTGGTACGCCTTTCTGCGCACCCTCGCGGTTGACGAGACGAAGCTCGATATCGATTTCGAACTCGAGGAACCGGAACCCGAAGAAGAGGAAGTCCTCGGTCCGTGGCATCCCAAGACCATCGAGATGATCGAGACTATCTGGGGCAAGGGATTCAATATGCCGGGTGGCGCACAGCACGCCCTGACCCTCGCCAAACCGTTCGCGCTCGACAACCAGATGAACCTGCTCGACCTGACCAGCGGGATGGGCGGCGGCACAATCGCAGTCACCAGCCAGTTCGGATGCTATGCGACCCTGCTTGAGAATGTTCCGGAACTGTCGGAGATCTCCAAGCGCAATATCGACATGTCGGACACCAGATCCAAGATCAAGCTGCAGGACTATGATCCGGCAGAGATCACCCTCAAGGCAAACAGCTTTGACTGTATCCTGACACGGGAATTCCTGTTCCGGACAGAAGACAAGACCCGGATTCTGCGCGTTCTGAAGCGGGCACTGCGCATGTATGGTCAATTGTCGCTGACGGACTTCATGCTGCCGCCTGGCAAGGAGCCATCTGCCGCAGTCAACAAGTGGATCAAGAACGATCCGTTTCCGATCCATCTCTGGTCTCTGGACCGCTATGAAACGGAAATTGCCGCTTTGGAGCTTGATGTCCGGGTCTCCGAGGATATCAGCAAGGACTATTACGGTTACATGACGCGGGCCTTCCAGAGCTTCATCGATCGCTACCAGGACGGCCGGATCAAGGCTACGCCTGGTCAGCTTGAGATTTTGATGAAAGAGGTTGAACGCTGGGCCCGGCTGGCGGCGTTGCTTGAAGCCGGCGATCTTCGTCTGTATCGCTATTTCGCCCTGAAGCCGGTGAAAGCCTGAACCGGGAACTGGACCGGCAAGGGGTATTTTTCCGAGGATCAGGCGTTGACATAGTATAAGCGTCACCATATGTTCCGCGCTTCTCGAAGGCAGCTGGCCTTTCCGACTGAATTTTTTGGACTCGTGTCATGAAAATCGCGAATTCGATCAAGACGCTGAGAAAGCGGGACCGTAATTGTCGCGTTGTTCGCCGCAAGGGCCGGACTTACGTGATCAATAAGCAGAATCCGCGTTTCAAGGCACGCCAGGGCTAACAGCTCCGGTCTGATCCGAAATAGGCGGCCGTCCGCAAGGATCGCCGCCTTTTTCATGGCTGGAATTGGCTTTCCGTATCGTGGGATCAGATCTTCTCATGCGGAATAATGACGCCAGATTGCTCCTCGCATCCGACCGCCTTATTGTGGCGTGAAACGAATAGGGGAGAGCGCTATGCAAATGCCGGAGCCGGACCAGTCCGTTATCGGCCGTCGCGAGGAAATCGCGGCCGCGCTCAGGATGATTGTACCCGGAGAGGGTGTGGTCACCGAGACCGACTCGATGCGCGTCTACGAGACAGATGGTCTCTCCGCCTACCGTCAGCTGCCGATGATCGTGGTGTTGCCGGAGACAACGCAGCAGGTCGCCGAGATCCTGCGCTACTGCAAGTCCGAGGGTGTGAAGGTCGTACCGCGCGGTGCGGGAACCGGATTGTCCGGTGGCGCCTTGCCGCTTGCGGACGGTGTTCTGATCGGGCTTGGCAAGTTCAACCGGATACTCGAAATCGACTACGACAACCGCGCGGTGGTCACCCAGCCGGGCGTGACCAATCTCGGCATCACCCATGCGGTGCAGGATGACGGCTTCTATTACGCGCCGGACCCCTCCAGCCAGATCGCTTGTTCGATCGGCGGCAATATCGCGGAGAATTCCGGCGGCGTGCACAGCCTGAAATACGGCCTGACCACCAACAATGTGCTCGGGGTCGAGTTTGTCACTATCGATGGCGAGATCCTGCGCTTCGGCGGCAAGCACCTGGAGGCGGACGGCTATGACTTCCTCGGCCTGATTACCGGCTCCGAAGGTCTGCTGGGCGTGGTCACGGAGGTCACCGTACGGATCCTGCGCAAGCCGTCGACGGCACGTGCCGTGCTGGTCGGCTTCCCGACACCGGAAGAGGCCGGCGCCTGCGTCGCGGCGGTGATCGGAGCCGGGATCATTCCGGGCGGCATGGAGATGATGGACAATCCGGCGATCAATGCGGCGGAGGATTTCGTTCATGCCGGGTATCCTCGTGATGTCGGTGCACTTCTGATCGTGGAGCTCGACGGCCCCGAGGTCGAGGTCGATTACCTGATCGGCCGGGTGCGGGAGATCGCTGAGGCGAACGGTGCGACCGAGGTCCGGATCAGCGAGAGCGAGGAAGAGCGCAATACCTTCTGGGCCGGACGCAAGGCCGCGTTCCCGGCCGTCGGCCGGATTTCGCCCGATTACATCTGCATGGACGGCACCATCCCGCGCAAGCAGCTTCCGGAAATCCTGACCCGGATGAGCGCGATGTCGAAGAAGCACAATCTCCGGGTCGCCAATGTCTTCCATGCCGGTGACGGCAACCTGCATCCGCTGATCCTGTTCGACGCAAACAAGGAGGGCGAGCTGGAACGGGCCGAGGCGTTCGGCGCCGACATCCTGACGGCCTGTGTCGAACTTGGCGGCGTTCTGACCGGCGAGCACGGTGTCGGCGTCGAGAAGCGGGACCTGATGGGGGCCATGTTCACGGAGGCCGATCTGAACCAGCAGCAGCGGGTCAAATGCGCCTTCGACCCGGACGGTTTGCTCAATCCGGGCAAGGTCTTCCCGCAATTGCATCGCTGCGCCGAACTCGGCCGGATGCATGTCAGTGCGGGCCAGCTGCCATTTCCCGACATTCCGCGATTTTGATGTCGATCAATGATCTGTCCGGTTTGCGGGCGCCAGATAGGCGATCGGCGGGACCGGCCGATCAGGGAGACTTGAAATGACAGATGTGACGAGACCTGCCGCTGCCAAACGGAGACCGGCCGCCACGGCGAAGAGCAAGACGAACGCTGCGCCTGCTGCGGATGTTGTGACTGATGACGCGGCCGACACCAGAGCCGCCCATGCCTCGGCCGGGCAGACATTGCATCATCTCGCCGAGATGCGGCATAGCCCGGAAGAGATCCACCGGATTTTCGAGTCCGGCGAATATCCCTACCGCGAGAAGATAAAGCGGGCCGTCTATGAGCGTCAGAAAGCCAGTCTGCAGGCGGAACTGCTGAAGGCGCAACGCTGGATCCAGGATACCGACCAGAAGGTGGTCATTCTGTTCGAGGGACGGGATGCGGCCGGGAAGGGTGGCACGATCAAGCGCTTCATGGAACATCTGAACCCGCGCGGTGCTCACGTCGTCGCACTCGACAAGCCGACCAACCGGGAAAAGAGCCAGTGGTTCTTCCAGCGCTATATCGAGCATCTGCCTGCGGGTGGCGAGTTGGTGATGTTCGACCGCTCCTGGTACAACCGGGCCGGCGTCGAGCGGGTGATGGGGTTCTGCTCGCCGTCGGATTATCTGGAATTCATGCGCCAGACCCCGGTGCTGGAGCAGATGCTGACCCGCTCCGGCATCCGGCTGTACAAATACTGGTTCTCGGTTACCCAGGAAGAACAGAAGCGGCGCTTCAAGGCGCGGGAGACCGATCCGCTGAAGCAGTGGAAGCTGTCGCCGATCGACCTGGCCTCGCTGGACAAATGGTCCGACTATACCGAGGCCAAGGAGGCGATGTTCTTCTATACGGATACCGCCGATGCGCCCTGGACCATCGTCAAGTCGGACGACAAGAAACGCGCCCGGCTGGCCTGCATGCAGCACTTTCTGGCCAGCCTGCCCTATGACAACAAGGACCGGCGGATCGTGCGCGGGCCCGATCCGCTGATCGTCGGTGCCGGCTCCCATGTTGTCAGCGACGATCATCACATCCTCGGCAAATCGCTGCATCCGGATCAGCAGCGCAGCCGGGACAATGGCGCATCAGCCAGAACGGAATAGCGGCGGCGGGCCGCATCGGGACACCAGGGACGAGACATGGCATCAACATTCAGGCCGGCAGACGCAAGACAGGTCGAGGAAGCAGTGACCTGGGCGATCTCCAATGGCGAGCCGCTGGAGGTCGTCGGGCGGAGCAGCAAGCGCGTCCTGGGGCGACCGTTCCAGGCCGAGACCGTACTGGATCTGTCCGGCCTTTCCGGCGTGATCGACTACGAGCCGGAGGAACTGGTGCTTACAGCCTTGCCATCGACGCCGATGGCCGAGTTGGAAAAGCTGCTGGCCGAGAACAACCAGATGCTTGCTTTCGAGCCGATGGATCTGACCGCGTTGCTCGGCGGCAGCAAATCCGAAGGCAGCCTGGCCGGTGCGCTGATGATCAATAGCGGCGGGCCGCGTCGTCTCAAGGCGGGCTCGGCCCGGGATCATCTGCTCGGGTTCGAGGCCGTGAGCGGCCGGGGCGAGCAGTT
This sequence comes from Nisaea sp., assembly GCF_040217065.1. GTDB lineage: Bacteria > Pseudomonadota > Alphaproteobacteria > Thalassobaculales > Thalassobaculaceae > Nisaea. The sequence continues at coordinate 307,309 of NZ_JAVJNX010000008.1, forward strand.
CAAATCCGGTGCCCGGGTGGTGAAGAACGTGACCGGCTACGATCTGCCGAAGATCATCTGCGGCTCATACGGCACGCTGGCGGCGGTGACGAAGATCGACGTGAAGGTGTTGCCGATGCCGGAGAAGGTCTACACCGTGCTCCTGCTCGGCCTCGATGCCAACGCTGCGGTGAAGGCAATGGGCGCGGCGATGAACAGCGCCCATGAGGTTTCCGCGGCGGCCCATGTCCCGGTTGGCCTGACGGCCAAGTCCGGTGTGTCCTATATCAAGGGCGCGGGTACGTCCGTGACCGCGCTCAGGATCGAGGGCTTCGGCCCGTCGGTGGAGCGCCGCTGCGCAGATCTGAAGTCGGAACTGTCGGCATTCGGCACGGTCGAGGAACTGCATACCATGAACAGCCAGAGTTTCTGGCTCGAGGTCCGCGACGTGCATTACCTGGTCGCGCCGATGTTGGAGCCGGTCTGGCGCATTTCCGTGCCGCCGTCCGCCGGGGCCACGGTCGCGGCGAAACTGTCGGAGATGGACGGTGCGGCCTGGTTCTCCGATTGGGCGGGTGGCCTGATCTGGTTGCAGCTTTCGGCCTCGGACGATGCTGGAGCAGGGGCTGTGCGCACTGCCGTTTCCGCTGCCGGTGGGCATGCGACGCTGGTGCGCGCCGGGCAGGAGGTGCGAGCGGCTGTTCCGGTTTTCCATCCGCAACCGGACGGAATTGCGGCGCTCAGCCTGCGCCTGAAGGAAAGCTTCGATCCTAAACATATCCTCAACCCCGGCCGCATGTATGCGGGCGTCTGAGAGGGCTACACAGAATGCAGACGAATTTCACCCTCGCCCAGCTCGCCGATCCGGCGGTCAGAGAATCCGAATCCATCCTGCGCAAGTGCGTGCATTGCGGCTTCTGTACCGCGACCTGCCCGACTTTCGTGCTGCTCGGAGACGAGCTGGACAGCCCGCGCGGCCGGATCTACCTGATCAAGGACATGTTGGAGAACGACAAGCCGGCGAATGACGAGGTGGTCCGGCATGTCGACCGCTGCCTCTCCTGCCTGTCCTGCATGACGACGTGTCCCTCCGGCGTGAACTACATGCATCTGGTCGATCATGCCCGCGCGCATATCGAGCAGACCTATACCCGGCCGCTGCTGGACCGTGCCCTGCGCTCGCTGCTGGCATGGCTGCTGCCACACCCGAACCGGTTCCGCTTCGCCCTGCTCGGGGCGGCGATGGCACGGCCCTTCGCGGGGCTCTTCGGCGATGCGCTGGGCGGCCGGGTGAAGGCGATGCTGTCGCTCGCACCGAAACAGCTTCCCGCCCGCAGTGCCCTGGAAAAACCGGGCACCCATGCTGCCGCGGGACCGCGCAGGCTTCGGGTGGCGATGCTGGCCGGCTGTGCCCAAAAGGCGCTGGCGCCGTCGATCAACGACGCGACCATCCGTCTGCTGACCCGGCATAATGTCGAGGTGGTGGTGCCGAAGGAGGCCGGGTGCTGCGGCGCGCTGACCCATCACATGGGCAAGGAAGAGGCCGCCATGGAATCGGCCCGGGCGAATATCGATGCCTGGGCGGCTCTGGAAGAGCAGGAGGGCGGTCTCGATGCGGTCGTCATCAATGCGTCCGGCTGCGGCACCACGGTGAAGGATTACGGCTTCCTGCTGCGCGAGGATACGGCCTATGCGGAGAAGGCGGCGCGGGTCGCGGCCAAGGCGAAGGACATCACCGAACTGCTGACGGACCTGGATCTGCCGGAAAGCAGCGCCGGGGACGGGCTCCGGGTGACCTATCATTCCGCCTGCTCGATGCAGCACGGCCAGAAGATCAAGAGCCTGCCCCAGGCCCTGCTGCGTAAGGCGGGGTTCGCGGTTAAGGACGTTCCGGAAGGGCATCTATGCTGCGGCTCGGCGGGCACCTACAACATGCTGCAGCCGAACATCGCCACCCGTCTGCGGGACCGCAAGCTCGGCAATATCGCGAAGACCGCGCCGCAGGTGATCGCGGCAGGCAATCTCGGCTGCATCACGCAGATCGCGTCCGGTACCGGGGTGCCGGTGGTGCATACGGTGGAGCTGCTGGACTGGGCGACCGGCGGGCCGAAGCCGGAGGCGCTCGACCAGATGTGATCGGTGGTCTCTTTGGCGGCCGGGCCGGATGCGCTACCCTGTCCATATGAGCAGATGGGTCCTTGCCGCGATCGTCTTGTTGATCTGTTCCGCCCCGGTTCCGGCGGACCAGACCGACGCGCGTCTTGAGCCGCTGTTCGTCGAGCTCAAGACGGCGACCTCGATCACCGATGCCCGTTACATCGAACGGGAAATCTGGCAGATCTGGTCCACGCACGGCTCGGATGCGGAAATCGATCTGCGCTTCCAGCGCGGCGTTCTGCTGATGAATGCGGGACGGCTGGAGGAGGCTGTCCGGATCTTCAGCACGATCATCGAGATCGATCCGGACTTCGCCGAGGCCTGGAACAAGCGGGCGACCCTGCTCTATTTCACTGGCGACTTCGCCGGTTCGGTCCGCGATATCGAGCGCACTCTGGCGCTCGAGCCCCGGCATTTCGGCGCGCTCTCCGGCCTCGGCCTGATCTATCAGCAGATCGACAGCGCCGACGGCGCCATCAAGGCCTTCGCCGCCGCGCTGGAGATCAACCCGCACATGCCCTGGATCGCCGAACGGCTGGACGCGCTGGAAGAAGAGAAAGCGGGGGAGCCGCTTTAGCTCTATCCCTGGCCTGTTTTGATGCAGATCTGTTTCAGAATGAGCCAGTCCGCCGGTGAGAGTGCCTGTTTTGCGCCTGTGCCGTGCTCCCGGAAATAGTCGGCGCGCCCGTCGCTTTCGGGATGCGTGCTGAGATAACCGGGCAGGATCCCGCCAAGCCCGCCCGACCTGGACAGCCGCTCGAAGAAAGCCGCGCCACCGCTCGGGTCGAGATCAAGCCGGTTCAGAAGATCAATGGCGAAGGCATCTGCGTCCCGCTCATCCTCCCGCGAGAAAGACAGCGCGAGCCCGGACTGAAAAAGGGACTCGCCGACAGACCCTGTGGGATTGAAGCCGAACAGCATCGTCGTTGCAGCGCTTAGCACGTTGTTGCGGATCCAGCGCTCGGTATGGTCTCGGTTCACCACATGCCCGATCTCGTGGGCGATGACTGCGGCGATTTCGTTCGGTGTCCGGGCTTTGTCGATCAGACCGCGGAGCAGGACAATCCGCCCGCCTGGAAAGGTGAAGGCATTGGCTGTCTTGCGGTCTGTCACACTGACTGTGATGGGATGCGGGAAATGCGCGGCTGCCAGAAGCCGTCCGGTCATGTCCTGAAGCACCTGATTGGGACGCGCGGCAGTACAGGGCGTGCCTATAAATCGTTCGAGCTGCACGAGCTCCGGCGCATCCTTTTCCTCGAAAGACCATGGCATGGCCCGCGCCATACGATCTGCGATCGGGGGCACCAGGAAATAAATCGCCGCGACCAAGACCAGGATGCCGCCGGCAAGCGCTGCGGCAATCCGCACCGACCGCAGCCTTTCCCGGCCGCGATTCAGCAGATTCGGGGCGTGCATGCGAATGCTGGAGATGGCGTCCGCTTCCTCGATCACCAACCGCGAATCTTGGTGTTTGCGATGGGTGAGGGCGAGATGCTGTCCAGGACGATAGTACCAGAGCCGGGTCAGATCCTCATATCGCCAGTTGAGGGCGCCTCGCTCGGTCTCGAACGAAATTCCCTCGGGCCAGACTTCCAGAGTGACATCGTAGCGCTTTGGTGACGATCCATCGAAGAAATGAGAGCTCATGGGTCAGGCGATATCGAAATCGCCGAGCAGACCTTCTCCTGTCGACTGCTCGTCGAATTCAGCTTGGACCAGGCGCTCCTCTGCAAGCTCTCCGACGATAACGAGATGACGGGCCATAAACTCACCCTTGCGTAACCAGGTTAAGGGGAGCAGAAGGCCCAGCGAGAGGATGGTAATCAGGTAGTTCACCAGTACGAGCTTGAAGAACTCCGGGGCTTCCGCGTTGAACACTGGTTTGGCGGCGCCAAATTGTGTGTTACTGGCGATATTCTGCCAGAATCGAGCGCGATAATTCATGTAGAGCAAGAACGGCACTAGAATTAGCAACATTGACAGTATGACGACGAGTGGATCTTGCGATTTTGCGCTGTACTTTACTGAGATGGAGTTCCCGTTCACGTGCTGAGTCTGGGTGATAAGGTTGTCATCCAGGATATAGGCGAGAGCAAATGTCACGATCACATAGGCGGGGATCGAGAACCAGAAAGTCAGGTAGGGTTTCCAGAGACCATTGGTCGAAACCCGGAAACCAAGAGCGCGTTGGCCGAATGACGCATTCTGCAGTTTGTAGCCCAAGAGGTTGATATCGGCCCACGGTTTTGCGAGGCCGAGAGAGAGGGCGGTGCAAGTGTAGGCGATAATGGCCTTCCCGGCGTAACGGATGGGACTGCCGTTGACGCTCCCCCTGATGCCACGCCATTGGGTTCGGTTAACGCGATAGCGGAAGGCGAGATAACTTCCGATGCTGTAGAAGCATATCAGGGGTATGTAAACGCCGAGGATCAGTCGCACGAGTTCGATGAGGTTAAGACTAGAGGTCCCAAACAGAGCCCATTTCACGACGACCGTGTCGAGCGCCCACTCCGCGAAGAATGAATAAGGAAGTAAGATCAGAAAGAATACCTTCAGAAAACCGATAAATATCTCAATCCCGGTGCCGGTATATTCGAACGGGGAGCCGTTAAATCTCATCCGGGGCCAAAGTGCGAGGCGCACGTTTGTGATTGCCCAGAAACGGTAGATCATCAGCGTGACGACAGACAGGAATACATTGGAGATATGCATCCCGATCAGCCAGCCCTTGCCGGTCGTGTCGAATTCCAGTCTGTGAGCCGGAATACCCCTCTCCCCGGCAGTCCCGATGCTGCCTGCACCGCTGCTTTCAAATGTCATCAATGCCCCCAAATCACGTAGACGTTGTCGCCCGTGAAAAGGTCGTACCCTGTGATGCAGTTCGTGTCACCTGCGGGTTCTCGAAAATTGACCCGATGCACAATCGGTGCGCTCTGCCTTGTCTGGGCGCGCGTCCGGTTGTATCGCTATTCGTTCGCGACAAGATCCCCCCGAAAGGCCTGCTCCCATGTCCTCATACGATCTGATCATCAAGAACGGCACCGTCGCCACGCCCGGCGCGATCGAGGCGATGGATGTCGCGGTGAAGGATGGCAGGGTTGCGGGGTTGGGCAGTTTCGATGCGGGATCGGCGGCGGAGGTGTTCGATGCCTCGGGGCTGCATGTCCTGCCCGGCGTGATCGACACCCAGGTGCATTTTCGGGAGCCCGGCGCGGAGCATAAGGAAGACATCGCGCACGGCACCATGGCGGCGGCCATGGGCGGGGTGACGGCGATCTTCGAGATGCCGAACACCAACCCGCTGACGCTGACGCCGGAAACCCACGCCGACAAGATCGCCCGGGGCGAGGCCGGCGGCTGGGTCGATTTCGCCTTCTTCGTCGGCGGCTCGGCGGAGAATGTCGGCAAGCTGCATGAATACGAGAACCTGCCGGGCTGCCCGGGTATCAAGATCTTCATGGGCTCCTCGACCGGCTCCCTACTGGCCAAGGATGACGAGACCCTGGCGAAGATCCTGGCCGACGGCCGCCGCCGCTTCGCCGTGCATGCCGAGGATGAGTACCGGCTGGAAGAGCGCAAGCATATTGCCGAGAAAGAGGGCCATCCCCGCGTCCACAATATCTGGCGCGACGAGGAAACCGCCATCCTCGCGACCAACCGCATCCTGAAACTCGCCCGTGCCGCCGGACGGCCGGTTCACATCCTGCATGTGACGACGGCGGAGGAGATGGACATCCTCGCCGCCAACAAGGATATCGCCACCGTTGAAGTGACACCGAACCACCTGACCCTTACGGCGCCGGACTGTTACGAGGAACTTGGCTCGCTCGCCCAGATGAACCCGCCGGTGCGCGAGAAGCATCATCAGGACGCGCTCTGGCGTGCCATCGAGCAGGGCGTTGTCGACGTGATTGGCTCCGACCACGCGCCGCACACGCTGGAGGAAAAGGCGAAACCCTATCCGCAGACGCCGAGCGGCATGACCGGGGTGCAGACCCTGCTGGTGAACATGCTGAACCATGTGCACGAGGGGCGGCTGTCCCTGCGCCGTCTGGTCGAGCTGACCTCCGCCGGCCCGCAGCGGGTCTACAACATCGCGTCCAAGGGCCGGATCGCGAAGGGTTACGATGCGGACTTCGCCATCGTCGATCTGAAAGCGAAGCGCACCATCACGAATGACTGGATCGCCAGCAAATGCGGCTGGACGCCCTATGACGGCAAGCAGGTCACCGGCTGGGTGATGGCGACGCTGGTGCGCGGGAAAATCGTCATGCGCGAGGACGAACTGGTCGGAAAGGCGTCGGGTGCGCCGGTGCGGTTCGTCGAGACCCTTTGAATGCCATCCTGATCCGGAACGCCATCGCGGCGGACGCCGTTTTGGCCGGGCGTGCGGCACATGCGGCCTGGCTGAAGGGGATTGCGCCGCTGGTTCCGGCCGGCGCGCGCGGTCGGGTTTCCGCGTCGGATTTCGTCTCGTTTGTTCGTGAATTGCCGGAGCAGGTCCTGATCGCCGAGCGGGACGGCGAGATTGCCGGCATCGGGGCGTGCGAGCATGGCGACAATCACATCTCGGACATCTGGGTGGCGCCGGCTCACGAAGGCAAAGGGCTGGGCGCGGCGCTGGTCCGCGCGCTGGAGGAGAGGATCGCCGCACGGCGCTACGATCGCGTCACGATCTCCGTCCTCAGCGACAATGAGCGCGCTCTGGCGCTGTATCGCCATCTCGGCTACCGGATGACCGCCGAGGGGCTGTCATTCGATCGGTATCTGCTGGTCGACCTGATGACCAGTCATCTCGAAAGACGCCTGCGCCGGAACGCCTGACCTGCAAAAATTCAGACCGTTTGCGTTCTCTACCGGCCCGCCTTCCGTTCCGGGGCGTCACCGGTCACATGTCGCGGTGCAACATTGTTGTCCGGGACAGGTCTGCCGATTTCTGCTAGGGAAAACCAAAGTCGCTTTCCGTGCGGCGCAGAAAACCAGGGAGAAAGTCTCATGACCGGATGTATCGTCGGCTGGTCCCATATGCCGTTCGGCAAGCATGAGGGCGAGGATGTCGAAAGCATGATCGTCAAGGTCGCGGCGGAAGCCGTGGCCGATGCGGGCTTCGAGCCGAAAGACGTCGATGCCGTCTATCTCGGCCATTTCAATGGCGGCTTCTCGCCCCAGGACTTTACCGCCAGTCTGGTCTTCCAGAGCTCCGACGATTTCCGCTTCAAGCCGGCGACCCGTGTCGAAAACGCCTGCGCCACCGGCAGTGCCGCCGTGCATCAGGGGCTGCACCTGATTGCCGCGAAGAAGGCCCGCGTCGTGCTTTGCGTCGGTGTCGAGCAGATGACCAGGCTGCCGGGCAAGCAGATCGGCGAAACGCTGCTGAAGGCGAGCTATTTGAAGGAAGAGGCCGGCATTGAAGGTGGCTTCGCCGGTGTCTTCGGCCAGATCGCCCAGGCCTATTACCAGCGCCACGGTGACCAGTCCGACGCGCTTGCCATGATCGCGGCGAAGAACCATGCCAACGGTGTGCACAATCCCTATGCCCAGATGCGCAAGGATCTCGGCTACGAATTCTGCCGGAACGAGTCCGAGAAGAACCCGTTCGTCGCCGGCCCGCTGAAGCGTACCGACTGCTCGCTGGTCTCCGACGGCGCGGCGGCCTTGGTGCTGACCGATGTCGAGACCGCACTCGGCCGGGACAAGGCCATTGCCTTCCGGGCGGCGGCGCAGGTGAACGACTTCCTGCCGCTGTCCAAGCGCGACATCATCCAGTTCGAAGGCTGCGGTGAGGCCTGGCGGCAGGCGCTTGGCGCTGCCGGGGTCGGTCTGGACGATCTCAGCTTTGTCGAGACCCATGACTGCTTCACCATCGCCGAGCTGATCGAGTACGAGGCCATGGGCCTGACCGCACCGGGGCAGGGCGCCCGCGCGGTGAAGGAAGGCTGGACTCACAAGGACGGCAAGCTGCCGGTCAACCCGTCCGGCGGACTGAAGGCCAAGGGGCACCCGATTGGGGCCACCGGCGTTTCCATGCACGTCCTGACCTCCATGCAGCTGCGTGGCGATGCCGGCGACATGCAGATCAAGGATGCCAAGATGGGCGGCATCTTCAATATGGGCGGGGCTGCCGTGGCGAACTATGTCTCGATCCTCGAGCCGCTGCGTTAAAGGCTTGCGATGACGGACAATACCGGCGGCCCGTGCCGGCTGGCCCGCCCGGACGAGATCCATATCGTCCGGGAGATCCAGCAGGCGGCGGCCCGCAAGTTTCTCGATACGCCCTATCCCGAAGCCGCGGGCGATCCGATTGACGATGCCGAGACCCTTGCCGCTGCCCAGGACAACTGGTGGCTCTGGGTTGCTGTCGATGCCGATGACCGGCCGGTCGGTGCCGCGCATCTCACCGTTTTGGGGGAGGGGCTGCATATCCGTGAGCTTGACGTGCATCCGGACCATGCCGGCGCCCGCCGAGGCGCGGCAATCCTGAATGTGGTCGAGCGTTTCTTCGCCGGCCGGGGCATCGCGGCCATCAGCCTTACAACATTTATCGATGTGCCGTGGAATGCGCCCTATTATGAGCGTCTCGGTTTCAGCATCGTCGCGCCGGAGGAAATGGACGAGCCGCTGCGGCATATCTGGTTATCGGAAGCGGCAAACTTTCCGGACGAAAAACGAGTTGCAATGCGAAAGCCACTGGGTTCAGGGGGAATGAGATGAGCGACACATTCAAGGCCGTGCTGCTGCGCGAGGCGGACAGGAAAGTCACGGCGGCGATTGAACAGGTGCCTGTGGCGGACCTGCCCGAGGGAGATGTCACGGTGCGCGTCGCCTATACCACGCTGAACTACAAGGACGGCATGGTGCTGAACGGGATCGGCCGGCTGGTGCGGGATTATCCGCATATTCCGGGCGTCGACTTCTCCGGCATTGTCGAGACCTCCGAGCACCCGGATTTCAAGCCGGGCGACAAGGTCGTGCTGACCGGCTGGCGGGTCGGCGAGATGCATTGGGGCGGCTATGCCGAGTTGGCCCGGGTGAAGGGTGACTGGCTGGTCAAGCTGCCGGACGGACTCGGGCTGGACGACGCCATGGCGATCGGCACGGCGGGCTTCACGGCCATGCTGGCGGTGGACACGCTGGAACGGCATGGCATGACCAAGGACCAGGGCGAGGTGCTGGTCACCGGGGCGGCCGGGGGCGTCGGCAGTGTGGCGACCGCGATCCTGGCCAATCTCGGCTATTCCGTTGCCGGCTCGACCGGACGGCCGGAGCAGGCGGATTATCTCCGCGATCTCGGAGTCTCCCAGGTGATCGACCGCGCGGAACTGGCGGAGGCACCGTCGCGCCCGCTGGCGGCCGAACGGTTCGCCGGCTGTATCGACAATGTCGCCGGCACCACCCTGTCGAACCTGCTGACCCAGATGAAATACGGCAGCGCCGTCGCCGCGGTCGGCCTCGCGGGCGGAAACGATCTGAACACCACCGTGCTGCCCTTCCTGCTGCGCGGCGTCAGCATCCTCGGCATTGACAGCGTGATGTGCCCGAAGGAGCGCAGGCTGCAGGTCTGGCAGCGGATCGCCAAGGAGCTGCCGATGCAGAAGCTGCATCACATGATCGAGCGCCACACGATGGAAGACCTGCCGGAACTCGGCAAGGCGATCCTCAAGGGCGCCGTGCGCGGCCGGACGGTGGTCGAGATCGCCGGCGGCTAACCCCGATCAGGGTTCGAACGCGTCGTAGGCGTGTTTGACGGTCGGATCCCAGCGGGAGAGGGCCGGGCGGTTTTCGGTGATGTCGCCCGCGCCCCAGAGGATCCGGCGCCGGTCTTCTTCCGCGCTGACCTCGTCATCGGGGCAGACGATGTAGAAGGACCCGGCGGCGATCCCCTGCAGCATGTACTCGATCACCTGATCCGGCAGCCAGGCGCCGGTGCGGTGTTCGTTCTTGCCTGTGGTTGTCCAGCCGGGCACCAGCAGGTGCGCGGTCACGTTTTCCGCGCCGGAGCTGCGCAGCTCGTGCGCGAGGCTTTCCGTGTAGGATTTCACCGCCGCCTTGCTGAGATTGTAGACCGGGTGGCCCGGCGGGTTGGTGATGCCCTGCTTGGAGCCGGTATTGACGATCACGGCGGGCGTGCCGCGCTCCCGCATGCCGGGCAGGAAGGCGCGGGTGCCATAGATCACCCCCCAAAGATTGACCTCGACGAGCTGACGCCACTCCTCGATATCGGCATCGAAGCCGCGCCCGGCGCGGGAGGCGGCATTGTTCAGCAGGATATCGGCGCCGCCGAATGTCTCCATCACCGTGGCAGCCATCGCTTTTACCGCTCCGGGATCGGAAACGTCGGTTGCCATGGCGACAATTGAGCCGGGATCGGCCGCTTTCACTTTCGCTTCTTCTTCCGCTGCTTTCAGATCCGCCGACGGCAGATCGACCAGACAGACTTTCAGTCCCATTTCGGCGAACCGGAGCGCGGCGGCGCGGCCGATGCCAAGAGCGGCGCCGGTGACCACGGCGACCTTCCCTTTGCCAAACGCTAAATGCTGCATGAATTTCTCCCGCTTCCAATCTTGTGCCGAACTATGGCCTGAGCCGGCACATCCGGCAACGCGGAGCGCTGTTCAATCAGGGCTCGGCCTTGCTAGACTCTTCCCGGATCGTGTCGGAGCCGGCCGGAAAGCGGGCGCACACGAGGGAGGAATTACATGCTGCCAGGCAATATGATGGACCGTCCGCTGACGGTCCCGAGCATCCTTGATTTCGCGGCCGAAATTCACGGTGATGCGCGTGTGATCTCGGCCCGGGTCGAAGGCGACGTGCACCGCTACAGTTACGCGGAGGCGCACAAGCGGGTGGCGCAGCTGGCCCACGCGCTTCGCCAGCTTGGAATCGCTGACGGCGACCGGATCGCGACCCTGGCCTGGAACGGTTACCGGCATTTCGAGCTTTACTACGCCGTCTCCGGGATCGGGGCGGTCTGCCACACCATCAATCCCCGGCTCTTCGAAGACCAGATCCTCTATATTGTCGGCCATGCCGAAGACCGGATTCTGTTCCTGGAAACCAGCTTCCTGCCGCTGGTGGAGACGCTGGCGGAACGGTTGCCGCCGGACCTTCGCTATGTGGTGATGTGCGCGGCGGAAGATTTGCCGGAAACCGGGCTCGACGTGCTGGCCTATGAGGATCTGCTCACTGGACAGCCTGATACCATCATCTGGCCGGATCTGGACGAACGGCAGGCGTCGGGGCTTTGCTACACGTCGGGGACGACGGGCAATCCGAAGGGCGTGCTCTATTCCCATCGTTCGACCCTGATCCACACAATGGGCCTGCTCGCGGTCGGTCAGAGTATCGGCCTCAGTCCCGAGCGCTCGCTGCTGCCGGTGGTGCCGCTGTTTCACGTCAACGCCTGGGGGTTGCCCTTCGCCGCTCCTCTCGTCGGAACCGATTTCGTGCTGCCCGGCACGCGGCTCGACGGGCCGGGGCTTTTCGCGCTCATGGACCAGGAGAAGGTCAATACGAGCTGGGGCGTGCCGACGGTCTGGTTCGGCCTGTTGGCAGAGATGCGCAAGCAGGGCCGCAAGCCGGACGGGTTCGAGTGCGTGCTGATCGGCGGGTCCGCCGCGCCGAAGCCGATGATCGAGGAATTCGAGCGGGATTTCGGTGTCACCGTCGTGCATGGCTGGGGCATGAGCGAGATGAGTCCGGTCGGCTCTGTCGGCGTTTTCTATGCTCGGCAGCGCGCCCTGCCAGAGGCGGAGCGGATGCATCTGAAGACGGCACAGGGCCGGCGCATGTTCGGGGTCGAGTTCAAGATTGCCGACACGCACGGTGACCGGCTGCCCCATGACGGGGTGGCTTTCGGCGAACTGCATGTGCGTGGCCCTGCCATCATGAGTGCCTATTTCAACGACGAGGCGGCGACCGACGGCGCGTTCGATGCGGAAGGCTGGCTGAAGACCGGCGATGTGGCCCGGATCGATCCGGACGGCTTCCTGTTCCTCGTGGACCGGACCAAGGATGTCATCAAGTCGGGTGGGGAATGGATCAGCTCTATTGATCTGGAGAGCGCGGCACTGGCGCATCCGGATGTGGCGGAATGCGCGGTGATCGCGGTACCGCACCCGAAATGGGTGGAGCGGCCGTTGCTGATTACGGTGCTGCAGGACGGAGCGCGGCTGACCGCTAGGGAGATGCAGGAATTCCTCGGCGACAGGGTCGCGAAATGGTGGCTGCCGGATGACGTTGTGTTCGTCGACGAACTTCCCCACACGGCAACCGGCAAGCTGTCCAAGATGACCTTGCGCGAGCAGTTTAGGGACTACCGGCTGCCCGGCGTGTGACGGCGCGTGGTCTTGTGGGGTGAGCGGTAGACTTCTACTCAGGGCCGATGGCTTTCCAACAGTCCGTGCATGCGTGTGGCGGCGGCGCTGCCAGCCTCGTCATAGATGTTGAAAACCTCGTCGATCCCATTTTCCAGGAGTTCCTGTTCCTGGTCCGGGAAAAGCGATGTGGAGACGATCGGGCCTTCATAACCGCGCTCACGCATCTGCCTTGCGGCATCGATATTGGATTGATGCTTCGACATCGAGAGCAGGATCATTTCAATGCCGAAATGGGGTGTCACGATACGAGACCAGAATTCGGGATTTGTGGCGTCGCCAAGGACAACGTTGCGCCCCTCATTACGGTTTCGTTCAACCTGCGCTTCATCCAGATCGATCCCGATGATCTTGTCTTCCGCATGGGTGCGCATTTCATCATATGCGGCCCGTCCGACACGCCCCATTCCGAAGATCAGAATGCGGTGCCCGCCAAGATCGATATCTTCGTCGCCAACCAAGCGTTTTCGAGTCTCCCATCCGGCCAGGATACTGCTGAAACGGCTGTAAATCTCCAGCGCGTAGACATTCATGGCAGAGGAAATAATCAAGGAAATTGACAATGCCAGAGCGATGACCGTCAACCAGTCGGGCGCAAGCCACTCCGCGCCAATCGCGATGACGATCACGATCAGACCGAATTCGGAATAGTTGCTCAGGACCAGCCCGCCAAATGTCGAGCCCCTGGCGCGCATCCGGAACAGCGTCAGCAGCCAGACGAAAAGCAGCGTTTTGATCGGAATGAGAATCATCAGAACCACTGCGGTTGCTGCGGTTTCCCATGTCGGCAGACCGGTGAGCCCGATGGTCAGGAAGAAACAGACCAGAAACACATCTTTGAAGTTCATCAGTATACTGGCGAGATACTTGGCCCTGGCGTGACTCGCCAACAGAACGCCCATTGCGAGTGCGCCAAGATCGCCCTTCATGCCCACCAGCTCGAACAATGCTGCGCCACCGAGTGCCATGCTGAAGCCGAAAACGGCCAGCAGTTCGCCATAGCCGCTCCGCTCCATCAGATATCCCAGCGCATGGCGCGCGGGAATGAGTGCGAGAAGGGATAACGCCCAGACCGTCGGCAATTTACCTGCGGAAAAGGCCAGGAAAACCACGGCGGCAATATCCTGCATGATCAGGATGCCGATCGCGGCTTGACCGTAGCGCGACATCAGTGAGCCGCGACCTTCCAGGGTCTTGACGGCGAAGACGGTGCTCGAGAAAGACAGGGCGAACGCGATGATCAGTGCCGTCTGATAATCCATACCTTCGAAAAGAAGAAAACCGGCCCAGCCGAGTGCTGCGATGAAGCCGGTGGCGATGATAATCGTGGCGCCCATATGCAGGCTTGTGGTCGCCCAGATCTCCGGGCGCAGCAGAGTGCTGAGCCTCAGCTTCAAGCCGATGGTGAACAGCAGTAGTGTGATGCCCATATCGGCGACAGAGAGAAGGAACTGATCGCTCTCGGCGCCAAACATATGCAGTACGAAACCGGCGATCAAGAAGCCGACCATTGGCGGCAGGCCGACCTGGCGGACAAGCAATCCGGACAGAAATGCTATGGCGATCCATGCCGGGTCGCGGAAATCGATTGCAATTATGGAAGAGTCCAACAGTCTGCGCTCACCTACAAGACATCGGATATGGGCCGGACCATCGGTCGAATTACCGGCGAGTTTTCAGGCCGCTCCAGTCGATTTTAAGGGATTGGGAGCCTGATGCCCGATAAATCTCGCATAGACGTTTTGAATGGTGCCACTGGACCGCGAGGGCGACGAGAGGAGCTGCTGTTTGCATGCTCCGAACCTGACAGGCGGGGAGGTGCCTGCTGTATCGCGGTGCCAGCCAAGGCACCGCGATTATGACGCGCTGGCCGGTCTAACCGATATGTTCGCCGAACAGCTCCAGTGTCCGCTCCCGCGCAATCTTGGCGCTGGTGGCGTCGAAGCTGCCCCGGTGGTCGCAATTGAAGCCGTGACCGGCCGGGTACATGTTCACCGTCAGTTCCGGATGCGCGGCTTTGACTTTCTCGACGTCCTCTTTCGGGATGGCATGGTCCTGCTCGCCGAAATGGAAGATCACCGGGCATTTCGGCTTCTCTTCGGCAACCGTGCCGATGCCGCCGCCATAGTAGCTGGCACCGGCGGCGAACCCGTCGAGCCGCGTTGTTGCCAGCCAGGCAAGAAGCCCGCCCCAGCAATAGCCGACGACGCCGACCTTTCCGGCCGCCGCCGCGGTCTCCCGCGCCGCCGCGATATCCAGCAGGGCCGGATCCGTTTTGCTGCGGTCCTTGTAGTCCCGGCCCTTTTCGATGTCGTCGGCCTCGTAGCCGAGTTCGATCTTCGGCTCGATCCGGTCGAACAATGCGGGTGCGATGGCGAGATAGCCCTGCGCCGCGTAGTCGTCCGCCACGCTCTGGATGTGCGCGTTGATGCCGAAGATCTCCTGCACCACGACCACGCCGCCGCGGGCCTTGCCGCTTGGCTGTGCCAGATACGCGTCGAATTTATGCCCGTCCGATGCCGTCAGCTGAATGAACTCGCCCATCAGTCGCTCCCATGCCTTTGTTCCGAGCGGCGGACTCTAGAGCCAGCCGGTACGGATGGCAAAGCGGTTTCCGCGTGACGGACGGCGCGGGTTGCGTTAATCAAAAAGCATGAACGCGCTTCTGAACAAGGCGGCGACCCTCGTGGTGCGCCGAGTTATTACCGACCCGGTCTGATCAACAGGCCGGGTCATCGTATACCCTTGTTCCAAAACCCGCGGGTCATACCCGCAGCCGGGCTCCAGACCCGGAAACGGTAAAGCGCCATGTCCACTATATTGCATCTGTTCTGCGGCAAGATCGCCGCCGGTAAATCCACTTTCGCCAAACGCCTTTCCGAGCATTCCGGTGCCTTGCTGATCAGCGAGGATGCCTGGCTCGGCAGCCTGTTTGGCCCGGAAATGCGGACCGTCGAGGACTATGTCGCATATTCGGCGCGGCTGCGTGCGGTCATGGGACCGCATGTGAGCGCCCTTCTGGAGGGCGGGGTTTCCGTCGTGCTGGACTACCCTGCGAACACACGCGGTGTCCGCCGCTGGATGCGCGGAATTGCGGACAGTTCCGGAGCGTGCCCCATCCTGCATTATCTGGAGCTTCCGGACGATACCTGCAGGATGCGGTTGAACCGGCGCAATGCAGAGGGTGGCCATGAATTTGCGCCCAGTGACGAGCAGTTCGACCTGGTCACGCGGTATTTCGACGCGCCGCAGGAGGATGAAGGCCTGCCGATCCTGGTGCATGGAGGGCTTTGACGCATCACATCCTTCTGAAGCCTAAAGGAACCCGTTGTGCTATTCGGGAAATCTCCCGGCACACCGTACGGTGGCCAAAATGAAAACGAGGTTCGAAATGGGGATCGTCACCGACATCGTCCTGCCCTTGGTCCTGGCCTTCATGATGTTCACTTTGGGGCTGGGGCTCCGGGTGTCCGATTTCGGCCGTTTTCTGACGCAGCCTCGCGACATGCTTACGGGACTGGCCTTCCAGATGCTGTTGCTGCCGCTCGTCGGTTTTCTTCTGGTTTCCAGCTGGCCCCTGGCTCCGGAAATTGCCATGGGCGTGATGTTGATTGCCGTGGCGCCGGGCGGCGTGACGTCGAATTTCCTGACCGCTCTGGCGAAAGGGGACGTCGCGCTATCGGTGTCGCTGACGGCCGTTGCCAGTCTGCTCAGCGTGGTGACCATTCCTCTGGTCCTCGGGATGGCCTATCAGCAGATCGTTGGTGAGGCGCTGGCCGGGGAAATCTCCATCGGTAAGACGGCAATCAGCATTTTCCTGATCGTCACCGTTCCGGTCGCGATTGGCATGGCGGTGCGTCACTTCATGCCTGGATTGACGAGCCGGTGCGCGCCTTATGCGACCAAGGTCTCGACCCTGTTCTTCGTGCTCGTACTTGCGGGCGCAATTCTTCAGGAGCGGGAAAATGTGGTGGCGTATTTCGCCGAAGCCGGACTGGTCACGCTCGCGTTGAACATCATCATGATGCTGCTCGCCTTTCTCGGCGCCCGGGCACTCGGGAGCGGCCCGGCGCAGCGTGTTTCGATCTGCATCGAATGCGGCCTGCAGAATGGCACCCTCGCCATCGCGGTGGGCGTGCTGATCTTTGGCGGCGGCGCCTACGTCATCCCGGCTGCAACCTACAGCCTGATCATGTTCGCGACCGGGCTGCTGTTTCTCGCGCTGGCCCGGCGGAAACTCGTGCCTGTTTCTCAGGCTGTGTGACGACTGTCCAGTTACACGTTGAAGCGGAAGTGGAAAACGTCGCCGTCCTTCACCAGATATTCCGAGCCTTCGACCCGCATCTTGCCGGCTTCCTTGGCGCCGCTCTCGCCGCCGCAGGCGACGAAATCGTCATAGGCGATGGTTTCCGCCCGGATGAAGCCGCGCTCGAAATCGGTATGGATGACGCCTGCCGCGTTCGGTGCCTTGGCGCCGCGGCCGACGGTCCAGGCGCGGGCTTCCTTCGGGCCGACCGTGAAGAAGGTCAGCAAATCCAGCAGGCTGTAACCGGCACGGATCACACGGGCAAGCCCGGTTTCCTTGAGGCCAAGGGTTTCCAGGAATTCGGCTTTCTCTTCCGCAGTGCCGAGCTGGGCGATCTCCGACTCGATCGCGGCTGAAATCACAACCGCGACGGCGCCTTCGGCTTTCGCCATCTCGAACACCTTGGCGGAATAGTCGTTGCCTTCGGCGGAGCTTTCCTCGTCGACATTGCAGACATAGAGCACCGGCTTGGTGGTCAGCAGCTGCAGGGTGGCGACGATCTTCTGCTCTTCCGGGCTCCAGTCATCGATGGAGCGGCCCGGCTTGCCGTCGCGCAGGGCTTCCAGAAGCCGGGTCATGATGGCGACCTGGATCTTCGCGTCCTTGTCGCCGGATTTGGCTTTCTTCTCCAGCGGGGAGACCCGGCGCTCCAGGCTGTCGAGATCGCAGAGCATCAGCTCGGTCTCGATGGTCTCCGCATCGCGCAGCGGATCGACGGAGCCTTCGACATGGGTGATGTCGTCGGAGGCGAAGCAGCGCAGCACATGCACGATGGCATCGACTTCACGGATATTGGCAAGGAACTGGTTGCCAAGGCCTTCGCCCTTGCTGGCGCCGCGTACCAGACCGGCAATGTCGACGAACTCAAGCTGGGTCGGCAGGATGGTTTTCGAGCTGGCGAGTTCGGCGAGCTTTTCAAGGCGCGGGTCCGGCACGGCCACCCGGCCGGTATTCGGCTCGATGGTGCAGAACGGATAGTTCGCCGCTTCCGCCGCCGCCGTTTCGGTCAGCGCGTTGAAGAGCGTGGATTTGCCGACATTCGGCAGGCCAACGATGCCGCACTTGAAGCCCATGACTTAATTTTCCTGACTGTTGTCGCTGGCGCCGTCAGCCTTGGCTGAGTCCGGCTTGTTATTTTGTTTCGGCGGTTTTGGGCGTTGCGGGAATACAGCCTGGCTGACCCGGCTCATGAAACCGCTTTCGTCACCACGGACCAAAAGGTCCGCTTCGTCGGCGACTGCGGGCACAAGTTTCGAAAGCCAGCCGGTGCGTTCCGCCTTGGTGAAATCCTGCAGCACGTAATCCTTCACCCGGTTCTTGTCGCCCGGATGGCCGACGCCGAGCCGGACCCGCCAGTATTCCTTGCCGATATGGGCATCGAGACTGCGGATACCGTTGTGACCGCCGCTTCCGCCGCCGCGCTTCACGCGCAGTTTGCCGGGGGCAAGGTCGATCTCGTCATAGAAGACGATGATGTTCTCGAGAGGGATCTTGAAGAACCGGACCGCTTCGCCGACGGCGCGGCCGGAATCGTTCATGAAGGTGGTCGGTTTCATCAGCAGAACCTTCTCACCGCCGACGGTACCGTCGGCGGTGAGGGCCTGAAAGCGTGCCCGGAAAGGACCGAAGCCATAGCTTTCGGCAATTTCGTCAGCGACGAGAAAGCCGATATTATGGCGCGTCAGCTCGTATTTCGCCCCGGGATTGCCAAGGCCAACGAACAGAAACATCGCGCGGTCCCCTCCCGCCGGACCACCTCACGAGGAGGCGGGCACGGCGCGGCCGATTAGTCTTCGGACTCGGTTTCGGCTTCTTCAGCCGAACCTTCGGCCTCGTCTTCGGCGTCGCTCGCTTCACTCTTCATCGAGGACGGCGCGGCGATGGTCGCCACGGTGAAGTCCCGATCGGTGATCGTCGGGGTGACACCTTCCGGAAGCACGATCGCGCTGATGTGGATGCTGTCGCCGACATTCCAGCCGGACAGATCAAGCGTCAGAGAAGACGGCATCTGGTCCGGACGGCAGCTGACTTCGACTTCGTGCCGAACAATGTTCAGAACACCGCCGGCCTTGATGCCCGGGCACTGGTCTTCATTGATGAACTCAACCGGCACTTCGACGGTAATCGTCGAGCTGGCGCTGACCCGAAGGAAATCGACATGCTCCGGACGATCGGTGACCGGGTGCAGCTGGACGTCACGGGCGAGCACGCTGTGCTTCTTGCCGTCGACTTCGAGGTCGATCAGGGTCGAAAAGAAACCGGTCTGATGAAGCAGCTTCGTCAGCGCGCGTTCATTCAGGGTTACGGAAACCGGGTCTTTTTTGTCGCCGTAGATTACGGCCGGGATGAGCCCCGCGCGACGGGCGGCACGGGCGGACCCCTTACCGACCCGGTCACGCGTCTGGGCGCTCAGTGCGATCACATCAGACATTTTATTCTCCAATAAATATGTTCCGCGTGCGGCTGACCTCCAGGGGTGCCGGCCCGCAAGGCGGAACGGATGAGCGAGGCGTTTTAGTGGCTTTCGCGGGAAAAAGCCAGCCCTTTGCGGTCCGGCGTGGCCGTCCGTTCCGTCTGGACAGACTCAGAAGTTGAACAGGCTGGAAACCGAACGCTCTTCGCTGATCCGCCGGATCGACTCGCCGAGCAGCGGTGCGATCGAAATCTGCCGGATATTCCGGGCCAGGCGGACCGCTTCGGTGGTCTGGATACTGTCGGTGGTGACCAGCGATTGCAGCGGCGAGGAGGTGACGCGGGCGACCGCACCGCCGGAGAGCACGCCGTGCGTGATATAGGCGTCGACGGAAACCGCGCCGGAGGCGATCAGGGCTTCGGCCGCGTTGCAGAGGGTGCCGCCGCTATCGACGATATCGTCGACCAGGATGCAGCGCCGGTCCTTCACGTCACCGATGATGTTCATGACTTCGGAAACGCCGGCACGTTCGCGGCGCTTGTCGATGATCGCCAGGTCGGCATTCAGCGGCTTGGCCAGCGCACGGGCGCGCACCACGCCGCCGACATCGGGGGAGACGATGGTGAGTGCCTCGTCTCCATAACGTTCGGTGATGTCGTTATGGAACACCGGGGCGGCGAAAAGATTGTCGGTCGGGATGTCGAAGAAGCCCTGGATCTGACCCGCATGGAGATCGATGGTCAGCACCCGGTCGGCGCCGGCCGACGTGATCAGGTTGGCGACCAGTTTTGCGGAAATCGGAGTCCTGGACCCGGACTTCCGGTCCTGACGGGCATAGCCGTAATAGGGAATGACAGCCGTGATCCGCCGGGCCGAGCTGCGTTTCAGCGCATCGAGCGTCACCAGCAGTTCCATCAGGTTGTCGTTCGCCGGATAGGAGGTCGGCTGGATGACGAAGACATCCTCCCCGCGCACATTCTCCTGGATCTCGACGAACACTTCCATGTCGGAGAACCGGCGGATGTCGGCCTTCGTCAACGGCATATTGAGATAGGTGGCGATTGCTTCCGCCAGTGGCCTGTTACTGTTGCAGGCCAGGATCTTCATACGAACGTCTGACATTCGTGCCCTATGATCGCGGTTTGGAAAAGGAGCGGCGAAATCTCTGTAGTGCTGAGACCGATCTCCGGGAAACCAGCCTCAGTAGAAGCGGGCGGAACATATCAGCGGCGGTTGAAACGGTGCAAGGGTTATTGCCGTTTGGTAACAGGTTTCTCGCCTATTCTTTGGCGCTCATAGGCGCGCAGCAGGGGCAGGAGACCTTGCATGGCCCCGTCCGCGATGAGCGGGGCGGCGCTGAGCCAGTTGTCGGCCATGCTGCCCGAAGGCACCGCGTTCTGCTGGTCGATGACCCCGATTTCGCGGGCAGCCAGATCAGCCAGACGCCAGGTTATGGCGACCATGTCGGTATCTGCATTGAGCGGCTTGATGTCGATCCGGCCTTTCAGGGACAGCGCGTCTTCCGGGATCGTGCCGCTGTTTGCGACATCGACGCCGCGGGCGCGCAGTTTGCGCAGCAGGGCCTGACGCAGGATGGCGTTTCCCTTGCCCGCCTCGCCGTCGATCAGGTCGACATGTAGGATCGGCAGGTTCTCTGCGACGGCGGCCGCAAGCTGCGGGATCAGCCATGCCGCGATCCCGGGGGCGTTCTTGTTGGCAATGTCCTGGAAATGCTTCGGGTCCGGCGTTTCCCAGAAATCCGGCGGCGGCACCGACACAACGCTCTTCTCGCCGATCAGGTTCCCGGCCGGATCGCTCAGTTCCCAATCCAGGACAAGTTCCGCGGGCCGGTTGGCGTGAAGCTGCTGGTAGCCCTGACTCCTGAGGATGTAGCTTCCCCTGTTCCGGGCACCGGCACTGGCCACGACATTGTGCTCGACCAGCGCCGTCGAGACGGCGGTCGCGATGGATTCGCCGACCCAGTCTACCGGGCCTTCCACGGGCTCGACATAGATGCCGGCCGCTTCCGGTATCAGCAGGAAGTCGGTGTGGGTTTTCTCGTACGACTCGCGGCCGAAGGGACGCGGTATGTCGCCGCAACCGGTCACGCTCAGGGCGAGCACGGCGAATAGGGCGCAAAGACGTGCGGGAAACCGCCAGCGGGAAAGGCTGTCTGTCATGGCGCCGGGCTTAAATCACCAGGACGCAACTGACAAGCAGTCCGAGAACTGTCACGGCGAACAGGATCTGAAGGTGAGGCATGGTCCTTGTCCCTCCCGGGCGCTACCGGTGGACCAGGTCGAGGGGCAGCTTGGACAGGCGCTCGTTCCCGTTGTCGGTGACGATGAAGGTTTCACCCAATGTCATGGCCAGATCCTTTTCGCTGTCCATCAGGATCATATGCGCGAAGAACACCATGCCGGGCCGGATTTCCACCGGGTTGCGATGGTAGAACATCGGATAGTCCATCCAGATTGGCGCGAAGACGGCCCCGAGGGAATAGCCGCAGGCATTCATCCGGGCGTGCTCGTAGCCGCGCTTGTCCATGACATGGGCATGTGCATCGAACACGGAGCCGACGATGTTTCCTGGATGCAGCGCCTCGCGACAGGCTTCCAGCGCTTCGACGCAGGCGCCATGCATGTCCACGTGGCCCGGCTTCAGCGGGCCGATCGGAATTGTCCGCATCATGCAGGCATGGTAGTGCCGGTATGCCCCGGCAAACTCCAATGTCAGTTGGTCCTCGGTGCCCAGCGTGCGGCGGCCGGTGAAGTAGCGGCAGAGCAACGCATCTGAGCCGGACCCGATGATGAATTCGTTTCCGGCGTAGTCGCCGCCGCCCTTGAATACGGCGCCCTGCATGGCGGCCAGGATATCGCCTTCGAAGGCGCCCGGGCCGGTCAGCATGTGCGCGGCGACGAGGGCGTCATCCGCCAGCGCGGCGGCGCGACGGACATAGGCCAGTTCCGCCGGTGATTTCACCACCCGCAGCCCGGAGACCAGTTCCGAGCTGTCGATCAGAGTGCAGAATCCATCCAGCTCTGCGTTGATCGCCATGCCGTTACGTGCGGTCAGTCCATAGGCGTCGTATTCGATGCCGAAGGTCTTTCCGGCGCAGCCGAGATCGCTCAGCATTGCCTTCAACTCGCCCGCCGGCGTGGCGCCGTCGCGATCCACCCAGATCCGGATGTCCTCGATCATGCTGGTGTTCTGTGCCTGGCGGAGATCGGGCGCCCGGGTGATCAGGGCCAGCCGTCCGTCCGCGCCGAGATAGAGGCACTGGAAGAAGCAGAAGCCGAACGTGTCATATCCGGTCAGGTAGAACATGCTTTCCTGGCGGAACATCAGCAGGCCGTCGAGGCCGCGTTCCTGCATCAGTGCGATGGCGCGCGCGCGGCGATCGGCGAGCTCCTGTTCGGCGAAATGCAGCATGGTGCTACTCCGTTATGACGATGGTCGAGAGCTGCCGGCCGTAATCCGGCTCGGTCCGCAGGCGGGATCGCCGGTAGCTGAAGAAATTCGGCTCGTCGCGGCAGGTGTCGCAATCAAGCCGGTAGATTTCGGCCAGCCGGAGGCGGGACAGGCGCGAGGCGCAGTAATTCGACAGATCGAACTGGAAATGCCCGTCGCGTTTTCCGGCGCTGAAATAGGCGGCGTTGTTCTTGTCCTGCTCGAGGAAGGGCTGCGGGAATTCCGGGCCGACTTCGTAGGAGTTCACGCCGATGCAGGGACCGACGGCGGCCTGGATATTGTCCGCGCGGGCGCCGAGTTCGATCATCGCCTCGACAGTTGCCTCGATGACCCCGTTCAGGGCGCCGCGCCAGCCGGCGTGGCAGGCGCCAATGATGCCGTCTTCCGGATCGGAGAACAGCAGGGGGGCGCAATCCGCCGTCAGCACGCCAAGCGCGACATTCTTCTGTGTTGTCACCATGCCGTCTGCGCGCGGTGGTTCGACGGGGCGCTCGTCACTGTCGATGACATGAACAAAGGCGGAATGGATCTGGTTGCAGGTGAAGAGGGCTTCAGGCTCGCAATCCAGCGCCGCCATGGTCCGGGCCCTGTTGGCAGTGACGGACTTTCGTGCGTCACCGGAGCCGAGCCCGCAATTCAGTGACCGGTAGATGCCATGGCTGACCCCGCCGCGCCTCGTATAGAAAGCATGGCGGATTTTGTCCGTGTTCATTTCGTCAAGCTGGATCACCCTGAAATGGCTCCCGTTTCACGCACTTACAGACTCCGCGGTGGCCCGAAACCGGGAAGTGCGTCCACTTCCGGCGCGGCGATCGCCACTGCCTTGAACAGCGTGCCCATTTCGGTGGGTTCGATCAAGCGGCGCGCGCTGCTACGCAGTGTCATCGTCTGGCGGGGAGATGCTTCTTGCGCAAGACGCTCGACCCGTGCCTCGACCCCGAGCGCGGACAGGAATTGTCCTTGCGTGACGGTGCCGAAACAGCTGCAGCCGCTGGCGGCAGCGCTGGCGAGAAGGGCGTCGAAATCGACATGGGCGGTCAGATCTGCTGTTCCCGGCGCGTCCAGGACATCTACATATCTATGGCGGCGGAGAGCCTGGAAGGTATCGCCATAGGCGCTCTTGCCATGACCGTAATCGAGGAAAAGTCCGGCGCCGCCATGAAGCGCAATATGCTGCGCGATCGCTCCGGCTGTCAGCCGTCCGTCCTCGCAAATCTCGAAGATGTCCCCTTCGGCAGGGACGGCTGCCCGCTCCGGCATCTGCCGGATCAATGTATCCGGGGCCGCCATGTCCGACCATCGGGGCGCGTCGCTGTGATCGTCCCAGACGATGCAACGCTCTCGCCAGGCGCCGCCGCGATAGATCAACTGGCGGATCGGCAAGGCATCGAAGAACTCATTGCCGATAACCAGAGACGGCAGGCGCGGCAACGTCTCCAGACTGTCATGCCAGGTCACGCCGGTATCGGCGAGTGTTTCGCGCTGGAGGGATCGCAGTCTCGGGCTGGCCTCAACGAGATGGACGTCAATCGCACCGGAAAATCCCGGAACGATGCGCGCGGCGCGGAGGGCATCTGCCATCAGGGTGCCGCGTCCGGGGCCGAACTCGATCAGCGCCATTCTCTCGGGACTGCCGGACTGTTGCCAGACAGCGGCGCACCAGAGGCTGATCAGCTCGCCGAAGACCTGGCTGATCTCCGGCGCGGTGATGAAGTCGCCGGCGGTGCCGAATGGCTCGCGGGTCGTGTAGTAGCCATGCTCCGGGTGCAGCAGGGCCTCCCGCATGTAGCGCGCGACAGTCAGCGGGCCGTCTGCCGCGATCAGGGCCTTCAGATGCGCCGAAAGCGGATTTGCCGTCATGCCTTATCCGGGATCGGGGGACGGCGAAGTGCCCAGACCGTCACCGCCAGTCCGACAAGGATCATCGGCAGCGACAGCAACTGGCCCATGGTTGCGCCGGCGTACAGGAAACCGAGTTGCGCGTCGGGCTCCCGGAAGAACTCGACGGTGAAGCGGGCTATCCCATAGCCGGCAAAGAACAGGCCTCCGACGGCGCCGGGATGGCGCCTTATATCTGTGCGGGCAACCAGCAGTGCGAGGATGACAAACAGGAGCAGGCCCTCAAGTGCGGCTTCATAAAGCTGGCTCGGATGCCGGGGCACCGGGCCGCCGTTCGGAAAGACCATGGACCAGGGCGCATCGGTTGCGCGGCCATAGAGCTCGCCATTGATGAAGTTTGCGATGCGGCCGAAGAACAGGCCAATCGGTGCTGCCGCGGCGACAATATCGCCGACCGCCAGCGGATTGAGGCCGCGTCTCCGGGCGAACAGGAACAGTCCGGCGAGCGTTCCGAGCATGCCGCCATGGAAGGCCATGCCGCCTTGCCAGACCATGAGGATCTGCAACGGATTTTCGACGTAGTAGCCCAGATTGTAAAACAGCACATAGCCGAGACGGCCGCCGAGCACGACGCCAAGCGTGGCATAGACCAGCAGATCGTCGAGCGTGGCCGGGTCCATGAAGCGGGGCGCCTGCCGGCAGAGATGGTCGCAGTAGCGCCAGCCGAGGAGCAGGCCGGCAATATAGGCGAGCGCATACCAGCGGATTGCGAATGGTCCGATGGAAAAGATCACCGGGTCGATATTCGGGAAAGGCAGGCCGGCCTGCTCCATCAGTGTCGCTCCCGGTTCAGCGGTAAGGGTCTTCGGTGTCGAGGTAGTCCTGAACGTAGCGCCGCACACCCTCTTCAAGAGGCGTGAACTGGCCGGGATATCCGGCGCTCCGAAGCTTTTCCATGCGTGCCTCTGTGAAGTACTGGTAGCGATCTCGGATTTCCACCGGCGTATCCACGAAATCGATTCGCGGATCCTTGCCAAGGGCAACATAGACGGACCGGGCGAGATCGGCGAAGGAGCGGGCCTGGCCGGTACCGAGATTGAACAGGCCGGAAACATCCGGCGTGTCATGCAGCCAGATCATCACATCGACACAATCGCCGACCCAGACGAAATCGCGGAGCTGGCCGCCATCCTTGTAGTCGGGGTTGTGCGAGCGGAACAGCGTCGCCTGCAGGTTGGCCGCCGCCCGCGGATAGATCTGCGCCACCACGCTTTGCTGGTTGCCCTTATGGGATTCGTTCGGCCCATAGACATTGAAGAATTTCAGGCCGGCCCATTGTTTCGGAGTCTTCCGCCCCTCGGCGACCAGCCGGGCGATGCGGCGGTCGAACAGATGCTTGCTCCAGCCATAGGGATTGAGCGGCTGCAGGCCGGCGAGGCCCTCGATGCTGGCATCGTCCTCGAAGCCTTCGCTGCCGTCGCCGTAGGTTGCGGCGGAGGAGGCGTAAATCAGCCGGGCATCATTCTCCGCGCACCAGTTCCACAGATCGACGGAGGCGCGGAAATTCTGCCTCACGATGAAATCGGCATCGCGCTCTGTGGTGGAGGAACTGGCACCGAGATGGAACACGGTCTCGACCATGCCCTTGTGCGCGTCCAGGAAGTCGAGCAGATCGCCGGGCGCAACAATGTCGGCAAGTTCGCGCTTGGCGATGTTGCGCCACTTCTCTCCGGAACCAAGCACGTCGCAAACCACGATGTCCCGTGCCAGATCCTCGCGCTCGCTGAGAGCTGCGACCAGATTCGATCCGATAAATCCGGCGCCGCCGGTGACGACAATCATGCGCGTTCCTCCGATGCTGCGACAAACAGACCCACGATCAGGTTCTCCTCGCGCTTCCAGGCTCTATATGGTTGTTTCTCGCCCGGCGCGGATTGCTTTCGCAAGCTCGAAAGTAGTAGGTCTGGGGCAGGATGCCGCTTGTGCCCCGGTGATTTGCCGAATATCCGGTAGCCGTGGCCAGATAGGAGGAGCCGCCGATGCAGACGAATAACAGATTTTTCGACGACATCGCCAAGATGGCAAACGGCGCGATGTCCGCCGCCGCCGGTGTCCGCGAAGAGATGGAACAGCTGATTCGCCAGCAGTTCGAGCGTTATCTCGGCGACCATGACCTCGTCACCTATGAGGAATTCGCAGCGGTGCGCGAACAGGCGGCAAAGGCACTGGCCGAGCAGGAATTGCTTGCGAAACGGCTCGCCGTGCTGGAAAAGGAGCTCGCAAGCCTGAAGCAGGCCAAGGCAAAGACCACGCGCCGGCCCACAAAGCAGGCAAAAACAACGGCTTCCGCTAAATCCGCTGCATCAGGTTCGGAAAAGAGCGAATAAACCGCTGTTTTGTAAAGAAAACTAAATATACCAATATTTCGGACGCGACCCACGAAATATAGGTTGATCGTGGGTTTCGCATTTGAGAGTCTACTTCTTGTGGTGCTTGGCGATTGGCACCACGCTAGATCTAGTCGGACTATTCGATCCGTCCGCAGGCCAAGCATCCTTGTCTACGATCGTCCCGGAGCGCCGGACAGCGCACCTCTCAGAGGGGGTTGATAGTATGTCTCTGACTTACGTCGAAACGGTTGAAGTTCCCCGTAACCCGTTAGACCTGATGGAGGAAATCGTCGGAGCCAATGATTGGGCTCACGAGCGTGCAAGCAATGACGAGCTCGCCGTAGAAATCCAGGGCCGCTGGGCAGACTACAGGCTCTTTTTCCTCTGGCAGGAGGATATGGGCGCGCTGCATTTCTCGTGCATTTTCGAAAGCCGGGTTCCGGTGGAGAAACGGCGCGAGGTGCATTCCCTGCTTGCCATGATCAACGAGAAACTCTGGCTTGGCCATTTCGACCTCTCGACCGAGGATGGTACGCCGATGTTCCGGCAGACCTGCCTGCTGCGTGGCGCGCATTCCGCGAGCGTCGAGCAGCTCGAGGATCTGGTGGATGTCGCCCTGACCGAATGCGAACGTTTCTTCCCCGCGTTCCAGTTCGTCATCTGGGGCGGCAAGTCGGCGGAAGAGGCGATGCAGGCTTCCCTGCTGGATGTCGTCGGAGAGGCTTGATCTTCCAATGAACAAATCTCTCCTGCTGCTTGGATGCGGCAAAATGGGCGGCGCCCTTCTTCAGGGCTGGCTTGGAAAAGGCTACGCCGCTCATGGCATCTGCGTCATCGAGCGCTCGGACGCGGCGACGGCGCAATTCGAGGGCATCGACGGGGTGACCATTGTCCGGGACATTTCGCAGGTCCCGGCGGATTTCCATCCCGGGATGGTCATGCTGGCGCTCAAGCCGCAGATGATGGATGACGCGGCACCGCTCGCCCGCTATATCGGCCCGGAAACGGCCTTCCTCTCCATCGCCGCCGGCAAGACCATCCAGTATTTCGAGAGCCTGCTCGGTTCCGATGCCGCGATCATCCGGTCCATGCCGAACACGCCGGCGGCGGTCGGGCGCGGTATCACGGCCTATGTCGGCAATCAGGCTGCCAGCCAGGCGCAGATGGATCTGGCCGGCGACCTGTTGTCCGCTGTCGGCGAGGCTGTCGTGGTCCCCGAGGAAGGCCTGCTTGATGCGGTGACGGCACTTTCGGGCAGTGGCCCGGCCTATGTCTTCCTGGTCATCGAAGTCATGGCGGCGGCCGGAGAAAAACTGGGTCTGCCTGCGGCTCTCGCCATGCAGCTGGCCGCGGCCACGGTGTCCGGTGCCGGGGAACTGGCCAGACAGTCCGACGAGCCAGCAGCCCAGCTCCGGCAGAATGTCACCAGCCCGGGCGGGACAACGGCGGAAGCGCTGAAGGTTCTGATGGCGGATGATGGTATCGGTCCGGTTTTCGAAAGGGCGCTGAAAGCGGCGGCGGACCGGTCACGAGAACTTGCCGGCTAGTTAGACGCTTCCCTGTCATTCAATAACCAGAATCCCTGCCTCGCGTGCCGGTTTTCGGCACTATGCGAGCCCCCGAGCTGCGCACGGCGGTTGTTTTGCCGCCGGGCCGCTACATATCGTGAAAGGGACTGGATAATTGGAGCGGGCCATGGTGCCGGCGAATGTGGACAAGATCCTGGATGCCGTTCTGGATGTTGCCGGTGAACGGGGCTGGACCGGGTTGACCATCGACATGGTCGCCGTGCGGGCGGGCGTTTCCGTATCCGATGTCACCGCGCTGTATCCTGACAAGCGCGCAATATTGAACGGTCTGGCGGACCGGTTCGAGCGGGCGGTGGATGCTGCGGTCGATGCGGAAGCCCGTGACCCGTCCTTGCCTGTCCCAGAGCGGCTTTTCGACGTAATCATGACCCGGTTCGAGCTGTTGCAGGAACATCGTGCTGGCCACACGGCTATTTTCGGCGCGGCGCGCCTGGACCCCTGCATGGCGCTTCCCGGCCTTGTCCGCCTCCCTTCCGCGATGAGCGCGGTGCTCCGGCAGACCGGGCTTGGCGACCGGGGACCGCTTGGATGCCTGCGCCGCCAGGTGTTGGCGGGGCTCTATATCTCGATCGTTCAGGTGTGGCTGAAGGACGAGAGTGACGATCTCGGCCCAACCATGGCCGCGCTCGACAGCCGGTTGCGGCAGCTTGACGAAATTGTCGCATCCACCCCCATGGGGCGAAAAAGGCCACGCAAAGAAAGAGGTTTATCCGGAGATTGAGGTTTTTGTTGCAGTGCAACATAGCTCTTGACATTGTTCGGGGAAACGCCGATATGAACGCGTATGATGCATTGCAGCATAGCGCGGCGATGCGACAATTAACCACCGTGGCCCGGTCAAGTCGATACGCGCAATACGTGGTCAGAAAAGATGGAGACGTCCAAATGGCTAAACAGGAAAACCCGTTCCTCAACATTGATTTTCAGAAGATGATGATGGATTTCAAGATGCCCGGCATCGATGCCGACGCGCTGATGAGCGCGCAGCAGAAGAACATCGAAGCCATCGCCAGCGCCAACCAGCTTGCGACCGAAGGTCTGCAGGCCATTGGCAAGCGTCAGGCGGAGCTGTTCCAGCAGACCGTCGAGGAATCCCAGAAGACCCTCGGCGCCCTGATGTCGCAGGGTGCACCGGAAGAGCGGATCGCCAAGCAGGCCGAGACCGTCAAGACGACGATCGAGCGCACGGTGACGAATCTGCGCGAGATTTCCGAGATGCTCGCGAAATCGAACCAGGAAGCCTTCGACGTGATCAACAAGCGGATCACCGAAAGCCTGGAAGAAGTGCAGTCCCTGTCCGGCAAGAAATAAGCTTTCCCCGAGAGCGTGATGAAGAGCCGCCGCAGCCCCAGGTTTCGGCGGCTCTTTGTTTTATAGGCGGGTGAAACCCCTTCACGATGCGTGGATGAGCGCATAATCTCCACTCCCGAATAAGGGAGCCGCTCATGACCATCGAATATTCCGATTTCGAGAAAGTCGAGATCCGCGTCGGCACCGTGACCGACGCCGCGCCCTATCCGGAAGCGCGCAAGCCGGCGATCAAGCTCTGGGTGGATTTCGGACCTGAAATAGGGACCCGCAAGACCTCCGCGCAGATCACCCGGCATTACACACCCGAAAGCATGAAAGGCAAGCAGGTGGTCGCTGTCGTGAACTTTCCGGCCAAGCAGATCGGCAAGTTCATGAGCGAATGTCTGGTTGTCGGATTTCCGGACGAAGATGGCGAAGTGGTGCTGGCCAGTCCGACGCTGAAAGTGCCGAACGGCGGGCGATTGTATTAGACCGGCATCCGGATCCGCACCCGCAGGCCTCCCAGCGGCGACTCTTCCAGACCGATTTCGCCGCCATGGCTGTGGACGATGTCGCGGGCGATGGTCAGCCCGAGGCCGGTTCCGCCCGTTTCGGGATTGCGGGACGGGTCGCCGCGATAGAACGGCTTGAAAACCCGTCCGCGCTCGGCTTCCGGAATACCCGGGCCGTCATCATCAACGAGAATTTCATAGGCTTCTTCGGCGGCGTCGAGCGTGATGCGGACGGTCTTTGCGTGCCGGCGCGCATTGGACACCAGATTGGCGAGCGCCCGCTTCATCGATTGCGGTTTCATCTCGACCTGCGGCAGCGCCCGGCCGTTCATCTCGAGTTCAAGCGGGATGCCGCCGCGCCGCTCGCCGATGGCAAAGTCGGTCACCAGGGCCTTGATATCGGTCTTGACGGTGGCTTCCGTTCCCTCGCCGCGGGCAAAGGCGAGATACCCTTCGACCATCCGCTCCATATCCTGCACGTCCGCCTGGAGCTCCTGCACGGCCTTGTCCTCGCCAAGCATGGCCAGTTGCAGCTTCATCCGGGTAAGGGGGGTGCGCAGATCATGCGAGACTCCGCTCAGCATGTCGGTACGCTGCTTGATCTGCCGCCGGATACGGGCCTGCATCTGCTGGAACGCTTCCGCCGCCTGACGGACTTCGTGTGCACCCTCCGGCTTGAAGTTGCGGACTTCGCGTCCAAGCCCGAAGGCCCGGGCGGCAATGGCCAGCCGGCGGATCGGCCGGATCTGGTTCCGCATGAAGATCAGCGCGATGGCGAACAGGATCAGGGCGCTGCCCAGCATCCACATCACGAAAATATAGGTCGTCGAGCTGTACAGGCGCTTCTCGTGCGCGAGCACTTCGAGCACGCCCCCGGGAAGTTGCACCGTGAAAGCGATCTGCCGGTCGCCGGCGTCGGTATCGATCACGAAGGGGCGGCGCACCTGTTCGGTCATGGATTGCCGCATCTGGCGCAGGGTCGGGTCGAACAGGGTTTCCGAGCTGCGGTTTTCCAGGATGGCGCCGGACCGGAAGGTGACGACCAGTCCCAGATGGTTGCGCGCGAGCCGGTCGAGACGGGTCAGCGCGGCGGGGCTGGCATTCGATTCGACTTCCGTGACGATCAGGGCAATGTCTCCGGCGAGTGACGTGGCCAGCCGGCGTACCATTGTGTCCCAGTGCCGGTCATAGAAAACATAGGTCGAGATCGCCTGCATAAGGATCAGCGGCGTCAGGAAGATCGCCAATGCGCGCCCGAACAGGGTTTTTGGCATGCGACGCTTAAGCCAGGACCGGCGTTTGGTCCGGAGTTCATTTTCAGCAAGTGTCGCCATCGGTTGGATGCGCTTCTTTCTGCCGGCATTGGGGGCTGTGACTGCAGGCAATGTTAAGATAAACCGGCGCGGGCGGATAGCAGGGCGGATCAGGTGCCGGTTGCAAGCGCCTTCAGGACATAGCCCTTGCCGCGCACGGTCTGCAGGAAGCGGGGGAATTTCGGGTCTTTCTCGATTTTCCGCCGCAGCCGGTTGATCTGCACATCGACGGTGCGCTCATGTCCATTGACGGCATTGCGGGCAACCAGGTCCTCCCGGCTGAGCGTGCGGCCCGGTGTCTGCGCAAAGCAGCCAAGCAGCAGCGCCTCCGACTCCGTCAGGTGAACGATGCTGCCATCCCTGGTCAACTCACCGTTCGCACGATCATAGGCATAGGAGCCGAACGTCACGAGGGACCGCACCTGGGACATGTCCGGAACGGTTCGCGTGCGGCGCAGGATGGTGCGGATGCGCAGCAGCAACTCGCGCGGCTCGAAGGGTTTTGTCAGATAGTCGTCGGCCCCGGTCTCCAGACCCTCGATGCGGTCCTCGACCTCACCCATCGCCGTCAGCAGGAGGATCGGCAGGTCGCGCGTCTTGCGCATCGACCGTGTCAGCTCGAAGCCGGTTTCACCGGGCATCATGACATCGAGTACCACGAGATCGTACTCGATCGCGGCCAGTTTCCGCCGCGCATCGGCGGAATCGCCTGCGGCGGTAATGCGGAAACCGTTCTCGCTCAGGAACCGGGTCAGCAGGTCGCGCAGCCGGCTGTCGTCATCGACAACAAGAATATGCGGCTGGTCCTCGGCGTCCATCCCGGGGATCATGCCTTGCCGCGGCGCTGGACCGGCATGGTCTGGGTCACGATCTCGAACCGTTCCTGATCGCCCGGATCGATGATGCCGCGCAGCACTTCGCGGAACCCCTGGACCGCTTCCGCGCCGGCGGCCCGGTAGGCCCGTGCGATCCGCTTGCGCTGGCTGGCCGTCAGCCGGTGCTCAAGGTCGACGCCCTTTTCGGTCAGGGTCAGCAGTTTTTTCCGCCGGTCGGCCTGGTCCGTCGTCTGGTCGATATAGCCTTCGCTGACAAGCTGGCTGAGCACGCGCGAGAGGCTTTGCTTCGTGATCTTCAGGATCTTCAGCAGGTCCGTCACGGTGATCCGGGGATTGCGTCCGACGAAGTAGATGACCCTGTGATGGGCCCGCCCGAGATCGATCTCGGCGAGGATGGCATCCGGCTCGCCCGTGAAGTCGCGATAGGCAAAGAACAACATCTCGATGCCTTGCCTCAATTCCTCCTCCCGCAGGAAAAGGGGGTTCGCCATGCTTTTTACGTCAACCATGTTGACTTAATTCCTTTTGAATGTTAGTTCTCAGCCCGAGTTTGGGTAACAATCTAACCGAAGCGCCCGTCAACATGAACAATTCGAACGGGTTAGGCTTTGGAGCTTGCTGGGATGAAACCTCATGAGCCTGCTTCCTTTCGATGATCGCGACGGTGCCATCTGGATGGATGGTACCTTGTTGAACTGGCGTGACGCCAAATTGCATGTGTTGAGCCACGGACTGCATTATGCCAGTTCGGTGTTTGAGGGCGAACGGGTTTATAGCGGACAGATCTTCAAGTCCCGCGAGCACACCGAGCGCCTGCATCGCTCCGCCGGGATTCTTGGCTTCAAGATCCCCTATGACATCGATGCAATCGAAGCCGCCAAGCAGGCCGTCATCGGCTCCATGGGAATCGTCGACGGCTATGTCCGTCCGGTCGCCTGGCGCGGCAGCGAGATGATGGGCGTGTCGGCCCAGCAGAACACCATCCACCTCGCCGTCGCCGCCTGGGAATGGCCGTCCTATTTCGATCCGGAAGCGAAGATGAAGGGGATCAATCTGGATATCGCCAAATGGCGCCGTCCGGCCCCCGATACCGCGCCGACGAACAGCAAGGCCGCCGGTCTCTACATGATCGCCACCATGTCCAAGCATGATGCCGAGGCGCGCGGCTTCCACGACGCGCTGATGCTGGACTATCGCGGCTATGTCGCGGAGGCGACCGGCGCCAATGTTTTCTTCCTGATGGATGACGGCCGTCTGCACACGCCAATCCCGGATTGCTTCCTCGACGGTATCACCCGCCGCACAGTAAAGCAGCTCGCCATCGATCTCGGCTATGAGATCGTCGAGCGGCATATCCGGCCGGAAGAGCTTTCGCGGGCGACGGAATGTTTCCTGACCGGCACTGCGGCGGAAGTCACGCCGGTCGGCGCCATTGGCACCTACAAGTTCACGCCGGGCGACGTCACGCGCAAGCTGGTCGATGCCTATGACACGGCGGTCCGCGCCCACGCCGCAGGCGTCGCGGTCGCGGCCGAGTAAGACAAGCAGTGACGGTGCCGAAGGAACGATCTCGTTCCCTCCGGGCACTGGACATCTCTCTTGTGAACGGGGGAAGCTGACATATGACAGCTTCCCCCGTTTGTACATTCGACGGCAGCCACTGGATCCCGGGGCCGCTCGCCAAGGGGCCCTTTCCGGGGCTGCATGGTGGCGTCGTCGGCGGCCTGCTTGCCGCCGAGATGGAAAAGACCTCCCGGGAAAACGGCGGTGGAATGGGGCTGCAGATGTCCCTGTCCCTGCTGCGTCCCACACCGATGGAGCCGGTTGCGGTTTCCGTACGAACCCTGCGCCAGGGCCGGCGCTCCCTGCAGCTTGCGGCGGAGCTTGTTGCCGGGGGAAAGACCTGCGCCGTGGCCAGCGCCCTGTTCCTGACGGCCGAGCCGCTCGGCTTCATCGACGAGCCTGCCGCGGAACGGGTTCCCGTTGGCGGAAAGGACTTCCATGTCGGCCGGAGGATGGACCAGCCCTGGTTCGCCGATGCCTGCGAGATGCGCCGGGAAGAGGGTGGGCGGATCTGGATGCGGCATCTCAAGCCGGTGGTGGAGGGCATGGGGCCGTTGACCCGCGTGCTGTCATTGGCGGATTGGGCAACAGGGCTTTCGCGCCCTGCCTGGGTCGATGGGGAGAAGGTGGTTTTTCCGAACCCGGAGATCAGCATTCACTTGCACCGCCCGCCTGCTGGGGCGTGGCTCGGCGTGGACTCGCAACCGTTCTGGAATGCCAGCGGCCTCGGTATCACCGCGAGCGACCTCTTTGACGAGGCGGGATATCTGGGACGGGCAACGCAACCGGTTGTGCTGGCCGTGATGGAGTAGGGGTCAGCCGCGCATTAATTCCGAATGCACGCTGCGGATGCGTGCAGCGGTTTCGGGCGTCAGGGCGCCGGTCAGGTCGCGGGGCATCCAGCGGCGCTGAAATGCGAGCAGAATATTGCGGGCCGCCCCGGTCATGACAGCTGTTTCCGGCGCCGCATATCCTATTTCCGAGAGCAGCTGCATCGCTTCTGAAAACGCGGGCGGGTCGTCCGTTGTGGCTCGGTAGGCGGGCCAAACACCGATGCCGGACGCGGCAAGGCGCTGCCAGTCAAACAGCTCTCCCGGATCTTCCTTGCGGTCCGGGGCGACGTCGGAATGGGCGAGCACCCGGGCCGGCGGGATGGGATGGCGGCTGATTATTGCTGTCGAGAGTCTCGTCAGACTGTGCATTTGCGCATTCGGGAACGGCCGGCAGCCGAACTGATGGCCCGGATTGACCAGCTCGATGCCGATGGAACGGGCATTGATGTCCGTCACACCGTGCCACGAGGCGACACCGGCATGCCAGGCCCGCCGGGTCTCGTCGACCATCCGATAGCAGTGGCCGTATTCGTCGATCAGATAATGGGCGCTGACCTTCGCATCCGGGTCGGTCAGCCGGTCGAGAGCAGCCTCGGCGGACTGCATGCCGGTATAATGCAGCAGCAGGATGTCGATGACGGTTCCGTCCGGGCGCGCATCCTGGTTCGGGGAGGGGCGCTCGATGATGTTGTCCGTCTTCTCCATCCGCCCTTATCCCTTGGCTTCCGCTTCCACGTTCGGAGGGGGCGCTGCCCGGCCGGTGGTCACTGCGCCGACGCCGACGACGGTCAGTGCGGCACCGGCAATCTGGAACAGGTCCATGCTCTCGCCAAGGAAAATGATCCCGGACGCCGCGCCGACCAGCGGGGCCAGAATGGTCAGGGGCATGGTTTGGGAAACGTCGTATTTCTGCAGGATCCTGTACCAGATCCCGTAACCGAAGATGGTGACCCCGACGGCCATATACACGACACCGCCCCAGCCCGCTATCCCGGCGGTCTGCAGGGAATCCCACTGCCCATCCTCGAAGAACAGCGAGGAACCCAGGATCATCGGGGCGGCCAGAACGGACATCCAGGCATTCAGGACGAACGGGTTTATCGTCCCCATCCATTTCACCTGGATATGGGCGAGCCCCCAGAGCAGTGCCGCGACGATGACCAGGCCGAGATTGAACAGGCTGCCGGAGGTTCGCGGCGCTCCCGCCAGCATGGCGACTCCGACGAAAGCTATGGCGATGCCGAGGATCTGCCGCCGGCTCGGACGTTCGCGAAAGAAGATGACCGCGAGAATGACGGCGAACGGGACCTGGATCTGCGCGGCGATGGCCGCGAGCGAGGCGTCGGTGCCCTTGAGCCCGGTAAACATGAAGGCGAAATGCAGGACGCCCAGGGTTACCGAAAGACCAAAGATGTGCAGGAACTTGATGCCGCGCCATCTCAGGAAAGGGATCAGCAGGATGGCGGTCAGGAGATAGCGCAGACCGATCAGCATCATCGGTGAGAATTCCGCCATGGCAACTTTGCCTAAAGCGAAGTTCAATCCCCAGACGAGCATGACGACGATGCCGAGCAGAAGGTCCTGTGGCTTCATGAAGCCCGGGTTTTCTCTAGATCTTCGCGCTGTTCTTCGAGTTCAAGCCAACGGTTCTCCGCAGTTTCCAGCGCGGTCTGCGCAGCTTCAAGTCTTGCGCTGGCGGCCTTGAAGCGTTTCGGATCCCGGGTGAACAGGGTTGGATCGGCGAGTTCGTTCCCGAGGGCCTCGATTTCCATCCCGAGCTTGTCGATCGTATCCGGAAGCGTGTCGAGCGCGTGCTGGTCCTTGTAGCTGAGCTTGGCGCGCGGCTGGGATGGTTTCCCGGCAGGTTTCGCCGTGGATTTGCTGCCGGATTTCTTTGCCTGCGTCAGCTCTTGCGCTTCGGCCTTGCGCAGAGCGGCATAGTCGCTGAAGCCGCCGACGAATTCCTCGATCCTGCCATCGCCCTCTACGGCGATGATGGAGGTCACCACCCGGTCGAGGAAATCACGGTCATGGCTGACCAGGATGATCGTGCCGTCATATTCGCCGAGGACTTCCTGCAGCAGGTCGAGGGTTTCGATATCGAGATCGTTTGTCGGCTCGTCGAGCACCAGCAGATTGTGCGGGCCGGCAAAAAGTTTCGCCAGCAGCAGACGGTTGCGCTCCCCGCCGGAGAGGTTCTTCACATGTGCCCGCGCCTGGCGTTCCTCGAACAGGAAGTCCCGCAGGTATGAGACGACATGCTTCGGTTTGCCATGCACGAAGACGGTATCATTGCCACCGGGGCAGAGCGTGGACCAGAGTGTCGCTTCGCCGTCCAGGGTTTCCCGGTACTGGTCGAAATAGACGGTCTCGACCCCGAAACCGACACGGACGCGGCCCTTGTCCGGCGTCTCCTGGCTGATCAGCATTTTCAGCAACGTGGTCTTGCCGGCACCGTTGGCGCCGACCAGACCGATGCGGTCGCCCCGCTTGATGATGGTGGAGAAATCTTCCGCAATGACCTTTTCACTGCCGTCCGGCTGCGGGTAGGACTTGGAGATGTGGTTCGCCTCAATGACGAGCTGGCCACCGGACTCGGCGTCTCCGACACTGAGATTGACCAGCCCGGTCCGTTTCACCCGCTCGGCCCGCTCCCGGCGCATGCCGAGCAGGGTGCGCACGCGGCCCATATTGCGCTTGCGCCGGGCGGTAAGCCCTTCGCGCAGCCAGCGGGTTTCCTCGGCGATCTGTTTGTCGACCCGGCGCCGGGTCGCCTCCTCGTCCGCCAGCACCTTGTCCGCCCAGTCGGGGAACGCGGCGAAACCTTCGGAATTCCGGCGTACCTCGCCACGGTCGATCCAGTAGGTCCGGTTCGACAGGCGGCTGAGGAAGGTCCTGTCGTGGCTGATCAGCAGGATACCGCCCTTGAAGGCTTCCAGCTCGTCTTCGAGCCATTCTATCGTCGGCAGGTCGAGATGGTTTGTGGGCTCGTCCAGCAGCAGCACGTCGGGCTCGGAGACCATGGCGCGCGCCAGGGCGACGCGGCGGGACTCACCGCCGGACAGCGCATCGGTCAGCCGGTCGCCGTCGAGCGAGAGATGCAGCAACATGGAATCGACCAGATATTCCGCCGGATGCTCGCCCGGATGGACCGAAAGGCCTCCCCGGACATGGTCGCGGATGGTGATACCCTTCGGCAGCGGCGGATCCTGCGGCAGATAGGCGATCTTGGCGCCGGGCTGCACGAACCGCTCACCCTGGTCGAGATCGATCTGTCCCGCGAGACATTTCAGCAGCGTGGATTTGCCGGACCCGTTGCGCCCGACCAGGCAGATGCGCTCACCCTTGGCCACGGTGACGTCGGCATCATCGAACAGGACGCGTTCGCTGAGCGTGAGCCGGGCGTTGCGCAGGGCAACAACCGGCGGAGCGGAGGATGCTCGGGCCATGGCTCAGTTCATGCCGCGTTGTTTGGCAATTTGGTCATAGGCGGCATTGATGGCTGCCATTTTCTGCGTTGCCGCCGCGACGAATTCTTCCGGCAGGCCTTCCGCAATCAGCCGGTCCGGGTGATGTTCGCGGATCAGGGTCCGGTAAACCCGTTTGACCTCCGCGTCCTCCGCGTCATGCGCGATGCCGAGCATGGAATAGGGATCTTCCGCATCCTTGTCGCCGGCAACGGCGCGCAGACGCTGGAAGGCATTTGCATCGAATCCGAAGATTGCGGCGACGCGCTCAAGGTAGGAAATCTCGTTCTGGTGAATGACGCCGTCCGCCTTGGCAATGTGGAAAAGGCTCAGCAGAAGCTCTTCGAGGACGGGGGACCCGGCGTTGAACAGGCGTGCTATCTGCTGCGCATAGACCTCGAAGCCTTCGACGTCGCGCCGTGCCATGTCCCAGACCCGGCCGACATTGCGGATCTCTTCGGGGGGAACGTGGAAGACTTCCCGAAAGGCCGCGATCTCGTCACGGGTGACCACGCCGTCGGCCTTTGCCATCTTGGCGCTGAGCACCACGACACCGATGGTGAAGGCTATTTTCTTGGTCGCCGCTTCCTCGTCTTTCGGCGCATCGGAACTGGCGAAGCGGTCCACGGCATGGCCAGCCGTCGCCCCGAGCAGGGCGCCGATCGGACCGCCGAGGGCGAGGCCGGCGGCGCCGCCAATGATTTTACCCCAGATACTCACGTTTCAGGCCGTGCCGCGCATGATGGACGATATATGGATTCTCGACGGAACATGTCGGCTGCCGAGGTTTCCGTCAACAAGGGCGTGCGGCCGTAACGGTATTGGCGGCGTGCCCTTGCTGGGTGTTGGCGTGGAGAGTAGTTTGACCGGCCCACTTTTTTTCGAACGGAGATCCCGAAATGGATGTAGAGGCGACGCCCGTCGATGCCGCCACCCGCGATGCGGCGCTTGATGCATTGAAGCAGATTTTCGGGGACCGGTTCACCACGGCCGAGGCCGTGCGCCACCAGCATGGCAAGGACGAAAGCTATCATGCGCCGATGGCGCCGGACGCTGTCGTCTTCGCCGAATGCGAAGAGGAGATCGCCCGCGCCGTCACTGTATGCAACAGGCTGAAGTTCCCGGTCATCCCGTTCGGTACGGGAACCTCGCTGGAAGGCCATGTTGCCGCGCTCAAGGGCGGTGTCTCCATTGATACCTCGCTGATGAACCGGGTGCTGGCGGTCCATGCCGAGGATCTGGACGTGACCGTGCAGCCGGGCGTGACCCGCAAGCAGCTGAACGAGCATCTCCGCGATACCGGTCTTTTCTTCCCGATCGATCCCGGAGCGGACGCCTCGATCGGCGGCATGACGGCGACCCGCGCCTCCGGTACCAATGCGGTGCGCTACGGCACCATGCGGGAAAATGTCCTGTCGCTTCGTGTTGTCACGCCGAGCGGGGAAATCATCCGGACTTCGCGCCGGGCCCGTAAGTCTTCCGCCGGTTACGACCTGACACGGCTTTTCGTTGGCTCCGAGGGCACGCTCGGCGTGATCACGGAAATTACCCTCAAGGTCTATGGCATTCCGGAAGCGATTTCGTCTGCCGTCTGCCAGTTTGATACTCTGGAAGGAGCCGTGGACTCGGTCATCACGACCATTCACGCCGGCATCCCGGTGGCCCGGATGGAATTGCTGGATGAAGTGCAGATGGGGGCCTGCATCGAGTATTCGAAACTCCAGGGCTACGAGGCGAAACCGACCATCTTCTTCGAGTTTCACGGCAGCGAGGCCGGTGTGAAGGAACAGGCGGAAACGGTCGAGACGATCACCGCCGATTTCGGCGGCAGTTCCTTCGAGTGGGCGACCCGGACAGAGGATCGCAACGTTCTCTGGCAGGCGCGCCACGATGCCTATTATGCGGGACTTGCGCTGCGCCCTGGCTCGCAGGGCTGGCCGACGGATGTCTGCGTGCCTGTCTCGCGGCTGGCGGAATGCATTCGGGAGACGAAGAAGGACATCGTCGAATCGGGGCTTTGTGCGCCGCTGGTCGGTCATGTCGGCGACGGCAATTTCCACCTTGTCTACGTGATTGATCCTGACGACGCGGATGAGATGGCCCGGGCCAAGGCGCATAGCGAACGCATGGTCCATCGGGCTCTGGAGATGGATGGCACCTGCACAGGCGAACATGGCGTCGGCTATGGCAAGATGCCGTATCTGGAAGAGGAGCATGGTCCGGCGCTGGGAATGATGCGATCGATCAAGCGGGCGCTTGATCCGAACAACATCATGAACCCGGGGAAGATCGTCGAGATCTGACGGCTGTCTATCAGTGGGCCGTCTGGGTGATCTGGCCCTGCTCTGGGTAATCCCTGACGCGATCGACCGGCAGGTGAACGCGCACGAGAGTCCATGCACCCTGTTCGCTTTCTAGAGCAATGGTTCCATCATGCAGCTCGGTCAGATTGCGGGCGAGGGACAGGCCGAGACCGACTCCGCCATATCGCCGTGACAAGTCCTGCTCTGCCTGCTGAAAGGGTTCCATCACTCGCTTCAGGTCGGCCGCGGAAATTCCGACGCCGGTATCCTTGACCGAGATTTCCAGTCCGCCATCTTCGACTATTGCGGCACTGGCCGAGATCGCCCCGCCGGCCGGGGTGAATTTAACGGCGTTGATCAGAAGGTTGATCAACACCTGACGCAAGCGCGTTTCGTCCCCGAGAAAGGCGGGCAGGTCCGGCGGTATATTCAGGGTCAGGCTGAGGTTGGCCGCGGAGATCTTTTCATTCAGCATGCGGGCGCAGGATCGCATCATCTGCCGCACATCAATCACGTTCTCGTCCAGGGTCAGGAATCCGGCTTCGATCCGCGAAATATCGAGCAGATCGTTAAGGACGGTGAGCAGGTGTTTGCCGGTATCGTTGATGTCATTTGCATAATCGAGATACCGGTCGTTCTCCACCTTGCCGAAGAGCTGACCGGTGATGATTTCGGAGAACCCGATGATTGCATTCAGCGGTGTCCGGAGTTCGTGGCTCATATTCGCGAGAAAGGCGCTTTTCGCCCGATTTGCCAGATCCGCCTCATAAATTGTGCGCAGAAGCTGGTTGCGGCGTTCCAGTTCTTCGGTGATGTCCGTCCCGGTTCCGCGATATCCCTTGAAAACACCCTCTTCCAGGATCGGCGTGCCGCTGATACGCCGGTAGCATTGCTTCCCGGCGGTGCCCGGAACCGCATATTCGAAATTGCGGAATGGTCGATGGTTCCTGATGCTCTCACGGTGTTCTTTCCAAGCATCGCCCAGATCTTCGTTATAGCTCAGCTTTTCGAAATCCAGATAGGATACGCCGAGCTTCGATGCGACGGACTCGCCGGTTACGCTCTCAAACCTTTCCGATAAATGTGTCAGCCTGTGATTCTCGTCGACCTCCCAAAACCAGTCCGATGAGATCGCGGCCATATCGCGGAACCGCTTCTCGCTCGCCTCAAGCGCCTGAAAGTCGCGACGGCGGCGGACGTGATTGACCAAGAGCAATGTGATCAATGCGCTCTGGACCAGGACGAAGAGTGCGCCGCCCCAGATTAGCATCGCACTGGATTCCGGGGAAGGTGGCGCGCGTCCCGCCGACTGGAGACGGTCGGTCTTTCAGCCGTCTTCGTCATGAGAATATGTACAGTCGGCGCTGCGAGAGGAGCGAGCCAACCCGGCAGTGCGGGCATACCGTCGGCCGTGCCGAAAGGCACTGATGTTGCTGCCAATCCCGCTATCAGGATTGCATATTGGAGAAATCTGAGGCGCATCCCTTGAAACCGGAAATCCCTGACAGTGGAAGTTCACCACGTAAGTCGACTGGTCAACCTAGTGCTCAGTAATCTCCGGGTTAGATTAATAATTCCTTACATCTTCCGGAACGAACTCATCACGGCTGCGCAGAATCCGTCGAAGGCATCGCGTTCGATCCAGCGGACCACGGCGACCATGTCGAGAGCCGGATCGACCCAGATGACGCTGGAGCCCTTTCCTTTGGCGAAGTAACTGGTGCGCGGCGCGGACGGTGCGGAGCCGCCGGAGCTGTTGAGCCACCAGAGGTAGCCGTAGTCAGGGTTGATCGGGCAGGCTGTCGTCGCCTGATCGATATAGGTTCCGGAGATGAGCTGCTTGCCGCTCCAGACGCCGCCGTTGGCCATGAGCAGGCCGGTCCGGGCCTGATCGCGTGAGCTGATGAACATGCCGCCGCCCCAGTGCGAGCCGCCGGAGACCGACTGGATCTTCTTGCCGTCGATATCGACCCAGGAATTCTCGTAGCCGTGCCATTCCCAGTCGGAGGACGCACCGATCGGGTCCATGATCCGCTCTTTGATGACTTCCGGAAGCGGCCGCTTCCAGACCCGGAGCAGGGCGAGGGCCAGCCGGTTCACGCGGACATCGTTATATTCCCAGAAGGTGCCAGGGGTCTGCATCTCGCGGGTCTTGCCCTTGAGCGTGCCTTCGCCGACTTGGGCATCGAGATCGCGATTATGGTCGATCCAGTCGGGTTTGCTCCACAGCGTGCCCTGCCATTCGCTGGTCTGCTGCAAAAGCTGCGCCCAGGTGATCGGCTTGTTCTGCGGGTCGTCGAAACCGCCATCATCGACCAGTTCGGCGACCGGACGGTCGAAGCTGGGGATCAGGCCGTCATCCAGCGCCAGACCGGCGCAGATCGACAGATAGCTTTTGGCGACGCTGAAAGTGATGTCTGCACGCGAGGTATCGCCCCATTCATGAACGATGCGGCCGCCTTTCAGGATCATGCCATGCGGGTCGGCGCGCGGCCGGGTGATGCCGATGACGTCGCGCAGCCCTTCCGGCTCGCCGAACAGATCGTTGTCGAGGGCGCGGCGGATATCCCGGTCCATCTTGGATTCGTTTGCGATGGCGAAGTCGCTGGCGGCTTTCAGACCGGCGGCGTCAAAGCCGGCATCGCGCGGATCGATGCGTTCCCAAGACTCGCTTGAGGCGGGAAAATACTGTGTCATGTCGGTCTCTTGATATCGCGGCGGGAGACTGACAGTAGCGCCCAATTGCCGTGAGGGTCCAGACTTGCAATCCGCTCAGGCCCAATCGCAAACTGGAACGAAAGCAGCTGGAGGATTGGCGAATGTCGATGTCGGAACAGGAAATCAAAGCGATGGGGCTGCCGCGCTATACCGGCATTCCGACCTTTATGCGCACACCTTATCGGGAAGCTGCGGCCGGCCTTGATATCGCCCTGGTCGGGGTGCCTTATGACGGCGGCGTTACCAACCGGCCCGGCGCCCGGCACGGCCCGCGCGAGGTACGCAACCAAAGCAGCCTGATGCGTACGATCAATCAGGCGACCGGCGTCTGTCCCTATGAGCTGTGCACGGTTGCCGACGTCGGCGACGCGGTGGTTGAACGGCCATTTCAGCTTGAAGGCGCGCATCAGGAGATCGAGGGTTACTACAAGGAACTGGCAGCGACCGGAGCCATCCCGCTCAGCGTCGGCGGGGACCATTCCATCTCCCTGCCGATCCTGAGGGTGCTGGCGCGGGAGCGGCCTGTCGGGCTGATCCAGATCGATGCCCATTGCGATACCGGGGACGATTATCTCGGCTCCCGGTTTCATCATGGAGCGCCATTTTCACGAGCGGTGGACGAGGGGCTGCTGGATCCGAAACGCTGCGTGCAGATCGGTATTCGCGGCGGCA
Source organism: Nisaea sp. (assembly GCF_040217065.1). Classification (GTDB taxonomy): domain Bacteria; phylum Pseudomonadota; class Alphaproteobacteria; order Thalassobaculales; family Thalassobaculaceae; genus Nisaea. The sequence continues at coordinate 351,333 of NZ_JAVJNX010000008.1, forward strand.
TCAATTCACGGGATCAGTGGGCCTTCAGTTACGAGCATGGCATGCGCGTCATCCAGATCCATGAAGCGCATGAAATGGGACTGGATGCGGTCATTGCCGAGGCGCGCCGGGTCATTGGGGACGGGCCGACCTATTTTACCTTCGATATCGACGGGATCGATCCGGCCTATGCGCCCGGTACCGGTACACCGGAGATCGGCGGCTTCACTGCGCTTGAGGCGCAATTGCTCGTGCGAGGGATGAGGGGAGCGAACCTGATCGGCGCGGACGTGGTAGAGGTTTCGCCGCCTTTCGATCCGAGCGGGATCACGGCGCTGACCGGTGCCACGATCATGTTCGAGATGCTCTGCATCCTGGCCGAGGCGGTCGCGGCGCGAAAGCGTTGATCCGGTGATGCGCAGACTGCTGCTTGCAGGCGTGCTGCTGTCGATCGTGATGGCCCGTCCGGTGAGCGCCGGGCCGGGTGAGCCGGAAATCGCGATGGTTGCAGCCGCGCTCGCAAGCGGCGCCGTGCCGGAGGTTCGCATCGCCGCTGCACCGGGGCCGCGCAGTGCGGCGTTCTATGCCCGGACGGCGGACGGCAAAGTCCAGGCCGTCCGCTTTCTGAACCGGCTGACGGATGGCGAGACCGGACCGGTGATCCCGGTTCCCGCGAACAAGGAACAGATTCTCCGGATAGGCGGCTCTCCCGGCTATTTCGTCGCCGCGCGGACCGGGCTGGCACTCGACCGGGAGGCCATCATTGTGCTGCTGACCGGCGAGGCGCCCGATGGACTCGACGGTCTCGTGCCGTCAGGTCGCGCGAGTGTGCCCGCCGATCGGTTCTTCCGGAACGTTGCGGCCCTCTCCCGGCACCGCAGTTTCATCGTTCATATTGTCCCCTACAGCATCTCTGCGCCGGGTATCCGGCCCAGTCTCTTCAAGACGTCAGACGCAGAAAATATCGCGCTTTCGTTTGAGAGAGCCACTTTTGAAACGGTTCTCATGATAGCGGATATTCTCTCCGTCGAGACGGCTGGACCCCTTGCGCCGATCATGATCGATCCGGCTGAAGAGGGGGGCGTTTTCCGGTTCCGCTACCGGAGTGTCGAGCCTGCATCCCTGCTCGGCGACCGATTGGTGAAGATGGCGGAAGGGCTCGGATTGAAGAGGGTGCGGATATCCGGGGACGCATCGGTCGATCACCTGAGATTGTCCTTCCAAGCGCCCTGATCCGACCGGCGCAACATACAATAGTCTGTTGCTGGCAGCTGTGAAATCAATCAAGATAAACACGCAATAAATGAAAAAATAAGAAATTATTCACCATATCGGATTGGTCTGGTGGCGGTGTTGGATAGCAGCGGCAGCGCAATCGGTCTCAGGACCGAGATCAGCAATGAACTGGCCGCGGTGCTTGCGGCCGTGGCCGATGCCTCAGGCGAAGACGGCGGACGTTATGACGCGCGGGTGTGCCGGAGCCTGATCCAGACGATTGCCGCCCGATCCTATGGCCGGCCTCTGCTGGAATTGGCGTATCTTGTCGCTGCCGCTGACCGGCTCTCCGGACGTCACGGATATGTCGGATTTTTCTGGACGATGCGCGTGGCGACGGCCGGTGCCTTCAGGGCCGCCGCTTTGTCGGCCGCCGGTCGGGGCACGGCGCCACGGGAGATTGACGCCGCCACGGATGAGTTGGTTATCAGTTTCCCGGGGCAGGCATACAGGATCAGTTACAGCCGTATGCCTTTCCTGGCGGCACTTCTCGACTTCTGTATCACCGCCCTCGGGTTTGCCGAGATAGATGGAGATATTTCCGTCCTCCTTTCCGGCCCAAGGGACCGGGAAGCGATGCAGTCTTTCGCAAACGGCTTGTCCCGGAGGCTCTATGAGTTCCTCAAGCAGCACCTGCCGTCCCAGCAATATGAACGCAAGTTCAACACGATATGCGGTTTCATTTCGGAACGGACAGGACGGCGGGCCGGTGCCGACGCGATCGACGACCGCACGGTGCTGGCCTTCTGGGAGGAGCGGTGCGCCGATCGGCGCGCAGGCAGCGATTTCCGGGGTTTCCGGACGGTGGCGGTGAATTTCTTCCATCTGAGGGAAGCGCTGAAGACCGCCGCCGACCGGCTTGCCGTCGAGGCGGCGGCTCCGATCGGTCCGGCACGTGATGCAGGAGAGGTCGACCCGGGCGAAATCTGCCGGGCGCTGGAGGTCGCCGACAGTAAGAGATCTGTGCTGGCCGACCTGTCCCTGCCGCCTGCGAACCAGCTGAAGACCATCAACAAGAGCGAAAGCGCGCGGCTTGAGCTGGTGGTTGAAGCGGGCGATGCCGCGGCGATCCTTCCGCTCACCATCCTTCGCGCGGAATGCTTCGGGAGCCATCAGGCCCGGATCGTTCAGGCGGTGCGCAGAGGCAGAATGGCCGGGCCTGACGGGACCGTTGCGGCATTGGTCGCGCAGCCGCCGGTCGAGGACTATGGCGCGGCAACGGCGGCTTTCCAGGTGCTGGCCGAGCGTGTTCAGAAAATCCGGCAGGCATTGATGTTCATTCTGTTCCGCAACGGGGACCCGGAAGCATTCGAGATCGGGTTCGATATTTTCCCCGAGATTGTCCCGGCCCTGCGCGCCAGGGTCAATGATCCGGAGGCAGAACTTGCTGGGAACGTCGTGCCGTTGCATCCGGACCGGGAAATCAGCCGTTTGCTTAAAAGCGCTGTTGACGGTGACCCCGAGACATTGGTTGAGGCTGCACTATTCAGGCGTGCCCGGTTGGCCTTCATGAAAGTGAACCGGCGCGGCTTCGAGGAAGAGCGGGTGTGCAATCCGGAAATCCGGGAGGCGGCCAGAGCAAGCGAACCTCTGTTGCGGGTTTGCTGCGATGATCTGGCTGCATTGTTGCGGGCACTGGACCGCCATTTCAGCCTGATCCCTGCGGACCGGGTATTCGAAGAGGATTGCAGACGGTTCCAGGCTGCTCTGGCGGCGCTTTACGGAGAGCCGGTATGACAGAAACACGCAGTCCCGACACTGATCCGTTCGCCGAAGCCCTGTTTGTCGCGTCATCCTTGTCGTGCGATCTCCGGCATCGCCTGTTGCGGCCGGCCCGGGAAGCGGATCCTGGCCGGATCGCATTTTCCGAAGCGGCGCAATGTATGGCGGACCCGGGAAGCCCGGTTGGCCGGCAGGTTCTGGAGGCGGCAAGGCGGCGGCCGGAGATCGGCTCGGCTCTTGCCATGTTGGCCCAGCGCTTCGCGTTGGCGGACATGCCGGCCGTTGCGGCGGCGAGCGACGGTACTTATGCGATACGCCAGGCAGGAGATTTCCTGATGCGTGTTGAACAGTCCCTGCAGATCGGTGGGCCTGCTTACCTGGTTATTCAGAGGGCGGTCGAGGGGACGATGCCGCGGCTGGTCGTCGGTATACCGGAAGCGGGGAGTCCGGTCATGCATGTCTTGCCGGAAAGCGAAGACGGCACGATTCAGCTTCTGCTGGAGGCGGAGGCGGCACTCCTGCAGCTGCTCCGGGATCCGGACTGCCGGTTCCTGCTGGCCTGATGGCAGGGACGCCGCGAATACGGGTCTTGATCGCCACCACGCGCGGACCGGCGCAGGTTCTGAACATCGCGCGGGAGAATCCGTCTGTCCGGTCCGTCATTTGTGTCGGGGGGGCGCTTGCGGCTCTGCCGGTCAGCCCGGTCTACGACGCTTTCGTGCGCGAACCGACAGGGGTCGTCGAGCGCATGACCGGGCATCCGGTCTATCGCACCGATTTATCCGCACCGATAGACGCCGGAGTGAGTTGGCAGCTCGGTCTGTTCCTGGCGCATGCCTTGCGTGTTGCCGACGCCTTGGCGATGCCCGGCGAATCGCCGGCCAAGACCATATTGGTTACGGGCGGGCTGGACAGGGATCTGAAGGTAACCCCGGTCAGCCATGTCGCGGAAAAGCTGGCGCGTGCCGGCCTGCCGGGCGAGGCGCCGGGGCTTTTTCTTTTCCCGAAAGGCTCAGACAGTGTCGCGCAGATGCATGGCTGGAATCTTGTTCCGGTCTCAGATGCGGAGGATGCGCTCGCGGCCTGCCTCGGCCGGGATCAGGCTGCGAGGCTGGTTCGACGCGCGTGTTCTTCCCGGCAGGCGCTGGCGCGGTGGCGGAGCCCACGCCTTGTTCCGGGTGCGATGTCATTGATTGCGGCGGTCGCGCTGGTCGCGCTGGTCGCGGTGCTTGCCGTCTTGAATCGGGACCCATCAGGACTTTCCGCGCCGGACGGGCATCCGGACCATACTGGTGCCAGCCCGGTTGGGTACATGACGCTTTCAATAGCCTCGCGGGATCCTGCAAGCGGAACCTGCGGCAGCCCGGAGCCGGTACCGCCAGGAGTTGACTCCTTTGAAGGTACCGTCTGTTTTGGCCGGATCAGTGTTTCCTCCCGGGGAGAGTACCGCCTTCGAATGGCGCTTTCCGGCGCTTTCTCACACTATGTTGATCAGAGCCGGTACCGGCGGGAACTCGTGCGGAAAACCGATGGCACCGACAGCCTGGTCATGCAGATCGATTTCCCTTTTTGGCTGCGCGACCCTGTTTGGCTTGAAGTTGTCGCGGATATGCTGGCGATGGATGGGCGGCCCATTCGTTCAGCAAAGCGAGCGTTAGAGATCGTTCCTGCAAAGACGTCCGTCTATTGAATGGCTGCTGTTTCCAACTTGGTTTGCTTGCATCGGACATCTTCTTGAGTGCACGTGTCAGGACACATGCATTGACGGGCAAGCGACGGGATTCTCTAACCCTGATTCTTTTGAGATTTTGCGACAGCGACGGGATCGGTATATTTATCCCTGTTGTCTGATCTGTGCCGGATGACTGGGCTGGGCTTTGCTCTGGTCCATCGGATCGAAATGATAAGCTGTGTATGGCTTGTGAGTAATTTCATTCTTTTCCAATTTAAACCGAATGCCCGTTATCACTTTCTGATTTCATTGTATCGAGGCAGGTAACCATGGGGCGAACCGGATCTCTCACATTTGAAGCTTCGCCCCCGTCTGCGTGGCAAAATAAGTTATCCACAGGCAAAATTCGCCTTTTTTCAATTATGTTACGGTGGGTTCGCTCTATTTTTCCGGGTTTTGTGGCCGTGGGTACAGTCCTGCTTGCAGGGGCCTTCTGCGCATCTGAAGCGGTTTCCAAGTCGGTTGATCTCGAGTTGGTTTTCGCCGCTGACGGTTCCGGGTCGATCGATGACGACGAACTGCGGTTGCAGCGGCAGGGATATGCCGAGGCACTTTCGGACCCGAGGGTGCTGGATGCAGTGACATCCGGGCGCTGGGGCACGATTGCCGTCAGTTATATCGAATGGGGCGATGAATCCTCCCAGCACACGATCGTAGACTGGCGTGAGATCGCCGGCCCGGAAGATGCTCGCGCATTCGGGGAAGCTCTGCTCTCCGCGCCCCGGGCAGCCTGGGGATATAATTCCATCAGCGAAGCCATTGCCTATTCCACGGACAAGATCCTGACGAATACCTATGAAGGCGCACGCATGGTGATCGATGTCTCCGGCGACGGGCCGCAGATCGGCGGCCGGCCGATCGACTGGGCCCGGGACCGCGCGGTCGATGCCGGGATCACCATCAACGCGCTGGCCGTAAAGAGCCGCGGCGGGGGATACAGAGGTCCGGGAAACATTCCGCTTGAAATGCATTACCGGCTGGATGTGATCGGCGGTCTCGGTGCCTTTGTTATGGTGGCGGACGAGGACACACCGTTCTCGGACGTTCTGCTGGCCAAGATCATCCGCGAGATTGCCGATATCCGTCCAACCGGCCGTCGTCATTCCGTCGCCGGGATTGGCAATGCGGGATTTGCGACCCAATATGCAGCGAGCAAGATCACCTGTGGGACGGAAACCTATGACCGAGCTGGCACTGACCCTGGATGCGAGCGGCCTGAAATGCCCGCTGCCGGTGCTGAAGACCCGCAAGGCCATCAAGGGCCTTGAGCCGGGACAATTGATCTCCGTGCAGTCGACGGACCCGGCATCGCCGCTGGATTTCAAGCATTTCTGCAACAGCGGCGGCCATGAGCTGATAAGCGAGGCAGAGTCGGACGGCGCCTTCACATTTGTCATCCGCAAGGGCCCCTGACACGGGGTCCTTGTTGGCGATGGAGGTACCGCTAAGCGGCGGGGAGCCCGTCTGTCCCGGCGCCGCAGACGATAACGGCGACGGTGCTGCCGGCAGGTGCCGAGACCCTGCCAGTCATCAGGGCGGCCTGGGCCGCTGCACCGCTCAGCTCGGCGGACAGGCCGGTCTCTTCCCAAAGCCATTCGGCGGCGGCTTTCATCTCGGGATCGGTGACCAGTACCAGCTCGTCCACATTCTTCGAGATCAGCTCGAAGTTGAGCGCGGCGGAGCTGCGGGGGGCGAGTGTGCCGGCTGCCGTTTCGATCTTGTCCAGCGTGACCAGATGGCCCGCGGCGCGGGCGGCATGGTGGGTCGGCGCGCCGGTCGGCTCGACACCGATGATCTTGATGCCCGGCTTCAGAAGCTTGGCCGCCGCCGCCACCCCGGCAATCAGGCCGCCGCCGCCGATGGCGACTACCAAAGTGTCGATCTCCGGCGCATCTTCGAGCAATTCGAGCGCGATGGTGCCCTGTCCGGCGATGACGCGCGGATCGGCGAAGGGGTGAATATAGGTCTGGCCATCCGTCTGGGCACGGGCGAGGGCGGCCTCGTTTGCCTCGTCCCAGACAGCGCCTTCGATGATCACTTCTGCGCCCAGGGCTTTAAGCTTCTCCACTTTCGATGGCGGTGTGTTCGAGGGCAGATAGATCACCGCCGGGCAACCTGTCATGCGGGCGCCGAAAGCGACGCCGAGACCGTGATTGCCGCCGGAGGCCGTGATCAGCCCGCGTGCCCGCTCTTCATCGGTCAGGGACGTCACGGTGTTCGTGGCGCCGCGCACCTTGAAGGAGCCGGTCGGTTGCAGGTTTTCGAGCTTCAGCAGCAACCGGGCGCCGGGCGCCGGATCGCTTTTCAGGGCGACGGCGTCCAGCAGCGGTGTGCGGCGGACCTTGCCGCGGATTCGTTCCGCGGCGGCCTTGAAGTCGGACAGGTCGATCAATTGAGGATGCCTCCATCGATTACAAATGCCTGGCCTGTTGTGTAGGCGCTTTCGTCCGAGGCGAGGTAGAGCACCATCGCCGCGATTTCCTCTGCCGTGCCAAGGCGGCCGAGTGGCTGACGCGCGATGAAGTCCTTGCGGGCCTGCACCGGGTCATCGAAAGCGTTGATCCGTCCGTCGAGGGACGGTGACTGTACGGTGCCGGGGCAGACCGCGTTGCAGCGGATACCCTGTTTCATGAAATCGGAAGAGATCGACTTGGTGAGGCCGATCACCGCCGCCTTGCTCGATCCATAGACGCAGCGCAGGGGGATACCCTTCAGGCTGGAGCTGACCGAGGACATGTTGATGATCGAGCCGCCGCCGGCTTCGAGCATCGCCGGCAGGAAGGCCCGGCACATCCGGAACATCGCCTTGACGTTCAGATTGAAGGAAAAATCCCAATCCTCGTCGGATGTGTCGAGGATCGAGCCGTGATGCACGAAGCCGGCGCAGTTGAACAGCGCATCCACGGCGCCGATCTCCGCCGCTGCGGCTTTCACCGCATCGCCGTCGAGCACATCGAGCTGGCGCGTGGTGACGCCGGCGAGTCCGCCAAGCTCGGCCAGTTTTTCCAGATTGATATCGGTCGCGATCACCGTCGCGCCTTCCTGGCTGAAGGCCTCGACCGTGGCCCGGCCGATGCCCTGGGCCGAAGCCGTCACAAGCGCGGTTTTTCCGGCCAAACGTCCTGACATGATGGTCCCCCGTTTTTGATTATCTTGCTTCCCCATGAGTACGGCATCGGATTTCCATGCGGCAAGCATTTGCGCGCACCTTGTGCTGCGCTATCATCGCGACAATCAATATTGAGGGAGTTGCTGGTGATGGCCGAATCAGGCGGAACCCAGAATGCGCAAAGGCTGACGGTCCGGCTAAACCCGGCGGACAATGTCGTCACCTCGCGCGTCGAGATTGCGGCGCACACGAAGATCCCGGAAGAGATGGTGGCGACGCTCGCACTGGTGCCCCAGGGGCACAAGATCGCGACCCGGCGGATCGGCGCCGGCGATCCGGTCAGGAAATACAACCAGGTGATCGGATTCGCGACGGAGGACATCCGGCCCGGCGGCCATGTCCATACCCACAATGTTGCGATGAAGGATTTCGAGCGCGATTACGCCTTCTGCATGGATCGCGCCGAGACCGATTATATCCCGGAAGCGGACCGGGCCACCTTCCAGGGCTTTCGCCGCAAGAACGGCAAGGTCGGGACGCGGAATTATATCGGTGTGCTGACCAGCGTGAACTGCTCGGCCTCGGCGGCGAAATATCTGGCCGACGCGGTCACCCCGGCAATGCTGGAGAAATATCCGAATGTCGACGGGGTGGTGGCACTCAGCCACGCGACCGGCTGCGGCATGGCCGATACGGGCGAGGGCTACGCGAACCTGCAGCGCACTCTCTGGGGCTTCGCCGGGCATCCGAATTTCGCCGGCATCATCATGGTCGGCCTCGGCTGCGAGGTGAACCAGATCGACTTCCTGCTCGAGGCGCATCAGCTCGAGCGCGGCCCGCGTCTGCGGACCATGACCCTGCAGGAGACCGGCGGCACCCGGAAGACCATCGAAAAGGGCCTTGCCCTGATCGAGGAGATGCTGCCGCTGGCCAATCAGAGCCGGCGCGAGACCTGCCCCGTATCGGAACTGACCCTGGCCCTGCAATGCGGCGGCTCGGATGCCTATTCCGGCATGACCGCGAACCCGGCGCTGGGCTATGCGGCGGATCTTCTGGTGCGCCACGGCGGCACCGCCGTGCTGGCCGAGACGCCGGAGATCTTCGGCGCCGAGCATCTGCTGACCCGGCGTGCGGTGAGCAAGGAGGTCGGCGAGAAGCTGGTCGAGCGCATCAAGTGGTGGGAAGCCTATTGTGCCCGCAATGGCGGCGAGATGAACAACAACCCGTCCCCGGGCAACAAGGCAGGCGGCCTGACCACCATCCTTGAGAAGTCGCTCGGGGCGGCGGCCAAGGGCGGCACCACGAACCTCGCCGGCGTCTACAAATATGCCGAGCGGATCGACAGCAAGGGCTTCGTCTTCATGGACAGCCCAGGCTACGACCCGTGCTCGATCACCGGCCAGGTGGCGAGCGGCAGCAATATTGTCGCCTTCACCACCGGGCGCGGTTCCTGCTACGGCTGCAAGCCGGCGCCGTCGATGAAACTGGCGACCAATTCGACGATGTATCACCGCATGGTCGAGGATATGGACATCAATTGCGGCGCGGTGCTGGACGAGGGGATTACGATCGAGCAGATGGGCGAGCAGATCTTCGAGCAGGTGCTGGCCGTTGCCTCGGGCGAGAAAACCAAGAGCGAGAAGCTCGGCATCGGCGATCACGAGTTTATCCCCTGGCAAATCGGGGCGGTGATGTAGGCCGGCCCGGAGCGGCCGCGATGGGGGACGATTTCGCCGACAGCTATCTCGGCCAGCTCAGGAAGCTGATCGGCAGCCGCATGGTGCTGATGCCGGGGGCGCGCTGTGTGATCCTCGATGCGGAAGATTGCGTGCTGTTGCAGTTCCGGGGCGACTTTCATGTCTGGGGCTTGCCCGCCGGCTTCTCCGAGCCGGGCGAAAGCGTGCTGGAAACCCTGGTCAGGGAAGTGCGGGAAGAGACGGGCCTGACAGTGCTCGACCCGATTCCGTGGGGGCATGCATCCTCGCCGGAAGAATGCACGCTGGTTTATCCAAATGGTGATACAATCCAGGGATTCGGTGTCGATTTCCTCGTCCGCGAATGGAGCGGTGAGCTCTCTGTCGACGGGACCGAGACCCTGGCGCTGGAGTGGTTCCCGCTGGACGGCTTGCCGGAAATGATCCCGGCACATAAAAGCGCGCTGGGCCATTTCGGCCGCTACCGCGAAACCGGTGCGTTTCAGCTTTTCTGACCACGGAAAACAGCATGTCCTTCGAAGCCTTCCTCGGCGATCTCCGCGCGGATACGGATACCCGTCATGTCGTGCCGCCGCCAGGCGCGGTCGATTGCGATGTCCGCATCACCGCCGCTTCCGGAAGCGTCCCGCCGAGAGATTTGCCGGATTGCCCGGTAGAGCATTATCGCCCGGTGCAGGACGCGCTCGGCCTCGCCCGCGCCGTGCTGATCCAGCCGGATGCGCTCGGTTTCGACAACAGCACATTGCTCGCGGCGCGACAGGCGCTCTCCGCCGACCCGGACGGTCTCGTCGAGGATTGCGCCCGCGCCTTCTGCATGGTGCGGCCGGGCACCGACGTGGCCGAGCTGAAGGATCTTGCCGCTGCGGGCGCCACGGGAATGCGCGTGACCATGCTGCGCCACCGGGAAAGCTGCCCCTGGGATGAGCTCGACCGGCATGTCCGGCGCGTGCATGACCTGACCGGCTGGGATGTCGAGCTGGCAATGGACGGTTCCGACCTGCATGAGGTCGCTCAGATGCTGCGTGCCTGGCCCTGCAAGACCGTCCTGCCCGACATGGGCGGGTTCCGCTTCTCCCGCAGCCTGACCCAGCCGGGCTTCCGCTCCCTGCGCCATCTGATCGACCGGGGGCGGTTCTGGGTGAAGCTCGCGGCGCCCTATGTCATCGGTCGGGACGGCAACCCGGCGGATCCCGAGATCCCGGACCTGGCCCGCGCCCTCATCGACTGGGCGCCGGAACGTCTGGTCTGGGGCAGCGCCTGGCCGCATCTGGAGCGCGGCGCGTCGCCGGACGGGGAGGAGCCGGCGGACAGGGAGCCGCTCGACCTGATGGCCGACTGGACGCCGTCCCGCGCGGTCCGGACCCGCATTCTGCTGCGCAATGCCGAGGAACTCTATGGCTTCGCCCCCTGGCCCGTGGCGCCGGAGGACTAGGTACCGCAGGATCAGGTTGCGCCCCGGCGCCTATTGCGGGTCGTGATCGGCATAGACCACCAGACGCCAGAGAATCTCCCCCAGGCTCTCGTCATGCTGGTGGTGATTCTGCGGCGGCAACGGCTCCCCGGCATTCGAGGCCACCTCCTTGCGGCAGCCCTCGCAGCGATAGATGCCGGACAGCGGTGCGGCCGCGCCCGGATGGTAGAGCCGGTCGAATTCCGGGTGCGTGGATTTCCCGATCAAGTGCGGGTCCTTGTAGAGCGCCATTGGTCCCTCCCTTCGCCATTGGGTTGCACCATGGTTCAACCAGGGGGCGTGCCGGTCAAGCGCGGTATTGTCACACCCGGCGGCCTGCCTATTCTGATCGCACTGCAGCATAAAAATACTGTCATGTCCGACCGAGATCCAGATTCTGTCTTGGAAAACCCGGAGCCTTTTGCAGGTTTTGTCGAATTCAGATAAGTTATGTCGCAAGAACGATAAAATAACAGGGACATGACTGATGACGCTGCTGACCAATGCCGAAGAGATTTCCGATATTGCCTTCGGATTCATGGGATCCAAGGCGTTGTTCGCTGCGCTGCATCATGGAGTTTTCACCTGCCTGGCCGACGGGCCGCTTTCGGTCGAGGAACTTGGCGAGGCGACCGGTCTGCATCCGGACCGGGTGCAGACCCTGCTGACCGCGCTTGCCTCGCTCGGTGTGGTCTCCGCGGAGGAGGGGCGTTTCGCCAACTCGCCCGCCGCCGAGAGCTTCCTGGTGAAAGGCGCGAAATATGATTTCGGCGACTACCTGCGGCTGCAGGTGGACCGGCAGATGTACGGCCTGCTGGACCAGATCGAGGATGCCATCGCCAACAAATTGCCGGATGAGGCCACCAGCTCCTACGCCGACTGGTTCTCCGACCCGGAGCAGGCCACGCTCTATTCCAACAGCCAGCATGCCGGCTCCCTCGGTCCGGCCCGCGGCCTGGCCAAGCTGGTCGACCTCAGTGGCGGCAAGAAACTGCTCGACGTCGGCGGCGGCACCGGCGCCTTCGCCATCACGCTGGCAAAAGCCTTCCCCGACCTGACCGCGACCATCGTCGATTTCCCGAATGTCGCCTCCCTCGGCAAGACCTATGTCGAGAAGGCCGGGCTCAGCGGCCGGATCGACTATGTCATCGGCGACGCGCTGCGCACGGAATGGCCGCGCGCGCAGGACGCGATCCTGATGTCCTACCTGTTTTCCGGCGTGGCCGGCGACGAGCATGACAGCCTGCTGAAGCGGGCCTATGACCACCTCGTCCCCGGCGGCCGCCTGATGATCCATGATTTCGTCGTCACGGCCGACCGCACCGGCCCGAAACTCGCCGCCCTCTGGCAGCTCCAGCACACCGCCTTCACCCCGGAAGCGCGCTCGCTGGACGATGAATGGCTGGCGGAGCAGCTGACGAAGTCCGGCTTCACCGATGTCAAAGTCGGCCCGATGATCCCGGGCATGACGATGCTGGCGGAGGCGGTGCGGCCGGGATAACGGGCGTCAGTCCTCCAGGTCGGTCTGGATGAAGCGGTCGTTCAGGTGAATGTCCGTGGTCTCCAGCCGGCCCGGTCCGAGATTCTCGAACTTGTGCGGCACCTCCGCCGGCCCGAAGACGATCTGCCCCGCCTCGGCCTCGAAAATCCGGTCGCCGACCGTGAAGCGCGCCCGGCCCTGACGGATGATGAAGAGCTCATCATAGGGATGCACGTGCAGCTTCGGCCCGCTGCCGACCCTGTCGCTGGAGAAGAACAGCACCGTCACGTTCGTGCCGATCTCCCCGCCCTCGAACCGGCCGACCCACCGGTCCTCTTCCCGGGCCCAGTCACTGCGCTTGATGAGTGCGGGGGCGCGGTTCATGGCGGGCGGTCCTTCTGTATCGGTGTTCTTGGTCAAGTTCTTGATATGAAACGCAGAGGGATGGGCTCCGGCGGTTAGGTGGATATAGTGGGGACAAAATGGCTGGTTTTCGCCTCACAACACCCGATACACATTATAAACTGGCCCGCTCGGCGTCCGGTCGCCACTGCCCACGCAGACCGCCTTGTTCAGCCAGAGATATTTCTCCGCCGCCGTCTCGAAGCTCGGGGTGATGCGGAAGTAATAATCGTCGCGGTTCACCGGCTGGCCGGCATTCATCCGGGCCATGACCTCTTCGGGGCCGTGGCGCAGGCCCTTGTAGGTCATGTAGATCAGGGCGCCGTCGTCGGCTTCCAGCACCAGCCGGACGTCGAGTTGCGTGACGCCGTCATTGCGCACCAGGATCCAGTCGCCGCCGCCGCCGCGCACCGTTCCCTTCAGGCTCGGGCCGGTGAAGCTGCCGCCGGTGACCTTGGCGATCTTGCGTTCGCCGAACGGCGTGTGGCCGAGCAGTTGCAGCGGGGCTTCCACGGCGAGGGTGATGTCGAAGAGATGTTCTGTCTGGATGTGGCTCATGGTCCGGTCCTCCCCCGAGGGCGTTGTTTTCTTGGTTAAGGGGAGTATGACCGGCTTTCCGGCGCTTGAAAATCGTCTCTGTCGGCGGCGCCATGTGGACCGGGCCGGTCAGTCGGCGACGATCACCTCGGCCCGCATGCGCGGGTGGATCCGGCACTGCAGGATGAAGCGGCCGGCATTCTCGAAGGTCACCGGCACTTCGGCCCCGGTCGACTGCAGGCCGATATCGAATTCCCCGCCGTCACTGTCCGAATAGACGTTATGGCCGAACACATCCGAATTGAGGAAGGTGACGGTATCGCCGGCCTTGATGGTGATGGATTTCGGCAGGAAGGCGATGCCGGATTGCTCAATGACCAAAGGCGTCGCCGCGTAGAGACCGCCGACGGCGAGCCAGGAGGTGGCTGCCGTCAGGGCGAGGAGGGCGACAAGGCGCTGCCGCCCGCTCCAGTGTGTCCGGTTCCGCTGTGCCATGGTCAGCGGTTCGCCACCGGCGCGGCGATGTCGATCACCGCGGCCGCGGCGGGCGAGGCGATCCTGCCGACGCGGGTCATCATGCCCTTGGCGACGGAGAACCTGTAGAGCGCGCCCCCGGCCACGGCAAAGCCATGATACTCGTCCTTCGGATCGGTGAAGATATCGATGGCTTCAATCATTGTTCCGGCGGCAAGGCCGGTCGGGCCGACGCTTTTCAGAACGCCGTCATTCGGCGGATCCTGCACGACATACATGCCGTTCTTGCTGTCCACATCGAACAGCTGGGTGAATTTCGTGCCCTTGTAGGAATTGATATAGGCACCGGCCAGCACGCCGGGCTTTTCGCCGGCATGCCTGTCGGCCTTGTCGTAGCTCAGCCGGCCGTCGACCACGGCGGCGCCGGTCTCGACATTGACGCGCAGGTTCTGTCCGTTCGAGGCCATCACCCGCAGCCGGTCCGCCTGGGGATTGAAATCCACGACGAGATTGTCGACGGCTTCGAGCCGCTCCGAGATCTTCGACATGCGGGTGGCGGCGCCGGTGCTGGTGTCGATGGTGTAGATCGCGCCGGACGCGGTGACGGCATAGAGGGCGAGGTCGGCCGGGCGGATATCGATGCCGAGGACCTTGGTGTCCACGCCAGTGATATCGACCGAGCGGGCGGCGCCGGGATTGCTGTCGGTCATCATGAGCAGCTGGTTGTTCGCCGTCAGGCCGATCAGCTCCAGGGCAGCGGCGGGCGTGGCCCAGGCCATGCCGGTTGCCAATGTTGCCGCAGCCAGTGTTTTCGAAAAGGTCATTGCTGTCTTCCACTCAGTTCGCAGGTCAGTTCAGCGCGCGGTCCGAGCCGGCAGGAAAGGCGCATATCTCCTTCTACGTGCTGCGCTGCAGACCGGATTTACCGGCGTAAGGTATCCGGCATACGTGTTGGAGCGCATTCAAAGCCTGAAAATCGTTTCCACCTTCTGGCGCAGCTGGTCCGGGGTGAAGGGCTTGGCGATGTAGGCGTCGACGCCATATTGGCGGGCGGCGATCACGAAGTCCTTGTTTGCATTGCCGGTCAGCATGACGAACCGCATGTTCGGATAGGTCTTCCGCACGGCCCGCAGGAATTCGAGGCCGTTGATCTCCGGCATGTTCCAGTCCGAGACGATGAGTTGCACGTCACCGTTCAGCTCCTTCAGCAGTTTCAGGGCTTTCAGCCCGTCCGCAGCGTGGAAGATCCGGCGGAAACCCATCAGTTTCAGGGCGCCCTGGGCGAGTTTCGTCGCCATCGGCTCGTCCTCGGCGACGATCACCTGATACTCGGCGAAATTGGGGCGCATGCTGCTGTGATCTGTCATGAAGTCATCTGGCCGCCTGGTTGTCGAAAAGGGTTCGGCTTTGTTCGAGGGCGGTGAGCAGAGACTCGGCCGACTCCACGCACTCCTCTAGATGATCCGCTTCGGCGCCGGTTTCAACCGAAAGCGCCGCCCGGTAGACATCGCGCAATCCGACCGAGGCCGCCGCGCTCTTCAGGGCATGGGCGGCTTCGCCGAGCCCGGCGGCGTTCCGGGCTTTCAGATGCTCCTCGATGATGGCGACATGGGCGTCGACCGCGCCAAGGAAATCGGAAACCATTTCATCGGCGAACTCTGCGCCGAGCTGGTCCCTGTATGTCGCCAGAATGTCCGGCTCCAGCGCCGGGCCGTCCTGCATCAGGCGCTCGGCCACCGGCGACGCGGCCTCCTCCGGCATATCGTCCAGCCAGTCTTCCCCTCCATCATCCGCCGCGTCCTCGTTGTTCCGGCGCAGCACCCGGGCCAATGCGCCGAACAGCAGGCCGGGATGGATCGGCTTGGCGACATAGGTGTCCATGCCGGCTTCAAGGCAGCGCTGCACGTCCTCCGCCGTTGCCGCAGCCGTGGCGGCAACGATGGGAATGACCGACCGCGGCGGGGCGAGGGCGCGAATCCGGCGGGTCGCCTCCAGTCCGTCCATCACCGGCATGTTCATGTCCATCAGCACGGCGTCGAAGGCGCCGGCCGGCTCAGCCTCCAGCGCGGCCAGCGCGGCGGCGCCGTCCGGAACGATTCGCACCGTATGGCCTTCGGCTTCGAGCAGCCCGCGGGCGACCTGCTGGTTCACCAGGTTGTCCTCGGCGACAAGCACGGTCAGCGGCGGCAATTTCTCTGCATTGGCCGGCAGGTCGCGATTATCCGGCATCGCGCCGTCCGAGAGCGGGATCTCGAACCAGAAGGTGCTGCCGGTGCCGGGAATGCTGTCGACGGCGATATGTCCGCCCATCAGCTCCACGAGCTGCTTGCAGATGGCGAGCCCGAGACCGGTGCCGCCATAGGTCCGCGCCGTTGAACTGTCCGCCTGGCTGAATTCCTGGAACAGCCGGCCGACCTTGTCCGGCGGGATACCGATACCGGTATCGGTCACCCTGAACCTGTAGGTGCCGGCCGGGCCGGCCGGGCTGACGGAGACCGTGACGCCGCCCTTCTCGGTGAATTTCAGCGCATTGCCGACCAGGTTGAGCAGGACCTGGCGCAGCCGGGCCGAATCGCCCTTCAGATAACGCGGGCAGTCCGTGTCGACATCGGCCTGGAAGGTCAGGCCTTTTTCCTCCGCCCGGCCCTGCATCAGGGCGAGGGATCCTGCGACCATACGGCGAAGATCGAAATCCAGCAGCTCCAGATCGAGCTTGCCGGCCTCGAGCTTGGAGAAGTCCAGGATGCCGTTCAGCAGATGCATCAGCCCTTCGGCGCTTTCCAGCACGGTCTCGGCGAAATGCTTTTCCTCGGCACCGAGCGGCCGGCGCAGCAGCAGCCGTGTCATGCCGATGACGCCGTTCATCGGGGTCCGGATTTCGTGGCTCATCATGGCCAGGAAGTCCGACTTCGCCTTGGCGGCGGCTTCGGCGCTGTCCCGGGCCTCACGGACCTCGTTCATGACATCGCGGAACACCAGCAGGGATCGGGCCATACCACCGATCTCGTCGCCGCGAGTCCGATCCCGCTCGTCGACGGCGACCGAGCGGTCTCCGGAGGCCAGCGCGATGGTGCCCTTGGCAAGCCGGTTCAGCGGACGGATGATGTTGCGGGCGAGCAGGCCGGCGACGATCAGGGAAACCACCAGCACACCGGCGAGAATATAGCTCGTCAGCCGCTTGGTATCGTTGACGCTTTGCTCGGCGGCGAGCCAGAAACGGTAACCGTCCTCCGCGGCGACCTGCACCAGGATGTCGAGATTGACCTTTATCTTTTCGGCGATCGCGTCCCGCTCGGGTTTCAGGGCTGGCGCGGTCCGCGCCTCATGGGCGGTTTCCCACCAGGCCTCAAAGTCCGTACGCAGGGTTTCTGCGAGTTCCAGGGTCCGTTCCGACATCCGGCGGTCTGTGGCGACCTCAAGATCGATGAAGAAATCCTCGCGCAACCGGGCCAGACGCTCTTCCGTCGAGGCGCCGGTCAGCCGTTCCTCCAACTCCATGACCAGGAAATTGGTCTGTGTCGCGCGGGCGAAATTGATCGATTGCAGCGGCCGGTCGTACAATGCCTTGGCGATGTCGCCGAGGGACCATGTGGCAAAGAAGCTTGTCCCTGCCAGCGCGCCGGCGGCAAGCACGGCCACCAGAAACGCGCCGATCAATTTGAGGCGGAGAGACATTGCGTGCCGGTTATTCGGTGACGGTGATCTTCAGCTGCATCCGGGGATGGATCCGGCAACGGACATCGATGATACCCAGTTTTTCCAGCACCACATCCCGCTCTTCGCCGGGCGGTTGCAGACCGATATCGAAGCCGGCATTCCCGGTTTCGGCATAGACGTTGTGTCCGTAGAAATCGTCATTCACGAAGCGCACCACGTCGCCTTTCTTCACGGTAATCTCGCCCGGCGTGAAGATGCGGCCCTTCTGGCTGATGGTCGCGGCGGGACCCGCTGCCATCGCTATCATGACCCCGGATGCAGCGAGTAGAACGGCCGCCGAAAGCATGGCACGAAGCGATCGTGGAAGAGACATGAAACGGTCCACTTCAATTTCTGAATACATGACTATATCGGAAGTCAGGACAATTAATCAGCGTTCATTGGCGTAATTGCCAGTGAAACAACGCTATCCGGTCCTCACAAATAGGCGATTCAACTCCAGGCGATGAAAGGTTTCGGCCTGCGGGCCGTGGTCCGGGCCGAAATACAGGCCAAGTCCTGCACAGTGCTGGAAAAAGCCCGGGCCCGGCAGCCCGTCACGGGCCTTCGATATGGCCACCGCAGCGCGCAGGGGCGCACCGTTCCTGTGATCGCAGGTCACCAGATCCTCGAGCGCCTCGGTCAGCCGGTGAATGCGATGGGGGCCGGCCATGCCCGCCGCTTCCGCCAGTTCCGCATAGGTGATAGTCCGCTCAGCGCGGGCCCGCTCTTCAAGCGCGGCGATCATGCGGGGGAACCAGGGTTCCTGATCGTGGCGTCCGGTGATCTGGGCTTCGCTCATCTTGGCGTGGCGCTCCGGCGGACCGGGATCGTCAGGTCAGTTTTGCCCTGACAGACCCGGCATTCTTCAGTAAAGGGTGTCCCATAAATCAAGGGAACTCGAAATGAAAGCCTTCCGGGCGACGCTCTTCAACGTTCTGTTCTACACGCTTACGCCGTTGGTCGGCCTGCTGCTCCTGCCGGCTTGCCTCGGGCCGCGGCGTTGGGTCTGCGCCATCCGGGACGTCTGGTCACGCGGCGTCATCGCTCTGCTTGGGCTGGTGGTGGGATTGCGTTGGCGGTTGACGGGCGCGGAGCGCATGCCTGACGGCCCGGCGCTGATCGCCTGCAAGCACCAGTCTGCCTGGGAGACCATCGCGCTGCATCTGTTCTGCCGGGATCCGGCCATCGTGCTGAAGCAGGAGCTCCTGAAGCTGCCGGTGATCGGCTGGTATTTTCGTCGCGTCGGCATGGTGCCGATCGACCGGTCTGCCGGGGCCGGCGCGCTGAAGCTGATGGTCAGGGCGGCGGAGGCACGGGTCGCCGAGGGCCGCCCGGTGGTGATTTTCCCGCAGGGCACGCGCGTCGCGCCGGGAACCGAGCAGGCCTATCATCCTGGCGTCTTTGCGCTCTATCGTGCGCTGAATGTTCCGGTGGTGCCCGTGGCGCTCAATTCCGGCCAGTTCTGGGCCCGCGAGAGCTTCATGAAATATCCGGGCGTCATCGATGTTCGTGTGCTGGAGCCAATCCCGCCGGGGCTCGACCGCAAGACCTTCATGGCCCGGCTTGAAGAAGTCATCGAAACGGAGACCCGGGCGCTGGAAAGTTCTGCCGCTACTTGATGGTCATCTTCATGACCTGGATATTGAGCAGGTCCTTTTTCGGGATGATGTCACGCAGCCGGATCCACAGCCCGTCCCGGATCTTGTTGATGCCTTCAAAGCCGTTCAGCTCCTGCTCGGTCAGGCTGCTCGCGAAGATGATCACCTTGTCCCGGATGCGCGGTTCAAGGGCCGTCACCCGGATCTGCGCCGCCGGATCCTTCAGTTCGAGAGCAATGCTGAGCAGCATGAAGACCGGATAATGCCGTTCGGTCTGCAGATTGATGACGAACTCTTCCAACTGGAAAACAACCGCGTCCGGCGCTGCCGCGGCGAATGGCGGCGGCGCTTCGTTCAGATAGGGTTCTTCGTTCTGTGCGCTGCCCCCGGCCGCCATTTGTTTCTTCTTCTGGGTGCCGAGCGGATCGAATCCCGGAATCAGCCCGAACATCACAGCCCCCATACCGGCACCGACGATGAGCATCAGTGGCAGGGTGACGAAGATGATGAGTTTCTTCACGTGGCGCGCTCCGTTCTTGCCGGGATCGTCATAAACTATTGCACTAGCAGCTATCCTGTTTGAATGAACAGCATTTCCGGTGCAATCCTTCGTGGTTTCGATCCTATGATACGCTGATCGGCGAGGGGAGTGGGGTCTTGATGCAGGACAAGGAAGCGCGCGAGTGGCTGGATTTTTTCAACAAACAGCCGCACGAGCGCCTGACGCAGGAGCCTGCGGGCGATGTTCCGGTCGTCACGTCCTTCGTGATCGATCTCGTGGACGACCGGTTTGTCCTTACATTCCGGTTCGAGGACGGGCGGGAGCGGGCGATCTCCCTGAATGACGATCTCGCACTCTATCTCCGGGAATATCTGACGACCGCCGTCATGGAGTATGCCGCGCGGAACCAGCCGCTGTGACCGGCCCGTGACCATCAGGCCTCAAGGCGCAGACGCGCGAAACATGGGCGCGTCTGTCGCTTTCCGTTCGATATATAGGCGCCGGCTGCTGCATTCCGCGGGTGTCTAACGGCCGACGGCATATCCCTGCATCCCGCGCGGGTTGGCCGCTGCCCTCAGCATGTCGCCGTCCTTGGCGGCGGCGGTCAGCCGGCCTTCCGACCAGGGATCGCCGACCTCGAGATCGTGACCCCGGCGGCGCAGCTCGGCATAGGTTTCGGCCGGGAACCTGTCTTCCAGCACCAGACGCTTGTTGATCCGGCCGCGCGGCCAGAACGAGCTTGGAAAATGCTCGTTGTGGAAAGCCGGGCAGTCGATCGCTTCCTGCAGGTTCATGCCGTGATCCGCATGGTGCAGGAACAACAAGAGCGACCATTGGTCCTGTTGATCACCGCCCGGCGTGCCGAACGGCATATAGGCTTCGCCGTCACGCAGCGCGAAGGAGGGCGACAGAGTTGTCCGGGGGCGCTTGCCCGGAGCCAGCGTGGAGGGAGAGCCTTCCTCGAGCCAGAACATCTGCGCCCGGTTGCCGAGGCAGAAGCCGAGCTCCGGGATGATCGGCGAGCTTTGCAGCCAGCCGCCGCTCGGCGTGGCCGAGACCATGTTGCCGTGCTTGTCGATAATGTCGATATGGACCGTGTCGCCCCGGGCCTCGCCCATTTTGCCCACGGTCGGCTCGCCGACCCCCATGCCCGCGCCGGAAATGTCCTGCGCGTGTGGCAGCAGGGAATGTGCAATGTTGTTGCTGTAGCCTTCGATGGTGCCGGCAATGAAGGCATCGGAAGCATCTTTGCCGACAAGAGCCCGGCGGCTTTCCGCATAAGCGTCGCTCAGCAGCGTCTCCATCGGCACGTCGACAAAGTCCGGATCGCCATAATAGGCCTCACGGTCGGCATAGGAGAGCTTGGAGGTCTCCGTCACGGCATGCACGAAATCTGGGCCGGTCGGGTCCATGTCGGCGATGCCCATGGATTTCAGCAGGGAAAGCTGCTGCAACATGACGGGGCCTTGGCTCCAGGCGCCGCATTTCGCAACGGTGTACCGGCCGTAATCATAGGTCAGTGCGTCTTCATAGGTCGCGGACCAGCTTGCAAGATCGTCACCGGTGAGCAGGGCCTTATGGCGCCGTCCGGTTGCGTCCATGTAGGCGTCCCGGCAGAACCGGTCGATGGTCTCCGCGATCCAGCCGCGGTACCAGATGTCCCGCGCCCGGTCGATCTTGGCTTCCCTGCTGCCACCGCCGGTTTCCGCGTCGCGCACGATCCGCTCGTAGGTATCGGCCAGCTTCGGGTTGGAGAACAGGGCGCCCGGTGTTGGCGCCTTGCCGTCCTTCAGATAGATCGCGGCGGAGGTCGGCCATTCGGTTTCGAAAAGCCCGCGCACCGTCTCGACCGTGTCGGTGATTTTCGAGACCACAGGATAGCCGTTGCGGGCATAGCCGATGGCATATTCCAGAACGTCCCCAAGGCCCATGGTGCCGTGGTCGCGCAGCATCAGCATCCAGGTATCGAAGGCGCCCGGTGTGACGGCGGCAAGCAGGCCACTGCCGGGAATCAGGTCGAGCCCGAGATCGCGGATCGCCGGGATCGTCGCGGCTTTCGGCGCCGGTCCCTGGCCGCAGATGACCTGTGTCCGGTTCTGTTTGGCGCTGTGCATGATCAACGGCAGGTCACCGCCCGGGCCGTTCAGGTGCGGCTCGACGATCTGCAGCACGAAACCGGCGGCGACCGCCGCGTCGAATGCATTTCCGCCGCGCTCCAGGATCGCCATGCCGGCGGAGGATGCCAGCCAATGCGTGGATGCGACCACACCAAAGGTGCCGCGAATTTCAGGTCTGGTTGTAAACATGGCGGATCCGTGGGGGTCGGTTGGAAGGGACGGCAACTATAGTCTGACGACAACCGGCTGTGCAATTCCGCGAGACTCTATCCAGCATTGAATTTCACAGGAAAAAATGCTAGATGATACGGTGCCTCAGAAGAGGTGGCCCGGTTTGTGCATTAACCATTTGGTATGCTGAATGGCACAAATCCAGCAGAAGCAGAGGGTTCCATGACTAACGCAGCCGCCGCATTAAGCATTCTGGGTGGGTCCGTCAGCACCGGCAGTGCTCCGACGACGACAGCTCTTGCTGCGTTTAACAAATACAAGCGGGACCCGGAAGGCGCGCGCCGTGATTTCTACGAGCGCCAGGACGTTCAGAAAAGCATCAAGAGCTTCCAGACGAGCGCCAGCGAGATCAGTTCGGTCGAAGATTTTCTGAAAGACCGCAAGACTCTCGAATTCGTTCTCACCTCCTTTGGACTTGAGTCCGAACTCAATAATCCGGGCAAGCTGAAAGCCATCATCAACAGCGACCCGGATGATCCGAATTCCTATTCGAACCGACTGGCAGATTCGCGGTATGGCGAGTTCACGAAATTCCTCAACGTCAAGAACGAGGGTTTCACCAAGCTGAAGAACGCAGACGCGCAGACCCAGGTCATTGATGATTTTCTGACCAATGCGTTCGAAGTCTCGATTGGATTCCAGAATCCGGCGGCGCGGGAGGCGGTGTTTTTCCTTCGCCGGATCAATGAAATCGACAGTTCACTCGAAATTCTTGGCGACTTGCCGCTGCGTTCGATTGTGACAACGGCTCTCAGTCTGCCGGCACAGATCGCAAATCAGTCCATTCTCAAGCAGCAATCCCTGCTCGATGCCAAACTCGATTTTGACAAGCTCAACACGCTTGACCGGGACGAGAATAATGCGTCCAAGACCAAGCTGGACCTGGTCAATGATGATCTCGGCGAGATCAAGAAAGGCCTATCCGCGGTCACGAATGCAGGCTTGGAGCTCACCACCCTGCAGACCCAGCTCTCGGATCTGCGCGGCCGGTTGCAGGATATCGACAATGTCACGAACCCGAGCGGGGTTCTCGCGAACGAGATTCCGGTTCAGGAAGCGGCAATTCCCGAGCTGATCCGCCAGCAGGGGCTGATTGCCGAGGCTGAAAGAGCTCTCGTGACCACCGACCCGAACCTGACCCGGCTCGAAAAGATCTTCAAAGAGGCGGCCGAGGTTGACACCCAGGAAGACCTGGACAGCCTGAAGAGCGAGTTCGACCGGCTGGTGACCGAAATTACCGGTGCGGACGGGTTCATCAAGGGGTCCAACTACACTGACTCCACTGCAGGAACGACGGAAAACCTGCTGATACCGTCAGGCGATGCGGGCAGCGGTATCGATGCGCTGCCGTCGGCCAAGACGACAACGGTCGTCAAGTCGGACGGGACAGCGGTCGTGACCAGTTCGGTCGACCTTTCGGGGTTCCTGACGGACCTGGACAATGCCAATGCGGCATTTCAGGCGATCAGCCTCGGAGCCCTGTCTTCCGGTATTTCGGCTGCAAAAACCGATTTTGATGCAGGCAAGTCCGACTTCAAATCCGCCCAGGTTCAGAACGGCGTCAATGCGTCGAGCTTCGCCGGCAGCGTGAATAGCGTCAATTTCGGCTATGCCCTCGATACGCAATCTCTCTCCCAGGGAGTTTCGGCGGTCGACGATAGTCTCAAGCGTCTGTCCAAGGCTGCGGGCCTGATCACCGATATTCGCGGGTTGGCGTTCGATGCTCAGGCGGACGGCGCGGACATCGACGAACTGAATACGGCCTACGGGGCAAAGCTTGACGCACTGACATCGCTGATTAACGAAGCCGGGACGGCGACGGACGGGACGAACACCTTCACGTTCGACAATCTGTTGACCGGCGGCACGATCAGCTACCAGGCCGATGCGACGTCCGGAAAAAACATCGATGCGCGTGGCGGGTCTCTCGATACCACCATTCTTGGTGCATTGCCGGGCAGTCTGACAGCAGGTAACGCGAACAGCATCCTGACCGAAATCGACACCACGGTGACGGATTCCCTGTCCGAGCTTAAGGATGATCTTGTCACTGACCGAAAGTCCTTTGATTTTGCGGCAAACATCGCCGATCCGCTCGGCTCGATCGATGCCGAGATACGCCAGATCCGGGGCGATCTTGACAATATCATCGCGCGGGCCGGGGAAAGCGGGAACAACCTGCTCGGAGAGTTCGCCAGTGATCTGAAAATTGTTCTCGGCACGCTGAGCACGACGATCACGGTCGATGCGCAGAACGGCTTCAAGGATACTTTCGACGACTCGCTGAGCTCGCTTCAGTATGTCGCGGTCAGCGGCGGAGCCGCCGCCTCGCGCGAAAGTATTCTGAATGATGCCCTGTTCGCGGTCGGCTCGACGCTGAGCCGGGTGAATGCCGAAAAATTCACGCTGAACATCCAGAATTCCATCCTGAGCGAGAAAAAATCCTCGCTGACCAACACCAGTGGGTCCGAAGAAGCGCTCAGTTTTCTGAAGCCGCTTGAGAACACGAACTACGCGATCAAGTTCATCGAGCAATATCTGATCAAGAAAGACCTCGAAGCGATCGGAGGGACCACAACCGCGCAGCCCAAGAATGCCTCCCTGGTCGGTCTGTTTCAGGATATCAGCGGCGGCGGCGGTCTGCTTAACCTGCTGAGTTAGCCGCAGGTCACGTTCCCGCTGTCAGCGGTGCATTCAGCCGGCGCAGGGTTGCAATCACGCTGAGCGCGGTGATCTTACCGGTTTTCGGGTTCTCTTCCGTCGGAATGTTCTCGATCGTCATGGTGAAGCGCGCACTGTCCGCTTCGACCCTGATCGTATGGGTGTTGCGGGTGACGGACGGATCCGCCCAGATTTCCACGCTGGTCTGGTCCGGCCCGATTCCCGCGAGGCTCAAGGCCGCCGCCACATTGACATTCGCCGGGAACCCCCTGGCCGCAGCCCGGGCATTTCCCTCGAAGACCTTCTTTGGCTCTGTCAGCCCCTCGACCGAGATGTTGTTCTCAATCAGATAGGGCGCGCCGCCGAGTCCGCGCGGCGGCTTCCGGGTTTCCAGCGTCACGGAGTCGATCACCCCTTCCGCGGCTGCACGCACGGCGTCCAGGCCGATCAGGGCACCGGTTGGCAGAATGATGCGCGCACCGGTCTGTTTCGCTTTTTCAACGAGTTCCATATGGTTGAGCAGGGCGCCAATGCTCACCGGCACAAAGATACGCCCCTTCGCGATGGCTGCTTCCGCGACAGTCAAAAACACGGAAGCAGGAGCGCACTCGACGACGACATCGCAGGTTTCGGCCAGGGCATCGAGCGACAGAACCGGGGCACTTGCGCCGATGGCATCCAGATTCGCCCGCGCCTTTTCCACGTTGCGGGCGGCAACGGCGCCGAGTTCCAGGCCGGGCAATTGACCATCTATGATCGCGCGGGCCAGCGTGAGGCCGATTGCGCCCAATCCGCCAATTCCGACCTTCATGTTTCCAGCCATTGATCTTTCCCCGTTTCCCGATTGCGTGTTGCTTTCGCCACCTTCTGTAGCGGAAAAGTTCGGCGGGTCAAATCACCGTGTCTATCGGGTGCCGCTGGACGGCGGAACAGGCCCGGGTATAGTGGGGCGCCAGCCGAGTGGGAGCACAATGAGACTGTTTCGGTTCCTTATGCCTGTGATCCTGGCCGTCTTGGTGCTGTTTGCGCGCCCGGACGGATCGAGGGCGCAAGAGCTTTCCTGTATTACGGTTTCGATCATCGTTCCGTCCGTCGTCGGTTCCGCCGGGGATCTGGTTGCCCGCGCCGTGGCGGGCGCGGCGACGAATCTCGGAGGTGCTGCCTTCCGTGTGCGCAATCGCCCGCGCGATATTGCCCGCCGCCTGATTGAGGAAGCGGCGCCGAACGGCTGTACACTGATGCTCGACACGCAGATTCAGGTGGCCTTTGAATTGCGTGGGAAAGCCGAGACGCACTGGCGCGATTTCAAGCCGGTTGCCCTTCTGACCCGGACCCCGGTCGCGATCGCGCTGTCTTCCGGCGGGCGGCCGCCCCCCCCTCCAAAAGGTCAGGAGCCGCCGGCGCCACCCAGCTTCGCCGGCACCATCGCCCAGCTCCGTGCCAAGCCGGAGAGCGTCACCTTCGCCCTCGTCGATGACCCGCTTGAACAGATGCTGTTCCTGAGGATGGAAGAGGCTCTCAAGGTCCGTTTCCGGATACGGGGATTCGAATCAGGCATATCGCGTTATCGCGAACTGGTCAGCGGTCCCCCGGGTGTGGCCGGGTTTGTGTCCCTGAAGGCCGCCGCGGTCAGAGCCAAGGAACTGGAACTGAATGTGCTGGCGGTCAGCGGTGCATTCGCGCCGGCAATGCTGCCGGATGTGCCGACGGTCGGAGCCGAGGCCGGTGGCCTGACTTTCGGGATCGACCACGGTCTCTACGGACCGCGCGATCTGCCGGATGATGTCGTTAAGGGGCTTGTGGAAATCATCAGCAAAGTCATGGAAACCCGCGGGGTCCTCGCGGATCTTCATACGGAATACGGAACAGAGGCTGCATTGCTCCCGGGTGACAGGTTCGCACGGTATCTTGAGAATCTTGCGGCAGACTGGTCGGAGCTGCTCCAGCGCCAGAATAATGGCGGGCGGCTAGGACAGAAAAGCTGATATAAAAGGCATCGAGGAAATAATATCTCTCATAGCCAGATGAGTTATCCGATTTTAATGCACGTTGAAATGGAATGCTGGTCTGAACAATCGTGAACGGTTGACAGACAGCGGTGTATTCATAGGGTATCAACCTCTATTGGCGCTTTTTGCGTGCGCCTGCCGAAATTCGAGCATCGTCCGCCCGGGCGGTGTGCCTAAAGGGAGACAAGTATGAAACTCAAGACAGCACTCTTCGCGGCCTTTGCGACCGCGTCTGTTGCCTTCGCCGGGGCACCTGCCGCGCAGGCAGCCGATCTTTCCTGCCGAACCGCCAAGCTGATTGTTCCGTGGGGCGCCGGCGGCGGCACCGACGTGATCTTCCGCCAGTTCGTTGAAGCGGCGAACGAAGGCGGTGCCGAGCCGAAGCTGCAGGTCGTCAATATCGGCGGCCAGGGCGGCAACAAGGGCGCCAAGGAAGCACGCAAGGCGAAGCCGGACGGCTGCACACTGTTCGCCATTCACCAGAGCGCGCTGACCAGCTTCTTCAATGGCCGGGTGGACTTCACCTGGGATGCGTTCGAGCCGGTTGCGCTGCTGACCCGGACTCCGGCCATCATCGGCGCCAGCCCGGATGTGCCGTACAGCAACATCAAGGAACTGGTCGACGCCGCGAAGAAGGCACCGGGCTCGGTGACGGCGGGCGGGACGCTTGGTTCCACCAGCCACTTCATCTTCCTGCTGCTCGAAGATGCGGCCGGCGTGAAATTCAAGCACGTCTCCTATGACGGCACCCGCCAGCGGATGACCGCGCTTTTGGCCAAGAATATCGATATCGGCGAAATCAACCTCGCCTCGGCCAAGAAGTACATCCAGACCAACGAGCTGAAGGCCCTCGGCATCACCACGCCGGAGCGGAACGCGGAAATCCCGGATGTCATGACCCTCAAGGAACAGGGTTACAACCTGATCTACGGGACGGACCGCGGTATTGTGCTGCCGAAGGGCGCCAGCCAGGACGTGATCGCCCACTATGCCGGAATCTTCAAGAAAGCGGCCGCCAATCCGAAGGTGGTCGAAGCCATGACCGCCAAGGGCACTACCGTGAACTATCTCGGCCCGAAAGAGTACACGGCCTATTTCGAAAAGACCTTCGCGGACTGGAAACGGATCGCGATTGAAGTTGGACTTTTCAAGGGCAACTGATTAATCAGCCCGACGCGCGGCGGCTCCCGTTCTCCGGGGGCCGCCGTTTGCGTTTAACGATAAGGGATTTGGAGGAACGCCGGTGGCGCGCTTGAATCGCGATACTTTGGTAGCTCTGCTGCTTCTGGTCTTTTGCGGCGTCATGATTTCCGCGAGCCTGGAGATCGAGGAGACGAATTACGGGACCATGCCATCGAGTGTCTGGCCTCAGGCCGTGCTTGGGGTTCTCACCGTCTTCTGTCTGGCGCTGCTCGGTCAGAGCATTGTGAAAGCTCCTGCTCCTGCGCCGGAAGAGAACACCAAGAGCGGTGGGATCGGACGGTACCGGAACGCCATTACGGTTTATGTTCTGTTTTTCCTCTTCCTTTTGACCATGCCGTATCTCGGTATGTTGATTGGCGGTGTCGGCTTCGTGTTTCTGTCCCTGACGCTTCTGGGCGAGCCGGAACTGAAGCGTGCGCCTGTCCATCTCGCAATTTCGATCGGAACGATCGGACTCATGTGGGGAATTTTTACCTTCGGCCTCGGTGTTCTGCTGCCGGACGGCGAACTCTTGCAGCTGAATTAGGACGGGCGCGATGATCGAGACACTTATCCACGCATTCTCCGAAGTCTTCTCGCTCGGGAATCTGGCGCTGATGACGATCGGCGTGACAGCCGGTCTGATCGCCGGTGCGATCCCCGGCTTCACGATTGCGATGGCGGTCGTTCTGACGCTGCCGTTTACCTTCGGTCTCAGTCCTGTGGAAGGGCTGTCGACCATGATCGGCGTGTTCGTCGGCGGTCTGTCCGGCGGGCTGATGTCCGGCATGCTGACCGGTATTCCCGGCACGCCATCTTCCATTGCGACGACCTTCGACGGTTTCCCGATGGCGCGGAACGGCAAACCCGGACTTGCGCTCGGACTTGGCGTCTGGTCCTCCTTCTTTGGCGGTATTTTCAGCGCGGTCCTGCTTGTGACCCTGGCGCCCCGTCTGGCCGTGATCGGACTGGAATTCGGTCCGTGGGACTATTTCTCGCTTGTGCTGTTCGCGCTCACCATCACGGCGAGCCTTTCGGGCGAGAACCTGGTCAAGGGCATGATTGCCGGCGCGCTCGGCCTGTTCATCGCGACCATCGGTGAAGATGAAGTGAACGGCGTCGCGCGTTTCAGTTTCGGGATCGACGATCTGGAATCCGGCTTCACCTTCCTGCCGGTCCTGATCGGTCTCTTCGCCTTCAGCCAGTTGCTTTCCGATCTGCAGGACCGGGTAAGAGCCCGGCAGCCTCTGATGGATGCTTCCAGTGCGGATACGCGCATCAAGATCGAGCATCTGAAAGCCATCAGGATGGTGCTGGCCCGTTGGACAAACCTTCTCCGGTCCTCCGTGATCGGCGTGTTTACAGGCGTGCTGCCGGCTGCCGGCGGCTCGATTTCGAATATCCTGGCCTATGACCAGGCGAAGAAGGCGTCCAAGACACCGGAAAAATTCGGCACCGGTACTCCCGACGGCATCATCGCGCCGGAGAGCGCGAACAATGCGACGGCCGGTGGTGCCCTGATCACCATGATGGCACTGGGTATCCCGGGCGACATTGTGACGGCAGTGATGCTTGGTGCCCTGCTGATCCATAATGTCCAGCCGAGTCCGACCTTCATCAGCGACAATTCGGATCTGGCATACGCGATCTTCGTCGCTTTCTTCCTGGCGCATTTCATCATGATCGGCATGCAGTCCGTCACGCTGCGTCTGTTTGTGCTGGTGACCCGGATCCCGATGTATGTGCTTGCGTCTGTGATCCTGGCCTATTGTTCGATCGGTGTTTTTGCCCTGAACAACATTACCTACGACATCTGGGTGCTGTTCGTCTTCGGCATCGTCGGCTACGTGATGCGTCAGCTCGGTTTCCCGCTTGCCCCGATTATTCTCGGCGTCGTTCTCGGCCATGTCGCGGAACTCAATCTCTCGCGGTCCCTGGCGATTGACAGCGATCTCATGTTGTTCATCAGCCGTCCGTGGTCGCTCTTCTTCCTGATCGTATCGGTCTTCTCCATTGGCTTTCCCTGGTTCCAGAAGGCGAGGGGCACGAAGGCATGGACCCTGGCCTATATCCCGGTTCTGCTGGCGGCGGTATCTGTCCCGCTGTTCATGATGGAGGGCTTTGTCCGGCCGATTATCGGAGTGGCGTTGCTGGCGTTTTCCGCATATCTTCTGTGGCGAAGTGCAGCGTCCGGATGGAAAGTGGCACCTGAGGGTGACCATAAAGTCCATCTTGAATAGATGACCTGATCACGGTCGTCCCGAAACCGGGGACGACCCGGAGGTCGAGAAATCTCCTTGGACGCGGGCACTGATGAATTCGTGCCCCGTCCGGGGCAATGCGCAACCACATTTTTGCCAGGGTGACGTCGTGGAAATCCGCAATCCTTATCTTATGTTTCTGGGCGATGCGCCCGACCAGCTCGCAGCCAAGACCGCCAATGGCGTCAAGGTCTGGCGCGAGGACTGGTGTGTCGGCCAGTTCCGCCTGCCGGGCTGCAAGGCGGACCTGAAGCTTCCGGACATGACCATCGAGGAAGCCGCCGAAGCCGGTGTAAAGACCGTGATTCTCGGCGTCGCCAATCGTGGCGGCTTCATGCCGGACACGTGGCTGGTGGAGCTGGAAAAGGCACTCGATCTCGGTATGGAGATCGCCAGCGGCCTGCATACCCGTATCAGCACCATCCCTTCGCTGGCGGCAAAGGCGAAGGAAAAGGGCCTCGGTCTTTATGACGTGCGCCACCCGACCGGCAATTTTTCGGTCGCGAACGGCAAGAAGCGCACCGGCAAGCGGCTGCTTCCGGTCGGCACCGACTGTTCCGTCGGCAAGATGTTCACTGCCCTTGCCATCGAACGGGAGCTGCACAACCGCAATGTGAAGGCGACCTTCCGGGCGACCGGCCAGACCGGTATCTTCATTGCCGGCTCCGGTGTTTCTGTCGATGCGGTCGTCGCCGACTTCATTTCCGGTGCGGTCGAAGAGCTGGCGCCGGCCAACGATGCGGATCACTGGGATCTGGTCGAAGGTCAGGGCTCGCTGTTCCACGCCTCCTATGCGGGCGTCACCATGGGCCTGATCCACGGTGCACAGCCGGACGCACTTGTGCTCTGCCATGAAGCCAACCGTCCGCACATGCGCGGCCTGCCGGAATATCCGGTTCCGAGCCTGACCGAGTGCATTCCGTACTATCTGCAGGCTGCCCGCCTGACGAACCCGGATGCGCAGTTCGTCGGCGTCTGCGTCAACACCTCCAGCCTGGACGACAAGGCTGCCGAGGAGTTCCTGAAGAAGGCCAGCGACGAAACAGGCCTGCCGGCTGTGGATCCGATCCGCAACGGCGTCGGCGCCATCGTCGACAACATGCCGCTCTAGGCCCATCCCAACGCAAGAGGAACAGTCGATGTACAGGTCGGTCACCGTCCGTCGCGAAAGCTGGCCGCTGCAGGGCGTCTTCCGGATCTCCCGGGGGGCGCGGACAGAGTCGGAGGTCATTGTTGTGGAAATTGCCGGCGACGATGTCGCCGGCATGGGGGAATGTTTTCCCTACAAGCGCTATGGCGAGACTCTGGACAGCGTGTCGGCACAGATCGAATCCGTTGCGGGGGACCTCGCCAACGGTATGGATCGTGCCGGTCTGGCGGCGGCACTCGCACCGGGTGCCGCACGCAATGCCATCGACTGTGCCCTCTGGGATCTTGAGGCAAAACAGACCGGCAAACGGGCCTGGGAGCTTGCGGGCCTGTCCGAGCCGCAACCGGTCACGACCGTCTTCACGCTCGGCGTGGACGAGCCGGACGTGATGGGCGCGAAAGCGGCCGAGAACGCGGCGCGCCCGGTTCTGAAGCTGAAGATGACCGGCGACGACAAGGATCTGGAGCGGGTCGCCCTGATCCACAAGAATGCGCCGAACGCGAAGCTCGTGGTCGATGCCAATGAAGGCTGGACCGTTGCCCAGTATCAGGAATATGCACCGAAATTCGCCGAGCTCGGTGTCGTCATGATCGAGCAGCCGCTGCCGGCGGCTGACGATGAGGGATTGCGCGGTCTCGACCGGGTTGTGCCGGTCTGCGCCGACGAGAGCTGCCACGACAGCAAGACCCTCGATGCGCTTGTCGGTAAATACGACATGATCAACATCAAGCTCGACAAGACCGGCGGTCTGACAGAAGCGCTGGTGTTGCGCGACAAGGCACTGGAGATGGGTTTCGAGGTGATGGTCGGCTGCATGGTCGGCACCTCGCTTGCCATGGCGCCGGGCGTGCTCGTGGCGCAGGGATGTGCCGTGGTCGATCTTGACGGGCCGCTGCTGCTGGCGAAAGACCGGCAGCCGGGGCTGACCTATCAGGGCAGCATTATCCAGCCCCCTGAATTCGGAACCTGGGGCTAGCCCGCCCCATGGTCGATCTTCCGGACGTCACCGCGCATTACAGCTCGGACGGGCTGGCGGATCGGCTGATCGCAATTCTTGAAGCCTCCGGCATCAGCCGGGGGAACATTACCGAAGCGGATCTGCATGCCGTCGATCAGATGCATCTGCGCGGCCGGATGGCGGCAACGGAGTTCCTCGACAGTCTCGATATCAAGGCCGGCGACAAGGTGCTGGATGTCGGCTGTGGCCTTGGTGGCCCGGCCCGCATGGCCGCGAGCCGCTATGGCGCGGATGTCACCGGTATCGACCTGACCGAGGCATTTTGTGACAGTGCCCGGCAGCTCAATGCGCTGGTCGGGCTGGAGAGAATCCGGATCGAGCAGGGCGACGCGCTCGCCATGCCGTTTCCCGACAACAGTTTCGACGTGATTTTCACCCTGCATGTGGCGATGAACATCGCCGACAAGGCGGGGCTCTACCGGGAGATCGCCCGGGTGCTGAAGCCGGGTGGCCGGTTCGGACTCTATGACGTGGTCGCCGGATCGGGAGAGCCGATCCATATGCCCGTCCCCTGGGCGAGCCTTCCGGAACACAGCCATCTGATCCCGGTCGACGCGGTTGAGGCGGCGGCGAATGCCGCCGGGCTCGCAACCGAGCTGTCGGAGGATCAGTCAGCCCTGGTCGAGGCCTATCTCGACGACCAGCGTGCCGCGCGTCAGGCGCGGACGGAAAAGGGCGAACCGGAGCCGCCGACTGGTGCGCCGGTCATCATGGGCGAGTCCTTCGCCCGGAAGCAGAAACACATCTATCGCAATTTGAAGGAGGGCCGGATCGCCGTCCGGCTTGCTATCTTCAGACTGAATTAAGACTGCGGGCAGCCAAGAACCGCATCCAGGAGGAAATATGAGTACGGACAGCGATGTTATCGTTGAGATCAGGCGTGCCGTGGCGGCGCTTTGCGCGGATTTCCCCGGCGAGTACTGGCGGGAGAAAGACAGGGAGCGCGCCTATCCGACGGAGTTCGTCCAGGCGCTGACCGAGTCAGGCTACCTTGCCGTCTTGATCCCTGAAGAATATGGCGGCAGCGGCCTGTCCATCAGCGCCGCCGCGGCGATCCTCGAGGAAATCCACAGATCCGGCTGCAATGGCGGCGCCTGCCACGCCCAGATGTACATCATGGGCAGCCTGCTCAGGCACGGGAACGAGGAGCAGAAGAAGAAGTATCTGCCGAAGATCGCCAGCGGCGCGCTGCGCCTGCAGGCCTTCGGGGTGACGGAGCCGACCAGCGGCACGGATACGCTCTCCCTTGCCACCACGGCGGTGAAGAAGGGTAACGACAAATATGTCGTGAACGGCCAGAAGGTCTGGACCTCGCGCGCCGAGCATTCCGACCTGATGCTGCTGCTTGCCCGCACCACCCCGAAAGACGAGGTGAAAAAGCGCACGGACGGCCTGTCCGTCTTCATCGTCGACATGCGTGAGGCGAAAGGCAACGGGCTGGAAATCCGGCCGATCCGCGCGATGGTCAATCATGCAACCACCGAAGTGTTCTTCGACAATTTGGAGATCCCGGCAGACAGCCTGATCGGCGAGGAAGGCAAGGGCTTCCGATATATCCTCGACGGCATGAACGCGGAACGCATCCTGATCTCGCACGAGAGCATCGGCGATGCCCGCTGGTTCATCGAGAAGGCGACCAACTATGCCAACGAGCGCAAGGTGTTCGGCCGTCCGATCGGGCAGAACCAGGGTGTTCAGTTCCCCATCGCCAAGGCGTTCGCGGCCACCGAGGCGGCGGCACTGATGGCGGAGAAGGCGGCCAAGCTGTTCGAGGCCGGCGAGCCTTGTGGCCCCGAGTCCAACATGGCGAAGTTGCTAACGGCGGAAGCGGCCTGGGACGCGGCGGATACCTGCCTGCAGACCCATGGCGGCTTCGGGTTCGCCGAGGAATATGACGTGGAGCGGAAGTTCCGGGAGGCCCGGCTGTACCGCACGGCGCCGATCTCCACCAACATGATCCTGTCCTTCATTGCCGAGCATGTGCTTGGCCTGCCGCGTTCCTACTGAGCGGGGAGAGACCACTATGACAAAGCCGCTCGACGGCATGCTGGTGCTTTCCATCGATCAGGCGGTGGCCGCGCCCTATTGCGCTTCCCGCCTGGCCGATGCCGGGGCCCGAGTGATCAAGATAGAACGCGCCGAGGGAGATTTCGCACGCGGTTATGACCATGAGATAAAAGGCGAGAGCGCCTTTTTCATGTGGCTCAACCGGGGCAAGGAAAGTCTGGTCGCGGATCTGAAGAATCCGGACGATCTGGCCCTGCTGCACCGGATCATGGGCAAGGCCGACGTCTTCCTGCAGAACCTGGCACCGGGCGCGACGGACCGGCTTGGTCTCGGCTCCGACGATCTCCGCAAACGCTATCCCCGGCTGACCACGGTGGATATCAGCGGTTACGGGGACGAGGGTCCTTATGCCGCCATGAAGGCCTATGATTTCCTGGTCCAGGCGGAGAGCGGCCTGATCTCGGTCACTGGCTCTAAAGAGGAAATGGGCCGGGTCGGCGTCTCGATCTGTGATATCGCCTGCGGCATGTTCGCCCGGACAGCCGTGCTTGAGGCGCTGCTGTTGCGGGCGCGGACCGGTGAAGGCAGCCAGATCAAGCTGTCGCTCTTCGGTGGCATGACCGAGTGGATGTCGCCCTGGCTGCTGCATCAGGCCTATGGCGTGCTGAAGGAGCAGCGTATCGGGCTCAGCCATCCGGCCATCGCGCCTTACGGTGCCTATGTCTGCGCCGGCGGCGACATGATCCTGATCGCCGTGCAGAACGACCGGGAGTGGCGCCGTTTCTGTAAAAACGTGCTCGGGGATGAAGGGATCGCGGATGACGAGCGATTTCGGACGAACACCGACAGGGTGGCCAATCGCGGGGCGATGAACGATGCGATCAACGGCGTCTTCGGCATGCTGACACGCGATCAGGTGCGGGAAAAGCTGACGGCGGTGGGTATTGCCTTCGGGGCCATCAACAGCGTTGCCGATGTGCTGGAGCATCCGGCATTGCGGCAGGTGCCGGTCGAAACGCCTGTGGGCACCATCGATGTGGTGGCGCCACCGGCGCAGTTTGTCGGTGCGGACACGTCCTTCGGGCCGGTCCCGGCACTTGGCCAGCACAGTGATGCGATCCGTGCGGAATTTTCAGGCTGAAGCCGTCTTGAACGGACCACAATGCAAAAGCGCCCGGCATTGCCGGGCGCTTTTTTGTTTGATGGATACCTGCTTATTTCAGCAGGACACTGGGCAGCCAGAGTGTGATTTCAGGCCACATGACAACGATGGAGAGACCAATCAGCTGCAGGATCACGAAGGGGATGATGCCTTTGTAGATTTCCTGCATGGAGACCATCTCCTTGGCCACGCCCTTCATGTAGAACAGGGCAAACCCAAAGGGTGGTGTCAGGAAGGATGTCTGCAGGTTGATCGCCACGATGATGGCGAACCAGTAGATGACCTGTTGCTGAACGAACTCCAATTGAGCGTTGTTGGTCGGTGCTTCAAGTCCGAGATGGGGCGCGAATGCCGGTGCCAAGGTCTGGATCACCGGCGCGAAGACCGGCAGGATGATCAGGGTGATTTCCAGCCAGTCAAAGAAGAAGCCGAGAATAAAGACCACGAACATCAGCATGAACAACAGCGGCCAGGGGCCAAGCTGGAGCCACTCGATGAACTCGATGATCAGGTCTTCGCCATAGACGTTCCTGAAGATCGTCGAGAATGCTGTTGCACCCACGAAGATCATGAAGATCATCGCCGTGGTCAGGCCGGTCCGGTGCACCACGTCGCGCAGCACCTCCCAGCTCAGGGTTCTGTTGGAGATGGAGAGGATCAGGGATCCGAATGCGCCGACGCCTGCGGCCTCGGTCGGCGTTGCCCAGCCGGCGAAAATGGAGCCGAGCACCAGCGTGATCAGGAAGATTGGCGGCACGAAGCCTCTCAGGACACCGCCCAGGTAGCTGTCGCCCTCCATGCGCCCGATGATCATGGACACACCGAAGACCATGAGAAAGCCGATCAGGCCCCAGTTGAAGACATCCGCGAGATGGCTCTGCTCCATGAAGTAACAGAAGCCGATTGCAACCACACTGAAGCCGAAGAATTTGGCGATGTTCGCCTTGTTGCTCGGCTCCATCTGGATCGCGTCCTCGGCGATCGGCGGGGCTTTTTCCGGAGAAATGATGCCCATGGTCACGATATAGGCGACATAGAGACCGGACAGCACAAGGCCGGGGAAGATCGCCCCGATAAAGAGGTTGCCGACCGAGACCGCCAGCAGGCTGCCCATCAGTACGAGCATGATCGACGGCGGAATGAGAATGCCGAGGGTCGCGCTTGCCGCAAGCGTGCCGGTGGCAAGCGAGCGGTCGTACTTTTGCGAGATCATCGTCGGCAGCGCCATCAGGGTCATCATGACGACGGACGCGCCGATGATGCCCGTCGTCGCGGCCATGATGGTGCCCATGACGGTAACCGCAAGCGCCAGCGCTCCAGGCACCTTGCGGAACAGCACCTGCAGGATATGCAGCAGGTCCTCGGCCACGCGGGACCGTTCCAGCATGGTGCCCATGAAGACGAAACAGGGAATGGCGACCAGGATCGGGTTCTGGATGGCTCCCGATGCGCCGTCTCCGCCCCAGATCCGTTGGATGACCTGGAAAAAGACCGCGAAATCGAGCACATCAAGCCAGATTCCCAGAGCGCCGAACCCGACGGCGACCCCCCCCAGCGCGAACGCGACGGGTAGTCCGGTGAACAGCATCAGCGCCAGGGCGAGAAACATGTACGCCCCTATGAATTCGTACATGTGATCGTAAAGAACCTCAAACATCGTTTACCGCGTTGCCCCCTGAGAGATTGCCGGTTTTTCTTTGGTCATTTTTCATTCCGGCCGGTGATGTTCGTAGTTGAAGATCTCGAGCGAATCCCGTGCCTCTTCATGTTCTTCGCGTGAGCCGAACAGATAGGCGGCAAGGCGGCAGAGCGTTGCAATGACGGCCATGCTCAACACGACAATGCCAATGATCATGAAAGACTTGATGACATAGCGCCAAGGAATGCCCGTGAGGGATTCCGAGCCTTCGCCCTGATGAAACGAGACCGCCATCAGGATCCAGGACTGCCAGCCCATCAGGAAAATAAACGGCACGGCCATGACGATCAGACCGATGAACTCAAGCCAGGCCTGCCGGCGCGGACGGAGATGTTCGCGGAACACATCGACGCGGACATGCGCGTTGGCGAGATAACCAAAACCGAACGTCATCAACAGGATAATGCCGTGAATGTGCCACTCAAGATCCTGCAGGATGGTCGATACCGAATACCCGTAATCAATCGAGAATTCGGAAAAATAGAGTCGGATGAAGTCGACCTTGCGGGTGATCACATCGAACATGATGATGAACACGAGCGGCACGATGAGCCAGGCGCTAGCCTTGCCCGCCTTGCGGGAGATGCGATCCAGGACGCTCGCAATGTTCAGTGCGGCTTTCATTTCTGAAACCTCGATTTCCTATGGGGACCGGAAGTGGGCTGCGTCCGCTGTCGGGACATTATCAGCCGGGATTTCCGTCGGGCCCGCCCGGGGCGCAAAAAAAGAGACGGGAGCCCCCAAAAAGGGGACTCCCGCATGCGTCCTGTCTTATTTCAGGTAACCGCGTTCACCCCAGACCTTGAAGCCTTCGTGGAACTTCGAGTAGCTGTCCCACACAACCTTGACGTCAGGATTGGCCGCAATTTCTTCGGCAAGAACTTCTTCCCAGGCGCCACGCAGCTGGTCGAGAATCGAGTCCGGCCAGGTTACGTTTTCAACGCCGTCCTTCTCGTTAGCGATCATCGCTTCGAACTGGAATGCTTCGCCGTCGGCGATCATGTCCGTCACGTTCTTGTCGCAGGAGATTTCAAGCATCGCCTGCTGGCCATCGGACAGTTCGTTCCACTTGTCCATGTTGATCAGGACTTCGTTGGAGGTGGACTGCTGGTGCCAGCCGGGGAAATAGTTGAACTTGGCGATCTGGTAGAAGCCGTAGGACCGGTCGATCGCCGGCATGGAGAACTCCGTGGCGTCGATGGTGCCACGCTCCAGGGCCGGATAGATGTC
Organism: Nisaea sp.; assembly: GCF_040217065.1. Classification (GTDB taxonomy): domain Bacteria; phylum Pseudomonadota; class Alphaproteobacteria; order Thalassobaculales; family Thalassobaculaceae; genus Nisaea. Next base: position 389,734 of record NZ_JAVJNX010000008.1, read on the forward strand.
GCCGCCCGCAAGCTGCTGGGTGGAGACGCCGAATTTCTGCATCACCTTCGCGCCGACACCGAAGAAGCGCATTTTCAGGCCCTTCAGCTGGTCGAGGGAGGTGATCTTCTCGCGGAACCAGCCGGATGTTTCGGGCGGGATCATGCCGCAAAGCAGATACTTGATGTTGTCGCGGGCATAAAGCTCGCTGCCGATCTCAACACCGCCGCCATGCTTGAACCAGGCGACGAATTCCGGCGCGGCCGGACCGAACGGCCAGGTCGACAGGAATGCGTAGGCAGAGTTCTTGCCCTGGTTGGCGCCCGGTGTGCCGAAGGCGGAGTCGATGGCGCCCTGGCTGACCGGATCGTAATAGGCATAACCGCCGGCGAGTGCGCCCGGCTCAAACACCTTGATATCGAAGTCGCCGTCGGACATCCGGTCGATGCCCTTGGAAATGCGATGCGGCGGCGCGCCGAGTACCTTTACGTTCTGGCCGAACGCAGCATGCATCTTCCAGCGTACTTTCTTGGCTTCGGCATCACCGGAGCCGACACTAATTGCGAACGTCGATGCGAGCGCAATCATGCCGAATGATTTCAGAAAACCCGATTTCATGAACTTCCTCCCTTGTTCAATCTGCTTCCGGACCCGGTTATCCGAGCCTCTTTAGCGTTATTCCACAGTGTGGTTTTTTTTAACCCCCGGACGACGTCCGGTGTTTTTTGGTCCCGTGGTGCGCGAAGTATTGCCACGATTTCTCATGCCGTCAAAGGCTTCAATTCCAAAGCCGGCGTGCGGGGGCGTATTTTCCAGTCAGGAGAAAATACGTTTTCGTATACGTTATTTCTCTTGAATTTCCCGAAGAATCAGGTCAGTGCGCCTGAAAAAAGCAGGCTCGGCAGGTGTCCGGCATCGGCAATGACAAAATCCGCCAGATCGGCCAATTGCGGTTCCGGAGTCGCTCCGGTCAGGACGCCGATTGTGGCGCGGCACCCGGCGGCCCTTCCAGCTTCCATGTCCGCCTTGCTGTCGCCGATCATGACAGTGTCCGCAGCCTCCATTCCCCGGGCGCGCAGGAAGGCCTCGATCATGTCCGGCGCCGGCTTCGGCCTGTGCCCGCTGTCATACCCGGCAACGAAATCAACCTGGTCACGCAGTCCGAATGTCTCGATCAGGTCCCGGGCGCCGCGCTCGGCATCATTCGTGACAATGCCGATCTGGATATCCCGGGCGCGAAGCGCCGAGAACAGCTTTTCGAGGTCGCAGGCCGGGGTCAGGGTTCGGGCCGCGTGATCGAGCCAGTAGGCATCAAGCGATGCCGCTGTCTCGTGTAACGCTGGCAGGCCGGGGGCGAGGGCACACCAGAGCTCTGCGACCTCGGTTGCGGTTCCCTGTGCCAGCAGGCTTCCGGGGGCGATGCTTTTCTGCTGTGGGTCGCCGCCGGCGGCCCTGGTCAGGGCATCGGGGTCGGTGTCGAGCGCATGGAGCACTGCGAGGTGGCGCGCTGCGGAAAGCAGTCCGGGAACCCAGGTTTTCTTGAAATCGGTCAGTGTGCCGTCCTTGTCGAACAGGACGCCGCGGACAGGCCCGGACATTGCTGGCTCCGTGAAATCTGGATGGCAAGAAAGCACTAGGCTGGCCCGTGCGCCGTGCGGCCGCAAGATCTGTTTGTACCGGTGCCGAGACGGTTGGCGGGACGGTCAGTCCGCCGAGGCGATCTGACCCGATCTGGCCCGCCGTTCCGCCTTGCGTTTTTCCCAGGCGGCGAGCAAACGGGCCTTGCGATCTTCGAATTCCCGGCGCAGTTCCAGGGCACGTGCGTCGGCGATCTTCCGCTGGCGCGCGGCCCGTTCTTCGCGGCGGGCCTGTTCCTCGGCCTGCCTCTCCTGCCGGGCCAGCGCTCTTGCGGCAAGGGCGTCGGCCCGTTCCGCAGCGGCGGCCGCGAGCTCGATATTGTCGGCCGAGGGATCGGCCATGGTGAGAGAGTCGCCCTTATAGGCTTGCTGCTGCAATTTGGAGACGGCCTCCCGGTAATTCCTGCCGCGCACGCTGTTACCGGAATGATAATGCTCGATGGCATCGCGCCAGGAGCCGTGCCGCTGTTTCAGTTCGGTCAGGAACCGGGCTGCATAGCCGGCATTCTTCAACGGGTCGAAGGCTTCGGCGAGATCCTCGAAGGCGGTGCCGTGATAGCGCAGGTTGATCTGCATGCAGCCGACATCGATATTCGTGGTGCCCGCGGCGAGCAGGCGGCGCACCTCGGCCATGGCCGCGAATATCGTCGGATAGTGGCGCCCCTCTCCGCCGGAGGTCACCGTCCATGGCCACGTATAGCTTTCCTTGCGCTCGTCGTTCCAGCGCCCGGTTTCTTTCAGGGATATGGCGAACAGCAGATGCCGCGGCAGGCGATGTTCTTCCTCGGCGTGACGGGTCGCGTTGGCGCAGATCCTGTCCGACGGCCCGAGCGCCTGTGCATCGGGCGTGAACAGCAGGCTGAAAGCGGCAAAAAGGATCAGTGTCGATAGATAGCGCATGGTCTGGCTCCTGTGTCGGCAAAACAGAAGCAAGGACCGTGCCGTTTTCGGGGCGGGCGCCGGACTATTCGGCCGCGGCGCGGACGGGAGCGGCCTCGGTCTCCGCCATCCGTCGGGCGGAATCCGACAATGCGCTCAAAAGGCCTGCTATATCTCTCTTCAGCGGAGTGAGTCCGGAAAGGGGTTCGATCCGGCGCTCGTCCATGTAGAGCGCACGGTTGATCTCGATCTGCAGGACATGCACGCCGATTCCGGGCCGGCCGTAGTGCCGGGTGACGAACCCGCCGGCATAGGGGCTGTTGCGCCGCACCGTATAGTGCCGCTCCCTGAAAAAATCCTCGGCGCGCTCGATGAAGGCGGCGGCGGCGGTCACGCCGTGACAGTCGCCCAGGACGATATCGATCGGACGCCGCTCGCTGCGGACATGGCGGACCGCGCTGGATGGCATGGAATGGCCGTCGACGAGCAGGCAGAAGCCGAACTGTTCCAGCGCCTCGGCGATCAGGCGCTGCAGGGCCCGGTGATAGGGCGCGTAGAAGTCCCGGATCCGGTGTTCGGCCTCCCTGAAGGTGAGTTTGCGGCCGTAGACCGGCTCGGAATTGGCGACCACGCGGGCGATGGTGCCGAGCCCGGCCGAAATCCGGATGCTGTCGGTGGTGGCCTCGTCCGGCAGCGGATCGGAGAACATGGCCGGGTCGAGCTCGAACGGCTCCCGGTTCACATCGACATAGACCCGGGGGAACAGCGCCGTCAGCAGCGGTGCGCCGGCGTCGTTCGCGCCCTCCAGCACCTGCTCCATGAAGCTGTCTTCCGACGACCGCAGATCGAGCAGGCCGAGCCGGGTGGCGTCGAGCAGGTCCTTGGGATAGATCCGGCCGCTGTGCGGGGAGGCAACGACGAGCGGGCTGGTACAATGCGCCGGACGCGCAATGCGGTAGACCCCGGCGATCTCGTCCGGCACCGCCGGGGCGGGGTGCAGGGCGACATCGCCGGCGCTCAGGAAGCCGGGCTCGATCAGCGCGGCCGCCGCCGCGCCCGCGGTATCCCGGGCAGCAGGTCCGTTTGTGTCATGTGCAGGCAAATGCAGTCTCCCGGGCCGACAATTCGCCCACCACCCTAATATGGAACCGGGACGGGGCAAACCAAGAAGCAGCCCCTGTCCTTTCGGCCGCCCGCGCCATCCGGCCGCCGCCGCGGCATGGCGTAAAAGACCATGGCGACGCTGACAAATCAGGTCTTGCAAAACGGAAATCCGCTGGCTATACACACGCCTCCTTCGCGGCGCACTTTTCCCGATGCCGCAGGATATAGGGCGCGTAGCTCAGCGGGAGAGCACTACGTTGACATCGTAGGGGTCACTGGTTCAATCCCAGTCGCGCCCACCATTTACTCCATTGAGATCGTTGATCTTTATGTGAGTAGGTCCAGCTGAAATCCCCTTTGAACGACTTGCTGTCACACCGTTTGTCACAGTGAGGTCCAACCATTCCTACCATCCGCAAGCGTAAAAGCCGCTGGCAAGCCCAGGTCCGGGTCAAGGACAAGCCTGCGCTCACCAAGACCTTTGATCGGTACCAGGACGCCGTCAGCTGGGCGGCTCAGATCGAGAAGGACCTTCGGGGCCGCCAAGTCAACACGGGAAGCCTCAGTCCGAGCCGAACGACCCTCGGTGACCTCATTGAACGGTACAAACGCGAAATCACACCAGCCAAGCGCAGCTCCCCCATAGAGGAGTTGCGCCTCGGGAAGATGGCGCTTGACCGGATCGCAAGGAAGACTCTGGGCTCGATCACCACGTCGGATGCGGCGGACTACCGAGACCGTCGTCTCGCGCTGGTGTCGGTCGATACCGTGCGCCGGGACCTGGGAACTCTCCAACATGTCTGGGATGTTGCCGAGCGGTCCTGGGGGCTGGTTGGTGCCGAGAACCCGTTCCGCTTGATCCTCAAGCCCAAGCCGGGACCCGGCCGGACACGCAGGCTCTCCGAGGACGAGGAGTTGCGGCTGGAGGTTGCCTGCAATGCCTGCAGGAACAAGGCGATCCCCCTGGTGGTGACATTCGCACTCGAAACCGCCATGCGTCAGGGTGAGATCGTGGGGCTCCAGAAGTCGGACATCGACTATGAGAAGCGGTTGGCCCTGGTCCGGATCTCAAAGAACGGTCGAAGCCGGCTGGTACCGTTGAGCGGACGTGCCTTGGAGGTGGCTCGGTGTGGAGCCGACCTGAGCGACGACACCAGGGTGTTCGCGACGACCACGACAGGGGTCAAGATGGCCTGGAAGCGTATCCTGCGGCGCTCGGCGATCGAGGACGTCCACTTCCATGACCTGCGGCATGAGGCTATCAGCCGGCTCTTTGAGCGGGGTTTCAGCCTGCCCGAGGTCGCGCTGGTGTCGGCCTTGGGGTAACGTCAGGAGACGTTGATTAATGTATCCATCGTGATACATTAAGTAATTTTAAAGGTTCTTGATGGGGACTTTAATGCCAACACCTAACATGCCTTCGAGTGTCGTTCAGCGGTCTCTGCGCCGTCTGGGAGAAGATATCAGGATCGCCAGGAAGCGCCGCAATCTGACGATGCAGGTGGTGGCGGAGCGCGCGCTGGCTTCACGGAAGACCGTGGCCCGGATCGAGAATGGTGACCCCGGGGTGAACATCGGCACCTACGCCTCCGTCCTCCATGCGCTCGGGCTCCTCGACCGGCTGACGTCCCTGGTCGACCCGGCTCAGGACGCGCTGGGTACCGACCTTGATATTGATGCGCTGCCCCAGCGGGTGCGACCGAAATGACCGGAGCGGGGCAGTTCGACACCGCCGAGGTCTGGATTGCGCTCGGGGATGCCGACCATCGCGTCGGAACGCTCTACCGTCAGCGCCGCCGGGGCGGCGAGACGGTGTCTTTCCGGTACCATGAGGACTGGCTGGCGAACCCGCAGCGCTTCGTCCTGGAGCCACCCCTGCCGCTGACGACGAGCACCTACCATCCCCCGCAGGGCCACCAGATCTTCGGCACCATCGGGGACTCCGCACCGGACACCTGGGGGCGTCAGCTAATGCGGCGCCGGGAGCGGCGACAGGCGGAGCTGGAGAGCCGCACGCCAAGGACACTGGGAGAGCTGGACTTCCTGCTTGGTGTCGCAGATCGGTCCAGGCTCGGGGCTCTGCGGTTCAGGGAGGAGGGGGGAGACGTGTTCCTCGCGCCCGACCAGGACAGTGTTGCTCCCTTCATTGCGCTCGGCACGCTTCTGAAGAGCGTCCGGCGCATCGAGCGGAATGAGGAGACGGACGAGGACCTGCGGATGATGTTCGCGCCGGGCTCCTCTCTTGGAGGCGCCCGCCCGAAGGCCTCGGTGATCGATCCCGAGGGCCGCATGGCCATCGCCAAGTTCCCCAAGGAGACCGACGAATACAGCATCGAGACCTGGGAGCACATCGCCCTGCTGCTTGCCGCCGATGCCGGTATTTACACGCCCAGGCATGAACTGCATCGGGTCGACGGACGCCCGGTCCTGATCTCCTGGCGGTTTGATAGGGAGAAGGGGGCACGCATCCCGTTCCTGTCGGCCCTGTCCATGCTTCAGCTCACCGACGGGCAGCGGGCGAGCTACATCGAGATCGCCGACGAGCTGTCCCGCATGGGCTCCCGCACACGTGCCGACCTAGAGGAACTTTACCGCCGGATGGTGTTCAATATTCTCATCTCCAATGTCGATGACCATCTTCGTAACCATGGTTTCCTGCGCACCGGCCCGGACGGCTGGCGGCTCTCGCCCGCATACGATCTTAACCCGACGCCGACGGATCTGAAGGCGCGTGTGCTGACCACCACCATCTCGCTCGATGACGGGACCTGCTCGATCGATCTGGCACTGGAGGTGTGCCGGGACTTTCGGCTCAAGGAAGAGCGGGCGTGCGAGATCATTGGTGAGGTCGCTATAGCGGTTGCTAGGTGGCGGGCCGTAGCAAAGCGCGTAGGTGAGCCCGAGGCAGCCATCCTGCGGATGGCCAGTGCGTTCGAGCACGGAGACCTGGAGCGCGCCTTGAGAGGCGCTCCGGAACTTAAGAGCTGATCATATGCTTCATTACTCTATCGCAGGTCGCCTATCAGCCTGGATCGGCTGTTCCAGGGCGGGTCTTGCGGTCGGGAAAAGCAGGGCATGGGCTGGGAGCAGGTGTACCACGCCGGCCGGCCGATCCCCCTGGCGTCACCCTCTGTTCGGCGCTCATTCCACCACCCGGCTTGCCCTCGCTCCCTCCGGCGGCAACACTCTCCCTCTCGTACTTGTTTCCGTGAAGGAGGTGCCATGATGGCCACAGTCGGTTTTGTCGGTCTCGGGTTGATGGGGCTTGCCTTCGTGGAGCGGCTGATCGCGCAGGGTTATGCGGTTGTCGGCACGGACCTGAAGCCGGACGCGCGGGCGGCCGCCGAACGTCTCGGCGCCCGCACCGTGGCCTCGGCGGCGGAGGTCGCGGCCGAAGCCGAGCATGTGCTGATCTGCGTCACGACACCCGCCGCCGTCGAGGATGTCATCCGCGGCGCGGGCGGGATTCTGGCGGCAACCGGCCGCGCCGGGAGGGTTATCGTGGACCACTCGACGACGGACATTCCGCTGACACGCGCCCTCGCGGAGTCCCTTGCCGGCGCCGGTATCGGCTTTGTCGACGCGCCGGTCTCCGGCGGACCGGACGCGGCGCAAGCGGGCGCGCTCGCCATCATGGCCGGCGGCCGGGACGATGACTTCGCCAGGGTCGCGCCGATCCTTGAGGGGCTGGGCAAAGCAACGCTGATGGGCGCTGTCGGCGCCGGGCAGGCGACGAAGCTGGTCAACCAGACCCTGGTCCTGACCAATTACTGCGTCATCGCCGAAGCCTTTCGCCTGGCCGAAGCCTACGGTGTCGACGCGACCAGGATCCCGGATGCGCTGGAAGCCGGTCATGCCGGCTCGAACCTGCTGAAATCGCTCATGCCCCGGCTTGCCGCGGAGGATTTCGAGCCGCGCGGCTATGCCCGGCAGGTCCTGAAGGATCTGGAGATGCTGCACACCGCCACCAGGGACCTGCCGCTCGCCATGCCGATGGCCGGGCAGGCTCTGACGCTTTTCCGCCTGCTGGTCGCGCAGGGGCACGCCGACAAGGACGGCTGCGCGGTTGTTACGCTGTACCCGAAGGGATAAGGGGGGGCGTCGTCCGCTCGGTTTTCCGCCCCTGTTCCGGGGCAAGGCGTCAGCGGGTCAGAGGGCGCAGCGCATCCTGGCTTGGGGCGCTGTCGGCGATGGACGCGATGCTGTCATAGGCATCCGACCAGGCTGCGAGGACCGGATAGCTCTCCCGCCAGTCGGGCACCAACCCGTAGAACTGCATCATGCCGAGCGCGGCCACGATGCAGAGCGCATCGAAACTGATCGGCGGGGCGCCAGCGGGGGCTTTCCCCTCGGGCGCTTCCACAGCGGCATTCTGGTGGGCCAGGCCACGCCGGACCTGGATGTCGGCCACCTCCAGCAGGGACCGGGACCGCTCCGCCTCGTTGCGCCGCATCTCGCGCGACCAGACGGTGATCACATCGAGCAAGGCAAGCGACTGTGCCTCCGCCGCCACGGCCTGCCAGTCGCCATAGGGTGCGACGGTCCGCCTGCCGGATTTCTCGTCGAGATAGGCGCAGATATGGCGCGCCTCCGAGAGCACGAGGTCATCGTCCTGCAGCAGCGGGATGCGCCCCAGCGGCGAGAGCGGGATGACCGGGCTGTCCGGCGTCCGCAGGCCCACCCAGTCGAGCTCCAGCATCTCGCCCAATCCGCTCTCGATCGCGATGATCCTGCAGATCCGGGCATAGGGTGAATTAGGAGTGTAGTAGAGCTTCATCGTGGCAGCCTCTTCCCGCATTATATGTACCGTGTGCCACCCTAGCGTAGAGTGCGGCCGGTCGCGTCAGCTTTCGTTATGCCAAAAGGAGATCCAGCATGGACCAATTCACCGGAGGATGCCTGTGCGGCAATATCCGCTTCGTGGCATCGGGACGGCCGTACCGTGTCGGCCTTTGTCACTGCCTGGACTGCCGCAAGCATCACGGGGCCCTGTTTCATGCGTCCGCGGTGTTCCCGCAGGATGCGGTGACGATCAAAGGCGAGGCACGCGACTATGAAGGGCGGTCTTTCTGTCCGCGCTGCGGCTCGACCGTATTCGGGCGCAGCGCGGACGAAGTCGAAGTGAATCTGGGATCCCTGGATGCACCCGATCAGCTGACGCCAACCTACGAGCTCTGGACCGTTCGTCGCGAATCCTGGTTGCCGCCGTTTCCGCTTGCGAGACGATACGACCGCGATCGCGATGCCGCGGGCCGCTCCGAGGAATAGGGTGCGCCATGGGGTGGCGGCGCCGGTTCGCGGTGCCGGGCGTCCTGGATCAGCTATGACGTTTCATCGGATCTCTGCCGGCTGATGCGGCGGAATGGATTTCGGCGCTCGATCCGCGCGTTTGGTGCCGCGCGGCGACCTTTGGTTGATGTCTTGCCGGCAATTCTCATTGATTGGCAAGTATGGTACAGAAAACTCAAGACTTCGCGCCGCGGCGGGGGCCGCGCAGACGCTCCGTGCGTGAACAAGCGAAGCCAGGGGAAATGCCCGGTCTTCTGAACAGCAGGAGTGCACGCATGTCTGACAATTCCATCGGAACACCGGAACAGCTTCGCGATCCGGATTTCGCGCCGCCGCCAATGACCGCCATCCCGCTCGGCATCCAGCATGTGCTGGCGATGTTCGTCTCGAACGTCACCCCGGCCATCATCGTCGCCGGGGCCGCCGGTTTCGGATTCGGCTCCAATTCTCCGGACTTTCCCGAACTGCTCTACATGATCCAGATGTCGATGGCGTTCGCCGGGCTGGCGACGCTGCTGCAGACATTCTCTCTCGGCCCGGTCGGCGCGAAATTGCCGGTGGTGCAGGGAACGAGCTTCGCCTTCCTGCCGATCATGATCCCGCTGGTCGCCGGCAAGGGGGTGGACGGGCTGGCGGCGCTCTTCACCGGCGTGATCGTCGGCGGCATCTTTCATGCCCTGCTCGGCACCGTGATCGGCCGCATCCGTTTCGCCCTGCCGCCGCTGGTAACCGGCCTTGTGGTCACGCTGATCGGCCTGGCTCTGGTCAAGGTCGGCATCCAGTATGCGGCAGGCGGCGTGCCGGCGATGAACCAGCCGGAATACGGCTCGCTGCTGAACTGGTCGGCCGCCGGGATCGTCATTCTGGTCACGCTCGGACTGAAATTCTTCGCCCGCGGCATGCTCTCCGTGTCGGCGGTGCTGATCGGCCTGGTCGTCGGCTACCTCTATGCCATTGCCGTCGGCATGCTGCCGCTTGGCGCCATCGGCGGGTCCTGGGAACGGGCCGCCGTCTTCGCCCTGCCGCAACCCTTCAAGTACGGCATCGAATTCTCAGGTGCGGCGATCATCGGCTTCTGTCTGATGGCTATCGTTTCCGCCGTGGAGACGGTGGGCGACGTGTCCGGCATCACCAAGGGCGGCGCCGGGCGCGAGGCGACGGACAGGGAAATCCAGGGCGCGACCTTCGCCGACGGCCTGGGTACCGCGCTGGCCGGGTTCTTCGGCGGGTTGCCGAACACCTCCTTCAGCCAGAATGTCGGGCTGGTCGCCATGACCGGGGTGATGAGCCGGCATGTCGTGACCTACGGCGCCATCTTCCTGATCATCTGCGGGTTGATACCGAAGGTCGGCGCGATTATCCGGACGATCCCGATCGAGGTGCTGGGCGGCGGCGTGATCGTCATGTTCGGCATGGTCGTCGCGGCCGGTATCTCCATGCTGAGCGATGTGCACTGGAACCGCCGCAACATGGTGATCTTCGCCATTGCCCTCAGCATCGGGCTCGGTCTGCAGATGGAGCCGAAGGCGGTGCAATACCTGCCGGATTCCCTGCGCATCCTGATGACATCCGGGCTGCTGCCGGCGGCGTTCATCGCCATCGTCCTGAATCTGGTGCTGCCAAACGAGCTGTCGGGGGAAGCGACCGAGGAGGTCTCTGGCGGGCTTTCCGGGCGCGGCAGCGGATCGCTTCCGGGCGGGTGACCTGAGGCTATCTACAACGCTTTGGTGGATTGGACGGGCCGTCCTGCAGGAGGCGCGTACCATCGCGGCAGAAGGGAGCCCTGATCAAAGTCAGGGTTCCCTAAAGCTCTTTCGAGATCCGGAGCGGACGAATCTCTCCCGTCGTTCGCGAAACTGTCATCTGGCTGTCAACCGACTTTGATACTGATCGCTCCGGTTCGCTGAGACATGGGCAGGGCTAATGGCGCGTATTCGCTTTCGGAAGGCTGCGGCACAAGGCGGAACTTGAACGCGCCCGATATTGACATGACAGCATCGACGGAGAGCTCTTGACGCTGGTCGGGCCGGCTGATGGGATTTTATATACGTCAATCGTCCAGAATATTGCCGGCATGCGACCGGCCGAAAGAATCCGGTGCCATGAGCTTTATTCAGATCACAGATCTTCACTTCGTTGCCGGCAATGAACTCCTCTACGGGACAAGCCCGAAACAGCGCCTTGCCGATGGTGTTTCCCTGATCCGCCGCGATCACGGCGATGTCGATTGCGTGCTCGCCACCGGCGACCTTACGCATTACGGCGAGAAAGCAGCCTACGAGACACTAAAGGAGGTGCTGGCGCCTCTGGAGATGCCGGTGCATCTTATGATGGGCAACCATGACAGCCGGGCGCCGTTCCGCGCGGTCTTTCCGGACGCGCCGGAAATAGACGGCGGTTTCATCCAGTTCACAATCGATACAGGCGATGCCCGCGTCGTCTGCCTCGACAGCCTTGTCGATAGTCCGGGCGATCATGCCGGCCGCCTGTGCGAGACCCGTCTGGCCTGGCTGGACAGGGAACTGGACACACTGCCGTCGGACGTGCCGTTCGTGCTCGCGGTCCATCACCCGCCGTTCGATCTCGGCATCCCGCACATGGACGAAATCCGTTTGCTGGACGGAGAGGCGCTATACGAGGTGCTGCAGAAGCGCAAGCCCGACCAGATGATCTTCGGCCATGTCCACCGGCCGATCTCCGGCCACTGGCGCGGTATCCCGTTCTATCTCCAGCGCGGCTTCAACCATCAGGTCCATCTGGACTTCACCAGCGTCGACGATGTCCGCTTCGTTGACGAGGCCCCGGAATTCTCGATCATAAAATCCACGCCGGAGAGCGTCTTTGTCTTTGCCCGCTCTGCCGGTGGCGAGGGTGAGCCCTACGTTCCGAGTGACGATTAACCGGGCAGGGCGGCGGGGTTAGCGCCCCGTCTCCCGTGCGTTCTTCAGGGCTGCGAGCAGAATATCCCGGTCGCCGACATGGTTCGCCAGCAACAGGATCAGCCGCGCGTTCAATGCCGTGCTCTGCTCCGGCGTGAGGTCTTTATGAGCGGCGATCAGTGCCTCGTAAAAGCCGTCGGCATCCGTCAGGTTGGGCGCGGTGTTCAGATCCGTCATGACATCCCTCCGGTCGCGGCGGCAAGGGCGGCGGATATGGCCTTGCGGTCATGGGCGGGCCAGCGCGCCGCGATATGCTGGTCCGGGCGGATCAGGTAGACGGCCTGTTCGTTCCTCCCGAGATAGCGCTCTCTCAAGGCGCCCAGCCTGTCGTCTTCGATTTCAATCGTCAGGACTGTCACTGGGAGCGTATCGCCGCCGGGCATGTCCGGCAGGGACGTATTGAGACCAAGCAAGATAAAATCCGTCCCAAGACGTTCCAGCAGCCAGCCGCCACCGACCGGGGCATCGACGGCGGGCGCGCCCGGACGCGTGCGCTCCGGCCCGCCCGGTAAAGCGTCCTCGCCGCTCAGATCCGAGCCCACATAGGCCGTGGGCAGGCTGAGACGTCCGGAATTCACCAGAGGCCGGGCGAAGGGATGGTCTTCGGCGAGGTTGAGCACCGCGTCGCGGAAGATCCGGGAGATATCCGACTTGGGCGTGATGAAATCCGTCGAGCGGGTTGAGTTCAGGATGTTCTCGTCGGCCGCCTGCACGCGCTCCCGGTTATAGCTCTCCATCAGGCTTTCGGGCGCGGCGCCGTCCAGCACCAGTTTCAGTTTCCAGGCAAGGTTGTCGGCATCCTGAATGCCGCTATTGGCGCCGCGTGCGCCGAACGGCGAGACCTGATGGGCGCTGTCACCCGCGAACAGCACGCGGCCATGGGCGAAACGCTCCATCCGGCGGCACTGGAAGGTGTAGATCGAGATCCATTCGAGGCTGAATTCAGCCTCCTCTCCAAGCATCGCCTTCAGGCGCGGGATCACGTTCTCCTCGCGCATCTCCATTTCCCGGTCGATGTCCCAGCCGAGTTGCAGGTCGATGCGCCAGACACCATCCGGCTGCTTGTGCAGCAGCGCCGACTGGCCCCGGTTGAAGGGCGGGTCGAACCAGAACCAGCGCTCGGTCGGGAAATCCGCATCCATCTTTACGTCTGCGATCAGGAAATTGTCCTCGAAGACCCGGCCATGGAAATCGAGGCCCATGAACGAACGGATCGGTGATTTCGCACCGTCGCAGGCGATCAGCCAGTCGGCGTCGAGACTGTAGGGTCCGTCGGGCGTCTCGACAGTTAGTTGGACGCCGCTGTCGTCTCGGGTAACACCTGTGACCTTGTTGCGGCCTCGAATTTCGACCGGGCGGCCTTCGGCTTCCAGCTCCCGCAGCCGTTCCAGCAGGACCGCTTCGAAATAGTATTGCTGGAGATTGATGAAGGCGGGCCGGCGATGCCCGGCTTCGGCCAGCAGATCGAACTCATAGACCTTCCGCTCGTCGAAGAAGACCTTGCCCTTGTTCCAGGTCACGCCCTTGTCGACCAGGGGCTGGCCGCAGCCCAGCCTGTCCATGATCTCGAGCGTACGCTTGGCGAAGCAGATGGCGCGGGAGCCGGTGCTGACCCGGTCATTGTCGTCCAGCAGCAGGACCGGGACGTCCTTCAGGGTAAGGTCCAGCGCGGCGGCAAGCCCGACCGGACCGGCGCCGACCACGATGACGGGATGGCGCACCGGCGCCGCCGCATCCTGATCGGCTGAACGCCGGTAGGGGTAGAGCGCCTGCTCGAAGATATCGGCCATGGGACGGCTCCCGGCTCAGCCCTGCAAGGCTTCCCACATCTGCCGGTCGCGCTCGGCGGTCCAGATCCGGGGCGTGTCCATGCCGAGTGCCTCGTCATAGGCGCGGGTCACGTTGAAGGGCAGGCAATGCTCGTAGATCGGCACGTCGCTGAATTTCGGGTCGCACGCGGCGCGCACGGCATCCCAGGCTTCTTTCAGCGACCCGCCCCGGGCGGCGACGGCGGCGGCCGGACGGTAGGTGTTGATGAGGAAGTCGCGGGTGAAGTCGAGCGCGGCATCGACCTGGTCTGTGCCGACCAGCGCCGCACCGCGGCCGGGCGCGATGGCCAGCGGGTCATAGCTCTTGATATTGTCGAGGGTCTGGCCCCAGTCGCTGAAATGGCCGTCGCCGCAATAGCAGGCGGCCTTGTACTCGACGATGTCGCCGGTCAGCATGACCCGTTCGTCCGGCACCCAGGCAACGATGTCGCCGGCGGTGTGCGCCCGGCCGAGATGCATCAGGTCGACCCTGCGCTTGCCGAGATAGACCGTCATTTTGTCGGTGAAGGTCATGGTCGGCCAGGTCAGGCCGGGGATCGATTCATGGCCCTGGAACAGGCGCGGAAAGCGGCCGAACTCGCTGTCCCAGTCCTCCTGCCCGCGCTCAGCCACCATGGCCCGGCATTTCTCGGAGGCGAGGATCTGCTCCGCCCCGTAGGCTGAGGCACCGAGCACGCGGACGGCGTGGTAATGCGACAGCACGACATATTTGATCGGCTTGTCGGTGACGGTGCGGATTTTCTCCACGACCTTGTGGGCGAGGCGCGGGGTGGCCTGTGCGTCCACGATCATCACACTGTCATCGCCGATCACCACACCGGTATTCGGATCGCCCTCCGCGGTAAAGGCCCAGATGTCGCGGCCGATCTCGCTGAAGGTGATCTTCTTTTCCGCCATGTCGCCGGCTGACGCGAATTGCTTGGCCATTTGGCCGTCCTCCCGTTTGTTCTTTGTCAGTCTTGTTTGATCGCAGGCAGTACCGTGCCCGTGCAGTCTCCAAATCCGATGCGATAGCCATCTCCCGCCGCGTGCCCGCGCAGGGTGACCCGGTCGCCGTCTTCAAGGAAGCTGCGACTCTCACCGTTCGGTAGGGTGAGGGGTGTCTTGCCGCCCCAGCTCATTTCCAGCAGCGAGCCATAGCTGTCCGGCGTGTCGCCGGAAATCGTGCCGGAGCCGAGCAGGTCGCCGGTCCGCATCGGGCAGCCGCCGCTGGTATGATGGGCAAGCTGCTGGGCGGCGGAATAATACATCGTGCTGTAGTTGGTCCGGGACAGCACGACTTCCTCGCCGGATCCGGCAGGCGTCAGGCCGACATCAAGCGCGATGTCGTAGAGCATCGGGCCGGGTTCCGCGAGATAGGGCAGCAGCGGCTTTTCCCTTTCCGGCGTCGCTGTCCGGAACGGCTCTAGCGCCGCCCGGGTTACCACCCAGGGCGAGATGCTGGTGCAGAAGGCTTTTCCCTGGAACGGGCCGAGCGGCTGGTATTCCCAGGCCTGGATGTCCCGCGCCGACCAGTCGTTCAGCAGCACATAACCGAAGATCATTTCGTCCGCCTCGGCCACCGTCACCGGCCTACCCATCGGGTTCCCGGTGCCGACCACGGCGCCCATTTCCAGCTCGATATCGAGACGCCTGCTCGGCCCGAAGCTCGGCGCATCCGCGTCCGGCGCTTTCAACTGACCTTTCGGGCGGTGGAAACCCGTACCGCTGACAACGACAGAGGAGGCCCGCCCATTATAGCCGATGGGGATGTGCAGCCAGTTCGGCGGCAGGGCGTTCTCCGGTCCCCGGAACATGGTGCCGACATTGAAGGCGTGCTGCTTGCCTGCGTAAAAATCGGTGTATTCGCTGACCCGGAAGGGCAGATGCAACGTCACGTCCGCCATTGGGATCAGAAAGGCTTCTGCATTCTGTTTGAGGGCGATGTCACCGCCCTCGCGCAGCAGGTCTGTCAGGCGCTCCCGTACTTTCGTCCAGACGTCAGGTCCTCGTTCCATGAAGGCGTTCAATGCCGGTTCCGAGAAAACGGGTGCGCCATTTGTGGAGATCAATCCGTCCCGTTCCAGCGTAGCAAGATCAAGCACCTGATCGCCAATGGCGGTACCGCAGCGTAGCGGCTCGCCGTTTCGGGAGAAAACGCCATAGGGCAGATTCTGGACCGGAAAATCGCAGTCCGGCGCGTTGGCGGCGGGGAGCCAGCTTTTCATGGTCACTTGATGCCCGGTGTTCCGTCGAACTTCTTTTCAAGCCCGGTCCAGCAGGCGGCGTAATCGTCCTGCAGGGGCGCTTCGTTGGCGGCATATTCCGTCAGGTGCTGCGGGAAGCGGGTCTCGAACATGAAGGCCATGGTCTCCGTCAGCTTGTGCGGCTTCAGCTCGACATTCGATGCGCCCTCGAAGGCCTGTGTGTCCGGACCGTGCGGCAGCATGCAATTATGCAGGCTCATGCCGCCGGGCACGAAGCCTTCCGGCTTGGCGTCATAGGCGCCGTAAATATTACCCATGAATTCGGACATGATGTTCCGGTGATACCAGGGCGGCCGGAAGCTGAGTTCGGCGACCAGCCAGCGCTCCGGGAAGATGACGAAGTCGATATTCGCGGTGCCGGGCGTCTCGGACGGGGCCGTCAGCACGGTAAAGATCGACGGGTCCGGATGGTCGAACAGGATGGCGCCGACCGGGGAGAAGGTGGTGAGATCGTATTTGAAGGGCGCGTAATTGCCGTGCCAGGCGACCACGTCGAGCGGGGAATGCCCGATCTCGGTCACGTTGAATGATCCGCACCACTTCACGATAAGCTGGCAGGGCGTTTCCTTCTCTTCATAGGCCGCGACCGGCGTCTTGAAATCGCGCGGATTGGCGAGGCAGTTGGCGCCGATGGGGCCGCGTCCCGGCAGGGTGAACTTGGCGCCGTAGTTCTCGCAGACATATCCGCGTGCTTCACCGTCCATCAGCGTGACCTTGAAGATCATGCCGCGCGGGATGATGGCGATCTCGCGCGGGCCGAGTGCCATGCGGCCAAGCTCGGTGAAGATCTCGATGCGGCCGAGCTGGGGGACGACCAGCAGTTCCGCATCCGCGTTCATCAGGTAATCGTCCACCATGTCCGCGTTGCAGGCATAGATGTGGGTCGCCATGCCGGCCTGGGTATTCACATCGCCCGCGCATGTCATGGTCCGGATACCTGACACGAAATCCGTCGGCGCGTTCGGCAAGGGCACCGGGTTCCAGCGGTACTGGCCGAGGGCGAGACCGTGTTCCGGCTGATGCGGGGCCGTCTTCCAGCCGTCGACAGCAATGCGCGCGAAGCGGCCGGTATGTTTCACCGAGGGGCGCATGCGATAGAGCCAGCTGCGCTCGTTCTCGCCGCGCGGAGCGGTGAAGGGACTGCCGGAAAGCTGTTCCGCATAGAGGCCGTAATTGCACTTCTGCGGGCTGTTCTGGCCTTGCGGCAGGGAGCCGGGCAGGGCTTCTGTTTCGAAATCATTGCCGAAACCCGGCATATAGCCGGTCGCGGTGCCGGACAGCGCGGTGCCGTGCACGGATGCGGATTCTGAAACCTTGTTCATCTCGATCCTCCCGTTGGCAGGGTCTGACGAGGCGCGTTTTCTGGTTGGTTTTAAGGGCCTGTCTGCCGTAGGATCAACATGATCGTTACATATGAAATGAATGTCAATTACCGATGGATGACGAAACGGACCTGCTCGATCTGGAAACTTTCCTGCCCTATCGGCTGGCGGTGATCGCCGCCCGGGTCAGTAAATCCATGTCGGTGCTCTATGCGGAGAAATTCGGCATCTCGATTGCCGAATGGCGGGTCATCGCCCATCTCGCCCGCTCGGAACGGGTCTCTGTCCGGGACATCCATGCCTGCGTCAACCTGGACAAGGTGAAGGTCAGCCGGGCAGTCAGCCGGCTGGAAGAGGCGGGACTGGTTCTGAAGGCGAGCAATGCAGCCGATAACCGGCTGCTGGATATCACGCTGTCGGAGAAGGGCTGGTCCGTCTACCGGCAGATCGTGCCGCTGGCGAGCGGCTTCGAGGCGGATCTGCTTTCTGTTCTGGATGGTGCGGAACGCGCCGCTCTTGAGCGGGTTTTCGAGAAGCTGCACGCGCGCCTCGATGAGAATCCGGATGCCCCTCGGCATTCGCCTCGGGAGTCCTAGTCCGCCGGCAGTACCCCGGTTTGATCAGAAGACCGTAGCTTTCGTGCCGGGAGGCCTCGGCCGCCAGTCGCCGGGGATCTGGCCGACAAGCAGCCTCTCGATTTCGCCTTTCCCGTTTGTCAGGGGCAGGATAAGGCGTGACCAGCTCTCGGTCTCGGAGGCATTTTTCGGGTAATGAATTGTCAGCAGGGGCTGCCGCCGCTCAATGACGGCCTGATAGGCACCGAGGAAGAAGCTGACGATATATTCCTTGTCGCCGAACTGCCGGACCGTTGTGCCCGTAACGTCCCGGCCGAAACGCTCCGAAATCATCGTGCCATAGAGCCTGTAGCGGAAATCGAAGCCGCTGCCGAGCACGTCCAGCAGCATGAGGTAACCGAGAACATACCGCATATCTGTGGGGTCGATGGAGGCGATGGGAGCGGCCTCCCGGCCTTCGGCTTTCTCCCGCCAGTATAAAGCGAGGCGCTGCAGACGCTCGTCGGCGATCTGACCCTGTTCGGGATTCCAGAGGACAACAGGATTGCGGGCGCCGAAATACAGGAAATAGCGATCTATGGCGTGCAGATCGTTCTTGACGAAGGCATCCCTCAGATCTGCAGCTGATTTAAACTCGCTTGTCAGTGTCCGGTCCCACATCAACCGTTTCCGGCACGCGCACCCGGGCAGTCAACCCGCGTGTGCTCCCTAGCTGATAGACACGCAGCGAGTTCAATTCAACATTTATAAAACGTGAATTTAATCAAATACATCACAACTGTTAGTCAGGGTCGGACAGGAAATCCGGCCGTCCGCTTTTCTCCGTCTTCATGGCGGAGATATCGTTCCATCGCCAATCGCCGCCCGCCGGCCGATCTCGAATTAGGGGTCGTGCCGCGCTCAATCCGGGATTGGCAGGAAAGCGGAGGAGGGGCGGAAAAAGCCCCTCCTCATCCTTTCCTGGCCCCTTACTTGTACCGGGACGCCGCATTTGTGAAGGCGCTGGAAATATTGTCCCAGGCCTTGTCGAAACCGGACTTCATGTCTTTCCAGGCCGCGTCGCTCGCGCTCCGGATCTCGGCCAGCCTGGCCTCGGCTTCGTCGCGCTGGCTTCGCATCTCGCTCAGCTGTTTCTGATACTCGATCTTCGCGTCGGCTTCGGCTTCGTCCGCCCTGGCCTTCATCTTGTCGATCTCGGCATTCCACTGGGCGATGCGCGCATTGGCTTTTTCGATGTACTGGTTTTTCTCTGACATTGAGTACCTCCTTAGACAGTGAAACGCGTGAGGAGGCAGGTTGTTCCGGCAGAAATTATGGGCATGTCCTTACTATCCTGATTTGAAATACTCCGGCAGTTCGGCGGCGAGCGCCTTGCAGATCCGGTCGCGCACGGGGACCGCCGGATCGGTGCGATCGAATTCCAGCCCGGTCAGTTGCTCGTAGAGGCTGACATACTTGTCGCTGAAAGCAATCAGGGTGTCGGCGGGGATTTCCGGGATCGGGTCGTTGTAGGGATCGCATTGGCCGGCAATCCAGAGCCGCAGGAATTCCTTGTCCAGACTGTCCGGCTCCTCACCCGCCGCGAATTTCTGCGCGTAGCTGTCGGCGCGCCAATAGCGGCTCGAATCCGGGGTGTGAATTTCATCGGCGATGGTGATCGTGCCGTTCTCGTCGACGCCGAACTCGTATTTTGTATCGACCAGAATGAGCCCCTGTTTGGCGGCGAGTTCCTGCCCGCGTGCGAACAGCGCCAGACTTTTCTCAGCCAGCTCCCGCCATTGCTCGGGCGTGACGAGCCGGGTTTCGAGAATTTCCGCTTCCGTGATCGGCGCGTCATGCCCGCCGCCTGTGGGTTTCGTCGTCGGCGTGATGATGGTCTGGGCGAGCTTCTGGTTCTTCTTCATGCCGTCGGGGAACGGATGGCCGTACAGGACCCGCTCGCCCCGGTCATACATGGTCCAGGCGCTGGTATTGGTGGAGCCGGTGAGATAGGCCCGGACCACGATCTCGATCGGCACCATCTCGAGATCCTTGCACAGGACGACATTCGGATCCGGATAGGAGATCACATGGTTCGGGCAGATATCGCCGGTGTGATCGAACCAGTAGCGCGCCGTCTGGGTCAGCACCTGGCCCTTGTACGGCACGGCCGCCAGAACCTGATCGAACGCGGATTGCCGGTCCGTCGCAACCAGCAGCCGCCGCCGGTCCGGCAGCTTGTAGGCATCCCGCACCTTGCCCCGGGTGAAACCCGGCAGCTCGGGGAAATCCGCGTCGGTGAGGCAATTGTCGAGAAGCTGGGAGCTGGCCGTCTGCGGCGCCATGGAGCGAGTTCCTGTGAACGGTAATCTGGATCGGGCGACACGATAGCGTCTTCACGCGTGGGCGCAATGGTGGGGTTGGGCTGAGGCGACAGGTGGAAGCTGGCGGCGCATCTAATTAAGTAGTGTGTCCCCTTAATTAACGGCATCGGCGCTGAGCAGGTCCGCCGTCACGCGGATTAAGGGGACACACGCGGATTAAGGGGACACATAACTTAATTTTCTGAGGAGACAGATGGGATCTGGCGGCGCATCTAATTAAGTAGTGTGTCCCCTTAATTATATTCCAGCACCCGTCTCTCTCCCGTCAGCAGGTCCGCCGTCACGGACATGCCCGGCACCAGACGCACGTCTCTGCCGTTTACATTCAGATGTTCCCGTTCGATCTCGATCCGCGCCGTGTAGGACAGCATTTGCGGTGCCGCCTGCGGGCCGGTTGTTGCCGCCCCCGCCGCGCCGGCGGCATTGTTCGCGTCCTGGGGCACCACGGCATCGGCGCTGAGCAGGTCCGCCGTCACGCGGATTAAGGGGACACATAACTTAATTTTCTGAGGAGACAGATGGGATCTGGCGGCGCATCTAATTAAGTAGTGTGTCCCCTTAATTCCAAATGAATCAATTCCTACACTAATAAGGAATTGATTAAATTTTATAGTCCAATTTAATATTCCACTATCATCAAATGGATTATCAAGACTTGGAGGATCAACAACATCACTCATTACTCTCTCCCTTAAAACCATAAATATTTAGAAAAAAACAAACAAAACTAGATAACATGAAAATAATGCATCCTAAACAAAATATCCCAGATCCACTCAATATAAAGAAAATACGTAATTTAAACTTCACCTCTCTATTATCATAATAAGATAATGAAAATTCATCACTGTAGTATGAATTATGAAAACAAGAAAATAAAATCAATAAAAATGAAAACGATATAAAACAAATTGCTATATTCTGAAAAGCACCTCCTTCTGAGTATAGTATTATTTTATCGTTTTTATTTATTATTAATAACGACAAAATTATAAAAATAAAAAACCCACATAATATAAACATTATCGAAAACATATAAACATCTTGAATTAATTTTACTCTATAATCCCAAGATCCTGAAATAACGTCACAAGATTCAAACATTAACAGCACAAAATCGCTCATATAATGGCAAATCTCCTTATCAAAAAATATCACTCCAAACTGAAAAAACACCATTACCGCAATAAATATTATTCCAATACTTGAAAAATTATTCATTACAGTACAATAATTTTCTGACATATAAAATAATTGCCCAAGATCTTTATTATTAATATAATTCAAACACCAAAAAGCGCAAATTATCGATAAAATAGAAAAACCAACCAAATACAACTCAAATACCGCAACAGGAAAATTAAAAAATATCATGAACAAAATCATAATACAAAATGTAGATAATATTTTATTCTTAGATATATTACTAGGAACAGGTTGTTCTCGTGCCACCTTCCACAACAAAGGAACGACGCTTCGTAACGTCTTATCCTTATATTTACTAACATTTTCCCCACATAACGTCATCGTTCCCGCATCCCTTCACTTGCATAGCGCAGCACCGGCTGCAGCACGTATTCCAGCACCCGTCTCTCCCCCGTCAGCAGGTCCGCCGTCACGGACATGCCCGGCACCAGACGCACGTCCCTGCCGTCCACAATCAGATGCTCCCGTTCGATCTCGATCCGCGCCGTGTAGGACAGCATCTGCGGCGCCGCCTGCGGGCCCGTCGTTGCCGCGCCCGCCGCGCCGGCGGCATTGTTCGCGTCCTGGGGCACGACGGCGTCGGCGCTGAGGCTGACGATCCTGCCCTCGATGCTGCCGTAGCGCATGTAATTGAAGGCATCGACCTTCACCGCCGCCCGCTGGCCGATCTCGATAAAGCCGATATCCCGGTTCGTTACCGTCGCCTCGACCGTCAGCCTGTCGCCGTCCGGCACAATCCGCATCAGCGGCGCGCCGGGCTGGACATAGCCGCCGAGCGTGTGCACCGAGAGGCCGGTGACTTCCCCCGCCACCGGGGCCGCCAGGGTCAGGCGGCCGACCCGGTCGGTTGCCTTGATCCGTTCCTGTGCTGCCGCGCTGGCCTTCTGACGGGCTTCCGCCAGGGCGCGCTGGCGCTGTGCCTCGAAGGCGAGCAGCAGGTTCTCCGCCGTCGCCTCCGCGCTGGCGAGCGTCGCCTGCGCTTCCTCGATCTGTTTGTCCAGCACCAGGCCCTGGTGTTGCGTTTCCAGCAGCGCCTGTTCATGCTCCAGATAGACGGATTTCTGCGTCAGCTGTTTCTCATAGAGGATGCGCTGGCCGTCGACCCGTTCCGTCAGCAGCGGCAGCACGGCCGCCACCTTGTCATGCTCCGCCCGAAGCGATGCCAGGGTCGCCCGGGCCCGTGCCGCCTCGCGCCCGGCCCGCTGCCGCTCGCCCATCAGCGCCGCCCATTCCGCCCGCAGCACCGCGATACTGTCCGCCACCTCATGCGCGGGCGCGCCCTCGGGCACCTCGAACAGTTCTTCCGGCGGGATAGGGGCGCCGCCGGATGCCAGTGCCGTGGCGCCGATCAGTGCTTCCTCCCGGGAAACCTCAAGCAGGGCCGCCAGCCATTCCCGGGTCAGTTTCTCCAGGTCCGCGTCGCTCTCCGTCGGGTCGAGGGAGATCAGCGGAGCGCCCTCGGCGACGTGATCGCCATCCTCCACATGAATGGCGCGGACGATCCCCGGCAGGCTGCTCTCCACAACCTTCACCTTGCCGCCCGGCACGATCTTGCCGGGTGCCGCCACCACGATATCCAGATGCCCGAACCAGGCCCAGGTGTCACCGCTCCGATACAGTCCCACCGATCCGGTTCCGTTGCTGTTTTCCCGTGACGAATATTAGGCGGTGCGGGGAGTGTCGTCACGGGAAGTCTGCCGGCACGTCAGGAAAACAAGGGAACGGCACTGCCTGTACGGCCTAAAAAAAGCGGCCGGGAAAACCCGGCCGCTGCGCACTCTTTTCCGCCAAATGGCAGACGTGTGGTTACCCCACCAGCCCCCGCTCCATCGACATCGCCAGCCGCCGGGCAAAAGCTTTCGGGTCCGGGATGGCTTCGCCTTCCATGATCCGGGCCTGGTCGAGCAGCAGGTGGGCCGCGTCATCCAGTTCCTGGCCGGTTTTGCCGTCCTTCACCCGCTTGGCGAGGGCCTTGATCACCGCGTGCTTGGTGTTGACTTCCAGAATGCGCGGATTGGATTTGTCGAGCTGCTTGTGCTGGCGCAGCAGGCGTTCGAGATTGATGTCCATGTCGCCGTCATCGGCAATCAGGCAGACCGGGCTGTCCGTCAGGCGGGTGGATTCCCGGACGTCCTTCACGGTCTCGCCGAGGGCCAGCTTCAGGGAGGCGAGCAGCGGCGCGATATCGGCGGCGGCTTTCTCCTCGTCCTTCTTCTCCGCGGCCTTGTCCGCGTCGGACTTGTCGTCGGCGCCCTTGACGGCATCGAGATCGGTGGCGCCGCGGGTAATCGACTTGAGGGGGCTGCCCTCATAGCCCGCGAACATGGCCTGGATCCAGAAATCGTCGATCGGGTCCGAGAGTAGCAGAACTTCCACGCCCTTGGCCTTGAAGCCCTCGATATGGGGCGAGTTCAGCAGCGCTTCCTTGCTCTCGCCGATGATGTAGTAGATCGCCTCCTGGCCTTCCTTCATCCGCGCCTTGTAGTCGGCGAGGCTGACCAGATTGTCGCTTTCCGTCGTATCGAAGCGGGCGAGTGACAAGAGGGTGTCCTTGTGCTCACCGTTTTCGGAATACAGGCCTTCCTTCATCACCGGGCCGTAGGCGTCCCAGAAAACCGCGTAGGCCTCGGGGTCCTTCTTCGCCTTTTTGCTCAGCTCGGAAAGCACCCGCTTGGTGACGGCGGAGGAGATCTTCTGCAGCACCGGATTGCGTTGCAGCAGCTCGCGGCTGACATTCAGCGGCAAATCCTCGCAATCGATCACGCCGCGCAGGAAGCGCAGATAGTCCGGCACCAGGCCGTCGCAATCTTCGGTGATGAAGACCCGCTTCACATAGAGTTTCACCCGGCTCTTCCGCTCCGGATGGAACAGGTCGAACGGGCGCTGGGTCGGCACATAGAGCAGGGAGCTGTATTCGATCACGCCCTCCGCCTTCCAGTGCATGGTCAGCCAGGGCTCGTCGAACGCATGGGCGACATGCTTGTAGAATTCACCATACTGCTCCGTCGTGATGTCGCTCTTCGACCGGGTCCAGAGCGCGGAGGCTTCGTTGAGCGGGCGCTCTTCGGTATTTCCGTCCTTGGTTTCCACGAACAGGATCGGCACCGGGATATGGTCCGAATAGCGCTTCACGATGTGCTGCAGGCGCTGCTCCTCGAGGAATTCGAGAGCGTCGTCCTTCAGATGCATGGTGATGATGGTGCCGCGATTGGCCTTCTCGGCATCTGCGACGGTGTATTCGCCGAGCCCGTCCGAGCTCCAGAGATGGGCCTTGTCCTCGCCGGCGCGCCGGGTCAGCACCTCGACCTTGTCCGCCACCATGAAGGCCGAATAGAAACCGACGCCGAACTGGCCGATCAGGCCGGAATCCTTTTTCTCGTCGCCGGACAGGTTGGAGACGAAAGCCTCCGTGCCGGAGCGCGCGATGGTGCCGAGATTGTCGTTCAGCTCGTCGGCGCTCATGCCGACGCCGTTGTCCGACAGGGTCAGCGTCTTGTTGTCCTTGTCAGCCGCGACCTTGATCTTGAATTCCCCGTCGCCCGCCGTCAGCTCCGGTTTGGTCAGCGCCAGGTAGCGCAGCTTGTCGCAGGCGTCCGACGCGTTGGAGATCAACTCGCGCAGGAACACTTCCCGCTCACTGTAGAGCGAATTGGCGACGATCTTCAGGAGCTTGCTGACCTCGGCCTGGAACGTTCGCTTTTCCGCAGTCATCTTTTCGATCACCTCTTGCCTATAATGTCATCGTCATGATTGATGGAGCTTGATATGTGGGAAGTTGATAGCAAGCGCAAGACCCCAGCGCTTCCCACCTGAGCCGAGAGCGGACCCGTATCCCCCATGAGCAGCGTTTTCGAGGACGGTCGGATCACCGCGATGCTGGGGCCGACCAACACCGGCAAGACCTATTTCGCCATCGAGCGCATGCTCGGCCATGCCTCCGGCATGATCGGTTTCCCGCTGCGCCTGCTGGCCCGGGAGAACTACGAGCGCGTGGTTTCCCTGAAGGGCAGGAACGCGGTCGCCCTGATCACCGGAGAGGAGAAGATCCTTCCGCCATATGCCCGTTATTTTATCTGCACGGTGGAATCCATGCCGATCGACCGGGTGGTGGATTTCCTCGCCATCGACGAGATCCAGCTCTGCGGCGACCGGGAGCGCGGCCATGTCTTCACCGATCGGCTGCTGCATGCGCGCGGCCGGCAGGAAACCATGTTCCTCGGCTCCGACATCATCCGCCCGCTGATCAAGAAGCTGGTGCCGAAGGCGGAAATCGTCGGCCGGCAGCGGCTGTCGCGGCTGACCTATACCGGCCCGCGCAAGCTGACCCGGTTGCCGCGCCGCACCGCCATCGTCGCCTTTTCCGCCGCCGATGTTTACGTGCTGGCCGAAATCGTCCGGCGCCAGCGCGGCGGCGCCGCCGTCGTGCTGGGGGCGCTGTCGCCCCGGGCCCGCAATGCGCAGGTGGCGATGTACCAGGAGGGAGAGGTCGATTACCTGATCGCCACGGATGCGATCGGCATGGGCCTGAACATGGATGTCGATCATGTCGCCTTCGCCGAGGACACGAAATTCGACGGCCGCGCGCCGCGCCGGCTGACCCCGCCGGAGATGGCGCAGATCGCCGGGCGCGCCGGACGGCACATGAATGACGGCACGTTCGGGGTGACAGGAGACTGCCCGCCGCTGGACGAGGAGATGGTCGAGGCGCTGGAAAGCCACCGGTTCGACCCGCTCCGCCATGTCTACTGGCGGAACAACCGGATGTCGTTCCGCAGCCTGGCGGACCTGCAGCGCTCGCTCGAGCTGCGCACGGAGCAGCCGCACATGATCCGGAAGCGGGACGGGGAGGATCACCGGACGCTCGAATCCCTGGCCCGGATGGAACCGGTGATCGCGCGGGCGACCGGGCCGGACCGGGTGCGGCTGTTGTGGGACATCTGCCAGATCCCTGATTTCCGCAAGACCATGAGCGAATCCCACGCCAATCTGCTGGCGAAGATCTTTTTCGATCTGACGGACGGTCCGGGGTCTCTGGAGACGGATTGGGTAGCCAATCAGGTGAGCCGTTTCGACCGGACGGACGGCGATATAGACACGCTGGTAAACCGTATCGCACATATTCGCACTTGGACGTATATTACGCATCGGGGAGACTGGGTATCCGACCCGGTGCATTGGCAAGCCCAGACGCGGGCGGTTGAAGACCGGCTTTCGGATGCCCTGCATGACAAGCTGACCCAGCGTTTTGTCGACAAGCGTGCGGCTTTGTTCTTGCGCAAGTTGAAGGACGGGGGGAACTTGGCGGCGGCAGTGAAATCTGACAGCACAGTGGTCGTGGAGGGCCACGCCGTCGGTCACATGGAAGGATTGAAGTTCGTGCCTGATGTTATGGATAGCGCCAACGCGAAGCCCGTGCTTACGGCTGCGCGTAAGGTCCTGCCTGAAGAATTGGCCCGGCGCACGGGTCAAATCGAAGCGGCCGACAATGCTGCATTCTCGATCGGCCCCAAGGGGACGGTGATCTGGCTCGGCGCGGAAATAGCCTCGCTGGAAGCCGGTTCCGACGTTCTGTCGCCGCAGATTCGCGTGGTGAACGAGGAACTGATCGACGGCGAGATGCGCAAGCGGATCGAAGCCCGCTTGCGGACCTGGCTGACGGGAGAGATGGAGAACCGGCTTGGTCCGCTGCTGGCGATCAAGAGTGCGGAGCTGGAAGGCGCCGCGCGCGGTATCGGCTTCCAGGTGCTCGAGGGTATCGGCGGCGTGTCCGCCGACCAGATCGGCGGGTTGCGCCGGGATCTCGATGATGAGCAGCGCAAGTCGCTCGCCCGCCTCGGCATCCGCTTCGGCACCGAAACCGTTTTCCTGCCCGTGCTTCTGAAACCGAAGGCGGTGGAATTCCGGGCCATGCTGTGGAGCGTCTTCTCCGGGCAGTTCCCCGAAGGCGGTCCGCCGCCGGCAGGACGGGTCATGATCACCCGTGCCGAGGATGCGACCGACGCCTTCTACCTGGCGATCGGATACAAGCGGGTCGGCGGCCATGCGGTGCGCGCGGACATGCTCGAGCGTGTCGCGCAGATGGTCCGGCAGGCCGCCCGCGAGGGCGCGTTTGCGATTTCCGCTGACATGCTGTCGCTCGCCGGGGTCGGCCATGATGCCATGGCGGAGATCCTGAAGGATCTTGGCTATCGGCGCGGCGAGGATGTGGAGGAGCAGCCCCGCTTCATCGCCCGGCGCCGCCAGGAACAGAAGCGGCGGCCCGAGGGCGAACGCAAGGCGGCGGCACAGGACAGCAAGGCGGAACCGGCAGGCAAGCCTGAGACAGGCGATAAACCCGAGCGCCGGGACAGGCCCGACCGTGCCAGAAAACCGGGCAATCCCGGCAAGACGGCGCAGGATGGTTCCGGCGAAAAGCGGGACCGCAAGGCGGGCGGCAAGGACGGACAGAAGGGCGGTCCGCGCAAGCCGAAGCGGCAGGATGACCGGCCGAAGCGTCAGAATGCCGGGCCGAAGGTGATCAGCTCGAATGGACCGGCCCTGCGGCCGGAGGATTCTCCCTTCGCCATATTGCAGCAGCTCAAACTGGCAAAATGACCGAGACCGAGGCCCAGCGTCTCGACAAGTGGCTCTGGTGCGCGCGGTTCTTCAAGAGCCGCGCGCTGGCCACCAAGGCGGTCGGCGCGGGCAAGCTGCGCCTGTCCGGCAAGGTCGTGGCGAAATCACACCAGCTTGTCCGCCCCGGCGACGTCCTGACCTTCCCGCAAGGCCCGCATATCAGGGTGGTGAAAGTCCTGATTCTCGCCGAACGCCGGGGACCGGCTCCGGAAGCCCAGTTGCTGTTCGAGGATCTGTCGCCGATCGACGCTGATGCGGGGAAAGGCGACCGGCCCAAACCCGCCGCGACACCGGCCCAGCGGGATCCGGGCGCGGGCCGGCCGACCAAACGCGACCGCCGCCTGATTGATCATTTCCGGTCACCGGATAAATAGTTTTGTCGATTGCCGCTCCAGCGGGGGCCGGTTAGCGTGCACCGCTCCGAGCAATGCCAACGGGATACAGTCATGACCGAGATCGATCTTGCCCGCGTCCGGGCCGAAACCCGCGGCTGCGAGGATGTCATTCATTTCAACAATGCCGGCGCATCGCTGCCGCCGATGCAGGTTGCCGATCATCTTTATGCTTATCTGCGCGATGAAGAGGTGAAGGGTGGCTACGAGACCGCCGACATGCGCCGCGACGAGCTGGAGCATTTCTATGTGGCGGTCGCCCGCTTGCTGAATGCGGCGCCGGAAGAGATTGCCTTTGTGGAGAACGCCACGCGGGCCTGGGACATGGCGTTCTACGCCTTCCCGCTGCAGCCGGGCGACCGCATCCTGACCACGGTTGCCGAGTACGGCAGCAATCTCATCGCCTATCTGCAACAGGCACGGAAAACCGGTGCGGAACTGGTCGTGGTGCCGAACGATGCGCACGGGCAGATCGACCTGGATCAGCTCGAAGCCCTGATCGACGAGCGGGTGAAGCTGATTTCCATCAGCCACATCCCGACCGGCGGCGGGCTGGTCAACCCGGCGGCGGAAGTCGGCCGGATCGCCCGCAAGCACGGCATTCCCTATCTGCTCGATGCCTGCCAGTCGGCCGGGCAGGTGCCACTTGATGTCGAGCAGCTTGGCTGCGACATGCTCTCCGTCACCGGACGGAAATATCTGCGCGGCCCGCGCGGCACGGGGTTTCTCTATGTCCGCAAGAACTGGATCGAGAGGCTGGAGCCGCCGCTGCTCGACCAGCATGCCGCCGACCTGATCGACGGCGAGAAATTCGTCATCCGTCCGGATGCACGGCGTTTCGAGAACTGGGAAAGGTTCTTTGCCGGACAGGCAGCGCTCGGGACTGCCGTCGATTACGCAATGGAGATCGGTCTCGAGGCGATTCAGGAACGTGTCTTCGCCCTGGCAGCGACGCTTCGGGCGGGGATGGCGGAGATACCGGATATCCGCGTGACGGACGAAGGCGCCGTGAAATGCGGCATCGTCACGTTCCAGCATGACCGGCTTGGCTGCCGCGATGTGAAAGTTGCATTGGGGCAGCAGGGCATCAACGTATCGACATCGAGCGGCCCCGGCATGAAGCTGAGCTACATGGCGCGGGGCCTGGAGGCCGGGCTGGTCCGGGCCAGTGTGCATTACTACAACAGCGAGCCCGAGCTGGAGCGTTTTCTGTCGGTGTTGCGGACCCTGTGAAAGGACCATTCCCGCCGATGCGCGCGCTTGCGATTTCTCGCTGATGGCTTAGATAAGGGGCTGGATTTCAACCAACTCCGGGATTTGCCATGCTCGGCTCCCTCAAGGTGCTGTTCGATACCGTCCGTTCCGGCGGTGCTGCCGAAGCCTCAAGATCTGACGGGGTACAGGAAGCCGTTGCCGCGCTGCTGGTGAAGGCGGCGCAGCTTGACGGCGCGTTCGGCGCTGACGAACGCCGTGCCATTGAAGTCCTGCTTGCCTCCCGTTTTGGCTGTGCGCCGGACGAGGCCGGGCAAAAGGTCGACGGCGCGATCAAGGATCTGGAAAGCAGCGTCGATTTCTATGGTTTCACCCGGGTCATCCGGGACGAGTTCGACCATGACCAGCGTGTCGAGCTGATGGAGATGCTTTGGGAAGTTGCCTATGCCGACGGTGTGCTGCATGACTACGAAGCCAGCCTGATGCGCCGTGTCACGGGACTGATTTACGTGACCGATCAGGAGAGTGGCGCTGCGCGCAAGCGTGTCATGCAGAAACTCGGGCTTGCCGAGTAGAGGTTTTTTCATTAACGAAACCGACGAATGAAGCCGGACCCGGAGCCTGCAGATGACGTACATCGTCAACGATCTTTGCATTAAGTGCAAATACACCGACTGCGTCGAAGTCTGTCCGGTTGACTGCTTCTATGAAGGCGAGAACATGCTCGTCATTCATCCGGACGAGTGCATCGATTGCGGCGTGTGCGAGCCGGAATGCCCGCCTGAAGCGATTCTGCCCGATACCGAGCCGGCCGCCGAAGGGTGGCTTGAGATGAATCGCAAGTTTTCCGAGGAATGGCCGAACATTACCCGGAAGATTGACGCCATGCCGGATGCTGACGACTTCCAGCAAGTCCAGGGTAAATACGAGAAGTTTTTCTCGCCTGCTCCGGGCAAGGGAGAGTGAGGCTGACCGTCACAAAACGGTAAGCCATGCGTCAAGTGGAGGCAGGCCATGCGCCCGGAGACTCCCACTTTCACTAAATTTGTGATAAGGTCTAGGAATTCGGTGAGGCAAAACGTCTCGCCTCGCCGCCGTTTCCGAGAAGGTTTCGGACCACAGTGAGCTGTATCCGCATAAGGCGGGCTTAGGCCCGCTTTTTTGATGATGTCGGCGGCTTTTCTGCGCTTAACGCGTTACCCGTGGTCCTACAAGTGAGAGAGACC
This sequence comes from Nisaea sp., assembly GCF_040217065.1. Classification (GTDB taxonomy): domain Bacteria; phylum Pseudomonadota; class Alphaproteobacteria; order Thalassobaculales; family Thalassobaculaceae; genus Nisaea. The sequence goes on from NZ_JAVJNX010000008.1 coordinate 420,547, forward strand.
GACTAATGACAAAAAAAGTGGAGTTCAAGGCTGGGGATTTCGTGGTCTATCCGACTCATGGCGTCGGTAAGATCATTGGCACCGAAACGCAGCAGATCGCAGGTACTGAGCTTGACCTTCTGGTGATTACGTTTGAGCAGGACCGCATGACTTTGCGTATTCCTGTTGTGAAGGCCAACGATTCCGGGCTGCGCCGCCTCAGCTCGCGCAAACAGATGGATGTCGCGATCGGCAAGCTGAAAGGCCGTGCGCGGGTCCGCCGCACCATGTGGTCCCGCCGGGCACAGGAATATGAGGCGAAGATCAATTCCGGCGATCCGGTGTCGATCGCCGAAGTCGTGCGGGATCTGCGCCGCAATACCGGCCAGGCCGACCAGTCCTACAGCGAACGCCAGATGTATCAGGCGGCGCTTGATCGTCTTGCCCGTGAGTTCGCGGCGATCGAGAAAATCGATGAAGACGCGGCCACTGACCGGCTCGAGAAAATCATGGCAGCTGCCTGAGCGGCTTCCAAGAATACAATCGTTTCCTGACGACAGGCGGCACTTCTAGTGCCGCCTGTTTCGTTTTTGGGGAACCGGGGGTGAAGCACAAGCGTTGGCGTCCGACCCTGAAATTGTTATCTGGAGTGTGGGAGCACATCAGTAATGTCAGATGCGGCACAGAACGCGATCCAAAACACCGGCCTTCCGCCAGAGACCGATAAGCGTTTCGCTGTCCTGCGCAGATGCCGGAGGGTCTGGGCCATTGCGTCGATCCACGGCGACGCCGAACGCCTTGCGGCGCTGCACGCGGAATTGGCGGATCGATACGAAGCGGGCGACCGCTTTATCTATCTCGGAAACTATTACGGACACGGGTCCGGCATCCTTGAGACGGTCGACGAACTGTTGCGTTTCCGGCGCATTCTGCTGGCCCAGCCACCCTATACACATCCTGACGATATCGTTTATCTGCGTGGCCGCCAGGAAGAGATGTGGCGCAAGTTGTTGCAACTCCAGTTCGCCGGAGATTGTCAGAAGATCCTGGACTGGATGCTGGCGCGTGGAGCGGATGCGACGCTCGCCGCCTATGGTGGGCATGCGGCGGATGCCCGTGCTGCAATCATGGAAGGATTGCTCGCCGTGAGCCGCTGGACGGGGCAGCTTCGGCAGGCCATTCGCAGCCATTCGGGGCACAACGAGTTCATGACCGGCTTTCGCCGAGCGGCCTATACAGACAATGGCGCATTGCTGTTCGTCAGCACCGGACTGGATCCGTCCAGGGAGTTGACCGATCAGGAAGACGGTTTCTGGTGGAACGGTCAGGATTTCAACGAAATCGGCCTGTCCGGCTATGGTGGTTTCGCGCGGGTGGTGCGTGGCCATGACCCGGCCCGCAAAGGCATCATAGAGCGTAAAGCGACCCTGAGTATCGACGGCGGCGCAGGTTTTGGCGGTTCGCTGAACGCAGTATGCCTTGATGCGGCAGGCGAGATCGTCGATCAGGTCAGCGTCTAGGACCCGACCTTGCAATAACCCAATATCTGGAACGCTCTCGTCTTTGTGAACCGATAGTTGTCGCCAACACCGGACCAAAATGATCCGATTTCGCTAACGGACCGTAGTTGTAGGTGAGAAGTCTCACTGGTGCGGTCTGGAGGTGGAGCCATGGCACATATCGACGATCCCGAAACACGTCGCGCCAATGTTTCTTACATCAAGTCGAGCATGAACGAACCGCTCCTCGAGCGGGATCTGGAATTCGAGCTCGCGCGGGCATGGCGGGAGGAGGGGTGCGAGAGATCCCTGCATCAGCTGGTTCGTTCCTATACCCGTCTGGTGGTCAGTTCGGCGACCCGCTACCGCAATTACGGCCTGCCGATTGGCGACCTGATCCAGGAAGGCAATGTCGGTCTGATGCAGGCTGCGGCCCGCTTCGAGCCGGAGCGGGAGATCCGGTTCTCGACCTACGCAAACTGGTGGATCCGTTCCGCCATACAGGATTATGTGCTGCGCAACTGGTCCATCGTGCGGACCGGCACCACGGCCGCCCAGAAATCCCTGTTCTTCAATCTCCGGCGGCTTCGTGCAAAGATCCAGCAGGCGGCTGAAGTGGTTTCCATAGAGGAACAGCGTCAGCAGATCGCAACCGAGCTCGGCGTTCCGCTCAAGGATGTCGAGGCAATGGAACAGCGTATGTCCGGTTCGGACCAGTCGCTCAATTCGCCGATCGGCGAGAGCGGCGAGGATGAGTGGATGACGATGCTGTCGGACGAGCGGCCGACGCCGGAAGCAATCGTCACCGGGATGCGGGATGCCGAGACACGTTCGAACTGGCTGAAGGAAGCGCTCTCGGAGCTGAGCCCCCGGGAGCAGACCATCATCGAGCGCCGGCGTCTTGTCGACGACGGTGCGACGCTTGAAGAGCTCGGTCTGGTCCTCGGTGTGAGCAAGGAGCGGGTGCGGCAGCTGGAACACCGGGCAATGCTCAAGCTGAAGCAGCATATCAGCCGTAATGTGGATCGCAGTTCGGACCTCTATTCCGAAGCGTAGAAATTACTGGAGTTCATTGCGGTCTGACAGTTTTCACCCGCGACCCGGGAAGCGGGCGCTCGACGTTATCCAGGCCGTTGATCACCCGGAAGAACCGCACCTCATATCCCGGGAAGGGGATGGTCTCGGCGAGCGACTGTTCCGTGTCTGCGGAACCGAAGCGTGCCACGCGCACGCGATAGGGGCGGATGCCGGCACCTTCTTCGGCCGAGAGTCGGCGGAAGCTGTATGTCGTGCGCCTCATGTCCTCGTTGAGAGCGGCAGCGCTGCCGCTCGGGATCAGAAACTGCATTCGGTAAAGTGTGTCCGCATCGTAGCGGATGGCCACCAGCCGCAACATGTAGGTGGTCCTGTCTTTCGCGGTGATGGCCAGCCAGCCGGTCGCCCCATCCAACCCGTTGATCGTGATGCTTTCGAGATCCCGCACGGCGTAGCCTTTCGCCCAGTCGCCCTGGATATAACCTGCCGGGGACCGTCCGTCGGCTTTCGGCGCCGCGTCGAAGATGAAGCGGGCGCCGTTCGGATGTATGGCCAGAACACGCGCCGGCTGATTGTGCAGACGGAAGCCCGGTGGAACTTCGAAGCGGAAATTGAGATCCTTGTGCAGGAAGACCCGGTCGCGGATGACCCCGTCTTTCGGATCACTGCCGAAGAGGACACCGTCGACCCGGTCGAGGAAGGGGTCGCGCCCGACGATCGGGTTTGCGACCGGCCGCACGCTGGCGGCAGCGAGGGCTTTCTGCACGCGGTCGACAGTCCGCGGATGGGTTGCCATCAGATCGACGGCGTCGGGATCATGGGTGGAGCCGGCGATTTCCGCCTGCAACTGGCTGGCGCGGCCCAGTTTCCCGAGAAAGCTTGCCATGGCCCCGGTATCGTATCCGGCGCGGCTGAGATAGCGGACGCCGAGCGTGTCCGCCTGGAATTCCTGTTCCCGCGAGTATCCCTTCAGGTAGAGCTGTGATCCGAGCCCGGCGATATCGGCGACGGTCTGGCTGTCGGTCAGGATGCCAAGAATGGCAGCGCCGAAGCCGATCGCCGTGCCGCGGCTGTAACGCTCGGCGCTGTGGCGGGCCGTTACATGGCCGATTTCGTGGGCAATCACGCCGGCAAGTTCGGCTTCGTTCTCCGCCAGAGCGATCAGTCCGCGCGTGATATAGACATAGCCGCCGGGCAGGGCAAAGGCGTTGACGTCCGGCGTGTTCAGAACCGTGAATGTGAAATCGAGACCGGGCATCTCGGAGGTGGCAGCGAGTTTCTTGCCGATCTGCGTGACATAGGCCGCCAGTGCGGCGTCGCCATAGGCGCCTCCGAATTCCTGCTTGATCTGGGGGTCTTGCTCCCGGCCGACCTGACGCTCCTGCTCCGGGGACATGAATGCTGTGAAGCTCTGCTCGCCGGTTGCCGGGTTTGTGCTGCAGCCGGTCAGGACCGGCGAAATCGCGGCGCCGGCAAGCATCAGAAAGGCCGCAAGGCGGCACCGGAGGATGGGATGTGTCGGTCTGGGCAAGTCAGTCTCCATCGGTCGGATCGCGGTTCCCGTGCCAGATATGTTTACCTATTCACCCAGGAGTTCAAGCTGTTCCGGGTGGGTGATCTCGATCAGCGGCCCGTTCTGCGGCTTCACCCAGCCGCGGCCGCGCACGGCCCGTCCGGAATACTTCAGAGGGTCGATACCGGCGCGCTCGAACAGGCGCAGGGCACGATGATCTATTCGGAAGGTGAAGTCGGTTCGCCAGTCGGGGCCGAAATTCAGATAGACGACATTGCGGACCCGGGCTGCGTCGACGACCCGTCCCTCTACTAACTGGAAGCTGTCGATATCGTTCCATGTCTCTGCCGGGTTTCTGATCCGGTAATAGGGCAGGGCCCAGATACCGCGGCGCTCCCGGCGCGCGATCCGCTCAAGCGCGAGCATCTCGCCGATCAGGGCCCGGTTGTCCTTGAAACTGTAGACCCGCGCCATGCCGGCCGCCAGCAAGGCACCCTGAACCCAGGTCCCGTCGGACAGCGTGAGATGGGCAAGATAGCGACGGTAACGGTCCTCCCGCCGACCGCCGAAATGCAGCGAGACCGTGCGGCCTTCTGTCAGCCGCCGCAGGGCGGCTCTGGAGTCCTCCGCGAGCGGCCAGGTTTTGAAACCGGCGCGTCCGAGCGGCAGCTTCGGTGCCTGTATTCCGACCAGGCGCACTTCCTTGCCGCCTGCAAGGATGAGCGTGTCGCCGTCGACGATGCCGGTTGCGGTCTGCTCTCTGATCTGTGCGGCAGGCGCGTCTTGCGGCCATTGCACGGAACCGGCGGCCTCCGTGCCGTAAAGCAGGAAGGCAAAGAACAGCGCAAGGGAGCGGATCTGGATTCGGAAGATGTCCATTTCCTATCCGATCACGGTGACCGGTGTGTCTCAAGAGCGCAGTATCGACAGCGTGTTGCGCGCCGCCCGGGCTGCATCGAACGGCTGGTCACTTCCAGCCACTCGGGATATGGATGATTGAGGTCCACCACGAATCAGGCAGATGGAGTGACTGTGTCCGATAGAGTTCTTTTCCCGCGGACGGATGCCCGCCAGAGCGGTTACCTGACGGTCGATCAGCCGCACCGGTTGTATTGGGAACAGGTTGGTAATCCGGACGGCATCCCGGTGGTCTTCCTGCATGGCGGTCCCGGTTCGGGGATATCGGAAGCACACCGCAGGTTCTTCGATCCGGCGCTGTTCAACGTGCTGCTGTTCGAGCAGCGGGGAACCGGAAGATCGACACCTCTGGCCGAACTGACGGGGAACACGACGCAGGATCTGGTCGCGGATATAGAACGCTTCCGCGAGATGCTCGGTGTGGAACGCTGGGTCGTCTTTGGCGGATCCTGGGGCAGCACGCTGGCACTTGCCTATGGTCAGACACATCCGGAGCGCTGCCTCGGTTTCGTATTACGTGGCATTTTCCTCGGCTCGGATGCCGAGCTCGACTGGTTCATGCACGGCATGGGCAAGTTTTTCCCCGAAGCGGCACGGCGTTTCGAACAGTTCCTGCCGGAGGCAGAGCGGAACGATCTTCTGCAAAACTATTATCGTCGGCTGACGGATCCCGATCCGGCTGTCCATTTGCCGGCGGCGGAAGCCTGGGCAGCCTATGAATCTGCCTGTTCGGTCCTGCTGCCCTTGCCTGTGGTCGGCCGCGAGCATCCCGGTCGTGCCCTGTCCCTGGCGCGTCTTGAGGCGCATTACTTCGTGAACAGAGTTTTTCTGAATCCGGGCCAGTTGATCGACAATGTCGGCCGTATAGCGCATCTGCCGGCGATCATCATTCAGGGCCGGTACGATGTGATCTGCCCGATCGAGACGGCGGCGGCCCTCGCATCGGTCTGGCCCGACGCTGTGCTTGAGGTGGTGCCGGATGCCGGGCATTCCGCAATGGAGCCCGGTATTGCCAGAAGTCTCGTGTCGGCAATGGATCGGCTGCGGACACTTATCGAGACTTGAAGCATCTGCAAGGCTGGCTATCATGCGCACGTTCCTTTGGGGGGAAACATTGTGCGCAAGTATGTAAGTCTGCTCGTTGTGGCGATCACAGCTCTGGTCGCGATGGAAAGAGCCGTGATGGCCGAGGAACCAGCCTTCCTCTCCGTTGGTGCCGGTGTCTATGATGTGAATGATGACGAGACGGCTGCAGAAGGCCGTGTCGAATACCGGTTTTCCGAGGCTAACAAGCTCTGGCACTTTTCACCGTTCGTCGGACTGATGGCAAATGCGAACGGCGCGACCTACGGATATGGCGGGGTCGGGCTGGATATATTTTTCGGCAAGCGCTGGGTTTTGACGCCTAACTTCGCCGTCGGTATCTACGGTAATGGTGACAGCAAGGACCTTGGCCACGCCGTTGAGTTCCGATCAGGCGTGGAGCTTGCGTACCGTTTCGACGATTATTCCCGCCTCGGCCTGACCTTCCATCACATTTCGAATGCCGGACTGGATCAGCGGAATCCGGGAACCGAATCCCTCCTTCTGATGTATTCGATGCCGTTCGATAAGATTTTCAGCAACTAAGCCAGCGCTTGATCAGGCCTCGATGCCCACTTCCCGGCACCAGGATTTGAAGTTCTCGATGCCTGTCTCGTCATTGGCATAGAGGACCTGGTCGCGATACTCGAGATCCGAGGCATAGTCGACCTCACCGACAGGCTTGCGCGTCGCCGGGTCGAGTTCATTGCGGATCAGGATGTCGGCGCGAAAACTGATTTCCCAGCCGCCCGCGCCCGGTTTGATGAATGAGCCCCGCCGGATCTCGTGCACGACCGTCTGAAGCCGGTCGATCTTTGTCTCTTCCTTCACCATTTCCTCAAATGCCGGATCGAAATACAGGGCCTGATAGCCCATCAGGGCGATCGAAAACTGGTAACCGTCTGCCTGTCGGGCATGGACGAACTGGCCGATCGCGTCAATGAAGTGAGGATCGGCAAGTTTCGGATAATCTGAGCTGGTCCAACTAATTCCCATTACGTCCGTCCGAATGCTGTTTGCGGCTATCATGTGCAACCGGGGTATACCCTGTCGCAAGCGTAATGAGAATGCAGCAAGAAGTATGCCGTTTTGCGGCTGGCGTCCCGCTGGGGAATTTGATATCCTATATTACATGGCATTTGCGACAAAAGCGTCGCAGGTTGGGAGGCACAATGCGTCCGTGCAGCAGATTTCTTGGTCTTTTGGTCATTCTTGCCGGTCTTTCCGGCTGCGCCGCCGCCGCCGTCACAGGCGCGACATGGGTTGGCACCGAGGCTTACGTCGATAAAAACCCCTTCGATCTCATGGCCGAGTTTTTCGAGCGTGATTGCGCCCATATGACGATTTATGACCAGCCGCCACGCTGCCGTCGTTAACATTCCCTTCTTCTGAATGCGGAATATAGACGCTATCCTCCTGGAAAATCTTGGAGGATCGCTCAAATGGCATCGGCAAACAGAACTGCTTTCATCAGTGGATCCGCGCGAAACATAGGGCGGGCAATTGCGTTGCGTCTGGCGCGGGACGGATTCAACATTATTGTGAACGGTAGCCGCGACCGTGATGCCTGTGAGCATGTGGCCGCGGAAGTCGAGAGCATCGGCGTTGCTGCCATGGTGGCGATGGGAGATGTCGGCAAAAGTGCCGATGTCCACGCGATGGCCGGCGAGGCGCTGGAGCGGTTTGGCCGGGTCGATGTCCTGGTCAACAATGCGGCGATCCGGCCGCAGAAGAAACTTCTTGAAATGTCGGATGATGATTGGGACCGGGTCATCTCGGTTGACCTGAATGGCGCCTTCTATCTCTCCCGCGCATTTCTGCCGGGCATGGTCGAGGCCGGTTGGGGCCGGATCGTGAACATGGCCGGCATGAACGCAATTCACGGATATGCCGGCCGGGCTCCGGTTTCCGCCGCCAAGCATGGTGTCTGGGGGCTGACAAAAGCGCTGGGCAAGGAATTCGCGCCGGCGGGGATCACCGCGAACGTCATCTCGCCCGGGCCCATCAGACCCGATGAATCTGGGTCCGAACACGCCGAGCATATTCGGTCGCAACTGTCGCGAATTCCGGTGGGGCGTTTGGGCGAGCCGGGGGATATCGCCGCAATGGTGTCTTTGCTGTGTGGTGATGACGGCGGTTTCATCTGCAGTCAGATGATTGCCGTAAACGGTGGAACCGAAACATGAAGCGGATGAAGAATTAATTTAACAACCGCGCGCAAGTCACAATAAAATAAAGACTGTTTAAATTTGTTAACGATCCCTAAACGAATCCAGGTCTGTTTAGCGCTCATTCCGTGTATAGTTATTGGCAAGCGGACGCTCCTGCGCAAGTTCGAAGTCTAAAGTTGGCGCCCGCTGTTCGAGACGGGAGTTTGCGACCGAAGTCGCAGGACGGGTATTTGGCAGTCAGCAGAATGCTGTGTGCATGAAGATGACGCTGCTAGAGAATTTGCAATGTCGTCTCTTTAAAGACGGGGTTCTCAATTATGGATTACTCTTCTTCTGCTCTGGTGCCGCATTGTCGGCGCGTATTCACAAGTTATCTTGATAGCTTTGGCTATACCCTTGAAAGCGGGACAGACATGGAGGCTTGGTGTGATGAAATCCGCCGGCATTCAGAATTCGTGAACCCACAGTTTATGCCGGAAAACCTCGACCAGACCGCCAGCCGATATGTCAGCATTCGGAAGGCGACGGGTGAGCTTGCCTGTACCATCGCATTCCGTTTCTTCGAGACGGAGGATTTTCTGGATGATTTCGAGGAGGGGCGTTTTTTCTATGATCGACCGGAGGAGCATAACTGGCGCCATCACCGGTCCGGTTTGCGCGGAAAGGTCCGATTGAGCGGGAATATCTGCTCGCGCGGGGGGCTGCATAGCTATGATCGCGGCAACAGCATCAGCTGGTATATCACAACTGTTGCCTACACCTATGCGATCGAGGCGGGAGCCTCAGCGACTGTGGGTAACACGCTGCCCAAAATCACGGCAGCGCAGTTGGCCCCGCGGCTTTATGGCTATCGTCATTCGCTGATGGCCGAGCCGCATGCGTTTCCATTTACCGATGGGGCGGTGCCGCTCGCTCTGGTCTGGATCAAGGACGAGGAAATGCGCGAGGAGGTCCGGATGCGAACACAGTTCCTCGAATCTGCACCGCAACATACGATGCGTTCCACTGTCGACAGCTTCAACGGCCTCCTGATGGCGGCTGAGTAGATTCCGGGATCATCTGCCATTCGCTTTTCCGGCGCACCGGTTGGAGACCGGAAAAAATGGCAGGAAACGATGCTAGTTGGGAAGGCGCGAAAGTTGCCGAACGTTGTGATCCAGCGCGGAATGGCTCGCTCTGGATGGGGCGAGATCCCTGTGATTCGAGGAAACCCGGGTACGGATTGAACTCAAACGATCTTCCAGATTGCTGCGTTGGCCTGGATCTTCCTGGGCGAGATAGCCTGCGGAATCTTCCATGATGACGGTCAGCCGCATGAGCATGCTCTGCAAGAGATCCTGATTTGCACCGGATCCCTCCGGATACTGGTCAACAAGCATTTCCGTCGCTCTAATCAGGCGTTCTACGGTGCCGAAGAAATCCCAACTCGGTGGAGTATCGTGATCCATTGCGAAGTCATCCGTGCCATTACCTGAATACCATAGCGTGTTTTCAATGACGTCGCAATATTATATGCCGCAGTTATTTTGAGCGCTTAACCAGCGGCTTCAACAAGCTGAAATCACAGCCTTGGTCGGCTTGCAGGACTTGCTCTGCATAGAGTCTGTCATAGCCGCGCAGGCTCTGTGGATCACGTTCTGTGGTTACCAAATCGGCGCGTCGACGGCTGAGCTCGGCTTCGTCGACCAGGAGATCGAGCCGCTTTTCCCGGACCGACAGGGCAATCCGGTCGCCGGTTCTCGCGAGGGCGAGCGGACCTCCGATCGCCGCCTCCGGCGTGACATGCAGAACGATGGTGCCGAAGGCGGTACCGGACATCCGCGCGTCGGAAATCCGGACCATGTCTTTCACACCCTTGGAGGACAGCTTCTTCGGGATCGGCAGGTAACCGGCCTCCGGCATGCCCGAGGGGCTGCGCGGACCGGCATTCTGCAAGACCAGGATATCGTCCGCGGTAACGTCCAGGTCCGGATCGTCGATCCGGGCCGCCAGATCCTCGAGCGAGGTGAAGACGACGGCGCGGCCTTCCTTTTCCAGCAGGGCCGGGTCGGCGGCGGAGCGTTTCAGGATGGCCCCACCCGGCGCAAGACTGCCGAACAGCGCGACCAGTCCACCCTTGGGCTCGAGCGGATTGCTGGCCGGAGACACCACATCCCGGTTCACAGGACCGCTCTCTGCGGCCAGCCGCTCGCCAAGGGTCTCGCCGGTGACCGTCATGCAGTCGAGATTGAGCAGGGGCTTCAGCTCCCGCAGCACGGCACCCAGGCCGCCGGCGGCGAACAGATCTTCCATGTAGTGACTGCCAACCGGCTTCAGGTTCACCAGCACCGGAGTGGTTTCCGACAGCTCGTTGAACCAGTCCAGCGGGATGTCGATACCCGCGCGCCCAGCAATCGCCGTCAGATGGATGACGGCATTGGTCGAGCCGCCGAGCGCCAGCAGGACGCGCAGCGCGTTCTCGACGGAGTCCCGGGTGACGATCTCCGTCGGCTTGATCGGGCGGCTGATCATCCGCACGGCTGCCGCACCGGTCGCTTCCGCCGCGCGCAGGCGGTCGGCATGCACGGCGGGGATGGCGGCAGTGCCGGGCAGGGCCATGCCGAGGGCTTCGGCGATGCAGGCCATGGTCGAGGCCGTGCCCATCACGGCGCAGCTTCCCGCCGTGGTCGCCAGCCGCCGCTCGATGTCCCTGATCTCTACATCGTCCACGGTACCGGCGCGATACTGCGCCCAGAACCGGCGGCAATCGGTGCAGGCGCCGAGTCGTTCCTCGTCGCCGCCCGCGGTCGTGTACCGGGAGGTCATCATCGGACCGCCGATAAGCTGGATGGTCGGAAGATCAGCGGAGACTGCGCCCATCAACTGAGCGGGCACGGTCTTGTCGCAGCCGCCCATCAGCACGACCGCATCCATCGGCTGGGCCCGGATCATCTCTTCGGTGTCCATGCTCATCAGGTTGCGGAATTTCAGGCTGGTCGGGTTGAGATAAACCTCGCCGAGGGAAATGGTCGGGAAGTCGATCGGCAGGGCTCCTGCCATCAGGACCCCGCGTTTCACTGCTTCCAGCAGCTCGGGAAAATGCCGGTGGCAGTTATTGAAGCCGGACCCGGTATAGGCGATGCCGACAATCGGTTTTTCCAGCGTCTCCGGCAGATAGCCCATTGAGGCGGCGAAGGAGCGGCGAAGATAGAGCGAGAAATCGAAATCACCGTAATTGGTCAGGCCCCGGGCAAAGCCGTGTGCCTCTATAGGTTTTTCTGAATGTGCCATCTCTCTCGCTCCCCGAATTTGTGCGGAGAGTGTGGACGGCGCGGGACACGGCGTCCAGATGCCGAAGCGTCACGACATCCGTCTTGCGGAAAAACCACATTGCGGAAATGTGCGGTGAGTCGGTATTGCGGAAGGTTCAGTCTTCGAACGAACCATTCCGGGCCGTCCGATCCTACATTTCTTCCCAGAGCTTTTCTTCCAGATCGATTTCTTCTTCCTCCTCGCGGATGAAATCGCGCCGGGAAAGTACGGCGACCAGCTTGCTGTCATGAACGACGGGAAGATGGCGGTAGCCGCCCGCCTGCATCATGCGGAGCGCCTCGATTGCCGGACGGTCTGGGGAGATTGTCTCGGGGCTGGTGCTCATGACTTCGGCAAGGAGGGTTGCCTTTGGGCCTTTCCCCGCAGCGATCACACGTTCGATCAGGTCGGTGCCGGTAAAGACGCCGACCAGCCGGTCCGCGTCGACCACCATAACGGAGCGGACGTGGCGCTCGGCCATGCGGATCGCAGCCTGCTCTACCGTGGCGGACTGTGGCAGTGTCAGAAGGTCCTGATTGGAAACAACATCCGGGACTATGCGTCGCATCATGGCGAATCCTCCCTTGGTCTGTTTTTTTTATGTTTTCATTCTATGCCGAAAACGCAATCGAAGCGTGCGGCTTTCTCTCCGTTTATTCGCGATTAAACGGTGTTTCGGGTGCGACAAAGCGTCTGGCCTCACTGTATTTCAGCAGAAAAACCTGTAACATTCAAAATAATGAATATGTTTGATGTAGCCTGTGTGCGTCTCTCCTGTCGTGCTGCGTGCACAATTTTTGGTCGTATCAACATGTAAAGGAAGTCATGCCATGAAAGCTCCCTTGTCCTGGAAAGCGGGCGGACTTTTGCTGGGGGCCGTGTTCTTCGCGGCGGTTCTTCTGGTGAAGCCGATCGGTGTTTCGACCCAGTTTGTGATTCTTGACGGCATTCTGTGGGACGCGGTCGACAGCTCTGTCGTGACCGAGTCAAGCGAAGCCAAAAGCGGTTACACCAGCAGCAATGCCTATCTTGCCAAGAGTGGCGGGAAATATGCCGGGTCGGTTGAAAACCCGCTGAATTACAGCTTCATCTTTGTCTTGGCCCTGATTGCCGGTGCCGCCCTTTCGGCCCGCCTGCGCGGTGGCGTGGAAAAAACCGAAAAGGCAATGCCGGCAGTCTGGCGGGCCAATTTCGGCGACGAGCCGTGGAAGCGCTATCTCACAACCTTTCTCGCCGGCTTTGTCGTACTGTACGGCGCCCGGCTGGCCGGCGGCTGCACCTCAGGGCACATGATGAGTGGCATGATGCAGACCGCTCTCTCCGGCTTCATCTTCGCGGCCGGCGTTTTCCTGGTTGGTATCCCGACGGCCCTCGTCCTGTTCCGGAAGGAGAATTGATATGAGCGGTATCGTCCTTGCAATCGTCATCGGCACTGCCTTCGGATTCGCTCTCGACCGGGTCGGTGCAACCAACCCGAACTTCATCATCCGCATGCTGAACCTGACCGACCTGCATCTGATGCGCGCCATTCTGCTTGCTATCGGTGTTGCCGCGGTGCTGACCTTCGGCGGTCTGATGATAGGGTTTGTTTCCCCGGAGCATCTTGATGTGAAGGATGCCTATGTCGGTGTCTTTGTTGGCGGGATGCTGCTTGGCCTCGGTTTCGCTGTTGCCGGGTACTGTCCCGGAACCGGCCTCGCCGCCGCGGCGTCCGGGCGGTATGACGCCATGGTGTTTGTCGTTGGCGGCCTGGTCGGCGCCTTTGCCTACATGCTGTCTTATGCGGATGTCGCCGCGACCGGCGTTCTGGACAAGATTGCCGGTGGCAAGGCCACGCTCGGCACCGTCGCCGGAACCGGTTATCCGGCGCTGTTCAACATTCCGGGTGAGGTGACGGGCCTGATCATGGGCATTGCCTTCATCGCTGTTGCCTGGTTCCTGCCGGAGCGGCTGATCGGCCGTGAAAACCAGGCTGCCGCCGCGGAATAGACTGCCAAGACCCGGTCCTCCCGAAGAACGGGCGGACCGGGGCCGGGAACGGCCGGTTCCAGAAAATCAGTGTCGGAAGGAAATCTATCAAATGATTGTAAGATACAGTCGATACGCCATGGTCGTCTGCGCGCTTGTTGCAAACATTGCCGGAGATGCCCGGGCCAGTCAGGACATTCCCGACCAGTATCCGGCATCTGTCCTGTATTCGAAACCGGTCGAGTTCATTCCGGATGTCTTTTCGGCCATCGGGGCCACCGCACCGCCGACCTACGAGAATAGCGGCCACAACAATAATCTCAGCTTCATTGTTACCGGAGAAGGCGTGGTCGTGGTCAATGGTGGTGCGTCCTGGCAATTGGCTGCGGCTCTGCATGAGGAGATCAAGGCTGTCACCGATCAGCCCGTCCGACTCGTCGTCAATGAAAACGGTCAGGGCCATGCCATGCTGGGAAACAGCTACTGGCATGAGCAGGGTGTGAAGATCGTCGCCAGCGAGGAAGCTGCGGCGGAATTCGAGGCGTCGGGTTACGACAGTCTCGATGCAGCCCGCCGGATCCAGAAGGAGAAGGCGGAGAAAACCACGGTCGTCATGCCGGACGAGACCTTCGCCGAGCGCTATATCGTTGAATTCGGAAGCTTTCCGATTGAGGTTCTCAATCTCGGGCCGGCCCACGCTCCCGGCGATGTTTCCGTCTGGCTGCCCCGGCAAAGCCTGGTGATTGCCGGCGACATGGCCTTTCACGAGCGCATGCTGCCGATCTTCGAGGAAACCGACACGGCGGCCTGGCTGGAAAGCTGGGACCAGGGCTTCGAGCCGCTGAAGGCGACCTACGTCATTCCGGGCCACGGCCACCCGACAAACATGGATCAGGTGCGGCGCTACACGAAGGATTACCTGGTCTATCTCCGGGCGCGGATACGGGAGCATCTCGACAAGGACGGCACCCTGGCGGACGCCTATTATGTCGACCAGTCGCCCTACAGGCATCTGGACACGTTTGAGGAACTGGCGACCAAGAATGCCGGGCGCGTCTTCGCCCAGATGGAATTCGAATAGCGCTCTCCGAGACCTGGAATTTGGGAGCGTCAGACTGCAAAAGGCGCGAGCCGGCTCCAGTCGAACAAAACCCCGATGCCCGGCTCGTTTGGCGCGACTGCGAGGCTGTTTTCGAGCCTTACCGGGCGTGTCGTGTACTGGTCGATGCGGAAGCTGTGTGCCTCCACCCAGCCGGCATGGGGCTGTGCCGCGACGAGGCTTACATGCAGCTCCTGCATGCCGTGCGAGCAGATCGGAATTTCGTGGTGGCGCGCCCGTTCGGCAACCCGCAGCCAGCCGGTGACGCCGCCACAGTTTGATGCGTCCGGCTGAATGTAGGACAGCCGGGCCTGCTCAAAAGCAAACTCGAATTCGTGAATGGTGTGCAGGTTCTCTCCCATGGCGAGCGGGACCGGGCTTTCCCGTGCGATCTCGGCATATCCCGCGTAATTGTCCGGGATGATGGGCTCCTCGAACCAGTAGATGTCGTATGGCTCGAAAGCCCGGGCGGCTTTGATCGCCTCGTCCACCGACAGTGCGTAATTGGCGTCGACCATGAAAGTGACGTCCGGGCCCAGCGCCGCGCGCACCGCGCCGACACGCTCGACATCGTCTTCGAGGCGTGGATGGCCGACCTTGATCTTGACGCCGTTATATCCGTCCTTCACATAGCCGCAGACACTCTCCACAAGCTTCGGTAGGGGGAAGTTGAGATCGATCCCGCCGCAATAGATTTTGGCCCTGTCGGCCGCGCCGCCGGCCAGTTTCCAGAGCGGCTGTCCCGCAGCCTTGCACCGGCAATCCCACAGGGCCGTGTCGATGGCCGAGAGTGCGAATGCGGCGATGCCGCCGCGTCCGACATAATGGATGTGCCCCTCCATGAAATCGAAGATTGCCTCGACCTCGGCACCGTCGCGGCCGATCAGGGCGGGGGCGAGATCATGCTCGATCATCGCCCTAATCGCGTGTCCGCCCTTGCCGCCGGTATAGGTGTAGCCTGTGCCTTCGGTGCCATCCGCCAGGGTGACCGTCACCGTCACCAGCTCGAAATGGGTGTGGTCGCCGTGCCGCGCATCGGACAGGACTTCCGGAAGAGGGATCTGAAATAGACGCGCGTCGATCGCCTGGATTGCAGACATGTTTTCTCCCTGATCGTGGAACCGGAAATACCGAATCGGTGCACTATGCCATGGTTGTGCGTCTCCTGCGCTTCGCGTCGTAAACGAATTGCAATGATGTCGGTTCGCTTCGACAGAACATTCATCCTCGCCTATAGGAGACGGGCATCCCAGCTCTGGAGCGAACCATGGCAAAACACCTCATTGTCGGCGGCGGCGTCTATGGCGCGGCCGTTGCCTGGCATCTGGCGAAAAGCGGCGAGGCGGTCGAACTGATCGAGGCCGGAAAGCTCGCCACCGGCGCGTCCGGCGGGCCGGGACGGCGCGGTGTGCGGGCGAACGGACGCGACGTCAGGGAAATCCCGCTGATGGTCCGGGCCCGGGCGCTGTGGCCGGCCCTGCATGAGACCCTCAAGACCGAACCGCTTTTCGAGACGACCGGCCAGTTGCAGCTGATCGAGCGGGAGATAGACATCGCTCCGGCGCAGGCTCGTGCCGCCCTGCAGACCCGGCTTGGCATCCCTTCCCGCGTGCTGTCTGCGGGCGAGGTCCGGGAGCTTGAGCCGGATGTGTCTCCGGCGATCCGTGCCGGCCTGTTCTGCCCGGATGACGGCGTGGCCTTCCACGAGAAAACCACGCTGGCCTATGCCGCTCTCGCCAGGCAGGCGGGCGCGGTCCTGCGCGAGGGCGTCGAGGCGGAACAACTGCTGGAGCGGAACGGCAAGGTGTTCGGCGTTCTCACGGCGGAGGGCGAGGAGATCCTGGTCGGCGGCAAGGTGCTGCTGTTCTGCAATGCCGGGGTGAAGGAGCTGACATCTCCCTGGGTCGACCTGCCGGTCTGGAGCCGGACCTTCCTCGTCGCAGTGTCTGCGCCTCTCGTGAGCAATCCGGTGCGCCATCTTGTTGGTCATGCCAGCCGCACGTTGTCGCTCAAGCGGGAGCCCGACGGCCGACTGATGATCTCTGGCGGCCGCCCCGGCATTTGGGACCCGGTAACGCGCACGGGCACCCCGATCCAGAAGGAAGTCGATCTCAATGTTGCGGACGCTGTGGCGGTCTATCCATCGCTCCAGGGAATAGAGATTGAGACCGCAGACACAAACCATCTCGAAGCCGAAAGCATCGATCATATCCCAATCATCGACAGCCTGCCCGGCAATGCCAATGTGCTCTATGCCGTGGGTTGGAACGGACATGGCTGGGCGATTGCACCGGCGGTTGCCGAAATGATGGCGGATTGGGTGCTTGAAGGAACGAAGCCGGCCCTGCTGGAGCCGTTCGCGTTCTCACGGTTTGGGTGAGGCGCGGAGATCGCGCCTCACACCATAGTGCCTTGGCGTCAGGCCGTGCCGAGAAAAACTGCAGGTTAGCGGCACGTTCGTAAAGCAGGATTGATATGCGCACGGGACCGGTCGCGGAATTTGCGTGCTTGTTCATCCTGGCCCCGTCGGAAGCGCCCCTTTAGATTTACGCGCGTTTTAACGTGGAGAACCCATAAGTTTACGATCTGGCAATCAGTTGTTGATTAAATTGGTCCCTGAAGCATCTCTGCCGAAGGAATTTTTGAGAATGGCCCAATGACAAGAGCCCGCACCCAGGTCGATTGCCGACCGATGCGGGCGGTTCCTTCTCGAGGGTTTCCGGCAGGGGGCCGTCTGTCGGTCCGCCTCCTTGCGCTGTCGGCAGTACTGGTTTTCACGATTGTCGCCTTGCATTCCGTTCCGTCGCGGAGCGACGAGGCAAGGACCCCGTCCATCCTTATCCTGAATTCCTGGTTTCCCGACCAGCCCTGGCAGACCGCCGTGGAGAAAGGCATCAGGGATGAGCTTCGCGAAGCCGGCCAGGCGGCCGAGTTCTTCGTGGAATATCTCGATGCGGGGCGATTCTCGGAGAAGCGGTTCACGGACGGGCATCGGCAGTTCTTCGAAACAAAGTATTCCGGCGTTTCCCTGAATCTGGTTCTTTCTGAAAGCCTTCCCGCAGGCCGGTTTCTTGCTCTTAATCCGGATCTGTTCCCAGGAGCGGCGCGTCTTTACATCAGGGCGGGTTCGGTGGCCCCGGCTGATGCCTCACGGATTGATTACAATGCGAACGTGGAAAAGGCTTTTGCCGAAATGCTCCAGGTCGCCGACCCGCGGCACATCTTCGTCGTGGGGGACGCGACGGAGGTCAGTGGCAAGACCCGCATCGGAGCCGTGCAAGCTGCTATCGCGAATCTGAAACCGGATGCGAAGGTGGAATATCTGCTGGATCTACCTCTGCTGGGGCTTCAGGATCAGGTCGCCAACCTGCCTTCGAACAGCGCAATCTTTTATCTGCCTATTTTCAAAGACGGTGCGGGTGAGAATTTCGTTCCCTATGAAGCCGTGCGCCGTATCGCGGCCAGTGCCAATGCCCCCGTTTTTTCCGCATGGGATACCCTGATCGGCAGCGGTATCGTCGGAGGCCGATTGCTGTCCGTCGAATCTGTCGGTCGGATCGTGGCGCGCCAGATGCTCTCCATCATGCACGGCAAGCCGGCGATACTGGCCGACCGGGATTTGATGCAGCCGATCTATGACAACCGGCAACTGAGGCGATGGAATATCTCCACTGACCGGCTTCCTGCACATGCCGAGATCCGTTTCGCCGATCTTTCAGTCTGGGAGGAATATCGCTGGCTCATCATTGCCACGATAGCATTGACCGTTCTGCTGTCCGGGTTCTCCGCCGCCATGTTCATCCTCAACCGGCGGCTCAAACATGTCTCCTTGCTTCTGGAAGAGGAGCGCTTGCAGCTGGAGGAGCGTGTCAGTGAGCGTACCCGTCAGCTCAAGGAGTCGAACGAGGAACTCCAGCAATTTGCCCGCGCCATTTCCCATGATCTTACCAACCCACTTGGTGCAGCGAAGGGCTTTATCTCTTTGCTGTCGGACACAGTCGGGGACACGCTCGGGAAAGATGAACGTGGTCTGCTGACGCGGGCCGGGACGGGGATCGATATGGCGATCGGCATGGTCCGGGGGCTTCTAGAATATTCGCGGGCGACCGGTGGCGAGCAGCTGCACAGACCGGTCTCGATCGCGTCCGTTCTGACCGATGCCCAGGCGAACCTGGCCCGGCTCATCAAGGATACCGGTGCCCGTATCGACCTTGATAACCTGTTGCCGGTCATTGGCAACGAGACCCAATTGCTGCGGCTTTTCCAGAACCTGGTCGAGAACGCGATCAAATATCGCCGTCAGAACGTCGCGCCGCTGATCCGGATCGGGTGCCGGCGGGACGACGGGCGGTGTGTCTTCACCGTCGAGGATAACGGCCTCGGCATGTCCGGGAAGGATCAGGAGCGGATCTTCGATCTCTTCACCCGCCTCAAGAGCGGCGGCAACCAGCCCGGATCAGGCATTGGCCTGGCGGAATGCAAGAAGATTGTCGAAAAACATGGCGGCTCGATCGCGGTGAGCAGTGTTCCCGGTACGGGAAGTGCCTTCACCATCCGCCTGCCCGCGTCTGGGCCGGTGGACGGTATTTCGGCGATCGCACACTGATCCGGCAAAGGAGTGGTTCGGCTGTCTGGGCACCCTGTTGATCATCAAGCTGCGCGGTGAATTCACGGTGGGACTGTTCCTCGAAGCCCTGCAACGCACGATTCGGTCGACCGGCACGATCATTTGGGTCACGTTCGGCGCGACAGCCCTGGCCGGCGCCTATTCGCTTGTCGGCGGCCCCGCCTTTGTCGCCGGATCGATCGTCAGGTTCGATTTTCCGCCGACGGGCATTATCCTGATGATGATGCCGGTCTTCCTGTTCTTGGGGGCCGTGATGGACTGGATCGGCATCGTGTTGCCGGTCATGCCCGTATTCCTGCCGATCGTTGCCAAGTTCAGCGCCGCCGATATGGGCATACTCGGCAACCTGGAGCCCAGGCACATGGCCGTCTGGTTCGGCCTCCTGTTCTGCCTCAACATGCAGGTCAGTTTTCTCAGCCCGCCATTCGGGCCGGCGGCGTTCTATCTCAAATCGGTCGCCCCGCCTCACATCAAGCTGACCGATATCTTCAAAGGCTTTCTGCCGTTCATCGTGATTAAGCTGATGGTGCTTGCCGTCATGATCATGTTCCCGGAGATCACGTCCGTCTTCCTCGACTAGAAAACGGCAAAAGGCGGCCCGTCCGCCAGCCGCCGCCCTTGGCTGTGTCGCCGATCATGAGAGATGATGCAGAGACCGGGCAGCCGGTGCCGGAGGCCAGAGCGGCCAGGAAGCGTGTCCGTTCCGCCCCCCCCCCCCCCCCTGCCACCGCGGGCTGTGAAGGTTTCCAGCGCCTGCAATATAAATTCGAGGTTGCTCCTACCGTAAATGGGCTGATTAAATCGGTGATTGACGTGCGCCGGCTCGGCTGATTGGGCTCGGTTGGGTTCAGGGGCGGGGCTAGACGCTTGAGTTTTCTCGGAATTGTAAATCTGCTTCTGCCCGCCCTTTTTCCGTCATGGCGTTTCTTCGACGTGATCGGACCGTCACCGCGGATTGAGTTCTGCCAGTTCGACATGCCGGAAGATGATTCCGCCACCTGGCGGGAATGCCGCCCGAGGCCGGCGCGTGTCGGTCTGCGAAATAGGCTGAAAGCCTTCTTCTGGAACGCGGCGTGGAATGAAACCCTGCATCTGGCGAATTGTGCCGAACGTTTTGTGCAGGGCCAGACGGAGCATTGCAGCCGGGAAATCCGGCGGCGCCTGCGGGCCGACCTTCTGCGCCAGGCCGGTAGTGCCCCCCAACCGGCATTCTTCCGCTTCAGACTGGTTTTCGTGACCGAATTCGAAGACCGGCCCAGGCGGGACATCCTGTTCGTGTCTCCGTCCTATCGCGCTGTCGACCCGCTCGATCGATGAGTCTGGACGATGCGATCCGGCTGACGGAAATCCTGCTGTCGATTGCCCTCATTCAACAAAGCCTGGAGCATGTTTTCGGGCTGCCGGACGAGCGGCCGCATTACCTCGTGCGTCTGGTGTTGAGCCTGCTGCTGCTCGCGGGCCTTCTGCCGCAATGGGTCTGCCTTGCGCTTTTCATCAACGCCCTGTTCATTCTGAAGCGGTTTCAGGGGCCGTATAATGGCGGCAGCGACCTGCTGAGCGTGCTGTTGATCACCTGCCTCTGCGCCACCCACCTGATGCCGAATGCGCAATGGCAGGAATACGTCTTCGGATATCTGGCGCTTCAGGTGGTGTTTTCCTACTTCAAGTCCGGATGGGCTAAGGTCATCTACCGGGACTGGCGAAGCGGGCAGGCGCTGCGGGATGTCTTCGCGTTTTCCGTCTACCCGGTCAGCGAGGCGACCAGAGAATGGGCCAAATACCCGCGCCTGCTCTGGGTAATGTCTTGGGCGGTCATATTGCTGGAATTGCTGTTTCCGCTGGCAATGCTGTCACCGGAGGCACTTGCGGTGGGACTGACACTCGCCATGGCATTCCACGTCGCCAATTTCGTCATGTTCGAATTCAACAGGTTCGTCTGGGTATGGGCCGCCGCCTATCCGTCGCTGATCTGGCTCCAGGCGCGTCTCGACCTGCTGGGCTGATCGAGACGGCACGACGCTGACGGCCTAAAGCAATATCCTTAATAAGGTTATCGGGCTAGAAAAAGCTCTTTATGATTGCGTGTGTTCGGAGTGCGCAAACTCAAGAATTTGATTGCTGCCGCCATATCGACAGTCCGGGTGGGAGAGCGAGGGATGATGAAGAGACTCGATACAGTCGAACGCCATCTGCTCCCAAACCAAGATTTACGTGTCCCGCGATTCTTCTCCCCCTTGCTCGAGGCTTGGCACAGGCACCAGGCAGATACCGAGGACGTCTTTCCGGCCTATCGGCACTTCGATGTTCTGGACATACCGCCGGCGTTGATCAGCCACCTGATCCTGTGCAAGCTGATCGGCACGCCCAGGCGCTTTTTCTACGAGTTGGTCGGACAGGCGATCGAGACCCATAACGGGTTTTCCGCATCGAAGCGTTTCCTGGCCGATGTGCCCCTGAAAAACAAGAAGGTGATGGCGCGGGAATTCGGGCTGACCGTCCTGAAACGCTGTCCGATCTACTCGAGGGGGCCGTATATCGGAAAGTTCGAATATGTGAGGGAGATCGAGCGTTTGATCTGCCCTTACCGGATCGAGGGCGACACCTTCGCTTTTGTTGCGCTGGCGCGATTTACCCTTGATCAAATGGGGATGCACCAGGAGCGTCCAGACGATGGGAGCGGGGCGCACATCGGCCTGCACAAGAAGGCCTCTGCTGAACTCTAAGGCTCCGGAAGCAGACTATGTGGGCCGAACGTTGTGTTCGCGGCAAGCGGCAGGGAACTTCATGGGCGGATTTCAGCGCTGGGAAGGCTGGCGAAACCGGGGCTGGCGAACTCATCCGGAATGCTGAAGTGCTTGGTTTAATGGTCGGGGAGAGAGGATTCGAACCTCCGGCCCCTGCCTCCCGAAGGCAGTACTCTACCAGGCTGAGCTACTCCCCGACCGAGGAGAGGCCGCTATATAGCGTGGTCTCCAGAGAGCATCAAGCGGTGATTTTCGTTTTTTGCATAAGAATTCTACGACGCTTGGCCGTTCAAAAAAGTTCTGATTTTTAATAAAAACTCGGCCGCCTTAACCCTTTGTTTAGCAGACAATGCAAAAACCGCTAAGGGTCGGCTTTCCGAGATGTCGAAATACGGAGAGCTCGGTCGCTACGATGCCTTCGTCAAGGCGTTCCAAAAGGACGACTCTCTGCATGACGGCGGGCATCTTGAAGATGTTCACAGATTCCTCGACAAGGTCGAGAGCGAGCTTGCGGACCTTGCGGCGCATCGGTCTGCGGTCGATGCCGGCTCGGTCAATGTGGCCCAGAATGTCGGTTTCTATTCCACCATCATCCGCGATCTGATCGACATCATCGCGATTGTCGAGGAAGCCAGCCCGGACCCTGAGATTTCACAGGAGCTGCTCGCGCTCCGCGCCCTGGTCTGGGCAAAAGAGAATGCCGGGCTTGAACGGGCGATTGGCGCTGGTGTCTTCAATACGAATTTCGGAAACCCGGCTCTCTACGCGCGCTTTCTGAATTTTGTCCGTGGTCAGCAGATCTTTCTGCATGAATTCGAAATTTTCTCGATTGCGGGAGAGACAGAGATCTTCGACCGGATCGTCACCGGTCCTGAGGTGCAGAAATATCAGGACTGGTTGAAGGTTCTCGTCGACCTGCCGACTACGAACGATACGCAAGGCATTTCAGGGAGCGACTGGTTCGCAACCGCGACCAAGAGAATCAACCTGATGAAGCAGGTCGAGGATACGCTTGCGGACAAGATGCTTCTCGACGCGCAGAGCCATATCGATGCGCAGTTCACCGAGATGATCCAGGTTCTACTGGTCAATCTGGTCGCTCTGGTTCTTGCCGCGTCGGCTGCCTGGATGATCATCCGTTCAACCACGGGGCCACTCGGCCGTATCACGGACACACTTCTGGCGATTGCCGCAGGCAACGACTCTATCCAGATCGCGGAGGCGGATGCCGGGCCGACGGAGGTCCGTAGTCTCAACAAGGCGGCGGGAACGTTCCTCGGTGCTGCCCGGGAGCGCGCCGCTCTTGAGCGTGCGGCGATGGAACAGCAGTCTCGTGCCGAGGAGGCCCGCGCTGAGGCCCTCCGTTCCATGGCGAATACGGTCGAAGGCGAGACCGCGGCGGCGGCGGAAGAGATATCGAGAGAGACCGCCGAGCTGCGCAATGCGGCGACAGAAATGGGCCAGTCGGCCGAAAGTGTTTCCGTGCGTTCCGAGAGCGTCGCTGCGGCCGCCCACGAGGCGCTTGCCAATGCGGAAACCGTCGCCAGCGCCGCCGAGGAACTGACGGCCTCGATCAACGAGATCAGCGGCCAGATGGGCAATGCGACCGGCATTATCCGGGATGCCGCCAATCTCGGCTCCGGGACGGAAAAGACGATCCTGGATCTGCAATCCGCAGTGGTGCGCATCAGCGAGGTTGTGACCGTCATCCGGGACATCGCTGAGCAAACCAATCTCCTGGCGTTGAACGCGACCATCGAGGCGGCCCGTGCAGGCGAGGCCGGCAAGGGCTTTGCAGTCGTCGCGAGCGAGGTCAAGAACCTCGCCAATCAGACCGGGAGCTCGACCGAGGAGATCAACCAGCAGATCGCCGAAGTACAGAACGTGACCGAAGCGGCGGTGCGCTCGGTGAGCGAAATCATTGCCAAGGTTCGAGAGATCGAGGAGGTGGCTGGAGCCGTCTCTCACGCGGTCGGAGAGCAGAAGAACGCGACTGACGAGATCGCCCACAATGTCGCCGAGACGGCGTCGGCATCACGCGAGATGACGGAACAGATCACTGCCGTGACCAAGGAAGCGGAATCCACCGGGCGCCGCGCCGGCGAGGTCGCTAGCGTTGCCGAAAGAGTGGCGCGGGAGGTTCAGGAATTGCGGTCAACGGTCGTTGCTTCGGTCCGTTCCGCCGATCCAAACGTCGATCGCCGCCGGGACGAGCGCAAGGCAGTCCGGATCGGGTGCGCGCTTCAGTTCGGAGGCGCCGTGATCAAGGCAACCGTGATCGATCTTGCGCCGGGCGGGTGCCAGGTCGAAACGGATCGGGAATTTGCCGAAGGCGCGGACGGTACCATCTCAATTGACGGCGTTGCGAGCGGCATTCGGAGCCGGGTGGCTTCCGCTCGTAATGGCTCTGTCAGCCTCGTCTTCCACGACAATGGCGCCAATGCGAAGGCGATAACGGCTGCTATCTAGGTGAAACGGATCGCGCACCTTGCTGCCGCCGATCAATAGGCCCGCTCGACGCAGAAATCGACAACGTCGATAAGGGAATCCTTGGCCGGGCCGTCCGCGAACAGGCCGAGGGCGTCGCGGGCGATGGCGGCATAGTGCCGGGCCCGCTCAAGGCTGTCGGCCAGCGTGTTGTGCTTTGCCATCAGCGCCTGCGCTCTCGCCAGATCGCCGTCCCGCTGATCCAGCTCTTCCAGGGTGCGGCGCCAGAAGGCGCGTTCCTCATCGTCACCGCGCCGGAAGGCGAGGATCACCGGCAGGGTGATCTTGCCTTCCAGGAAATCGTCCCCGACCGTCTTGCCAAGCTTTTCCTGTTCGGCCGAATAATCCAGCACGTCGTCGACCAGCTGGAAGGCGATGCCGAGATTCATGCCGTAACTTTCCAGCGCCTGCTGTTCCGTCTTCGGCCGTTCGGCGACCACGGCGCCGATCTCGGCGGCGGCGGCGAACAATTTGGCGGTCTTGCCCCGGATCACTTCCAGATAGGCGCTTTCATCAGTCGCCGTGTCGTTCGTGGTGATGAGCTGCTGCACCTCGCCCTCGGCGATCACGGCGGAGGCCTCGGAGAGAATCCGCAGGACCTCGATGGAGCCGTCCGCGGTCATCAGCTGGAAGGAGCGGCTGAACAGGAAGTCGCCGACCAGCACGCTGGCCTGGTTGCCCCAGACCGCGTTCGCCGATTCCTGGCCGCGCCGCAGGTCGCTCTCGTCGACCACGTCGTCATGCAGCAGGGTTGCGGTGTGGATGAACTCGACGCAGGCCGCCAGGCGGATATGCCGGTCGCCGGTGTAGTTGCAGAGCGCCGCGGCGCCGAGCGTGAGCATCGGTCTGAGCCGTTTGCCGCCGGCGGCAATCAGATGCCCCGCCAGCTGCGGAATCAGGGCGACCGGGCTCTGCATATGTTCGATGATGGTCTTGTTGACCCGCTCCAGGTCGGCTTGCACCAGATCTGTCAGGCCCTTGATGGAGGCTTTGCGCTTTCCGCTATCCTCGAAATCCACAACCACGCCCAAGGCAAACTCCGTGTCGCTTGACGGCATTCAATCGCGCAGCGAGCATAGAACCGGTTTTGCGGGGGTCAAGTGTTGCGCCCGCTTCCCGGTGACGCACCGGGGAATATGTGGCGGGCTGGTGCCCGCCGGTCACACCACACCCCAGGGAAATGCCATGAAGGAATTGCTGCGCACGACCGATATTGTCCGGCTCTCCTTCCTGACCGCGCTGCTGCGCGATGCGGGGCTGGAGCCGCTTGTGCTGGACAATCACATGAGCGTGCTCGAAGGCAGTGCCAATGCCATTCCGCGCCGGTTGGCCATACGGGACGAGGATTTCGGCCGGGCGAAAGAGGTGCTGGAGGAATCCGGTGAACAGCTCGACGCGGACTGATCCGGTCATGGAGGTAACGGAGGACAGCCTGCTTGGCGGGCGGGTGCGGTTCCTGCAACCGGTGCGGGGATACCGGGCGGCCATCGATCCCATCCTGCTGGCCGCGTCGGCTGACGTGAAAGGCGGCGACCGGGTTCTGGATCTTGGCTGCGGTGCCGGGGCGATTTCCCTCTGTTTGCTGGCACGGATACCGGATCTCACCGTGACCGGCCTCGAACAATCACCGGAAATGCGCGATATTGCCGTGCGCAATGCCGACCTCAATGGTGTCGCAGACCGGTTCACGCCGCATCTCGGGCAGGTCGAGGCACGGCCCGCTCTGTTCAAGGACGGCGTCTTCGATTTCGTCGTCGCCAATCCGCCCTATCTCGAGGCGGACAGGGCCGACCTGCCGGAAAGCACGCTGAAGGCGGCGGCTCATGTCGAGGGGGATGTGCCGCTCTCCGCATGGGTCGAGGCGGCGTACCGGGCACTGCGCCACAAGGGGCGTCTTGCCATGGTGCACCGGGCCGACCGGCTGGCGGATATGCTGGAGCCGATGCAGCGGCGCTTCGGCGGGTTGCAGGTCCATCCGCTCTATCCGAAGGCCGGGCGCGACGCGAAACGGGTGATCGTGATGGCCCGAAAGGGAGTGCGGACACCGCTTTCCCTTACATCCGGGATGGTGCTGCACAATATGGATGGAAGTTATTCACCGCCGGTCGCGGCCGCCCTGGACGGGGCGGCACTTGCGCTCGGCGCACCGCTTTAGAGGAGATCATCCATGTCTCGCCCGCTCTGGTCGCGGCTGAACCCGTTCGGCCCGAAAGATCCGCAAGTTGCCGTGGTTCGTCTGCATGGCCCCATCGGCGGCGGCTCGTCTTTCCGCCAGGGCCTGTCCATCGACCGGCTGGAAGCGCCGTTGCGCGCCGCCTTCGCCTCCCGCCGGACAACGGCGGTGGCGCTCTCGATCAACTCGCCCGGCGGCTCCCCGGTGCAGTCCGATCTGATCAAGAGCCGGATCGAGGCATTGGCCCGCGAGTTCGACAAGCCGGTCACCGCCTTCACCGAGGATCTCTGTGCGTCCGGCGGCTACTGGATTGCGCTGGGCGCTGACGAGATCATCGCGCATCCATCCTCCATCGTCGGCTCCATCGGCGTGATCACCGCCGGATTCGGTCTGCAGGAGGCCATTTCGAAGCTCGGCATAGAGCGCCGGGTCTACACCAAAGGCACCTCGAAAGGCATGCTGGACCCGTTCCAGGCCGAAAAGCCGGATGATGTCGCCCGGCTCGACGACTTGTTGCAGGATCTCTACGAGTCTTTCAAGGACACGGTCCGGCGCCGGCGCGTCACGAAACTGAAGGGCGATGAGGACGAGCTTTTCAGCGGCGCTGTCTGGACCGGGACGCGGGCGCTGGAAAACGGTCTGGTGGACGGGCTTGGAGAGCTGCGCGGGGTGATGCGGCAGCGGTACGGCGAGGATGTCCGGTTCCGCCGCTATGGGCCCGCACGTTCGCTCTGGCAGCGGCTGCGGCGGGGGACCGATTTTGGCGGCCCCGCAGGCGAGGCGCCGTCACTTGCGCATTCGCTGATCGCCGCGGTTGAGGAACGGCTGCTCTGGAACAGGTTCGGGCTTTAGATCACCCGTTAGGGCGCAGCAGCACCTTGCCGTTCCGTCCTTCGCGCTTGGCGTGGGCCATGGCTTGCTGGATGTCGTCAAGGCCGTACCGGGCCTCGACCGCGACCTTCAGGGTGCCGTCGATGAAATAGCCGCTGAGTTCAGCATACATGTCGTGGATCTGCTTCGGCTGCATGCCGCGCATCAGCTTGGCCAGCCAGAAGCCGGTGAGGGTGATGTCGCGGAAGACGACCTGGTGGGCGTCAAGCGTGCAGGGAACGCCGCTGAGCAGCCCGTAATTGACGATGATGCCGCCTTCGGCGAGACATGCGGCCATGTCATTCACAGCCGTTCCGGCGACGGCGTCGAGGCCGAGCATGATGTCCGCACCGTTGGTCGCCGCCGAGACGCGCGCGGCAAGGTCCGGTCCCTCCAGCACGACCACGTTGGCACCCATGTCATGCAGCGGCTTGATGAGTTCATGCCGGCGCACGACGCTGACCGTATTCAGGCCGCGTTTCCGGGCGAGCTTGATGACGTCGGTGCCGACGCCGGAATTGCCGGCATTCTGCATCACCCAGTCACCGGACTTCAGCGTCACGTAGCTCTTCAGCATCAGCATTGCGGTTGCAGCGTTGACCTTCATCATCGCAGCCTGTTCCGGGTCGATCTCCGGCGGGAGCTTGACCAGCGCGGTCGCCGGAACGGTCAGGCTCTGACTCCAGTTGGCGCGGTGCAGGCTCATCACCAGGTCACCGACCGCGAGGTCCCTGACGCCGCTGCCGACCGCGGTCACGCGTCCGACCCCTTCGATGCCAAGAGGCGACGGTACCGGCGGAACGGCAGCGTAGTTGCCTTCGATGCCAAGGATGTCCGCCGGATTGATGGAGCAGGCGATCAGCTCGATACTGGCTTCACCCTTATCCGGAGGCGGTGCATCGGGAACCTCGCGGCAGATCACCACTTCTTCGGCCGGTCCGATGCGGGACAGTTCAGCGGCTTTCATGCGCTCTCTCCTTCGGGTGATTTCAGGTCAATATACGAGCATAATACAGAAGCCATCTCGCAGAGATTATCGAATACGCC
The DNA here is from genome assembly GCF_040217065.1 of Nisaea sp. Classification (GTDB taxonomy): domain Bacteria; phylum Pseudomonadota; class Alphaproteobacteria; order Thalassobaculales; family Thalassobaculaceae; genus Nisaea. Next base: position 449,051 of record NZ_JAVJNX010000008.1, read on the forward strand.
GCCAAATCTACATTATCCGGATGAAATCCCAGCATGTGGAAAGTCTGTTCGCAGTGAGGCAAGGATGAGTGAAACCGTTCCTGAACGGATTGAAACCGAGCGGCTCTTGCTCCGCCGGTTTGGCGAGGCCGACCGCCCGGATATGGTGCGGTTCTATGGCGATGCCGAGGTCATGGCGATTCGCAAATACGGAGCGCGGGATCCGCAGGCAGCCAGTGCGGCGTTCGATGTTCTGGTGGAGCACTGGCGCAGGCATGGTTTCGGTCTTTACGCGGTGATCGAACGGGAAAGCGGTGCGTTCTGCGGGGAATGCGGACTGCGCTACACCGATGACGGGGCAGAGGTGGAGATTTCCTACGGCCTGTTCCCACCATTTCGTGGAAAAGGCTATGCGACCGAAGCGGCGCAGGCGATCCGCAACATAGCGCTCAACGTGCTTGAGCTTCCGGTTCTGGTTGCCCGCTCACGCGGCGACAACCGGGGCTCCCATGCGGTCCTGGAGAAGCTCGGGATGACCTTTGCCGGGAGGCGGGAAAGCCCCGGTCATCCTCACGGCGTGGTCACCTATGTGATCGATCGTAATTCCGGGTCTTGATCTCCCGGGCCGATCCGCTAAAACGGACTGATGTTCAGTATCCAGAAAATCTTCGTGCTCGTCGCCGTGATCGCTGCGATCTGGTACGGCTTCAAGCTCGTGGGCCGGCTCGATGCCGCGCGCAAGCAGAAGCTGAAAGAGGCTGACCGGAATCCGGGCGATGGCAGTGGCGCGCCGCGCAAGAAAGACGATGTCGTCGATCTGGTGCAGAATCCGGATGGCACCTACGGCGCCTCCAAGCGGGACCGCAAGGTCTGACCTCTGCCGGTCAAAGAAGAGTGGCTGCCCGTCAGCGTTGCCGCTTCTGCAGATTGCCGCGGACTTTTTCCAGTTTCAGGGTCAGGAAATTCGCCAGCTGCGGCATCTGTTCGGCATTCTGCGAGACCGCATTCAGGCATTGCAGCAGGTCGGCATTCATCTGGCGCATGAACGGATCCGAAATCTCACTCTGCACCCAGGTAATGGCAACGACGCGCTTGCCGGCGGTCACCGGGTTTACCCGATGGATAGAACTGGTGGAGTAGAGAACAGCGCCGCCGGCCGGCATCTTGAAGCTCGGGGCGAAAGACATGTCGCTGTCGATCACCAGCTCGCCGCCCTGGTAGCTTTCCGGGTCCGAGAGGAAGATGGTCATGGAGAGATCGGAGCGCAGCTCCTCCGGCGTTCCCTTGGACATCACGTTGTTGTCCATGTGATCGCCGTAGCCGCCGCCGGTCTCTGTGCTGGAGACCAGGAAGGTACCGATCTTTGCGGGGGAGGCAAGGAAGGTGAAGAGCAGGGATTCGCGCCTCTGATAATCGCGCAGGACCGTCGTGATCGCGTCCGAGACCTGCACGCGCAGCGCGCTGTCGGCTGCAAGCTCCTGATTGTTTTTCTTGGAGGCTTCGCGGCCCGCAGTCTGTGCGCCGTCAACCCAGCTATCCGGTTCGGCTTCTAGCCGGTTCCGGATTTCGGTGACCAGTTCGGGCGGAAGCAGGTTTGGGATCGGATAGACGTAAGGCATCGTGTTGGGTTCCCTCCAGGCAAGATGACGCGCACCGTAGCCGAGGTGGTCGCCCCGAGCCAGAGACAAGTCAGTGTCCGGCCCATTGGGGTGGGCGCGCGCCGAACCTTCCAGTATCGTTATCGCGATATTTCAGGCGCCGGGGAGACGGCGCGCGAAGGAGGGGCGATGACGCGCAAACGGATGGCGAAGGACGGCGATGCCGCGCCGGCTGGGGAGCCCAGGGGCGAGACCGCCTATCTCAAGCTGAAGGACGCGATCCGCTCAGGCGACCTCAAACCCGGACAGCGGGTCCGGGAGAGCGAGATGGCGGCGCGTCTGGATGTCAGCCGGACGCCGGTACGCGAAGCGTTCCGCCGCCTGGAAGCGGACGGGTTGCTCAGCTTCGCACCCTATCGCGGCATGGTGATCTCCGAGCTCGACCACCAGGCGGTCATGGAGCTGTATTTCATGCGCGAGGTGCTGGAAGGCACTGCTGCCGGACTGGCGGCACGCCGGGCGTCGGAGGCGGAAGTGGCGATCCTGCAGGAAGTCGTGGCCCTGGACCCGGCCGGAACCGGCAAGGGAAAGCCTGCGGCGGTTGCCGGGCACAACCGGCGGTTCCACAGCGGTCTCTATCACGCCGCACATAACAGATACCTGCTGAAAACCCTGAATGTCCTGCAGGATGCCATGGCACTGCTCGGGCCGACCACCATGGAAATCGAGGGCCGGGCGGAGGAAGCGAAGAGCGAGCACGCGGCCATTGTGCAGGCGATCGCCGACAAGGATCCGGAGCGCGCCGAGGATCTGATGCGCAAACATATCCGGGGCGCCCAGAAAGCGCGCCTGCATCTGCTGGCCAGCACGGACCCGGATTAGCCGCCGTCCACATGGTTCCTTGGGGAAAGGGGACGCTTCCGGGTCATTGAGCCCTTTGTCATTTGCGGCGTTTGAAATAATGATAGGCTGCAGCCCGTTATTAATTCCAAATGGCATTCATGCTGATCATTCCCCTGAAAGACCTCCAGAGCCGTTTCAACGCCATCCCGCCCAATGTTCAGGGCATGATCTGGATCGGACTGTCGGGACTGGTCTTTTCCTGTTTCATGGCGATCGTGCGTTATGTCGGCGCCACTCTGGACCCGATCCAGACCGGGTTCCTGCGATACGCCTTCGCGCTGGTCTTCATGGCGCCGTTCTTTTTCAAGCTCCGGCCGTCGGATCTGCGCAGCGCCAAGCTGCCGGTGCATGCCCTGCGCGGTTTCCTGCATGGCAGCGGGGTTTTGCTCTGGTTTTACGCCATGTCGCGGATACCGTTGGCCGAGGTCACGGCCATGGGCTTTACGGCGCCGGTCTATACCACGCTGCTCGCGGCCCTGTTCCTTGGCGAGGTCATCCGCCTGCGCCGGATCATCGCCATCGCGCTCGGGCTGTTCGGCGCTCTTGTCATTATCCGGCCGGGCTTCGAGGTGGTCGACCCGGGGGCGATCGCCATGCTGCTGGCGGCGCCGATCTTTGCCTGCGCCGATATCGTCGCCAAGAAACTGACCGTGACGGAGACCGGCCCCGCCGTGGTGGCCTATCTATCGGTATTCGTGACGATATTCACTCTCATCCCGGCCCTGTATGTCTGGCGGGCGCCGACCGTCGAAGAGCTTGTGCTGGTGGCTGTCACCGCCGGACTGGCGACCATTGGGCATCTGCTGATGACCCAGGGCTTCAAGGTTGCGGAAATGTCGGCGATCCAGCCCATCAAGTTCGTGCAGCTGGTCTGGTCCGCCCTGATCGGCTTCGCGATCTTCGGGGAAGTGCCGGAGATCTTCACCTGGATCGGGGCGGCGATCATTGTCGGCAGCATTTCCTACATCGCACACCGTGAGGCCGTGGCACGGCGCGGGCGCGCCCGGACCTGACGCCCGGAATTATCTCCTGGGCCATTGCGACCAGAAGATGGCCGACAGGATCACACCGCCACCGACAAAGGTCGCTGTCGAAGGCACCTCCGCCAGAAACAGGAATGCCAGCAGTGGCGCCACAGGCGTCTCCAGAGCGCTGAGCAAACCGGTTTCCGCGGATGGGAGCAGCCGCGCGCCAGCCATCAACGTGATGGAAGCAACCGCGAAGACCAGACCGAAGCCGGCCATGGCGGGCATGTATTCGGGGGCGGCATCGAGCGGCGCGGCTGCCAGCAGCGCGACCGGAAGCAGCACGATGGAGGAGAGGGCCGAGGGCATGCCGGTGGGTGTCTCCGGCCAGCGACGGTAGAGCACCATCGACCCCGCCAGAGTCACCGTCATCCAGAGCGCCAGCAGGTCGCCCGTCAGACTGGCGCCGCCAAGAGATCCGCCGAAGATGATGAGAACCCCGGCCAGTGTGGCGCCGCTGGCGAGTATTGTTCTCGTCGTCGGGCGCTCCCGCAGGCAGATCCACGCGAGAATGGCGGCAAGCAATGGCACCGTGGCGTAGATCAGGGCGACATTGGCGATGCTGGTGAGTTTGAACGAGGAAATAAAGGCCGCCGACCCGCTTGCGCCGAGCAGGCTGACAAACAGGGCGGGCCAGCCGAAGCCGGCAAGCTCTTGCCGCAACCCCCCGGTCATCAGCAGATAGCCGAGAGTGAACCCGGCCGCCGCCAGACCGCGCCAGAAGACAATGGTCCAGGCATCTTCCGGCACCCCCTTCGTGAACAGACCGGCCGTGCTGAAGAACAGGACGGAGATGCCGACGAGGCCGACGCCCCGGAGGCGGGGCGTCGGCACAGGCAGATTGATGAGCATGGCGGCAGTTCCTTGGCGGAATGGCTGGACTGGCCACTCAATACCAATCTCCTGCTGACAGCATGCTGTCAGGAATGATTTGTTATTTATCAGTAAGAAAGGCATCGATATATGCGTCCTACTGACAGACTGTTCGAGATCATCCAGATTCTGCGCGGCGCCCGGTCTCCGGTCGTCGCAGCGCGCCTGGCCGAACAGCTTGAGGTCTCGATCCGGACGATCTATCGCGACATCGCGGCGCTTCAGTCCATGCGGATACCCGTCGCAGGCGAGGCCGGGATTGGCTATGTGCTGCAGCGCGGCTATGACCTGCCGCCGATCAATTTCGATATCGAGGAGGCGGAGGCCATTTCCGTCGGATTGTCTATGCTGGCGCGAACAGGCGATATGGGGCTGAAGCGGGCGGCGGAACGCGCGGCGCGCAAGATCAATGCGGCCACACCACTTAGCGAGGCTCTGTTGACCTCAAGCTGGGGCGCGCCGGATCTGGATCTGCTTCCGGAAATTAGGACTGCGATCCGGGAAGAACGTGCCTTGCAGATCGTCTACGCGGACGATTCAGGCTCGCTGACCCGGCGCAAGGTCCTGCCGATCGCCTTGATCTATTACGCCGAGGTTGCCGTGCTGGCGGCCTGGTGCCGGTTGCGGAAGGACTTCCGGCATTTCCGGCCCGACCGGATGCATGAATGCACGCTGCTGGACGAGTTTTTCGAGGGTGAGGGCGGGAGTCTCAGGCGTGCCTGGGAGGCAAGCCGTTCAACTGATCCCGCCGCCAATCGCCTTGCCGGTCAGAGGGCGAATACGGCAAAGACCAGATAATGGTCGGAAGCGGTCTCGTCCGTCGCCCGGGATGTCGGCACCTGTGGCCGGAGCATCGGGTTTCCCAGCCGTCAGGCGTAGAGATGGCACTCCACGCGGCCGTCTGCATCCTGGATCACCGGAGGCTGGTCGACCGAGCAGGGGCCGAATGCCTTGGCGCAACGCGGATGGAAGGTGCAGCCGCTCGGCGGATTGATCGGGTTGGGGAAAGCGATGCCGAGGCCGCTGTCCGGGACGCCGAGGCCGGGCTCGGGCGTCAGCACGGAACTGAGCAGAGCGCTGGTATAGGGATGCCGCGCCGCCTCGAACAGCTTGTCCGTGCCGGTCTCCTCGACAATCCGGCCGAGATACATGACCGCCACCTTGGTGGCGATATGCTCGACCACGGCAAGGTTGTGGCTGATCAGCACGTAGGTCAGGTTCAGCTCTTCGCGCAGATCCATCAGCAGGTTCAGGATCTGGGACTGGACCGAGACGTCGAGCGCGGAAGTCGGCTCGTCGCAGATGACGATTTCCGGCTTCATGATGAGCGCGCGGGCAATGGCGACCCGCTGGCGCTGGCCGCCGGAAAGCTGGTTCGGGTAGCTGTCATAGACCCGGCGCGGCAGGCCGACAATATCGAGGATATCCTCGACGGCTTTCCGCCAGGTCGACGGATCGCCGACCTGATGCACGCGCAGCGGCAGCGAGACGATGGCGCCGATGGTCTTGCGCGGGTTCAACGAGGAATAGGGATCCTGGAAGATCGGCTGGATACGGCGGGAGATCGCTTTCCGGTCGCCGCTCTGGTGGGCCGTCTCTCCATCGATGAAGATTTCACCGGCGGTCGGCAGCTCTAGGCCGAGCAGGATCTTGGCGAGGGTGGACTTGCCGCAGCCGGATTCCCCGACCAGGCCGAGCACGTCGCCCTTGTTGATCTTCAGGGAGATGCCGTTCACCGCATGCAGTGGCTGCTTCGGGCTGAAGATGCCGCGGCGGATCATGTAGGTCTTTGTCACGTCCCGCATTTCGAGGACGGGGGGAGGGGTCTGTCCGGTCATGCCGATACCAGCTCCTTCGCATTGGCTTCACACGTCGACACATCCAGGGTGCAGCGATAGCCGCGCCCCGGGCTCAGCGTGTGGAACGGGTCTTTCATCTCGCATGCGTCATGGGCGAAGCCGCAGCGGTTCCGGAAGCTGCAGCCCTTGATGTCGCCGATCAGGGTCGGGACGATGCCGGGGATGGAGCCGAGGCGGGAGCCGCGCGCGGTCTTGCCGGGCACCGGAATGCAGTCGATCAGGCCCTGGGTATAGGGATGCAGAGGCTGGTTGAAGATCTCGCTGACAGAGCCGGCCTCGACGATCTTGCCGGCATACATCACCGCCACCTTGTCGGCGACGCGGGCGACCACGCCGAGATCGTGGGTGATCAGAATCAGGGCAGAGTTGAATTCCTTCCGCAGCTCGGCCAGCAGGTGCAGGATCTGCGCCTGGATGGTGACGTCGAGCGCCGTGGTCGGCTCGTCCGCGATGATCAGTTCCGGATCGCACATCAGCGCCATGGCGATCATCACGCGCTGGCGCAACCCGCCGGACAGCTGGTGCGGATATTGTGAGAGACGGCTGGCAGCGGCGGTGATGCCGACCCGCTCCAGCAAGTAGATCGCGCGCTCGCGGGCTTCCTTGTCGCTCGACTTCTTGTGCCGGAGGTACGGCTCCATCAACTGGTTGCCGATGGTGTAGGCCGGGTTCAGCGAAGTCATCGGCTCCTGGAAGATCATGGCCATCCGGTTGCCACGAATGGCCGCCAGTTCCCGCTCGTTCAGGCTGAGCAGGTCCGTGCCGGTGAATTCCATCTTGGCCGCGTTGATCTTCGCCCGCTTCGGCAACAGGCCCATGATGGACAGGGACGTGAGGGATTTGCCGCAGCCAGATTCGCCAACAATGCAGAGCGTTTCTCCCTTATTGACAGAGAAATCGATGCCGCGAACCGCATGCAGGTCGCCTGTCGGGACCGGGATGTCGACTGTGAGGCCAGTGACTTCAAGAACGGCTGACACGCTTCGCTCCAATTTGGAAATCTCGGGGGGATTGCATCAGTTTCTATTCTCCGGTGCAGTGACGTCACGGATGCCGTCGCCAACCAGGTTGATTGCGAGCACCAGCAGGAAGAGGGCGACGCCCGGAATGGTGATCATCCAGGCTTCGAAGAGGATGTAGTCCTTGCCTTCCGACACCATCAGCCCCCAAGAGGGCAGTGGCGGCTGCACGCCCATGCCGAGGAACGACAGTGCCGCTTCGAGCAGGATCGCGTGGGCCATTTCAAGGGTCGCGACCACAATCAGGTTGTTCATGATATTCGGCATGATTTCGGTCAGCAGAATGCGCGGTGTTGAACAACCGACGGCCTTGGCCGCGGCGACATAGTCCATTTGCCGGATTTGCATGGTTGCCGACCGCATGACCACGGCATAGCGATCCCAGAGCAGCAACCCAAGCACGCTGATCACGACCGTAAGAGATCCGCCGATCAGGGCGACGACGGCGAGCGCGACGAGCACGACAGGCATGGAGAGGCGCACGGTGATAAGGAAAGTCACCACCATGTCGACGCGGCCGCCGAAATAGCCTGCGGCCACACCCAGTGTGGTGCCGATGACGCCAGAAATGAAGGCAGCGGCGAAACCGATCAGCAGGGATATCTGGGCGCCGTACATGATGCGGGAGAGGTAGTCCCGGCCAAGCTGATCTGTGCCGAGCACGTGTTTCCAGTCGCCCGTCGTCCACACAGGCGGCTTCACGCGGGCCAGCAATTCCTGGAAATAGGGATCGTGAGGCGCCAGAAACGGCGCCGATAGGGCCATCAAGAAAATGATGACGAGAATGCCGCCGCCGATCATCAGGCCCCGGTGGCCAAAGATGCGACGTCTCAGCTGTTGGCCCGGTGTCGGTCCGACGATGTCTTCCGCAGCGGGCAGGCCACGATTGGCGATAGTTGTGGTCATGATCTCAACCCACCCGGATACGCGGATCGAGCCAAGCGTTCAGCAGATCCGAAAGAAACGTCAGGACGATGTAGAAAAGCGAGAAAACCAGCACCACGGCCTGCACAACCGGCAGGTCGTTCCGTCCAATCGATTCCCAGGCGAGGTACCCGGCACCATGCAATGCGAAGATGCTCTCGATCACAATGGAACCGCCGAGCATGAAGCCGAACTGGACGGCGGCGAGCGATACGACGGGGATCACGGCGTTGCGCAGGGCGTGTTTGAAGAGAATGACGTGCTGTGGCAGTCCCTTGGCCCGGGCCGTGCGGATATAATCAGAGCCCAGAACCTCCAGCATACCGGTCCTGGTCAATCGCATGATGGCCGGTGTCGCATAGTAGCCGAGCACAATGGTCGGCAGGACGAAGTGCAGCCAGGTCTCCGACCCGGTGGTCGGAAAAACCGGATACCAGACAGCGAACATGACGATCAGCACCAACGCGAACCAGAAGCTCGGCATGGCCTGCCCAACGACAGAAATACCGAGGGCAAGGCGATCAAGCAGGCTGTTCGGGCGCATGGCGGCCAGCACTCCGAGGGGGATCGACAACAGGATCGCAAAGCTGATGGCCGAGACACCGAGGGTCATGGAGACGGGCAGGCGCTCCAGCAGCAAGTCGGCAACAGGGATCCTGAAGTAGAAACTCTGGCCGAAATCGCCTTGGAACGCGTTGAGTGCCCATTCGAAATACTGCACCACGATCGGACGATCGAAGCCGTAAAGCTTCTCGATGTACTCGATGTCGGCGTCGCTGGCCGTCTCGCCGGCCATGGCGATGGCCGGATCGCCGGCGAGATAGGTCAGCGAGAACGTAATGGCTGACACCGTCATGGCGACGAGCAAGGCCAGAAGCAGACGTTTCAGGGTATAGACCAGCATGCCTCAAATCCCGTAAGGCCGGGTTTTACCAGCTCGGATTGTAAGTAAGAACCCCCGCCCCGGCATTCAGGCCGGGGCGGGGGCGAAAAGATGGTGTGGTTACTTCCAGGATGCCGTGAAGAACCGCGGAATCTCGTCGGATGTCGGCGTGAAATCGACGTCGTTCGAGAAGGCGTAGTTCGTGTTGTAGGACCACAGCGGCAACCAGTAGGCCTGCTCGGCGATCAGCTTGAGAGCTTCGCTATAGGCCTGCTTGCGGACCGCCGAATCGACGGTGGTATCGCCCTTCTGCAGCAATTCCTTCACTTTCGGGTCGAGGGCAAGGTCGTCCTTGCCGTGGGTGAAGAAGTGGCTGGTGATCGCCGACACATCGTTGATCGAGTAGGAGCCCCAGGTCATGAAGGCCATCGGGACTTCCTTGGAGCGGATCTTGTCACGCAGAGCGGCGTACTTCAGATAACCGAAGTTGGCCTTGATCCCGACCTGGCTCAGGAAATTGAGCATCGCTTCGGCATAGTCGCGGTTCCGGTAGGCATAGAAATCAATGCTGAAACCATCCGGATATCCGGCTTCCGCCAGCAAGGCTTTCGCCTTCGCCGGATCGTAGGGATACTTGGTCACATCGGTTTCGCAGCCAAACTGGCTCGGGAAGCATGCGGAATTCACCACCTGCGACTTGCCGCGGACCAGCGCCTCGACAATGGCTTTCCGGTCTATGGCATAGGAAATCGCCTTGCGAACCAGCGGGTTCTTCAGCGGTGTGTCGCCCGTGATACCCGCTGCATCCATGGTGATGTAGCCGATGCGGAAGGTTTCCTCGTTGACGATCTGGACCTTGCCGGAGGATTTTAGGCGGTCGGCCTGGTCGGCGGGAACCCGCCACATCCAGTCGGCCCGGCCAGACAGAAGCTCTGCGATCTGGGTGTTGCGTTCCGGTATTGTGCGCTGGACAATCTTTCCGATGGTCGGCGTGCCTTTCGGCCCGTCCTTCATGTAGCCATCGAATTTCTCCCAGACGATCTTCCTGCCTGGTTCCACTTCGGTAATCTTGTACGGGCCGGAGCCGACGGGCTTCTGGCCCATGCCGTCCGGGCCGACTTTGGAATAATAGTCCTGCGGGTAGATCGGGACGGATCCGGAAACAAACTCAAGCGCTGCCGGGAACGGTTCTTTCAGCATCACCTGGACTGTGTACTTGTCCAGTTTCTTGGCTTCCTTGATCCAGTTCACATTACGCTGGGTTTTCACGCCGCTATCCGGATTGGCAACCCAGTTATACGTGAAGACCACGTCGTCGGCGTCAAGCTCTTCGCCATTGTGGAAGGTGAGGCCTTCGCGGAGCTGGAACTCCAGCGTGGTATCATCGACCCACTTGAAGGACTTAGCGATCAGCGGCACGTAATCCATCGTCTTCGGATCGCGGTACAGCAAACCGTCCCAGGTCAGGCGGGTAACAATGATGCCTTCACGGGCGGTGTTGAAGTAGCTGTCCACATTCTCCAGTTCGCGTTCCCAGACGATGTTCAGTGTGTCGTCTGCCTTGCCAGCGTGAGCCGCCGGAATGGCAGAGACAAGCGCCAGCGAAGCCAACGCTGACGCAGCAAGAAATTTCTTCATGTCCACTCCTGTTCGTTAGGCCGGTTTCTGGACTGCGAGCGAGAGATATGCGGGCTGCGCAGCCGTCGGACTGACTGTCCGGACCGATTTGAGGTGACAGCATTGCAGGCTAAAATTCTCATTGCAAGAATTTGGGGCAGAGATCCCATACAGAAATTCCGCCCGACAATATTATTGATTGTATGTGTCGGGATGTGGGTTCCCTTATGCGCGTGCCGATGAGGCGGGGGGTGTGATTTCATATTTTCGTGCCCATGGTTGCAGCGCCTCCATGATGCCGGAATAAAGCTTTAGGCCGTTTTCCTGAGCGTGGCGGCGCTTCCTGAGCGCGTTCTGGCCTGGCAGGCGTACGGGGATGCCGGCCGTTGCGGGTTTGTTGCCGAGGCATTTCGCGACGATATGGTCGACCTGCCGGTTGAAGGCCGCGACCCCGGCAAAGGCTGTCGGGTCGCTTACCTGGACAAAGACGCTGGCGCCCCAGCCCTCCGCCGGATCGGCGCGGCCATGGCCCGCGAGCCCCTGGGTCAGCGCCTCGATCATCAGGGCAAGGCCGTATCCCTTGTGTCCGTATTCTTGACCGCCGATCGGCAGGATCGTGCCCGGGGGATCTGTGAACAGCACCCCCGGATCGTCGCACGCCACGCCGTCAGCGTCCTGAACCCATTTGCCCGGCAGCTTCTTGCCCTCCCCGTGCAATCGGCCGGTCAGTCCGTTCGTGGTGATCGAGGCGCTGGTATCGATCAGGATCGGATCGCCGCTGGTTGGAATGCCGATGGCGATCGGATCGGGCGTGAAGAGAGGTTCCGTGCCGCCATAGGGCGCCACACTGGCCACGGCCGGGTCCGAACAGGCGATCTGGACCATGCAGCCCGCCCGCGTCGCCCGTTCCAGAAAGACAGCGAGACACGCAATATGATGGCTGCGCCGGATGGCGATGCTCGCCGTGCCGTAGAGCCTGGCGCGCTCGACCGCGCTGTCCACGGCGCGGGCGGTGAGCCAGACGCCGGGAAGCCGGCGGCCGTCCCAGGTCGCGACGGCGCCGCGATCGCTCAGTATTTCCGGGCCGCCTTGCCTGCGCATTGTCCCGTCTTCGAGCGCATTCAGATATGGCGCGCAGAGTTGCAGGCCATGCGTGGTATGTCCCATCATGTCAGCCTCGACCAATGCCGAAGCGATGGTTTCCGCCTTGTCCGCTTCAAGGCCGGCTGCCTTGAAGAGAGACGTCGCAAAGCCGACCAGCGCGTCGGTGTCCCAGTGCAGTTCCGTCATTCCCGGTTCTCCCCTTTTCTCCAGCGCGTCCGCGGGCCGTTAACGCCTGCGGTTCTGGCGCTATCATCCTTGTATGGCCGCTGGGTTGCGGTAAGCTCCCGGGCCATACCGGTTTCCGGTCAGGCTATTGCGGATTTTGTCGTTGAAGAAGAAAAAGTCATTTGCCGGTCCGGAAGTCATAGGCTGGCGTGAGATGGTCGGCTTGCCGGATTACGGCATCAAGACCCTCGCGGCGAAGATCGATACCGGCGCGCGGACTTCGGCCCTGCATGCCGTCGACCAGAGGATTTTTGAAAAGGACCACCAGATCTGGGTCCGGTTCATCATCCCGATTCCCAACCGGCGCCGGGGCATCCGGGTGGAAGCGCCGGTCAGTGACGAGCGGGACATCAAGAATACGGGCGGTGTTCCGGAGCGCCGGCTGATTGTTCGCACCGCGCTGGTGCTTGGGCGCCATCACTGGCACATAGACGTCTCGCTCGCGAACCGGGAGAAGATGGAGTTCGACCTGATCCTCGGACGGACTGCCGTCCGGGACCGCGGGATGCTCGTCAACCCGCGTCGATCCTTTCTGCTTGGTGACCCGGCACCACCCACTTCCGCCGAAAGGGAGGAAGAGCGATGAAGATCGTCATGATGGCTCGCAACCCGAACCTCTATTCACACAAGAGACTGAAGGAGGCGGCGGAAGCGCGCGGGCACGAGTTCGATATCGTGAACACGTTGCACTGTTACATGAACATTGCCTCCCGGCGCCCGGAGATATTCTACAACGGTCAGAAGTTGCCGAAATACGATGTGGTCATTCCCCGCATCGGGGCGTCCGTGACGTTCTACGGCCTTGCCGTACTGCGGCAGTTCGAGATGATGGGCGTCTATCCGCTGAACGAGTCGGTCGCCATCGGCCGGTCGCGCGACAAGCTGCGGTCCATGCAGCTTCTCGCGCGGGACGGTATCGGACTGCCCGTGACGACGTTTGCACACGATCCCAAGCAGACCGAGGAGGTGCTGAAGCTGGCTGGCGCCGCGCCGCTCGTGGTCAAGCTTCTGGAGGGAACCCAGGGGATCGGCGTCGTGCTGGCTGATTCCGACCGGTCCGCGAAGTCGGTGATCGAGGCCTTCCGGGGGGCTGGCGTGAATATTCTGGTCCAGGAATTCATCAAGGAGGCAGGTGGCACGGACATTCGGGCCCTGGTGGTCGGCGGAAAGGTCATCGCGGCCATGCAGCGTACCGGTGCGGACGATGATTTCCGCTCGAACCTGCATCGGGGCGGCAGCGCCAAGGCAATCCGCATCTCGCCGGAGGAGCGGGCCACGGCAATCCGTTCGGCCAAGACCCTCGGCCTGAATGTCTGCGGTGTCGACATGCTGCGCTCGAATCACGGGCCGGTGGTGATGGAGGTGAATTCCTCGCCCGGCCTTGAAGGGGTGGAGAAGGCGACCGGCATTGATGTGGCGGGCAAGATCATCGAGCATATCGAAGCCCGTGCGAAGGCCGGCAAAACCAAGACAATGGGCAAGGGCTGATGGCAAGGCGCGCGGATTTCGTCATCGGCGGTGTCTCGGTCGCTGCGGGTACCAGGCAGACCGTCGACCTGCCTGTCAGCGTTCTGTCGGACCACACCCAGGTGAACCTTTCGGTGCATGTCGTCCATGGCCGCCGGCCGGGGCCGACGCTGTTCGTCAGTGCGGCAGTGCATGGTGACGAGGTGATCGGGGTGGAAATCGCCCGCAGGCTGCTCCGCTCGCCTCAGCTGAGTACGGTCAGCGGCACGTTGATGGTTGTCCCGATCGTGAACACTTTCGGCTTCCTGAACCATTCCCGCTACATGCCCGACCGCCGGGACCTTAACCGCAGTTTCCCGGGCGGCGAGAAGGGCTCCCTCGCCGCCCGGCTCGCAAACCTCTTCATCACCGAGGTGGTGCATCGTTCCGACCTCGGCATCGACCTGCATTCCGCGGCGATTCACAGAACCAACATGCCGCAGATTCGGATTTCTCCGGCGCATGAGGGCTCGCTGGCCTATGCAGAAGCCTTCGGCGCGCCCGTGGTGATCATTGCAAAACTCCGCGACGGCTCGCTCCGGGCGGCGGCGAAGGCGCGCGGCATCGATATCCTGCTCTATGAAGCAGGCGAAGGATTGCGCTTCAATGAACAGTCCGCACGGGTCGGTGTGGCCGGCATTCTTCGTGTCATGAAGGAAATGGGCATGATCCGGTCACGCGGTGTCACCAAGCCGCGGGCACAGCCGGTTCGTGTCTATAACAGCGGATGGCAGCGGGCCCCCGTCGGTGGACTGCTCCGTGTCTTCAAGGGGACGAGCGAATATGTCACCGAAGGCGATCTTCTCGGCGTGATTTCCGATCCGTTCGGGATCGTCGAGATCCCGGTTCTGGCGGAGATGTCCGGAATCATTATCGGGCGTACGAACTTGCCGGTCGTGAACGAAGGCGATGCGCTCTTTCACATTGCCGAAACGCTCAGTCACAAACCGGAAGCGACCATTGATCGGCTTGCGACCCAGCTCGAGGCGGATCCGTTGTTCGACGAAGACGAAATCATCTGACCGGATGCGTCTGCGCCCGGACCTGGAGATGATTTCGGGAAAAATGAGGAGACCTCGGCTTCCATATACGTGAGAATATTCTGGGTTTGGTGCCGGGGGATAAACGGTGAGCGTGAGTGATTTCGAGATCCGCGACGAGCGTTTCCGCAGATGCGTGAAGACGATCGAGACGGTCGAGCAGATCTGGACCGGCGGGAAATGGACCGAGGGTCCGGTCTATGTTCCGGCCTACAAATCGCTGATCTGGAGCGATATCCCCAATGACCGCCGCCTGCGCTGGGATGAATGCAGCGGCGCGGTCGGCGAGTTCCGCGTCAACGAGGGCGCCAATGTGAACGGCAGCACCCTGGATCGCGCGGGCCGGGTGATCTGTTGCGAGCATGGCAGCCGGAGCGTCACGCGCATGAACCATGATGGCTCCATCGAGACGCTGGCCGACCGGTTCGAGGGAAAGAAGTTCAACAGCCCGAACGATGTGGTTGTGAAATCGGACGGGTCGATCTGGTTCACGGATCCGGCCTACGGCATTGAATCCGACTATGAGGGGTTCGAGGGTGAAGAGGAAATCGGCGGGCAGCATGTCTACCGGATCGACGGCGGGACGGGCGCGATCACCCGTGTCACGGACGATTTCACCTGCCCGAACGGCCTGGCCTTCTCGCTCGACGAGACGAAGCTCTACATCGCGGACAGCGGGGCGACGCGCTATCCGGGCGCGCCACGGCATATCCGCGTGTTCGATGTCACGGAGGACAACCGACTCCGGGGCGGTGGCGTCTTTGCCGAATGCGAGAACGGTGTCTTCGACGGATTCCGCTTCGATAACAAGGGCCGGATCTGGACCAGCGCGGCGGACGGCGTGCATTGCTACGACGCTGACGGCACCCTGATCGGCAAGGTGTTCGTTCCGGAAATCGTCTCGAACCTCTGTTTCGGCGGACCAAAACGGAACCGCCTTTTCATCACCGCGACAAAAAGCGTCTACACAGTCCTGCTGGCAACGAGCGGCCCACGCTAATCGGCGGCGTCCTGGCTCCTGAGTGTCAGTCGCTTGAGCCGGGCCTCTTCGAGCACATCCGCCAGCACCTCGGTGTGGAACCGGTCGCAGCCGATGCAGAGATTGCGGTAGGGCTCACCTTTCACGGTGATGGTCTCCGACTTCTTCAGGAAGGTTTCGACATCCCAGCCATGGGCGATGCCCATGCGTTCCGGATGGCCCATCGAGATCGCCTCGAAGGCCGGATGGCCGACCAGACTGTCGATGATATCCTCCAACCGCTCTTCGGTCAGATTACCGAGCGGCGCCTTGGTCTTCAGACAGCAGGGGAAGACATCGCCGTTCGGGTCGATGGAGACTTCCGAGCCGGAATAGCGCCGGTTCAGGAAGTTCAGGCCACCGGACCAGGCATTGCAGAAATTGTCGCTGATCGTGGCTTTCGACAGGCCGTTTTTCCAGGCCCGGCCGCGCGGCCAGATCTTCCCGATCCAGGCATCGTCGGTCGCGCCGAAGAAGGAGAAGGCCGGGCCGTCATCTTCCCAGGCGCGGCGGGACGGCTCGTGCGCGAAGTCGCGCATGCCGGCGGCCTTGAACCAGGTGGTGAGCTGTTCCTGCAGCGGCACGCGCTTCTCACCCTCCATGCCGACATGGAAATCGTCCATCCCGGCAACCGAGATCATGTAAATGCCGCGCTCCAGCAACTCGTCGATGATCTTCTCGGTCAGCAGGTCGCCGGTGGTCTGAACCACCAGCCGGACTCCACCCTGCGCCTTGTACTTGTCCCGGATCATTTCCAGCGCGGGATAGAGAATGCTCTCGCGCACGGGGTCGATCAGCACCTCGCCGCCGGAGACGATGATTCGGCTGTTCCGCTCGACATAACCGCCTGGCGCGGAATCGTCCGGCTGCTCCAGATCGAGATAGGTCAGTCGTTCCGGCAGGTTCCGGATGATCCGGGGGAAATTCTCCTCAGCCGCGCTGACAACCGCTTTCAGCTCGTCGCGGACATAGGGCCGGAACTTGTCTTCGTAGCAATGCTTGCACCGCCGATGACAGGCCCATGAGAGGGCGTAATAGATACTTTCCATTGGCTTTTCCCGATTACATATGCCGATGCATATGCCTGCTCCGGCTCCCCATGTGAAATCACGCCTCCGTCAGAGACCTGCGGCCCGCTCCGGCAAGAGCGGACCGTCGATGGCCACATGCAGTCGACCAGGAAGCTCCCTCCGGTTGCGTGGGGTGGCGGCTTCCGGTACCCCAAGAGAGTGGTTTTCAGAGGTGCGGATGACGGCGAAAACACTAGTCGGCGATCTCGGCGGCACAAATCTGCGGCTCGCCCTGACCGACGGCATGGCGCTCGAAGCCGAGATACGGTTCCTGACAGCAGAGCATGAGGGGCTTGAGAGTGCGCTCGATGCGTATCTGGACGGGCTTCCTGCCGGGCATCGTCCATCGAGTGCCATCCTCGCCGTGGCCGGCCCCGTTTCCGGCGATCGCTTCACATTGACCAATTGCCCCTGGAGCTTCTCCCGGCATGCCGTTGCGGAACGCTACGGATGGAGCCGTTTCGTGCTGCTGAACGATTTTTCCGCCGTTGCCGCCGGTCTGCCCTATCTGCAGAAACAGGACCTGGAACAGATCAAGGACGGTACCGTGCTGCCCGGCGCGCCCAAGCTGGTGCTTGGACCGGGGACCGGTCTCGGTGTCGGGGTTGCGGTTCCGTCAGAGAATGGCTGGACCATGATCGAGGGTGAAGGCGGGCATGTCAGCTTGCCGGCTGGCAATGCGGAAGAGGCCGACCTGATGCAGAGGCTTGGGAACGGCGATGTGCCTGTCTCCGCTGAAGAGGTGCTGTCCGGCTCCGGGCTTGTGGCCCTGTTCAATGCCATTGCGGAGCGGGATGGGCGTGCGGACCGGGTTGGCGCCGGCGCCGATGTTGTGGCGCGGCTCACCGGCGACGCGTGCCCGGTGGCCTGCGCGGTGATGGATCGGTTTTCCAGCTTCCTGGCGGGAGTCGCCGCGAACGCCGCCCTGACCGTCGGTGCCCGCGGCGGCGTCTACCTAACAGGCGGCGTGCTCGCGCATGCGGGCGCCGCTTTCCGGGAGGATCTGTTCCGGGACCGCTTCACCGCGAATGCCCGCATGGCGGATTACCTTGCCGCCATCCCCGTCTATCGCATCCGGCATCCGGAGCCGGGTCTGTTCGGGCTCCGGATGCTGGCGCGCGGCGTGTCCGGCGCTTAGTGAACGTTGGTCAGTACGTCCTGGAAACGCTCCAGCGCCCAGTCGACCTGATCGCGGGTGATGACCAGCGGCGGGGCGATGCGGATGGAATGTTCGTGCGTGTCCTTCGCCAGAATGCCGCGCTCCTTCAGGGCCTCGCAGTACTTCTTGGCGCCGCCTGCTTCCGGCTGCAATTCGACCGCCAGCATTAGGCCACGGCCGCGGATTTCCTTCACCGCGTTGGAGCGGATGTCTTCCAGGCCGGCCTTGAAATAGGCGCCCTGTTCGGCGGAATTCTCGATCATGCCCTCGCTCACCAGTACATCGAGCGCGGCCCGGGCGATGGCACAGGCAAGCGGGTTGCCACCGAAGGTCGAGCCATGCTGGCCCGGCTGCAGCACGCCGAGAACCTCGGTGTTCGAAAGCACGGCAGAGACCGGATAGAAGCCGCCGGACAGCGCCTTGCCGACCAGTGTCACGTCCGCCTCGATCTCTTCATGTTCCTCCGCCAGCATCTTGCCGGTGCGGCCGAGGCCTGACTGGATCTCGTCCAGAATCAGCGTGATATTGTGCTCGGTGCAGAGGGCCCGCATCCGCTTCAGGTAGCCTGCGGGCGGAATGATCACGCCTGCCTCGCCCTGGATCGGCTCGATCAGCACGGCAACTGTGTTCTTGGTGATGGTCTGCTCGAAAGCCTCGATGTCGCCGAACTTGACGACCCGGAAGCCCGGCGCGAACGGGCCGAAGCCGCCGCGCGCTACCGGATCGGTGGAGAAGCCAACGACGCCGATGGTGCGGCCATGGAAATTGTTCGAGAAGACGATGATTTCGGCCTGGTTCTCCTCCACGCCCTTCTGCTCGTATCCCCATTTGCGCACAGCCTTGATGGCGGATTCGACCGCCTCGGCGCCGGAATTCATCGGCAGCACCTTGTGGGAGCCGGTCAGCCGGGCGATGTCCTCGTAGAAACCGGCGAGCTGATCATTGTGGAAGGCGCGGGAGGTCAGGGTGATGCGTTTCGCCTGCGCGACCATCGCCTCGAAGATCTTCGGGTGGCAGTGGCCCTGATTGACTGCCGAGTAGGCGGAAAGGCAGTCGAGATACTGCTTGCCGTCCACGTCCCAGACATGCACGCCTTCGCCCCGGGCCAACACCACGTCCAGCGGCTTGTAATTATGCGCGCCGAGGCGCTGTTCTGTGGCGATGAAGTCTGCGGCGTTTGCCATGATTATCTCCGTGGTTCGGGAACTCAGAAAGCCCAGGTCTCAGAAAGCCCAGGTCTCAGAAAGATCGTGTCGGCCGGTCCATGACCTTGCGGCCGAACAGGCTCGCGGTCAGATCGACCATCAGGCGCGCGGTCTTGCCGCGCTCGTCGAGAAACGGGTTCAGCTCGACCAGGTCGAGGGAGCCGACGCGCCCGCAATCGTTCAGCTTCTCCATGATCAGATGCGCCTCGCGGAAGGTTGCGCCGCCGGGGACGGTGGTGCCGACGGCGGGGGCGATCTCAGGGTCGAGGAAATCGACGTCGAGGCTGACATGGATGATGCCGTCCGCCGCTTCGACCCGCGCCAGGAAGTCTTTCAGAAGGGTGTTGACGCCATGCTCGTCGATGGCGCGCATGTCGACCACTTCTATCGGCTGGTGCAGCAATTCGCGATGTTCCGCCGGATCGACCGAGCGGATGCCCATCATGGTGATGTTCTCGGGCTTCACCGGCACTTCGAGCGGCGGGAAATAGCCATCGAAGCCGCCGCGCCCGGTAAAATAGGCGACCGGGACGCCGTGCAGGTTGCCGCTCTCGGTGCTGTCGAGGTCGTGATAGTCGGTATGGGCGTCAAGCCAGAGCACGAAAAGCTCGCGGCCCTCTTCCCTTGCTGCCCTGGCAATGCCGGGAAGGGTTCCCGCCGCCAGCGCATGGTCGCCGCCGAGGAAGATCGGCGTGCGTCCGCCCTGCTTCGCCTGGTAGGCGGCTTCGGTGAGCGTCTCCACCCAGCCTGCGGTTTCCGTCAGGTTCTTGATCGCCTTGTTCGGATGGCTGCGCTCGGCAAGCGGTGCCGCCGTGCAATTCCCGAGATCCTCGATGGAATGGCCGAGGCTTTCCAGGGCCCGGCCGAGTCCGGCGGTGCGGAACGCGTCCGGCCCCATCAGGCAACCCGGCTGGCCCGCCCCGATCTGAACGGGGGCGCCGACAAGTACGCAGGAACGGGGATCGCTCATTCTCAACTCCATGAATGGTGTGCGGACACGCGCCCGTCGACCAGTGATGTCAGTATGCGGGCAATTCTCTGGCGCAAAATAGATGGCAATTTGCGCAGTTTGCTCCATGATATGAGCAAAATGGTAATTCAGACATGACGATTTGAATAATGGATGTTGTTGACCAGAAACTGATCGCCGCGCTGCGCCGGAATGGCCGGGCGGGGATTTCCGAGCTTGCCGGGACGGTCGGGGTATCGCGCGCCACGGTGCGCAGCCGGCTGGAACGGCTGGAGCGGGACGGCCATGTGCTCGGCTACACGGTGGTGCTGCGCGGGGACGCGTCGGAAATGCCCGTGCGCGGCATCATGCTGATCGAGATCGAGGGGCGCGGGACGGAGAATGTGGTCCGCCAGCTCACCGGCATCGGCGAGGTCGGGGCGGTGCACAGCACGAACGGAAAATGGGACCTGATCGCCGAGATCGGCGCCGAGACCCTGACGGATTTCGATGATGTGCTGCGCCGCATCCGGCTGATCGAGGGCATCGCGAGCTCGGAGACCAATCTGCTGCTGGCCACCCGGCGCAGTGCCCGGGCCGCCCGCGGGTAACGTTCACATCACACCGCGGTATCTTCCTCAAACAGGTCGAGAGCCTTGAGGGCGGTGCGGGCGGAGAGCCAGAGTTCCTCCTCCTCGCGGATCACCTTGCAGACGACATTGAGGCCGACCAGCACTGTCTTGAGCGCGAGCGCGGTGGCGTGGCTGTCGAGGGTAGAAGGAAACTCGCCGGTTGCCTTGCCGAATTCGAGCAGGCGTTCCAGCCGTGCGACATTGGCCTGGACGATCTCATCAAGCATCGGGCCGAGCGCTTTGTCCCGATTGCAGAGTTCAGCCACGCTTTTCACCGCAAAACAGCCCTTGGCGTCGGGGTCGGCGGCGCGGGCGTGGCAGGCGGCGCGGAACGTGTTCGTGATCAGCCGCCTGACACTACCGGCGGCGGACGGCTCGCTTGCGAACGCGCTGTCGGGCGATTGCTCGCCATAGCGGGCAAGAGCCTCGCGGAACAGATCCTCGCGGCTACCGAACGCGTTGTAGAAGCTTGACCGGGTAATCCCGAGACGCTCGGAAAGCGCCTTGACGGAGCAGGCCTCATAGCCCTCACGCCAGAAGATTTCCATGGCCGTATCGACGGCATCGTCTCTGTCAAATTTGCTCGGTCGGGCCAAAATCACTCACGAAAATATTTTTTATACAGCAGTGGACAAAACGTTGGGCGCGTGTTTTATCCACTGCTGTACATAACGTGCCCGGCAAGCTCTGTCGAGCGCTCAGGGAATGAGGAGATATTCATGACGGCATTTTTTGTAGCTGTGGTTGCAGTCAAGGACCCGGCCAAGATGCAGGACTACTCAAAGCAAGCCGCGGAAACCTTCAAGCCGTTTGGCGGTGAAATGGTGATGCGCGGGAAAGCAGGGGCGGTTCTGACTGGCGGTGATGCCAATCATCAGGCGACGGGCATAGCCTCCTTCCCGAGCATGCAGGACCTGAAAGCCTGGTACGCTTCGGACGCCTATCAGGCGATCATTCCGCTGCGCGAGGAAGCGGCTGACATGACAATCACCGCGTACGACGTTCCGTCCTGATCCGTCGCATGAGGCGGCCCGGCACTGGCGCCTCGCGCCGAGAGTCGGATCGTTCCGTGAAAAGGCCATGGCCCGGGTGATCCCGGATGATCTAGGCTTCCCGTGTTGGCAACAAAGCGGACCTGCCGGGTATGAAGATCACAGGCATCCGGAGCCATGTGCTCCAGTACGATCTCGATGAAGAGCTCGGCTATTCCCAGCAATATTACCTGAAGCGCACGGCGCACCTGGTGGAGATCACCACGGACGAGGGGGTGGTCGGCTGGGGCGAGTGTTTTGGCGGCGGCGATATCGCCTTTGCAAACAAGACAATCGTTGAGCGCGTGATCCAGCCGATGGTGCTCGGCATGGATCCGCTCGAGCGTGAGGTGATCTGGCACAAGGTCTACAACCTCCTGCGGGATCATGGCCAGAAGGGCATGCCGATCCAGTCTCTCTCCGGTGTCGATATCGCGCTCTGGGATCTGGCCGGAAAGATCCACGGCGTGCCGGTCTACCGGCTGCTTGGCGGCGCCTTCCGGGAGCGCATCCAGGTCTATGGCTACGGCATGATGCTGCAGCGGGTGCCCGACCTGAAGGAACGGTTCGCGGCCGAGAGCGCGGCGATCCGCGCGGCCGGCTACAAGGCCATGAAGATGAAGATCGGCCGCGGCGTAAAAGAGGACATCGCGCTGGTTGAGACCGTCCGCGATGCCATCGGCCCGGATATCGGCCTGATGGTGGACGCGAACCACGCCTATACGACTCGCGAGGCCATCCCCCTCGGGCGCGAGCTGGAACGGCTCGGCGTTGCCTGGTTCGAGGAGCCGGTGGCGCCGGAGGACCGGCAGGGCTACCGCGATCTCTGCCTCGCCCTCGACATGCCGATCGCCGGCGGCGAGGGGGAGTTCACCCGCTGGGGCTTCCGGGATCTGATCCATAACCGCTGCGTCGACGTCCTGCAGCCGGAAGTCTGCGGGCTTGGCGGCATCACTGAATATCTGAAGGTCCGGGCACTGGCGGAGGCCCATTTCATGCCGATCGTGAACCATGTCTGGGGCTCGGCCGTGGCCGTCGCCACCAACATGCATCTGCTCGCCGCCCTGCCTGACCTGCCGGGCGGGGCGCACCCGGTCCAGCCGATGCTGGAATACGACACCACGCCGAACCGGTTCCGCGAAGAGCTCCTGCTTGAGCCGCTCCGGGTTGGCGAGCAGGTCAAGGAAAGCGGCGGCAGCGTTGGTCTGCCGGGCGGCCCGGGGCTCGGCATTGAGCCGGACCCGGATTTTGTGAAGAGTTTTTCTGTTAGCTAATTGCGACCCAAAGTGGACTTTTGACCGTCGATGGTCTGGCTGCAACCAGCTTTCACCCCTCATCTTCAACCTGATAGCGAAAATCGCAGTGAATCGCCCCGCTCATGATGGTCTGATCCCGTTCCATCTTGATGTTGTCGTGATGCCGATCGCAGAAGCTGCGGGTCACGACTTTTCTCCGCGCCGATATCGGGATCGCAAACGCACGCGATACGCGTCTGCGCAGATTCTGAGGGGATCTTCGAGAGGCACGCTACAAGGCTGCTTTATTCACCTGAATTCGGTACGTGTCCCCGCAATTCCCCGCAATTCTCTGTCCCCGCAATTCTCGGATCTTGGGAAACAGGGTCGAGCGGATGCGTGATCGGGGGGGCGTCTTTGTCGTATCAGCGTCCGCCCGCCGATGGGCGGGCGGACATCGCTTAGAGACCTCCGCTGGCGTGTGCCGCGCGCGGGCTCGCTAGGCGGAGCGAACCTGTGTCAGGAAATCGCTGACCTCGTGGTTGAGCCGCTGTGCCTCCTTGGAGAGAGACGTTGCGGAAGTCAGGACCTGGTTGGAGCTTTCGCCGACATTCGTGACGTTCTTGGCGACGTCGCGGATATTTGCGTTCACGTCCTCCGTGCCGTTTGCGGCTTGGCTGGTGCTGGCCGAGATTTCCTCCGTTGAGCTGTACTGCTCATCGACCGACACGGCGATCGAAGCCGCCTGCTCGTTTAGGGAATCGATGACGGCGCAAATATCGTCGATCGCTTTCACGACATCGTCCGTGTTGCCCTGCATATCGGTAATCTGCGCGGTAATATCCTCGGTCGCCTTGGCTGTCTGGTTGGCCAGTGATTTGACTTCCGACGCAACGACGGCAAACCCTTTGCCGGCCTCGCCGGCGCGTGCCGCTTCGATCGTGGCGTTGAGGGCAAGCAGGTTCGTTTGTTCGGCGATTTCCGAGATCAGCTTTACAACGTCCCCGATGTTCCGCGCGGAGGTGGACAGTTTCTCCACGCTCGCAACGGCATCGTCGGCGGTGGACTTCGCCGACCCGGCCATGGAGGTCGACTCCTTGGCGAGTTCCTGGACGCCGGCTATCGAGGCGGAGAGCTTTTGAACCTCGTCGGCGACAGCGCTGACATTCGTGGAGGCTTGCCCGGCTGCACCCTCGACATTCTGTGCACGTCCTTTCGCGGTTTCGGTCACGGACGAGAGGGTCTTCGCGAGCTCGACGAGTTGATCCGATGATGTCGAGACGGCCTTGACGACACTCTCGACGCGCTCCTGGAAGTTGTCCGCGAGCGCATTCATCGACTCCCGCTTCTCCTCGGCTTCGCGGCGGTCGCGGTCAGCTTGCCGTTCTTCGATTTTCTGCTTCTCGATTGCCGCGGATTTGAACGACCCAAGGCTGCGAAGGATATCGCCGACCTCGTTCTTGTCATTTGTCTCGGGGACCTCCGCGGAGAGGTCGCCTTCAGCGAGCCGCCGCATGATGTCGGTGGAGCGTCCCAGAGGACGGATTGATGTTACGGTCCAGGCACCGAGGCCAAGGGCAGTAGCGAGCGCGACCGCGAGCGATCCGAACATGAAGATCTGGAAACCATCGACGGTTGACACAACTTTGGCACCTTCGGCTTTATTAAGGTCCTCTTTCTGGTCGATGAACTCGTTGATTTGCGCAAGCCATTGTATGAAGAGCGGCCGGGCCTGCCCCATGAGCACGTTGTGGGCTTCGTCTGTGTTGCCGGAGAGTCTTAGCCTGATCACTTCTTCGACCAGAGGATTGGTCTCCGCCTCGGTGGCCTGGATGCGGCTGAGGATTTCGAGTTCTTCGGCGCTATTGTCGTTTCTCGAGTCAATCATCTCATCCATTGCCCGCGCGGACTCTGCGTAGGCTTCAGCAAGCGTCTCGATCTCCTCGATCGCTGCTTGACGCTCTGCGTCGGTCGATACGAGAACGACATCCCGGATGGAAATGGCCCTGTCGTGCACGCTGCCGCGGAAATTGATTGCGTAGCGCTGCTTCACGCTGTTGACGTCGTTGATTGTCGCCAGGCTGTTCCCGATCGAGTTGACCTGAAAAACAGCTGCGATCGCGAGTCCGAGCATGAGCAACACTACACCCGCATAGCCAAGAATGATTCGATTGATGAGACGCATCCGGAAACTCCACAGCAAAGGATTGGAGGCTAGCTTATTTTGGTAAAAGACTGAAAATTAGCCTATATCGGAAAACGATTAATCAATCGTGTATTGATTTTTCACCTTCAAATTTTCCCAAATAAACGAAAATAGGCAGGATTTCTGGGAATTTTTATTTATTATCATCCGATATTTCCCTTTTCGCAGCATGTCGTAGTTAGCTTGAAGGTTCGCTCTGTCGACCATCGTTTAACGGACTGGGTAGTATTGATATGCTTCAGGGACGACGAAGTTATTCGAAGGCAGACGACACAGCGAAATGGAAAGTGCATGCCGCTGGTCATTGAGCATGATGGGGTACAGATCGAGTTCCCGGATGATTCACTTCTGATATGCGTCGACGAAACGGGCCATGAGGACTTCGTCGAGCCCAATGCCCCGTTCTTTGGTCTTGCGGGGTGCGTTTGCGGCGCCGGGGACTACAGCTGTGTAGTCGATACACCGTGGCAGGTGGTGGAGCAATCATTCCCTACAGAAATGCTCCCGCTACATGCGTCCGACCTGCAACCTTCAAAGGTGGGGCCTGACCAGTTCGCCGCAATCGATCACATTTTTATCAACGGTGTCTTCGGTCGCTTTGCGACCGTCGCAAAGGCAGGCATCGAGAATGAGTCAACCGTTCCAATGCCACAGTTGCTCGAGCAACAAACGTTCCAGCCGATGCTCAATACGACACCACGCCGAACCGGTTCCGCGAAGAGCTCCTGCTTGAGCCGCTCCGGATTGGCGAGCAGGTCAAGGAAAGCGGCGGCAGCGTCGGTCTGCCGGGCGGGCCGGGGCTCGGCATCGAGCCGGACCCGGATTTCATCCGGCATTTCACGGTGAGCTGAAAGGGTGCCAGGGTTGCTTCGTGCAAGATTTCGGGCCCCAGTCTGACGGCGGTGCGCAGGATGTTTCACGGTGCCTGAAATCATCCTGCGGTGGCCACGCAGCTACGCGAACGTACGGCCGCCGACGGCTTTGCGCGGCCTGCCCTTGTCTTCGGGCAGGGGAATGAAATCCTCCTCGTCGCCCGGCACCGTATCGAACCTGCCTTGCCGCCATTCCTCCTTCGCCTGCTCTATCCGCTCCAGCCGGGAAGAGACGAAGTTCCACCAGATGTAGCGAGGCCCTTCCATCGGCTCGCCGCCGAACAGCATGAAGCGGGCGGATTCCGTTGCCCGGACTTCCACGGGAACGCCGCTTCTCAAGATCAGCAATTCAGCTTCGCCATGCTCGGTGCCCTCCACGGAAAGTGTGCCGGACAGAATATAGAGGGCGCGTTCCTGATGGCTGGCTTCGACCTGGAAGCGGCCGCCGCGTTCCAGGCTGACATCGGCATA
Source organism: Nisaea sp. (assembly GCF_040217065.1). GTDB lineage: Bacteria > Pseudomonadota > Alphaproteobacteria > Thalassobaculales > Thalassobaculaceae > Nisaea. The sequence continues at coordinate 475,454 of NZ_JAVJNX010000008.1, forward strand.
GAGTGTTTCGGAAGCGGTCTTCAGCGGAGAGCGCACGCCCTGCATCTCCCCGGCGATGAGCCGCAGGGAAAGCGCGCCATCATCGATCACCGGAATATCGTCGGTGCCATGGTGGAGAAAGGCCGGGTCGGTTTCCTCCTCGGCTTCCGGCAAGGCGACCCAGGTCTGCAATCCGAACAGGCGTTGGCCGCTCTGTTTCAGCGCGTCGGAGGTGCGTTCGGAATGCACGATGCCGGTACCTGCCTTCATCCAGTTCACCGCGCCGGGACGGATCGCCTGCTCGGTGCCGAGGCTGTCCCGGTGCAGGATCTCGCCTTCCAGCAAATAGGTGACGGTGGCCAGATTGACATGCGGATGCGGCCGGACGTCGATACCCTGATCGGTCAGGAATTCCGCAGGTCCCATCTGGTCGAAAAAGATGAAGGGGCCGACCATCTGGCGCTGCCTGCTCGGCAGGGCGCGACGCACTGTCATCTCGCCGAGATCGACCGCGCGCGGGACGATCACGGTCTCGACAGCATCGACCGAGGCTTTGTCGCCGAGGGTCGGGTCGGGGCAGGGGCTCCAGCTCATGTGACGTATCCTTTCGCCGATTGGGTGGTAACAGAGATTGTAGCGCTCAGCCTGTCAGGCGAGGGGGGATCAGAAAACAATTCGTTTCTGTTTCTGTCCCTCAGGGCTATCCAGAGCGGCATGAGGGATGAAAGGCGCGACTGTCTACATGCGACCGCAGGGCTGATCTTCCGTTTTCCCGTTGGAAACGTCACCCTGCAGACGATATGAAAGGGCAGATTGCAGCCAAAGGCCAAAAGACACGTGACTGAACTTCATCGCATATCCGTCGCCCCGATGATGGACTGGACAGACCGGCATGACCGCTATTTCCTGCGGCAGATCAGCCGGCATGCCGTCCTCTATACCGAAATGGTGACGACCGGCGCCCTGCTGCACGGCGATGCCAAGCGCTTCCTGCGCTATGACGCGTCGGAGCATCCGCTGGTGTTGCAGCTTGGTGGCAGTGAACCCGATGCCATGGCCGAATGCGCCCGTATGGCTGAGGGTTGGGGCTATGCGGAAGTGAACATCAATGTCGGCTGCCCGAGCGACCGGGTGCAGTCCGGCAGCTTCGGCGCCTGCCTGATGCGGGAGCCCGATTTGGTCGCCCGTTGCGTCGCGGCGATGAGCGACGCCGTCTCCATCCCCGTGACCGTGAAATCCCGCATCGGTGTTGACGATCAGGAGCCGGAGACGGTCCTGCCGGATTTCATCCGCCAGGTCACGGATGCCGGGTGCCGTCATGTCATCGTGCATGCCCGCAAGGCTTGGCTGCAGGGCCTCAGCCCGAAGGAAAACCGGGACGTGCCGCCGCTGGACTACCCGCTGGTCCACGCCATGAAACGGCAGTTCCCGGAGCTGCGGATCTCGATCAATGGCGGCATCTCCACGCTCGACGAAGCCGAAGCGCAACTGGTGCATGTCGACGGCGTGATGATAGGCCGTGCGGCCTATCAGACGCCATGGGTGCTGGCCGATGCCGATCGCCGGTTCTACAGCGCTGGCCAGACGGATCTCACTCCGTGGGACGTGGCCGATGCGATGGTGGACTATGCCGCCCGCCGCATGGCCGAGGGCGTGCCGCTGAAGAGCATCACCCGGCATATGCTCGGGCTGTTCCAGGGCTGCGCCGGTGCCCGCGCCTGGCGCCGCCATCTGTCGGAAAATGCCTTCCGCGACGATGCCCGTCCGGAATTGATCCGCGAGGCGGCCGAACTGGTGGCGCGGCGGCAGGCGGCCTGATTTCAGGCCCGGATTTAGCTCAGGACAGCGCGATCAGTTCCGCCCGCAGGCCGTCCGGATCGCCGCTTGGCAGCAGGGTGTCGATTTCATCATGGGTCGAGCGCCAGACGGGCAGGGCGGCCAGCAGCAGGTCGCGGCCGGCATCGGTCAGGGCAAGCAGACGGCCGCGCCGGTCCTTCGGGTCCACGCTGACGTCCACCAGTCCCCTGCGTTCCAGCGGTTTCAGATTTGCCGTCAGCGTGGTCCGGTCCATCGCCAGAAACGGGGCGACGTCTCCCATGCGTGGCGGCTCCGGACGGTTCAGGGACATCAGCAGGGAATATTGCCCGTTCGTCAGCCCATACGGCCGGAGCGCTTCGTCGAACCGGCGGGCAATGGCCCGCGCCGCCCGCTGGATATGCAGACAAAGGCAGCGATCCCTTACCTCGCGGGTCACTTCAATAGGCAGGTCGGCGCGCATACTCATATTTCCAATTATGTTGACATCAACATTTTAATCAAGCAGGTTTCGCAACATCCAACAGCGGGCCGATTTTGGCGAGTGGCTTTGCACCATAGGGAAGGGAGAAAACTGATGGGATATGTGTCTGCTTTTGTAGCTTCCGTGCCGACGGCACACCGGCAACAATATATTGATCACTGCAAGGCGGCGGCCGAGGTCATCAAGGAAGCCGGTGCACTCAGCATCGTGGATTGTTGGGGGGACGACGTGCCGGACGGCGAGGTGACATCCTTTCCGATGGCGGTCAAGAAGACCGATGACGAGACGGTGGTCTTCGGCTGGATCGTCTGGCCCTCCAAGGAGGTCTGCGATGCCGGGATGCAGAAGATGATGACCGATTCCCGGATGGATCCTGCCAACAATCCGATGCCGTTCGACGGCAAACGCTTGATCTTCGGCGGCTTCGATAAAGTGTTCGAAGCCTGAGAGCAGGCCGTGTATCAGGTCCGGCGCGACAGTCGCCAGAGGATGAACAGCCCCGGCAGCGCCAGTGCCGAGCAGGCGCCCATGGCGTTATAGGCAGCGGTGCCGACATCCTCGTACATCATGCCGGCGAGCGGCATCATCATCCCCATAAGAACCCCGCCGGTCAGCGCGTAATAGAGGCTCTGGCCGGTGGCGCCGAGATGATCGGGAATGGAGCGGGTCAGGTAGGCCATGGCACCGAGATGCGCCGCGCCGAAGGTGAGGGCATGCAGGCATTGCAGGGGCACCAGCAACAACGGATCGTTGGTCAGCGGTGTCAGTGGCCAGCGGATCAGGCCGCCGATGGCGGCGAAGGCCAGGAAGCCGAGCGGGCCGACTTTCCGGGAGAACCGGCCGGCGAAGGCGAACAGCAGAACCTCGGCGACAACTCCGATACCCCAGAGAAAGCCGATCATGCTCTCGTCCAGACCAGCATTGCGCCAGGAAATGGAGCCGAAGGCGTAGTAGACGGCGTGGCTGACCTGCAGCAGACCGGCGGTGGCGACAAACAGCAGGAAATCTGGTCGGGCAAGGAGGGAGAGCGGGTTGCTGCGGCTTGTCGGCGCCGGCCGCGTTTTTTCCGGCATGGTCCAGCAGGCAAACAGGATCGTGCCGACTGCACCTGCCGCAATCCACATGATCCAGTCCGGATCGCGACCTGACAGGAAGGCGCCTGTTGCAGTCGTCCCGGCGATAAAACTGATGGAGCCCCAGAGCCGGACCCGGCCGTAGTCGAGTTTTGCATCGCGGACCACGCGGAGCGCGATATTCTCCATCACCGGCAGGATCGGGTTGTAGAGCGCGGCGAACAGGCCACAGAGCACGGCAATCGGCCAGAACCCGATGGCGCCGGTGAGCAGCAGGCAGGTACAGAGCGACAGCATGGCAAGCACGATGCAGAGCCAGCGTCCCTGGCCGCGCCGGTCGGCGATATGGGCCACCAGAGGGTGGGAGATCATCTTCACCCAGAAAACGGCGGCCATGATCGAGGCGATTTCGATCGGGCTCAGCCCGCGGCTGTCGAGCCAGACCGGCTGGAATGGCAGCAACACGCCGAACAGCAGGAAGAAGGTGCCGTAGAAGCCGGACAGCCGGAGAAACAGGTTCCGGCGCTCGGCTGCGGTAACTGCAGCCTCAGCACTCATTTGCGGACTCGCGAGGCCGGCCTCAGGTGGAGCGGCGATGCCCGGGCCGGGAAGCGGATATCGCGCGGCTCAGGACTATCACCGGCAGCACGCCTGCGGCAACGATGGTGAGGGCCGCCAGCGCGCATTGCTCCAGCAACTCGTCCGAGGCGTACTGATAGACATAGGTCGCAAGCGTCTGGAAATTGAACGGTCTCAGGACCAGCGTGGCCGGCAGTTCCTTCATGGTGTCGACGAAGACCAGCACGATGGCTGTCAGCAGGCTGCCCCGGATCAGCGGCAGGTGCACCTTGCGCAGCGTCGAGAAGGGCCCGTGTCCGAGGGCGCGCGAGGCGAGGTCCATGTTCGGTGTCACCTTGCCAAGCCCTGATTCGACCGCGCCGAAAGAAACGGCCATGAAGCGCACCATATAGGCGAAGACGAGCGCGGCGGAGGTGCCGCTGAGCAGCAGGCCGGTGCTGAAGCCGAGATGCGCCCGCGCGACCGCATCGACCGCATTGTCAAGCGCACCCGCCGGAATCAGGATGCCGACTGCCAGAACTGCACCGGGGATCGCGTATCCGACGCTTGCCAGCCGCGCTCCGATACGGACGGCGGGCGCCGGGTTGAGACGGACGGCATAGGCCAGCAGCACGGCGGCGGAAACGGTCACAAGCGCGCTGATGGCCGCGAGTTCCAGGCTGTTCCGGGTGTAATGCAGATATTCCGGAGTCCAGGATTGTTCGAAGTAGCCGATCGCGTAATAGCCGAGCACGCCTGCGGGAACGACGAAGCCAAGCAGGATCGGCAGGGCGCAGGCAGTCACCGCGAGAACCCTTTTCCATCCGGTCAGTTGGTAGCCCGGCAGGGCGCGGACATGGGTCGAGGTGTGGTGAAAACGCTGCCGGGCGCGAGATCTGCGTTCGAACCAGATCAGCCCGACGACGAACAGCAGCATGACCAGCGCGATCTGCGCCGCGCCGCCGGGATTGCCCATGAAGAACCAGACATCGAAGACCCCGCGGGTCAGCGTCCGCACGGCGAAGTAATCGACGGTCCCGAAATCGTTCAGGGTCTCCATCAGAGCCAGCGTCAGGCCGACGGCAATGGCCGGTCGGGCCAATGGCAGGGCGACGGAGAAGAAGGCGCGCCAGACGCCGGAGCCGAGGGTCCGGCTGACTTCCAATACGCAGACCGATTGCTCGAGGAACGCCGCACGAGCCATGGCGTAGACGTAAGGGTAGAGCACCAGCGACAGCATGGAAATGGCGCCGCCCATGGTCCGGATATCGGGAAACCAGTAATCCCGCTTGGTCTGCCAGTCGAAGAGCGCGCGCAGGGCGCCCTGGAGCGGGCCGGCGAACTCCAGCAGGTCGGTATAGGTGTAGGCAATGACATAGGCGGGCACGGCAAGCGGCAGCAGCAATGCCCATTCAAAGATCCGGCGACCGGGGAAACGGCAGCTGACCACCAGCCAGGCGGTTCCGGTGCCGATGATCACGACCGAGATGCCGACCCCGGTCATCAGGGTCAGGGTGCTGGAAACGTAGGTTCCGAGAACGGTCGAGAACAAATGGGGCCAGATATTCTCGTCCGGGAAGAAGGCCATCCAGATCAGTACGGCAACCGGGGCAATTACCAGACCGGCAAGGGTCATGGCGGCCACCAGCCAGGGCATGCCGCCGCTCTGCCGCCGCGAACGTGCCATGCTGCTGCCGGTGCCGTGTCCGGTAATATTGGCCATCTCGTCCATCAGGACTCCTCAAACACCGAGAGGCCCGCGCAACGGCGCGGGCCCCGGCTCAGGGCTCCGAATGTCAGGCGTTTAATCGTTGTAGCCGACCCGGTCCACCATCTTGATGGCTTCTTTCCGCAATTCGGCGACTTCGGCGAGGCCGAGCGTATCCGACGTGAACTCACCCCAGGACTTCACTTCCGGAAGCCACGGCACGGTCGGGTTGATCGGATATTCGAAATTCTGCTCGGCATAAAGCGGTTGACCGCCGCCGCTGAGAAATTCCATCAGCTTGATGGCATTCGCCTTGTTCGGCGCGGACTTCGCCATGGCGACACCGGAAATATTCACGTGAGTGCCGCGGTTTTCCTGGTTCGGGAACACGAGATAGACGGAGTCGGCCCAGGCCTTCTGCTTCGGATCGTGCAGCATCTTGCCGTAGTAGTAATGGTTGCCGACGGCAATATCGCATTCGCCTTCCTTGATCGCCTTGACCTGCGCCCGGTCATTGCCCTGCGGCTTGCGGGCCAGATTGTCCTTCACCTGGCTCAACCATTCCTCGGCCTTTTCCTTGCCGTGATGGGCGATCATCGAGGCGATCAGGGCCACGTTATAGACATGCTTGCCGCTGCGGGTGCAGATCCGGTCGTTCCATTTCGGGTCGGCCAGACCTTCGTAGGAGGTGATTTCACCCGGCTTCACCCGGTCACGGGAGGCGTAGATAATTCGAGCGCGGGTGGTCATGCCGTACCAGAGGCCGTCCGGGTGGCGGTAATGCTCCGGAATGTTCTTCTCCAGTGCGGGACTGGTCACGGGCTGCGTCACGCCGGCATCGACTGCATCGTTCAGGCGTCCGATATCGACGGTGAAGATCAGGTCGGCCGGGCTGTTCGCGCCTTCCGCCTTGATCCGCTCGATAAGGCCCTTCTCGGCGAAGATCACATTGACGTTGATGCCGGTTTCCTTGGTGAAGGCATCGAACAACGGCTTCACCAGGAATTCCTGACGGTAGGAATAGACATTCACCTCTTCGGCGGCCTGCGCACCTGAGACCGACAGGAACGCGGCTCCAAGCAGGCCAAGGACCAGCTTCTTCACGATCGTCACGGAGTTTCTCCTCAAACTCTAATGAGAATTATTATCATTCCCAATTTGGCGAAATCGATCTTCACGGTCAAGAGGGTTTCCTTCCCGCTACAAACAATCTCGTGTTCCTTATGCGTTTGGAATAATTCCACTTGAGCTGTTCGGGCTGCGTTTCCCGCCGCCCGGGATCAGGCGGCGGTCTACGGCGCTGCTCTTGATCAGGGCAAAGACCGACATGCCTGGCTTGAGGCCGAGCCTGTCCACGCTTTCCCTTGTGATGCGGGAGCGCAGGCCCGTGCCTTCCAGATCCATCAGCACTTCGGCGAATGCACCGTCCTCCCCGAAGATTTCCGTGATCCGGGTGCGCAGAACGTTACGGATGCTGAGGCCGGCCGGCTGTTCGATGGCGATGGAAACGTCGCGGGCGCGGATACGGATGCGGACGACAGTTCCCAGGTCCGCTTCGATCCGGGGCATGCGCAGGACCTGATCGCCGATGGCGAGATCGGTCATGGCATAGGTTTTGTCCTGGGCGACGATTGGTCCCTCGACGATCACGCCGGCCTCGAAACGGCCAAGCATGGGGCCGAGATCCATGCGCTGCATCACTTCCGGCACGGCGCCCTCTGCAACGACCGAGCCGTCACGGATCAGCAGCACGTGATCCGCCAGACGGCTGAGCTCATCCAGCGAATGGGTGACGTACAGCACCGGAAGGTCCATTTCGTCACGCAGCCGTTCGATATAGGGCAGGATCTCCATCTTGCGCCGAAGATCGAGGGCGGAGAGCGGCTCGTCCATGAGCAGGAGCCTGGGCCGGGAGACGAGTGCCCGGCCGATGGCGACGCGCTGCGCCTCGCCGCCGGACAGGTCCTGCACCCTGCGGTGGAGCAACGGTCCTAGATCGAGGATTTCGGTCACCTGCTCCGGCGTGAGATCCGTCCGTCCCTGCTTTGCCCGCCGGGCCGCATAGTCGAGATTGCCGCCCGCCGTCAGATGCGGGAACAGGTGCGCATCCTGAAAGACAAAGCCGAGGCGACGGCGATGCGGCGGCACGAAGATGCCGGTGGCATCGTCCTGCCAGACCTCGCCGTCATATTCGACATAGGCGTTGTGGCCGCGTTCGAGACCGGCCGCCATTCGCAGCAGCGTTGTCTTGCCGTGGCCGGACGGGCCGAACAGGCCGACAATGCCGGAGATCGGCGCTGTGACATCGACCTTTGCTGTGAATTCGGGAAAGCGGATGGACCCGCGCAGGATCAGCATGGCCAGGTCATCCCGCCCGCACCGGTGCCCGGCGGTGCAGGATCGTCACCGCCATCAGCACAAGGAAGGAAAAGACCAGCAGGCCGGCCGATAGCCGGTGCGCTTCGTCGTAGGACAGGGTCTCGACATGCTCGAAAATGGCGATGGAAATCATCCGGGTTTTTTCCGGGATGTTGCCGCCAACCATCAGAACCACCCCGAACTCGCCGATTGTGTGGGCGAAGGTCAGGACGGCGGCGGTGATATAGCCCCGGATGGCAATGGGAGAGGCGATTGTCATGAAGGCGTCGAAGGGTGAGGCGCCGAGCGTGGCCGCCGCTTCCATGTGCTTGCTGCCGACCGACTGGAAAGCGGTTTGCAGGGGTTGGACGGTAAAAGGCAGGGAATAGATCACCGAGGCGATCAGCAGTCCCGAGAAGGAAAAGGCCAGGGTCTCGCCGGTAAGCTGCACCCAGGCGCCACCGATGGTGCCTGCCGGACCGAGCAGGATCAGAAGGTAGAAGCCGAGCACGGTCGGCGGCAGGACGAGCGGCAGGGCGACGGCGGGCTCGATGATCCAGCGCAGCTTTGACCGGGTATGCGCCAGCCACCAGGCGAGCGGTGTGCCGATCAGGATCAGGATGAGTGCCGTGGCGCCGGCCAGCTTCAGGGTCAGCAGGATGGCGGAGAGATCGCCCGGGCTCATTTGCAGGCATCCCGTGGCTGGTACCCGGCGTCACGAATGGCAGCGCAGCCGAGGGGGGATGTCAGGAAGGCGAGAAAGCCCTCGGCAGCGGGGTTCCCTGCGCCGCGCGGCAGCAGGACGGCATCCTGCCGGATCGGCGCATGCAGATCCGCTGGAACGACCCAGTGGCTGCCATGCAGGTTCTCCGGCGCCGCCAGCAACTGCGACAAGGCGACAAAGCCTGCCGGCGCGCCGCCGGCGGCCACGATCTGGAACGCCTGGGCAATGTTTTGGCCCATCACGATGCGCTTCTCGTAGGTCGGCCAGAGGCCGAGAGCGGTCAGGCTTTCCCTGGCGGCCGCACCATAGGGCGCCAGCTTCGGGTTGGCGATGGCGATGCGCTCGAACAGTGCGCGGCCGAGAACGGTTGCACCGTCTTCCCGGATGGTATCGGGATCCGGGCTCCAGAGCGCAAGAAGGCCGGTGGCGTAGGTGAACGGCGCCTGTGCAGCCGCCCCGTCCTTGTGCAGAAGCGCCGGACGGATCTGGTCTGCCGCAAGGAATGCATCGAACGGCGCTCCCTGTTTGATCTGGGCATAGAGCTGTCCGGTGGACCCGCTGGCGATCACCACCGTATTGCCGCTTTCGGCCTTGAAGGTCTTGGCCAGTATATCCGCGGTGGAGGCGAAATTCGCGGCAACGGCGATAGTGGCGTCGGCGGCCCGAGCGGAGAATGCCCCGGTGACGACAATCGCAAGGCCGGCCAGCAGGGACAGGACGGGCCTTGTAAAACGCCTGGAAACGCGGGGTTTCATGGTCTGCCCTGTGATGGACTGCGGGTGTCGCGGACGTAGCGTTATATATCATTGGACATAACGCTTTCGTCAAGATGCGGTCGGATCCGCCTTTCCGTCCGCCCCGTCATCCAGATTTCTGGCCAGCAAGCCGCGCAGTTTCTCCATCTCCGGTTCAAGCACCTCGGCCGCCCGCGCCTCCATCTGCCGGTAACAACTCGCGATATCCTGCCCGAGCGGGGTCAGGCGTGCCCCGCCGCCGCTATTCCCGCCCTTGGCCGTCTCCACCAGAGGGGAGTGGAAATGCGCGTTCATCCGTTGCACCAGCAGCCAGGCGCGGCGGTAGCTCATATTCATCGACCGGCCGGCCTTGCTGATCGATCCGGTCTCAACGATGGCTTCCAGGAGGTCCACCTGGCCGGGGCCGATGGCGACATTCGTATCCAGCACGACGCGAAGACGTGGACCGAGGGTTTTGTTTCCTGCTTTCATGGGGCTGACTCTGCCACGGAGTTCTCCGGGGCACACCGGCAAAATCGAAAACCCGTCAAAGGGTGAAGGGGAGGCGTTGTGGAACACGCGACCGAGGATCTTATCTACGAGGTGAAGGACGGCATTGGCTGGATCACTTTCAACCGCCCGCAGGCGCGCAATGCCTTCACTTTTGCGATGTATGAGGGAGTTGCCGAGATCTGCCGGGATGCCGGCAAGGGCGAGGCCGTGGCCGCCATCGTGATGTGCGGTGCCGGTGACAAAGCCTTCGCGGCGGGCACGGATATCGGCCAGTTCAAGAATTTTAACGGCGCCGAGGATGCGTTCGCCTACGAAGACAACGGCAACAGGATGATGGCTGATATCGAACGCTGTCCGGTGCCGACCATCGCGGCGATTCACGGGGCGTGCACGGGCGGCGGCGCGGCGGTTGCGGCCTCCTGCGACATCCGGATCACCGCTGCCGATCTGAAGTTCGGCTTTCCGATTGCCCGCACGCTGGGCAATTGTCTGTCGAACGAAAACCTGCGACGCCTGTCCTGGATCGTCGGCCCGGCCCGGGTCTCGGAGATGCTGCTGACCGCCCGCCTTGTCGGTGCCGAGGAAGCCAGGGCGATCGGCCTTGTCTCGGAAGTGCTGCCGGACCGGGATGGTGTCATGGCGCGCGCGACGGAGCTGGCGGAGACCCTGAAGGGGCACGCGCCGATCACCATGCGGGTCACCAAGGAAGCGCTCCGGCGGCTGCGCACCAGCGGCGCCGTGCCGGAAGACCGGGATCTGATCGAGGCGGCCTATACCAGCGCCGATTTCCGCGAGGGCATGTCCGCCTTCCTGGAGAAGCGCCGGCCGAACTGGCAGAATTGCTGAAGGCAGTCGCTCAGGCCGCGAGGGCGCGGGTCATGAAGACGCTATGCGGGTCCAAGGCGTAGGAGCCAAACGGCGGGCATTCGGTGAACCCGAAACGGCTGTAGAGCGCGCGGGCCGGTGCGAAGGCCTCCATGGAGCCGGTTTCCAGGCTGACCTGCCGGTACCCGCGCCGTTTCGCCTCGGCCAGGATATGCTCGACCATGGCCCGGGCGACGCCCTTGCCGCGATGCTGGCGTGCGGTATGCATTGATTTCAGCTCGCCATGATCCGGAGAAAGCTCCCGGAGCGCGCCGCAGCCGAGCAGATTGCCGTGCTCCCAGACGCTCCAGAACGTGACGTCCGGGCTTTGCAGCCCGTCGAGATCCAGGGCATGAACGCTTTCCGGCGGGGAATTCGCGTTCCCGTGGTCCAGATGCGCAGACAGCAATTCCGCGATTTCCGGCCCGGTCAGGTCGTCGGCCAGAATCTCCATTTCGTCTCTCCGTCCCTGCGGTCAATGCGGAGCATATCGCCTGTGCATATTTGAGCTCAAGCTGGACTATGGGCGCGATTGCACCACGTCAATCGGAACGGATTGGCGGTGGACGGGGAGTTTGATGCCGAGATCGGCGCGATGTCTGGCGACAGCCGGCATGATTCTGGTGCTTTTCGGCAGTATCGTGCGGGCGGCAGAGTTGCGGCTTTTCGATACCCATATTCACTACAGTCACGATGCCTGGGAACAATACCCGCCTCAGGACGCCGTAGACATTCTGCGGCAAGCCGGACTCAGCAAGGCGTTCGTCTCCAGTTCTCCCGACGACGGCACGCAAAGGCTTTATCGTCTGGCGCCGGATCTCGTCGTTCCGGTCCTGCGGCCCTATCTGAAACGCGGAGAACTGCACAGCTGGGTCGACGATCCGACCATACTGACCATGCTGGCAGAACGGCTTTCAACCAATCGCTATGCCGGGATCGGAGAGTTTCACGTCTCGGGCGCGGATGCGGATAAACCCGCCGTCCGCGGTCTCGTCGATCTGGCACGCACGCACGGGCTTTTTCTCCATGCCCACGCCGATGCCGACGCCATTGTCCGGATCTTCAATCACGATCCGGCAGCGCGGGTGCTTTGGGCGCATGCTGGGTTCGAGGAGCGAGCGCGGATCGAGGTCATGCTGGAGACCTATCCGGAGCTCCGGGTGGATCTGTCTTTCCGTTTCGAGCATGTCTCCGGAGGCGCGGTAACTCCCGCATGGCGGAAGACGTTCCTTCGTTTCCCGGAACGCTTCACTATTGGAACGGATACCTACACGCCGTCACGCTGGCTGGATGTGGGAGATTATTTGACCTGGATTCGTGGCTGGTTGGCCGATTTGCCCGAACCAGTGCGTAGTAATATCGCGTTCCGAAATGCTGAAAGACTGCTCGAGAGCAATCCGGACGCCATGTAATGCTGTTTTCGTACCGGGATTAATTTCCAAAAGAACGATTTAGACTTGCCCGCACCGGGAGCGCACGGCTTAGTATCTGCTAGTGCACTCAAAATAATTGCGGTTTCGGCGTTTCAACGAACCCCGAACCGACGGGCGGGACCGGCCATTGATGGCGATTTCACTGCAGACAGCAGCATTCGGCGCAACGTTCGCCTCGTTGTTGCTTGCCGCCGCGTTAACATATCTGCGGTCGATTCCGAGCGCGCCAAACGGGCTGAATTGGTGGGCGGGCGGCTTCTGGGCATATGCCGGAGCCAATGCCTGCGTTGCCTTCCTTACCCCCGCACTCGGGTCGATCTTCGTTGAAATCCTGCTGCCGGCATCGGCGTTGATGATCGCTGCCGGGACGCTCCGGTTTCTTGGGCGCAAAATCGTGCCGCAGATCGTTGTCCTGGGCATCAGCCTGACTGTATTCTGGGTCCTTGCTGCCGACCTTCTTCACTGGTCTTTTCTGGTTCGAACCATACCGGTCTTTGCTTTATCCGGAGGGGCGCTGATCGCGGCTGGCGCAGCATTGTGGCGTCAGGGCCGCGCGGACGGGACAGGAACCGGATACCGGATATCGGGAGCGTTCTTTATCCTCTCGGGGCTGCATCAGCTTGACTATCCGGTGCTGCGCAATGTGGACTGGTTCGCGCCTTTTGGGTTCATCCTGGCCGGGGTTCTGGCCACCGCCTGCGTCGTTAGCGTCATGATTGTCGCCCAGCACCGCGTGAAGGCACGAGGCGATGCTGAAGCTGCCGCACGCCGGGCCGCGGATGACGCGCTGCGTGCGCAGTTTGATTTGCAACAGAGCATCATCGACGCGGTGCCGATGCCGATCTTTGTCGAGGATGATTGCGGAGTCCTGATCAATGCGAATAGCGCATTCGCGGATCTGGCCGGTTGCGAAAAGCTGGATATTGCCGGAAAAAAACTCGATGAGCTCTGGTCGGACCCGGGCATATTCAGGGCTTTGGGTCCGGTCAGCGGAGCACTGCCCGGTGACGAGACCCTGTCGGTCTCAACGGAGCTGACCCTGCCTTCGGGCCGGAGTCGAAGCTATCTCGTCGCGAAGATGTTCCTTGCGATACCGGGGAAGCCGCAGCCCGGTATCGTCTGCGTGATGCAGGATACGACAGACCGTTTGCGAACGGAGAAGCAGCTCCATGAAAGTGAGAAGAGGTTCCGCGATTTCGCCGAGGCATCTTCGGACTGGTTATGGGAAACCGATGCCGACGGGCGCTTCAGCTTTTTCTTGCACGGTGCGCGGGACTTCAGCGGACTGACCCCGGAAGACTATCTCGGGCGCACCCGCTTCGAAGCAACGATCGAGGATCTGACCTCAGAGAAATGGCGCACGCATATTTCCGATCTGGAGGCGCTGAGGCCTTTCACCGGGTTTCGCTATCTCTTACAGGGCGATGAAGGAGTCGAAGTCGCCGTAATGGTCAACGGCATTCCGTTTTTTGATGATGACGGGACGTTTCTTGGTTATCGCGGCACAGGCAGCGACGTGACCCGGCAAAGAGAAGCAGAAATCTCCCGCGACCGTGCGCTGCTTGATGCCGAGCGAGCCAACCGGGCGAAATCGGAATTCCTTGCCACGATGAGTCACGAGTTCCGCACCCCACTGAACGCCATTCTCGGCTTCAGCGAAATGCTCTCGCAGGAAGTCCTCGGTCCGGTCGGCGCGCCGGCCTACCGGGAATATGCGGATGCCATCAATGACAGCGGTATGCACATGCTGGCGCTGGTAAATGACATCCTTGATATTTCCGCGATCGAGGCCGGCAAACGGGTCCTCATGAAGGAGGAAATCGGCCTTCTTGACCTGCTTCGGGAAAGCACGGTTGAGGTCTCGAATATCGCCGCTGACAAATCCATCAATCTTGAGGTTGGTTTGCCGGGTGTGCCGTTACGGTTGTTTGCGGATCTCCGGTCGGTACGCCAGATCATTCTGAATCTACTGTCGAATGCCGTAAAATTTACCCCGCAGGGCGGCTGGATCCGGTTGTCCGCGCAGCCGGGCCGGGGCGACATGATCGCGGTGATTGTCGAGGACAACGGCGAAGGTATTGCGGCGGACAAATTGCCAACGATCACAAATCCTTTTACCCAAGCCAGCAATCACCCACATCACAGCCATGACGGCACGGGGCTTGGTCTCAGTATTGTCAAATCTCTGGTGGAGGCTCACGCTGGCGAACTGAAGATAGAGAGTACGCTTGGGGTTGGCACCAAAGTGACGGTCTGGCTACATGCTGCTCTCGGTCCGAAAGGGGGCGCCACGGAAACCGCGTCTTTGGGACCGAAGGCCGATATTGAAGAATATCCACGTGACGACTGAGACTGTCTGTCAGCATGTCCGTCTGGGAAGGCCGCGTGTCCAGTTGTTCCGGCGGCAATCTGCCTATACATCCTGCAATTGAACTGAACCGAAAACAGGTGACCTGATGTTTCGATCCTTCTTTCTGACCCGCGAGTGGGCGGTCTGGTCGTGGGTTGGTATGGCGTTGATCTTCGGAGGCACCTGGTACCAGGTGCAGCTCGACGTTCAGATCAATGAGTGGTTCGGCGGATTCTACGACACTGTCCAGAAAGCGCTCGGCGAGCCGGGCAGCATCACCATCGGAGAATTCTACGCGCTGCTTCTGACATTCGGGCAGATTGCCGGGATCTATATTTTCGTGGCGGTTTTCCTGGGTTTTTTCACCAAGCACTGGGTGTTTCGCTGGCGCCAGGCGATGAACAATTTCTACATGTCACACTGGCAGCGCCTGCGCCATATCGAAGGGGCGAGTCAGCGGGTTCAGGAAGACACCAAGCGATTTGCCAACATCATGGAAACGCTCGGCAGCAATCTGCTCGATTCGTTGATGACCCTGGTCGCCTTTCTGCCGATCCTCTGGGTTCTCTCGAAGCAGGTGAAGGAGGTGCCGTTCTTTGGCGAGGTCGAGCACGCGCTGGTTTACGTCGCGATCCTCTTCGCCCTTTTCGGGACCGCCGTGCTGGCCGTGGTCGGTGTCAAGCTGCCGGGGCTCGAATTCAATAACCAGAAGGTCGAGGCGGCCTACCGGAAGGAGCTGGTCTACGGGGAGGACCACGAGGACCGTGCGGCACCGCCGACCGTATGGGAACTGTTCCAGAATGTCCGGCGGAATTATTTCCGGCTGTTTTTTCACTACATGTATTTCGACATCGCCAAATGGAGCTATCTGCAGTTTGGCGTGCTTGTACCCTATATCGCGCTCGCGCCGACCATCGTTGCCGGTGCCATCACGCTCGGTGTCATGCAGCAAATCGTCCGGGCGTTTGGCCGGGTGGAATCTTCCTTCCAGTTTCTGGTCAGGAGCTGGAGCACCATTGTGGAGCTGATCTCGGTCTACAAGCGGCTGCGCGCCTTCGAGGCCCAGCTGGAAGCCTTGCCGCCGGTGCCGGTACCCGACGCGGCGGAATAGAACAGCGAGGAGCCGGCACGCTCGTCATTCTTCACATGGGGGCCGGAAGGTCGAACAGGCGCCCGATCGGGATGAGTTTTACTGCCCACTGAGCCAAGGGAGACTTGAGCCCGTAGAGGATTGCGGACACGTAGGAAAGCCAGCCGCCGATTATCAGGGAGTAGAAGGCGATCGTCAGGTTTCGTGTTTGGAAGACGGACTTTGTCAGCACTTTGATCAGGATATGATTCGGATAGCCGAAAACTGACTCATAGACCGCGTCGGACAGTCTTGCCGGCCTACCGCCGGCAGCCTCTGCTTCCGGTTTCGGGTCAGCGGCATGCCTGCTGGTCCCGTGTGTTGCCAGCAGGGTGACGATCTCCTGATCGACAGCCCGGTGCCGTTCCGCGATCGCCTTCAGCATGCGCCAGAAAAAGATGTTCGACATCATTGCGCCAAGATTGAAGACCACGGCGATAATGAGCAGCGCCAGCAGCCCGATAGCGAACACGGTGTCTGTATTGATGGCAACAGCTGTTTCTGTCCGGGAAACAATCTTGTCCGTTGCGAAACCCAGGGCCGCAGCGAGCGTGCCGTTGAAGATCAGAGAGGCAATGGCGAGGCGGTTCAGTTGCTCGAAACCCTTTGCCCCGAGATCCGTGCAGGTGCTGTATTCCAGAAGCTTGTAGCGCATGACTTCGTCTAGATGGTCGGCGGTCACGCCCAGTCTCCGTTTGCTCTCGAATGATGGGACCTGACCGTATGGTGCAATTAAAGCCGGCGGGAGAAAAGCAGGTGTTGGATGTGCGGTGCCTCAGGTCTGGCGTCCCATTCCTGTGTGGCTCGGCAAGGCTGTTCAATCCGGTTATCCGGAATATGCCTGCCTGTCTGGCGGACCGCCGTCGGCAGGCCGTATCGATTGCTCCGGTGAGAGGTGCATGCAGAGGAGAAAAAACGGCTGTGGCCGGACTGGCCTGGCTGTCGCGATGGCCAGGCACGTGGCTTCTTGGGATCGGCCTATATGCTCAGAAAGAAAAAATGCCGGGAACTGTTAAGTTCCCGGCAAGTTGAACAGGGAGGCTTCACGTCTGGGAGACGTAGGACCCCGAAGGGCCCTTACCTTCAGGCGGGGGCCTGAAGAGAAGATGCTGCAAAGCAGCACCGTGATAATGTGTTAGATATGTCTATAACTCGTTAACGGCTATGCATTTTTGATCAGCCCGGATATGCAAAAAATGCATGGCCATTTGCTTTCCAATGTCAAATTATTGACGCAATTACCGCTTTAAATCGAAGTGGATTTATCGATAAGGCATTAATGTTGAGGTGTCTGTGGTGGAAATCACCATCGCCTCATGAAAATCAGAATTGTGTCAGCGCAACTTCCTGGATGAGAAAATCGCGCAATACGGTAATTCTTTTCGAATGCCGCAATTCCTCCGGATAGACGAAATAGGTCGGCACTTGCGGACCTTCGATGTCCGGCATGATGCGCACCAGACTGCTGTCTTCCTGCGCCAGGTAGTCCGGAATCGCCGCAATCCCGACGCCGCCCTGCACCGCGCGCAGGATTGCGTAGTAGTTGTTCACCGAGAAAGTGTTCGTGTGCATGCGCCGGTTTCCGCCCGTGGCAAGGTCGCGCAGCCAGTTCACGTTGGGAAAGGGCGGATGTGGTGTGTCCCCGTACAGCACCAGACGGTGATTCTGCAACTCTTCGGCCGTCTGCGGCACGCCCGCATTCTTCAGATAGGATGGGGAGGCATAGAGATGCAGCTTGATGATCTTCAGGTGGCGCTGGATCAGGTCCGGCTGGCGTGGCGGCGTAAGGCGGATGGCGACGTCCGCCTGCCGCATGCCGAGATCCAGTTCGCCGTCATCGATGATCAGGTTGACCATGATCTCCGGATAGCGCTCCAGAAACTTGCCGATACGCGATGCGAGCCAGGTGGAGCCGAAAGCGACCGGTGTGGTGATCTTCAGCGGGCCGCGCGGCAGTTCCTTGCCTTCCGACAGGCTGGCTTCCGCGGCGGCGAGCTTGGCGTAGACGTCTCGCGCTGTCCGGTAGAGGGTCTCACCCTGTTCGGTCAGGATCAGACCGCGGGCATGGCGGTGGAAGAGCGCCACCTTGAGGGAGTCTTCGAGCTGGCTGATCTGCCGACTCACGGCCGACTGGCTGAGATTGAGCGTCTCACCGGCATGCGTGAAGCTGCCAGCCTCCGCAACCGCATGAAATACCCGGAGTTTGTCCCAGTCCATGGCCATGGTGAACCGATCTCGCTTTCTAGCTCAACGTTCCCGATGTCAGTCTAGGCCAGTGGAGTCCTGCGGGCCAGAGGAACACGACGCAAAAAGCACTTTAAGGCAAAAGGGTTATCGGATCGTTACCGGGATGTACCGGATCTATTCCGCCGCTTCGGCTGCTGAATCCTCAAGTGCCGCGAGGAATTTCTCCGCTTCCAGTGCAGCCATGCAGCCCATTCCGGCCGCAGTCACGGCCTGCCGGTAGACCTTGTCGACACAGTCTCCCGCCGCATAAATGCCGGGAATCGAGGTGCGGGTGCTGCCTATTTCGGTAATCAGATAGCCTTCGCCATCCGCTTCCAGCGCTTCCACGAAGGGTTTGGTGGCCGGATCGTGCCCGATGGCGACGAAGAACCCGGTCGCGGCAATCTCGGAGACTGCACCGGTTTTCAGGTTCTTGATGCGGGCGCCCTCGACGCCGGCCATCGGGCCGTCGCCGCCGAGCACTTCCTCGACCGCGCTGTCCCAGATGACATCGATCTTCTCGTGCCGGAACAGGCGCTCCTGCATGATTTTCTCCGCCCGCAGCGAGTCGCGGCGGTGCACAAGCGTGACCTTGGAGGCGATGTTGGCGAGATAGAGGGCCTCCTCCACCGCCGTGTTGCCGCCGCCGACCACGATGACATCCTGGTTGCGGAAGAAGAAGCCGTCGCAGGTGGCGCAGGCCGAGACGCCCTTGCCGCTATAGGTCTGCTCGCTCTCCAGGCCGAGCCAGCGGGCTTGCGCGCCGGTGGCGATGATCACAGCGTCGGCGAGGAACGTGTCGCCGCTATCCATGGTCAGCCTGTGAGGGCGTTTGGAGAAGTCGACTGCGGTCACCAGATCGTAGACGATCCGCGCGCCGACATGTTCGGCCTGTTTCTGCATCTGCTCCATCAGCCAGGGGCCCTGGATGACATCAGCGAAGCCCGGATAATTCTCCACCTCGGAGGTGATCGTCATCTGGCCGCCAGGCTGCAGGCCCGCAAGCACCACCGGTTTCAGGTTGGCGCGGGCGGTATAGATGGCGGCGGTCAGTCCGGCGGCGCCGGATCCGATGATGACAATTTTCTCGCGATGTTCGGTCATGGGGGCGGGCAGTCCTGCTATCTGGGGGCGTCGCGGCCAGTCTCTGGATATCTTCTTGAACATAAGCAGCAGGCCGCACCGGAACAAGCCGTCCGAGGGTCATTCATGAGAAGATCCAGTATGTTTAGGCAGTTCGTCGTCAAAGGCCGTCCGGAAAAGGCGCCCGCTCCAATACTCATGGAGCGCGGGAGTGACCGAATCCGGGTTTTCCGGCGTTGCGGTCAACAGATGAATCTCATCCCCGAATTTTTCGGAACGGTAGGCGAGAGGTGTTCCGCAGGTGCCGCAGAACAGACGCTCGACGCCGCGTGAGGAGACGAAGACCGCAGGGGGCGCACCGGTGAAACCGACCGCCTCGCGCGGAATATCGAGCTATGTGGTGTGGGCGGTCCCTGTCTGCCGCCTGCAGCTTTCGCAACGGTAATGGCCGGCCCAGTTCGCGGGGGCCGAGAACGTGAAATGTATGGCGCCGGTGAGGCAGAGCCCATGGTTCTTGGGCTTCGGACCCATCATGGCCTTTCTTCGCCGCTTTCCAGAACACCGAAAAGCGGTTTCTTGACAGGCATCCGCCGCATTGTCATGTCTCAGTCCGATCCGGATTTTGCTTCAGCACTGGAATATCCTCCATGCCCGATTGGCCAGCCTGGCTGACAGCCCTTCTTTTCGTGACCAATCTGCTCTCACTAGCAACACTCTATGTGGTCACCCGACGAATGCTGAAGCTTCGGCGCCGGAAGAAACGGGAATTTGTTTTTTCCAGCTACCCGGTCCGGAAGGTGAAGCTGGAGGATGTGGCACCCTGTTTCCGAATGACGCGCTACGGGCCGAGCCCGGAGTCAGAGGTACGGTTTATAGGCGGTGAGGGTGTCGTCGCCTCGCTCACCGATCGGGAATCCTGGATCATGGCGGCTCTCGCCAAAGGCGCGAAGCGGATTTTCGAGTTCGGCACCTGCTCGGGCAAGACGGCCCATGTCTTCGCCCTGAACGCCGCCCCGGATGCGGAGATCCATACATTGACCCTGCACCCGGACGATCTGGCCGAGACGAAGTTCGGACTTGGCGATGACCGGGAGCACCGGGATATCGCGGCGGCGGAATCCTCGTTCGAAACATTTTTTTACAACGGTCTGCCAACGGAAAAGAAGGTCAGTCAGATATTCTCTGACAGCAAATCCTACGATGAGGAGCCGTTGCGCGGGAGCGTGGATCTGGTCTTCATCGACGGGGCCCACACCCGCTCTTATGTCGAGAGCGATACACGCAAGGCGCTGAACATGCTGAAGGAAGAGGGTGTCATCATGTGGCATGACTACAAGCCGGAAGCGCCGGACGTCTTCGCGTTCCTGAACGATCTGTCCAAGACATTTCCGCTGGTTCATATCGCCGAGACGGATCTGGTGATGTATCGCCGCGTCACGCCGTCGCGAGCATAGGGTCTATAGGAAGTCCTCGCAGGGATGGTGCTCTGTGAGGTCGGAGGCGGCCGTTGTCGCGCCGGAGGCCCTAGATTGCAATGTATAGAGGCTGAGGCCGAGGACAACATCGATCGTTTCGTCCGCCGATGCCATAGGCAGCATCAACCGCTCTGCCCGCCAGGTTTCCTGGAATGCCAGTTGTTCGTTGACTGTGCCGTACATGATGGCGGGCCGGCCCACGATCTCCAACCAGCGCCCGCGCACGGCGGGGTAATCGACATTTCCGACGATCTCGCGCAGGGTGCGTCCGCGAATGCTCTTGCCCCATGCATCGTTCACGGCTTCGCCTGCCAGCTGGCAGACAAAGTCGTTCCGGTCCGTGTCGAACTTGTAGATCCAGACAAAGCGCAGCAATGCGGGGATTGCGCCGGGAGAGAATTCTTTGCGCAGTGGGACCAGCGCTTCCCCCCGCGCGTCCAGCCAGGCCCCGAAGAACATGAACAGACTGTCATTCGCTTGCGGAAGACGTTTGCGAAGCTCAGTCATGGCCTTTTCTTTTGAAGCGGCGGTCATTCGTCAGCGGAACCTCTGTGCGGGGTCTTGCCAGAGCAATACATCTGGAAACGTTAAAATAACATTTCCAGACAGTACCTTATTCCACAATAAGTTAAGGTTGACGATTTCCGTTTCGGGTAGCGACGGTCCGGGTTGACTGCCTCGTCAGGTGAAGAGCCGCTCGCCCTGCATGCCCGTGTACAGATCGGCGACCTGTTCGGCATAGCCGTTATAGAGCAGGGTCGGGATCCGGTCGTTGCCGCCGCCGAGCGGCCGCTCGGAGGCCTGGCTCCAGCGGGCATGCGGCACTTCGGGATTCACATTCGCCCAGAACCCGTACTCGCTCGCCTGCAGTTCCTCCCAGAAGGAGACCGGACGCTCGGACGTGAAGGTGAAGCGGACGATGGATTTGGTCGATTTGAACCCGTATTTCCATGGCACGGCCAGCCGGAGCGGCGCGCCGTTCTGTCGCGGCATCGGTTTGCCGTAGATACCGGTGGCGATGAAGGCCAGGTCGTTCATCGCCTCCTCGATGGTCAGGCCCTCGATATAGGGCCAGGGATACCAGTGCTGCTTCTGACCCTTGGCGGTCTCCGGGTCCATGAAGGTTTCCATGCGGATATATTTCGCCGAGGACAGCGGCTCCGCCAGCTTGACCAGCGCCGAAAGCGGGAAACCGCTCCAGGGCACGACCATGGACCATGCCTCGACGCAGCGCAGCCGGTAGACCCGCTCCTCGAGCGGCATCTGGTCCAGCAGATCGTCGATGTCGATGGTCTTCGGCTGCGCCACATCGCCGTCGATGGTCACGGTCCAGGGGCGGATCTTCAGCGCCTGGGCGGCCCGGCTGATATTCTTGTGGCTGCCGAACTCGTAGAAATTGTTGTAGCTGGTGGCGAGGTCCGGATCGGTGATCGGACGGCCCGGGCCGCCGTCGGCATAGGCCGGGTTCCGTTTCACCGGATAGAGGTGCGAGGAGGGATCCGGCGGCAGGTTGGCGAGTTGTTTCGCCGCCTCCGCCTCCGCGCTTGCCTCGTCGCTGCACCCCGCGAGCGCGGCGGCCGACAGGATCATCGGGCCGGCGGCGAGGCCTTTCAACAGTGAGCGCCTGTTCTGAAAAACAGATTCCGGCGTCACTGCCCGTTCCGGCAATTCCCAGCCCTTCAGTCGCTTCAGCAGCATGACATTCCTCCGGCGATACACAATCATCACCAGACATAGGGCAGAGAGCCGGACACGGCCACTCACGTGCCGGTGAGAGGACCGTGTCCGGGAGGCGGTGAGCGGCCTTAAGGCGCCAGCGTTTCTTCCAGCGCAAGCACGTCGAGGCAGGCGCTGGCGGCTTCCCGGCCCTTGCCTTCCATGTGATCGCAGAAGAACCGGATATGGTCCTCCGTCTCGTGGAAATGGTGCGGCGTCAGCACGACGGAGAAGACCGGCACGCCGGTATCGAGCTGCACCCGCATCAGCCCGTCGACCACGGTTGAGGCGACAAAGTCGTGCCGGTAAATGCCGCCATCGACGACGAAGCCGCAGGCGATGACCGCCGCATAGCGCTCGCTGGCGATCAGCGTCATGGCCGTCAGCGGGATCTCGAAGGCGCCGGGGACGCGGAAGCAATCGATCTTCGACGTATCGAAGCCGCGCTGCGTCATCTCGTCGGTGAAGCCGTCCCGGGCACGGTCGGTCATGTCGCTGTGCCAGCTCGCCTGGATGAAGGCGATGCGGCCGTCCGGCACACTTGCGGTATCTTTTGGTGAGGTCGTCATTATCGGTTCCAACTCCATGTATCGCTCACTGGAATCGAGGCCGAGTACAAACAGGGGGACGGAACCCGCGCGGGCGGTCTCCGCTCCCATGCCGTTCTCTCTCATCCGGACTGTGACCGTCGGCTTCGGAGTTGCACCGAATCTGCTGACCCCGGCACTCGCCGGGCGCTCGCGGGCTTCATGGGTTTCCTCATGTTACCGCCGGTGGGGAGTTTCGCCCCGCCCCGAGAACACTCCACTAAAAAACAAAGGGAATAGAAAAAGGTTATTCTGTGTAAGTGACTGAAGCAATATATGTGAGCCTCAGATTTTTATGTCATCTCCAGATAGTGAGTGAAGAGATGGAGAAGTGGAAATTATATTGGATTAACAATAAATTTGATCCAATCAGTAATTGTTTTGTAATAGCGGGAAATATGAGAAGTGCGAGATCGGTAGAGTACAGCCAATATGGTGAGGGATATTCAGATATAGTTGGTGAGTTTGTTTGCAATATTCCTGAGAGAGTCGTCAGTAATGTTGATAGCGTATATAAGAAATATATAAATTATCGTCTAAAAAGAGTAAAGATTGATAATTATCAAGAGGATTGGAGGGAGGAGGAAAAATTTTTAAAATCTATTCTACGAAAAAAGTATACTGCAAAAGATCTTTGGCCTAACTTTGCAGATGACTGGGTTTTAAAAGAGCTTGGGGTTGACGAATATTTTCTTAATGGCCGGCAAGCTTTTCGTTTGAGTGAGAAAATATATACCGTGCCGGCTGTTGCCGAAATCTATTTTCCTCCTGTTGGTCGCGATTCGCGCGAGGGGATGATCGGGTCTGTATCTGAATTCTCTAGTTTTATACGAGAAAGATGCGGTGGTGCGAGTTGGCTTTATCGAGGTCAAAGAGATGCGATGTGGAAACTTGAGAGTGGAGTTGAGAGGTATAATAGGAAATTTATTCTTTCGCAAAAAAGAGTGGATGTAGAGCGGAAAATACTTAGCCAATTTAAACTTCGTGCGATTCCTTATTTGGAAGTCAATAGAATACCGACGAACGATTGGGAGTGGTTGTCTATTGCTCAACACTATGGGTTGCCGACAAGGCTATTAGATTGGACGAGAAATCCATTATTTGCATTATTTTTTGCAGTATCTAATAGTAATTCTGATCGAGATGCTGTTGTTTATGCTTATAGTCATGGTCGTAACCCGATTGATATATCTTCACGTAGAGACCCTATGTCTATAGATAAAATTGAAGTTTTTGAGCCTCCTCATTTGTCGCAAAGAGTTGCTTTGCAGAATTCTGTTTTTACTGCTGAACCGATATTTGAAAACAGTAAGAACAGCTGGCAAGAGCAGGCTAAAATCATTCGATGGATGGTGCCGGCTGATTCTATAAACAATATTCGAAGAGAGCTTGAAGCAATGGGAGTTGATGAAAGTAGTCTGTTCCCTGGCCTGGACGCAATTTGCAGCAGCCTTCGGCGGAGAATGGAAGCCGGGTTTGAATCTTGATATGAGACGTAAAATTATTTTTAGGCATATAGCAAAACCGCTATAGCACCCTATCTTCACGGCCATGAAAGATCAGGAACGCAATTCCCTGGGCGGGCGCGTGAAGCGCTATGCAAGGGTGACGGGCGCCGTCGGCGGCCTCGCGGCGCGGGTCGCGGGCGAACGCTATCTCGGCATGAAGCTGGACAAGGGCACGCATGCGGCGGAGCTGCGCGAGGCCCTGGGTGGCCTGAAGGGCCCGCTGATGAAGGTGGCGCAGATTCTGGCCACCATCCCGGACGCGCTGCCGAAGGAATATACCAACGAGCTGGTGCAGCTTCAGGCCGATGCGCCGAGCATGGGCTGGCTGTTCGTCAAGCGCCGGATGAGCCGGGAGCTGGGCGCCGGCTGGCAGCAGAAATTCGGCCATTTCGAGCATGAGGCGGCGGCGGCGGCCTCCCTCGGACAGGTGCACAAGGCGACGGATGCGGACGGCAACGCACTGGCGGTGAAGCTGCAATATCCGGACATGCAGTCCGCGGTGGAGGCGGACCTGCGCCAGCTCCGGCTGATTTTCTCGATCTATGCCCGCTACGACAAGGCGATCCATACGGACGAGATCTACAAGGAACTCTCCGCCCGCCTGCGGGAGGAGCTGGATTACCAGCGCGAGGCCCGGCACATGGCGCTCTATGGCCTGATGCTGAAGGACGAGGCGGGCGTTCATGTGCCGCAAAGCGTCGAGGCCCTGACCACACCCCGCGTGCTGACCATGAACTGGCTGGATGGCGCCAAGCTGCTCGATTTCATCGCCGCGCATGACGATCAGGAAAGCCGCAACCAGGTCGCCCTCAACATGTTCCGGGCCTGGTACGTGCCATTCTACGAATATGGCGTGATCCACGGCGACCCGCATCTCGGCAACTACTCGGTCCGCCCGGACGGCTCCGTCAACCTGCTCGATTTCGGCTGCATCCGCGTCTTCCCGCCGAGCTTCGCCAAGGGCGTCATCGACCTCTACAACGCGCTGTCGACCAATGACGAGGCGCTGGCGGTGCATGCCTATGAAAGCTGGGGCTTCCAGGGGCTGGACACGGAAACCGTCGAGGTTCTGAACATGTGGGCCCGCTTCATCTATGCCCCGCTGATGGAGGACAAGGCCCGCCGCATCCAGGAAACCAACACGGGCATGTATGGCCGCGAGGTGGCGGAAAAAGTCCATGTCGAACTGCGCCGCCTGCGGGGCGTCAAACCGCCCCGCGAATTCGTTCTGATGGACCGCGCGGCGATCGGGCTGGGCTCGGTGTTCCTGCATCTGAAGGCGGAAGTGAACTGGTACCGGCTGTTCCAGGATCTGATTGCGGATTTCGATGTGGATGCGCTGGCGAAGCGGCAGGCGATGGCGCTGAAAGAGGCGCGGGTGCCAGCGGCGGAGTAGTCCGTTAGCCGATCGCGGTGGCCCGCGAAACCCTGGCGAAAGTCCGGACCGACTTCCTGACCGCCCGGCTTGCTGAGTTGCAGGCGGCCGAGCGGGAGGCGGCGCGCGGCGCGCTCGATCTGGCCAAGGCGCGGCAGCGGCAATCGCGCAAAACCCTGCACGCGCCGGCCTCCGGCACCATTCAGGAACTGACGGTGCACAGTATCGGCGCGGTGGTGCGCGAGGGCGATCCGCTGCTGAAAATCGTGCCGACGGATGCGGCGCTACGGGTTGAGGCCCGGGTGCTGAACAAGGATGTCGGCTGGGTTCGCCGGGGGCAGCGGGTTGAGGTGAAAGTCGAAGGCTATCCTTTCGTCAGCCATGGCACGCTGAGAGGGACCGTGACGGCTCTCTCGGCCGAGGCGGAGAAAGGGTACAGCGAAGGTACATCCTCGGCGGCTGGCACTGCAGGCCAGGCGGGGGCCGGACAGGGCCCGCAGCCCTACGAGGCGCGGATTGATCTGGACCCGGACGCGGTCGCGGCTTTCGAGGCGCGGGGACGTCGGACGCTGTCACCCGGAATGGCTGTGACGGTGGACATCATTACTGGCGAGCGACGGTTGATCGAGTATCTGCTTGCTCCTGTTCTGCGCTATCGCAAAGAAAGCCTGAGGGAGCGGTGAGCGCGACGCACGTAAGACGGGAAATTGGATCAAATGCGAAGCAATGTTTGTTGTTATGTGTGCCTGTTTGGCTAAGCTCTGACCAGCGGTTTATACAAGGCACCAAGATGCATGATGAGCGGGATGTTCGATGCGCTCAATGTCGGCGCCTTTCTGTAACTGCTAAATGCAGGTTAACAAATTTTATTGGATTGTGATGTTTTTATGAATGGTGGCAGTGGAAATTCTGAAGAGAAAGATTTTGGTTGTTTATCTTTTCCTGAAATTAATTTAAGTATAAAATTTTACATTTATTATGTTTTAGCTTTTATGGTTTCTGTCTATTTTCTTGTAAATTTTTCAGGTGCGATTAAGATTTTTTCAATAGCGAGTATAGTATTGTTGATTTTTATTAGTTTAGCAAATTCAAAAGAAAAAGAAGAATCTGGAAATTACTTTGATGTAGAGGGTGCTGTTTTTCACAATTCTATTTCATCAAGGAGAATTTTGAAGTCTGGTATAGTTTATTATTTCTATGCTCCTTCTGTTTTCGTTTTGTTTTTTGTTTTATTGGAATTACTATTGTCGTTAAAATTTAAATTAACGGGCGTTAATGTTAATTTTCCGTACTTAGGTTTTTTAGATTTGAATAGTAATTTAATTATAGATTATAACGATGTGATTATTGTATTTATTTTTTTCTTCTTATCGATTGTTTTTGTCGGCTTAGCATTTGTTATAAAGTATTCTATATTTCATTTTAAGATTTATAACCGACATTTTAAATTAGAATTTTGGAATAATATTAGACATTCAGCTGTGTTGTCGGTGTTCCTTATTGTTATATTTATTGCTCTAAATGTCTCTATGTCGAATCTTAAAAGTAAAAAATTTTTGCAATATGGTGATGTTGGTTTAGTTGATTTCCGATTAATATGGTGCGTTCTGATTGTATACTTTTTATCCTATTTTTCGTTTCTTGTTGTTTCGCATGTAATGCTGTCGGCTTTTTTATGGTTTTCACGGCGTTGAGGTGAGTTGTGTCAGACTCTACGTTCGAGGGGTTGGAGGTTCCAGTTTATGGAACCGAAAGAATAACACCTACGGCTGACGCCATCATTGATGTGGTGGCTGCACTTCAGGGTGCATTTGTCGATGCGGGGATTAGCTCGGACATTCTGGGTTTTGAGGCCGGTAAGGGAGTCAAGCTGATTTCCGGTGCTGCGGGTATGTCTATAGATATTACTGCGGTTGTGTTTAAGGCAGCGTTGGCTAGTCCGGAAAGTCGTGCTCAAGTACTAGAGACCGAGTTTGCCCATTTATCTTTAGGAGGCACAGCTGCTGCTATTGGAGCTGAAGCGGGAAATTATGCCGCAGAATTTTTGCCTATTCCAAAGGGTACGCCAGCCTATGCAGTTGCAAAATTCGGGTTTATTGCCGCTGGCTCGTTTGCGGGGGCGGCAGGGTACAATGCATATTTAAAGCCTCACATTGAGGGGCTCTATAGTGATGGTTTCCTGGAGGAGGTAAATGTCGATTTTGATGCAGTGAAACAAGCTATTGAAGAAAACTACACACCACGTCAAATCGAGGAATTAAGGGGACACACACCTTAATTAATCGTGTCATGAAAGCTTTGTCGCGTCCGTCTTCGGGCCCGGTTTCCGCTTTCTGAATCTCCTGCCGAGCCGCTGTTCCAGATTCTTCAGAAACCCGTCGCTCCCGAGCGGCCGCCCCGTCCGCTCGTGGCGCCTGATCAGGTCCGTCAGTTCCGGCGCGATGCCGCCATCGAGGAAGCGCCGCCAGTCTCCGATCATGTCCGGCAGGTCTGACGTCAGGATGCGGTCGGCGGCGCCTCTTTGCTCCGCTGCAAGGGTGTCGGCTGGGTTCGCCGGGGCCAGCGGGTCGAAGTGAAGGTCGAAGGCTACTCCTTTGTCAGCCACGGCACGCTGAGCGGTACCGTCACGGCGCTTTCCGCCGAGGCGGAGAAAGGCTGCAGCGAAGGCACGTCCTCGGCGGCGAGCTCCGCCGGCCAGGCTGACGCCGGACAGGGCCCGCAGCCCTACGAGGCGCGGATTGATCTGGACCAGGACGCGGTCGCGGCTTTCGAGGCGCGGGGACGTCGGACGCTGTCACCCGGAATGGCTGTGACGGTGGACATCATTACCGGCGAGCGGCGGTTGATCGAGTACTTACTTGCTCCGGTGCTGCGCTATCGCAAAGAAAGCCTGCGGGAGCGATAAAGGTATGAGGGCGATGAGAAAGCCGGCCAAGCGATGGAGGTGCGCTTCTTGAGTGAATCGACCGGAAATACTATTCTCTTTCATCAGTAATAAATGATCTGGAGGTAGAAATGCTTGTGAAAATAGATAATAAAAATTATGCGACGTGTAGTGTTTGTGAAACTTTGCGATCATGTTTTATTGTGGCTTTGCTCGCTATTTCAATGATTTTTTCGAGTTTTGAAGGCGGGGCGGCGGAATTCTATCCTGATAGTGATATATCAAATCCAGAAGAATGGATGGTCCAAGCGCTTCGTGCTACCGGTGAATTTGGTTTAGAGGAGTACGTTGTTTGGATGGGGCGTATTCTCGAAAAAAATAATATAAAATCAGATTTTTCCGAGATGTTGAAAGCATCAAAAGGAGGTAAGATAATAGATAAAAAAGTACTTAAAATTGAACGTATTCATGATGAGTTTGTTGTGGTGTACTGGGTTATATATTTAGATAAGCCTCTTGAGCTGTACTTCAAATGGGCATTTAGCAAGATTGATGGTGTCTGGACTCCGCGGCGGTATAGGTACGTGTCGGACCCCTTCAAGTTTTTCTAATAGTGCAAGTCTGCAGATTTTAAGGCGTTTCAAATGGGTAAAGTTGGGAGTTATGGGGACACACTTTAATTAATCGTGTCATTGGTTATGGGGACACAGACCTTATTGGTTATGGAGACACAGACCTTAATTAATCGTGTCATGATAGCTTTGTCGCGTCCGTCTTCGGGCCCGGTTTCCGCTTTCTGAGTCTCCTGCCGAGCCGCTGTTCCAGATCCTTCAGAAATCTGTAGCTCCCGAGCGGCCGCCCCGTCCACTCGTGGCGCCTGATCAGGTCCGTCAGTTCCGGCGCGATGCCGCCATCGAGGAAGCGCCGCCAGTCTCCGATCATGTCCGGCAGATCTGACGTCAGGATGCGGTCGGCGGCGCCTCTTTGCTCCGCTGCAAGGATGTCGGCTGGGTTCGTCGGGGCCAGCGTGTCGAGGTGAAGGTCGAAGGCTACCCCTTTGTCAGCCACGGCACACTCAGCGGCACCGTCACGGCGCTTTCCGCCGAGGCGGAGAAAGGCTGCAGCGAAGGCACGTCCTCGGCGGCAAGCTCCGCCGGCCAGGTGGGTGCCGGACAGGGCCCGCAGCCCTACGAGGCGCGGATTGATCTGGACCCGGACGCGGTCGCGGCATTCCAGGCGCGGGGGCGCCGGACGCTGGCGCCGGGCATGGCTGTGACGGTGGACATCATTACCGGCGAGCGGCGGTTGATTGAGTACTTACTTGCTCCGGTGCTGCGGTACCAGCGGGAAAGCCTGAGGGAGCGTTGAGAATGGCGCACGCAAGGCGGGAAAATTGGATCAAATGCGCGGCGAAGTTTGTTGGCGTGGGTGTCGTATATGGGTAGGGTTCAATCGTATTCAGAAGTGGTCTGTTCGGTATGTGGAATCGTCGGATATCCGGAGAGAAATGGAACAATTTGCCTATGCTTTTTCATAGCCGCGGAAAGCTCATGCGGGCACTCACTGTATTCCTTTTGGCTGGTTGCTTGCTGTTAACGGTAGCGTTTTATTCGCTTGAGCAGCAGAGCCCTGCATCTGCGGAAGAGGGGTTTGATCCGATCGGCTACCGGACGGATGAAACTCTATTCCTGGGAAAACCGCGAGCAGCGTATTTGGAAGAAATCGAAGCGCTCGAAGATCGCGATATTGAAGAGTTTTTCCGTCAGACTGTTTACAAGGTGGAGTACTCTCTTCCTGGTTACAAAAAAACAGGACTAAACAAATTCAAAAATTCATTTACATTCTATATTTTAAACAAAAAAAACATCGGTGAAAGTAAGGTCAATTTCATTAGAGAAATTCTTATGTCTCTTCGCGAAATTACAGAAGTAATGCCTGTCGAATTAAAAATAAGAAATAGAAATATAAGGCTTTTCAATCAAGTTAATGTTCAAATAGAATCACTAAGAGAGAAAGAGTTTCTAAATTTGGTGAATAAAATGAAAAGAGAAAATAATATATACAATCAATCTTTGTTCTCGGGAAAATATTGCTTTGCATTAGTTTGGTTAGATGAAAAATTAGGACTTATCAAAAATTCGATTGTTTCAATTTTGGACAAAAATAACAGTAATCATTATATGTCATGCTCTTTTGAAGAAATTATTCAGATATATGGAATTTCAAACGATTCGAATTTAATAAAAGACAGCATCTTATCGTCAAATGAAAATGTGGTGTATTATCATGGTGTGGATATTTTTATATTGCGAATGTTGTATAATAAAACAATAGAAAATGGGATGAATTTTTCGGATATAGATAAGTTATTGCGCGATGTTATTTCCGAAACGCGAGAATGGTTTGAACTGTGTTTCCGGACTCGAGCGTGTGAGTGATTGGGGTCTTGCATAGGAGTTTAAAGTGTCCGTGAACTTGAGCGGGTGAGTTATGGCGGGAGTTATGGGGACACGGAGTTATGGGGACACACACCTTAATTATTCGTGTCATGACAGCTTTGTCGCGTCCGTCTTCGGGCCCGGTTTCCGCTTTCTGAGTCTCCTGCCGAGCCGCTGTTCCAGATCCTTCAGAAACCCGTCGCTCCCGAGCGGTCGCCCCGTCCGCTCGTGGCGCCTGATCAGGTCCGTCAGTTCCGGCGCGATGCCGCCATCGAGGAAGCGCCGCCAGTCCCCGATCATGTCCGGCAGGTCTGACGTCAGGATGCGGTCGGCGGCACCTCTTTGCTCCGCTGCATCGAGGCCGAGATGGGCGCGGGCGCTCGACCAGACCCAGTCTTCCGGCCGGGCCGCGAGCCGGGCGCGCACCGGATTCAGCTCCACATAGCGCGCCGCCGCGATCAGATGCGCGGCGTCGAGCGGGAAGGAGGCGAACCGGCCCTGCCAGAGGTAACCACGCCAGCCTTCCCGCAAATTGACCCTCTGTGTGTAGCGCTGGTGTGTCTCGCCCAGAGCTTTTGCCAGACCGTCGGCCTTCTCCGGCGCAAGGATGAGATGGACGTGGTTTGGCATCAGGCAATAGGCCTGGAGCGCAACGCGGGCGCGGGGCAGCGCCTCGGCCAGGATTTGCAGATAAGCCGCGTAGTCCGCATCTGAAAAGAAGGTGGTCTGTCTCCGGTTGCCCCTCTGCGTCACATGATGGGCGAGACCGGGCACGACCACGCGCGCCAAACGTGCCATGCCGGTGTCATGGGAGGGGCGGGGCCGGAAATAAGGTGTGTGTCCCCAAAATTCCCGGAAATAAGGTGTGTGTCCCCAAAATTCACGAGGAGTTATGGGGACACGCGACTTATCTCCCCGCGATTACGGCCATGTCCCCAAATTTCCCAAAATTCCGTGTCCCCAAAATTTCCCGGAGACATACGTTCTGCAGCAGTAGCGGCAGGAGCTTTGTTGTCAGGTGGCCACGCGTTCGCGCGGCGCGCCGTCACCGAGCACGACGACATCCATGGGGATATCCCACGGCATCGGGAAGATCGTCGGAATTGTGCATCCGGGAAGGCCGATCCCGATGATAATTGGGCGTTGGGAGAACCCGGCCAGGGTCATGTCGTAATAGCCGCCGCCATTGCCCAGCCTGAAGCATTCATCGTCGATGCCGACAAGCGGGGAGATGACGAGGTCCGGCGTGCCGATGGCCCCGTCTGCAGGCACCGGGATGTTCCAGATGCCACGGGCCATGCGGGCGCCCGGCTGCCATTCCCTGAACTGCAGGGGCTGTTTCTTCACAACCACTTCCGGCAGCAGGATTTGCGCCCCCTGGCTGTGCGCCTCCTTCATCCAGGGGCGCAGGTCCGGCTCGCCCAGCATCGGCCAGTAGACGGCGATGCGCCGCCCCGTGAGCGGTCCCGTGACCTGTTTCAGATCCCTGATGATCGCCTGTGTGGCCGCGCTGCGCTGGTCCGGAGAGAAGGATTTGCGGACCTCGTAGAGCCGCTTCCGTTCCGCACGCCGGAACCGGTTCACGTCGCGCAGGGTGTCCGGGTCGACGGGGTGACCGCCTGTCAGCAGATGCTCGAAGCAGGGATCCTCTCCGCCGCAGGTCTCGTCGGTCATCCGATGCTTCCTCCCGAAAATTCAAACGCGTGATGTCACAAGCTGCCGGCATTTGTCATGCCAGGAGCGGGCCGCGCAATCTGTCCGGGATATTCAATGAGAAGATCCGAGGCCCTGCAATGCCAACCGACGAAATAGAGGGCAGCCATGATCACCGTGCATAGCGTCGAGATGGTTGCGGTTTTCGAAACGGCCGGCGCCCGGCCAGTTTTTCTCCACTAGATATTCAGCAGGAATATCCGCGTGACCGCGATGGTCGCCAGCTCGAGAAAAAGCACCATTGCGATCATCATGCCGTAGCGCTGCAGGTCGCTGACGAGTTTGGACTTCCGCTTGCGGGCGGCGAAACTGAAGCTGCTCCATTTAGAGGTGACATAGTCGATCTTGCGGGCTTCCGCAGATTGCCACCATTGCAGGCTGAGGATTATGCCGGCGCTTGCCAGGCTGAAGATCCAGACCATGACCAGGAGCAACTGCGCCAGGGTCGGATCCTTCCAATGGGTCCATTCCCCATAGGCGGTCGCGATCGCGGCGCCGGCGGAGAAATAGAGCACGGCGCGCCATTGCTGGTTTTTGGCAAAGCGGAGGTTTTCCGAGGCATCGGCATAGATCGCCAGAAACTCGGCATGGGTGGTGTCTTCAAGCTCGCTTGGCGTGTCCTCTGCCGGATTGAGCGGGTCCGCGCGTTCATCGTCTGTGTTTGCCGGATCGCGGGGCTTGGGCATCTTGAGGCCCTTTCCGTCCAGTTTTCGCAGCCGCACTGTCTCTTGCCACACGGATTGCGGTTCAGGGCGAGCACGGTGAGCATATTCTACACAGCCAAGTCTTTCCGAAACCTGAACGAGCCCGGGTGTGTCGGGCCAGCGCTATAAAACCACCGGCAAAGGCCCTGAAGTGAGACCTGTCGGTCAGGAACCTAAAAAGAACAGCCCCGCCGCGAAGCTTCCCGCGCCGGCCGCCGCGCCGAGGAGCAGGTTTCGCTTTGCCAGGAAGAACACGGCGAACCCGACCGCTACCGCGCCGAGCCGGAGCCACAGCGGCGTGTCGGCGAGGTCACCGGTCGGCAGCACAGCCATGCGGGAGATCAGGCCGGCCACGGTGGCGTAGGAAACGCAGCCGATCCAGCGGAAAAGGGCGCCGTCAGTATCGATCTTCGAGGCCAGAAGGGCGCCGAGTCCGCGCCATATGAAGGTCACGGCAGCGGCCAGCAGGACCAGCATCAGCGGCGGGATCGCGGCGGCGCTCATCGGCGTTTCCCCAGGATTGCATAGGCAAGTGTCCCGCCGATCAGGCCGGTGAGGATGACGCCGTAATTCGGCTCGATGCTTTGCAGGGGCGGACCGAGCACGGAGCCGGCGCAAACCGCCAGGATGACCAGCCGGTCCCGGTTCAGTGCGAACAGCAGGGACAGAAAAACGACATTCAGGAAGACCAGCGTCAGCCGGACGAAGGGGGGCATGTCCGCCGACAACCAGTATCCGGCCAGCGTGCCGATACATCCCATGGTGATGCAGAGCCCCCCGACAGGCCAATAATACGCCAGCGCGGAGGCCTTGCTCATCCGTTGCGCCGCCGCCATTGCCATCGGCCAAGTCGAGGCCGACATCAGATGTACCAGCAAGATCCGCTTCAGTGGATGTTTCGCCACATCGCGGAAGGTACCGATCATGATGGTCGCCATAGGGAAGAAGCGGACGCTGGCCATGGAAACCGCCAGCAGGGTGACGAACAGGTCGGCGCCCGATGCCCTCAGGTCGGCCATCGCAACCTGACCCGGCATGGCCCAGACCAGTGCGGTGGAGAGCAGGGCCTCGAAGGCGGAGAAGCCGTTGGCCTGGGCCAGGGAGCCATAACCGAGCATGGTTGCGAAGACGACGATGGACGGAACGGCGAGGCCGTGCCGCACTCCTTGTCGAAACGCATTTCGTCGGTTGGGGCTGTGCTCGGTCCCTGATTTTGGTTCGCTCACCGCCGCCTCATACGTATTAACTCTTCCGGGGTGCGAAATTTGACAGATTGCGTCTGGATTTGGCTATCAAAAGCAGACAGACTGCCCCGCTGAAAATGGTGCGAAAAGAGAAAAAAATCAAAGCACCATCCAGATCCGAGCGAGCCATGGGAGGCCGTGTAAATGCATAAAGACCGACTGATCGAAGTTGACGATCTTCGGGTACACTTTCCGCTGGATGACCAGACTGTCAAGGCGGTGGATGGAGTCTCCTGGCATATCGACCGGGGCGAAACACTCGCAGTGGTCGGTGAGTCCGGGTCCGGCAAGTCAGTGACGGCGATGTCGCTGATGCGGCTGACTGATTATGCCGGTGGGCATATCGCGTCGGGCAAGGTCGATTTCAGGCGCAAGAACGGTGAGGTGATCGATATCGCCGGCGCGGATCAGGGAACGATGCGCGATATTCGCGGCAACGATATCTCGATGATCTTCCAGGAGCCGATGACCTCGCTCAACCCGGTCTTCACCATCGGCTTCCAGATCGCCGAGACCATCATGCTGCACCAGGGCAAGAGCGAGCAGGAAGCGCTCGATATGGCGCTGGAAATGCTGAAGCTGGTTCGTATTCCGGAGCCGGAAAAGCAGTTGTCCCAGTATCCGCACCAGCTGTCCGGCGGTATGCGGCAGCGGGTGATGATCGCCATGGCCCTGAGCTGCCGTCCGAGCCTGCTGATCGCGGACGAGCCGACCACCGCGCTCGACGTGACGATCCAGGCGCAGATCCTCGATCTGATCAAGATGCTGCAGCAGGAAATCGGCATGTCGGTCATGTTCATCACCCACGATATGGGGGTGGTGGCCGAGGTTGCCGATCGTGTCGTCGTGATGCTGAAAGGCAAGAAGGTCGAGGAAGGACCGGCGGAGCAGATTTTCCATGCGCCGCAGCATCCCTATACAAAGGCTCTGCTTGCCGCCGTGCCGAAGCTCGGCTCGATGAAGGGTATGACCTTCCCGGCCAAGTTCGCGAATGTCGATGTGAACCGGTCTGAAGGTGACGCTGTCAGGGACGCCTCTTCCAAGCACGAACTTCAGGAAATGAAGGACACTGTCCGTCGGGAAGCGAGCCCGCTGCTGACGGTCGAGGGCCTGACCACCCGGTTTGATATCCGCAAGGGTATGTTCGGGTCTGCTTCAGCCCGGGTTCATGCGGTCGAGGGCGTCTCCTTTGCCTTGCAGCCGGGCGAGACCCTGGCCCTGGTTGGTGAGTCCGGCTGCGGCAAGTCGACGACGGGCCGCAGCATCATCAAGCTGGTGCAGCCGAACAGCGGCAGCATCAAGTTCGAGGGCGCCGAGTTGATGGGCCTGGACTCGAAAGAGATGCGGCCGCTGCGCCGCAACATGCAGATGATCTTCCAGGATCCGTTTGCGTCCCTGAACCCGCGCATGACGGCAGGTTCGGCCATCGCGGAGCCGATGATCGTGCACGGCTTGGCCTCGGGCAAGGATGCGGACGAACAGGTGGTCACGCTGTTGCGCCGCGTCGGCCTTGATGCGGAGCATGCGGAACGCTATCCGCACGAATTCTCCGGTGGTCAGCGTCAGCGTCTGTGTATTGCACGGGCGCTCGGCCTTGGGCCGAAGCTGATCATCGCGGATGAGGCGGTGTCGGCGCTGGATGTGTCGATCCAGGCGCAGGTGGTGAACCTGATGATGGACCTGCAGGAGGAGTTCGGTCTGGCCTATCTCTTCATCAGCCACGACATGGCCGTGGTCGAGCGGGTCAGCCACCGGGTCGCGGTGATGTATCTCGGCGAGATCGTCGAGATCGGCCCGCGCGCGGCGGTGTTCGAGAATGCCCAGCATTCCTACACCAAGAAGCTGATGTCGGCGGTCCCGGTGGCCGATCCGTCGCGCCGCAAGCGGGAACTCAACCTGATGACGGACGAGATCCCGAGCCCGCTGAAGCCGATGGGCTACGAGCCGCCGAAGCGGGAATACCGGCAGGTTGGCGAAGGGCATTTCGTGCTGGAGAGCTGATTTGGGTTTCACCGGACCTGAAAATGGAAACGGCGCTTTCGGGCGCCGTTTTTATTACGATCTCTGTGCAGCTCTTCCTCAGGTCTTGGCGGAATCGGCGCTTGCCAGGATCTCAAGGAGGCGCTCCTCGTCGCAGATCGAGGAAAGGTCTTTTTTAATGATTTCGCGCTGCTCTTTTCTGGAGTCGTTCTCGACCGCTGCGCCTTGTCTTTCTTGGAGAGGTTCGGACGTATCCGAATAAGAGGCAAAGAAACAGCGCATGACGTGGTCGATTCCCTCCTGGGTTACGGAGCGCCTGTCTTGGGAATAGTATCTATCGGTCGAGAAAGTCCCCGTGATGATCTCGTATGATGGGAAATAGCTGACAGAAGGGTGAGCGGCTGTGACCTCTGCCGCTGCGACTCTCAGCACCGCCTTCGAGTATGCAGTGGCTTCCAGGACATGTTTTCCTGTTGCGGTGGCGACCAATGGAACCGGTGATACGGTCAGCAGGATTTTTGCGTCTCGATTGAGCTCGGACAGACGTTCGCGGACATATTCGAGATCAGCCACAACGTCGCTGACTCGCATATTGAAGAATTCATGCTTCTCTGGATTGAACGTACCTGCTCCGTAGCCAGGGCAGAGGGGGTAGGTCGCGCCATCTGAACGCGCTCGCCAGCCTTCTGTCAGTCCGAGCGTGAAGACGAATACATCCATGTTCTCGAACATCTCTCGGACATACCCGAGGTGCTGTTCGCAATCCGCGAGAAGTTCGCTCTCAGAGATGAAGTCTTCTGGCTGAATGAATGGCCGGAAGGGATCAACATACCCGGTCTTTCCGCGCCATGCCCTGTCGGCCGAACCGAACCGACCATAAGCACGGTCTAATAGCTGTACCAATTGACGTGTTGTGTAAATGTTCCCGTAGCGGGCCGAAAATAGGCCGTACCCGAAATTCAGACGATTCTCTTCGCTGAGCCCAAGGGGGCCTTTTTCGACAACATAGCTCTCATACCCGCGCTCCGCAGCTGCCTTGCTGAGTTCTTGGGCAAAGCAACTGCCCGCTGTTGCAATACGTGCTTCAGGGGTGATCTTGAAATCACCCCTGAGTGCGGGGTTTATGTCGCTTGCGGAAATATCAGCTATCGCACGACGCCACCAGCCATGCGGAGGCACGGAATCGTAGGGTCTGTTTTTAGCCGACATCTTTTTCCCCTCGCTCGATCGCGACCGTTCTTTCGATTATGCGAGCGCCTACACACATAGCGAAATCACGATTGGGATGAGCGCCATCTAGCTCAAATTGAGGCTTCAGTGCGTGGCCTTCCGTCGTTTCGTCCCATAGATTTACTGGCTCCACGCCTTCTCCGGAACAGATCGCCTCGATCTCATTGATGAAAAGTCGGTGCACCTTCGTGCGCGTCAGCAGTGGGATGATGGGCATGTTCCGTCCTTCTGGCCGGAAACTCTCATGCGGCTCGTTAATAACGGTGTCTGATTTGTGAGGTGGGGGCGGAGGCACCATGAATCCGATCGGAAAACCCGAATTCACCATGACTTTGAGGAACGATCCCAACTCCAGCTTTGCGAGCTGTTGTTTCACTTCCTGTCGAATCAATGCATAAGGAACGATGGGTCTGCTTGTATCGCGTGGCACGACCCTTCCCGGTTCCTCGAAATCGATATCGTTCACAATTCCCCGCGCATAAAGGAAATCATGCATTTGAAAGCTGCCGTCCGAGAAGACCAGCACATCACCCGTTAAGCCTTGTTGGCGAAGCGTCCCGATCCGGGCCACCGCATTCAAGATGTCATCTCTGACCAGCTTTTGGTAGTGTGAGTCCACGAGTGGTTCGCGGGTTCGTGGACAATGCATCGTCACGAACTTGAAGATGATGATCTTGTCATCGTTATCGTAATATTTGCCGAGAAGCCCATCATAGATCAACGCTTGACTGTCACCGAGTATATGCACGAAGCGCAACTCAGTATTCGGATCTAAGCTTTCGA
Source organism: Nisaea sp. (assembly GCF_040217065.1). GTDB lineage: Bacteria > Pseudomonadota > Alphaproteobacteria > Thalassobaculales > Thalassobaculaceae > Nisaea. Next base: position 514,122 of record NZ_JAVJNX010000008.1, read on the forward strand.
GATCGGCATTCTGAATAAAACTGACTGGCAATTCCATAAAACCTTTTGCAATCAGTGCCGATTTTCCGTCGGATTCTCTATTGTGTCAAAGCGTCATTGGGATTTCGAAGTTTAAATTATAACCCTTTTGCTGGTCGGCCTTGTCCCAACCTTGGCGGGTTCGGAAACTGGACGGTGTGACAATCTCGATTGGGAATCAGATCCGGGGCAGGCAAGAAAAAGCCCCGCCGGGAAGGGCGGGGCTTTCTGGTGTGATATGGATCGGGAGGTCTACCGGGTCCGGAGCTTCGGATCCAGGATGTCCCGGACCGCGTCCCCGAACAGGTTGAAGCCGAACACCGCGATGGTGATGGCAAGGCCCGGCCAGATCGGCACCCAGGGGGCACTTTCGGCATATTCCTCCGCCCCGCCCTGCAGCATCAGGCCCCAGGCCGGTGTCGGCTCCTGCACGCCCAGTCCGAGATAGGACAGGGACGCTTCAAGCAGGATGGCCTCGCCGAGGAAGGCCGTCAGCATGATCAGGAAGGGAGCCAGCACGTTCGGTGCGATATGCTTCATGATGATGCGCATATGCCCGTATCCGATGGACCGGGCCGCATCGACATAGGGCATTTCCCGAACTGCCAGTGCACTGGACCGGACAACACGGGCACAGCGCGGCACGAAGGGAATGGTGATGGCGATGATCACCTTGTCCGTTCCGGTGCCGAAGATCGAGACGATTGCCAGCGCCATGATGATCAGCGGGAAGGCCATGAACACATCGATGATGCGCTGCATGATGAGGTCGAACCAGCCACCGAAATAAGCGCTCGCGACGCCGAGCACCAGCCCGCCGAATGCACCGACGATGGCACAGGCAAATCCGACGAAGAGCGCTGTCCGCGCGCCATAGATAATGCGCGAGAACAGATCACGTCCGAACTGGTCCGTGCCCATCAGGAACTCCCAGCTCGGCGGGACCAGCATGTACTCGAAGCTGTTGGCCTCCGGATCGAAGGGCGCGATGACATCCGCGAACAGGGCCATGAACAGCATCATGATGATCACGATTGCGCCGCCGGTGCCGAGAGGCTGCCGACGGATCAGGCGGCTGATATGGTCCCAAACCGTGGTGCGTCTGAACCCGGTATTGGTTTCGGGTGTTGCGTCAATGGATGACATGTTCCGCATCTCCCTCAGCTATACCGGATACGTGGATCGAGCCACGCATAGAGCACGTCGACGATGAAATTCATCACGATGAAGATCGTGACGACCAGCATCACCAGAGCCTGGGTCAGGGTGAAATCGGACTGGGTCACGGATTCGACGAAAAGCTTGCCGATGCCGTTCAGGTTGAAGACCTGTTCGGTCACCACCAGGCCGCCCATCAGAAAGGCGAACTCCATGCCGATGATCGTGACCACGGGCAGCATGGCGTTCTTCAGCGCATGCTTGTTGATGATCACGCTTTCCACCAGTCCCTTGGCCCGGGCGGTGCGAACATAGTCCTCGCCCAGAACTTCAAGCATGGCTGACCGCGTCATACGGGTGGCGACGGCCGAGTAGCGGTAGCCTGTCGCGAGCGCCGGCCAGATCAACTGGGAAATATTGTGGATTGGGTCTTCCCAGATCGGTTTGTAGTGGATCGGTGGCATCCATGGTCGGCCCAGAAACTCCTGTGTTCCGATCAGCAGTCCGAGAATGATCAGAATGCCGAGCCAGAACGACGGCATGGCAATACCGGCGATGCTGAACCCGCGAACGAAATAATCCACAGCCGTGTTCTGCTTTGCTGCCGAGATCACGCCGAGTGGTATGGCGATGATGATCGATGTCAGGGTCGCCATGATCGCGATTTGCAGCGAAAGCTCGAAACGGATGGCGATCTCGTGTCCAACGGCGCGCCCCGTCCACATGGATGTGCCGAGATCGAACGTCAGGTACCCGCCGATATATTCCACAAACTGGATATAAATGGGCTGAGTCAGTCCGAGCCGTTCCTGGCACTGTTTGATCTGCTCCGGGTCCGCGTAGGCTCCTTCACCGCCGAACTTGATCAGGCAGATATCGCCCGGAACAAGCCTGAGGAGAAGGAATACGAGAATAGCTGCGCCGAGCAGGGTCGGGAGCAGCATGAGCAAGCGTTTGACGATGTATCCGTACATGCCTTGCCGTATTTGCCTCTAAGTGGAAAGGACGGCCGCCCCGCGCGAGGCGGGACGGCCGGGTCCGTGATCGAGGATCAGCCGCCGAGCTGGCGCTTCTTCTCGGTCTGGTCGATCCAGATATTGTCCAGAGCCTGGTTCAGATAGTGGCTCGGAGCGATTTTCCAGCCCTTCACGTAGGAACGGTACGGATTGATTTTGTACCACCAGAGCGTGATGAACTGGGAAGCCAGATCGTCAAGAACCCGCTTTTCGTACTTGCGGATGATCTCGCGCTGCTTGCCTTCGTCACCTTCGGCCAGCAACTCGTCGTACCATTTCACCAGCTGCTCGTCCTGGAAATAGGCGTAGTTGGCGCCTGCACCCGGCAGGTACTTCGAAATGTCAGCGATCGGGTTGATGATCGACTGGCAGTTGAAGTCGAGCGAGATGGTGAAGTCCTTCTTGGAGCGCAGCGTCGCGTAGAAAGGCGTGGACGGCTGCACCCACTGATCCGCCTGCACGCCGATCTTCTTCCACTGGTCGATCAGCCAGGTGCCGACAACCTTGTAGGGCTGGTCGACGCCGCGGTTATGCAGGGTGACCTTCAGGTTCTCGTGACCGGCTTCCTTCAGCAGACGCTTCGCTTCCGCCCGGTTGGCCTCGATGTCATTGCCGTAGCCTGCGAGCTGCGAAAGTTCTGCCTCGGTCGCCGCGAGCGGATGACCCGGGAAGACGATGCCGCCAACCGTCTTCACGATGGCGATCTTGGACAGGTACTGGGAGCCGCCCTTCCGATCAATGGCGAGAGACAGGGCCCGGCGGACGCGAGGATCGTCCATCGGCTTCACTTCGTGGTTCGGTGTCACGATGAGGACACAGTTCCAGTCGCTTTCCTGCACGGTGATGTCATTGCCAAGGGCTTTGACAAGGTCGTCACGGGCTTTCGGCGGGAAACCGCGGAACTCGATATCGGCCTGGCCGCCACGGATGGCCTGCAGGCGAACCGACATCTTCGGAGCCGCGATGGCGGTGAAGCCGTCAAGATAGGGCATGCCCTTGTGATGGAAGCCTTCGTATTTTTCGCCGCGCACATGGCTGCCGGGAACATACTCGGCGAATTTGAAGGCGCCGGTGCCGTTCACATTTTTCTGGTGCCATGTGTAGCCGTGCGTATCCAGGTCCTTCTTCGCATAGATGAAGTTGAACGGCATGGCGACTGACGGCAGGAAAGTGCCTGTCGGGGTCTTCAGCTTGAAAACCACCGTGTAATCGTCCGGCGTGGTGATGGATTCCACGGCCCGGAAATAAGCAACACGGTTCGAGGCGATGCCTTCCGGGGGGAACACGATCTTGTCGAAGGTCGCCTTGACGTCATGCGCGGTCAGCGGCGTGCCGTCATGGAACTTGATGTCCTTGCGGATCTTGAACGTGAACTTGGTGCCGCCGTCCGTGGCTTTCGGAACGGTGCCCTCGCACACATCGCAGACAAAGTCTGTCGGCGAGGAGGGGTTGTCCGGATTGACCCGGATCAGCACGCTGTAGAACGGGCGGATCGGATGGATCATCCCGAAGGTGGATTCGATATGAGCATCGAACGACGGAATGTTCGAGCCGACCACCAGCCGCAATTCGTCGCCGTATTGCGGCGTGTCGGCCTTAGCGGGGGCGGGCCCGAAGATGGCTGCAACTCCCAGCGCGAACGCTGTTGTGGCTGCAGAGCGCCAAAGTTTCTTCATAGACGTTACTCCTTCCCTTTAAGCGGACTTTTATTTTTTTTGGATAGGAACGGACGGCAAAACAGATTTCAATTCCTCGCCAAGCGAAGAACGGACTCATTACCGATTGGGCCGTTGTCTGACGTTCCTCCGTTCGCCTACCCTTTCGTCAGTCTGCTAACCGTTGTTTTCCGGTCTTCCAGCTGATCGAACCGAATATCATTGTCCCGGCTTTCGATTGGGGGTCAAGGAAACAGTGCAAAACGGGAGGTGCTTTTCCGGTGTACGGGAACGGGCCCAAGAAATGGAAAGTGAAATGACGATGGTTAAAGCGCTTTTTTTCGATGTTTTTGGAACCGTCGTCGACTGGCGGAACAGTATTGCTGCAGAGATAGACCGTTTTTCCGATGGGAAAGGTCTCGGGCTTGACGGTCAGTCTTTCGCCCTCGCATGGCGCCGGCGCTATGTGCCGGCCATGGCACGGATCCGCAGCGGAGAACGCGGTTTCACGGATCTGGATACCCTGCATCGGGAGAATTTGATCGAGGTCCTGGAGGAATTCGGAATCGCCAGTCTGACCGATGCTGAAATCGACCATCTCAATATGGTCTGGCATCGTCTCAATCCCTGGCCCGACAGCGTGCCGGGTCTGACCAGATTGAAGACAAAATTCATTCTGGCCACCATGTCGAACGGCAACGTCAAGCTGATGGTCGACATGGCGAAGCATGGCGGGCTGCCCTGGGACATGATTCTCGGCGCCGAGATCGCACACAGTTACAAGCCGGATCCGGAAACCTACCTCACCGGATGCCGGATGCTCCGTCTCGCGCCGGAGGAATGCATGATGGTGGCGGCCCATAACAGTGATCTTCTGGCGGCCCGGGCTCTTGGCTTGAAGACTGCCTTCATTGCGCGGCCGACGGAATACGGACCGGAACAGACAGTCGACTTCAAGGCCGAGGATGAATTTGACGTCATCGCCGAGTCGATGGAGGGCGTTGCCGACAAGCTGGGCTGCTGAACAGTCTGAAACAGGGAGGAACGGAATGGCCGACAAGAGCCCGACCGAGATATTCGGAGATTTCATTGCCGCGATGCATAGCGCACCGGTGCCCGATAGTGCGCGGCACCATGCCCGGCGCTGCATGCTGGACTGGTTCGCAGCGGCTGTCCCGGGCGGTGTTCTGCCGCCTGCCACCCTGTTGCCGGCCGCCGTGTCCGACGATCTGGACCGTGGGCGTGCCCGTCTGGTTCCGTCCGGCCGATTCGCCACGGCCCGGGCGGCAGCTTTGATCAACGGTGCCGGCTCACACACGGTCGAGTTTGACGATATCTTCCGGGATGGCCTCTATCATCCCGGAGTCGCGGTGATCCCGGCAGCGCTGGCGCTCGCCGAAGATACCGGCGCGGACGGTGATCTCTTTCTGCGCGCCGTCATCGCCGGCTACGAGGTTTCCAACAGGATCGCCGCAGCCGTCAATCCGGCGCATTATGACTACTGGCACACCACGGCGACCATCGGGTTTTTCGGCGGCACGGCGGCATCCGCCGTCCTGCTGCGTCTGACCGCATCGGAGGCGGCACACGCGCTGGCCAATGCCGGCACCATGGCCGCCGGGTTGCAGCAGGCCTTCCGGGCCGAGGCGATGAGCAAGCCGTTGCATGCCGGGCGCGCGGCGGAGGGCGGTGTGCTGGCGGCGCGGATGGCAAAGGCCGGGATCACGGGAGCGCTTGATATTCTTGACGGCGCTGCAGGGTTCGGTGCTGCCATGAGCCGGGATGTGGATTGGTCGGGCGCCGTTGCCGGGCTCGGGTCCGACTGGACCATTGAGCGGACGACCCAGAAAAATCACGCCGCGTGCGGCCATGTCCATGCGGCGGTCGATGCCGCGAGGGAAATCGTCATTGCCAATAATCTATCCGCCGAGTCCATCCGCCGGATCGAGGCAGGCTCTTATAAGAAGTCCTTGGAGATTTGCGGCAATGCCGATCCCAGGACGGCTTTTGAAGCCAAATTCTCTCTGCCTTATTGCCTTGGTGCCGTTATCGCCACCGGGGCTGTCCGGATAGCGGCCTTCACGCCGGACGCGCTGGCGAATCCGGCGATCCGTGTGCTCGCGGCGAAGGTCGAGCATACGGTCGATCCGGAGTGCGAGGCAGGATTTCCGCGGCGCCGCTCCGCCCGTGTCACGATCGAGACAGAGGATGGCAGGCAGTTCAGCCATTATGCGCGGACCCGCAAGGGGGACCCGGATGCGCCGCTGAGCGATGCGGAACTGGACGAGAAGTTCTTCGAGCTGACCGGAGATGTGCTCGGCCGTGCGGCCGGACCGCTGCGGGACGCGATCTGGCGGATCGACGATCTGGGAACTCTATCCGACCTGCCGTTTGGCGGCATGGCAACAAAATCAGCGGCGGAATAGCCGCGCCTTACAGGAGGAAGTTTTGGATTTCAATTTGAGTGAGGAGCAGCGTCTCTTCCAGGATGCCGTGCGCGGTTTCGCCGAACGTCATCTGAAAGACGGTGCGCTCGCGCGGGCCCACGAGGAGAGCTTCCCGTTCGAGGTGGCGAAGCTGATGGCGGAGCAGGGGCTGATGGGCATCACCTTCGCCGAGGCCGATGGCGGGCAGGGCGGCACGGTGATGGATGCGGTGCTGGCCATTCAGGCCGTCGCCGAGTTCTGTCCGCGCAGCGCCGATGCCATCCAGGCCGGAAATTTCGGCCCGATCCGCACCTTCGTCGAATATGCCAGCCCCGCGCACAAGGAGAAGTGGCTGGGCAAGCTTCTGGCCGGCGAGATGGCGATTTCTCTGGGCATGAGCGAGCCGGAAGCAGGTTCCGCCGCGACCGACCTTGCCACCACGGCCACGCCGGACGGGGACGGCTTTCGGGTCAATGGGACGAAAGTGTTTTCCACCCATAGTCCGGAAGCGGGAATCTTCCTGATCTATGTGCGTTTCGGCCCCGGTATCGACGGCATCGGCTCGGTCATTCTCGAGCGCGGCCAGGACGGTTTCACCATGGGCAAGCCGGTGCGCTATGTCGGCGGTGAGCACTGGTGTCAGCTCTATTTCGAGGATGTCTATGTTCCAGCGGAAAATGTGCTGCTTGGCGAGGGTGGATTCCGCAAGCAGATCTCGGCCTTCAATGTCGAGCGGATCGGCAACTCGGCGCGCGCGCTCGCCTTCGGCCGCTACGCCTTCGAGATTGCCCGTGAACATGCTTTGACACGCAAGCAGTTCGGCCGGGAACTGGCGGATTTTCAGGGCATCCAGTGGAAATTCGCGGAAGCCGCCGCCCAGATGGAAGCAGCCCAGCTCATGCTCTACAAGGTTGCGACCGAGGCGACCGACCGTTTGCCGTCCGCCTATGACACAGCCATCGCCAAGTTTCTCTGTAATGAATCCGGGTTCCGGGCCGCGAACGACGCCATGCAGGTGCTCGGCGCTCTCGGCTACACGGAGGAGAGCCTGGTTGAATATTGCTGGCGCCGGACGCGCGGCTGGCAGATCGCCGGTGGCAGCCTGGAGATGATGAAGAACCGGATCGCCGAAGGCGTGTTCGGCAAACGCTTCTCACAACGGGCACCCAGGGCAAGATGATTGCTTTTAGCATTTAGTTAGTTGCTAAAAGCAACAAATAGAGTCACCATGTTCCAAAAAAGGACGGAACATGGTGACCGATAGACATGACCCGGTGGACGCTGTCCGCCACTTCACCCGTTTCTATACCGGCAGGATCAATGTTCTCGGGGACCGTCTCCTGGAGAGCGCATTCTCGCTGCCGGAGGCCCGGGTGATTTTCGAGCTCGGCCATTGCGACGGACTGAGCGCCCGGGATCTGGCGGACATGCTCGGGCTCGATCCGGGCTATCTCAGCCGCATCCTGAATGGCCTCAAGCGCCGCGGCATCGTCACCCGGTCGGTGTCAGAGGCGGACAGGCGGCGTCATGTGCTTGCACTGACAGAGAATGGTCTCAGCGCACTCGATGACCTGCAGGCGAAATCGCGTGCCCAGGTTTCGGCCATGCTCGACCCGCTGGGGCAGGAGGCACGCCGCGATCTGGTCTCCACCCTGCGCAAGGCGGAACATCTGCTTGGCGGCGAAAGCGGGATCATGAAACCGGTGCCGGTAATCCGGCCGCACCGGGTTGGCGAACTCTCCCGGGCGCTGGCCCGGCAAGCCATTCTCTATGAACAGGAATATGGCTGGGACGGCGGTTTCGAGCTGAACCTGCTGAAGATCGGCCGCGACTTTCTTGAACGCTACAATCCGGACGACGATTGTCTCTGGATCGCGGAGGTCGATGGCCGCGTGGCCGGATCGGCGGCCGTGGTGCGCGACGGGCCGGAGACGGCCCGCCTCAGGATCGTCTATGTCGAGCCGGACGCACGCGGCCTGGGGCTCGGGCACAAGCTTGTCGGCGCCTGTCTCGATTTTGCCCGCGCCCGCGGCTATCGGGAGATGGTGCTTTCGACCTACAGCGTGCTGTCGGCGGCCCGCCGGGTCTATCAGGCGGCGGGGTTCGCGCTGTATGCCGAGGAAGCCGAGAATGTCTACGGCAAGTCTCTGACGGCGCAGCACTGGCGCCGCGATCTGGCATAGGATCAGTGCGTGGAATAGCGCTACTGCTGCCGGAGAATTTCTAGCAGAATCAGTGTTCAGGCGCGGAATGCAAGACCCGTTGCCAACCCACGCAGCGGGCTTTCCATATGTCTGAATACACACCTCTTCTCCTCGCATTGTTTGCGGCGTTCCTGTTTGCCGTCGGCGGACAGCTGCAGAATCTCGGAGTGAAAACCGTCGACTCCCGAACCGGGACCGCGATTTCGATCAGCGTCTCGGCTTTGATGTGCTGGTGTGCGGCGCCGTTTTTCATGGATTGGTCCGCCTGGTGGCACCCGGCGGTGCTGATATTCATGGCGGTCGGTATTTTCCGGCCGGCGCTTTCCGCGAATTTTTCGGTCGTCGGGATCCGCTATCTTGGTCCGACCCTGTCCTCCACCTTGTCCTCGACCTCACCGCTGTTCGGTCTTGCTCTCGGTATCCTCGTGCTCGGCGAAGTGCTGACCTGGCAGACCGCACTCGGCACTGTCGGCATTGTTCTGGCCGTTATCCTGCTGTCCCGCCGGGGCAATACCTTGGAGGTGTCCTGGCCTCTCTGGGCATTGCTCTTCCCGGTCGCGGCGGCGGCGATCCGGTCGGCGGCCCATGTCCTCTCCAAAATGGGGATGGAATACATTCCCGATCCCTACTTTGCGACGGTTGTCGGATTTTCCGTTTCGGCGCTGGTCGCGACCGGCGCCCGGTTTGTGAAGAAGGCCGATGTGCCTTTCACCTGGAACGCCTCCGGGCCGCGCTGGTTCGCGGCGGCGGGGCTGACATTCGGCAGCGCGGTCGTCTGCCTCAACCAGGCGCTGTTGATGGGAAAGGTCGTGACGGTGGTGCCGATCATCGCCGCGTCACCGATCTTCAGCATGATATTGAGCCTGGTCGTCTTCCGCCGCGAGGTGCTGACCCTGCGGATTGCCATCGCGGTGCTGGTGGTCTGTGGCTCGGTGATCCTGATTGCGCTGAACCGCTGATCGCTAGGCCGGGACTGCCACGTCGCCGCTCATCAGCAGACGGGCGGTCCTGATCACGGTGACGGAGCGAACCGCCGGTCCGTCATTCGCTGTCACGTCCGCCCCGACGGGCAGGATGCCAGACGGATTGGCAAGACGCACATCCCCGTCCGGCGCCTTTGTCAGCCCGGCCGGAATGGTTCCGGAAAGCCTGCAGGCGACACCGGCGCACATGGCCCCGGTCAGGGGCAGGACCCGGTGCACATTCTCCATCGAAAGCATGCGGACGGACAGGTCCGCCATCTCCGGATCGATCATGTTGCCGGCAAGGTCGCTGGCCGGTTCCGGTGCACCGACGATGGCGATCTTCGGCACGGCGGCCGGCGCAGTGGCTTCGTCCACGGCCAGCCCCATCATGACCGCCGCTTTGCGACGTAATTGATCGAGCAGAGCCATCAGGGCCGTGTCGGCTTCCAGCTCGGCGATGGTCTCGTTCGCGGTCCGGCCAACCGACGCCGCATCGATGAACACGCAGGGATTTCCGACATCCATCAGCGTGGCATCAATGCTGCCGCCATCATCCAGTTGAATCCGGTCTGTCAGGTTTCCGGTGGGAAGCAGATGACCCGTTCCGGCGCCGGCGGGGTCGAGAAATTCGAGCCGGATCGCCGCGCCGGTACCGGCCACACCGGGGATGGCGAATGAGCCGCTTTCCGCTGCCAGCCCGTCCTTGACGGTGAAATGGGCGACCAGGATCTTGCCGGTGTTCGTGTTGTAGATACGGACGGCGCGCTGGCCGTCGGCCAGCCGGATCAGGCCGCGCTCAAGGGCGAACGGCCCTACGGCGGACGAGAGGTTGCCGCAATTCGAGCTGTAATCCACCACGGCGTCTCCGACAGCAACCTGCCCGAAAGTGAAGTCCAGATCGGCATCGTCCCGGCGGCTCGCCGAGATCACGGCGGCTTTGGAAAGAGACGACACACCGCCGCCCATGCCGTTGAGCTGGCGGCCATAGGGATCGGGACTGCCTATGACGGACAGGAACAGGCGGTCCCAGTAAGATTGATCCGGCGGCAGGTCTGCCAGAGAGAAAAACACGCCCTTGCTGGAGCCGCCGCGCATGAAACAGGCCGGAATCCGGACGCTTGTCATGGCAAGGTTAACGCTCGTTCGCCGGAATGGCAGTATTCGGCGGGAAGGAGAGGGTAATCGTGCTGCCTTCTCCGAGGGTGCTTGCAATGTTTATGGTGCCGCCCATCGCTTCCGTGAGCCGCTTCGACACGTGCAATCCGATGCCGAGCCCGCCGGCGGTGACGTTGCGATCCGCCTCCGACCGGACATAAAGGTCGAATATGTTCTCCAGAACCGACGGCGCAATTCCGGTGCCGGTATCGGCAACCTGGATTTTCATGCCAGCAGCATCCTCGCTCAGGGCGAGGGTGATCGTGCCGCCCGCGTCCGTGAACTTGATGGCGTTGCTCAGCAGGTTGAGGACCACCTGCCGCAGCCGCTGTGGGTCGACCGGATGCGCGACGGGACCTTTCGGCAGCAAAAGGCGCAGTTTAAGTCCCTGTGTCTGGGCTTTCTGCGCAATGACAGAGCGGCACTCGTCCAGTATTTCATTGATGTTCGAGGGCTCGAGCTTGAGCCGGAGACTGTTGTCCTCGATCAGCGACAGATCAATCAGCTCATTGATCAGGTCCAGCAGGAGACGGGCAGAAACGCCGATGGTCTGGACATAGTCCGCGTATTTCACGTGCGGCAGCGGGCCGAGCGTTTCGTGCTGGATCATCTCGGAAAAACCGATAATCGCGTTCAGCGGCGTGCGCAGCTCGTGGCTCATGGTGCCGAGGAAACGGCTCTTGGCGACATTGGCTGCATCCGCTTCGTCCGCAGCTTCAGTCAGTGCTTTTTCGATTTCAACATGACGAGACGCGTCCCGCATGCTGGCGGTGAACATGGCGCCGACGGCGGTCGGCACCAGCATCATCGATAATTCCACGGGGATCAGCGCGCCGCTGCGCTTGCGGGCAAAGACCTCGCGCCGCATCGGCTGCAATGTGTCTGAAGTGTGCGACAAGTCCGACGCGCGCGACAGAAACGTCTGCCGAACCGAGCGATGTGCCGACCGGTCGGCATCGGGATAAAGCATCTCCACCGGCTGTCCGATGAGTTCGGATGCGTTGAAGCCGAGCAGCCCGCCCAGCAACCGGTTGGCACCGCGAATAATGCCTTCCGCATCGAACACGACAAGAGGATCCGGCACCGCATCGATCGGGATCGGCAAATCAGTCTGGTTAACGCCGTCCGCTGAGACCGCGAAGGGCGGGTCTGAATCTTTTTCCAAATCCCTTAGGCCCCGGAGGGTCGGATGAGGCAATGTGGTCGTTCCCGTTTAATTAATCTGAACAAAATCGGCCATGCCCTCCCCCATTTGAGCATGGTGGCCGACGGCTATTTCTTTGCCGCCACAGCACAAGACTAAGTGCAATTTTATGTTGGCGCTACATGATTTAGTGGTGGGTTTAGTGAAATTGTATCTAGTTTTGAGGTCTGTTTCCGTAAGCCATTGCTTTATTGGAACGGTCGGTCGCCAGTGAGTGTGATCCGGTGCATCAGGCGCCTATATCCATGATAGTCGTTCACCGGGTAATGCATCGCGGCGCGGTTGTCCCAGAAGGCCAGAGCTTTCTCCGACCAGCGATACCGGCAGGTGAATTCTGGCTGAATCTGGTGGTTGAACAGGAACTCCAGAATTGGCGCGCTTTCCTCCTCTGTCATGCCGTCGAACCGGACCGTATGCGCGACATTCACATACAGGGCCTTGCGTCCTGTTTCGGGATGCGTGCGAACGACGGGATGGCAGGATTCAAGCTCGTCCCCCTTAAGTCCGGCCGAGGCGTGCTTCATCATATCGGTCCGGGTCTGCTGAACCTTTCCCTTGCCTGAAATATTAATCGCCTTCAATGGGGCGAGCAGTGCCTTCATGCCGTCCGAGAGGCTCTCGTAGGCGAGATACTGGTTGGCGAAGAGCGTATCGCCACCGAAGGGCGGCAATTCCAGGGCATAGAGCATCGTGCCCATGGGCGGCTCGTCCTGATAGACCGTGTCGGAATGCCAGATACCGCCGAAATTATTGCGGTCTTCCTCCTTCTTCAGGATCGGTGTGACCTCGGGAAGGTCATCCAGGCCTTTCACGAAGGGGTAGATCATCGGCTCGCCGAACCGGCGGGCAAAGCGCAGCTGCTGCTCAGGAGTCAGCGTCTGCGCCGGCAGGAAAATCACCAGATGATCCAGCAGTGCCTTGCGCAGGGCGGCGACCGTTCCGGCGTCCAGGTCACGGGATGTGTCGACGCCGTGCACCTCCGCGCCGATGTTTCCGGCAATCGGCCTGATATCGAGCGCCGGCTCCGCCAGTCTGGATTGCGCCATGATTTTCTCCCGTGGAATTTCTTGTTTGTTACTGCAATTTAATCCCATGGACAGGCAAAGCGACAATGACGGAATCAGCGATTCCGAGGTGCCGAACCGGCTTCAGTCCGAGGACGCGCTCCGGACCATGGCGCAGACCTCGCCGGGGCTGTGTCCGGCGGCGCGCAAATCCCTGATGGCAATGGACCTGTCACGTTTTGCGAGGCGCTTGCCGTCCTTGCCGCAAAGCAACCCATGATGATGATAGTCGGGTGTGGGCAGGTCGAGCAGGGCCTGGAGCAGCCGGTGAATATGGGTCGAATCCAGCAGATCCTCGCCCCGGGTCACAAGTGTGATGCCCTGCAGCGCGTCATCGAGAGTGACCGCGAGATGATAACTGGTCGGAATATCCCGCCGGGCCAGGACCACATCTCCGAAAATCTCCGGCCGCGCCTGTTGGTCGCCGCGTTGCCGGTCGGTCCAGACCAGCGGTCCAACGCGCTCGATGGCGCGGGCCATCCTCAGCCGGAGGGCGAAAGGCGAGCCGGCATCCAGTCGTCTCTGGCGCTCGGCATCGGATAGGTATTTGTCCGTGTCCGCCGGCACAATGCGCGGCGTGCCGTGCGGCGCTGACAGGGCGTCGTTCAGTTCGCGCCGGGACAGGAAGCAGCGATATAGCAAGCCCATCTCTTCGAGCCGGTCGAGCGCGGCCCGGTAGAAATCGAAATGCTCCGACTGGCGCCGTACCGGTTCCGGCCAGGACAGGCCGAGCCAGCGAAGATCTTCCAGATTGGCCGCTTCGTGCTCCGGCTTGCATCGGGTGAGGTCGATATCCTCGATCCGTAGCAGGAATGTGCCGCCGTCGCGTTTCGCCTGATCCGCCGCGAACAGGGCCGAGTAGACATGGCCCAGATGCAGGTTGCCGGTCGGCGAGGGAGCGAAGCGGGTGACTGTTTCTGCGGACGGCAGCGGAAGCGATGCAGCGGACAGAGTGTGCCTCCAGAGCTTGGCGGGGAACGGTTCCTGATATAGGTAGCGTAGCAGGCGCGGAAGCGAAACCGGTCTGGCGCGCCGGAGCATGGGAGACGGAAATGATCGAACTTGAAGGTCCGCGCATGGCGGCGGCAAGCGGCGAGGCCCCGACGGCACTGGTGGTGTTGCTGCACGGTCTCGGCGCCGACGGCAACGATCTGATCGGCCTCGCGCCGGTCTGGGCGCCGCATCTGCCGCATGTCGAGTTCGTTTCCCCGCATGCGCCGTTCCCCTGCGACATGGCGCCGATCGGCCGGCAGTGGTTCAGTCTGCAGGTCCGGACCGAGGAGGTGATGCTCGACGGGGTCCGGCAGGCCGCGCCGATTCTGGAGAAATTTCTCGAGGCCGAGTTGAAACGCACCGGGCTCGGCTGGGACCGTCTGGCGCTGGTCGGATTTTCCCAGGGCACCATGATGTCCCTGCACCTGGCGCCCCGCTTGAAACAGCCGCCCGCAGGCGTGCTCGGCTATTCCGGTGCCCTCGTGGCTGGCGGGTTGCTGGCAGAGGAGATGGCCGGAAAGCCGCCTGTCTCGCTGATCCATGGATTGGCGGATGAGGTCGTGCCGCATGCTGCCATGCCGGCCGCCGAAACCGCCCTCAAGGCTGTCGGCATCGAGGTCGAATCCCTGTCTCGCCCCGGATTGGGACATGGCATCGACGAGGAGGGGCTGACCCGGGGGCTTGCCTTTCTGCAGCGCGTGCTACCTCAGTAGCGGCAGGCGACAAGGCTTTCCCGCGATCCGGGAAGAAGCTGGAAATTTCGCCGGTGACAAGTTCGAAAAACCGTAACAATATATTGATATCAAGCAGGTGCTCCCGGAGCACAGAACGTTGGAAACCGAGGTCGACGAGACATGAACATCGTTACACCCCACAACATATTGTGGCCGGGCTTGGCGCGCCCCCGTCAGTTTCCTAGTCGGTAATTCCTCGGCAGGTCGGAGAGAATCGCGTGAACGCCCTATCAGCAGCTCATCCTTCTCCGGCCCTTGTTCTGAACGCTGATTTCAGACCGCTCAGCTACTTTCCTCTGTCTCTCTGGTCCTGGCAGGATGTCGTCAAGGCGGTGTTTCTGGATCGGGTCAATATCCTGTCCGAGTACGATCACGTGGTGCGCTCGCCGAGTTTCGAGATGAAGCTGCCGAGCGTGATCGCGCTGAAGGAGTTCGTGCCGCAATCCCGGCGCCCGGCCTTCACCCGGTTCAACGTGTTTCTGCGGGACCGGTTCAGCTGCCAGTATTGCGACACCCGGTTCCCGACCCATGACCTGACCTTCGATCATGTGATTCCGCGGTCCCGCGGCGGCAGGACCAGTTGGGAGAATGTCGTGACCGCCTGCGGTGCCTGCAATCTGCGCAAGGGCAACAAGATGCCGACGCCAAGGGGTTTCATGCCGATCGTGAAACCGGTGCAGCCATCGACCTATCTGCTGCAGGAGAATGGCCGGGCTTTTCCACCGAACTACCTGCATGACAGCTGGCGCGATTTTCTCTACTGGGACAGCGAGCTTGAGCAGGACGAGTTCGAATCCCATACGGGCTTCTGATCCCGTCTATCCAACCAGACCCAGGAAATCTCCAAGGCCCCATCCTACCGCTGCCCCGAGCAGAACGACCAGCCAGGGCGGCAGTTTCCAGGCTGCCAGCGCCAGATAGGCCGCTGCAACCAGGGCGAAGTCGGCCGCTGAGCCGACCGCGCCGGTGAACACCGGATCATAGAGCGCCGCCAGGATGAGGCCGACGACCGCTGCATTGATGCCACGCAGCGCCGCATGCGCCTTGCTGTTGCCTCTCAGCTTTGCCCAGAAGGGAAGGGCGGCCGGGACCAGCAGGAAGCTGGAGAAGAAGATTGCCAGCAGGGCGGCCGCGGCATAGGGGATCTCGCTGCCGGACGGGGCGATCATCGCGCCGAGATAGGCGGCGAAGGTGAAGAGCGGCCCCGGCACGGCCTGGGCCATGCCGTAGCCCGCGAGAAATGCGTCATTACCGATAATGCCTGAGGGCACGACCTCCGCCTGCAGCATCGGCAGGACGATATGGCCGCCGCCGAATACCAGCGCGCCGACCCGATAGAAGATGTCGGTCAACTGGACCAGCGGATGGCCCGACTGTACGGCCAGCAGCGGCAGCCCGACAAGCAGGGCGGCGAACAGGGCGAATAGTGTCAGCGCTGTCTTTGTGCCGATCCCCGGATTCATCGGGATGCCGCTCGGGGTTTCGCCTGCCGCCTTTGGCAAGAACAGGCCGACCGCTGCTCCGGCCAGGATGACCAGTAACTGGCCGAAGGCCGGCGCGACCATCAGCATGAAGGCGGCGGCGCAGACGGCCAGGGTGGCGCGCGGGGCGTCGGGGCAGAGCGAGCGCCCCATCTGTAACGCGGCCTGCGCCACCACGGCCACGGCAACCAGTTTCAGGCCATGCAGCCAGCCCTGTCCCTCTGCCCCGCCCGCGACAGTGACGCCATAGGCGAAGGCGATCAGCAGGGCGGCCGAGGGCAGGGTGAAGCCGATCCAGGCGGCCAGCGCGCCGGGGACGCCGCCGCGCAGCAGGCCGATGGCGAAGCCGACCTGGCTGCTGGCCGGGCCCGGCAGGAACTGGCAGAGCGCCACCAGCTCCGAATAGGTCCCGTCATCGAACCATTTGCGGCGGTCGACGAATTCAGAGCGGAAATAGCCGATATGAGCGACCGGGCCGCCGAAGCTGGTGCAGCCGAGCCGCAGGAAGATCACCAGAATATCGAACCAGGAAGAGCGCGCACCCGGCGTCATGGCTCAGGCCCGCCGCGGCAGGCTGAGCGCGATGGCGGCGCAGCCTGCTGCGGCGGAGAACAGGAAATTGTACCCGGCCATGGAGATGCCGAACAGCTCCCAGGCGATGTCCGTGCAGCGCACGATCGGCTGGTTCATGAGCTGCGCCTTCAACGCTTCCAGACTGTCCGGCATCGAGGCCGCGCCGCATTCGGCGGTACCTTCCCACCAGAGCTGCTCGACACCGACATGGAACAGCCCGATCCCGGCGCTGGTGAGCAGGGCGAGCCCGCCCAGCAGGCACAGCCAGCGCGAGAGATGCGGTGTCCGGCGGACAAGGACAAGGGCGAGCAGGCCGAGGACAATCGCCGCCGCGTGCGGGTAGCGTTGATAGAGGCAGAGGACGCAGGGCGCGAGCCCGCCGATATACTGGAAGGCTAAGGCGCCGCCGAGCATGGCGGTTGAGACGATGGCCATGCCGGCCGGGACCAGCCAGGCCGGGCGGGTTTCGATAGAGGGTCTCATGGTTCCGGTCTCCATGGCCGCGTTCCCGGCAGTTCTATCGCCCTAGTGGGGGAGGTCAAGTCCCGTCGCCGCTACTGCGGGTTCAGACTGTTTTCCCGGCCCGCATTGCCGCCCGCAGATAGCAGAAGAAGCCGACGATTGCCGTGCCGACGACCACTTCCAGAGCGAAGTCGTAGCCGCCGATCTCCCAGAACAAAGAGCCGAGGAACGGGGCGGCGGCGAAGCAGGCGAGATAGGGCAGGGCCATCGCCCCCGAGATGGAGCCGAAATTGGTCTCGCCCATGATCTCCCGCGTGACGACCGGCTTCATGATGCTGGTCAGGCCGTAGCCGCTGCCCTGCAGGAAGACGAATCCGACGAGCAGGATCGGCCACGACCCGGCGCCGATGAGCAGAACGCAGGCAATGGCGACGGCGATGAAGCAGTAGCACATGACGATGAAGTTGGAGGCGAAACGCTCGACGCTCATCATCACCACCCGGCCAAGCACCTGCATCGGCCCGATCATCGACGCGGCAGCCACGGCAATCGCGGAATCAACGCCCCGTTCCTTCAGCAGGGGCAGCAGGTGATTGATGACCACCCCATGGGATATCGCCATCATGGAGAAGCCGATGGCGAGCAGCCAGAATGTCGGGCTGGCAAGGAAGGCGGATTTCTTTGGCTGTGGGGGGGCATCGCCTTTGGGGCGCGCGGTCGGGACGGGGACGTGGGTGGTCCGGGTGCGCTCCAGCTCGCGGGTGCCCAGGATCATCAGCGGCAGTGCGACGAGGCAGACGGCGGCGCCTGCAACCTGAACCGCGAGGTGCCAGTCGGCATATGCGACCAGCGCATGCGCGCTCGGGAAGGAGACTGTTCCGGCGAATCCCGCCAGCAGCGTAATCAAGGTAATGCCGCGTTTCGCGGAGACGCCGCGGGTCCGGGTGACGAGCATGAAACACGGCTCGTAGAGGCAGGCGGACATGGCCATGCCGAGGGCGCACCAGACGGCGTAGAAGACGGGTAGGCTGTCGACGAAGGAGAGCAGGGCAATCAGGATCCCGCCGATCAGCGTTCCACCGCTAAGGACAGCCGCTCCATGTCCCCGGTCGACCAGGTTGCCGACGATGGGAGAGAAGAGTGCACTCATGGCGATGGAGGCGGTAAAGGCGCCGGTCAGCTCGGTCTTGGACCAGCCGAGATCCGCTTCCCAATGCACCAGAAGCGCCGGGAAAATATAGTAGAGGCCGGCCCAGACGATGGTTTCCGCGATGGCGAGCAGGGCGATGGGGCGGTCAAGACGCATCGGATCAGCACCCTTCCGCACGGGATGTGCCGGTCATGCGGGACCTCCCCGGGCCACGGGTGTCCGGTCCGTGATGCACCGCCCATTCCATGCCGGCCGTACCGAACGAGCACGAGAAGGTCGCGAGGGTGTAGCTGTCATTTGCATCCTGCTCCGCCCGGCACAGGATCGGAAATTCCTGGACCGTGCGGTCGAACAGGATTGTCAACGCATCGCGTTCTCCGGCGAGCAGCATGGCGTCCGCCCGTGCCTGCCGTGCACGGGACGAGTCCGAGATCGTTTGCTCGATTGTCATGAGATCGGGACGGATCAGGTGATTGGTGTGCGCGTGCGGCGCGGTCACTTCCAGCGCGACCATGCCGCTTGCCGGGGCCTCGACCGACATCATCCGCCCGGTGCGGTCCGCGAAATTGTGGTGGAAACCGGAAGCGCGGTCGCGGCGTCCAACGATGCCGAGGGTCTGTTCCAGTGTCGTGGCCGAAAGCACTGCGCGGGTGATGACATGCCGTGGAATGCCGACAGTCAGGTCATGCGGGCGAATGTTGTTGATTGTCTGCACGATGCCCGACGCGTTCCAGCCGAAGGCGTGGCCCGGCAGCATGCCAGGATAGCAGTAGGCGGAGAAAGCAGGGCCGGTCTCCGGCGCGAAATGGGCGATGAAACCCTGTCCCGCCAGTTCCGGTGCGCCGTCCTCGTTATGGGCGAGGGTGGCTGGACGACCACCTTCCGGCGGCAGCATCAGGCTGGTGCAGGCATCTTCGTCGCTGCGTACCAGATCCCGGAGATCGCCCCGGCAGTTCCAGAGGAATACCTTGTCGAAAGGCTGTCCGGCGCCGTCCGCGATGCCTTCGATTTCCCGGACATGGTCGGGGAAGGCATGGCGGGCGGCGGCTTCCAGACCCTTCAGGCGCGCCGAGTCGAGCCATTGCTCCAGCGCACGGAACTGCGGCGTGGCAAAAGAGGCTTCCGCAATAGCGGAGGCAGCCTTTTGTCCGAGTCCATAGCCGAGATCGTAGGGGGAACCGCTGACGGTGATCTGATCCATTGCGATGGTCTTCTCGTTCTTATCGTTACTTAATTCTTCGCGCGGGATGCCTGACGGCGACGTGAAGGAAGGTGAGGGCGCGGGATGTTGCCGCGAGGCAATACCATACGCACATTGTCATCTGAATCCAGCGGTGCTGAAACGATTTGCTGAGCGGAGTATGCAGGGATGAGCTTTCTGACGCGGGGTGTTGCGCTGCTTGTCCTTGTGGCCGCCTGGAGCCTGCCGGCCGGCGCAGCACCGAAAGCCGCACTTTGGGATATCTGGGCGGCGCATGACCCGGCCGGCGGCATTGTTGTGGACCATGCGGGCTGGGACCGGTTCCTTCGGCAGTATGTCCAGACCGGAAGCGACGGCATAAACCGGGTTTCTTATGGGGCCGTGACGCCGGAAGACAGGGCAGGTCTCGACGGCTATATCGATATGCTCGCGGCCGTCCCCGTGCATTCTCTGTCCCGAGCCAAACAGTTTCCGTTCTGGGTCAATCTCTATAATGCGCTGACGGTCCGCGTGGTGCTGGAGCATTATCCGGTCGGCTCGATCCGGGATATCGACATATCGCCCGGCTTTTTCGCCGACGGGCCGTGGGGCAAGACGCTGGTTACGGTGGAAGGCGAAGCACTCTCGCTCGACGATATCGAGCACCGCATCCTGCGCCCCATCTGGCGCGATCCTCGTATCCATTATGCGGTGAATTGTGCCTCCCTCGGATGCCCGAATTTGATGCCATATGCGATGACGATTGAGAATGCAGAAGCTTTCCTGGAGGCGGCGGCGACTGCCTTCATCAATCATCCGCGCGGCGCCCGGATCGAGGACGGAAAGCTCTACGTCTCCAGTATTTTTGATTGGTTCGAAGCAGATTTTGGCGCTGGTGATGCCGGTGTGATCGCGCATCTGCAGGAGCATGCGAAAGGGGAACTCGCCGCAGCCCTGAAGGGGCTCAATCGGATCGAGGATGACAGCTACGACTGGCGTCTGAACGGAACGGTCTTGCCCTGACCTCTTACACCCGCCAGCGCAGCAAGGCTTTTTCCGCCCGGCCGATGATCCAGGAAACGGTGAGCCCGATGGTCGAGAGGATGGCGACGCCGGCAATGAGCTGGTCCATTGCCATCAGGCTGCCGGCCATCAGGATATAGGCGCCGACGCCGAATTCCGCGCCGATCATCTCGGCCGCAACCAGCAGCACGATGGCGATGGCGGCGGAGATCCGGAAGCCCGGCAGGATTGCGGGCAGGGCGCCCGGCAGGATGATCTTGCGGACGATGGAGACCCAGGACAGCCCGAAGGACTGGCCCATGCGGATCAGGCCCCGGTCTACATTATCCACCCCGCCATAGGTCGCGACCACGGTCGGGAAGAAGGTGCCGAACAGGATTGTCGCGACCTTCGAGCCTTCGCCGATACCGAACCAGATGATGAAAAGCGGCAGCAGGGCGATCTTCGGAATGGGGAAGATCGCGGCGACCAGCGGCACGAATCCGGCGCGGGCGAGGGAAAACAGGCCGATGGCGAAACCGACGGCGATGCCAAGAATGGTGCCCGCCGTCCAGCCGATCACCAGGCGCGAGAGCGAGGCGCCGAGATGCGTCCAGAGCAGGCCGCTGTCGAGCAGTTCCATGAAGGCCGTGGCGGCCTCGCTCGGTGCGGGCAGCACAAGCGGGTGGATGATGCCGGTCCGGCAGCCGATCTCCCAGATGGAAATCAGGGCCACCATGACGGCGAGGCCGAACAGGGCGCGCGGGCGCGGGTTGAAGCCGCCGCCCCGGAACGGAACAGGCTGGGACTGGGGAGCTTCAGGCATCGATCAGCTCCATATCTGCGGCGGCGGCCTCGTCCCGGATCAGGGACCAGAGCTGTTCCTGCTTCGACGCGAGTTCAGTCACGCGTTCGGCACGCTCGGCCAGCGGCATGTCGATGGAGACAAGCTCCCGGATGCACCCCGGACGGCGGGACAGCACGACGATCTTGTGTCCGAGTCGCACCGCTTCGTTCAGATTGTGGGTGACATAGACGGCGGTGAAGGGCGTCTTCGACCAGAGGCCGACAAGATCGTCCATCAGCAGCTCGCGGGTCTGGCTGTCCAGCGCAGAGAGTGGCTCGTCCATCAGCAGGACGGCCGGACGAACGGCAAGAGCGCGGGCGATGGCAACGCGCTGCTTCATGCCGCCGGAAAGCTGGCGCGGCAGGGCATTCTTGAAATCGGTGAGCTTGGTACGGGCCAGCACATCATCGATGATGGCCTCTGTCCTAGCCTTGCCGAGCCCGTGATCTTCCAGCACCAGAGACACGTTCCCGGCAACGCTGCGCCAGGGCAGCAGGGCGAAATCCTGAAAGATATAGGTCAGCGGATTGAGGCTATCGGCCGGCGGGGCGCCATGCTCGAGAATGGCGCCTTCGTCAGGGCGTTCCAGCCCGCCGATCAGGCGCAGCAGGGTCGACTTACCGCAGCCAGACGGGCCGACGATACAGACGATCTCGCCGGCCGGGATGTCGAGGCTGATATCGCTCAGAACCGGCATGCCGCCATAGCGGTGGCTGATGCCGTCCAGTGTCAGTTGCATGGCTGCTCGCGTGTCCGTCTGCGCCCGGCTCAGTAGGTTTCGACGAATTGCGTATCGACCAGCGTGTCGATCGTGATGTCCTTGCCGACCAGGCCCTCGCTCTGGAACCAGGCGAGCTGCTTCTTCACGTTGGTCAGGTTCAGCTTCAGGCCCGGCTGCAGCCGCATGGCGCCGTTCTTGATCGACGGCGCGGCTTTCTCGTAGGGCCGGCTGGTATAGACATATTTGTGGATCAGCGTGGTCATGTCCTCGATGGCTGCGTCGCCCTTGCTTTTGTCGACCATGACGGCGTTGAAGTCGGCGGCGCCCTTGGCATAGGCGGCAACGAACTTCTTCACCAGTTCCGGACGCTCGGCGGCGTTCTTCGCGGAGGTGAAGGCGGTGGTCACCTGATAATCGTCATAATCGCCGATCCAGCCGATGATCTTCGCCGCACCGCTGTTCGACAGCGGTTTGGCGATGTGCGGCACGATGATCATGGCATCGATCTGCGCTGACTTCAGCGCGCCGATGATGGCGCCGACCTTCTGCAGCGGCTTCAGGGAGATTTCAGAGACGGCAAAACCTTCCTTCGCCGCCACCTGGGAGGCCATGTAGTGGAAGGAGGAGCCGGTCTGGGTGATGCCGAGGCTGTGGCCCGCGAGTTTGTCCGGGCTGGTCAGGCCTGCCTCGTAAGCGGCTGTGCTGACCAGGATGGCGGAACCGTCGATGCCCTTTTCTTCCTGCAGCACGCCGCCGATCACCTTCACCGCGCCCTTGTCGGCGAGGTTGACGAGACCGCCGGTGATCGAGGTGACGCCGAAATCGACGTCGCCGGAGGCTATCGCCACGGCCATCGGCTGGGCGGCCTGGAAGAACTTGAACTCGACCTCAAGGCCCTGTTCGGTGAAAAAGCCCTTCTCGAAGGCGACGAAGCCGCCCGCATGCGAGGTGAAGCGGAGCGCGCCAACGGTGATCTTGTCGGCGGCAGCGGCCGTTCCGATGGTCCCGGCGATGACGCCGAGTGCCGTAAGGCCCGCCATCACGGCGCGGCGTGTGAAGAGATGCTTCATCTCTGATCCTCCCGAGTTTCTTATGAAGAGCAGCATAAAATCGCCAAATGACACGGGCTTTTTCTTAATCGGTTCGGCTCCACGAGGAAACCAAATTGCGCAACCGGTTCGGCTTGCGCAATGATGGGGTTAACTAACAAGTTCTCAAAAACGCTCTCCCGACCCTTGGAAACGCCTTTCAATGACCAGCTTTGATTATGTGATCGTCGGCGCCGGCTCCGCCGGTTGTGTTCTCGCGAACAGACTCAGTGCGGACCCGTCCGTCACTGTATGCCTGCTTGAGGCGGGTCCGCCGGACTATCATCCCATGATCCATATTCCGGCCGGTTTCATGAAGACGCTGGTCGATCCCTCGGTGAACTGGCTGTACGAGAGCGAGCCGAGCTACTGGACCGGCGGCCGCTCCATCGCCGCGCCGCGCGGCAAGACTCTGGGCGGCTCCAGCTCCATCAACGGGCATATCTACAATCGCGGCCAACGCCTCGATTTCGACGGCTGGGCCCAGCGCGGCAACCGGGGCTGGGGCTATGCCGACGTTCTGCCCTATTTCAAGCGGACCGAACATCGTATCGGCGCGGGCGAGGATACGTTCCGGGGCCGCGAGGGCAACATGGCGGTGACCGATATCGACTGGCAGCACCCGCTCTGCGATGCCTTCATCAAGGGCGCCGAAAGCATCGGGATTCCGCATAACAAGGATTACAATGGCAGGATCCAGGAAGGCGTGTCTTACGCCCAGCGGACGATCCACGGTGGTCGCCGGATGAGCACGGCGCGCGGCTATCTGCGTCCGGCCATGAAGCGCAAGAACCTGACCGTGCGGACCCATGCGCATGCGACGAAAATCCTGTTCGAGGGCAAGAGTGCCAAAGGTATCCGCTATTCGGAGGGCGGCCGGCACGGGATCGTGACGGAGGTCTTCGCCCGGCGCGAGGTGATCCTCTCCGGCGGCGCGGTGAACTCGCCGCAGCTGTTGCAGCTCTCCGGCGTCGGCAACCCGGAGCTTCTGCGCGGGCTCGGCATCGAGGTGCAGCATGCGCTGCCCGGTGTCGGCGAGAACCTGCGGGACCATTACGCGCCGCGTTTCACCGCCAGGGTCAAGAACTCGAGCAGCATCAACGAGCTGGCCCGCGGGCCGCGGCTCTGGGGTGAGATCTTCAAATATTTCACCGGACAGAAAAGCATCCTGGGTCTCAGCCCGACGCTGGTCTATTGCTTCTGGCATTCGAACGAGACGGCCCGGAACAGCGATCTGCAATTCACCTTCACGCCGGCGAGCTACAAGCACGGCGTGCAGTCCAAGCTGGATGATCTGCCGGGCATGACCATTGCCTCTTGGCAGCAACGGCCGGAGAGCACCGGCTATATCCGCGCCCGCAATGCCGATCCGTTCGAGGCACCGGCAATCCAGCCGAACTATCTGGCGGACGAGACCGACCGGCAGGTGCTGCTTTCGGGCATGAAACTGGCCCGGCGCCTGTTGCAGACCGAACCGCTGCAGCCCTTTTTCGATGGCGAGCTCTATCCCGGCCCCAGCGTGCAGAGCGACGATGAGCTGCTGGCGTCTGCCCGGGAGCGGGGGACCACGACTTTCCATCTGATGGGGACCTGCCGGATGGGGCCGGACAGCGATTCGACGGCGGTGGTCGATGATCAGCTGAGAGTCCGGGGAATTGAAAAACTCAGGGTTGTCGACGCATCGATCATGCCGACCATGCCGTCGGCGAACCTGAATGCCTCGACCATGATGATCGGCGAGAAAGCAGCCGATCTCATCCTTGGCATACCGGCAGCCGAGCCGGTCGCACTTCAGGATTGAAAGAATATTCCGTCGTGCGCGTCAGCGGGCGCGGCGGAATTGTGCGCATTTGATGGTTATTCGTTAAGCAAGAATTAAGAAGTTTCGTGGTTTTCTTGATTTCAGGAATCATTCGCGTTGTTGAACGCATACAACTTGTCTTAGTATTCTCGGGAATTAACTATGGCGTTGGATTTTAACCGGGGTAGCATGAGCTCTTCGAAATCACGCAAGAATGTGTATGCGGGACACCGGACCTCGATCATCCTGGAAGAGGATTTCTGGGATGCTCTCGAAGAGTGCGCGCAAGACCGTGAATTGTGCATCGATTCAATCGTAACCGACGCGGAAAAGGCCTTCCCGGACATGAGCCGGACCGCCGCTGTCCGGATGTTCCTGCTGGAACATTTCCGGACCAAGGCGGACGAGACCGACCCCTTACACTAATTCTCCCGCCTGTGCAGGCGCCGTCTCAGGCGCCGTTGTAATCCGTCAGATCTGCCTCTTCACCGGGGGCGAAGTCGATATGGATATGGTTGCCGTCATAATCGTTGATGTTGACCTGCTGGATGCCCATTTCCG
The DNA here is from genome assembly GCF_040217065.1 of Nisaea sp. GTDB lineage: Bacteria > Pseudomonadota > Alphaproteobacteria > Thalassobaculales > Thalassobaculaceae > Nisaea. The sequence goes on from NZ_JAVJNX010000008.1 coordinate 539,580, forward strand.
GCAGCACGCCGCATCTATAGGCGGTTTTCTGGGCGCGCAGATGCGCCAGCAAGGTGTCTAGTCCTTCCGCCGAAATCGCGAAATGCTCAAGCTGCGCGTCCGGGCGGTACGGCGCGGGCGCATCGCTGACGCCGACCAGATGCACCATCGCCGCCCCGTTGGCATAGAGCCAGGCACCCGGAAACGGAAACGGCGGCCGGTCGCCGGGATGCATGTCCAGCACCCGGCCATACCATTCAATCATCGCATCCAGATTCTGCGTTCGGATGTTCACGTGATCGAGAGTCTTCAGCGCCATGGGCTTTCCTTTTTGTTCACGTTATGTTTCGATCCGGCAGTCCCGTTCGGAAGAAGCATAGCTCATGGCCGATATCATACCCAATCGCGACGCACGTCGCCTCTTTCTCCAGCTGCACGCGCTGTCCGATTCCCCGGGCCGCCCGTTCCGGCGGAAGGATCTGCCTGCGCTGATCCATCGCATCGGTTTCGTGCAGGTGGACAGCATCCGCACTGTGGAGCGGGCCCACCATCACATCCTGTTTTCCCGGGCGACTGCCTACAAGCCGGAGTGGCTGCACCACCATATCGAGCGGGAAAGGACCCTGTTCGAGAACTGGACGCATGATGCCTCGGTGATCCCCGTCGAGTTCTACCGCTACTGGAAGCCGAAATTCGCCCGGACGCGCGAACGGTTGATGAGCCGGGACTGGTGGCGCGAACGGCTCGGAGAGGATTATGAGGAAACCTGCGCCCGGATTCGCGCTCATATCATCGAGAACGGCCCGGTCCGCTCCCGCGATCTGACCGAAGGCGAGAGCCATCACGATGGCAGCGACCAGAACAAGGCCTGGTGGGGCTGGAAGCCGTCGAAATCCGCGCTCGAACATCTCTGGCGTACGGGAGAGCTGGCGGTCTCCGCCCGTGAAGGTTTCCAGAAGGTCTATGACATCGCCTCCAACGTGGTGCCGGTGGAGCATTTCACCCCGGTTGTGCATGACGAGGAATTCATCGACTGGGCCTGCCGGTCCGCGTTGCAGCGGCTCGGTTTCGCGACACCGGGGGAGCTTGCGGCCTATTGGGCCGCGATCTCTCCGGCGGAGGCGAAAGCCTGGGCCGAACGGCAGACCGCCGAGGTGGCAATCCCGGTCGAGGTGGAGAATGCGGACGGTAGTCTGCGCCAGCATCTTGCCCGTCCCGATGCGCTTGACCTGATGGCCACGCCATCGACGCCACCGGGCCGTATCCGATTCCTCAGCCCGTTCGACCCGGCGCTGCGCGATCGCAAGCGTCTGCAACGCCTGTTCGGCTACGACTACCGGATCGAGGTCTTCGTCCCCGAGGCGCAGCGGGAATACGGGTACTACGTCTTCCCTATTCTGGAGGGCGACCGGCTGGTCGGACGGATCGACATGAAGGCGGACCGGCCGGGTGGCGTGCTTCGGGTGCGCAAGCATTGGCTTGAACCGCGCTTCAGCCTCACGGCCCAGCGCAAGACCCGGATGGAGGCGGAGCTGGTCCGTTGGCTGAAATATCTCGGGCTGGACCGGGCCGAAGGAGACGGGTTCGACGCCGTGCTCTAGTCTGTCGTGGCATGGTCCCGGCGCCTCAGGACGGTTTTTGCAGTGTCGATGAAGGCGCGCAGCTTCGGGTTGTTACCGGCCCGCTCAGGGAAATAGAGAAACAGGCCGGTCTCTTCGACAGAGGCTTCGGGAAGCAGCTCGACGAGCCTGCCGTCGGCGAGTTCATCGGCGATCCAGGGCTCAAAGATATAGATGATGCCGAGCCCTTCGAGCGCGAAATCGAGGCCGATTGTCAGGTCGTTCAGAACGAGATTTCCCTTGGACGGAACCCGCACTTCGCCGGACCCGGATTCCAGCTCCCAGTCATACATGCCCCCCGAGGAATTCCGGTAGGACATGCAATTGTGGTTCGCGAGATCTTCGATCGATGCCGGTTTGCCGTATCGCTCGATATAGGACGGCGATGCCGCGACGATGGTCCGGAAGGGCGGTTTCAACCGGAAGACCTTCATGTCCTGCTCGATGGAGCCGCCAAGCCGAATGCCCGCATCGAATCCTTCGGCGACGATATCCACCAGCCTCTTGTCGACGGCGATCTCGATCCTGAGATCGGGATAGCGCGGCAGCATTTCCTTCACGACCGGCGTTACCACCATGGGAACGAACGGCTGCGCGACTGTCAGGCGTAACAGCCTGGAAACCTGTCCCTGGGCGGATTTTAGCCGCTCAAGTGCTTCCTCGATGCCGGTAATGGATGGTCCGGTGGTATCGACGAGCAATTGCCCCCAATCGGTAAGAGATACGCTGCGCGTTGTCCGGGCGAACAGCGGCAGACCAAGCCGGTCTTCGACAAAGCGCACCGAATGGCTCACCGCGGAGGCACTCATGCCGAGCTCCTTGGCGGCAGCGGCGAAGCCACCGCGCCGGGCAACGGCAAGGACAACGGGAAGGTGGGCGAGGAGGTCTCTTTGCATTGCTGAATAATATTGCACAATCCATGCGGTTCAAGGGCCGGTGTCAAAATCGGCGAAGGCACCCATCTCTATCCCAACGGCGACGAAAGCGGCGCGGGGATGCGTCGGCGAGCTTTCGCGCGTGTGGGAGAGCTGAAAATGATCACACTTAATCTGAACGGTACCGAGCATCAGCTTGATGCCGACGCGGATACCCCGTTGCTATGGGCGATCCGTGACCATGCCGGTCTGACCGGAACGAAATTCGGTTGCGGTCTGGCGCAATGCGGGGCGTGCACCGTGCATGTGGATGGCGAGCCGGTACGCTCCTGCCAGACATTCCTTGGCGATATCGAAGGGGCGAAGGTCACCACAATTGAGGGCATCTCCGGCAAGGTTGCCCAGACCGTGCAGACTGTCTGGGCGGAGCTGGACGTGCCGCAATGCGGCTATTGCCAGTCCGGGCAGATCATGTCCGCCGCCGCGCTGCTGGCGGAAACGCCGAAGCCGACGGATGACGATATCGACGCGGCGATGAGCGGCAATCTCTGCCGTTGCGCCACCTACCAACGCATTCGCGCCGCGATCCATGTCGCCGCCGACCGTCTGGAGGCCTGATCGATGCTGTTCGATAAACTCAACGCACTTGCCGAGCGCGTGAAGACCGAGCCGGTTTCCCGCCGCGGCTTTCTGCTGTCCACCGCCGCCACCTCGGCGGGCCTGGCCATCGGGTACCGGCCGCTGGCCGGTCTCGCGGCAACGGAGCCGTCCAAACAGGGCGGTGATCTCGCCGCCTATATTGCGATTTCCGAAGACAATACGGTCACCATCTATTCTTCCCAGTTCGATATGGGACAGGGTTCCTATCACGGCATCGCCACGCTGGTTCTGGAAGAACTGGGCGCGGACTGGAGCCAGGTGAAGGTCGAGGGCGCGTCCGGCAATGTCACCCATTACGGCAATGTCATGTGGGGCGGCGGGTTTCAGGGCTCCGGCGGCTCCACCTCGATGGCGTCTTCCTGGGACCGGTACCGCAAGGCCGGTGCTGCCGCACGGATGATGCTGGTTGAGGCGGCCGCGCAGGAATGGAGCGTTCCGGCTTCTGAAATCACCGTCAGCAAGGGCGTCATTGCCCATGGCGCTTCCGGCAAATCCTCCGGCTTTGGCACTTTCGCAAAAGCGGCGTCAAATCTGACGATTCCGGAGACGATCGCGCTGAAAGACCGGTCCGAATGGACGGAGATCGGCAATCCGGCGCTGAAGCGTTTCGACCGGGTTGGCAAGACCAAGGGCGAGCAGGATTTCACCATCGACGTGAAGCTGCCCGGCATGCTGACCGCGGTGATGATTCACCCGCCGAAATTCGGCGCGACGGTTGCCAGTTTCGATGCGGATGAAGCCAAGGCGCTGAAAGGCGTCACCGATGTGGTAGCCATCGATCGCGGTATTGCGGTGGTGGCGACCGATATGTGGTCTGCCCTGAAGGGGCGCGACCTTGTCACCGTGGAGTGGGACGAAAGCAAGGCGGAGACACGCGGATCGGAGCAGATCATGGCTGAATATCATGCTCTGGCCACCAAGAAACCGACGGCAATTGCCCGGACGGATGGCGAGCCGGAAGCGGCCCTTGCCTCTGCCGCGAAGGTACTGGAAGCGACCTATGAGTTTCCGTATCTCGCCCACGCCGCCATGGAGCCGCTGAACGCGGCAGTTCATATGAATGCGGATGGCGTCCTGGAAATCTGGGGCGGTCACCAGATGCCGGATCTGTACCAGCAGATGGCCGCCAAGGCCGCCGGTTTGGATCCGTCAAAGGTACGCATGCACATCATGAAGACCGGCGGCGGTTTCGGCCGGCGGGCAACGCCGGATGCGGATGTGATCCTCGAAGCGGTCACTATCGGCAAGGCGATCGGCTGGAAAGCGCCGGTGAAGGTGCAATGGACTCGTGAGAATGATACGCGGGGCGGACGTTATCGTCCGGCCTATGTCCACCACTTGCGTGCCGGGATCGACACGGACGGCAAGCTGGTTGCCTGGGACAATCATATTGTCGGCCAGTCCATCGTTGCCGGCGGTCCCTTCGCCGGGCTGATCAAGGACGGCGTCGATGTCACCTCGGTCGAAGGCTCCTCCACCCTGCCATACGCCATCCCCAATCTTGGCGTTGGGCTGACCACCACGGATGTGGGGGTTCCGGTGCTCTGGTGGCGGTCGGTGGGGTCGACCCACACGGCCTATGCGACTGAAATGTTCCTCGACGAGGTGATCGCCGAGATCGGTGCGGATCAGGTGCAGTTCCGTCTCGACCTGCTGCAGGACCACCCGCGCCATGCGGGCGTTCTGAAACTGGCGGCGGAAAAGGCCGATTGGGGCAAACCGCTGCCGGAGGGGCACCACTGGGGTGTGGCCGTGCATGAGAGCTTCAGCTCCTACGTTGCCGAGTTGGCCGAAGTCTCGGTCGAGGATGGCGATGTGATCGTGCACCGGGTCGTGGCTGCCGTGGATGTCGGCACGCCGATCAATCCGGATGTCATCAGGGCGCAGGTCGAAGGTGGTGTCGGGTTCGGGCTGGGCTCGGTCCTGCAGGAAGAACTGACGCTGACGGACGGCGCGGTGGATCAGGGCAACTACGATACCTATCTGCCGCTCCGCATCGACCGGATGCCGAATGTCGAGGTGCATATCGTGCCGAGCACGGAACGCCCGACCGGTATCGGCGAGCCCGGCGTGCCACCTATCGGCCCGGCCATCGGCAACGCGGTGTTCCGTGCCACGGGCCAGCGGGTGCGCACCCTGCCGTTCGACAAGGGCTTCAAGTCGGCCTGATCGCGTACAGGATCTGAACAAAACGAACCGCCGCCCGGCAACGGGCGGCGGTTTTTTATGCATTCTTTTAGGTCGTCCCGGCTCGGTGGCCGGGATGACGGCTGAGGGTGATTTCATGCTAACGTTCCCCTGATGCAAAGAGGGAGCATGTGCATGTCCTGGAAAGGCCGTCTCGACCACATTCATATCTGCGCCAAGGGCGCCGATGCGATGACCGAACTGCAAGAAGCAATACTTGTCGCCGGGAAGGGTATCGAAGGGGATCGCTATTTCCTCGGCACCGGAACCTATTCGGACAAACCGGCGCCCGACCGTCAGGTCACCCTGATCGAAAGCGAGACCCTCGCGGCGCTGGCCCGGGATCACAATATGGAACTCACACCCTTGGAAAGCCGCCGCAATCTTACGGTCACCGGCGTGCCGCTCAATCATCTGGTCGGGAAGCGTTTCAAGGTTGGCGAGGTCGTGCTTTATGGCGGCCGGCTGAACACGCCCTGCCAATACCTGGATGACCTGCTCGGCAAGAAGCTGTTCAAGCTGCTGCTGAACCGCTCCGGTCTCAATTGCGAGATCGTCGAAGGTGGTGTGATCCGGCCGGGTGACCGCATAGAGTGGATGGAGTGAGGAGAGGGGCATGACCGTCAAGCGGATCGTTGCAAACCTCGAGGTTCCCGACGTGGCCGCGACTGCGCGTTTCTACCGTGAGCTGTTCGATCTTGAGCTGAAGATGGATCTCGGCTGGATCGCCACTCTCGGCTCGGAGGAGCATATGAGTGTGCAATTCAGCCTGATGCGGGAAGGCGGCTCGGGCGCGCCGGTCCCTGACATCTCCGTCGAGGTGGATGACCTCGACGGGATGCTGGAAAAGGTGAGGGCCGCCGATTACGAGATCGAGTATGGTCCAGCGGATGAGCCATGGGGCGTCCGCCGGTTCTATCTTCGTGATCCCGAAGGACGGCTAGTGAATGTGCTGACGCATCTCTGAGAGGGTTTTCAGAAATGAAAGTCCGGCAGTGCATTGAAGGCGTTTTTCAGGGCGTCGCCCCAGCCTTGTGAAATTGCCAGATAGTAAGGGTCGTCCGCGGTGATCCGATGCTCATGGCCGACCTCGAAGCTGTCTTCCTTGTAGGTCATCAGATCCAGCGGCATGCCGACGGACAGATTGGCCTTTATGGTCGAGTCGAAGGACACGAGCAGGAGCTTGACGGCTTGCTCGTCGGTCATTGAGGGCTCGAAGGCGCGCAGGATGATGGGGCGGCCGTATTTGGTCTCGCCGATCTGGAAGAATGGGGTATCCGCTGTCGCCTCCAGGAAGTTGCCTTCCGGATAGATCAGGAAAAGCCGGGTACCGCCGCCGCGGATCTGGCCGCCGAGCATGATTGTCGCATCGAAGGTGGAATCCGCGCGTTCTCCAGTCGGGGATGCCGTCCGGATGATGTCGCGCAGTAAGGTGCCGACCTGGCGCGCCACATCGAACATGGACGGCGCTTCCAGAATCGAGGGGTTCCGGTCTTCCGGTGCCTTCGTCCGCTCGTCGATCATGCTCACCACGGTCTGGGTGGTGGCGAGATTGCCGGCGGTCATCAGGGTAATCACCCGTTCACCGGGTACCGACCAGGTGAACAGCTTCTTGAACTGGGAGATGTTGTCGACACCCGAATTGGTGCGGGTGTCAGACATGAACACGAGACCCTTCTCCAGCCGAAGGCCGACGCAGTAGGTCATTCTTTGAGTGTGCTCCGAACGTGCTTTTATTGTTGTTCCACCTGCAGGCTGACGGTCAGAGATTCGGCGCTGCCGCCGAGCCGCATCCCGGATACAGGTGACGCTTCCTTATAATCCAAACCGCAGGCGACACGAACATATCGTTCATCCGGCGAGATCACATTTGATATGTCGAAACCGACCCAGCCGATATCGGGGACAAAAACCTCCGCCCAGGCATGCGCGGCTTCCTGATCGATCCGGTCGTCCATCAAGAGATACCCGCTGACATAGCGGGCCGGGAAACCGATCGACCGGGCCGCGGCGATGAAGATGTGGGTGTGGTCCTGGCAGACGCCGTGACCGGCCTTCAGGGCTTCTTCGGCGGTGGTTGTCACCTCGGTGCGGCCGGTCTCATAGGCAACCCGGCTGCGAACCAGCTCGGACAACTTATGCATCCGCACGATGTCGGGATCCTCACCAAGACCGGCCATGAGTTTGCGCAATTCGGGGCCCATCGTGGTGGCCGGCGTTTCCCGCCGGTAATACCAAAGCGGCGCCCGCTGCTGCTCCATGCCCAGAATACCCTGGGTCGGATGAGTGTCGATCTCGCCTTCGCAATGAATGGACATTTCTGTCCGGGCGGGTTCGATGCTGCTGAGGATCACATGGTTGCCATGCTGATCCGTGAAGCTCAGCTCCTCGGTGGCGCCGTCCAGCGTCATCTGCCAGTGCGCGACTGTCTGCATCGGCGACGAAAGCGGCGTCTTGCGGAGCTGCTGGAGCGCGAACGGTACGGGCGCATCGTAGTGATAGCTCGTCTTGTAGGAGATCCTGATGCGCATATTCAGCTATAAAATCTGTAATCTTGTTCGATTTGACTGCTGAGCTGTCCCGTGTCCTGAATGAATCCCTTCAGGAATTCGTGCAGCCCAGCTTGCAGGATAGAGTCTATCGGGCGACTGTCCAGTTTCGCGAACATTTCGCTCGCCTGATCGTAGCTTGGCTTTTGTGTGCCGTACCGCTTCGTCAGCTGACCCAGATTCGCCACAATCTCCTGCATGGAATGAGCGATCGAGCGCGGCATCGACTGGTCGAGGATTAGGAAATCCGCGATGCTCGTCGGATTGATGTCTTCGCCATTCAGCCAGCGATAGGACCGGTTTGCCGAAACGGACCGGAGAATCGTCTCCCATTGCACATTGTCGAGGGACGATCCGATATGCGACAGCGACGGCAGCAGGACGTAATATTTGACATCCAGAATGCGGGCCGTGTTGTCGGCGCGTTCAAGGAAGGTTCCCAGTCTTGCGAAATTGTAGATATCGTTCCGCAACATGGTGCCGACCAGCGTGCCGCGCACCAGTGTGCTCTGCTGCTTGATGGTGGCGAGCACGGAAGGCAGGTCGCGCTCCCGGATCGGCCGCTGCAGTATCTGGCCCAGAACCATCCAGCATTCGTTGGTTGCCTCCCAGACCTCGCGGGTCAGCGCCGTGCGCACGAGCCGGGCGTTGGTGCGGGCCTGTTCGACCACGAAACGCACGCTCGACCCATTGTCCATGTCCCGTAACAGGTAATCGACGACATTGGGCGCGGTATAGGCATCATGCCGGGCGGCAAAACCTTCCGCCACGCCGGCAGTCGCAATGACCGACTGCCATTCGCTCGTGGCGGCGCTGGACCGGGTGAGAGCGATCCGGAAGCCCGCTTCGAGCAGGCGCGCGAGATTCTCGCTACGTTCCAGGTAACGGAACATCCAGTAGAGGCCGCCTGCGGATTTCCCGAGCATCAGTCCTCCAGTACCCAGGTGTCCTTGGTCCCGCCGCCCTGGCTCGAATTCACCACGAGTGAGCCTTTCTTCAGGGCGACACGGGTGAGGCCGCCGGGCGTGATGTCGATCCGGTCCGGCGAGACCAGAACGAACGGGCGGAGATCGACATGGCGCGGCGCCAGGCCGGCCTTGGTCAGGATCGGTACCGTCGAGAGCGCCAGTGTCGGCTGCGCGATGTAGTTGCTCGGCTTCGCCTTCAGCAGTTTCCTGAAGCGGGCAAGCTCGCGCTTGCTGGCGGCCGGACCGATCAGCATGCCGTAACCGCCGGAACCGTGGACTTCCTTGACGACCAGTTCTTCGAGATTATCCAGCACGTAGGCGAGGGAGTCCGCTTCACTGCAGCGCCAGGTCTGCACGTTCTTCAGGATCGGCGCTTCGCCGGTATAGAACTCGACGATCTCCGGCATATAGGAATAGACCGCCTTGTCGTCGGCGACGCCGGTGCCCGGCGCGTTCGCGATGGTGATGCCGCCGGACCGGTAGACGTCAAGAATTCCGGGAACGCCGAGCATGGAGTCGGGGTTGAAATTCATCGGGTCGAGATACTCGTCGTCAACCCGGCGATAGATCACGTCGATCGGCTCGTAACCGCGGGTCGTCCGCATCGCCACGCGGCCGTCGACCACGCGCAGGTCATGCCCTTCAACCAGTTCCGCCCCCATCTGGTCGGCGAGAAAGGAATGTTCGAAATAGGCGGAATTGTGGATCCCGGGTGTCAGCACCGCGATCGTCGGCCGGCCGGTACAGGCGTTCGGCGCCGAGCGGGCGAGGGTGCGCCGCAGGTTCTTCGGGTAGTCGCCAACATTCTGCACCGGCACCCGGGAGAACAGCTCCGGGAACATCTGCATCATGGTTTCCCGGTTCTCCAGCATGTAGGAGACGCCGGAGGGGGTGCGGGCATTGTCCTCGAGGACGAAGAAGTCATTATCGTCCGTGCGCACCAGATCGATACCGACGATATGGGTGTAGACACCGCCTGGCGGATCGACACCGATCATTTTCGGCTCGAAAGCGCTGTTCTCGGAAATCAAACGTTCCGGGATGCGTCCTGCCCTGATGATTTCCTGCTGGTGATAGAGATCATACAGGAATGCGTTGATGGCCCGGACCCGCTGCTCGATACCACGGGCCAGCCGTGACCATTCACGGGCGGACAGAATGCGGGGAACGACGTCGAACGGGATCAGCCGTTCGGTGTTCTCCGTGTCGCCATAGACATTGAACGTTATTCCGGTGCGGCGGAAAAAGGTCTCCGCCTCGGCCGACTTCCTGAGCAACTGGCCCGGGTCCTCTGAATTGACCCAGTCATAATACTCGCCATACGGCTGGCGGATTTCTCCGCCATCACCGAACATCTCGTCGTAATCGTTGTTGCGTGCTCCCATTGTCCGAAATTAGAGCAATTTATCTGGGTATTTCGCAAGTGCGAAGATTCTCGGCGCCTGACATAAGCCTGAGAATCCGCATCAGGTTTCGTTCTCCGGACTGCGACCGCGTTTCCGCTGGTGCGAGAATGAAGGCGGTATCTGTCCGGGAACGGGATCCCCTACGTTGTTGCGTTCAGATATTCGGTGATTTCCGAACTCACCACATCCATCAGCATGGACCGGGTGATCTGCGACTTCAGAATGTACCGATTGATATTGGCGTTTTCTCTGGATTCTCTCTCAGAAAGCATGCCGGGCTGGCCGGTGCGGAGAACGATCCGGATATCATTCTGGCCGAGAGTTTCGCGGATGTAGTGCGCGAGTTTGAAACCGGCATCCGGTGTTTCCATCACCACATCAAGCAGGATGAGCGCGATGCCATCGCATTTTCTCAGGACGTCAATTGCTTCGGAACCGGAATAGGCGTGGTGAAAATGCACGGGACGACCGAGCAAAACTTCTCCGCCGAGCGCGAACAGTGTCGACTGGTGCACATCCGCATCGTCGTCGACGATCAGAATCCGCCATGGCATCTGGTCCGTCTTGTCCGGACCGACACCGTCGTCAGAATCCTCTTCAATAAAGAACAGGGTGTCGTCGTCTTCGTCGACGTTATCTGCGAATGGTCTGTGCGACCCCATGCCTACCCCGAACAGTTCACATTCCTTGGTCATACCGTCACCCGGATGCTTGAGGAATTGACGCTTTCATAACGTGGTTCCGCTTCCTGAGCGGACAAGAGGATTTTACAGTTCTAGTGTTAAGCCGAGCTTAATGGGACGCAGAAATCGCGCTGAATCAAACCCAAGATTGTCGCAGAAATTTATCTCGAGTTATTTCGAAGGCGGGCTGTAATGCTGTCAGCCGACGAACGCCCGCTCGACCACGAACTCTGCCGGTTTGTTGTTCGCGCCTTCGTTCAGGCCGGCTTTCTCGCAGAGCGCCTTGACGTCCTTCAGCATTGCCATGGAGCCGCAGATCATGCCCCGGTCCGTTTCCGGATTGAGCGGCGGCACACCGAGATCCTCGTACAGCTTTCCGCTTTTCATCAGATCCGTGATGCGGCCCATCTTCGGACTCTCTTCGCGGGTTGTGGTGGAGTAGAGCGTAAGTTGAGCCTGGGCGAGTTCGCCGAAGACCTCGTCTGCTTTCAGGGAAGCCACCAGCTCCTTGCCGTAATCCAGCTCGGCAACGTCCCGGCAGGTATGGGTCAGGATCAGCTGGTCGAATTTCTCATAGGTCTCCGGATCGCGGATCACGGAGGCGAATGGCGCGATGCCGGTGCCGGTGGAGAACATGTAGAGCCGCTTGCCCGGGGTCAGCGCATCATTGACCAGCGTGCCGGTCGGCTTCTTGCGCATCAGCACGGTGTCGCCCGGCTGGATCCTCTGAAGGTGCTCGGTAAGCGGGCCGTCCGGAACCTTGATCGAGTAGAATTCGAGATTCTCGTCCCAGGACGGGCTGGCAATGGAATAGGCCCGGTAGACCGGCTTTTCCGCGTTCGGCAGGCCGATCATGACGAATTCGCCGGAGCGGAAGCGGAAGCTCTGGGGCCGGGTCATGCGGAAGCGGAACAGGCGATCCGTGTAATGCTGCACTTCGGTCACGGTTTCCGCGAAAACCCCGTCAGGAACGGGAAAGCCGCCGGTGCCGCGCTCTTCGGCGCTGGCGGGAGCCGCCGCGTGACTGTCCATCATGTTCATTTACCTGCTCACCTGTTGCGAGGGCCGGCTGGTACCGGTACCGCCGGTCATGATCTGGCGGTCTGAATTCTGTCGGCCCGTTGATAAGGACAGCGACCGCCGTTTTCTAGCGTTGGCGGTCGCCGGGATCAATCTTTCCATGCAGGGTGTGACCCACGGATGGTGCCGTTGCATGGCTCCGATAGGGTTGAAAGCGGGTCAGGCGGCTGCCTGATCCTGGTTGCTTCGGTTCTGCTGCTCGCCGCGGCTCGCCGAGCCGTCGGCATTGAAGTGAATGCCGCATTCGGTCTTGCCGGACTGTGCCCAGCGGCCCGAGCGGACATCGCTCCCGGCAGCGGCGGTATCGGTACAGGGCGCGCAGCCGATGGATCGGTATCCCTGTGCCTGCAAAGGATGACGCGGCAGGTCGCGAACCGTGAATTCCGCATCGATCCGGGACGCGTCCCAGTCCGCGAGAGGGTTCAGGCGGATGCGCTCGCCGAACTGCTCGATCATCTCGATCTCCGAGCGCAGGCCGCCATGGGCGCGTTTGCGGCCGGTAATGATCAGCCCGAACGGCTGCATGGCCTGGCGCATCGGCAGCACCTTGCGCAGGTGGCAGCAGGCATCTGGATCGCTCTGCCAGAGCGTGCCGTCCCGGTCCTGGCGCCGAATCAGCGCCGTCGACGGGGTGGCGTTGCGGATATCTGTCAGGCCCAGCCGGGCCGCCAGCTGGTCCCGATAGCGCAGGGTTTCCTCGAAATGCTTACCGGTATCGATGAAAATCACCGGCAGGTCTTTGTTCACCGCGGCGACGATATCCAGCAGCACGGCGGATTCCGTGCCGAAGGAGGCGATCACCGCGCTGCGGCCGGGAAATTCCTCTTCTGTCAGGGCGGCGAGCATGTCCTGCTCGCTCAAGGTTCCGTAGTCTTCGGTCAGCCGCCGGTGCAGGGCCGCCGCTTCTTCTTCGCTCTGATCCCAGGCCCGGTGATACCTGCTCGTATGGTCCTCGTGTATCCGTTCGATTGCTTGCGCCATGCTCGTTCTATCCTTCCAGCGTCGCTCGCAGGCGTGCCTCAGCGATAGGGCATGACTGCCCGTTAACGGAAATCATCCGTCTGTTTCATCGCTCAGGTTATGCAAGACCGCGCAGGACGCGGCATGCCCGCCACTCGGTTCGGGCCCACGGGAACACACCCGTGGCGCTTTAGCAGTTGGTGACGCGGATGCAAGCTGCCCTGTCAAATCCCGCGGGAATGGTTGTCCGTTCCGATCCTGAAGGTAAGGACGGCGCGGAGGAGGGTCAACGTGCTGAAAAGGCCGGAAAGTTAAATAAACCGAACCGTTCCCGGATCGGCTTCGGGTGGATTAATTCCGTCTGCGACCACGGCGCTGGCGAGTGGATTCTTTGCCCTCTCCATCGCCGAGAAGTTCGGCCGTGGCGCCCGTCAGGGTGCCGCAGGCTGCGACGATGGCCATCATGTCGGGCATGTCGCCCTTTGTGTGACCTTCCAGTGCCCGGCGCATGGCACGGACATGCTCCGGCGTGGTGCCGCAGCAGCCGCCGATGATCCGGGCACCGAGATCGACTGCCAGCCCGGCATAGGCCTGCATCAGCTCCGGCGTGCCATTGTAGCGGACCGCGCCATCTTCGAAGACCGGAATGCCGCAATTGGCCTTTGAGATCAGAATGTCGTCAGCTGCGAGACTTTCGCGGGCGCTGAGCAGGCCGACCAGCAGGTCCGACGCACCGGTGCCGCAATTACCGCCGAAGGCGACGGGTTTGACCGGACGGGCATGCACCATCTCGACGAGGCGCTGCGGCGTCATGCCCATCATGGTCCGACCGTTGGTATCGAAGGAGAGGGTACAGACCGACGGCATGCCGGTTTCGTCCGCTGCGTCGAGGGCCGCCGTCAGCTCTTCCTCGGACGAGATGGTCTCGATCCAGACAACATCGGCACCGCCATCCTTTAGGCCGCGCATCTGGGCGGCAAAGGCATTCTTGCCGTCTTCGATGGTGAGCGGGCCAAGCGGCTCGTAAAGGTCGCCTGTCGGGCCGACGCTGCCGGCATTGACGATCTTGCGGCCGCTCTCGGCGATTTCCGCCGCGAGCAGTTCGGCCGCAGCCTTGTTGATCTCGTAGACCTTGCCTTCGAGCTTGTGCAACTTCAGCCGGTTCGCCGTGCCGCCGAACGTGTTTGTCAGGACAATGTCGCTGCCCGCCTCGATGAAATCCCGGTAATGCGCCCGGACCTTTTCCGGCTCTTCCAGATTCCACAGCTCCGGCGCATCGCCATGTTGCAGGCCGCGCGCGAACAGGTTCGTGCCGGTGGCGCCGTCTGCCAGCAGCCAGGGGCGGGTGGCAAGCATTTCGGAGAGCAGATTGGTCATGGCGGCGGTCCCGAAGCTGGACTTGTCTCTAGTTGGTAGGGCAGCATTATGAGCTGAATAGCGGATTGCAATCACGATGATTGCACACACGCCGACACTATCTGTCTTTGACCGATGGTTTGTCTGCCCCGACAGGAGTTCTCATGGCCGCCGATGTTATCGACTACCGGATCGAGGGGGATCACGCCCCGCTTCTGACGGTGACCCTGGATCCGGGCGAGGCGGTGCAGGCCGAGGCCGGTGCCATGGTGATGATGGACCAGCACATCAAAATGACCACGGAGCTGTCCGGCGGTCTGCTTGGCGGGTTGTTCCGCAAATTCTCCGGAGAGAGCCTGTTTCTGACCTATTTCGTGAATGAAGGCGACGAGCGGCAGGACGTGTCCTTCGCCGGCTCCATGCCGGGGCAGATCCGTGCCATGGACCTCAGCCAGAACGAGGGGCTCTTCTACTGCCAGCGCGACGCCTATCTGTGCAGCGCCCGCGGCGTGGACGTCTCCATCGCCCTGACCCGCAAGCTTGGCGCCGGATTCTTCGGCGGCGAGGGGCTGATCCTGCAGAAGCTGGAGGGCGACGGTCTCGCCTTTCTCAATGCCGGCGGCACACTGGTGGAGCGGGAACTTGCTGCGGGACAACGGATCACCATCGATACCGGTTGTCTCGTCGGCTTTTCCGGAACGTGCGACTACGACATCGCCTTCCAGAAAGGCATCAGGAATCTTGTGTTCGGCGGCGAGGGCATCTTCGTCACGCACGTCACCGGCCCCGGCCGTGTCATCGTGCAGACCCAGCCGATTGCCGAGCTTGCCATGTCGCTGGCCCGGCTGATGCCGAAACAGGACAACTGATCCTCATAAAATTCGGAAACACAAAAACCGCCGCTCGGCATGCGAGGGCGGTTCCGTGTTTGGAATCGGGTCGTCTGCCGCCGGAGCGGCGAAACCGTGAGGCTCTAGAAGCCTTCACGCTCCATGCGCTTGCGCATCAGCTTGCGGTAGCGGCGGACGGCCTCAGCCTTCTCGCGCGCCCGCTTTTCGGACGGCTTTTCAAAGTTGCGGCGCAGCTTCATTTCCCGGAAGACACCTTCGCGCTGCATCTTCTTCTTAAGCGCGCGCAGTGCCTGATCAATATTGTTATCGCGGACCGTTACATGCACGAAACCCGACCTCCAAAACAATTGTGCGAATTCAGAACGCAGAATGCCCCGGGAAAATTCGCCCCCCTGGGACAAGAACGCGGTGTGTATCACAAGAGATTGCCGCTTGCAAAGGCCGAGCGTGGATAAATCACGCGGCTTTCGCAGGGCGGCTTTGCAATCTGTTCTCGGCGCCAATCTGACGCATGCAGATTATAGCCCAGAGTTTACCAAATGGGGAGAGGGTTCTATATCCAAGGCATGACAGCACAACAGATCATCCGCATGGGCGCGCCTGTGCTCAGCCGCAGGGCCGAGGAAATTCCGGACCCGACCTCGGAAGAGATCGCGGCCCTGGCCAAGGATATGGCCGACTCGATGGCGGCCGCCGGCGGTGTCGGCCTCGCCGCGCCGCAAATCGGTGTTCCGAAACGGATCATCGTCTTCAAGGTGCCGGGAGAGCGGGCAACGGCGGCGGCGAATGACGGCCCGCTGGAACTGCAGGTCCTGATCA
Organism: Nisaea sp.; assembly: GCF_040217065.1. Taxonomy (GTDB): domain Bacteria; phylum Pseudomonadota; class Alphaproteobacteria; order Thalassobaculales; family Thalassobaculaceae; genus Nisaea. Next base: position 555,572 of record NZ_JAVJNX010000008.1, read on the forward strand.
ATCCGGTGATCGAGCCGCTGTCCGGAGCGATGGAAATGGGCTGGGAGGGATGTCTGTCCATTCCCGGCCTGAAGGGCGAAGTGCCGCGCTACCGGAAGATTGCCTATCGGGGCTTCGACCTGCAGGGTGAGAAGGTACTGCGTCAGGCGGAAGGCTTTCATGCAAGGGTGGTCCAGCATGAGGTCGATCACCTGGATGGCATTCTCTATCCCGAGCGGATGACGAACATGCGCCGCTTCGGCTATGGCGAGGAACTGTTGCAGGCGGCGGTCGATGCGTCGCCGGAAGACATTCGGGGAGAAGGCAAATGACCAAAGATACCGAATCCGTGCTGGAAAAGCGCAATGCGGAGCGCGACCGGGTGCTCGACTGCATCCTGCCGCATGTCATGTTCGACGGCTGGAGCCGCAAGACCCTGCGGCATGGCGCAAAGGATGCGGGCATTTCTGTTGATGAGCTCGATCGCCTGTTTCCCGCCGGTGTGACGGATTGTATCGAGCATTTTCTGGATCGTGCGGACCGGGACATGGTGCAGGCTTTCCAGAGCAGGAACCCGTCCGCGATGAAGATCCGCGAGCGCATCGGCACAGCCGTGCGCATCCGTCTTGAACAGGCGACCCCGCACAAGGAAGCGGTGCGCCGGACGCTGGCCTATCTTGCGATTCCGGGGCATGGCGGCCTCGGCACGCGCAGTCTTTACAAGACGGTGGATGCAATCTGGAAAGCGGCGGGGGATACCGCGACCGACTATAATTTCTACACCAAGCGCGGGTTGCTCGCGGCGGTCTACACGTCAACTTTGCTGTTCTGGCTGAACGACACGTCGGAAGACTATGCGGAGACCTGGGCCTTCCTGGACCGCCGTATCCAGAACGTCATGCAAATCCCGAAGCTGACCGGGCGTCTGAAAGAAGCCGGCGAAAAGCTGAAGAACCCGTTCGAGGCGCTGAAAGCCTGTGCCCCGAAACGGCGTTCTCCCTTTGCCGGCGCGCGTTAGGGTCTATTTCCCCAAAACCGCTTCAATCCCGGTTGCGACCGAGAGTGTCTTTGCGTCCCCCATGGTCTCGCCCATGACCATCAGCCCGACGGGCGCCGTGCCCGCCTCGTGGCAGGGCAGGGAGACGGCGGAGCGGTCGAGGAAGTTGCCGAGAGACGGGTTGCGCAGCATCAGCAGATTGGTGGTGTGATACAGCGCCTCGTTGGTCTCCAGGCTGGCGATGCTCGGGGCGATCTGCGGCACGGAAGGCATCAGCACGGCGTCGTAATCCCGCGTGGCGGCATTGGCGACGGCCTGGATCTCCACCCGGCGGCGGCTCAGGATCACATAATCCGCAGCTGTCATCTTGGCGCCGCCCTGAATGCGGGTGGCGACGCGCGGGTCGTAGGCGCTTTCCTTGCGGGAGAGCAGGTCGCGGTGGATGGCATAGGCTTCGGTCGGGGCGAAACCACCCGCCTTGTTCGAGGCCGGGATTTCCAGCAGCCATTCGAACGGCTTTTCTTCCAGCAGCGCACCGGCGGCGGACAGCTTGTCCAGTGCCGCCTCGAACGTCTTGGCGACATGCTCGTCCATATCGTCCATCACCATGGTGCCCGGCACCACCAGACGCATGCCCTTGACCGAAAGCGGCGTCACGTCCGACGGCACCTCGCCGGCCATGATCGCATCCAGCAATGCGCAGCAATCGACGGAGCGGGCCAGCGGGCCGATGGAATCGAGTGCCCATGACAGCGGGAAGGCGCCATCCGTCGGCACCCGGCGGGCGGTCGGCTTGAAACCGGTGAGGCCGTTCAGCGCGGAAGGAATGCGGACAGATCCGCCAGTGTCCGTGCCGATGCCGGCAGCAGCCATGCCGTCGGTGACGGAGACCGCGGCGCCGGAGGAGGAGCCGCCCGGAATGCGTCCGGTCTCCCGGTCGAACGGGTTTTTCGGCGTGCCGTAATGGGGGTTGAGGCCGAGGCCGGAAAAGGCGAACTCGGTCATGTTGGTGCGGCCGAGGATGACAGCACCGGCGGCGCGCAGGCGGGCAACGACCGGTGCGTCTTCATCTGCCGCCGGCTCGTCCTTGCGGGCGACGGACCCGGCCATGGTGACGCGGCCCCGGATGTCGAACAGATCCTTCACCGAGATCGGAATGCCCGCGAGCGGGGAGGGCACTATGCCTGCGGCGCGCAGCGCATCGCTTGCCTTCGCTTCGGCGCGGGCGGCTTCGGCGAACACATCCGTATAGACCCTGCCGCCTTCACCCTTTGCATCCCCGATCCGGACGAGGGCTTCCTCGGTCAGCTTTGCCGAGCTTGTCTTTCCGGCGGCAAGATCGGCGGCAAGGTCTTTCAGAGGGGCGAACATGGGCTTAACTCACAAGTGGCAGGGAATGAATGTCGTAGGCGTGGGAAATCGTGGCGCCGCGAATAGGGTCCTCAATCTCCATGGTAAAACGGCTGGCGGGACGAATACCGCCGATGGCGGCGAAGGTGCCGAGCATCATGACGGAACCGGACGGCAGGGTGCCATTAGCATAGCGTTCCATCATCTCTTCCGGGCGGCGCATGGCTGCGAGCGTACCGTCCTGATACAGCACTTCGGTGCCGTCGATCGTGGCGCGGGCGCGCAATCGAAGCTTGTCCCAATGCCCTAGCAGGTCGTTGAGCGGCCAGGCTTCCCGTGCGAGGATTTTCGGGCACATCTGTTTCGAGCCGGCGACGGAATAGGTCTCGGCCGCCCGGTCCGTATGGTCGGATCCGACCGTGACCCAGATGCCTTCATCGGTGGAGACCAGCACGGCTTCGACCTCGCCCGATGTGTCCGGGCCGACGACCTGGATGACGTCGTCCTGCATCAGCACGTTGACGCCATTGCGATAGAACAGCGGGGTTTCGCTCGGCGGGGTGACACCGATGGCCTTCAATTCGTCGATATGGTGCTGGAGTGCATCGGTGTCGCGGCCGGTCCAGCCGCCGATGATCAGGTCCGAAACGGAAACGGCGAGCATGCCGCCGTCGGGTTTCTCGAACCGTAGCGTAACCGTGGCGCCGTCGCGCATGAGCTGTTTCCCTATATCGTCTGATCGCTGGCCGATACCGCAAGACAAGAAACGATATCCACTTCCGGCGCGTCGGGGAAGGCGGCATGGAGCAGTTTTACAAGAGAGTCACGAAGCGACGTGTCCGGCGGCTGATTTCGTATCGCGACGTAGTTTGCAAGGTTTTGGGCAGCGGTCGGCATTGCCGCCGCCGCCGGATCGGCGGGGAGCGTTCCGAAGGTATCGAACAACCGGGTCTGCTGGATCTTCTCGGCCGCGAGTTCCAGGGCGGCAATCTCCGCACGGAAGGTGGCGATGATCTCGTCTTGAATATCCTGTTTCAAACGGCGCCGGATGGCGCGCAAAGGGGCGATAACAGAGGATGCCCAGGCGTCGGTGAATTCAATGACGTGGGTTGTCTGGGCATGGTCCAGTGCTGTTCCACGTGAGCCGAGCCAGCAGCAAAGCAGGACGATGTTCACGTCGAGGCCGAAGCGGTCTTGTAGTGTCAGGCATTCCCCCGCCACCGCATCTTGGCCGTAGGTCGTGACCGAATAGGACCAGAAGGGAGTGTCAGGTACGCTCATCTGTCTTGTCTAGCATGCAAAAGCGCCCTACCAAACAATTGTGCTTTGCGATATGACAGACCATCTCGTCACATAGATCACAACGGATTACCTAGTTGGAACCGGACCGCGAAGAACTGTCACGCCGGCTCGAAGAGCTGACGATAGAACACCGCGATCTCGACGACGTCATCGCGCGTCTGGCGGAGGACGGCCCGTTCAACCAGCTTCAGATCCAGCGCCTGAAAAAGCGCAAGCTGTTGCTGAAGGATCAGATCATGCGGCTCGAGAGCGAATTACTGCCCGACATCATCGCCTGAAGCGGATGATCGGCGCTTGAGCGTGAAAACCATCATCTGCACGGCCGCCGAGAGCCGGTTCTTTCCAATCTCCCGTTGTCTGCTGCACTCCATTCGCGACCAACAACAGGCCGACATTGATATCGGTTATCTGGATCTCGGTCTGTCCGCGTCAAACCGGGAGGCCCTCCCCGAGTTCGGTGTCCATGTCGTGACTCCCGGATGGGATATCGATTTCACGCCGCCGGATGGGGATCCCTCCAAGGTTGGAGACGGCTTCAAGGCGATGGTCTCGCGGCCTTTCCTGCGTGATCATTTTCCCGGCTACGACGTCTATATCTGGATCGACGCGGACGCCTGGGTGCAGCATTGGTGGGCGATCAACTGGCTTATTGAAGGGGCCCGGCGCGGGGATCTCAATATTGTTCCGGAAATGGACCGGGCCTACGACCATAGCTTTGATATCAAGTCGTATGTTCGCTGGACGCACGACCAGCAAGCGCAATTCTTCGGAAGCGAAGTCGCCAAGAAGGTCGGCTACAATCCGGTCCTGAATTGCGGCGTCTTCTCGATGCCCGCGGCGCATCCTCTTTGGGATCTTTGGGCCGAGAGGTTGAGGGAAGCGTTACGGAGGCATGTCGGGTTCTATGCGGACCAGATGTCGCTCAACTACGCTGTCTATGCCAGCGACCACCCGCGCTGTTTCCTGCCGAGCCAGTTCAACTGGCTTGCCAGCATGGCACTTCCCGCCTTCGATTCCGCTGCGGGAGAATTCGTTGAGCCGGGCATTCCGCACAGGTCGCTGGGTATCCTTCATCTCTCGGGCAAAACTAAATCAAAGCCGCAACGCGTTGATATCGTCGGCGGATCTGAAAAACTGACGACATGGCTGCTCTATGACCCGCAGCGCAAGAAGAGTGGCGTCAGCTAGCACTGTCGCCGGCAGCCTGCCGCAATATCCCGATTGACTGGGAGAGCTCATCCGCCGAGATGGTCAGCGGCGGTGACAGGGTGAGGAGCCGTCCGTCGGCGGATCCTGTATTCAGTCCGAGCCGGTAACAGGCGGCCTTCAACGCCGTCAGGCAGGCAGGATCGGAGCAGATTACAGCCATGGCGAGACCCAGACCATAAGCCGACTCATAAGCGGGACTCTCAGGGATCATCTGTTCTATGGCCGCGAGAGCGTCCCGGCCCTTGCTCCCTGACGCGGCGACGAGGTCTTCCGCGTCGAGGATCCCGAGCGTCTCAATTCCGGCGCGGGCAAGCACGGGATTCTTCTGGTGAGTATAGTGCCCGATCCCGAGATGACCGGCGACATTGAGTTCGGCCCTGGCGATCACGGCGGAAAGCGGCAGGACACCGCCGCCAAGGGATTTGCCGAGCACCGTCATGTCCGGAGCGATGCCGGTATGCTCACTGGCGAACAGGCGTCCGGTTTTGCCGAGCCCGGTTGGAATTTCGTCGAAGATCAGAAGGGTTCCCGTGTGATCGCAGAGCGTCCGGATTTCCGGCCAGAACCAGGCGGGTGAAGTCTGGCCGGTTGATCGCACCGGTTCCGCAATCAGTGCCGCGATCTCGCCCCTGCCCAGGGTCTTTTTCAGGTGATCAAGGGCGCTTCGGGCGCAGGTCTCGGAGTCTTCACCCAGGTTCCGCGGCCAGTAGGCCGGCGCATGGTGGCAGCCCTCAAGGGCGGGGAGACCTGCCCGTTCGCCGGCGGTTCCGCCGATCGAGAGCGCGCCCAGCGCGGCACCGTGCCAGCTTCCCTCGAAAGCGGCGGTTCCGGTCCGGCCAGCGGCGATATAGGCAAGCTTGAGCGCCATTTCGATGGCATCGGCGCCGGAAACGCCGAGCAGGATTCTGGCCGCACCATAGGGCCAGCGCGCCGCCAGCATCTCCGCCAGTTCAACGGACGGCTCGGACGTGAACAGCCGTGGCGCGAAGCACAGCGTGTCGAGCTGTTCCTTCAGGCCGGCGATCAGTCTCGGGTGCCGATAACCGGTGTTGTGGCAGCTGTTGCCGTGGAAATCCATGAACCGGTGCCCGGTTTCATCCGTCGCCCAAGCGCCTGAGCAGGCGGTGAAGGCATGGGCGACCGGTGTGGACCCGGCCTGATGCAGGAAGGCCTCGGAATCCCGTGTTGCGATTGCCGTCATCGCGCCTGTCTCCCCCAGACTGCCATTGCCCGGACTGAACCACGAACCCGGACAGGTTGAAAGGGGCAGTCAGCGCTTGTAACTGCAGGCGCCGCTCCTATAATGCCGCGCTTCTTTGACCCGACCCGGCCCGTGCTGCGGGCACGGGTTGTGACGGAAGCAGGAATGCGTATATGGCCAAGGCCGCGACTCCCCTTGTCGGTATCATCATGGGCAGCCAGTCTGACTGGGAGACCATGAAGGAAGCCGCTCTCATTCTCGAAGCCCTCGGCGTCCCGCACGAGACCCGGATTGTCTCCGCGCACCGGACTCCGGCCCGGATGGCGGACTATGCCGCGACGGCACGCGATCGGGGGCTCAAGGTGATCATTGCCGGCGCCGGTGGTGCCGCGCATCTGCCGGGCATGGTCGCCGCGCAGTCCACACTTCCCGTGCTCGGCGTTCCGGTCGAGAGCAAGGCCCTGAAGGGCATGGACAGCCTGCTGTCGATCGTGCAGATGCCGGGCGGTATTCCGGTGGGAACCCTCGCCATCGGCAAGGCCGGGGCGAAGAATGCGGGATTGCTGGCCGCTGCGATCCTGTCGAATGATGACGAGGCGCTGCACGCCCGGCTGGAAGCCTGGCGCGCGGCGCAGACAGACTCGGTTGGCGACGTTCCGGTGGAGTCCTGATGTCTGACGTTCTGGCGCCCGGCGCCGTCATCGGGATTATCGGTGGCGGGCAGCTCGGCCGGATGACCGCCCTGGCCGCGGCGCCGCTCGGATATCGCTGCCATATCTACACGCCGGAGAAAGACAGTCCGGCATCGCAGGTTGCCGAGAAAACAACGGTCGCGGCTTATGAAGACGAGAAAGCGTTGACCGAATTCGCCGCCTCCGTCGATGTCATTACATATGAGTTCGAGAACATTCCCGTCGATACCGTGCAGCGGCTGTCGGAGCTGGTGCCGGTGCGGCCGAGTCAAAGCGTTCTCGCCGTCTCCCAGCATCGGGTCGCGGAAAAGGATTTTGCCCGGGATTCCGGGGCGCAGACGGCGCCCTATCGGCATGTCACCAGCCTCGATCAGCTGCAGGAAGCCGTGGCTGACATTGGCCGTCCGGCAGTTCTGAAGACCTGCCGCTTCGGCTATGACGGCAAAGGACAGGTCAAGATCATGGATGAGACGGATCTTGCCGCAGCCTGGGCGTCGCTGAAATCAGACGATGCTGTGCTCGAGGGTTTCGTGTCCTTCGACAAGGAAATCTCCGTCATTGTGGCCCGCTCCCTCGACGGTTCCTGTACGGCCTTCCCGGTGGCGCAGAACCACCATGTCGATCACATCCTGAGCACCAGCACAGTGCCGGCGGCCATTTCCGAAGCAACGGAACAGACTGCCCGGACGACCGCTGTTGCGCTGGCCGAACGGCTGGATCTTGTCGGCCTGCTGGCTGTGGAAATGTTTGTCACCGGCGATGGCGGTGTTCTGGTCAACGAGGTGGCACCGCGGCCGCACAATTCCGGACATTGGACGCAGGACGGTTGCGTGACCAGCCAGTTCGAACAGTTCGTGCGCGCGGTGACAGGCCTTCCGCTCGGTCCGGTGGATATTCTGTTTCCGACGGTGATGCAGAACCTGATCGGCAGCGATGTCGATCAGTGGAAGGCGCTTGCTGCCGAGCCGCACGCGAAGCTGCATCTGTACGGCAAGGCGGAAGCGCGACCTGGCCGCAAGATGGGGCACGTTAACCGGATCAGCGTTTCCTGACCGGAAGCGTGCCGTGCTCCAGGAAATACCGGATCGCTTTGCCCATGCGCTGCGGCCGGTTCTCGACCAGGGTCGGCTCTGAAGGCCGCTTGATCGGATAGAGGTTGGGGAACACCGGGTCCCACCCATTACCGTAAAGAAAATAGGATTTCTCAAGTCCGATCACCGGCACGCCCACGGCACAGGCAAGAGCCAGTGCCGCGGTAGCCGGCGCAACGACAAGATCAAGGCAGGACATCAGGGCGGCGACGCGATCCAGCTCATTTGTCTGATCCACGTCGGTGAAGTTCTGGATCTGAATTCCGGTACCGTCTGCGATGTCGGCAATTTCAGCATGCGCGTCGCCATACTGGAGATTGACCAGCGTGAATGCATCGGCTGGTATTTCCCGGACCAGTTCCCCGATGGTGTGATAGCGGATTGCCCGATGCGAGGTTACGAGCGTTCCGCTGCGCCAGCACAGACCGAGATAGGGCGCAGGGCCACGTGCGGCCAATCGTGCCTGCCATTCAGCACGCATATCCTTGTCCGTCTTGAGATACCCGGCCCGGGGCGCTGACGCACGCCGGCCATGACGGTACAGGGCGGGCAGATCTCCTGATATCAGGCTGTGACTGAAATGGTGTTCATCCTGCACGTGCCGATAATCATGCGTGGTTTCGCCCTTTGGGCCCGGGCGCAATTGTTTCTCGATCAGGTTCAGGCCGGGAAAACTGCGCGTCAGAAGAGGGAACAATCTGGCATCCGTCTCGACGGTTACCCGGTCGACATCCTCCAGCAGGTCAGGCAGGCAACTGAGATACACGATGTCGTCGCCTATGCCCTGTTCCGACGCGACCAGGAGGTGGTCGGGTGGAGCGCTGTCCGGATCCCAGCGCGGTGGCAGGCTGAACCGGAGAGCAGCCTTTGCCATGTCCAGCCTGCGCGGCCAGTAACGCCACCCTTCGGCGACCCGACCGATGCTGAACGCGGACAGGCTGAGGTTGAAGCCGATGTCGCCGTATCTCGGGGAGATCGCGAGACCATAGCGCGAAATCCTGATGGAGGCTTCAAACTGGCCGAGATGATGCGTCGAGGTCGCAAGTGAATTGTATGGACCGACTCTCTCCGGGGTGAGGAGTGCGCCGCGCCGTGCGGCCTCCGCCACGCCTGTATAGTTCATCACGCTGTAGAATTCTGCCGCGAGGAACTCCCAGGTTCTCGGAGACGCGGGTTTGACAATGGTCGCGAGCCGCTTCGGTACGGTGCCGGTCCAATTGGAGGTGCCGGGAAGGCTACTGCCCTGAAATTTTGTATAAATTTCATAGCGCCCTGGATCGAGGAGAATTCCACGTCGCGCGGCTTGATCTGCCGCGTGGGGATTGGTGAGGGACAGGTAGGCGACCTGCAGGTGGAAATAGACCTCCACCGATCCTGGCGCTCTGGATTGTGCCTCATGCAGGGCTTTGACGGCGTCGCCGAATGCACCTTTGGCATGCAATGCGCTACCGAACCTTAACCAGGCATCGGCATTCTCGGGCATGAGGCGCACCGCTCGTTCCGCACGCTCCGCTGCCATCTCGGGCTCGTTGGTTTCCAGGGCAACGATTGCAGCATTGAGGAATGCTGAACCAGATGCCGGATTGATGAGGCAGGCGTTCCGGTAGGCTGCCGCGGCGAGGGGCAGGTTTCCCGTGCTGCGCACCGCGCTGCCGAAATGGTCGTAATAGGAAGCGGCATCCGGTCGTTGAAGAATGGCGAGCTGGATTCTCTTGGCGCCTCCAACTGCAAAACCTTGTTGAAAATCAAGCGTTCCGAGAAGGTGCAGGATATCCGGATTGGGCCCGGTTGCGGATTTGAGCTCTTCGTAGACCGCGCGCGCCGCTTCCAGATGCCCGGCTTCGTGCAGGGCAATTGCCGTGGCGAATTTTCTCCCGAGCTTTCCGGCATCCGGAGTCACCGCGCCTGTCGCTGGTGCCATTGAAACGCGGTCCCGTCATTCTTCTCGTTTGAAAACCCACCAGTTCGAGTCGCCGAAACCGGTCAGCTTGTCCCAGAAAAAACCGGCCTCGACAGGGCGCCAGCCGGGATTCTGTTTCATGAAGAGTTCGCCATAATCGGCTTTCCACAGCATCTCGTTCTGGCCGCGATATTCGACTTCCTGCAGGTGCTTGGAATAATATTCTGTCATCAACACGTACTTGCTTGAAACACGCCCGAGTTCGGAAAGCGCGGTCTCCAGCGAGTCCGGCTCCACGTGAATCAGAACACCTGATGTGAACGCCATCTCGAAGTGCCGGTCCGGGAACGGAATTGACTGCAGGCATCCTTCGACGATGTTGGCTTTCGCTGTCACGCCGGTGGCAATTGCTTTCGCGCGGGCTTTCGCATTCGGCTCGATTGCGAAGAGTTCAGCGGAGCAAATATTTGAGAGCGCGCGCAGCGCGATACCGACATTGCAGCCGCACTCCAGGATGGATGCGGGTGGTTCGGCAGCCATGCACTCCCACATTTTGGCATAGGCGCGGGTGTAATCGCGAATGCGCTCAGCGGTCGCGGAGTTCCGTTCGGCATAGGCATCGCCGAAACGTCCACGCCATGTGTCAAGCTGCGCCGTAACTGTTTTCTCGTCCACCGGACTCACTCCTGGAAATGCGGAAAAACTCGAGAGCTGGTATCGGGTCACGGTGGCCTGAGTGAAGAATGGCTCCGGCCTGCCCTCCGGCATTAAGTAACAGATCCACGACCGACATGAAGCCGAGAAACCCGGAACCGCACTGGGGGTAGATCGGATGATCGTATCGTTGGAACACCAGATCGATCCCGGCTTCTTCAAATTTCTTCATGCCCTCCAGACCGATGTAGTCGGCGGAACCGGGGACACTGACATAAGTGTCGGCTCCATAGAGCTGGCAAATCTCGACAAGGCGCGTGACGCGACCGTCGAAATCCGGAAGGGCACCGGCGCGGATTGTATTCGTGGTGATGCCGAGCCGGCCCATGGCAAAATGGATAAAATCGATATTGATCCCTGCGAGGCAGGCGCCGTCTGTTATTGATGAGAGATGTTCTGCCAGCGCGGGGAATTCGGCTTCGAAAGCTTCGGCTGTTGAATATTCCTGGCGCAGGGTTTTTGTGAATTTCCGGATGCGGCGTTCCGCGTGAACAATTGCCGTGTCGAGGCTTGTGCCATCGCTGAAGCGTGCCGAAACCGGCAGGGAAATCCATTTGCTGCCCTGGCTGGTCTTGATCCGGTTGCGGCAGTGCCAGGATTGCTTGGAGAATTGCACGGTATCGAGGAAGACGAACTGGTCGACTTGGTCGATCAGATCGAAATATCCCATCCAGGGGAGCCATGTCGGTTGCATGATCGCAACGCGCATCGTCATCTCCTAGGCGCGCCTCCCGGCGACGATCAATGTCCGCCCGAGCCCGGCTTGGCCGAAGGCTTTGTAAAGCTGCCTGCGGACCTCGGTCGGGATGGACCGTTCGAACGCGACACGCCGGTTGTGACAATCGGCCCCCAGGGCACGGTCTGAGATATAGTCAAAGCCGAGGAGCAGCCACATCTCCATCGGGAACTCACCGTGCCGGTGAAACGGCATGATCCCGACATCATGCATCATCGACTCAACGGCATCGAAAGTGAGGTAATTGATATGCCCGGGCGGGGAGACCCACCATTCTTCCAGTCCAAGCTTTTCGACTGCGGCCATCTGAAGCGCATTGAAATCGTTTCCGCCGCGCACAAGCAAAACGCCGCCGGGCTTAAGCACCGTGGCGGCGATTTTCAGATTGTGTGCCGGGTCATGGGTAAACTCGAGCACGTTGTTGAAGGCAATTGCATCAAGGCTCTCGGCCTTGATCGTCCCGTCCTCGAACAGCCCGTCAAGCGACCCTTCAAACGCCTCCAGGCCGCGGGATTTCACCGCTTCGACAGCGTCTCTGGCCAGATCAATGCCAACCGGCTCCAGTCCGGCCTGCTTCATGTCGCTGATCAGATCGCCGAGACCGCATCCGACTTCGGCGACCCGCTTTCCAGGCGCGAAATCCAGAAGGATATCGATGATATCTTTGTGAACGGTTTCCCGAAGCCAGTTTTCCTGGTCCTTCGCCTCGTCGCCGCCGCGACTGGCGCGCCCGATATCGACGGCCAATTTGCCATCATTTATGAGATCATAGTATTGCTCGGCATAGAATCGGTCGAGATCTTCACGTGTCGGAAGCGGGTCGAGAGTCCGGTGTCCGTGGCTCGGCGCTGTCTTTGTGCTGTATTTGCTCAACGTTCAGAGCCTTTCGTGTCCAAACCGTCTTGGCCGGAGCTGACCATCCTTTTCTGGACTTGAAGCCTGTTAATTTTACGCAAGGCGGCAGGTGTTTTGCCAGTCTTGTTTTCGTGTGCCGCAAGGCAAGTGTTTGTGAGGCTGAGCCTCAATTTCGCACATAAAGCGCAGCGAGTCTGTCTCGATAGGCATCCTTGATCAGGTGTCGCCGCAACTTCAGAGTTGGTGTCATCATGGCGTTTTCGGTCGTGAAAGCTTCGTCGGCAATGATGAAACGGCGGACTTTCTCGGTCTGTGTGAGTCGGGAATTTCCGCGATCCACGGCAGCGCCGATGGCCTTGATGAATTCCGCATCATCCTTGATCGAGGCAAGCGTCGGCTCGACATTACGTTCCGTGGCCCATTCCTCGATGAAGCTCTGCTCCGGTACTACCACGGCGACCAGATAGGGGTGTTTGTCGCCAAAGGTCATGACCTGGGCAATTTCAGGTTCGATCGTCAACTGGCCTTCGACCCGGGCAGGAGCGATATTGTCGCCGCCGGAAATGACGATGATGTCTTTCTTGCGATCGGTGATGAGGATGTATCCGTCCTCGTCGATCTGGCCGATATCCCCGGTATGCAGCCAGCCGTCAATGATCGTCTTGGCGGTGGTTTCCGGGTCGCCCCAATAGCCTTTCATCAGAAGTGCGCCGCGCACCAGGATTTCTCCGTCCGGCGCGATCCGGACCTCGACGTCCTTGAGCGGCGGGCCGACGGAATGGATCTTGTTGGGCTCGCAGCGATTGCAGGCGACGACCGGTGAGGCCTCGGTCTGACCGTAGCCCTGGAGGATGCGGATGCCGAGGGAAAGGAAGAAGGTTCCGATATCCGGGTTGAGGGCGGCGCCGCCCGACACGAAGGCCTTCAGCCTGCCGCCGAAGCGTCCCGCCACCTTGGAGCGCACTGCTTTGTCGAGAAACGCATTTTCGACACGCTCCAGCAGCGACAGGCTTTCGGGTGCGCGATACGCCTTGCTTCCGAGCGCGACAGTCCGGTGGAACAGCTTTGCGCTCAATCCACCCTTGGCGTCGACCCCGCGGCGAATGCGGTCATGCAGGACTTCATAGAGCCGCGGTACGGCCGTCATGATTGTCGGCTGGGCTTCGGTCAGATTCTGGGAGACTTTTTCCGGACCCTCGGCGTAGTAGATCTCCGCTCCGATGGAAATCGGGAAATGCAGTCCGCAGACATGCTCGTAGGAGTGAGAGAGCGGCAGAAGCGACAGAAAGACCTCGTGGTCGAGACCGAGTTCGCAGAGCAGGTCATGGGCGCCCTCGCAGTTTGCCAGCAGGGAGCCGTGCGTCAGCATCACACCCTTGGGGCTGCCACCGGTGCCGGAGGTGTAGATCAGGCTGCAGACTTCGTCGCGCTGCAATGTCGCGGCCCAGTCGACAGGATCGCCCTCCACGGCGTCGCCGCGCTGCAGGAAACCGTTCCAGTCGAGGACGGCCAGCGCGCTATCGGCCGCCGGGGCGAGCGTATCGATCGAGATGATGGTCTTGCAGTCTGACGCCTGTTCGGCGGCAGGGAGAATTTTCTCCGCCAGGCGCGCGGTTGAGGTTACCAGGGCTTTCGCGCCGCTATCCTCCAGCACATGGCTGTAGTCGTCGGTTGTGTAGGTCGTATAGGTCGGCACCGCGATGGCGCCGGTTGCGATGATGGCAAGATCCGCGATCACCCATTCCGGCCGGTTCTCCGCGACGATCATCACCCGGTCGCCCTTTTCGATGCCGATCGCCTTCAGGGCCCGGGCGAAACGCCGTACCGCCTCCCGGGTCTCGCCGTAGGTCATGGGCTGAAAGGCGCCGTTTTTCTTTGCCCAGAGAAACGGCCGGCTGGACAGCCTGTCAGACTGATCGAAGAACAGCGTTGCGAGATTCCGTACTGCCTTGTAGTCCATTACTGGTGTTCCTCCCTTGACCGCACGTCTCCCGGCGGCTCTTGAAGAGACTAGCCGACTCTTGAAGAGACTAGCCGACGAACGATTTGGTTGAGCGTTCGCGCTCGCTTAGATGAATGGATACCCAGATGGCCGATGTCGCACAATCCGAACTTGGTGCTCTTCCCGAATGGGATCTTTCAGATCTCTATCCCGGACCGGACTCCGAGGCGTTGAAAGCGGATCTGGAACGGCTGGCGAAAGAAGCCAAGGCGTTCAAGAGCCGCTATGCCGGTAAAGTGGCAGGTCTCGACGGCACCGAACTTGGCCGCGCCATTCAGGTCTACGAGCGGATGGACGAGATCATGGGACGCATCATGTCCTATGCCTATCTTGTCTATGCGGGAGACATGAGCAGCGCCGAGAACGGCCGCTTCTTCCAGTCCATGCAGGAAAAGGTCAATGCCGCCGGCACGGATCTGCTGTTCTTCACGCTGGAAATCAACCGGATCGAGGAAGACGCCCTCCAGGCCAGCCTGAAGGCGCCGGAACTCGCCTTCTACGAGCCCTGGCTGCGCGATGTCCGGGCCTTCCGGGATCATCAGCTCTCCGACGAGATCGAGGAGAAGCTGCATGAGAAGTCCGTCACCGGCAAGTCCGCCTGGAACAGGCTCTTTGACGAAACCTTTGCCCGGCTGCGCTTCCCGTTCGATGGCGAACAGCTGACCTCGGCCGAGGTGCTGGACAAGCTGAGTCACAAGGATGGCGCGATCCGGGAGAAGGCGGCGAAGAGTTTCGCCGGTGTACTGAAGGAGAATATCGGCCTGTTCGCGCTGGTGACAAACACGCTGGCCAAGGACAAGGCAATCGAGGACAAATGGCGCGGCTATGCCCACCCGATTTCCGCCCGTAACCTGGCCAATCAGGTCGAGGACGAGGTGGTACAGGCACTGTCCGACGCCGTGACCGGCAGCTATGACCGGCTGTCACATCGTTATTATGCGCTGAAGGCGAAATGGTTCGGTGTCGATGCCCTGAATTACTGGGACCGCAACGCGCCGCTGCCGGACGATGACGACACCACGATCCCCTGGGCGGAAGCGCAGAAAACGGTGCTCGACGCCTATCGCGGTTTTTCTCCGGATCTCGCCGCGGTCGGCCAGCGGTTCTTCGACAATGCCTGGATCGACGCGCCGGTGCGTCCGGGCAAGGCATCCGGTGCCTTCGCCCATCCGACGGTGCCGAGCGCGCATCCCTATCTGTTGCTGAACTATCAGGGCAAGACCCGGGATGTGATGACGCTGGCTCATGAGCTTGGCCATGGTGTGCATCAGGTGCTGGCCGGCAAGCAGGGGCAGCTCCTGTCCGACACGCCGCTGACACTGGCCGAAACGGCGTCTGTCTTCGGCGAGATGCTGACTTTCCGTGCCGTGCTCGCTTCCAAGACCGATCCGAAGCAGCGCCGTACCATGCTGGCCGGCAAGGTCGAGGACATGTTGAACACGGTGGTCCGGCAGATCGCCTTCCACCAGTTCGAGACCAAGGTGCATGCGGCCCGCAGCGAGGGCGAGCTCATGCCGGAGGATCTCGGCGATATCTGGATCGAAACCCAGAAGGCCAGCCTCGGCCCGGCGATCAAGTTCGACGACGATTACCGGACCTTCTGGTCCTATATCCCACATTTCATTCACTCGCCGTTCTACGTCTATGCCTATGCTTTCGGCGATTGCCTGGTGAACTCGCTCTACGCGGTCTATCAGGGCGCCGAGGAGGGCTTTGCGGAGAAGTATCTCAAGATGCTGTCCGCCGGTGGCACCCTGCGCCACAAGGAGTTGCTCGCGCCCTTCGGCCTCGATGCCAGCGATCCGGCCTTCTGGTCCAAGGGGCTGGATGTGATCGACGGGTTCATCACAGAACTTGAAGGCATGGAATGATGACGGGGCCGGACGCGCTGCAGCACCGGCTGAACGGATTTCCGCGCGTCCGGCTCGGCCATTTCCCGACACCCCTGGAGACCATGGATCGGCTGGCCAGCCACCTCTCGGAGGAACTTGGCGGGCCGGTGCCAACGCTTTGGGTGAAACGGGATGACTGCACTGGTGTCGCCACCGGCGGCAACAAGGTACGCCAGCTGGAATATTCCTTCGGTGCCGCAAAAGCTGCAGGGGCCGATACGGCGGTGATCACCGGGGCCGTGCAGTCGAACTACATGCGCACGGCCGCCGCCTTCGCCGCCAGACTCGGGATGGAGGCCCATGTCCAGCTCGAGAACCGGGTCGAGGGCATGGGGGAGGAATACCACAAGTCGGGCAACGTTTTGCTGGACCGGATGTTCGGTGCCCATATGCACCATTTTCCGCTCGGCGAGAATGAGAAGGCGGCGGATGCCAATCTCAACAGCATTGCCGCGCGGCTGACGCGGGAAGGCAAGACCCCCTATCTCTTTACCCTGTCGGCCGACACCAAGCCGCTGACATCCCTCGGCTATATGCAATGCGCCGTCGAATTGCTGCAGCAGGCCAGTGAAGGCGGCATGCGGTTCGATGCCGTGGTGGTGCCGAGCGGCAGTGCCGCGACCCATGTCGGCACCCTGCTGGGCCTGCGGCTTGCCGGCTATGACGGGCCGGTGCATGGCATCTGCGTGCGCCGGGACGCCGCGAGCCAGACCGAGAGGGTGCGATCCATCATCCGGCTGGCCGAAGACATGCTCGGTTGCGGCACCGTCGTTCCCGACGAGGATGTGCGCTGCTACGACGAGTGGCTTGGACCGAGCTACGGCAAGATGGTGGAAAGCACGCACGAGGCCATCGAGCTTGCCGGTCGCCTGGAGGCGCTGATCGTGGACCCCGTCTATACGGCGAAAAGCCTTGCTGGCCTGATCGGCCTCACCCGCGCGGGCGCTTTCGAGGGTATGGGGAACGTCCTCTACATCCATACCGGCGGCCTGCCGGCCGTCTTCGCCTACCGCTCCGCGATCTACCCTGACGGGTAAAGTGGGTGGAGTTATTTACACCATACTGACAGACGTGCTCATATTTGCCCCTTAAAGTGGAAATATATGAAGGCGGGGAAGCATGTCAGATCGTCCGGCGTTTTTGATTCAAGGTGAGAGAGCACGCCTGTTTCCTGTTCTGGCGGAGAACTCGAAGGAAGGTCGGACGCTTTCAATCCTGCTGTCTTGTATGGAAAATGTACAAGAGTTTGGGCGTTCGATGTTGGCTGACTTTGGCCTCAGAATTGGCGCTAGGGCAAAAATTGAAACCTATACAGAAGTTGTGTTGAAAAATTCCGGATCTAAAAAATTTAGGCCAGACGGCCTAATCGTTGTCCGCTCGGGATCAAAAACTTGGCATGCGTTGGTTGAGGCAAAAGTAGGCAAGAATGAACTTTCGAACGAACAGGTCGAAAGTTATTTGGAAATTGCAAAAATGAACGGAGTTGATGCTGTTCTAACTATTTCAAATCAATTTGCGCCGCTTCCGAGTCATCATCCTCTGGACTTAAGCTTCCAATCTTTACGAAAGGCACAGTTATTTCATTGGTCGTGGAAGTATGTGTTGACGATTGCGACGCTATTATTGAAGAGGGAAGAGGTGTCTGACGATGATCAGAAGGTAATTCTGAACGAAATGGTCCGCTTCCTTACGCACCCAAGTGCGGGAGTTAAGAGTTTTGATCAAATGCCAAGTCAATGGACTGCAGTACTTGAATCTGTACATGCTGGTGGTGAGATTTCTCCGAAATCAAGCGATGTGCAGGATGTGATTGGAGCTTGGCATCAGGAAATTCGGGACCTTTGTTTGGTATTGTCTCGGCAACTCAATGAGAATGTAGACATCCGTGTCCCTCGCCCACACTTAAAAGACCCAATGGCAAGACTGAAATCTGATGCCGAGAAGCTAGCGGAAACGTACAAGCTCTATGCTGATTTTGTGATTCCGAATGCAGTCAGCCAGGTCAGCGTGGCCGCTGATTTTGGCAAAAGGTCCATTTATGCCTCGATGCGAGTTGCGGCTCCAGGCGATAGAAAGTCAACCAAAGCCCGACTCAATTGGCTGCTTCGGCAGTTGAAAGAATCAGTGCCAGACAATATTCATATTAAATTGATTTGGCCTGGTCGTGGCCAAAACACATTGTTTTCTCTTGTGGATCTCCAAAAAGATTCAAGTGTAGCAGATTTACAAGGAAAGGTTGCGACTTCCTTTGAGGTTATTTATGCCAAAGACTTGGCGGCTAGATTCGGGCAGCGAAAAACATTCATTGTTGAGTTGGAACGTGCCGTGCCCGCATTTTATGAACAGGTTGGACAAAATTTAAAGAATTGGCAGGCCCCCGCACCGAGAATTTCAGATGACAAAGCCGAACCTAGATCTGTGAACACGGATTCTCTCAGTGCTGATGCGGAGCGGTTTGTAGAGGAAGCAGATTAATAGCCTGTCTGTTTAATAGTATTGATAGTCACGCTCTTTCAGCGTGAGGCTTGATCACTCGGACTTGGGCTGCAATGCTTCCGCCAACGCCCTCTCGGCGTCCTGTCCGCGGAAAGGGCTGCGCCCATCCTGAGTGATCGATAACCGATCGATTTCCTTGCCTGCTGGCGGACACAGGCGACAAGCGACGAGGGAATCGTATGTCTCAAGCCAAGGATCCGGCCCTGGCCGTCCCGCGTGATTATTTCGGCGGACGACTCAATCTCGAACAACAGAAAAAGCGTGCGAAAGAGCTTCTGAAAGCTGTCCGCGATGGCGATGCGGAGGCTCTCTTACGATGGGAAGCGCATCACCCGAAGGGCGCCGCCTCCGAGCGGCAGGTCGCCGACGCGCAGCTTGTCATCGCTCGGGAGAACGGCTTTCCGAGTTGGCCGCGCATGAAGGCGCATATCGATACGCTGCGCATCGCCCGTCAGCGCATGGACGCGGGAGGGCCGCTGGTGCCGGACAGCGCCGACATGGTGCATATCCGCTGCGGCGAGGATATCCGGCACGGCCTCAAGGTCGCGGGGTTCGCCGGCACTTTCGTCGAATTCTCCGACCCCTATTGCCAGGGCCCCGTGCCGCGCCTCGACCGGGCGGCTTTTCTCGACAAGCGCGCCGGTTTCATCACGTCCTCATATGATCGCCCGGTGAAAGAGGCGAGGGACAAGCTGAAGGCGGAATATGACAGGGTCGATGCGCTCGGAGCGGAAGACCGGGCAACGCTCTGGTTCGAGCATGACAGTTACGATCAGCTGATCCTTGCCCGCCTGCTGGCGCATTTCTCCCGCCTGGATGCCAGGCCGGATCTGCAGATGATCTGCGTCGGTGAGGTGCCCGGCGTGCAGGGCTTTGTCGGACTCGGCCAGCTGCATCCCGAAGTGCTGCTCTGGCTCTGGGAGAACGAGCGGAAACCCGTGACCGACGAGCAACTCGTGCTTGGCGCCGGGGTCTGGGATGCAGTGACCGATCCTGACCCGACAGAGCTTGCCCGGATTGCCGGCGATGGTACGCCTGATCTGCCGCTGATGGCTCCGGCTCTGCAACGGCATCTGCGGGAGTTGCCGTCTGTGCGCACGGGGCTGGGCCTGACACAGGAGTTGGTGCTGTCGATCCTTGCCGGGGCCGACGGGCAGAGCTTGCCTGCGGGCCGAATCTTCCATGCCCTGATGACTCGGCATGAACCGCTGCCGTTCCTCGGCGATCTCATGTTCTGGCATATTCTGCAGGATCTTGCCCGCGGCACGCATCCGGCCGTCACGGTGGATCCGGCGACAGCGGAGCAGCCCTGGCCGAAACGCGTTTATACGCTGACGGATGCGGGTCGGCAGGTGCTGGCGGGCGCGCTGGATTACCTGAGTATCGCGGGCGCGCCGCGCTGGGTTGGCGGTGTTGAAATCCGGCCGTGTGCGCCGTCCTGGCGCTGGGACGAGGGCCGGGACACGGTCACCATGACCTGATCGCACGGCCGGGCAGAAACAGCATGGGAGGTGGGTCCTTGGAACGTGCCGCCCATGCCATTACCATCGCCGGATGATCCGCGAATGTCTCATTTACCTCACAACCCCGTGCCCGGCGCCTTATCGGCGGATGGGGTTCTTGCGGGAATGTGTCGGTATCGAGAGCCGGTACCGGCGGAACCGCAAGGCATGGGAGCCGCATCTCGAACAGAGCCGAAACCTCATGCTGGACGCGGCCGGCCGATGCGCCGAGCGGGACAGTGTGCTGATCTTCGGCGCGGGATTGCTGCACGACATTCCCCTGGCCGATCTGCTCGGCATGTTCCGGCGCGTGATTCTGGCGGATCTTCTTTTCATGGCGCCGGCCCGCCAGGCAGCGCAGAGGGAGGAACGGATCGAACTGGTCACGCTCGACGTGACCGCTTCGCTCCCGTCTCTTGCGGAAGGCAACATCACCCTGACGCAACCGACGGCCTATCTGGATGACCCGTCAATCTCGCTGGTGATTTCCGCCAGTGTCCTGTCCCAGCTTTTCGTTGTCCCGAACGCGTATCTTGAAAGCAGCTTCGGCCAGAGCGATGCGGAAAGCGAAGCGTTGGGGCAGGCGCTGGTCCGGTCGCATCTCGCCTATCTCGGTGCGTTCGAGTGTCCAGTGGCATTGATCGCCGACGAGGCGCATATCATCCGTGACCGGACGGGCGCGGAAACCGCAACGGCATCCGCCCTGCAAGACGTGCCGCTGCCGCCGGGCGGCAGGTCCTGGGACTGGGATATTTGCCCGCTCGGAGAGATCGACCGGGATCATTCTGTGGTGCATCGGGTGAGGGGCTACGCGGGTTTTCCGAAGCCCTGAACCGTCTTCGCTTTTCGAAGGCTGCTCTCGCGCTCTAGAATGATCTCCAACGAATAAAAAATCTGGGGAGCATCGGCCAATGAAACTGATCGGAAATTATCTTTCACCCTTCGCCCGGCGGGTGGCGATCAGCCTCAATGAGCTCGGTATTGCCCACGATATGGAAAACGTGATGGTGAGCAAGAATCCCGAAGCGGTTTCGGGGCACAACCCGCTCATCCGGATCCCAACGCTCATTCTCGATGATGGCGAGGTGCTGGTCGAGAGCTTCGCCATTCTCGATGCCATCGATGAGATGGCGGGCCCAGGGAAGGCTCTGGTCCCGGCATCGGGGGCGGACCGGCGCCGGGTCCTCAAGATCACCGCGATCGCGCTCGGCACCATGGACAAGACCCAGTGGGCTGCTTACGAGGTCACGTTCCATCCGGCGGAGAAGGTGCACCAGCCCTGGATCGACAAGAACGAAAATCAGGCCAGCGGCGGCCTGGCCTATCTGAACGAGCTGGTCGAAAAGGCGGGGGATGGTTGGTTGGGCGGGACGGACAGTATCAGCCAGGCCGATATCTCGGCCGTCGTCGCGTTCAGTTTTGCGCGAAAGATCCGCCCGAATATGGACGTTGAGAAACGGTTCCCGGCGCTTGCGGCCTTTGCAGAACGTTGCGAGGCGCGGGAGACCTTCAGAAAGGCGCCGGTGCCGGGCTGATCAGGAGGCTTCGTCTGCCCTGAGATTGGCAGCGACAAAAGCATCCCTCTCCGCATCGTCGACGATCCCGGAAAAATCTCCGATCCCGCCCATGGTGCGCATATAGGCGCGCCGGCTGGTTGAATAGATCCCGAACAGCCGGCGCAGTTCGGTGACGGGCTCCGGATGATCGTCGACGCGGATGTCGGCCTCGGCATAGGGCTCGTTTCCCTGGATGAGCAGGGCTGCGGATTGCTTGCCGCGTTTGTCGCCGCCGGCGGCCTCACCTGCCTCTAAAGCCGTCAGCAGACGGTCGCCGAATTCGAGGCCTGCGTTTGCTTCATAGCGCGCCAGCGTGTCCGCAACCACGGCGGCGCCGGCTAGCATGTTGCCGGCCACGGTGACATCGTCTCCGGTCAGGTGGCCGCACCAGTCGACGCAATTTACGCCGGTATGGGCAAAGACGTTGCCCTTGGCGTCGACCCCGTGCACCTGACGGATTTCTCTGCCCGAATCATGCGCGAGGGTCATGGCGAGGGCTTCGGTTACCGGCAGGCCCCGGCTCATCAGGTCGATCGCCAGCGGGCCGTGCAGCGGGTTGGTATGGGCCTGCGTGGAGAGGGCGCCGACGCCGGCCCGGGACCAGGGGCAGATGGCGCCGACGGCGAACGCGCAGGTGGAGATGGCGATGCCGAACCGGCCGCTCTTCCGATCACGTGCGACGATAGACCACGTCATGTTCTGTTCCCGTTTTTGCCGATTCGCGCGAGAGTGCGCCCATATTCTGCTCCTGGTCAAATTTCACTGGATGATACGCAATGCGCAACGTGATCCTGCTCGCTCTGGTCCTGTTTACCGTGCTCGGGCTGTCCCTGTGGGCGGTCTGGGAGATCTGGTTCGGCGTCGAGGATGTCGAGATGAGCATCCACGGCTTCATTGCGCTGGCGGTGGGGGCTTTCTTCACCTTACTTCTTGGGGGCGGGCTGATGTGGCTCGCCTTTTACAGCTCCAAGCACGGCTATGACGAGCGAACGATCCACCCGGAGGACGACCGCTAGTCCGGAGCCCGGTACGGCATGGTCTCCACCGGCTCGTGACTGGCGTCGCAGCATTTTTCATGATCTGAAAGCACGTTGATCGCCCGGCAGTCCGCGACGGTTCCGTGCGAACAGCTCTCCAGCATCCTTCCCAACTCACCTTCCAGGGCCTGCAGCCTGCCGATGCGCCGCCGCACCTCGCCAAGATGCCGGCGCACGATTTCGTCCGCCTCCACGCATGACGCGGCGGGCCGGTCGGTCATGTCGAGCAATTCTCGGATGGCATCCAGGGGGAAGCCGAAATCGCGGGCATGTTTGATGAAGCCGAGCCGGTCGAGCTGATCCTGGCCGTAGACTCGCTGATTTCCGGCAGTGCGTGCCGGTTCCGGCAGCAATCCGATGGATTCGTAGTAACGGATGGTCTGCACCTTTGTGCCGGTCTGGCGCGCGAGATCGCCGATCGGATAGCGCGGCGTGTTAGGGATCGTGGCGGCGTCCGTCATGGCCTTGCCGATTTCTCTGTCATTTGCTCTTGAACCTACAGTCGTTGTAGCTCCCATACTTGGTGTCGATAAGATGATTTGTCGAGGAGCGCGCCATGGCCGGCTGTTGCGGTCACGATCATGAGAATGTGGTTTTCGAAGGAATGTCAGCGGCGTATCGCCGGGCGCTCTGGGCCGTGATCCTGATCAATGGCGTGATGTTCGTCGTCGAGATGGCGGCGGGCTTCGGTGCCGGGTCCATGGCCCTGAAAGCCGATGCCCTGGATTTCCTGGCCGATACGGCGACCTATGCGCTGAGTTTTTACGTCATCGGCAAGGCGGCGCGGGTCCGGGCCGGCGCCGCGCTTTTCAAGGGAATCTCACTGGCGCTCATGGGGCTCTGGGTGTTCGGCTCGACCGCCTATCAGGTGCTCGTCGTCGGCGTCCCCGAAGCCGCGGTGATGGGCACTGTCGGCGTGCTGGCATTTGTCGCGAACATGGCCAGCGTCGGCCTGCTGTTTCGGTTCCGGGACGGCGACGCGAATGTTCGCTCCGTCTGGCTCTGCTCGCGCAACGATGCGATCGGCAATATCGCCGTGGTGTTGGCGGCGGGTGGTGTCTGGCAGTCAGGAACCGGCTGGCCCGATCTCGCCGTTGCCGGGGTGATGGCCGGGTTGTTCTGCTGGTCCTCGTTCCAGATTATCCGGCAGGGCATGAGCGAGATGCACGCGGTTTCCACCGCCTGAATTCCACATTGCTGAAAGATGCACTGAATCCTCGTTCACCATGAAAGTATTTCACGTCTTACGCAGCGGATTCATTGACTCGTTAATGGTGCGGTGCAAAAAATACGGATCTAAAAATGGGGTAATGACGGGGTCAACCTCGCGTCTCACCTAAAATACGGAACAGGGATACTGAAATATGATTCGTTGGACACGACGCAGCCTGATGGCTCTCGCGGTCGCGGCTCTGCCTTTGGTAGGGACTCCGACCCTGGCAAATGCCGAGACGGTTCTGCGGGTTATCCCGCATGCGGACCTGAAGAACCTCGATCCGATCTGGACGACGGCCTACATCACCCGCAATCACGCCTATCTCATCTACGACACGCTCTTCGCGATGGATGAGAGCTTCAAGCCGCAGCCGCAGATGGTCGACACCTGGGAGACCTCATCCGACGGCAAGGTCTGGACGTTCAACCTGCGTGACGGGCTGAAGTTCCACGACGGCGCGGCGGTCACTTCCACGGACGTCATCGCTTCGCTGAAGCGCTGGGGCGCCCGCGACGGCATGGGCCAGAAGCTCATGGAACAGATGGAAGAAATGGTCGCCGTCAGCGACAAGACCTTCCAGTTCAAGTTGAAGGCACCGTACGGTCTGGTGCTGGAGTCGATCGGCAAGATCTCCTCCAACGTGCCGTTCATCATGCCGGCGCGCATTGCGGCGACCGACCCGTTCGAGCAGATCCCCGAGCATATCGGCTCCGGACCGTTCAAGTTCGAAGCGGACCAGTGGGTTCCGGGCTCGACCGTGGTCTATACGAAGTTCGCGGACTATGTCCCGCGCTCCGAGGCGCCCTCGGCCGCTTCCGGAGGCAAGATTGCCAAGGTCGACAAGGTGATCTGGACCTATTTCCCCGACCAGACCACAGCAATGAATGCACTGATCGCCGGGGAAATCGATTTCTTCGAGCAGCCTTCCACCGACCTGATGCCGCTGCTCTCGGCGGCCGAAGATGTCACTGCCGAAGTCAATGACCCGCTCGGCAATATCGGCTTTGCCCGCTTTAACCATCTGCTGCCGCCGTTCGACAATGTCGAGATCCGCAAAGCGGCGACGATGGCCATGAAGCAGGAAGATTACCTGGCCGGTGCCATCGGTGACCCGCAGTTCTGGAAAACCTGTTACTCGATCTATCCGTGCGGTACGCCATTGGCGTCCGAGGTGGCGGCCGAGACGATGAAAACCGGTTCCATTGAAAAAGCTTCCGCAGCCCTGAAAGCTGCAGGGTACGACGGCACACCGATTGTGATCATGCATCCGACCGATATTCCGGTGCTCTCCGCCTTCACCCTGATCTCCGCCGAGAAGCTCCGCAAGGCAGGCTTCGAGGTCGATCTGCAGGCGATGGACTGGTCCACCCTGACCTCCCGCCGGGCCAAGCGTGACCCGGTCTCCGAAGGCGGCTGGAACATCTTTCATACCTGGTGGATCGGCGCGGACGTGATCGACCCGATGTCCATCGCCTTCTCCGGCGATCCGGAAAAGGGCTGGTTCGGCTGGCCTGCGGACGCGGAACTTGAAAAGGCACGTGCCGCTTTCGCATCCGCGACCTCGGCCGAAGAAAAACTCACTGCCGGCAAGAAGGTGCAGGAGCGGGTCTGGGGCATCGCAGCCTCCGCCGAGCTCGGTCAGTTCTTCGTTCCGGTTGCCTACCGGAACAACGTGAAGGGCCTGATCAAGTCTCCGGTCCAGTTCTTCTGGAACATCTCGGTCGAGTAATCTCGCCCGTCGGACAGCCGTCCGGACCGTCTGGTCCGGGCGGCTCCTCTGCAATGCCCTGTCCCCCGGCCGAAAGGCCCTGACGGATGACAGACGCCTTGAGGAGCTTACCTCTCCATGCTGACCTACATATTCAAGCGCGTGCTTTCGACCATCCCCGTGATGGTGATTGTCGCCGTGCTGGTTTTCCTGCTCCTGCGCCTGGCACCGGGTGACCCGGCGGCGGTGATCGCGGGAGATTATGCGACCGCCGAGGACGTCGAGCGGATCCGCACCCAGCTCGGGCTGAATGACCCGATGCTGGTGCAGCTCTGGCGCTGGATCCTGCAGCTCGCCTCGGGCGATCTCGGGACCGCCATCTTCTCCAAGAAGCCGGTGATGGAACTGATCGGTCAGCGGATCGAGCCGACTCTGCTGCTTTCCCTCTGCACGATCGTGTTCGCGGTCGCCGTCGCGGTGCCGCTCGGAACCATCGCGGCCTGGAAATCAGGGTCACTGATCGACCGCTTCGTCATGTTCTTCTCGGTCGGCGGATTCTCGGTGCCGGTCTTCGTTCTGGCCTATTGCCTGATCTACGTGCTGGCGATGCAGCTGAAGATCCTGCCGGTCCAGGGCTACAAGTCGCCGTTCGAATTCGGGCTGTTCACCTTCCTCAGGCACATGGTGCTCCCGGTCATAGCGCTCTCGGTGATCTTCATCTCGCTGATCGCTCGGATGACCCGGGCCTCCGTGATGGAGGTTCTGGAGGAGGATTATGTCCGGACCGCCCGGGCAAAGGGGCAGTCCGAATGGAAAATCCTGATGAAGCACGCCCTGCGCAACGCGGCGGTGCCCATCGTGACGGTGATCGGCGTCGGTATCGCGCTGCTGATCGGCGGTGTGGTGGTCACTGAATCGGTGTTCAACATTCCGGGGCTCGGGCGGCTTGTGCTGGATGCGGTGCTGGCCCGTGACTATCCGGTCATCCAGGGGCTGATCCTGTTCTTCAGCTTCATCTACATCCTGATCAACCTGCTGATCGATCTTTCCTACACCCTGTTTGACCCGAGGATTCGGTACTGATGACAGCGATAGATCCTCAACAGATGTCTGCCGACGAGGTCCTTCCGGAAAAACAGCAGGCATCGACTTTCACGCTGATGATGCGGAACAGGTCGGTTTTCTGGGGCGGCATTCTGCTGCTGATCATGGCGGGAATTGCAATTGTCTGGCCGTTCTTTACCGGATCGCCGACAGAGCAGAACGTGATAAGCCGGCTGAAGCCACCGTCCGCGGGTTTCTGGTTTGGTACCGACTTTCTCGGCCGCGATATTTTCGTCCGTGTCGTTCATGGCGGCCGGATTTCGCTCGTCGTCGGCATTTCCGTGGCTGTCATCGCTACCGTAATCGGCCTGTTCACCGGCCTTGTCGCCGGCTACGTGCGCTGGCTTGATGCCCCGGTGATGCGGGTGATGGACGGCTTGATGGCGATCCCGGCGATCCTGCTGGCGATTGCCATGATCTCGATTTCAGGCGCGACCCTGACCACCGTGGTGATCGCCATCACCATTCCCGAAATCCCGCGGGTCGTCCGGCTGGTGCGCGCCGTCGTGCTGACGGTGCGGGACGAGCCCTATGTGGAAGCGGCGATTGCCTCGGGCACCCGGCTTCCGGCGATCCTGATCCGGCATATCCTGCCGAACACCATTGCGCCGATGATCGTGCAGGCCACCTATATCTGCGGTGCCGCGATGCTGACCGAGTCGATCCTCGGCTTCCTCGGGGCCGGCATCCCGCCGGAAATCCCGAGCTGGGGCAACATCATGTCCGAGGGGCGGACCTATTTCCAGCTCACCCCCTGGATCATTTTCTTTCCCGGGATCGCGCTCGCGCTCACCGTCCTTGCCGTCAATATCGTCGGCGACGGTTTGCGTGACACACTTGATCCCCGCATTGCCCGGAAGATGCGCGTATGACCGATTCAAAATCTGCAGTGGCCACGCCGGTTCTCGAGATCCGTAATCTCTCTGTGGCGTTGCCAAAGGGGGCGGATCGCCCGTTCGCGGTCGAGGATATCAGCTTCACTGTCCGCCCGCGGGAGATCGTCTGCGTCGTCGGTGAGTCCGGCTCCGGAAAATCCGTCACGGCTTTTACCACCATGGGGCTGAACCCGAAGGAAGTGAAAGCCGTCAGCGGCGAGATCATCCTCCAGGGCGAGGATCTGCTGACAAAGTCGGATGCGGAGATGCGCCGGCTGCGCGGCGAGAAGATGGCGATGATCTTCCAGGAGCCGATGACGGCGCTGAACCCGGTCATCAAGGTCGGCGACCAGATCCGCGAGATGCTGGAAATCCATACCAGCCTCTCGGCGGCCGAGCAGAGGGAACGTGTGCTCGAGGTGATGGCGGACGTCTCCCTGCCTGACCATGTGAAGATGTATGACAGCTACCCGCATCAGCTTTCCGGCGGGCAGCGTCAGCGCATCATGATCGCCATGGCCCTGGCGCTTGAGCCGGGCCTGCTGATCGCCGACGAGCCGACGACGGCGCTCGACGTGACCACCCAGGCGCAGATCCTTGACCTGATCAAGGATATCCAGCGCCGGCACGGCTCCGGCGTGCTCTTCATCACCCATGATTTCGGCGTGGTGGCGGAGATCGCCGACCGTATCGTGGTCATGCAGAAGGGCAGAATCGTCGAACAAGGGACGCGGGACGAGATCCTGCTGAACCCGCAGCATCCCTATACGAAAATGCTGATCGGCTCCGTGCCGTCGATGGTGCCGAGCCACCGGGCGGAGATCGACAAGCGCGCGCCGGCCCTGATGGCGCAGAAGGTCAACAAGGTCTATGGCGGTTTCGGGCTGTTTCGGAAATCCCGTCTGGTACATGCCAACAAGGATGTCGATCTTGTCGTCCACCGGCGTGAGACCCTTGGCGTGGTCGGGGAATCAGGGTCGGGCAAGTCGACCCTGGCCCGCTGCATCGTGCGCCTGCAGGATCCGAGTTCCGGCCATATCCAGGTCGAGGGTGCGGAAATCGCAACCATTTCGGAAAACGCGATGCGGCCGCACCGGCGCGATATCCAGATCATCTTCCAGGACCCCTACCGCTCGCTCAATCCGCGCCGCACGGTCGGCCAGTCGATCGTCGAGGGACCGATGAATTTCGGCGTGAGCGCGGCCGAGGCGGATGGACGGGCACGGGAGCTGATGGAGATCGTCGGGCTCAGCCCGGATGCGCTGGAACGCTTCCCGCATCAGTTCTCGGGTGGCCAGCGTCAGCGCATCTGCATCGCAAGAGCGCTTGCCATGCAGCCGAAGGTGCTGATCGCGGACGAGGCTGTGTCGGCGCTGGACGTTTCCGTGCAGGCCCAGGTGCTTGAGCTGCTCGACGATGTGCGCGTGCGCTTCGACCTGGCGATGCTGTTCATTACGCATGACCTCCGGGTTGCGGCGCAGATCTGCGACCGGATCATGGTGATGCAGAACGGTGTCGTGGTCGAGGAGGGCGAGACCGCAAAGGTCTA
Source organism: Nisaea sp. (assembly GCF_040217065.1). GTDB lineage: Bacteria > Pseudomonadota > Alphaproteobacteria > Thalassobaculales > Thalassobaculaceae > Nisaea. Next base: position 584,535 of record NZ_JAVJNX010000008.1, read on the forward strand.
TGCCAACCCGCAGCATGAATATACCCGCTCGCTGCTCGCGGCAGCGCCGGGCCGGGACGTCGCTTTCGCAAAATAGGTCTTGATGGGCTCCGATCCGTCGACGCTGGCTATCCCCTTTTGCTGAGGGCCTTGTAGGTGCCTTCGCCCATGGCGATCAGCGTGCCGTCGGGGCTGTAGATCTCGCAGCTGGCGAAGAACACCGACCGTCCGCCGCCACGGCGCTTGGCGATGGCGTAGATCCGTCCCGCCTTGGTCGTTCCCATGAAACTGGTGGTCAGGGACAGGGTGAGGGCGCGTTTCTTGTCTTCGCCTTCCGGCACCCAGACGCCGCAATAGCCGCCGACCGCGTCGATCATCGTGGCGACCACGCCGCCATGCAGGATGCCGCTGCGGTTCAGATGCTTTTCGGTGAGGTCGAGTTCCAGTCTGGCATATCCGTCGGCCCATTCGGTGAGGCTGAAGCCGAGATCGGCATTGAAGCCGAGCATGGTCTCGAGGGATTGGGGCATGTCGGATGCGGGAGTGTCGGCCGATTGACTCATGGAGCGCTATATCCTAGAACAAAACAAGAACAAATAGGTGGTCGAATGGGCGATCCTAAGCGCAGGGACAATACGGGGCAACGGCCTGATTTGGCATCTCTGCGTGCGCAGGTGCGGGCCATTGAGCGCGGTGCCGGCACCGCCGATCAGGTGGCGCGTTGCCCGCTCGGCCTGGAGGCCCTGGATCACCATCTCGGCGGCGGCTTCGCCCTCGGCCGGGTGCATGAGATTACCGGCGAGGCGCGCGGGGAGGTGAGGGACGCGAGTGTCTTCGGCTTTACCGCCGCGCTGCTGGTGCGTCTGCTCGATACGACCCGGGGCGGTGATGTTCTCTGGTGTGTGCGGGATGCCAACATGGTCGGCGGCATGGCGCATGGCCGGGGACTGGCGGCCCTCGGCCTCGATATGGACCGGGTTCTGTTCGTCCGGGCGCGGGACGAGGCGGTGCGGCTCTGGGCGATGGAGGAGGGGCTGCGCTGTACCGGTCTTGCCGGGGTTGTGGGCGAACTCGGTCCGGCGCGAGCCGGCGAGGCTGCCCGGGTTGCCGAGCGGCGCCTGCAACTTGCCGCTGAGGCCAGCGGGGTTACCGGGTTTCTGGTTCGCAGTCTTCCGGGACACGGCGCTGCTGGAACGGCGGAAAGCCGGTGGTCCGTCAGGGCTGCGCCGTCCGGCGGCGATCCCCGGCCCGTCTGGTCGCTCTCTCTCGAGCGTCTGCGTGGCGGGCAGCCCGGCGCCTGGCATCTGCTCTGGGATCCGCAGGAGGGCCGATTCCGGGAGCCGGGCGGGATTTCGCCACGGGTCGGGATGAGGCCGGAAACGGGGCCCTTCGCGGCATCGGAGGCTGCCGCGTAGCCTTATATGTACTTTTTGGCATTCCTCGCTAACATAGTCTGTAGTGGTTAATGCCGTGCCGGGCTTTTCTTTGTGTTTCTATGGCAGGGATCACCGCTCGCAGCCAGGGTGGCGGCGATAATGCAGGTTGTTGCCGAACATGTGGAGACCCGTGGGATGAATGCTGTCGCCGAGGCCGTGATTGCCGAGGAAAGACGCCGGCACGGGCGATGGTCCGTGAGCGGTGCCTATGCTTCGGTACAGGGCCGCCGGTTGCCGCTTGTCGATATTTCCATCGGTGGCTTTCTCGCCCGTCTGCCCGAGGATGGCGAGGAAATCGAATCTCCTCTCGAGGGCAGGATCTACTGGAAAGGCAGCCGCGAGCTGATCGACTTTCCCTTCAGCGCGGATATCGTGCGCCGGCTGGGCGGAGGGAAGAATATCGCGGCCCAGTTCCAGGCTCTGGAAGGCGAGTCCATCGACAGCCTGTTGCAATTCCTCAGCGCCATCGAGGCGGAGCGGCACCAGCACATAGACCGCCAGCAACGTGCGGCGGAACGCCGGGTTCTGACCCGCAGGTTCGGTCTCTGGAGCGTCGTTGCCGGCAGCGTGCTGGCCGCCCTGTATCTCGTCTGGCTGTTCGGCCTCTCCGGCCACTGATACCAATTCAGATCACGGCACGCTTTCCGTGATATTGACATTGAGAACAAATCATGAACAAATGAATCCGGTTCATCACCGGGAGACGGTTCATGGCACGGCGATTTCTCTATCTCTTCGTTCCGGATTTTGCATTCGACTGGCGTCGCAAAGGCGACAGCACTCTTGCCTCCGGCGATCTGCCCATGGTGCTGACGAGGCGCGTCGCGGGATCGGAAACCGTCATGGCGGCGGATCATGCGGCCGCCCTGCAGGGCATAGCGGTTGGCCGGTCCCTCGCCGATGCCAGGGCGATGCAGCCCGGTCTGAAAGCCCTGGAGGCGGATCCTGCGGCCGACCGGCGCCGGCTGGAACAGCTGGCCACCTGGTGCCAGCGCTATACGCCGATGGTCGCGGTGGACAGCAACGCCGCCCCCTTCAACGGCGATGGCGGCAGCGCGGGGCTTTATCTCGACATTACCGGCTGTGCCCACTTCTTCCGGCGCGATGGTGCGGAAGATATCCGAACGGAGGAACAGGCGCTCGGGCGTGACTGCCTTGACGCCCTGACCAGGCTCGGTTTCACAGCCCGGCTCGCGGTGGCGGATACCCCTGACGCCGCCCGGGCCGTCGCCCGTTTCTCCGCCCCCTTGCTGACCCTGGTGCCGCCGGGGAGCACGCGCATGGCCATCGAGCCGCTGCCGGTGGCGGCGCTCGGTCTCGCATCGGCCAGTGTCGAGGCCCTGGACCGGGTCGGGCTGCGCCGCATCGCGCAGCTCATCGACAAGCCGCGGGCGCCCCTTGCCAGCCGCTTCGGCCTGCCGCTAGTGGCGGCTCTCGACCGGGCCCTCGGGCACCGGCCGGCCGCGCTCGACATGCGCAAGCCCGAAACGCCGTTCCGCGAACGGCTCGCCTTCGCCGAGCCGATTGCCCTCAGGGAAGATCTGGAGCGCGCCGCCCGGCAATGTCTCGCCGGTCTCTGCCGCCGTCTCGAACGGGAGCAGGCCGGTGCCCGGCGGGTCCGGATCCGTTTCTTCAGGGTGGATGGCGAGGTGCCGCAGATCACCGTCGGCACCAGCCGGCCCTGCCGGGATGCGGATGTGCTGTTCCGTCTGCTGGTCCAGCATTTCGACAAGCTCGACCCGGGCTTCGGCATCGACGTCGCCGTGGCCGAGATCCTGGAAAGCGATGCTGCCGGCGGCGTCCAGGCCGCGCTCGGGACAAGGGCGGGACGGGACCGGGATGTTGTGGCCGATCTCGGCGACCGGCTGGCCAACCGGATCGGTGCCGGCGCGGTCTACCGGCTGCAGCCGGTCGAGAGTCACCGGCCCGAACGGTCCGAGCGGCCGGAAGAGGCCCGTCCCTCCGGCAAGGCGCTGTACTGGAGCAATCTGCGTCCGCTGCCGCCGGAGCGGGCCCGGCCAGTCCGGCTGATGCGGCGTCCGGAACGGGTCGAGGCGACGGCGCTGCTGCCGGATCATCCGCCGGCGCGCTTTCATTGGCGCGGTGCGGAGTACCGGGTGGCCGAAGCCGCCGGGCCGGAACGCCTGGCGCCGGAATGGTGGCGCACTGGTGACGGAGACGATGCCGGCGCGGATACCGCGACGCGGGACTATTTCCGGCTGGAGGATCAGGAGGGCCGGCGCTTCTGGCTCTACCGGGAAGGGCTGGCCGAGAGGGGCGAGGCGCCGCTCTGGTATCTGCACGGTCTCTTCGCCTGATCCGAAGATGGGGCCATGTCCGGATATGCCGAGCTTCAGGTCACCAGCAATTTCAGCTTCCTGCGCGGCGCCTCCCACCCGGAGGAACTGGTTGAGGCGGCAGCCCGGCTCGGCCATGCCGCCGTCGCCATCACGGACCGCAACAGCCTTGCCGGTGTGGTTCGGGCGCATGTTGCGGCGAAGACCCATGGCGTAAAGCTGATTGTAGGCGCCTGCCTCGAGCTTGAGGATGGCGCCCGCCTGCTCTGCCTGCCCACCGACCGTGCCGCCTATGCCCGGCTCTCGCGCCTGCTGAGCCTGGGCAAGCGGCGGGCGGGGAAGGGTGAATGCCTGCTGCGCCCCCAGGATGTGGTCGCATACGGCGCGGGCCAGATCCTGCTGCTGCTGCCGCCGGAGGACATTCCCGACAGCTATGCGGCGGATCTCCGGTTCTGGGCCAAGGCTTTTCCGGGCGCCTGTCATCTCGCCGCCAGCATGCTTTATCACGGCGATGACGCCCGGCGACTGCGCCACCTGTCCGGCCTTGCCGCCAGTGCTGGCCTGAAGCTGGTGGCGAGTAATGACGTGCATTATCACGTGCCCGAGCGCCGTCCGTTGCAGGATGTGCTGACCTGTATCAGGGAGCGTTGCCGGATCGACGAGGCCGGCTGGCATCTCGATGCCAACGCCGAACGCTATCTGAAGCCGCCGGGCGAGATGGTCCGCCTGTTCCGGGACTGTCCGGAGGCCGTCTCGGAAACGGTGCGCATCGCCGCGCGCTGCGCTTTCTCATTGGACGAACTGGCCTACGAATATCCCGATGAGATCGCGCCGGGCGGCAGGCCTGTGCAGGACGAGCTTGAGGTCCGCACAGTCGAGGGTGCGGCCGAGCGCTACCCGGACGGGGTACCCGGCCCTGTGCAGCGGCAAATACGCTACGAACTGGACCTGATCGCAAAGCTCGCCTACGCGCCCTATTTCCTCACCGTCTATGACATTGTTCGTTACGCCCGCAGCCAGGGGATCCTGTGCCAGGGCCGCGGCTCGGCGGCCAATTCGGCCGTCTGCTATTGCCTCGGGATCACCGCCGTCGATCCGTCCCGCTCGGACCTGCTGTTCGAACGGTTCGTCAGCGAGGAGCGCGGCGAGCCACCCGATATCGATGTCGATTTCGAGCATGAGCGGCGCGAGGAGGTGATCCAGTATATATACGGAAAATACGGCCGGGAGCGGGCCGGGCTGGCGGCGACGGTGATCAGCTACCGCTCGCGCAGCGCGCTGCGCGATGTCGGCAAGGCGATGGGCCTGTCCGACGATGTGGTCGGCCTGCTCTCCTCCCAGGTCTGGGGCCGGCATGGCGACGCCGTGTCGGAGGAGCGGATCCGCGAGGTCGGGCTCGACCCGGCGGACCGGCGGCTGGCCATGGCGATGAACCTGGCCCGGCAGCTGATGGGCTTTCCCCGGCATCTCTCCCAGCATGTCGGCGGCTTCGTCATCACAAGGGGCCGGCTGGACGAGCTGGTGCCGATCGAGAATGCGGCGATGCAGGACCGCACCGTTATCGAGTGGGACAAGGACGATCTCGACGCGCTCGGCATGCTGAAGATCGACGTGCTGGCGCTGGGCATGCTGAGCTGCGTGCACAAGGCCTTCACCCTGCTGCAGCGCCATTACGGCCATGCCTACGACCTCGCGACCGTGCCGGCGGAGGATCCGGCGGTCTATGACATGCTCAGCCGGGGCGACAGCCTCGGCGTCTTCCAGGTCGAGAGCCGGGCCCAGATGGCGATGCTGCCGCGTCTCCGGCCCCGCTGTTTCTACGATCTCGTCATCGAGGTCGCCATCGTCCGTCCGGGGCCGATCCAGGGCGACATGGTGCATCCCTATCTCCGGCGGAGGAACGGCGACGAGCCGGTCGAGTATCCGTCGGCGGAGTTGCGCGGCGTGCTTGGCAAGACCCTCGGCGTGCCGTTGTTCCAGGAGCAGGCGATGAAGATCGCCATCGTCGCCGCCGGCTTCACCCCGTCCGAAGCAGACCGGCTGCGACGGGCCATGGCCACCTTCAAGAAGACCGGCCAGATCGGCCAGTTCCGGGACAAGATGATCGAGGGCATGGTGGCGCGGAACTATGAGCGCAGCTTCGCCGAACGCTGTTTCCGGCAGATCGAGGGTTTCGGCAATTACGGCTTTCCGGAAAGCCACGCCGCCAGCTTCGCCCTGCTGGTCTATGTCTCCAGCTGGTTCAAATGCCGCTATCCGGCGGTTTTCGCGGCCGCCCTGCTGAATGCCCAGCCGATGGGCTTCTACGCCCCGGCGCAGATCGTCCGCGACGCCCGCGAGCATGGCGTCACCGTGCTGCCGCCGGACGTCAATCACAGTGGCTGGGACTGCGACCTGGAGCCGGACGGCAGGGGGCGCTTCGCGCTCCGCCTTGGGCTCAGGCAGATCAAGGGCATGCGGCAGGACGAGGCGGATATGATCGCCGCCTGCCGGGGCCGGGGGTACCGCGATCCGGGCGATCTCTGGCGCCGGGCCGGGATCACGCCGGCGGTGCTGGAGGTGCTGGCCCGCGGCGATGCCTTCTCCTCCATGGGGCTGGCCCGGCGCGAGGTGTTCTGGGCGGTGCGCGGCCTTGCCCGCGCCGTTACCGGCCCGGTCCGCGCGGAGCGTGATACCGGCGGGCTGCCGCTCTTCCTCGCGGCCGAGGCGCGGGAGCAGACCCATATCTCGCTGAAGGAGGCGGCCGTGCACCTGCCGGAAGCCGCGCTGGGAGAGCAGGTGGTGGAGGATTACGCGTCCCTGCATCTCTCCCTCAAGGCCCATCCCGTTGGCCTGCTCCGCCCGAGCCTCAAGGGCGATGGCTGTATCCGCTGCGAGGATCTGGACCGGACGCGTGATGGCCGCCGGGTCCGGCTCGGTGGGCTGGTGCTGGTGCGGCAGCGGCCGGGCACGGCCAAGGGCATTATCTTCATCACGCTGGAGGATGAGAGCGGCGTCGCCAATCTGATCGTCTGGCCCGACCGGTTCGAACAGTTCCGCCGCATCGTGCTTGGCGCCAAGTTCCTTGGCGTCACCGGGCTGGTGCAGCGGGAGGGACGGGTGATCCATGTGGTCGTGGAAAAGCTGGAGGACCTGACCTACCGGCTTGGCTGGCTGACCGACGGGACGGTCGACGCGGCCGGGTTCAACGGCGCCATCGCCAACGCCGACGAGGTCTCGCGGCCGCAGGAGGATTATCGGGCGAAGCCGACGCGCTCGAAACTGCCCTCCGGACCTGCCGGCAACCCGGAGCAGATCAAGCCCTTGCGCCCGTTACACACCCATCCCCGCAACATGAAGCCGGACCTGAAGGTGGTGAGCCGCGATTTTCACTGACGGGTCAGCCACGGGAGTAGAAGTTGACGCCGCTCCGCCCGCTCTATCTGGCCTCCGATATGGCGAGCGTCTTGAGCAGTTTTTCCATGGCGCTTTCATAGTCGTCGCGACGGGCTCCCCGGGAAATGGCAAGTGCCGCGCGGTCGAACGCGGCCGAGAGTAAATCCGCGAGGGCCCGCATTTCCAGGTCCGGAGCCCGGCCGAGCAGAGCGGCAAGTCCATCCAGTAACGATCCGCCGCCAGTTTCCCTGTCGATCCGGGACATTTCTTCCGGTCCGAGCACGGCAGGTCCGTCGAGCAGAAGCAGGCGGGCGCGGCCCTGTACCGCCATTGCATCGAAATAGGCTATCGATCCGGCTGTCAGGGCATCCAGGGGATTTGCAGCAGTGCCGGCGCGCCGTTCGATGTCCGCGCTCACCGCCGTTGCTTCCCGTTCGACAACGGCGCGGAACAGATCTTCCTTGTCCCGGTAATGGTGATAGAGCGCGCCGCGCGTGACGTTTGCCGCTTTGACAATCTCCGGGGTACCGGTGTCGGCATAGCCTTTTTCAATAAAGAGGGTTCTCGCGGCCGAAAGCAGGGACGCGCGGGTTTCCTCGGTGCGTTCGCGATTGGAGCGTCGGCCGGAAATTTCTTGCATACATACAGCCTGTATGTTTATTAAAATTTACATGCACACTGTATGTAATTTGAGGAAGGAGCGAAAGCGATGAAATGTACGCAGTTCTATCCGGTTATCCTGACCGGCGATGTTGCCGGAACAGTCCGGTTCTATCGGGAGCATTTCCGGTTCGAGCCCGCATTCGAGAGCGACTGGTATGTTCACCTCCAGTCAACGGAAGACGGGGCCGTCAATATCGCCGTCCTCCAGGGCGATCATGAGACGATCCCGGAAAGCGGGCGTGGTCGCACAAACGGTCTGATCCTCAATTTCGAGGTGGCCGATGTGGATGCGGAATATGCCCGGGCAGAAGCGGCGGCGCTGCCGGTATTGCTGCCATTGCGGGATGAGCCTTTCGGGCAACGCCACTTCATCACGACGGATCCGAACGGGGTTTTGATCGACGTCATCACACCGATCCCGCCAAGTCCGGAATTTCTGGCGCAGTATGCGCCCGGGGCGGTGCCGGCCTAGAGCGCGGGGATGAGTAATCCGATCCCGGACAGGCCAAGCATCCAGAGCAATACTTTCTTGAATTGGCCGTCATTGATCCGGCGGTAGAGCATGAAGCCGATGCCGGTCCCGACGATCATCGCCGGGGCCGAGGCGCCGAGCAGGGGCAGGATGTTGTCCGGCAGCCGGTCCTGCAGGATGTAGAAGGTCAGGCTGGCGCTGTGCATGGCGCCGTTGAAGAGCTGGAATGTTCCGCGTTGCCGGTCCTTTGGCCATTTCATCAGGCTGCACCAGATCGTCGGCAGCACGCCGGACAGACCCGAAAACCCGCCCATCAGGCCGCCGCCGAAACCGACAAGGGCATCGATCACCGGATATCTTCCCGTGATCGCCGGCAGGCGGCCGGCCAGGATGAACGCGCCGCAATAGACCAGCAGCGTGGCGCCGACAAATATCCTGAACGGGCCGGGATCGGCATAGGGCAGGAGGGCGACGCCGCCCGGAACGCCGATCAATCCGCCGACAATGAAGATCGCCACGCTGCGGAAATCGATCGCCCGCCAGATCGCGCCGATGGTGCCGAGCACGATCAGCAGGGAGCAGATGATCACCATCGGGGTGGCTTCCGCCGGGCCAAGCACATGTGCCCAGATCCCGAGCGAGGTGATCCCGAAGGCAAAGCCGGCAAGACCCGTGGCCAGCGCGCCGGCGAAGGCACCCAGGGCGACGATGCCGTAATAGGCGAGATCGCTTTCCACTGTGAACGCGCTCCTCGTTGCGGCGGGACTGGGACGGGAACAGGGCTGGGACAGCCGTTCTAGTGCCAGAAACTGGCGGCCGCCAGTTTCGAATGGCCTGCATCGCGAAAATCCCGTGCATCCCCGGCCGCCGGACAGCGGATCGGAACGTCACCCATATGCGGGGCGGCCGGGCCGGCGCGCGGGCGGTTCTTGAGCCGCAAGGTGAGGTCACTGAATTAGCGATGTTTTGCAATTGTGATATGGGAAATTCAAAGTCATATACAGGGCTTTGACGTCCTCTTCCTTCAGGTTTAGTGTTTCGAGCTCATTGTCCTTGATAGGAATGAACCCCGTATGAGTGTCACGAAGCTCCGGTCCGTCAGTTCATCCGAAACGGGTTCGGCGAAAGCCAAGCACCGGCAGATTTCGGAAGAGATTCTGAGCGCGATCGAGGCCGGGCGCTGGCTGCCGGGCGAGCGGCTTCCGGCGGAAGACCAGATCGCCACCGAAACCGGGGCTAGTCTCGGGACGGTCAGACGCTCGCTCAGGAGCCTGGTGCAGATGGGCGTGGTGGAGCGCCGGCACGGCAGCGGCACATTCGTCTCCGGGGCCCGGGCCCAGGAAGAGCATCTGCGGCATTTCCGCTTCATGGCCGAGGGCGGGGAGCGGTTGCTGCCGATCTTCTTCAAGGTCACCAGTATCGAGCCCACGCGCGAGACCGGCCCGTGGTGCCCGTTTTTCGGCACTGACGTGGACAGTTATATTCACATCCAACGGCTCGTCTCCGTGAATGACGAATTCGAGGCCTTCAGCGAGGTCTATCTTCCGGAAGACCGGTTCGCGGATCTTTCCCGGATGAGCGAGGCGACGCTGAACGGAGTGTCTTTCCGGGACATGCTGGCCGAACGCTTCAATGCACCGACCCTGAACACGCGGCAGACCATGGTCTGCCAGACCCTGCCGCCGCGCGTGACCCGCCATCTCGACATGCCTCCGGGGCAGTTCGGCATGGTCTGGACGATCTGCGGCATGAGCTATCGCGATACGCCGATCACCTGGCAGCGGGTCTTCGTGCCGCCGAGTGACCGGGTGCTTGAAATCGTCCCCGCCGCAACGCACGACCAGCCGGTCATGCGCGAGATCACCTGACCGTCCCGCTCTCCGCTAACCAAAGGCAGGAAGGCTTCTCATGACCAACCACACAGCACCGACCGGACGCGACGGGCGTCCCTGGCAGGACATCAACAGCGGCGTGATGCGCGAGCCCATCGCGCCCTCGGCGCTCGGCCATGCCACGATCACGCCGGACGGGCGGTTCGAGGCCGGAACCTACGCCAGCTTCACGCTGCTCTATACCGCGGGAACCTTCGGGATCGACGATTCCGGCAGTCTCCGGGTCTGTTTCCGGTTTGCCTCGGACCAGGGAAATCCGCAATTCGACGATCCGACTGCGGCAAACTACTGCACGGTCGAGGCCTCGAACGGGGCGGTCCTGCAGTTGCGCTGGGACCCGAAAGGCAATGTCCGTCCGTGGGACCGGACGCTCTGGATCAAGGTCGTGAAGGGATTTCTGGAAGAGGGCGACACGATCACCATCCGCTTCGGCGTGACCGATCATGGCGGCCCCGGCATGCGCCTGCAGACCTTCTGCGAGGAAAGCTTCGAGTTCCGGGTTCTGGTGGATCCGATCGCAACCTTCAATTTCCAGGCGCTGCCCGTGCAGCCTCAGATTGCGATCGTGCCCGGCAGGCCCGAGACCTACGCGGCCGCGATACCGACCCTGCGCCGGCCGGGAGAGACGTTTTCCCTGAAGATCAAGGGAAAGGACAAGTGGGGCAACCCATCCGACCGCTGCTCCGGGGAGATCTTCCTCGAAGCCGAGGGCACTATTGATGGCCTGCCCGATGCCGTGACGTTCAAGGAAGGTGCCTTCAGTCTTGAGGTCCCCGGTCTGTCCGTTGCCGCGCCCGGCCGCGTGTCCGTGACGTTGAAGAACGCGGATGGCGCGGTGATCGCGCGGACCAATCCCCTGATCCTCGAGGATTGTGCCCTTGTGCATTTCTGGGGCGATATTCACGGCCAGTCCGAGGAGACCATCGGGACCGGCAGTGCGCGGGAATATTTCGCCTTCGCCCGGGATCGGGCCTGGGTCGATGCCTGCGGGCATCAGGGCAACGATTTCCAGATATCGGACGAATTCTGGGCAGAATTGAACCGGATCACGGCCGAATTCGATGCGCCGGGAAGCTTCGTTGCAATGCCGGGCTATGAATGGTCCGGCAACACGGCCCTCGGCGGCGACCGCAATGTGTTCTTCCCGAACGAGGGACGGACCATCCGCCGGTCATCCCACGCCCTGATCGAGGATCAGAGCACCGCCGATACAGACTGCACGACGGCGGGGGAGCTGTTCGAGGCTTTTGCCGAAAACGGGGAGTTCGACGTTGTCTGCTACGCCCATTGCGGTGGGCGCTATGCCGATATCGGCGTTGCCCATGACGGTCGTTTCGAGCGATCGGTCGAGGTGCATTCCTCCTGGGGCACGTTCGAGTGGCTGCTGCATGATGCCTTCAAGCTCAACTACCGGGTCGGCGTGGTGTGCAATTCCGACGGCCACAAGGGCCGACCGGGCGCGAGTTATCCCGGCGCCGGCAAGTTCGGCGCGATCGGCGGGCTGACCTGTTTCAATGCGCCTGAACTGAGCCGGGAAGCGTTACTCGACTGCATGCGCAAGCGGCGGCATTACGGCACCACAGGCGGCGATGGCGGACGCATGGTCCTGCGCGTCGACGCCGCGTTCGAGGGCGAGGGGCTGGTGTATCACGACGACCCGAAGCTGTTCGACTCCAAGCCCGTTTCAAGCCGCACGGCGACAATGGGGGATATTGTCCATCTGCCGGGTGGCGGGATGGAACTCTCCGTCGCCGTCGAATCCAATTCGCCGATCATCCGGGTGGATATCTTCAACGGGCTCGACCTGATCGAAACCGTCCGGCCCTATGGTGAAGAGGATCTCGGCTCCCGTATCCGGTTGCACTGGGAAGGTGCGGAATATCGCGGCCGGTTCCGGGAAGTCATCTGGGACGGCGCGGCCCGTCTCACCGGCAACGCGGTGGATCGCGCGACGCCGGTCAATTTCTTCAACAGGGACAAGACACTGGACCGGAACAGCGAGACCGAACTCAGCTGGAAGGCTCTGACCACAGGCAATTTCGGCGGCGCGGATATTCATCTCAGGGACGAGAAGGCCGGCAGTCTCGCCATCGAGACGCCGCTGGTCTCACGCCAGGTGGCGATCGCCGAGATCGGTCTGGAGGACATTGTCTTCGATGCTTCCGGCGAATTGCCGCGGTTTCTGAAGCTCTACCGGCTGCCGGACGTCAACCCGCACACATCCTTCTCGTTCACGCGGAATATCGACCTGAAATCGGAGAGCGATAACCCGATCTATATCCGCGTGGAGCAGGAGGACGGCACCAGGGCCTGGACCAGCCCGGTCTACGTCTACAGGTAAGGCCGGATCAGAACCGCTCGGCGCCGCGCTGGCGCTGCGGGTCCGGGAAATCCCGGTAGAGCGTGAAGCGGACGTTCTGGACTTTCGAGTTCACCGCGTGATGAAAGCTCTCGACCGGCTCGCTGCGGGTCGAGACATGGGTGAAGGCGGCATCGAGCTGCGCCAGGTCCTTCGTCTCGAGCCACATATGGAACTCGGTGCCATCGGCGGGTCCGAGCCCGAGTTTGCGTCGGGTCATCCGGGAGCCTTCGATCAGGCCTTCCTGTTTCAGATATGAGAAGTAGGCCTGTACTGAATCGGCAAAGTCCGTGTCCGGTACGCCCGGCTTGAGGTCGCAGTAAATGTGATAGAAATCCATGATAAATTTTTCCGCCGGAAAGAGGAGAGCATAATATTTCTCCTCAAATTTTTGATTAATAAAAATTATTCTGCATATTTGCTTTTCTTTAAAAAATAAATATCAATTTATTGGTGCTGATGCTACGTTTACGTATCTGTGCTGTGTTGGTATGACGTCAGATGTTGATTTTTTTGTTTTCTGCGCAATGAAAAATATTCCCCACCGTCCTTCTCCCAGCTTTCCATACAAGTTGTCTGTCGGATACTCGTAGGTGATATATGGATGGAATGTGCGAGTTGTGTTTCCGTCTTTTTCAATAGTATGAATCAGGATGCAGTTTAGTATTTTATATTTGTTTGCTCGGTAATAGTCCAAGTAGAGTGTTGGAGATATTTGGTAGAATCCATGGTCGACCATGTTGTTCGTTGGTCCCGAGTGGATAACCGTTCCGCCTGGTCTTAGAAATTCATGACAACAACGTAAGCCGCTTGGTAAATTAAAGACGTGTTCTATGGTGCCGTTGTTATAGACAACATCAAAAGTTCCTACCCATTCCGCAGGTGGATTGGGATTGTTTAGATCGTGGATGATTTCGGCGCCTTCGTAGGGGCCCGCGTCGGATGCAAGGGATTCCTCGTATCCTAGGAATCGCAGAAAGTCTTTGTCGGAGACGGGTTGGTCACGCGGATAGTCTTTAAGATCTTTAGGGACCGGGCGGTTGGCTTCTTGCAGCTTGTGTTGGATGTATTCCGCATGAAGCGAGGAGGGTGTCAGTCGCCCGAGCGACAAGAACCGGCCGGTGAGATTGAATTTAGTTGTGCAGTAGAAGATGAGGTCGCAATTGAATGGCGCTAGAGGCATTAAAAAACCAGACGACTATCTGAAATGCAATCATTGATGAATAGCATACGATAGGTCTCTGAGACTATCAAAATAGCCGTGTTGTAGCTGACTCATAGCGAAAACGGGCCGCCCGAAGGCGGCCCGCTTATCCGGCATCCGCCGGAAATATCTCAGCTCATCGCCTTCTGCAGGTTCTCGTCCAGTTTGGACAGGAACTGCTGGGTGGTGAGCCAGGGCTGGTCCGGGCTGATCAGCAGCGCCAGGTCCTTGGTCATGTCGCCGGCTTCGACGGTGTCGACACAGACCTTTTCCAGAGTCTCGGCGAACTTCAGCACTTCCGGCGTCTCGTCGAACTTGGCCCGATAGGCAAGGCCGCGGGTCCAGGCAAAGATCGAGGCGATCGGGTTGGTCGAGGTTTCCTTGCCCTGCTGATGCTGGCGGTAGTGACGGGTCACGGTGCCGTGGGCGGCTTCCGCCTCGACCGTCTTCCCGTCTGGGGTCATCAGAACGGAGGTCATCAGGCCGAGCGAGCCGAAGCCCTGGGCCACGGTGTCGGACTGCACGTCGCCGTCATAGTTCTTGCAGGCCCAGACGAAACCGCCGGACCATTTCATCGCGGCTGCCACCATGTCGTCGATCAGGCGGTGCTCGTAGATGATGCCCTTGGCTTTGAACTTGGCCTCGAACTCTTCCTCGAAGACTTCCTGGAACAGGTCCTTGAAGCGGCCGTCATAGGCCTTGAGGATGGTGTTCTTGGTCGAGAGGTAGACCGGCCAGCCGAGATCGAGACCGTAGTTCAGGCAGGCCCGGGCGAAACCGCGGATCGAGTCGTCCAGGTTGTACATGGACATGGCAACGCCGCCGCCCGGGAAGTCATAGACTTCGTGGGTGATGGCTTCGCCGCCGTCTGCCGGCTGGAAGGTCATGGTCAGCTTGCCAGGGCCCTTCACCACCATGTCGGTGGCGCGATACTGGTCGCCGAAGGCGTGACGGCCGATGACGATCGGCTGGGTCCAGCCCGGAACCAGCCGGGGCACGTTCTTGCAGATGATCGGGGAGCGGAACACGGTGCCGCCGAGGATGTTGCGGATGGTGCCGTTCGGCGAACGCCACATCTTCTTCAGGCCGAATTCCTCAACCCGGTCCTCGTCCGGCGTGATGGTCGCGCATTTCACGCCAACGCCGTACTTCTTGATCGCGTTCGCGGAGTCGATGGTGATCTGGTCATCCGTCTCGTCGCGCTTTTGCATCCCGAGGTCGTAATATTTGAGGTCGACATCGAGATACGGGAGGATGAGCTTATCCTTGATCATCTCCCAGATGATCCGGGTCATCTCGTCGCCGTCGAGCTCGACAATAGGATTTTTGACCTTGATCTTGGCCATCTACCTGGCTCCTTTGTGGAAAGAAATTCTGTGTAGCGGCGGCAAAATATCAGGTAGGCGGCGCAATGCAAGATGCGCGCGTCGCGTCTGCCGTCGAAGCGATGTGTCGGTGAAGGGTTTCAGACCCACTTTGAGTCGACATCGCCCCGGGTGACTGGGGCAGCCGCGACCATCGGGAAGATCTCGTCCACGCTGTTCGCCACCTGGATGATCGAGCGGTTTTCCTCCCGGGCGAACCCTGTCGTGACGAGGTGGTCGATCAATCCTACCAGAGGATCCCAGAACCCGTTGATGTTCGCCAGCACGACGGGTTTTGCGGAAAGGCCCAGCTGGGTCCAGGTCACGACCTCGAAGGTCTCGTCCATGGTGCCAAGGCCGCCGGGCAGGATGACGAACGCGTCGGAGCGCTCATACATGATCCGTTTGCGATCGTGCATATTGTCTGTAACGACAAGCTCGTTCAGCCCGTCATGGCCGACTTCGTAATCCTGCAGGAATTTCGGGATCACGCCGACGACCGACGCTCCTGCGGCGAGCGCGGCGTCCGCGGCGATCCCCATCAGGCCGACATGGCCGCCGCCATAGACAAGGTCGTAGCCCTTTTCGCCGACAAGGGTTCCGAAACGGGTTGCGGCCTGCCGGTAGGCTTCATCAACTCTTCCGGAGGAGCCGCAGAATACGCAGATGGATTTTTTCGCTTTCATCAGCCGTCTATCCCACCCTCCCGGGGTTCGGTCAAGAGGCATAAAAGCACAGATTTCCGCTGCATTGCGCCAGCCATTGTAAGAGTTTATTGTCACCTGATCGCGTGTTGGAGCCCCGAAGCATGTTCTCGAAGCCGTTTTTGATTGGCGCTGCCGGAATCGTGGTGCTCGCCGCGGCCACGGGGCTGTTCTATTGGACCACCGAAGAGGCGGGATTGACGCTGCCGGTGGAAACACCAAGCCAACCGGCCACGACAACCTCTCCCGCGCCGGCTGCAAGTCCGCCGAACAGTGCAAATGCTCCTGCCGCAAGTGCCCAGGGCACAGCGGATGCGCCGGTAGCAACCGAACAGGCGGCCGACAAAGCCGACCTGTCAGAGCCGAGTTTCGACGTTGTCCGGGTTGATCCGGAAGGCAATACCGTCATTGCCGGCAAGGCAAAGCCGAACGCCAAGGTCCGGATCATGGACGGCGAAAAGGAAATCGGCGAGGTGCAGGCCGACGAGAAGGGGGACTGGGTCTACCTTCCCGAGGAGAAGCTGCCATCGGGCAGCAGCGTGCTGACATTGGAAAGCGATGCCGGGGAGAATGAGAAGGCCCCTTCACGCTCCCAGAATGCCGTGGTCGTCGTGATTCCCGAAAAGGGCAAGGATATTGCTGGCCGTGATAGCAAGGCGGCTGAAAAGCCGCTTGCCATGGTGGTGCCGCGAGACCAGGCATCCAGCGCTCCAACGAAGGTTCTGCAGGCACCGGCGGCGAAGCCGGAACCTGCCGCGCCGGCGGTTGTCGCTCCGACAGTCCAGTCCTTCCCGGAGGCCAAATCGGCTACGGCCGCATCGGAGACTGCCGGAAACAGCGTTACGCTCGACATCATCGATTATGACGATGCCGGCGCCGTCGTGTTCAGCGGAACGACAGAGCCGGACTCAAACGTGCAGATTTATGTGGATAATGACCTTGCTGCCCGGGCGGCGTCCGGCGCGGACGGAAACTGGTCGGCGAAACCGGAAAGCAATATTGAAACCGGCACGCACCAGGTGCGCGTCGACAAGGTATCGGACGGCGGTCAGGTGCTGGCCCGGATCGAGCTTCCGTTTATCCGCGCGGTGCCGATCACGGGATTGCCGAAAGATTCGGTGGTGATTATACAGCCGGGCAACAATCTCTGGCGGATCGCCAGCCGGGTCTATGGCTCCGGCTTCCGCTATACCGAGATTTATCAGGCGAACAGCGACCAGATCCGTGATCCAGACCTGATCTATCCGGGCCAGGTCTTCGGATTGCCGACTGTCAACTAACCAACCGGACGGAAATCGAATGTTAAATCAACAGGACGATGGCGTTCTGAAGGGCGTGCTGGTTCCCGTGGCACGCGAAGGGTACCCGTTCATCGCCGCTTTCGTGGTGCTGACATTGCTGCTCTATGCCGTGTGGGAGCCGCTGGGTTTTGTTGGCCTGGTGCTGACGATGTGGTGCGTCTACTTCTTCCGCAACCCGGACCGGGTGACGCCGAGCCGCGAGGGACTGGTCATCACCCCGGCGGACGGCGTGGTGCAGATGATCGTCGATGCGCCGCCACCGAAGCAGCTCGACATGGGCGACGAGCCGATGTGCCGGGTCAGCGTTTTCATGAATGTCTTCGATTGCCACGTGAATCGCATCCCGGTCGACGGGCAGGTCTGCAAACTGGCCTATGTCCCGGGCAAGTTCGTCAATGCGGCTTTCGACAAGGCGAGCGAAGAGAACGAGCGGCAACTGGTCGCGGTCGAGATGAAGGACGGCCGCAAGGTCGCCTTCGTGCAGATCGCCGGTTTGGTCGCGCGCCGGATCATCTGTTATCTTCAGGAGGATCAGGCCGTGCAGGCCGGTGAGCGGTTCGGCCTGATTCGCTTCGGCAGCCGGGTCGATGTCTATCTTCCGAAAGACGTCAATCCGCTGGTCACGGTCGGTCAGCGCGCTGTCGCGGGCGAAACCGTGATTGCCGATCTGAACTCCGCCGAGGCGGCACGCAAGGGCGAGATCCGCTAGGGCACTGGCGGGACTGCAAACTGGATACGGATGTCGATAGGATGATCAAGGGCAGACGGCGCCGGCTTCCGGTGATTTCGATCAGCAAGCTGATTCCGAACATGATTACGGTCATGGCGCTGTGCGCCGGGCTGTCCGGGGTCCGGTTCGCGCTGAACGAGCAGTGGACGCTGGCGGTCGGCGCCATCGCCGTCGCTGCCATCCTGGATACGCTGGACGGCAGCATGGCGCGTCTGCTGAAGGGGCAGAGCAAGTTCGGCGCCGAACTCGACTCGCTGGGCGATTTCATCAGCTTCGGTGTCTCGCCGGCCCTGATCCTGTTCCTCTGGTCGACCCAGGAGCTGAAAAGCTTCGGCTGGATGGCGGCGCTGTTCTTCGCCACCTGCATGGCGCTCCGGCTGGCCCGCTTCAACACCAAGACGGACGACCCGACGCTGCCGCCCTACACCTACCGGTTCTTCACCGGGGTGCCGGCACCGGCCGCCGCCGGGCTCGGGCTGCTGCCCCTGATCGTGAGCTTCGAGGCGGATTTCAGCTTCCTGCACCAGCCGCATTTTCTGGCGATCTGGCAGGTCGTCGTCGGCCTGCTGATGGTTTCGCAGGTCCCGACCTATTCCTTCAAGGGCGTCCGGGTGCCGCAGAAACTGGTGCTGCCGCTGCTGATCGTGGTCGGTGGCTGTGTCGCCTGGCTGGTCAGCGCGCCCTGGCAGTTCTTTGCCGCCTTTATCTTCACCTACCTGCTGTCGCTTCCGCTCAGCTACCGCTCCTACCTGCGTCTGCAGCGGAAAGTGGATGAGAGCGATGACCTTCCGACTGACACATCTCCCGAAAACAAGAACGCCGGGGCTTCGGAAGATGACCCGTCTGATGATGAGGTGAATGTGACGCCGGTCGGCAAGGTGAAGCCGTAAGATCTCGGCCCTATTCCTGTATCGCCATCCGCGCGAGATAAACCGTCTGCGTGAAGGGCCGGTCCTGTAGCGGATTGTGGAAGGTCACCGGCTCCGCCCATGCGTCGGCGAACACGGCGGAGAGCCGCTCGGTGAATGCCGGGTCGGGGGTGTCGTCCGACCAGAGTCCGAAGATGCCGCCGGGCTTGATATGCGCGGTCAGCGCCCGCAGGCCCTCAGGGCCATAAAAGCCGGCACTGCGATCGTCGAGCAGGGCTTCGGGGGAATGGTCGATATCGACCAGGACAGCGTCGAAGCGGCGGCCAGGGGTGTCGGGATCGAACCCGGCCTTGCTGGCGGCTCCGGCGAAGAAGTCTCCCTGGACCAGCGTGCAGCGCGGGTCATCCGCCACCTCCGTGCCGAGCGGCAGCAGTCCGGCACGGTGCCAGTCGATCACCGGCTCCAGCATATCGATCACCATCAGCGATCCGACAGTCTCGTGCTCCAGGACGGCCTTGGCCGTGTAGCCGAGACCGAGCCCGCCGACCAGGATGTCAAGCCTGTCACCGGTGAGCGCTGCAAGCCCCAACTCAGCAAGTGCGATCTCCGAAGCCGTGAACAGGCTGGACATGAGATGCTCGTCGCCGAGCAGGATCTCGAAGACATCGACCCCGAGCCGCAGCTCGCGCCGACGCCGTAGACTGACGGCGCCGATCGGCGTCGGCCGGTAGTCCAGTTCTTCGAAATACAGGCTCATATAGGTCGCCGAATCTCCTTGGGGCCGAGGGATACTTCCTGACCGGACTAATCCGGCGTGTTGGCGTTCCCGTCACCCAGTTTCTGCGCCAATGAGGCTTCCAGGAACTGGTCGATATCGCCATCAAGCACGGCCTGTGTCGCGGAAGTCTCCACGTTGGTCCGCAGGTCCTTGACCATCTGATAGGGCTGCAGCACGTAGGAGCGAATCTGGTGGCCCCAGCCGATATCGGATTTCCCCGCCTCGACCTCGGTTGCCTCATCTTCGCGCCGTTGCAATTCCGCCTCGTAGAGACGGGCTTTCAGCATGTCCATGGCGGTCGCCCGGTTGCGATGCTGGGAGCGGTCGTTCTGGCACTGGACGACAATGCCCGTCGGAATGTGGGTGATGCGGACGGCCGAATCGGTCCGGTTGACGTGCTGGCCGCCTGCGCCGGATGCCCGGTAGGTATCGACCCGCAAATCCTTGTCCTCGATCACGATATCGATGCTGTCATCGATCACCGGATAGACCCAGATGCTGGAAAAGCTGGTGTGGCGGCGCGCGGCGCTGTCATAGGGCGAGATCCGCACCAGACGATGCACACCGCTCTCGGTCTTCAGCCAGCCATAGGCATTATGACCGTTGACCTTGATCGTGGCGGATTTCAGTCCGGCTTCCTCGCCGGCGCTTTCTTCCAGCCAGTCGACCTTGTAGCCGTGGCTCTCGCACCAGCGCGTATACATCCGCAGCAGCATCAAGGCCCAGTCCTGTGCCTCCGTGCCGCCGGCGCCGGCATGCACCTCGAGATAGCAGTCGAAACCATCGGCCTCTCCGGAAAGCAGGCTCTCGATCTGGCGCTTTTCGCAGACGTCCTTCAGCCTGAAGACCGTCGCCTCGGCCTCGGCGACAATATCGGCATCCTCTTCCATCTCACCCAATTCGATGAGTTCGATAGCGTCGGCAAGGTCCTGTTCGAGTTGCTTGACCTCATTCAGGTTTTTCTCAAGCTGGGTCCGTTCGCGCATCAGTTTCTGTGCGCGGTCGGCATCGTCCCAGAGGCTCTGATCCTCGACGAGGGCGTTCAGTTCCGACAGACGGACATGGGAAACATCCCAGTCAAAGATGCCTCCTCAGCAGCTCTATCGACTGCTTGATCTCTTCGGCTGTTGCGGTGATCTCGGCACGCATGGCCGATGCACTCCCTGATTGGATTGGAAAGAGGTGGGCGCTCTTAATATAGCCCGGAGCCGCGTCCCGCAACCGGCGCCGTGTTGCCGGGCCCGGCGGAGCCCCATCCGGCGGCGTCGCCGCCAAAGACAATCTCGCTCTCTCCGGTGGGCTCGGTACCGCTTCTGAAGCTCTCGACCATGACATCCCGGTCGCCCGGCTGGGCCAGGGCACCGGTTTCGACATTGATCCTGACCTTGCGGACGCCCGGCGGGATCCGGAAGGGAATGGACGGTTGGTCGGCCAGCGCGTGCTCCATGAAATGCTTGAAGAGCGGGGCGGCGACATTGGAGCCAGTATCGCGGGGCCCCAGTGTCCTGGGCTGGTCGAAGCCGACAAAGGCGCCGACCGCGAGATCGGGCGTGAAGCCGACGAACCAGGTGTCGATATTGTCGTTCGTCGTTCCTGTCTTGCCGGCGAGCGGCTTGCCGATGGCGGAGATCCGCCGGCCGGTGCCACGCTGAACCACGCCTTCCAGCATGCTGACCATCTGGTAGGCAGAGGCCGGATCAGCGACCTGCTCGCGGATGTCGGGGATGTCCGGCACCGGCTCCGCCCGCCAGCGGGTGGCGATGCAGCCGTCGCAGTTCCGTGCCTCGTGGCGGTAGATGGTCCGCCCGTTGCGGTCCTGCACCCGGTCGATCAGGGTCGGCACCACGCGTTTGCCGCCATTGACCAGCATGGAATAGGCGGTCGTCAGTTTCAGCAGCGTGGTTTCCCCCGCGCCGAGCGCCATGGACAGGTGTTTCGGCATGTTGTCATCGATGCCGAACCGCCGGGCATAATCGGTCACCAGATCCATGCCGATGGTCTGGGCGAGGCGGACCGTCATCAGGTTCCGGGATTTCTCGATGCCGAGACGCATCGGGCTCGGGCCGTAGAACTTGTTGGTGTAGTTCGCGGGTTTCCACTTGCCGAGGCCCGGCCCCTGATCGATCACGAAGGGAGCGTCCAGGATCCGCGTCGCAGGCGTGTATCCGTTGTCGAGCGCCGCCAGATAGACGAATGGCTTGAAGGCGGAACCGGGTTGCCGGGAGGCCTGGGTTGCCCGGTTGAACTGGCTGTCCCTGAAGTTCCAGCCACCGCTGAGGGCGAGGACACGGCCCGTATGCGGATCCATGGCGACAAGGCCGCCCTCGACATTCGGGACCTGGCGCAAGGCGAAAGTATCCGAAGGGTAGTCCTCGCCGTCATCGTCCTTGGTCACGGTCTCGACAAAGATCACGTCACCCGGCGCCAGCACGTCGGCGGCTTTCTTCACGCTGCTGCCGAGCCGTTGCTTTTCGAGCCGTTCCCGCGCCCAGGTCAGTTCTTCGAGCGGGATCACGCCAAAGGAACCGTCCGCGAAGCCGACCTGCACCTGCTTGTCCTCGACAATCAGTGCAAGCGCCTTTCGCCAGCCGGGCAGGGCGGTCTCCGGGGCCTTGAATGCTTCCAGCGCGTCGCCCCAGCCGGCGACGACGTCGATCTTGCCGAGCGGGCCGCGCCAGCCGTGGCGGCGGTCGTAATGCACCAGCCCCCAATGCAGGGCGTCGTCGGCAAAGCGCTGCAGCTTCGGATCGAGCGTGGTGCGCACGGAAAGCCCGCCCTCGTAGAGACCATCCTCGCCGAACCGGTCGACCAGCCAGCGCCGGACTTCTTCGGCGAAGTAATCGGCCTGGGCGGCCTCCGTCACCGTGCGCTCACGCACCACAAGCGGCTCACGCCGGGCATCTTCGGCATTCTCGTCCGTGATGAAGCCGTTTTCCACCATCTGACCGATCACCCAGTTCCGGCGGATGAGGGCCGCGTCATGGTCTTCCACCGGATGGTAGTTGTTCGGCGCCTTCGGCAGAGCGGCGAGATAGGCGGACTCGGCGACCGTCAGTTCGTCCAGGCTCTTGTCGAAGTAATTCAGGGCCGCGGCGGCGACGCCGTAGGAACGCAGACCGAGATAGATCTCGTTCAGATAGAGCTCGAGAATCCGGTCCTTGCTGATGGCGCGCTCGATGCGGAGCGCCAGGATGGCTTCCTTCGCCTTCCGCTCGATCGAGACTTCGTTGGTCAGCAGGAAATTCTTGGCGACCTGCTGGGTAATGGTGGACGCTCCGCGCGGGCGCCGGTTCTGGGCAAGGTTGCGAACATTGTCGATCACGGCCTTGGCGAGGCCTATGAAGTCGATGCCCGGATGGCTGTAGAAGTTCTTGTCCTCGGCCGAAAGGAACGCTTTGATGACGCGGCGCGGCATGGCTTCGATCGGCACGAAAACGCGCCGCTCGCGGGCATACTCGCTGAGCAGGCGTCCATCGCCGGCATGAACGCGCGTCATCACCGGCGGCTCGTAATCGGCGAGCTGCTTGTAGTCGGGCAGCCCGCGACCGAAATGGTGCAGTCCCCAAAGGACGCCGCCAACCGCGATCAGGCCGCCAAGCAAAACAGTTGAAAACAGGATCAGAACCCAGCGCATGCGCGGATTAAAGCCTCCGGTTGCGCAGCCATGCAGCTGCGGGACGAGCGCATGATATCACTTTCAATGTGACATAATTGTGCGTCATGTCATGTGGCCATTGCGTGATCGGGATGCGGGCCGCGATTTCAATATCAGTTAGCGCGGGCGGCCGACTGGACAAGATCGAAATAATTGTCGATGGACCGGCGGAGTGCGCCGGCGACACGGCGCAAATGGGCGCCGGAGCGCAGCAGTTTCTCGTCGTGATTGTTGGAGAGGAAACCGAGCTCGATCAGAACCGACGGGATGTCGGGTGCTTTCAGGACGGCGAACCCGGCAAACCGGTGTGCCGTCCGCAGCAGCTTGACCTCGCCTTGCATCTCGCGAACGAGCATGCCGGCGAATCGGGCTGAATGGTTCATGGTTTCCCGTTGGGCAAGGTCGATCAGGATACTGGTGACTTCCGGCGTTTCCGTGCCGAAATCCATGCCGGCGATGATGTCCGACTTGTTCTCGTTTTCGGCCAGCAGGTTCGCTTCCTTGTCGGAGGCGTTTTCGGAAAGCGTATAGACCGATGCGCCGCGGAGTTTGCGGTTCGGAATGGAGTCGGCGTGCAGGGAGACGAACAGATCGGCGCCGGCGCTGCGCGCGATGGCGATCCGTTCGCGCAGCCGCAGGAACACATCCCGGTCTCGGGTCAGAATGACCTTGTAGCGTCCGGTCTGTTCCAGCTCGCTCTTCAGCACCCGTGAGGCGTTCAGCACGATCTGCTTCTCATAGACACCGGAAACCCCGATGGCGCCGGGGTCGACCCCGCCATGGCCGGCATCGATCGCCACCAGAATTTTCTCGTTCGGCCGCCGCTGCGGCCGGGTCAGCAGGGGAGGCGCGGCCGGTTTCGGCGCCGTCAGGATCGGGCGCCGGGCAGCTTGCGCGGCGGCGACGGACGCGGCTGATTCCGTTATGAATGCAGCGCGACTCGTCGGTTTCAGGTCGAGCACGATGCGCGGGCCGAGATCTCCTTTGGCCGGCAGCTGGAACGCGGCGGCGACCGAATACGGCTGGGATGTATCGATGACGATACGCGACGTGCCGGGGCGAAACAGCCCGAACCGGAACCCCTTGATCGCCTTCGGACGCCGGTCCTCGGGGCGTGCCTCTTTCGAAAAGGTGACTTCGGGCAGGTCGATGACCACGCGATAAGGGTCGGCCAAGCTGAAAACCTTGAAATCAAGCGGGCGCGAGAGGTCCATGACGAACCGGATCTTGTCCGGATGCTGGCCGATGCGGATATCGGTCACCGTCCCTCCGACAGCCATAGCGCCCGGAATGCCCCCGAGAGCGCCAAGCACGGCAAACAGAAATATCGCGATACGTTTTTTCAATGTCTGCACCGGTCCGGCCTCTGCGCCAACGCATGCGTCAATGCCATAATCCGGATCATTTTTAACCATTGCCGATTCGCATTGCAATTAAATCTCTACGAATCAGTCTTTTGAACGGCATTTCTTGAGCAGAACATTAATTTTTGGAGGGCCCGAAGGAAATCATTGTTCCGAAAATCCAAAGTGACTATGTTACGCGGGTGTTGGTCCGTAGCGGACAGCGCGGATTTCTGCCCCGCATTCTTCGGAAACGTGGTGTCGGGGCACCCCCTAATGGCGCGGGTTTGCGCCCCTATTCTACACAACGGGACATGTTCCGACGGTGATCCAAGCTCGTTCAAATCCGATCATTCCTGCGCGAAGCCGCTTCTCGGCTTTGGGTGGTGAGGTCGTACACGGGCTAAGCAGAATGGATCGGGCGGACAGTGTCTCTGATATCGAACGGAAATGCGGCGTCGGCGGCCATTGTGCTCCTGCCCGCGTTTCGCTCTCAGAGAACATGCCCGCGAACGCGGCGCCGATGCGCATCGGGAGAATGATTCCCTGCGTACGGCGCGCGACACGCGTGGCCCAGGAGTCTAGTTTTAATGTCAAAACGCATGTTGATCGACGCCACACAGGCGGAAGAGACCCGAGTGGTCCTCCTGAATGGCAATCGTGTCGAAGATTTCGACTTCGAAACGGAGTCCCGCAAGCAGCTTAAGGGCAATATCTATCTTGCCCGGGTAACCCGGGTCGAGCCCTCCCTTCAGGCGGCTTTTGTCGAGTATGGCGGGAACCGTCACGGTTTCCTCGCCTTCAGCGAAATCCATCCCGACTATTACCGCATCCCTGTCGAAGACCGTGAAGCGCTGCTCGCCGAGGAGCGGGCCGAAGACGCCGTCGCGGCCGCGGCTGCCGCGGGCGATGATATTCCCGCTGAAACGCCGGAAGAGCGGGCCGAGGCCCGGGCGAACAGTGTGGCCGATGATGACGACGAGGACGGCCCGCCGGCCCCGCCGCCGGAGAGCATTGGCGGAGATGATGCGGACGGGGACGATGATGACGTCCGCCCGCGCAAGAATCTCAGCCGCCGCTACAAAATTCAGGAGGTCATCACCCGGCGCCAGATCATGCTGGTCCAGGTTGTCAAGGAAGAGCGCGGCAACAAGGGCGCTGCGCTGACGACCTACCTTTCCCTGGCCGGCCGCTATTGCGTGCTGATGCCGAACACCGCACGCGGTGGCGGGGTGAGCCGCAAGATCACCAATATCGCCGACCGCAAGCGCCTGAAGCAGATCGTCGAAGGTCTCGAGCTTCCGGAAGGCATGGCGGTGATTGTCCGTACCGCCGGCAGCCAGCGCACCAAGACCGAAATCAAACGTGATTACGAATACCTGCTCCGGCTCTGGGACCAGATTCGCGAGAAGACACTGACCTCGTCGGCGCCGTGCCTGATCTACGAGGAAGCGAACCTGATCAAACGCTCGATCCGCGATCTCTATACCCGCGATATCGACGAGGTGATGGTCGAGGGTGACGAGGGTTACCGGATCGCCAAGGACTTCATGCGTACCCTGGTGCCGAGCCACGCCAAGCGGGTTCAGCCCTATCGGGAGCAGACGGTTCCCCTGTTCCATCGCTACCAGATCGAAGGCCAGCTCGACGCCATCCACAATCCGGTGGTGCAGCTGAAATCCGGCGGGTACCTGGTGATGAGCCAGACCGAAGCGCTGGTCGCCATCGATGTGAACTCCGGCCGCGCCACGCGTGAGCGGAATATCGAGGAAACCGCGCTGAAGACGAACCTCGAGGCAGCGGACGAAGTCGCGCGCCAGCTCAGGCTGCGCGACATGGCCGGCCTTGTGGTCATCGATTTCATCGATATGGACGAGTCGCGCAACCAGCATGCGGTCGAACGGCGCATGAAGGACGCGATGAAGAACGACCGGGCGCGTATCCAGCTCGGCCGGATCAGCCATTTCGGTCTGATGGAGCTCTCGCGTCAGCGCCTGCGCCCAAGCGTTTTCGAGGCATCGACCCAGGTTTGCGCCCAGTGCGCCGGCAGTGGGCGCGTGCGCTCGACGGACTCGACCGCCCTGCATGTGCTGCGGGCGATTGAAGAGGAAGGCATCAAGCAGAAGACCAACGAAATTGTGGTCTTCGTGCCGTCCGAGGTTGGCTTCTACATCCTGAACAAGAAGCGCGACGCGCTGGCCACCATTGAAGAACGCTACGGTTTCCGGGTGTTCCTCGAGGCTGATGACAGTCTGGTGCCGCCGGACATGCGGATCGAGCGTCTTCTGCCGAAATCCGCCGGCGAGCGGATCGATCTTGCGGCGCCGATCGTTGCGCCGCACCACGATCCGGATGACGAGGACGAGCAGGACGACGAAGCCGATATCGAAGAGGTTTCGGCTGAGGAACAGGACGAGGAGCGTCGTCCCAAGCGGTCCCGCCGCCGCCGCCGTCGGGGTGGTGAGAAGCGCGCTGCAGAGTCGCAGGACCAGGGTGACAAGGTCTCTGAAGACGCGGACGAGGGTGATGAAGGCGATGCCACCGCCGCCGAAGGTGCTGCTCCCGCGGATGGCGCGTCAGCAGCGGGTGATGATGAGGATGGCAACAAGAAACGCCGCCGTCGCGGCAAGCGCGGTGGCCGTCGCCGGTCGCGTCGTGGCAACGGCGAAGAAGGCGTTGCGGCGAACGAGAATGGTGAGGGTGCGGAGCAGACCGACGAGGATGCTCCCGACCGTGAGGCTGAAACGGCCGCACAGAACAACCAGGATGACAGCCGGGCCGAAACAGCTGCTGTCCAGGTGACCGAAGTTTCGGCCGACGCCACGCCGGAGGCGGCGCCGGCTGTCGCCGAAGCGCCGGCCGCCGAGGAAGAAAAGCCGAAGCGCAAGCCGCGCGTCCGGCGCAAGAAGACCGTTGATGCCGAAGCCGCTCCTGCAGCCGACAGCACGGATAAGGTCGAAAAGGCTGAAGAGAAAGCGCCGAAACCGCGCCGCCGCAGCCGGGCAAAGAAAGCCGAAACGGTTGAGGTTGCTGACGAGGCACCGAAAGCAGAAGCTGCAGCACCGGTCGAGGCCGCTCCGGCGGAAGTGGCTCCGGCTGCTGTGGAGGTTTCCTCCGGAAACGGATCCGACAAGATTGCAGACGCGGCTCCGTCCGGATCCACCGACGCGCCTGTCGAGGGCGCCGAGGTCATCGATGTGGACAGTGCTGCCAAGGAAGGCAAGTCACGTCGCGGCTGGTGGAACCGACTGATCCCGTCCTAAGAAGACGGCCTTCAAGTCACGCGGAAACGGGGCGCCCATCGGGCGCCCCGTTTTCGTTTGGGAATGCGTTCAGTGCCGGGCCGCGACCGCGCGTGCCATGGCGCAAAATTCTTCAACGGTCAGGGTCTCCGGGCGGGCCGTCGGGTCGATCCCGATGGCTTCGAGGAAATCCGCGCCGCCATAGTTCTTGAGCGATGCCCGCAACATCTTGCGGCGCTGGGAGAACGCTGCGGCGGTCACCTGCTCGAGCAGATCGGGATCGGCCTCGGCGAGCGGCTTCGGGCGCGGTTTCAGCCGTACTACCTGGGAGGTGATTTTCGGCGCGGGCGTAAAGGCCCGAGCCGGAATATCGAACAGCTGGAAGATTTCCGCCCGCCAGCGCGCGGCGATGCTGAGGCGGCCGTAATGCGGGGTAGAGGGTGCAGCGGCAATCCGCTCCGCCACTTCCTTCTGGAACATCAGCGTGAAGCTTTCGAACGCCTCGGCCCGCTTCAGCCAGCTGAGCAGCATGGGGGTTCCGACATTGTAGGGCAGGTTCGCGATCACCCGGCGCGGCGCCTCGCCCAGCGTCGTGAGATCGACGTCCATGGCGTCGGCCTCGATGATTTCCAGCCGTCCGTCCGCCGCCGCGACGAGATCCTGCAGCGCTTCGATCGAACGGCGGTCCCGCTCGATCGCAATGACCTTGCGGGCGCCTTCCAGCAGGAGCGCACGGGTCAGGCCGCCGGGGCCGGGGCCGACTTCGATACAGGTTCCTTCGTCGAGGTTACCGGCGGCGCGGGCGATGCGCCGGGTCAGGTTGAGGTCGAACAGGAAGTTCTGGCCGAGAGATTTGCGCGCCGACAGCTGGAAACGCGCGATGATATCGCGCAACGGCGGCAGCGCTTCAACCGCAGCAATGACCGGATCAGTCATGTCCGCTCATCCGGTTCCGGGCCATATCACCTGCCATGCTCAGTGCTGCAATCATGCTGTCCGCATGGGCCCGCCCGGTGCCGGCCAATTCCAGCGCGGTTCCGTGGTCGGGGGAGGTCCGGATGAAGGGCAGGCCGAGCGTGACATTGACGCCGCCCCAGAAGTCCAGGGTCTTGATCGGGATCAACGCCTGATCGTGGTACATGCAGATCGCCGCATCGTAGGATTTGCGCGCCTCGGCATGGAACATGGTATCGGCCGATACCGGTCCGAAGGCAGCGATGCCCTCGGATTTCAGAGCGCGCACTGCCGGCGCGACAACATCCCTGTCCTCGGTGCCGATAGTCCCGTCCTCGCCGGCATGGGGATTGAGCCCGGCGATGGCCAGACGCGGTGCCTTGCAGCCGAAATCCCGCTTCAGGGCTTCCGCCGTGATCCGGCCCTTGGTGATGATCATCTCGGTCGTGAGTGTCGCGGAAACGGCGTGCAGCGGGATGTGGATGGTCACCGGAACAACGCGGATCAACGGAGCAGCGAGCATCATCACGGGGGTGACGTCGGGGCCGGCGAGCGCAGCCAGAAACTCTGTATGACCCGGATAGCGGAACCCGGCCTCGTACAGCACGCTTTTCTGGATCGGATTGGTCACGACGGCTGCAGATCGACCCGCGCGGGTGAACTGCACGGCCTGCTCGATCGCGGAGATGACGGCGCCGCCGTTCGCCGGGTCGAGTGTGCCGGGTACTGGCGGAACCGAAAACGTGACGGGCAGAACGGGCAGACCCCGTTCGAAGACAGCGGCTGCATCCTCGGGGTTTTCAATGCCGATGATCGGGACGTTCATCCCGATCCGGGCTGCCAGCGCCGTCAGCCGCTCGGGGTCGTCCAGCAGAAAGAATGGGGAGAGCCGGTTGCGGCCGGTGGACCATGCCTTGAGGGTAATCTCCGCCCCCGCCCCCGCAGGCTCGCCGGGAGTGACCGCGAGGGGGGCAATGTCTGCGGAACTGTCTGTCATGTGCCCCGGCCTAGAGACGCGTATCGATGAACGCGTCTCGGCGAATGTCGCGCAGATAGCGCTGGGCAAAGGTCTCGAACTTGATGGCTCTCAGCCGGCCGGTGATTTCGTCGCGGCCCGGCAGGTCGCTTTCCGGCTCCTCGCGGCCGCAGACCATGATGGTGCTGAAACCGCCGGGCAGCCGCACCGGATCGGAGAGCTCACCGACCTCGAGGTTGATGACCGCTTCACGCAGCAGCGGCGACAGCTCACCGATGGCCAGGGTGCCAAGGTCCGTTCCCGCCGGCGAATTGAGCTCCGCTGCAAGCGTATCCATGTCCTCGCAGTTCTGCGCGGTCTCCGAAACGGCGGTCGCGATACTTTTCTGGCTGGCTACGGCATCCGGGCCCGAGCCTGGCGGGACGGGTACGAAGACCTGTTTCAGAGTAACCTTGGCATTCGCCGGATTGGGCCCGCTCAGGATGCGCCGGTCGGCCAGCTGGATGATCTGGTAGCCGAAAATCGTCCTGATCGGGTCGCTGATCTCACCCGGTTTCAGGCTGTCGACCACTGCGCCAACCTCGTCTCCAAGCTGTTCCTTCGTGGTCCAGCCGATATCTCCGCCGGTCGCTGCGGTCGCGCCGGTGGAAAATTCACGCGCGATCGCATCGAACTCGGCTCCGGACCGAAGCTGCTGCACCAGACGTTCGGCGGTCTCCTGTTCATTGCCGGATGAATCGGTCGAGTCGAGCACGATCTCGCGGATCCGGTATTGCGGCTTGCCTTTGTTGCGCTCCAACCGGTCCAGTGCATCGTCAATTTCGTCGGTCGTGATCTCCACGGTGCTTTGGAAGCGCCGGCGTACCAGCTTCACCCAGACCAATTCGGTGCGCATCTGGTCGAGGACCGTCTGGCTCTGAATGCCTTGCTGCTCAAGCGAGCGATCAAACGTTCCGGGCGCCATCTTGTTGCGCTCTTCCATCGCCCGCTTGGCCCGTTCGAGCTCCTGATCACTGACCTCTATCGACAGACGTTTTGCTTCCTGCTGCTTCAGTTTCTCGTCGATCAGGCTGCGTAGAACCTGCGGCCAGATTCGCTGAACGGTTTGGGCGCTGCGCGGCAGGTTCGAAATGACCATGACCATCCGCACGCGGGCGTCCAGGTCCCTGACGGAAATGATGTCGTCATTGACGATGGCGGCGATCCTCAGAGCGTCCTGCGCCTGAGCGTTCGTGTTGCCAAACCCTGAAACGCCGCATGCCAGAACCACCATCGCGGCGGCAATTCGCAACAAGGCCGGGTAACGCCAATTGATAAAGCTCAATCCAGATCTCGTCATTTGGTTCGATTCATACCTTTAGACCGAGGCCGTCAGTTGCTGGCGAAGCCGCCGAGATGCTTGAAGGCGATCTGCAGCATGACGGTCTGTTCCGGTTCGATATCGTCGTCTTCCAGTTCGCTTCTTTCATAGACGAGGCCGAAAGTGAAGCACTCATCGGCATAGACCAGTCCGGTCGATGCAATCAGTGTGCGGTTGGCATCGTCCGAGAAGTCCTGAACGATCCGTCCGTTCATGCTCCAGAACTCACTCAGCCTGACAGTTCCGAGAAGATCGAGTTGTTCCCGTTCCCGGAAGCTGGTTTCTCCGGCGATATCATCAGAGTTGGTTTCGTCATCAAGCAGGACGTAATCCGCCACGAATGAGAAAAGCGGATGCTGGTAGCGCATGCCGACTTCGCTGCGCCGCGGGCTGAAGTTGTCCTTGTCGAGCCGGAAGCGGAACAGGAAATCAAGATCTCTGGTCGGACTGACCTGCACACGGCCGACATAGTCCGAGAGATCGTCTTCGAGACCTGATCCGGCTTCAAACGGGCCGTCTCCGAAGAACCGGTAACTTTGCCCGAACAGCATGGAGGAGGAGCCGCCGCCATTGCCATAGACGCCTGTCTTGAACCCATAGTCGACGCGGCTGCCGCTGGTCACCAGGTCGCTCCCGGTGAAGCGGTTCATGCGGAACAGGTTGGTGTCGTCGAACAGGAAGGACTGGCTGTCTTCGTTGGATATCTCGTTCGGGTTGTTGCCATCCGGCGCGAGTACGAGATTGACGATCGGCTCGATCGTCTGGTGGTAGTTTTCACCGGCTCGCGCCAGCGGGTATCGCCAGTTCAGGCCGAGCTGCGGAAACAGCCGGCCGGCGTCCCCGCCTTCGCCATTCTCGAGCCCTTCGGTATGGTAGAAATCGCTGTCGAGGGTTGCGGTCAGTGTGTAGATGTCGCCCGCTGGCGCGGTATAGGGCAGCGCCCAGCCGCTGCGGATGGCCAGCTTTTGGCTGTCGGCGCCGGTTTGCCGGCTCAGGGACATGACCGTTGCGTCCAGCTGGAACCGGCCGCCTGCCGGATCCGGTTCGCCGACATAATTATATTCAACGAGCGGGGCAATCACCGGCGCCGTGTCTCTGGAATCGCCCGGATTCAGGCCCTGGAATTTCAGGGTTTCGACCGAGGCAAAATTGCGCCCCCGGAACCCTTCGGTGAAGGCGCGGGTGGTCAGGACCTCCCGGCTGTCGAGCCGGTAGCGCCGCAGATAGGTGCGGCCGCTGGACTGTTCGAAATCGAATCCGCCGCGCCAGGTTCGGTCGAAGTCGAACCGGCCTTCCAGGTCGATACTGCCCTCCGGGTCCTGACTTCCTGTCTCGACATTGTCGTCGCGCTGGTCGAGCAGACCACCGTTTCCTTGAAAGTCGATCTCGCCATTTTCGAAACGCTGGCGGTACCGGCCTTTCAGGATACCGCCTTCCTCGGAATAGATGATCGGCGTGATCTCCAGATCCTTGGACTCGTCGATGACCTGGTAATAGGGCTGGCCGTAGATGAAACCGAGTTCGTCCGAAGCGCCGATCATCGGCGCTAGGAAGCCGCTGCGCCGTTCCACGGTGGGGTCCGGATGGGCCAGGTACGGCGTGTAGAAAACCGGGATGCCGAACATTTCCAGGGTGGCATCATTGTAGATGATGTCCTTGGCGGCCTCGTCATGCACGATCTTGCGCGCCTTGAGCTGCCACAGTGGCGCGCGCGACGGGTCTTCCTTGCAGCTTTCGCAGGGCGTGAATACGGCACGGGACAGGATCTTGCGCTGGTCCGCGGTGCGCAGGCCGCGGTTCGCGGCGAGGCGGGAACCGTCCGTCATGCGCAGGCGAAGATTGTCGATGATGCCGGTCTTCAGTTCGTTATGCAGCTCCGCATAGTCGCTGAAGATGACCTCCCCTGATGGCTCCAGCAACGAGATGTTGCCGGTGGCGATGACCGTGTCCTCACGTTGGTTGTAGGTCACACTGTCGGCCATCAGGACGCGCTCGCCCTGCGAGAGCTCCACATTGCCCCTCGCCGTGATGGTCCCGAGCGTTTCATCGTGCACCAGCTCGTCGGCAACCATCAGCACCGGACTTTCGTCTATGGCGCGCTCCTGCGCGTTTGCCGTGGCTATGTGACAAACGGACCAGCCAATGCAGAACAGGGCAACCAGGAACCGGCCGCAAAGGACCTCGAGATGGCGTTCTGTCCGGTTCCATAAACGAAGGTCCTGGATCATGGATCAACCATCCTCAAGGTGAAGCAGGCTGGCGCAACCAAGCAGCGCCGTCACGGTTGCCGGGGTCCAGGCGGCGAGCACTTCCGGAATCCGGGCGGACAATCCTAATGCGAAGACGAGGTCAGACGCGAAATAAAGAAAAAATCCTGTGAAAAGACCGGCGCTGACCCAGACCATTGTGCCGCCGCGACGGGTCAGACGAAGCGAGAATGTCGCCGCGATCAGCACCATTGCGCAGAGCAGGAGCGGTGAGGCCAGCAGGGCATGCCAATAGAGCCGATGCCTGACCGCCGAGAAGCCGGCGCTCTCCAGAATCGCGATGAATTTCGGCAGCTCCCAGAAGGACATGGTCTCCGGCGGGGAAAAACTGTCCTGGATGTTATCGAGCGTCAGAGCGGTCGGGAGCCGGTAAACTGGACGCGTCTCGGGGATCGCGTTCTTGGTGGTCAGGATGACATTGTTCATCTGCCAGAAGCCGGATTGGAGCGTTGCCTCGGCTGCATCCACTCTGGCGTCGAAACTGTCCTCACCCTTGAAGAACAACACGGTCAGGCCGGACAGACTGGCCCCGTCCGCCGCGACTCCGGTGGCATGCAGGACGAAATGGCCGGTACTGGTCTGCTCCCGAAGCCAGAGGCCACCGTCGGTCAATGCCAGAAAGTTTCCCTTGTCCCGCAGGACCTTGTTCTCGAGAGCCTCGTATTTCGCCGTCATCACCGAGGCGACCGGATTGAATATGGTGATCTTGAAGACCCCGATCAGGAACGCGATCATCAGGGCCGGAAGCAGGAACTGCCAGACGGACACGCCTGCTGCGCGGGCAACCACCAACTCGTTCGAGCGGGTCATCCGGGTAAAGGCCAGCATGCCGCCGAACAGAGTCGCGAAGGGCAGGATGGTCTGCCCCATCTGCGGCGCCTTGAGGGCCGCCATCTGCAGCATCAGTGTCAGGGTTGCAAGTTCCCGGTCGGAGCCCCGCCGCAGCAATTCGATCGCATCCAGCAGGAAGACGATTCCCATGATCGCCAGGAAGGTTCCGACAACCCAAAGCAGGAATTGCTTGCCGAAATAGAGCGAGAGCGTGCCCGACCATTTCATGCCGGCGTTCCTTCGGGCGGTTTCTCGGCGGCCTGCGGTCGGCGCAATTTCTGGCGGGCCAGGATTGCGAGACAAACAAAGATCGGCATGATCGCACTGCCATACATCAGCGGGAGCAGTCCAAGCTGTTTGGCGGCGGCGTATTTTGAGCCGAGAACAGCGGCCTGCACCAGCCCGACCAGCAAAATGGCGACGATCAGGCGGATGGTCTGGCCCCGGCGCGAGAATTCGCCTTTCAGAATGATCACCAGCCCGATCAAAGGCAGGGAGAGACCGAGCAGCGGGGTGACCAGGCGGCTGTGCCCTTCGGCCATGTACTTGTCGAAATTCCGGGGCTCCGTGATCTGCTCCGTCGGGTTGAGCAATTCGTCGACAAAGAGCTCATTCTGATCCCGCACTGTGCGCTGAACCGCTTCGCGGATGCCGCCGAGATCCACTGTGTAGCGGTCGAAATAGAGAATGTTGATCCGCCCGGTCGCATTGTCGCGTGACTGCCTGTTTCCATTGACCATCAGGACCTTGGGGTCGCTGCCGTCGAGGATCAGTGCGCCGCGTTCGGCGAGCAGGGTAATCGACTCTTTCTCATCCCGATCGTCCTGGACGATGATCCCGGACAGCTCCCCGTCCGGCTGGCGCGCACGCACGAAGACCGTGACATCGTTGCCCATGGAATTGAAGACGCCCTCACGCAGCAGGACATTTGTGTAGTTGTGGCGGATCTGGAACTGCAGTTCCTTGAAGCCGCGGTAGGAGACCGGGATCAGGTAAAGACTGAGCAGATATCCAAGCAGGGTGACCACCAGCCCGACCACTATCGCAGGGCGGGCAAGGCCCAGCGGTCCGAGGCCGGACGCGGTGAGCACCACCAGCTCTCGGTCGCTTGCCATGCGGTTGTAGACAAACATGGTCGCGGCAAAGCAGGCGATGGGCAGGACCAGCGACAGCCAGGTTGGCATCAACAGAACGGTGAAGTAGATGAATGTCGCGAGCGGCAGTCCCCGGTTCACGATCATGTCGATGAATCGCAGGGACTGGCTCAGCCAGATGACACAGGTGAGCGAGACCACAACGATGATCATCGCGGCCACTATCTGGCGAATGACGTAGCGATCGATCTTCATGATCCCGTTTGGCTGGTAGTGCCTGGGCGGGTTCTTGCACAACCCGCGTCGAAGGGCGCATGATAGCGATGTTTCAAGTGTTTCCAATCACGAACTTAATCAGGATGTGAGCAGCACAGGTTCGTAACCCGCGCATGCATGGCTACCCGGCGGCACGACGCTCGAGGAAGCCGCCCTGGTCGGCACGCCAGGAACGCATGCGCCTGAATGGGGCGGAGCTTTGCTCAGAGGGAGAATCGGAATGAAAATCGGGTTTCAGAAGCTGGCTTTGCCGACCAAGGGCGCGATCGTTGTCGGCGTGATGGATGGCGGCACCTTGCTGCCGCTCGGCGCGGCGCTGGACGAACAGCTCGGCGGCCTGCTGTCGCGGGCGATGAAGGCCCACAAGTTCACCGGCAAGGAGAACAAGACCCTGTCCGTGTTCGGCGACACCGGCACGGTACTGCTCTACGGGCTTGGTGACGGCAGCAAGATTGACGAGCTCTGGTCCGAGAATGCCGGCGGCTCGATCATCGGCGAAATCCTGGGGGCCGGGGACAAGGAAGCGTCCGTTCTGTTCGAGCCGCATGGTGCCGATGGCGCGGCGGACGACGGCGCAGCGGTTAGGGCCGCCCGGCTGGCCTTCGGCGGCCTGCTCCGGACCTACCGCTTTGACAAGTACAAGACCAAGCAGAAGAAGGAAGATCTGCCGGTCCTGCAGAAACTGACGGTCCTGACCGATGAGGCGCCGGAGGCGAAGAAGGCCTTTGCCGGGCTGAGCGCCGTCGCGGACGGTGTCTTCATGGCCCGCGATCTAGTGAGCGAGCCGGCGAACGTGCTTTATCCGACCTCCTACACCAAGCGCATCGAGGAGCTTTCCGAGCTCGGCGTGAAGATCGAGGTGCTGGACGAAAAGCAGATGGCGAAGCTCGGCATGGGCGCGCTGCTCGGCGTCGGCCAGGGCTCCGAGCGCGAGAGCCGGATGGTCATCATGCGCTGGGACGGCGGTCCGAAGAAGCAGCAGCCGATTGCCTTTGTCGGCAAGGGTGTCTGCTTCGATACCGGCGGTATTTCCCTGAAGCCGGCGGGCGGCATGGAAGACATGAAGTGGGACATGGGCGGCTCCGCCACCGTGGTCGGCCTGATGAAGGCGCTGGCCGGACGGAAGGCGAAGGCCAACGTGATCGGCGTTGTCGGCCTGGTCGAGAACATGCCGGACGGCAACGCCCAGCGCCCGGGCGACGTGGTCACGTCCATGTCCGGCCAGACCATCGAGATCATCAATACGGACGCTGAAGGCCGGCTCGTGCTCGCCGACGCGCTCTGGTACACGCAGGACCGTTTTAAGCCTCAGTTCATGCTCGATCTCGCCACCCTGACCGGTGCCATGATGGTTGCCCTCGGTCAGGTCAATTGCGGTTTCTTCGCGAATAACGACGAATTGGCCGGGAAGCTTGAGGCGGCATCGAAAACCGCCGGCGAGAAGATCTGGCGGATGCCGCTTGGCGAGGAATACAACAAGATGATGGACAGCGACATCGCCGACATGAAGAACGCCGGCGCGCGCTGGGGCGGCAGCATCACCGCCGCCTGTTTCCTGGAGCGGTTCGTCAATGATCTGCCGTGGGTGCATATGGACATCGCCGGGATGGCCTGGTCGTCCAAGGCGTCGTCGACGGTGCCGAAAGGCGGAACCGGCTGGGGCGTGCGGCTTCTCAACGAGATGGTGCAGGCAAACTACGAATCCTGAATGGCACAGCAATCCTTGTGATGACAGATATCAACTTCTACCATCTGACGGCGCGTCCCCTTGAATGGGCTCTGCCGAAGCTGCTTGCAAAGTCGCTTCAGGCGGAGGCCCGCGTCGTCGTGATGGCATCGAGCGAGGAGCGCGTCGCCGACCTCAACGCCCATCTCTGGGTTTTCGATCAGGATAGCTGGCTGCCGCATGGCAGTGAAAAAGACGGGAATCCGGAGCTGCAGCCAATCTGGCTGACGGTTGCGGACGAAAACCCGAACGAGGCGCGCTTTCTGTTTCTGACGGATGGCGCGACTTCGGAGCATGTCGGCGACTACGAGCGTGTGTTCGAGCTGTTCGACGGCCGTAACGACGATGCGGTGGCTGCGGCGCGGGGACGCTGGAAGGACTACAAGACCGCTGGTCATACGCTTGCCTATTGGCGGCAGACCGAAAGCGGCGGATGGGAGAAGGCTGGCTGAGCGCCGGTCATGGATGAATTAAGCGAACCCTGGAGTAACAGGTGAAATACGATTTCGATCAGGAGATCCGGCGGACCGGGACGAATTCCGTCAAGTGGCAGATTTACTGGCGCGGGGACAAGCGGGAGCTGTGGAACGGCACGGATCCGGATCTTGGCGCCGAGCGGACCCTGCCGATGTGGGTGGCGGACATGGATTTCCAGATCGCCGAGCCGATCCGCGACGCCATGCGCGCCCGGATCGACCATCCGATCTTCGGCTATGTGGTCCGCACACCGGAATATAACGAGGCGATTACCGGTTGGATGGAGCGCCGCCACGGCTGGAAGGTTGATCCTGACTGGATCGTCAACACGCCGGGCGTGGTGCCGGCCCTGAACCTGCTGGTCCGGGCCCTCACCGAGCCGGGCGACAAGGTGCTGATCCAGCGCCCGGTCTATTATCCCTTCACCTATGCCATCGAGAATAACGGCCGCGAGGTTGTCTCCAACTCTCTGGTGATGGAGAACGGCGTCTACCGGATGGATTTCGACGATCTCGAAGCCAGGACGGCTGACCCGAAGGTGAAGCTCTGCATTTTCTGCAGCCCGCACAATCCGGTCGGCCGGGTCTGGACCGCCGAAGAGCTGAAGCGGTTTGGCGAGATCTGCAAGAAGAACGGCGTCGTGGTCATTGCCGACGAGATTCATGGCGACCTGATGCTGAACGGCTCCACCTTCGTGCCGTTCGGAAAACTCGGCGCGGACATGATGGACAATGCGGTTGTCTGCACGGCCCCGTCGAAGACCTTCAATCTGGCGGGTCTCCACACGTCCAACATGATCGTCTCGAATGAGACGTACCGGAAGGCGCTGAACAAGGAAATTGCTGCCTCCGGCATCGGCGGCATGAACAGCTTCGGCCTGGTTGCCACCATGGCGGCCTATAACGAAGGCGAGGAGTGGCTGGCCCAGGTGCTCGATTACCTGAGCGAAAATGCCAACTATCTCGAAAGTTTCGTGGCCGAGCGTATTCCGGAAATCAAGGTGGTGCACCCGGAAGGGACCTATCTGGTCTGGCTGGATTGCCGGGGCCTTGGCCTCGATAAGCTGGAGCTTGAAGCCCTGATGCATGAAGAGGCGAAAGTCCTGTTCGACGAGGGTTATGTATTCGGCACCGAGGGCGAGGGATTTGAGCGCATCAATATCGCTTGCCCGCGCTCCATCCTCACCGATGCGCTGGAGCGGATCGAGGCGGCGGTGGCGAAACGCCGCGCCTGACCGGGCATTTGGGGCAATTGTTCAGGGCGGGGCAGGTCATCGCGTGGCTTGCCCCGTTCCGTTCGCACCGCTATAAGGCGCGCGCCGGGCGCTTTTGCGCCCGCTTAGCTTTTTCAAACGCATCGCGCGGATGGCTCCAGCCGTCCAGCGGAACCAGAAGAGAGATAAAATGGCCATTCAGCGCACTTTCTCCATCCTCAAGCCAGACGCGACCGAGCGGAACCTGACCGGTGGCGTGAACAAAATGATCGAAGAAGCGGGCCTGCGCATTGTTGCGCAGAAGCGCATCCAGATGACCCAGAAGCAGGCCGAAACCTTCTACGCCGTGCACAGCGAGCGCCCGTTTTTCGGTGAGTTGGTTGAGTTCATGATCTCCGCCCCGGTCGTCGTGCAGGTTCTGGAAGGCGAAAATGCCATCGCGACCTACCGCGACGTGATGGGCGCCACCAACCCGGCCGAAGCCGCCGAAGGCACTATCCGGAAGGCCTATGCCAAGTCCATCGGTGAAAACACCGTGCACGGCTCCGATGCCG
The DNA here is from genome assembly GCF_040217065.1 of Nisaea sp. Lineage (GTDB taxonomy): Bacteria > Pseudomonadota > Alphaproteobacteria > Thalassobaculales > Thalassobaculaceae > Nisaea. Next base: position 623,926 of record NZ_JAVJNX010000008.1, read on the forward strand.
AGGAAACCGCCGCGATCGAGATCGCCCAGTTCTTCAGCGGCAACGAAATCGTCGGCTGAACGACTGCTGCCGAACAGAAAAAGGGCCGGTCAGATGACCGGCCCTTTTTGATTCCGCCGTGCGACTGGTGTGACTTGTCGCGGGTCAGACCAGGAAGATGGCCATCAGAATCAGCAGAATGACGACGCCTATGGTCGACCATTTCAGCATGCTGATGAACCCCTCGTAGCTATTCTTGTATTCCGGATAATTGCTGTCCGTGGATCCGTTGCTCGCAGCCATATCGCCTCCGTAGGAATGTCGTGCCGGGCTGAACCCGGTTCGTAACTCAGGAAACTGTATAATTCAGCGGGACCGGGGCGCCAAGCCTCTATCGTCAGTTGGCCTGTTCCGGCGACGGGTTGAGCAGGCCCGTATCGGGATAGACGGCGTCATTGAGAAACACGCGCTCGCCCTCGACCCGCACCCGGCCTTCCGCCACCCAGCGCAGGCTTGCCGGATAGATCCGGTGCTCCTGCACCAGTATCCGCGCCGCAAGCGTATCGCCTGTATCATCCTGATGGATTGGCACCACGGCCTGCTGGATGATCGGGCCGACATCCATTTCCGGCGTCACGAAATGTACCGTGCAGCCAGAGAACCGGGCGCCGGCGTCGATGGCCCTCTGCTGGACGTTGAGCCCCTTGAAGGACGGTAGCAGCGAGGGGTGGATATTGATCATCCGCCCGCCCCAATGTTCGACAAACTCCGTTGTCAGCAAGCGCATGAAGCCGGCAAGGCAGATAAATTCGACATCTGCCGCGTCGAGCGCTTTCTGCATGTCCGCATCGAAACTGGCGCGGTCCGGATAATTCTTGTGATCAAAGACAACGGCCGGAATGCTCGCCGTTTTCGCCCGGTCCAGGGCGCGGACCCCCGGTCGGTTCGAAATCACCAGCACTATCTCCGCCGGATGGCCGGGAACGGCGCAGGCATCGATCAGCGCCTGCAGATTGCTGCCGCTGCCCGAGACCAGTACGCCGACCTTGAGTTTGCCTTCTCTCACGCGGGCCAGGTCCGGAGCCCTTGCAGGGTGACGGACGGTGCGTCCTCTGCCCGCTCGGTCAATTTGCCGATTCGGAAGACGATTTCGCCTGCCTCTGCCAGAATTTCGGTCACGGCATCCGCCCGGTCCGCTGAAACGGTCAGGGTCATGCCAATACCGCAATTGAAGGTCCGGGCCAGCTCCTCCGCCGGCACGCCGCCGGTTTCGGCCAGCCATTTGAAGACCGGCGGAAGCGTCCAGCTCTCGACATCGATCTCGGCGGCAAGATGTTTGGCGAAGGACCGCGGTGGATTGTCCAGCAGGCCGCCACCCGTGATATGGGCGAGACCGGTGACGCCGCCACTTGCGAGGGCGGCCAGACAGGATTTCACATAGATCTTCGTCGGCGTCAGCAACGCATCGCCCAGGCTCTGGCCCTTGGCGAAGGGCGCGTCGTCACCCCAACCGAGACCGGAGCGATCGACAATCCGGCGCACCAGCGAGAAGCCGTTCGAATGTACGCCCGAGGCAGCCAGACCGAGAATCACGTCACCGGCTTCGGCGCGCGGCTCCAGGATCAGGTTCTCGCGCTCGGCCGCGCCGACGGCGAATCCGGCGAGATCGAAATCCCCGTCCGTATACATGCCGGGCATTTCCGCGGTCTCGCCGCCGATCAGGGCGGCTCCGGACTGGCGGCAACCCTCGGCGATTCCGGCAATGACCGTCCGCGCCGCTTCGACATCGAGCTTGCCGGTGGCGTAATAGTCGAGGAAGAACAGTGGCTCGGCGCCTTGCACGACCAGATCGTTCACGCACATGGCGACAAGATCGGTGCCGACGCCGGCATAGTTTCCGGTATCGATCGCAAGGCGGAGTTTCGTTCCGACGCCATCGGTGGCCGCAACGAAGACCGGGTCCTTGAAACCGGCTGCCTTCGGATCGAAGACGCCACCGAATCCGCCGATCGCGCCATCAGCGCCCGGCCGAACCGTCGACTTGGTCAAAGGCTTGATGAAATCGATCAACCGGTCTGCCGCATCAATGTCAACGCCCGCTTCCTTGTAGGTAAGGGGGCGGTTGGGTCTATCGGGAGCTGATATGGTCTCCTCCTCAGCCTTCCGGTATAAGGGGCGGGCAGTGTCCGCAGTGCCATTGTTCTGCCCGGTTCAGGGTGTATGACGCAGGGACGTGGACCGCAAGCGGATTTGGCGGGTGGCCACAGGGTTCGGGGAAGATTGTGCTGATGGGTTTTGGGGCTGGAAGCCGCGCGCGAGATGGGGAACGGGCTGCCGGAATGCAGGAAGCCTGCCGTGTTTCGCTGTTTGCGATTGTATTGCTGGCGCTGACATGTGCCGGTGGCGTCGTCCGGGCGCAGTCGGATACCGACCGTGTCTTCGAAGTGCGCGACGTGCCGGTGGATGCGCGGGCCGCCACGGCTGCACAGGCGCAGGCACAGGCAATCGGGGAGGGCCGCCGCGAGGCCTGGCGCCGTCTGGCTGGCCGTCTGGTGCCGCAGGCAGGGGCCGCGACCCTGCCGCCGCTGTCCGACGATTTACTTGTCGGCTTGACGGTCGGGTATGAAGTTGCGCGGGAACGAACCTCCGACGTCCGCTATCTCGGATCGCTCAATTTCCGCTTCAATCCGCCGGCGGTCCGACAGTATTTTGCGTCTCTCGGCGTTGCCTATGCCGAGGTCGCCTCCCGACCGGTGCTGATTCTCCCGGTCTATATCAACGGCAGCAAGCCGCTGCTCTGGGAGGAGGAAAGCCCGTGGCTGGCGGCCTGGCTGGACCGGCCCTTCACCAGCGGTCTGGTGCCGATCACCGTCCCATATGGAGATCTTGCTGATATCCGCGACATCAGCGCGGTCCAGGCCGTTCTGGCGGACCGCGAAGCGATCATGACGATTGCCGCTCGCTATGGCGCGGAACAGGCGGTGATCGCCAGTGCCCGCCCGGTCTCCACCGATTCGGCCGGACAAGCCATAGAACTCAACCTGACTCATGTCGGCGGTGTTGCGGACGGACAGTCCCTGGTCCGGACAGTGACAGCTGACCCGGCCCGTCCTGACGCCGATCTGCTGGCACTCGCCGCACGGACCGCCGCGTCCGAGATCCAGGAAGCCTGGAAAGCGGAAAACCTGATCAGCCCGGGGTTCGAGACGCAGGTGACCGTGATTGTACCGGTCTCTTCTTTCGAAACATGGCTGGAAACCCGCAAGGCTCTGGACCAGGTCTCATCGGTATCCCGCCGCGAGTTGCTTCGGATATCGCGCACCGAAGCCCTTGTCGACGTCTGGATAAACGGTGATGCCGATCAGTTCGCGCTGGCCTTGAAGCAGAAAGATTTCATACTGATGGAAACACAGGATGGTTGGGTGCTTTACAAGCAGGGTGCCGAATTGCCGGAGCGGTATCGTCCGGCACCGCTCGCCGCCCCGACTTCGGGGGCAGAGCCGGTCTTGCAGCGGCCGCCCGCCGCCGTCTCTCCGCTCGTGCTGCCGCCGCTTGTTCAATGATGTCCTCAGCAATTACATGCCGGAGCCGCGCCGGAAACGGAGAGCGCCATGACGCAGCGTGAACGCCTGAGCTTCTGGGCCGGGCTTCTGATCGCCCTGCTTCTTGCGCTCTATGTCTTGAAAAGCGTGCTGGTGCCGTTCGTCGCCGGCATGGCGATCGCCTACTTTCTGGACCCGTTGGTGGATCGCTGCGAGCGATTGCGCATGTCCCGCACTGCGGGGACGGTTGTCGTCTTGCTTGGGTTCTTCCTTGCCGGCCTTGGCGCACTGCTTTTGCTGGTGCCGCTGGTCCAGGCTCAGGCCGTTCTTCTGGCCGAGAAACTGCCCGGCTATCTCGAGCGGCTGCTGGCCTTCGCGGACCCGATCGTCAGCATGGCCCGGTCCTGGCTCGGCAATGGCGGGGCGGAGGAGCTTAATCTCTCAGCCATCGCCGCGAAGGCCGGGACATGGCTCATCTCCGTCGCGGGACAGCTCCTGAGCGGCGGCGCTGCGCTGGCCAATCTGCTGTCGCTGACGATCATCACGCCGATTGTCGCCTTCTACCTGCTGCGGGACTGGGACCGTATCGTCGCTGCCGTGGATGGCTGGCTGCCGCGGGCGCAGGCGAAGACGATCAGGGAACAGGCAAGGATCATCGATGAAACACTTGCCTCCTTCGTGCGCGGGCAGGGGTCCGTCTGTCTCATCCTGGGCGGTTTCTATGCCGTTGGCCTGTCGCTGGCGGGCCTCGATTTCGGCGTGATCATCGGGCTGTTTTCCGGCCTGATCTCGTTCGTCCCCTTCGTCGGCTCGATCTTTGGCGGGCTGCTCAGTATCGGGCTTGCTGCCATGCAGTTTGACGGTCTGACTCCCATCGCCATCGTCGCTGCCATTTTTGTCGCCGGACAGGCGGTCGAAGGTAATTTCCTGACGCCGAACCTGGTTGGCGAGGCTGTCGGTCTGCATCCGGTCTGGGTGATTTTCGCCTTGCTGGCGGGGGGGGCACTGTTTGGTTTTCTCGGAATTCTGATCGCGGTTCCGGTCGCGGCCGTGCTCGGTGTGGTCATCCGCTTTGCCTTGTCGCGCTATCTCGCCAGCCCGCTCCATCTGCATGGCATTCCACCGGCAGATGATGAGGCGGACGATGGAGCGCATTGAGGACCGGCCGGCGGGCATATCATGAGTGATCAGAACAATGGCTCGCGCGTGATCGACGGCGCAGGCGGACAATTGCCGTTGTCGCTGCAGCACCGTCCGGCGTTTGATCGCGGGGAATACCTGGTCTCTGCCTGCAACCAGGCGGCGACCGCCTGGATCGATTCCTGGCCCGCCTGGCCGGATTCGACCTGGGGGCTCAATGTGCACGGCCCGGAAGCCTCGGGCAAAAGTCACCTGGCCGAGGTCTGGGCCCGCAAAGCGAAGGCTGTCATATTGCGACCGACCGACCTTGATACGGACACGCTTCCGGTCGTGCTTGGCGAGTCCCGGTTTGTGGTACTCGACAATGTCGACGAGACCCTTCCGGGCGTGCCTGCATTTCATCTCTACAATATGCTCGTGGAGCGCCGGGGCGCGCTGCTGGTTCTGTCACGGGCACCGGTCTCGCGCATGCAGCTCTACCCTGAGGACGTGAAATCCCGCCTCGCGGCGCTGCCTGCCGTCGCGATAAGTGATCCCGACGACGCATTGATTGCAGGAATCATGGATAAACTCTTTCGCGACCGGCAATTGTTCGTTGCTGAAGAGGTGCTGGCCTTTCTGGTCGGGCGCATGGAACGATCGTTTTCGGAAGCGCGGGCGTTGGTTGAGGCTATAGACGCCGTGTCGCTTGCCGAGGGGCGCCGGATCACGCTGCCGCTCGCACGCCGTGCGCTGGAAGCGCGCGCAGGGGAATAGCGCCGGGAACATGAAACCAATAACCAACAAACGGAGCACGACCCATGGATCTGGGAATTAAAGGGAAGAAAGCGCTCGTTTGCGCGTCGAGCAAAGGGCTTGGCAAGGCATCGGCAATGGCGCTGGCACAGAACGGTGTGGATCTGACGATCTGCTCGCGGACGCCGGAAGCGATCGAGGCCACGGCGGAGGAAATCCGCAAGGCGACGGGCGTTACGGTGCATGCGGTGGCCTGCGATATCACCACGGAAGAGGGCCGGGCGAAAGCGCTGGCGCCATTCAACAGCAAGCTCGACATTCTGGTGAACAATGCCGGCGGTCCGCCGCCCGGCAATTTCCGCGACTGGACCCGGGACGACTGGATCAAGGCGGTCGATGCCAACATGCTGACCGCGATCGAGCTGCTCAAGGCGACCATCGACGGCATGATCGAGCGCAAGTTCGGCCGGATCGTTAACATCACCTCCGGTGCGGTGAAATCGCCGATTGCCATTCTCGGCCTCTCCAACGGCGCCCGTACCGGCCTGACTGGCTTCTGTGCCGGTATCGCCCGGGAAGTTGCCAAGGACGGCGTGACCATCAACGGTCTGCTCCCGGGTCCGTTCGACACCGACCGGCTGCGCGGCAACATGAAGCTGCAAGCCGAAAAGGCGGGGGTTGCTTTCGAGACCTACTATGCCGAGCAGGCTGCGGCCCATACGGCCGGCCGGTTCGGTACTGCTGATGAATTCGGCCAGACCTGCGCGTTCCTGTGCAGCGCCCATGCCGGATATATCAATGGCCAGAACGTGCTCATGGATGGCGGCGCCTTCCGCAGCACGATGTAAAGTCTCGGAAGACGGTTTTCGCAGCCAATTGCCGGAAACCGTCATCGAACTGAAACATGACGTGATTACGGTCCGGCCCGGGATAGTCCATATCCCGGGCCGACCTGTGTTATGACAGCCAAGAAGCGCTGTTGGCGCGCGGAGGCTTCGTAAACATGACGGCGAGGAGATGGTTCCGTGAGCGAGAGTCAGCTGGAGAGTACAGCACGGATTGACGCCGCATCGCCGGAACGGTTCTTTAATCGGGAACTGTCCTGGCTCGGTTTCAATGCCCGGGTGCTTGAGGAAGCGACCAATCCGGCGCACCCGCTGCTGGAGCGGCTGCGTTTCGTTTCCATTTCCGCATCGAACCTTGATGAGTTCTATACCGTCCGGGTTGCCGGTCTGAAGGGAATGGTCAATGCGGGCGTGACCACGCCCAGCGCGGACGGGTTGTCACCGACCAGCCAGCTCATTGCCATCGCAGAAAAAGCGGCCGAACTGATCGCCGTTCAACAACAGTATCTGTCTCAGCTGCTCGCAGAACTAAGGACCGCCGGGTTCTACCTGGTGTCGGCAGCCGATCTGACGGCAGCGGACCGGAAATGGCTCGAGGGGCATTTCATTGATCAGGTTTTCCCGCTTCTGACACCGCTCGCGATTGATCCGGCGCATCCGTTTCCGTTCCTTCCAAATGGTGGCGTTTGTCTCGCCATGCATTTGTCTGATGTCGCAAACGGGATCGATATGGACGCGCTGATGCCGCTTCCGGCGCAGGTCGGGCGATTTGTCCGGCTGCCGGGCGACGACATCCGGTTTATTTCCATCGAAGAAGTGATAATCGAACACGTCGACCAGCTGTTCCCGAACTTCACAGTCTCGGGACACGGCATTTTCCGGGTGCTGCGCGACAGCGAAATGGAAGTCGACGAAGAAGCGGAAGATCTTGTGCTTTCGTTTGAATCCGCCCTGAAGCGCCGGCGGCGCGGCAATGTCATCCGGCTCTCGATGAACCGGGACATGCCGGAAGATCTCCGGAACTTCGTGGCCGACGAGATGAAGGTGGCGAAGGAGGATCTTTTCACCCTCGACGAAATGGTCGGTCTCGCCGATCTGTCGCAGCTGATTGTAAGCGAACGCTCGGACTTGCTCTGGAAACCTTTCAACCCGCGCTTTCCGGAACGGATCCGGGATTTCGGTGGCGACTGTCTGGCGGCGATCAGGGCAAAGGACATCGTCGTCCACCACCCCTATGAGAGTTTTGACGTTGTCGTTCAGTTTTTGCGTCAGGCGGCGGCGGATCCCGCGGTGGTCTCGATCAAGCAGACCCTTTACCGGACATCCAAGGGCAGCCCGATCGTCAATGCCCTGATCGAGGCGGCCGAGGCCGGAAAATCGGTCACGGCCATGGTCGAGCTGAAGGCGCGTTTCGACGAAGAGGCGAATATCCGCCTCGCCCGCGATCTGGAGCGTGCAGGCGTGCAGGTCGTCTACGGCTTTGTCGACCTGAAGACCCACGCCAAGATCTCGCTGATTGTCCGCCGCGAGGGCAACGGCCTCAGAAACTATGTGCATTTCGGGACCGGCAATTATCACCCGATCACGGCGAAGATTTACACGGACCTGTCCTTCTTCACCTGCGATCCGGTGCTGTGCCGGGATGCCGCGCGCATGTTCAATTACATGACCGGCTACGCGACGCCGCAGACGATGGACAAGCTCTCGCTCTCGCCGCTGACCATGCGCAAGAAGGTGCACGAGCTGGTCGACACGGAAATCGCCTTTGCAAGGGAAGGCAAGCCGGCGGCAATCTGGGCGAAGATGAATTCTCTGGTCGACCCTGACCTGATCGACCTGCTTTATCGGGCGTCCAACGAAGGCGTCAAAATCGAGCTGGTAATCCGCGGCATCTGCTGTCTGCGGCCGGGTGTGCCGGGATTGTCCGAGAATATCCATGTCCGCAGCATCGTCGGCCGGTTCCTGGAACATTCACGGATTTTCTGCTTCGGGAATGGCCGGAAGCTTCCTTCCGATCAGGCGAAAGTGTACATGTCTTCCGCAGACTGGATGACGCGTAATCTGGATCGCCGGGTCGAGCATTTCGTTCCGATCGAGAACCGGACGGTGCATCGTCAGGTACTCGACCAGATCATGGTGGCGAACCTGAAGGACGAAACCAATTCCTGGGTCGCGGGACCGGATGGGCATTTTGTCCGGGTGGCGGCTGGTGCCGAGGCGTTCTCGGCGCATAAATACTTCATGACCAATCCGAGCCTGTCCGGCCGCGGCAGTGCTCTGAAACGGTCGAATGAAATGCCCAAGAAGCTGAGCGGCACGGAATAGCGTTTGTCAGACCCCACTTTGCAAGATGACTGGATCACCAACACCGGGACCGATCACAGCGGTCTCGTTGGCGTTCTCGACATCGGGTCGAACTCGATCCGTCTCGTCGTTTTCGAAGGCGATGGCCGGATGCCGATTCCGCTCTTCAACGAGAAAGCGCTCTGCGGTCTCGGAACGGGATTGCAGGAAACCGGACACCTGTCGGAGCAAGGCGTGCGCTCGGCGATGGAGAATCTGGAGCGCTACTTCACCATCGCAAAAGGCATGGGCGTCTCCGAGGTCAGCGTGCTGGCGACGGCAGCGGTCCGCGATGCCCGGAACGGAGGCGAGTTCGTCTCGACGGTCGAAAACCGGTTCGGGATTCGTGTCACGGTGCTGTCCGGGGACGAAGAGGCCCGGTTGTCCGCCCTCGGGGTGATCAGCGCCTTCCCGGAGGCTGACGGCGTGGTCGGTGACCTTGGCGGCGGCAGCCTCGAACTTGTCGATGTGCAGAACAGCAAGGCGAGACGCTTCGAGACGGCGCCGCTTGGTCCGCTCCGGCTTGGTGAACTGACACGGCAGAACCGGGACGAATTGGTCGGTCGAATAGATTCAGCCCTGAATAGTGTCCTGTGGCTGGACAGTATGGCGGACCGGGATCTGTTCGCGGTTGGCGGCGCGTGGCGCAGTCTTGCGCGCGCACATATGGAATTGACCGATTATCCGCTGGCGGTGATTCATCATTACGCCATTGGTGCGGAAGAGGCCGTCCGGTACCTGGATGAGATCGTCCGTATGGGGCGGAAGGATCTGCGCGCCCTGGACGCTGTCTCGAAGCGCCGTGTCGAGAAATTCCCCGTCACCGCGCTGGTGCTGAAACGGCTGATCGAGCTCGGCCGGGCGCGTCAGGTTGTGTTTTCATCCTTCGGGCTGCGGGAAGGATGCCTCTATGACCGGCTGCCGCAAGGTGCGCAATCGCGCGATCCGCTGCTCGACAGCTGCATGGACATTGCCCGCAAGACCAGCCGGTTCAGTCCACACCCGGAAGTGCTGGAACGCTGGATCGCGCCGTTTTTCGAGGACGTTCCCGCGGCGGAGCGGCGCCTTATCCGGGCAGCGTGCATTCTGAGTGATTTTGCCTGGGGCGAGCATCCGAGTTATCGCGGCGAGCATGCCTTTATCCGGGTGCTGCGCCTGCCGGTCGTGGGTATCAACCACGCCGACCGGGTGTTCCTCGCCTATTCAATCCTGACCCGGTATACCGGCGGGGTTGAGGAAGAGGGGACCCTGCGGGTCCGCAAGCTGCTGTCGCTCCGCCGGCGCGATCTGGCCTACCGCGTCGGATTGGCGCTCCGGCTTGCGCTGACCCTGTCGGGCGGCGCGACGGAGTTGCTGGAGAGCGCCCGGCTCGACCGTGAGCGGGACATGGTCGGGGAGCGCGGCTTCGTTATCAGCATGCATGGCCACCAGGGCGGCCTTGCCGGAGACGTTGTGACAAGACGGATCGCATCCCTTTCCGAGGCGCTTGGGCAGGAAATCCGCATCGACCACTGAGCGGCGATGCGTTCCGCTCAGAGTCGCATCAGCTTGATTTTACCGGCTTCGGCCGTCAGGCCGATGCGGCCATGTTTCAGGTTGACGGCGTCGGCGCCGAAAAGGTCGCGGCGCCATCCTGTCAGGGCCGGGACATCTGCATCATCGTCCAGGGCAATGGCCTCGACATCGGCCGCATTGGCGATCAGCCGGGCGGCGACCTTTTCCTCTTCCGAGCGGATTTTCAGCAGCACCTTCAGCAGCTCGACTATCGGGGCCGGGGCTTCGCGGCGGTCATCTTTTGCCGGCAGTCTCGGGCAGGCATCGTTCGGCATTGCGAGGCCCTTGTTGACAACCTTGATGATCTCCTGGCCCAGCCGGCCATTGGCAACCTGTGCATTGAAGGTCCGTGTGCGGGCAAGCTCTTCGGGCGTCGTCGGTGCGTGCGCGGCGATATCCATCAGCACGTCGTCACGCAGGATCCGGTTCCGCGGCACATCCCGCTGCCGTGCCTCGCGTTCGCGGAAAGCGGCAATCTGCTGCAGAACGGCGAGAAATTTCGGCTTTCCGCTGCGGACCTTCAGGCGTTGCCAGACGGTCTCGGGATCGGGGTCGTAGATCGCCGGATCAGCCATCTTCGCGACTTCTTCCTCGATCCACTCCATCCGGCCGGACTTTCGAATGCTTTCCACCAATGCCCGGTAGACGGGCCGGAGGTGGATGACATCGGCGAGCGCGTATCCAATCTGCTTTTCGCTGAGCGGGCGGTGGGACCAGTCCGCGAAGCGTGAGCTCTTGTCCAGTTGAATCCCGGTCAGGCTCTGCACCAGCTTGTCGTAAGAGACCGAATCGCCGAAGCCGCATACCATGCCGGCGACCTGGGTGTCAAAGACCGGCGCCGGAAGCTCACCACAGAGATGATAGAAGATTTCGAGATCCTGGCGCGCTGCATGGAAGACCTTCAGGACGTTCTTGTTCGTCAGAAGCGCGATAAGGGGGGCGAGATCCAGCCCGTCTGCCAGGGTGTCGATGGCGACGGCCTTTTCGTCATTCCCCAGTTGAACCAGGCAAAGCTGGGGGTAGTAGGTCTTCTCGCGCATGAACTCCGTGTCGATCGTGACGAAGTCCTCGGTTGCGAACTCGGCGCAGACGGCGGAGAGCGCTTCGGTATCTGTAATAACGGTCATAGGGATCTCATACACGGAAAACCCGCGCAGCGGAATGCCGCCCTTGGGCCAAAACAGTCACCTGATTTCAATGTCATACGCAATCAGGCAGAGACGAGATAAATCAAGATAAATTGCGCTGCTTGCCAATTTCTCAGACATAGGTAAAATAAACTCCAATAAACTATTGATTCACGCGGGGAAATGGATATGAGGCGTGGTCTTCTGATCGCAATATTGCCGGTATTTCTGAGCGGTTGTCTCCCGGTGATTCCCCCGGCGATCAGCCTCGCCACCACCGGATTTACCGGTCTCGCCTTCCTGACCACCGGTAAAAGTACGGCAGACCATGTCATCTCCGCAGCTGTCGATGAAAATTGCTCGATGCTGCGGGTTGTGTTCGGCAATGAGCCGTGTCGCGCCTATACAGAGGATGACGCCAAGCCGCTGACGGAAATCGTCGCCTATTATCCTGGCGATTCCGATGACTGGGTGGACCGGGAGTCGATTCCGCAGGGCGCGGTCACTGGAACGTCGATCCTTAACGCATATTTGGACGGGACCGGCGATGCCGAAAAGGCGGCTGCCGAGGCCGCCGCAGCGCTCAATGCGGAGACGACGGTTGAAGACGACAAGGGGCGTGGAATACCGGCGGCTCTCGGCGCCGGTATTCAGCCGCTCAATGATTTGACTGTCGCCGGGTTTGCGCCGGTTGATCCCGGTTATGCGCTGGCACCGATCGAGTTGAAAAGCGTTGTCTCGGAGGATGATCAACTCGCTTTGCCGGCGGCCTCCCTGGCGAGCTGGAAAATGTCACCGGACACGGATATGTCGAATGACACGCTGACCACCACCGCTGTCAGCGCAACGGAAATGTCCGTCATGCCGGTTCTCCGGCCCGGTCATCGCGACCCGATGCGGCACGATAAAGGGCAGCCTGCCGATCATTTCGTGATGCTCGGCTCGTTCCGGGACAAGGGCCGGGCGGAACATCTGCAGGAAGAGCTTCGGCCTGCATTCGATACCGCCGACTCCAGGCCGGTGCCCGTGATCATGTCAGTGCGCATCAAGGGCAGTCTGTGGCATCGGGTGGCTATCGGCCCGTTCACAGGCAAAGACGCGCTGGTCATGGCTTCCGCACTTGCGCCGGTCTCCGGCAAAAAACCCTGGGCGGCCAAGATCACGAACTGACCGGGTAACCGCCCCGTCATCGGCCGTTTCGTACTGACTGGATCGCATCCGGCTTCCGGGCCGGGTGTTTTCTAGTGTCCGGTGCTTTTTGAGAAAACATGGATGATCGTGACACCGGCCACGATAAGCATCAGTCCGATGACAGCGGCAAGGTCCGGGATCTGCTTGTAGATGACGGCCCCGGCCACGGTCACCAGCACAATCCCGATGCCGGCCCAGATGCCGTAGGCGATGCCGACGGGTATCTCCCGCAGACAGAAACTCAACAGGACGAAGGCGGCACCATAGGCCACCAGGACGATTGCCGATGGCAGGACAACCGTGAACCCGTTGGTTGCCTTCAGCGCCATCGTGCCGATGACCTCGGCAATGATAGCGAGGGCGAGAAAGAGGTAAGCCATGCGGCTTGCTCCCGTCAGAGCTCCGGATCAGCAGCTTCCCGGGCGGGTGCTTCGGGTCGCCGGCAGGCCGAACCTAGGCATTTCAATCCGGGTGGGCAACTGGAGGCTGAGGCGGAGCGAAAAGAAAAAGAGGGAGCTGATTGCTCAGCTCCCTCAGGTTTGCTCTGGGTGCTTGCCGACAGAGGAGGCAAAATGCCCGTATCGACAAGTAGGTTGCACGCCAGGGTCAGCTACAGCGCCGAGAACGGACTGTTCTGCTTCCGCGCGTACATTGCGCGGTCGACCCTGTCGAGCAATTCGGTTTCAGTGTCGTCCGGACTGTAGGAGTCATGGCCGACACTCGCATGAAGGTGGATGGAGGACCCGTTCCACTGCAGGGTCCGTGTATTCAGTTCCTGATCAAGCGCAGTGATCCGCGCGGTCGCTTCGTCGTCATTGGCGCCCGGCATGATGACGGCAAACTCGTCGCCGCCAAGACGCGCGATGCTGTCTGTTTCCCGGGTCCGCGACTGCAGGATGCTGGCAACAGTTACAAGCAGTGCGTCGCCTGCCATATGTCCATAGGTGTCATTGACAGCCTTGAACTTGTCGAGGTCGATCAGCAGCAGGGCTCCTGTCAGGCCCTGGCGCTTGGCCGCAGCAAGAGCGCTCTGCAGGCGATCGCTGAAACCACGGCGGTTCAACAGTCCGGTGAGCTCGTCCGTGACCGACAGCCCCTCGAGGAAAGCAATCCGCTTTTCCTGCCGGGCGATCCGGTTCTCGGCCTCGGTCATTGCGATCATGGCGAGACGCAGAGCAATCTCCGTATCATCAAGATCCTGGTCCTTTACGATCTGAGAGGCGCGATCCGCGATGTCCGCCGGCATGCGGGAGAGCAGGCTGCCGACATCAAGATTTGCGAACGCATTCGTCAAGTTCGTATCTTCCAGCTTCTGGGTCTGCGGGTGCATGAGGTTCGGCATGTCACACCACCTAACTGTTGTTTCTCGCCCTCTAGGGAGTGCATGGCCCATGCCACGGGTTAGGTGATTTGGAAGTGATTGAAATTAATCGAAAAATTCTTTCAATACCCGGTTACAATTTCCCGGTGTCACGCCATATGGATAAGCAGGCGGAAGGAATTGCCGGGCACAGGGCAAGCTATGCCGGGTCATTGCCGCATCATTGAATGCCTGGTTCCGTTGAGCCGCAGGAGGTCTGATTGAAGTCCGCTCTGAAACTGATCGCGCTGGTTCTCGCCGTCGTCGCCGCGCCTGGCACGGCGACGATCCCTGTCGCGGCCGCGTCGGTCAACCAACTCGTGCCGCACAAAGCACTCTACCGGCTGTCATTAAAGGGTTCGTCCGGTACCAACGATGTTTCGGCTGTGGGCGGCCAGATGGCGTTTGAATGGCGCGACGCGTGTGACGGCTGGGCAATCAATCAGCGCAACCTGATGCTCCTGGAGAGCGCGGAAGGCGTGATGCGCAGCGTCGATTCCAGGATGACCACCTGGGAAGCCAAGGATGGCTCGTCTTTCCGCTTTATCATCGACAAGGACTTTGGTGCCGGTGGTGGCGAGATCGTAGAAGGCCGGGCGCAGCGGACGGGGACGGGGGCAGTGACTGCCCGATTCACCGCTCCAAGCGAGGTTGAGATGGATCTGCCGGCGGACGTGATGTTCCCGAGCCAGCATACTCTGGCCCTGCTCGACAGCATCGCCGCCGGCGAGAAGTTTTTCGCGGCATCATTATTTGATGGCTCGGAATTCGAGCCAGCGGGTTTTGTCTCCGCTGCCATAGGCCTGAAGATTGTACCCGAAGGCGAGGCGGACCCGCTGATCTCCGGGCCGTACTGGCCTGTCCGATTGGCCTTCTTCGGACCGGAGAACAAGACCGAGTCTCCGGATTACGAACTCGCCGTCGATCTGCATGAAAACGGTATCGCCCGGCGGCTCGAGATTCATTTCAAGGACTTCACGGTAGACGTTGCGTTGCAGCGTCTTGAACGCTTCCAGCCTGGAGGCTGTTAACCGGCCGGCGCGCCGCCCAGTCAGTGATCACTGTCATTCTCTTCGGAAACGCGGGCACTCACGCCCTGTTTCTCGATGGCTTTTCTGAAGCCGCGGCCCTTCTCTATCGCCTTCGTGCCGAGCTTTGCCCGCACGGCATCCATTGCATGTTCCACTTTCCGGCGGTGCTCCATTCCGGGATCTGCCAGATCGGGCAGGTCGGCGCCGTCCGGGGCGGCCAGATCCGAAACACCGATACCCATCAGGCGGAACCGGCGGCCATCGGTTTCGCGTTCGAGGAGATGTCTGCCGGCGCGATAGAGTGTGTCCGCCATCTGCGTCGAGCCGTGGTGGTGCAGCTGACGGGTGATGCTCTTGAAATCCGACGTCTTCAGCTTCAGGACGATTGTCCGGCCACTGAGGGCCTTGGTCTTCAGCCGGCCGGAAAGTTCCTCGCACAGGCGCCAGAGGATCGGATCGAGTACGCCGAGTTCGGAAATGTCGTCTGCAAATGTGGTTTCGCAGGAGACGCTCTTGGCTGGTGATCGTGGCTCGATCTTGCGATCGTCCCGGCCGTGGGAGAACCGGGCCAGACGCGTGCCAATGCTGCCATAGCGGCGGATCAGGGCCGCTTCTTCCATGCCCTGCAGATGGCCGACAGTCTCGACACCGTCGCTTCGCAGTTTTTCGTGCAGCGCCTTGCCGACACCCCAGATCGTTGTCACTGGCCGGTTTTTCAGGAAGGAGAGTGCTTCTTTTTCGCCAATGGCGGCGAAGCCCCGGGGCTTGTCGAGATCGGACGCCACTTTGGCAAGGAACTTGTTGTAGCTCAGCCCGATCGAGGCCGTAACACCGGTCTCTGCCTCGATCCGGGCGACCAGTCGGCACAATGTTTCCGCGGGAGGCGCGTGATGCAATCGATCCGTGCCGGAGAGGTCGAGAAACGCCTCGTCGATGGAGATCGGCTCGACCATCGGCGTGACCGACAGCATCAGCTCGCGGATCTGTTTGCCGACGCGGCTGTATTTCTGCATATCCGGTTTGATCACAACGGCACCGGGGCAGGCCGCGAGCGCCTTGAACATGGGCATCGCCGAACGAACGCCGTATGTCCGCGCTACATAGCACGCAGCCGAAACCACCCCCCGCCGGCCGCCACCGACGATCACCGGTTTGCTGCGCAGCTCGGGATTGTCCCTTTTCTCGACAGTGGCGTAGAAGGCGTCACAGTCGATATGCGCGATGGGGAGGGTTCTAAGTTCGGGATGTGACATCATCCGTGGCGAGCCGCATTTCGGACAGCGGGCATCACCATGCAATGCCATTCCGGCGAGCCATGTAAAACAATCCCGGCATAATACCGGAGGATCGGAAGAATGCTCGGTCACGGTCGCAGTCCTGTCGCAGCCATGTTGGCCGGTCATTTCCTAACGGGAGGGCGGCCAAAGCCACGCGGCTCCCCTGACACCACTCGAATCGCCATGCCTGGGTGGGCTCAATCTGGTTTCGACACTATCTGAAAATATGTGCGGCTCCCAGAGCGTCGGCACAGTGTCATAGAGCCTGCGGATGTTGGACAGGCCGCCGCCAAGCACTATGATGTCAGGGTCGAGAATATTGATGACATGGGCGAGGGCCCGCGCCAGCCTTTCCTCATATTTTCTCATGATGGCATCCGCCAGCGGGTCGCCCGCGGCCGCGAGGGCTTCTATCTCGCGCGCGGTGCACTCCTTTCCACTGGCTTCGGCATATTGCCGCTCGAATGCGGGGCCGGAGAGAAAGCTCTCGATGCAGCCGTGCCGTCCGCAATAGCAGAGAGGACCGGGGCGCTCGTCGTCCAGTGGTGCCGGCAGCGGATTATGCCCCCATTCACCGGCGATGGCATTGCGGCCCTCAAGACATTCTCCGCGGATTGCAATTCCCGCTCCGACGCCGGTACCCAGGATGACGCCGAACACAATCTCCGCATCCCGGCCGGCGCCGTCTACGGCTTCTGATACAGCGAAGCAGTTCGCGTCGTTCTGCAACCTGACGGGGCGATCCAGGGCCTCCTCCAGATCTTTCTGCAGCGGTTTTCCGATCAACCAGGTCGAGTTGGCGTTCTTGACCAGGCCGGTATCCCGCGACGCGGCACCGGGCATGCCGATCCCGACCGTGCAGGTCTGCCCAATACGGCTCTCCGTCTGGTGCACCAGGCCTGAAATGGTTGTGATCGTGGCCGAATAATCGCCCTTGCGGGTCGGGACCCTTTCCTGCGCGACAACAGCCCCGGAGGGGTTCAGCGCGACGGCTTCGGTTTTCGTTCCGCCGAGATCAATCCCGATCCTGAAACCGGACGGGCCGAACTGCCTCATTCCCAGCTCCGCTTAGTTCATTGGTGTCTTGCGTTGGAAGGGTTTAGACTGTTTATTCATTTGTTAGATATTATTTTTTTACCCTGTCCCTGGGACATACGGGTAATCGAGCGGCAGGCTCGAACCAGCGGGTCGGATGGAGGACATAGTGACGGCAGAAACGTCGGTCGAAAAAACAGTACTTATCGTTGAGGATAACGAACTCAACATGAAGCTGTTTCACGATCTGCTGGAAGCGCACGGATACAATATTCTCGGCACGCGCGATGGCATGGAAGCATTGAAGATCGCTCGAGAGAAGCGTCCGGATCTTATCCTGATGGACATTCAGTTGCCTGAAGTTTCGGGCCTGGAAGTCACGAAATGGATAAAGGAAGACGACGACTTGAGTTCGATTCCCGTCATTGCCGTCACGGCTTTTGCCATGAAAGGTGACGAGGAGAAGATCAGGGAAGGTGGCTGTGAGGCGTATATCGCCAAACCTATTTCAGTCAGCCATTTCCTGGAGACGGTTCAGAAGTTCCTCGGGTAGACGGTCATGCCCGGACGCGTACTTGTCGTCGACGACGTCCTGCCGAACATCAAGCTGCTCGAAGCAAAGCTGATGAGCGAGTATTTCGATGTTCGAACGGCCACGAATGGTCCC
The DNA here is from genome assembly GCF_040217065.1 of Nisaea sp. Classification (GTDB taxonomy): domain Bacteria; phylum Pseudomonadota; class Alphaproteobacteria; order Thalassobaculales; family Thalassobaculaceae; genus Nisaea. Next base: position 641,752 of record NZ_JAVJNX010000008.1, read on the forward strand.
GACGCCCTGGAAATCATCCGGTCGGACACGCCTGATATCGTGCTGCTCGACGTGATGATGCCTGGCATCGACGGCTTCGAGGTCTGCAAGAGAATCCGCAGCAATCCGGCAACCGCACATCTTCCGGTGGTGATGGTGACCGCGCTCAGTGATCCGTCGGACCGGGTGCGCGGTCTTGAGGCCGGCGCGGACGATTTCCTGACAAAGCCGGTGGACGACACGGCCCTGTTCGCCCGGGTCCGTTCCTTGTTGCGGCTGAAGGTCATGGTCGACGAGTGGCTGTTGCGGGAACAGACGTCGGCACATTTCGGCGTGCTGGATACCGCGGTGAGTGGCCTGACCGTCGACTTTCGGGCCGGGCGGATTCTCCTGATCGAAGACAATCCAATCGATGCGGCCAACACACAGAACATTCTGCGCCGCGATGACAATGTCGTTTTCGTCTGCGCCGATCCCGAGGAGGCGCGTCAGATTGCCGTGGAAAAGGATATCGAGCTCATTGTCTGCAGTCTCAATCTGGACGGCGAGGACGCATTGCGTCTTTTGTCGCAGTTCCGGACGACCGAAAAGACACGCCAAATACCGGTCTTGATGACCGGCGAAGTGGACCAGATCGACAAGCTTTCCAAGGCACTCGACCTGGGCGCGAATGATTACATCATGAAGCCGCTGGACAAGAACGAGCTGGCGGCGCGGTCCCGGACACAGATACGCCGCCGCCGGTTTCAGGACCGGTTGCGTGAAAGCTATGAGCGCTCCCTGTCCATGGCGCTGATTGACAGCCTCACGGGGCTCTACAACCGGCGCTATCTGGAAACCTACCTGAAGGGGCTGATGGACAATGCGGTGGAGCGCCGGAAGCCTCTGGCACTCCTGATGCTGGATATCGACCATTTCAAGATCGTCAACGATACCCACGGCCATCTGTTCGGCGACAAGGTTCTGAAGGCAGTGGCCGAAGCTCTCATCAACAGCCTCAGGTCCGTCGACATGATTGCGCGGATCGGCGGCGAGGAATTCGTTGTCGTGATGCCGGATACGACGGAGGAGTTCGGGGAGGCCGTGGCGGAGCGGCTGCGGCGGCGTGTCTCGGAAACCAGCGTGCCTATCGGAGAAACCGGGGAATCCGTTTCGGTCAATATCAGCATTGGCCTGACCATGCGGACGGGCGCGGACAAGACCGTCGAGGACTTGATGAAGCGGGCCGACAAGGCGCTCTACGGAGCGAAGAACGCAGGTCGAAACCGAGTCGTTTCCGATATTCCTGTTTCAGACTGATCCGCAGGCTCTTGCATCTGTGCCCAAATGCAAAACGGGCCGCCGAAGCGACCCGTTCAAGAAACCATCAGCAGGCGCTGCCTACTTGATTTTGGATTCCTTGAAAAGCACATGCTTGCGCACCACCGGATCGTACTTCTTGAGCTGAAGCTTCTCGGTCTGCGTGCGCGGATTCTTCTTCGTAACATAGAAGAATCCGGTGTCAGCGGAGCTGACGAGCTTGATCAAAACAGTCGCGGGCTTGGCCATAGCCGTTCCCCATCGGTCAAAGTGAATTAGAAGGCCGCAAACATATCCATATAAAAGGCTCTGTCAAGCGGCCTGTTTTTGACGCCGTTATTGCGCTTTCGACGGCCATTGCGAGGCGACCAGCGATGCCTCGAAAGCCCGGTCGAACAGGCTGCGCTCTCCCAACAGCTTCAAGGCAAGCGCGAGATCAAGGTCAGCGCCGTCCGCGGCAGGCGTCCTGTCGCCGCAGCGTCCGAGCAGAGCCTCCTGGATGCTGTCATCGAGGTCCTGGGCTATCCGGCGCAGTCGGAGCAACTCGCGGGCGCGTACGGCAGCTGTGCGGGCCGTACCGGCGACATGCTGCAAGGAGGGATCTTCAATCTCATCCGTACAGATCGTCGGATAGACCCCGAGCGGTCCGATCGGATAGCCGGATGGCGTGTACATGCGCGCCCAGGTGATGATCAACTCACCTTCATTCGGCAGGCGGACGATCATTTGTACCGTGCCCTTGCCATATGTCCGGCCGCCGATCAGAACGGCACGGCCGCTGTCCTGCAGCGCACCGGCAACAACTTCGGAGGCCGAGGCTGAATCGTGGTTGATCAGCACGATCAGCGGTATGCCGGCGGCAATGTCCGGTTTGTGGGCGGTGAATTCCTTTACCGAGCGTGCATGCCGGCCCTTGGTCAGCAGGATGCGTCCGTCCCGAATGAACAGATCGGCGATCGCAATGGCATCCCTGAGAACGCCGCCCCGGTTATTTCTCAGGTCGAGGATAATACCGTTCAAGGAGGGCCCGATCTGGGCTGCTGCTTCACCCACTCTGCGGCTGAGACTGGATGCCGTGTCCTCGTTAAAGCTGCGGATCTCGAAATAGGCGCTGTTTCCCTTGTGGGACGGGAACACCGTTTGCTCGATTACTGGAGCCCGTGTGATGCCTGTGGTCCTGTGGGTTTCATCGCTGGATGTTGTCACCCGGACTTTACTGCCGCTCGGCCCGCGCAGGAGGTCCGAGACGGCGACGGCATCGAGCCCGGCAACGGAATTGCCGTCGATTGCGACAATGCTGTCTCCCACCTGCAGGCCGCTGTCGGCTGCGGGACCATCCTTGTAGATTTCTTCGATATAGATCGTGCCGTGATTCTCGAACAGCAGGATGCCGATTCCCGAATATCCCCGCCGGTGCGCCCGGCTTCGGCTCGCTTCCGCCGAGGTGGTGTAGCGGGAGAACCTGTCGAGATCCTGCAGAGCACCCTTGAAGATCGCATCGTAAAGGGCCTCGGGAGATGCCTCCCGGAGTGAGCCGGAGACTTGGCGTCCGCTATCGACGGCTGCTGCCATCAGCATGCTCCAGCGGGCCACGTCATCTGCATCTGGGACGGAAAAGGCGGCGACCTCACGGCCGTTCCGGCCGACAACAATCAGATCACCCTGATCGGCGACAGTCATAGCATTGTCGAGGTTTTTCAGTCCGGACAGGCCGGCAACGGCAAGTGACGGCAGGTCCGTCTCTTCGATATAGAAGCTTGTGATGCCGTCGAAGCCTGCGGAAAACATCCCGGCGGCATCATCGCGGTTGTACACCATCGGGTCCGATGGTGCGCGCGGTGCGGCACAGGCTGTGAGCAGAGCCAGCAGCAGACAGCAAACAGCTATAGTGGGGCTGGATCTGTTCCACCCCGCAAGCGGGGGGAGACCCCACTGTCTGTTTTGGCTCAATGGCTTATCGCTCATCCGGCCACTATAGGCAAAAAAACCGCACACGTCAGCGGGACTTCTTGGTGCGCCCCTTGGCGTCGCCGCCATGGTGTTTTGCCGTCCCCCGCCGGTGGTTCCGTTTCGGGCCCGGTCTGCCGGATCTGCGCCGGTCGCCGGGAATGCCGGACGTGCCGCCCGAGACATAGTCGAGCAGGACACCGCCGGTCAGTGGATCGGCATCGACCAGTTTGACGACCAGCATGTCCCCGATCTTGAAGGTCAGGCCTGTCGCGCGGCCAGCGAGGGAGTGCCGGTGCTCGTCGATATCGTAGAAATCGTTGGGCAGCCGTTTCATAGGCAGCAACCCGTCGGCGCCGACCCCGGCAAGCGCCATGAACATGCCGGCGGAGGCGATACCGGAAACCCGCGCGTCAAAACTGTTGCCGATCTGCTCGCTCAGAAACGCGGCGACATAGCGCGCGATCGCCGTGCGTTCGGCGGCGGCGGCGCGCCGCTCTGTCATCGAAATATGGGCGGCCGTCTCGATGAAATGTTCCGGCTCGATATCGCCCAGACCGTCCTTGCCAAATCCATGCGCGTCGATCAGGGCACGGTGCACCAGCAGGTCCGAATATCGCCGGATCGGCGATGTAAAGTGGGCGTAGCGCCGGAGACCGAGGCCGAAATGGCCGAGGTTGTCGGGGCTGTAGACCGCCTGGCTCTGGCTCCGCAGGACCAGTTCATTGACGGCGGTTTCATGGACTTCGCCGCGCACCTTGGCGAGCAGCTCGTTGAAGGTTTGTGGCCGGATCACGCCGGATGTGCCGAACGGGATCTCGAGCCCCTTGAGAAACTCGGTCAGGGCTCCGACCTTCTCCGGATCGGGTGTCTCATGCACCCGGTACATGCAGGGACGCTTTTTCGCTTCCAGCGTCTCGGCGGCGGCCACGTTTGCCAGCACCATGAATTCTTCGATCAGCTGGTGGCTGTCGAGCCGTTCGCGCGGTTCGATCGAGGCGATCTTGCCATCGTCGCCCAGCACCACCTTGCGTTCCGGCAGGTTGAGATCCAGGGCGCCACGTTGAGTGCGCGCAGCGAGCAGGAGACGGAACGCACCATAGAGCGGCTCTACAACCCCCTCTGGGACGGTTTCGACATCCGCTGTTCCGTCGACCGCAGCCTGCACTTCCTCATAGGTCAGGCGCGCTATGGAGCGCATCAGTCCGCGCATGAATTTGTGGCGGATTTTGTGCCCGCGTGCGTCGATCACCATCTCGACCGCCATGCAGGCACGGTCTTCGTCCGGGCGGAGCGAACAGAGCCCGTTCGAGAGCGCTTCCGGCAGCATCGGCACGACCCGGTCCGGGAAATAGACCGAGTTGCCGCGTTTGCGCGCTTCGTTGTCCAGCGCGTCGCCGGGGCGGACATAATGCGCGACATCCGCGATCGCGACGAGGATGCGATAGCCGCCCTTGTTCTTCGGATCGGTATCGGCTTCGGCATGCACCGCATCGTCGAAATCGCGCGCGTCACTGCCGTCAATGGTGACGAATGGGATATCCCGGAGGTCGGTCCGCTTGCCGAGGGGAACAGGCTTTGACGTCTCGGCCTGGACTATGCAGGCATCGGGAAAAACGGCCGGTATCTCGTGCTCGGCGATGGCGATCAGGCTGACGGCGCGTGGCGCGTTGGCGTCGCCCAGAACTTCGGTGATCCGGACATTCTGCAGCCCCATCCGGCCGCGCGGCAGGATCTCCGCAACAACCAGATCTCCGGGCGTCGCGTCTCCGATGCCGCCGGGCTCCACCACATAGTCGCTGCGGGAGCGGCGGTCCGTCGAGACGATCCGGTAGCCCTTGCCTTCCCGTCGCAATTGCCCGACGACACGCTCCCCGGAGCTTTCGAGGCGCCGCATGATACGGCCGCGATAGCGGTCCTGATCGGTCCTCTCCAGCTTCACCAGCGCCCGGTCTCCGACCCCGACAGACGGCGTCCGGGACGAGAGCGGGATGGTGATGGCCGGCGGAGGGTTCTCCTCCCGCCAGGTAAGCGGGCGCGCGGACGCGTTTCCGTCGTCGTCGATGGCGGTGATGGCGACCACGGTCACTTCCGGCAGGGTGCCGGGCGCCGCCGCGCGACGGTGCCGTCCGAGATCGATCAGGCCTTCCACGGCCAGTTCTTTCAGCATCGCTTTCAGGGGGATTCGATCCGCACCCTTGATGTTGAATGCGCGCGCGATCTCGCGCCGGCCAACCGGTGTCGGGCTGTCTTTGATGAAATCGAGCACGGCCTCGCGGCTGGGCAGGCCGGGCGGCGTCTTGCGCGGGGCCACGCGCTGCGCCGGGCTAATCGTTACCGGCCGCCGCGGCCGGCTTCTTCGCGGCAGGTTTTTTGGCGGCCGCCTTTTTTGCCGGTGCCTTCTTGGCGGCTGTCTTCTTTGCTGCCGGCTTTTTCGCAGCCGCCGGCTTTTTCGCCGGCGCCTTCTTGGTGGTGCCGGATTTCTCGGCCTTGGCCTTGATCAGCTCAATGGCCTGTTCCAGCGTGACGTCTTCAGGCTCTATCGATTTCGGGATCGTCGCGTAGATTTTCAGGTGCTTCACATACGGCCCGAAACGGCCCGCACCGACGGTGATCTGCTTGCCGTCATATTCCCCGAGCTCGCGGCCCGGACTCTTTTTCTTCGGATTGTTGGCGATCAGATCCACGGCCCGGTTGATGCCGATGGTCAGCACGTCGTCCCCTGCCGGGATCGACACATACGTGCTGCCGATCTTCAGATAGGGGCCATAGCGTCCGATACCGGCAAGGATAACCTCTCCGGTTTCCGGATCCGGGCCGACTTCCCGAGGCAGCGCCAGCAGGCCGAGCGCGGTCTCAAGCGTGACGTCCGAAGGGTTCATCCCCTTGGTCAGGGATGCCCGCTTCGGCTTCGGGACCTCATCCGTCTTCTCGCCGAGCTGAACATAGGTCCCGTACGGGCCCTTGCGCATCGAGACGTCGAGCCCCGTTGCAGGATCCTGGCCGAGAATCTTCGGGCCGTTGGCGAGATCGGCCGTGCCGTCCTCGCTGCCGTCGCCGGCTTGCGTCATCTGCCGGGTGAACTTGCATTCCGGATAGTTCGAGCAGCCGATGAAAGCGCCGAACTTGCCAAGCTTCAGGCCGAGCCGGCCATCGCTGCAGGTCGGGCAGGCCCGGATGGTCTCGCCGTTCTCGTCCACCGGAAAGAAGTGCGGGCCGAGTTCCGCATCGAGAGCGGTCAGCACGTCGGAGATCTTCAGGTCCTTGGTCTTGTCGACCGCTTCGGCGAAGGCCTTCCAGAAATCGGTCAGGACCTTTTTCCAGGCGACTGTCCCTTCGGCGATATTGTCGAGGGCATCTTCCAGCTCGGCCGTGAAGTTGTATTGCACGTAGCGGGTAAAGAAGTTGGACAGGAAGGTGGTGACCAGCCGGCCCCGGTCTTCCGGGATGAAGCGGCGCTTGTCGAGGATGACATAGTTCCGGTCCTGCAGGACCTGAAGGATACTGGCATAGGTCGAGGGCCGGCCGATGCCGAGCTCTTCAAGCCCTTTCACCAGACTCGCTTCGCTGTAGCGCGGCGGCGGCTGGGTGAAATGCTGCTCCGCCTTGGGCTCCTCATGGGCCAGCGCTTCACCTTCGGTCACCGAAGGCAGCAGACGCCCGTCCTCGTCTTCCTCTCCGCCTGACGCCGGTTCGTCACGGGTTTCCTGATATAGTTTCAGGAAACCGTCGAAGGTGATGATCGAACCGGTTGCGCGGAATTCCGCCCGATTGTCGGCGGCCTGGATGGTCACCGTGGTCTGGTCCAGCTCGGCGCTGGCCATCTGGCAGGCGACGGTGCGCTTCCAGATCAGCTCGTAGAGCCGGGCCATGTCCTTGTCGAGCTTGCCGGCCATCTCGCGCGGATGACGACGCACGTCTGTCGGCCGGATCGCCTCATGGGCTTCCTGTGCGTTCTTCGACTTGTTCTTGTACATCCGCGGGCTGTTCGGCAGATACCGGTCGCCGAAATTCTTGCCGATATCGTCGCGGATGGCGAAGACGGCGTCCTGGCTGAGCTGGACACCGTCGGTCCGCATATAGGTGATCAGGCCGACAGTCTCGCCACCGAGATCAATACCCTCATAGAGCTTCTGCGCGAGCTGCATGGTGCGCGACGCGCCGAAGCCGAGCTTGCGCGAGGCTTCCTGCTGCAATGTCGAGGTGGTGAACGGCGGATAAGGATTGCGCTTTGTCTGCTTCTTTTCGAGCGAGCGGACCGAATAGGCCCCGTCCTTGATACGGTCGACCGCAGCCTTGGCCGCATCTTCGGTATTGATGGAGAATTTTTGCAGCTTCTCGCCGTCGAGATGGGTCAGGCGGGCGGTGAAATTCTTCCGCTCCTTGGTCCGGAACGCCGCATCGATGGTCCAGTATTCCTCGGAACGGAAGGCCTCGATCTCGGCTTCCCGCTCGCAGATCAGGCGCAGGGCAACGGATTGCACCCGGCCGGCGGACCGGGAACCCGGCAGCTTGCGCCAGAGCACCGGCGACAGGGTGAAGCCGACCAGATAATCGAGGGCGCGGCGGGCCAGATAGGCGTCGACCAGATCCTGGTCGAGTTCGCGCGGATTATCGATGGCATCCAGCACCGCGCGCTTTGTGATCTCGTGAAAGACCACGCGTTTGACGTCGACGCCTTTCAGGGCCTTGCGTTCCGAAAGCACGTTCTGCACATGCCAGGAAATCGCTTCGCCTTCGCGATCCGGGTCAGTCGCGAGAAACAGGCTTTCGGCGCCTTTGACAGCGTTTGCGATTTCCTTGATCTGCTTTTCCGCCCGGGGCTGGGCTTCCCAGATCATGGCGAAATCAGCCTCCGGATCGACCGAGCCGTCTTTCGAGGGCAGGTCGCGGATATGTCCGTAGCTCGCCAGAACTTTGTAGTCACTGCCAAGGTATTTGTTGATCGTTTTGGCCTTGGCCGGCGATTCGACGACGACGACTTTCATGGGCTACCGGACGTCCTTTCCTTGTGGCGGTGGTCCGGCCTTGGCGCCGAAAACCCTCCGGATTACGGAGGGTTATAACGCCGCGCCGCTCTATTCCCCGGATGCCGTTCGGCTTCGCCAGCCAGTTCCGCTTCCAAGAGGATTGTGAGGACCACCGGGGGTGACAATTGGCATCGGCGAATGATTTCGTCAACCGCTAGCGGAGTCGCATCCAGAATCGTCATCACCCGATCACGGGCTTTGTCGTCGATCTCCTCCGTGAATTGAGGGGCGAATTCGGTGCTGCCGAAAAGGTCTGACAGAGGGGGATCCTCACGAACACCTCCGCGGAGCAGCAAGACAAGAATGTCTTCCGCCCGCTCGATCAGATGGGCACCGTCGCGCAGCAGCCCGTTGCTGCCGGCGCAGCGCGGATCCAGCGGTGAGCCCGGCACCGCGCAGACCTCCCGGCCCTGGTCGGCGGCAAACCGTGCGGTGATCAGCGAGCCGGAGCGTTTGGCCGCTTCGACCACCAGGGTGGCGCGGGTCAGGCCGGCGATGATCCGGTTCCGGGCCGGGAAATGGCGGGCCAGGGGGCGGGTGCCGATCGGCGCCTCGGCAAGAAGGGCGCCTTCGGCCGCGATCCGGGTATGAAGCTCCGCGTTTTCGGGCGGGTAGATCACATCTGCGCCGCCCGCGACAACGGCGACAGTGCCGCTCTCCAGCGCCCCCCGATGTGCTGCGGTGTCGATGCCGCGGGCGAGACCGGAGACGACCACGACGCCATGTTCGCCGAGATCGCGGGCGAGCTTTTCCGTGAAGCGGATCGCGTTTCCCGAGGCATTGCGTGCACCGACCACGGCGACCGACGGCTCCAGGAACAGGTGTGGATGCCCGCGCAGGGACAGTGCCGCCGGCGCCCCTTCGATTTCGGCCAGCAGGGCCGGGTAGTCGGGCTCGCCGATCACCAGCAACCGGGCGCCCGCCTGTTCGTTGGCGGCGATCTCTTCTTCAATGTCACGCAAGGCAGGAATCTTCAGTTTGGCGCGCCGGCCGCCCCGGCGGGCAAGTTCAGGCAGCTTTTCCAGGGCCGCGCGCGCCGAGCCGAAACGGACAAGAAGATGCTGGAACGTGACCGGTCCGACATTTTCCGTCCGGATCAGGCGCAGCCGGGCCAGCCTTTCAGCCGGGTCCAGGACTGCTGGTGTTTGAGTTCCTCTGGCCATGACGATCCTCCCGCCACTGCCATGGGCGGGACGGGGGGATTTCTGGCCGGAGGCGGCAGGGTCAGCTTTTCGGCTTCGACTTTGAGAAGTTTATCCGGCTTTCCTCGCCCCTGATCAGACGGCGGATATTGCCGTGATGCCGGAAGACGATGAGCGCCGCCATGAAGAGCGCGAGCTCCGCATGTTGCCGGTCGACCAGCCACTCCATGTAGAACGGCGCGGCGAGGCATGCGACCAGTGCCGAGAGCGAGGAATAGCGCGACAGGAATGCGACGGCCAGCCATGTCAGGGCAGCGAGTCCTCCGACGGCGGGAGAAAGCGCGAGCAGGGTCCCGAGACCGGTCGCCACACCCTTGCCGCCGTTGAATTTCAGCCAGACAGGGAAACAGTGGCCGAGCATGGCTGCGGCAGCGGCAATGATCGCCATATCAGGCCCGAACTGTTTCGCAATCAGGACGGCGGCGGCGCCCTTGCCGACGTCGCAGACCATGGTGGCGAAGGCCAGGCCCTTGCGGCCGGTCCGCAGCACGTTCGTCGCTCCGATACTGCCGGAGCCGATGGAGCGGATATCTCCGAGACCGGCGATCCGGGTCAACACCAGACCAAAGGGGATGGAGCCAAGCAGATAGGCTGCCAGCGCGCAGGCATAGAACGGCCATGTATATTCGAGGGGGCCCATCAGATCAGGCATCGGGGAACCTCCGTCGCTCGGGGACCGGTGAAGTTTCGATATCGAAAACCAGATTGCCGGCCCGGTAGGTCCGTTCGACCCGGCCCTGCACGGGGCGTTCGTCGAACGGCGTGTTCCTGGACTTGCCGCGGAGCTCGTCGCGGTCTATGCGCACGGCCCTGTCCGGATCGAACAGGATGAAGTCCGCCAGATGCCCCCGGCGCAACCGCCCGGCCGGAAACTTCAACAGATCCGCAGGAGTCTGGGTCAGGGCCTTCAGGACCGTCAGAAGGGGCACCTGATTGTTGTGAACCAATTCCAGCGAGACCGCGAGCAGGGTCTCAAGGCCGACACCGCCGAAGTCCGCCTGAGTGAAGGGCAGGCGTTTCTGGTCCCGGTCGCCCGGCGTGTGGGCGCTGACGATGGCGTCAATGGTGCCGTCGGCGATGCCTTCGATCACCGCACAGCGATCCTCTTCGGTTCGCAGTGGCGGGGAAAGCTTGGCGAAGGTCCGGTATCCGACGACGGCGGATTCATTCAGCGCGAAATAGGGCGGCGCGGTATCCGCTGTCACCCGCAGTCCGGATGCCTTGGCCCGGCGCACGGCATCGACTGCCGCACCGGTGGAAAGACAGGAGAAATGCAGCCGTCCGCCGGTCAGTTCGACCAGCCGGAGATCCCGTTCGATCATCATCACTTCGGCCGCGGCAGGGATGCCCGAAAGGCCAAGCCGCATTGCCGTTTCACCCTCGTTCATCACGCCGCTGCCGACCATTTCCGGCATTTCCGGATGCTGCACAATGACGGTGTCGAAAAGTTGCGCGTAGGACAGTAGGCGCCGCATCACCAGAGGGTGCGCAATGGCCTTGCCGCCATCGGTGAACCCGGCCGCACCGGACTCGTGCAGCAGGCCGAGCTCGGTCATCACCTTGCCGCCGAGCCCTTTGGTGGCGGCGGCGTAGGAGTGAATGTTCACCAATCCGACATCACGCCCGAGCCGTTCGACGAATTCAAGCACGGCCACATCATCGACGATGGGATCCGTGTTCGGCAGGCAGGTGAAGGTGGTGACGCCTCCGGCGACCGCTGCCTGGGCAGCCGTTGCCAGGGTCTCCATGTGCTCGTTTCCGGGCTCTCCGGTGGAGACCCGCATGTCGACCAGCCCCGGTGCGAGGCAGAGCCCCTTGCAATCGACCACCCGCACATCCTGCTGGACGGCATCGATGAATACATTCGGGCCGATATCGAGAACCCGGGATCCGTCCACCAGCAGGGCACCCTGGGCGTCCAGACCGGACTCGGGGTCGAGCAGGCGGGCATTCTTGAAGAGTGTTCGGCTCACTGGTTTTTCGCCCACGGTTCGATCTGCGATGCGGCCAGCACTTCGAGGCAAGCCATGCGAACGGCGACACCCATCTCGACCTGATCGCGGATCAGGCTCCGGTCGATGTCGTCCGCCACGTCCGAGTCGATCTCCACGCCACGGTTCATTGGCCCCGGATGCATGACCAGCGCATCCGGCTTGGCGACCGAGAGCTTTTCATGGTCGAGGCCGAACAGCCGGTAATACTCCCGCACAGACGGCACGAAGCTGCCTTCCATGCGCTCGTTCTGCAGCCGCAACATCATCACGATGTCGCAATCGGCAAGCCCGGTACGCATGTCGTGATGTATCTCGACGCCGAGGCGCTCCAGGCCAGGCGGAATCAGGGTGGGCGGGGCGCAGACCCGAACCCGGGCGCCCATGATCGACAGCAGATGGATATTGGAGCGGGCAACGCGGCTGTGAGCGACATCGCCGCAGATCGCGACCTGCAGGCCGGTCAGCTCGCCCTTGCGGCGGCGGATCGTCAGGGCGTCGAGCAGGGCCTGGGTCGGGTGTTCGTGGGTGCCGTCGCCGGCATTGATGACGCCGCAGTTCACCTTCTGCGCCAGCAAATGCACCGCGCCAGAGTCGCCGTGCCGGATGGTCAGCACATCCGGGTGCATGGCGTTCAGGGTAACCGCCGTGTCGATCAGGGTTTCCCCCTTTTTCACCGAACTGGTGCCGACCGACATGTTGAGCACGTCGGCGCCGAGCCGCTTGCCCGCCAGCTCGAAGCTGGTGCGCGTGCGGGTCGAATTCTCGAAGAAGAGGTTGATGATTGTGCGGCCGCGCAGGCTCGACATTTTCTTGTCCGCGCGGCGGTTGATGTCGACATAGCGGTCGGAAAGGTCCAGGAGCGCTTCAATGTCGGGACGCGATAGCCCTTCGATGCCAAGCAGGTGGCGGAGTCGAAGCGCGGGCGCGTCACTTTGGAGTGTGGGCTGAGTGTTTGTCATTAAAGGACCCTTATACGGACTGCTCCCCGGACCCGGCAAGAGCGATCGCGTGTTTTGTCGGCATTTCTGGCGCAGGCGGCGGATTGCCTGTCTCATCGGTCAAACGAGCTGCCGGTTTTTCGATCGATTGAGATCACAAAGGGTTGGCTCAGGAAGCGCGACTGGAGGCGATTCCGCATTCCGTCCAAAGCGCGCCGCCCTATACAATTTCCGGCACATTGGCTAATTCTGTGCGGCGAGACGGATTCGTAATGACGGGGGACGGGCCATGAACGGACATGTTCCACGGACAACGATACGGGTGGTGATTTCCGGCCGTGTCCAGGGCGTCTGGTATCGCGGATGGGCTGTGAGCGAGGCGAGCGCCGCCGGTCTGGATGGCTGGGTCCGGAATCGGAGCGACGGGACCGTAGAAGCTGTTTTCTCCGGTTCGTCGGACAGCGTTGATGCCATGATTGAAGCCTGTCGTGCCGGGCCGCCGGCCGCCCGTGTCACTGCCATCGAGAGATTTGACGATACGGATCCGCCGCCGATCGGTTTCCGCCAACGGCCGACTGTTTGAGGGCATGCTGAGGGTTGAGCGAGTGCCGCCATCGGCAATCGAAATGCTCCGCAGGCGCGACTGGATCGGTGCACTGATCGATCGGGAGAGTGATGGCGACGGCCTGGATCTCTCGCCGCAGGCTGCGGCCCTTTTCGACGAGTTGAGCCATTGCTATTCCGCCGGGGCTTGGCTGGCCGCGCTCGTGTTTGCGCAGGCGACGCTGGATGCGGAATTGTACCAGGGGGATATCGACGGTCTGACGCAGAATGAGGCCCGCTTCGGTCCCGACTATCTCTGGCTGCGCAACCGGCGCAATCACCTTCTTCACGCGGATGATCCGCGGCCGGCCGTGACACTCGCTGATCTGGAACAGGACGCAGTGCGCCTCGAGCAGGAAGCACGCCGCGCAATCACGCTCCTGATAAAGGCTGTAACGGCTCGTTAGACCTGCCCTTCAAGTTCCTACAGTACGGCAGTGCGCTCTTCCTCGGCGGCCAGGAACCAGGCCGCAGCCGGGTTGACTCGCAGGACTGTGCGCCCGTTGGCCTCTATTTTCTGCAGGAGATCTCTTTGGATAAGGCCGGTAATCAGTTCCGAAAGAGGGGTATCGATCCGGGCGACAAATTCTCCGATATGCTCCGGATCCGACGGATCCGACCCGTTCAACATCAAGTCGAACACTTCGCATTCATCGGGCGACATGGCACGGACTGCGTCCGCTATGTTGAGGTGGGCGAGGACCACTTGAATAACCGGATGATTAAGAGTGTGTCGCCATATCGTATCAGAATGATTTCTGTAAGTTAATTCGAAATTTCAATAAAATATGACTTATCCGGTGCCTGCCTTCGAACCCGGTTTCTGAAGGCTGCGTGGAATTCTCATTCGCCAGTTATGAACGCCGGGGCCGGAGAGGTTGTTGCAGCCTGCCGTGCGAACTGTCCGTCGCGGCAAAAAACGGTGTCGAAAGCGGCGCGCAGTTCCAGGTCGGCTTCCGCCAGGCTAACCAGTTGTCCCATATCATGTAGGCTGGTGACGCCGTGCTCGCTGATGCCGCAGGGCACGATCCCGTCGAAATGGGAAAGCTCGGGCTCCACATTGACGGAAATCCCGTGCATCGAGACCCAACGCTTGAGCCGCACGCCGATGGCGGCGATCTTGTCCTCGCGCTGCGGCGCGCCGATATCGCCGCGTGTCACCCAGATGCCGACCCGTCCGTCGCGCCGCTCGCCCTTCACGTTGAAGGCCGCCAGCATTCGGATGACCCATTCTTCCAGAGCACAAACATAGGCCCGGATATCCTGCTTGCGGGCCTTCAGATCCAGCAACACATAGGCCACTCGCTGGCCGGGGCCATGATAGGTGTACTGACCGCCCCGGCCGGTCTGGAAGATCGGGAACCGCTCCGTTTCGAGCAGGTCTTCCGGGTTCGCACTGGTGCCGGCCGTATAGAGCGGTGGATGTTCCAGCAGCCAGACGAGCTCCGGCGCTGTCCCGTCGCGAATGGCCGCCGCCCGGGCGTCCATTTCGGCAACCGCATCGGGATAGGCGACCGGTTCATCTGATATCCGCCATTCCAGATTCATCATCTGTCTCTCCCGGCGGGACGGTAGTTTTTTCACGTCCACGCTCTTTTCGGCACAATGCTACTTGATCCGGTCAATGGGATTTGCTACTCCCCCGCATCCCGAGGATGCAAGTCCTCAGATGTCACCACATGTGCGGTCGTGGCGGAATTGGTAGACGCGCAGCGTTGAGGTCGCTGTCCTGGAAACAGGGTGGAAGTTCGAGTCTTCTCGACCGCACCATCTCTCTCAGTATCATAATGACTTAATTGCCTTTCGGCGCCATATCTGATGTGGCGTTATAGGGCTATGCGGTCTATCCAATGACCGGATACGGATGTGATCGGGAGAGTTATCGTGGCCGAGGAACTCAAGGAAGCGGCACTTTATTTTCACAAATACCCGAGACCGGGAAAGCTGACGGTCGAGGCGACCAAGCCGCTTGCGACCCAGCGTGACCTCTCCCTTGCCTATTCTCCGGGCGTTGCCTACGCCTGCATGGCGATCGTCGAGGACCCGAACGAAGTCCGGAACATGACGGCCCGGGGCAACCTTGTCGGCGTGATCACGAACGGCACCGCGGTGCTGGGCCTCGGCAATATCGGCCCGCTCGCCTCCAAGCCGGTGATGGAGGGCAAGGCGGTCCTCTTCAAGAAATTCGCCTATATCGACGTGTTCGACCTCGAGGTCGATGAACTCGATGTCGACAAGTTCTGCGATATCGTGGCCGCGCTCGAGCCGACCTTCGGAGGCATCAATCTTGAAGATATCAAGGCGCCGGAATGTTTCGAGATCGAGGAAAAACTTCGCGCCCGGATGAATATCCCGGTCTTCCACGACGACCAGCACGGTACGGCCATCATCGTTGCGGCTGCGATCCTCAGCGGGCTGCGCTGCGTCGACAAGAAACTGGAAGACATCAAGCTGGTCACCTCCGGCGCGGGAGCCGCAGCGCTGGCTTGCCTGAAGCTGCTGGTCACCATGGGGGTGAAATACGAGAACATCACCATCACGGACATTGACGGCGTGGTCTACAAGGGCCGCAAGGCGATGAATTCGCACCTTGAAGTGTTTGCTCAGGACACGGAGGCCCGGACGCTTGGTGAAGTGATCGACGGGGCAGATGTTTTCCTCGGCCTCTCCGCACCGGGTGTGCTGAAGCAGGATATGGTGAAGAAGATGGCGAATAACCCGCTGGTTCTCGCGCTGGCCAATCCGGATCCGGAAATCACACCGGAAGATGTACGTGAAGTGCGTCCCGATGCGCTGATCTGCACCGGCCGCTCGGATTATCCGAACCAGGTGAACAATGTCCTTTGCTTCCCATATATTTTCCGCGGCGCGCTGGATGTCGGGGCGACGACGATCAACGAGGAAATGAAGATCGCGGCGGTCGAGGCCATTGCCGATCTTGCCCAGCAGGAAGCCTCCGACATTGTCGCGAGTGCCTATGGCGGTGAAGCGCCGTCCTTCGGTCCTGAATATTTGATCCCGAAGCCGTTCGACCCGCGCCTGATCCTGGAAATCGCCCCGCGCGTCGCCAAGGCCGCGATGGACAGCGGTGTCGCCACCATGCCGATGGAGGATTTCGACTGGTATCACGAGAAACTGAGCCAGTTCGTCTACCGCTCCGGCCAGGTGATGCGCCCCGTGGTGGTGGCAGCCAAGAAGGACCCGAAACGGATCGCCTTCGCGGAAGGCGAGCAGGACCGGATTCTGCGTGCCGCCCAGAGCATCGTCGATGAAGGCATCGCGCGCCCGATCCTGATCGGCCGGCGCGATGTCATCGCCGGGAAAATCGAGGAACTGCATCTCCGCTTGAAGCCCGATGAGGATGTCGAGATCGTCGACATGCAGAATGACGACAGGCTTGATTCCTTCGCGGCGACCTATCACGAGATGATGGCCCGGCGCGGGGTTGCGCCGGACCGGGCGCGGCAGATCATGCGCAACAGGCCGACTGCGATTTCGTCGATCATGGTGTCCCAGGGGGAGGCCGATGCGGGTATCTGCGGCGCCATCGGACGCTGGCGGGATCATCTGGTCGAAGTGATCGACATCATCGGCCCGCGCCCGGGTGTTCATCGCTGCACGGCTTTGAGCCTGCTGATCATGCCGCAGGGTCCGATTTTCATTCTCGACACCCACGTCAACCCCACCCCGAGCGCATCCGATCTGGTCGAGATGGTCGGGCTGGCGACGACAGAGGTTCGTAGTTTCGGCATTGAGCCCAAAGTGGCCCTGCTGTCGCATTCGAACTTTGGATCCTCGAATCTGGAATCCGCCGTGCGCATGCGGGAATCTGTGGCGGCGCTGAAAAAGGCCTATCCGGATGTCGAGATCGAAGGCGAAATGCATGCGGACGCGGCCCTCAGCGAAACAATCCGGGAACGGGTGTTTCCCGGAGCCGGCCTCACCGGGGCCGCGAACCTTCTGGTCATGCCGGGGATCGATTCGGCCAATATCTCCTTCAATCTTCTGAAGACTCTCGGTCGCGGCCTATCGGTGGGCCCGATTCTGCTCGGCACGGCCTATCCCATGCACATCCTGACCTCGTCGGTCACCGTGCGCGGAATCACCAATATGGCGGCCGTGGCTGTTGTCGATGCCCAGGAACACCACCGTATCCGCGCGAAAAAGGGGTGAGCCATTGACTGTCGAAGGTCCCAACGATCCGCTTCAAGAGCCGTCGGTCCCCTTCGACGCTGCGTCGCAATCCGCTGGTGACGCGACAGTCAACGAGCGCAAGGCCCGGGCGAAGCGGAAAAAGAAGAAGCTGAAAAGGCGCATCCGGTCGCTGGAAGAAGAGCTCGCTGTATATGACAGCGTCGCCGCCTCGAAGCTCTATGGCCTCACGCCAGAACTTGAAAGGGAAGTGGCGCAGGCCCTGTCCGCCGACAACCCGCGCCAGCTTTATCGTCTGGTGCGCCCGCTGCACGCCGCCGACCATGCGGATCTGATCGAGCGCTATTCCGGGCAAAACCGGGAGATCCTGGTCACTGTTCTGGGGCGTTACTTCGATCCGGAAACCCTGACCTATCTCGACGATAATGTGCGCGAGGAAATTCTTCCGCTGCTCGATGAGGACGTTCTCCGGAACGCGATGGAAACCCTTGAATCCGACGATGCCGTCGAGATTCTGGGTGAGCTGGACGACGAGGACCAGGCCCGTCTGCTCGATTCCATGCCGGAACGCGAACGGGCGATGGTCGAGGAGGGCCTGAATTTCGACGAGGCCAGCGCCGGCCGGCTGATGCAGCGCGAGATGGTGACGGTGCCGGAGCACTGGACCGTTGGCCAGACGATCGACTACCTGCGCACCACAATCGATCTGCCGAACAATTTCTACGATATTTTTGTCGCCGACCCTGATCGCCGGCCGTTGGGCAAATTGTCGCTGAGCAACATGCTGCGCAGCAAGCGGCCGGTCCGGGTGGCTGAAATCATGCGGACCGACTTTCATACGGTGCCTGCAGTGATGGATCAGGAAGATGTCGCCATGCTGTTCCGCCAGTACGGCCTCGTGTCCGCGCCGGTCGTCGACACAGAGGACAAGCTGATCGGCATGATTACTGTGGATGACGTCGTCGACGTCATGCACGAGGAGGCAGAGGAGGACATCCTGCGTCTCGGCGGTGTCGCGAATGACGATCTGCACGGCAGCCTGTTCAACACGACGCGGAGCCGGTTTTCCTGGCTGGCCGTCAATCTGGTGACGGCGATTGTCGCGTCGGGCGTCATCGGCGCCTTCGAGACCACGATCGAGAAGATCGTCGCGCTTGCCGTGCTGATGCCGATCGTTGCCTCCATGGGCGGCAATGCCGGCACCCAGACCCTGACAGTCGCGGTGCGCGCGCTGTCCATGCGCGAACTGAGTTCGACCAATGCGTTCAAGTTTGTCATCAAGGAGATGACTGTTGGCTCTCTGAACGGTGTTATGTTCGCGCTGATCGCGGCCGGAGCATGCTGGGCGTGGTTTGGGGATCCGCAGATCGCCGCCGTCATGGCCTCGGCGATGATGATCAATCTTTTTGTGGCCGGCTTGTCCGGAACCCTGATCCCGATCACGCTGGAACGGCTCAAGATCGACCCGGCGATTGCCTCCACGGTGTTCCTCACCACGGTGACGGATGTGGTCGGCTTCTTCACCTTCCTCGGGCTTGCCGCGCTGTTCCTGATTTAGCCAGGTCCAATTGACGTCAGCGTCAATTGGTGATTTTCTTTTCCGATGCTGAAGGAAATCACCACGGCGGATCTCGCCCGCGAATACGATCTGACAACACGGGCGATCCGGCATTATGAGGCTCTGGGCCTGATCTGCCCGGCCCGGCGCGGCCGGACACGAATTTTTAGCCAGCGGGACAGGGTGCGTGTCGGCTTGATCGCGCGCGGCCGCAGGCTTGGCCTTGCGCTTGAAGAAATCCGCGAAATCATTGACCTTTATGACGCCGAGCGGGGCGAGGAGCGGCAGATCCTGCTGCTTCTCGGCAAGCTTCGGGCGCGGCGGGCCAAGCTGCAGGAGCAGGTTCGCGAGATGACCATGATCCTGGACGAGCTCGATGCTGTCGAGGCGAGTTGCATTGAGTCGTTGACGGATCTTGCCAAAGACGGGAATGATTGACGTGAACGTCAATGAGAGTCCAATGTCCGTAATCCAGACTCCGAACCCCGATTTCGCCGTGCGCGTGCGCGAGAGTTTCGCGCGGCAGGCTTTCATGGCGCATATCGGCGCCGTGATCGCGGAGGTCGCGCCGGGGCGCTGCGAGATCGATCTTCCCTACCGGGAGGAACTGACCCAGCAGCATGGCTTCTTCCATGGCGGCATCATCGGCACGCTGGCGGACAATGCCTGCGGCTATGCCGCCTTTACCCTGGCGCCGGCGGATGCCAGCATCCTGACCGTCGAATACAAGATGAACATCGTCTCGCCCGGAGACGGGGAGCGGCTGGTTGCCCGGGCCGAGGTGATCCGCCCCGGCCGCTCTCTGGTGGTCTGCCGGGCCGATGTCTATGCGGTGAAGGACGGCGTCGAAAAACTGGCTGCAACCGCCCTTGCCACAATGATGCTGATGCACGGCCGCGAAGACGGCCGGAACGGCACCTGACGGCGTGAAAATGCGAAGCGGAGGAAATAACAATGATCCCGAATGATATCCCGTCGCTGAACTACGATCTGGGCGAGACCGCGGACATGCTGCGCGACGCCGTTCGCTCTTTTTCCGCCGACGAGATCGCACCGCGCGCGGCGGAGATTGACCGGTCGAACGAGTTCCCGATGGATCTTTGGCCGAAGCTCGGCGCGCTTGGCGTGCTTGGCGTGACGGTGGACGAGAAGTACGGCGGCGCCGGAATGGGATATCTCGAACATTCTGTTGCCATGGAAGAGATCAGCCGCGCCTCCGCATCTGTCGGCCTCAGCTATGGCGCCCACTCAAATCTCTGCGTGAACCAGATCCGGCTGAACGGCACCGAGGAACAGCGGCAGAAATATCTGCCGAAGCTGATCTCCGGCGAGAATGTCGGTGCGCTGGCGATGAGCGAGCCCGGAGCGGGCTCCGACGTGGTTTCCATGAAACTGCGGGCGGAGAAGAAGGGTGACCTCTACGTCCTGAACGGCACCAAGATGTGGATCACCAACGGTCCGGACGCGGACACGTTGGTGGTTTATGCCAAGACCGATCCCGAGGCGCATCAGCATGGCATCACCGCCTTTCTGGTCGAGAAGGGTTTCAAGGGATTCTCGACGGCGCAGAAGCTGGACAAGCTCGGCATGCGGGGCTCGAACACCTGCGAGTTGGTGTTCGAGAATTGCGAGATCCCGGAGGAAAACGTTCTCGGCCAGCTGAATGGCGGGGCCCGGGTGCTGATGAGCGGGCTCGATTACGAGCGCGCGGTGCTGGCCGCCGGATCGCTCGGCATCATGCAGGCCTGCATGGATATCGTCGTGCCCTACATCCATGAGCGTAAACAGTTCGGCAAGGCGATCGGCGAGTTCCAGCTCATGCAGGGCAAGATCGCGGACATGTATGTGACGATGAATTCGGCCAAGGCCTACGTCTATACAGTGGCCAAGGCCTGTGACCGGGGCGAGGTCACGCGCAAGGACGCCGCAGGCGCGATCCTCTATGCTGCGGAGAAGGCGACATGGATGACGCTTGAGGCGATCCAGTGCCTCGGCGGCAACGGCTATATTAACGACAATGCGACAGGGCGTCTGTTGCGGGACGCCAAGCTGTACGAGATCGGCGCCGGTACCAGCGAAATCCGCCGGATGCTGATCGGTCGCGAGCTATTCAAGGAAACCGCCTGACCGGGAGGGCCATGTGGCCATCGACCATGAAAACGGCCTGATCCATGAGGCTGACGGCAAGCCGCGCTGCTGGTGGTGTGCCGGAGACGATCTCTACCGCCATTATCACGACACCGAGTGGGGTCAGCGGGCGCGGGACGACCGCACGCTGTTCGAGAAGATCTGCCTTGAGGGTTTCCAGTCCGGTCTTTCCTGGCTGACCATCCTGCGCAAGCGCGAGAATTTCAGGGCGGCCTTTGCCAATTTCGAGATCGAGAAGGTTGCAGCCTTCACCGACGCGGATATCGAACGCTGTGTGCAGGATGCCGGAATTGTTCGGCACCGGGGCAAGATTGTCTCGACCGTCAACAACGCGAGGCGGGCCATTGAGCTGATCGAAAAGGAAGGCGCGCTCTCCGACTATGTCTGGAGCTTCAGGGCGGAACATCGCGGGACGGAGCGGCTCGATTACGCAACCTTGCAGACCATGGCCACCACACCGGAATCGACGGCACTGTCGAAGGATCTGAAAAAACGTGGCTGGAGTTTTGTCGGCCCCACCACATGCTACGCTTTCATGCAGGCCATGGGCATGGTCGATGACCATGTCGAGGGTTGTCACGTCACCGTCGGGGAGCGACGGTAAACGGCGGCCGGAAAGTGCCGACAGGGAGACATGATGATCGGAAAACGCATCTATTCAGGCTCGCCGTTCGAGGAAATGGCCGGATATGCCCGCGCTGTTGTCGACGGTGACATGGTCTATGTTTCAGGCACAACGGGATTCGACCCGGAAACCATGAGCTTTCCCGACAGCGTGGAGCAGCAGGCCGAGCTCTGTTTCCAGAACATCCAGCGGGCGCTGCTTCAGGCGCGGAGCAGTCTGGAAAACATGCTCCGCGTCCGGGTCTTCGTCGCCAGCCGGGAAGAGTTCGACCGGATCAAGCCGATCATCAAAAAATATTGCAATGCCGCCCGTCCGGCCAACACGACGGTGATCTGCGATCTGGCCGAAGAGCAGATGCGCGTCGAGGTCGAGGTGACGGCGAAAGCCATCGTCCATCAAGGTAACGAACGCTAGGGGAGACGCTTCATGCCGACAGTCCTGATTACCGGAGCCAATCGCGGAATTGGTCTCGAACTGGCACGAGCCTATGCGGGGGACGGCTGGACCGTGATTGGCGCTTGCCGTAACCCTGACGCGGCGGTCGACCTCGCGGCGATCGACGGGGTCGATCTCTGTCCGCTCGACGTGACAGACACCGCCAGCATCGCTGCCATGGCAGAGCGGTACCGGGGGCGTCCGATTGATGTGCTGCTGAACAATGCCGGCATCATCGGTGGCCGCGGAATGCTTGCCGAGATCGACTACGCGGCCTGGGCCGACGCCATGGAAACCAATCTCTTCGGTCCGATCCGCATTGCCGAGGCGATGAAGGACAATGTGCTGTCCAGCGATCGCAAGCAGATGGCCTTCATCAGCTCGAAGATGGCGTCGATCGCGGAATGCACTGGCGGCTCCTACATCTATAGGTCTTCCAAAACGGCGCTCAACATGGCGGTCAAATGCCTCTCTCTGGAGTTTGCGGCGAACGGACTGACCGCGGTGATGTTCCATCCGGGGCATGTGCGTACCGACATGGGCGGCGCGGCGGCTCCGGTCCTGCCGGTGGACAGCGCCAACGGGATCAAGTCCGTGATCGACGGGTTGAGCCCGGCAGACAACGGGCGGTTCTTTAACTTCGACGGAGCGGAATTGCCGTGGTGACCGGCCACGGATTCAAGGGAGCGAAACAATGACAGAGAGCGAAACGGGCGGAGACCCCATCGTTTTTTACTACGATTATTCATCGCCGTTCGCCTATCTGGCGGCCCATAAGATCAACGACCTGGCGAAGCTCTATGGCCGCGCGGTCGACTGGCGTCCGACCCTGCTCGGCGCGGTCTTCAAACTGAACGGCAATGCGCCGCTGATGGACCAGCCCCTGAAG
Source organism: Nisaea sp. (assembly GCF_040217065.1). Taxonomy (GTDB): domain Bacteria; phylum Pseudomonadota; class Alphaproteobacteria; order Thalassobaculales; family Thalassobaculaceae; genus Nisaea. Next base: position 664,551 of record NZ_JAVJNX010000008.1, read on the forward strand.
GGTGCCTATTCCCGGCGGGATCTTTCGCGCTGCGCCCGTCTGATGGGCCTGCCTCTCGAATTTCCGGAAAGCTTTCCGTTTCTTTCCATCGCTGCGGCACGGGCAACCTGGTGGCTGAAAGGGCAGGATGAAGCCTTGGCGCAGAAGGTCGCGCTTGCCTTGTTCAATGCGGCGTTCCAGGAGCAGAAGCCGATCAACAATGCCGAGGCCGTGATTGAAATCGCCGCTGCCAACGGTGTTGATCCGGAGGCGCTCCGTTCGGCTCTGAACGATGCCGCCGTGAAGGAAAAACTGAAAACAGAAGTCGACGCGTCAATCGAGGCCGGCGTCTGTGGTGCGCCGTTCTTCATCGTCGACGGCGAACCGTTCTGGGGCGCCGACCGGCTCGATCATGTCGAGCGCTGGCTCGGCACCGGTGGCTGGTAGGGACCAGATTTAATGACCGTTCTGAAATCCGCTCTCACGGGCCGGGAAGACACTTTCCGCCGCAATGCCGACCGCATGCGGTCGCTGGTTGCGGATCTGCACGAGCAGGTTGTCGCCGTCAAGCAAGGCGGCGGTGCGCGCAGTCAGGAACGCCATGTCAGCCGGGGCAAGCTGCTGCCACGGGACAGGGTCCGGACGCTGCTCGATCCGGGGGCACCTTGGCTCGAGTTTTCCCAGCTTGCGGCGCACGGCATGTATGGCGGGGAGATTTCCTCCGGCGGTCTGCTGACCGGCATTGGCCGGGTGATGGGCCAGGAGGTGATGGTCATTGCCAATGATGCGACGGTAAAGGGCGGGACCTATTTCCCGATCACCGTGAAGAAGCATCTGCGGGCACAGGAGATCGCCTGGGAGAACCGTCTGCCCTGCATCTATCTGGTGGATTCCGGCGGCGCCTTCCTGCCTGAACAGGATGAAGTCTTTCCCGACAGGGATCATTTCGGGCGAATCTTCTACAACCAGGCCAACATGTCCGCCGACGGCATTCCGCAGATCGCGGTGGTGATGGGGTCCTGTACCGCAGGTGGCGCCTATGTTCCTGCCATGTCGGATGAAAGTATCATCGTCAGGGAACAAGGCACCATTTTCCTCGGCGGCCCGCCGCTGGTGAAGGCGGCCACGGGCGAGGTCGTGAGTGCCGAGGATCTGGGCGGTGCCGACGTGCATTCCCGGATTTCCGGTGTGACAGATCATATCGCCCGGGACGACGCACATGCGCTCGGCCTGGCGCGCCGCATCGTCGGTAATCTCAACCGGGTAAAGCGTCCGAGCCTTGCTGTGCGCGAGCCGTTGGAGCCGCTCCATGATGCCGAAGAGATCTATGGGGTCGTGCCGGAAGATACCCGCACGCCGTACGATGTCCGGGAGATCATCTCCAGGATTGTCGACGGCTCTGAATTCGACGAGTTCAAACCGCTATACGGCACGACGCTGGTCACCGGATTTGCCCATCTCTGGGGCTACCCGGTCGGCATCATCGCCAATAACGGCATCCTGTTCTCGGAAGCCTCCCTCAAGGGCGCCCATTTCATCGAATTGTGCTGCCAGCGTGGTATTCCGCTGGTCTTCCTGCAGAACATCACGGGCTTCATGGTCGGCCGGAAATACGAGGCCGGCGGCATCGCCAAGGACGGCGCCAAGCTGGTCACCGCTGTCGCTTCCGCCCGGGTGCCGAAATTCACCGTGATCATCGGCGGCTCCTTCGGGGCCGGGAATTACGGCATGTGCGGACGGGCCTACGGGCCGCGGATGCTCTATATGTGGCCGAACGCGCGGATCTCGGTGATGGGCGGCGAGCAGGCGGCGAACGTACTGGCCCAGGTGCGCCGCGACGGGCTCGAGGCGCGGGGCGAAGACTGGTCGGTGGAGGAGGAAGAGGCCTTCAAGGAGCCGGTCCGCGAGCAGTATGAGACCCAAGGCCATCCCTATTATGCCAGCGCCCGGCTCTGGGACGACGGGATCATCGACCCCGCCGATACACGGACCGTTCTCGGGCTTTCCATTTCCGCGTCGCTGAACCGCGACATCGAGCCGACGAAATTCGGCATCTTCCGGATGTAACTGATGCACAGTGAATACACGCCAAAACGGCCCGAGAGCCTGCTCGTCGAGGACGCGGAAGGCATCGTCACCGTCACCCTGAACCGGCCGGACATCCACAATGCCTTCGATGAGATCCTGATCGGGGATCTGCACGGGCTGTTCCGGTCTCTGGCAAGCAGGGCGGATCTGCTGGCAGTGGTTCTGACCGGCAGCGGCAAGAGTTTTTCCGCCGGTGCCGATCTGAACTGGATGAAACGGGCCGCCGAGCATACGCAGCACGAGAATTTCGAGGATGCGATGCGGCTCTCGAACATGATGGACGCTCTGCATGCGCTGCCGATGACGACGATCGCCAAGGTCAACGGCACGGCGATGGGGGGCGGTCTCGGGCTCTGCGCCTGCTGCGATATCGCGCTGGCGGCGGACAGTGCGCAATTTGCCCTTTCGGAAGTCCGGCTAGGCATCATTCCGGGGGTTATCAGCCCCTATGTCATTCAGGCCATCGGCATTCGCGAATCCCATCGCTGGTTTCAGACCGGGGAGCTATTTGGGGCTGCCGAGGCGTTGCGCATGGGGCTGGTGCACGGTGTCTGTACTCCCGATGCCCTGGATGGGGAAATCAATGCCATCCTGCGGGAGTTGAAGAAAGGCAGCCCTGATGCCATCCGGGCCTCGAAAACCCTGCTGCGTGAGATCGCCGGGCGCGAGCTTGACGATACGACCCGGCGGGAGACGGCCCAGCGCATTGCCGGCCAGCGGGCCACGCGAGAAGGCCGCGAGGGGCTGTCGGCTTTCCTGGAAAAACGCACGCCGAACTGGATGGTCTGATGAGGCAGGAGCGCAGCATACGGACCTTGCTGATCGCGAATCGCGGCGAGATTGCCTGCCGGATTGCCCGCACGGCCCGGTCGCTCGGAATCCGTACTGTCGCGGTCTATTCGGACGCGGACGCGCTGTCCCTTCACGTCGCCGCTGCGGATACAGCCTGCCCGATCGGCCCGGCGCCAGCCGCCGACTCCTATCTCCGGATTGACCGGCTGATCGAGGCGGCGCGGGCGACGGGGGCGGACGCGATCCATCCGGGATACGGGTTTCTGTCCGAAAATGCAGCCTTCGCGCGGGCCTGCGACGAGGCCGGGATTCTGTTCATTGGCCCTGACGTTCCGGCGATCGAGGCGATGGGCTCGAAAGCGGCTGCCAAGGACATCATGGCGAAAGCCGGGGTGCCGCTGGTGCCGGGCTATCACGGCGCGGACCAAGATCCTGAAACCCTGGAAGAAGCGGCTAGCCGGATCGGCTTTCCGGTTCTGCTGAAGGCCAGCGCCGGCGGCGGCGGCAAGGGCATGCGTGTGGTCGAGCGGGCAGAGGATCTGGCGGACGGTATTGCCGCCGCCAAACGCGAGTCCGCGGCCGCTTTCGGGGACGACCGTCTGCTGATCGAGAAATATCTGACCCGCCCGCGCCATGTGGAGGTCCAGGTCTTCGCCGACCGGCACGGCAACGCGGTGCATCTCTTCGAACGGGACTGTTCGGTCCAGCGTCGGCACCAGAAAGTCGTCGAGGAGGCGCCGGCGCCCGGACTCGAGGAGACGGTGCGCGCCGCCATGGCGAAAGCGGCTATCGACGCAGCAAAGGCCATCGACTATGTCGGCGCCGGGACTGTCGAATTCATCATGGACGAAGACGGCGCGTTCTATTTCATGGAAATGAACACCCGCCTGCAGGTGGAGCATCCGGTGACCGAGGCGATCACCGGCGAGGATCTTGTCGCCTGGCAGATCCGGGTTGCCGAGGGCGGCCCGTTGCCGCTGTCCCAGGAGCAGATCGCCCATGCAGGCCATGCCATCGAAGTGCGGATCTATGCCGAAGACCCTGAACGCGAGTTCCTGCCGCAGACCGGCCGTTTGAACCGGCTGGCCTTCCCGCTGGAGATGCCGGGCGTGCGAGTCGATACCGGGGTCGCCGAAGGTGATTCGGTCAGTGTCCATTACGATCCGATGATCGCCAAGCTGATCGCCCACGGGCGGGACCGGGCGGAGGCGCTGCGCCGCATGTCTCGGGCGCTCGGTGAGGTCCGGATCGCCGGGCTGGCGAACAATGTCCCCTATCTTAAGAGAATCGTTGAACATCCGGCTTTTATCGCCGGCGGGGTCGATACCCGTTTTATCGAGACCTATCGCGCCGATCTTGCTGCCAGGGGAGCGGGAGACGCGGAAACCATGCCGATGCTGGCGGCAGCGGCGCTGCTGGAAGCGGACCGCCTTGATGTGGTGCGGCAGGCCCGCCTTGGCGGCGATCCCTATTCGCCCTGGGCGACGGCCTATGGCTGGCGCCTGAATGACAGTCCGCTGCACGGGCTGACGCTGCTGCAGGGCATCGACGAGCTGCTGCTGCGCTATCGCCTGGAGGCCGGCGAGTATGTGTTCGAACAGGGCGGTGGCCAGGTCCGGATCGCCGTCGCGCTGCATGCCGACGGACGGCTGCAGGCCCGGCTCGACGGCATTACAGTGCGCGCCGAGGCCGCCTTTGATGCCGGGGCCGTGACCGTCTTTTACGACGGTGCGGCGCACCGCTATGTTTTGAAAACGGCACTGGCTTCCGGGGCCGAGGCCGGAGAAGATTCAGGGCATCTGGTGGCGCCGATGCCCGGCAAACTCATTGCGGTTCACATCGCCGAAGGGACGGAAGTCGCCAAGGGCGATCCGCTGATGGTGCTGGAAGCCATGAAGATGGAGCATGTGATCCGGGCGCCGGAGGATGGTGTGGTCGCGGCGCTTCACTATGGTCCGGGCGACCAGGTTGAGGAGGGAGCGGATCTGCTTCACTTCGAGAAGACCGCCACTGACTGATCTGCCGGTGCGGGACCGGCTCCACGGTCTCGCGTCTGTCTGTCGGTCCCGCCCGGCCTTGTTGGAATTGTCGTATCGATGTCGCATTTGCAGCCCCGCCATCTGATCCTGCTCCCGGTTTTCGCTCTTTCAGGCTGGCTTGCCTTCCTGCCGCCCGCGGCCATGCCGGAAGGAGCCGCCCCCGCCGGTGCCCTCGTCGTGCTCTGTATCGGGCTCTGGGCGACCGGCGCCGTTGCCGAGCATCTGGTGGCAATGCTGCTGTTCTTTCTCGCCATGGTGTTCTCCGTCGCCTCGCCGGAAACCGTGTTTTCCGGTTTCGCCTCTGGTGCCTTCTGGCTGGTGCTTGGCGGCCTGATCATTGGTGCAGCGGTCGATGTCACCGGCCTCGGCAAGCGTCTGGCCCGGGCCATCACGGCCCGCATCTCCGGCGGCTACGGCGCGGTTATTTCCGGCATTGTCATCGTTTCCGTGGTGCTGATCTTCCTGATGCCGTCGACCCTGTCGCGAATCGTCCTGCTGATGCCGATCATGACCGCGCTGGCCGACCGGCTCGGCTATCCGGCCGGCAGCAAGGGGCGGAACGGCATGGTGCTGGCGATGATTCTGACCTCCTATCTCTGTTCCGTCGGGGTGCTTCCCGCGAACGTGCCGAACAATGTGCTGGTCGGCGCGGCGGAAACCGCTCATGGCCTGCATATCCGGTATTTCGACTACCTTTTGCTCCATTTTCCGGTGCTTGGCGCCGTCAAAGCGGTGGTGATTGCGATGCTCCTGACCTGGATGTTCCGCGAGCCCGGCCATGCGGATGCGACTGAGCAGGAGGACACGCGGGGCAACTGGTCGGGGATGAGCCCGGCCGAACGGAAGATGACCCTCTATCTCGCCGCCGCGCTGGTCTTCTGGGCGACGGATGCGGTGCACGGCGTCTCTGCCGCCTGGGTCTCGCTCGGGGTCGGCGTGCTTTGCCTGTTGCCCGGTGTCGGGCTTGTCTCCGCCGAGGTCTACCGGCAGAAGATTTCCCTCAATCCACTGATCTATATCGCCGGGATCCTTGCGGTAGGGGCCCTGGTATCGCGCTCCGGGCTGGGCAGCTGGATCGGCGAGCAGCTGATCGCATCAGCCGGCCTGGCGCCCGGTCAGGCGGCGCAGAATTTCGCCATCATTGCCGGGATCGGAACCCTGATGGGCATGGTGTCGACCATGCCGGCCGTCCCGGCGGTTCTGGCGCCGCTCGCGGGCCAGGTGGCCGACGCCAGCGGCTTTCCCGTTTTTCTCGTGCTCAACCTGATCGTGGTCGGGTTCTCGACCGTGATCCTGCCCTACCAGGTGCCGCCCTTCATCATCGGCATGCAGCTTGGCGATGTGCCGATCCGGGAAGGCGCACGCGTCTGCTTCTTTCTGGCCGTTCTCTCCCTCGGGGTCATATTGCCGCTGGACTTTCTCTGGTGGTGGATGCTCGGCATGTTCGGGTAGACAGGGGTGATCTGCGATGACGAGACCTGCCACGGAAGAATTTCATGCCGCTTAACCTGATCAAACTCTGCGTCGGGATCGACACGGTGGAGCAGCTTGAGCAGTACCGGGCGGACCAGGCCCGGCGCGCTGCGGCCGAAGGCGTCGAGCCGACAAGCATCCATCGCACGCGGTCCTTCCCGCGCCGGGCCGAGGAAATCCTGTCCGGCGGCTCGCTTTACTGGGTGATCAAGGGGCAGGTCTCGGCCCGTCAGCGTATCGTACGCCTCGACGAGGTCGAAACCGGGGAAGGGCGGCCGCGCTGCGGTATCGTCCTCGATCCGGCTGTGGTCAGGGTCGTGCCGCGCCCGCAGCGGGCGTTCCAGGGCTGGCGTTATCTGGAAGAAGACAAAGCGCCGCAGGATCTGTACGCGGCCGGCGGCGATATCGATGCCGATATGCCGGACGAGATGCAGGCGGAGCTGCGGCGACTCGGAATCCTGTAGTCTTGTGCGGCCGTTATGGCGGCCGCACGCTCTCTAGCTCTTGACCACGGTCCCGGCGGCAGGCGCGGGCGCAAGGGGCGCGGGCAGGGCGCTCTTGTTCGCCAGCGGATTTGCCGGTGCGACGGTGAAGTCGATATGCGTGCCCCCGGTGGTGCGGCTCTGCAGGGTCACGGTGGCGATCCGCTCACCGCGGGAATAGGTCATGGTGCTGATCGCGGCGCGGACACTGGTGATCTTGACCCAGCCGAAGCGGGGCATTTCCCGTTCGTAGAAGGCGTACATGTCCGGCATCGAGTAGCCGGACGTCATGGCCAGCCGGCCGATCCAGCCGTCCTCGGCGCCCAGAACCAGCAGGTTGTCGAAATCGATTTCCGAATTGGCCGGGATCGGGATATCCCTGAATTCCGCGAATTGCGGGCCTTCGCTGCGGTCCTGAGTCTGCGCGCCGGCCTGGCCGGCATCCTTCTCCGATGGCGCCCCGGTCGAGGCAGACTGCCCGAAAGACGGAAAGTTTGGGGGCACACAGGCACCGAGTGACAGCACCGACAGGGCGACCAGCACGGCCAGCGGACGGGCAGAAAATATTTTTGTGCCGTGACGCTCTTTCTGCATCTCGATTTGATCCATTTCAGAAACCAGAGCTCGCGGCGCTTTTTACCCCGAAATACCCTACGGAATGTTTTTTTGCGCCGCTTTTATGCTATATATAGTGCCATCAATTTCGGAGGCTGTCAGGCTTTTTCGCTGTTGACAGGCCCCGGCCCGAGGTCCTATACACCGGCCCACTTCGCGGCGCCGCAGCGCTCGCACGTCTCTCGAAAGAGGGCTTGCATCCAGCAGCGGCCTCGCCTATATTCGGGTTTCGCGAAACGTTGATCGTCTTCGCGGTTTCCAAAGACGGGGAATATCCGGGGCCGCCGGTAAGGCGGAACAGGGTTTCGTTGTCTCTTCCTTTCGGGGAAGAAGTTCTTTGACATTGTGGATATAGGAAAGGGATGCGCAGGCGGCGGCCATGAGTGGTTTGCCGGTTTTCGATCATGATGATTGATCCTGAGCATCCTGAGCTAAAGTTAACACAGAAGCTCTTGTGCATAGGATTGGAT